>NZ_JBJDQQ010000001.1:0-2186845 GCF_044903545.1 Microbacterium sp. NPDC006705
GTTACATTCCGAACCCGGAAGCTAAGCCTCACAGCGCCGATGGTACTGCAGGGGGGACCCTGTGGGAGAGTAGGACACCGCCGGACTTCTTTCGTAAGAGGGCCACCCAATGCTGGGTGGCCCTTTTTCGTGCCCCCGGGGCCGTTCGCTTGACGTACTGAGCCAGGTAGTGTGCAATATATTGCATGCCGCTCGTTCCCGTCTCTCGCCCAGCCTCTCTGCGCGACCACGCGTACACGGCGCTTCGCGACGCGATCGTGAGTGGCAGGCTCGAGCCGGGCGCTCGTCTCCGCGATAGCGAGCTCGAGGAGTGGCTCGGGGTCAGCCGTACGCCGATTCGCGAGGCGATCGCCCGTCTGGAGGCCGCGGGGCTCGTCCGGACGCGGCGGGCGAAGGCCACGGAGGTGGCGCCGCTCGATGAGCGCGAGGCTCTCTCGGCGCAGCGTATTGCGGCATCACTGCATGAGTTGGCGGTGCGCGAGGGAGTGCGCCAGCTCACGGTGTCGGACCTCGATGCGATGCGTGCTGCGAACGACCGGTTCGCGGACGCACTGCGCGCGGATGACATCGACGCAGCGCTCGCGGCCGACGACGACTTCCATCGCGTCGCGGTTTCGGCGAGTGCCAACCCTCTTCTCGGCACTCTGCTCGAGCAGGTGACACCCCTTCTGCGACGCCTGGAGCGTGCTCGGTTCTCGAGCCTCGCCGGCCGCGACTCGGTGGCGGCCCATGCCCGCATCATCGAGCTCTGCGCCACCGGCGAGGGCGAGGCGGCCGCTGCAGCGACGCGTGAGAACTGGCTGACGCTCGAACGCCTGTTGACCCATCCCGATCCCGCCTGAGCTCCACCCGACCCCAGGAGAACCGATGTCCCTCGCCGACTTCCCTCGTCACCCGCTCACCTTCGGACCCAGCCCCGTGCACCCGCTGGATCGCCTCTCAGCCCATCTCGGGGGTGCCCGTGTCTGGGCGAAGCGAGAAGACGTGTCGAGCGGCCTCGCATACGGCGGCAACAAGACTCGCAAGCTCGAATACATCATTCCGGATGCTCTCGCTCAGGGCGCCGACACGCTCGTCTCCATCGGCGGGATCCAGTCGAACCACACTCGCCAGGTGGCGGCGGTCGCGGCGCACCTGGGGCTGAAGGCCGTCGTCGTTCAGGAGAACTGGGTCGACTGGCCGGACGCTGTCAACGACCGGGTCGGCAACATCCTGCTCTCGCGGCTCATGGGAGCGGATGTCCGCCTGTCGCCCGCGGGCTTCGACATCGGATTCCGAGACTCGTGGAAGGAAGCGATCGCCGATGTGGAGGCCTCCGGCGGCAAGCCCTATGCGATCCCGGCGGGCGCGAGTGATCACCGCCTCGGCGGACTCGGGTTCGCCAATTGGGCGCACGAGGTGCGCCAGCAGGAAGAGCAGCTCGGTGTGTTCTTCGACACGATCGTCGTCTGCACCGTGACGGGGTCGACCCACGCCGGGATGGTGGCCGGGTTCGCCGACCTCGCGGAGAACTTCGGTGACCGTCCCCGGCGGGTCCTCGGCATCGACGCCTCGGCCACGATCGACAAGACCCGTGACCAGGTGCGCCGGATCGCGCGTCGCACGGCGGAGCTGATCGGTGTCGGCCGTGAGCTGCGCGAGGATGAGATCCAGGTTCTCGAGGGCTGGGCGGGGGAGCGCTACGGCATACCCGTGGACTCGACGGATGAGGCGATCTACCTCACGGGGCGCCTGGAAGGAGTCATCCTCGACCCGGTCTACGAGGGAAAGTCCATGGCGGCTCTGATCGACCTGGTCTCTTCCCGCGACATCCCCGCTGACTCGAACGTGCTCTATGCGCACCTCGGCGGGCAGCAGGCGATCAACGCCTACAGCGGCCGCTACCACTGAGACGGTCAGCGGCGCGTGGACACCGTGACCGTGAACTTCGGGTCTCGGGCCACCTGCCGGGTGGGGCCGACAACGCGCTCGAGCTCTGCTCGGTACTGCAGCGCGGAGTTCCAGACGCACCACAGTTCGCCGCGCGGCCGCAGCACACGCGCCGCATCGCGGAACAAGCGCGGGGCGATGCGGTCGCTCACCGCGGCACCGGAATGGAACGGCGGGTTCAGCGCGATCAGCGACGCGCTCGCATCCGGGCGCCGGGCGAGCAGGTCATCGCGTACCACCTCGACGCGCTCGGACACACCGTTGGCCCGCATCGTGGCCGCCGTGGACGCCACGGCTGCGGCCGATTGATCCGAGGCATACACGCGGACGTCGGGGTGACGGGTGGCCCACGCGGCCGCGACGACTCCCGTGCCGCAGGCGAAGTCGATCCACGGGTCGTCTGCCGTTCCGCCCGGTGCGGTCTCGGGCAGGTTCGCGAGGAGGAGTCGTGTCCCGATGTCGAGGCGCGGACCCGCGAACGCGCCGCCGTACGCGCGGATCTCGATCCCGTCGCTGCGTCCAGATCGCGCCTCGGGAAGCGTCGTCTGCGGGAGTGGACCGCGGGCGACGAGCACCCGCGACTTCCCACGCGCATGCGTGACGTCGAGGCGCTCGAAGGAGCCGCGGAGAACGTCGTTCATCGCGACCGTCATGTGCTTGATTCGCCCTCCGGCGTAGACGACGACGTCGGGGGAGGCCGCCGCCGCGATGGTGGCGGCGATGTCGGCGAGAGCATCGAGCGAGCGTGGCAGCCGAAGCAGCACGACTCGCGCGCCCGCGACGAGCGCGGCATCGAGCGGGAGAGAGGTGAATGTCGCCTGGGGGACGAGACGCTTCGCGTTCGCGGCGAGAGCGGCCTCGCCGCTGAGGGGGTCCTGGTGGACTCGGATGCCCTCGGCTCCGGCGGCCGCAGCGCCCAGGGTGAGCGCGCCGTAGCTGTCTCCGATGACGGTGACCTCGTCGGGGCCCGTTTCGGCGCGGGCAGATTCCGATTCATCCAGGATCAGGAGATCGGCGGCATCGGCGGCGACGAGACCGGGCGCTTCGACGTCGGGCCAGCGGCGGAGAAGGGAAAGATCGAGCGCGCCGGACACCCGGGTAAGCCTAGTGCGGAGAAAGCAAGGGTTCGCCGGGCGGCCGTGGAGCGCGCAGACTGAACGCATGAGAACCGCGCTCCGCTGGCTGCTCGCCGGCGCCATGATCTTCGCCGGCCTGAGCCACCTGTTCTGGGCGCGCCGTGACTTCCAGGCCCAGGTGCCTGACGCGGTCGTCGAGAAGCTCCCGATCGATCGTGATGGCGTCGTCGTCGCCTCCGGAGCGGTGGAGGCACTGTTCGGGGTGGCGCTGCTCGCCTTGCCGCGCGAGCGCTCGCGCATCGGTGCGCTGCTCGCCGCGTTCTTCATCGCCGTCTTCCCCGGCAACATCGATCAGTGGCGAAAGGGACGCAGCGCCTTCGGGCTCGACACCGATCGGCGTCGATTCGTCCGGCTCTTCTTCCAGCCCGTTCTCGTCACGTGGGCCTGGTGGTCGACGCGTCAACCGCGCGACGCTGCGTAACGGTGCTCCGGGCGGCCCGTCGATCCGTAACGCAACCGCACGTCGACGACCCCGCGCGCGGCCATCGCCGCGAGGTGGCGCTGAGCCGTCGCCCGTGAGATACCGCATTCGGTCGCGATCTCGCCCGCCGATGCCTCCCGCGCCCCGAGGGTCGTGAGGATCATCTGCTCGGTCGCCGAGCGCGTCGTGGTGGCGGGACCGCCGTGGACGATCGACAGGGCGCGATCGATGTCGTCCTGCTCCACGTCGGCGGTGTCGAGGACGTTCCGGTAGCGGGCGTACCGCTCCAGGCGCTCGCGGAGAGCGCGGGAATCGAACGGCTTGATCAGGTAGCCGATGGCCCCCGCACGCAGGGCGCGGCGCACCGTCTCGGCATCGGAGGCCGCCGACAGCACGATGGCATCGGTGTCGATCGAGCGCACGAGCTCGACGCCCTCGCCGTCGGGCAGGTAGTTGTCGATGAGAACGAGGTCGGGGCGGTGCTCGGCGATCGCGGAGCGAGCTGTGCCGATCGACCGGGCCGGCTCGAGCGCGCGGAACCCGGGAACCGCGTCGACGGCGTCGCGGTGGAGATCCGCGACGCGGAAGTCGTCGTCGACGACGAGGACCCGGAGCGGGGCTGTCGTGGTCATGAGTCGTCCTCCTCGGGGCGGGGTGCGGTCGGCTCGGTAGTCGCGGTCGTGTCGGGCGCCGCGGTGCGCAGCACGCCCGGTAGCCGGGCGGCGAAAACCGCTCCGGATGCCGCGGAGCCGCGGCCGCCCGGATCGATCAGCCACACGTCGCCGCCGAGACGGCGCGCCAGCTCGCGCGAGAGCGGCAGGCCGATCCCGCGCCCGCGCACGCGGTCGTCGCCCGGCTCCGCAGACGGCGCGAAGACATCGCGGCCGTCCGCCACACCGGACCCCGAGTCGGCGACGGTCGTCACGAGCGCGTCGCCGTCGCCGAAGAAGGTGACCTCTACCCAGCGGGGTTCGGCTTCGCGCGCCGCGGCGGCGACGGCGTTGTCGATGAGATTCCCGATGACGGCCGCGGCATCCTCGACACGCGAGAGCTCTCCGAGGACGAGGGTGTCTTCGCCGACGGCGATGCCCACTCCGCTCGCGGCTGCTTCGGTCGCTTTCGCCGCGAGGAGCGCCTGGAGGAACAGGTCGTCCACCCGCTCGATGCCGGCGACGGCGATCGGAACGCTGCCGCGCTCGAGGAGTTCGTCGAGGAACGCTCGGGCGTCGCCGACCCGCTCGGCGTCGATCAGGCCTGCGGCGACATGCAGGCGGTTCGAGAACTCGTGCCGCTGCACCCGCAGCGCCCCGGTCACGGTCTGAACCGACGAGAGCTGTTCGCCGAGCTCGGCGACATCCGTGTGATCCCGAACGATCACCACGTCCCCGAGCTCGCGGCCACCGCGCCGCACCGGATGCACGTCAACGGCCAGCACGCGGGGGCCTACGACGACACGGTGCAGCGGAAGCCCTTCCATGATCGCGGAGACGACAGCCGCGGGCAGGGGCAGAGCGGAGAGCGGCTGCCCCACGGAGCGCTCGAGACCGAGCAGCTGTTCGGCAGTCGTGGACGCGACCCGCACGACACCGTTCTCGTCGAGGGCGAGCACGCCGTCTCCGATGCCGTCGAGGACCGCGCTCTGCTGCTGCACCAGCGCGGTCAGCTCCTCGGGCTGCAGACCGAGCGTCGTCTTCTCCCAGCGGCGTCGCAGAACCGAGCCCGCGGCGATGCCGATGCCGAGTGCAAGAAGCGCGGCGATCCCGATCGCGAGAAGCACGGACGGCAGGTCGTCGAGCACGCTGCCCTCTTCGAAACCCACACTCACCTCACCCACCGGCTCGCCGCCGTCGGGCGGGAGGACGGGCACCTTGGCGCGTGCGGAGCGCCCGAGGGTTCCGACCTCCCAGTCGACGACCTCCTCGCCGCCGAGAACGCGGTCGAACGGGGTCGACACGGTCTCGCCGAGACGACGCGGATCGGGGTGGGCGAGCCGGATGCCGTGGTCGTCGGTGATCACGACGAAGAGCGCGTCCGTGCGCTCGGCGATCGCGAGAGCCGTGCTCTGCAACGATCCGCCGACGAGGTCGGCAGCATCCGGGGTACCGGGGTCGTCGGACCACCGGGCGACGGCGGTGCGCACCTCCGGGGTCGCTGCGACCGAGCGCGCGATGTTGAGGGCGCTCTCTTCCGCGGCGTTTCGCACCTGCGTCACCGCGATCACCGCGAACGCCGCCGTGCACACGAGCAGCACGGTCGCGACGACGCCGAGCTGCACGAGGAAGAGCCGCGTCGTGAAGCGCATCCGACCTCCCCTTGCTCGCGCGCAGAATGCGCAGAACACACGCTACGCGCTCAAGTCGCCGGAATGAGCCCAAGCGCGCGGGTCGACGGCGAAGCGACCTAGATTCGACCGATCGCACCGTGGGTCCGTGCGCCCGCCGACGAAGGAGTCGACATGACAAATCCTGTGAACCTCGTGGCCGCCGCCGCGGCCGAAGAGGGGTACGACCTCGCCTTCATCCCGCCCGAGGGCGTTCTCGTCGCGCTCGGGTTCACGATGGTGCTGACCTTCATGGCGCTCATCATGACGCGCCGGCTCACCCCGATGGTCGCGCTCATCATCGTGCCGACGGCATTCGGCCTCTTCGCCGGCGCCGGCCTGGGGCTCGGCGACATGATCATCGACGCCATCACGAGCATGGCGCCGACCGCGGCTCTGCTGATGTTCGCGATCATGTACTTCGGCATCATGATCGACGTGGGGCTCTTCGACCCCCTCATCCGGGTGATCACCCGCGTGCTCAAGGACGATCCCGCCAAGGTCGTGCTCGGGACCGCTGTGCTCGCGGCGGTCGTCTCGCTGGACGGCGACGGCTCGACCACGTTCATCATCACGACCTCGGCGATGCTGCCCATATACCTCCGCCTGGGCATGAGTCCCGTCGTGCTCACTTGCGTCGCGGGCCTGATGAACGGCACGATGAACATCGTCCCGTGGGGCGGGCCGACCGTGCGTGCGGCGTCGGCGCTCGGTCTGCAGCCGACCGACGTGTTCGTGCCGATGCTGCCCTCGCTCGCGGCAGGCATCGTCGTCTCGCTGACCTTCGCCTGGTTCCTGGGACTCTCGGAGCGTCGACGGCTCGCGGGCAGCATCGACACGTCCCGTCTCGGCGGGGGAGACGGCGTGCTCGGTGGGCCCAAGCTCTTCCGCGGTGCCGACCCGCGACCGGGCGCGCTGGCAACGCTGCGCACCGGGAACGTCGTGACCGTGCGCGGCCGGAAGCCCGTTCCGGCGGCGCAGTGGGTCGAGGAGCGCGACACCGCTATGGCCGACACGATGCTCGACCCGAACCGGGCCACGCTGCGTCCGCGCCTGGTGTGGGTCAACCTCGCGCTCACGCTCGTGGTCATGGTCCTGCTCGTCCTCGACCTGTTCCCGCTCGCGTACGTGTTCATGGTGGGCGCGGCGCTCGCCCTCGTCATCAACTTCCCGAAGCTCAAGCAGCAGGCGGACGAGATCGTCGCCCACGCGCCCTCCATCGTCGGCGTGGTCTCGATGGTGCTCGCGGCGGGCGTGCTCGTGGGCGTGTTGAACGGTACGGGGATGGTGGCCGCGATGGCCTCGTGGGTCACCGAGGTGATCCCGTCGCAGCTCGGACCGCACCTCGCAGTGATCACGGGCGTCCTGTCGATCCCGTTCACGTTCTTCATGTCGAACGACGCCTTCTACTTCGGCATCCTTCCGATCCTCGCCGAGAGCGCCGCGACCTATGGCATCGAGCCGGTCGAGATGGCGCGTGCGTCGATCACGGGGCAGCCTGTCCACCTGCAGAGCCCGCTCGTGCCCGCCATCCTGCTCCTCGTGTCGCTGGCGAACGTGAATCTGGGCGACCACCACAAGAAGGTGCTGTGGCGTGCGTCGATCGTGTCGCTCGTCATGCTCGCCGTCGCGGTGCTCGTGGGCGTGGTGCCGTTCGCCGCCTGAGCGGGATCACCCTTCCTGCGGGTAGCGCACGCCGATCTGATCGCGGATATCGTCGAGCACGCCCATGATCGCGACGGTCTCTGCGATCGGCAGAACGTCGCCGTCGGTCCGTCCGGCGGCGACGAGGGCCTCCGCCTCGAGGGCCTGGAACTGCATGCCGCGCCCCTCGATCTCCGAGCGGTACTCCTCGAGGATCGTGCCGTCGTGCGATACGACGCGGAAGTCGGTGGCCGCGTACCAGACGCCCGAGATCTCGACCCGCGCTTCGGTACCGACGATGTGAGCGGTGTTCGGCCCGGCCCCGCGGGAAGACGACACGGTCGTCGAGACCGCACCCGAGGGGTGGGTCATGACCGTCGCGACCTCGGCGTCGGCGCCTGTCTCCATCAGCCGCGCGAGCGCCCTCACCTGCGTCGGGAGCCCGAGGAGGTCGCAGACGAACGACACGGGGTAGATGCCGAGGTCGAGCAGCGCGCCGCCACCCAGCGAGAGATCATTGAGACGGTGCGTGGGATCGTCGGAGATCCGCTGCGTGTGATCGGCGAACACCGTCCGGACCTCGCCCAGGGTTCCGGCGGCGACGATCTCGCGCAGGCGGACCATGTGCGGGAGGTAGCGAGTCCACATCGCCTCCATGACGAGGACGCCCGCGTCGGCTGCCAGATCGCGCAGCGCCACGGCCTCGTCACGGTTGAGGGTGAACGGCTTCTCCACCAGCACGTGCTTGCCGTGCTGGATCGCGAGCGCGGCGGCGTCGCGATGACCCGGATGCGGGGTGGCGATGTAGATGATGTCGACGTCGGGGTCGGCCGCGAGCTGCTCGTACGAGCCGTGAGCGTGGGGGATGCCGTATTCCTCGGCGAAGCGTGTCGCCGAGTCCTGTGTGCGTGAGCCGACGGCCACGACCTCCCGGCCCGCTGTTCGCAGATCGCGGGTGAACGCGTGGGCGATTCCGCCGGTCGCCAGAATGCCCCATCGCAGGCCGGTGTCGGAGCTGCCGGACGTCGTCTGATTCGTCATAACGCGAGCCTAGCCAGCGGCTGACCGACCCGCGCGGCGTAGGCTCGCAGGGTGGACACCGCTGCCGTCGATCGCTTCCGCGAGCTGTTGCGGATCCCCACCGTCTCGCACGCGGAGCCGGCCTCGTCCGATGGGGCTCAGCTCGTGCGCTTCCGCGAAGCGGTGCGTCGGCTCTACCCACGCCTGCACGACGAGCTCGAGTACGAGACGGTGGGGGAGCACGCGATGCTCTACCGGTGGCGGGGCCATGCCTCGGACGCGTCGCTCGTACTCATGGCGCACTACGACGTCGTTCCGGTCGTTCCCGGCGAATGGATGCATCCGCCATTCGACGCCGTCCTGGCCGGCGAGGGCGAGGAGAGGACGATCCATGCGCGCGGTGCGATCGACGATAAGGGCTCACTGGTGGCGATTCTCGAAGCCGTCGAGGCTCTCGTCGAGGAAGGATGGCGGCCGGCGCGCGACGTGTATCTCGCCTTCGGGCACGATGAGGAGGTCGCCGGTCTCGGTGCTCCCGCGATCGTGGAGGTGCTGCGCTCCCGTGGCGTCCGGCCGGCGCTCGTCCTCGACGAGGGCGGGGCAGTCGTCTCGGGTGCCGTGCCCGGCGTCGACGTCGAGACCGCGATGATCGGCGTCGCCGAGCGCGGGGTGATGACGCTCGGGCTCACGGCGCGCGAGGCGGGAGGGCACGCGTCCACTCCGCCCCCGCTGCCGGCCACCGCGCGACTGGCGCGGGCGATCGACCGGTTGCATCGACACCCGGCGCCCGTGCGGCTCGTGCCGCCGGTGCGGGCGATGTTCCGCACCCTGGCACCATTCGCCCGCGAGCCGTTCCGCTCCATCTTCACCAACCTCTCCGTCACCGGAGCGCTGCTCGCGCGGGCGCTGCCTCGCTTCGGCGCCGAGACCAACGCACTGGTGCGCACGACCGCGGTCGTGACGGAGCTCGACGGGGCGGATGGCGAGAACGTGCTCGCCACGGCTGCTCGCGCAGCCGTCAACATCCGCCTGCTCACGGGCGACTCGGTTGCTGCGGCAACCGAGCGCGCGCGGCGAGCGATCGCCGATCCCCGGATCGAGATCGAGGTTCGCCACGGCTCGGACCCATCGCCCGTGTCACCCTGGCGCGGCGAGGGATGGCGCCGGATCGCGAGTGCGGTCGGTTCCGCTCTCGGCGAGGACGTCGTCGCCACGCCGTACCTGCAGCTCGGGGCGAGCGACAGTCGGTGGTTCACCGCGATCTGCGAGAACGTCTACCGATTCGCGCCGTTCCGGCTGACCGCCTCCGAGCGCGAAGCGCTTCACGCGCACGACGAGCGGATCCGTGTGCACGTGTGGCTTCGCGGGATCGAGTTCTACCGCGACCTGCTGCGACTCAGCTGACGGGGGAACGCCGGGGCGGCGAATCGGAGACGCCGGTGAGGAACGCGACGATCTCGTCGGCGCTCGCCGAGATCTCGGGTCCGCGACCGAAGGTCCAGCCGGCGTCGGTCGCGCGCACGGTGTGGCCTGCGATGGCGGCCCGTCGTGCGAACGGGGCGCTCGTCGAGGCCGCGAGCGCGACCGCGCCCGCGATATCGAACGGGAGCGGACGCCGGTCGCTCGGCAAACGGAGGTAGGCACGCGCGACCGCCGTGAGTTCTCGGACGCTGCGCCGTCGCCCCCGCGCGATACGGCCGGCGAGTTCGGCGAGGGAAGCGCCGTCGCCGTCGCCCGACAGGCCTGCTTCGTCGACGAAGGCGCGGCGGCGATCGAATGGAGCACCGTCGAGCGCGGAGGCTGCGAGGGCGACCACCGTCGCGATCTGCCCACGACGGTCGGAGGGGGCCGCCGCGGCGTCATCCGCCGACCGGTGACTCAAAGGCAGGAAGCGCGCCAGGTCGGACATGCGGTCAGCATACGGCGGTGTCGGGGCGGGAGGGCTTCTCGCCGCTGGTGTGACGCGAACCGCGGTCGTCACATGGCCGCGGAGCGCTCCGTGTGACTGTCACATAGAGCGGACCACGTGTTTTCGAAACCCGCGGTGCATAATGGGCACGAGCCGATGTGAACGTGCGCATCGGGCCGGAGGAACCATGAGCGAAGACGCTACGGGCCGTCGCCCGAGCATTCGCGATGTCGCGCGTCTGGCCGGTGTATCGCATCAGACGGTCTCGCGCGTGCTCAACAATCATCCGAGCATCCGCGCGGAGACGAAGGATCGCGTGCTCGCGGTCATGGCGGAACTGGACTACAGCCCCAATCGGGCGGCCCGCGCGCTCGTCACGAGCAGGTCGCACACGATCGGAGTGCTGACGTCGTCGGCGACCCAGTACGGTCCCGCGTCCTCGATCGCGGCGATCGAGGCGGCCGCGCGCGAACGCGGCTACTGGGTCTCCACCGCCAACGTCGACGCCCGGGATCCGAGCTCGATCCAGGCCGGGCTCGCGCACCTGGTGGCCCAGGCGGTCGAGGGACTCGTCGTGATCGCGCCGCAGGTGCGCGTGTTCCGTGCCCTGGCCGCCCAGCCGATCGGCATCCCGTACGTCACGCTGCAGTCCACCGAGGTGGATCCCGGCCACGCCCTGTCGGTCGACCAGATCGCCGGCGCCCGACTGGCCACACGGCACCTCATCGAGCTCGGCCACCGGTCGATCTACCACATCGCCGGCCCCCAGGACTGGATCGAGGCAGAGGCGCGGATGCGCGGATTCCTCGAGGAGATGAGCGATTCCGACATCCCGACGACGGCGCCGGTGCTAGGCGACTGGACGGCCGAATTCGGCTACTACGCCGGGCGCGAGCTGCTCCGGGTCCGTGACTTCACCGCGATCTTCTCGTCGAACGATCAGATGGCGCTCGGGCTCCTGCACGCCATCCGCGATGAGGGGCTGGACTGCCCGCGCGACATCAGCATCATCGGGTTCGACGACATCCCCGAGGCCGCGCACTTCTGGCCGCCGCTGTCGACCGTGCGTCAGGACTTCGCCGAGCTGGGGCGTCGTTGCGTGGATCTGTTGCTCGGCCAGGGCTCGGGCGAGGTGGACCCGGCGGTGCTCGTGCCCGAGCTGGTCGTTCGCTCGTCCACCGGGCCGCGCCGCTGAGTCGTCGTTATCGATCCGAGACACGCCGGGAGTTGACACTCCCGTTCGGACCGTGGCTATAGTGTCGCAATGTGAACGGTCACATCGATCGTCACACGATCGAGGCCCGCCGATGGTGGCCGGGCGAAGGAGCACTCGAGTGGCACGCAACGCAGCGATCAGCAGCGAGTACGTCGACGGCGTGAAGGTCGAAGTCGCGGTGGCGCGGGTTCGGGCCGAGGTGGCGTCGTTGCACGCGGAGCTGGTGCGTTACGGGCTGGTCGTGTGGACCGGTGGCAACGTGTCGGGGCGGGTTCCGGGGGCTGATCTGTTCGTGATCAAGCCGTCGGGGGTGTCGTATGACGAGTTGGCTCCGGAGAACATGATCGTGTGCGATCTGGACGGCAATGTGGTGCCGGGGACGCCGGGCAGTGACCGGTCGCCGTCCAGTGATACGGCGGCGCATGCGTATGTGTATCGGAACATGCCCGAGGTGGGTGGTGTGGTGCACACGCATTCGACGTATGCGGTGGCGTGGGCGGCGCGGGGTGAGGAGATCCCGTGTGTGATCACGGCGATGGCTGATGAGTTCGGGGGGCCGATCCCGGTGGGGCCGTTCGCGATCATCGGTGATGACTCGATCGGCCGGGGGATCGTGGACACGCTTCGGGGGCATCGTTCCCGGGCGGTGTTGATGCAGAACCATGGGCCGTTCACGATCGGGTCGAGTGCGAAGGATGCGGTCAAGGCTGCGGTGATGGTGGAGGACGTGGCTCGCACGGTCCACATCGCCCGGCAGGCGGGGGAGTTGCTCCCGATTCCGCAGGACGCGATCGATGCGCTGTACGACCGGTATCAGAACGTTTACGGACAGACCACCGACGACCGCCGGTAGCCCCGCACCGGGGCGCGGTCACCATTTCCCGCAAGACAGTGAAGTCACTGGAAAGGACACACAGTGAACAAGAAGTTCCTGTACGCAGCAGCGACGCTCGCCGTCGGCGCCCTGGCGCTCTCGGCATGCTCCAGCACCGGCGGCGGCGCCGGCGGCGGTGAGGGCGGCGGAGACGGCGGCCTCATCGGCGTCGCGATGCCCACCAAGAGCTCGGAGCGCTGGATCCAGGACGGCAACGCCGTCAAGAAGGCCCTGGAGGACCAGGGATACCAGGTCGACCTCCAGTACGCCGAGGACGACATCCCGACCCAGGTCTCGCAGATCGAGAACATGATCACCAAGGGTGCCGAGGCGCTCATCGTGGCCTCGATCGACGGCACGACGCTGACCGAGGCGCTGCAGAACGCCGCGGACGCGGAGATCCCCGTCATCGCCTACGACCGACTGATCAAGGGCACCGAGAACGTCGACTACTACGCGACGTTCGACAACGCGCTCGTCGGCCGTCAGCAGGCCTGGACGGTCCTGAACGGCCTCGGGCTGACCGACCTCGAGGGCAAGCCGCTCGACGGCGCGCCGGCCGGTCCCTTCAACATCGAGCTGTTCGCCGGCTCGCTCGACGACAACAACGCGTTCTTCTTCTGGGACGGTGCGATGGAGGTCCTCGAGCCGCTGATCGACGACGGCACCCTCGTGGTCAAGTCGGGTCAGACCGACATCGAGCAGGCCGCAACGCTGCGCTGGGACGGCGAGACCGCCCAGAGCCGCATGGAGGACATCCTGACGGCCAACTACTCCGACGGCACGCAGGTCGACGCCGTCCTCTCGCCCTACGACGGCATCTCGCGAGGCATCATCTCCGCGCTCGAGGGTGCGGGATACTCCACCGGCGCCGAGTGGCCGATCATCTCGGGCCAGGACGCCGAGGTCGACTCGGTCAAGGCGATCCTCGCCGGTGAGCAGTACGCGACCATCTTCAAGGACACCCGCGAGCTCGCCAAGGTCGCGGCCGACATGGCCGCCGCCGCTCTGAAGGGCGAGGAGCCCGAGGTCAACGACACCGAGACGTACGACAACGACGTCAAGGTCGTGCCCTCCTTCCTGCTGGCGCCGGTTCCCGTCGTGAAGGACAACGTGGAGTCGTCGCTCGTCGACACCGGTTACTGGACCGCCGAAGAGCTCGGTCTCTGAGCCGCGGCATCCGCCCATCCTCGGAACGGCGGCGGGAGCGAACCGCTCCCGCCGCCGCACCCGAGAAATCATCCACCCCCACAAGGAAGTCGGAGACGTGAGCGAAACCATCCTCGAGATGCGCGGGATCACCAAGACCTTCCCCGGCGTCAAGGCGCTCTCGAATGTCAATCTCGCCGTCCAGCGCGGCGAGATCCATGCGATCTGCGGTGAGAACGGCGCGGGGAAGTCGACCCTCATGAAGGTGCTGTCCGGGGTCTACCCGCACGGCACCTACGACGGCGAGATCGTCTACGCGGGCGACACCGTCGAGTTCAAGAATCTGCGCGACAGCGAGGCGCGCGGGATCGTCATCATCCACCAGGAGCTGGCGCTCAGCCCGTACCTGTCGATCGCCGAGAACATCTTCCTGAACAACGAGCGGAAGGGCGCCGGCGGCCTCATCGACTGGAACAAGACCAACTTCGCCGCGGCCGAGCTGCTGCGTCGCGTCGGGCTCAAGGAGAACCCGACGACGAAGGTCAACCAGATCGGCGTCGGCAAGCAGCAGCTCGTCGAGATCGCCAAGGCCCTGTCGAAGGAGGTCAAGCTGCTGATCCTCGACGAGCCGACCGCCGCGCTCAACGACGAGGACTCCGACCACCTGCTCGATCTGATCCTGAGCCTGCGCGAGCAGGGCATCACGTCGATCATCATCAGCCACAAGCTGAACGAGATCAAAAAGGTCGCCGACACCGTCACGGTCATCCGCGACGGCAAGACGATCGAGACGATCTCGAAGAACGACGTCACCGAGGACCGCATCATCAAGGACATGGTGGGCCGCGACCTCGAGCACCGCTATCCCGATCACGAGCCGCAGATCGGCGACGAGCTACTGCGGGTCGAGAATTGGACTGCGCACCACCCGCAGGACCCCACCCGCGTCGTCGTCGACGACGTTTCGGTGACGGTCCGGGCGGGCGAGATCGTCGGCATCGCCGGGCTCATGGGCGCCGGACGTACCGAGTTCGCGATGAGCCTGTTCGGCCACAGCTACGGCACCCGCATCTCGGGCAAGGTGTTCATGCGCGGCAAGGAGATCCGCACGCGCACCGTCTCGGAGGCCATCGCCAACGGGCTCGCGTACGCCACCGAGGATCGCAAGACCTACGGGCTGAACCTCATCGAGGACATCAAGCGCAACATCTCGATGGCGTCGCTGAAGAAGCTCGAGAAGGCCGGGCTGGTCGACGACAACGAGGAGTTCTCCGTCGCGAACCAGTACCGCAAGAGCATGAACATCAAGGCGCCGACCGTCCTCGCCAAGACCGGGAAGCTCTCGGGCGGCAACCAGCAGAAGGTCGTGCTGTCGAAGTGGATCTACTCCGACCCCGAGGTGCTCATCCTCGACGAGCCCACGCGTGGCATCGACGTGGGGGCGAAGTACGAGATCTACACGATCATCAACAAGCTCGCCGCAGCGGGGAAGGGGATCATCGTGATCTCGTCCGAGCTGCCCGAACTGCTCGGCATCTCCGACCGCGTGTACGCCCTCTCCGAGGGGCGCATCACCGGTGAGCTGCCCATCGCCGACGCGACTCCCGAGTCGGTCCTCAAACTCATGACCATGGAGAAGCCCCGCTGAGCGGGGCCGCAGGAGATCCTCGAATGTCTCAGAACAACGCCCCTGAAACCGCCGCCGGCGGCGGGCTCAACCCGACCGAGAACCGCTTCACGCGCTGGATCGGACACATCCTCGCCGACCTCGGCAAGAACGGCATCTTCATCGCGCTGATCGCGGTGGTCGCCCTGTTCGCCATCCTCACCAACGGCATCCTGCTGCGCCCGCAGAACCTGTCGAACCTGGTCGTCCAGAACGGCTACATCCTGGTGCTGGCCATCGGCATGGTGATGATCATCATCGCCGGCCACATCGACCTCTCCGTCGGCTCGGTCGCAGCCTTCATCGGCGCCGTGTCCGGTGTGTTGGCGGTCAAGATGGGGATGCCGTGGTGGCTCGCCATCGTCCTGTCCCTCCTGATCGGCGCGCTCGTGGGAGCCTGGCAGGGCTTCTGGGTGGCCTACGTCGGCATACCCGCGTTCATCGTGACATTGGCGGGCATGCTCATCTTCCGCGGTCTCGCGCTCGTGGTGCTGGGCAACGCGAACATCGGCTCGTTCCCCACCGAGTATCGAGCGCTCGGCAACGGCTTCCTGGCGGGCATCTTCGGTGAATCCGATCCCGACCTGTTCACCCTCGTCATCGGTGCGCTCGGCATCGTCGCGCTGATCGTGCAGCAGTGGCGGACTCGCGCCGGACGCCAGAAGTACTCGCAGGACGTCGAGCCGCTCGTCTGGTTCGTCGCGAAGCTCGCCCTCATCGCGGTCGTCATCGGGTGGTTCACGTGGGCCCTCGCCTCGTACAAGGGCATCCCCGTCACCCTGATCGTGCTCGCGGTGCTGGTGCTGGTGTACGGCATCGTCATGAACCGCACCGTGTTCGGCCGTCACATCTACGCGATCGGCGGCAACCGCCACGCGGCCGAGCTCTCGGGCATCAAGACGCGCCGCGCGGACTTCTGGCTGTTCGTCAACATGGGCGTGCTCGCCGCTCTCGCCGGTCTCATCTTCACCGCCCGACTGAACCTCGCCGGGCCCAAGGCCGGTGACGGATTCGAGCTCGAGGCGATCTCCGCGGCCTTCATCGGCGGTGCGGCGGTGCAGGGTGGTGTCGGCACCATCGGCGGCGCGATCATCGGTGGTCTGATCATCGGTGTGCTGAACAACGGCATGTCGATCATGGGCATCGGCATCGAGTGGCAGCAGGCCGTGAAGGGTCTCGTGCTCCTGCTGGCCGTCGCCTTCGACGTCTACAACAAGCGGCGCTCGGGCAACTGACGACCCGCGCCTGAGCGAAGCGGCGCCCGCGCCGGCATCCTTCCGAGGATCGCCGGTGCGGGCGCCGCTTCGCTGTGGTCGGGGGAGCTGCCGGTCAGGGCAGGAGCGTGATCTTGCCCGGAGTGTGCGCGGCGACGAGACGGTGCGCCTCTGCGGCCTCGGCGAGGGGCAGTTCGGGTCCGAGCTCGACGCGGAAGGCGCCGGCGGCGAGCAGCGCCGCGGCCACCGGGATCGCCTCGGCCCGCCAGGCCACCTGCTGCTCGGTGAGCGGCTCGGGGCTTCCCCCGGAGAACGCGCGGATGCCGAGCCCCGCGGCATCCGCTCCGCGCACGATCGTCGCGATGCGGGAGCGGTCGGCGACCAGCTCGAGCGAGACGTCGAGCGCCTCGTCGGTGCCGGCGCAGTCGAGGGCCACGGTCACCCCCTGCGGGGCGGCCGCGCGGACACGGTCGGCGAGGCCGTCGCCGTACCCGACGGGCGTCGCGCCAAGATCGCGGACACGGTCCGAGCGGGCCTCGCTCGCCGTGGCGATGACAGCAGCTCCCCTCAGCCGGGCGAACTGGATCGCCGCCTGACCGACCGAGCCGCTGCCGCCGTGCAGCAGCAGGGTGTCGGCGGGTCCGACGTCGAGCGAGCGCAGCGACTGATACGCCGTCGCCACGGGGATGCCGAGAGCGGCCCCGACCGCGGGGGAGACCCCGGCGGGGAGCGGCGTCAGCTTGTCGGGCGTGACGACGATGTCGGTCGCATAGACACCGCTCGCCCCGAAGACCACGACCTCGTCCCCGACACGGAAGCCGTCGACATCCGCGCCGACCGCCGTGACAACGCCGGCGCCGTCATTACCGACGCGCCGCGGCTTCGAGATCGTGGCCGACGGCCGCAGGCCCGCCCGCAGCTTGTGGTCGATCGGGTTCACACCGGCCGCTGTCACGCGTACACCCACCTGACCGGGGCCCGGAGCGGGCACCTCGATGTCGCTGAGGGAGAGGACCTCGGGTCCGCCGAACTCGGAATACGTCACTGCGTGAGCCATGGGGCCACGCTACCGACTGATCAGCCCGTGCCGGCCAGCGTCTTCGTGATCCGCTGGATAGACACGGGCTCGGCGGTGCCGAGACGCTGTGCGAAGAGGCTGACGCGGTACTCCTCCAGCAGCCAGCGTGCGTGTCGCAGGTTCGGCGGAGCGTCGTCCGCTGGTGGGATCGTCCCGCCTGCTTCCGTGAACAGCGTCGCGGCGCGCTCGTACTCGGTGAGGCGCTGCCGGTCGCGTCCGGGGTTGTCGCTCAGGGACGACACCCGTTCGAGAGCGCCCTGGAGGTACCGCGGCAGGTGCGCGAGCCGGGACGTGCCGGTCCGTGACAGGAAGCCGGGGAACACCAGGCCGGCCAGTTGCTGCTTCACATCGCCGAGAGCGGCGAGCAGGACCATCGAGTTCTCCTTGCGGATCGCCCGCTCGACGTCGCGCTGAAGGGTGAGGATCCGCGCGCTCAGCGAGACGGTCTGGAACAGCTCCTCGACCACGGCCGCCGAGAACGCGGCGCGCACCGCCTGGAACTGCGCCGGCGTGCGGACGGATGCCGCGGTGCGGTCGATGACAGCATCCGCGACAGCGACACGCGCATCCTCGATGAGAGCCTTCGCCGACGCGTACGGGGATGCCGCGAGCGCGAGCTTCTCGGGCGCAGTGAGGTGGTCGAGGACGTACGTGGCCGGAGAGGGGACGGAGAGCAGGACGAGTCGCCTGACGCCCGCGCGGGTCAGGCGATGGGCCCGCTCGGGGGTCGCCTCGATACGCAGGGCGACGGATGCTCCCTCGTCGACGAGGGCGGGATACCCCCGCACGATGCCGCCGGCGACCCTGGTGTCGACGAGCTCGGGAAGATCGCCGAAGGTCCAGTCGGTCAGGCCGGTCTGCTCGACGATCCCGGTCCGCTGGTCGCCTTCCGGTCCGGCACCCGTCGGCGCGGCCGGTGACGCTGCGGCGGGCTGCGCGCCGGGACGCGGGGCGGCCTTCGCGAGGGAGCGGGCGACGGAGGCCCGGCTGCGGTTCGCGAGTCGCTGCTGCAGCTCGGCGAGATCGCGCGACGAGCCGAGCGGGCGCCCGCGCTCGTCGACGGCGCGGAAAGACATCGACAGGTGCGCCGGCACGCGTTCGAGGTCGAAGTCCGATGACGTGACCGGCTGATTCGCGACCCGCTGGATGCGCGCAGCGAGCGCGTCGCGCAGCGTCAGGGCGGGCAGGCCGTTCCGCGACTCGGGTCCATCGCCGGCGAGTTCCTCGGCGAACCGGGAAGCCCAGTCCGCGGCGGGCACGACGTGCCGGCGGATCGCCTTGGGGAGAGCACGCAGGAGGCCCGCGATCAACTCGTCGCGCAGCCCCGGCACCTGCCAGTCGAACCCGTCCGGGCGGAGCGAGGCGAGCAGCGCGAGGGGGACGACCACGCTGACGCCGTCGTCGGGCGCGCCGGGTTCGAAACGGTACGCGAGCGACAGCACCTGATCGCCCTGGCGCCAGCGCGCCGGGAAGGCGCGCTCGTCGCTTCCCGCGGCATCTCCGGCGAGGTCGCTCTCGGTCATGTCGAGCAGACGCGGCGTGCGGGCGCTGGCGTCGCGCCACCACGCTTCGAAGGATCGGACATCGAACACGTCGCGCGGGATGCGGGCGTCGTAGAACGCGAACACCGCTTCGTCGCCCACGAGGATGTCGCGACGCCGTTCGCGTTCCTCGATCTTCTCCAGGCGTCGCCGCAGCTCGAGGTTGCGGCGCTCGAACGCCGTCAGGCGCTTGTCGAGGTGCGCGGAGTTCCAGTCGCCCTCGACGAGCGCGTGCCGGAGGAACAGCTCGCGGGCGAGCTCACGGTCGCGCCCGGCCAGCTGCACTCGCCGGCGCGGCACGATCTCGACCCCGAAGAGGGTGACCTTCTCGGCGGCGACGGCGGCTCCGGCATCCTTCGACCAATGCGGATCGCTCATCGAGCGGTGCGCCAGATCTCCGGCGAGTTCTTCGGCCCAGGCGGGGTCGATCGCCGCCACCGTGCGGGCGTACAGGCGCGAGGTCTCGACGAGCTCAGCGGCCATCACGGCGTCCGGTGACGCCTTGCGCAGACCCGAGCCGGGGAAGATCGCGAACTTCGCGCCGCGGGCGCCGCGGTACTCGGCACGGGGGCGCTGGGGCTTGCCGCCGCCGCTTCGACCGGCCGCGGTCCGCGTGGCCGAGGTGCTCCGGGTGTCGAGAATGCCGATCTGCGAGAGGAGACCGGCCAGGATCGCACGGTGCACATGGTCGGGCTGCGCGGCGCCCGTCGTCGCGATGGGCTCGTCGCGTCCGCGCTTCCCGCGGTCGCGGTCTCCGCGGGCGAGCGCGCTCAGCTGGCGGTGGACGTCGAACCATTCCCGCACGCGGACGTAGTTCAGGTGTTCTGCGCGGCAGGTGCGGCGGAACGCGCTGGAACCGAGCTCGCGCTGCTGGTCCTGCAGGTGGTTCCACAGGTTGAGCAGCGTCAGGAAGTCGCTCGTCGGATCGGTGAACCGGGCATGCAGCCGGTCGGCTTCCTCGCGCCGCTCTTCGGGGCGCTCCCGCACGTCCTGAATCGACATGCCCGCCACGATCGCGAGGACGTCGCGCGTCACGCCGAGCGTGCGTGCCTCGACGAGCATGCGCGCGAAACGCGGATCGATCGGAAGACGCGAGATCTCGCGGCCGGTGTCCGTCAGGCGCCAGGCGCCCTTCTCGTCGCGGCGTACCGCCCGCAGCTCCACGAGCAGATCGAAGGCCGCCTTCACACCGCGGGAGTCGGGCGGGGTCAGGAACGGGAAGTCGGCGATGTCGCCGAACCCGAGCGCGAGCATCTGCAGCACCACCGACGCGAGCGATGTCCGCAGGATCTCCGGCTCGGTGAACTCGGGCCGCGAGATGAAATCGTCCTCGGCGTAGAGGCGGATCGCGATACCCGCCGAGGTTCGGCCGGCACGCCCGGCGCGCTGCTGCGCGGAGGCCTGCGACACGGCCTCGATCGGCAGCCGCTGGATCTTCGACCGGTTGCTGTAGCGCGAGATGCGCGCCGTTCCGGCGTCGACGACGTAGCGGATGCCGGGGACGGTGAGGCTCGTCTCGGCGACATTGGTCGCGAGGATGACCCGGCGCCGGACTCCGGCGACCCGCGAGGGCTCGAAGACGCGGTGCTGTTCCGCGGCGGAGAGCCGCCCGTACAGAGGGAGCACCTCGGTGGGGCGTGCGTCTTTCGCGTACGCGGAGCGCACGGCGTCCATCGCGTCGCGGATCTCCGCCTCGCCGGGGAGGAAGACGAGCACATCGCCGTCGGGCTCGCGGTCGAGTTCGCGCAGCGCCGCGATGAGCCCGTCGACATCGTCTGCGGTCGTCTCATCCTCGCCGTTGTCGTCGTGCGGCCGGTACCGCACCTCGACGGGGTAGGTGCGCCCCGAGACCTCGATGATCGGCGCGGGGGCGCCTTGGGCGTCGGCGAAATGCGCCGCGAAGCTCTCCGGATCGATCGTCGCCGAGGTGACGATGACCTTCAGGTCGGGGCGGCGGGGGAGGATGCGGCGCAGATAGCCGAGAAGGAAGTCGATGTTGAGCGAACGCTCGTGCGCTTCGTCGATGATGATCGTGTCGTACCGGCGCAGCATCCGGTCGCGGTGGATCTCGTTGAGCAGGATGCCGTCGGTGACCAGTGCCACTTGCGTGTCGGCGGAGACCTGGTCGGTGAACCGGACCTTGTAGCCGACGGCGCCGCCGAGGGGCACCTCCATCTCGGCGGCGATGCGCTCGGCCACCGTCCGCGCGGCGATCCGACGCGGCTGAGTGTGGGCGATGCTCGTGCGTCCGAGCTCGAGACAGATCTTCGGCAGCTGAGTGGTCTTGCCCGACCCCGTGGCACCCGCGACGATCACGACCTGGTGGTCTCGGATGGCGCGCGCGATCTCTTCCCGTGCCCCGCTGACGGGCAGCTCAGGCGGGAAGGAGATCACAGGGGCGGGCGAGGACACAGCCCTCCATCGTACGGCGCTGCGGCGCGGTTCAGGCCTGTTCGCTGCGGATCTCGTCGAGCAGTGGCAGATCTGCGGCGGTCACGAGGCGTGAGAGCACCGCGTGCTCGACGAGTCGCGCCCGCCGATTGGTGGCCAGCTTGCCCACGCCGCCGCGGAGGCCGCGCACGCCCTCACGGTCGAGCTTGTCGCAGACGTTGTCGAGCTTGCGGTTGAACGTCGTCAGCGGCCAGCCGAGACGCTCCGCCGCCGCAGCCGACGTCGGCACCTGGCTCGAGCCGACCATGCCTCCCCGGAGGATCGGCTCGCACAAGGCCAGCAGCAGCAGACGCTGGCTGGAGGTCAGCGCGACGGCGCCCACGGTCGTCGTGCCGACGTGGTCGTCCGTCGTGCGAGGAAAGCTGTCACGGACGGTGAATCGAGACCCGTCGGTGTGGACCGTCAGCTCGTAGGTGTACGCGCCGGCCGTGAACATGACCACGAGAGCGGGGAACACGAGGGGAACCCGCGCTCCCGGGCCGAGTACGGCCTGATAGGCGCCGTCGGGAGTGGCGAGACTGACGGAGATCGACTGTCCGATGTTCGACAGCCACCACAGGCCGTGCTCGGCATCGATGGCGAGCAGCCGACGGTGCAGGTACGGGTTCGTGTCGATGACGAGGTCGGCGTCGCGGCCGATCGCGTAGGTGGTCCCCGCGACCGGACGGAACCACTCGCCGCAGAACTCGATCGCGACGCTCTCGGCAGTCTCGCCGGCAGCGGCGCCCACCTCCTCGCGGTCGTGCTCGTCGGTGTCGTGCTCGATGGCTGTCATGCTCCTCCTCCGATGATCAACACGATGGCCGTCGCGGCGGCGCCGAGGAGGATGACCCCGGCCCCGACGACCGCGATGACCGTGCCGTTCCCGCGGCGCTTCGCGGCGGTCGCCGCGGGCTGGCGGACGGGCGCCTCCACGCGGACGCGCGCGACCTCCGGGACCTCGCGCGGCGCGCGGGCCCGGTAGCGCTCGCCGTCGGCATCCGGCCCGACTGCGAGACGATCGGTGTCGACGCGGCCGCGCACCACCTCATCACGCAGCGCTCGCCGCACGAGGGTCGTCGGCTCGCTGTCGGGACCAGCCAGGGGGAGGTCCTGCGGCGGCCGGGATCCCTGCGCGCCGGGGAGGGACCGCGACACCAGACGCGTGTGATCGTTGTCGGGGTCGCTGCTCCGGGCCGAAAGGACGGTGCGGTCGTCAGCCTCGGCGGCGCGACGGACGGCCAGAGCGGTGCGGTCGTCGTCGGGGCCGGTGCGCCGCGCGGCCAGCACGGTGCGCTCGTCGGAATCGTCGTCGACCGGGGCGCGGCGGCGTTCGGCGAGCACGGTGCGGTCGGCGAGCACGGT
Source organism: Microbacterium sp. NPDC006705 (assembly GCF_044903545.1). Classification (NCBI taxonomy): domain Bacteria; kingdom Bacillati; phylum Actinomycetota; class Actinomycetes; order Micrococcales; family Microbacteriaceae; genus Microbacterium; species Microbacterium sp. NPDC006705. The sequence continues at coordinate 22,913 of NZ_JBJDQQ010000001.1, forward strand.
GTGGTCGGCGAGCACGGTGTGGTCGGCGTCGTCGTCGTCGCCTTCGGGTCGGCGCCGACTCGCCAGCACGGTCCGCTCGTCCTCGTCGGGCGGAGCGTCCGCCGTAGCCGCAGCATCCTCTTCGACCGGCTCACGGACGTCGAGGTGCGTGACCGGGAGGTGACAGTCCGACTCGATGCGCTGCAGCTCGAGGCCGAACTCGGCGGCAGACGGACCTCGCCCCGCCTCCGTCGACTCGAGGGTCGCGAGGACGAGCGTCTCCAGTTCGGCAGGAACCGAGTCGACCCCCTCGAGCGGCGATGCCGTGTCGGCCACGGGGCGTCCCGTCAAGAGCTCGGTGGCCGCCGCGGCGAGGCCGTGCACATCGGTGGCTCGCGCACGAGGCGACAGGTCATGCCCGTCGCGAAGAAGCAGATCGTCACTGTCGAAGCCGATGATGGCGGGCCAGCCGTAATCGGTCGTCAGAACGTTCTCGATACGGATGCGGCCGTGGGCGATTCCGCTCCTGTGGGCGGTCTCGACAGCGCCGCAGAGGCGGACGAGCAGCCGGAGGGTCTCGGGCACGCTCATCGGACGCCGCGAGGCGGTCTCGGCGAGGGCAGCGCGCGAGCAGTACTCCATCACGAGGTACGGTCTGCCGTCGTCGGTCGTGTCAGCGGAGTGCACCGTCGCCGCGCTCGGATGCGTCGTCAGGGCGATCAAGCGCGCGGCGGCTGCGGCGAACGCCGTGCGCTCGCGCTCTCCGAGCGGATGGCGGAAGACCTTGACCGCTACCGGCTTCCTGCCGGTGGCATCCCGGTACAGGTGAACGTCCGCGCGGTCGCTCGACGACAGCACTCGGTCGGGGTTTCGGCCGTCGATGGCCGCAGGGACCGAGACCGGCGGGCGGGACCGACGACGCAGCTCAGCCATGGTCCGCTCGGCGGCGTCGAGAGCGCGCCGTGGCGACCTCGACCGTCGCGGTGACGGACTCGCTGTTCATGAAGCCGCCGGTCGTGTCCTCGAGCCGAGGACTGATGCCGCCGGCGACGACGTCCAGGACGATCGTGCTGATGTTGTCGCGGCCGCCGTGAGCCAAGGCCTGCGTGACGAGGGACTCCGCGGTCTGCGCGGGGGAGCCGCCCATCATGAGCCCCGCGCGAAGAGCCTCGTCGGAGAGCTCTCCGGTGAGCCCGTCGGAGCAGACGACGATGCGCTCACCGGTGACGATCGGGATGAGCCAGAAATCGGCGCGGCTGCGCTCGCCGCCGATCGCTCGGGTGATGACGTTCCGGCCTTCGTACGTCGACATCTGATCACGGGTCAGCTGCCCGGCATCCACGAGCTCCTGCGCGACCGAATGGTCGATCGTCAACTGCTCGAGGCGCTCGGCGAGCAGACGGTAGACGCGCGAGTCGCCGACGTTGACGATGAGCCAGCGCCGCACCCCGCCCTGCTGCACGGCGACGACGCCGGACAGGGTCGAGCCCGCACCGCGGGAGGTTCCGGCGGCGACGACGGACACCGCGGAATGGGCCCGTTCGACAGCGTCGGCGACCTCCTCGGGGCGCAGATCGTCGCGGCCCACGAGCGGCCGGAACACCTCGATGACCGCGGCAGATGCGCGATCGCCGGCATCATGTCCGCCCATGCCGTCGGCCACGACGAACACGGGGTACTCGGCCAGCAGAGCGTCCTCGTTCACCGACCGGCGGCGCCCCGTGTCGGTGCGGCTGCCGCTGGTCACATGGACGTCGATCGGAGGAGTGGCGGTGGTCATCAGGCTTCGGTGAGCTGGAGCTCGGCGTCGCCCAAGTGGAAGATGCCCGATACCGGCGTAGGCCCGGAAGCCTCGACATCGTCGGGACCGACGAAGACGCCGTTGGTGGACGCCAGGTCGGTGATCGTCCAGACCGTACCGGTGTGCTGCAACAGCGCGTGCGTCTTCGACACCGTGCGGGTGACATCGTCGATCGCGATGATCTGCGCGTCGGGCGCTGCGTCGGGGGCGACCGGGTTCCGGCCGAGGACGACGGCCGCAGCGGAGAGCGCGACGGACGACCCGTTCGGCAGACGCAGCGTGGCCTGCGGTCCGCGGCGGGCCGCGAGCACGGTGCGCTCATCGACATCCGCCTCATCGTCGACGGGCGCGGCCACCGGGGCGGCCACCGGGGCGGCCTGCGCGACCGGTGCCGCAACCGGCTGCGGTGCCGGCGAAGGCGAAGCCGTCGGAGCGGACCACGACTGGGGGGCCGGATCCGCAACGCCGGGCCCGGCGGGCGGAGGCGGCGGAGCCCAGGGGCTCGCGCTGATCGGCTCGGCTGCGGGGGCGGCGGGCGTCGGCACGCCGGGCGCGGCGTTCGACGGCGCGGCGCTCGCGGGAGCGAAGAGCGGCGGTGCCGGTGGCGCGGCCGGCGCGGGCGACGCGAGAGCGGCCGTGACCGGGGCGGAGGGGACACCGGCATCCGTCGGGGGATTGCGGAAGGGCGCCGGCTCGGCGGGCGCCTCGCGGCCGAGCCACCGGGCGGAACCCCACCCGACGACGCTCGCCCATACCGGGAAGAGCAGGGCGCCCAGCACGACGAACCCCGTGCCCAGGCCGAACCCGCGGCACAGGGAGCGCAGCATCCGGATCTGGATCACGAGCGCGAAGGCGAGGAAGCCGAGCCAGATGAGAGCAGGCACGACCGCCGCGGCAGCGAGTGCGCCGGCGGCGCTTCCGGCGTCGCCGCCGAAGCCGGCGTTCAGGGCGATCCCAGCGAAAAGCCCGGCGACGACCCCCGAGATGATCGTGACCAGCACGGCACCACCTGCCAGCACCGCCGCCCACCAGCCGCGCATGCCGGCGAGGACGTAGAGCTCCCAGAAGTTGAGCACCGGGACCCACGCCCGCCAGGGATCGACACCGGTCTTGCGGAACACCGCCGTCAGCGCGAGCGCGGTCCACACATAGATGCCGATGCCGAGCACCACCTGGACGATTCCGAGCGCCGCGAACGCGCCCGAGGGCCCGCCGTTCCCACCGCCGAGCGCCATGACCGTCGTCGCAGCGTCGATCGTGAAGCCGTGTGCCTTCACCTGTTCTCCTGCCCTCGAGCGCGGTGCATCCCGCGCGTGCCGCGTGCCACCTTATCGATCCCGTCGGCTGCGCGGCAGTCGTTGCGTACGGCCGATGCGACGTTCCCGTCGCATCAGCGAACGCAGCGACACCCGCGCGCGGAGCCGAGCCCAGAAGCTCAGCCCCTCGTCGAGCCGCGAGCGCTCCGACTCGACGATCCGCCAGAAGCGTTCGGCGTCGTCCTCATCGGGCGGCGCGACATCGAACACCGAACGGTCCGCGAGCGTCGCCAGCTCGGCTGCTCCGGCCGAACCGCCGTACGCCGCGACGAGCTCGTGCCTCGTCCGTGAGCCGGGGCCGGGGAGGCCGTGGTCGACCGCGGAGTCGACGAACTCCTGCCAGCCGCCGGTGAACCGCGCGAAGGGGTCGGTGCTCGCGCGGCGTCCCCTGCGCCGCGCGAGCTTGACCAGCACGATGAGCGCGAACGGTCCGAAGAGCAGCAGCAGGACGAGCAGCGAGACCCCGCCGATGCGAAGCGCCGTCCACAGGGCGGTGAGGTCCTGCGAGGTCGCGGAATCGTCGTTCGGACTCCGCCCGCCGTCGCTCGGATTGGCGTCGGCGGGCTGCACCGTCTCGGCCTGCTCCTGCCGCACGTCGGTCGGGATCTTCGGGTCCTGCCGCTGCTGCGTATCGGGAGAGGGGAACACCGCGTGCTGGGGAGTGACGTCGACGGCAACCCACTCGGGGCCGACGCCGCGTACCTCCAGCCAGGCTGAGATGTCGCCCGCCGCACAGACCCCCTCGTCACAGGTCGCGAGCGTGTCGTCGGTCGAATCCAGCCGCGCGCCCATGACGATCCGGGCGTCGAAGCCGAGCCGATCGGCGATCATCATCGCCGCCACGGCGAACTGCTCGTCGTCGCCGACCGCGGCGACCAGCGCCGCGTCGTCGTCACCGCCCACCTCGTCCTCGCGCGCGAGGAGATCCGCGAAGAGCTGGTCGATGCGATCGGTGGAGTGCCCGGCCCGGCTCGGCTGGAACGCGTAGTCGCCCAGCTCGGCAGTCCACGCCGGCGGTGCCGCCGGATCGATCGTGAGCGCATGGCTGAGGAAGCCCCGCGCGCGCAGCAGCTCCACGAGCTGTTCGAGCCCGGCGCCTCCAGACCCGCTCGCATGCTCGTCCACCCACCGCACGAGAGTCTCGGGCACGACATCCTCGCCGAGGGTGGGAGCCGACCGTGCCGGCTCGAGCGAGCCGAGAGTCGGCGGATCCTCGCGATACGCGGTGCCCTGTCGGTACTCCGCCCCGGGCGCGAGCCCCGGCGCGGCCAGCTGGACGCCCGCGGCCGTCTCGGTGTTGTAGTAGAAGCCGTCGGCGAGGGTTGCGGCATCCGTGCCGTCGAAGTCGACCGAGGTGACAGCGCCGAGCGTCGGCATCCAGACCTCGTTCCACCCCTCGATGACGATGCGCCCGGCACCGGCCGCGGAACCGGGGTCGGCAGGCAGCGCCGACGGAACCCGGGTGAAGGAGGAGCGCGCGTCACCCGGCGCCGCGGCGGGGTCGACGACCCGGGCCGACCGGCCGTCGTAGTACGGCAGCGTGGCCAGGCGCACGCGGTCGACACCCGCCGGCGCGGCCACACGGAACATCGTCTGGTCGAACCGGTCGTCGCCGAACCAGGTGCGGTACTGCCCGAGGGGGCTCAGCTCGGCGGCGATCTCGAGTCGCGGGTCGACCTCGGCTCGCAGAACGTCGCGCGAGGTGCCGGCGAGCGCCCACGGCGCGACGACGGTCGCCGCGACCAGCCCGACGGCGACCATTCCCGCCGCGGTCGCGGCGCGGCCGGCGAGCCCTCGGATGGGGCGGTTTCCGCTCCGTACCCCCGTCGCGGCCGTCGCGGCCGCTATCGCGTGTCGGCGATCCGCCGTGGTGCGCCACACGATCGCGACGAGAGCCATCACGAGCGCGGCCATTCCGACCAGCGCCTCCCGGCTCAGCGACACCGGCCCGACGCTCAGGCCCGGCATCGGTGCGGTGGCGCCGAAGGCGATTCCGAAGACGGTCGGGAGGAGTGTCGTGACGACGGCCAGCGGCCACCATCGTCCGCCCCGCCACGCGATCGAGAGGGCGAGCACCGTCGCAGCGAGGAAGACCAGAAAGGCCGGTGCGAGTGTCGCCTGGTAGCTGCCGAGCGGCAGCTCGAGCGTCAGCAGGTCCTTCCATCCGGTGACCGGGGCCGTCACGACTCCCCGCAGTCCCTGAAGGGCCTGAGACACCGAGCCGAGCGAGCCGGGGGCCGCGAGCGGGAGGCCGAGGACGACGTACGTCGCGATCGTCGCGAGCGCGAGCCACCAGCCGTTCAGGCGCCAGCGCAGGCCGGCTGCTGCGAGGGCCGTCCCCGCGAGCATCGCGGCGACGACGACGATGACGAACGCGGCGCTGCGATAGATCGGCCAGGCCGCGAGAGCGCCCACGGAGATCACGAGCAGGAGGACCGCGGCCTGCGCGATGAGGAATCGCCACGCGGTTCGGGGGGTGCGTCGAGCCCGCAGGTCGCGCCGTGCCGGGGCGCTCACGACTGCGCCGCCCGCGACAGCAGCTGACGGAGGTCGTCGAGGAGCCCGATGGAGAGCACCGACATCGACCCGAGGGCCTTGAAGCCGGGCTCGGCCTCGAGTGAGCAGGTCACCGCGATGACCCCGACGTCGGCGGGGAAGGCCAGCGCGGCGGACTGCAGCTGCGCGGCGGTCAGGGTCGAGCCGCAGACGAGGAACGCGATCGACACGTCGGGGTGGCTCTCCGCAGCGAGCGACGCGGCATCGCGCAGGGGGCTGACATGCTCGATGCGGTCGAGCCCGGCGAGGTCGTCGAGCAGCGTGCGGGTCGTGATGGTGGTGAGCTCGCGGATGGTGCGGATGCGCCGACGTGCGAACTCGGGCACCTCGCCGCCGACGACGACGTCTACGTCGCGGCCGTCGCGGATGCCGCGGATGCCGAGTGAGGCGGCGGCGCTGACGGCGAGCTCGAACTCCTCGTCGGAGGCGTACTCGTCGTCACCGACCGCGAGGGCGATGACCATACGACTGCGCCGGGTCTCCTCGTACTGGCGCACCATGAGGGTGCCGGTCTTCGCCGTCGACTTCCAGTGGATCTGGCGCTGCGAGTCACCGGCGACATACGGCCGGATGGCATGGAAGGAGAAGTCCGCGTCGACGACGGTGCGCGACGCGCTGCCCTCGAGATCGCGGATGTAGCCGGTCGTGGTGCTGCGCAGCGTGGTGGTGACGGGGTGGATGTAGAGCGTGTGCACGTCGTCCCACGTCCCCTCCCGCTTGAGGATGCCGAGGGGGTCGCCCCGCACGGTGCGAGCGGGGCCGACCGTGATGATGCCGCGCCGGTGCGTCGGCACCACGACCTGTTCGGTGTGGGTGTGTCCGTGGCGCAGCAGGGGAACGTGCACATCGACGATGCCGTCGCCCACCGGGACGTCGATGCGACCGGGCAGGGCGGGCGCTGTGCCGACGTTGGTCACGACGAGCGTCCCCTCGACCTGCGTTCCGGCGACGACCCGGTCGTGCTCGAGCTGCAGGTCGACCTGGTAGGCGCGTGCGCTGAAGAGGAAGGGCACCGACAATGCGAGGAGCACGAGGGCCGCCACACCGGCGGCGGCGAGCTCCATGAGACCGAGCGGCAGTCCGACACCGAGCCCGACGACAGCGGTGATGACCATGAGCCACCCGGCCACCGTGACCGTCTCGGAGATCCATCGCGCCGTGGCCGTGGCTGCGCGTCGCAGACGCCGCCACGATTGCACGCCGCGCACCGCGAGCACGGTGGTGCGGCCGGTCGTGCCGAACCGCGTGCGCGCGAAACCCGTGCCCTCCGAGAAGGAGGTGCGGGTGAGGCGGGACTCGGTGTCGAAGCTCACACGGTCTCTCTCTGTCTGGGCGGCACCGTGTCGAGGAGCACCTGCCCGATGACGGCGCCGGCCGTCACACCGTCGAACTCGGCCTCGGGGTCGAGGATCAGCCGGTGCGCGAGCACCGGCTCGGCGAGGGCCTTCACGTCGTCGGGCGTGACGTAGCTGCGACCGTGGGCGATCGCCCAGGTCTTCGCCGCCTTCGTCAGCGCGATCGCGCCGCGGACGCTCACCCCGAGGCGCACTTCGGTGGCGAGGCGGGTGGCCTCGATCAGACGGGCGATGTAGTCGAGGACGAGCGCGTCGAGGTAGACCCCGCGCGCGATGTCGGCCATGCTCACGACGCCCTGGGGGGTGATGACGGGCGAGACCTCGCGGCGGGTCTCGGCAGCGCCCTCGAGGATGCGCACCGTTGCCGCGTGGTCGGGATACCCGAGTGTCGTCTTCATCAGGAAGCGGTCGAGCTGCGCCTCCGGCAGCCGGTAGGTGCCCGCCTGCTCGACGGGGTTCTGCGTCGCGACGACGAGGAAGGGCACACCCACCCGGCGGCTGACGCCGTCGACGGTGACCTGGCCCTCTTCCATGACCTCCAGCAGCGCGGACTGCGTCTTGGGCGAGGCGCGGTTGATCTCGTCGGCGAGCACGACGTTGGCGAAGATCGGACCCTGGTGGAACTCGAACTCGCCGCGGCTCTGGTCGTAGACCGTGATGCCGGTGACATCGCCGGGCAGCAGGTCGGGGGTGAACTGGATGCGGCTGCTCGTGCCCTGCACGGTCTGCCCCATGGCGCGGGCGAGCGAGGTCTTGCCGGTGCCGGGGTAGTCCTCCAGCAGCAAGTGTCCCTCGGAGACCATCGCGGTGAACGCGAGCTCGATGACATGCCGCTTGCCGAGGACGACCTTCTCGACGTTGTCGACGAGCGTCGCGAACGTCTCCTGGAACCAGGAGGTCTGCTCCGGTGTGATGCTCATGGGGTCCTCTCGCTTCGCCGTGCGGCGGGGGTCAGGGGGTGCCGTCGCCGGCACCGCCGGCGGGGTCGGTGGGAGTCGGTTCCGGTGCGGCGATCTGTTCGCAGGTGCGTTCGAGGGTGAGCTTCTGCAAGCTGGACAAAGGCCCCGCCCACGTGATCGTGTAACGGTTGCTTCGTACCGCGCCCGTGCCGCCGACGGCCTCGGAGGCCACCGAATACGTGCCCGACGGGAGACCGGGCGGATTCCAAGCCGGAACCGACGTCTGATCCGAACGGCACGACGGTAGCGAGTTCGCGGACACCTGAACCGGGAAGGAAGCCGTGGACGACGCAGGACCGATGGGTGAAGCATCCGAGCAATTGGTCGGGTAGCCGAGGAACGTGTCGCACCACTGTCCCGACCAGCCAGTCACCGGTCCGTTGTAACTCGGCGCGAAGTCGCGGGCCGGGTTGCCACCCTGCAGCAGGCGGAACTGCGCGTCGTCAAACGGGGGGTTGGTCGGCTGATTGAGCCGGGCGTCATAGGTGTACGTCGTCCCATCGCCGTTCGGCCGCGTGTTCACGGAGAACGTGATCCCGTCCGGCGCCTCGACGTTGCCGACGGGACGCGCAGAGATCTCGGCGCCGGTGACGCCGAAGCCCTTCTTGCCGTTGAACGTGTGCTCAGCGCATGCCCACACCGTCTTGCGTTTGAACGCCTGCGCTTCGAACTGCTGACTCGTCGCCGAACCGGTGGGCACGCATGCGTCGGCCGAGACGTCGCTGAAGCCGATGAGGGTCTGCGTCCCATCGCCGTTCGAGGTCACCGATGCGGTCACGCGCATCGAGTTCGACGTGTTGGTCTCCGACAGGGTCAGGCCCGGGGCCCCGACTCCGTGCGCCGTCACGGCACGCGACTGTCCTTCGCTCGAGCCCGCCGCGATGGGAGGCAGGTCGAAGGTCGTCAGCGGCGTCGCAGTGAGCGTGGTCGCGGAGTTGGAGCCGACGTCGTAGTTCGTGAAGGTCGCGGTACCGCCGACCACCGGACGCGTGTCCGATCCCTGGCGGCCGCCGGTCAGTCGGACGCTGCCGGTCGTGGCGTCGAGTCCCGTCACGGTGATGGTCGCGCGTCCGCCGTCGCGGCCGTTGGGCACCGGCTCGAACGACGATCCCGCGGGCTGTGCCGGCGGGCGGTAGGCCCAGGCCTGCGCGCGGACGGTCGATCGCGATTCGCCGACCGAACTGTACGCGCGGGCCTCGTAGGTGATCTTCTCGCCGACGGGCGCGGAGATCGGCGAGCACGACCCGGAGGCCGGGCAGGTGGCGACCTCGCGCCCGTCTGCCGTGATGCGGTAGCCCTGGACCGCGGGGTAGGAGCCGCCATCGGAGGTCACACGCAGGCTCACCGAGTCGCCGGTGTACGCGGTCCACTCCATGCGGGCGGGATTCGCCGGAAGGCCCTGCAGGTCGAGGATGACCTGTCCGTTGCGCGCACCGCTGGACTGCCGCCCCTGCGCGTCCTCGACGGTGAAACTCCCCGTGCACTCGGCCGCGCCCGGCGCATCCGAGCTCCACGTCGCGCGCACCGCGGTGTCGCTCGCCCGGGAGAAGGACACCCCGGTGCAGTTGCCGGGGCCGCTGGCTCCGACGAGCCGCAGGGGCGTGCCGGGCAGCGGGTTGACCTCGCCGGCGCCGCCGATCACTTCGATCGTGCACGAAGTCGCGCCGCCGGACTGCGAGCAGGTCTGCACCGCCGACCCGCCCTTGGGGAGCGTCGACGGTGCCGGACCGACGGTCAGGAGGAGGTTCGCCGGTGCGGCGTCGGAGTGACTCGGGAGCGAGATCGCGACGGGTTCCTGGCGGCCGGGGCGCGCGGCATCCGCTGCCGTCACCGTCGCCGTGTTTCCGTCGACTGTGACGGTGAACTGGTCTCCGCCGTACGAACCGGCGTAGCGGACCGACTCCCAGTCGGCGCGGCCGGCCCACTGGACCATCTGCGCGAGGTCGTAGGTCTGCGTCGATCCGGGACTCACGGTCAGCGACGCGCTCCGCAGAGTCGGCTGCGGGATCTCGGCCTCGACGGTCACGCGGAGCGTCAGGAACGTCGGGACGTCTTGCGTGCTCAGCCGCGCGGGCACGATGCAGCTGTCGGTCCACGGTGCGCCGGCGCCCGCGGCGTAACGGATCGTGGTGCCCGATACGACGCTGCAGACGGCTTCGCCGCGCGCGCCGCCCGTGCGGATGCCGTCGTCGATGACCAGGGTCGCGCCGCGGGGCACGCGCACCGCGTCGGCGAGGTCGACCTCGACGCTTTCCTTCTCGCGCACCTGCAGGGGCGGGAAGCCTTCACGCAGCGCGAGCCGGACGTCGGCCTCACCGGGCACGCGGAGGAATCCGTAGGACGTGACCTCGGTGCCGTCGAAGGCGGTTCCGGTCACCTCGAAGGGGATGAGGCGTGATCGCTCGGGCAGCTCACCCGAGATCTTCCAGCCGTCGACGTCGAGATCCGCCGGTTCGCCCCAGAGCGAGAGACGCAAGCCCGAGACGTCGCCGGTGTTCCACGACACCTGGCCGTCGAGGACATCGACGCCCTGCGGGAAGTCCTCACGGTTCTCGAGCGTCAGCACGGTGTCGCGCACGACGGGATAGTCGGGCACCGGCTCGCGCACCGTCTTGACGACGATCAGTCCGATGGCGGTGTCGCCGCGCTCGTTCCTCACGCTGTAGGTGTACGAGAAGGTGCCGAGCACGTCGCCGGCCCGCAGCGTCACGGCGCCGTTCTCGACGGTTCCGATAAGGCTCTGCAGGGTCTCGTACTCGCTCGAGCCTTCCTGAGCGTTGGGGGCGACGCCGATCAGCTCGAGGTCGCTCCCCGCGGGATCGATGTCGTTGTCGGTGGGCCGCACGACCGCCGTGCTCTCGGCGCCGACCTGCACCTGCAGGTAGTCGCTGTAGGTGACCGGGCTCGGGTCGGTCTGCGTGTCGATGACACCGACGCGGACATCCGCGGTGCCGGTCGCGCCACTGGGGTCCCGGACGGCGTACGGGAACCTGACCTGACCGCTGAAGCCGTCCGGGCTCGTGTAGATGATGGCCGAGCCGTCTGCGGAGATCGTCGCCGACCCCTGCTCGGGCTGCGCGACGATCCGATCGAGCACGACGGGGTCGCCGTCGGGGTCGACCGCGTAGCCGTCGAGGGGGATGCTGACCGATTGCCCGCTGAGGACACGGCCGACGAGCGTGCGCGGGAGCGGAGCCTGATTCGACTCGTCGCCCACGACCGTGACCGTCACGCGGGCCGTATCGGTGACCTCGGGGAAGCCCAGCCGGAAGACCGTGTAGGTCAGCGCGTACGTCCCGGCCTGCTCGGGCGCGAGATAGCGCAGCAGACGGCTGGTGGCGAAGGCGAGTCCGCCGCCGGTCTCGTTCACGATCGACGACGGGTCGATCGCGATGAGCGCGCCCGACGGGGCGGTGTCGTTCGCGAGCACGGGGATGTCGATCTGCGTGCCCGCTCGCACCGTCACAGCATCGTCGACCGCGATGGGAGGCTCGGCGCTGGCCGAGGGCAGCAGGACCACGGTGAGCTCGCCCTGGGCTGTCGCGGCTGCACTGCCGGTCCCGTCCGAGACGGTGTACCGCACGACGCCGAGGCGCCCCGGCTCTCCCGAGTCGGTCGTCCCGCTGACCCGCAGCAGGCTCTGCCCGACCAGGTCGACGCCCAACGATGCGAAGGGATCGCTCTCGGGGCGGATGTCGCTGAGCAGCAGCACCGAACCGGCGGGGTTCGACACCGCCGCGGCGACGTCGATGGTCGCGTCCTCGTTCGGCCGCACGAACGCCGTGAGAGGCGGGGTCGTGATGCCCGCGGATTCGGGCGCGAGCATCGTGACGCGCACCATCGCGGTGGCCTCTGTCAGCGAATCCCGCACGTTGTACTGCACGAGATATGAACCGGGGGCCGAGGCGGTCACGACCATGCTGAGGGCGGCGGGGTTCGCCGCCGCCGTCGTCTGCGCCTCGTTGAGCGGCACGACGCCGGTGAGGGAGACCGGCCCGGCGGCGCCGGCGACGTACGGCGCCACGGACACATCCAGGGGCTCACCGACGACTCCCGTAACGGCGAACGACTCAGCCGTGAGCTCGGGCGTCGGGGTCACGGTGATCGTGAGCGGCTGCGTCACCGTCGCTCCGCGCGCGTCGGAGACCGTGACCGTGATGGTCACGGCCAATCCCTCCGTCGTGTTGGGATCGGGATGCTGGTAAGTGAGCGTCCCCTCGGGCGACGTCGTCACGGTTCCCACGCCGGTGTCGTTGGTCGCGCCGGCGAGGAAGACCGGATCGCCCTCCGGATCGACCCAGCCCTCGAGCAGCTCCGCTGAGACGGTTCCGCCGGGAGCCACCGTGAGCGATGGCCACGTCGCGAGGCATCCCTCGACGCCGCACCACACCGGCGGGCTGTTCTGATCGTCGGGGACGACCGTGAGGGTGACGGTGGCGACCTCGGAGAGCAGGCCGTCGGCGGCAGTGCCGTCGGTCACGCGGTAGCGGAGCGTCGCCGTGCCGGAGGCCTCGGGGGAGACCGCGACCGTCAGCTGCTGCTGCGCGCCCGTGATGGACGCCGTGCCGAATGCCGGATCGAGGTTCTCGAGCGAGGCCGGGTCGATGCTCAGCACGTCCTCGTTCGGGTCGTGGTCGTTGAGCAGGACGGGCAGGAGCGTCACCGAGCCGGCGCGGACGCCGAACGCGTCGTCGACGGCCACCGGCGGCTTGGGGTCGACCACGCGCTCCGAGGTGGCATCATCCTGCTGCTCGACCTCGACTTGGCGATCGAGGTCCCACTGCTGCGACGATGCGATGAGGGCCCCGTCCGGGACGTTCCACACCCAGCCGGAGCGGCGATCGTTGAGTGCGAGCCTGGTGCCGTTTCCGACGAATGCCGGGTCGACGTTGTCGCCGATGTCAGCGCCCCGGTAATCCAGGTCGGTCACGGCGCCGGGATCGGCGCTCGACCAGAGCGAGCCGGCGGATTCACCGTCGCCGAGCCACGCGGCGTACACCGTCGTGTCGAGCACGGCCGGCTTGGCCGGGGTGCCGGCGCCGGGGCGGTCGAGCACCCGCGATGCGGTGCCGCCGGAGATATCGACGGCCACGACGCCCTCGGCGTCGGCGACGTAAGCCCGGTCTCCCTCGGGAGCGGCATCCTGCAGCCGCGCGCCGGTGGCGAGGTCGGTCGTGATGGGCTCGTCGCGGCCGCGCAGCCAGACGTCGCCGGTCGCTTCGTCGAGGAGCACCCAGCGGGTTCCGACGACACTGAGCTGCGCCGTCTCGAGCTCCGCCGGTCCGGTGTCTTCGCCGAAGATGCTGCCCGTGCGCGAGTCGGCGCGGACCACACGACCCTCGTCGGCCGAATAGGCGTACACCACGCCTGCCGCGTCGACGGCGACGGCGGTAGCGACGAAGCGGGGCCGCTCCTCGCCCTCGGGCACCTCGGCGTCGGCGTACGGATCGATCGGGATGCCTTCGCCGCCGCCGGACAGGCTCGACCCGAACACGGCGCCGGCGTCCGTCCGGTACGCGATCGCGTCGCCGGTCACGGCGATGTCGGCGGTTCCCGGAGGCGTCGGGGTGAAAGCGTCCTCCGCGTCGTCCGTGAGGTCGGCGGGACGCCCCATGTCGACATCGGAGAACTGGGAGGCGCCGTCGCTGTAGACGAACAGACGGTCCGTCGTCTGCGCGACCGCACTGCCGTTGTCGACCTGCTTCACGGTGTCGATCTCGCCGAGCTCGAGGTTGACACGGGCGTATCCGCTGCCGGCGCCGTTCTGCAGCGCCCACACGGTCGGGTCGTCGGGCGGCGTCTGCTGCGCGTCGTATCCGGGCCACACGACCGCCAGGGCCGCCGTGACCGCGAGGACCGCCGTCACGGCGCCCGCGGCGATCCAGGTGGTCCGGCGCACGCGGGGTCGCGTGCTCTCGCGCCGCGCCATCTCAGAACCCTCCGCCGACGATGAGGAGCGTCGTCGCCGCTCCGGCTCCGGCCACCAGCAGAGCGCCGCCGGCGATCAGCGCGACCCGCGCGGCGGTGCCGAGACGGCGGGTCGGCTCGGCCCCGGCGAGGATCGTCCCCTCATCGGGGCGACGGTCGACGGCCTTCGCTGCCCGCGCCGGGCGACGCGACTCGTATGCCACCGACGGACGGACGGGTCCGCGCGCACGGTCATCGGCGAAGTCGACGCTGGCGCCAGCCGCGGCCCACTCGTCGACGGCGACCTCCATCGGAGTGTGCGGGAGTCCGAGTTCGTGCTGGACGAGCTGCAGGTCGTGGGCGAGGTCGGCTGCCGTGGCGTGCCGCGCACCCGGATCGCGACTCATCGCGCGTGCGAGGACCTGTTCCAGGCGCTCGGGCACGTCGCCGCGGCCGATCGGTGTGTACGACGCTTTCCGGATGCGCGACTTCAGCTGCTCGCGGCTGTTCTGGCCGCTGCCGGCACGCTCGAACGGGCTGCGGCCGGCGAGGAGTGAGTACAGCGTCGCCCCGAGTCCCCAGACCTCGGCCGTCACCGAGCCCGAGATGCGCTCGTCGATGATCTCGGGAGCACTCCAGGGCACCGACATCGCGAACACCTCGTCGCCGTCGGAACGGCCCGAGATGGCGGCGGCGATGCCGAAATCCGACAGCACCGGAGTTCCGAAGGTCGTGATGAGGATGTTGGACGGCTTGATGTCGCGGTGGAGCAGTCCGGAACGGTGCGCGGTCTCGAGCGCCGAGCCGATCTTCACGCCGAGCTGCAGCACCTCCGCGACCGGGATCACCTCGCGGCGGTAGCGATTGGTGAGGGAGGTGGGGCAGTACTCCATCACGATGTAGGGCCGACCATCGGAGGAGATCGAGGCCTCGTAGATGGTCAGGATCGAGGGATGCGAGCTCAGACGCGCCATCACGTCGGCTTCGGCATTGAACATGCGGAGCAGGTTCTCGTCGACGATGTCCTCGAGGAGCACCTTCACGGCGACAGGACGGCGCGGGAGGTTCTGCTCGAAGAGGAAGACATCGGCGAACCCACCGGTTCCGAGGGGGCGGACGTAGGTGAATCCCGCAAGACCGGGCGGCGCGGAGGGCAGTCTCGACGCCACAGTCATGCACCCCCTGTCAACGGGGGCGCGATGTCATCGTCCCCCGGAATCCGAATCCGGTGAGATTTTTCTAACACACCGAGGTCGGGCCGGGAAATCGCTTGTCGTCGCCTCACGAGAGCGACTCGAAAGTCGCGCGGATCCCGTCGCCGAGATCGAGCACGGCCCCGGGGGAGACGCGCGAGGCAGCGCCGCTCCGCAGCAGGCCGGCTTCGCCCGAAGCGTCGCGCACGATGGTGCCGTTGGTCGAGCCGAGGTCGCGCACGACGAGCGCGCCATCGTCGAGCCGGACCTCCACGTGAGTTCCCGACACCTCCTTGCGGGGCGAGGGCACGGCAACGATCCGGGCGCCGGGATGCTGCGCCGCACGGGGCGCCCTCCCCAGCACAATGGGGCGGTCGAGCGGGTAGTCGCCGCCGGGCTCGAGACGCAGGACGTACCGGTGGGATGCGGGTGCGTCGGCTACGGGGGCGGGGGCGCGACGGGACCCGAGGACCGTGCTGTCGTCGACCTCCGCCTCCCGAGGCGATTCCGGTTCCGATACCAGTTCGGGTTCGGACTCGGGTTCGGGCTGCGGGCGCCGTCGCGGCCCGAAGGGCGGGGTCAGCGCGCGTCGGTCGACGGCGACGGTCTCGAGCGGGTCGGCGTCTTCGAGCGCGGCAACGGGGTCCGCGGAGGATGCGGCGGAAGCCGTCATCGCCGCGACGGCGGCGCGTGCGGTCGCGCCCCATTCGAGGGCGTCGGTGCGGACGACGCCCCGACCGATCGGGAGCAGTGAGCGACCGGGCTCGGTGCCGAGCCCGAGCGAGATGCCGGCCACGTGCTGAGCCGATCCCTCGACCCACGTCCCGACGCCGGTTCCGGCATAGCTGCTGCGCTGCGGACCGTGCAGGTCGATCGTGGCCGCGCCGCGGACGGCGACCGAGACCGCGCTCGATCCGGCGTCGACGACCTCGACGAGGGCGAAATCGGGCAGGGCTCCGATGCCGACGGCCGCGATCGCCGAGAGGACGTCCTCGAACGCGGCATCCCTTCCCGTCATCGCCTCCCACACCGCAGCGGCGAGCGCCTCGCCGGCACCCGGACCGAGCAGCAGGGCGAAGTGATCGGTGACCATCGCGAACCCCGCGCCGCGGGTGTCGTCGGGCGTCGGGTAGCGGAACACGCGCCTAGCCTACGGTGCCGCGCGCGGCGGGCGTCAGACCCAGCCGGGCAGCCAGTTGTGCAGCCGGTAGAACTCGTAGGGCACCGAGATCGCCGACCATAGCGGGAACCAGAATGCGGCGAGGACCAGGACGAGGCCGAGGAACACGATGACGACGCGTTCGACGCCGCGGGTGGTTCCTCGATCGCGACGCGCGGACCGGACCGCCGATCGGATGACGAACACCAGAGCGAGCAGGAGGAACGGCTGGATCAGGACCGTGTAGAACTGGAAGATCGTGCGCTCGGGGAAGAGCAGCCACGGCGAGTACGTCGCGACGACACCGGTCAGGACGATGCCGTACGCGCCGTCACGGGTGCGGAACAACAGGTAGACGAGGTACAGCACGCTCGCGACGCCCGCCCACCAGACGATGGGGTTCGGCATGCTGTACAGGATCTCCCAGCAGCCGTTGGGGTCGGTGCACGAACCGGTTCCGCCGGGCGTGCTGCCCGCGTACATCGAGGTCGGGCGCAGAAGGAGCGGCCATTGCGCCGCGGGGCTCGCGTAGGCGTGGGGAGTCGACATCCCGGCCGTCGACCCGTACATCGACTCGTGATATCGCCACAGGCTCTGCAGCGACAGGGGTACCCATGACCAGAATCCGGTCGCGGGGTTCGCGTCCGCAGCGTGCCGGTCGTACCCGCCGTCGGTCACGAACCAGCCGGTCCACGACGCGAGGTACACCACGAGCGCCACCGGCACGAGCAGCACGAACGACACCGCCCCTTGCCGGACCGTCGCGTCGGCGGGCCAGAACAGGATGCCGGCGCTGCGGCGGGCGAGGGCATCGCTGACGACGAGATAGATGCCGATCGCCGCCAGCACCCAGACGCCCGACCACTTCACCGCTGTCGCCGCGCCGGCCGCCGCACCCGCGGCGATCACCCACGGGCGGTTCCACAGCACCGGTCCCCAGGCGGGGGCGCCGACGTCGTCCCATCGCGCCGCGATGCGCTCGGCGAGAACGACCCGGCTGCGTTCGCGGTCCAGCACGACGAACCAGAACGCCAGCAGGGTGAACAACGTCAGGAAGATGTCGAGCAGCGCCACCCGGCTCATCACGATCCCGAGGCCGTCGATCGCGAGCAGGCCGGATGCCAGCGACGCGAAGACGATCGAACCGGTGAGGCTGCGTGCGAGGAGGTAGAGCACGAGCACGCACGCCGTGCCGGCGAGGGCCGTGCCCAGGCGCCAGGCGAAGGTCGAGTCGGCGCCGAACAGGGCCATCGGCAGCCCGATGAGGTACTTGCCGAGCGGCGGGTGCACGACGAAGCTGCCCGTCGTCGTGAAGATGTCGGTCTCGCCCGCGAGGAAGCGTTCGTCGGCGCCGTCCGGCCAGGTTGCGGCGTACCCGAGCACCCATTGGCTCCAGGCGTCCTTGACGTAATAGGTCTCGTCGAAGACCACGGCGTGGGGATGAGCCAGGTTCCACATCCGCAGGACGGCGGCGATCAGCGTGATCACCAGCGGTGCGATCCAGGCCATCCGCCGGGCGAAGGCCGGGTCGCCGCTGAAGCGGGCGTGCCACCGGGCGAGAAGGGTCGGCCGACGCCTCTCGGGGAGCAGCGGCTCAGCGGTCGTCGTCACGTCGCCAGCCTATGCTGGGGCGGTGATCATCCTCGCCGCGACGCCCATCGGCAACCTCGGCGACGCCACGACGCGGCTCGTGACCGCGCTCGAACAGGCGACGACCATCGCCGCCGAGGACACACGCACCACCCAGCGCCTGCTCCAGGCCCTCGGGGTGACCAACCGTCCCCGTCTGATCGCCCTTCACGACCACAACGAGAAGCAGCGAGCCGTCGAGCTTGTCGAGCGCGCCCGTACCGAAGACGTCCTCGTCCTCAGCGACGCCGGGATGCCCACGGTCAGCGACCCCGGGTTCGGGCTCGTCGCCGCTGCGGCGGCAGCAGGGGTCACCGTGACCGTCCTGCCCGGCCCGAGCGCCGTGCTCGCCGCGCTCGCCGTCTCCGGGCTTCCGACGGACCGGTTCGCCTTCGAGGGCTTCCCGCCCCGCAAGCCGGGGGACCGGCGCCGGCTCTTCGACCAGCTGGCCGGCGAGCAGCGCACGCTCGTCTTCTTCGAGGCGCCGTCGCGCATCGCCGAGGTGCTGCGGGCGATGGCCGAGGCGTTCGGAGGCGACCGCCGAGCGGCCGTCTGCCGCGAGCTGACGAAGCTGCACGAGGAGGTGGCGCGCGGCACGCTCGATGAGCTCGCCGAGTGGGCTGCCGACGGCGTCCGCGGCGAGATCGTCATCGTGGTGGAGGGCGCCGGGGCGCGCGAGATCGACCCCGCCGACGCGCTCGCGCAGGTGCAGCGGCTCGTCGCCGACGGCATCCGGCTCAAGGAGGCCGCCGCCGAGGTCGCGGCCGCGACCGGCCTGTCGTCCCGCGACCTGTATCAGGCCGCTCTCGCCGCCCGCGCTGGGTCCTGACGCGGGCCCGTTCGCGCGAGAACGCACCGACCCCGCGAGAACGCACCGTATCGGGCACGTTCTCGCGACGACGGTGCGTCTTCGGCGTCAGCTGCGCCGCATGCGGGCGCCCCGCCGGACGGCGAGGGGCAGACCGACGAACACGAGAAGCGCGGCGGCCGTGAGCGCGGCGAGGGGGAGTGCGCCGCCGGATGCTGCCAGGGCATCGGGTCCGGCGGTGAGCGCGGACGCCGTGCCGGGCAGCGCAGGTGCGGATGCCTCGGGGGCGGGCACCAGCCCGACGAGCGCATCGAGCGCAGCCCGGAGCGTCGTCGTCGAGGCGTCGACCTCCGCCTGCGGCGTCGCCGGGGCCGCCAGGACCGAGCGCGCAGACGCCAGTGCCGCGTCGACCGCGGCGAGGGATGCCGCGGTGTACATCGACCGGTCCAGCGAGGCGGCCTCGACCGTCGCCGCGGTCAGCGCCGCGAAGTCCGCCGCGGGTGCTGCGCGGACGAGCGCGACGTCGTCGATCGTCCCCCAGGCGCCGGCGGGCAGGTCGCCTGCGATCCGGACGGTGAGCGTATCGCCCGCTGACGCGAACACGGCGTCGGTGACCGGGGTCGACCACACGCGCCAGCCGTCGAGGGCGAAGCCGGTCTCCGCAGGCAGCGCGCGGGCAGCAGCCGCTTCGTTGGACAGGCTGAGCTGCAGGCGTCCGTCGGCCCCGGCGGCCCCACCCTGGGCGGCCGCGGAGGCGGTGTACCAGCCCGCCTCCGGCACGACGACCTCCTGCGCGAGGGAGAAGCCGTACGCGGCGTCGGCCCAGAAGTGCGCCGAGTACGTGCCGGTACGAGGATCGTCCTCCGCCCGCACGGTCAGGCCGCCTCCTTCCGAGCGCCACATCGAGACGTCCGCGTCTTCGAAGCCGCCGTTGCGGAGCAGGTTCCGCGCGATGACGGTGACCGTCGCCGACGTGGAATGGCCTGCCGAGGTGGTGCCCGAGAAGGTGTGCACGCCCACGCCGTCGACGGCATCCGGTCCCGGGGTCCAGTCGACGCTCTGCTCCTCGGTCGTCCCATCGGTGTACGACACGGTGACGGTGTCGGGCAGCGCGATCGGGTCGCCGTCCGTGACGGTGAGCGCGACACGCTCGACATCGCTGACGGTCCGCGGAGCGATCGCGCCGGTGCGCACGTACGAGAACACGTTCAGCGACGCGAGGGGGTAGCCGTCGTGGTCGAACAGGGCCTGGTTGTCCCACGCGGAACCGCCGAACCACTGTCCCGCGTCATGGGGCTCGTAGCCGCCGGCGTAGCTCGACGCCCAGCCGGATCCGTCGCGCTCCCAGAGCACGCGGTTGGACTCGAGCTGCTCGGGCGGACCGACCGGCAGCCACGCGGGCTCCCAGTAGAAGACGCCGAGCCCGGCCTCGCCCACGTTCGCCACGGCTTGCACGACGTCGCGTACGGCGGCGGCCTGGCCCTGCACGCTCACGGGGTAGCGCGTCGCGTCTTCCGGGGTCTTCACGACGTTCGGGTGTCCGTCGCCGTCGTCGAGCGTGTACGCCCACGACGTCTCGGCCACGAGCACCTTCTTGTCGTACGTCTCGGCGATCTGCGACAGCACCGCCGTGAGGTTCTCGGGCGTGCCGTGCCAGAACGGGTAGTACGACGACGCGAACACGTCGTAGTCGACATCCCGCGCCTTGAGCTCCCGGGCGACGCCCGCGTAGAACCCGGGGCGCTCGGGGTTGGTGAAGTGCAGCACGACGCGGGCGTCGGGCATGACGTCGCGGATCGCGGCCGACCCGGCGCTGAAGATCCGCGCCATGTCATCCCACCCGGTCACCCCGGCGATGCCGCCATTGGTCTCGTTTCCGACCTGCACCATTCGCACGTCGACCCCGGCGTCGCGGAATCGTATGAGCGCGTCGCGCGTGAACGCCCCGGTCGCCGCGACCTTCTCGTCGACGGTCATGCCCGCCCAGGCCTTCGGAGCCTGCTGCTTGGCGGGGTCTGCCCAGAAGTCCGAGTAATGGAAGTCGACCAGGACGCCCAGGCCCGCCGCCGTCGCGCGACGGCCGATCTCGATCGCCCGGGTGACGTCGACGTCGCCACCGCCGTACCCGTTGCCGTCGGCGTCGAAGGGGTCGTTCCAGACGCGGATCCGGATGTCGCTGACCCCAGCATCCCGAAGGATCCTGAACAGGTCGCCCGGGTTGCCGTCGGCGTCACGGAACACCACGTCCGACTCCTCGAGCGACAGCACCGACGACACGTCGACGCCGCCGATGAAGTCGGCCGGCAGGTTCTCGACCCGCGGCACGGTGATCGTGCTCGGGACTGGCGCCGGGTCGTCGGCTGCCGACGCCGGCAGCGCGAGCGCCCCCAGCGACAGGACCGCCGCAGTGACGGCCGCGGTCAGCCGCGGGATGATTCGTGGCATGTGCCTCTCCTTCGAGGTCGGCGCGCGCGGGCGCGCGAGAGCGTACGGTCCCGGCGAGTGCGTACCGGGGAGGGTGTTGTTTGGGCGAGAGGGTGCGTTCTCGGGCGTCAGCCCTTGACGGAGCCGGCGGTCAGCCCGCCGATGATGTAGCGCTGCAGGCCGAGGAACAGTGCGAGCACGGGGATCGCGGCGAGCACCGCGCCGGCCGCGAAGAGGCCCCAGTTGCTCGCGAGCTGGTTCGACACCCACTGGTACATGCCCACGGCGAGGGTCCAGTTGTCCTGCGACACCAGCACGATCTTCGAGATGATGTAGTCGCCGAACGATGCGATGAACGCCAGTAGGGCCACGACCGCGAGGATCGGGGTGACGAGCGGCATGATGATCCGCCAGAACACCTGGGCGTGCGTTGCGCCGTCGATCTTGGCCGACTCGTCCAGCTCCATCGGGATCGTGTTGAAGAACCCGTACATGAGGAAGGTGTTCACACCCAGGGCGCCGCCGAGGTAGACGCAGATGAGCGCGATCTTCGAGTTCAGGCCGAGGGCGGGGAACACCTCGCCGAGGGCGAGGAGCATCAGGAAGATCGCCACGAAGGCGAGCGCCTGCGGGAACATCTGGATGATGAGCAGGGCCGTGAGGCCCGGACGGCGACCGCGGAAGCGGAACCGGGAGAAGGCGTACGCTGCCGCGGCCCCCATCAGGACGGCGCCGACCGCCGACGCCCCGCTCACGATCAGCGTGTTGCCGTACCAGGTCCAGTACGACGTGCCGCTGAGGGAGGCGAAGTTCGCGAGGTCGAAGACGCCGAACAGCTGGTTGCTCGCGGCGAGGCTGCCGCGCGGGTTGAGCGCGGCCGAGATGACGTAGAGCAGCGGGAACATCGCGTAGAAGAGGATGACGAGCGCGACGAGGTACTTCCAGCCGACTTCGAGCAGCCACCGGCGGCGGCGAGCGCCGACGCGGCTGGGCGGGGTGGCGACGGTGGTGGTTGCGGACATCACTGGTACTCCTCCAGCTTGCGGGTCTGGCGGAACGCCAGGGCGGAGATCGCGCCGACCACGATGAACACGAGGATCGACAGGGCGCTGGCCAGGCCGTAGTCGGCAGCGCCGCCCGAGACTCCCGAGATGTCCCAGATCGCGGAGATCAGGATGTCGGTGGATCCGAGCGCATAGGGCGCGCCGGGGATCGCCGGCCCGCCGCTGTTGAACATGTAGATGACGGTGAAGTTGTTGAAGCTGAAGGCGAACGACGAGATCAGCAGCGGGGCGGTCGCGACGAGCACGAGGGGGAGGACGATCGCACGGAACTGCCGGAACCGGCCCGCGCCGTCGATCGACGCGGCCTCGAGCGTGTCGGACGGCAGTGCCTGCAGCGCGCCCGTGCACACGAGGAAGTAGTACGGATAGGTCAGCCACACGTTGACGAAGAGCACCGCGATGCGAGCCAGCCACGGGTCGCCGAGCCAGTCGATGTTCGCGCCGCCGAAGAAGAACTCATTGATGACACCGAACTCGGCGTTGAACATGCCGCGGAACAGCAGGGCCGACATGAACGCCGGGAAGGCGTACGGGAGGATGAACAGCGTCCGAAGGATCTTGCGGCCCTTCACCCGCGGGTCGTTGAAGATGAGCGCCACCACGAGCCCCATCGCGAACGGAATGAGCACCGACAGCGCCGCCCAGACGAACGTCCAGAGCGTGACGAGCGCGAGCGGCTCGAGCAGGCCCGGGTCTGTGACGAGGCGCAGGAAGTTGTCGAACCCGACGTTCACGACCCAGCCGGTGGGCAGGGCCGCTCCGTCCGCGGAGACGAATCGGCCGTCGTCTGTTGCCGTGTAGACGGCACCGGATGCCGTATCGGTGATGGTCTGCGCGTCGGCATCCCACGTCAGCGTCGAGAGGTACACGGCGCCGGTCGAGCCGTCGCGCGTGCGGATCGAGCCGTCGTTGGGGTCGTCCGAGACCGGTACGCGCAGCTCGACGATCTGCTCCTGCAGCGCGGGGTCGCCGAGGAAGGTGCCGCGGGGAACGACGTTCCAGCCGGGAACGTCGGTGGGGGCGCCCGAGCCCGACGCGTCACCGACGACCTCGAGCGGCCGGTCGGTGGCCCCGGCCTTGATCTCGCCGTCGTCGACGATCGCGAAGCCGTACTCGCCGCCCTGTTCGACGACCGAGAGCGGGTACGAGGGCGAGGTATCGATGCGTCGCTCGCCCTGGGCCAGGGCAGCGGCCACCGCCTGGTCCTGCGAACCGACGTGGCCGGCGCCGTAGTTCGTGAAGGCGATGTACGCCGTGTAGCCGAAGATGAAGACCTGGAACACCAGCAGGAAGGCGAGTCCCGGGAGCAGGTACTTCAGCGGCAGTGCGCGCTTGGTGAAGTACACGATGTCGGCGGCGACGAGCAGGACGGCCGCCGCGGTCGCGATGAGCCACGACTCGGCTTGGACGGCGGCGAACACCCCCATCAGGCCGAAGGCATTGACGATCGCCATCAGCACGAGCTTCACGACGAAGCCCCAGCCGATGCCCGACCAGCGTCGGCCATGCGGTTCTGACTGCTGCGAGCGGTCGGGGGAGCGAGGCGGCGGTGCGCTCTCGCTCACGGTTCCCTGGGGGACCGACATGTGCATCTCCTTCACGAGAGAGGTCCGGGGGCGGAGCGGTGTGCTCCGCCCCCGGAGGGGGTCAGCCGATCGCGGCCTGGACGTCGGTCACCATGGTGTTCCAGGTGCTGACGGGGTCGCCGCCCTTGATGATCTGCACCTGTGCGGCGTTCCACAGGTCCCAGACCGAACCCATCTCGGGGATCGAGGGCTGCGGCACGCCGTTCGCGGCGGAGGCGAGGAAGCCGGCGACGACGGGGTCGGACGAGACCTCGGCGGCGAGGGTCTTCCACGCGGGCAGGCGCGGGTCGGCCTCGTAGAGGGCGCGCTGCGCGTCATCCGTTGCGAGGTAGGTGGTCAGGAACTCCTGGGCCAGCAGCTTGTTCGCGCTCTCCGAGCTGATGTAGAAGCCCTGGACGCCCACGAACGGCGCGGCGGTCTCGCCGCCGGCCGACGGGATCGGGTTGACCTTGACGTTCACACCGTTGGCGGTGAGGGCCTCGATCGCCCACGGGCCCTGAACCGTGTACGCGGCGGTACCGGCGGCGAAGAGCTCGTTGTTGGTGTCGTAGTCGATCGTGGTCGAGATCTCGCCGGAGCCGGCCTCGCCGTGCGCGCCGAGCCAGGTGGCGAAAGCCTCGCCGCCCGCGCCGCCCATGCCGACCTCGGTCGTGTAGGAGCCGGTGGCGTCCTGCACGAACACCGGGGCGCCGAACGACGTCTGGAACCCGTACATCGTGTACGCGTCGCCCTTCTGACCCGCCGTGTTGATGACGAACGGACGCTCGGCGCCCGCGGTCTGGGCGCGGGCGATCATGTCGTCGAACGACGACGGCGCCTCTTCGCCGACGAGGTCGGTGTTCTGCACGAGCGCGATCGTCTCGAGCGCGTAGGGGAAGCCGTAGAGCTGCCCGTCGTAGGTGAAAGCGTCGACGGCGACCTTCTCGATCTGGTCGGCCTTGTCGCCGAGGTCGATCGTGTCGACGACGCCGGCCGAGACGAAGGAGCCGAGGAAATCGTGGGCGCCCACCGTGATGTCCGGACCCTCGCCGGTCGGCACCTGGTTGATGAAGTCGTTGCGGATGTCCTCGAAGTTCTTCTGGACCAGCTCGATCTTGGTGCCGGTCTCGTCTTCGAAGGCCTTCGCCGCCGCCTCGATGGCCGGCGCGCGGTTGGCGTCGGTCCAGACGACGAGCGAGCCGCCGCCCGAGCCGCCTTCGGCGTTGCCGCTGTCGCTGGGGGTGCTGCCGCCGGAGCAACCGGCGAGCAGGACGGTGGTCGCCGCGATGGCGACGATTCCGGTCCCGATCTTGCGCATGGATCTTCCTTCCGAAGTGGTCGATCGGAAGGGCCTCGTGCGAGGTCGCTCCGTCACGACCGATGTGGATGCCGCTGCCGGGTGGCGGCGGCGCTTTCTCAGTGCATGCCGTGAGACGTCGGCTGTCTCCCGGCGTCGGGGTGGGTCAGTGACCACCCCCGGGTGCTGTGCGCGGTGCGCGGATGACGGCGACGTCGCCCGCACTCACCTCCAGCGTGCCCCGGACGGCGCGCCCTGAGAACAGGTCGACACCTTCCAGGGCGAGCTCAGCGTCCGTCGCCGCATGGTTGATCGCGATGACGTAGTCATCGGCGTCGCCCGCGCGGCGGACGATCTCGAGGCCGGCCGGCGCGTCGACCGGGGCGATGCCCGCGTCGGCGTAGACCTCCGCCATGATGGCGGCGAGGCCGGCGGCATCCGGTCGAGTACTGACGTACCAGCCGGTGCCCGCTCCGTGCCGCTTGCGCGTCACCGCGGGCATCCCGGCGCCCGGTCCGTCGACGTAGGTCGCGCGGGTCTCCGCGTCCGACACCACCAGGTGCTCGTGCCAGACATCGGCGGTATGGGACGCGCCGCCGAACTCGATCGTCGTGGTCGCGCCCGCGCGCAGCGGCAGGTGCTCCTCGACGCGGATTCCGAGGGACGGCTCGAGGGGAGCGGCGAAGCCGCCCGGGTGCACGGCGTCGTTCTCGTCGACGACGGCCGAGAAGAACGAGACGACCAGCGTGCCGCCGGCTTCGACGTACCGGTTGAGGTTGTCGGCATCAGCCTGACGCAGGAGGTACTGCGCGGGGGCGATGACGAGCTTGTAGCCGGAGAGATCGTGGCCCGGCAGGGCGAAGTCGACCGTGATGTTGTCGCGCCACAGGCGCTCGTAGAACGCCCGGATCCGCTCGTCGTGCGAGACGTCCTCCGAGGGACGCCACTCGAGGTCCTGCGCCCAGAACGACTCGAAGTCCCACAGGATCGCGACGTCGGCGTGGACGCGCGAGCCGCGCACCTCGGTGAGGCGATTCAGCTTCGCGCCGAGATCGACGACCTCGCGGAAGACGCGTGACTCGGTGCCGGCGTGCGGCAGCATCGCCGAGTGGAATTTCTCGGCGCCCGAGCGCCCGGCGCGCCACTGGAAGAAGAGGATGCCGTCGGCCCCGCGGCCCAGGTGCGACAGCGAGTTGCGCGCCATCTCGCCCGGTCGCTTGGCGACGTTGCGCGGCTGCCAGTTGACCGCCGAGGTCGAGTGCTCCATCAGGATCCAGGGCTTGCCGCCCCCGACCGAGCGTGAGAGGTCGGCGGCGATGGCCAGGCCGATCTCGCCCTCGACGTCTGCAGCCCACAGGTAGTGGTCGTCCGAGACGATGTCGACCTCACGCGCCCAGGCCCACAGATCGCAGCCGTGGTGCTGATTCGCCATGAAGTTCGTCGTCACCGGAAGGGACGAGAACCGCCGGATGGCGTCGCGCTCCGCGATGAAGCACGCGCGCAGCTGGGCGTCGGTGAACCGCGCGAAGTCGAGCCGCTGCGCGGGGTTGACGACCGAGGGAGCGGCAGCGGGGACGCCGACGTGCTCCCAGACGCCGTAATGCTGCCCCCAGAAGGCGGTGCCCCACGCCGCGTTGAGGGCGTCGAGCGAGCCGTACTTCTCCTGCAGCCAGCCGCGCCAGGAGCGCTGGGCGTGCTCGGAGTAGTCCTCACCGACGGGGACGCCGTACTCATTGTGGACGTGCCACATGACGACGGCCGGGTGGTCGGCGTAGCGCTCGGCCAGCGTCGAGGCGATGCGCACGGCCGCCTCGCGGTAGGCGGGGGCCGAGTGCGACGCCATGCCGCGCGACCCGAAGCCCATCACCACGCCGTCGCGGTTGACGGCGCGGGCATCGGGGTGCTCGGCGAAGAACCAGGCCGGCGGGGATGCCGTCGGGGTGCCGAGGTCGACGGCGATGCCGTTCTCGTGGAGAAGGCCGATGATCTCGTCGAGCCAGTCGAAGTCGAAGACGCCCTCGCTGGTCTCGATGAGCGCCCACGAGAAGATGCCGACGCTGACGAGGTTCACTCCGGCTTCGCGCATGAGGCGGACGTCCTCGCGCCAGACCTCGCGGGGCCACTGCTCCGGGTTGTAGTCGCCGCCGTAGGCGATCCCGTCGATGGCCGGCCAAACGCTCGCAGGCATGAAACGCGTCCTCGTGTCTCTCAGATGCGCCGGTCGTACTGTGACCGGTCACAGGGGTGTGTGACCACTGTAAGCGCGCGACCGATCCGCGACCCGCCCCGTTATCGAACTGTGACCGGTCCCAGAAGGATTGCCAGCCTCGGCGCGTCCTCCAGGGCGCGAGACGGGTGAACGTCCCGTCCGGAGTAGGCTCGCGACGTGAACGGCTCCACCGGCGCGTCGCGCAAACCGACCATCCGCGACGTCGCGGCAGCGGCCGGCGTCTCGCACGGCACCGTGTCGCGGGTCATCAACGGCGGGCACTGGGTGTCGCCCGAGGCGCGGGACGCCGTCGACCGCGCGATCCGCGAGACCGGCTACACCGCGAACCACGCGGCCCGGAGTCTCGCGACGGGGCGGTCGAACTCGCTGGCCTTCCTGCTGACCGAGCCCCAGCACCTGCTCTTCGCCGACCCGACCTTCGCCCTGCTGCTGCGCGGAGCGACCGAGGCACTGGCCCAGCGTTCGATGACCCTCGTGCTGATGATCGCCGACACCGCGGCCGAGCGGGCGAACGTCGAGCGGTACGTGCGCGCGGGGCACGTCGACGGCGTGCTGCTCATCTCGTCGCACGAGTCGAACCCGCTGCTCGCCTCGCTGATCTCAGCGGGCGTGCCCACCGTGTGCACCGGTGTCCCGCTCGGCGATCGCGCGCACGTGCCCACTGTCTCGGTCGACGAGCAGGAGTCGGCACGCATCATGACGCGTCACCTCCTCTCGCGTGGTCACCGCCGCATCGCTGTGATCACCGGGCCCGACGACACCCCGGGCGGTCGGTACCGCCTGCAGGGGTTCCGTGAGGAGATGGGCGATCTGTTCGATCCCGAGCTCGTCGAGCAGGACGTCTATTCGAGCGACGCCGGCGCGGCGGCCATGACCCGTCTGCTGGAGCGCGCCCCCGACATCGACGCCGTCTTCGCGGCATCCGATGTCATGGCGGTGGGCGCGATCGCCGCCATCCGCCGCAGCGGACGGCGCGTTCCGGACGACATCGCCGTCGCCGGCTTCGATGATTCGGGCCTCGCGGCGACGCACGATCCGCCCCTGACGACGATGCGTCAGCCGTGGAACGAGATCAGCTCGGCGATGGTCGACATGGTGCTGCAGGTGATCGCGGGGGGTGACCCGGAGCCGCTCGTGCTGCCGACATCCCTCATCGTGCGCGAGACCGCGTGACGCGTCGCTGTGTCGACACACGGCCGCGGCGGTCCGCGCACTCGAACTAGAATCTCGGGGTGAGCAACGGCCGCAGCTTCTACATCACCACACCGATCTACTACCCGAGCGACCTGCCCCACATCGGGCACGGCTACACGACGGTGGCGGTGGATGCGCTCGCGCGCTGGCACCGCCAGGCGGGCGACGACACGTGGATGCTGACGGGCACCGACGAGCACGGTCAGAAGATGCTCCGCGCCGCGGCGGCGAACAACGTCACCGCTCAGGAGTGGGTCGACAAGCTCGTCGAGGAGTCCTGGTTCCCGCTGCTGCGCACCCTCGACGTCGCGAACGACGACTTCATCCGCACGACGCAGGAGCGTCACGAGGAGCGCGTGAAGGTATTCGTGCAAACGCTGTTCGACCGCGGATACATCTACGCGGGCGAGTACGCGGCGCTGTACTGCGTCGGCTGCGAGGAGTTCAAGCCCGAGGCCGAGATCGTCAACGGCACCGGTGCCTTCGAAGGCCTCAAGGTCTGCGCCATCCACTCCAAGCCCCTCGAGCTGCTGCAGGAGAAGAACTACTTCTTCAAGCTCAGCGAGTTCCAGGACCGCCTGCTCGAGCTGTACAAGACCGTCCCCGATTTCGTCCGCCCCGAATCGGCGCGCAACGAGGTCGTGTCGTTCGTGAAGTCGGGCCTCAAGGACCTGTCGATCTCGCGGTCTGCGTTCGACTGGGGCATCACGGTGCCCTGGGACCCCTCGCACGTCATCTACGTGTGGGTCGACGCTCTGCTGAACTACGCCACTGCGATCGGCTACGGCACCGACCCCGACGAGTTCGCGCGGCGCTGGCCCGCGTATCACGTCGTGGGCAAGGACATCCTGCGGTTCCACGCCGTGATCTGGCCCGCGATGCTGATGGCCGCCGGGCTCGACGTGCCGCGCGGCGTCTTCGCGCACGGCTGGCTGCTCGTCGGCGGCGAAAAGATGTCGAAGTCCAAGCTCACCGGCATCGCGCCGACCGAGATCACCGACGTGTTCGGCTCGGACGCCTACCGGTTCTACTTCCTCTCGGCCATCGCGTTCGGCCAGGACGGCTCGTTCTCATGGGAAGACCTGTCGGCCCGGTACCAGGCCGAGCTCGCCAACGGGTTCGGCAACCTCGCGTCGCGGACGATCGCGATGATCGAGCGCTATTTCGAGGCGATCGTGCCGGCGCCCGCCGAGTACACCGAGAGCGATCTCGCGATCCAGCGCATCGTCGCCGACGCCGCCGTCGCCGCGGACACTGCGATGGAACGGTTCCGGCCCGACGAGGCGATCGCTGCGATCTGGACGATCGTCGACGCGCTCAACGGCTACATCACCGAGAACGAGCCGTGGGCTCTCGCGAAGGACGACGCCCAGCGGGCGCGTCTGGGCACCGTCCTGTACACCGCCGCCGAGGGGCTGCGCGCCCTCGCGGTGCTCCTGTCTCCGGTGATGCCCGAGTCGACGCGCAAGCTGTGGGTGGCGCTCGGCATCGACGCCCGGCTCGAGGACCAGCCGCTGCGCGACGCCGGCACCTGGGGTGTGCTCCCCGCCGGTACGACGGTCAACGGCCTCGCGCCGCTGTTCCCCCGGGTCGAGCAGCCCGCCTGAGCATGGCCGACTCGCCAGAGAACACCGATCCAGCCGGCCCGGCATCGTCACTTCGTGGCGAGTCGACGGATGACGTGTCGCAGTACGTGCGCCAGCGCTCCCAGGCGGCGCGGGATGTGCGCTGGCCGGAGGCGCCGGAACCGCTTGCGGTGCCGGTCTACGACAACCACACCCACCTCGAGATCGAGGACGGTGACGAGCCGCGCACCCTGGAGGAGCAGCTCGAGCTCGCGGCATCCGTCGGTGTGATCGGCGTCGTCCAGGCCGGCGGCGATATCGACTCGTCGCGCTGGTCGGCGTGGGCGGCGGCATCGCATCCGCGCGTCCTCGCCGCCGTCGCCATCCACCCGAATGAGGCGCCGCTTTACGCTGCGGCGGGCCGGCTCGGCGAGGCCATCGCCGTCATCGACGAGCTGGCCGCGCAGCCGCGCGTGCGGGCGATCGGCGAGACGGGGCTCGACTTCTTCCGCACCGATGAGGACGGGCTGCCCGCCCAGTTCGAGAGCTTCGAGGCGCACATCGAGCTCGCGAAGAAGCACGGCGTCGCGATGCAGATCCACGACCGCGACGCGCATGACGCGGTCCTCCAGACGCTCGAGCGGGTCGGTGCGCCCGAGCGCACGGTCTTCCACTGCTTCTCGGGCGACGCCGACATGGCGCGGATCGCCGCCGACCGCGGTTACTGGCTGAGCTTCGCCGGCAACGTGACCTTCAAGAACGCGCAGAACCTGCGCGACGCCCTCGCGGTCACGCCCCGCGAGCGCATTCTCGTCGAGACCGACGCCCCGTTCCTCACGCCGGCTCCGCACCGGGGGCGGCCCAACGCGCCGTACCTGATCCCGGTGACGCTGCGCTTCATGGCCGCCGAGCTCGGGGTCGACGTCGAGGAGCTGTCCGCTCAGGTCGCCGCGAACACGCTCGAGGTCTACGGCGAGTTCTGACGCGTCAGCGCGTCGACGAGCCGCGGACGATCTCCCACGGAAGGTCGACGACGTCGGGCGACGCGGCATCGCGGATGCTGCTGAGCGCCTGGAACATCGCGGCGGGGGCGAGCTCCGGGTGCACGCAGACGTGCGTGACGCCCAGGCGGGTGTTCACGGCGCAGTCACTGGTGCACAGCGCGACGAACTGCATGTCGCGTGGGATGACGAAGTCCATCTCTTCGAGCTGCAGGTAGATGGCCGGCCCCTCTTCGGCGAAGGAGAAGATCGCATCCGCGCCGGCATCGCGGAGCTCGCCGACCCGGCGGGGGAGGGTGCCGTGCTCCGCGTCGAGGTACGCGACGAGGGGTTCACGGCCGCGCACGGTGCTCCACGCGTGGTACGCGGTCTCGCCGATTTCGTCGCGGGGCGAGCCCGCATCGTCGACGAGGAACCCGATTCGCCGGGCCCCACCGGCTTCGAGCAGGGCGAGCGCCGCGCGCACCGCCTCGTCGTAGCCGGTGCGGACGGTGATGGACAGCTCGGTGTCGACGTAGAGGTCATTGGTCGCGACGGGGATGCCGCGGGCGATGGCCTCGCGCAGCAGCAGGTCGTCGGCGGCCACCTCGGCGAAGTAGACGACGTCGATCTGCGCACCACGGAGCAGATCGGGTCGTGCCGCGGGCAGCATCGTGACCGTGAAGCCCTGATCGGCGGCAGCGCTGACGAGCGCGCCGATGTGCCGGCTGCGGTGGAGGGCGCCGCGCTTGGACAGGTCCAGCTCGGCATCCTGGGGAACGACGAAGCCGACCGACATCGTGCGGCCGCTCCGCAGCGCCGCGGCGTACTTGTTCGGCTGATAGCCGAGCTCGGCGGCGATCGCCTTGATGCGCTCCCGGGTCTCGGGGCGCAGGCTTCCGCGATCGTTAAGCGCCTGACTGATGGCGGCCGTCGAGACACCCGCGCGCAGCGCGATGTCTTTCAGGGTCACCGGCCGGCTCATGACCGACCGGCTCCCGCTTCGGCGTCGCCCGGGGCGCGCTCGGTCGGGACGGTGCCGCCCGGCGAGGTCGCTCCGGTCGCGGCGGGGAAGACGGTGGCCACCGCATCGGCCCAGGCTGCACCCGAACCGGAGGAGGCGAGCGTGTGCCCCTGCGCGATCAGGCGATGCAGCAGGACGCCGGAGAAGTGGCGCAGCGCAGCCTCGACCTGAGGCGACTCGCCCCGCAGGTGAGCCCGCTCGAGCTCGTCGTCGAGGATGCCGGTGATGTAGCCGCGCATCGCCACGACCGACGGGGCGACCTCGTGCACGCGACGCGCGGCGGCGTGCCGTGCTGCGGCTCCCGCGACGATCTCGCGCGCCTCGTCGAGCGTCGCGAATTCGTCGATCGGCGCGTGGATGCGGATCGTCTCGAGGTCGAGCAGCTCGATGTCGGGAACATCGCGCAGCGCCGGGTCGACGTTGCGGGGCAGACCGAGGTCGATGATCAGCTGCGTGCGGTCGGCGCCGCTGCGCCGTGCCGCGTGCTCGGCAGCGGTCAGAGCGTAGGTGTCGGTCGTGGTCGTGCAGGTGATGATGACATCGGCGGCTGCCGCCTCTTCGGCGTAGTGCTCGGCGTCGACGGCGACGAGGTGCTCGCGCTGGGCGAAGCGGCTGCGGCCCGAGCGCGAGTGCACGCGGACGTCGACGGCACCCTTGTCGCGCAGAGCGGCGAGGGATGCCGCGGCGTAGCGGCCGGTGCCCACGAGCAGAACCCGTGCAGTGGACCAGTCCGCCACCCGCGAGGATGCGAGCTCGAGGGCGAGTCGCACGAGCGAGCGGCCCGACTCGCCGATGCGTGTGCTGTTCTTCACGGCGCGCGAGGTCTCGGTGGCCCGCTGGAAGAGGTGCTCGAGGGGCGCCGTGGTCAGTCCGCCGCGCCGCGCGTCGTCGAGGGCGCGGCGCACCTGGCCGGCGATCTCGTCCTCGCCGACGGCGACGGAGTCGAGTCCGGATGCGACGGAGAAGAGGTGGTGGGCGACCTTGTTGCCGTGAGCGAAGTCGACGGTCTCGCGAACGGTCCGGTACGGAAGATCGCTCAGCTTCGCGATCTCTTCCATCGCGGCATCCATCGCCGGGATCGTCGAGGGGAAGTCGGCGTCGTCGCGCAGGTCGAAGTACGCCTCGAAGCGGTTGCAGGTCGCGAGCACGACGGCACCCTGGATGGCGTCATGGGCCTCTGTCAACCGGGTGCCGACTTCGTCTCCGATGACGGAGAGTCGCTCGAGTGAAGCGAGCGGCGTGGAGCGCTGATGCGCGGTGAGAGCGACGAGCACGTGCGGAAGAACCCCCTGGAATCGTGACTAGTATATCGATTAACTCATTCGAGGAGATCATCATTCCGGCATCCGCCCACCCTCTCGTCACGCACGCCACCGGCTCGAGCCGGCTCGTGCGCACCCTGCTCGGCGAACGCGTCGAGAAGACCCCCGTCTGGTTCATGCGCCAGGCCGGCCGGTCACTGCCCGAATACCGTGCGCTGCGCTCGCAGGGCACGATGCTCGACGCCTGCCTGACGCCCGAGCTCGCCAGCGAGATCACGCTCCAGCCGGTGCGCCGGCACGGCGTCGACGCGGCGATCTTCTTCAGCGACATCATCGTGCCGTTGGCGATCCTCGGCATCGAGGTGGAGATCGCGGCGGGTCGCGGACCCGTCTTCGCCCAGCCGCTGCGGACGGCGGCCGACATCGCCCGCGCGGTCGAGATCGATCCCGCTCTCGTGCGCGAACGCGGCGAGGCCATCGCCCGCGCCGTCGAGCTGACGACCGGGATGCTGGCCGAGGAGTCCGAGTCGCGCGGCGAGCCGCTGCCGCTCATCGGCTTCGCCGGAGCCCCCTTCACCCTCGCCGCCTACCTCGTCGAGGGCGGACCGTCCAAGGACCACCTGGCCGCCCGCCGTCTGATCCACGAGGACCCGGCTGCCTGGCGAGCGCTGACGGAGTGGCTCGCCCGCGTGACGGGGGAGTTCCTCGCGCTGCAGGTCGAGTCCGGCGCCAGCGCCGCGCAGCTGTTCGACTCGTGGGCGGGCGGTCTCCCTCCCGAGGACTACCGCGCGGCGGCTCTGCCGGCATCCGCGGCGTCGTTCGACGCCGTGCGAGCTCTCCCGGTCCCCGTCGGCTCGGGCATCGACCACATCCCGCTCGTGCACTTCGGTGTCGGGACGGGCGAGATCCTGCGTGACATGGCCTCGATCGGCATCGACGCCCTCGGAGTCGACTACCGCGTGCCCCTCGACGAGGCCGCTCGTCGGGTCGGCGGCGACCTGACGCTGCAGGGCAACCTCGATCCCGCGTTGCTCTTCGCTCCGACCGAGGTCCGCGACGCGGCGATCGCGCGCATCCTCGAGGCCGGGCGTGCGGCCCGCGCACACGTGTTCAACCTCGGGCACGGGGTGCCCATGGAAGCCGATCCCGACGCCATCAGCTCGGTGGTGCGGACAGTTCACGCCTGGCGGTCGGCATGACCGTCGAGACCGACGTCGTCGTCGTCGGGGCCGGTATCGCCGGGCTGGTCGTCGCGCTCGAAGCCGTGACAGCGGGGAAGCGCGTCACCGTCCTCGAGTCCGATGACCAGATCGGCGGGATGCTGCGCCGTGGGCGCATCGCCGGAATCGACGTCGACCTCGGGGCGGAGTCCTTCGCCAAGCGGACCGATGCGGTGCCGCGACTCATCGCCGACTTCGCCCTGCCGCTCGAGGTCGTCGCACCGCGGTCGGGTCCCGCGCACCTGGTCTCGCAGCACGGCGTCGGCCTGCCCGGCACCCGGTGGAGCCGTCTGCCGTTGCCGCGACGCACGGTCATCGGCATCCCGGCCGACCCGCTCGCTTCGGATGTGGTCGCGATCATCGGCGACCGCGCGGCCGAGCGGGCCGCCGCCGAGGTGCTCGACGCCCCGATCGACCCGACCGCCTCGCTCGCCGACGTCGTCGAAGAACGCCTCGGCGAAGGCCTCCTCCGTGCTCTCGTGGATCCGCTCTGCCGCAGCATCTACTCGCAGCCGGCCGCGGCCGTTCCGCTCCCGCGTCTTCACCCGAAGATGTGGGCGGCGTTCGAGCGAACCGGATCGTTGCTGGCCGCGGCCGCGGAGGTCGCCCCGAACGCGCCCGGCGGAACCGCTGTGGGCGGGATCTCCGGGGGCATGTGGCGGCTCGCCGACGCCGTCGCGAGCCTCGCCGCCGAGCGAGGCGCGGTGATCCGCACCGGCACCGCGGTCGGCCGGGTCGATTCGGCGCGGGGCTCCGGCGTCACGGTGGCGCTCGCCGACGGCGGGACGATCCGTGCCGAGCACGTCGTCATCGCGACCGGCCCGCGAGGCGCCGCAGCCCTGCTCGGGCAGGACAGCGGCGCCATCGACGCAGCCGCCACGGCGCCGATCCAGCCCGCGGTTCGCCTGCTCACCGCGGCGGTCACCTCCGACGACCTGTCTGCGGAGCCGGTCGGCTCCGGCGTCATCGTCGCTCCTGACGCGCGCACCGCGGCCAAGGCTCTCACCCACATCGACGCGAAGTGGGCCTGGGCCCGGGAAGCGCTGCCCGAGGGAACGCATGTCGTGCGCCTCTCAGCGCGTGCCGACGACACCGCCGGCCTCGACTCCGCCGCAGCCGTTGCCCGCGAGATCTCGCATCTCACCGGTGCGCGCGTCGACCGAAGCGACGTCGGTGAGATCATCACCACCCGCTGGCGCGATGCCGTCGTCCCGGCCGAGTCCGAGGCGTGGACGGCGACGGTGATGGATGCCGCCGCCCGCGGCATCCACGTCACCGGCGCCGTCGCCGCCGGGACCGGACTCGCCTCGGTCATCCCGCACGCCCGCGCGCTGGCCCATGAGCTCTTCGCCGTTCCCTCCGTTCGAAAGGACTCCCGATGACCGAAGAACAGATCCCGCTCGGTTACACCCTCTT
The DNA here is from genome assembly GCF_044903545.1 of Microbacterium sp. NPDC006705. Lineage (NCBI taxonomy): Bacteria > Bacillati > Actinomycetota > Actinomycetes > Micrococcales > Microbacteriaceae > Microbacterium > Microbacterium sp. NPDC006705. Next base: position 58,816 of record NZ_JBJDQQ010000001.1, read on the forward strand.
CGCGATCCTCGCGGGCCCGCGCCCGCGGCCGCAGACGCCCACCGACGCCGACCTCGCCGAACTCGAGCGCGTCGTCGCCGGACTGCCCGACGCAGGAGTGACGGTGCGTGGCCTGTACGACGTCACCGGCATGCGTGCCGGCGCCGATCTGATGGTCTGGCTGCACACCGCCCCCGGCTCCGACGACGACCCGGCGGCGCTGCAGCGCGCCCTGCGCGAACTTCGGCGGACGGCCGCGCTGGCCGCCTTCGACCTCGAGTGGAGCGCCATGGGCGTGCACCGCGAGGCGGAGTTCAACAAGCGGCACGTTCCCGGTTACCTTCGCGGCGAGCACGCCCGCGACTGGCTCTGCCTCTACCCGTTCGTGCGCAGCTACGAGTGGTACCTGCTGCCCGAGGAGGAGCGCTCGGCGATGCTCGCCCAGCACGGCCGCCGCGGCGCGAAGTTCTCGGACGTCATCGCCAACACCGTCTCGACCTTCGCCCTGAGCGACTACGAGTGGCTCCTGCCCCTCGAGAGCGACGAGCTGATCAGTCTCGTCGACCTCATGCGCGACCTGCGCGCCACCGATGCGCGGCGGCACGTCCGTGAAGAGGTGCCCTTCTACACCGGCCGACGCGTCGAGGTGTCCGAGCTGGCGGAGGTGCTGTCCTGATGAGCGCGAACGAGTTCCGCCCCAAGCCCCCGCGTGCCCAGAGCGCGCCGCCGTGCGCCCCCGGCTGCGCGGTTCCCGCCGCCGGTCCGGCGTCGTGCGGGGGAGCGCCCCACGTGAGCGAGCCCACGTCGTACGACGCGCTCCTCCTCCTCGGCTTCGGTGGCCCCGAGGGCCAGGACGACGTTCTGCCGTTCCTCCGCAACGTCACCGCCGGGCGCGGCATCCCCGACGAGCGCCTCGAAGAGGTCGCGCACCACTACCGCCACTTCGGCGGCGTGTCGCCGATCAACCAGCACAACCGCGAGCTCAAGGCCGCCCTCGAGGCGGAGATCGCCGCGCGCGGCCTCGGGCTGCCGGTGTACTGGGGCAACCGCAACTGGATGCCGTACGTCGACGATGCCCTGCGCGACCTGCACGCCGACGGGCATCGTCGCGTCATCGCGATCGCGACGAGCGCCTACAGCTCCTACTCGTCGTGCCGCCAGTACCGCGAAGACCTGGCCGACGCGATGGAGGCCACCGGACTGGCGGGCGAGGTCGAGATCGATAAGGTCCGGCAGTTCTTCGACCACCCCGGGTTCGTCGCTCCGTTCGTCGACGGCATCCGCGACGGCCTGGCGAAGGTGCGCGAGCGCGGCATCGCCGAGGAGGACATCGAGATCCTCTTCTCGACGCACTCGATCCCGAACTCCGACGCCGACCGTTCCGGCCCGCCCGAGCGCGGCTTCGGCCCCGGTGGCGCGTACGTCGCGCAGCACACCGCTGTCGCGGAGGCGATCGTGGCCGAGCTCGGCACGACGAGCCCGTGGCAGCTGGTGTTCCAGAGCCGGTCGGGCCCGCCGTCCGTGCCGTGGCTCGAGCCCGACATCAACGACGCGATCGCCGAGCTGCCCGCCGCGGGGCGCAAGGCCGTGCTGATCGTGCCGCTCGGGTTCGTCAGCGACCACATGGAGGTGCTCTGGGACCTCGACACCGAGGCGATGGAGACGGCCGAGGAGCACGGGCTGTTCGCGGTGCGCACCGCGTCGCCCAGCACGCACCCGGCCTACGTCGCGGGTCTGGTCGACCTCGTCGAGGAGCGGCTCGAGGGGACGCCCGTCGAGGAGCGTCCCGCGGTGACCTCACTGGGCCCCTGGTACGACGTGTGCCGTCCCGGATGCTGCGAGAACAAGCGCCTGGGCTTCCAGCCGGCGCTCGCGGGGGTGGCGCCGTGACAGCCGGTGCACACGACGTCGACAGGTCCGCGGCGCCGGTGCTCCGTCTCGGGACACGGGCGAGCCTGCTCGCCACGACCCAGTCGCGCCACGTCGCCGACGCGATCACGGATGCAACCGGGATCACCGTCGAGCTCGTCGAGATCACCACTGACGGCGATGTGCTGACCGGCTCGCTCGCGCAGATGGGCGGTACCGGTGTGTTCGCCACCGCCTTGCGCGAGGCGCTGCTGCGGGGCGACTGCGACCTCGTCGTGCACTCGATGAAGGACCTTCCCACCGCGCCCTACCCGGGATTGACCATCGGTGCCGTGCCGCCGCGGGCTCCGCAGCGCGACGTGCTGTGCGGTCCGAGCGAGGAGACGACTCTCGACGGTCTGCCCGAGGGGGCCGTCATCGGCACCGGGTCGCCGCGCCGCGTCGCGCAGGTCCTCCGGCGCCGGCCCGACCTGCGTGTGCGCGACATCCGCGGGAACATCGACACGCGCCTGCGCAAGATGCGCGACGGTGAGTACGACGCGATCGTCCTCGCCGAGGCGGGGCTGCGGCGCATCGAGCGCGACGCGGCGATCGGCGAGGTCTTCGGGCTCGACCAGTGGCCGACATCGGCCGGTCAGGGAGCCCTCGCGGTCGAGATCCGCACGGTCGACCTCGACGGACCGATCGGTCGCGCGGTCGCGCTGATCGACGACGCCGAGTCGTCGTCGCGCGCCCTCCTGGAGCGTGCGGTCCTCCGCCGCCTGGAGGCCGGGTGTGCCGCGCCGGTGGGGATCTCGGTCACCGGGCTCGCGGCCGAGTCCGTCTTCGTCGCCGAGGTCTACGCGCCCGGGGGCGACCGCACGGTGCGCGCCCAGCGTGCCCTGCGCGCCGACCTGACCTCCGAGGGCGAGCGTGAGTCGGTCGCCGCCGATGTCGTCGCCGAGCTGCTGGACGGCGGTGCCGCGGACATCGCCGATCTGCCGGGGACGAGCCGATGACGGGCGGCCTGAAGGGACGCCGCATCCTGATCCCCCGCGGGGGATCCTGGGGCGAGCGCGTGCGCGATGAACTCGAGCGCCGCGGCGCGACCGGCGTGATCGCGCCCCTCATCCAGTCGCGGCCCCCGCGCGATCTCGCCGCCCGCGACGCCGCCTTCACCGCTCTGGCTGCGGGGGAGTACGCCTGGGTCTTCATCACGAGCGCCGCGACCGTCGAGCAGCTCGTCGCCCAACGAGTGAGCATCCCGATCGGAACGCGCATCGCCGCGGTCGGCCGCCCGACTGCGCGCGCCGTGGCCGACGCCGGCTTCGAGGTCGAGTTCGTGCCGGTCGGCACCTCGTCGGCGACCAACATGATCGCGCAGTGGTGCGCCGGACGCTCGCCGCGATCGACGGGGCGCTGTCTCGTGCTCCGCTCCGACCTGGCGATGGCCGTCATCAGCGACGAGCTCGAGCTCCAGGGCTACGAGGTCGACGTCTGCATCGCGTACCGGACGGTCGGGGTCGACCTGACCCCCGAGATCGCCGAGGAGGTGCGCACCGGGAAGATCGACACCGTGCTCCTCACGTCGCTCAGCGTCGGGCGCGAGCTCCGCCGTCAGGTCGGCATCCCCGGGCCCGAGGTGTTCATCGCCTCGATCGGTCCCGGCACCACGCGCGACGCCGAGAAGCTCGGCTACACCGTGCACCACACCGCACACTCGCAGAGCGTCGACGCCCTCATCGCAGAGCTCGACGCGCGACCCGCACCAGAGGATTCCCCATGAGCACCTTCCCCGAGCGGCGCCTGCGCCGCACGCGCCGCACCCCCGCGATGCGCCGCCTGTCGACCGAGCACCACCTCGTCGCCGCGCAGCTGGTGCTGCCGGTCTTCGTGAAGGAGGGCATCGACGAGGCGCTGCCGATCGCCAGCATGCCGGGCGTCATGCAGCATCCGATCGAGGCCATCGCGAGCGTCGTGACGGATGCCGCGGACGCGGGCATCGGCGGGATCATGCTCTTCGGCGTTCCGGCCGTCCGCGACGCCGAGGGATCGGGGGCGGTCGCCGAGGACGGCATCCTCAATCGCGCGATCCGCGTCGCGCGAGACGCCGCTCAGGGACGCATCACGGTGCAGGCCGACCTGTGCCTCGACGAGTTCACCGACCACGGTCATTGCGGGCTGCTCGCGGCCGACGGGTCGGTCGACAACGACGCGACCCTCGAGGTCTACGCGCGGATGGCGCTCGCCCAGGCTCGGGCCGGTGCCGAGGTGCTGGGGCTGTCGGGGATGATGGACGGCCAGGTCGCCGTCATCCGAGCCGCGCTCGACGAGGCCGGTCACAGCGACGTCGCGCTGCTGGCGTACTCAGCGAAATACGCCTCGGCCTATTACGGGCCCTTCCGCGACGCCGTCGAATCGACTCTGCAGGGCGACCGCCGCACGTACCAGCTCGACCCCGCCAACGCGCGTGAGGGGCTGGCCGAGGCGATGCAGGACATCGCCGAGGGCGCCGACTACGTCATGGTCAAGCCCGCGGGCCCCTACCTCGATGTACTCGCGCGCGTCGCGGAAGCCGCCACAGTGCCGGTCTGGGCGTACCAGGTGTCGGGGGAGTACGCGATGATCGAGCTGGCCGCGCGGGCCGGCGCGATCGATCGTGACCGTACGATCGCCGAGTCGCTCGTCGGCATCCGGCGCGCGGGTGCCGATGTGATCCTCACGTACTGGGCCCGCGAGGTGGCGGACTGGATCCGCGCTGGAAAGGACTTCGCATGACCCGCAATGACGAACTGTTCGACCGTGCCCGGGCTGTCATCCCCGGAGGTGTGAACTCCCCGGTCCGCGCCTTCGGCTCGGTGGGGGGCACACCGCGCTTCTACGTTTCCGCGACCGGTCCCTACGTCACCGACGCGGAGGGACGCGACTACGTCGACCTCGTCGCGAGCTGGGGGCCGGCGCTGGTCGGACACGCTCATCCCGAGGTCATCGACGCCGTCGTCGACGCTGCCCGCCGCGGTCTGTCGTTCGGTGCGTCGACCCCCGCCGAGACCGAGCTGGCGGAGGAGATCCGCCGCCGCGTGCCGATCGCGGAGAAGATCCGTCTCGTCTCGACGGGCACGGAAGCGACCATGACCGCCATCCGGCTCGCGCGGGGTGCGACCGGACGTGACCTGCTGGTGAAGTTCTCGGGCCACTATCACGGTCACTCCGACGGGCTCCTCGCTCAGGCCGGCTCGGGACTCGCGACCCTCGCCCTGCCCGGATCGGCGGGCGTCCCCGCTCCGATCGCCGCGCAGACCCTCGTGGTGCCCTACAACGACCGGGTCGCCCTCGAGGCCGTCTTCGCCGAGCATGGCCCGAACATCGCCGCGGTGATCACCGAGGCCGCCGGCGCGAACATGGGGGTCGTCCCGCCCGTGCCCGGCTTCACGACGTTCCTCCGCGAGCTCACGACCCGGCACGGCGCGCTGCTCATCAGCGACGAGGTCCTGACCGGATTCCGCTCCGGACCCTCGGGCTACTGGGGAGTCCTGCGCGAGACGGGCGAAGACGTCGCTCCCGACCTGCTCACCTTCGGCAAGGTCGTCGGAGGTGGTCTTCCGGTCGCGGCGCTGGCGGGACGCGCTGAGATCATGGATCTGCTCGCGCCCCTCGGCCCCGTCTACCAGGCCGGCACGCTCTCGGGGAATCCCGTCGCGGTCGCGGCCGGTCTCGCCACCCTCCGGCTCGCCGACGCCGACGTCTACGCGCGCATCTCGCGAGCGGCCGACACGGTCTCCGTCGCGGCCTCGGCCGCCCTCGATGCGGCCGGTGTGCCGCACATCGTCCAGCGCGCGGGAACGCTCTTCAGCGTCTTCTTTGGCTCGGCGGTGGTCGCAGGCGTCCCCGACTACGAGACGGCGACGGGTCAGGATGCCGGCGCCTACGCGGCCTTCTTCCACGCGATGCTCGACGCGGGGGTGTCGCTTCCCCCCTCGGCGTTCGAGGCGTGGTTCCTCACCGCGGCGCACGACGACGTCGCCCTCGGCCGCATCCTCGAGGCGCTGCCGGGTGCCGCTCGGGCTGCCGCTGCCGCCTCCGCGGACGTATGACCTGCAGCGCCGCGCCGTCCGCCGGGCGACGCGGCGCCGCGCAACTAGGCTGGTCCTCATGCCTGTGACCCTGCTCGGTGCCGCCGAGATCCGCGCCCTCGCGGCCGAACTCGACGTGACGCCGACCAAGAAGCTCGGGCAGAACTTCGTCGTCGACGCCAACACCGTCCGCAAGATCGTGCACGCCGCCCGCGTCCAGCCCGGCGAGCGGGTCGTCGAGATCGGACCCGGTCTGGGGTCGCTGACGCTCGCGATCCTCGAGGCCGGAGCGAGCGTCACAGCGGTCGAGATCGACCACCGCCTCGCCGCGCACCTTCCGGTCACCGCGGCCCGGCACGGCGTCGCCGACGGCGCGCTGACGGTCGTCGACGCCGACGCGCTGCGCGTCACCGAGCTTCCGGGCGATCCGACCGTGCTCGTCGCGAACCTGCCGTACAACGTCAGCGTTCCCGTGCTGCTGCATTTCCTCGAGACCTTCCCGTATCTGCGGCGCGGTGTGGTGATGGTGCAGGCCGAGGTGGCCGAACGCCTCGCCGCTGCGCCCGGGTCGAAGATCTACGGCTCGCCGAGCGCGAAGGCCGCGTGGTACGGATCGTGGCGTCTCGCCGGCACGGTCTCGCGGCAGGTGTTCTGGCCCGTCCCGAACGTCGACAGCCTGCTGGTCGCCTTCGAGCGGGATGCCGAGGCGCGCGGCGACGAAGCCCTCCGCCGCCGCACATTCCAGATCATCGACGCGGCCTTCGGCCAGCGGCGCAAGATGCTCCGCCAGGCGGTCTCGCCGCTGTTCGGCGGAACCGCGGCGACGGCGTCGGCGGCTCTCGAGGCCGTCGGCATCGACCCGACCCTGCGCGGCGAGCAGCTCACGATCGACGATTTCGTGCGGCTCGGGGCATCTGTTCACTGAACGCTCATCAGCGCGTCATCGGGTTCTCCCGAAACATGCCGGTAACATTCGGGACGAGCCGCGAGCGTCGCGGCGAGCATCACCCGACCCGGAAGAGACGATGCGAACCGCCGAGTACCCGGCACCCGAAAGGGTGCTGCTGCACCTGAGCGACACCCACCTGCGAGCCGCCGGCTCCCAGCTCTTCGACCGCGTCGACGCGGCCGCGCACCTGCGCCGGGCCCTCGATGCGATCGAGACGGCCGCCCTTCGCCCCGACGGGATCGTCTTCACCGGCGACCTCGTCGATCTCGGCGAGCGCGGTGCGTACGCCGAGCTGCGCGACCTGGTCGAGCCGTTCGCCGAGCGTCTGGGGACCCGCGTCTTCTGGGTCATGGGCAACCACGACGACCGCGCAGGATTCCGCGAGACGCTGTGGCGCGAGCCCGGTACCGCTGATGCCGCCGATCGCGTCGACGAGATCGACGGGCTTCGGCTCATCACGCTCGACACCAGCGTCCCCGGCGCGCATCACGGCGAAGTGCGCCCCGCGCAGCTGGCGTGGCTGCGCGAGGTGCTGTCGACCCCCGCTCCGCTGGGGTCGATCCTCGCGATGCACCACCCGCCGGTCCCGAGCGTCCTGCCGCTGGCGGCCAGCGTCGAGCTCCGCGACCAGCGCTCGCTCGCGGCTGTGCTTGCGGGTTCGGACGTGCGGGCCATCATCGCGGGCCACCTGCACTATTCGACCTTCGCGACGTTCGCCGGCATCCCGGTCTCGGTGGCGTCCTCGACCTGTTACGCGCAGGACCTCACGGTTCCCGTAGGAGGCACGCGCCCGCAGGACGGCGCGCAGTCGTTCAACTTCGTCCACGTGTACGACGACACGGTCGTGCATTCGGTCGTGCCGGTCGATGCGCCGGCCACCCTCGAGTACACCGACGCGGGCGAGGCTCAGCGGCGGCTTGCCGAGGCCGGGATCGCGCCCGTCAGCGCTTCACGCCGGAGCGCGCCGCCGACGCGTCCCGTGCCCGTCCTTCGCTGACCGCCGGGATCTCCCAGGGCGCGCGGATCGGGAACATCCGCTCCAGCACATCGCGCAGCGATGCGACCCGGATCTCCTCCGGAACCTCGGTCTCGCCGCCGTCGTTCAGGCAGAACATGTCGATGTCGCGACGCTTCGCCAGCCGCTCCATTCCGGCGAGCGAGCGGGCGAGCGTCGTCTGCACGTACCGGGTGCGCGGCACCGATGTCGGCAGCGCGCGCCCCGTGAACATCGCGTAGTAGTGGTAGAGCGAGTTGGTCACGGAGATGTCGGTCGCAGCGCGGAAGCGGGATGCCGCGGTGCGGCGGAAGTCCTCGGGGAACGTCTCCTCGAGCTCCCGCATGACGCTGCGGCGCAGGGGAGCGGCGCAGTGCTCGAGGTCGCGGACGATGACGCGCCCGAAGCGCTCCTGCAACAGGGCTCGGTTGACGCGCAGGCCGTTGTCGTGGCCCGAGCGCTCCAGGCGCGGGTCGCCCGCGCCGATGCGCACGTCGCACTCGACGAACGACGAGATGCCGCCCGGCGAGAAGAAGAGCTCGGGATGCACGGGGCGACCGAAGAACATGTCGTCGTTCGAGTACAGGAAGTGCTCGGCCAGCCCGTCGATGCGGTGCAGCTGGGCCTCGACCGCGTGCGAGTTGTGCGTGGGCAGAGTGGAGGGGTCGGCGAAAAACTCCTCGCTGCGCACGATCGTCACCTTCGGGTGGTCGGCGAGCCATGCGGGCGCGGGGGAGTCCGTCGCGATGAAGATCCGCCGCACCCACGGCGCGTACATGTGCACGCTCCGCAGGGCGTAGCGGAGCTCGTCGACGTGCCGATAGCGGGCCGGACCGTCATCTCCCTCGCCGACGACGTACTCGGAGAGCTGGGCGGCGCGCTGCCGCTGGAACTCGCTCGCCGAGCCGTCGACCCACGAGAACACCATGTCGATGTCGTGGGTGACCTCGCGGGGGTGCGGGTCGAGCATTCCGACCACCGTCTGCCATTCGCGTCCGTACCGCGACCCGCTCACGATGTGCACGTCCTGCGCCGGCGTGATGCGCCGCATGAGCGCATTCGCCTGCGGAGCCTCGACGGCCGTCTCGCCGAACCGCCAGAACTCCACGCGCACGCCGTACTCGTGGTCGTACCGCCGGCCTCCGCCAGCGCTGACGCGGGGGCGGTAGGCCCGGAGCGCGTGGGGTGCGGAATCGGGGATGTCCGCATCGGCCGCGAAAACAGGGGCCGTGCCTTTCGCCTTGAGATACAGCGGCTCGCGCTGACCGAGACTGCGCAGGGTCGCCGCCGTCCTGTGCGCGTCCGCGAGGTCGATCGCGAGCGCGGGCGTGTGGAGATCGTGCCGGATGAGCAGCGTGCGGATGCCGGCGGACTCGAGCGCGTCGGCGATCAGCAGCAGGTCGGCGGTGCGGGCGCCGTCAGGCGTCGTGGTCTCGTGGACGAGGCGCAGGACGCCTTCGTCGAGGATCACGTCGTCGCGGCTCGCGGGCAGATCGATCCAGGGGTTCTCGCGGCGGGGCAGAGCGGAAAGGGCCAGGGTTTCCTCCTCGGGGGATGATGGTCTCGGTAGGCAGACTAGACATTCTCCGTTACATCGGTGTTTCCGCGCACCTCGGAGACTCTGCGCGAATGAGGACGCAGGCGGGTGCGCGCTCGATAGGCTCGGACGGTGACCGCCTCGCCCCGCTTCCCCGCCTCGCGCGGCGGAGACCTGCACCGTCCCTATACCGCAGCCCCCGATCGCTACGAGAGCAGCGGGTACCGCCAGGTCGGGGCCTCCGGGCTGTTCCTGCCGCCGATCTCGCTCGGGCTGTGGTGGAACTTCGGCGACAACATCCCCTTCGACCGTCAGCGCGAGGTGCTGCGCCACGCCTTCGACCGCGGCATCACGCACTTCGATCTCGCCAACAACTACGGGCCGCCCTACGGTTCGGCCGAGACGAACTTCGGACGCATGATGCGCGAGGATTTCGCGCCCTACCGCGACGAGCTGATCATCTCGTCGAAGGCGGGGTACGACATGTGGGACGGCCCCTACGGCAACCACGCTTCACGGAAGTACCTGATCGCGAGCGCCGAGCAGTCGCTGAAGCGGATGAGCGTCGACTACGTCGACATCTTCTACTCGCACCGCGAGGACGACACGACCCCGATCGAGGAGACGGTGGGAGCGCTCGACGCGCTCGTGCGTCAGGGCAAGGCGCTCTACGTCGGGATCTCGTCGTACTCGGCCGAGAACTCCGCTCGAGCCACCGCGGTGGCCCGCGACCTCGGCACGCCGCTGGTGATCCACCAGCCTTCGTACTCCATCCTCAACCGCTGGATCGAGGACGGCCTGACCGACCAGCTGCGCCGAGACGGGATGGGCGCCATCGGCTTCATGCCGCTGCAGCAGGGTCTGCTGACGGGGCGGTATCTCGACGACGGCACGTCCGAGCGGTCGATGCAGCGCTTCTCGCTGCCCGACGACGGGCGGCTGTCGGCGTCGGCACTGGCGGGCCTGCGCGAGCTCGGCGACCTCGCGCGCGATCGTGGGCAGACCCTCGCGCAGCTCGCCATCCGGTGGACGCTGCGTGACCCGGTGGTCGCTTCGGCTCTCATCGGCGCATCGCGCACCGCTCAGCTGGACGAGAACCTGGCGGCGCTCGACGGGCCCGACCTCACCGAGGACGAGCTCGAGCGGATCGACGACATCGCCTCCCGCATCGGCTCGATCTGGGACGGGCCGGACGGCTCATGAGCCTCAGCGCCGTCCCCGACCGCGTGCGTGTGCGGGCTCCCGGCAAGATCAACCTGTTCCTCGACGTCGGGTCCGTCCAGGACGACGGCTACCACGACGTCGCCTCGGTCTATCAAGCCGTCTCGCTGTCCGAGGACCTGGTCGCCACACCGGCGGACGACTTCACCGTGAGCGTCGTCGATGAGGCCGGTGCGCCCGTGCCCGGCGTTCCGCTCGATGATCGCAACCTCGCTCTGCGCGCCGCACGGATGGTGGCACGCGAGGTCGGGTATCTCGGCGGCGTGCACCTGGAGATCTGCAAGGCCGTCCCCGTGGCCGGCGGCATGGGCGGAGGCTCGGCGGATGCCGCCGCCGCCCTCGTGGCCTGCGACGCGTTGTGGGGCGCCGGGCTCACCTCCCCGGCACTGCAGGAGCTGGCAGCGCGACTGGGCGCCGATGTCCCCTTCTCTCTCATGGGCGGCAGTGCCGTCGGGACGGGACGCGGCGATCGCTTGAGCCCGGCGCTGGGGCGGGCCCGCTTCGACTGGGTCGTGGTGATCGACGAAGCCGGACTCTCCACCCCCGAGGTGTACGCGCAGCTCGATCGGCTGCGAGCCGAACGCCGTCCCGACATCGCGCCACGGCCCGAGCCGCCGGAGGTCGACCCGGTCGTCCTGCAGGCCCTGCGTTCGGGTTCCCCCGACCTGCTCGCGGGCGCGTTGCGCAACGATCTGCAGGATGCCGCGTGCGCGCTGCGCCCCGACCTGGGCGAGCTGCTCGATCGCGCCGTCGAGATCGGCGCGCTGGCCGGCCTCGTGTCGGGCTCCGGCCCCACGCTGGCCTTCCTCGCCGCCGACGCCGACGCGGCGCGCGGCATCGAGCAGAACCTGTCCGCGATGGGCCACCGTGCCCGTCACATCTCCGGCCCGGTGACGGGCGCGAAAGTGGTGACCCGATGACCGAGCCCCAGACCTCCTTGCTGAACCGTGACGTCGACGAGGCGTCGCATCGCGCGCTCGCCGAGCGCGGCTTGACGTACCGGACCGTGCCCGCCGGCGAACCGGCGTTCGAGGGCTGGATCCAGGCCGTCTCGCGCGGTTTCCAGGACGGCGAGCGCTCGCCCGAGCAGATCGCCGGCGCACGCGGCAGGAACAGCGGTCGGCGCCTGACCGGCGTGTTCGACGAGAGCGGGCCGATGTCGGAGGTGGCGGTCGGCACGATCGCGTCGTGGCCCTCCGAGCTCACCGTGCCGGGCGGAACGATCCCCGCCGGTGCGATCAGCGCCGTCACCGTCGCGCAGACGCACCGGCGCCGAGGCATCGCGCGGGCGCTCCTGGAGGGCGAGGTGCGCACCGTCGCGGCGGCCGGGCTTCCCATCGCCATGCTCACGGTGACCGAGTCGACGCTCTACGGCCGTTACGGCTTCGCCTCGGCGGCTTCCGCCGCGATCCTCGACATCGACACCCGCCGGGTGCGCTGGGCGGGTCCCACGCCCGACGGGCGCCTCGATTTCATCGATCGGACGGCCGCACGCGACCTCGTGGCGACGCTGCACGAGCGCACGCGTCACCGCACCCCCGGCGACATCGCGCTGCCGCCGGGACACGGCGACCGCTTCACCGGCACCGATCCCGACGAGAAGGACGGGGGAGCGATCCGCTGCGTGCAGTATCGCGACGCCGCGGGCGAGGTGCGCGGCATCCTGACCTACTCGCTCGCGCCTCATGAGCGGGACATCGTCAAGGGCACCGCGAAGGTGACGATCCTCATCGCCGAGACCGACGATGCGTACGCGGCGCTCTGGCGGTTCCTGCTGGAGCTCGACCTGGTGGCCCACGTCCGCGCGGAGCTGTGCTCGGTCGACGAGGCGGTGCTGTGGATGATCGGCGATCGGCGGGCCGCCTCGGTCTCGGTGTTCGACCACCAGTACCTGCGCATCCTCGACGTGCCGGCCGCTCTCCGCGCGCGCACCTACAGCTCCGCGGGGCGCGTGCTGCTGCGCGTGAGCGACCCGCTCGGGATCGCCACCGGCGAGTACCTCCTGACGGTCGATGACGACGGCGAGGGCACGGTGGCGACGGCGGCGGATGCCGATACGGCCGGCGCCGATGTGCTCGAGCTGTCGGTCGTCGAGCTCGCGGCCGTCTATCTCGGCGGTGTGTCGCCCGAGACTCTCGGGCGCGCTGGACGCCTGACCGGCACCGACCTCGCGGCATCCTCGCGCATGTTCGCATCGACGATCGTTCCCCGCGTCGGCCTCTGGTACTGATCGCTCCGCCCGGGCCGGGATGCGCTGTTCTAGTCCATTTCGCGACATGACGCAACACGGCCCGAGTGTCGGCTCCGAACGCTAGCGTGAGAGACCACAACGGAGGGCGGCGCCATGCGTGCACGACTGGGCGACACGATCATCGCCGAAGCCGACGAGAGCGATCTCGTGCGGATCGAGGGCAACTGGTACTTCCCGCCGCGGAGCATCGCTCCGGGCGTCCTGACCGAGAGCGACACCGCGTACACGTGCGCATGGAAGGGTGACGCTCAGTACTTCGACGTCGCCGGTTCCTCGGACAAGGCCTGGTCCTACCCCACGCCGTACCCGACTGCGATCGAGCGCGTCGGCACAGATTTCTCCGGCTACGTCGCATTCGACCGCTCGGTCGTCATCGAGAGCTGAACGCGTGATCGAGTTCCGCGACGTCGTCAAGGAGTTCCCCGACGGCACCCGCGCGGTGCAGGACTTCTCTCTGGTCATCCCCTCGCACAAGACGACCGTCTTCGTCGGATCGTCGGGATGCGGCAAGACGACGCTGCTCCGCATGATCAACCGCATGGTCGAGCCGACCTCCGGAGCCATCGAGATCGACGGCGAGAGCGTCGCGACCGGTTCGCCGGTGCATCTGCGCCGCCGTATCGGATACGTCATGCAGAACTCGGGGCTGCTGCCGCACTTCACCGTCGCCGACAACATCGCCACGGTGCCCGTGCTGACCGGCACGAGCCGGCGTGACGCGCGTCGCCGGGCGCTCGAGCTGATGGAGACGGTCGGTCTCGACACCCGGATGGCCGATCGCTACCCGAGTCAGCTGTCGGGTGGCCAGCAGCAGCGCGTGGGAGTTGCCCGGGGCCTCGCGAACGACCCCAACATCCTCTTGATGGACGAGCCGTTCGGCGCGGTCGACCCCATCGTGCGTGACGAGCTGCAGCAAGAGCTGCTGCGTCTGCAGCGCGAGCTCGGCAAGACCGTCGTCTTCGTCACCCACGACATCGACGAGGCGTTCCTCCTCGGCGACCAGGTCGTGATCCTCGCGGCCGGCGCCCGGAAGCTGCAGGTCGGCTCGCCCAGCGAGATCATCCGCGACCCGGCCGACGAGTTCGTCGCGAGCTTCATCGGCGTCGACCGGGGCAAGCGCGCCCTGCGCGTCGAGCGGACGGCCAACGGCGCGGTTCTCGTCGATTCCGAGGGGCGCACGCAGGGCACCCTGGTCGAAGGCGACGCCTGACGTGTCGTGGATCTGGTCGAATCTCGACCTCATCTTCTCGCTCGCTCTGGATCACATCCGGCAGAGCGTCATCGCGATCGTGCTCGGGTTCGTCCTCTCGGTGCCGCTCGGGTGGGTCGCGTGGCGCTATCGCCTGCTGCGCGGGTGGGTCATCACCCTGACGGGGCTTCTCTACACGATCCCCTCGCTCGCGCTGCTCGTTCTGCTGCCGAGCGCGCTCGGGTACGGCATCCGCACCGAGACGAACCTCATCGTCGGGCTGACGATCTACGCCATCGCGATCCAGACCCGCTCGGTCGCCGACGGCTTCGACTCGGTCGACCCCGGCGTCCGGCAGGCGGCCACGGCCATGGGATACGGCGGGTTCCGTCGTTTCTGGGCGGTCGACCTGCCGCTGTCCGGACCCGTGCTGCTCGCCGGCCTGCGGGTCATGGCCGTCTCGACGGTGTCGCTCGCGACCGTCGGCATCCTCGTCGGCGTCACCAACCTGGGGTATCTCTTCACCAACGGCATCCAGCGCCGCCTGCTCGAAGAGGTGTTCGCCGGCATCGTCGCCGTCGCGATCATCGCGCTCGTCATCGATGCGCTGCTCGTACTGATCGGACGACTCGTGATGCCTTGGGCGCACGCGGGCTCGGCCCGCCGCGATCGTCGCGCGCGCCGCCGACGGGAGGTGACCGCATGAACGTCTTCGTCGACGCGATCGCCTGGATCCTCGACCCCGCCCAGTACACGGGCAGCAACTCGGTGCCGTTCCTGATCGGCCAGCAGCTGTTCTACACCTTCGTCTCGGTCCTGATCGCCGCGCTCATCGCCGTACCGATCGGCTGGGCCATCGGCCACACGGGGAAGGGCCGCGAGTTCGCCGTGGCCGTCTCGGGAGCGGCCCGCGCCATCCCCTCGTTCGGACTGCTGATCCTGCTGATCCTGCTGCTGGGCGTCACCCAGAAGACCGAGGCGGCGTTCATCACGTTCGTCGTGCTGGCGATCCCGCCGCTGCTCGCGGGCGCCTACAGCGGACTGCAGGCGATCGATCGCCGCACGATCGACGCCGCCCGGGCCGTCGGCATGACGGAGTGGCAGATCCTCTGGCGCGTGGAGGTTCCTCTGGGCCTGCCGCTCCTGATCGGCGGACTGCGCTCCGCGGTGCTGCAGGTGGTGGCGACCGTGACGATCGCGGGGTACACCGACCTCGGGGGGCTCGGCTTCCGCATCATCCAGGGCATCGACCTCCGCGCGATCGACCAGGTGCTCGGCGCCGCACTGATCCTCGCGCTGCTCGCCCTCCTGCTCGACGCCGTCTTCGCCCTCCTGCAACGTCTCAGCGCGCCACGCGGTGTGCGCGCCGCCGACGCCCCGCAGCGGAACCGCCGGCCCGTCGCCGCGACCGCCTGACCGACCTTCCCGACCCACAGCACCGAACTCCCGCACCATCGAAAAGAGGAACCCATGTCCCGCTTCACCACCCGCCGCCTGCTGACGGCCGGTGTCGGCGTGCTCGCCGCCACCACCCTGTTCGCCGGATGCGCGAGCTCCGACCCGCTCGCGGAAGGCGGCGGCGAGTCGGCGGCCACCGCCGACGGCACCATCGTCATCGGCTCGCAGGACTACTACTCCAACGAGATCATCGCCGAGATCTACGCCCAGGCGCTCGAGGGCGCAGGCAAGACCGTCGACCGTCAGTTCACGACCGGCCAGCGCGAGGCGTACCTGCCCGAGCTCGAGAGCGGCTCGCTGACGCTGTTCCCGGAGTACACCGGCAACCTGCTGCAGTACTTCGACGAGGACACCACCGCCCGCACCTCCGAGGACGTGTATGCCGCTCTCGCCGACGCGCTCCCCGAGAACCTCACGGTGCTCGACCAGGCGACCGCGAGCGACCAGGACTCGTACACCGTGACGGCGGCGTTCGCCGAGCAGTGGAACCTGACCACGATCGCCGACCTCGCGAACGTCACCGAGCCGCTGACCCTCGGCGGCCCGGCCGAGCTCGAGCAGCGTCCCTACGGCCCGACGGGCCTCGCCGACACCTACGGCATCGAGGTCGGCTTCCAGGCGACCGGCGAGACCACGGTCGACGACCTCGTCGCCGGCACCGTCAACGTCGCGAACGTCTTCACGGCCGACCCGCGCATCCAGACCGACGACCTCGTCGTGCTCGAAGACCCCGAGGGGCTCTTCCTCGCGTCCAACGTCGTCCCGGTCGTCAACAAGGACCTCGCTGGCGAGGTCGAGGACACCATCAACGCCGTCAGCGCGAAGCTCACCCCCGAGGCCCTGGTCGCCCTGAACGTCCAGAGCACGGTCGACAAGCTCGAGCCGGCCGCGATCGCGAAGAAGTTCCTCGAGGACAACGGACTCGTCTGATCCGCAATGAAGCCCCCGGTGCGCACAGCGCCGGGGGCTTCGTCGTGCGGCGCGCACTCAGCCGTCGATGGCCTCGCCGAGCTCGAGCCAGCGTTCCTCGAGGGTCGTCGTCTCGGCGACGAGTTCATCGCGCCGGCGCTGCAGGCTCATGATCCGCTCGAAGTCGTCGTGAGCCTCCGCGAGCTGGGCGTCGACGGCCGCGATCTCGCCCTGGATCTTCTCGAGACGGCGGTCGATCGCCGAGATCTCCTTCTCGGCCGCTCGCCGCTCCGCGCCGCTCAGAGTGGGGGCCGCCGGGCTCGCCGCCCCGCCACCCGATGCCGGAGCGGATGCCGCTGAGGTCGACCCCGTGCGCCCGGGCTGCTCGCGTCGCAGCCGCAGGTACTCGTCGACACCGCCGGGAAGATGTCGCAGCCGCCCGCCGAGGATCGCGTACTGCTGATCGGTCACGCGCTCGAGGAAGTAACGGTCGTGCGAGACGACGATGAGTGTGCCGGCCCACGAGTCGAGCAGGTCCTCGATGGCCGCCAGCATGTCGGTGTCGAGGTCGTTGGTCGGCTCATCGAGGATCAGCACGTTCGGCTGGTCGAGAAGGATGAGCAGCAGCTGGAGACGCCGCTTCTGCCCGCCGGAGAGGTCCTTGACCGGCGTCGAGAGCTGCGCCGAGCTGAACCCCATGCGCTCGAGGAGCTGCCCCGGGGTCAGGTCCTGCGCCTTCGATCCCGAGCCGATCGTGTAGCTCGTCCGCAGATTCGAGATGACGACGCGGACCGGCTGTTCGAGGTGCTCGTCCAGTTCGCTCATGCGCTGGGAGAGGGTCGCGACCTTGACGGTCTTGCCGTGCTTGACGCGTCCCGCGGTCGGCTCGACGGTACCGGAGATGAGCCCGAGGAGCGTCGATTTGCCCGCGCCGTTCACGCCGAGGATGCCGGTGCGCTCGCCCGGCGCGATGCGCCACTCGACCTTCTCGAGCACGACGCGATCGCCGTAGCTGACACCGGCGTCGAGGACGTCGACGACATCCTTACCCAGTCGCGACACCGCGAGCGACTGCAGCGCGACCCGATCGCGGATCTCGGGAACGTCGGCGATCAGCTCGTTCGCCGCGTCGATGCGGAACTTCGGCTTCGATGTGCGGGCGGGGGCGTCGCGGCGCAGCCACGCCAGCTCCTTGCGGGCGAGGTTCTGCCGTCGGGCCTCGATGGCGGCCGCCTGCCGGTCGCGCTCGACCCGCTGCAGGATGTACGCCGCGTAGCCGCCCTCGAACGGTTCGACGATGCGGTCGTGGACCTCCCAGGTCGCGGTGCAGATCTCGTCGAGGAACCAGCGGTCGTGCGTCACGACGAGGAGCGCACCGGAACCGGCCGACCAGCGGCGCTTGAGGTGCTCGGCGAGCCACGAGATGCCCTCGACGTCGAGATGGTTCGTGGGCTCGTCGAGGAAGATGACGTCGTGATCGCCCGCGAGGAGCGCGGCGAGCGAGACGCGACGGCGCTGACCGCCGGAGAGCCCGCGGATCGGACCTTCCCAGTCGAGGTCGCCGAGAAGGCCCGCGATGACGTCGCGCACGCGGGCGTCGCCCGCCCACTCGTGATCGGCGAGGTCGCCGACGACGGCGTCGCGCACCCGGAGGTCGTCGTCGAGGTCGTCGGCCTGCGCCAGGACCCCCACGCGGATGCCACCGCGGACGGTCACCCGGCCGGAGTCGGGCTCGACGAGCCCCGCGAGCATGCGCAGAAGGCTCGACTTGCCGTCGCCGTTGCGGCCCACGATGCCGATGCGGTCGCCCTCGTCGACACCGAGGGAGACCCCGTCGAACACCACTTTGGTCGGATACTCGAGGCGAAGGCCCTCGGCTCCCAGAAGATGCGCCATATTGCTTCCAGGCTAGGCCACGCCCGCGGCGGGGCCGCTGTCAGTCGGAGCGGGATGCGTCAGGGGGACGCCGGCGGGGGAGAGCCGTCGAACCCCAGCGACAGCTTGCGCAGCAGCGACGCCAGGCGGTCCCGGTCGCCCTTCGACAGGCCCGACAGAAGCACGGCTTCCGCGTCGACGAGACGCGTGATGGCCGCATCCACGCGGATGCGTCCGTCGTCGGTGAGGGTCACCAGGACACTGCGCCCGTCGCCCGGATCGGCCTCGCGCCGAACGAGCCGGCGCGCGACGAGCCGGTCGATGCGGTTGGTCATCGTGCCGCTCGAGACGAGGGTCTGCTGCAGCAGCTGCTTCGGGCTCAGCTGGTAGGGCTCGCCCGCGCGGCGCAGGGCCGAGAGCACGTCCCACTCCCACGGCTCGAGATCGCTGCGGCGAAACGCCTCGCGCCGCGCCCGGTCGAGGTGACGCGACAGCCGGTCGACGCGCGAGAGCACCTCGAGGGGGGAGAAGTCGAGGTCGGGGCGCTGCAGCGACCACGCACCGACGATGCGGTCCACCTCGTCGGTCTCGTGTGCCATGGCACCATTATCCCGACCCGCGGGGCGGGACTCAGCCGCGGCGCAGACGCGACCCCGCGCGCTCTGGCAGACTTGTCGGGCTGCACCTGCGTGCGGCGTTCCGCCGTGGTGTAATGGCAGCACGACAGCCTTTGGAGCTGTGAGGTCTAGGTTCGAGTCCTGGCGGCGGAGCATGAGCGACACCCCACTCGACCCCCGTCTCGCTGTCGTGATCCTCGCCGCGGGGCAGGGGACGCGGATGAAGTCGTCCCTCCCGAAGGTGCTGCACCGCATCGGCGGTCGCCCCCTCGTCGGCCATGTGCTCGACACGGCACGCGACCTCGCACCCGCTCACGTGCTCGTCGTCGTCCGGCACGAGCGCGATCGCGTCGCCGAGGCCGTGCTCGGCGTCTCGCCCGAGGTCGTCGTCGTCGACCAGGACGAGATCCCCGGCACCGGCCGGGCCGTCGAGGTCGCTCTCGACCAGCTGCCGGACTTCGACGGTGACGTGCTCGTACTCAGCGCGGACGTTCCCCTTCTCGATGACGCGACGCTCGGCGAGATGCTGCGCACCCATCGTGCATCGGGCGCCGCCGCCACGATGCTGAGCGCACGCCTGAGCGACCCGACCGGTTACGGTCGCGTCATCCGTGACACCGCGGGCAGCGTCGACCGCATCGTCGAGCACAAGGACGCGTCGGATGCCGAGCGCGCCGTCGACGAGGTCAACGCCGGGGTCTACGTCTTCCAGGCAGCGCCGTTGCGCGAGCGGCTCGGCCGCATCAGCATCGCCAACGTGCAGGCCGAGAAGTACCTCACCGATGTCGTCGGCATGCTCCGCAACGACGCGCTCGCGGTCGCCGCGCAGCTCGTCGCGGACGCGAATCTCATCGTCGGCGTCAACGACCGGGTGCAGCTGGCCGAGGCCGCGCGCCTGCTCAACGCCCGCACCGTGCGCCGCTGGCAGCTCGAGGGGGTGACCGTGCAGGACCCCGCCACGACGTGGATCGACGTCACGGCGACGCTGGCCCCCGACGTGACCGTTCTGCCGAACACGCACATCCTGCGTGCCACGGTGATCGCGGAGGGTGCGACGATCGGGCCCGACACCAGCCTCTCGGACTGCGAGGTCGGCGCGGGCGCGACCGTCACGCGGAGCGACGCGACCCTCGCCGTCATCGGGGCCGACGCGACCGTGGGGCCCTTCTCGTACATCCGGCCGGGCACGCAGCTCGGCGAGCGCGGCAAGATCGGCACGTTCGTCGAGACGAAGAACGCCGTCATCGGGGAAGGCAGCAAGGTCCCGCACCTGTCGTACGTCGGCGACGCCGAGATCGGCCGCGGCGTGAACCTGGGGGCGGGTGCCATCACCGCGAACTACGACGACCTCGCCAAGCACCGCACCGTGATCGGCGACGAGGTCCACGCCGGCTCGCACAACGTCTTCGTCGCGCCGGTTAAGATCGGTGAGGGCGCCAAGACGGGCGCCGGAGCGGTCATCCGCAAGGACGTCCCGGCCGGTGCTCTCGCGCTCAGCGTCGCCCCCCAGCGCAATGTCGCAGGGTGGGTCGAGAAGAACAGACCCGGTACTGCAGCCGCCGCAGCAGCGGCACGCGTGCGGTCTTCACAGGAAGCGGACGATGGCTCGCAAGAAGAACACGGTTGACCTCGACGTCTCGCGGGGCATCGCCCCGGGACTGGTCGCCAAGACCAAGAAGCGTCTCGTCGTGGCATCCGGTGGCTCGCACCCCGCGCTGTCGGCCGATGTAGCAACGCAGCTCGGCACGGAGCTCGTCCCGACCGAGCACCGCACCTTCGCATCGGGCGAGATCCTCACCCGCTTCGAGGTGTCGATCCGCGGATGCGACTTCTTCCTGGTGCAATCGTTCGGACCGCCGGTCAACGAGTGGCTCATGGAGACGCTGATCATGCTGGATGCCGCCAAGCGCGCGTCCGCCAAGCGCATCACCGTCGTCGCGCCGTACTACCCCTACTCGCGGCAGGACAAGAAGGGTCGCGGCCGCGAGCCCATCAGCGCGCGTCTCGTCGCCGATCTGTTCAAGACGGCCGGCGCCGACCGCGTGATGAGCGTGGACCTTCACGCCGCGCAGATCCAGGGGTTCTTCGACGGTCCCGTCGACCACCTGTTCGCCAAGCCGGTCCTGCTCGAGCACTTCGAGCGCACGCTGAGCCCGGAGGACCGCGAGAAGCTCACCGTCGTGTCGCCGGACACCGGCCGCGTCCGCGTCGCCGACACCTGGTCCGACAGCCTCGGCGCTCCGCTCGCGATCATCCACAAGCGGCGCGACCCGAACGTCGCCAACCAGGTCACCGTCAACGAGATCGTCGGTGATGTCCGGGGTCGTGTCTGCCTGCTGGTCGACGACATGATCGACACGGGTGGCACGATCGTCAAGGCCGCGCAGGCCCTGAAGAACAACGGCGCCGAGCGCGTCATCGTCGCGGCGACGCACGCCGTCTTCAGTCACCCCGCGGTCGAGCGTCTGCAGGATGCCGCGATCGACGAGGTCGTCGTCACCGACACGATCCCGCTCGGTGACGACAAGCGCTTCCCCGGCCTCACCATCCTCCCGATCGCCCCGCTCCTGGCGCGCGCGATCAAGGAGGTCTTCGAGGACGGCTCTGTCACCAGCATGTTCGACGGCGCCGCCTGACTCGACCTGACCCCGGCAGGGTGACCCCGGCGCTGCATCGAGCGTCGGGCTCGGGACGGGGCCGCACCGGGATCTTCTCCGGCGGCCTCCGGTGTACCGCAAAGCCGCACGCCGTAGGATCGGCCCATGGCTGCCCCTGTCTCCGAGGCGGATCTCGAGTCGCCTCGCTCGTACGCCCGCCCCGTCGACGAGGTCGCCGCGGCGCTCAGAACCAGTGCCGACGGCCTGAGCTCGGATGAAGCAGGGCGGCGCCTCGACGCGGTGGGGCCGAACGTCCTTCCCGAGGCCAAGCGCACGCCCGCGTGGCTGCGGTTCCTCTCGCACTTCAACGACACGCTGATCTACATCCTGCTGGCCGCCGCCGCGATCAAGGCGGTCATGGCGGACTGGCTCGACGTGTGGGTCATCCTCGCCGTCGCCATCATCAACGCGGTGATCGGGTATGCCCAGGAGGGGCGCGCCGAGAAGGCTCTCGCGGGCATCCGCGGCATGCTGTCGTCGGATGCGAGCGTGCGCCGAGACGGCTCGTGGCGGAGTGTGCCCGCCGCCGAGCTCGTGCCCGGCGATGTCGTGCGCCTGTCACCGGGCGATAAGGTTCCGGCCGACCTCCGGCTCGTCCAGGCGAGCCAGCTGCGCATCGACGAGGCGGCGCTGACCGGAGAGTCGGTGCCCGCGTCGAAGCAGACCGACCCTGTCGATGCGGATGCCGGCGTCGGCGACCGCGCGTCGATGGCGTTTTCGGGCACCATCGTGGCTGCGGGTCAGGGGCGCGGCATCGTCACGGGCACCGGCGCACGCACCGAGATCGGCAGGATCCAGGAGCTCGTCGGGG
Source organism: Microbacterium sp. NPDC006705 (assembly GCF_044903545.1). NCBI lineage: Bacteria > Bacillati > Actinomycetota > Actinomycetes > Micrococcales > Microbacteriaceae > Microbacterium > Microbacterium sp. NPDC006705. The sequence continues at coordinate 81,184 of NZ_JBJDQQ010000001.1, forward strand.
GAGCGGGTTCGCTCGCCACGCCCCTGACCAAGCAGCTCGACGCCTTCGGCAGGATCCTGACCCTGGTCATTCTCGGGATGGCCGCGGCCATGATGCTCATCGGCCGGTTCGCGCACGGGATGCCGTTCGGTGAGCTCGTGTCGGCGACCATCGGCTTCGCGGTGGCGGCGATTCCCGAGGGCCTTCCGGCGCTCGTGACGATCACGCTGGCGATCGGCGTCCAGCAGATGGCCCGCCGTCGGGCCATCACGCGCAAGCTTCCCGCCGTCGAGACGCTGGGTTCGGTGACGACCGTGTGCTCGGACAAGACGGGCACCCTGACGAAGAACGAGATGACGGTTCGCCGCATCATCACCCCGATCGCTCGTTACGAGGTCTCGGGTCTCGGTTACGAGCCCGCGGGGGAGATCACGCGGGCCGACGGCGACGGCGTCTCGGGCACCGACCTCGCTGCCCTGCTGGCGGTCGCCGATCTGTGCAACGACGCCGATGTGGTGGCGGATGACGACGGCTGGAAGCTGGTCGGCGAGCCGACCGAGGGCGCGCTGCGCGTCGTGGCGATGAAGGGTGGACGCGTCGGCAATGCCGAGGGGGTCAAGCGCATCGACGTGTTGCCGTTCGACTCGGCGAACAAGTTCATGGCGACGCTGAACGAGGGCGCAGACGGCTCGCGTGCGCTGCTCGTCAAGGGGGCGCCCGACCGGCTGCTCGATCGTTCGACGCGCCAGCGCGGGGCAGCGGGGTCGGATGAGCTCGACCGCGACTTCTGGGAAGCCGCTGTCGCCGAGCTGAGCGCGGAGGGTCTGCGTGTGCTCGCTGCAGCGCGCAAGCCCTCGCGGCTCGACGAGGTCGCCATCGACGACGTCGACGAGCTCGAGTTCCTCGGGCTCTGGGGCATCGTCGATCCGCCGCGTCCCGAGGCCATCGAGGCCATCGCCGACTGCCACCATGCCGGCATCCGCGTGAAGATGATCACGGGCGACCACGCGGGGACGGCGGTGGCGATCGGCCGCGAGATGGGATTGGTCGCGGACGATGAGCCTCGTGTCCTGACCGGCAGCGAGCTCGAGTCGCTCAGCCAGGAGAAGCTGAAGGATGTCGTCCGCGACGTCGACGTCTACGCGCGCACGAGTCCCGAGCACAAGATCCGCATCGTTCGCGCACTCCAGTCGCATGGTGAAGTCGTCGCGATGACGGGAGACGGCGTCAACGACGCTCCGGCGCTGACGCGAGCCGATGTCGGGGTCGCGATGGGCATCAAGGGCACGGAGGCGACCAAGGAAGCAGCCGAGATCGTACTGGCCGATGACAACTTCGCCACGATCCGCTCGGCCATCCGCGAGGGGCGGCGGATCTACGACAACCTGCGGAAGTCGATCGTCTTCCTGCTTCCCACCAACGGCGCGCAGTCGCTCGTCATCCTCGTCGCGGTGGTGTTCGGGCTCGCTCTTCCCCTCTCGCCGGTGCAGGTGCTGTGGGTCAACATGGTGACCGCCGTGACGCTGTCGCTCGCGCTGGCGTACGAACCGGCGGAGCCGGGGATCATGTCCCGTGCGCCACGAGCGAGCGGAGGATCGATCATCTCGCTGCGCGAGCTGATGTTCGTCCTGGTCGTATCGGTGCTGATCGGGGGCGCGACGCTCGCCGCCTTCGCGATCAGCCGGGCGACGGGCGCAGACCTCGAGGTCGCACGCACCGTGTCGGTGTCCGTGCTGGCGCTCGGGCAGCTGGCGTTCCTCCTGAACTGCCGGTTCCTCACCCGGTCGAGCCTGACCGCGGACGTGCTGCGCGGGAACCGGGTGATCTGGTGGTCGGCTGCGGCCCTGATCGTGCTGCAGCTCATCTACACCTACGTGCCGTTCATGAACGCGCTGTTCGATTCGCGCCCGCTCGCGGTGCAGGACTGGCTGCTTCCGCTCGGATTCGCCATCGCGATCTTCCTGGCGGTGGAGGGGCTGAAGGCGCTGCGGCGATCGCGCGAGCAACTCGATGCAAACGCATAGGAACCGCAGAGGGGAGGCATGGCATCGGGCCGCTAGCGTGAGATCAGCCCACCTCCCCCCGGAGGGGCACGACACAGGAGGACCCGCCATGATCCGCGCCACTGCCGTACCCCGTTCGCTCCGCGTCACCGCTGCGGCGGCATCCGTCGCCGGCCTCGCTCTTCTCGCGGGCTGCGCCGGACAGGCCGACGCCGAGCAGACCGTTTCCGGCTCGACGCCGTCCGCCGACGCGACACCCGCGACCGGATCGACCGGCTCGGCCGGTGGGGCGGGCGCAACCGGCGGCACGTACACGGACGGCACCTACACGGCTGAGGGTACGTACCAGACGCCCGAGGGACCCGAGACGATCACCGTTGAGCTCACGATCGCGTCCGATGCCGTGACCGCTGTCGAGGTCACGGGCGAGCCGACCCGCCGCGAGAGCAAGCAGTACCAGTCGCAGTTCATCGGCGGCATCTCGGATGCGGTCGTCGGCAAGAGCCTCGACGAGGTGAAGGTCGATCGTGTCGCCGGCTCATCGCTCACGAGCGGTGGCTTCAACGCCGCCGTGGAGGAGATCCGTACCGACGCGGCGGCATGATCCCTGCGCCTGTCGCGCCCGGCCGGTGGGACTTCGAGGCCATCGGCACTGCGTGGCGCATCGACAGCGAGGCGCCGGTGCGAGACGCCGATCGTGCGGCCGTCCTGGCGCTGGTCGACGCGTTCGACCGGGACTGGTCGCGGTTCCGCGCGGACTCGACCGTGAGTCGGCTCGCGACGGGTGGGACGGTAGCGGCGCCGCGAGATGCTGAGGCCATGCTCGGGCTGTACGACGAGCTGGCGGATGCCACGGACGGCTCCATCAACCCGCTCGTCGGTGACGCGCTCGCCCGACGCGGCTACGATGCCTCGTACTCGATGCGCGACCGCGGCGCAGCGGCTGCGCCTCAGCGCTGGCGGGAGGTCGTCGACCTCTCCGGAGACAGCCTGACCCTGCACCGTCCCGCCACGATCGACGTCGGCGCCGTCGGAAAGGGGCGCCTCGTCGATCTCGTCCGGGCAGAACTGCGGCAGCGGACCACGGGGTGGCTCGTCGTCGATGCGAGCGGCGACCTCGCGATCGACGGGGTGCAGCAGCGTGTCGCGCTCGAGCACCCGTATGACGGGTCCCGGGCGGTCGGAGTCTGGACGCTTGACGCCGGGGCGCTGTGCGCCTCCGCGACCAACCGTCGAGCGTGGGGCGATGGTCTGCATCACGTTCTCGACGCGCGCACGGGCGAGCCGGTTCGGGAGTACGCAGCGACGTGGGCGGTCGCTTCGGACGCCATGACGGCGGATGCCGTCGCCACAGCCCTCTTCTTCGACGGCGGCCCTCGCTTCGCGGAGCGCAGTGAGGCCTCGTGGGTGCGGATGCGCACCGACGGTTCCGTCGAATGGTCACCCCACTGCGAAGCGGAGTTGTTCGTATGACATCCCTGACGGCCCTTCGAAACCGAGCCGTCGGCGCGCTCGGACGCGTGTCGATGTACCGATTCGTCCTCCTGGCCCTCTCCCTGCTCGCGGTCATCGCCTTCGTGCTGACCGTCGCCGGTCAGATCGCGGGCGATCCGCTGGCTCTCCCGGTGTCGCTCGTCGTCCTGGCCGGCGCGATCATCGTGGTGGATGCTGTAGCGCAGCGGCTGCTCGGCCGAACGTGGCGCATCGAATCGGCGGTCATCACCGCGCTCATCCTGCTGTTCGTGCTGCGTCCGACGCTCGATCCGGCGGGGATCGCGGGGCTCGCGGTCGCCGGGGTGGTCGCCTCCGCATCGAAGTACCTGCTGGCCTGGCGTGGGCGACACATCTTCAATCCCGCCGCCGCCGGAGCAACGGTGCTCACTGTGCTCAGCATCCCGTTCCCCGACCTGGGCGCGTCGGCGTGGTGGGTGGGGTCGCCCGTTCTCGCGGTGCCCGTCATCCTTCTCGGCGGTCTTGTGCTCGTGCGCACGGAGAAGGTGCGGGTGGTCGCGGTCTTCCTCGTCGTCGCGGTCGCTGTCGCGCTCGTGCGGACGTTCGTGCAGTACGCCCAGGTCTCGCTCCCCGTCGATGCGACCGTCATTGGGCAGGTGCTGTGGTCGTCGCCGTTCCTCTTCCTCGGTGCGTTCATGCTGTCCGAGCCGCTGACCCTTCCGCCGCGTCGGAGGCAGCAGTACGCGGTCGCTGCGCTGGTGGGCGCGCTGGCGGGCTGGCCGATCCTCATCGGTGACGTCAGTCTCGGACAGGAGCGCGCGCTGCTCATCGGCAACCTGCTCGCGTTCCTCTTCGCCTACCGCGCCGCGGTGCGCCTGACCTTCGTCGAACGCACAGCGCTGACCCCCTCCGTGCGGGAGCTGACCTTCCGCGCTCATCGCGGCTTCCGATTCCGTCCCGGACAGTACCTCGAGCTCGAAGTGCCGCATCGCCGTCCCGACGCGCGGGGCACGCGGCGCGAATTCTCGATCGTTTCGGCGCCCGCGGAGCTGCCGGAGGTGCGGATCGCCATCCGCGAGGGGTCGCAGTCGAGCTACAAGAAGGCGCTCGCGCTGGTCGAGCCCGGTCGCGATCTTCCCGTCACCGGCGTGTGGGGCGATTTCGTGCTCCCCGCACGGACCGATGCCAAGGTGTTGCTCGTCGCGGCCGGTATCGGGGTGACGCCCTTCGTCTCGCAGTTGCGCGAGATGCGTCTGGCGGGGGAGCGGCGGGATGTGGTCATGGTCTACGTGGCATCGGATGCCGACGAGCTGGCCTTCCGCGATGACATCATCGCTGCGGAGATCCCGGTGATGGTCGTGACGCGAGACGAGCCTCGGAACCTGCCCGACCACTGGACGTGGACGGGCGGGGCGCGGCTGACCGCGGCATCTCTCGCCACGCTCGTGCCGGACCTCACCGAACGGCACGCGTTCATCTCGGGACCGCCGCGGCTCATCGCCGACCTCGCCCCGGCGCTCTCGAAAGCGCGGTCGCTCACCACGGACGCCTTCGCCGGATACTGAATTCGCAGTGCGTGTCGAAATAGCGCGACGCATCAGAAGGGTCGCGACGCATCAGAAGAGTGGTGCGAGATCCGGCGGCGGCCCGCCGGTTCCGACGCGAGATCGCGGTGGGCCGGAGGTGTCGATGGTGAAGCACACCGCGGGTATGGGAACGTCTTCGCGGTAGACCCGGCCGAGGGGCGAGGTCCATTCCAGGACCCCGCCGCCGACCTGTCTGACCTCCCATTTGGTGAATTGCTTCATCGAGTGGTGCCGCTGGCAGAGGTGGGCGAGGTTGAAGATGTGGGTGTGGCCGCCGAGGGCGTAATCGATCGTGTGATCCAGTTCGCAGCGGATCGCGGCCCGTCGGCATCCGGGGAACCGGCAGTGCTGATCCCGCGCCATCAGGAGCTTCTTCATCGACGCGGTCGGCCGGTACGTGTCGATCTCAACCGGCGTCCGGGTGACCGGGTCGACGAACAACCGGTCCCACTCGCCGACCTGCCCCGCGAGCTCGCGCGCCGTATCAGCATCGATCAGCGCAGCGCCCACCGCTTCGGCGGGGTTCTCGTCACGCCCCATCAACGTCTCGGCGGTGACCGCCACCTGCACGCGTGCCCGGATCGCCCCCAGCCCACCAGCCCGATCGATCCCATACGTCGGGTCAACGACCGGCGCCCCGCCGAGCACCAGGTCGCCGAGGATGTCGGCCCGCAGCTGATCCATCGTCCGCGTATCGGCGGGCTCGCATGCGCCTGCGGCATCCGCCCCCGCACCCGCGGTCCGGGCGTCCTTGACGGACTGTCCCATCTGCGTGAGCCGGTCGAGCATGCCCACCGCGATCACGGTCGGGACGGTCGCGATGACATCCGACATCCCGTCCGTCCCGTGCGAGACCCGCACACACCGCCCGGCGGCGGCGTCGCGGTGCCGGTCGGTGAACGTGCGCTCGTGCAGCTTCTCCGCGAGGGCACGCAGGGCCGGTTTCACCCGGGTGGCGATGTCGCGCTCGCACACCGCGATCGCCGCGACCTCGAACTCGCCCCGCACCTCATCGGGCAGCCCGGTTCCCGCTTTGACGACCGCGTCGACGTGGTCGCGGGTGATCCGCCGCTCCTCCCACGCCGAGAAGACGGTCGGGTAATCGTCGACGATCGTCAGCGCATGGTCGATGTCGGCCTGCAGGCGCCTGTCGGTCCGCCGGGCCAGCCCCGCAGCTTCAGCCGCGACCGACCGCAGCTCCATGTCCGAGGCCATCCCACGCACTCCGTCACGGCGCGCCTCACGCAACGCGGACCGGCCCAGCTCGGCCAGAGCCCGCACCGAAGCGACATCCGCGTCATGCACCAGCGCGAGCGCCTCGCCGTAAGCCGCGATCGCGGGGCCGTGCGGCGAGACCTCGATCTCGTCCGAGCCGCCACCCCTGTTCGCTGACATGTTCCCATTGTGGCAGCCGGGTCAGACATTCACATCGAACATAGCTACGAAATGCAAAACTCGTCAGACCCCACCCCTGGGGAGGAATCGCCGACCGGCTCAGCCGCCCGCCCGACCGCGCCCGTCGATCTCGGAACAACGGTGTTCGACAGCACGTGCGATGTCATCCACCGCGCGCCACAGCGCCGTCGATGCATCCGTCGGCGACGGGCTGGCATCCCCGCGGAGACGGCGCTTGAGGAGGTCCTTCGCTTCAGCGCGTTCGATGTCGGCGGCGAGCTCGAAAGCGAGAACGTCGAAGTCGCGCTCCGCATATCCGTCTACGGTCGCTCGTACTCTGCCCAGCTGCGCATCGTCGCTCTCGAGGTGCAGGTGAGTGCGGAGCGCTGGGTCGTACGGTGTCGCACCGACGTAGGCGATGTCGCCTGTCGCCGCGTCGACCCAGACGTAGATCCATGAGCTGGACGGCTGCACCCGCCCGCGGCGGACCGCCACGATCCGCGGCTCACCGAGCGTCACGGCATGTCCTGCGTTCCGCTCGCCTGCTCATTCGTGGTCGGTCCCGTCCCGGCATCCGACGGCTCGCCCGTCTCCGGGGCGGCCGGTCTCGCGGTCAGGCGCAGTTCGAAGGTGGTCGAGCCGGGCTCGCTCTGCACGGTGAGCGAGCCTCCGTGCGCGGCAACGATCGCGCGCGCGATCGACAGGCCCAGCCCTGTGCCGCCGGTCTGACGCGCGCGGGAGCGATCACCGCGTGAGAAGCGTTCGAAGATTTCGTCAGCCACGGCGGGGTCGATACCCGGGCCGTCGTCGTGCACCGACAGGATCGCCGTGCCGTCCGCAACGCGCACGGAGGTGGTGACGGTGGTCCCCGCCGGGGTGTGCACGCGGGCGTTCGCCAAGAGGTTCGCGACGACTTGCGTGATGCGGGTGGCATCCGCGGCGACGATGACCGGATCGTCGCCGACGTCCAAGCGCCATTCGTGGTCCTGGCCCGCGGCACGCGCGTCGGCGACGGCATCGACCGCGAGCGCCGTCAGGTCGACGGTGCCGTAGACGAGCTCCTGGCCCTCGTCGAGGCGGGCGAGGAGCAGCAGGTCTTCGACGAGCCTGGTCATGCGCAGCGACTGCGCCTGGATGCGCTCGAGGGCGGCCGTCGTCGTCTCTTCGACCCCGGGCACGCCCTGGCGCATCGCGCGCAACGAGAGCTCCGAGTATCCGCGGATCGAGGCGAGCGGGGTGCGCAGCTCGTGGCTGGCGTCGGCGACGAACGACCGCATGCGCTCCTCGTTGCGCTGGCGTGCGATGAGGGATGCGTCGACATGGTCGAGCAGCGTGTTGAGGGCGGCGCCCACGCGGCCGATCTCATCATGGTCGTCGGTCTCCTCTGCGGGCACGCGCTCGGTGATGGAGACAGCGCCCTGCGCGAGGGGGAGCGACGCGACCCTCGTCGCGGTGTCAGCCACAACGCGCAACGGCCGGAGTGAGCGCTGGATGACAACCGCGATCGCCGCGCTGAGGAGGAGCAGGCCGCCGACGGTCACGATCGTGATCGTGGTGACGACGATTGCGACAGTCGTATCGACCTGTGCGAGCGGAAGAGCACCCAGCCCGGTGATGTCGCCCGCTTTGAACGACACGACGCGGAACGCGCCGAGATCGCCGATCTCGATCGTCGCCGGAAGGGCGCTGAGGTCGGTCGAAGCCAGATCGTTGAGCTCCGCGGTCGTGAGGCTGCGCACTCCCTCGTCGCCGTCGAAGGTCGCGCCGGTGACGGGACCGCGCGGGTCCTGCACCAGCAGCGTGTAACCATACGGGAGACCCGTCGTGCCGGCGATCGTCTCCTCCGCGGAGCGCACACGCACGACGTAGCCGCTGCTGTCGAAGAGTTTGAGCCCGCGCGTGAGCGATTCGGCGTTGGTGGTGACGGTTGAGACCAGCACAGTTCCGATCGTGGTCGCGAGCCCGACGGCGCTCGAGATGAGCGTCAGCGCGACGACACCGACCACCGTGACCATCAGCCGCGTCTGCAGCGTCCAGCGCTTGCGGGCGCGCCGGTCCGTGCGCCCGTGCGCGCCGGCGCCATCCGGGGCGGACGTCACTGCGGAGCTTTGATCATGTAGCCCACACCCCGGACGGTGTGGATGAGCGGCTCGCGACCCGCATCGATCTTCTTGCGCAGGTACGAGATGTAGAGCTCGACGACCGAGGATCGCCCGCCGAAGTCGTAGTTCCACACGCGGTCGAGGATCTGGGCCTTCGACACCACGCGGCGCTGGTTTCGCATGAGGTAGCGCAGGAGCTCGAACTCGGTGGCGGTGAGCTCGATGCTCGTCCCGCTGCGTTCGATCTCGTGCGAGTCCTCGTTGAGCGTGAGGTCCCCGACGCGTAGCACGGGGTCGGCGCCACCGGCTGTCGCGGTTCCGGCGCGCCGCATGAGACCCCGCAGCCGTGCGACGACCTCCTCGAGACTGAAGGGCTTCGTGACGTAATCGTCGCCGCCCGCTGTGAGCCCAGCGACGCGGTCGCCCACGGAATCCTTCGCGGTGAGGAACAGCACGGGAACATCGTCGCCGGACTGACGAAGGCGCTGCAGCACCGACATCCCGTCGAGGTCGGGCATCATGATGTCGAGCACCATGGCGTCCGGCTCGAATTCCCGGGCGAGCGAGAGCGCCTCGAAGCCGGATGCCGCGGAGCGGACCTCCCAGCCCTCCATCTTCAGTGCCATCGAGAGCAGATCGGTGAGCATCTGCTCGTCGTCGACGACGAGGATGCGCAGCGGGGAGCCGTCGGGACGCTGCAGTGCCGTGGGAGCGGGAGTGGTCATGAGCCCATTGTGAGGCGTTCGCTATGGAGAAGCTATGGACGATGCTATGTGCGCGCTGTGAGCTCGGGATGTGGCATACGGTGACGTCATGACGAACGTTGAGGCGGCGGTGTATGTCGACGGGTCGCGGATCGGCGACGGTCTGGCGCCGCGCGACGCCGCGGTGCTCGCGCGCGAACGGGGCGGCTTCGCGTGGGTCGCGTTGATCGACGTCGACGACGCGCAGATCGAGTCTCACGCGGCCGAGCTGGGGGTACCTCCCATCGCGGTCAAGGAAGCCCTCCGCCCGCATCAGCGGTCGATCTTCGAGCGGTACGGCGACCACGCCTTCGTGGTGCTGCAGCCCGCGCATTACGACGATGCCTCCGAGACGGTCCGCTGCGACGAGATCGACGTGTTCCTCGCACCGCACCTCATCGTGACCGTGACGCGCTCGGATCGCATCGACCTCAGCGAGCTCCAGGGTCGTCTCGACAGCCACCCGGACCTGCTCCGCCGCGGCCCGGCATCCGTCATGTGGGTACTCGCGGAACTCGTCACGACCGGTTACCGCGTCGTGCTCGACGGCGTCGAGAACGACATCGACGAGATCGAGGATCAGCTGTTCGGCGACGACCCCGGAGTGTCGAGGCGCATCTTCGACCTGCAGCGGGAGGTGATCGACCTCGCTCACGCCACGACGCCGCTGCCGGACGTCCTGACGCGGCTCGCTTCGACCCTCACGGATGCCGCGGCCGGCGCCGAACCGGCCGGATGGGACGACGTCCGCGGCCGCGCGCAGTACGTGGCGGAGCGCGTGCAGTCGATGCGACACACGCTCGACGACGCGTTGACGATCCACGCGACCCTCGTCAACCAGCGGCTGGACGAGAAGATGGCCGACCTCACCGTCGTCCAGGTGCGCCAGAACGAACAGGTCAAGAAGATCTCGTCGTGGGCGGCGATCGGATTCGCCCCGACGTTCGTCGCGAGCGTTTATGGCATGAACTTCAGATTCATGCCCGAGCTGGACCAACCGTGGGGCTACCCGATGGCGCTCGGGCTGATGGTGCTCCTGAGCGCCGGTCTCTACGGGATCTTCAAGCGCAACGACTGGCTCTGACGTCTCGTCGTCGCGTACAGCGAAGGCCCCGCCGAGCGGAGATGCTCGACGGGGCCTCGTGACCTCAGGAGTGGGGTCAGTGCGTGTCTTCGGCCTCGACCTCGGAACGGTCTCCCGACCACAGCGTGTGGAAGGTGCCGTCCTTGTCGATGCGCTTGTAGGTGTGCGCACCGAAGAAGTCGCGCTGGCCCTGGATGAGGGCTGCCGGCAGGCGCTCCGCACGCAGGCCGTCGTAGTACGACAGCGACGAGCTGAAGGCGGGAGCGGGGATGCCGGCGCCGGCCGCGGCCTGCACGACGTGGCGCCACGCGTCCTGGGCGCGGCCGAGCGCCTCGACGAAGTACGGCGCGGTCAGCAGGACGGGGAGCTCGTCGCCGGTCGCGTACGCGTCGGCGATGCGGTTGAGGAACTGCGCGCGGATGATGCAGCCGCCGCGCCAGATCTTCGACACCGCGCCGAGGTCGATGTTCCAGCCGTACTGGGCAGCGCCGGCACGGATCTCGTCGAAGCCCTGCGAGTAGGCGACGATCTTGGAGGCGTAGAGCGCGAGGCGCACCTGCTCGATGAAGGCGTCGGCGTCCTCGACCGTGAACGACGCGTCGTCAGGGCCGGGCAGCGAGCCGGACACGTCGCGCTGCTCGCGGTGGCTCGAGAGCGAACGCGCGAAGACGGCCTCCGCGATGCCCGAGACGGGCACGCCGAGGTCGAGCGCGGTCTGCACGGTCCACGCGCCGGTGCCCTTGGCACCGGCCTGGTCGACGATCACGTCGACGAGGGGCTGACCGGTGGCGGCATCCGTCTGACGCAGCACCTCGGCGGTGATCTCGATGAGGTACGACTCGAGCTCGCCGCGGTTCCACTCGGCGAAGATGTCGGCGATCTCGGCGGGCGATTTGCCGGTGCCGCGGCGGATGAGGTCGTAGGCCTCGGCGATGAGCTGCATGTCGGCGTACTCGATGCCGTTGTGCACCATCTTCACGAAGTGGCCGGCGCCGTCGTGGCCGACGTGCGTCACGCACGGCTCGCCCTCGGCGACCGCGGCGATCGACTTCAGGATGGGGCCGAGGGTCACCCACGACTCGTCGGGGCCTCCGGGCATGAGCGAGGGCCCGAGGAGGGCACCCTCCTCACCACCGGAGACGCCCATGCCGACGAAGTTGAAGCCGGCCTCGCGGACCGCCTTCTCACGACGGATGGTGTCGGTGAACAGCGAGTTGCCGCCGTCGACGATGATGTCGCCCGGCTCGAACACCCGCATGAGCTCGTCGATGACGGCGTCGGTGGGGCGACCCGCCTTGACCATGATGATCGCGGTGCGCGGCTTCTGCAGGTTCGCTGCGAACTCCTCGTAGGAGAAGGCGGGGATGAAGTCCGCCTCGGGGTGAGTCTCGATGAGCTCGTCGGTCTTCGAACGCGACCGGTTGAACACGGCGACCGTGTTCCCTTCGCGGCTCGCGAGGTTGCGGGCGAGGTTCGAGCCCATGACGGCGAGTCCGACCACACCGATGTTCGCGGAGCCGGACCCGGCCTCGGCGGGAGCGCTGCTCTCGTCGGGGGTCGGGCGGTCGACCTCCTCGGGACGCGGGGCGCCCTCGTGGACCGTGGCCGCTTCGTGCGGCGCCTGATCCTGATCGGTCGAGGGTCCTGTCGGTGAGGGGGTCGACGCCATGCGTAGCTCCAGGTTCGCGTGCGGGTGGGGTGGCCAGGTGCTGCGAGAGAGCCCGGCTCTCTCGCCACTTTATCCGTTCGGCAGGCCGGCCGGAGCGGCTTGCGACAAGGCGTCGACACGTGCGACCGCGTCGGATGCGGCGCGGGTGATGGCGGCGGCATCGCGTGCTCGGACGGCGGTCCGCGGCAGCATCCACGAACCGCCGACGGCGGTCACCTGCGGGTGCGCGAGATAGGCGTCGAGGTTCGTGGCGTCGATGCCGCCGGTCGGCACGAACCGCAGGTCGCCGAAGGGGCCGGCGAGAGCACGCAGGGCGGGGAGGCCGCCCGAGGTCTCGGCGGGGAAGAACTTGACCGTGGTGATCCCGGCCGCGAGCGCCCCCATGATCTCGCTCGCGCTGACGGCTCCGGGAATGAGGGGAACCCCGAGGTCGGCGGCGCGGTCGGCGACCGCGGGGTGGAAGCCGGGGGAGACGAGGAAGCGGGCACCGGCGGCGACGGCGGTGTCGACCTGGGCGGGCGAGACGATCGTGCCCGCGCCGACGAGCACGTCGCCTCGTTCGGCGATGGCTTCGATGGCGGCCGGTGCTGCGGGGGTGCGGAAAGTGATCTCGGCCACCGGGAGCCCGCCCTCGGCGAGCGCAGCGGCGATGAACAGGCCCTCGTCGGCGGTGTCGGCCACGACGACCGGAACGAGGCGGTGGCGGGCGATCTGATCGAGAACAGCGACCATGATGTTTCTCCTCGGGGTGTCCATCGTCGGCCGAATGATCATATCATTGAGTCTCGGCGACGCTGCTGCCCGCCGGACACCCGACGATGGGCCCCTATGAAGATCCTCGCTCTCGAAGCCAGCACCACCTCGGCGAAGACCATGCTCTTCGACACGGACACCGGCGCGGTCGCCGTTCGCAGCCGCCGGTTCGAAGTCGATGGGCCCGATTCGGCCGTCCGAGATGCCGACGCGATCTACATCCAGCTCATGGCCCTCGGTCGCGAGGCCGCAGCCGGCCAGCGGATCGACCTCATCGTGCTGAGCGGCACGTGGCACGGCCTCACCCTTCGCTCCGACGACCTCTCGGCGGTCACCCCGGTGATGGAGTGGCCCTACACCGGCGCGCAGGACCTCAGCGCCGCCCTCCGTGCGGACGACGACTTCACGTGGTGGTTCTACGAGCGCACGGGCTGCATGGTCAATGCCATCTATCCCGTGTTCAAACTTCAGCACCTCCGTGCGCAGGGGCTCGACATCGACGGGCTGCTGGCCCTCGACCAGGCCAGCCTCATCTTCGCTCGGATGACGGGTGAGGTCTGGACGAACGATTCCCTGGCCTCAGGCAGCGGGCTGCTCTCCGCCACCGATGCGACGTGGGACAGCGAGGTCATCGACCGGTTCGATCTCGGTCGCGTCCGGCTGCCCGAGCTGCACGAGACCACTGCCACGGCGCCCCTGTCGGCCGAGGCCGCGGTGCTCCTCGGACTCGCCGCGGGCATCCCGGTGCTCACCCCCGGCCCGGACGGCGGCTTGAACCAGATCGGCGACCTCGCGACCGAGCCCGGCGAGATGACCTTCTCGATGGGGACGAGCGGCGCCCTCCGCGTCGCGTCGCGTCATCCGGCGTTCTCGCCCACGCTGAGCACCTGGTCGTACCGCTCGCCGCTCGGTGCGCTGAGCGGCGCAGCGACCTCGGGATGCGGCAACTGCGTCGACTGGGCGCGCGACCGCCTGTTCGGGGCTTCGACCGACTACCTCGACATCGAGCCGTCGCTGTCGACCGACCGGGTCGACCTGCCCGTCTTCCTGCCCTTCCTGTTCGGCGAGCGGAGCCCGGGCTGGCAGGACCAGCGCCGCGGCGGCTTCGTCGATCTCGCGCCGGCACACTCGCGCGTGGACATGTACCAGTCGGTGCTCGAGGGCATCGTGTACTCGCTCTACCACTGCTACAAGGAGCTCACCGCCCTCGGTGGGACGCCTCGTCGCATCGTCCTCTCCGGCGGCGTCCTGTCGTCGCCGTTCTGGACGCAGCTCACGGCCGACGTGTTCGGGGTCGAGATGCAGGTCTCGGCGCAGCAGCACACCTCGATCGTCGGTGCGGTGCGGATGGGGATGCTCGCGAGCGGGCTCGACCTGCGGCATCCGGCCTTCGACGACGTCGAGGTGCGGACGATCACGCCTCGTGAGCAGCACCGAGATCGATACGACGAGGGGTTCGCCCGGTACCTCGATCAGTATCAGCGCACTGTGCCCGGATCGTTCGAGGCAGTCCGATGAAGGTCCTGGTGACGCCGACGTCTCTGTGCCGCGACCCGCACGGCGCATCGCTCCGCCGCCTCCGCGAGCAGGTCGGCGAGGTTATCCTCAATCCTCACGGGCGGCCACTCACGGCGGCGGAGCTCATCCCGCTCGTCGCCGATGTCGACGGCATCATCGCCGGGCTCGACGAATACGACGGGGCCGTCTTCGCGGCCGCGCCCCGATTGCGTGTTCTCGCTCGCTACGGGGTGGGTGTCGACCGGGTCGACCTGGACGCCGCCGCGTCGAGAGGCGTCATGGTCACTCGGACTCCCGGCGCGAACGCGATCGCGGTCGCCGAGCTCGCGATCGGCCTCGTGCTCGCCGCAGCGCGGGGCATCCCGCGGCTCGACGAGGCGGTGCGTGCGGGGGAGTGGCCGCGCCTCGAGGGCAAGGAGCTCACGGGCACCACCGCGGGGGTCGTGGGCTTCGGCGCCATCGGCCGCCTGGTCGCCGAGCGTGCGCGAGGGCTCGGTATGGAGGTGGTCGCGTACGACCCGATGCTGCCCGACGAGGCGTTCGCGCAGGCCGGGGTCGAGCGGGTCGGCATCGACGAGCTGTGCCGCCGCAGCGATGTGGTGAGCCTGCACGTCCCGCTGCTGCCCGAGACCCGTCATCTGCTCGATGCGCGCCGACTGAGCCTGCTGCCGCCGGGAGCGATCGTCGTCAACACCGCGCGAGGCGGCCTGCTCGACGAGGCCGCGGCGCGCCGCGCACTCGACGAGGGGCGCCTCCACGGGGTCGCCGTGGATGTCTACGAGACCGAGCCGCCGTCCAGTTCGCCGCTCGTCGGGCATCCCGGCGTGGTGGCGACGCCGCATGCGGGAGGGCACACGAGCGGTGCCGTGCAGCGAATGACGGATCAGTCGATCGATGCGCTGCTGGCGGCGCTGCGCGGCGAGCAGCCCGACGGCCTGGTCACACCAGCGCCCGGACCTCGCTGAGGACCGCGTCGACGTAGCCACGGGTGTGGCGCTCCGCACCGTCGGCGTCGCCGCGCGCGATCGCCGCGGCGGTGCGCACGTGGTTGTCGAGCGCCGCTTCGTAGGGGATCGCGGGAGTGAGTCCCACGTCGGAGCGCCCGGCGATGACGGCGGCGATCGCCGCCTTGTTCGCGGCGAGCATGAGGTTGCCGCTCATGTCGAGGATGAGGTCGTGGAACTGGATGTCGACCTCGAGGTACTCCGGCGATGCGCCCTTGCCGCTGCGACCGAGCTCCTCGAGACGCGCCGCGAGGCCGAGGAGCTGCGAGCGCTGCACGTCGGTGCCGCGCTGGGCGGCCAGTCGTGCGGCGATCGGCTCAACGGCGGACCGCAGCTCGTTCACCACGACGATCTGGTGGTCGCGGCGCGGTGATGCGAGCTGCCAGCCGATGAGGCGGGTATCGAGCGCGCTCCACTCGTTCGTCGGCGTCACGGTGAGACCGACGCGCCGGCGCGACGAGAGCATCCCCATCGCCTCCAGCACCCGAACCGCTTCGCGGATGACGGTGCGAGAGACCCCGAACTCGGCTTCGAGATCGGCGAGGGTGCATACCGACCCGGGTGCGAGCTCACCCGACGCGATACGCAGCCCGAGGGCGTCGAGCACGGATCCGTGGGATGCCTGCGCCATGACGCCTCCGATAAATACGATCAGTGGTTGTAAAAGATACGATCATTGTGCGAGGATCGCTCTGCTCCGCTGCCGTGGCACGGGGCAGCTCGAATCCTAACGCGGGACGATCCGCGGGGCTCAGCCCTCGGTCGTCCGCTTCCCGACATCAACGGAGATACCGATGGAAGACTGGACCCAGACCCTGGGTGCCGGACCGCTGCTGCTCATCGCAGTCGGCGCGATCGCCCTCATCCTGTTCCTGATCATCGTCTGCAAGGTCCACGCCTTCCTGACGCTGATCATCGTCTCGCTGCTCACCGCGTTCGTCGCGCAGGTGCCGGTCTCGGCGATCGCGAAGACGCTCACCGATGGATTCGGTGGGACACTCGCCGGAGTCGCCCTCCTCGTCGCCCTCGGCGCGATGCTGGGCAGGCTCATCGAGCACTCCGGCGGCGCCAAGGCGCTCGCCGACAAGTTCGTCGAGGTCTTCGGCGAGAAGCGAGCACCCTTCGCGCTCGGCATCGCCTCGCTCATCCTCGGCTTCCCGATGTTCTTCGACGCGGGCCTGGTGATGATGCTCCCGATCATCTTCGCGATCGCCCGCCGCGTCTCGAAGGCGAACGTCCTGCTCTTCGGCATCCCCGCCGCCGCGGCGTTCTCCGTCATGCACGTCTTCCTGCCGCCGCACCCCGGCCCCGTCACGGCGACCGAGGCGTACGGAGCCAACCTCGGTCTCGTCCTTCTCCTCGGCCTCGTCGTCGTCTTCCCCGTCTGGTACGTCTCCGGTTACCTGTGGGGCAAGTTCATCGCCGCGCGCATCCCGCTGCCGGTGCCGGCTCTCTTCGGCGAGAAGGATGACGACCAGCCGGCGAACCCGCCGCGTCCGCTGACGATCGTCCTGCTCCTGCTCCTGCCGATGTTCCTCATCTTCATGAACACGGGGCTCACGACCCTCGCCTCCGCCGGCGCCGTGTCGACGGACGACCTGTGGGTCCAGGTGCTGGTGCTCCTCGGCAACTCCTTCGTGGCTCTGCTCATCACCGTCATCGTCGCGACCTTCGTGCTGGGCACGCGCCGCGGCGAGAACGGCACGGCGCTCGAGAAGGTCGTCGACTCGGCTCTCGGTCCTGTCGCCTCGGTCATCCTCATCACCGGCGCCGGCGGCATGTTCGGCGGCGTCCTGCGCGCCTCGGGCATCGGCGACGCGCTCGCCGACACGCTGTCCGACCTCGGCCTGCCGATCATCGTGGCCGCATACGTCATCGCCGTCATCATCCGCCTCGCGCAGGGGTCGGCCACCGTTGCTCTGGTGACGGCAGCAGGCCTCGCGGCGCCGGCTGTCGCTGCGGGTGACTTCAACCCGCTCCAGGTGGCCGCCATCGTCCTGGCCACCGCGGCCGGCTCGGTGTTCGCCGGACACGTCAACGACTCGGGCTTCTGGCTCGTGGGCCGCCTCATGGGCATGGACGTGAAGACGACCCTGAAGACGTGGACCGTGCAGCAGGCCATCGAGTCCGTGACCGCGTTCGTGCTCGTGCTCGGTCTGTTCGGGCTCGCGTCCCTCATCTGAGCCGCTGCTGACGGCTCTGCCCTGACGTTAAGGAGTTCCGATGTCCTCTCTGTTCGATGTGACCGGACGCGTCGCCCTCGTGACGGGCTCGTCGCGCGGGCTCGGGCGCTCCCTCGCGCTCGCGCTCGCCCGCGAAGGCGCACGTGTCGTCGTGCACGGCCGTGATGCCGAGGCGGTCGAGCGCACGCGGCGTGAGGCCGCCGAAGCCGGTTCGCCGGAACCGGTGGCGGCGGTCTTCGACGTCACGGATGCCGCTGCCGTCGAGGCGGGGGTCGCGGCCATCGTCGCCGAGGTCGGGGTGCCCGACATCCTCGTCAATAACGCGGGGATCCAGCGGCGGGCCCCCTTCGCGGAGTTCTCGGTGTCCGACTGGGACGAGATCGTCGCGGCCAACCTCAACGGCGTCTTCTACGTCGCGCGCTTCGTGGCCCCGGGAATGGTCGAGCGCGGGTCGGGGAAGATCGTCAACATCGCCTCGGTGCAGTCGGCGCTGGCGCGCCAGACGATCGCGCCGTACTCGGCGACCAAGGGCGCGGTAGCGCAGCTCACGAAGGGGATGGCGGCCGACCTCGCTCGACACAACGTGCAGGTGAACGCGCTGTCGCCCGGCTACTTCGCGACCGAGATGAACCGCGCCCTCGTCGACGACGCCGATTTCAGCGCGTGGCTCACGCAGCGCACCCCGGCACAGCGCTGGGGCGACTTCAGCGAGCTCGATGGGGCCCTGCTCTTCCTCTGCTCGGATGCCTCGAGCTTCGTGTCGGGGCAGAACATCTTCGTCGACGGCGGCATGACCGCCGTCGTCTGATCCGGAAGGACCGCCATGCGCGCAGCGCACATCCATGGAAAACAGCACATCGAGATCTCGGACGTCCCCGAGCCGTCGCCCGGCGAGGGAGAGGTGCGGATCCGGGTGGACTTCGTCGGCATCTGCGGGTCCGACCTCCACTACTACTACGAGGGTGCCAACGGGGCTTTCGTCGTGAGGGAGCCGCTGATCCCGGGGCATGAGCTCAGCGGCCGCATCGATCTCGATCCGACCGGGGAGTGGGAGTCCGGCACGCCCGTGACGCTTCACCCCGCCACCTTCGGCCGCAAGGTCGAGGCGATCGCCGACGACCCGCACCTCTGGCCGGGCGGAGCGTATCTGGGCAGCGCCTCGACGACGCCGCACACCCAGGGCGCCCTCGCCGAGCTCATCGTCGCCGATCGGTCCATGGTGCGACCCCTCCCGCCGACGCTGCCGGTCCGTCGTGCCGTGCTGGCCGAGCCGCTCGCGGTCGCCCTGCACGGGCTGAGCAAAGTAGGCGACGTCGCGGGTGCGCGGGTCCTCGTGACCGGTGCCGGGCCGATCGGACTGCTCGCGGTGGCAGCGGCGACCGCTGCCGGGGCGGCGGAGGTGCACGCCACCGATGTGCTGGCCGGACCCCTCGACCGTGCGAGCCGACTCGGCGCGACCCGAACGTTCGACGTCACCACGGAGCAGCCCCCCGCCGACGCCTACGACGTCGTGCTGGAGTGCTCGGGCGTCGCGGCGTCGGTGTCCGCCGCGTTGCGCGCCGTGCGGCCGGCGGGGCGCGTCGTACAGGTGGGCATGGTCCCCAACGAGCCGCGACCGGTCAACCTGGCGCCCTTCATCTCCAAGGAGGTCGTCTACGTCGGCACGTTCCGCTTCAAGGACGAGATCGACGAGGCGGTGCGCCTCCTCGACGAGCGACCCGAGATCGAGCAGGTGATCACCCACGTCGTCGACGCCGCCGACATCGTCGAGGCGTTCGCGACGGCGAGGGACTCGGAGGCGTCCGGCAAGGTCGTCGTCGCGGTCTGGCCCGCCTGAACTCGACACGAAAGCGCGAGGCGCGCCACCTCACCCGGTGGCGCGCCTCGCGCTTTCGTCGATCGGGCCGTCGCGGCGACGCCCGCGGGCGGGTCAGCCCTTGCGGTAGCCCTGTCGTCCCATCGCGAACAGCGCGAGGCTGACGGAGACGATCGACCCGAGCGTCATCGCTCCGATGACCCACAGAAGCACGTGAGAGAACCAGCCGTATTCCATTTTTCCTCCGGGCGTAGACGACGTCTCACCCACCCTACCCAGCGCTGGTAGAGTAGGGGTGTACT
Source organism: Microbacterium sp. NPDC006705 (assembly GCF_044903545.1). Classification (NCBI taxonomy): domain Bacteria; kingdom Bacillati; phylum Actinomycetota; class Actinomycetes; order Micrococcales; family Microbacteriaceae; genus Microbacterium; species Microbacterium sp. NPDC006705. Next base: position 100,773 of record NZ_JBJDQQ010000001.1, read on the forward strand.
TCGGCGAGGGATGCCGCGTGCCCGCTGTGCGGGAACCGGGATCCGTGATCGACGAGGGTGTGTGCAGGACGTTTCCTCTCCACGCGCTCGCGTTCGCGTCGAACCCGCATACCGCTGAGCAGGGCCCCGGGCCCACAAGGAGAAACGCATGTCCACCGAGACCGACACCAAGGTCGTTGCAGAGACGCGCACCAACTTCGGCAAGGGCTTCGCCCGCCGTCTGCGTGCCGCCGGTCAGATCCCCGCCGTCATCTACGGGCACGGCACCGACCCCGTGCACGTCGCCCTGCCGGGCCACCAGATGCTGCTGCTCGTCCGCCGCGCTAACGCCGTCATCGAGCTGACCATCGACGGCAAGGAGCAGCTGGTCCTCGTCAAGGACGTCCAGCGCGACCCCGTGCGCCAGATCATCGAGCACATCGACCTCCTCGTCGTGAAGAAGGGCGAGAAGGTCCAGGTCGACGTTCCCGTCGTCGTCACCGGCGAGCCGTTCTCGGGCACCATCGCGACGCAGGACGCGTCGTCGATCACGCTCGAGGTCGAGGCCACCCACATCCCCACCAACGTCGAGGTCGACGTCGAAGGCCTCGAGGACGGCGCGCGCATCACGGCCGCCGACCTGACGCTGCCCCGCGGCGCCACGCTGGTGACCGACCCCGAGACGCTCGTCGTCGCCGTGTCGGTCCCCGCAGCGACGCTCGCCGCCGTCGACGAGATCGAGGCCGCCGACGAGGCGACCGCCGCCGAGCAGTCCGACGAGGCTGAGAGCGACGAGAAGTCCGAGTAATACTCACCCCTGCGGAGCCCGTTCTCACCTCGTGAGGACGGGCTCCGTCGTTCGAAAGGCGCGCCATGGCGGATACCTGGCTCATCATCGGTCTCGGCAATCCGGGGCCGCGCTACGAGGCGACCCGGCACAACATCGGCCAGATGGTCATCGACGAACTGGCGAGCCGGCGCGGTGAGACGCTTCGTTCGCACAAGGCCAACGCCTGGGCAGCCGAGTCCTGGCTCCGGCCCGGTGCTGCCAAGATGGTGCTGGCCAAGCCGAAGACGTTCATGAACGTCTCGGGAGGCCCCGCGGCTGCGCTGGCCTCCTTCTACGGCGTCGACCCGGACCACGTCGTCGTGGTCCATGACGAGCTCGACATCCCCTTCGACACCATCAAGCTCAAGACGGGCGGCGGCCACGGCGGCCACAACGGCGTCCGTGACATCGCCAAGGCGCTCGGCACCCCCGAGTTCGCGCGTGTCCGCGTCGGGATCGGGCGGCCCACGGGGTCCCAGGATCCGGCCGACTGGGTGCTCGACCCCTTCTCGGCGACCGAGCGCAAGACGCTCGGCATCCTTGTCTCGGATGCTGCGGACGCGGTCGAGGCGGTCGTGGGTGATGGTCTCCTCGCCGCGCAGCAGCGCTTTCACGCACCGCGCTGAGCACGCTGCCCGGGCACGGCGAGGCGCCCGTGTCGGCGGCCGGCGGTAGGCTTCTGTGGTGACAGTTCCCGGGATCGTGCGCGCCCTTTCGCAGGCTGACTCCTTCCGGGAGGCGGTGACATCCGGTGCGGTCGGCAGCGTCGACTACTCGCTGGCCGACGGCCTCGACGCCCCGCTCCTCGCCGCGCTGCTCGAGCAGCGCCGGAGCGAGGGCCGACCCGCTGTCGTCCTCGCCGTCGCGCCCACCGGTCGTCGCGCCGAAACGCTCGGTGCTGCGCTGCAGTGTCTCGTCCCCGAGACCGAGATCGTTCACTTCCCTGCCTGGGAGACCCTGCCGCACGAACGTCTGAGCCCGAGCCCCGAGACGGTGGGGCGTCGGCTCGCCGTGCTCCGCCGTGCAGCGGCCCATGATGGCGGCACGCCGTTGATCATCACCGCCTCGGTGCGCGCCGCTCTGCAGCCGCTTGCCGCGGGCCTGACCGACGCCGAGCCGATCTCGCTCAGGGTGGGCACGCGCGGGAGCGACCTCGAGCAGGTCGTCCGCCGTCTCGTCGAACTCGCCTATCACCGTGTCGACATGGTCTCCCGCCGCGGCGAGTTCGCCGTGCGCGGCGGCATCCTCGACGTCTTTCCGGCCGCGGCCGACCACCCGCTGCGCATCGACTTCTTCGGTGACGAGGTCGACCAGATCCGCGCGTTCTCCATCGCCGACCAGCGGTCGCTCCCGGGCGAGGTCGAGAAGGCCGAGCTGCTTCCGGCCCGCGAGCTGCTCCTGACGCCGGCCGTCCGCGAGCGCGCTGCGGCGATGGCGCCGACGTTCCCCAGCCTGACCGGCATGCTCGAGAAGATGTCGCAGGGCATCCCCGTCGAGGGGATGGAGTCGCTCCTGCCCGCGCTGGCGGAGGGGGTCGTGCCGCTCATCGACTACCTGCCCCGAGGCTCCGCGATCGCGCTGGTCGATCCCGAGCGCTCGCGCACTCGGGCGCGCACGCTCGGCGAGACGAACCGTGAGTTCCTCGAGGCGGCGTGGAGCGCGGCCACCGCCGGGGCGGACAGCCCGGTCGATCTCGGCGCGGGCGACTTCCTGACGCTCCCCGCGCTGCGCGAGGCGATGCGTGAACGCTCCGGCGTGTGGTGGACGCTCAGTGCGTTCGACTCGGGAGCAGCGGATGCCGCGGACGAGGGGCTGACCGACACGGGCGACGACCTGCGCATCGACGGCAGTGCGGTGCCGTCTTTCCAGGGCAACGTCGACGGCGCCACTGCTCATATCGGTGACCTCCTCTCGCGCGGCTGGCGCGTCGTGGTGTGCGCGTCCGGTCCCGGGCTCGTCGACCGTGCCCGCGACGTGCTCGCCGAGCGCGGCATCGCCGCACGCACGAGCGATGGGGTCGCCGAATTGGCCGACGAGGCCGTCGCGGTCTGCGTCGTCGCGTCGCTCGAGCGCGGCTTCGAGTCGGCGGAGGCGAAGCTCGCCGTCCTGACCGAGAGCGAGTTCTACGGGCGCACGATCGGCAGTGACGGCCGCGTGGTGAAGAAGCTCGCGACACGACGGCGCAACGTCGTCGATCCGTTGCAGCTCAAGCCCGGTGACGTCGTCGTCCACTCGACCCACGGCATCGGAAAGTTCGTCGAGCTCGTGCAGCGCGAGGTATCGAGTGGCGGACGCAACGCGGTGAAGACGCAGCGCGAGTACCTCGTGCTCGAGTACGCGCCCGCCAAACGCGGCTATCCCGGCGACAAGCTCTTCGTGCCGACCGATCAGCTCGACCAGCTCTCGCGCTATGTCGGTGGTGAGGCGCCGGTGCTCTCGAAGATGGGCGGCAGCGACTGGGCGGCCGCGAAGGGCAAGGCGCGCAAGGCCGTTCGTGACATCGCCGTCGAGCTCGTCAAGCTGTACTCGGCCCGCATGGCGTCGAAGGGTCACGCGTTCGGGCCCGACACCCCGTGGCAGCGCGAGCTCGAAGAGGCGTTCCCGTTCGCGGAGACGCCCGACCAGCTGCAGACGATCGACGAGATCAAGGCCGACATGGAGAAGCCGATCCCGATGGATCGCCTGCTCTCGGGCGACGTCGGGTTCGGCAAGACAGAGGTCGCCGTCCGCGCCGCGTTCAAGGCGATCCAGGAGGGGAAGCAGGTCGCGATGCTGGTCCCGACCACGCTTCTCGCGAAGCAGCATCTCGAGACGTTCACCGAGCGCTTCGCCGGATTCCCGGTCAAGGTGCGCCCCCTGTCACGGTTCCAGACCGCGAAGCAGGCCCGCGAGACGGTCGACGGGCTCGCCGACGGCACCGTCGACATGGTCATCGGCACCCACCGCATCCTGACCGAGAAGGTCGCCTTCAAGGATCTCGGGCTCCTCATCATCGACGAGGAGCAGCGGTTCGGCGTCGAACACAAGGACTCGCTGAAGAAGCTGAAGACCGGCGTCGACATCCTCGCGATGAGCGCGACGCCGATCCCACGCACGCTCGAGATGGCCGTGACCGGCATCCGCGAGATGTCGACCCTGGCGACCCCGCCCGAGGAGCGGCATCCGATCCTGACCTATGTCGGACCCCGCAGCGACAAGCAGATCGCGGCGGCCATCCGACGTGAGCTGCTGCGCGAGGGCCAGGTGTTCTTCGTGCACAATCGCGTGCAGTCGATCCAGCGGGTCGCGGCGCAGCTCGGTGAGCTGGTGCCCGAGGCGCGCATCGCCGTCGCGCACGGCCAGATGGGGGAGCACCAGCTCGAGCAGGTCGTGGACGATTTCTGGGAGCGGCGTGCCGACGTCCTCGTCTCGACGACGATCGTCGAGACCGGACTCGACATCTCGAACGCCAACACCATCATCATCGACCGTGCCGACAAGTACGGACTGAGCCAGCTGCACCAGCTGCGCGGCCGGGTCGGGCGCGGGCGCGAGCGCGCTTACGCGTACTTCCTGTACGACGAGAACAAGCCGCTGAGCGAGACCGCCGCCGACCGGCTCGAGACGATCGCGGTCAACAACGACCTCGGCTCGGGCATGCAGGTCGCGCTGAAAGACCTCGAGCTGCGTGGCGCGGGAAACCTGCTGGGCGCCGAGCAAGCCGGTCACATCGCCGGTGTCGGATTCGACCTCTACCTGCGGATGATCGGCGAGGCCGTCTCGACCTTCCGGGGCGAGGAGGTCGACGGGCCGGCCGAGCTGCGGCTCGAGCTCCCCGTGGCGGCGCGCATCCCCGAGGACTACATCGACAGCGAGCGCCTGCGCCTCGAGGCCTATCAGAAGCTGTCGGCTGCGGCAGCCGTCAGCGCGAAGGATGACGCGATCGATCTCGTCGTCGAGGAGCTGACCGACCGGTACGGCCGCCCGCCGGCCGAAGTGGAGGGACTGTTCGCGGTCGCTCGTCTGCGTCGTCGGGCCGCCCAGTCGGGGCTCACCGACGTCGTCGCGATGGGGCCGAACCTGCGGGTCGCGCCGGCGCGCCTGCCCGAGTCGATGCGCATCCGACTGCAGCGGCTGTACCCCAAGGCCAAGCTCCTCGCCGGCGGCGAAGCCCTCGTGGTCCCGCTGCCGACGGCAGGCGGCACCGTGCTCGGCGATGCGGATCTCATCGCCTGGACGGGTCAGCTGCTCGAGCAGCTCTTCCCCGTCGCCGCGCCGACGACGCCCGCCGCGACGTCCTGACGCGTCTCGGCCTCCTCGTCGGGGGCGCGCGTCAGAGGGTGATGCGACCGGTCGCCAGCAGCACGACGGCGCACACGGCACCGAGCACCGACGCGCCGAAGATCACCCATTCGATGCGCGTGAAGACGCGGGCTCCGGCGCGCCGACGCGCCGCGGCGAAGAGTGCTGTGCCCGGCACGATGATCAGCAGCGAGAGCAGGAGGTAGTGCGCTCCGGCAGCGATCAGGAGGAACGTCGTGTACGCCGTCGCGATCACGGCGACGACGAGGTCGCGCATCCGCGCACGATCGCCCGGGCGATAGGTCTCGCCGGTGACGGTGAGCTTGAGCGCGTACCCGGCCGAGAGGACGAACGGGATCAGCACGAGGACACTCGTCAGATCGAGTGCCACCGAGAACGCGTTCTCGGCGAAGAGGACCACGACCAGCAGCACCTGCACCAGCGTCGTCGACAGGAGGAGCGCACCGACCGGCGTGTCGTCGGCATTGGTCCGCGAGAGGAATCTCGGGAGATCGCCCGACCGCGACGCCTCCAGCAGGACCTCCGCGGCCATCAGGGTCCACGACAGGTACGCGCCGAGCACGGCGACGATGAGGGATGCGCCGATGAAGACTGCACCGGCCGGGCCGACGATCGTCTCCAGGACTCCGCCCAGCGACGGCTCGGGCAGAGCGGCGATCTCCTCCCGCGGCAGCACGCCGAACGAGACGATGGTCACCGACGCGAACACCGCAAGCACGCTGAGGAAGCCGAGGAGGGTCGCGCGGCCCACGTCGCGGCGCGACCGGGCGTGCCGCGAGTTGACGCTCGCGCCCTCGAGACCGATGAAGACGAAGACGGTGACGAGCATCGTGGCGCGGATCTGGTCCCACAGCGGAGCGCCCGACGGGCCCGCCCAGTTGGCGGCGAACACCGCGGGATCGAAGACGGTGGCGCAGAGGATGACGAACACGACGATCGGCAGCGTCTTCGCGATGCTGACGACGCGGTTGACGGCGGCCGCCGATCGCACTCCGCGGCGGATCAGGATGAAGAACAGCCAGAGCCCCGCCGAGGACACGGCCACGGCTGCCACCGTGTCGCCTGCGCCGAGGGCCGGGAACACCGCTCCGAGGGTGGAGGTGATGAACACCCAGTAGAAGACGTTGCCCGCGCACGCGCTGGCCCAGTAGCCGAACGCCGAGAAGTATCCGAGGTACCTCCCGAAACCGGCTCGCGCGTAGCTGTAGACACCCGCGTCGAGATCCGGCCGACGATTGGCCAGAAGCTGGAACGCGAAGGCGAGCGCGAGCATGCCCCCGCCCGCGACCGCCCACGCGATGAGCGTCCCGGCGACCCCGGTCTCGGCCGCGAAACCAGCGGGGAGCGAGAACACGCCCGCTCCCACCATCGACCCGATGACGAAGGTCGACAAGGTGAGCATCGACACGGTCGCCGGGCGGGCTCCGGGGCGCGTGAGAGCGGACTCCATGGGGGAGGAGGGGTCGGAAGGCACGGGGTGAAAGCCTAACCCGGCTCGCACCCCGCCCGGCCCCGCGGCAGCGTCAGATGACGCCCTGGGCGAGCATCGCGCGTGCCACGCGCTCGAACCCGGCCGCATTCGCCCCGACGACGTAGTCGCCCGGGTGGCCGTAGCGCTCCGCGGCCGCGAATGCGGCGTCATGGACGTTCTTCATGATCTCGCGGAGCTTGTTCTCGCTGTCGGCGAAGCCCCACCGCTGGCGCGACGCATTCTGGCTCATCTCCAGCGCGGATGTCGCGACACCGCCCGCGTTCGCCGCCTTGCCGGGGCCGAAGAGCACTCCGGCCGCACGGAACGCGTCGACAGCCTCGGGGGTCGAGGGCATGTTGGCTCCCTCGACGACGACCCGGACGCCGCTGTCGACGAGCGCGCGGGCGTCGTCTCCGTCGAGCTCGTTCTGCGTCGCGGACGGGATGGCGACGTCGACCGCGGTGCGCCACGGGCGGCCACCTTCGATGAACGTCGCGCGGGGCCGGTGATCCAGGTACGCCGAAATGCGTCGGCGGTCGATCTCCTTGACCTGCTTGAGCACGGCGAGGTCGATCCCGTCCTCGTCGACGATGGTGCCCGACGAGTCGGATGCCGTGATCGGGGTCGCACCGAGCTGGTACGCCTTCTCGATGGCGTACGTCGCGACGTTGCCCGAACCCGACACCGCGACGCGCTTGCCCTCGAGCGAGTCGCCCGCGACGGCGAGCATCTCCTGCGCGAAGAAGACCGCGCCGTAGCCCGTCGCCTCGGTGCGGACCTCGGCCCCGCCCCACTGCACGCCCTTGCCCGTGAACATGCCCGACTCGTGGCGGTTGGTGATCTTGCGGTACTGCCCGAAGAGGTACCCGATCTCGCGCGCACCGACGCCGATGTCGCCGGCCGGGACGTCGGTGTGCTCGCCGAGGTGGCGGTACAGCTCGTTCATGAACGACTGGCAGAAGCGCATGATCTCGGCATCCGAGCGACCGTGCGGGTCGAAGTCGCTGCCGCCCTTGGCGCCACCGATGCCCTGACCGGTGAGGGCGTTCTTGAAGATCTGCTCGAAGCCGAGGAACTTCACGATCGACAGGTTCACGGTCGGGTGGAAGCGCAGCCCGCCCTTGTACGGTCCGAGCACTGAGGAGAACTGCACGCGATAGCCGCGGTTGACGCGAACGGTGCCGGCGTCGTCGAGCCACGGCACGCGGAACATGATCTGTCGCTCGGGCTCGACCAGACGTTCGAGGACGCCGTCGCGCGCGAGCTCGGGCTGGACCTCCACGACCGGCGCGATCGCCTCGAGCACCTCGTGCACGGCCTGCTGGAACTCGGGCTCGTGCGGATTGCGCTGGAGGACGGTGTCGAAGACCGGCTGAACGGAGGAGGGCAGGGGAGCGTGGTGTTCGGTCATGGTGGAGCTTTCTGGCCGAGCGGGCGGGACCCGATCCACGCTAGCGGGCACGACGGTGCGCGCCCGGCCATATGACGATCACCCGGTGTTCTGGAGGCCCGCCGCGACGCCGTTGACGGTGATGAGCAGCAGGCGCTGCCACTCGGGCGGGGTGGGTGCGTCCTGCTCGGTCGAGCGGAGCACACGCAGCGCCCGCAGCTGCAGGAGCGAGAGGGCGTCGACGTACGGGCTGCGCATCTTCACGGCGCGCTGGAGCACGGGCTTGTTGGCGAGCAGACCGTCGCCTCCCGCGATGCGCACGACCCAGTCGCGGGTGAGCAGCATCTCGTCGACGACGAGCTGTGCGAGATCATCGCGGTCGGCGAGCGCGAGGTGCCGACGAGCCATGCGCGGGTCGGCCTTCGCGAGGCTCATCGCCACGTTGTCGATGACCGTGCGCAGCAGGGGCCACTGCTGGTACGCCTCACGCAACAGCGCTTCGTCCCCGACCGCCTCGAGTGCGGTTCCGAGCCCGAACCAGCCCGCGAGGTTGATACGCGCCTGCGTCCAGGCGAAGACCCACGGGATCGCGCGCAGGTCTTCGAGCGACTCGACGGACAACCCGCGGCGCGCCGGGCGCGAGCCCAGGGCGAGGAGGCCGATCTCCTCCATCGGCGTGACGGCGGCGAACCACGGGGCGAACCCGGGTGCCTTCACGAGGGAGAAGAAGCGCTGGCGCGAGGCGGCATCCATCGTCGCCGCCACGTCGGCATACCGCTCGGCGGCTCGGCTGTTGCGCTCTTCGATCGACGGCGCGGAAGCGAGCAGGATCGCGGCGGCCACCTGATCGATGTGGCGCAGGGCGATGTCGGGGTCGCCGTAGCGGGCGAAGATGACCTCGCCCTGTTCGGTGAGCTTGAAGCGACCGTCGACCGAGTGCGGGGGCTGGGCGAGGATGGCGGAGTTGGCGGGCCCGCCGCCGCGGCCGAGAGCGCCGCCGCGGCCGTGGAACAGAGTGAGCTCGATGCGCTGCTCCTGCGCCCATGCGGCGATGCGTGCCTGCGCCTCGTAGAGGGCGAGGTTGGCTGCGACCGGTCCGACGTCCTTCGACGAGTCGGAGTAGCCGAGCATGACCTCCAGGCGCCGGCCGGTGGCTTCGAGGCGCGCGGCGAACGCCGGGTGGTCGACGATCTCGGCGAGGATTCCGGGAGCTGCCTGCAGATCGGCGAAGGTCTCGAACAGCGGGATGACGTCGAGGACCGGCGGGGTCCCGTCGGGACCGACGGCGTGACGCGCGAGGGCGTGCACGTTCGCGAGGTCGTCCGCCGACTGCGTGAACGACACGATGTAGCGGCCCGCGGCCCGCGGGCCGAAGCGCTTCTGCACCTGCGAGATGGTGCGGAAGACCTCCAGGACCTCGTTCGCGAGATCGCTCAGCTCGCCGCCCGCCTCGCACTCGGCGAGAACCTTGGCGTGGACGGCGGAGTGCTGCCGGACCTCGAGCTCCGCGAGGTGGAAGCCGAAGGTCTCGACGGCCCAGATCAGCTGCTGGAGCGCGCCGAAGGCCTGGCGCTTGGCGCCGGCCTCGTCGAGCGAGCTCTGCACGACACGCAGGTCGGCGAGGAACTCCTCGGGGTCGCTGTAGGCGAGGTCGGCGTTGCGCGCACGGGTGGCGCGGATGCGGCGTGCGAGCAGCATCATGACGCGCTTGTGGTGCTCCCCGGGGGCGCGCTTCACGGCGTCGGCGGCGCCCTCGTCGTCGGACGCGGCGAGGCGATCCCACAGTGCTCGCAGCGCGGGACTCGGGGGCGTCGTGTCTCCCGACATGGTCAATCCGCGGCCGACGCGCTCGGTGCTGCGCTCAAGGCCGAGGAGCACGTGCTCGGCGGCGATGCCGGCGGCCTTCTTCGTGACCGACGCGGTGACGAAGGGGTTCCCGTCACGGTCGCCGCCGACCCATGTACCCAGACGCACGAACGGCGCCACCACCGGGGGACGGCTGCCGGCGACCTCGCCCTGCAGGGCGTCGTCGAGACGACGGTAGACCAGCGGGATCGTCGTGTAGAGGGTGTCGTCGAACACGGCCATGACGGCGCGGACCTCGTCGGTCGGCGTCGGCTTCTCGGCGCGCAGCGGCGACGTGCGCCAGAGCGTGTCGATCTCCTCGAGCATGCGGCGGCGGGCCCGTCGGTGCTCGGCGCCACCGGCAGCGGAGTTCTCGAGCGTCTCGAGCAGGGTCACGAGCCTCCGGATGCTCTGCGAGACCGCGCGGCGACGTGCCTCCGTGGGGTGCGCCGTGAAGACGGGGTGGAAGCGCAGTTCGCGCAGCCGGCGCGCCGCTTCGTCCTCGCCCACCTCGGACGACAGCTGCGCGTATGCGGCGGGGATGGAGTCGCTCGCGCTGTCCTGGTCGGAGATGCCCGCGCGCTCGCGCAGCAGACGGACACGCTGGTGCTCCTCGGCGAGGTTCACGAGGTGGAAGTACACGGTGAAGGCGCGCGCGACTTCGTCCGCACGCGAGACACTGAACGACTCGGCGATCGCCGCCGCGCGCTCGAACGCTTCGGGCGAGTCGTCGGTGTACGCCTGGATCGTGGCGCCTCGCAGGCGCTCGACGTCGTCGAAGAGGCCGGGCGAGCCGCTCTCTCGCAGCACCTGGCCCAGCATCGAGCCGAGCATCCGGACATCGGCGCGCATCGCCTCGGGAATCTCTTGCTCGGCCTCGTATCGGCCGACGAGATCGATGGCCTCGGTTCGGGTCAGCTCGCGCATGCCTCCAAAGTACTGGCACGCGCGACCGCGCTTTGACACGGGCGTCATACACGCGGCGTCGGGCGCCGCTGTGTTACGGCGGGGCTAGCCTGGGACCGCCCCGTACGAAGGAGCCCGATGTCCGATCCGCTGCGTGACGCCGCCGAGACGATGCGCGCCGTGCGCGAGCGATGCGTGTGGACGGCGCAGATCTCTCATCGCGATCTCGTCCCGTACCTGATCGAGGAGTCGGCAGAGGTGGTGGATGCCGTCGAAGCGGGCACCGCGGCTGACCTTCGCGAAGAGCTCGGCGACCTTCTGTGGCAGGTGCTCTTCCACGCTGAGATCGCGTCGCGGTCGGCATCCGACCCGTTCGACATCGACGACGTCGCCCGGGGTCTGACCGAGAAGATGGTGCGGCGGCATCCCCACGTTTTCGGCGACGCGACGGCCGAGACTCCCGAGCAGGTGCTCGTGCTCTGGAACGCCGCGAAGTCGGCCGAGAAGCGCGCGCGCACGAGTGTGCTCGACGGAGTGTCCGCCCACATGCCGACGCTCGCCCTGGCCCAGAAGATGCTCGCCAAGTCGGAATCCGTCCTGTCGGCCGCACCGGCGCCACCCGCGGAACCGCCCGCCGACGAAGCCGGGCTCGGTGACGCGCTGCTCGCGCTCGTCGCTCACGGCCGCGCCCAGGGCTGGGATGCCGAGCGCGCCCTGCGCGAACGACTGCGCACCCTGGGCGCCGACATCCGCGAGGCCGAGGGCACCAGTGGCGCCGCCGCCGACCTGGAAGGATAGGACGGTGCCCACCGTGAACCCGCCGCGCGGCATGCGCGACTTCCTTCCCGCCGACAAAGCCCGCCGCGAGCGCGTTCTCGCCGTCGTCCGCGAGCGCTACCGAGCGCACGGCTTCGACGAGATCGAGACACCCGTCATGGAGGAGTACGGACGTCTGCACGCCGGAATCGGCGGCGACAACGAGAAGCTCGCTTACAACGTGCTCGCGCGCGGACTCGACGCCGACGGCATCCGTGCCGCGGCGGACGACCCTGCCGCGCTCACCGATCTGGGGCTGCGCTACGACCTGACGGTGCCGCTCGCCCGCTTCTACGCCTCGCACCGTGCCGAGCTGCCCACGGTGTTCCGCGCGATCCAGATCGCGCCGGTGTGGCGCGCCGAGAGGCCGCAGAAGGGTCGCTACCGGCAGTTCGTGCAGTGCGACATCGACATCATCGGCGACGCGACCTCGCGAGCGGAGACCGAGCTGATGACGGCGAGCCTCGACGCTCTCGACGCGCTCGGGCTGACCGGTGCGTCGGTGCGCATCAACGACCGGCGCGTGCTCGATGCGATGCTCGCGACGTTCGGGTTCGCCGAGTCCGAGCGCCCGGGAGTGCTCATCACGATCGACAAGCTCGACAAGCTCGGGACGGACGGCGTCGTAGCCGAGCTGCGCGAGCGTGGTGCGACCCCGGCCGCCGCGGACGCGTTCGAGGCGTTCCTTCGCCGCCCGCAGTCGGATGCCGCGGCCTTCGACGCCGACGGCATCCGCTCGCGACTTCCCGAGGGCGTGGGCGACCACGTGATCTCGCACCTCGTCGGCATCGGCGAGGCCGTGCGGTCGGCGCGGGGCGGGTCGACCGAGGTGCCGCTCGTCTTCGACCCGTTCCTCGTGCGGGGCATGGGCTATTACACCGGCACGATCTTCGAGCTGGCGCACCCCTCGGTGTCGTATTCGCTCGGCGGGGGCGGCCGCTACGACGGCATGATCGGCCGGTTCCTCGGCTCGGACGTGCCGGCCGTGGGCTTCTCGCTGGGGTTCGAGCGGCTCGTCGACCTGCTGGGCTCGTCGGCGGGCGATGACCGCACCGGCGTCGTGCTCGTCCACGATCGTGACGTGCCGCTGCCCGAACTCCTCGCCGCGAAGGCACACCTTCTGGCGACCGGTTCGCGGGTGCGGCTCGAGCAGCGCCCGAAGAACCTCAAGGCGCTGCTCGAGCGCGCCGCTGCCGACGGCTATGCCGCCTTCGTCACGCTGCGTGCGGGGGAGGACGTCAGGGGCGTCGAACCGCGCCCTATCGGCTGAGGGACTCCCGACGTCGTTCGCGCGAGCGTCGGACACTCTTCCGCGCCCGTTCACTCGACGGTGTTGTGCTGGCGTCATGACCACACCTGTCGTGCGCATCGCCGCGGCCGTCGGCGGCGCCGTTCTCTCGGCTGGAGCCGTCGCGCTGGCCTCGGGCGTCGTGCTGGCACGGCAGGCCGCGCTCGCGCGAGAGCGAATCGGCAAGCCCCTGGGTGAGCTCGCCCTCGACGCCGACCGGCTGTGGCGCCGCTCCTATGCGGGCGAGCCGGTGCGTCTGGTCATGCTCGGCGACTCGCTCGCCGCGGGCCTCGGGGCCGAGCGTCGGAAAGACACTCTCGGCGGACGGCTCGCGCGCGGACTGGCGAAGCGGGCGCGCCGCCCCGTGCGGCTCCGGACCGGCGCCGTCGTGGGCGCGGAGTCATCGACGCTGCCGGACCAGATCGCAGCCCTCGGCGACGATGCCGCAGCCGATGTCGCGGTGATCGTGGTCGGCGGCAACGACGTCACGCACCGCATCCCCGCCGCTGACGCGGCTCGCAGCCTCGCCGACGCCGTCGAGACGTTGCGCGCTCGGGGGTGTGCGGTCGTGGTGGGCACCTGTCCGGACCTCGGGGCCCTCCGACCGGTCCCGCAGCCGCTGCGGAGCTTCGCATCGCGGGCGTCGCGGGCGCTCGCGGAGGCTCAGGAGACCGCGGCGCGGGCAGCCGGCGCGCGGGTCGTCTCACTCCGCCGCGCTGTGGGACCGGTGTTCGTCGACAATCCGGACGAGATGTTCTCCCTCGACCGATTCCACCCGAGCGCACTCGGGTACCGGCGCACCGCTGACGCGCTGCTCCCGGCGGTCGCCGCCGCCCTCGACGAGGTGATGGCGGAGCGGATGCTGGCGCGCGCGGACGCCGTGCGGTTGGCTGAGAGCATGACGACCGACCCCACTCCCGACAGCTGGCGGCGTACCGACGCGTACCTGACGGCGACTCTCGTGACGCCCGATCCGGATCTGGATGCCGCCCTCACCGATCAACGCGAGGCCGGGCTTCCCGCCATCGAGGTCTCACCGCTCAGTGCCAAGCTCCTGCAGCTGCTCATCCGGATCGGTGGCGTTCGCCGGGTCCTCGAGATCGGCACGCTCGGCGGCTTCTCGACGATCGCGATGGCGCGCGTCCTGCCGGCGGACGGACGGCTGCTGACCATCGAGGCCGAGCCCCGGAACGCGGAGGTCGCCCGAGCGAGCATCGCGCGCGCCGGGGTCGACGACCGCGTCGAGGTGCGCGTCGGACGCGGCGCGGACGTGCTCCCCGACGTCGACGAGGAGTTCGATCTGGTCTTCATCGACGCCGACAAGGAATCCAACACGATCTACCTCGATCACGCCGCGCGGCTGACCCGGCCCGGCGCGATCGTCGTCGTCGACAACGTCGTGCGTGCGGGCCGCGTCAGCGACCCGGCGACGGAGGACGAGCAGGTGGCCGGCACCCGCCGAGGACTCGAGATGCTCGCCCGTGATCCGCGCTTCGAGGCGACCGCGCTGCAGACGCTCGATCTCAAGGGCTGGGACGGGCTCGCGATCGCGCTGCGAGTCGACCCCGCGTCATAGTCCCGGCAGACCCGGTGGCGGCGGCTCCGGTCATCACTAGACTCAGAGTGGACCGACGACGCTCCACGACTCACCCTCCACAAGCAAGGAGTACCCCTGTGGCACTGATCGAGGCTGTAGGCGCACGCGAGATTCTGGATTCGCGTGGCAACCCGACCGTCGAAGTGGAGGTGCTCCTCGACGACGGCATCGTCCAGCGCGCGGCCGTCCCCTCCGGCGCATCCACCGGCGCGTTCGAGGCGTACGAGCTCCGCGACGGCGACAAGAGCCGCTACGGCGGCAAGGGCGTGCTCAAGGCCGTCACCGCCGTCATCGACGAGCTCGGCCCCGCCATCGAGGGCGTCGACGCGAGCGAGCAGCGCATCATCGACGAGATCCTCATCGAGACCGACGGCACCGAGAACAAGTCGCGCACGGGCGCGAACGCCATCCTCGGCGTCTCGCTCGCCGTGGCCAAGGCGGCCGCCGATTCGGCCGACCTGCCGCTGTTCCGCTACCTCGGTGGCCCGAACGCGCACGTCCTACCCGTGCCGCTGTTCAACGTCATCAACGGCGGCGAGCACGCCGACAACGGCATCGACATGCAGGAGTTCTTCCTCGCGCCGATCGGCGCCGAGACCTTCAGCGAGTCGCTGCGCTGGGGTACCGAGGTCTACCACGTCCTCAAGGGCGAGCTGAAGGCCGCCGGCTACGCCACCGGTCTCGGCGACGAGGGCGGCTTCGCGCCCGACCTGCCCAGCAACCGCGAGGGCCTCGAGTTCCTCGTCAAGGCGATCGAGAAGGCCGGTTTCAAGCCCGGCTCCGAGATCGCCCTCGGCCTCGATGTCGCGGCGACCGAGTTCTTCAACGACGGCGTCTACCGCCTCGACAACAAGGACTGGAACGCCGAGCAGCTGACGGACTACTACGTGCAGCTCGTCAACGACTTCCCGATCGTCACGATCGAGGACGCCCTCGCCGAGGACGACTGGGACAACTGGACCGCCCTCACCGAGAAGCTCGGCGACAAGGTGCAGCTGGTCGGCGACGACCTCTTCGTCACCAACCCGGCGCGCCTGGCCGACGGCATCCGCCGCCAGGCCGCCAACTCGCTGCTGGTGAAGGTCAACCAGATCGGCACGCTGTCCGAGACGCTCGACGCGATCGCGGTCGCTCACCGTGCGGGCTACACGACGATGCTCTCGCACCGTTCGGGTGAGACCGAGGACACGACCATCGCCGACCTGTCGGTGGCGGTCAACGCCGGTCAGATCAAGAGCGGCGCGCCCGCGCGATCGGAGCGTGTGGCGAAGTACAATCAGCTTCTGCGCATCGAGGAGGAGCTGGGTGACGCCGCGGAGTTCATCGGCCGCGCTGCGTTCCCGCGATTCCAGGGCTGATCTGCGCTGAAACGTGACGAGAGGGGGAGCCGTGGTCAAGACGACGGCTCCCTCTCCTCGTTCCCGGCGGCGGGTGGACGTCCGCGAGTGGATGGGCGGCATCCGCGTGTCGGGCTTCGCCTTCATCATGCTCGGGCTCGTCGTGCTGGCCGCGTGCGTGCTCGTCCCCTCGGTCAGCACCTACCTCGATCAGCGCGCTCAGATCGCAGCGCTGGAGGAATCGGTCCGTGTCAGCCAGGAAGAGGTCGACGCCCTCTCCGCGGAGCGCGAGCAGTGGCGTGATCCGGCCTTCATCATGACGCAGGCGCGCGAGCGCCTGTACTACGTCCGTCCCGGCGAGGTCGTCTACCTCATCGACGACGATCTGCCGGCATCCGCCCTGCCCGATGATCCGGCCGCTGTCTCGAGCGACGTCGAACGCACCCGCACCGACTGGATGTCGCAGTTCGTGCGCTCGGTCGTGACCAGCGGATCCGCTCGAACGGCAGCCACCGGCCCCTGAGCACCGCTGCCGTGCCGCCCCAGGAGTCGGCCAGCGGCGGACGGTAGCCTGTCAGAGTGACTGCTCCCGCTCTGACGCCCGCGACCGACGCCGACCTCGAGGTCATGCGCGAGCAGCTGGGACGCCCGATGCGCGGCGTGGTCGGGATCGCGGCGCGTTGCGTGTGCGGCAACCCGACGGTCGTGTCGACCGAGCCGCGGCTGCCCGACGGCACGCCGTTCCCGACGTTCTACTACCTGACCCACCCCGGTGCCACCGCCGCGATGTCGGCCCTCGAGGCGACCCACGTCATGCGCGAGCTCTCCGACCTGCTGGCCGACGACTCCGACATCGCCGCGGCCTATCGGAGCGCCCACGAGAAGTACCTCGCCGACCGCGCCGCGTACGGTGAGGTCGAAGAGATCGCGGGGATCTCCGCCGGGGGCATGCCGACGCGCGTCAAGTGCCTGCACGCCGTCGCGGCCCACGCCCTCGCGGCGGGGCCGGGGGTCAACCCCATCGGCGACCTCGCGCTGGAGCGATCCACCTGGTCGCCCGAGCGGTGCACGTGCGCGAACCCCCGGGTGGCCGCGTGACGCGGCGCGTCGGGCGGCTTCTGCGCGCGGCCGTCGTCGGCGTGCTCGTCGTCACCACGACGACGGCCGGTGCGGTGGTGCCTCCGACAGACCCCGCGCGTCAGGCGGAGTACTGGCTCGACGACTACGGCATCCGCACGGCGTGGCAGACCACGCGCGGTGCAGGTACGACGATCGCGGTCATCGACACCGGCATCGGACGCGGACCGGCCGAGTTCGAGGGGGCGGTCACCGCCGGAGCGGACTTCTCGGGCTCGGGCAGCGCCGACGGCCGCACTCCTGTGGGAGGCGACGACCGCGACCACGGCAGCTGGGTCGCCTCGCTCGCGGCATCCCGCGGCACCGGCCCGGACACCGGGATGATCGGCGTGGCTCCCGAGGCGAAGCTGCTGTCGCTCTCGATCGGCTTCGGCGGCAGCTCCGACATCCCGTTCGCCACGCAGGTCGCCGATGCCATGACGTGGGCTGTGGACCACGGGGCCGACGTCATCAACCTCTCGTTCACGACGAACCTGCTCGAATGGGACCCGTCGTGGGACACGGCCTTCCAGTACGCCTACGACCACGACGTCGTGGTCGTCGTGGCCGCGGGCAACCGGGGGACCGGAACCGACCGCGTCGGAGCGCCGGCGACGATTCCGGGTGTGCTCACGGTGGGCGGCGTCGACCGAGGCGGGCTCGCGAGCCAGGAGGCCTCGACGCAGGGCATCACGATCGGCATCTCCGCGCCGAGCGAGGGGCTGCTCGGGGTTTCCGCCGACGGACGCATCGTCGTATGGGACGGCACGAGTGGCGCAGCCCCCATCGTCGCGGGCGTCGCGGCCCTGGTGCGCTCGGCGCACCCCGGGCTCGACGCGAACAACGTCATCAACCGCATCATCAAGACCGCGCGCGCGGTGCCCGGCGTCTCGGCGAAGCCCGACCCGCTCTACGGCTACGGACTGTTGGATGCCGCTGCCGCGGTGAACACCGCCGTTCCGGCGGTTTCGGAGAACCCGATGGGTGATCTCGCCGAGTGGGTGCGCATCTACCGTCGGGCAGAGCAAGCGCCGGCGCCGCAACCCTCGACATCGCCGGTCGCGCTTCCGGAGCTCCCGGCCGCGGATCCGCCGTCCGAGGCTGGTTCGCCGCTGCTGCCGAGCCTGAACACGCTCCTGTACGGGACCGTCCCGCTCGTGGGTGTGACCATCGCCGCTATACTGGTGGCGCTCGGCGTCACTGCTGCTGTCCGGCGCATCCGATCGGCCCGCGCGTCGCGCTAGCCGAGCCCCCGATCAAGGAGTTCTTCCGAACGTGTCCACATCTGTGCCCCAGATCCTCGTCGTCGGTGGCGGCTACGCCGGCTTCTACACTGCGTGGAAGCTCGAGAAGCACCTCCGCAAGGGTGAGGCCGAGGTCACCATCGTCGACCCGCTGCCGTACATGACCTACCAGCCGTTCCTCCCCGAGGTCGCGGCCGGTGAGATCGAAGGCCGCCACGTCGTCGTCGGCCTCCGTCGTCATCTCAAGCGCACGAACGTCGTCAACGCGAAGGTCACCAAGATCGACCACGCGAACAAGGTCGCCACGATCACCCCCGCTCAGGGCGAGCCGTGGGAGCACCGTTACGACCAGATCGTCGTGACCGCGGGTGCTGTCTCGCGCACGTTCCCGATCCCGGGCATTGCGGACAACGCGATCGGCCTGAAGACGGTCGAAGAGGCCATGGCCATCCGCGACCGCATCCTCACGAACTTCGACCGCGCGGCGAACCTGCCGGCCGGTCCCGAGCGCGACCGCCTGCTGACCGTCGTCGTGGTCGGCGGCGGCTTCGCGGGCATCGAGGTGTTCGCCGAGCTGCGCGCGATGGCGTCGTCGCTCCTCAAGAGCTACCCCCAGCTCCGTTTCGAGGACACGCACTTCCACCTCATCGAGGCGATGGGCCGCATCATGCCCGAGGTCTCCCTCGAGACCAGCCAGTGGGTCCTCAAGGACCTCGCGAAGAAGGGTGCCAACGTGCACCTCGACACGCAGGTGCAGGGCGCCGAGGGCGGCAACGTCGCGCTGTCGACGGGTGAGGTCATTCCCACCGACGTCATCATCTGGACCGCCGGCGTCATGGCGAACCCGACGGTCGTCCGCGGCAGCGACCTGCCCGTCGAGGAGCGCGGCCGCATCCGCACGCGCGCCGACCTGCGCGTCGGGACGCCCGAGGAGATCGTCGAGGGCGCCTGGGCTGCCGGTGACATCTCGGCCGTTCCCGACCTCACCGGCGGCGGCGTGGGCGGGTACTGCGTGCCCAACGCGCAGCACGCCGTACGCCAGGCAAAGCTGCTCGCGAAGAACCTCGTCGCGGTTCTCCGCGGTGAGACGCCTCGCGAGTACTTCCACAAGAACCTCGGCGCAGTCGCCGGTCTCGGCCTCGGCAACGGTGTCTTCCAGTCCGGCAAGATCGCGATCAAGGGCTTCTTCGCCTGGGTCGCGCACCGCGGCTACCACGGCCTCGCGATGCCGTCTTGGGAGCGCAAGTGGCGCGTCGTCGGCGACTGGTGGATGAACTTCTGGCTCGGCCGCGACAACGTCGCGCTCCAGGGCACGCTCACCCCGCGCGCCGCGTTCGAGGAGTTCGCCGCGCGTCCGCGTCCCGCTCAGCCGGCCGCGGAGAACCCGCAGCCGCCGATCGACCCGAAGAGCGTCGCGAAGGACGAGGGCGCCGCAGCGGTCGCTCCCGCCGAGAAGGACAACAAGGTCGACGCGAACTGATTTCGCCCGTCACGACGAGGCCCCCCGCACCGCACGGTGACGGGGGCCTCGTCGTTTCTGCGCAGTGCGCTCAGTTGGCAGGTTGCGCCGCTTCGTGGGGTGCGAGTGGGCGTGTGCTGCCAGGTGAAGGGTCACCCCTGGGCCCGAGCGGCCACCCGGGGGCCGGTAACGTGGGACCGGGCCCCCGTAGCCCAATGGCAGAGGCAGGCGACTTAAAATCGCTTCAGTGTGGGTTCGAGTCCCACCGGGGGTACGTCGGGGATCTTCGGGCCCCGCTGTGCGACGGCGGCGGTCACCGACGCGAGCACCGTGACGAGGCCGGCGGTTTGGAGGGCGCTCAGCGTCTCGCCGGCGACGAGCAGCCCGAGCAGGACCGCCACGACGGGGCTCAACAGCCCCAGGAACGCCGGAAGGCGCGTCGGCAGCGCCCGCACGCCGCGGAACCACAGCAGGTAGGCGAGCGCCGTGCCGATGAGCGTGAGGTACGCGTAGGCCCCGAGTTCGGGCGCGGTGGGAAGCGCGTCCGGCAGCGGCTCGAGGAACGCCGTGAGCACCGCGAGCAGGATCCCGCCCGTGACGAGCTGCCACGCTGTGATCGTGAGCGGCGGCTGCCCCGCGCCCCAGCGCTTCGTCAGGACTGTGCCGACGGCCATCGAGACTGCGCCGCCGAGCGCCGCGGCGATACCGATCGGGTCGAGGTCGGCGCCTCCGGGCGCGACGATCATCCCGACGCCGATGACACCGGCGACTCCGGCGATCGACGTCAGCACGGTCAGCCGCTCGGAGAGGATCCACCAGCCGAGCATTGCGACGATGAGCGGCTGGATCCCGCCGACGACGGCTGCCACGCCGCCGGGTAGCCGGTCGGCGGCGACGAAGAGGCACCCGAAGAAGACCGTGAAGTTGAGGGCGCCGAGGATCCAGGCGCGCCACCACCACGACCCGGTGGGCAGACGTCGGGCCACGAGAAGCAGGATCAGCCCGGCCGGCAGCGCGCGCACGGTCGCGATGAGCAGCGGATGCCCCGGCGGAAGGAACGTCGTCGTGGTCAGGTACGTGGTTCCCCAGACCAGGGGCGCGATGGCGGTCAGGGGAACGAATGCGGTCCGATTGCTAAGCACTTAGTGACTATAGCTCAGTGCTTAGCCAGTAGGATCGAGGACATGGACCGCGTCGACCGGATTCTGGAACAGTGGGCGCGTGAGAGGCCCGGCCTCGACGTGACCCCGATGGCGGTCATCGGGCGGCTCGGGCGGGCGGCGGCCGCCGTCGATGCGCGCCTCGCGGCCACGTTCGTGCGTCACGGTATCGACGCGGCGACCTTCGATGTGCTTGCGACGCTCACCCGGCAGGGGAAGCCCTATGAGCTGACGCCCGCTGAGCTCGCGGCGGATGCCATGATCACCTCGAGCGCCGTCGCCCAGCGGCTGAACCGGCTCGAGGGCCTGGGCTACGTCAGCCGCCATCCTGACCCCGCGGACGGACGGGGGAAGATCGTGCGCCTGACCCCGAAGGGGCTCCGGGTGGTCGACCGCGTCCTCCCGGACCATCTGGAGAGCGAGCGTGCGGTGCTCGCGCCGCTCACCGAGAGCGAACGGTCTCAACTCGCCGTGCTCCTGTCCCGGCTCGCCCCGGGTGGGTAAGACCTGCGAGTTCGCGTGCGTGGCCGGTTCGGCCGGATACGCCCTGGTTAGACTGGTCGCGGAGAAGGGGGACATGCAATGGAGTGGCTGATCCCGGTCATCGTCATCGTCGCACTGCTTGCCGTGATCGGCATCTACCTGTGGGCGACCTACAACTCGCTCGTGGCGTTGAACGTCCGCGTCGACGAGGCCTGGAGCGACATCACCGTGCAACTGAAGCGGCGCGCGGACCTTCTCCCGAACCTCATCGACACGGTGCGCGGCTATGCCGCACACGAGAAGGCGGTCTTCGAGAACGTCACCCGTGCTCGTGCCGAGATCCTTTCTGCGAACGGGCCGGCCGAGGCGGGAGTAGCCGAGGGGCACGTCCAGCAGGCGTTGAAGTCGCTGTTCGCGGTCGCCGAGGCGTATCCACAGCTCCAGGCGAGCCAGAACTTCCTGCAGCTGCAGCAGGCGATCGTCGACACCGAGGACAAGATCCAGGCGTCGCGTCGCTTCTACAACGGCGGCGTGCGAGAAATGAACACGAAGATCAAGGTGTTCCCCAACAACCTCTTCGCGCGCAGCCTCGGGTTCTCCGAACGAGAGTTCTTCGAGGTTCAGAACGGCGCGGCGATCGCGGAGCCGCCGCGCGTGCAGTTCTGAGCGGACGCTCTGAGACCGCCCCCGACGGTCGGACGCGCCCGCGGCGCAGTCTTAGACTGGCCGGATGAGCGACGACAAGGTCGGGCGGTCCTTCTTCGACGCCCTGCGCACCCGAACCGTTGCCACCGAGACGTCGACGGGAATTCCCCGGGGCCTGCGTTTGGCCACGGCGTACTCCTGGCGGCTGCTCGTGGTCGCTGCCGCCGCGGGCGTGGCCATCTGGATCATCATCCAGCTCAAGCTGCTCGTCATCCCGCTGCTCATCGCGATCCTGATCGCGGCGCTGCTCTGGCCGGGTCTGCTCTGGATGCTGGAGCACCGTGTGCCGCGCTGGGCGGCGATCGTGGTGAGCGTGCTCGCGACCATCGCCGTCATCTCGGGCCTCCTCTGGCTCGCGATCTGGCAGATCAGCCGGCAGTGGTCTTCGGTTCAGGCGAGAACGGTCGAAGCCGTCGGCCAACTTCGTCAGTACCTCATCGACGGTCCGCTCCATCTCACTTCGACGGAGATCGACGGTCTGCTCCAGCAGGGCTGGGGCTTCCTCGAACAGCAGGCGTCACTCCTGTGGTCGGGCGCCCTCGCCATCGGCTCCACCGTGGGGCACGTCGCGACCGGAGCGCTGCTCGTGCTCTTCATCCTGCTGTGCATCCTCGCCGACGGCGGGCGCATCTGGCGTTGGGTCGTCCGGCTCTTTCCCCGTCAGGCTCGTCCGGCGGTCGACGGCGCCGGCCGGACGGGGTGGCGCACCGTCGTGACCTACGCGCGCACCCAGCTGCTCGTCGCGACGATCGACGCAACCGGTATCGGTCTGGGCGCCCTCTTCCTCGGCGTGCCGCTCGCGGCCCCGATCGCTGTGCTCGTGTTCCTCGGTGCCTTCATCCCCTTCGTGGGGGCCGTGGTCACGGGGGCCCTCGCCGTCTTCCTCGCGCTCGTCTACAACGGCCCCTGGATCGCGCTGTGGATGCTCGTCATCGTACTCGGCGTGCAGCAGCTCGAGGGGCACATCCTGCAGCCGCTCCTCATGGGCTCGGCGGTGAAGGTCCACCCGCTCGCCGTCGTCATCGTCGTCGCCGGCGGTGCGATGATCGCCGGCATTCCCGGGGCCCTGTTCGCGGTTCCGCTGGCCGCATTCGTCAACGTCGTCGTGCTCTACGTGTCGCGACGTTCGTGGGAGACCGGGGTCGCCCCGCGGCCCGATGAGATGATCTGGAGCACCGTGCCCCGAGACCGGAGGAAGAACGCATGACCGGACCCACTCCGGCCGACCTCGACGCCGCAGCGGCCGTGCTCGACGGCGTCGTCACCCGCACGCCGATGGAGTACTCCGAGCACCTCTCGGATCTCCTGGGCGTGCCCGTGCACCTGAAGCTCGAAAACCTGCAGCGCACCGGCTCGTTCAAGATCCGCGGAGCGACCTACCGCCTCTCCCGCCTCACCGAGGAAGAACGCGCGCGCGGCGTCGTCGCGGCGTCGGCCGGCAACCACGCCCAGGGCGTCGCGCTCGCAGCGCAGAAGCTCGGTATCCGGGCGACGATCTTCATGCCGCTCGGCGTCCCCGTCCCCAAGCTCCTCGCCACCCGCGGTTACGGCGCCGATGTCGTGCTCGAGGGCGCGACGGTCGAGACGCCCCTGCGCCTGGCCGCCGAATTCGCCGAGCGCACCGGTGCCGTGCTGATCCATCCGTTCGACCACCCCGACGTCATCACGGGCCAGGGGACTCTCGGACTCGAGCTCGTCGACCAGGTGCCCGACATCGAAACACTCCTGATCCCGATCGGGGGAGGCGGTCTCATCGCCGGCGTCGCCGCCGCAGTGAAGGGCCGCGCTGCCGCCGAGGGGCGCCGCGTGCGCGTGATCGGGGTGCAGGCGGAGAACGCGGCTGCGTATCCATCGTCGCTGGCTGCAGGGATGCCGCTCGCGGTCGAGACGACCCCGACGATCGCCGACGGCATCGCGGTCGCCCGCCCCGGCGACGAGACGTTCGCGGTCATCCGCGAGCTCGTCGACGAGGTCGTCACGGTCTCGGACGACGACATCGCCCGTGCGCTTCTGGTGCTGCTCGAGCGCGCGAAGCAGGTCGTCGAGCCCGCCGGCGCAGTGGGTGTCGCAGCCATCCTCGCGGGCAAGGTGACGGCGTCGGGCCCAACGGTCGCGGTGCTCTCGGGCGGCAACATCGACCCTCTGCTGCTGCAGCGCGTCGTCGCCCACGGCCTCGCGGCATCCGGTCGGTACATGACGCTGCAGATCCCGCTTCCCGATCGGCCCGGCCAGCTGGCTCGCGTCTCGGAGCTCCTGTCGGTCGCGGGCGCGAACGTCATCGAGGTGCTGCACACCCGCCACGGGCAGGGGCTGCAGATCAGCGAGGTGATCCTCCAGCTGAGCGTCGAGACGCGGGGTGAGGAGCACCGCGCTCAGGTCATCGCGATCCTCGAGGATGCCGGCTTCGCGCCGACGGTCGTCGCCGATTGACGGACGCCGGCGCGAAGCTCGCGGGTCACTGGCCCGAGTAGGTCTCGACCTTGACGATCTCGACGGAGATGTCGCGCCCGTTCGGCGCGGTGTACGAGGTCTTGTCGCCCTCCTTGAGGCCGAGGATGGCCTCGCCGAGCGGTGACGCCTCGCTGTAGACATCGAGCTCTGAGCCGGCCGCGATCTCGCGGCTGCCGAGGAGGAAGACCTCCTCGCCGCCGGCGACGAGCGCGGTGACGACGGTGCCCGAGAGCACGGTGCCGTCGGATTCGGGAGCCTCTCCGACGGTCGCGTCCTTGAGCAGCTGCTGCAGCGTGCGGATGCGCGCCTCCTGCTTGCCCTGCTCGTCCTTCGCGGCATGGTAGCCGCCGTTCTCCTTCAGGTCGCCCTCCTCGCGCGCGGCCTCGATGCGCTTGGCGATCTCCTCGCGGCCCGTCGTCGAGAGGTGTTCGAGCTCCGCGACGAGACGGTCGTAGGCGTCCTGCGTGAGGAAGGTGACGGGAGCGTCGTTCGACATGTGATCTCCTTGGACTGGCGCGGCGCACAGCCGCCTATGGCGAACGCCCCGGCATCCGACCGGGGCGCACAAGAAATGCCTAGACTACGGGATCCAGCAAGAGGTCACCAAACCATTGGTCGCCAGCGCCACGGTCGGGATGGTCTCGGTGAACGCTCGTGAGACACCGTCAGCGGCCGGATACTCGACGACCCGCCACCCGACGACGCCGTGCTCGGTGTCCTGGGCCTCGAGGGCGCACGCGAGCGGCTTGTCTCGCGCGCCGCTGACCTGGAACGAGACGACCACCGAGTGCTCGTCGATCACCTGGAATCCGGTCGCGTCGGTGTCGACGGAGTCGATGGCGCCGGTCACGGTCGTCCAGGCGACGAGTCCGAGAACGCTTGCCCCCACCACCGCAGCGGCACCGATCAGAATCCGCCGGGACCGCTTCTCACGCGTCCGACCGTAGCGCTGGTCGAGCTTGAGCTGCGTGGTCATGATGACGGTCTCCGGGGTGGTTCTGACGGGATTAGGCTGGTGGTTCCAGGCTAAGCGCTTCTCGCGCAGATCGAGGAACCATGAACTCCCTCCTGTGGCTCACGTCGGCGGCGACACCGCTCCCCGAGATCACGGTCGACCCCACGTCGGTCACGCCCGGCCCGTGGGGCTTCGGAGCGATCGTGATCCTGACGATCGCCGTCGTGCTCCTCCTGCTCGACATGCTGCGACGGGTACGTCGGGGCCGATACCGTGCCGAGGTGCGCGAGCAGCTCGACGAAGAGGATGCCGCAGCTCGCGGCGAACGGGACGCCGACACGCGCTGACCTACGGGGCCGTCGGCCTCGTCCCTCCGCGACCTCAGCCCGCGTGATACGCGGGCTCGAGCGCGATGAGGAGGCACGCCGTCCAGTGGCAGAGGAATGCCAGGACCGTGCAGACGTGGAAGATCTCGTGGAAGCCGAAGTGGCCCGGCCACGGGTTCGGCTTCTTCAGCGCGTAGACCACCGCGCCGCCGCTGTAGAGCAGGCCGCCGATGATCACCAGGATCATCATGGCGGCGTTGGCCTGGAACAGCGGAACGATGTACATCACCGCGGCCCAGCCCAGCGCGAGATAGAGCGCGACATAGAGCCAGCGCGGTGCGTGTATCCAGAACACGCGGAAGAAGATGCCCGCGATCGCTCCGCCCCACACCAGCGACAGCAGCAGCACCGTCTGCTCGGTGGGAAGGGCCAGCACCGCCAGCGGCGTGTACGTTCCGGCGATCAGGAGAAGGATGTTCGCGTGGTCGATCCGCTTGAGGATCGCCTTGGTGCGCGGCTTCCAGTCGAACCGGTGGTAGAGCGCGGAGTTGCCGAACAGCAGCAGCGAGGTGGTCATGAACACGGCGCTCGCCCACTTGGCCGGCGCGCCCTGTGCGAGCACGATCAGAACGATGCCTGCGGCGATCGCGACGGGGAAGGTCGCCGCGTGGATCCAGCCCCGCCACGACGGGCGCAGCTCGACCTGAGCGCTGACGGCAGCGGCGTCCAATAGGGGAAGCTGGGGCATCTCGACGCCCTCATCGGGTGCGGGTCGGGTCACAACACGAGCGTACGCTCTGGCATATGCCAGCGTTCACATGAGGGCGAGGAGTAACGTAGGGGAGTGGCTGCGAACCGCGGACGAGGACCCCTCTATCGCCTGTATGCGTCCCGGCTGCGCCGGCACCTGACGCCGGAGACCGTTCCGCATCACGTCGCGATGATGATCGACGGCAACCGTCGGTGGGCGCGCCAGGCGGGTTACCCCACGCCCGCCGAGGGCCACCGCGCCGGGGCCGCGAAGATGCACGAGTTCCTGCGCTGGTGCGACGAGCTCGGCATCCGCGTCGTCTCGCTCTATCTGCTCTCGCACGACAACCTCGCCAAGCGCGACTCGCGCGAACTCGCCGACCTGCTCGAGATCATCGCCGAGCTGGCCGAGACGCTCTCGAGCGAGCCGGGGTGGCGCGTGCAGCACGTGGGCCGCGCGGGCCAGCTGCCCGAGGATCTCGCCCGCGTGCTCGCCAAGGCGGAGGACCGCACGCGCGAGAACACCGGTCTGCACGTCAACCTCGCCGTGGGTTACGGCGGGCGGGGCGAGATCGTGGATGCGGTGCGGAGCATCATCACGAGCCACCACGAGCGCGGCGGATCTATGGAGGAGCTCGCGGAGAGTCTGACGCCCGAGCAGATCGGCGAGCACCTCTACACCGGTGGCCAGGCCGACCCCGATCTCGTCATCCGCACCTCCGGCGAGCAGCGCCTCAGCGACTTCCTGCTCTGGCAGTCGGCGCACAGCGAGTTCTACTTCGTCGAGGCGCTCGGACCCGACCTGCGTGAAGTGGACTTCCTGCGCGCGATTCGCGACTTCGCGACG
This sequence comes from Microbacterium sp. NPDC006705, assembly GCF_044903545.1. Classification (NCBI taxonomy): domain Bacteria; kingdom Bacillati; phylum Actinomycetota; class Actinomycetes; order Micrococcales; family Microbacteriaceae; genus Microbacterium; species Microbacterium sp. NPDC006705. Next base: position 128,029 of record NZ_JBJDQQ010000001.1, read on the forward strand.
CGCGACCGCCGCTTCGGCGGCTGACGCGCCAAGCACGGCACGCAGAGTTCACGTTCGCGAAACCTCCGCGGGCGTGTCGCGCTGGCGGGCTGCCGGTCGCCCACCGTACTGTCATCGCAACGGGCACGGCGCCCGTTCGAGTCGGCCTTCTCACGACTCGTGACCCCTGGTCGACTCGTGTGAATCGGGTGAGACACCCGAGGCGGGGAGTGGGTTGTGGCCGCACGAGCAACAGAGCAGCAGCGTCGCGTCATCCACGGCGGAGGTGACGAGCTCGACCAGGAGCTGCGCACCTACGTGCTGGACACGTCGGTCCTGCTGAGTGATCCGCGAGCATTGTTCCGCTTCGCCGAGCATTCGGTCGTCGTCCCCGTCGTGGTTGTCACCGAGCTCGAGGGCAAGCGGCACGATCCCGAGATCGGCTATTTCGCCCGCCAGGCGCTGCGCCACCTCGACGACCTGCGGGTCGAGCACGGCCGGCTCGACTTCCCCGTTCCCGTCGGCGAGGGCGGCACCCTGCGGGTGGAGCTGACGAACACCGACCCCTCGGTGCTCCCCGCCGGGATGCGGCTGGGTGACAACGACACGCGCATCCTCGCCGTCGCGATGCACCTCGCTCAGGAGGGGCAGCCGGTCACGGTCGTCTCGAAAGACCTGCCGATGCGGGTCAAGGCGGCTTCGCTGGGCATCAGCGCGGAGGAGTACCTCGCCGAGCAGGCCGTGGACTCCGGATGGACCGGCATCGCGAACATCGACCTCTCCGGCGACGAGATGAGTGATCTCTACGAGAGCGAGGTCGCCACGAGCGACGAGGTGCGCGGCGTCCCGGTCAACACCGGGCTCGTCATCCACTCCGAGCGGGGGTCTGCCCTCGGGCGCGTGACGGGCCCGGGCTCGTTCCGCCTCGTGCGGGGCGATCGTGACGTCTTTGGACTGCACGGACGCTCGGCGGAGCAGCGGATCGCGATCGATCTCCTGCTCGACCCGGATGTCGGCATCGTCTCGCTCGGCGGTCGCGCGGGCACGGGCAAGTCAGCGCTCGCGCTGTGCGCTGCCCTCGAGTCGGTGCTCGAACGGCAGCAGCAGCGCAAGATCATCGTCTTCCGTCCGCTTTTCGCCGTCGGCGGTCAGGAGCTCGGCTACCTTCCCGGCGACGCCCAGGAGAAGATGAACCCCTGGGGTCAGGCCATCTTCGACACCCTGGGGTCGGTCGTCTCGGGCAACGTGGTCGAGGAGATCATCGCGCGCGGGCTGCTCGAGGTGCTGCCGCTGACGCACATCCGCGGTCGCTCGCTGCACGATGCCTTCGTCATCGTCGACGAGGCTCAGTCGCTCGAGCGCAATGTGCTGCTGACGGTCCTCAGTCGCATCGGTCAGAACTCCCGCGTCGTCCTCACCCACGACGTCGGCCAGCGCGACAACCTGCGCGTCGGACGGCACGACGGCATCGCCTCCGTGATCGAGACGCTCAAAGGCCACGACCTGTTCGGCCACGTGACGCTCACGCGCTCGGAGCGGTCGGCGATCGCGGCGCTCGTGACGGATCTGCTCGAGGCGGGCGAACTCAGCTGATCCCGGATGAGGTCGGCCTCGGGAAGACCGGGGCCGACCTCAATCCCAGCGGTACCCCTCACCGCGTACCGTGACGATGCGCGAGGCGCCGACCTTGCCCCGCAGATAGCGCACGTAGACGTCGACCACGTTCGATCCGGGGTCGAAGTCGAGCTCCCAGACGCGGCTCAGCAGCGTCTCGCGGCTGAGCACCTCGCCGGCATGGCGGAGGAACTGCTCGGCGAGCGCGAACTCCCGTGCGGAGAGATCGATGTCGCGGCCGTCGACGGTGGCACGCCGGGTCAGCATGTCGAGGCTGACGCCGTCGCGGGTGATCATGGTCGTCGGGCCCGCGCTCTCGCGCAGCCGCGAGCGTACCCGGGCGAGGAGTTCGGCGACGACGAACGGCTTGGACACGTAGTCGCTCGCCCCCGCATCCAACCCTTCGACGGTGTCGTTCGTTCCGCTCCGAGCGGTGAGCATGATGACGGGCACGGCCGATCCGGACGCGCGGAGGCGGCGCAGTACCTCGAACCCGTCGATTCCCGGAAGCCCGACGTCGAGGATGACGAGGTCGATATCCTCGCCCTCGAGCAGGTCGAGCGCCGTCTCACCGTCCTCGGCGACGAGCGGCTCCATGTCGGCGGTGCGTACCGCACGCTCCAGGAGGCCGATGATGTGGGGCTCGTCGTCGACGAGCAGGATGCGGGTCATCCGATCTCCTTGCGCTGGAGGACGACCTCGTCGGCCCGCACCGGCGCAGGGAGGCGCCGGGCCGAGCGGAGCGGGATCGTGATGGTGAAGGTAGCGCCGCCGCCCGCGGTCTCCGTGACCGTGCAGGAACCGCCGTGGCCCTTGGCGATCGCATCGACGATGGCGAGGCCGAGACCCGAGCCGCCGACCGACCGCCGGCGACCGCCGCGATCGAATCTGCGGAAGATGCGATGCCGGGCCGCGGGCGGGATGCCGGGGCCGTGGTCGCGCACCCAGAGGTGGAAGGCGCCCGCGTAAATGCCGCTGCCGAGCTCGATCGCGGTTCCCACCGGGGTGTGCTTGGCGGCGTTGTCGGCCAGCTGCAGCCATGCCTGGAGCAGGCGGTCGGCGTCGCCGTGGATGATCCCGCGCTGCGTCGATTCGACGGCCCAATCGTGCCCGGGGATGACGGTGACGAGGTCGACCACGCGCTGGGTCAGGCTCTCGATGTCGACCTCGTCGAGGGCGAACCGCTCGCCCTCGACCGAAGCCAAGAGATCGATGTCACCGATGAGGCGGGTCATGCGATCGAGTTCGCCGATCGAGATCTCGCGGACGGCGTCGACATCCGCCGGGTCATCGGCATCGACGAGTTCGAGGTGCCCCCTCACGATGGCGATCGGTGTCTTGAGCTCGTGACGCACGTCGTCGAGCAGACGTCGTTGGGCCTCGACCGCCGCGTCGAAGGCGTCCTGAGCCGCCGCCTCGCGCGGCGGGGTGGCCAGGAGCGGCCAGCCGACGAGCCATACCGTCACAAGAGTGCCGGCGCCGGCGACGGCGAAGACCAGAACAGCCGCCCAGGGGAGCTCGACTCCGAGCAGCAGGAACACCAGCAGCGAGCCGATCGCGGCGACGACGAAGCCGGCGCACACGATCGCGAGGACGATCCCCAGGATGCGTGCGCGCCGGGCTTCCGACCGCGACGGGTTCACCCTCCGATTATCAACCAGGGTGCGTCATCGAGAGCAGGTCGAGCTTCTCGTCGAGCTGCGCCTCGGTCAGCTCGCCCCGCTCGACGTATCCGAGGTCGATCACGGCCTCGCGGACCGTGATGCCCTTGGCGACGGAGTGCTTGGCGATCTTCGCCGCGGCCTCGTACCCGATGAGCTTGTTCAGCGGGGTGACGATCGACGGCGACATGCCTGCGAACGCGGCGGCGCGTTCGACGTTGGCCTGCAGACCGGCCACCGTCTTGTCGGCGAGCACGCGCACGGCGTTCGAGAGCAGGCGGATCGACTCGAGCAGCGCCGTGCCCATCACCGGGATGGCGACGTTCAGCTCGAACGAGCCGGATGCCCCGGCCCACGCGACCGTCGCGTCGTTGCCGATGACCCGGGCCGACACCATCAGCACGGCTTCGGGAACGACCGGGTTGACCTTGCCGGGCATGATGGACGAGCCGGGCTGGAGGTCGGGGATGTGGAGCTCACCGAGACCGGTGTTCGGGCCCGAGCCCATCCAGCGGATGTCGTTGTTGATCTTCGTCAGCGATACCGCGATCGTGCGCAGGGCGCCGGACGCCTCGACGAGGCCGTCTCGGTTGGCCTGCGCCTCGAAGTGGTCCTTCGCCTCGGTGATCGGAAGCTCGGTCTCGGCCGCGAGCAGCTCGATGACCTTCTGCGGGAAGCCGAGGGGCGTGTTGATGCCCGTCCCGACGGCGGTGCCGCCGAGGGGGACCTCGCCGACGCGGGGCAGCACGGCCTGGACGCGCTCGATGCCGAGGCGCATCTGGCGTGCGTAGCCGCCGAACTCCTGACCGAGGGTCACGGGCGTGGCATCCATGAGGTGCGTACGACCTGACTTCACGACGTCCTTCCACTCCTCGGCCTTCGTCTCGAAGGCGACCGCCAGGTGGTCGAGGGAGGGGATGAGGTCGTCGATGAGCGCCTGGGTCACGGCGATGTGCACCGACGTCGGGAAGACGTCGTTCGACGACTGCGACGCGTTGACGTGGTCGTTCGGGTGCACCGTGCTGCCGAGCGCGCGGGTCGCGAGGGTGGCCAGCACCTCGTTCATGTTCATGTTCGACGACGTGCCGGAACCGGTCTGGTACGTGTCGACGGGGAAGTGCGCGTCGTAGCGCCCGGTGACGACCTCATCGGCTGCTCCGGCGATCGCATCGGCGATGGCGGGGTCGAGCGTGCCGAGCTCCTTGTTGGCGAGCGCGGCGGCCTTCTTGATCCGCGCGAGTGCGGCGATCTGGCTCGACTCGAGCCCCGAGCCCGAGATCGGGAAGTTCTCGACCGCGCGCTGGGTCTGCGCGGCGTAGAGGGCGTCCTTCGGGACGCGGACCTCTCCCATGGTGTCGTGCTCGATGCGGTACTCGATGTCGGTCACGTCGTTGTTCCTCTCTCGGTGGGATGTCGTCAGGATGCGGCGTCGTCGTGGACGTCGCCGAGGATGATGGAAGCCTCAGCGGCGCCTTCGCCGAGGCGGTAGTTCGCTCCGATGATGGCCAGTCGGCCCTCGGCGACGGCGGTGCTGATGAGCTCGGACGCGTGGAGCAGCTGACCGACCGTGTCGCGCAGGTGCTCCCGGCCCACGACCTCGGCGTCCACGTTCTCGGCGGTGACGCCGGCGTCGGCTCCTGCCCGCAGGACGCGGCGCACGGCGGGCACGATGGGGGAGATCTGACGCCAGATGAGCGGCGGCAGCGGGGGAGCGTCGATGCCCGTGCTGTCGATCGCGGCACGCACGGCGCCGCAGGCGTCGTGCGCGAGGACGACGATCAGCGGCACGTTCAGCACGGCGACGGCGTACTCGAGGCTGCCGACGACCGAGTCGGAGATGACCTGACCGGCGTTGCGGATCACGAAGAGGTCGCCGAGGCCCTCGTCGAAGATGATCTCGGCCGCGAGGCGCGAGTCGGAGCAGCCGAAGAGCGCGGCGCGCGGAGTCTGCGAGCCGGCGATCTCGTGGCGGCGCTCGACGTCCTGCCGGGGGTGGCGCGGAGTGCCTTCGACGAATCGGATGTTTCCCGCGCGCATCTCGTCCCAGGCTTCCTGGGGCGTGGGGGATGCCGGAGCGGCCGCGGTCGACGTCATGGTGTCTCCTCCTGCAGTTCGACGATCTGGGTCGCGAGGCCGCGCGCAGCGGTGCGCACGGTCTCGGCGTCGATGGCCCCGCCGCCGTAGACGAGGATGGTGTCGGCTCCCGCCTGGGTCGTCAGGGCAAACGAGATGTTCCCGGCGCGCGCGGGATCGGGGATCTCGAAGACCTCCCACGACACGCCGTCGATGGTCTCGGTCGACGTCGTGCGCGAGCCGCTGACCTGCCGCGACGCCCAGCCGGCATCGGCGTCGAACGCCTGCTGCACGTTGACGTATCCGCTGGCGGGCGCGTAGACGATCTCCCAGGTCTGGACGTCGTCGCCGGCGAGCTCCGCCTTGTTCACGCGCCACGCTTCCGGCACCTCGGGAGCCACGAGCTGGCGACCGATGCCGGAGCCGACATCCGTCGCGACCGCGGCGACGTCGATGCCGGGCTGTTCGGGGACCGAGCCGCGCGGCACGGCGAACACGATGACCGCGACGACGGCCACCGTGACGATGAGGGCGGCGAGCAGGTTCCGCACGTTCTGGCTCGAGCGGTAGACCTGCGACGACGCCGCCTTGCGGGCGGCGGTCTCGTCGGGCGTCTCGGGGCGGCCGAGCTCCGCGACGACGCGGGGCCCCTTGGCCATCACGCGTCGTCCGCGCGCGTGGCGCGCGCTTCGTCGAGCCGGCGCTTGGCGCCGAGCAGCCATTCCTCGCATCGTGCGGCGAGCTGCTCGCCGCGCGTCCACAGGGCGAGCGACTGCTCGAGAGTCGGCGCACCTTGTTCGAGCTCGGCAACGACGCGCACGAGCTCGTCGCGCGCCTGTTCGAAGCTGAGGGTCTCGACGTCGGCGGAGAGCCCTTCGGCCGGCGGAGTCATGTCAGCCATTCTAGGACGGGTCCGCCGGTGCGCCCGCCGCCTCAGCGGGCGCGGCCCCGTCGTCGACGACGCCTTCGGAGCGCGCCGCGAACGCGCCGCGGCCGACGGTGACGGTGACGTGCGAGCCCGCCGGGGCCTGCGCGGCGTCTCGGATGATGACTCCCGCATCGAGATGAGCGATGGCGTAGCCACGGTCGAGTGTGGCGCCCGGCGAGAGCGCCCGGAGTGTGGCGCGGAGCCGGGCGATGTCGTGGCCCGCGGCATCCATGCGGCGCGTCACGACGTCTCGACCGCGCGCCGTGAGGACGTGCAATTCGTGCGCGCGGGTCGTCATGAGCGACTCCGGATTGCGCAGCACCGGCCGCGATCGCAGTTGCTCGAGCTGCGCGAGATCGTGCGAGACGCGCTGCGTGAGGCGCGTACGGGCGCGGCTGCGCAGCTGCTCGACGAGCGCGCGCTGCTCCACGACGTCGGGCACGACCCGCTTGGCGGCATCCGTCGGCGTCGACGCGCGGAGGTCGGCGACGTCGTCGAGGAGCGGATGGTCGTTCTCGTGGCCGATCGCCGACACCACCGGCGTCGTCGCCGCGGCCACGGCCCGCAGCAGCCTCTCGTCGCTGAAACCGAGGAGCGTCTGCGGGTCGCCGCCGCCGCGCGCGATGACGATCACATCGACCTCCGGGTCGGCGTCGAGGGCGCGCAGAGCCGCGATCGTCTCGGGAACGCACCGATCGCCCTGCACCGCCGCGTGCACCGTGCGGAAGGCGACGTGCGGCCAGCGCAGCTCGGCGTTGCGGTGCACGTCGCGTTCCGCGTCGCTGCGCTCACCCGTGATCAGGCCGATCATGTGGGGGAGGAACGGCAGGCTCTGCTTGCGGGACGGATCGAACAGACCTTCCGCCCGCAGCTTCGCGCGTAGACGCTCGAGCTGGACGAGCTGATCGCCGAGACCTGTCGGTCGCATGGCCGACACCGTGAACGAGAAGTCGCCAGACTTCACGAAGTAGTCGCTCTTGACGCACGCGACGACGCGGTCGCCGACCTGCGGGCTCGAGCCGAGGCGCTGCAGGGTGCTCGACCAGAGGCGGAACGAGAGCGCGGCATCCGCTTCGGCGTCCTTCAGGCGGCCGAAGACATGACCGCCGCGGAGGTTCCAGGAGGTGATCTCGCCCTCGACCCACACGGCGTTCCACCGCTGCACGAAGTCGCGGATGGTCTCGTTGAGCCGCGAGATCGAGGTCGGCGTCTGCGGCGACGAATCGCGAGGATGGACGGCATCCGGCGGCGGCGTCTGATCGGGCGCGGTCTCGAACGACGGCATGGGGCTCCTCACGGCCGGTTCCGAGCGGCTGGCAGGATGCGCCTCGTAGAATCGAGGAGTGAGCACTCCCGCCGTCCGGCTGCCCGTTCCCCGCGTGCCGGGGCGTCACGGCCGTCTCCAGGATATCCCTGTGGGCGCCGCCAAGCGGGTGCTCCTGGCAGCTCCGCGAGGATACTGCGCCGGAGTCGACCGCGCCGTCGTCGCGGTCGAGAAGGCGCTGGAACGCTTCGGTGCGCCCGTCTACGTGCGCAAGCAGATCGTGCACAACATCCACGTCGTGCGCGAGCTCGAGGAGCGCGGCGCCGTCTTCGTCGACGAGGTCGACGCGGTGCCCGAGGGCGCGCACGTCGTCTTCAGCGCGCACGGGGTGTCTCCCGCGGTGGTCTCGGCGGCGTCCGATCGGGGGCTGCAGGCGATCGACGCGACCTGCCCGCTCGTGACCAAGGTGCACCGTGAGGCCGTGAGGTTCGCGCGCGACGACCGCGAGATCCTGCTGATCGGCCACGAGGGGCACGAGGAGGTCGAGGGGACCGCCGGCGAGGCGCCCGAGCACATCACGATCGTGACGTCGCCCGAACACGCAGACACCGTCGAGGTGCGCGACCCGTCGCGGGTCGTCTGGCTCTCGCAGACCACGCTCTCCGTCGACGAGACGATGGAGACCGTTCGGCGGCTGCGCGTGCGGTTCCCCGAACTGCAGGATCCGCCCTCGGACGACATCTGCTACGCGACCCAGAACCGCCAGGTCGCCATCAAGAAGATCGCCGCCGAAACCGACCTGGTGATCGTCGTGGGGTCGGCGAACTCGTCCAACAGTGTGAGGCTCGTCGAGGTCGCGCTCGAGTACGGCGCTCGCGCCGCGTACCGCGTCGACTATGCCGATGAGATCCGGCAGGAGTGGCTCGACGGCGTCCGGACGGTCGGGGTCACGAGCGGCGCTTCGGTACCCGAGGTGCTCGTGCAGCAGGTGCTCTCCAGTCTCGCGGATGCCGGTTACGCCGATGTCGACGAGATCCGAACGGCCGAGGAAGACCTCATGTTCTCCCTGCCGAAGGAGCTGCGCACGGATGCCGCCGGGAAGCAGGACGCCCGCGCACGCGGCGGACGGGGGCGGTCATGAGCGAGCAGGAACGTCCGCGCCCGCAGTACGGCGAGTACGCCACCCCCGAGGAGCAACGCGCCCGCATCGCGGCACTGGGCGGGGAAGCACCGCACCCCGATGTGGTCGAGACGGCGCAGGTGCCGGCCGGCTCAGCGGCACCCCGTCCCCATGAGTCCGCACGACAGCAGCTTCCCTCGCCGCGCCCGACCACGTCGGCTGCGCGCCCCACGCGGCTCGCCGACCGGATCATCACGGTCGCGCTGCTCGCGTACGGCCTGGTGACGGTGCTCGGAGCCATCCCGCAGCTGGTCGACTTCACGGGCTTCGCGCAGACGTGGATGGACATGGCTGGTATCGACGGGACGCTCGCGGACCCGGCGGGCGGACGGGCGTGGGGCATCGCCGCCGCCGTCGTCTACGGCGCGGGGTGGCTGCTGACCGCGGTGCTGTCGTGGTGGTCGCTGTCGCTGCGGCGGCTGTCGTGGTGGATCCCGCTCGTCGGCGCGATCGTGACATTCATCATCGTGAGCCTGCTGCTGGCGGTGCCGCTGCTGTCCGACCCGGCTGTGCTCGACGGGTTCTCGACCAGCCGCTGACGCGCACCCGAGAACGACAGAACGGCGCCCCGCGAACGAATCCGCGGGGCGCCGTTCCGTGTGGCCGGCGGTCAGCTCTGGGACTGGCCGAACGAGCCGAGCTGGCGGGTCGCCTCGACGACGCGAGCGGCCATCGCCGACTCGGCCTTCTTGCCCCAGGCGCGCGGGTCGTAAGCCTTCTTGTTGCCGACCTCGCCGTCGACCTTCAGGACGCCGTCGTAGTTCTGGAACATGAACCCGGCCACCGAGCGCGTGAACGCGTACTGCGTGTCGGTGTCGATGTTCATCTTCACGACACCGTTCGCGACGGCGAGGGCGATCTCCTCGTCGGTCGAGCCGCTGCCGCCGTGGAAGACGAGGTCGAGGGGCTTCTCGCCGGTGCCGAACTTCGACGCGATGCCGGCCTGGATCTCGCCGAGCAGCTCGGGCTTGAGCTTGACGTTGCCCGGCTTGTAGACGCCGTGGACGTTGCCGAAGGTGAGAGCGGCGATCCAGCGGCCCTGGTCACCGAGCCCGAGAGCCTCGACGACCTGCGAGACGTCACCGGTCGTGGTGTAGAGGGCGTCGTTCGAGCCCTCGTGCTGCACGCCGTCCTCTTCGCCGCCGACGACGCCGATCTCGACCTCGAGGATCGCGCGGATCGCCTTGATGCGGGGAAGCAGCTCCTTGGCGATCTCGATGTTCTCGGCGAGCGGCACGGCCGAGCCGTCCCACATGTGCGACTGGAAGATCGGCTGACCGCCGTCGGCGACGGCCTCCTCCGATGCCGAGATGAGTGGCAGCAGGAAGTCGTCGAGGGCGGGCTTCGGGCAGTGGTCGGTGTGGAGCGCGACCGTGACGGGGTAGTTCTTGGCGACCTCGTGGGCGAACTTCGCGAAGGCGAGCGCACCGGTCGCGCGGCCCTTGACGGTGTGTCCGGCGAAGTAGTCGGCGCCACCGGTCGTGACCTGGATGATGCCGTCGGAGCCGGCCTCGGTCAGGCCCTGAAGAACGGCGTTGATGGACTGCGAGCTGGCGGCGTTGATGGCGGGGTAGGCGAAACCACCGGCCTTCGCGCGATCCAGCATCTCTGCGTACTGTTCGGGGGTGGCGATGGGCATGAGAGCTCCTCAAATCGGCGGTGTTACCGAGCCCACTTTATCGAAGGCCGCTCTCGCCGTCCGCGGGGCGGCCGGAGAAACGACGCTGCTTGTTGTCACGTGTTCGCGACGCGGCTGGATGTACGGATTCGTTAAGAATCCCGATTCCTTCGTGGGCGCGCGGCCGAAAGCGGCGGATCCCCGCGCCTGCCCGCACCTATGCTGTGGCGCATGGTGAGTTTGACCGCCGACATGAGTCCGCTGCATCCCGATCGAAACCTCGCGCTCGAGCTCGTGCGCGCGACAGAGGCGGCGGCGATCCGTTCGGTGCCGTTCATCGGCCGCGGGCAGAAGGAACTCGCCGACGGGGCGGCCGTCGACGCCATGCGCGCGTTCCTCACGACGGTCAACTTCGACGGCGTGATCGTCATCGGCGAGGGTGAGAAGGATGCCGCACCCATGCTCTTCAACGGCGAGAAGGTCGGCACCGGTCGCGGGCCCCAGGCCGACATCGCCGTGGATCCGATCGACGGCACGACCCTCACCGCGGAGGGGCGCAACAACGCGCTCTCGGTCATCGCGGTCGCCGACCGGGGAGCGATGCTCGACGCCTCGTCGGTGTTCTACATGGACAAGCTCGTCACCGGCCCTGCGGGTGTCGGCGTCGTCGACATCCGACTGCCCATCGCCGAGAACATCCGGCGGCTCGCGAAGGCTCTCGGCAAGCCTGTCGATGAACTGGTGGTCTCGGTCCTGAACCGTCCGCGTCACGCGCAGCTGATCCAGGAGATCCGGGATGCCGGCGCGGGCACGCGGCTGATGAGCGACGGCGACGTCGCGGGTGGGATCAACGCGGCCCGGCACAACGCGCGCACGGACATGTGCGTGGGTGTCGGCGGCAGCCCGGAGGGCATCGTCACCGCGTGCGCCATCAAGGCCCTCGGCGGTCACATCCAGGGCCGGTTGTGGGCGCGCGACGACGACGAGAAGCAGCGCGGCATCGACGCCGGGCTCAACCTCGACGGTCACGTCTACGAGGCCGACGATCTCGTCCGCGGCAAGAACGCGATCTTCGTGGCGACCGGTGTGACCAACGGCGAGCTCGTCGGGGGCGTTCGGCGCGAAGGCGACTACGTGTACACCGAGAGCGTGGTGCTGCGCGGCGCGTCGGGGACGCTGCGTCGGATCACCTCGGAGCACCTCACATCCAAGTGGCTCTGAACTCGGGCGGGTAACTATCACGACACGACTGCGTGTCAACCACTGATGCTCCCAGCAAGGCTCTGTCAGAATGGCAGCGGTATCAACGGCGATGACCACCCTTACGTCAGCACCCGGGAGAACCATGTCGATGACAGCAAACAACCCGCCGACCGGCCAGGTCGCGGTGACGATCGACCCCGCTCGACGTCCGGACGTGCTGCTGCGTCGGCGCCACCCCGAGGGACATCAGATGAGTGCCTGGTGGATGATCGGCGCCTTCCTCGCCGTCTCCGTCGCCGTCGTCGGCCTCGTCAACATGTTCCCGGCCTGACCGGACAGCTCGCCTCCCTTCCCCTCCGCCGACGCGTCACAGCCGTTCGCGAAGCTCGCCGACGTCCGCGCTGAGCAGCTCGGGAGCCGTCGTCATCCGCGTCGACGTCTCGATCGGGCTCGGCGCGCTCGTTGCCTCGAGCCGTGTCTCGTCGATGCCCGGGAACTTCCGCGCCGTCACGAGCACCCTGCTCTCGAGCGTCCCCACGAACTTGTTGTAGGACTCGACCGTCCGCTCGATCGCACGGCGCAGGTCGCCGGCGTGGGAGGCAAGCCCTCCGAGACGCTGGTACAGCTCGTTGCCGAGGTCGAACAGGCGCCGGGCCTCGTCGGAGACGTCTTGCTGGGTCCACGTGTATGCCACGGTCTTCAGCACCGCCCACAGGTTGACCGGTGACGCGAGTGCGACGCGCCGGCTGAAGGCGTAGTCGAGCAGCGCGGGGTCTTCGTCGAGCGCCGCCGCGAGAAGCGATTCGCTCGGGATGAAGCAGACGACGAACTCGGGACTCGAGCTCAGGCCCTGCCAGTAGGCCTTCTTCGCGAGGGCGTCCACGTGGGCGCGCACCGCCTTGACGTGCGCCGTCAGCAACGCTTTGCGGCGTCGCGCCTCCTCACCCTGCGCGGTGACGGGTATCGCGCTCGCCTCGAGATACGAGTCGAGCGGCACCTTCGCGTCGACCGCGAGCGCCTTGTCGCCGGGGAGACGGACGATCAGGTCGGGGCGCCCCGCGCCGCTGTCGGACGAGATGCTGGACTGCAGCTCGAAGTCGACGTAGCGGGTGAGGCCGGCGGACTCGACGATGCGTCGCAGCTGCGTCTCGCCCCAGACGCCACGGGCCGCGCTCGAGCGCAGGGCGCCGGCGAGCGACTCCGTCGTCGAACGCAGCGCCTCGTCGGTCTCGCGTCCGAGTCGCAGCTGCTCCGCGACCGAACCGAACTGCTCGCTGCGTTCGCGTTCGAGGAGCTCGACCTTGGCCTGCATCGCCTGCAGCGACTCCTGGACGGGGGCGAGCGCTCGCAAGACCGCCTGCTCGCGGCGTTCGCGTTCGTCGCGAGCGGCCTGGTCGAGCCGCGCCTGGGTTCCCAGCTCGCGCTGCAGCTCGCGCTGTCGTTCCAGTTGCTCGGCGTGGGCGTCGCGCTCGGCCTCAGCGACGGCCGCGCGAGCCTCGAGACGGACTCGGTCGGCTGCTCCCTCGCGTGAGGCGCGCGCGGAGCCCGCGAACCAGCCACCCGCGGCGGCGATCGCGGCGACGACGATGAGGATGAAGACGAGAGCGGCGTCCATGTGTCCAGGATGCCGGGTGGCTCCGACATCGCCCGGAGGCAGGGCGTCCGGCGCGGCTCTCTCCGCGCCCGGAGCGGACGGTGCGGCAGGATGTCGGCATGAGAGGCTACGTGCGCCCGACTATCGACACGCCGGCGTTCCGCGATGCCGACGGCGCGGTCATCGAGTACGGCAGACGTTGGCCGGTATCGCCTCCAGAAGACGCCTATTCGGTCGACACGCACCCGGAGCGCTTCGCGCCGCTGCATGCTGTCGGCGATGCGCTCATCGCTCACCTAAGCGAGACATTCGAGGTCGACGTCGAGGAGGGTGTTGAGGTCGCCTCAGATCTGAACAGACCGAGCTCTTTCGCTGTGCTCCGTGCGGTGCGCCTGCAGCCCGCCGACCCGCAGTGCGCATCGGTGACTTTCGTTTTCGATGCGTATCCGGGTCTCTCGGTGCACTCGGGACTGCTGCATGACGCTCACTACCCCCATTGCGGGTGCGACGCATGTGACGAGGAATGGCGGTCTGTCGCAGACGAACTCGAGGAGCAGGTCTTCGCGGTCGTGACGGGGAACTTCCGCGAGGCTATCGTGCCCGGCGCCGAGCTTCCGGTGGAGCACGCGTTCACATTCCCCGAGGGCAGCCGATCCGGCCAATCGCGCGTGGAGGACTTTCCGGTGCAGCGGCTGTCGAGCGCCGCGGAGGTGCTCCGCACCGCGGCGGACGGGTGGGCACCGTGGCCGCGCACGCAGGCGTCGCCGGGTGATGGCGCGTAGTCCCGCACTCCCGCGCGCGGCGCTGACATGGAATCATCAATCGGCCGCGCTGAGCAGGCGACCAGGGCGAACCGAACGATGGACTCGTCAGAACCGTGGAAGCCGGGGTCGGGTGGGTCTGTGCACGCTCAATCGGTGACCGGTACCGGCGAAACGGCGAGCTGCGTACGCGCGAGTGCGCCAGCGAGCGCAGGCCGAACCCGGTCCGTGCACGCCGAACCCACGACCAGCGCCAACCGAAGGGCGAACTCGTCAGAACGGTGGAAGCCCCGGTCCGGGTGGAGCCGCGACGGTGAATGCGACGAGTGGTGGTGGTGCGTCTTCGCGGTAGACCCGTCCGGTGGGTGAGGTCCAGATCAGCCTCCCGCCCGGGAGCTGTTGGACTCGCCATCGGGTGTGGTGTTTGACGTCGTGATGGCGTTTGCAGAGGTTCGCGAGGTTGCACACGTGTGTCGCTCCACCGTCGGATGCGGCGATCGTGTGGTCGAGTTCGCACCGGATCGTGGGTTGCCGGCATCCGGGGAACCGGCAGTGCCGATCGCGGGCCCGCAGCAGTCGCACCATCGCGGCGGTGGGCCGGTAGCTGTCGCACTCGAGCACCGTCCCGGTGACCGGATCGGTCAGCAGCCGGTCCCACGAGGTTGCGTTGCCGGCGAGTTCGCGTGCGGTGGCGGCGTCGATGGGCGAGCGTCCCGCCAGATCCGCGGGCCCTTCATCTTGACCCATCAGCGTGAGTGCCGACAGGGCCACCTGCACGTGTGCCCGGATCGCGCCCAGTGTTCCGCCGCCGTCGCCGGTGCCGGTGGGATCGAGGGCCGGTGTCCCGGCGAGGAGCAGGTCGGAGAACACGTCGGCGCGAACCTGGTCGATCGTGCGGGCATCGTCGATGAACGACGACCCGTCGCGAATCGTCGTGTCGGCATCGGGTAAAGCGCCGTTCGCGTCGGCTCGAGTGTCAGGCGTGCCAGGCGCATCAGCCTGGGCTCGCGCGGTGATGATCTCCCGCGCCTGCCGCGTCAGCCGGTCCACGATCCCGTCCGCGATCACCGTCGGCAAGGTCGCGATCAGGTCGGACATCCCATCCGCCCCGGGCTGCACCCACACGCCCCGCCCCGCCGCTGCTTCCTCGTGCCGCTCGGTGAACGTCCGCGGGTGAATGCGCTCGGCGATCATCCGCAGCGCGTCCCGCACCCGGTTGGGTCTCTCGCCCTCGCAGCGCTCGATCGCGACGCGTTCGAACTCCGCGCGATCTCCCGCGGGCACGATGCATCCGATCTCGTGGATCACCCGCACGTGCCCGCGGACGATGCGTCCGGCCTCCCAGGCCGCCATCGTCACGGGGTAGTTCTCGACCAGATCGCGGGCTTCGTCGATGCGACGCTGCAGGGTCCGGTCGGTCGCCACGAACACTCCGGCCAGCTCCGCCGCGATGCCGCGCAGAGCCATCTCGCGCGCCTTGACCTTCTCCGGTGCTCCCGCGGACTGGGACTCGGCCAGCTGGCCGGCGGCAGCGAGGAGACGAACCTCCCGGACCTGTGCCGCGCGCGCGGCATCCGCTATGCCCTCGGCATCCGCGACCAGCTGAGCGAGTGTGTCGACGTCTGCGTCGCTGCCCATCCCGCTACCAAGCCCGCCATTCGAATGCATGTTCGAATCATGTCATGGACCTCCGACATCGTGCCGGAACCTTCCACAGACCCGCGGACGACCAGCGACCCCGTCAGGCCGGGCTGAGCAGCGAACCCCCGATCGGCTCGTGCTCGGGCACGCGCACCCCCAGCAGCATCGCTAGTTCGACGAGGTCGTGCGCGCCGGCCCGGCGAGCCGCGTCGATGGTGATGTGTGCGCAGGCGAGCGCGTCCGCGAGGGCATCGTGATGCGCGAAGTCGAGGAACCCGACGGCAGCAGCAACGAGCGGCAGCCGGTAGGAATCGAGCTGATACGTCTTCCGCGCCAGCTGCACGCTGCACACCGAGCGGATCGCCGGGAGCGCGGTATCCGTGGCCTCGCACGCGCGGCGCAGCACTGCCATGTCGAAACCCGCGTTGTGGGCCACGAGCACGTCGTCACCGATGAACTCGAGAAGCCGGGGGAGTTGCGCTACCCAGCCGGGGGCATGGTGCACCGCGTCGGCGGTGATGCCGTGGATGGAGACGTTGATGTCGAAGAAGCGGTCGTGGCCCGAGGGCGGGCGAATCAACCAGCCGTCGGAGGCGACGACCTCACCGTCGCGGACGCGAACCAGGCCGACAGAGCATGCGGATGCACTGGAGGAGTTCGCCGTCTCGAAGTCGATCGCGGTGAAGTCCAGTGCCACGGGACAAGCGTCACCCGTGTCCGGAGGACGAGAAGGGAGGCGCGCCGCCGAGCCGGGCGATCCGGATCGGTCGGAGGCGATGTCGGTGGGCCACGTAGACTGGATGCCCGTGGCTCTCACCATCGGAATCGTAGGACTGCCCAACGTCGGCAAGTCGACCCTCTTCAACGCCCTGACCAAGAACCAGGTTCTCGCGGCGAACTACCCGTTCGCGACGATCGAGCCGAACGTCGGCGTGGTGAACCTCCCCGACCCGCGCCTGAAGGTGCTGGCCGAGATCTTCCACTCCGAGCGCATCCTTCCCGCCGCGGTGTCGTTCGTCGACATCGCCGGCATCGTGCGCGGTGCGTCGGAGGGTGAGGGGCTGGGCAACCAGTTCCTCGCGAACATCCGCGAGGCCGACGCCATCGCGCAGGTTGTCCGCGGCTTCGCCGACGACGACGTCGTGCACGTCGAGGGTGCCGTGAACCCGCAGAACGACATGGAGACGATCAACGCCGAGCTGCAGCTCGCCGATCTCCAGACCCTCGAGAAGGCGATCACGCGCTACGAGAAGGAGGTTCGCGGCAAGAAGCTCGATCCCTCCGTGCTCGAGGCTGCAAAGGCTGCGCAGGATGCGCTTCAGCGCGGCGAACTGCTGTCGGGAGCCGACTCCAAGATCGACCTCGCACCCATCAAGGAGCTCGGCCTGCTGACGGCCAAGCCCTTCATCTTCGTCTTCAACGTCGACGAGGCCGTTCTCACGGATGACGCGCGCAAGGCGGAACTCGCCGCGCTCGTCGCTCCTGCCCAGGCGGTGTTCCTCGACGCGAAGATCGAGTCGGAGCTCATCGACCTCGACCCCGAGGAAGCCGCAGAACTGCTCGCGTCGACCG
Source organism: Microbacterium sp. NPDC006705 (assembly GCF_044903545.1). Lineage (NCBI taxonomy): Bacteria > Bacillati > Actinomycetota > Actinomycetes > Micrococcales > Microbacteriaceae > Microbacterium > Microbacterium sp. NPDC006705. The sequence continues at coordinate 145,117 of NZ_JBJDQQ010000001.1, forward strand.
GTCAGGACGAGTCGGGCCTCGACCAGCTCGCGCGCATCGGGTTCGACACGCTGGGCCTGCAGACCTACCTGACCGCGGGTCCGAAGGAAGCGCGCGCCTGGACGATCGGCAAGGGCTGGAAGGCTCCGCAGGCTGCCGGCGTCATCCACACCGATTTCGAGAAGGGCTTCATCAAGGCCGAGGTCATCTCGTTCGAGGACCTCGTCGCGACCGGCTCGGTCGCCGAGGCCCGCGCGAAGGGCAAGGCGCGCCTCGAGGGCAAGGACTACGTCATGCAGGACGGCGACGTCGTGGAGTTCCGCTTCAACGTCTGACGCCCTGCGGCTATCGGTGAAGCCCACCGCCCACGGCTGGCACAATCGAGGCATGCCACGCGAGCGCGCCGGAGATCCGCAGTATGACGGGTCGCCCGGTGTCGACACGCCCACAGATGACACTCTGCAGGCGTACGACCGACGAATCGGAGCGCTCGTGATCGAAGACCAGGTCGTCGGTCATGTGGCGAGCGTCGTCCGCGAGATGCGATTTCCGTCGAGGCAGCGCTGGTTGTGGTTCACCGTCGTGTGGCCCGATGGATCGCGTGAGCTCCCCTTCGAGGACTACGGTCCTGGATGGCACACGGTTCGCGAGCTCGAGGCCGGGTACCTTGCTTACCACCTGCAAAGCACGGTGCACGAGCGGCGTCTGTTGGGCCGCCACTGGCTCTCGGCGAGGTGGGGTGCGTCGCAGACGTTCGGCGTGCGATGGCTCGAGGGAGACGTCGCCGCTCGTCGTTGGCTCGAACTCGGTCTTCGTGACGAAGACTTCTGAACACCCGTTACCAGCCCCCGCACGTTCCATCAACCGGTGGGCGCCGCGCCCTCGCCCTGCCTAGCGTGGATGTCATCTCGACTCGAGGAGGCAACACTATGGCCACGAACACCACCACCACGCGTAACAAGCGCCGCGCCGCCGGCGCCGGTCTGACGAACGAGCAGAACGCCGAGAGCGGCTTCCGCGCTTCGCAGAAGCTCAGCGAGAACACCCAGAAGGTGCTCGTCGACCTCATCGAGCTGTCGCTCCAGGGCAAGCAGGCGCACTGGAACGTCGTCGGACGCAACTTCCGCGACACCCACCTCCAGCTCGACGAGATCATCGACGCCGCCCGCGAGTTCGCCGACACCGTCGCCGAGCGCATGCGTGCGCTTCACGCCCTCCCGGATGGCCGCAGCGACACCGTCGCCGAGACCACGACGCTGCCCGAGTTCCCGCAGGGCGAGATCGACACCGCCGAGGTCATCGACCTGATCACCGAGCGCCTCGAGGCGACGATCGGCACGTGCCGTGATGTGCACGACGAGGTCGACGAGGAAGACCCGACGACCGCCGACATCCTGCACTCGATCCTCGAGCGTCTCGAGCAGCTCGCCTGGATGGTCAGCGCCGAGAACCGCAAGCCCCAGGGCTGATATGCCCCAGGGCTGACCAAGTCCCGGCCGGGTAGTCCCGGCGACGAAGACCCCGCTCGTGACCACTGCGTCCGGGCGGGGTCTTCGCGTATCGCGTGTGTCAGACCAGCCGCGGATCGATCATCGTCATGCCCGCCGCTGCCGCGGTGTCCATGGCCGGCAACAGTCGCGCACCTTCCTCCAGTCCGACGACCCGCTGCACGAGGTCCTGCGGGCGCAGGCTGCCGTCGCCGATCAGCGCCATCATTCCGGGGTAGTCCACCGCTGCCATGCCGTGGCTGCCGAGCAGGTCGAGCTCCCACGCGATGACGCGGGCCAGGGGAGCGGCGCTACGACCGGATGCCGAGGGCAGCAGCCCGATCTGCACATGACGTCCTCGACGACGAAGGCTCAGAATCGCATCGGATGCGGTCTGCTCGCTGCCCACCGCATCGACCGAGACGTGGCTGCCCCCGCCCGTCAGCTCGTGAACGACGGCGGGGACGTCCTGCCCGTCAGCGGCGACGACGTGTTCGGCGCCGAGCTCCGAGGCGGTCTGCAAAGCGCCAGGCGACCGGTCGACCGCGATGACCCGCGCTCCCAGAGCACGTGCGATCATCACGGCGCTGAGGCCGACACCGCCTGCGCCGACGATCGTGATCCACTCGCCGCCGCTCAGGGTCGCCCGGGCGATCAGCGCGCGGTACGCCGTGGCGAAGCGGCATCCGAGCGCCGCCGCGGCTTCGAACGAGACGCCGTCGGGGATGCCGACGAGGTTGACGTCGGCCGCCGGCACGACGACCCGCTCGGCGAACGAGCCGGCGTAGGTGAAGCCGGGCTGCTGCTGGTGCGGGCAGACCTGGGCGTCCCCGCGTGCGCACCACTCGCATCGACCGCAGCCGATCACGAACGGCGTCGTGACGCGATCACCCACCTGCCAGCCCGCGACTTCCGCACCGACCTCGGAGATGACACCTGAGAACTCATGCCCGGGGGTGTGGGGGAGTGCGATGTCGTCGTGGCCGGCCCAGGCGTGCCAGTCGCTTCGACAGAGCCCGGTGGCGCGCACCGACACCACCACCCCGTCGGCGGGGACGCTCGGATCGGCCACCTCGCGAACCGTCACCGGCCCGCGGATGCTGTCCATGACCATCGCTCGCACGTTCGGCCACGCTACGCCATCGAGCGAGTCAGCGCCGCACGGTCGACGGCAGTGTGACGCGAAAGGTCAGGCGTCGCGGAAGCCCTCGAGGTCGGGGTCCCACTGTGCGGGTGCCTCTTCGTCGAGGGCATAGAGGTGAGCGCCCTCGGAACGGCGCTGAGGGTAGCTCTCGTGTGCTCGAAGGTCTTCCGCCCCCTCGGAGAAGTCCGGTTCATCGGCGTCCCAGTCGATGGGGGCGGACAGCACGTCGTTGCCGACCCCGATGACAAGTTCGGCCTCATCGACACGCCCGCTCGGTTCGAGCACGATCGGAATCCGCACGGCTTCGGCGCGGCCGTAATTGGCGACCGCCGCCGTGAGCTCCACCAGTGCCTCCGCAACGTCATCCGTCGTGATCACCGTGTCGCCCGCGTACGTGATTCGTCTCATGACAACACTGTGTCGGCTAGCGCCGCCGGGCACCTCGCACTTGCGCTGACGATCGTCATCGGATACGGCTCGCATCGGCCGAGGATCATTGCACGAGGCTCCCGGCTGGTCAACGCGCCTGACGCGATCGGCGGCGCTGCCTAGCGTGGTCGCGAGCGTCGGAATCGGCGCGCCGACAGCGAGGGAGACGTGATGAGCCAGCAGGACCCGGCGACCGACCAGGAACCGCTCTCCGAGCCGGAGGCGGTCCGCAAGGACATGCGCTACAGCCCGGCCAGCGACACCGAGACCCGTGAGAAGCAGGACGAGGCCCCGACCAGCCCCGACGAGGACGTCGATGACGAGCTCGTGCGTGCGCGTCCGGGAACCGGCGGTCCCGACGATGTCGGCGACGTCGATGTGCCCGCCGAAGACCTCAATCTGCCGTGGCGCGACGACGAAGCGGGCGCCTGACAGTCCACCGTCTGTTGGCGCGGGCGGTCAGTTCCACCCGACGGTGTTGAACCACTGAGCCCGGGCCTCGGCCTCGGCGGCATCCGTCGTGCCGCGGAAGGCGTCGTGGCGGTCGATGCGACCCTCGCTCAATTCGACGAAGGCCGTGCACACGGGGCACAGTCCCCGTCCGAAGGGAAAACCGCCGGGCAGTGTCGGCGACGGCTGCGCAGGCTCACCGCTGCCCGAGCATCGTGGCGGATCGGCCTGCGCCTCTGACCACATCTGCGACGTTCCGAGCCGGTTATGCAGCCCCGCGTGTCCCCTCGGGCGGGTGCACAATGCCGATCCGCGGCGGGACCGGCACCACAGCGCGGTCGGATAGTTCGCGGCGGCCGGTTCGCTCACGCGGTCAGATCCGGATGCCGCAGACGCCGCACTCGCCCGCGGCGGACACCTCGACGAAGCAGTCCGGGCACATCGCGCGGACGACATCCGAGGGTGCGGGCGCCTTCGGAGTGCGCGGCGCTGCAGCTCGGGGCGCGGCACGTCGCGCGGGTGCCGAACGTGTCGCGACCGCGACGGGTTGCTTGCGCTCCGGAACGTGCGACTCGCAGTAGAACCGGACGAAGCCGCCGTGGTTGGTCGGGTGGCGGTGCTTGACCGCCCACAGGTGGTCGCGATCATGGGCACCGGCGTCGGCGGGGCAGGCAGCGCATCTCGCGGGATCACCCGGCATGACGTCGGCGACGCGGTAGGGCGTCTCGTAGGTGAGGCGATCGCGCCAGTCGGCCGAGTCGACGATTCTCATGGTGGTCCTCTCCGGCACGCGCGCGCCGGATTCCAGCGTACCCGCGGCGCCGGGGAGGCGGTCCGACCACCATCCGGTGAACATTCGCGAAACGGCGTGCGCCGCCGCGCCGCGGGCCCGGCGGCCTTTGCGACAGTGAGGGGGTCACCACGGGCGAGAGGGCGCGAATGGAACTGGCGACCCCGGCACCGATGGACGTGCTGCTGCGTCCTGCTGCACTGGCGCGCGCATGGATGGGGCCGGGCCGCGACCAGGAGACGATCGCCGTGCCCGGCGTCGTGCTCGGGCCGGGCGAGGTGCTCGTCCGTGTCGAGCTCGTCACGATCACCGAGGACGACATCGCGATCACGGACGGTGAGGAGCAATGCCCGGTGCCGACGGTCCTCGGCCGTGAGTTCGTCGGCAGGGTCGCGGCGCTCGGCGGCGCGGTCGCGGCGGCGGACGGCATTCCGCTCGAGCTCGGGGAGCGCGTCGTGAGCGCCGTGGGACCGCATGAGCGCATCGGAGCCCATCGCGAACTCGTGGGCGGCTTCGCGACGCACGTGCATCTGGTCACGGGCACGCCGATCGTCCGTGTGGGCGAGGCGCTCCCCGCCTGCATCCTGGCCCCCGTGTCGGGCGCGGTCGCGCGAGCGGCCGGGCTCGTGCGACGGCTGGAAGAGATCGCCGATCCGGAGGACCTCCTCGTGACCATCGCCGGCACCGGCGCCGATCCGCTCGTGCTGTCCGCCATGATCGCCGAGCGGGGTGGACGAGCGCGGCTCGCCTCAGCCGATCCGCGGGTCCGCGCGCGGGCCGAGCGCTTCGGCGCTGCGCTGGCCCCCGAGCACGTGCCCGAGACGGATCTGAGCGCGCGCTTCCGTACCGCGAGCGAAGCCTCACCGGAAACGACCCTGCGGGTCGGCGTGCCGACATCCGCCGACCTCGAGGCTGCCGTCGCCTTCATGCGCGCCCCGGGCACCCGCCGCTACCCGTTCGCCGACCTCGTCTCGACGCCCTTGCCGCTCGACCGGCTCGACGACGCGATCGAGCTTGCCCGGTCGGGTCGCCACCTGCGCGTGGCGATCGCCCCCGGAGCCTGAGCTCGCGGGGGCGATCGGAAGCCGTGTCGGCGGCGTTCAGGACCGACGGGTCACGCGGTCTGGCCGGCGTGCTCGCCTTCTTCGATCTCCTCGATGACCTTCGCGTTGAAGGCCGGGAGGTCATCGGGCGTTCGGCTCGAGACGAGGCCCTGGTCCACGACGACCTCCTCGTCGACCCAGGTGGCACCGGCGTTCATCAGATCGGTGCGCAGGCTCGGGAAGCTCGTCAGGGTGCGGCCCGAGAGGACGTCGGCCTCGGTCAGGATCCACGCCGCGTGGCAGATCGCGCCAACGGGCTTGTGCTGTTCGAAGAACGCGCGCGCGAAGTCGACCGCGTTCGCGTCGAGTCGCAGGTTGTCGGCGTTGACGACGCCGCCCGGAAGCACGAGCGCGTCGTACTCGTCGGCCTCGGCATCCGCCGTGACGACGTCGACCTTCTGGGTGTGGCCGTTCTTGCCGGTGATCTCGCCCGATTCGGGGGCGATCATGACGACGGTCGCGCCCGCGTCGGAGACGGCCTGCCACGGCGAGGTCAGCTCGCTGTCCTCGAAGCCGTCGGTTGCCAGGAATGCGATCTTCTTGCCATCGAGAGTGCTCATGTCGCCGACGCTACGCGCGGCCGACGGCGGCTGCGACGCGCTTGACACGCTCCGCGACGCATGGTCCCCTGCGGGGTTACGATGGCGATATGTCCACAGCATCCACGCCCCAGCCTCAGACACTGCAGCCGGTTCCCGATGAGAAGAACCTGCTGGTCACCGCGAACGACGACGCAGGTTCCTGCTGCGGCGGAGGGTGCTGCTCGACCTCTTGAACCTCGCCTCGAGGCGTACGACGAAGCCGCCGGTGCATGACGCATCCGGCGGCTTCGTCGTTCTCGCGCGATGGCGGCGAGGCCGGCTCAGTGCGCCGCGGGCACGCCTTCGGGGCTGTCGGCCGGCTTGCGGATGAGCAGCGCCCCGATGATCAGCGGCGACGCGATGATCGCGGCCACGAAGAAGGCCGCCCGCGCGCCCGCGGCGCCGGCCGCCGTCGTCCCCGGATCGGCGGCGCCGGCCTCGGCAGCGGCCATCACCGTGATGAGCAGAGCGATGCCCGCGGCGCCCGCGACCTGCTGGATGGTCGAGACGATCGCGCTGCCGTACGAGTAGAACCGCGGCTGCAGAGAGCCGAGGGATGCCGTGAACAGCGGCGTGAACGACATCGCCAGGCCGAGCGAGAGACACGTCTGCAGCGTGAGCAGCAGCCATACCGACGTGTTCTCGGTGAGGGTGGTGAAGCTCCACAGGATGCCGGTGACGATGACGGCTCCGGGGACGAGGAGCACGCGCGTGCCCCAGCGGTCGTAGATGCGCCCGATGAACGGGCCGGCGATGCCCATCGCGAGAGAGCCCGGCAGGACGATCAGCCCGGACTCGAGCGCGGAGAGCCCGAGGACGTTCTGCATGTACAGCGGCAGCAGGGTGATCGCGCCGAAGAACGCCATGGACATGACGCCCAGCTGGGCCACCGAGAGCGAGAAGTTGGCCGAGCGGAACACGCGCAGGTCGAGCAGCGCCTCGTCGTTGCGCTGCAGCACGAGCTGACGCCACACGAACGCGCCGAGCGCCACGACCCCGACCGACAGGGAGATGATGAGCGGCAGGTTCGACGCGGGCGCCGCGGCCGCGGCATCCCCGCCGCCGTGGCCTCCGGCGCCGATCTGGCTGAGCCCGAACACGAGGCCTCCGAAACCGAAGGCCGAGAGCACGACGGAGAAGACGTCGAGTGGCGCGCGCCGGGTCTCGCCGAGGTTGTGGATCCAGCGGACGCCGATCGCGAGCGAGACCAGGGCGATCGGGAGGACGACGCCGAAGATCCAGCGCCAGCTGAGGGTGTCGAGGAGGAACCCGGACAGCGTCGGCCCGATCGCGGGAGCGAGCGACATCACGATGCTGACCCGGCCCATCATGCGGCCCCGAGCGTGCGGCGGGACGACCGTCATCAGCGTCGTCATCAGCAGCGGCATCATGATCGCGGTTCCCGAAGCCTGCACGACACGCGCGACGAGGAGGAAACCGAAGCTCGGCGCCAGGACGGCGATGAGCGTTCCCGTCGAGAACAGGCTCATCGCAGCGGTGAAGACAGCCCGCGTCGTCAGACGTTGCAGCAGGAAGCCGGTGATCGGGATCACCACCGCCATCGTGAGCATGAACGCGGTCGTGAGCCACTGCGCCGCCACCGCCGTGATGCGGAAGTCGGTGATCAGGTGCGGGATCGCGACGCCCATGGTCGTCTCGTTCAGGATCGCGACGAAGGCGGCGACGAGCAGGAGCCAGATCACCCGGTTCGCCTCGGCGGTCACGACGGTGGGCACGGCGGGCGATGCGGCGGATGCGGGGGCGTTCGTGGACGACGGCGCGACGGCCATGGGCAACTCCTCGGTCGGAAGATCGGTCGTCACCCGAGGGCGGACTCCGCAGGGCCAACGCCCCGACGGATCGATTATTCCCGGGGCCGACGACACGGCGCCAGCATCAGCTTCCGGTCGGTCGACGCGGATGCGCGCGGCGGATCACCAGAGGCGGGCGATGTCCCACAACTCGGCGGCTGCCGGCTCGGCGGCCCGGTGACCCGGTGCTCGTTCCCGGAAGTCGCGGACCAGCCCGCCGATCCGCCGACGGTACTCGGGATCGGGATGGGTCGCGGCGATGCGCACGAGCGGGGGAACGTCCATGTCGAGCACGAGCCGGACCCGGGCCGTGGCCGCGGCACGGGCATCGGCGGCGTCGAGCACCGCCAGGCCCGACCGCAGCGCATCGAGATAGTCGATGAGCACGGGCAGCTGTGCACGGTGCTGCGTGATCGACGACCCGTCCGCCCGCTCGCGCCAGTGCACGACGACGTCCGGAATCACGTCGAACGCTCGGGCGCGGGTGTACATCTGCTGTGCGACCAGCTGGTCCTCGTACAGCCGGTTCTCGGGGAAGCGCAGTCGGTGACGTCGCCAGAACTCGATGCGGCTCGCTTTCGACCACGCGACGATGTTCCCCGATGCCTCGGGATGGTCGGCGAGGGTGGTCCCGATGCGGGCAGGCCGAGTGGATGCCGCGACCCAGGGTTGCACGGGGCCCGGGACGTAGCCCTCATCGGTCGGACGCAGTCGCACGTAGGCCCCGGCGACGAAGTCGGAGCCCGAAGCGTCGAGCGTTCCGATCCAGCGCTCCAGGGCCGACGGGGTGAGGACGTCGTCCGCGTCGAGGAAGGCGACGAACGGGGTGTCGACCCGATCGAGCCCCGCGTTCCGTGCGGCACCCAGCCCGACGGCGCGATCGTGTGCGATCACGCGGAACCGCTCGTCCGACGCGGCCGCTTCCGCGAAGATGCGTCCGGTCGTGTCGCGCGATCCGTCGTCGATGAGGATCGCGGTCCACTCGCCGAGGGTCTGGGCCTTCAGGGAAGCCAGCGCTTCCTCGGCGTAGGGGGCGACGTCGCGGCCGGGGACGATGACGGTGACGACGGGCGAGCTCACGACCCCGATCGTACTGCCGAGACGGCGTCGGCCACCGCGCCCGCGAGCGCTCCCGCATCCGGCGCCGTCGCGCGATCGAAGCTGAACCGCACCGCGGTGCGGGCGTCATCGGCGTCGAGACCCATCGCCGTCAAGACGTGCGACGGCTCGTCGCTGCCCGCGGCGCATGCCGACCCGCTGCTCGTGACTATTCCACGCCGTTCCAGTTCGAGGAGCACGGCCTCGCCCGAGGTCGCGGCGAACGTGAACGAGGCGAGGCCCGGAAGCCTCCGATCAGGGTCGCCGGTCGCGCGCGATCCGGGGACGGTGCCGAGCACGCGGCTCGTGAATGCGTCGCGCGCCGCCGCGGCCCGCGCAGCGGCCTCGGGGCGCTCGCGCTCGGCCAGCTCGAGCGCGAGCGCGAGGCCCACCGCCCCCGCGACGTTCTGCGTGCCCGAGCGCCGGCCGCGCTCCTGGCCGCCGCCGTGGATCACGGGCTCGAGGGGGAGCCGGCCGCGGACCGCCAGCACACCGATGCCCTGCGGCGCGCCGATCTTGTGGCCCGCGACCGACAGAGCCGAGGCGCCCGTGCCGGTGAGGGGAAGCCACCCGGCCGCCTGCACGGCATCGGTGTGCACCGGGACCGAACCCGCTGCTCGCGCGATCGCCGCGACATCCTGAACGGTTCCGACCTCGTTGTTGGCGTAGCCGATGCTCACGACGGCGGTGTCATCGCGCACGGCTCGGGCGACGGCGTCGGGGTCGACGCGTCCGAGCGAGTCCACGGGCAGGACGTCGACGTCGTATCGATGCATGCGCTGGAGGTAACGACAGACCGCCAATACCGAATCGTGCTCCACCGCCGTCGTGACGATGTGGCCGGGAGCGCGTCCGCGGGCCCCGAGGGCGATGCCCGCGATCGCGAGGTTGTTCGCCTCGGTTCCTCCGGACGTGAAGACGATGTCGCCGGCGCGCATGCCGAGCACCGCCGCCACCCGCCGCCGCGCGTCGTCGAGGGCGCCGGCGACGTCTTCACCGACCGTGTGGATGCTCGACGGGTTGCCGAATCGCCCGGTGAGGAATGGTGCCATCGCCTCGAGCACCTCACGACGCACCGGACCGCCCGCGGCGTGGTCGAGGTACAGCATCAGCGCGCGTCGACGACGAGGTCGAGCCCGAGGTCGAGCGAGGGCGCGGAGTGCGTGAGCGCTCCGACGGAGATCACGTCGACACCGGTCTCGGCGATCGCACGCACGCTCTCGAGCGACACTCCGCCCGACGCCTCGACGACCGCGCGACCGGAGACGATGGCGACCCCGCGGCGCAGATCGTCCAGCGAGAAGTTGTCGAGCATGATCGTGTCCACGCCGGCGGCGAGCACGGGCTCGATCTGATCGATGCGGTCGACTTCCACCTCGACGTGGGTCGTGTGAGGAAGGTCATCCATCGCGCGTCGCAGCGCTTCGGTCAGCCCCGTCCCATCGGCGGTGATGACACCGAGGTGGTTGTCCTTGAGCATGACCGCATCCGACAGGGAGAACCGGTGGTTGTGGCCGCCGCCGTCCCGGACGGCCTGCCGCTCGATCAGACGCAGCCCCGGTGTCGTCTTGCGGGTGTCGACGATGCGGGCACCGGTCCCCGCGACTTCGTCGACGTAGCGACGGGTCAGCGTGGCGATCCCCGACATCCGCTGGGTGAGGTTCAATCCGACGCGTTCGGCGGTCAGCACGGCGCGCGCCGGACCGCGGACGGTGGCCAGCGTGTCACCGGGGCGGATGCGCGAGCCGTCGGGCACGTCGATCACGACGTCGCAGCTCGGATCGGTGAGCGCGAAAGCCGCGGCGAAAACTGCCCCGCCGCTGAGGATGCCGTCGACGCGCGAGACGAGCGCGGCCGTGGCGCGCGCCGCCCCGGGGATGAAGGCGGTGCTGGTGAGATCGCCCCATGGGGCGTCCTCATCGAGTGCGGGGCCGACGAGGGCAGCGATCTGTCGGGGTGTGAGCATCATGCGACCTTCTCGGGAGCGGCGGCGGGTCGGACGGATTCGTCGGCGGTCAGCGGACGAGCGGTGGTGTCGTCGCTGCGGTGGTGTGCGCCGATCGATCGGGTGCGTGCGAGCGCGGCGGTGGTCATCGAGCTCGCGACGAGGAGCAGGTTGGCGTCCTCGTGTTCGCGCCGGGAGCGGGGTGCGACTGCGGCGCGCGACCACTCATCGAGGATGTCGAGCGCGAGAGCGAGCCCGGAGGCGTCCCGCTCGAGTCCGACGTGCCGCCACATGAGCGACTGCAGGGCCGCTCGGCTGAACGGTCCGTTCGCCGGTATCCGTCGCGGCGCACGGGACCGGCTCGCCACGGCGCGAGGTGACGACGAGACGCTCGGAGACGCCGTTGCGACCCGCGGGTCGCCGTCGACGACGGCATCCGCGGTGCGCAGGCCGAACACGACGGCTTCGAGCAGCGAGTTGGAGGCCAGCCGATTGGCACCGTGCACGCCCGTGCGCGCGACCTCGCCGACCGCGAACAGCCCGTCGACGTCGGTCCGACCGTCGAGATCGGTCACGACGCCGCCCATGAGGTAGTGCGCGGCGGGAGTGACGGGAACCGGATGCCGCGACCAATCCCATCCGCGCGCCCGCACGGACTCGTCGATCGTCGGGAACCGGTGGGCGAGGAAGGCAGCCGTCGCCGACGGAGTCTCGCGCAGGCCGGTCGCGTCGAGCAGCACCGGCCGGCCGCCCTGACGCGCCATCGCCGCCGCGATCGCGCGCGCCACGACGTCTCGTGGAGCGAGTTCCGCATCGGGATGTGCATCGACGCAGAAGCGGCGCCCGCGCTCGTCGATCAACACAGCACCCTCGCCGCGCACGGCCTCCGACACGAGCGTCCCATCGGTCAGGGCGGTGGGGTGGAACTGCACGAACTCCAGGTCGGCGACGGTCGCGCCGGCGCGCAGGGCGAGCGCGATCCCGTCGGCGGTCGCCACCGCGGGATTCGTCGTGTGGGCGTACAGCTGTCCCGCCCCACCCGTCGCGAGGACCACGGCATCCGCGGCCAGCGTCTCGGTGCGGCCCTCCGAGAGCACCCGCACACCCCGCGCCGCCCCGTCGGAGACCACGACGTCGGTGACGAGAGCGTCGGAGCGGATCTGGACGGGCGCGAGAGCCAGCGCGCGGTTCAGAGCGCGCTGGATCGCGGCTCCGGTCGCATCGCCGCCGGCGTGCAGGATTCGCGGAACCCGGTGCGCACCTTCCAGGCCGAGTCGCAGCGCGCCGCTGTCGTCGCGGTCGAACGCGACCGCGATCGCCTCGAGCGTCGCGACGGCGTCCGGCCCCGCCGATGCGAGCGTGTGCACGGCGTCGCGCTCGCCGAGGCCCGCGCCGGCGCGCAGAGTGTCGTCGACGTGGGCGAGAACCGAGTCGCCCGTGGCCGTCACGGCGGCGATGCCGCCCTGCGCGTAGGCGGTGTTGCCGTCGCCGAGCGCTCTCTTCGTGACCAGGACGACCTCGCAGCCGGCGTCGGCGGCGCGCAGGGCGCACATGCCGCCGGCAAGACCGGAGCCCACGACCACGACACGCCGGGTCATGGCCGCGCCGCCAGCATCCGTTCGAGGGCGGCCCGTGCCGGCACGGCGACGTCGTCGGAGACCCGGATGCGGTTGGGGGTCCGTCCCGCGCAGAGCTCGTCGAGGACCCACGCCAGGTAGCCCGGGTGGATGCGGTACATCGTCGAGCACGGGCAGACGACGGGATCGAGGCAGAAGATGCGGTGCTGCGGGTATTGCGCGGCGAGCCGCTGGACGAGGTTGATCTCTGTGCCGACCGCGAAGATTGTGGGCTCGGTCGCGCCGTCGATCGCGCGGCGGATGTACTCCGTCGATCCCGCCTCGTCCGCGGCGTCCACGACCGGCATCGGGCACTCGGGGTGGACGATGACGCGGACGCCCGGGTGTTCCGCACGCGCCTGCGCGATCTGCTCGACGGTGAAGCGGCGGTGCACCGAGCAGAAGCCATGCCAGAGGATGACCCGAGCATCGCGCAGGGACGCCTCGTCGTTGCCGCCGAGCGGGCGGCGGGGGTTCCACATCGGCATGCGGTCGAGCGTGACCCCCATCGCCTTGGCGGTGTTGCGTCCGAGGTGCTGGTCGGGGAAGAACAGCACCCGGCGGCCGCGTGCGAAGGCCCACTCGAGCACGGTGCGGGCGTTCGAGGAGGTGCACACGATTCCGCCGTGCCGGCCGACGAAGCCCTTGATGGCGGCGGAGGAGTTCATGTACGTGACGGGGATGACGGGGAGAAGTCCTTCGGCGTCGGGGCTGCCGAGGTCGCCGTAGATCTCGCCGAGCTGCTCCCAGCACTCCTCGACCTCGTCGATCGACGCCATGTCGGCCATCGAGCATCCGGCGGCGAGGTTGGGCAGGATGACGGACTGCTCGGGCCGCGACAGCAGGTCGGCGGTCTCGGCCATGAAGTGGACGCCGCAGAAGACGATGGCCTCGGCCTCGGGGTGGGCCTTCGTCGCTTCCGCGAGCTGGAACGAGTCGCCCACGTAGTCCGCGTGCCGCACGACCTCTTCGCGCTGGTAGAAGTGCCCCAGGACGACGACCCGGTCGCCGAGGGCGGCCTCGGCGGCGGAGATGCGGTCGTGCAGCTCGTCCTCGTCCGCGGTCCGGTAGTACTCCGGGAGCTCGCCCTGGCGCGGCGCCCCGGTCGGGATGACGTCGCCCATCGACGAGCCCGGGCCGTACCCCGGCCGTGCGTCGAAGCTCCACGGTCCCGCGGCGAGATCGGTGTTGCATGTCTCGGCGTTCGACGCGCCGGCGACGATCGCCTGGATCCCGTGATCGACGCTCGGGTCGATCGGTCGCGGCGACAGCGTGAGCGGAGAAGTGGTCATGCGCGTTCCTTCATCGGGGGAGCGGCCCGCGGTCGGCGAGCTCGACGTCGTGGTTGTAGCGGTAGAGCCGGGCGGGGCGGTGGCTGCCGGTGCGGAACTCGCGTGTCGGGATGAGGGTGCCCGACCCCTCGACCTGGCGGCGGAAGTTCGCCGGATCGAGGCGCTTGCCGCCGATGGCCTCGTACACCTCGCGAAGCTCGGCGAGGGTGAACAGGTCAGGCAGAAGCCCATGCGCGATACGGCTGTAGCCGACCTTGTTGCGCAGCCGCCAGAGCGCGTACTCGATGATGCTCCGGTGGTCGAACGCCAGCTCCGGCAGATCGGCGGCGTCGAACCAGGCGACGTTCTCGTCCTCGGGCAGCGGCGTCGATGCGACGTCCTCGCGCACCAGCGCCCAGTAGACGATCGACACCACTCGCGAGGGAGAGCGGCCGACGTCGCCGAAGACGTAGAGCTGCTCGAGATAGCTCGGAGCCAGCGCGGTCGTCTCGGCCAGGGTCCGGGATGCCGCAGCCTCGAGGTTCTCAGACACATCGAGCCATCCGCCAGGGAGCGCCCACTGTCCGGCGTGGGGATCGCGTGTGCGACGCACCAGGGGGAGCACGACGGAGGGAAGCTCGCCGCCGTCGTGGCGCAGGCTGAAGATGACCGTCGAGACGGCGACCCGGATGTCGTCCTGCGGCCCATCCGTGGTGGTTCGTGTCATTGTGACCCTAACTGTCGCACCGATCTTATAGTCATCGCGACACGAAGCGCAAAATGGGGGACTCACAGCGGGACGCCGTACGCTGGCCTCCGTTCCCGAGGAGGTCCTGTGCTGCTGGTCGACGTCATCGTCGTGATACTCCTCGTCGGCTTCTTCGCCATCGGCGTGACACGAGGCCTCGTCGCGATCGCGGGCTCGCTCGCCGGGCTCGTCATCGGCTCGCTCCTCGCCGTATGGGGTGTGCCCCTCATCGCGCCCGGCGTCGCCGACTGGGAGTACCGGTCGCTCGTGCTCGCCATCTGCGCCATCGCGATCATCATCCTGTGCACCGCGCTCGGCACCGCTGTCGGTGCGGCGCTGCGCCGCGGCGTCGACCGAGCCAAGCTGCGCATCCTCGACCGCATCCTGGGTGCCGGCGGGGCGACGATCGCCGGCGGACTCGTCCTCCTCCTCGGCGCCGGCGCGGTCACGGCGAGCGGCATGCCGCTCGTATCCACCGCCGTGGCCTCATCGCGCGTGCTCTCGTTCATCGACGGTCTCACCCCCGACCCCGTCGACAGCGCGCTCGCCGAGGTGCGCGGATTCGTCGTCGACGAGGGGATCCCCCGCATCGGCGAGCTTCTCCGGCCCGAGGTCGCGCCGACCGCGCCCGCCGTCGCGCTCGATGATCCCGAGCTGCAGCGCGCGGCGGCATCCGTCGCCCGCATCAGCGGCACGGCCTACGCCTGCGGTGTGTCGATGACCGGGTCCGGATTCGTCGCCGCCGACGACCTCATCGTGACCAACGCCCACGTCGTGGCGGGCGTCGACACCCCCGTCGTCGAGCTGCCGGGCCGCGACGCGCGTGAAGGGCGCGTGGTGTACTTCGACCCGATCGACGACCTCGCCGTCATCGCGGTCTCGGACCTGGGCGTGGCGCCCCTGCCGGTCGTTCCGCCGGTCGCCGCGGGAGCAGCGGTCGCGGTCCAGGGATACCCGCTCGGCGGGCCCTTCACGAGCGGAGCCGCCTTCGTCCTCTCGGTGGGCTCGGCCCCCGTCCCCGACATCTACGACGAGTCCAGCGCTCCGCGTGAGATCTACGCGCTCGATGCCGACGTCCGCCCGGGCAACTCCGGCGGGCCGCTGTTGACCGACGCCGGTGAGGTCGCCGGCGTCGTGTTCGCGCGCGGCGCCGAGGACGAGCGGCGGGGCTACGCGATGACGACGACGGAGCTGCTGCCGGTGCTCGCGGGCGCCTCTGCGGACGCTCCGGCCGTGACCGCGGGGAGCTGCACGCGCTGAGCGGCCCAGTACAGCGGCGCCTGCGCGGTCTCGCGCGGTGACGCTATGCTGATCGCGCAACTGAAGACAGGCCGCATGACGCACGCGGGAGAGCCCCGGAGAATTCCGGGCACCGAAGGAGCAAGCCTCCCCGCCAATCTCTCAGGTCCGCGTACCGCGCGCGTCCGGCCGCTCTGGAAAGCGATCCCCTCGGGGATCCGCCGACGGTGAAAGCCGGGTTCGCCCGGTGAAACTCTCAGGCCCAAGACAGAGGGGGAGTTCCGGATGCCGCAGCCGTGGCAGCCGCCCGCCCGCAAAGGGAGAACTCATGTCAGATCCCCGCTCCACCGTCCTGCACCATCGTCACGCTGCGCTCGGCGCATCGTTCACCGACTTCGGCGGCTGGCTCATGCCGGTCCGCTACACGTCCGACCTCGCCGAGCACCACGCGGTGCGCTCCGCCGCCGGATTGTTCGACATCTCGCACATGGCGGAGTTCGAGGTGACCGGCTCGGTCGCCGGGGACTGCCTCGACGCCGCCCTCGCCGGCAGGATCTCGACGATGGCCGTCGGGAAGGCGAAGTACTCGCTCGTCCTCGCCGACGACGGCGGGATCATCGACGATGTCATCGTCTACCGCCTCGGCGACGACCGCTTCCTCATCATCGCGAACGCGGGCAACCGCGAGCCCGTGTGGGCGGCGTTGCAGGAGCGTGCCGAAGGCTGGGACGTCGAGGTGCGAGACCTCACCGATGACTACGCGCTCCTGGCCGTCCAGGGCCCGGCGGCGCTGGCGGTCCTCGAGTCCACCTCGGGCCTGTCGACGCCCGACGTCGCGCTCGCGGACACGCGGTACTACGCGTGGACCGCCGGCGAGTTCGCGGACGAGCCGCTGCTCCTCGCACGCACCGGGTACACCGGCGAAGACGGATTCGAGCTGATGATCCCGGCCCGCGCGGCCGAAGCCCTCTGGGATGCCGTGCTCGCGGCCGGGTCACCGCTCGGGCTCGCTCCGGCGGGCCTCGCGTCGCGCGATACGTTGCGGCTCGAAGCCGGGATGCCGCTGTACGGACACGAGCTCTCGCGCGACGTCGCTCCTGCGCAGGCGGGTCTCGGCCGCGTCGTCGCCACGGACAAGGGCGCCTTCGTGGGCCGCGAGGGCCTCCAGTCCCGTGACTCCTCCGGTGGGCCGGTGCTCGTCGGTCTCGTCTCGGAGGGCCGCCGCGCCGGCCGCGCCGGCTACGCCGTGCTCGGCCCCGACGGCGAGCGCGTCGGTGAAATCACGAGCGGCGCCCTGAGCCCGACCCTCGGGCATCCCATCGCCATGGCCTACGTCGCACCCGGACACGCCGCACTCGGCACCGAGCTGGCGCTCGATGTCCGCGGTACCCGCATTCCCGCCACCGTCACCACGCTGCCGTTCTACCGGAGGAAGAAATGACCGATCTCGACGCCCTGAAGTACACCGCCGAGCACGAGTGGGTCGCCCTCTCGGGCACCACCGCGACGGTGGGCATCACCGACTACGCCGCCGAGAAGCTGGGTGACGTGGTGTTCGTCGATCTCCCTGCCGTCGGAACCGCGGTGACCGCCGATGCCGTCTGCGGCGAGATCGAATCGACCAAGTCGGTCGGCGAGCTCTACGCGCCGCTGAGCGGAACTGTCGTCGAGGTCAACGAGGCCGTCGTCGACGACCCGTCGCTCGTGAACGCCGGGCCGTTCGGCGACGGGTGGCTCGTTCGCATCGAGATCGATCCCGCCGACGCGGACGGTTTGCTCGACCGCGCCGCCTACGTCGAGCTCACCGGCGGAGACCGATGACCTCCGCTTTCGTCGCCCGTCACATCGGCACCGACGGCGCCGCGCAGCAGCGCATGCTCGAGGTCCTCGGTTATCCGGACGTCGACGCTCTGCTCGCCCGAGCCGTGCCCGCGGCCATCCAGGTCGATGCGGTGCCCGACAGCGTGATCCCGGCCGCGGCCGCCGAGCACGAGGCGCTCGCGGAGCTGCGCGAGCTGGCATCGCGCAACCGTCCGGCACGGGCGATGATCGGCCTGGGGTACTACGACACGCTCACGCCTGCCGTCATCCAGCGCAACGTCCTCGAGAACCCGTCCTGGTACACCGCGTACACGCCGTACCAGCCGGAGATCTCGCAGGGCCGCCTCGAAGCGCTCATCAACTTCCAGACGATGGTCACCGACCTGACCGGGCTCGCGACGGCGAATGCGTCCATGCTCGACGAGGCCACCGCCGTCGTCGAGGGCATGCTCGTCGCACGGCGGGCCTCGAAGTCGCGCAGCAACGTGTTCCTCGTCGACGCGGATGCGCTGCCGCAGACGAAGGCGCTGCTCGGCCATCGAGCGGCGGCGCTCGGCATCGAACTGCGCGAGATCGACTTCGCCGGCGGCGCGGGCACGACCCCGTCCGACGAGCCGGTCTTCGGTGCATTCGTGCAGTATCCCGGTGCGTCCGGCCGTGTGTGGGATCCGAGCACGGTCATCGCGGAGGTGCAGGCTGCGGGCGGTCTCGTCGTCGTGGCGGCGGATCTCCTCGCGCTGACCCTGCTGCGATCGCCCGGCTCGCTCGGGGCGGACGTGGCCGTCGGCACCACCCAGCGGTTCGGCGTGCCGATGGGCTTCGGCGGACCCCACGCCGGGTACATGGCGGTGCGTGCCGGCCTCGAGCGCCAGCTGCCCGGACGGCTCGTCGGCGTCTCGGTCGACGCGGCGGGCGATCCCGCCTACCGGCTCTCGCTCCAGACGCGCGAGCAGCACATCCGTCGCGAGAAGGCGACGTCGAACATCTGCACCGCACAGGTCCTGCTGGCGGTCATGGCGTCGATGTACGCCGTGTACCACGGCCCGGACGGGCTCCGGCGCATCGCCGAGTCCGTCGCCGGTCACGCGGCCCTTCTCGCGGAGTGGCTGGCCGATGCGGGGGTCGAGGTCGAGCATGATGCGTTCTTCGACACGCTCGTGGTGCGCGCGCCGGGCCGGGCAGCAGGCGTCGTCGCGGCGGCCCGCGAATCCGGTTACCAGCTGTGGCACCGCGACGACGACACGGTCGGTGTCGCCGTCGACGAGACGACGACCGTCAGCGATCTGCACGCGATCGTCCGAGCATTCGGCGGTCCCGAGCAGCGCGCATTCGCATTCATCGGCGGATCGACGTGGGCTGACCGGCACGCGCCGGCGTCGCTTCGGCGCGAGGACGAGTACCTCACCCATCCGGTGTTCAACAGCCACCACTCCGAGACGGCGATGATGCGCTACCTCAAGCGCCTCGCCGACCGCGACTACGCGCTCGACCGTGGCATGATCCCGCTCGGGTCGTGCACGATGAAGCTGAACGCCGCGACCGAGATGGCCGCCGTGACCTGGCCGGAGTTCGCCCGCGTGCACCCGTTCGCACCCGCCGACGACGTGCGCGGCTATCTCGAGCTCATCGAGCAGCTCGAGGGGTGGCTCGCCGAGGTGACCGGTTACGACGCCGTGTCGCTGCAGCCCAATGCCGGCTCGCAGGGCGAGCTCGCGGGGCTGCTCGCGATCCGCGGCTATCACCGGTCGCGAGGCGACGACGACCGGACCGTCTGCCTCATCCCGTCGTCGGCGCACGGCACCAACGCCGCGTCTGCCGTGCTCGCCGGTATGCGCGTCGTGGTCGTGGCCTGCGACGAAGCGGGAAACGTCGACCTCGACGATCTCCGCGCCAAGATCGACGAGCATGCTGCGGCGCTCTCCGCTCTCATGATCACCTACCCCTCGACTCACGGGGTGTACGAGCACGAGGTGCTCGCGATCACCGATGCGGTGCACGCGGCGGGCGGTCAGGTCTACGTCGACGGCGCCAACCTCAACGCCCTCCTCGGTTTCGCTCGCTTCGGCGACCTCGGTGGCGACGTCTCGCATCTCAACCTCCACAAGACGTTCGCCATCCCGCACGGGGGCGGCGGACCGGGCGTGGGCCCCGTGGCTGCCAAGGCGCACCTGGCGCCGTTCCTGCCGTCGCACCCGCACGCCCAGCGGGCCGAGCACGCGGGCGGGTTCGTCTTCGAGGGCGGTCCGGTCTCGGCCGCGCCCTACGGCTCGGCATCCATCCTTCCGATCTCGTGGGCGTACGTGCGCATGCTGGGGGCAGCCGGGCTGCGGGCGGCCACGGGAGCTGCGGTGCTCGCGGCGAACTACATCGCGGCGCGGCTACGCGAGCACTATCCGGTGCTCTACGCCGGCGAAGGCGGACTCGTCGCGCACGAGTGCATCCTGGATCTGCGTCCTCTGCGGGAGCGCACCGGCATCACCGTGGACGACGTCGCGAAGCGGCTGATCGACTACGGCTTCCACGCGCCGACGATGTCGTTCCCGGTGGCGGGGACGCTCATGGTCGAGCCGACGGAGTCGGAGGACCTCGCCGAGATCGATCGTTTCGTCGAGGCGATGATCGCGATCCGCGCCGAAGCCGACCGGGTCGCCGCGGGGGAGTGGCCGGCCGATGACAACCCGCTCGTCGGCGCGCCGCACACGGCTGAAGCGGCGGTCGCGTCGGCCTGGTCGCACGCTTACTCGCGCGAAGAGGCCGTCTATCCCGTGCGGTCCCTCGTCCGCGGCAAGTACTGGCCACCGGTGCGTCGTATCGACCAGGCCTACGGCGACCGCAACCTCGTGTGCGCCTGCCCGCCGCCGGAGGCCTTCGCCTGACGCCCCCGGCGTCGCGAGAACGCACCGTCCCGTCGAGCTCGCACCGTTGAGCGTGCGTGCTCGACGCGGGGGTGCGTTCTCGGCAAGCGCGACGTGTCAGAAGAGCCCGGGCCACCACGATGCGGCCAGCGGGTAGCCGATGAACGCGATGAGGTCGATCACGACGTGCGCGACAACGAGCGGCATGACCCGGCCCCAACGGCGGTAGACCCACCCGAAGACCACGCCCATCGCGATGTTCCCGAAGATCGGGCCGACGCCCTGGTACGCGTGGTACATCCCGCGGAGCGCGGCGGTCGACAGGATGATCGTCCACGTGCTCCAGCCGAGACGGCGAAGCCGGTCGAACAGGTAACCGATGAAGATGACCTCCTCGGTGAGTCCCGCCCGCAGGGCGGCCAGCGCGAGGAGCATGACGGCGGTCCAGCCGCCGTCGAGCGGTGCGGCCCCCACCTGGACGGTGATCCCGAGCGCCCGTCCGAGTGCGTACAGCCCGAGGCCCGGCCCGCCGATGAGAACGACGAGCAGGATGCCGGCGCCGGCATCCTTTCCGAACACCCGGAAGTCCAGACCGATCCGGCGCAGCGCCGAGCGGCCGGGCTCCCAGAGAAAGTAGATCGCCAACGCGACGGGCGCGAGGTTGAAGAGGTTCGAGAAGACCTGCGACACCACCTGCCACGGGTCGATGGTCGCTGCACCGGGATTGAGCGAGGTCGACTGGTCGCCGAGGCTCACCGGGCTCGTCACCGCCTCGAGGAACGACAGCACCGAGAAGAACGCCGACCGGCCGACCGAGAGCGCCAGAACGAGGGCGATCTCCCACCACAGTCGGGTCCGTGACACGTGCGTCATTCTTCCTCCCGGGTCGATGTTAAGCCGGGGGATGGCGGGTCACGGGCGGCGGCGTTTGCGCGCGGGGGTCTCGGTCGCCAGGACGTGCTGCAACGGCTCGGGATCGGCGAGGCGGCCGATGGCGAGCATGGTCTCGACGCGGTCGATGCCCGGGATCGGCCAGACCTGCTCGACGAGCAGTCGCTGCAGATCGGCGTGGTCGCGGACGCGGAACCGCGCCATCAGGTCGTACCCGGCCGCCAGGATGATGACCTCGGTCATGGCGTCGATCGCCTTGAGCGCGGTCAGCACTGCGGCAGCGTCGGCGTTCCCGGTCAGCCGTAACGGCATCACGACGAGCATCGGATAGCCCAGCGCCGCCCAGTCGAGCTCGATCGTGTGCCGGCGGATGACGTGCCCGCGTTCCATCCGCGCGATGCGTTCCGCGACAGCCGGAGCCGACATCCCGACGTCCGCCGCGATGCTGCGCATCGACGCACGGGCGTCCTCGTGCAGGCGATGCAGGATCCGCCGATCGACGTCGTCGATCTCGAGGACCTCGCGCTCGGGTTCGAGCAGCGAGCGCAGGTGCGCTGGATCGGTCGTCATGCCCCTCCCCGGGGTGTGTCGGCGAAGCCGCTGCGTTCGAGCTCCCGGAGGACGTCGAGGGTGAACTGGACGTGGTCGAGGAAGTCTTCGACGTAGCCGTGCTCATCGTAGCCGTGCATGTTCCCGGCCGGTCGCAGGGTGCCCGTGGGGGAGATGATGGGGGCTCCGAGGTGCTCGAGGAACAGGGCGCCGGGACCCGCTCCCGTCATCACGTCGTAGACGACCGCGTCGGCGCCGAAGGCATGCCCGGCGGCGCGCACGACGGCCTCGCCGAAGGCGGACTCGACCGGTGAGTACGCGGGCGCGAGGGCGCGGATGACGGATACCGAGATGTCCGGATGCCGTGCGGAGAGGTGGGCGCGGACAGCATCCACCACGCGCTCCGGCTGCATCCCGGGGACGAGCCCGAAGCGCACGCGTGCGGACGCCGACGCCGGAATGCTCTGCCGCACGCCGTCGTCGAGGTCGAACCCGGAGAGACTCATCGACGGCTCGAAGACGAACCGCGTCGAGAGCTCCGCGTCCGTCCCCGGCAGATAGGGCGACACGCCGTCACGCGCGATCGAGGGTCCGGGCAGGGTGATGTCCGCCGTGCGGCGACGCGCGCGCTCGTCGGGGACGAGAGCCTCATCCCGCACACCGGCGACGGCGATCCGGCCGTCGTCGGTGCGCATCGACGAGATCGCCTTCATCAGCTCGAGCGGTGCGGAGCGCAGGATCGAGGAGTACGACGGATGCTGCGCCGCGGCGAGGATGTCGAGCGACAGCTCGATCTCGAGCGAGCCCCGGCATCCGAACCCGACGGCGGGGCGCCCGTCTTCCTCGCGGAGGTAGCTCTCCCACAGGCACGCATCGGCGCGCAGCTCGGCCGCGTGCGCGGCGAGGACAGCGTCCAGGCCCGGGCTGCCGATCTCCTCGCACGGGTCCGCGAGGTAGATGACGCCGAACGGAGTCTGCCCGTCGTGGTCCTCGATCCAGAGGCGGAGCGAGGCGAGACGGCCCGCCACGTCGGCCTTGTCGTCGCACGCGCCGCGCGCGTACATCGCACCCTCCCGGATCTCCGCGGCGTACGGCGGCGAGGTCCAGCGCGACGGATCGCCCTCGGGCTGAACGTCGTAGTGGTTGTACAGCAGCAGCGACGCATCGCTCGCCCCGGCTCGGAAACCGACGACGACGGGTCCATAACCGGGGATGTCGTAGCGCACGACGCGATCCATCAGCGGCGCGAGGCGCTCCTCGATCCAGTCGGCGGCCGCTGCGATCGCGTCGAGTCGACCGGCGACTGTCGGGAACCGGCACAGTTCCCGCCAGCTCGCGACGATCTCGTCGGCGCGGTCGTCGATCCGGGGGTCGCGCGCCATCCTCACTTTCCCCGGGGGAGCGAGACGGGCACGAGGTCGTAGGGGTAGTCCGAGATGAGCTCGTAGCCGTCCTCGGTCACCAGCACGATGTCCTCGAGGCGAACGCCGCCGAAGCCCTGGCGGTAGCAGCCCGGCTCGATGGCGATGACGTCACCGGCCACGAGGACGGCATCGTTCTGGTTGAGGCTCGGCGGTTCGTGCACCTCGAGGCCCACGCCGTGTCCGAGCGAGTGGAAGTACCCCTCGTCGAGCACCTCGCCCGGCTTCTTCGTCAGCTGGGTCGGCTGGCCGGCGGCCTCGATGGGCTCGCACGAGATGCGGTGCAGCTCCGCCACGGGCAGCCCCGGACGGATCGCCGCGAGCGTCGCGTCGAACGACTTCTTGACGATGTCGTAGTAGAAGGCGAGCTCGTCGTCGATGTCGCCCTTGACGAAGGTCCGGGTCATGTCCGAATTGCCGCCCGAGGCGATGTCGCGCGGGCAGATGTCGACCGTGACCGGCTCACCTTCGAAGATCTGACCCGATCCGGCGTGGTGTCCGATGCACGTCTGGGCTCCGTGGGCGACGATCATGCCCGCGTCTTCGCAGCCGTTGCGGAGGAAGACCGACCGGATGCGGTCCTTGAGGTCCTCGCAGGTCAGCGGCGTGCCGTCGAGCAGAAGGCCGCCGTCGGCGTCGACGGTGGCGCGGTGCATGGCATCGGCGACGAGCGAGACGCCCGCCTCAGCGGCGACCTGCGCGCGGCGGATGCCGGCGAGCTCGTGCGGAGTCTTCACGCGACGGCGCTGCACGAACAGGTCGCGGTCCACGCGGACCTCCACCCCGTTGGCGCGCAGGTGGTCGGCCACCTCGAGGGGGAAGGTGGGCGGCACTGCGGCGTGTGTCACGCCGAGCTTGCGGCAGGCGGCGACGAGAGTGGAGAGCTCCGCGAGGTCGGGGTCCTGGCCTGCGGCGCGGAAGTCGTCGAAGCCGAGCTCGTCGAGGGGGAACACGGTCATACCCGGCACATCGCGCATGCGCGCCGCCTCGAGCGACTTGATGGCCACGTGCGGCGCGCCGTCGACCTCGATGTAGAGGAACGGGTCGTGCACGTCGTGGGGGATGACGTGGCGCATGTCGGCGGCCAGCGTGCTCGCGTAGATGAGGATGGCGTCGTCCACCACAGCGGCTCTCCTTCGGTCGTGAGTTCCGGCGGGATCCGGGACGACTCGACCTTACATCAGAGAGGTGGTCGCGCCCGTTCACCTTCATATCCAAAGCTTACGTGGGCGCTCGCGAGTGAAGTGGAAGGTTCCCGCGGGTGGTCGCGATCGGGTGGCTGGCAGCCCGGTTGACGCACCGCCCAGAGGGCGAGGCTCACCCGGTGCACGATGACAACCCCACGGGCGCGATTGTTGCCGACATGTAACGGTTTGGGCCTGGATGCGGTCACAGGGCGGGAGCGCGCTTATCGTCGGGGGTATATCCCGTGCTCCGGACACCGGTGTGTCTTCGCCGCCGTCGACCGTGAGCGCGTACCCGTCACCCAGGAGGAAACATGTCGAGACGACGTTGGGGAGTCGGCGCGATCGCGCTGGTGTCCGCCGTCACGCTCACGCTGGCCGGTTGCTCGGCCGGCGGCGACAGCAACACGGGCGGGGGCTCCAACGCCTCCGCGATCATCACCACGAACGGCACCGAGCCGCAGAACCCGCTGCTGACCTTCGGCACCACCGAGACCGGCGGCGGCCGCATCCTCACCTCGATGTACGCGGGCCTGGTCAGCTACAAGGCCGACGGCACGATCGAGAACGAGGTCGCTTCCTCGATCGAGAGCGACGACAACGTCGTCTGGACGATCACCGTCGCCGACGGCTGGAAGTTCACCAACGGTGAGGAGATCACCGCTCAGACGTTCGTCGACACCTGGACCGCGGGCGCGCAGGATGAGAACGGCGCGTACTGGTTCTACACGATCGAAGGCGCGTCCGACGACGGCAGCACCGCCCCGAGCGGCCTCGCTGTCGTCGACGACATGACCTTCACGGTCACGCTCAAGGCTCCCGACGCGGACTTCCCGCTGCGCCTCGGCTACACGGCTTACATGCCGCTGCCGTCCGTCGCGTTCGAGGACCTCGAGGCGTTCGGTGAGAACCCCGTGGGCAACGGCCCGTACATGCTCGACGGCGAGGGCGCATGGCGCCACAACGAGGGCATCAACCTCGTTCCGAACCCCGACTACAAGGGTGTGCGCGAGGTCAAGAACGACGGTCTGAACATCGTCTTCTACACCTCCCTCGAGTCGGCCTACGCCGACGCGCAGGGCGGCAACCTCGACGTGCTCGACACCGTTCCCGACACGGCTTTCGCGACCTACGAGACGGACTTCCCGGAGCGTTCGGTCAACCAGCCCGCGGCGATCTTCCAGGGCTTCAACATCCCCTTCTACCTGCCGAACTTCGGCAACGACGAAGAGGGTCAGCTGCGTCGCGCGGCGATCTCGATGGCGATCAACCGCGAGGAGATCACGGACACGATCTTCCAGGGCACCCGCACGCCGGCCACCGACTTCACGTCGCCGGTCGTCGAGGGCTGGAGCGACGACCTGCCCGGCTCCGAGGTCCTCGAGTACAACCCCGAAGAGGCGAAGGCGAAGTGGGCCGAGGCCGAGGCGATCAGCCCGTACGCCGGACCGTTCACCATCACGTACAACTCCGACGGTGGCCACCAGGCCTGGGTGGATGCTGTCGCGAACAGCATCGCCAACACGCTCGGCATCGAGGCGGTCGGCTCACCGCAGCCGACGTTCGCCGCTGCGCTCGACCTGCGCACGACCGGCACCCTGACCGGCGCCACCCGCGCCGGATGGCAGGCGGACTACCCGTCGCAGGGTAACTTCCTGTCGGCGCAGTACAGCACCGGCGCAAGCTCGAACTACGAGGGCTACACCAACCCGGAGTTCGACCAGCTGCTGACGCAGGCCGCATCGGCTCCGTCCATCGAGGACGCTGCCGGCCTGTACGAGCAGGCTCAGGAGATCCTGATGCGCGATCTGCCTAGCGTTCCGCTGTGGTACCAGAACGCCGTCGGTGTCTGGGGCGAGGGCGTCGACAACGTCGTCTTCGGCTGGGACTCGGTGCCGCTCTACAACCAGGTCACCAAGGGCTGAGTTCGGCTCCAGGCGATCATCGAGTACGGTGTCCGGGGCGCATTCGCGTCCCGGACACCGTGCTGACCGGGGCCCTCTCGCCCTCACTACCCGAACCCATTTAGGAACTATTCGTCGATGCTCTGGTTCATCGGTCGACGGCTGCTGCAGCTGATCCCCGTCTTCTTCGGGGCGACCCTTCTCATCTACGCCCTCGTCTTCCTCTTGCCGGGAGACCCGATCGCCGCCCTGTACGGCGAGCGTCAGCCGTCTCCCGCCGTCATCGAGGCGGTGAGGGCGCAGTACAACCTCGACAAGCCGTTCATCGTGCAGTACTTCCTGTACATCGGGGCGCTGCTGCAGGGTGACTGGGGCACGACGTTCTCGGGCCGCCCCGTCATCGACGTCATGGCTCAGGCGTTCCCCATCACGCTGCGACTGGCGGTCCTCGCCCTCGCGATCGAAGCGTTCTTCGGCATCGTCGTCGGTCTCATCGCGGGCCTGCGCAAGGGCAAGCTCTTCGACGCCACCGCTCTGGTCGTCAGCCTGCTCCTCATCTCCGTGCCGACCTTCGTCATCGGTTTCGTTCTGCAGTACATCCTCGGCATCCAGCTCGGCTGGTTCCGCACCACCGTCAGTGCGGGTGCGCCCTGGAACGAGCTCCTCCTGCCGGCGATCGTGCTCGCGACGGTCTCGTTCGCGTACATCGTCCGGCTCACCCGCTCTTCCGTCGCGGAGAACCTCTCCGCTGACTTCGTCCGCACGGCGACGGCCAAGGGCCTCAGCCGCCGTCGCGTCGTCACGGTGCACGTCCTGCGCAACTCGCTCGTCCCCGTGGTGACCTACCTGGGCGTGGATCTCGGATCGCTGATGGTCGGCGCGATCGTGACCGAGAGCATCTTCAACATCAACGGCGTCGGCGGCACGATCTATCGCGCCATCACGATCGGTGAGGGACCCACGGTCGTGTCCTTCGTCGCCATCATGGTGATCATCATCATGCTGGCGAACCTGCTCGTCGATCTCCTGTACGCCTGGCTCGACCCGAGGATCCGCTATGCCAAGTAATCTCCGCCGGAATCAGGAACACTTCGTCGCTCCCGAGGAGGAGACGCCGCTCCAGGCGATCGACGCCGTCTCGACCGACGACAAGCCGCGCACCGTCTGGAGCGACGCGTGGCAGTCGATGCGCCGCCGGCCCATGTTCTGGGTCTCCGCCGTGCTCATCGTGCTGATCCTCGTCGTCGCGATGTTCCCCGGGCTCTTCTCGCCCGTGTCGCCGACCGCGAACTGTCAGCTGGCCGACAGCAACGCCGGTCCGCGTGCCGGACACATCTTCGGATTCACCCGCCAGGGCTGCGACGTCTACGCCCGCGTGATCTACGGCACGCAGTCGTCGGTCATGGTCGGCTTCATCGCGACGCTCATGGTGACGATCTTCGGCTCGATCGTCGGCGCCCTCGCCGGATACTACGGCGGCATCCTCGACGCGATCCTGTCGCGCGTGGCGGACATCTTCTTCGCCATCCCGACCGTGCTCGGCGCCATCGTCTTCATGTCGGTCGTGCCCGACCGGACGCCGCTCGTCGTCGCCCTCGTGATCGCGGTCTTCGCGTGGCCGCAGATCGCTCGCATCATGCGCGGCGCGGTCCTGACGGCGAAGCAGGCCGACTACGTCGTGGCGTCCATCGCGCTCGGCGTCTCGCGCTGGCGCGTGCTGCTGCGTCACGTGCTGCCCAACGCGATCGCACCCGTCATCGCCGTGGCCACGGTGTCGCTCGGAACCTTCATCGTCGCCGAGGCGACCCTGTCGTTCCTCGGCATCGGCCTGCCCGGGACGGTGATGAGCTGGGGCAACGACATCAACTCCGCGCGCCAGTCGCTCACCACGAGCCCCATGGTGCTGATCTACCCCGCCGCCGCCCTGTCGGTGACGGTCCTGTCCTTCCTCATGCTGGGTGACGTCGTGCGCGATGCCCTCGACCCGAAGGAGCGTGCGCGCCGATGAGCGACACCACGTCCTCGGATGCCACGCCGCTGCTGGACATCCGCAACCTCCACGTCGGGTTCCAGACGAAGGCCGGACTCGTCCCGGCCGTCCGCGGCGTCGACCTGACGATCTACCCGCGCCAGTCGGTCGCGATCGTCGGCGAGTCCGGTTCCGGTAAGTCCACGACGGCTCAGGCGATCATCCGGCTGCTCCCGGGCACCGGGCGGATCACGGACGGCCAGATCATGTTCGAGGGCCGCGACCTCGCGGCGCTGTCGAACCGCGAGCTGCAGGCCGTGCGCGGGGCGCAGATCGGCTACGTCCCGCAGGATCCCATGTCGAACCTCAACCCGGTGCTGACCGTCGGGTTCCAGGTGCGCGAGGCTGTCCGCTCGAACCGCAGCGCGACCGGTCGCGCCGCGGTCCGCGATCGTGCCGTCGAGGTCCTCACCGAGGCAGGGCTGCCCGACGCTGCCGACCGGATGCGGCAGTACCCGCACCAGTTCTCCGGTGGTATGCGTCAGCGTGCGCTCATCGGGATCGGTCTGTCGGCGCGTCCGAAGCTCCTCATCGCCGATGAGCCGACGTCGGCTCTGGACGTCACCGTGCAGCGCCAGATCCTCGACCACCTCGGCACGCTCACGACGGACTTCGGCACGTCGGTGCTGTTCATCACCCACGACCTCGGCCTGGCGGCCGAGCGCGCCGAGCACCTCGTCGTGATGTACCGCGGTCGCGTGGTCGAGTCGGGCCCGTCGCAGGAGATCCTCGCCGATCCGAAGCATCCCTACACGAAGCGACTCGTGTCCGCGGCCCCGAGCCTCGCCTCACGTCGCATCCAGGCGGTGCGCCACCACGAGGACGTCGACGTCTTCGGCGCGGGGGAGCAGTTCCTCGCACGCGCCGAGGAACGCGAGGCCGAGGCAGAGGCGGTCGCTGCGCGCAGTGACTTCATCGACATCCGCAACGCGCGGCGTGTCTACAAGGTGCGCACCGGCGGCCTCTCGTCGAAGCAGATCGTCGCCGTCGACGACGTCAGCATCCAGGTGGCGAAGGGAACGACGACCGCGATCGTCGGCGAGTCGGGGTCGGGCAAGTCCACGCTCGCCAAGCTCTTCCTGCAGCTGGAGCAGCTGACGTCGGGTGAGATCCGCTTCGACGGCAAGAAGCTCGGCGGGCTCAGCCGCGCCGAGGAGCTCGCTTTCCGCCGCCGGGTCCAGCCGGTCTTCCAGGACCCGTACGGCACCCTCGACCCGCAGTACAGCGTCGGCGACACGATCGCCGAGCCCATGCGGGTGCACAAGTTCGGCACCCAGAAGGAGCGGTCGGCGCGGGTACGCGAGCTGCTCGACCAGGTGTCGCTGCCGGCAGCGGCGAAGGATCGCTATCCGAGCGAGCTCTCGGGCGGGCAGCGTCAGCGCGTCGCGATCGCCCGTGCCCTCGCGCTCAAGCCCGACGTGCTCGTCCTCGACGAGGCCGTCTCGGCGCTCGATGTGCTCGTGCAGGGTCAGATCCTGAACCTGCTGACGGAGTTGCAGACGGAGCTCGACCTGACCTATCTGTTCATCACCCACGACCTCGCGGTCGTGCGTCTCGTGGCCGACAACGTCTCGGTCATGCGACGGGGTCGCCTGGTGGAGTCGGCGACGACCGACGAGGTCTTCGACCACTCGACCGAGGAATACACGCGCGAACTGCTCGCGGCCATTCCCGGCGCCGGATTCCAGTTCGGCGTCTGAGCCTCCGCAGTATGCGCAAGACCTACCGGCCGGCGTCGGCGACCATCGCGGTCGCCGGCGCCGGTCTGCTCGGTGCGTTCCTCCTCGGTGACGCCTTCGTCCGGGGCGGCGTCGTGCAGGGTCTGCTGCTGGCCCCCTGGGTCCTCCTGGCGGTCTGGATCATCTACACGCTGCTCTACGCGCCGTTCATCGCGACCGACGAGAACGCGATCGTCATAGCGAACCCGCTCCGGGTGACGCGTGTGCCCTGGCCGTCCGTCACCGACATCCGATTGCGCTGGCAGGTCACCGTCGACACGGCCGACGGCCGCTCCATCGCCGCCTTCGGCGGTCCGTCGCCGAGCCGGCCGTCCCGGGTCGGCCGTGGTGCGTGGTCCAGCGTCCGCCAAGAGGCGGAGCGGATGCCGGCCGCCGTCCGCGAGCTCGAGGAGATCCGCTCGGCGTGGGAAGAGCACGTCCCCGAAGCGCCGGATGAGGCGGTCTCCGTCACGTGGAACCGCGCGGTTCTGTTCCCCCTCGCCGTCATCGTGCTCTGGGCGGCTCTCGCCCTCGCTTTCGGCGGCTGAGGTCGACCGGGGGCCGCTCCTGGCTATGTGCTCAGCCGCCGCGCGCCGCGATGAGCAAGGCGTGCGCCGACGGCGGCATGCGTAGGACACATTTTGCTAACGAACTCGTTTCGCGCAACACGTTGGAAACGAACGCACGCAAGGGTAGTGGTCATCTGAACTCGGCGGCGGTGTCGCCGAGCGGGGAGCGGAAAGGTCTTCCGTCGCCCGGATCATCAAGAGAACAGGAGTGGGAATGCGTTTCACGCGTATCTCCATGGCGGGCGCGAGCGCCGCTGCCCTGGCGCTCGTCGTCGCCGGCTGTGCGCCGGCGGACGGCGGCGAACAGGAGACGACGACGGCGAGCCAGTCCATCGCCGTTTCGGTCGGTCCGAACGACTTCATCAGCTACAACGGCTTCACGCCCGAGACGTACTCGACGTACAACTCGGCGATCGTGGACCGGCTCCTCGCGGGCTTCAGCTACTTCGACGAGGTCGGCGCCATCCAGCCGAACACCGATCTGGGCTCGTACGAGCTGATCTCGGAAGACCCGATGGTCATCGAGTACACCATCGCCGATGACGCCAAGTGGTCCGATGGCACGCCTATCACGGTCGCCGACGCCGTTCTCGCCTGGGGCGTGCAGAACCCCAACCTCGCCGGAGCCGAAGGCCCGCTGTTCAACTCGGTCTCGCAGGACCTCGGCGACACCGTTCCCGCCGGCCCGCAGGGCGACGCCGACGCCAAGTCGTTCACGGTCGAGTTCGCGGCGCCGGACCCCGACTGGCAGATCCAGACCTGGATGATCAGCCCGGCGCACGTCGTGGCCGAGCAGGGCGGCCTGTCCACGGAGGAGCTCGTCGAGGCGATCCGCGGTGGCGACGCCGCTGCCCTCGCCGACGCGGCCGACTTCTGGAACACCGGATGGAACACCGCCCCCGGCACGCTGCCCGACGAGGCGCTCATCCCCAGCTCCGGCCCGTACGTCCTCTCGTCGTGGGAGGCCGGCCAGTCGGTGACCCTCAAGCGCAACGAGAACTACTACGGCACGCCGGCAGCCAATGACGAGCTCGTCATCCGCTTCGTCGCACAGGACGCGATGGTCCAGGCGCTGCAAAACGGTGACCTCGACGTCATCGCCCCCCAGCCCACGGTCGACACCGTCTCGCAGATCGAGGAGCTCGGCGACGCCGCTCAGCTGCTCACCGGCCAGACCCTCACCTGGGAGCACCTCGACTTCAACTTCAAGGGCAACGCGTCGCTCGCGAACAGCCTCGAGCTGCGTCAGGCGTTCGCGATGTGCGTGCCGCGCCAGCAGATCGTCGACAACCTCATCAAGCCCGTCAGCTCCGACGCCGAGGTCATGAACGCCCGCGAGGTGTTCCCCTTCCAGGAGAACTACGACGAGGTCGTCTCGGCCGCGTACGACGGCCGCTACGACGAGCCCAACCTCGAAGAGGCCAAGGCCCTCGTCGACGCCGCCGGCGCTGCCGGCACCGTCGTTCGCGTCGGCTACTCGGCTCCGAACCCGCGCCGTGCCGACGAGGTCGCCCTCATCAAGTCGTCCTGCGACCAGGCCGGCTTCGAGATCCAGGACGTCGGCAACGCCGACTTCTTCCAGCCCGGTGGCACGCAGGAGCGCGGCGACTACGACGTGGCGCTGTTCGCCTGGGCGGGTTCCGGCCAGATCACCTCGGGCCAGAACATCTACGCCACCGACAAGCCGCAGAACTACGGCGGCTACTCGAGCCCGGTCGTCGACCAGGCATGGGAGACGCTCGCGACGAGCCTCGACGAGTCGGTTCACCTCGAGCAGACGAAGATCATCGAGAAGCAGCTGTGGGACGACCTGTTCGGCATCCCGCTGTTCGCTCACCCCGGTGTCGACGCCGCTGCTGCCGACATCGAGAACGCTCAGCACTCGGTGGGCCAGAGCGGCATCATGTGGAACGCCGAGAAGTGGTCGCGCGCAGAATAAACGTATTCTGTCTCTGACACGACCAGAGTGTGGGCCGTCGCTGCGGTGACGGCCCACACTCCCGTGAGGGGCACATGTGTGCCCCGCGTACGACCAAGGGACCTCGACTTCCGTGCTGAAATTCATCATCCGCCGTCTGGCGGCAGCGGTGGGCATCATGCTCGCCGCATCCCTCTTGATGTACGTCCTGACGATCAACTCCGGCGACCCGCTCGCCGATCTGCGAGAGAGCAACGCGGACAACCGCGAGCAGTTGATCGCTCGGCGTATCGAATACATGAACCTCGATCAGCCCTGGTTCCAGCGCTACCTCAGCTGGCTCCTGGGCGCGAGCAAGTGCCTGATCGGCCAGTGCGATCTCGGACTCACCCGGCAGGGCGTCGAGGTCACCACGCTCGTGGGACAGGCGGCGGCCTCGACGCTGAGGCTCGTCCTGCTCGCCACGATCCTGGCGCTGATCATCGGTATCGCGATCGGCATCATCACCGCCATCCGGCAGTACTCGGGCCTGGACTACGCCGTCACGTTCCTCACGTTCCTCTTCTTCTCGCTGCCGGTCTTCTGGGCCGCGGTGCTCTTCAAGGAGTACCTCGCGATCGGGTATAACGACTGGATCCGTGATCCTGAGCTGACGCCGATACAGATCATCGTCATCGCCGTCGTCATCGGGTTCGTCGTGCAGGTGCTCGGCGGTGGCTCGATGAAGCGACGGGCCATCACCTTCGCCGTCACCGCCGCGGTCCTGGGGGCAGCGCTGCCCCTCATGCTCGCGACCAACGCGTTCCGCGAGCCGCGACTCACCATCATCGGTGTGGCCGTGCTCACGGTCCTCCTCGCGCTCAGCGCGACAGTGGCGTCCGTGGGGCTGCACAACCGGCGGGTGCTCGTCGTCGGTCTGGCCAGTGCGGGACTCGTGATCGTCATGCACCTGGCGCTGACGAACGTGTTCAT
Source organism: Microbacterium sp. NPDC006705 (assembly GCF_044903545.1). Lineage (NCBI taxonomy): Bacteria > Bacillati > Actinomycetota > Actinomycetes > Micrococcales > Microbacteriaceae > Microbacterium > Microbacterium sp. NPDC006705. Next base: position 178,639 of record NZ_JBJDQQ010000001.1, read on the forward strand.
CTACTACATGAACTGGGGCGTGCTCGCCGGCGGTGCGCTGCTGGCGATGATCGTGCCGTTCCTCATCGGACGGTTCTTCGGTGGGCGCTTCCGGGGCCCGGCGACGGTCGTCGCGTTCGTCACGATCTTCGGCGGTGCCCTCTTGACGGTCGTGGACTCGCTCTTCCGCGTGTGGCCGTCGTTCCTGCAGCGCAAGCCGCGTCCCATCTCCACGATCGGCGCGCAGACGCCGAACTTCGACGGGACGTTCTGGCAGACCTTCCTCGACATCGGCACGCAGATGCTGCTGCCGACGCTGCTGCTGACCGTGATCTCGTTGGCGTCGTACAGCCGCTACACGCGGACGTCGATGCTCGAGGTGGGCAACCAGGACTTCATCCGCACGGCGCGGGCGAAGGGCGTGCCGGAGCGGCTGGTCATCTTCCGCCACGCGTTCCGCAACGCCCTCATCCCCATCGCGACGATCGCAGCGTTCGACTTCGCCGGACTCATCGGCGGCGCCGTGGTCACCGAGCAGGTGTTCGGGTGGAAGGGCATGGGCGACCTGTTCGCGACCGGACTGCGCGAGGTCGACCCGAATCCCGTGATGGCCTTCTTCCTCGTGACCGGCCTCGCCGCGATCGTCTTCAACATGCTGGCGGACATCTTCTACGCCGTCATCGACCCGAGGATCCGAGTATGACGAACCCGAACGACAACGTGCCGACCACGACGTCGGTCCTCTCGGTCGCGGAGGCCGAGGACGCTGCGCTCGCGAAGAGCACGGCCGCGCCCCGCTCACAGGCCCGTATCGTCTGGGGACGCTTCCTGCGGCACCGCGCGGCGACGATCTCCGCGGTGATCCTGATCTTCCTGACGCTGCTGAGCTTCACCTCCGTCGGCTTCTTCGGCATTCCGGGATGGTGGCCGCACGACTACCGCGCCGCGGGCGATGTGGTCAACGGGGGCGCCCCGACGCTGAGCCTGATTCCCGAGTGGCTCGGTGGCGACGGCATTCGGATCGGCGACCACCCGTTCGGGCAGGAGAACACCGGCAAGGACTTCTTCGCGCTGACGATGATGGGGACGCAGCGCTCGATCCTGCTCGGCCTCGTGCTCGGAATCTCATCGACTGTCATCGGAAGCATCATCGGCGCCGTCGCCGGCTACTACCGTGGCTGGGTCGACTCGGTGCTGATGCGCATCACGGATCTGTTCATCGTCATCCCGCTGCTCGCCCTCGCTGCCGTCGTGGGTCAGATCGCCGGGAACATCGGCAAGAATCCGATCGTGCTGGCGTTCATGCTGTCGCTCCTGACGTGGACCGGTCTCGCGCGTCTCGTGCGTGGTGAGGTGCTCTCGCTCCGCGAGCGCGACTTCGTTCTCGCCGCCCGCGCATCGGGCGCCGGGGGAGCGCGCATCATCTTCCGTCATCTCATGCCGAACGTCGTGGGCGTCATCGCCGTCAACGCCACGTTCGCGATCGCCGGCGCCATCCTGCTCGAGAGCTCGCTGTCGTACCTCGGATTCGGCGTCGTCCCCCCGGAGACGTCGCTGGGCCTGCTGATCAGTCAGTATCAGGGCAGCTTCACCAGCAGGCCGTGGCTGTTCTGGTGGCCGGGCATGATGATCCTCGCGATCGCCCTGTCCATCAACTTCCTGGGCGACGGCATCCGCGACGCGTACGACCCGCGCCAGTCGCGCAGCGTGCGTCGGGAGATCAAGAGGAGGAACCGCGCATGAGCGTCACAGCCACGCGTACCGCACTGAAGTTCACCGACCTTTCGGTCACGTTCCTCACCGGCTCGGGCGACGTCAACGCCGTCAAGGGCATCTCGCTCGAGGTGCGCCCGGGCGAGGTCGTCGCGGTGGTCGGCGAGTCGGGCTCCGGCAAGTCGGTGACCTCTCTCGCCGCGATGGGCCTCCTCGCCGAGAACGCAATCACCCGCGGATCCATCACAGTCGGCGAGACCGAGGTGATCGGGCTTCCGAACGAGCGCATGCGCAAGCTCCGCGCCAGCGAGATCGCGATGATCTTCCAGGAGCCGATGACGGCGCTCAACCCGGTGCTCACGATCGAGCGTCAGCTCACCGAGATCTTCGAGCTTCACGACGTCGCCTACGGCGAAGACGCGCGGGACCGGTCGATCGGCCTGTTGCGTGACGTCGGCATCCCCGAGCCGGAGCGGCGCATCAAGCAGTACCCGCACCAGTTCTCGGGTGGTCAGCGTCAGCGCATCGTCATCGCGATGGCGATCGCGCTGGATCCGAAGGTCATCATCGCGGACGAGCCGACCACCGCCCTCGACGTCACGGTTCAGGCGGAGATCCTCGATCTGCTGCGGCGGCTCAAGGACCACCGCGATGCGGGCATCCTGCTGATCACGCACAACATGGGCGTCGTCGCCGACATCGCCGATCGCGTCGCTGTGATGTACCGCGGTGACCTGGTCGAGGTCGGCGACGTGGAGGACGTCCTCACCCGGCCCCAGCATCCCTATACGAAGAAGCTGCTCGCCGCCGTTCCCCGCCTCGACCCCGAGCTCACCTCGCGAGCTGCAGGCGGCGCCACGCGCGACGTGGTGCTGGAGGCGAAGGGACTCGTCCTCGAGTACGCCGGGCGCGGCAAGACGTTCCGCGCCGTCGAGGACGTCTCGTTCGACCTCGCCGCCGGCGAGGTGCTCGGCATCGTCGGCGAGTCCGGTTCGGGCAAGTCGACGATCGCGCGCGCAGTGCTCGGGCTGATGCCGGTCGCGGACGGGACGCTGAGCCTCGGCGGACGGGATCTCGCGAAGCTGCGCGGGCGCAAGGCGAAGAATGTACGGCGCGAGATCGGCGTCGTCTTCCAGGACCCCGCGGCATCCCTCGACCCGCGGTTCCCGATCGGCGACTGCATCATCGAGCCGATGGCCATCCACCGTGTCGGCACCAAGGCGGAGCGGCTCGACCGGGCCCGCGAGCTGCTCGACGCCGTGCGGCTGCCGCGCGACGTGCTCGAGCGCTACCCGCACGAGCTGTCGGGCGGTCAGCGTCAGCGCGTCTCGATCGCGCGGGCTCTCACGCTGCGGCCGAAGCTCTTCGTCGCCGACGAGCCGACGTCGGCGCTCGACGTGTCGGTCCAGGCCGCGGTGCTCGACATGCTGAAGGAACTGCAGGAGACGTACTCGTTCGCCTGCATCCTCGTCAGCCACGACCTCGCCGTGGTCGACCAGCTGTCGGACCAGATCCTCGTGCTCAAGTCGGGGCGAACGGTCGAGCAGGGGCCGACGTCGCGGGTGCTGCTGCAGCCTCGCGAGTCGTATACCCGCGAACTGCTGGCCGCCTCGCCGGTGCCGGATCCGATCGAGCAGCGCCGGCGCCGCGAGGAACGCCGGGCCGCTCTCGACGCGTCCTGAGGGTCGGACTCCGACCTTCTCGCAGGCGCCCCGCGAACTCGCAGGGCGCCTGCGTTAAACTGTCCCGTCGGCATCCCGGCGTTTTCCCTTCATCCTGAGGACCCCCTTCATGGCGCATGCCCTTCGTCCTGACCTCCGCAACGTCGCGATCGTCGCGCACGTCGACCACGGCAAGACGACGCTCGTCGATGCCATGCTCCGCCAGACCGGCTCGTTCGGCGACCACGCGCACGTCGAGGAACGTGCCATGGACTCGAACGATCTCGAGCGTGAGAAGGGCATCACGATCCTCGCCAAGAACACGGCGATCACCTACAACGGCGTCCACACCGACGTGCCCGTGACGATCAACGTCATCGACACCCCGGGTCACGCCGACTTCGGCGGAGAGGTCGAGCGCGGCCTGTCGATGGTCGATGGTGTCGTGCTGCTCGTCGACGCGTCGGAGGGTCCGCTGCCGCAGACCCGTTTCGTGCTGCGCAAGGCGCTCGAGGCCAAGCTCCCCGTCATCCTGCTCGTCAACAAGACCGACCGCCCCGACGCCCGCATCGCGGAGGTCGAGGAGGAGGCCCACGACCTGCTGCTGGGCCTCGCCGGCGACCTCGTCGATGATGTGCCCGACCTCGACGTCGACGCGCTGCTCGACGTGCCGGTCGTGTACGCCTCGGGCCGCGCAGGCGCGGCGTCGCGCAACCGTCCCGACAACGGCGAGCTCCCCGACAACGAAGACCTCGAGCCGCTCTTCGAGGCGATCCTCGAGCACGTGCCGGCGCCGTCCTACGACGACGAGGCGCCGCTGCAGGCCTGGGTGACCAACCTCGACTCGAGCCCGTTCCTCGGACGCCTCGCCCTGCTCCGCGTCTTCAACGGCACCCTCAAGAAGGGCCAGACCGTCGCGTGGGTCCGCCACGACGGTTCCCACTCGAACGCGCGTATCACCGAGCTCCTCAAGACGAAGGCCCTGGATCGTTTCCCGGCCGAGTCCGCCGGCCCGGGCGACATCGTCGCGATCGCGGGTATCGAGGACATCACGATCGGTGAGACCATCGCCGATCCCGAGGACGTCCGGCCGCTCCCGGCGATCACCGTCGACGACCCGGCCATCTCGATGACGATCGGCACGAACACCTCGCCGCTGATGGGCAAGGTCAAGGGTCACAAGCTCACCGCGCGCATGGTCAAGGACCGGCTCGACCGCGAGCTCATCGGCAACGTCTCGCTCAAGGTCGTCGACATCGGACGCCCCGACGCATGGGAGGTGCAGGGTCGAGGCGAGCTCGCGCTGGCGATCCTCGTCGAGAACATGCGCCGCGAAGGCTTCGAGCTGACCGTCGGCAAGCCGCAGGTCGTGACGCGCCGCGACGAGAACGGCAAGCTCACCGAGCCGTTCGAGCACCTGACCATCGACGCCCCCGAGGAGCACCTCGGCGCGATCACGCAGCTGATGGCAGCTCGCAAGGGTCGGATGGACACGATGACGAACCACGGCACCGGCTGGGTCCGCATGGAGTTCGTCGTTCCGTCGCGTGGCCTGATCGGGTTCCGCAGCGAGTTCCTCACGATCACGCGCGGCACCGGTATCGCGAATGCCATCTCGCACGGCTATGACGAGTGGGCGGGCGCGATCTCGACCCGTCAGAACGGCTCGATCGTCGCCGACCGCTCCGGCGTTGTCACTCCCTTCGCGATGATCGCCCTCCAGGAGCGCATGAGCTTCTTCGTCCAGCCCACCGAAGAGGTCTACGAGGGCATGGTCATCGGCGAGAACTCGCGCGCCGACGACATGGACGTCAACATCACGAAGGAGAAGAAGCTCACGAACATGCGTTCGTCGACCTCGGACTCCTTCGAGTCGATGACGCCCCCGCGCGTGCTGACTCTGGAGGAGTCGCTCGAGTTCGCGCGCGACGACGAATGCGTCGAGGTCACCCCCGAGAAGGTGCGCATCCGCAAGGTCGTGCTGGATGCGACCGAGCGCGGCCGCGCCGCGTCGCGCGCGAAGCGCCAGGACGCCAACGCCTGATCCGGCTCCCCGAAGCCCGCCACGACCCCGGAGCGCCGATCCTCGGGCTCCGGGGTCGTGGCATTCGCGGCGGCCTCCGGTTCGGCGGGTCGATAGCATCGGAGCGATGGAGCAGGATGCCGCGACGCGGCGCGCGTGGCGCGATGGAATCGGCGTATCCGTCGCGACGAGCGCCTACGGCGTGTCGTTCGGCGCGCTCGGCGTCGCCGCAGGGCTCGATGTCTGGCAGACCTGCGTGCTCAGTCTCCTCATGTTCACGGGCGGCTCGCAGTTCGCCTTCGTCGGCGTCGTCGCGACGGGTGGCTGGGCGGCGCTGCCCGCGGCCATCGCGTCCGCGGCGCTCCTGGGCGTTCGCAACGTCGCCTACGGTCTTCGCATGGCACCGGTGGTCGGCGGAGGCATCGCCCGGCGGCTGAGCGCATTCCCGTTCACGATCGACGAGTCGACGGCGGTCGCCCTCGCGCAGTCGGGGCCCCGCGCGCGCCGCATCGGCTTCTGGGTGACCGGGGTGGGCATCTATATCGGATGGAACCTCTTCACACTCCTCGGCGCGCTGCTCGGCGACGTCCTCGGCGACCCCCGGGCTTATGGACTCGACGCGGCCGCCGCGGCAGCCTTCCTCGCGCTGCTGTGGCCGCGGCTCCGCCGGCTGGACGCGGTCGTCGTCGGAGTGGCCGCCGGAGTCGTCGCCGGTGTCGCGACGCCCCTCACGATGCCCGGGATCCCCGTCCTCATCGCCGGCGTCGTGGCCATCGTGGTCGCCGCGGCCATGCCGGGCCGGCGTTCGTCGCGGGGCGATGACGCGAAGACGACGGGGGAGGCCCGATGAGCCCGTGGACCGGCATCCTCGTCGCCTCGATCATCTGCGTGGCGCTGAAGGCGCTGGGATACCTCCTTCCGCCGCGATGGTTCGACGGGGAACGCGCGCAGCGCATCATCGACCAGCTGACGATCGCTTTGCTCTCCGCGCTGGTCGTCGTGCAGACGCTCGGCGCGGGCGCCGCGATCGTGGTGGACGCGCGCCTGCCTGCCGTGGCGGTGGCCGCCGTCCTGCTCGCCGCGCGCGCCCCCTTCCTCGTGGTCGTGGCGGGGGCGGCGCTGGTGGCGGCGGTGCTTCGGGCGTGCGGATGGGCCGCTTAGACTGGCTCGGTGAATCAGACCTGGACCCGCTTCGCCGGGTGGCTCGTCGCCGCGATCGCGGGAGCCGTCTACGGTGTCGCGGGGACGATCACCCAGGCGTACTCCTGGGGTGTGCTGCCGGTGGGGCTCATCGTCGCTGTCGCCGGCGTGACCGCCCTCGTCGCGGGGCTGCGGCTGCTCACCGACGACCGGTGGACGGCGCTGGCCTGCGGGCTGGGCGCTCTCGTCGCAACCGTCGTCTTCTCCGGACGCGGGCCCGGCGGCTCGGTCGTCGTGCCTGCCCCGCCGGACGGGCAGCTGAGCACCGGGCTGATCTGGACGTTCGCTGTGCCGGTCATGGTGGCCGTCGTGGTCGGTTGGCCCTCGTTCGCGGGAGCACGCCGGGCGGCCGCGTCCGATCGCACGAACTAGACTCGTCATGTGACTTATGTGATCGCCCTCCCGTGCGTGGACGTGAAGGACCGCGCCTGCATCGACGAATGCCCCGTGGACTGCATCTACGAGGGTGAGCGCTCGCTCTACATCCACCCGGATGAATGCGTCGACTGCGGCGCATGCGAGCCGGTGTGCCCGGTCGAGGCGATCTACTACGAAGACGACCTGCCGGACGAGTGGCAGGACTACTACACCGCGAACGTCGAGTTCTTCGACGACCTGGGATCTCCCGGAGGTGCCGCGAAGGTCGGCGTCATCGCGAAGGACCACCCCCTCGTGGCCGCGCTGCCGCCGCAGGGGGAGGGGCATTGAGCGTCCGCGACCTCGCCGACTACCCCTGGGACGCCGTAGCGCCCTACGCCGAGAAGGCCCGCCGCCACCCGGGCGGCATCGTCGACCTGTCCATCGGGTCGCCGGTCGACCCGACGCCTGAGGTCGTCGCCCGCGCCCTGCGCGAAGCGACCGACGCGCATGCGTACCCGCAGACCGTCGGCACCCCCGCGCTTCGGGAGGCCATCGTGCGGTGGTACGAGCGTCGCCGCGGTGTCACCGGTCTGGCCCCCGACAGTGTGCTGCCGACGATCGGGTCGAAGGAGCTCGTCGCGCTCCTCCCGCTGCTGCTCGGCCTCGGTGCCGGCGATGTCGTCGTGCATCCCCGCGCCGCCTACCCGACGTACGAGGTCGGCGCCCGCCTGGTCGGTGCGACGCCGGCAGCCGCAGACGACCCGGCCGACTACCCGGAGGGCACCCGACTCGTCTGGGTCAACTCGCCCGGAAACCCCGACGGACGCGTGCTGGACGTCGCGGAGCTGCGGCGGATCGTCGCCCGCGCACGCGAGCTCGGCGCCGTCGTCGTCTCGGACGAATGCTACGCCGAGCTCGGCTGGGACGGGCCCTGGGCGAGCGAGACGGTGCCGAGCGTGCTCGACCCGCGGGTGAGCGAAAGCGACGTCAGCGGTCTGCTGTCGGTGTACTCGCTCAGCAAGCAGTCGAACCTCGCAGGTTATCGGGCGGCGTTCCTGGCCGGCGACCCGACGATCGTGGCCCGGCTTCTCACCGCGCGGAAGCACCTGGGACTGATGCAGCCCCTGCCCGTGCAGCAGGCGATGGTCGCAGCCCTGGGCGACGACGGTCACGTCGCCCGACAGAAGGACCTGTACCGCCGCCGTCGCGATGTGCTCCGACCGGCGCTCGAGCGCGCGGGCTTCCGTATCGATCACAGCGAAGCGGGACTCTATCTGTGGGCGACGGCGCAAGAGGACGCGTGGAAGACGCTCGGCCGGCTCGCCGAACTCGGCATCCTCGCGGGCCCCGGCCACTTCTACGGAACGCAGTTCCCGCAGCACGTTCGCTTCTCGCTGACCGCGTCGCAGGAGCGGATCGACGCCGCTGCCGCACGCCTGACGGGTTCGTAGGTTCTCTCCTACCGATCCGCTGATCCTTTGGCGCCGTACGGAGTAGGCCCGTGCGCCCGATAGGCTGTAATGACCGCACCGGACGATCGCAAGGAGGCTTCGTGAACGACACGGGCACCCCGCAGAAGGCCACCGTCACCATCGGTGACCGCACCGCCGAATTGCCGGTGCTGCACGGAACCGACGGAGTTCCGAGCGTCGATTTCTCGACGTTCACCAAGCAGACGGGCCACACGAGCCTCGACTACGGCTTCGTCAACACCGCGGCCACGCGGTCCGCCATCACCTACATCGATGGTGACCAGGGCATCCTGCGTTACCGCGGCTACCCGATCGAGCAGATCGCCAAGCACTCGACCTACCTCGAAGTGGCCTGGCTCCTGCTCTACGGCGACCTGCCCACGGCTGACGAGCTGGCGGACTTCGACGACCGCATCCGTCGTCACACGCTGCTGCACGAAGACCTCAAGCGCTTCTTCTCGTCCCTACCGCACACCGCGCACCCGATGTCGGTGCTGTCCGCCGCCACCGCCGCCCTGTCGACGTATTACGAGGACCAGTCCGACCCGAACAACCCCGAGCACGTCGAGCTCAACACGATCCGGCTCCTCGCGAAGCTGCCCGTGATCGCCGCGTACGCGCACAAGAAGAGCGTCGGGCAGGCCTTCCTCTACCCCGACAACTCGCTGAGCTTCGTCGACAACTTCCTGCGCCTGAACTTCGGCGTCCTCGCCGAGAACTACGAGGTCAACCCGGTCGTCTCGCGCGCGCTCGAGCGTCTGCTCATCCTGCACGAGGACCACGAGCAGAATGCCTCGACCTCGACCGTGCGCCTGGTCGGGTCGACCGGTGCGAATCAGTTCTCCTCGATCTCGGCCGGTATCAACGCGCTCTACGGGCCGTTGCACGGCGGCGCGAACGAGGCCGTCCTCGACATGCTGGCCCGCATCCGCGACTCCGGCGAGAGCGTCGAGCGCTTCGTCGCCCGCGTGAAGAACAAGGAAGACGGCGTGAAGCTCATGGGCTTCGGGCACCGGGTCTACAAGAACTACGACCCGCGCGCGAAGCTCGTCAAGGAGTCCGCGGACGAGGTCCTCAACGAGCTCGGCGTCGTCGACCCGTTGCTCGATCTTGCGAAGGAGCTCGAGGAGATCGCCCTGAGTGACGACTACTTCCGCGAGCGTCGCCTGTACCCGAACGTCGACTTCTACACGGGCGTCATCTACAAGGCGATGGGCTTCCCCACGCGCATGTTCACGCCGCTGTTCGCGATCGGTCGGCTGCCCGGCTGGCTCGCGCACTGGCGCGAGATGCAGAACGACCCGCAGACGAAGATCGGGCGTCCGCAGCAGCTGTACGTCGGCTCGGCGGAGCGGGACTACCCCACCTCCTGAACAGCGCTCGACGATCACGAGAGGCCGGCACATCACAGCGATGTGCCGGCCTCTCCCATGCGGTCGCGGATCGCGCCACGTTACCTCGACGTCCGCGGGGTGCCGCTGGACCGGGGCACCCCGTGTGTCACTTGTCGATCAGTGTCGCCGCGTAGTCGGGGACGTATCCGTCGAGCTGCTGCGGCGGGCGGTCGTAACCCCCGGATGGCGGGCGCGGTGGGATCTCGATCTCAGGCCGCTCGACCACTTCGTAGGGGATCTGTCCGAGCAGATGGTGGATCATGTTGATCCGGCCTCGGCGCTTGTCCTCGTTGTCGACCTCGTGCCAGCGCGCCTCCGGGATGTCGGTGTGCACGAACATCGTGTCCTTCGCGCGCGAGTAGTCCTCCCACTTGGTGATCGAGAGCACGTCGTTGGGGGAGAGCTTCCACCGCCGCATCGGATCCTCGTTGCGCGACCGGAATCTCTTCTCCTGCTCGACATCCGACACACTGAACCAGTACTTCAGCAGCAGGATGCCGTCCTCGACGAGCATCCGCTCGAAGATCGGCGCCTGATGCAGGAACCGGTGGTACTCCTCGTTGGTGCAGTAGCCCATGACCCGCTCGACCCCGGCGCGGTTGTACCAGGACCGGTCCATGAGGACGATCTCGCCGGCGGCCGGCAGATGCGCGACGTATCGCTGGAAGTACCACTGCGAGCGTTCGCGCTCGGTCGGCGCGGGAAGCGCGACGATGCGCGCGACCCGAGGATTGAGATACTCGGCGACGCGCTTGATCGTGGATCCCTTGCCCGCGGCGTCGCGCCCCTCGAAGATCACCACGATGCGGGCGCCGGTGGCCTGCACCCAGGCCTGCATGTCGACGAGCTGCGCCTGCAGCCGCCGCAACTCGGCTTCGTACACCTTCTTCGGCAAGCGATCGGCCATCGAGCCACCTCCTGACGCGAGCATACGCCCCCCCCTCGCGCGGGTGTGCGGCCCGGTCTAGGGTGGGCCGCACGCACGAGCAGGGGAGCGAAGCATGTGGATGCAGACGACCGATCCGCTCGGCTCGCTGGCGCTGTCGGCACTCGTCGCCGCCATTCCGATCATCGTCTTCCTCGTCGCGCTCGTCGGACTTCGCCTCAGCGGCATCCTCGCCGGTCTCATCGCGCTCGTCGCGCAGCTGCTGGTGGCCGCACTCGGATTCGGGATGCCGCTCACGGCAGTCGGGGGTGCGGGCCTGCTGGGCCTGCTCACGGCGGTCTGGCCGATCGCCTACATCATCGTGATGGCGGTGTGGCTCTACAAGCTCGCTGTCGCGAGCGGTCGCTTCGACGTCATTCGTTCATCGATCGGGGGCATCTCGAAAGATCAGCGGATCCAGGTGCTGCTCATCAGCTTCTCCTTCGGTGCCTTCCTGGAGGGCGCCGCCGGGTTCGGCGTGCCCATCGCCATCTGCGCCGCGCTCTTGGTGCAGCTCGGGTTCCGCCCGCTGCGGGCGGCCATGATCTCGCTCGTCGCCAACGCGGCGGCGGGAGCATACGGCGCCATCGGCATCCCCGTGATCGTGGGTGCGCAGGTCAGCGGCCTCGAGGTGCAGGAGCTGTCGCGTGCAATGGTGCTGGTGCTGCAGCCCCTGACGCTGCTCATCCCGTTCTTGCTCGTGGTCATCCTGGACGGTTTCCGCGGGCTGCGTGAGACGTGGCCGGCCACGCTGCTGGTCACCATCGTCTTCAGCGGCGTGCAGGCGGGCGTGCTGTGGTTCCTCGGCCCCGAGCTCGCCGACCTCGGTGCAGGCCTGGCTGCGATGGTCGCGCTCTTCCTCCTCGGCCGGGTCTGGCAGCCTCGGCGGGTCCATCGTGAAGTCGGCGCGCCCGAGCCGGAGCCGCACAGCGCCAAAGTACGTGAGGTGATCGCGGCATGGAGCCCGTTCTACATCCTGACGGCGGTCATCCTGGTCTGGAGCCTGCCGGTGTTCAAGAACCTGTTCGCCGCGGGCGGGCCCTTGGCCGCGCTGGTGTTCGCGGTTCCGATGCCCGGGCTCACCGGCAGCGTGCAGACCCCCGGCGGTGATGTCGTCACGGCGACGTGGGGCTTCACTCCCATCAACGCGACGGGCACGGCGATCCTGCTGGCGGTGATCGTGTCGTTCTGGACGACGCCGCGCCTGCGCGCGGCCGACCTGGTGTGGACACTGGTGGAGACGGTGCGCGGCCTCTGGCGCGCGTTGCTGCTCATCGCGATCATTCTCGTCCTGGCCAACGTCGCGAACTACTCGGGCGGCTCGGCCTCGATGGGCACGGCTCTGGCGGCGGTCGGGCCGCTCTTCCCGTTGCTCGCACCGATCATCGGCTGGATCGGCGTCTTCCTGACGGGGTCGGTCGTCAACAACAACACGCTGTTCGCGCCCCTCCAGGTCGCCACCGCCGAGCAGATCTCCGTCGACCCCGGGTTACTCGTCGCTGCGAACACGGCAGGCGGCACAGCCGCCAAGGTCATCTCGCCTCAGTCGATCGCGATCGCGGCCGGTGCGGTCGGACTCGCCGGACGCGAGTCGGAGATCCTCCGGGCGTCGCTCTGGTACAGCCTCGGCATGCTCGCCGTGGTGTGCCTGTGGGGCGGTCTGCTCTCGGCGCTCCTGCTCTGAGCGCCGCCCGGATCACGCGACGCGATCAGGCGTGCAGAGCCTCGTTGAGCGTGACTCCGACGCCCGCGCGGCGAACAGCCTCGATCGCGCCGGTCAGCGAATTCCGGCGGAACAGGATGCCGTCGCGCCCGGACAGCTCTGCGCCCTTGACGCTCGGACGCGCACCCGAGGCCGTGGCGGGCTCGTCGGCGAGGACGATCTTCGACCCTGCCGTGACGTAGAGCCCGGCCTCGACCACGCAGTCGTCGCCGAGCGAGATGCCGATGCCGGCGTTGGCGCCGAGCAGCGTGCGACGGCCGATCGACACCCGGTGGCTGCCGCCGCCGGACAGCGTGCCCATGATCGAGGCGCCGCCCCCGATGTCGCTCCCGTCACCGACCACGACGCCCTGCGAGATGCGACCCTCCACCATGGAGGCGCCGAGCGTGCCGGCGTTGAAGTTCACGAAGCCCTCGTGCATCACGGTGGTGCCCGGTGCGAGGTGCGCGCCCAGGCGGACGCGGGAGGCGTCGGCGATGCGCACTCCGGGGGGAGTGACGTAGTCGAGCAGACGGGGGAACTTGTCGAGGCTGTGCACCTGGATGCCGTCGCGCTGGAGCAACGGCCGACGGCGCGTCGCGTCATCCGGGTGCATCGGGCCCGCGGTCGTCCAGGCGACGATCGGGAGGTGCCCGAAGATCCCGTCGAGATTGACGGTGTTCGGTGCGGCGAGGCGGTGTGAGAGCACGTGCAGGCGGAGGTACGCATCCGGGGTCGACGCCGGCGCGGCATCGAGGTCGATCGAGATGGTGGCGGCCTCGACCGTCACGCTCCGGCGCTCGTCGTCCGCTGCGAGCGGCGCCCAGGTCACCATCGCGGCGGCGGACTCGGCGGCCGCCGGTGTCCCGAGCGCGGGCTCCGGGAACCAGGTGTCGAGTGTCGTGCCATCGCTGCTCGAGGTCGCGAGTCCCACGCCCCATGCCCACCGTTCGCTCATGGCTCCAGGTTATCGGTGCGGTCGCCGCCGATAGAATCGCCGCATGCCCGAGCTCGATCTGACCGTGTCCAGCGCCGATCTGACTCGGGCGGTGTGCGACATCCCCAGCGTGTCGGACGACGAGACGGCCCTCGCCGACGCCATCTTCGCCGCCGTATCGCCGTTGGCGCACCTCGAGGTCATCCGCGACGGCGACACGATCGTCGCGCGCACGCAGCTCGGTCGCGCGCAGCGCGTCGTCATCGCCGGTCACATCGACACCGTTCCCATCAACGCGAACCTGCCCGTTCGCTCGATGGTCGAGGACGGCCAGGAGTTCCTGTGGGGGAGAGGGACCGTCGACATGAAGGCGGGCGTCGCGGTGCAGCTGAAGCTCGCGGCGGAGCTCGTCGACCCGCGCGTCGACATCACGTGGATGTGGTACGACCACGAGGAGGTCGCCGCCGAGCTCAACGGCCTGACGCGGCTCGCGGCGAACCGTCCCGACCTGTTCGCGGGCGACTTCGCGATCCTCGGCGAGCCCTCCAACGGTCAGGTCGAGGGCGGCTGCAACGGCAATCTGCGCGCGATCGTGCGGACGCACGGGGTGCGTTCCCACAGCGCCCGCGCGTGGATCGGCGACAACGCCATCCACCACGCGGCCCCGATCCTCCACCGACTGTCGGAGCACACGCCCGCGGACGTCGAGGTGGAAGGACTCGTCTATCGCGAGGGGCTCAACGCCGTCCGCATCTCGGGCGGGATCGCCGGGAACGTCATCCCCGACCTCTGCGAGGTCGAGGTCAACTACCGCTTCGCGCCGAGCCGTTCGCCCGAAGAGGCCGTCGCGATCGTCCGCGAGTTCTTCGACGGCTTCGAGGTGGAGGTGGTCGACCTCGCCGGAGGTGCACGACCGGGCCTGGATGCGCCGCTCGCCCAGGAGTTCGTCGCCGCGGTGGGAGCCGAGCCTCGCCCCAAGTACGGCTGGACGGATGTCGCCCGGTTCTCGGCGTTGGGAGTGCCCGCCGTCAACTACGGCCCGGGCGACCCCTCGCTCGCGCACCACGACCAGGAGCGGGTGCCGGTCGAGCAGATCGACGCCGTCGAGCGCGGCCTGCGCACCTGGCTCTCGAACCGGTGACCCGGCGCGCATGAGGTCGCTGCGTCGCGCCGCGATCGCGCTGCCGCCCGCGGTTGCGATCGCGCTGATGTACCTGCTCTCGCGCGCTGTCACGACGGGCTTCCTGCTCGGAGCGGCCGAGCTGAGCGGACCCCGGTCCCGCTTCGGCGTCGACGCGACTCTGGGCACTCTGACGATGGGGTGGGACGCGCAGTGGTACTGGCTCATCGCGTTCAGCGGATATCCCGCCGAGCTGCCGCTCGACGCGGCGGGCCACGTCGCCCAGAACGCGTGGGCGTTCATGCCGGTCTACCCCGTCATCACAGGCGCCGTGGGGTGGGTCGTCGGCGGATTCCCGGTCGCTGCGCCCCTGGTGTCGGCAACGGCCGGCTATCTCGCGTGTCTCGTCCTCTTCGCTCTGCTGCGCCGCCGCATCGGCCGCGCGGCAGCGATGTGGGCGGTCGCCTTCTTCAGCTTCGCGGGCCCGATGGCCGCGCTGTTCCAGCTCGGCTACGCGGAATCGCTTTTCCAGCTCTGGCTGCTCCTCGCGCTCCTCGCCGTGGAGCGCCGCCGGTGGTGGTGGCTGTACCTGTGGATCCCGCTCATGGCTTTCACGCGGCCCGGTGTCCTCGCCTTCTCGCTGATGCTCGCGCTGTACGGGATCTGGCGGTGGTTGCGGCGTCAGCGCGACGACCTGCAACCGCGGGAGATCGCCCACGTCGTCGCGAGCGGGCTGCTGGCGGCCGCCTGCGGATTCGCTTGGCCCGTCATCACCGGCATCGTGACGGGTGATCCCGGGGCCTACCTGCAGACGGAACTCGCGTGGCGACGATCCTGGATCGGGGATCACGGGGGGTTCGTGCCCTTCGACGGCACAATGCAGGCCGCCGTGCTGTGGTCTGGAATCTGGGGGATTCCGGCGTGGGTGTGTCTCGCGGGGCTTGCGGCGATCGTGGTTCTCGCCACGCTCCTGCTCGTCGCTGATCGCCGCGTGCGTCGCCTCGGTGTTCCGATACGTCTGTGGTCGGCCGCGTACGTCCTCTACCTGCTGGCGGTCTTCTTCCCCCAGTCGAGCACGTTCCGACTGCTAGTCCTGCTGTCACCGCTCTGGGGCGCCGTCGCGCTGCCCCGCGCGCTCTGGTGGCGCATCAGCGTGCTGGTGCTCGGTATAGCCGCGCAGTGGTGGTGGATCCACACGATGTATGCGCTCGGAAGCACCTTCGCTCAGATTCCCTGAGGGACGTGTCCGCGCTGTGCCTGCGCTGCACGATAAACTCTTCAGGTAGTCCTCATGACGAAAGGGAGCCGCGATGGCAGCCATGAAGCCGCGAACCGGAGACGGACCGATGGAGGCCGTGAAGGAGGGGCGCCTGATCATCGTGCGTGTCCCCCTCGAAGGCGGAGGGCGTCTGGTCGTCTCGGTCAATGATGAAGAGGCCAAGGAACTCCACAGCGTGCTGAGCGGAGTCGTCGGCGCAGCCTGACGATGCTGCACGGAAACGGCCGGTCCCTCCGGGGCCGGCCGTTTCCGTCTCTGCCGCTGAGCCGCCGTCAGGCGGTGGCTGCCGTCGTGAGTTGCAACAGTCCCTCTCCGACGATCGACAGCGCACCGAGCACCGCCGGCGACGACTGCGTCTCGTGGATGAGCGAGCGGTAGGCGCGGGTGATGTCGTCGCGGCGGACGGGGTCGGCGACGGCCCCACCTGCCAGCACACGGGGCACGAGGACCATCCCGCCCGGGCGTACGAGCCGAAGCCCATGCTCGACGTACTCGATGACACCGTCGGGGTCGGCGTCCACCAGCACGATGTCGTACGAGGCCTCATTCATGCGGGGGAGCACATCAGCCGCGCGGCCCGTGATGAAGCGGGCACGAGCCGGAGGGATCCTCGCTTCGGTGAAGGACTGCCGGGCGACGGCCAGATGCTCGGGCTCGATGTCGATCGTGGTCAGCGTGGCGCGTGGCGCCCCATGGAGCAGCCAGAGCGCGGAGACGCCGCCGCCGGTACCGATCTCGACGATGTTGAGTGCGCCCGTCGCGGCGGCGAGCACAGCGCATTGCGCGCCCACCGGCGCACTGATCGGCGCGGCTCCGATCTCGAGGGCGTGTGCACGCGCGCGAGAGATGTGCTCCGATTCCACCGTCGCCTCCATCGCGAACCTGCGGATCGCTTCCTGATCACCCATGCATTCCTCCTTGTTCCAGCGTAGGCGCGCGGATGGCTCCGGCCGCTGAGGCGCACGGGTAATCTGGGGTCATGTTCTTCGGCCTAGACGGGGACAAGCTCATCCTCATCGGGGTCGCCGCTGTCCTGCTCCTCGGACCCGAGCGCCTTCCGCAGCTCGCCGAGATGCTCGCGCGTTTCACCGTCCGGGCACGTGATTGGGTCAACGGCGCGAAGGACCGCGTCAAGGACGAGATGGGAGAGGACTTCTCCGACGTCGAATGGCGCAAGCTCGACCCTCGGCAGTACGACCCGCGTCGCATCATCCGCGACGCTCTCCTCGAGGACGCCCCCGTACCGACGGTGCGCGCGGCCGCCGCGGGTGCGGCGATCAGCACGGCGACCGCCGTCGGGATGGATGCTGCGGGCGAGGCGGCGAAGCGATTCGAGCGCGGTGCCGACGTTCCGTTCGACGACGAAGCGACCTGATCAGCCCACACGCAGAGGCAGCGGGCGGCCGCGGAGATCGCGTCCGGTGCCTGCGATGGTGTCGGCGATGCGCGCGATCGCCTCGGCGGCGGCGTCGTCGGGATGCGCGACGACGACCGGGACTCCGCTGTCGGCGTCGCTGCGCAGAGCCGGGCTGAGCGGCACGGAGCCGAGCATCGGCACCGGCTGGTCGGTCGACAGGGCCTCGGCGACCCGCATCCCGCCGCCGCTGCCGAACAGGCCGAGCGATGTCCCGTCGGGAAGCGTCATCGCCGACATGTTCTCGATGACCCCGATCACGCGCTGGCCGGTCTGCCGGGCGACGAGGCCGCTGCGCACCGCGACGTCGGCGGCGGCCGTCTGCGGAGTCGTAACGACCACGACGTCGGCGTGCGGGAGCAGCTGACCCACGCTGATGGCCACGTCGCCGGTGCCGGGGGGCATGTCGATCAGGAGGACGTCGATGTCGCCGAAGAACACGTCGGTCAGGAACTGCGAGACCGTGCGATGCAGCATCGGCCCGCGCCAGGCGACTGCGCCGGAGCTCTTCTGATCGCGCGGCAGGAACATGCCGATCGAGATCGTCCGGACCTCGTGCGCGATGGGCGGGATCATGAGCCCGTCGATACGCGTCGGCTGCGGTGGCAGGCCGTCGGCATCGACGAGACCGAGCAGCGCGGGAATCGAGAAACCGTGCACATCGGCGTCGATCAGCCCGACGGCGAGGCCGCGCTGCGCGAGGGCGACAGCGAGGTTCGCGGTGAGGGTCGACTTGCCGACGCCCCCCTTGCCGCTCGTGATGGCGATGACGCGTGTGAGCGAGTCCGGACCGAACGGGTTCTCGCGGGCGGCCTTCCCACCGCGTAGCCGCTCGGTGAGTGCGGCGCGCTCCGCCGGGGTCATCACCCCGACCTCGACCGAGACCGTCTCGATGCCCGGGGCGGACAGCGCGGCATCCCGGACGTCGCGCTCGATCCGATCGGCTGCAGGGCAGCCGACGATGGTCAGCGCGATGCCGACACGAGCGTGGGCGCCATCCACGGCGATGTCGCGCACCATGTCGAGCTCGCCCAGGGGCTTGCGCAACTCGGGATCGCGCACCGCCGCGACGGCCGCGCGGACGGCGTCCGTGCTCATCGCGTGTCCGGGCGCTCGTCGGAGTCGAGGCGGTCGAGCGCGGTACGCAGCTCGGCGCGCAGCGTCTCTTTGGTGACGAGTCCGTCGGTCAGGTCGGAGATCGCCATGCGCAGGGCGACGACCTCGCGTGCCAGGTACTCCGTGTCGGCCAGGTTCCGCTCGGCACGCTGACGGTCCTGCTCGATCTGCACGCGGTCGCGGTCGTCCTGCCGGTTCTGCGCGAGCAGGATCAGGGGCGCGGCGTACGACGCCTGCAGCGAGAGCATGAGCGTCAACGCCGTGAAGCCGTTGGCCGCGGAGTCGAACCGGAGCTCGACGGGCATGAGCGTGTTCCAGGCGAGCCACGCCGCACAGAACAGCGAGAGCGCGACGAGGAAGCCGGGCGTGCCCATCGCCCGGGCGATCCACTCGGTGAACCGACCGAACCGGTCGCGGGACGGCTGCGACGTCCGCTGACCGAGCACACCGCTGACACCGCTGCGCCGTCCACGGGGCGCCTCGAGCGAGGGGGTCTTCGACGAGCGGGCCATCAGCGGCGCCCCCGCATCGCAGCGGCATCCTGGGGCTCGACGTCTTGCGACCGCCAGTCGTCCGGAAGCAGATGATCGAGCACATCGTCGACGCTCACGACGCCGACGAGCCGGCGGGCCTGGTCGACGACGGGAACCGAGACCAGGTTGTAGCTGGCCAGCATGCGTGCGACCTCGGCCGCGGACGACGACGCCGCGACCGGGTCGACGGTGTCGTCGATGATCGCGCCGAGTCGCTCGTGAGGCGGGTAGCGCAGCATCCGCTGGAAGTGCACGGTGCCCAGAAGTCGCCCCGTCGGCGTCTCGTACGGGGGGAGCGTCACGAAGACGGATGCGGCGAGGGCCGGATGCAGCTCGTGTCGGCGGATGAGCGCGAGCGCCTCAGCCACCGTCGCCTCCGCCGACAGCACGATCGGGTCGCTCGTCATGAGGCCGCCCGCGGTGTCGGGACCGTACTCGAGGAGGGCGCGGACGTCCTCGGCCTCCTCCGGCTCCATGAGGTCGAGCAGCTGCTCGATGCGGCCTTCGGGGAGCTGACCGAGCAGGTCCGCCGCGTCGTCGGGCTCCATGGCGTCGAGGATGTCGGCGGCGCGCTCGTCGCCGAGCCGCTCGAGGATGTGGACCTGCTCATCCTCGGGCATCTCCTCGAGCGCGTCGGCGAGGCGCTCGTCGGGGAGTTCCTCGGCGACTTCGAGCAGGCGCTCCTCCGGAAGGTCGAGCAGCGTGTTGGCGAGGTCTGCGGGCTTGAGCTCCGAATAGGTCGCGACCAGCTGCTCGGCGGACTGGGCGGCGCCCGAGGACTGGTCCTCGCGCACGTCTTTCCAGGCCGCGAAGGTCGTCGGCCCCTTGGCGAACGGCGACGCACTCGTCTTGGGACGGCGGAGGAAGAGCTGGCCGATGTCCCATTCGCCGAGCCGGTTGCGCTCGATCGCGACATCCTCGATCACTGCGCCGCCCGACCCGTCGCGCAGGTAGACCTTCCGACCTAGGAGCTCGGCCATGACCCGCACCTCACCGCCGCGTTGCTGGAAGCGCCGCACGTTGATGAGACCGGTGGTGATCACCTGGCCGGTCGCGATCGAGGTGACACGGCCGATGGAGAGGAAGACGTTGCGTCTGCCCGGGATCTCGACGACGAGGCCGATGACTCGCGGAGGGTCCGATTTACGGAAGATCACGACCACGTCGCGGACCTTGCCGAGACGGTCGCCTGCGGGATCGAACACGACGCACCCGACCAGGCGCGCGACGAAAACCCTCTGCGTACTCACCGCTCCAGCGTAGTCGGCGACCGCGAAGGTGGCCGTGACACAATGACGGAATGAGCATGATGGGCGGGACGCCCGCGGTCACGGGTGAGAAGGTCGCCGAGTACGCAACGTACGAGGCCGCGCAGAAGGCGGTGTCGACTCTCATCTCGGCCGACATCCCGGCCCGTGAGATCGCCATCGTCGGCTACGGACTGCGGTCGGTCGAGACGGTCACCGGCCGGCTCGGATATGCGACGGCGGCGCGGACGGGTGCGATCAACGGCATCCTCCTGGGGCTGATCTTCTCGCTGATCTTCGTCTTCGGCACTCCTGACGCCGCCATTCAGCTTTTCCTCGGCGTGATGCTGGTCGGCGTCGCGATCGGCATGATGATGAGCCTCGTCATGTTCGCTCTCGTGCGCCGTCGTCGCGACTTCGCATCGGTGACGCAGGTCGTCGCCGACCACTACGAGGTGACCGTGCAGGCGAGCAGCATCCATCGCGCCCGTGGCGCGCTGAACGTCGCGCCGGCCCGGCCCGCGGCGCCGGCCACGCCGGTGCCGGACGGGCCGCCCCGGTACGGCGAGCGCATCGACCCCGTGCCCGCTCCGTCGGGCGATCGGCCCGCCCCCGGTCCGGCGGCACCCGCGGGCAACCCGATCGCGCCGCCGTCGGGATCGCCCGCCCCCGGCCCCGCCGACGCCCCGCTGCCGCCGGCCGTGGGCCCGGTGCCCGGCGGCGAGGCCCCCGGCCCGCAGACTCCGGGTACGCTCGAGCCCCCGGCGACCGATCCGCAGCGATGATTGACGCGGTGCCGGTCGACATCGCGGCCGGGACCGTCGACCTGCCGCTGACGTACGACCGCGCTGAGCGTGCGGACGCTGTGATGATCCTCGCTCATGGCGCGGGCGCCGGACCCGAGCATCCGTTCCTCGGCGGTTTCGCGCATGCCGGCGCGGCGGCCGGGATCGATGTCGTGCGCTTTCCGTTCCCCTATGTGGTGGCGGGCCGCCGACTGCCCGGCGCCGCCGGTGACGCCATCGCGTCGTGGGCGGCAGTCTTCCGCGCCATCGCCGACGCGCACGCCGGGGTGCCCATCGTCGCGGCGGGGAAGTCGTACGGCGGCCGGATGGCATCGATGGCGGCCGCTTCCGGAGCGATCGACCCGGCTCTGCTCGTCTACCTCGGGTACCCGCTGCATGCGCCCGGTCGGCCCGACCGTCCGCGTGCGGCTCATCTGCCGGAGGTCACGTCGCCTCAGCTGTTCGTGTCCGGGACCCGCGATCCGTTCGTCGACCCGGTGACCGACCTCGAGAGCGTCGTCGCCGGATGCGCCGACGCGGAGTTGCTCCGGGTCGAGGGCGGCCGCCACTCCTTCGAGGTCGCGGGACGCAAACGGGATGCCGAGGAGGTCGGCGGCGCCGTGGCCGAGCTGGTCGCGCCGTGGTGCCACCGCCGGTTGTCGCAATGAGGGCGGGCGCTCCGCTTCAGCGACCGGCCGCGTAGCCCTGCATCCCGCGCGGGTTCGACGCCGCCCAGAGCAGTCCCCGCGAGCGGTCGATGCCGACGGCCGAGAGACGTCCGAGGCTCCACGGCCCGACCACGGTGACGTCGTGCCCCCGCGCGCGCAGGCCCGAGGCGACCTCGTCGCCGAGCCGGTCTTCCATCACCACTCCTGCGGGCGTCCAGGTGCGCGGCCAGAACGAGTCGATCATCGCGGTCGTGTGAAGCGTCGGCGCATCGATCGCCGATTGCGCGTCCCAGCCCCCGACCAGCATGCGCAGCAGCATCGGCAGCTGCCACTGGTCCTGCTGGTCGCCTCCGGGCGTCCCCATCGCGATGTCGGCCCGGTCGCCGGTCATGACGAGGGTCGGGGAGAGGGTCGTGCGCGGGCGGGCGCCCGGGCGGAGTGCGGCGGGCGACGTCTCGTCGAGCCAGGTCATCTGCAGGCGCGTGCCTAGCGCGAAACCGAGTTCCGGGATCGCGGGGGACGACTGCAGCCAGCCGCCGGACGGCGTCACCGAGATGATGTTGCCCCACCCGTCGACGACGTCGATGTGACAGGTGTCGCCGCGCGTCTCGCCCGCTCGCCCGACCGTCGGTTCGCCTGTGCCGGCGACGCTCGTCCCGTCGGGACGCACGAGCGGCGGACGATGCGGTGCGCGCCCCGCCACGGTACCCGGGCGCCATTCGTGCGAGGCATCCGGGAGCAGCTGCGCACGACGCGCGGCGAGGAAGGCGGGGTCGAGGAGCTCGCTGACCACGCTGTCGTGGCCGAAGTGCGCGTCGCGGTCCGCGAGGGCCAGCTTGAAGGCCTCGACGATCGTGTGCGCGCCCTCCGGAGTCGCGGGGTCGAGGCGCTCATCGGGCAGCGGATCGAGCAGGGCGAGCGCCTCGAGCAGTGCGGGACCCTGCGTCCACGCGCCGGCCTTGACCACGGTCCGTCCGCGGAAGGTCGTCGTGAGAGGCTCCTCGTACCCTGCGGAGAAGTCGGCGAAATCGGCCTCCGTGATCACCCCGGCGTGGTGGCCTCCGGTCGAGTGTCGATGGGGTCGGGCCGCGAACGCGGCCGTCGCGTGCGCGACCGTGCCCGTCCGCCACTCGGTGCGAGCAGCCTCGATGCGCGCGGCCCGGTCTGCGGCGTCTCGTCCCGCCGCCACGAGACCCTCGAACACCGCGGCGAGCGCGGGGTTCCGGAACACATCGCCGGCCCGCGGCACGGTGCCCCCGGGCAGCCACAGATCGGCCGAGGACGGCCATTCGTCGCGGAAGAGCTGCGCGACGCGTGCAATGGTCGCTGACGCGGACGCGAGCAGAGGGTGCCCGTCGCGGGCGTAGCCGATCGCGAAAGCGAGGACGTCGGCGAGCTCCCACGTGCCGTAGTCGCGCAGCAGGACGAGCCAGGCGTCGACTGCTCCCGGCACCGCGGCCGCGAGGGCGCCGGCGCCCGGCACGGTCTCGAGCCCCTCCGCGCGGTAGTGCTCGATCGTCGCGCCGCGAGGCGCCGGCCCCTGGCCCATGAGCACGCGGGGCCGCGGATCCTCGGCCGCCTGGAAGAGGCCGACGAGATCGCCCCCGGGCCCGTTGAGGTGGGGTTCGACGACCTGCAGGACGAAGCCGCCCGCTGCGGCGGCGTCGAAGGCGTTGCCCCCGCGTTCGAGCACAGCCTGGGCCGTGGCGGTGGCGAGCCAATGGGTCGCCGCAGCCATCCCGAACGTGCCGGTCAGCAGCGGGCGCGTCGTCTGATCGGGCGGCGGCGAGAACCGATCGGTCACGAGGTCGCGCGTGCGATCCAGGCTTCGACCTCGTCAGCTGTGCGCGGGATGTCCGCAGAAAGGTTGACGGGTCCGCTCTCGGTCATGAGGATGTCGTCCTCGATCCGGACCCCGATACCGCGGTACTCCTCGGGCACGGTGAGATCGTCGATCTGGAAGTACAGACCGGGCTCGATCGTGAACACCATGCCGGGCTCGAGGATGCCGTCGTAGTACATCTCGCGGCGCGCCTGCGCGCAGTCGTGCACGTCGATCCCGAGGTGGTGGCTCGTGCCGTGGACCATGTAGCGCCGGTGCTGGCCGCCCCGGTCGGCGTCGAGCGCCTCGTCCGCCGTGACGGGGAGCAGACCCCACTCCGCGACGCGGGCGGCGATGACCGTCATGGCGGCCTCGTGGATCGAGCGGAACGTCACACCGGGCCGGGCAGCGGCGAACGCGGTGTCGGCCGCCTCGCGAACGGTCTCGTAGATGCGGCGCTGGATCTCGGTGAAGCGTCCCGACACGGGCAGCGTGCGCGTGATGTCGGCGGTGTAGAGGCTGTCGACCTCGACGCCGGCATCGACGAGGATGAGGTCGCCGGGCACCACGGGCCCGTCGTTGCGCGTCCAGTGCAGGTAGCAGGCGTGAGGTCCGGAGGCGGCGATCGTGTCGTAGCCCTCGCCGTTGCCGTCCGTGCGCGCGCGCAGGTGGAACACGCCCTCGACGACGCGCTCGCCCCGGGGGGTGGCGATGATGCGGGGGAGGTCGGCCACGATGTCGTCGAAACCACGTGCGGTCGCCGCGACAGCGAGACGCATCTGCTCGATCTCGTACTCGTCCTTCGTCAGCCGCAGCTCGGACACGGCCCGCGTCAGGTCGGGATCTGCTGCGACGACCAGGTCATCGGCGCGTAGCTCGATATCCGCGAGATGCGCGGTCGCAACACCGAGATCGGCGGCGACGTCGGCGAGCGCCGGGCGCGGTCCGATCCAGAACTCGCCGACCGAGGCGTCGGCGTAGAACTCGGCCGTGGTGCGATCGGCTCGGTCGCGGAGGTACAGGGTGACATCGTGTCCCTCGGCGGTGGGCTCGAAGACGAGCACCGAGTCGGGTACGGCGTCGCTGCCCCAGCCCGTCAGATGCGAGAACGCTGAGTGCGCGCGGAAGGGGTAGTCGGTGTCGTTCGAGCGCTGCTTGAGAGAGCCCGCGGGGATGACGAGGCGCCGACCGCGGAACTCGCGTGAGAGCCGTTCGCGGCGAGCGGCGGCGAAGCGCGCCGCGTCGCGGGGCGGCGTCGTCGTCTCGGGCCGCGATCCCCAGCCCTCGGAGATCGTGTCGAGGAAGCCCTGCGGGAACGGCTGACGCCGGTTGGTGTTCTCGGCGGACGCTTCGGTCTCGGCGGTCGCGGTTCCGATCGTGTCGGTTGCGGTCGGCTCGGTCTCGCTCGTGGTCATGCCTCCAGTCTCGCACCCGGAGGCGGCCGCCGCGACGGTTCAGCGCCGCGTGTACTGCACGACGAGCGGGCGATGGTCGCTGCCGGAATGATCGAGCGACGAGATGACGACCGAGCCTTCGGGCTTCCAGGACGCGGTTGCCATGACGTGGTCGATCGGCGCTCCGAGCGGAGCCGGCAGGTCGGTCGGCCAGGTCCCGATACCGCCGTTGCCGGTGGACCGGGCGGCGTCGTGGCAGCGACCCAGATCGGCGTCGTCGACTCCGAGACGCGCCATGTGGTCGAGCGTCGCGTTGAAGTCACCGGCCATGATGACATCGTCCGTGGCGCACTGGTCGGCCAGCCACTGGAGGTCGCTGCGCCAGCTCGCCATCTCCTCCGGCCGCGGGGCGACCGCGTGCACCGCCACCACCACGGGGCCGTCGCCGTCGACGGGCATGGCGACGGCGCTCGGGACGATGGTGGTGTTGGACGTACCGGCTGCCTCGGACTCGATGACCGCGTAGTCGCCGAGCTCGGGTGAGATCAGCAGGGCCGTCGAGTTCGCGTCCCAGCTGTCCGGCCCCTCGTAGCTGTCCACGTGCGCCCACATCGGGCGCCCGCGCTCGCGCATCGCCACCGCGACCGCGCGTCCGGTGTCCATCGTCGTCTCGGGCAGCGCCACGACGTCGGCCTGCATCGCTACGGCGGTCTCGGCGATGGTCTGCGCATCGGTCGCGGGACCGGCGGTGTTCCAGGTCATGACGCGGATGCTGTCCTCCGTCTTCGGCGGCAGCGTCTCCGCGCCGAGCCCCCTCACCGCCAGGGTTCCCGCGCCGCCGATGGCGACGACCACGGAGACGAGCACGACCCACAGGCAGAAGGCACGGATGCGGCGGCCGAGCGAGAGGACGAGGAAGATCAGGGCGATCGCGACAAAGGCGCCGATCAGGAACGGACGCAGCGCGACCGCCTGCGCGAACGGGAACTCGCGTTCGAGGCGGAGAAGCTCCGGCCAGGTGGCCACGATGGCCCCCGCTGCGAACAGGGCCACCACGAGGGCTCCGAACACGCGCTTCACGCCTCGACTCTAAGAGAGCGAGCCTGGACGATCGCCGGGCACGGCTACGCTGTGGAGGATGGGTACGGCAGAGCGCGCGCACGGCTTCCACGGCCCCAGCGATCTGCATCTGCACTCGGTCCGCTCCGACGGGACGGAGCCTCCTGCCGGAGTCGTGCAAGCCGCCCACCGTTCGGGTGTGCGAACGATGGCGCTCACCGACCACGACACGACGGCCGGCTGGGCCGAAGCGGCCGAGGCCACGGCGTCGCTCGACATGACCTTCCTCCCGGGGATGGAACTCAGCGCCCGCCACGAGTGGCGAACCGTGCACCTGCTCGCGTACCTCTTCGATCCCGACCATCCGCGGTTGCGCGCGGAGATGGAACGCATCCGCGAGGACCGCATCGGCCGGGCCGAACGGATCGTCCGCAGCATCGCCCGTTCGCACGACCTGACGTGGGACGACGTGCTCGCGCAGACCGGTGCCGGCGCCACGGTGGGACGGCCCCACATCGCCGACGCTCTCGTCGCGCGCGGCCTCGCCGTCGATCGCGCGGCGGCGTTCGCCGGCATCCTGCACCCCAGTCAGGGGCATTTCACGCCGCACTACGCTCCCGACCCCGTCACCGCGGTGAAGCTCGTCGTCGCCGCCGGGGGAGTGCCGATCCTCGCGCATCCGTCGCCGAGCGGACGTGAGCGGATGATGCCGCCCGCGGTGCTCCGCGAGCTCGTCGCCCACGGCCTCGCGGGCTTCGAGGTCGGGCACCGCGAGAACACAGCGGACGGCAAGCGCGTCCTGCGTGCTCTCGCCGCAGAGCTCGACCTCATCGTGACGGGATCGAGCGACTACCACGGTCTCGGCAAGCCGAATCAGCCCGGTGAGAACACGACCGACGATGACATGGTCGCGCGCATCATCGCCCGGGCAAGCGGAACGGCGCCCGTCTACGCGTAGTCGGGCGCCGCTGCGCGTGAGATGGCCGTATCAGCCTGCGGCGGGAGCGGTCGAGCCCGCCGCGCCGGATCCCGATCCGCCACGACGACGGCGACGCCGGCGGGGGGAGGTCTTGCCATCGCGGTGCTCGGATCCGCCACCATCGTGCGTGCCCGTCCCGGCATCCGTCGACGCGGCCGCCGAGCCCTCAGCGGCCGCCGCACCGTCGCCCGAGCCGCGCGAGCGGCGGCGACGGGGACGCTTCGCATCGCCCTCGGACGATTCCGTCGAGACCGTCTTGACGCTCTGCGTCGTGGGCAGCTTGCGGAGGCGTCCCTTGGTTCCCGCGGGGATGTTCAGGTCCTCGAAGAGGTGCGGGCTCGACGAGTAGGTCTCGACGGGCTCGGGCTGACCGAATTCGAGCGCTCGGTTGATGAGGGCCCACTTGTGCAGGTCTTCCCAATCGACGAAGGTGACCGCGATGCCGGTGCGGCCGGCGCGACCGGTGCGGCCCGCGCGGTGCAGGTATGTCTTCTCGTCGTCGGGGATGGTGTGGTTGATGACGTGGGTGACGTCGTCGACGTCGATGCCGCGCGCGGCGACGTCGGTCGCGATCAGGACGTCCTTCTTGCCGGCCTTGAACCCGGCCATCGAGCGCTCCCGCGCTTCCTGGCTCATGTCGCCGTGGACCGCGCCGGCGTTGAAGCCGCGGTCGTTCAGCTCGTCGACGAGCTTCTGGGCCGCGCGCTTGGTGCGCGTGAAGATGACGGTCTTGCCGCGGCCTTCGGCCTGGAGGATGCGGGCGATGACCTCGTCCTTGTCGAGCGAGTGCGCGCGGTAGACGAGGTGCTTGATGTTCGCCTGGGTCAGGCCCTCGTCGGGGTCGGTCGCGCGGATGTGGATCGGGTTCGACATGAACCGGCGCGCCAGCGCGAGGATCGGTCCCGGCATCGTCGCCGAGTAGAGCATCGTGTGACGGACGGGAGCGACCTTCTGGAAGATCTTCTCGATGTCGGGGAGGAAGCCGAGGTCGAGCATCTTGTCGGCCTCGTCCAGCACGACCTCCGTCGCGTTGGACAGGTCGAGCAGACGCTGGCCCGCGAGGTCGATCAGGCGGCCCGGGGTGCCGACGACGATCTGCGCTCCGGCCTTCAGCTGGTCGATCTGGCCCTCGTAGGCCTTTCCGCCGTAAATGGCCACGACACTCGTGGACCGGTTGCGGGTGAGCATGTCCATGTCCTCGAACACCTGGACGGCGAGCTCGCGGGTGGGGACGACGATGAGGGCCTTCACGCCGGGCGCGGGGTCGAGACCCAGGCGCTGCACGACGGGGACGCCGAAACCGAAGGTCTTGCCGGTGCCGGTCTTGGCCTGGCCGATGATGTCCTGGCCGGGCAGGCCCAGCGGGATCGTCTGCTCCTGGATGGGGAAGGCGTCGACGATGCCCTTGTCGGCGAGGGCGTCGACGATGTCCTGGTCGACGCCGAGGTCAGCGAATGTGGTCATGGGTGACGTGCCTGTCTGGCGGTGAGAAGCCGCCGGTGATGTGGGTCCACGCCCTTCACTCAGCCACAGGCGCGGGGCCCCGGTCCGATGCCGGGGCGCATCCAGCCTACCGCGACCCTAGGCTGGACCCGTGGTGAGCTGGTTCTTCAAGCGCAAGCGTCCTGTCGGTCGCACCCTGCGGCTGCGATCCCGAGGCGACTACGGGGATGTCCGTCGCGTCGATTTCGAGGAGCTCGCTCCCGATGTCGACACCTTCCTCGGTCAGGCCGCGTATCTGCAGCTCGGCTACTTCGAGACGCTGAGCGACCTGATCGCCTCGACCCCCGAGCTGTCGCAGAAGGAGTCGCTGTCGTTGGCGGCGGGCACAGCCCTGCTCAAGCACCGCGAGCTCGTCGGCGTGATCCGCGATCGCGGCGCCGATCCGCTCGAGCTGATGCTGCCCTTCCGTGAGCCGCTCGATGCCTTCCGCCGCGCGACGCACGGCGCACGGCCACTCGAGACGATGCTCTCGGTGCACCTGACGGCCGGCATGCTCGACGACTTCTACCTCGCGCTGTCGGCGAGCTACGGCGACACCGGACGGCAGGTCGCCGTCATCCTGCGGGCGCACGACGACCGCAGTGCTCTGGTGCGCATCATCACCGATGCCATCGCCGCGGACGAGCAGTGGCGGGGACTGCTGTCGCTCTGGGGCCGCCGCCTCGTCGGGGACACCCTGCTGATCGCCCGGGCGGCGCTGCGGTCGACATCGCTGCAGCCTGCGGACGAGAAGAGGGTCGAGCCCACCTACGCCGACGTGATGGCCGCGCATTCGCGCCGCATGGCCGCGATGGGCCTCGAGGCCTGACGCCTCGGGCGGTCAGCCGATCCGGAGGCGACGACGCTCAGCGGCATCCGTCCGGGCCCGCGAGCGCGTCAGCAGCAGGAGGACAGCGGGCACCAGCACAGCCGGAGTCACGATGGCGACGACCCAGATGACGGGGTTGTCGACCGCGAGACCGGCCCAGGTCATCACTGCCCACGCGACGCCGCCGATGACGGCGCCGAGAACAGGCGCGAGCGCGGCACCACGGGCCTCGCGCCCGCGAATCGCGAACTCGGCGGCGAGGCCGATCGCGGCGCCCATGATCAGCGCCAGGACGATCTGCACGGTCAGGCCACGAAGCCCACGCGGCGGGTCTGGTCGGTGCCGACCTCGACGAATGCGATGCCCGCGGTCGGCACGATGTAGGAGCTGCCCTTCGCGTCGCTGAGCTCGACGAAGGGAGCGCCGGAGGTGAGAGCCTCGGAAACGGTCGCCCGAACGGCGTCCGCCGACTCGTTG
Source organism: Microbacterium sp. NPDC006705 (assembly GCF_044903545.1). Lineage (NCBI taxonomy): Bacteria > Bacillati > Actinomycetota > Actinomycetes > Micrococcales > Microbacteriaceae > Microbacterium > Microbacterium sp. NPDC006705. The sequence goes on from NZ_JBJDQQ010000001.1 coordinate 208,209, forward strand.
GATTCGAGGCTGAGCTCGCGGCCGGTGTTCGCGATGCCGATACGGATCTCCACGGATACATCCTCCTCCGCGCCCGTGCGTCGGGCGCTCTTCGACTCTACGACACCGGTCGGACCGGGATGCCGGCCGGGTCACGCCCTGGGCGAACGCCGACGGCGAACCGGTGTCGGCGGTGCCGGTTAGCGTGGAAGACATGGGTCAGGTCTCCGTCGGCGTCGTGCCCGACGCCGCGCAGTCGCGCGCGCTCGAGCTCCCGGCCGAGGCGAGCGCCGTCGTCGTCGGCGCGCCGGGCACAGGTAAGACGCGGACCATCGTCGAACGGGTGCGACGGCTGGTCGTCGACGGACTCGACCCCGACGCGCTCGTCGTCCTGACGGCCACGCGCCAGGCGGCCACGGACCTGCGCGACGACCTCGGCGTCGCCGTCGGCGTGGCGACGGCCGGCCCCCTGGCCCGGTCGGTTCCGGCCTTCGCCTTCCAGATCGTGCGTGCCGAAGCCGTCAGACGCGGCGTCGAACCGCCGCGTCTGCTGACGGGCGGCGACGAGGACGCGATCATCCGCGACCTTCTCGACGGCGACGCGGAGGACGAGCGCGACGGGCGGGCGCTGTGGCCGGACGAGCTTCCCGCGCACGTGCGCGACTCGCGCGGCTTCCGCGCCGAACTGCGCGCTTTCATCGCGGAGTGCACGGCCTCGGGCATCGACCCGAGCACTCTCGCCGCCCGCGCCGTTCGCGAGGGGCGACCGGCCTGGCGGGCCGCGGCGTCCTTCATGTCCGAGTACTTCGCGGTCCGCGACGCCATGCGCGGCGCCCACCGTGACGCGGCCGGGCTGATCCGTGAGGCGGTCGAGATCGTCTCCCATCGGGGGATCCCGCAGCTGCGGGTCGTGCTCGTCGACGACGCGCAGGAGCTGACCGCCGGCGGTGTCGACCTCCTCCAGGCTTGTCGCGCTCGCGACATCGCCGTCGTCGCGTTCGGTGACCCCGATGTGGGCTCCGGTGCGTTCCGAGGCGCGACGCCCGAGAACTTCGCCCGTCTCGCCGCGGGCCGTGACGTCGTCGTGCTCGACACGGTCCACCGGGCCGAGGCCCGCCACGCCCCGCTCGTCTCCGCCATCACCGCCCGCATCGGCGCGGTCGGGCTGGTGGCGCATCGACGGGCTCCAGAACCGGATGCTCCCATGGTCGGTGTCCGGGCGCTGGCGCTGCGATCGCGCTCGGAGGAATTCGACGCCGTGGCGCGGCTGCTTCGCGAGCGGCACGTGCACCACGGAGTGCCGTGGGAGGAGTGCGCGGTCATCGCCCACGACAGTCGTCAGGTCACCGCGCTCGAGGCCGAACTGGCTGCGCGCGACGTCCCGACGGCGACCTCCGGCACCGGTACCTCGCTCGGGGAATCGCCCGTCGTCCGCGACCTGCTGCGGCTCGTCGATCTGGCGGCACGTCCGGGTGAGACCTGGGAGCGCGACGAGGTCATCGCCGCACTCTCCGGCGCCGGGCTCGACGCCGTCGACCAGCGCCGGCTCCGGTCTGCGCTCCGTCAGGCGTTCCCGCCGCGCGAGGGCGAGCCGGTGTCGGCGTGGGAGCTGCTGCGCTCAGCGATGCTCCACCCCGCCGAGCTCGCACTGCTCGATCTGCGTGAGGCGCGTCGGGCGGCGCGTGTTGCGGACACTCTGAGGACCGTCGCCGACCTCATCGCCGACGGTGCGACGGCACACGAGCTGCTCTGGGCGTCGTGGGAGGGGTCAGGCCGGGAACGAGCCCTGCGCGAAGCCGCTCGCGGCCACGGGCCGCTGGCCGCGCAGGCGGATCGAGATCTCGACGCGGTCGTCGCCCTGTTCCAAGCCGCCAAACGCCACGGCGAGCGCGAGGACGGCACGACCCCCGTCGTCTTCCTGCGGGGCATCCTCGACGCAGACGTCGGCGACGACCGATTCGTTCCGCCGCCGGTGAGCGGAGCGGTGCGGGTGCTGACACCGGCCGCGGCTCTGGGCACCGAGTTCGACACCGTCGTGGTGGCCGGAGTTCAGGAGGGCATCTGGCCGAACCTTCGCGTGCGCGGCGGACTGCTCGACACCTGGCGGCTGCCCTTCGTCGACCCCGCGGTCGCGGACGCGCTCGATCGCCGTCGCGGTGTCCTGCACGACGAGCTGCGGCTTTTCGCGCGTGCGGTCTCGCGAGCACGCGAGCTCGTCGTGGTCACCGCCGTCGATGACGACGACACGGGACCGAGTCCGTTCTTCGAGTTGCTGCCCGAGGCGGAAGGGGCCCCGCCGGAGGCGGCGCACCCGCTGACCCTGCGCGGTCTCGTCGCACGGCACCGACGTGCCCTCACGGATCCGCGCACCGCGGAGAACGACCGCCGACGCGCGGCCGGGCAGCTCGCGCTCCTGGCCGATGCGGGTGTCGCGGGCGCCGATCCCGACGAGTGGTTCGGCATCCGTCCGCCGACCACGACGGCGCCGCTGCGCGACCGCGAGGTCGAGACGATCCGCGTCTCGCCCTCACGCCTCGAGACCCTCGAGGAGTGTCAGCTGAACTGGGTGATCGCCGACCTCGGCGGTGACGCGTCGAGCGCCACAGCCGGTATCGGCACGATCGTGCACAGCGCCCTCGAGATCGCGTCTCCCGACGAGGAGTCGCTCTGGCGGGCCGTGTCGGCGCGGTGGAGCGAGCTCGAGTTCGAGTCCGCCTGGCGCGAGCGCGCGGAACGGATGCGCGCCCGTGATCTCGTGCGACGGCTCGCCCGCTATCTCCGGGATTTCGAACGCGACGGCGGCCGTCTGCTGGGGGCCGAGCCGCGTTTCGAGGTGGAGCTCGCCCATGACGACGCCGACGGGCGCATCGTCCTCAGCGGCGCGGTTGATCGCGTGGAGCTGCGTGCCGACGGCAGCGTCGTCATCGTCGATCTCAAGACCGGGAAGCGCGAGCCGCAGACCGACCGTGCCGTGACCCATCACGCGCAGCTCGCGGCGTACCAGCTCGCACACGAGCACGGTGCGATCCCCGCAGCCGCGGGCCTGCCCCCCGGGGGTGCGATGCTGCTCGTGCTGCGACCGACGGCCGCGACGAAGGACTACGCCGCGCCTCGCCAGCCGCCCTTCGGCGACGACGAGCGCGTCGCCTTTCTCGGCCGCGTGCGCGGCGCCGCACGCGTCATGGCCGGGAGCAGCTTCGAGGCTCCGTTCGAGGAGCATTGCCGGGACGATCATTCGTTCGGGCTCTGCCGCATCCACACGATCGCGGCGGTGAGTGCGACATGATCGTCTCGCCTGCAGCCCTGGCGTCCGCCCTCGGTCAGTTCCCACCGACCCCGGAGCAGAGCGCGGTGATCGCCGCGCCGCTCGCGCCGGCGCTCGTCGTCGCCGGCGCCGGCAGCGGCAAGACCGAGACGATGGCGGGCCGCGTCGTGTGGCTCGTCGCGAACGGACACGTCCCGCGCTCCGGCATCCTCGGCCTCACCTTCACCCGTAAGGCGGCAGGCGAGCTGAGCGAACGCATCCGGCGGCGACTCGATCGCCTCGCGGAGTTCGAGGACGCGGGCCTGCTGCCGCATCTCGACGCGCTGCACCGACGAGGAGCACTGGACGTCTTCGGCGAACTCGAGCGAGCGGGCGACCCGGGCGGCGCGCGACGTCACGCCGCGCAGCGCCGCCTCGTCGACGACACCGGTGCGCGCACGCTCGGACCCGCGACGGACTCGCTGCTCGAGCGCCCGACGGTGTCGACCTACAACAGCTTCGCCGACGGCATCGTGCGCGAGAACGCGGTACGTATCGGGCGCGACCCCGAGGCGGCTGTGCTCAGTGAATCCGCCGCGTGGCTGCTGATGCGGCGCGTCGTGCTCGAGTCGGATGACGAGCGTCTCGAGACGCGGGAGAACGCGCTTCGCAGCATCATCGACGGGGCTCTCCGCATCGCGCGCGACGGCGTCGACAACCTCGTCGACTTCGACGAGCTCGCGCGTTTCGGGGCGGCGTTCCAGGATGTCCTGGAACGCCCGTCGACCCGCAGCGGCACGACCGTCTACGCCGATGTCGCGCGGGCGGCGGAGCAGGTGTCGGGTCTGCCGCTGCTCGCCGACCTCGCGGTGGAGTACCAGCGTCGCAAGCTCCGCTCGGGTGTCATCGACTTCTCCGACCAGGTGGCCGGGGCGCTGACGATCGTCCGCGCCCACGCAACGGTCTCCGCCGACCTCCGCGCGCGGTATCCCGTCGTCCTCCTCGACGAGTATCAGGACACTTCCGTCGTCCAGACCGAGCTGTTGAGCGCCGTGTTCGCCGGTACGTCGGTGATGGCGGTCGGCGACCCGCACCAGTCGATCTACGGCTGGCGCGGCGCGAGCGCCGGCAACCTGGGCGACTTCGCGGCCGCCTTCGCGCCCGGCGGCGGCTCGGGCAGGTACTCGCTCGCGACGAGCTGGCGGAACAGCGAGCGCATCCTGGATGCCGCCAACGCCGTGCTCGCCCCCCTCGCCCAGCGATCGCCGGTGCCGGTCGACCGGCTGCGGCCGCGGCCGAATGCCCCCGCAGGCGGGGTCGACATCGTCTTCGAGACCGATCTCGACGCCGAGACCGAGCGCGTCGCGGCATGGTTCGAGGAAGTGAGAGCGGACCGGCAGCGGCGCGGTCTTCCCACGAGCGCGGCGATCCTGCTGCGCAGCAAGAAGCACATGGTGCGCTTCGCCGACGCCCTCGCGCGGCGCGGCATCCCGCACCGCATCCTCGGACTGGGCGGGCTGCTGAGCACCCCCGAGGTCGTCGACGTCGTCTCGGCCCTGCGTGTCATCAGCGATCCGACGGCAGGGTCGGCATTGCTCCGACTGCTCGGCGGGCCGCGCTGGTCGATCGGTCTTCGCGACCTGCGTTCGCTCGCTGAGCTCGGGCGCCGACTCGCGCGTTCCGACGTCGGGTTGCAGCCGCTGGCTGCTGAGCACGCGACGGAAGAGAACGCGTCGCTGATCGACGCGCTCGACTTCTTCGTGCGCGTCGGCCCCGATCACGGTTGGCTGGCTGACTTCAGCGCACCCGGCCGTGAGCGTCTCCGCGAGGCGGCGGCCACGTTCGCCGGGCTGCGGCGCGCGTCGTCGATGCCCATCCCGGAACTCGTGCGACTGATCGAGGCGGAACTGCGCCTCGACGTCGAACTCGCCGCGAACGAGAGCCGGGGCCCCGCTCGGGTCGCCTCCGATCAGCTGCGTGCCTTCGTCGACGAGCTGCAGGGTTTCCTCGCGACCGATGAGTCAGGATCGCTGCCGAGCCTGCTCGCCTGGCTCGACCACGCCGAGCGGCAGGACGAGTTCGCCCCGCGCACCGAGCCCCCCGAGGATGACGTCGTGCAGATCCTCACGATCCACGGATCGAAGGGACTGGAGTGGGATGCTGTCGCCGTCGGCCGGGTCGTCGCCGACGAACTCCCCGCTCGGCCGCGCGACAAGCAAGGGTGGCTCGGATTCGGAGTCTTGCCGTACGCCTTCCGGGGTGATGCGCGCTGGCTGCCCGACCTCGGGTGGGAGGCGCACGTGGCGCCGAGCCAGCAGGACCTCAAGGCAGCGCTCGCGAGATTCGCCGAAGACAACGCCGATCGACAGCGCGAAGAGGAGCGTCGTCTGGCATATGTCGCCGTGACCCGCGCTCGCGACGCGCTTCTGCTCAGTGGGTCACCGTGGTCGGGCACTCGCAACCCCCGCGGTCCGAGCCCGTTCCTGCGCGAGATCGCGACCGCGCTCGAACACGACCTCGCCGATGCCGAACCGGGGGAGAACCCCTACCTCGATCGTCGTCAGACGATGCAGTGGCCGCTGGATCCCCTGGGCGCGCGGCGCGCGCGGGTCGAGGCGGCTGCGCAGCGTGTGCGCGACGCCTGCGACGCGGGCGGGCGGGATCAGCCCGAGCGCGACCTCGCCCTCTTGCTGGCGGAACGTGAGGAGAGGGCCGGAGGCGTCCGACGGGTCGCCCCCATCCGCATCCCCGCGTCGCGCTTCAAAGACTTCGCCGCCGATTACGACTCCGCCGTGGAGGCGACTCTGCGGCCGATGCCGGAGCGTCCATACCGTGAGACGCGGCTGGGTACGCGCTTCCACGCCTGGGTCGAGCAGCGGTCCGGTCTCACCGCACGGGGGCCGCAACCCGATGCGCCGCTGTGGGAGGTCGATGACCCCGCCGATGACTCGGGCGGTGGCGCGGACGACGATCTGAGCCGTCTGCAGGAGAACTTCCTGCGCTCTGAATGGGCCGAGCTGCAGCCGATCGAGGTCGAGACCGAGATCGACTTCGCCGACGACCGGATGCTGGGCGACGGCCGCCCGCACGTCATCATCTGCAAGCTCGACGCGGTCTACCGCCGTGCCGACCGAGATGGGCGCATCGAGATCGTCGACTGGAAGACGGGGCGACCGCCGCGAACACCGGCGGAGCGGTCCGAGCGGATGCTTCAGCTCGAGCTCTATCGCCGGGCGTACTCGATCCGCCACGGCATCCCCGAATCCGAGATCGACGTCGCGCTGTTCTACGTGGCCGACGACCTCGTCCTGCGGGGCTGAGCGCGACTCGTCAGTCGGCGGTGGACCAGCGCCGCAACGCGTTGCGCGCGGCTTCCGCGTGCTCGGGGTCGTCGCCGTCCTCCTGCTGTCCCGTCGCAGAGGTCGGCGTGACGGTCGGTGCGGCGCCGGTGTCCCCGCGCCGGTCGCTCGAGGCGCCGTCGGGCGTCCAGTCGGACAGGTCGATCGGAACCGTTTCGATGTCGGCCTGCTCAGCGGTGTCCTGGTCGGCAAGGTACGCCGCCAGAAGTGCCGGGTCGTAGGTGTCGGTCTGCATGGAGGTGTCGCCCGCAGCCACCGCAGCCGGCGTGCGGCCGAGCAGCTCGAGCGCGTCGTCGACGGTGCTGTAGTCCTCCGGCAGGAGAGGCTCGTCGCGCACGCCCTCGTCGAGCGCGTTCAGCAGCGCGACGGCATCCTCCACGACCCGGGCAGCACCGGTCTCGTGGCCGTGTGCGAGCCACCGCGCGAACTCGAGCTCCGCATACAGACGCGAGCGCGCAGCGAGAGCGGCGTCGGGCGTGTGGTGCGCGGCCTCGGCGTAGGCGGCGAGCACGTCGTCGCGGGCATCCGGAGCCGAGGCGAGCCAGCGGAGGTCCTCGGCAGGGTCGCCGACGCCGAGACCGTGCCAGGCGAGAAGACCCGTGACAGTGGGGCCGGCGGCGGTGTCGCTCAGGACGAAGCGGCCCGGGTCGACCCCGCCCAGCGTGACCGTCGCCTCGAAGCGCCAGAGACGGTCCTCGCCGAGTGCCGTGCTCCAGCGTCGGAGGAGACCGAAAGGCAGCGAGCCGGTGGCCTCGGCGCGGTCGAGCAGACGTTCGGCGTCTTGGCGCACGTCGGCGCTCGTGCGGATACGCAGGCCGGCGTCGCGCGCGACCGCGTGGGGGAGGGCGTGGACGCGCGCTATGGCCGAGCCGAGCGACCAGGCCGCGCCGCGGCCCGGCGGAATGTGGCCCGCTTCAACACGGTAGCCGGGGACGTAATCCTGCACGACCGCGGTGAAACCGCCCATCCGGGCTGTGCCGAGAACCGCGGGGGCCTCGAAGGGAAGCAGGCCGCGCACACCCGGCGTCAGGGCGCGCAGCGCGCGGGTGTCGGCGACGAGTTCGAGGTCGGCGTCGACGTCGACCGGCACGCGCACGACGACTCTCCGGCCGTCCTCGAGGGTCACCAGGGCACTGTCGTATCTGCCCTCGGCGCGCTCGGTGAGCTCCGCGGCATTCACGACGGCAGCCCCGGGGAGAGCCGAACTGACGGACGCGGCTAGAGTGAAGGGAGAGCGAGCCATGCCATCAGGGTAGGTCGGGCGGCCGCGCAGGCCGACGCGCCACGCCCGCGAGAGAGGTCCCCGAGATGCGAATGCAGCCGCCGGCGCTGGCCCGGTCCGTCTTCGAACCGTCACCGGAAGAGCGCTCCGATGAGACGCTCATCGATCGTCTTCGTGCCGACCCGGCGACCCGCGTCGTGCAGATACACGGTGACCGTGCCCGTGTTCGCGGGAACCGACTCGTCTGGGACGAGCCCGCGGCTGTCGAAGAGGCCGGGGACGCCACCGAATGGGGCTTCCTCGGACGTGCCGTCGACGGTTCGGCGCGGCTCGTCGCGGCTGTCGCGTCGCCGGTCGACGGCGATGACGCGGGCGCGTGGGCGTCGCTGCGGATGTCGGGGGGCGACCTCGTCGACGAGGACGCGGGTGCCTTCGTGACTGCTGTGGCCCTCGGACGCTGGTTCTCGGATTTCCGGTTCTGCCCGCGCTGCGGTTCCCCCGCACGGCTGCGGTCGGCGGGGTGGTCCCGCGCGTGCAGCGGGTGCGGTCGTGAACAGTTCCCACGGACGGATCCCGCGGTGATCGTCGCGGTTCGCGACGTCCGCGACGAGCGACTGCTGCTCGGGCAGAACGCGGCCTGGGCCGTGGACAACCGGTTCTCCACCTTCGCGGGGTTCGTCGAAGCGGGTGAGTCACTCGAGACGGCCATCCGCCGCGAGGTGGCCGAAGAAGCGGGCGTGGTCGTCGACGACCTCGTCTATCGAGGCTCGCAGGCGTGGCCTTACCCGCGCTCGCTGATGCTCGGGTTCCACGCCGTAGCCGCAGATGCGCCGGCGGCCCGGCCGGACGGCGAGGAGATCGTCGCCGTGCGATGGTTCGACCGCGAGGAGATCCGCAGTTCGCTCGCCGGCGCCGGGCCGGTGAATCTTCCCGGCACCGCCTCGATCGCGCGTCGGCTCATCGCGGACTGGTGCGGGGACGCGGCGTGAGCGACTCGCTCGCCGGCCTCGATGAACAGCAGCGCGAGGCCGCCTCGGCGTTGCGTGGCCCCGTCTGCGTCCTCGCGGGCGCCGGGTCGGGCAAGACCCGGGTCATCACGCACCGGATAGCCCATGGCGTCGAGACCGGGGCGTACTCGCCGAGCCGGGTGATGGCGGTGACCTTCACCGCCAAGGCCGCGGGCGAGATGCGGGGCCGCCTCCGGGCGCTGGGCGTCGGGGGCGTGGCCGCTCGAACCTTCCACGCCGCCGCCCTCGCGCAGCTGAACTACTTCTGGCCGCAGCTCGCCGGTGACGCGGCCCCCACGATCCTCGGCAGCAAGGTGCGGCTGCTCGCTCAGGCTGCCGACACCATCGGCGTCGATCCCGACCCGGCGGTGCTTCGCGATGTCGCGACACGCATCGAGTGGCGGAAGATCACGATGCGCTCTATCGAACGCTATGCGCTCGATCGTCCCGAGCCGGTGGGGTCTCTCTCGCTGGACGCCGTCGTCGCGCTGCAGCGCGCTTACGAGCAGCTCAAGGACGAGCGCCGGCAGCTCGACTTCGAAGACGTCCTCCTCGCCTGCGCGGGAATGCTCGAAGCCGAGCCGCGTGTCGCCGCCGAGGTTCGCGAACAGTACCGGCATTTCACGGTCGACGAGTTCCAGGACGTCTCACCCGTCCAGCACCGGCTGCTCGAGCTCTGGCTCGGTGAGCGCCGCGATCTCTGCGTCGTGGGCGACGCGAGCCAGACGATCTACTCCTTCGCCGGTGCCGACCCGTCGTATCTGCTGGACTTCGGGGTGCGCCATCCCGATGCGCGCGTGCTGCGACTCGAGCGGAACTATCGATCAGAGGCCGGCGTCGTCGCCGTGGCGAACTCGCTCATGCGGGGTCGTCCCGGCGCGCTCGAGCTCACCGCGAATCGGGCGACACCCGACCATCCCCGCCCGACGATCCGTGCGTTCGCCGACGACAGCGCGGAAGCCGACGGCGTGGCGGAAGCAGTCGCCGACCAGATCGCTCGGGGCATCGATCCGCGCGACGTCGCCGTCCTGTACCGCGTCAACGCGCAATCCGCACCACTCCTGGCGGCCCTGGCTCGGCGCGGCATCGCCGCGGCGGTGCTCGGAGGGAAGCGCTTCTTCGACATCCCCGAGGTGCGTCAGGCCGTCATGGCGCTGCGGGGTGCGTCGGTCGCCCCGTCGTCGGGCGACCTCGTCGCAGACGTCCGCTCGATCCTGCGTTCGCTCGGACTGACAGACGAGCCGCCGCCGGCGGGCGGGCCGCTCCGTGATGCCTGGGAGGCGCGCGCGGCGCTGCTCCGTCTCGCCGAAGAAGCGCCGGCGGGCACCACGATGCGGGCCTTCACCGACGAGCTCCAGGTGCGCGCGAAGGACCAGCACGAGATCCCGACCCGCACGGTGACGCTGTCGACGCTGCACGCCGCGAAGGGGCTGGAGTGGGACCACGTTCACCTCGTCGGCCTCGCGGAGGGACTGCTGCCCATCGCTTACGCCACGACCTTCGAGCAGATCGACGAGGAACGGCGCCTGACCTACGTGGGGGTCACGCGGGCAGCGCGCACGCTGACGATGTCGTGGGCCCGGGCGTCGGGACGGTATGAACGTCAGGTGTCGCGCTTCGTCCGGGAGATCGGCACCAGCACGCTGGATGAGGTTCGTGGTCGCGCCACGCCGCCTCGGCGGTCGACGCCAGCACGGTCAGCGAGCGGGTCCGCTCCGTCACCGGCGCGCTGATCAGACGCATCGCCGTGGCGCATGCCGCGGCGATGGCGGCGGGCTCGGTGGGAGAACAGGGCCGGGCGAGCAGTTGCGCGGCAAGCACCGGCCACGCGGCATCCTGAGCGCGACGGTGTTCGTGAAGGCACGCCAGACATCCGGTGCGACCGGGAACGACGAGCGGCCCCACGGTGACCTGGTCGCCGGCGAGCTCGAGGGCGAGATGCGGGATGTCGCGGGCCACGAGGGATGCGGCCCGGCGTGGCTCGACCAGCCGGGAGGCGACGAGGATGACGACGCCGGTGGAGTCCGGGTTCGCTGACGCCCGCAGCCGTGCACCGGCCGCCGCGAACGCATGGTCCACCGCGGCCCGATCTGCGGCCGCGACCTCGTCGCCGAAGGACACGGTGACGGACACGGGGGGCCGGGGCCGAACCAGCACGGGACGCAGCGACTCGCGCAGGAGCTCGATCTGAGCCGGGTTCGCGCCGCCTTCTCGAGCGATCGTGTCGAAGAGCTCGTCGGGGATGCCGGCCACCAGCGCGTGCAGCAGCCGTTCATGCCACGATTCGACCGGCTCCAGCACGATGCTTCCCGGCTCGTGGCCGAGCTGCACGGCGGTGGGGGAGCGCCACAGCGGCGCAGCGGAGGACGCGAGACGGATCATGCCTCGATTCTCGGCTCGGGCTGTGGTCCCGGGGGCGGTCTCCACAGGAAGCGTCGCGTCGGACTGACGAAGAAGCAGTGGGGAGGAGACGCGGCCGCTCAGACGGGCGAAGGCCCGCCGGGTCCGTCGTCGTCCCGCCGCATCCGATCCTCTCCCGGGGCTTCGTGCGTCGAATCGTCGCCCTCGGCCGCGGAGGCCAGCAGCGCGTCCAGCGCGTCGTCCATCTCGTCGCGTTCGGGTGCCTCGCCACGTGCCCGCGCCTGCAGACGCGCGATGAGAGCCGACGGATCGTCGACATCGGCGGGCGCCGGCATGAGGTCCGGGTAGTCCCACAGGCTGTCGCGGGCGTCGCGCCCGACGGCATCCGTGATCGCGCGCCACATCGCGGCTGCCTCGCGCAGACGACGCGGCCGCAGCTCGAGGCCGACCAGCGACGCCATCGCCTGTTCGGCGGGTCCGCCGACGGCACGGCGACGACGCACAGCCTCAGCGATGCGGTCCGCGGCGGGAAGACGCGTCGTCGCCTCCGCGGACACGACGTCCACCCAGCCCTCGATCGTGGCGAGCAGGTGCTCGAGGCGCGTGAGCGCGGCGGACTGGGCCTCGGATCGCTGGGGGAGCAGCACGCCGCTCTCGAGCGCCTGGCGGAGCTCCTCGGGCTGAGAGGGATCGAAGCGCGAGGCCAACTCCTCGAGGGCGTCGGTGTCGACGTGGATGCCGCGTGCGAAGTCCGTCACCTGCGAGATCACGTGCAGGCGCAGCCAGCGGGCGTGTCGGAAGAGCCGAGCGTGGGCGAGCTCGCGGGTGGCGAGGGAGAGAGCGAGCTGCTCGTCGTCGATGCCCAGGTCGCGACCGAAGTCGGCGAAGTTCTGGGGCAGGATCGCGGCTTCGCCGTCCGGCATGACGGGGATGCCGACGTCGCCGCCGGAGACGACTTCGAGTGACAGCTTTCCGACCACCGCGCCCAGCTGCGCGGCGAACAGGGAGCCGCCGACCGTCCGCATCAGGCGACCAGCGCCGGCGATCATGCCCTGCATGTCTTCCGGAGCCTGCGATTCCAGGGCCGCGGTCAGCGCGTCGGCGACCGAGGTTGCGACCGGCTCGGCGAGCTCCTGCCAGACCGGGAGGGTCGCTTCGACCCAGGCCCCGCGGGTGAGGGCTCGCGGCGGCGTGGCCAGATCCGAGATCGTGGTCGCCTCGCTCAGCCACAGCGTGGCCAGCGCGAACGCCTCGGAGAAGTCCTGCTTGTCGCCTGCGCTGATGCCGTGACCGTCCTTATTGGCCAGGTGCAGCGCCTGCGTCCGCGTCGCGCTCCAGTCGACGCCGCCGTCGCCGCCCGCGGCGAAAGCGCCCTGGAGATGCTGCACCATCTGCTGCAGCATCGCGGGGTCGACGCCCATTGCCGACAGGCGTTCGAGCTGCTCGGGCCCGAGCGTGCCGCCCTGGCCCAGCAGGCTGCGGAGCAGCTCCTGGAACTCGTCCTCGGGAGAGCGGTCGTCATCAGCCATGTCAGGCGCCTTTCAGCAGGGCGGTCAGCTCGCGTTCTACGCTAGCCGCACGACCTCGTCGCACGGCGCGAACGGACCTCGTTCGCTTTCGCCGGTCGCGAACGACCGGGACCAGAAAGCAGCACGTGTCACTTTTCGACGAGAACGCACCCGCCCCCGCGCCCCGGCGCCGCCGCATGAGCCGCGCCTCACTCGCGGGTCTGTGGGCGGTGTCCTTCTCCCTCATCGCGCTGCTCATCCTCACCGTCGTGCCGACGTCCTTCGTGATCCAGCGCCCCGGGCCGGTCTACGACACGCTCGGTTCCGTGGCCGCCGGCGACGGCGAGCAGCGCCCTCTCATCAGCGTGTCGGGTGCGGAGACGTTCCCGACGTCGGGCTCGCTCGACCTGCTCACGGTCGAGGTTCTGGGAAACCGCGAGCGTACGCCCTCGTGGCTGGAGCTGGCGGCCGCCTGGTTCGATCCGGCCCGCGCGGTCGTGCCCATCGACGAGATCTTCCCCGCGGGCGTGACGACCGAGCAGCGCAACGACGAGAACGCCGCGCTGATGGTGGACTCCCAGAAGGAGGCCACCGCCGCCGCCCTCTCCGAACTCGGGTACGACGTCACGTCGCTCGTCCGTGTCTTCCAGCTCGCCGACGACTCGCCGGCGGCCGGTCTCCTCGAGCCCGACGACGTCATCCGCTCGGTCGACGGGGAGTCCGTCGCGACCACGGCGGCTCTGCGAGACGCCGTGAACGCCGCGGGCGGACGTCCCCTCACGCTCGAGGTCGATCGCGCGGGAGAGCGGCTGTCGGTCGAGGTCACCCCGAAGCAGATGACGGTCGACGGCGAGACCCGGTGGGTCATCGGCGTCACGATCGCGCAGGACTTCGACTTCCCGATCGACGTGACGCTTCAGCTCGACAACGTCGGCGGCCCGAGTGCGGGCATGATGTTCGCCCTCGGCATCATCGACACGCTCACCCCCGGAGAGCTGACCGGCGGGGAGCGTTTCGCCGGGACCGGCACGATCGATGCGACGGGCACCGTGGGCCCGATCGGCGGTATCCGGCAGAAGCTGTACGGCGCCAAGGATGCCGGAGCCGAGTGGTTCCTCGCCCCGGAGCGCAACTGCAACGAGGTCGTGGGTCACATCCCTGATGGCCTCCGCGTGTTCTCCGTCGCGGACCTCGACGACGCCCTTTCGGTGGTCGAGACCGTCAGCACGGGCGGCGATCTCGACGCTCTTCCGAGCTGCACCGCGGGCTGAGGCTCGGCGTCCCCCCCAGCGGGCGGCGCCTAGGATGGAGGGGTGACCACGACCTCAGCGCCGACCCCGGCCACACCCAGCAGATCCCGCCGCGCCGTCGGCATCACCCTCGCCGTCATCGCGGCCGTGGTGGTGGCCTTCTTCATCTTCGCTAGCCTCTACGCCGATTGGCTGTGGTTCCGTCAGCTCGGCTTCGACGGTGTCCTGGTGACTCAGTGGACCGCCCGCGCGATCATGTTCGTCGTCGGCTTCGTCGCGATGGCGGTGCCCGTCTGGCTCTCGATCCAGCTCGCCTACCGGTTGCGGCCCGTCTATGCCCGCCTGAGCTCGCAGCTCGACCGCTATCAGGAGGTCGTCGAGCCGCTGCGTCGTCTGGGCATGTGGGGCATCCCGACCTTCTTCGGCTTCTTCGCCGGCTTCGCCGCTTCGGCGCAGTGGGAGACGGTGGCCCTCTGGCTCAACGGCGGCACCACCGGCACCGCCGATCCGCAGTTCGGGCTCGACACCGGCTTCTACCTCTTCACGCTGCCGTTCCTCTCGGCGGCCGTGGGCTTCGTCTCGGCGATCGTCATCGTGTGCCTCCTGGTCACCGCCCTCGTGTCGTACCTCTACGGCTCGGTCCGGGTCGGCCAGCGCGAGCTGCGGATCTCGAAGTCGGCGCGCATCCAGCTCGCCGTCATAGCCGGCATCTACCTTCTGGTGCAGGGCGTGAGCATCTGGATCGACCGTTATCGCACGCTGGTCACCCCGAATGACCGCATCACCGGGGCCGGGTACGTGGACGTCAACGCCGTCATCCCGGGGCAGACGATCCTCGCGATCGCCGCCGCGATCGTGGCGGTGCTGTTCTTCGTCACCGCGATCATCGGCCGCTGGCGCTTCCCGCTCATCGGCACCGGCCTCCTGGTCGTCACCTCGCTCGTCGTCGGCGTCGCCTACCCGTGGTTCGTCAACAACGTGCAGGTGCGGCCGAACCAGCTGACCCTCGAGTCGCAGTACTACGAGCGCAACATCGAGGGCACGAAGGCGGCCTACGGCATCTCCGGCCTCGAGAAGACCGACTTCCAGGCCGTGACGGACGTCGAGCCGGGTCAGCTGCGGGCCGATGCCGACACGACCGCTTCGATCCGCATCATGGACCCCGCGATCATCGGACCGACGGTGCGGCAGATCGAGCAGTACCGCTCGTACTACCAGTTCGCCGAGCCGCTCGACGTCGACCGCTACGAGATCGACGGGCAGTCGCAGGACACCGTGGTCTCGGTCCGCGAGCTCAACGTGAATCAGCTCGGCGACGCGGCGTCCTGGTACAACACGACGCTCGTCTACACCCACGGTTACGGCATGGTCGCGGCGAAGGGCAACGAGCGCACGGCCGACGGCAACCCGGTCTTCGTGGAGCGCGGCATCCCGGCATCCGGTGAGCTGACGAACGGCCAGGAGTACGAGCCGCGCGTGTACTTCGGCGAGTTCTCGCCCACGTACTCGATCGTCGGGGCGCCCGAGGGGTCGTCTCCCATCGAGCTCGACTATCCACGCGGGCAGGAGGGGGAGAGCCAGACGAAGACGACGTTCGAGGGAGACGGTGGTCCATCCATCGGCGACGTCTTCCACCGCCTGATCTACTCGCTGAAGTTCCAGTCCACCGACATCCTGTTCTCGGACGCCATCAACGAGGACTCGCAGATCCTCTACGACCGCGACCCGGCGACGCGCGTGCAGAAGGTGGCGCCCTACCTCGAGCTCGACAACGACCCGTACCCGTCCGTCGTCGACGGACGCATCGTCTGGATCGTCGACGGCTACACGCTGAGTGCGAACTACCCGTACTCGTCGATCGTCAGCCTCAGCGACGCGATCTCCGACTCGTCGAACCCGCAGCCCCGTGTCGCGCTCGACAACATCAACTACATCCGCAACTCGGTCAAGGCGACAGTTGACGCGTATTCGGGCGAGGTGACGCTGTACGCGTGGGACGAGACCGACCCGCTGCTGCAGGCCTGGCAGAAGGTCTACCCCAACACGCTCAAGCCGATCAGCGACATGAGCGGCGACCTGATGAGCCACGTGCGGTACCCGACCGACCTGTTCAAGGTGCAGCGCGCCATGCTCGGCACCTACCACGTCGACACGGCGCAGTCGTTCTACTCGCGCGACAACGCCTGGAAGACGCCGAACGACCCGCAGCAGGACACGCAGCTGCAGCCGCCGTACTACCTGACGATGAAGATGCCCGGCCAGGACGCCCCGTCGTACTCGATGTTCTCATCGTTCATCCCCGGCGGTCAGGACACTCGTAACGTCCTGATGGGCTACCTGTCCGTCGACTCCGACGCCGGTTCCGAAGCTGGTGTCATCAGCGGTGAGTACGGCAAGCTCCGGATGCTCGAGGTCAATGCCGAGACGCCGGTTCCGGGTCCCGGCCAGGTGCAGAACACGTTCAACGCCGATCCCGTCGTGTCGTCGTTCTCGAACATCCTGCGTCAGGGTCAGTCGGAGGTCATCAACGGCAACCTGCTGACACTGCCCGTGGGTGGCGGTCTGCTCTACGTCCAGCCCGTCTTCGTGCAGTCGTCCGGAGCTACCAAGCTGCCGACGCTCCAGAAGGTGCTCGTCGGCTTCGGCGACCAGGTCGCCTTCGAGGACACCCTGCAGGAGGCGCTCGACAAGCTGTTCGGCGGCGACTCGGGTGCGAGCACCGGAGACACGGATGTCGTTCCCGAGCCCAGCCCCGGCGACGAGGCGACGCCGGGCACCGGCGACGGCGGAACGGCGCCGACGACTCCGGCCGCGGACTACCAGGCGGCGCTCGACCAGGCGCGCGATGCTCTCGCCGAGCGCAACACGGCGATGCAGAACGCCGACTGGGCGGCGTACGGTGCCGCAGATGCCAAGCTCACGGAGGCGATCTCGCGTCTGCTCGAGCTCGGTGAGCAGGGCCAGAACTGACCCCACCTGCAACGAAGAGAGGGCCCCGACCTCGGTCGGGGCCCTCTCTTCGTCGTGTCCGGCTTCCTCTCACCGCCGAGAATGCACGAACGCACGGTGCCCAGGGGCTGGGACCGTGCGTTCGTGCGCTCTCGCGAAGCGCGGGGCGTCAGTCGCGGGTGTAGCGGCGGGCGCGCCCTGCGAGGCCGGCGAAGTGGAACGGGCCGGGGGAGGCGGCCGCGATCTCGACGTCGACGGTGCTGTCGCGGTGCGTCGCGTCGTGGAGGTCACGGTAGGTGGGGACATCGACCGCGGTCCGTGCGGCGAGGATGGCCTCGGTCTCCGCGCCGCGGGTCGCCTCGCGGTAGCCGGGCTGGACGACGAGGGTGAAGAACTCGCTGACCGACCCCGAGCCGTAGCTGAAGAGCCCGATGCGCGAACCAGTGAGGTCGTTCTCGCCGTCCAGGAGCGCTGCGAGAGCGATGTAGAGCGACGCCGTGTAGGAGTTTCCGATCCGGCGGTTGTAGCCGGTGGTCGCGGTCACGAGCTCGGGGTCGAGTTCGACGCCGACATGCTGACCGAGCGCGCGATGCGCCTTCACGGCCATCTTGGTGAACGGCTGGTGGTGGCAGAACCAGTCGATCTGATCGATGTCGACGCCGCCGCGCGACCGGTAGTCGTCCCAAGCGCCTGCGACACCGTCGAGGTAAGCGCTGACGGAGAGCTTGCCGTCGACGACCGCGGTGACGCTGTCGTTGGGACGCCAGAAGTCGTCGACCTCCGCAGTGTAGACGCCGGCGGCGGTCTCGAGGACGGCGAGCGCCGGCTCAGCCGACACGAGGAAGGCGACCGCCCCTGCACCCTGCGTCGGCTCAGCCGCGGTGTCGAGCTCGTACCGGGCGACATCACTGGCGATGACCAGGACGCGCTCGTCGGGGTTGCGCGCGATGAGACCGGCCGCAGCCTGAAGGGCGGCCGTCGCGGAGTAGCAGGCCTGCTTCAGCTCGACGACACGGACCGAGCGGGGGAGGCCGAGCAGCTCGTGGACGTGCACCCCGGCAGCGCGCGACTGGTCGATGCCGGTCTCGGTGGCGAAGAACAGGGTCCGGATGCCGTCGACACCGTGCCGGTCGATGATGCGCTGCGCGGCAGCGGCGCCCATCGTGACGATGTCCTCGTCGAGGCCGGGGATGCTCATCTGCTCCTGGCCGAGCCCGATGCGGAACTTCGCGGGGTCGATGTCCGCGCGTGCGGCGAGGTCGTCGAGCTCGACGACGTGCGAGGCCGTGGCGACAGCGAGGTCGTGGATGCCGATGGTGGTCACTTCGTGGAATCCTTCCGGCGCTCGAGGAGCAGGTGCGACTGCATGAGCTCCCCGGGATTGGTCTGGGCGGCGAGCAGCGAGAGCTCGCCGCAGAGGACGGTGGCGGCGATCAGCCCGGCGAGGCGTCGGGCGTTCTCGCCGGAGGGACGCTCCTCACGGCAACCCAGGCGCGCGAGGGCGTCGTCGACGGCCGGCAGGTCCTTGCCGTTGCCGACGGTGCCGACGATGAGGTGAGGCAGCGTGCACGAGAAGTACAGGTCGCCGTCGCCGCGGACCTCGGCCCAGGTGAAGCCCTGCGAGCCCTCGACGATGTTCGCGGCGTCCTGACCCGTAGCGAGGTAGAAGGCCAGCAGCATGTTGGCGTAGTGCGCGTTGGCGGAGCGCAGCGCTCCGGCGATCGTCGAGCCGACCAGGTTCTTCTGGACGTTCAGATCGACGATCCGCTGCGCGGTCGACCGCAGCTGCTTCTCGACGAGGTCTGCGGGGATCACGATCTCGGCGATGACGTTGCGCCCGCGGCCGAGGATGCCGTTGACGGCGGTGGCCTTCTTATCGGTGCAGTAGTTGCCGGAGATCGAGCCGTACGAGAGCTCGGGGTGCCACGAGAGCACGCGTTCCATGAGCGTCTCCGCGGCGAAGGTCACCATGTTGTGGCCCGAGGCGTCGCCGGTCGTCAGCGCGAAGCGGAGGTAGAGCAGGTTGCCGACGACCTCGGTGTCGAGGTCGATGAGCTTGGCGTGGCGGCTGCGCTCAGAGACGGCGGCAGCGAGCTCGTCGAAACGGGCGACGATGGCGCGCGACGCAGCGACGGCGGCCGCCGCCGACTGGGCGACGAACAGTGACGAGCGCGTCATCCGTTCGTCGACGACCGTCACGCGGATGCCGTCTTCGACGAGCCGCGAGATGCGCGCGCCGCGGCCGACCGAGGGCCACAGCGGCGACTCGTAGGTCGCGAGCGGGACTTCCTGCTCGGTCTCGACGTCTCCGGTGAGCCGAAGCGGTCCCACCCACCGCAGGGGGATCGGGGTGAACTCGGCGCTCATCGCGCGTCCTTCCCGCCGGCGCGACGCGCCAGGCTGTCGATATCGATACCGCGGGCTCGCGCGAACTCCGCCGCGCGTCCGTGGATGATCAGGTCGGTACGGCGGAGATCGTCCGGACGGGTCGCCCCCACCAGGGAGTGCAACGCCGTGAGGTGGTCAGACCATTCCCGGATACGGGAGATCAGCGCCTCCGCGCCGCCGTCGAGCACGACCGAGAGGAACGAACCGGAGGCGCCGACCGCACGCGCGCCGAGCGCGAGGCCGCGCGCGACGTCGAGGGGCGTGCGGACGCCGCCGGACGCCAACAGCACGGGCGCGTCGGCCGGGGCCTCGAGCAAGCACTCCACCGCGGACTGTCCCCACCCGGCCAGGTACGCGTAGTCGCGGCCTGATCGCCGGTCGTTCTCGATGCGCATGAAGTCGGTGCCGCCGACGCCGGACACATCGGCGAAGCGCACACCCAGGTTCCCCAGACGGGACAGCGTGGCGGCGCTCAGACCGAACCCCACCTCCTTCACCACGACGGGCACCTCGACGGCGGCGACGATGGCCTCGAGCGAGGCCGGCCAGCTCGAGAACGAGCGGCTGCCCTCGGGCATCACGGTCTCCTGCATGGCGTTCACGTGCACCTGGAGAGCGTTCGCCTCGAGCGCGTCGACGGCGCGCCGGGCGTCTTCGGGAGACCGTTCGATCCCGACATTGGCCATGACGAAGCCATTCGGATTCTCGTCGCGGATGACGCGGAACGTCCCCATGAGGTCGGGGTTGTCCAGCGCGATGCTCAACGAGCCCGATGCGATCGCGACGCCGGTCTCACGCGCGGCGATGGCGAGGTCGCGGTTGATCGCACCGGTCGAAGCGCTGCCGCCGGTCATGGCGTTGACGTAGAACGGCAGTGCCCAGCGGGCACCGGCGACCTCGACGCCGAGATCGACGCGCTCGGCGTCGACACCGGCGAGGGCATGGTGGACGAAGCGGACGTCGTCCCAGCCGTTCGGCCGCGGCGGCTCCTTCTGCTGTGCGGCGGCGAGACGGACGTGGTCGTCCTTGCGCTCGGAAGCCAGTTCAGCCGGCATGATGCTCTCCTTCCGGCGGGTGCACGCCGATCGTGAGGTGTCGGATGTCGTTGGTCTCCCAGACCCGGAGCATGCCGGCGACGTCAGCGCCCGCGGGCGCGAGCACGATGCCGCAGTCGCCACCGCCCGCGCCGGACGGCTTGGCCGCCGCGCCGATCGCCTCGGCCGCGTCGCAGAGGATCCTCAGGCGGTCGGTCTCGATCGTCACACCCGTCCGTGCTCCGAGCGCCTGCAGCAGGCGACGGTTGCGCCGGATCGCGTCGAGCGCGAGCGCGTCGTCGGAGGCAGCGCGGGGCGGTGTCGTTCCGGGCGGCGAAGCCGCGAGCGCGCGCCACAGATCCTCCACGCAGGCGCGAGAGGCATCCAGGAAGCCCGTATGCGCGCCGTCCGCGACGTCGGTGCCGCGCGAGACACCGCTGACCAGGCGCTCCGTCGACGCGGGGTGCCCCGTCCAGCCGACGAGCAGGTCGAGTCCCGCGGGAGGCGCGAGACGTGTGATCTCCGTTCCTCGCCACGCGTCCGAACCCAGGACACGGGCGACGCCGTTCTCCGCGCGCGCCGCGCGCAGGCGGTCGCGGTCGGGGGAGCGGTAACCGATCCAACCGCCGTAGGTGCTCGCGGCGACGTCACCGCCGGAAGCATGGGGGGCGACGGCGATCGTGGCGAGCATGGCGAGCTCGTAGCGGCCGCGTGTGCCCAGGTCGAATCCGTAGAACCGGTCGATCGCGGCGATCGTCGCGACGGTGACGGCAGCCGACGAACCGAGGCCGAACTTGCGTCCGCTGGGGTCGTCGAGCCCGCTCTCGATGAAGAGGTCGAAGAAGCGGGGACGCAAGCCCCGCTCGGCGCGCAGACGCTCGGAGACCTCGATCGCGGCGATGACGTAGTCGTACGGGTGGTGCTCGCGATCGAGCGTCAGCCCGTCCTGCCCCCGGGTCCAGCGCACCGGCATCCGGCTGTACTCCGGCGAGTGGATGCTGCCGGCATCGACGCTCTCGGACAGCGACACCGTCAGGTAGCGGTCGACGGCGATGAGCACGGATGGCTCAGCCGGTGAGACCACCGCATACTCACCGGCCACGAACAGCTTGCCGGGCGCACGCGCGACGATCGCGCGGGTCGAGTCGACGGTGGTCATTCGCCCGCTCGCGAGACGAGAGCTGCGGCGGGTCCGGGGTGGGCGACAGCGAGCTCGGCGAGACCGTCGAGCGCGGCAGTGACCGCATCGACGGACGCGGGCCGCGTCAGGATCACGACGTTCGGTCCGGCATCGGCGGTCGCCCAGGCTTCGACGCCGGACTCGCGCAGGGCCGAGATGCGGTCGAAGATCTCGACGCTCACGGGGCTCAGATAGCGGATGGGCGGGTCGCACGACTGGATCAGGGCGTGCA
This sequence comes from Microbacterium sp. NPDC006705, assembly GCF_044903545.1. Classification (NCBI taxonomy): domain Bacteria; kingdom Bacillati; phylum Actinomycetota; class Actinomycetes; order Micrococcales; family Microbacteriaceae; genus Microbacterium; species Microbacterium sp. NPDC006705. The sequence goes on from NZ_JBJDQQ010000001.1 coordinate 229,922, forward strand.
TCCGCAGGGCGTTGACCTCCGTGATGCGGCCGAGGCGCTCGACATCGCCGTCTCGGCATGCTTCCGCGGCTGCTTCGAGGCTCTCGGCCGTCGACGAGACCCAGGCGGGGTAGAAGGGCGAGGTGAGCACCGTGCGGCGCATCGCCTCACGGCTGGACACCGGCTTCTCGCGCTTCTCCACCATCGCCACGACCATGGCGAGATCGGGTGCGGCCACGGGCTCGGCGAAAGAGGTCTCATCGCTGTCGCCGGCGTGCCAGATGGCGAATCCGGGAATGACCGAGCGCGAGGCCGATCCCGAGCCGCGGCGGGCGAGTCGGCTGAGGGAGCGCGTATCGAGATCCAGCCCGTATGCCGCGGAGGCGGCGACGGCCAGCGCGGCGAAGCCCGAAGCGGACGACGCGAGACCGGCTGCCGACGGCACGGTGTTGACTGTCTCGACGCGAGCGGAGAGGGTGCTGCCCGCCATCTCGCGCACGATGTCGAGGAATCGCGTGACCCGCTCGGCGGGCCCATCGACGCGCTGCTCGCCGTTGAAGACGAGGACGTCGCCGGACGCTCCCTCGTCGAGGCTGACGGTCGTCGTGGTGGGGAAGATGTCCAGCGTCATCGACAGGCTGCCCGTTGCGGGGAGGTTCAGTGCGCTGTCGCGCTTGCCCCAGTACTTCACGAGCGCGATGTTCGGGTGCGCGATGGCTGTCGCGGTGCTCATGCCGCTCCTTCGACGGTGGTGGTCCAGACCGCGGCGGCGCCGGCGCGGGTGAGTCGGTCGCCGAGCTCGGCGGCGGATGCCGCGTCTCGAGCCAGCGCGAGGACGCAGCCGCCCCGGCCGCCGCCGGTCAGCTTGGCGCCCAGGGCGCCGCCGGCGGTCGCGGCCTGCACGAGGTGGTCCAGCGCCGGATCGCCGACGCCCAGGCCCGTCAAGAGGACGTGGGCGCGGCTCATCGCGCTTCCGATCGCCTCGCGGTCACCCGTCGAGACGTCGCTGCGGAGGGCGGTCGCCAGCGCGCCCAGCTCGTCCAAGGCGGCTTCGACCGCGCGCGGATCGCTCTCCCGCCGCTGCGCGACGGCGGCGACGGCTTCACGGGTGCGCCCCCGGACTCCGGTGTCCGCGATGACGAACACGAGATCGCCCCCGACGGAGACGGGCTCGATGCGGCCCTGGTCGAACCACACGGCCGCCCGAGCGCGCACGGTGCGCGCGTCCAGTCCGCTCGGTGCGCCGTGGGCGGCGCGCTCGGCCGTCTGGATGAGCTCGTGCATCGTCTCGTCGTCGGCCGCGAAGCCGCACGCACCCAGCACTGCCTCGATGACCGCCGCGGACACGGCGGCGCTCGACCCGAGCCCGCGTTCGGCCGGGATGCTGCTGTCGATCGAGATGTCGAGCTCGGCGCCCGGCCTGCCTGCCGCCGCCAGTGCGGCGCGCATGGCTGTCAGCGTGACGTGCAGCCGCTCGGGCGCTCGGGCGATGGGGCCGTGGAAGAGCGTGCTGGCGAGGTGACCGCGGCCTTCGGCCGGCTGCGCGTGCGCCTCGACTCCGAGAGCGTTGACCGGGATCGCGATCGCCGGGCGGCCGTACACGACGGCGTGCTCGCCGAGGAGGATAGCCTTCGCACCGGCGCGGCCCGTCGCTCCGGGCTCCGCGGCCGAGCCGTGCGTTGCCACGTGCAGACGGGCGTCCGGTGCGATGGGGACGTCGGTCGGTGCAGTCATGGAATTTCGTCGAGCGTAACAGTCCGCCCCCGGGCGAGGCCTGAGTGGCCATGGATGTGCTCCGGAGGCCTCCGAGCGCTATCATGGGCGCCGCACCCAGCAACCTTTAACCCCGTCCTGTGAGGCGGAGAAGGGAGCGGCGGATGAGCACGCGCACCGTGCTGCATGAAGCCGACATCGCGCGGGCCCTGACGAGGATCTCCCACGAGATCCTCGAGTCGAACAGGGGACCCGCCGACCTCGTCATCCTCGGCATCCCGCGGCGGGGCGTTCCCCTCGCTGCACGCATCGGCTCTCTCCTCGCGGAGATCTCCGGGACGGTCGTCCCGGTCGGAGCACTCGATGTGACGATGTACCGCGACGATCTGCACCGCAACCCGACGAGGGCACCGCAGCCGACCGAGATTCCGGAGGGCGGCATCGACGGCAAGGTCGTCGTCCTCGTCGACGACGTGTTGTTCTCCGGACGATCGATCCGCGCGGCCCTCGACGCGCTGCAGGACATCGGTCGCCCCGCGGCCGTCAGACTCGCGACCCTCGTCGACCGCGGCCACCGCGAACTGCCCATCCGACCCGACTTCGTCGGCAAGAACCTGCCCAGCGCCCGCGACGAGCGGGTCAATGTGCGCCTGCGCGAGGTCGACGGCGTCGAGGAGGTGACGATCGGAGCATGAGGCACCTGCTCGACACCAAGGACCTGGATCGGCGCGACGCCCTGCGCATCCTCGACGTCGCGGAGGACATGGCGGCTACGCAGCAGCGCGAGGTCCGCAAGCTCCCCACGCTCCGAGGCAAGACCGTCGTGAACCTCTTCTTCGAGGACTCCACGCGCACCCGGATCTCGTTCGAGGCCGCCGCCAAGCGCCTCTCGGCCGACGTCATCAACTTCTCGGCCAAGGGGTCGTCGGTCTCCAAGGGCGAGTCGCTCCAGGACACGGCACAGACGCTGCAGGCGATGGGGGCCGACGCCGTCGTGATCCGCCATGGCGCCTCCGGCGCACCGCAGACCCTGGCCGGCAGCGGATGGATCAGCGCCGGTGTGGTCAACGCCGGTGACGGCACGCACGCGCATCCGACGCAGGCCCTGCTCGACGCATTCACCATCCGCAAGCGATTCTTCGGCGAGGCCAGCCGGGGCCGCGACCTCGCCGGTCTCCGGGTGACGATCGTCGGCGACATCCTGCACTCGCGCGTCGCGCGGTCGAACGTCTGGCTGCTGACGACCCTGGGTGCCGAGGTGACCCTCGTCGCACCGCCGACCCTCGTGCCGCAGGATGTGTCGGCCTGGCCGGTCCGCGTGATCTACGACCTCGATGAGGCCATCGCCGCGGGTCCGGATGCGCTCATGATGCTCCGCATCCAGCTCGAGCGCATGAACGCCGCCTATTTCCCGACTGAACGGGAGTATTCGCGGACGTGGGGCCTGGATGCCGCGCGGCTCGGCGCGCTCCCGGCCGATAGCATTGTCCTGCACCCCGGCCCGATGAACCGGGGGATGGAGATCTCCACCGCCGCCGCCGATTCGCCGCGCTCGACCGTGCTCGAGCAGGTGGCGAACGGTGTCTCGGTGCGGATGGCCGTGCTCTACCTGCTGCTCGCGGGCGAGCGCACCGAAGCTGAGGAGGACGGACGATGAGCGAGAGCTTCCTCATCCGCGGAGCGCGCCTGGCCGGCGGCGACGCGACGGACATGCTGGTCATCGACGGGACGATCGCCGAGGTCGGCCCCGGCCTGAGCGCCAGAGGTGCCACCGTCGTCGACGCCGACGGGCTCATCGCCCTGCCGGGGCTCGTCGACCTGCACACCCACTTGCGCGAGCCGGGGTTCGAGGCGTCCGAGACGATCCTCACCGGGTCGCGCGCTGCAGCGGCGGGCGGGTTCACCACCGTTTTCGCGATGCCCAACACCTCGCCCGTCGCCGACACCGCGGGTGTCGTCGAGCAGGAGCTCGCCCTGGGCGAGGCCGCCGGGTACGTGCACGTCCAGCCGATCGGCGCCGTCACGATCGGGCAGAAGGGCGAGCGCCTGGCCGAGCTGGGCGCGATGGCCGCCTCGCGGGCACGCGTCCGCGTGTTCAGCGACGACGGCTTCTGCGTCTTCGATCCGCTCATCATGCGCCGCGCCCTCGAATACGTGAAGTCGTTCGACGGCGTCGTCGCCCAGCATGCTCAGGATCCGCGGCTGACCGAGGGCGCCCAGATGAACGAGGGCACCGTGTCGGCAGAGCTGGGACTGACCGGCTGGCCGGCGGTCGCCGAGGAGTCGATCATCGCGCGCGACGTCCTGCTCGCCGAGCACGTCGGCTCTCGACTGCACGTCTGCCACCTCTCGACGGCGGGCTCGGTCGACATCATCCGGTGGGCGAAGAAGCGCGGCGTGAACGTGACCGCCGAGGTGACCCCGCACCACCTGCTGCTGTCGGAAGAACTCGTCCGCGGCTACGACGCGCGTTTCAAGGTCAACCCGCCGCTTCGCCGTGACGAGGACGTGCGGGCAGTCCGCGAGGGCCTCGCCGACGGCACGATCGACATCGTCGCGACCGACCACGCCCCGCACCCCGCCGAGGCGAAGACGTGCGAATGGGCCGCGGCGGCGAACGGCATGGTCGGTCTCGAGTCCGCGCTGCGGGTCGTGCAGCAAGCGGTCGTCGACACCGGACTGCTCGATTGGGACGACGTCGCCCGCGTGCTCTCGACGGCTCCCGCTCGGATCGGCCGCCTGGCCGATGCCGGCACGCCGCTCGAGGCCGGCCGCCCCGCCTCGTTCACGCTGTACGACCCACGCCCGGTCCGCACCTTCACGGATGCCGACCTGCGGGGTCGCAGCGTGAACTCGCCCTACGTCGATCGCGAACTGCCGGGCGAGGTGCGCTGGACGTTCTTCCGCGGCACGCCGACGGTCGCCGACGGTGACCTGCTCGAACGCCCGGGAGCCCGCGCGTGACCCGCGAAGGAGCTCTGCTCGTCATGGTCGCGGTCGCCCTGGTGCTGCTCGCACTCGGGGTCTGGGCCTGGCGACGACGAACGAGGCGCGACAGCGGCCTCACGGCACCGGTGGGCGAGTTGCCCGCGGGCGCCGTGCAGACGGCGGCGATCTCGGGACTCTACGTCGCGACGACCCGCCACGACGAGCCGCTCGAGCGCCTCGCCATCCGCGGGCTCGGATTCCGCTCCCGCGTCGACGTCATCGTCGCCGCGGGAGGCGCGGGTGACGGCGTGGCCATCGACCTGACCGGTCAGCCGCGCCTGTACATCCCCGCCGGGCGCATCGTCTCCGTCGATCAGGCCACCGTCGCCATCGACCGTGTCGTCGAGAAGCAGGGCCTGACACGCCTGAGCTGGCTGATCGATGACGAGACGATCGTGGACAGCTACTTCCGGCCCCAGACCGCATCGGCCCGTGCGCTGGCCGATGCCATCCAGACCATCGTGACCCCCACCCAGACCCCAGGAGGCGACGCGTGACACTGTTCACCCGTGACCCCGCCGTGCTCGTGCTCGAGGACGGATCCCGCCACATCGGCCGCGCCTACGGCGCGCGCGGCACCACCCTCGGAGAAGTCGTCTTCGCGACCGGCATGACCGGCTACCAGGAGACCCTCACCGACCCGTCCTACGCGGGCCAGATCGTGCTGCAGACCGCACCCCACATCGGAAACACCGGCATGAACGGCGAGGACATCGAGTCGCGCCGCATCTGGGTCGCCGGCTACATCGTGCGCGACCCCTCGCGCGTGGTGTCGAACTGGCGCTCGGAGCACTCGCTCGACGAGTCGCTCGAGCGCGACGGCATCGTCGGCATCAGCGGCATCGACACGCGCGCCGTCACGCGCGTCCTGCGCTCGGCGGGCTCGATGCGCGGCGGCGTCTTCAGCGGCGACGCCGCCGAGATCGATCCCGAGGAGCAGCTGCGCATCGTCCGCGAGGCGCCGGAGATGACCGGTCGCAACCTGTCCGCCGAGGTGTCGGTGCCCGCCGCCGAGGTGACCCCGGCGACGGGGGAGCGGCTCGGAAACCTCGCGGTGCTCGACCTCGGCGTGAAGCAGGCCACGGTGAACAACCTCGCCGCCCGCGGATTCGACGTCCACGTCCTCCCGCAGGACGTCACGTTCGAGCAGCTCCGTGCGATCGACCCGATCGCGGTGTTCTACTCCAACGGCCCGGGCGACCCGGCCGCGAGCGACCACCACGTCGAGCTTCTGCGGGGCGTCCTCGCCGAGAAGCTGCCGTTCTTCGGGATCTGCTTCGGCAACCAGCTCCTCGGCCGCGCCCTCGGCTTCGGCACCTACAAGCTGCCCTTCGGCCACCGCGGCATCAACCAGCCCGTGCTCGACAAGCAGACCGGGCGCGTGGAGATCACCGCGCACAACCACGGCTTCGCCGTCGACGCGCCGATCGAGGGCGTCGTCGACAGCCCGGCCGGCTTCGGCCGCGTCGAGGTGAGCCACGTCGGCCTCAACGACAACGTCGTGGAGGGCCTGCGGGCCCTCGACCTGCCGGCATTCTCGGTGCAGTACCACCCCGAGGCCGCCGCCGGCCCGCACGACGCCAACTACCTCTTCGACCGCTTCCGCGACCTCGTGGTCGCGACCCAGGAGAACAAGAACTGATGCCCAAGCGCGACGATATCCAGAGCGTCCTCGTCATCGGGTCGGGGCCGATCGTCATCGGCCAGGCCTGTGAATTCGACTACTCCGGCACCCAGGCGTGCCGCGTGCTCCGCGAGGAGGGCGTCCGCGTCATCCTCGTCAACTCCAACCCGGCGACGATCATGACCGATCCCGACTTCGCCGACGCCACGTACATCGAGCCCATCACGTGGCAGGTCATCGAGACGATCATCGCCAAGGAGCGCCCCGACGCGATCCTGCCGACCCTGGGCGGTCAGACCGCTCTCAACGCGGCGATCGACCTGCACAAGCACGGCATCCTCGAGAAGTACGACATCGAGCTGATCGGCGCGAACTTCGAGGCGATCAACAAGGGCGAGGATCGGCAGATCTTCAAGCAGCTCGTCATCGACTCGGGAGCGGATGTCGCCGACAGCCGCATCTGCCACACGATGGACGAGGTGCTCGCGGGCGCCGCCGAGCTCGGCTACCCGCTCGTCGTGCGCCCCTCCTTCACGATGGGCGGGCTCGGCTCGGGCTTCGCGTACGACGAGGAGGACCTGCGCCGTATCGCCGGAGCGGGCCTGCGCGACTCGCCCACGACCGAGGTCCTGCTGGAGGAGTCGATCCTCGGGTGGAAGGAGTACGAGCTCGAGCTCATGCGCGACTCGGCCGACAACACCGTGGTCGTCTGCTCGATCGAGAACGTCGACCCGGTCGGCGTCCACACCGGCGACTCCATCACGGTCGCGCCGGCACTGACGCTCACCGACCGCGAGTACCAGAAGATGCGCGACATCGGCATCGACATCATCCGCGCCGTCGGCGTCGACACCGGTGGCTGCAACATCCAGTTCGCGGTCGATCCGCAGACGGGGCGCATCATCGTCATCGAGATGAACCCGCGCGTGTCGCGTTCGTCCGCGCTGGCGTCGAAGGCGACCGGGTTCCCGATCGCGAAGATCGCCGCGAAGCTCGCGATCGGCTACCGCCTCGACGAGATCCCGAACGACATCACGAAGGTCACCCCGGCGAGCTTCGAGCCGACGCTCGACTACGTCGTGGTCAAGGTGCCGCGCTTCAACTTCGAGAAGTTCCCGGCCGCCGACACCACCCTCACGACGACCATGAAGTCGGTGGGCGAGGCGATGGCGATCGGGCGCAACTACGCCACGGCTCTCCAGAAGGCGCTGCGCTCGCTCGAGAAGCGCGGATCGAGCTTCCACTGGGGCGACGAGGAGCGCTCGGTGGACGAGCTGCTCGAGATCGCGAAGACCCCGACCGACGGCCGGATCGTGGTCCTGCAGCAGGCGATGCGCAAGGGCGCGACGGTCGAGCAGGCTTTCGAAGCCACCGCGATCGACCCGTGGTTCCTCGACCAGATCGAGCTGATCAACGAGGTCGCGGCGTTCGTGGCCGACGCGGGCGAGCTCGACGAGCACGTCATTCGGACGGCGAAGGACCACGGGTTCAGCGACGCGCAGATCGCGCAGCTGCGCGGCATCACCGAAGAAGAGGTGCGCGGCGTCCGCCACGGCCTCGGCCTGCGGCCGGTCTTCAAGACGGTCGACACCTGCGCCGGTGAGTTCCCCGCGCTCACGCCGTACCACTACTCGTCGTACGACACCGAGACCGAGGTCACGCCCTCCGAGCGCACGAAGGTCGTCATCATCGGCTCGGGCCCCAACCGCATCGGGCAGGGCGTCGAGTTCGACTACTCGTGCGTCCACGCCAGCTTCGCGCTGGCGGACGCCGGCTACGAGACGATCATGGTCAACTGCAACCCCGAAACGGTATCGACCGACTACGACACGAGCGACCGGCTCTACTTCGAGCCGCTGACGCTCGAGGACGTCCTCGAGGTGCTGCACGCCGAGTCGCAGTCCGGCACGATCCTCGGCGTCATCTGCCAGCTCGGCGGTCAGACGCCGCTCGGGCTCGCAAAGGGCATCGAGGCGGCCGGATACAGCATCCTGGGCACCCAGCCCGCGGCGATCGACCTGGCCGAGGAGCGTGAGCTCTTCTCGCGTCTGCTCGACGACGCCGGTCTCGTCGCCCCGCGCAACGGCACCGCCATCGACGTCGAGGGGGCCGTCGAGGTCGCCGAGTCGATCGGCTACCCCGTCCTGGTCCGCCCGAGCTTCGTCCTCGGCGGCCGCGGCATGGAGATCGTCTACGACACCGAGAGCCTGCGCGACTACTTCGTGCGCGTCGCCGACCAGGCGATCATCGGCCCGGGCCTCCCGCTGCTCGTCGATCGCTTCCTCGATGACGCCGTGGAGCTCGACGTCGACGCGCTGTTCGACGGCGAAGAGCTGTACATCGGCGGCGTGATGGAGCACCTCGAGGAAGCCGGCATCCACTCCGGTGACTCGAGCTGCACGCTGCCGCCGATGTCGCTCGGCCGCACCGAGATCGACCGGGTGCGCGAGGCGACTCTCGCCATCGCCCGCGGTGTCGGCGTGCGGGGTCTGCTGAACGTGCAGTTCGCCGTGTCGGCGGGTGTGCTCTACGTCATCGAGGCGAACCCGCGCGCGAGCCGCACCGTGCCCTTCGTGTCGAAGGCGCTCGGCATCCCGCTGGCCAAGGCCGCGTCGCGGATCATGGCCGGGTCGTCGATCGCCGAGCTGAAGGCCGAGGGGCTGCTGCCCGCCGAGGACGGCTCGCGGGTCCCGCTCGATGCGCCGGTCGCCGTCAAGGAGGCCGTACTCCCCTTCAAGCGCTTCCGCACCGCTGACGGCCGGACGGTCGACTCGGTCCTCGGCCCGGAGATGCGCTCGACCGGTGAGGTCATGGGCATCGACCGCGACTTCCCGACCGCCTTCGCGAAGAGCCAGGCGGCCGCCTACGGCGGCATGCCCACCTCGGGCACCGTATTCCTGTCGGTCGCCGACGACGACAAGCGCGCCGTCATCCTGCCCGCCCACCGGCTGCAGGAGCTCGGCTTCCGCCTGATCGCGACCGAGGGGACCGCCGAGATCCTCGCTCGCAACGGCATCCGCGTGGAGGTCGTCGGCAAGTACTCCGAGACCCAGGGCTCGGGGGAGCGAAACGTCGTCGATCTCATCAACGCCGGCGAGATCGACATGGTCGTGAACACGCCCTCGGGCGGCGTCGCTCGCGCAGACGGCTACGAGATCCGGGCCGCGGCCGTGGCGGGCGACCGTGCCCTGTTCACCACGATGGCCGTCCTCGGTGCCGCCGTGAGCGCGCTGCCCGTGCTCCGGGAAGGGTTCGAGGTCAAGAGCCTGCAGGACTACGCCCTCGAGCGGGCGGGGCGCAGGTGACCGCATTCGGGGAGCGCCTGTCCGGCGCGCTCGACACGTATGGGTCGCTCTGCGTCGGCATCGACCCGCACGCCGCACTGCTCGCGGACTGGGGCCTTCCGGCCTCGGCCGCGGGCGTGCGCGAGTTCGGTCTGCGCGTGGTCGAGGCCGCGCGCGAGCGGGTGGGCATCGTCAAGCCGCAGGTCGCCTTCTTCGAACGCTACGGGTCAGCGGGCTTCGCCGCGCTCGAAGAGGTGCAGCGCGCCGCACGCGACGCGGACCTCATCGTCATCGCGGACGCCAAGCGCGGCGACATCGGCAGCACGATGGACGGCTATGCCGCGGCGTGGCTCGAGCCGGGCGCCCCGCTGGAGGCGGACGCCGTCACCGTGAGCCCGTACCTCGGCCCGGGGTCGCTCCGCGGCACGATCACAGCCGCGGCGCGCGCCGGCAAGGGCGTCTTCGTCCTCGCTGCCACCAGCAACCCCGAGGCGTTCGGACTGCAGTCGGCGGAGGTCACCGTCGTCGAGGCGCAGCGCGGCCAGACGGTCGCGGACTGGGTCGCCGCCGGCGTCGGATGGGCGAACCGTGCGGCGGCGGACGCGGGAGGTCTCGGTCACGTCGGGCTCGTCGTGGGTGCGACCGTCGACCGCGACGAGCTCGGTCTCACGCACGAATCGCTTCGCGGCGCACCGATCCTCGCTCCCGGCTTCGGCGCGCAGGGCGTGGCGCTCGGCGCGGTGCGTTCGGTGTTCGGACCGCTCGCGGGCCAGGTGGTCGCGAGCGCCAGCCGCAGCGTGCTCGCCGCCGGTCCCGACGGAATCATCGACGCCATCGACGCGCATCGGCGGGAGCTCGCCGAGGCAGAGGAGGAAGCCCGTGGCTGATCGTCCCCACCCACCCGAGGTCGACCGCGCCGCGGCGTCACGCCGTGCCGTCGAAGCGCGACGCGAGCGGGCGGCGCTGAAGAAGGATGTCGCGATGCGCGTCATCTCACCTCAGGAGCTCCTGCGGCGCGCTCTCGCCGATCCCGAGTCGGCGGCCGGCGCCATGCGGGTGACCGACTTCCTCACGGCGATCCCGGCGATCGGTGAGAACAAGCGCGACCGGATCCTCGCGGATCTCGACATCTCGCCCGTCAAGCGCCTCGGCGGGCTGGGGTCGCGTCAGCGGCTCGCGCTTCAGCAGTTCCTGGATGCCCGCCTGCCCGAGCCCCAGCCGCGTGCCGGCCGATCGCGGCTGCTTGTGCTGGCCGGGCCCACTGCCGTCGGCAAGGGAACGGTCGCCGCGCACATCCGCGACAACCATCCCGAGATCATGCTGTCGGTGTCGGCGACCACCCGGGCCCCGCGGCCGGGAGAGGTCGACGGCGAGCACTACTACTTCGTCGACGACGCCGAGTTCGACCGTCTCATCGCCGAGGGCGAGCTGCTCGAGTGGGCCACCGTGCACAACCGTCACCGGTACGGCACGCCGAAGGCGCCCATCGAGGCGGCACTCGCGGCGGGGCGCACGGTGCTGTTGGAGATCGACCTGCAGGGAGCCCGTCAGGTGCGCGCGGCCGCGCCGGATGCGACCCTCGTCTTCCTCCTGCCGCCGAGCTGGGACGAACTGGTCGACCGGCTGGTCGGGCGGGGAACCGAGGACGCCGAGGAACGCGCCCGTCGCCTCCGTACGGCGCGTGTCGAGCTCGCCTCGCAGGGCGAGTTCGACTACCGCGTCGTCAATGACACCGTCGCGCGCGCGGCCGACGAGGTCGCCGCGCTGGCCGACTGATCGCGTAGACTGGGGGGATGCCTGCGCCTGCGGCGCGGCAGCAGACTCTCCACCGACATCGATCCCGGAAGGATCCGCCATGGCCGGAAGCAACGAAGGCATCATCGACCCGCCCATCGACGCCCTGCTCGACAAGGTCGACTCGAAGTACCAGCTGGTCATCTACGCGTCCAAGCGTGCGCGTCAGATCAACGACTACTACTCCGACCTCCACGAGGGCAACCTGTTCGACAACGTCGGCCCGCTCGTCGACTCGTCGGTCGAGGACAAGCCGCTGACGATCGCGATGCACGAGATCCACGAGGACAAGCTCCGCCTGCGTTCGCTCGACTGATCCGGCGGTAGACCCGTCACATTTCTGCCCGCGGCAGCCGGATGTCGGCCGCCGCGGGCAGAATCGTCTCCGTCCCGATCCCGCCCCGTTCCGTCCCACAGGGAGCCCCGATGAGCCAGCTGCGCCTGTTCACGTCCGAGTCCGTCACCGAGGGGCACCCCGACAAGATCTGCGACCAGATCTCCGACAGCATCCTCGACGCGCTGCTCACGGTCGACCCCGGCTCCCGTGTCGCTGTCGAGACCCTCGTGACGACGGGTCTGGTGCACGTCGCGGGCGAAGTGCGCACCGACGGTTACGCCGACATCCCCGGCATCGTCCGCGGCGTCGTCAACGGAATCGGGTACACCTCGAGCGAGACGGGCTTCGACGGCGACTCGTGCGGTGTGACGGTGTCGATCGGCGAGCAGTCGTCCGATATCGCCGCCGGCGTCGACAACGCCCTGGAGCACCGCGAGCAGGGTTCGATCGATCCGACCGATGCGCTCGGCGCCGGCGACCAGGGCATCATGTTCGGCTACGCGACCAACGAGACGCCGCAGCTCATGCCGATGGCCATCTGGACTGCCCACCGCATCGCCGAGCGTCTGACATCGGCCCGCCGCACCGGGGCCCTGCCGTTCCTGCGGCCCGACGGCAAGACGCAGGTGACCCTCGGCTACGAGGGCGCGGTGCCCCGCACGGTCGAGACCGTGGTGCTCTCGACACAGCACCAGCCCGACATCTCGCTGCCGGCGCTGCGGGCGGCCGTGCAGGCCGAGGTCATCGAGCCGGTGCTTGCCGAAACCGGTCTCGACATCTCCGACGTCGAGTACGTCATCAACCCCGCGGGGCCGTTCGTCGTCGGCGGCCCGAAGGGGGATGCCGGACTGACCGGCCGCAAGATCATCATCGACACCTACGGGGGCGCCGCACGGCATGGCGGCGGAGCCTTCAGCGGCAAGGACCCGTCGAAGGTCGACCGCTCCGCGGCCTATGCGATGCGGTGGGTCGCGAAGAACGCCGTCGCCGCAGGCCTGGCCGACCGTCTCGAGGTGCAGGTCGCCTATGCGATCGGGCGCGCCGCACCCGTGGGGCTCTACGTCGAGTCGTTCGGTACGGGCCACGTCGCCGACGAGGTCATCTCGGCGGCCATCCGCGACGTGTTCGATCTCCGGCCGCAGGCGATCATCGACCGCCTCGACCTCCTGCGGCCCATCTATGCGAAGACCGCCGCGTACGGTCACTTCGGCCGCGAGCTGCCCGAGTTCACCTGGGAGCGCACCGACCGTGTCGAGGAGTTGCGCGTCGCCGCGGGCCTGTGAGCGACGCGCCTCGGCGGGTCGCCCGAGTATTGATCGATTCGCCCCTGCCGCAGCTCGATCGCCTCTTCGACTACGTCGTTCCCGACGTCCTCCGCGAGGCCGCGTTGCCCGGTGTGCGGGTCAAGGTGCCGCTCCGCACGGTCGGGCGCACCGTCGAGGGCTACCTCGTCGAGCTCGGCGACGAGACCGACGGCGACCGTCCCCTGTCCGAGCTCGAGGATGTCGTTTCGCCCGTCGAGGTGCTGCCGGAGCGGCTCCACGCCCACGCGCGCCGGGTGGCCGATCGGGCCGCGGGGTCGGCGAGCGATGTCCTGCGGCTGGTGATCCCGAAACGGATGGTGCGGGCCGAGAAGGCCTGGGCGGCCTCCGGTCCGCCTGACGTACCGGTCGTGAGCGCGGAGTCCCTCGCCTGGGCCCGCGAGACGACGGCGGCGTACCCCGATCTGGAGGGTGCGGTCGAGAACGGCGAGCGCCTCGCGGTCGACGCCCCGCCCCGCCCCGCCGAGGACGTCCCCGCCTGGTCCGAACTGCTCGCCGCGCTGGCCGTGCTCACGCTCGCGCGGGGCAAGAGCGCGGTCGTCGTCGTGCCCGACCACCGAGACGAGGCGCATGTCCTCTCCGTCCTGGCGCGTCGGGTCGACGAGGGAGCGGTCGTCAGGGACGATGCGCGCCGCTCGGGCCCCGAGCGCTACGCGGGGTACCTTCGGCTGCTGGCCCCGGTGCCGTGCATCGTGGTGGGCAATCGGTCGAGCGTGTACGCCCCTGCCCATGACGTCGGCGCCGTCCTCCTCTGGGACGACGGCGATCCGCTGCTCGCGGAGCCGCTGAGCCCGGGTGTGCACGCGCGAGACGCCGCCCTCGTCCGGCAGGAGCTCCAGGCCTGCGCGCTGGTCTTCGTCGGTCTGACACGGACGACCGACGTCGAGCGTCTCGTAGCACTCGGCTGGGTGCGCGAGATCGCGGCCCGCCGTCGTGAGAGCCCCCGGGTCGTGCTGTCGGCGACGCGCGAGGGCGAGTCGCGGGGCACGCGGGTCCCGTCGGCGGCGTTCGCCGCGGCGCGCGAGGCGCTGACGCACGGACCCGTTCTGGTGCAGGTGGCACGACCCGGGTACGCCCCGGTGCTGGTGTGCGCCGACTGCCGCACGCCGGCGCGCTGCGCGCATTGCGCCGGTCCGCTGCGCGCCCGTCGGCCGGGTGCCGTTCCCGAGTGCGCGTGGTGCGGGCGGGGTGCGCCGGCGTGGGGATGCGCGTCGTGCTCCTCCCAGCGCCTGCGCATGGCGTCGTCGGGGAGCGAGCGCACGGCCGACGAGCTCGGACGCGCCTTCCCGAACACCCGTGTCATCGTCTCCGACGGCGAGCACCAGGTCACCCACGTCGATGCGAGACCCGCCCTCGTGATCGCGACGCGCGGCGCGGAGCCCTTCGCCGCCGGCGGGTACCACGCCGTCATCCTGCTCGACGGCGATCGGATGCTGATGACCGAGCAGCTGCGCATCGCCGAGGCATGTCTGCGGTGGTGGTCGGATGCTGCGGCTCTCGCGGCCCCCGGCGCGCCGGTGCACCTCGTCGGTGTCGCGGGTCCCGCCGCCCGCGCGCTCGCGACATGGACGCAACCGGCGTACGCCCGGGCGGAGCTCGCCGAGAGGGCCCCGCTCCACATGCCGCCGACGGTCCGCGTCGCGGCCGTGGAAGGGACCGCGTCAGCCGTATCGGAGGCGATCGAGCAGCTGCGGGCCGATGTGCCCGCTCTGACCGAGACGTCGATTCTCGGCCCCGTGCCGCGCGAAGACGCCGTCCGTGCGCTCGTGCGGTTCGAGTACGCGCTGGGGCGCGCGGTGGCCGAGTCGCTTCGGGCGTCGGTCGTCGCCGCGGCGCTGCGCGGGCGTCGTCGGCGCGGGGCGCCGCCAGGACCGCGCAATACACTCAGAGTACGTCTCGACGTGCCCGATCTCGATCTGTGAGGAGCGCCATGCGCATCGTCTTCGCCGGGACACCGGAACCCGCCCTGCCCTCGCTCCGGCGACTCGCCGCCTCTCGCCACGAGGTCGTCGGAGTCGTGACGCGCCGCGACGCGCCGCTCGGTCGCAAGCGCGTGCTGACGCCCTCGCCGGTCGGCGCGCTCGCGGCTGAGCTCGGACTGCCGGTGCTGAAGACCGACCGCCTCGATGCGGCGGCGACGGAGACGATCACGTCGTGGGGCGCCGACCTCGGCGTCATCGTCGCGTACGGAGGGCTGGTGCGCGAGCCGCTCCTGTCGGCACCGCGGCACGGGTGGATCAACCTGCATTTCTCGCTGCTGCCGGCCTGGCGCGGGGCGGCGCCGGTGCAGCATTCGCTCATCGCCGGGGACCGGGTGAGCGGCGTAAGCGTGTTCCAGCTCGTTCCTGAGCTCGACGCGGGCGATGTCTTCGCGCAGACGCGCCACCCGGTGGACCGGGGCGCCACCGCGGGGCGACTTCTCGCCGAACTCGCGGATCTGGGTGCGGACACCGTCTCGGATGTCGTCGACGCGATCGCCGACGGCACCGCGACCGCCGTCGCGCAGACGGGCGCGCCGACCCTCGCTCCCAAGCTCACGCTCGCCGACGGGCTCCTCGATTTCGCACTGCCCGGCGACACGGTGCTCGACCGCTTCCGCGGCACGACGCCCGAGCCCGGCGCGCACACCACGGTGGCCGGGCAGCGGCTCAAGGTGCTGTCTGCGAGGCGCGGGCCGGATGCCGCTGCCCTCGCACCGCGCGAGATCCGCCTCGTCGGTAAGGAGGTCCTCGTCGGAACCGCCGACGGCACGATCTCGCTCCTGTCGGTGCAGCCCGCGGGGCGCGGCGCGATGCCGGCTCCCGACTGGTGGCGCGGACTGCGCGCCGACAGCCTCGAGGCGGGATCGTGAACCCCGCACGCCGTGTCGCCTTCGACGTGCTGCGCGCGGTGGCCGACTCCGACGCGTATGCGAACCTCCTTCTGCCGCAGGAGCTCCGGCGGTCGGGACTGAGCCCTGCCGACGCCGGGCTCGCGACCGAGCTGACATACGGCACGCTGCGCCGCCAGGGCACCTACGACGCGATCATCGAGCAGGCGTCAGGGCGTTCCATCGACACGATCGATCCGCCGGTGCGCGACGCGCTGCGCCTCGGTGTCCATCAGCTGCTGTCGACGCGGGTCGCGTCTCATGCCGCGGTGAACGAGAGCGTCGAGCTGGTGCGGCGCGCGGGCGCGCCCAACGCGGCCGGTTTCGCCAACGCGGTCCTGCGACGCATCGCGCGGGACAACCCGGGCGATTGGCTGCAGCGGGTGGATGCCGCAGCACGCTCGGACGACGAGCGGCTCGGGCTGCGCTACTCCCACCCGGTATGGGTCATCCGTGCGTTCCGTCGGGCACTCGCGGCCGAGGGGCGCGCGGACGAACTCGACGAGCTGCTGGCCGCCGACAACGTCTCGCCGAGCGTCACGATGACCGCACTGCCGGGCCTCGCCGACATCCCCGCCGACCGGGCACGGACCCCGTACTCACCGCTCGGTTTCCGCCTCGACGGCGGTGATCCCGAGCCGATGGTGCGTCGCGCGGAAGGCCGCATCCGCGTCCAAGACGAGGGTTCCCAGCTCGCGGCGCTCGCGCTGTCGCGCGCGCTCCCGGTCCGCGCCGGTGAGCGCTGGCTCGATCTGTGCGCCGCGCCGGGCGGCAAGACCGCTGTCCTGGCCGCCGAGGCCCTGGCGGGAGGGGCCGTGGTCGAGGCCAACGAGATCTCGCCTGCGCGCGCACGTCTCGTTCGATCCTCGGTCGCCGGCGTTCCGCTCGAGGTGCCGGTGTCGGAGGAGGACGGGCGCGAGCGTGCCGGCCGAGGTCGTTACGACCGCATCCTCGTCGATGCGCCCTGCACGGGGCTCGGCGCGCTCCGTCGCCGGCCGGAGGCGCGCTGGCGCAAGAGCCCCGCGGATGTCCCCGACCTCAGCGCCCTCCAGCGCGAACTGCTCTCCGCCGCCGTCGATGCGCTCGCCCCGGGCGGGGTCGTCGCGTACGTGACCTGTTCTCCCCACCTCGCCGAGACCGCCGTGGTCGTCGCCGACGTGCGAGCAGCCCACCCCGATCTCCGGGAGCTCGATGCCCGCGAGGTCGTCCGGGCGGTCAGTCGGGGAGAGATCGATCTGCCCGAGCCGCAGGACGGGTCGGGCCGCGCGCAGCTGTGGCCCCACCGCCACGGCACCGACGCCATGTCCATCACCCTGCTGCAGAAGCCGTGAACGGCGATAATGGGGGAGTGAGCGACGCCGACGCCTTGCGCATCAACCCCAGCATCCTGGCCGCGGATTTCGTGAACATGCAGGCCGAGCTCGGCCGCATCCGATCGGCCGACTTCGTCCACGTCGATGTGATGGACAACCACTTCGTCCCGAACCTGACGTTCGGGCCGCAGATGGTCGAGCGGATCCAGGCCACGAGTCCGATTCCGCTCGACGTCCACCTGATGATCTCGGACGTCGATCGCTGGGGTCCCGGCTACGCTGAGCTCGGTGCCGCGAGCGTCACCTTCCATCTCGAGGCCGCCACCGACCCCGTCGCGCTCGCTCGCCGGCTGCGCTCGATCGGCTCACGCGCCGGTGTCGCCGTCAAGCCCGCAACGCCCGTCGAAGGCCTCTTCGACGTGCTGGACGAGTTCGATCAGATCCTCGTCATGACGGTCGAACCGGGCTTCGGCGGCCAGAGCTTCATGGCCGACCAGATGCCCAAGCTCCGCCGGCTCGCCGACGAGGCGCGCCGTCGCGGTTCTTCCGTCTGGCTGCAGGTCGACGGCGGCATCTCCGAGTCGACGATCGCGCAGGCGGCCGAGGCCGGAGCCGACACGTTCGTGGCCGGCTCGGCGGTGTTCGGCGCCGACGATCCGGATGCCGCGATCGCGAGCCTCCGCGATCGGGCGCTGCGGGCGCACCGGCACTGATCCGTCGCCCGCCGCGGTCGGATCGCCCGTCGCGGGCCGGTACCCTGGCTAGGTGAAGACGTTCGACGCGCTGTTCGCAGAGCTCACCTCTATCGCCGAGACCCGGCCCGAGGGCTCGGGCACGGTCGCGCAGCTCGACCGCGGTGTGCACGCCATCGGCAAGAAGATCGTCGAAGAGGCGGCCGAGGTCTGGATGGCGGCCGAGTACCAGTCCGATGCCGAGACGGCCGAGGAGATCTCGCAGCTGCTCTACCACCTGCAGGTGCTCATGATCAGCAAGGGTCTGAGCCCCGAAGACGTCTACCGACATCTCTGAGCGACGCCCCGCCCTCCCGCTCCGAGACAGAAAGACCCCCATGCTGCGCATCGCCGTCCCGAACAAGGGATCGCTCGCCGAGACCGCCGCCGAGATGCTGGCCGAGGCCGGATACACCGGACGCCGCGACTCGAAGGACCTCCACGTCATCGACCCCGTCAACGAGGTCGAGTTCTTCTACCTGCGTCCGAAGGACATCGCCACCTACGTCGGCTCGGGCGCCCTCGACGTCGGCATCACCGGCCGCGACCTGCTGCTCGACGCCCGCATGCCGGGCGCGCGCGAGATCGAACGGCTCGGCTTCGCGGGTTCGACCTTCCGCTTCGCGGCCCCGACCGGCACGTTCACCGACGTGGCCGAGCTCGCCGGCAAGCGCATCGCGACGTCGTACCCCGGGCTCGTCGACGCGTTCCTCGACGAGCGCGGGATCGCCGTCGACCTCGTGCCGCTCGACGGTGCCGTCGAGTCCGCGGTCCGCCTGGGCGTCGCAGATGCCGTCGCCGACGTCGTCGAGACGGGCACGACCCTCCGTCAGGCCGGACTCGAGGTCTTCGGTCCCGAGATCCTGCGTTCGGAGGCCGTGCTGATCGCGGGTCCCCACGATGCGGACGGCACCGAGCGGCTGCTGCGCCGGCTTCGCGGCGTGCTCGTCGCGCGCCGCTACGTGCTGGTGGACTACGACCTGCCGGCCGCGCTGGTGGATGAGGCCGTCGCTATCGCGGGTGGCATCGAGTCGCCGACGATCTCGCCGCTGCGCGACCCCGAGTGGGTGGCGGTCCGCGTGATGGTGCCGCGCGCGAGCGTGAACACGACGATGGACGAGCTGTACGCCATCGGCGCGCGCGCGATCCTCGTCACCGCGATCCACAACGCGAGGCTCTGACATGACGTTGGCACGCCGCGTCATCCCGTGCCTGGACGTCGCCGCCGGTCGCGTCGTCAAGGGCGTCAACTTCGAGAATCTGCGCGACATGGGCGACCCGGTCGAGCTCGCGCGACTTTACTTCGAGCAGGGCGCCGACGAGCTGACCTTCCTCGACGTCACCGCGACCGTCGACGGACGCGCCACGACCTACGACGTCGTCCGTCGCACCGCGGAGCAGGTCTTCATCCCGCTCACCGTGGGAGGCGGCGTCCGCTCGGTCGACGATGTGGCGCGGCTCCTCTCGGTCGGTGCCGACAAGGTCGGCGTCAACTCGGCCGCGATCGCTCGCCCCGAGCTGCTCGGTGAGATCGCCGACCGCTTCGGTGCGCAGGTCCTCGTCCTCTCGCTCGACGTCAAGCGCGCCGAGGGCACCGAATCGGGTTTCGTCGTGACGACGCACGGCGGGCGAACGGCGACCTCGATCGACGCGCTCGCCTGGGCGCGCGAGGCCATCGAACGGGGTGCGGGGGAGTTGCTCGTCAACTCGATCGATGCCGACGGCACCAAGGACGGCTTCGATCTGGAGCTCATCTCGCTGATGCGCGAGATCTCGTCCGTCCCGGTGATCGCCTCGGGCGGCGCGGGTGCGACGGAGCATTTCGTCCCCGCCATCGAGGCAGGAGCGGATGCCGTCCTGGCGGCATCCGTGTTCCACTCGGGCCAGCTCACGATCGGCGACGTGAAGGATGCGCTGACCGCTCAGGGCATCGAGGTGCGGCGATGACCGAGAGCAGCATCGACGAGCGCATCGCCCGGGTCTCGTTCGACGCGAACGGGCTCGTCGCCGCTATCGTCCAGCAGCACGACACGCGCGAGGTGCTCATGCTGGCGTGGATGGATGCCGAGGCGCTGCGCCGAACGCTCACGAGCGGACGCGTGACCTTCTGGTCGCGCTCCCGCCAGGAGTACTGGCGCAAGGGCGACACGTCCGGCCACATCCAGCTCGTCCGCGGGGCGCGGCTCGACTGCGACGGCGACGCCGTGCTCCTGCTCGTCGAGCAGGTTGGTGTTGCGTGCCACACCGGCACCCGCACATGCTTCGACGCGGACGACCTCGACCCCGTCGTCGCGGTGCCATGACCCGCCGGTCCCGCATGCTCGCCGTCCTCGCGGCCGTCGTCGGCGGCGGCCTCGCGGTCATCGGCGCGACCCAGCCCTGGCTCGAGGCGACGCTGCGCGACGGCGCCCAGGCGGTCCTTCCGGTGCCGGGCACCGAAGCGCTCCCGCTCGTCACCCCGCTCGGCCTGGCGGCGCTGGCGCTCGGTCTGGCGCTGTCGATCGTCGGCACGGTGCTCCGCTACGTCTTCGGTGTCATCGGCGTGCTCATCGGCGCGGCTCTCCTCGCCGAGTCGCTGCGGATCGCCCTCACGGCACCGCCGGAGGCCGTGGTCGGCGTCGTCGCCGACACGACGGGCCTCGCGGGGGTCGAGGCGGTCGGGACCCTCGTGTCGGCCATCACCGTCACCGCTTGGCCCTGGATCACGGCGATCGGCGCGCTGGTGGTGTGCGCGGGCGGCGTGCTCACTCTCGTCACGGCGCGCTCGTGGCGCAGCACCGCGCGCCGCTATCGCACCGACCCCGCTGTCGAGGCCCGCCGTCCCGGCGGATCGCGTCCGCATGATTCGCACGATCCGATCGATTCCTGGGACGACCTCAGCCGCGGGTCCGATCCGACCGCCTGAGCCCCGGTAGACTGACCTCAGCCCGAGAAATCCCGCGAAGGAGAACAATGAGCAACATCGGCGACCCCGGCCACGGACACTCCCCGGCGGCGTGGACCGCTGTGGTGATCATGCTTCTGGCGTTCGCGCTCGGCACCCTGTTCTTCTGGCTCGACATGCCGGTGCTGGTCTGGGCGTCCGCGGGTCTCCTGGTCGTCGGCCTGATCGTCGGCTGGGCCATGGCGAAGGCCGGCTACGGCGCATACGGCGACAAGTACACCCCGAAAGCGCACTGACGTGCTGGCCGGTCTCACGGCCGGCGCCGTCGAGGATGCCGAGGCCCGTGCGGCCGAGCGGCCCCTCGCCGTCGTCGAGCGCGACGCGCTCGCTCAGGCCCCGGCCCGGGACGCCCTCGCGGCGCTCGCGCCGGCCGAGCGGGTCAAGATCATCGCCGAGGTCAAGCGCGCGAGCCCCTCGCGGGGCGATCTCGCCGCCATTCCCGACCCGGCGCTGCAGGCCGCGCGGTATCAGGAGGGCGGCGCATCCGTCATCTCCGTGCTGACCGAGGGTCGACGTTTCAAGGGGAGCCTGGCCGACCTCGAGGCCGTTCGCGCCGAGGTATCGATCCCCGTTCTCCGCAAGGACTTCATCGCAGGCGCCTACCAGGTCTTCGAGGCACGGGCAGCGGGCGCCGACCTGGTGCTGCTGATCGTCGCCGCGCTTGAGCAGCCGGTGCTGGCCGAGCTTCACGAGCTCGTGCTCGAACTCGGCATGACGCCGCTCGTCGAGACCCACTCGCTCGACGAGGTGCATCGTGCCGCCGACATCGGAGCGCGTCTGGTCGGCGTCAACGCGCGCAACCTTTCGACGTTCGAGCTCGATCGCGATCTCTTCGGCCGGCTCGTGGAGCACCTTCCGGCTGACGCTGTGAAGATCGCGGAGTCCGCCGTCCTCACCCCCGACGACGTGTCCCACTACCGTCGCGCGGGTGCCGACGCCGTCCTGATCGGCGAGGCGCTCGTGACCAACGACCCCGTGACCACCCTGCACGCATTCCTGGAGGCCGGCGCGTGAGCCTGCGAGAACAGCACGGTCCCTTCTTCGGTGAGTTCGGCGGGCGATTCATGCCCGAATCCCTCGTCGCGGCGATCGACGAGCTGACAGCGGTATACGAGTCGGCCATGGCCGACCCCGAGTTCGCGGCCGAACTGACGCGGACCCTCGCGACCTACGCCGGACGTCCGTCCGCGTTGACGGAGGTGCCGCGTTTCGCCGAGCACGCCGGTGGCGCGCGCGTGTTCCTCAAGCGCGAGGATCTCAACCACACCGGCTCGCACAAGATCAACAACGTGATCGGTCAGGCGATGCTGACCAAGCGTCTCGGCAAGACGCGCGTCATCGCCGAGACCGGAGCCGGTCAGCACGGCGTCGCGACGGCGACGGCCGCAGCCCTGTTCGGCTTCGACTGCACGATCTACATGGGCGAGGTCGACACGGAGCGGCAGGCGCTCAACGTCGCGCGGATGCGCTTGCTCGGCGCCGAGGTCGTGCCGGTCACGACGGGGTCGCGCACCCTCAAGGATGCGATCAACGAGGCGTACCGCGACTGGGTCGCCTCGGTCGAGACCACCAACTACATCTTCGGCACCGCGGCGGGGCCGCATCCGTTCCCCGCCATGGTGCGCGATTTCCAGAAGATCATCTCGGAAGAGGCACGCGAGCAGCTCCTCGCCAAGACCGGGCGGCTTCCGGATGCCGTCGTCGCCTGCGTCGGCGGCGGATCGAATGCGATCGGCATGTTCGACGCCTTCCTCGATGACGAGGGCGTCGCACTGTACGGCGTCGAGGCCGCGGGTGAGGGAGTCGACACCGAGCGTCACGCCGCGTCGATCGGGCGGGGCCGCCCAGGCGTCCTGCACGGGGCGAAGACTTTCGTGCTGCAGGACGAGGACGGTCAGACGGTCGAGTCGCACTCGATCTCCGCGGGACTCGACTATCCGGGCGTCGGCCCCGAGCACGCCTGGTTGGCGTCCATCGGTCGTGCGTCCTACATCCCGGCCACCGACACCGAGGCGATGGAGGCACTGCGGCTGCTGAGTCGCACCGAGGGCATCATTCCCGCTATCGAGTCGGCCCATGCGCTGGCCGGTGCGCTGCGCATCGGACGTCAACTCGGCCCCGACGCCATCATCGCCGTCAACCTGTCGGGGCGCGGCGACAAGGACATGGACACCGCGGCGCGCTGGTTCGAGCTGTACGACGACGGTGCGGAGCCGGTGGTCGAGCCCGAACACGACGAGGCGGCGTCGGGCGAAGGAGTGGAACTGTGACCTCCCGCGTGGCCGCGGCGATCGAGGCCGCACACGCCGAGGGGCGCGGCGCGTTCGTCGGTTACCTTCCGCTCGGCTTCCCCGATCTCGAGACGAGCATCGAGGCCGCCGTCGCGCTGGCAGAGGCCGGCGCCGACGTCCTCGAGCTCGGCCCCCCGTACTCCGACCCCGTGATGGACGGCGTCGTCATCCAGGAGGCGACCCAGGTGGCCCTGGCCGCGGGTTTCCGACTGCGCGACACCTTCACGGCAGTCCGGGCGATCGCAGAGCGCGTCGACATCCCGATCCTCGTCATGACCTACTGGAACCCCGTGCTGCAGTACGGCGTCGACCGTTTCGCCGACGACCTGGTCTCGGCCGGCGGTGCAGGTCTGATCACGCCGGACATCACTCCGGATGCGGCGCCCGAGTGGCTCGCCGCGTCGGAGCGCACGGGGCTCGACCGCGTATTCCTCGCCGCACCGACGTCGACCGAGGAGCGACTGCGGATGATCGTCGAGGCCTCCACGGGCTTCGTGTACACCGTTTCGACCATGGGAATCACGGGGGAGCGGACGGAGCTCGACGCGGCCGCCCGCACTCTCGTCGGCCGTATCCGTGCGCTCGGCGCAGCCCACGCCTGCGTCGGCATCGGCATCTCGACGCCCGAGCAGGTCGCGGGCGTCGTCGACTATGCTGACGGCGCCATCGTCGGGACCGCACTCGTGCGTGCCCTGCGCGACGGGGGAGTGGCCGGTCTCACCGACACCGCGCGTGAACTCGCGGCGGGCACCGCCCGCGAGCGCGTCTAGACTTTTCCGGTCGCACGACCACCGATTTCCGAGGGACGATCCGATGATCCACGCTGCACACACGCTCGTCGCGAGCATCCCGAGCCCGTCGGTGAGCTACATCGACCTGGGCCCGCTGCGCATCCACTTCTACGCGCTGTGCATCATCGCCGGGATCATCGTCGCGACGCTGATGACCAACCACCGCCTCACGAGGCGCGGTGCGGAGCCGTGGGTCGTCATCGACATCGCACTGCTGGCTGTGCCGTTGGCCCTGGTGGGTGCGCGCGCATTCCACGTCCTGACGCACCCGGGGTTCTACTTCGGACCCGACAAGAACCCGTGGGCGGTGCTCTTCATCTGGGAAGGCGGCATCGCGATCTTCGGTGCGCTCATCGGCGGTGCCGTGGGCGCCTACCTCGGCTGCAAGTGGACCGGCATCCGGTTCTGGAGCTTCGCCGACGCGCTGGCTCCGGGAATCCTGCTCGCTCAGGCGATGGGGCGCTTCGGGAACTGGTTCAACCAGGAGCTCTTCGGACTCCCCACCGACCTGCCCTGGGGGCTGGAGATCAATCCCAGCAACCCCGCGTTCCCCGCGGGACTGGCTCCTGACACGCTCTTCCACCCGACGTTCCTCTACGAGGTGATCTGGAACGGTCTCGGCGTGCTCGTGCTGCTGTGGGTCGGTCGCAAGGCCTGGGCGCAGTGGGGCAAGCTCTTCGGTCTCTACCTCGTCTGGTACGGCGCCGGCCGCATCGTGTGGGAGTCGATCCGGATCGATCCGAGTGAGATCATCCTCGGCATCCGCACCAACGTCTGGGCGGCGATCTTCGCCGTCGTGGTCGGAATCGCGATCATCGTGGTGCAGACGCGACGTCACCCGGGCGACGAGCCGTCGCCTTATCAGCCGGGTCGCGAATGGGTCGCTCCGAGCGCGCTACAATCGCAGAGCACCGAAGACTTCGTGGATCTGAGCGCACCCCCGACGCCCGAAGCTCACGCAGACAGCGCCACAAGCGCAGTCACCTCGAAGCAGTAGTTCCCCAGGGCCGACGTCGTCCCGGTTTCAGCACCAATGTGAGGACGGTCAGTATGGCCTCGAGCCCTCGACCCCAAAAGTCCGGATTCGGTTCATTCCCTCCTAAGCAGGGCATGTACAACCCTGCGTTCGAGAAGGACGCGTGTGGTCTGGCGATGGTCGCCACGCTGCGCGGCGAAGCTGGTCACGACATCGTCGAGCTCGCCTTGACGGCTCTGCGCAACCTCGAGCACCGCGGCGCCATCGGCTCCGACGCAGGAACCGGAGACGGAGCCGGGATCCTGACGCAGATGCCCGATGCGTTCCTCCGCGAGGTCGTCGACTTCGACCTGCCGCCCGCCGGCGAGTACGCCGCGGGTATGGCGTTCCTGCCGCGCGACGCCGACGAACGCCACGCTCTGAAGGCCGACATCGAGGCGCTCGCGGCATCCGAGGGTCTGACGGTCCTGGGCTGGCGCGACGTGCCGACCGAGGATGAGAACCTCGGCAAGCTCGCCTTCGCCGCACGCCCCGCTTTCGAGCAGCTCTTCGTGTCGCGTCCTGCCGTTGGTGACGCGCCCGCCCTCGCCGGAATCGAGCTCGACCGCCGGGTCTATCGCCTGCGCAAGCGCGCCCGCCATGAGCACGACGCCTACTTCGTGTCGCTGTCGAGCCGCACGCTCGGCTACAAGGGCATGGTCACGACGCTCCAGCTCGAGCCGTTCTACCCCGACCTGCAGGACGAGCGCTTCGCGTCGGAGCTCGCGGTGGTGCACTCGCGCTACTCGACCAACACCTTCCCGTCGTGGCCGCTCGCGCAGCCACTGCGCATGCTCGCGCATAACGGTGAGATCAACACCGTCAAGGGCAACCGCAACTGGATGCGCGCGCGCCAGTCGCAGCTCGAGTCCGAGCTGCTCGGCGATGTGCAGCCGCTGCTGCCGATCTGCACGGACGGAGCGAGCGACTCGGCCTCGTTCGACGAGGTCCTCGAACTGCTCACGCTCACCGGGCGCAGCCTGCCGCACGCCGTCATGATGATGGTGCCCGAGGCGTACGAGAAGCAGACCGACATCGATCCCGATCTCCGGGCGTTCTACGACTACCACTCCATCCAGATGGAGCCCTGGGACGGCCCGGCTGCCCTCATCTTCACCGACGGCACGCTCGTGGGCGCCACTCTCGACCGGAACGGCCTGCGCCCGGGACGATGGACCGAGACCACCGACGGTCTGGTCGTCATCGGCAGCGAGACCGGCGTGCTCGATTTCGCCCCCGAGCGGATCAAGCGCCGCGGTCGCCTGCAGCCCGGGCGGATGTTCGTCGTCGACACGGCCGCGGGCCGCATCGTCGAGGATGAGGAGATCAAGCGCGAGCTCGCGACGCTCCACCCGTGGCAGGAATGGCTCGACGCCGGTCGCGTGCGGCTCAAGGACCTGCCCGAGCGCGAGCACATCGTGCACCCCATCGCGTCGATCACGCGCCGCCAGCGCACCTTCGGCTACACCGAGGAGGAGGTGCGCATCCTCCTCACCCCCATGGGGCAGGTGGGAGCAGAGCCTCTCGGTGCCATGGGCAGCGACACCCCCGTCGCGGTGCTCAGCGAGCGCCCGCGCCTGCTGTTCGACTACTTCACGCAGCAGTTCGCGCAGGTGACGAACCCGCCGCTGGACTCGATCCGCGAAGAGGTCGTCACCTCCCTGTCCCTCGGGCTCGGTCCCGAGGCGAACCTGCTGGCCTGGGGGCCGCAGCACACCCGCACGGTGACGCTCGACTTCCCCGTGATCGACAACGACGAGCTCGCCAAGATCCAGCACATCGACACCGCCCTCAAGGGCCGCTCGTCGGTGACGATCCGCGGTCTCTACCGCGTCGAGGCCGGTCACAAGGGCATGCAGAAGCGCCTCGCGCAGATGTGCGCCGAGGCCGACCAGGCCATCGAGGACGGCGCGGAGTTCCTCGTGCTCAGCGACCGCGACTCGAACAAGGACCTCGCCCCCATCCCGTCCCTGCTCATGCTCGCCGCGGTGCACCACCACCTCATCCGGCAGCAGACCCGTATGCGGGTCGGTCTCGTGGTCGAGGCCGGCGATGTCCGCGAGGTCCACCACGTCGCGACTCTCCTCGGCTACGGCGCGTCGGCGGTCAACCCGTACCTCGCGATGGAGACCGTCGAGTACCTCGTGCGTGCCGGGTACATCACCGGCGTCACTCCCGAGAAGGCCGTCAAGAACCTGATCTACGCGCTCGGCAAGGGCGTGCTGAAGATCATGTCCAAGATGGGCATCTCGACCGTCTCGTCCTACGCCGGCGCCCAGGTGTTCGAAGCCGTCGGGCTCTCCGACGAGTTCGTGTCGAACTACTTCACCGGCACCGAGACCAAGCTCGGCGGTATCGGCATCGAGGTCATCGCGGCAGAGAACGCCGCGCGGCACGCCTACGCGTATCCGGAAGACGCCGCCGTCCGCGCCCACGAGCGGCTGTGGACCGGTGGTGAGTACCAGTGGCGCCGCGACGGTGCCCCGCACCTGTTCAACCCGGACACGGTCTTCCGCCTCCAGCACGCGACCCGCACCCGTCGTTACGACATCTTCCGCGAGTACACGAAGCTCGTCGACGATCAGGCGGCCGAGCTGAAGACGCTGCGCGGCATGTTCAAGCTGCGCACCGGCGTCCGGCCCCCGGTGCCGATCGACGAGGTCGAGTCGGTCGCGTCGATCGTGAAGCGATTCTCGACGGGCGCGATGAGCTACGGCTCGATCTCGAAGGAGGCGCACGAGACGCTCGCGATCGCGATGAACCGGCTCGGCGCGAAGTCGAACACGGGCGAGGGCGGCGAGGACGTCGAGCGTCTGCTCGACCCCGAGCGCCGCAGCGCGATCAAGCAGGTCGCCTCGGGTCGATTCGGCGTCACGAGCATGTACCTCACGCATGCCGACGACATCCAGATCAAGCTCGCCCAGGGCGCCAAGCCCGGCGAGGGCGGTCAGCTGCCGCCCGGCAAGGTGTATCCGTGGATCGCCCGCACCCGCGGTGGCACCCCGGGCGTCGGCCTCATCTCGCCGCCGCCGCACCACGACATCTACTCGATCGAGGACCTCAAGCAGCTGATCTTCGACGTCAAGCGCGCGAACCCGGCCGCCCGGGTGCACGTCAAGCTCGTGAGCCAGTCGGGCATCGGTGCCGTCGCGGCGGGAACGGCGAAGGCCCTCGCCGACGTCATCCTCGTCTCCGGGCACGACGGCGGAACGGGCGCGAGCCCGCTCAACTCGCTCAAGCACGCCGGTACGCCCTGGGAGCTCGGTCTCGCCGAGACGCAGCAGACGCTCATGCTCAACGACATGCGCGACCGCGTGGTCGTGCAGGCCGACGGCCAGCTGAAGACAGGTCGCGACGTCGTGATCGCCGCGCTGCTCGGTGCCGAGGAGTTCGGTTTCGCCACCACCGCCCTGGTCGTCGAGGGCTGCATCATGATGCGCGTCTGCCACCTCGACACGTGTCCCGTGGGCGTAGCGACGCAGAACCCCGTGCTCCGCGAGCGTTTCACCGGCAAGCCCGAGTTCGTGGTGAACTTCATGGAGTTCGTCGCGCAGGAGGTCCGCGAGTACCTGGCCGAGCTCGGTTTCCGCTCGCTCGACGAGGCGATCGGGCGCAACGACGTCCTCGACGTCGACGGCGCGATCGAGCACTGGAAGGCCAACGGCCTCGACCTCGGACCCATCCTCACCGGACCCGCGTTCGCCGAAGACGCGCCGCGTCGTCACCGGCGCGACCAGGACCACGAGCTCGACGCGCACTTCGATGTGCAGCTCATCGAACGAGCGCAGGATGTCGTCGCGCACGGCGGTCACATCGAGATCGATCTGCCCATCCGCAACACCGAGCGCGCCGTGGGCACGATGCTGGGCAACCGGGTCACGCTCGCGCACGGCGAGAACGGCCTTCCTGCCGACTCGATCGTGGTGAACCTGACGGGTTCGGCCGGACAGTCCTTCGGAGCCTTCCTCCCCGCCGGCATCACGCTGCGTCTCGAGGGGGACTCGAACGACTACGTCGGCAAGGGGCTCTCGGGTGGACAGATCGTCGTGCGCCCGCCGCGCGGAGCGGCCTTCGACGCGTCGGAGAACGTGATCGCGGGCAACGTCATCGGCTACGGTGCGACGCAGGGCACGATGTTCCTGCGCGGCGTCGTGGGGGAGCGGTTCCTCGTGCGCAACTCCGGGGCCACGGCCGTGGTCGAGGGCGTGGGCGACCACGCACTGGAGTACATGACCGGCGGCCTCGCCGTGATCCTCGGCGCCACCGGGCGCAACCTCGGCGCCGGGATGTCGGGTGGCAACGCCTACGTCTACCGCCTCGAGACCGCGAACGTGAACCGCGAGGCCATGGCCAGCGGCGAGCTCGTGCTCGGGGAGATGGGGTCCGGCGACGCCGAGATCCTCCGCGACCTGCTCGAGCGCCACGTCGCCGAGACGGGGTCCGAGCTGGCAGCCCGGCTGCTGGAGGACTTCGAGAACGAGGTCGCCAACTTCGTCCGTGTGGTGCCGCGCGACTACGCCGCGGTGCTCGAAACCCGACAGACGGCGGCCGCCGAGGGGCTCGACCCCGACGGCGACGAGGTCTGGAGCCGCATCCTGGAGGTGACCCGTGGCTGACCCCAAGGGCTTCCTGAAGATCACGGAGCGCGAGCTCCCCAAGCGCCGTCCCGTTCCCGTCCGCATCATGGACTGGCGCGAGGTCTACGAGCCCGGTGACAGCGCCGTGCTCCGCCGTCAGGCGGGGCGCTGCATGGACTGCGGCGTGCCGTTCTGTCATCAGGGGTGCCCGCTGGGCAACCTCATCCCCGAGTGGAACGACCTCATGTGGCGTGGCGAGGGGCGCTCGGCCATCGAGCGTCTGCACGCGACGAACAACTTCCCGGAGTTCACCGGGCGCCTGTGCCCTGCACCGTGCGAGAGCTCGTGCGTTCTCGGCATCAATCAGCCGCCGGTCACGATCAAGCAGATCGAGGTCTCGACTATCGACGAGGCGTTCGCCAACGGATGGGTCGAGGCCGAGCCCCCGGGGCGTCTGACGGGCAAGACGGTTGCCGTCGTCGGCTCCGGCCCCGCCGGACTCGCCGCCGCGCAGCAGCTGACCCGCGCCGGTCACACCGTCGCCGTCTACGAGCGCGACGACCGCATCGGCGGCCTGCTGCGGTACGGCATCCCCGACTTCAAGATGGAGAAGCGCCACATCGAGGCGCGCCTG
The DNA here is from genome assembly GCF_044903545.1 of Microbacterium sp. NPDC006705. Classification (NCBI taxonomy): domain Bacteria; kingdom Bacillati; phylum Actinomycetota; class Actinomycetes; order Micrococcales; family Microbacteriaceae; genus Microbacterium; species Microbacterium sp. NPDC006705. The sequence goes on from NZ_JBJDQQ010000001.1 coordinate 260,128, forward strand.
CGTCAGATGCAGGACGAGGGCACGCGTTTCCGTGCCGGCGTCGAGATCGGCAAGGACATCTCGTGGGACGCGCTGCGCGCCCGCTACGACGCGGTCGTGGTGGCGACCGGCTCGACCCTGCCCCGCGACCTCGCAATCCCGGGCCGCGACCTCGCCGGCGTGCACTTCGCTATGGAGTACCTCGTCGAGTCGAACAAGGCCGTCGCGGGAGACCAGGTCGCGAACCAGATCCACGCGGAGGGCAAGCACGTCGTCGTGATCGGCGGTGGTGACACCGGCGCGGACTGCATCGGCACGGCGCACCGTCAGGGCGCGCTCAGCGTGACGAACCTCGCGATCGGCAAGCAGCCGCCGTCGGACCGCCCCGACACCCAGCCGTGGCCGATGATGCCGACCATCTTCGAGGTCGCCTCCGCGCACGAAGAAGGCGGTGAGCGCAGCTACCTGGCGTCCACGGTCGAGTTCCTCGGCAACGAGGCGGGAGAGGTGCGCGCGCTGCGCGTCGCCGAGACCGAGTTCGTCGACGGTCGCCGCGTGCCCAAGAGCGGGACCGAGCGCGAGATCCCCGCCGACCTCGTCCTGATCGCGATGGGTTTCACCGGTCCCGAGCGCTCCGAGCTCGAGGCGCAGCTGGGTACGTTGTTCACCGATCGCGGCAACGTGGAACGTGCCGACGACTACCAGACCACCACGCCGGGTGTGTTCGTGGCCGGCGACGCCGGGCGCGGACAGTCGCTCATCGTGTGGGCGATCGCGGAGGGCCGCGCCGCGGCATCCGCTGTCGACCGCTACCTGATGGGCGACACCGACCTTCCGGCGCCGGTGCGTCCGACCGACGTCGCGATCGGGCTCCAGCGGGCATAGGCTGGACCCAACCCCCCTCCCGACCCGAAACCACCGGAGTATCAGTGAGACGCGCCAAGATCGTCGCCACCCTGGGACCGGCCACAGCCAGCTACGAGATGGTGCGAGCCATCATCGACGCCGGTGTGGACGTGACCCGATTCAACCTCAGCCACGGAGACTATTCGGAGCACGAGGCCCGCTGGGCCAACGTGCGGAAGGCCGCCGACGACGCAGCTCGCCCCGTCGCGATCCTGGTCGACCTGCAGGGGCCGAAGATCCGTCTCGGCAAGTTCGAGAACGGGCCGCACCAGCTCGCGGTCGGCGACGTCTTCAAGATCACGACCGACGACATCCTCGGCACCAAGGAGATCGTCTCGACGACGTTCAAGGGCCTGCCCGGCGACGTCAAGCCCGGCGACTTCCTGCTCATCGACGACGGCAAGGTCCGCGTCGAGGTCGTGTCGGTCGAGGGCTCGGTCGTCACGACGAAGGTCATCGTCGCCGGCCCCGTCTCGAACAACAAGGGCATCAACCTGCCCGGTGTCGCCGTGAGCGTTCCGGCGCTGTCGGACAAGGACGAGGCCGACCTGCGCTGGGGGCTGCAGCAGGGAGCCGACATCATCGCACTGTCGTTCGTGCGGGATGCCGCCGACGTCACGCGTGTGCACGAGATCATGGCGGAGGAGGGCCGCAAGGTCCCCGTCATCGCGAAGATCGAGAAGCCGCAGGCGGTCGAGAACCTCGAGGAGATCATCGACGCCTTCGACGGCATCATGGTCGCGCGCGGTGACCTCGGCGTGGAGCTTCCGCTCGAGGCCGTGCCGATCGTGCAGAAGAAGGCCGTGGCGCTGTGCCGCCGTATGGCCAAGCCCGTGATCGTCGCGACCCAGATGCTGGAGTCGATGATCGAGAACCCGGTGCCGACGCGCGCCGAGACCAGCGACGTCGCCAACGCCGTCCTCGACGGCGCCGACGCCGTGATGCTCTCGGGCGAGACCAGCGTGGGCAAGTACCCCGTCGTCGTCGTCGAGACCATGGCGCGCATCGTCGACTCGACCGAGACCCACGGTCTCGAGCGCATCGCACCGCTGACGGCGAAGCCGCGCACGCAGGGCGGCGCGATCACGCTCGCCGCCATGGAGGTCGCGCAGTTCATCGAGGCGAAGTTCCTTTGCATGTTCACCGAGTCCGGCGACACCGCGCGCCGCATGTCGCGTCTGCGTCCCGAGATCCCCATGATCGCGTTCACCCCGGACCCGGCGATCCGTCGTCGCATGGCCCTGACGTGGGGCATCCGTTCGAGCCTCGTGGAGGAGGTCGCGCACACCGACCTGATGTTCCACCAGGTCGACGACTACTTCCTTTCGAACGGCCTCGCCGAGGTCGGCGACAAGGTGGTCGTCATCTCCGGGTCTCCTCCCGGAATCCAGGGATCGACCAACGACATCCGCATCCACAAGATCGGCGACGCCGTCAACGGCCGCGCGCCGATCTACCAGGCGATCCAGTAAGCGCCACGTGAATGCCGAAGGGCGGGCACCTCTCCACGAGGTGCCCGCCCTTTCGTCGTGCCGGTGGTGGGAGTCGAACCCACACGTCCGAAGACAACCGAGTTTGAGTCGGTCGCGTCTGCCATTCCGCCACACCGGCGCACGCACATCGACAATACCGCCTCACGCGGTGTCACCCGACGGAACCGTGTCCGGAACGCCCATACCGTAGGATCGAAAGGTGACAGAGCAAGAAGAGGTCCCCACGTCGGCCGCTCCCGCACCGCGCCGAGTCGTCGTGGCCGAAGACGAGTCGCTCATTCGACTCGACATCGTCGAGATCCTGCGCGACAACGGATACGACGTCGTCGGCGAGGCAGGCGACGGCGAGACCGCGGTGCAGCTTGCGACCGAGCTGCGTCCCGATCTCGTGATCATGGACGTCAAGATGCCCGTCCTCGACGGGATCTCGGCCGCCGAACGGCTCGGCAAGGCGCACATCGCGCCCGTCGTCCTGCTGACGGCGTTCAGCCAGAAGGAACTCGTCGAGCGGGCGACCGAGGCCGGTGCTCTCGCCTACGTCGTCAAGCCCTTCACCCCGAACGATCTGCTCCCCGCCATCGAGATCGCGCTCGCCCGCTACGAGCAGATCATCACCCTCGAGGCCGAGGTCGCCGACATGGTCGAGCGCTTCGAGACCCGCAAGCTCGTCGACCGGGCGAAGGGTCTGCTCAACGAGAAGATGGGTCTCAGCGAGCCCGAGGCGTTCCGCTGGATCCAGAAGGCGTCGATGGACCGCCGCCTCACGATGCAGGACGTGGCCAAGGCGATCATCGAGCAGCTCGCCCCCAAGAAGTAGTCCGCGGCGCCGCGGCGACGAGAAAGCCCCCTCCCGGTTCGGGAGGGGGCTTCGTCGTCGCGTCAGGATGCCGCGGGGGCGTCCTTGATGAGGTTCGTGATGCGGATGGTGGAGCACCGGCGCCCCTGCTCGTCGGATACGACGATCTCGTGCACTGTCATCGAGCGCCCGAGATGCAGGGGAGTGCACACGCCCGTCACGACACCGCTCGTCGCGGATCGCGTGTGCGTGGCGTTGATGTCGACGCCGACGGCGAGGCGTCCCGGGCCGGCGTGCATGTTCGCCGCCATGGATCCGAGAGACTCGCCGAGCACGACGTACGCGCCGCCGTGGAGCAGGCCCACGGGCTGGGTGTTGCCCGCGACGGGCATTGTCGCGACGCAGCGCTCGGTGGTGAACTCCGTGAACTCGATGCCCATGCGCTCGGCGAGAGCTCCCTTGCCGCGGCCCTGTGCCCAGGCCAGGCCGGTGTCGGTGTCGGTCTTCTCGGGCATGCTTCACCCCTCGGTCGCAGCGGGTCGTGGTGTCCGCGGTCGTCGTTAGGCTGGACGGGTGACGGACTCCGCAAAGCCTACCCTTCTCGTCGTCGACGGCCACTCGCTGGCTTACCGGGCGTTCTTCGCGTTGCCGGTCGACAACTTCACGACGAAGGACGGCCAGCACACCAACGGCATCTACGGGTTCCTGTCGATGTTCGTGAACCTGATCAAGGCCGAGAAGCCGACCCATCTCGCGGTCGCCTTCGATACGTCGCGACAGTCGTTCCGTACGCGCGAGTACACGGAGTACAAGGCCAATCGCTCCGAGTCGCCGGCCGAGTTCAAGGGCCAGATCCCGCTTCTGCAGGAGTGCCTCGCCGCGATGAACGTGACGGTGCTGACGAAAGAGGACTACGAGGCCGACGACATCCTGGCGACGCTCGCGACCCAGGGCGAAGCGGACGGATTCGAGGTCCTCGTCTGCTCGGGCGACCGCGACACGATCCAGCTCGTGACCGACGACGTGACGTTGCTCTACCCCAGCGTCCAGGGTGTTTCTCAGCTCAAGCGATACACGCCCGAGACCGTCATCGAGAAGTATGGTCTGCCGCCGCAGAATTACCCCGACATCGCCGCCCTCGTCGGCGAGACGAGCGACAACCTGCCTGGAGTGCCCAAAGTCGGCGAGAAGACCGCGGTCAAGTGGCTCACGCAGTGGGGGTCGCTCGACGCCCTGCTCGAGAACGCCGACAAGATCGGGGGAGTGGTCGGCGGGAACCTCCGAGAGCACCTCGACGATGTGCGGCGCAATCGTTCGCTGAACCGGCTGCTCCGCGACGTCGAGCTCGGGGTCACGCCCGCAGACCTCGCGGTGGGCCCGATCGACGCCGAAGCGGTGCGCGACATCTTCGCCCGGCTCGAGTTCCGGACGCTGCTGCCGCGCGTCTTCGAGGCAGCGGGGGCAGATCCCGCGATGGCCGTCGAGACCGCCGCGCCCGCCGTTCCGGCCCCGACGGCCGCGGAGCTCTCCGCCGCCGACCTCGCCGCGTGGGCGGCGGCCCGCGACGGCGAGGTCGGCGTGACCGTCATGGTCGCGGGAGGTTTTCCGCAGCGCATCGGTCTGGCCGACGCCGCCGAAGCGGTCGAGGGCACCTGGGGCGACGACGTCGCCGAGGCCCTGCGCCTGTGGCTCGAGTCCGACGCGCCCAAGGTGATCTCCGACGCCAAGCTCCAGGTCAAGGCGCTGCGGCGCGGCGGTGTCCGCTTGGGCGGGCTCGTCTTCGACCCGATCCTGGCCGGGTGGCTCCTGCGCCCCAGCTTCCCCGACAAGACGCTCGCCGACCTCGTCCACCGCTACCTCGACGAGAAGCTGCCGGAGGCCGATCCGACTCAGCTCGTTCCCGAGACGGAGGGTGCCACGCCGGGACAGCTCTCCTGGTTCGCGTTGCGCACGGCAGCGGCGGTTCGCGCCGAGATGCCCGCGCCCGTCCTCTCCGTGCTCTCCGATATCGAGCTTCCGACGCTCGACACCCTCGCTGACATGGAACTCGCGGGTGTTGCCGTGTCGCACGAGAAGCTCTCGACGTTCTCGGCAGAACTCGCGGCACGAGCGGACGACATCGCACAGCGCGCGTACGCCACGATCGACCGCGAGGTGAATCTCGGTTCGCCCAAGCAGCTGCAGGAGGTATTGTTCGAGCAACTCCAGCTGCCGAAGACCCGCAAGACGAAGACGGGGTACTCCACGGACGCGGCGGTGCTCGCCGATCTGCAGGAGTCGAACCCGCACCCGTTCCTCGAGCTGCTGCTCCAGCACCGTGAAGCCACCAAGCTGCGTCAGATCATCGAGTCGCTCGATACCGCGATCGCCGCCGACGACCGCATCCACACGACCTACGTGCAGACGGGAAGCCAGACCGGCCGGCTCTCGAGCACCGACCCGAACCTCCAGAACATCCCCATCCGCAATGAGGAGAGCCGCCGCATCCGGGCCGCCTTCGAGGTGGGCGAGGGGCACGAGACCCTGTTGACCGCCGACTACTCGCAGATCGAGATGCGCATCATGGCGCACCTCTCCGAAGACCCCGGGCTCATCGAGGCGTTCGTCTCGGGCGAAGACCTGCACCGCTTCGTCGGCGCGCGCGTATTCGGCGTCGATCCGGCCGATGTCACGCCGGCGATGCGCACGAAGGTCAAGGCCATGTCGTACGGACTCGTCTACGGCCTGTCGGCGTTCGGCCTGTCGAAGCAGCTGCGCATCGAGCAGTCGGAGGCCAAGCAGCTCATGCTCGAGTACTTCGCCCGTTTCGGGGCGGTGCGCGACTACCTGCGCTCGAGCGTCGAGCAGGCCCGCATCGACGGCTACACGGAGACGATCTTCGGCCGGCGCCGTCCGTTCCCCGACCTCGCGAGTCCGAACCGAGTGCTCCGCGAGAATGCCGAGCGCGCCGCCCTGAACGCACCCATCCAGGGCAGCGCAGCCGACATCATGAAGATCGCGCTCTTCCGGATCGACCGCGAGTTCCGCGCCGAGGGCCTCCGCTCTCGTGTGCTGCTGCAGATCCACGACGAGCTCGTGGTCGAGGTCGCTGCGGGTGAGTGGGATGCCGCCGAGCGCATCGTGCGCGATCGCATGGGCGACGCCGCTCAGCTCACGGTGCCCCTCGACGTGCAGATCGGGCGCGGCGGCGACTGGGACGTCGCCGGTCACTGACCTCGTCGCGCGGGGGTGCCGCAGTAGGCTCGGAGGATGACCGAAGCACCGCGCACCCCCACGCAGATCGACCGGATCGCCGATGCGTGGGTCGACACCCTGGCCGAGCTCTCTCCCGGGCTCGCGACGTACATCGGCCGTTTCGAGCACAACGCACGACTCGACGACTACTCGCCTGCGGGCACGGCTCGCGCACTCGAGGCCGCACGCAGCACCCTCGCCGCCCTCGAGGCGGCCGAGCCCACGGACGACGTCGATGTCGTCACGAAGGCGGACCTCGCCGGTGACCTGCGGCTGAACATCGAGCTGGCCGAGGCGGGCGCTCACCTGCGCGACGTGAATGTGATCGCGTCACCCGCGCAGGAGATCCGCAACACCTTCGACCTCATGCCCACGGCTACGGTCGACGACTGGAGCGTCATCGCCGACCGTCTCGGTGCGGTTCCGGCCGCGATCGACGGGTACATCGAGACGCTCCGCGAGGGCATCGCCCGCGGCGTCGTCCCGGCGCGCCGTCAGGTCTCCGAGGTCGCCACGCAGATCGGTCGCTACACGGCGGACACGGGTTTCTTCGCGACGTTCGCGGCAGATGCCGCGCCGACCGAGGGCAGCCTCCCCGCATCGTTGGCTCGTGAGCTGGCGGACAACGCGAACGCTGCCCGCGTCGCGTACGACGCTCTCGCCTCCTTCTTCACCGGTGAGCTCCTCCCCGAGGCGGGCGAGACCGACGCGGTCGGGCGCGAGCTGTACGCGCTGCACTCCCGCCGATTCCTGGGCGCCACGATCGACCTCGACGAGACCTACGAGTGGGGCCTCCAGGAACTGGCCCGGATGGTCGCGGAGCAGGAATCGATCGCGAACGAGATCCTCCCCGGCGCCACGGTGGAAGAGGCGGTGGCGCACCTCGAGAAGGACGAGTCCCGGAAGCTCCACGGCACCGAGGCCCTGCAGAAGTGGATGCAGGAGACGAGCGACCGCGCCGTCGACGAGCTGGGTCGCACCCACTTCGACATCCCCGAGCCCATTCGCACGCTCGAGTGCATGATCGCCCCCACCAACGAGGGCGGGATCTATTACACCGGTCCGACCGACGACTTCTCGCGCCCCGGTCGCATGTGGTGGTCGGTGCCGGAGGGGGTCGACTCGTTCGACACCTGGCGTGAGCTGACGACGGTTTATCACGAGGGCGTTCCGGGCCATCACCTGCAGATCGCCCAGGCGGTGTACAACCGGTTCGAGCTGAACTCCTGGCGGCGGCTGCTCGCCGGGTCGAGCGGACACGCCGAGGGCTGGGCACTGTACGCGGAGCGCCTCATGGAGCAGCTGGGCTACCTCGATGACCCGGCGGACCGGCTGGGCATGCTCGACGGACAGCGCATGCGTGCCGCTCGCGTCGTGCTCGACATCGGCGTGCATCTGGGGAAGGAGCGCCCCGACGGAGAGGGCGTGTGGGACGCGGCGTATGCGCTCGAGTTCATGAAGCGCAACGTCAACATGCCCGAGGAGTTCATCCGCTTCGAGGTCAACCGCTATCTCGGCTGGCCGGGCCAGGCGCCGTCGTACAAGGTGGGTCAGCGGATCTGGGAGGAGATCCGCGATGATTACGCCGCGCGCGCGGGCGAGCAGTTCGACGTGAAGGCCTTTCACATGAAGGCGCTGCGCCTGGGCGGTGTCGGACTCGACACGCTCCGCATGGCGCTCGCACAGGGCTGAACACGACGACGGCGGGACGGGAATACTCTTCCCGTCCCGCCGTTGTATGCGGGTGAATGAAAGGTGGCCCCATGACCGCGACATCCGTCCAGTTCGCCCTCGACACGTTCGGCGACGTCACCCGCGGCGCCGACGGCGAGCTGCTGTCCGACGCGCAGACGATCCGCAACGTCGTCGACCAGGCGGTGCTCGCCGATGAGGTCGGACTGAGCTTCTTCGGCGTTGGGGAGCACCACCGTCGCGAGTTCGCCGTGTCGAGCCCCGAGATCGTGCTGGCCGCTGCCGCGGCCCGCACGAAGGACATCCGCCTGGGCACCGCGGTCACCGTCCTCTCCAGCGATGACCCCGTGCGCGTCTACGAGCGCTTCGCAACCCTCGACGCCGTCTCGAACGGCCGGGCCGAGATCATCCTCGGACGCGGCTCGTTCACCGAGTCGTTCCCGCTGTTCGGGTTCGATCTCGCCGATTACGAGATCCTCTTCGAGGAGCGCCTCGACCTGTTCGGCCGGCTGCGGTCCGAGCAGCCGGTCACCTGGCAGGGCCGGACCCGACCGGCGCTGACGGGCGCGGATGTCTTCCCGAAGACCGAGAACGGCCTCCGCGCGTGGGTGGGCGTCGGCGGCTCTCCCGAGTCGGTGCTGCGAACGGCCCACAATGGCTATGGCCTGATGCTGGCGATCATCGGCGGCGGCGCGGCACGGTTCCGCCCGTATGTCGATCTCTTCCACCGCACCCGCGATGCGATGGGTGCCGACCGGTTGCCGGTCGGGGTCCACTCGCCCGGCCATGTCGCCGACACCGACGAACAAGCGTGGGAGGAGCTCTTCCCGGCGATGAAGGTGAACCGCGACGCGATCGGCGCGGAGCGCGGGTGGCCGCCCTACTCGCGCCTGCAGTTCCAGCACGATCTCGGACCGGACGGTGCCGTGTACGCGGGGTCGCCCGAGACCGTCGCGCGCAAGCTCGCGCAGACGATCCGCACCCTGGAGCTCGACCGGTTCGATCTGAAGTTCTCGCACGGGACGCTCGCCCACGAGAGCATGATGCGCTCGATCGAGCTCTACGGCACGAAGGTCGCGCCTCTCGTGCGGGACATGCTCGCCGACGACTGAGTGAGTGGCGTCCGAGGGCGTCGCGGGTCAATAGCATGGTCGAATGACCGATACCGCGACGCCCTCGGTGGCGCGCCGCCTCGACGATCTGCCCTTCGGGCGTCGGCACCTGAGAATCCTCACCGGGTCCGGGCTGGGATGGGCCCTCGACGCTATGGATGTCGGGCTGATCTCTTTCATCATCACGGCGCTCATCGCGCAGTGGTCGCTCGACACCTCGCAGGCGTCGTGGATCGCGTCGGCCGGCTTCGCCGGCATGGCGATCGGTGCGAGCCTCGGCGGGCTGCTGGCAGACCGGTTCGGACGCCGCTCGGTGTTCGCGGTCACACTCCTCGTCTACGGAGTCGCAACCGGCGCGAGCGCTCTGGTCGGCGGACTCGCGATGCTGCTCGTCCTGCGCTTCGTCGTGGGACTCGGTCTCGGCGCCGAGCTGCCGGTCGCGAGCACGTATGTGAGCGAGTTCGCGCCCGCCCGCATTCGCGGCAGGGTCATCGTCATCCTCGAGGCCTTCTGGGCCGTCGGGTGGACCGCAGCCGCTCTGATCGGCTACTTCGTGATCCCACAGGTCGACGAGGGCTGGCGCTGGGCATTCGTCGTCGGCGCGATCCCCGCGGTGTACGCGCTGATCGTGCGCTGGGGGCTGCCCGAGTCGGCCCGATGGCTCGAACGCCGCGGCCGGCACGCCGAGGCCGAGGCGGTCGTCCGGAGCTTCGAGACGAACAGTGCGACCACGTCGCGCGACGTCGGCGCTGCCGTCGGAGCGGAAGCGATCGCGGCGCCGGCCGCCGTGTCGTCGACCGGCCGGCTCCGCGCGCTCTGGTCGCCCGAGTTCCGCGGCCGCACCGCGAGCCTGTGGCTGGTCTGGTTCTGCGTCAACTTCTCGTACTACGGCGCCTTCATCTGGATCCCGACGATCCTGTACACGCAGGGCTACGACCTCGTCCGATCGTTCGGGTTCACCCTGATCATCACTCTCGCTCAGCTGCCGGGCTATGCCGTGTCGGCCTGGCTGATCGAGGTCTGGGGCAGACGCCTGACCCTGTCGGTCTTCCTCATCGGCTCGGCGGCATCCGCCGTGGTGTTCGGGACGGCCGGCACCGAGACGGTCATCATCGCCGCGGGCATGGCGCTGTCGTTCTTCAACCTGGGCGCCTGGGGTGCGTTGTACGCGGTGACGCCGGAGATGTACCCGACGTCGCTGCGCGGCACCGGGGCCGGCTGGGCGGCCGGTGTCGGCCGCATCGCATCGATCCTCGCGCCCCTGTCGGTGCCGCCGCTCCTGTTGTGGGGCGGCGCTCCGGTGCTGTTCGTCGTGTTCGCCGTGTTCTTCGTCCTCGCCGCCGCCGGTGCGTGGGGACTCGTCGACCGCAGAGGAGAGTCGCTCGATGACCGCTGAGACAGAGGTTCGTTACGTCGCGATCGGCGATTCGTTCACCGAGGGCGTGGGGGACGAGCTGCCCGACGGCGCCGTGCGCGGCTGGGCCGACCTCGTCGCCGCCGGCTGGGCCGATGCGACGGGACGACCCGTGCAGTACGCCAACCTCGCAATCCGCGGCAAACTCGTCCGCCCGATCGTCGACGAACAGCTCGAAGCCGCCCTCGCCCTGCGCCCGACCCACCTGTCGTTCAATGGCGGTGGCAACGACATGCTGCGCCCGCGCACGTCGATCGCGCACATCGTCGACGCTTTCGTGCAGGTGCTGCGGCGGTGCGATGAGGAAGGCGTCCGCCTCATCCTGCTGTCGGGTGCGAACCCGTCCGCGCAGCTGCCGCTGGGCGGCCTGATCAACCGGCGGGGCGACGCGCTCTCGGACGCCGTCGTCGAGCGCATCTCAGGTCGCGACGACGTCGTCCGCGCCTTGAACTGGTACGACCGCGCATTGACCCATCCGTCCTACTGGTCGGCCGACCGACTCCACATGAACGCCCGCGGTCACCATCGGGTCGCCGCTCGGGTGCTCGGTTCCCTCGGCCTCGAGGCGCCGGGGGAGTGGTGGTCGCTTCCCGTCGACGACCAGCCGCCGGTGCTCGCCCGAGGCGAGTACTTCCGAGAGCACCTCGCTCCCTGGGTGCGTCGCCGACTCACCGGGCGTTCATCGGGTGATAACCGGCAGCCCAAGGTTGGCTCGTGGGTCGAGGTCGCGCCGCGCGCCTGACACGCCGCGAGAACGCGTGTCAAGCCGGTGCGTGGAACCACGCGCGCGCGCCAGTATCAACGGGTCCGCACACCCGAAGGGAACTGACATGAGCATTGGTGCCGGAATCGCATTGTTCGTCATCGGCGCGATCCTCGCGTTCGCCGTGAACGTCGAGGTCGAGTGGGTGAACCTCGACCTTATCGGCTACATCCTGATGGGTGCGGGAGCCCTCATCTTCCTCATCGGCCTGGTCCTGATGGTGCGCCGCCGTCAGACCGAGACGGTCAGCCGTACCGCCGTCGACCCCGCCAGCGGCCAGCGAGTCACCCGCAACAGCACGAGCACCTCGGGCGACCCCATCCTCTGACGCAGCTGCTGTGAACGGCCGCGGTGGGCTCACGCCCGTCGCGGCCGTTTCGGCATGTCCATCCCGATGTGGATGCGGGTGCGCTTGCGTTCGATCGCGATGAACGCACCGCCGATGAGCCATAGCGGCACCTGGGTGAGGAAGGCGAAGCGGAAGGCTTCGAGCGAGTACGTCGCCGGCGTTCCCGCACCCTGCAGGTCGAGCGCCAAGCCGATGCTGAATACGGCGATCAGGGCGGCGAGGAAGCCGCCGGCGTTCGTCAGTCCCGTCGCCGTGCTGAGGCGATGCGAGGGGTTGTGCGTCCGGGCGTGATCGAACGCGATCATCGACGCGGGACCCCCGGTCGCGAGGGCGACGGCGAGAGCCACGAGGAGCCACCCCGGCGCGGTGCCCGGCCAGAGGATCACCGCTGTCCATGCGATGAGCTGCACGGCGACCGCCGGCAGGACGAGGGCGCGTGAGCGGAGATTGGGGATGCGGCGGGAGAGCTCACCCATGATGGGTCCGAGCGCCATCCCCGCGAAGACGTAGAGCGTCGTGATGAGAGTCGCTTCGGCCTGAGTCCGGCCCTCTCCTGCCGTGAGGAACGGGATGCCCCACAGCAGGATGAACGCCGTGCCGGCGAACGGCGTCGTGAAGTGAGACCAGAACGCCAGCCGGGTGCCGGGGTGCGCCCACGCGGCACGGATGCCGACGCCGGTGTCGACGCTCGAGGTGACCACCCGGATGGCGCCCGTGTCGGTGTTGACGCTGACGTCACGATCGACCTCCGGCGGGTGGTTGCGCACCAGCAGGAAGACGAGGACCGCGAAGAGGACGCCGAGGCCGGCCACGCTGCCGAAGGCGACCGACCAGCTGGTGGCGTGCAGGAGCGCTGAGAGGGGGATGACGGCGACGAGCTGGCCGGCCTGACCGAGGATGCCGGTCATCTGAACCATGAGCGGCCCGCGCTGCGCCGGGAACCAGGTCGCGACGAGTCGGAGGACCGCCGGGAAGATGGCGGCGTCGCCGGCTCCGAGGAGCATGCGCGCGACGATGGCGACGCCGACGCTGGGGGAGAGGGCCATCGTCAGCTGGCCCACCGCCATGAGGATCATGCCGATCGTCATGATGGGCCGGGAGCCGTAACGGTCGAGCAGGACGCCGATGGGTATCTGCATCCCGCCGTACACCGCGAGCTGGACGACAGCGAACATCGACAGCGTCGCGGCGTCCGCCTGGAAGCGTTCGGCTGCGTCCACGCCCACGGCCGCGAGCGACGTCCGATTCGTGATGGACAGGACGTACGCGGCGACGCCGGTTCCCCAGACGAGCCATGCCCGGAGCCCCGGACCGCTCATCCGAGCCGCGACGCTCATCGGGTGACCCGTCCGAGCGGGCAGAGCGTCGGAGAGGTCACCCCTCTACGCTACTCCGCTGTCGGACGCCAGCTGCGCGCGCCTTGGTGTCCGCCGTCTCCGTCCTCTGAGATGATGCGGAGCATGAGTGCTCCGGTGGCCCCGCGATGACCGCGCTGACCGCGCTCGAGACCGATGCGACGATCGTCGTCGAGCACGTCGCGCGTCGCGAACGGCCGGTCGATGGCGAGACGATCGCGCGCCTTCGCGGCGAGTTCCCGCGGTTGCACCGTCTGTTCCGAGCTCTCTACGGCGAGCGTCCCGACGGGCTCGAGTCGCTCCTGCACCTCGTCGACGTGGCGCTGGATGCCCGCGGAGAGCGCACCGCCGAGCTCAAGCAGCTCGACCGCGTGCGCGCCGCGGACCCCGCCTGGTTCGAGTCCGAGAGGATGCTGGGCGGCGTCTGCTACGTCGATCGCTTCGCGGGTGACCTCGACGGCGTCCGTCGGATGATTCCGTACTTCCGCGAGCTCGGACTGACCTACCTGCACCTGATGCCCCTCTTCGACAGGCCCGACGGCGACAACGACGGCGGCTACGCGGTGTCGGACTACCGCACGGTCGATCCGGCCCTCGGGACGATGGCCGATCTGCGTGCGCTCGCGAGCGAGTTGCGTGAGGCGGGCATCTCGCTGGTCCTCGACTTCATCTTCAACCACACCTCGAACGAGCATGAGTGGGCGAAGCGCGCCCTCGCCGGCGACCCGGTGTACGAGGACTTCTACCTGATCTTCCCCGACCGCGAGCTTCCGGATGCGTACGAGCGGACGACGCGCGAGATCTTCCCGGACGACCACCCGGGCTCGTTCGTGCCGCTTCCCGATGGCCGGTGGATCTGGGCCACCTTCTACCGGTTCCAGTGGGATCTCAACTACGCCAACCCGGACGTGTTCACAGCTATGGCGGGAGAGATGCTGTTCCTCGCGAACCAGGGTGTCGAGATCCTGCGGATGGATGCCGTCGCCTTCATCTGGAAACGCCTCGGAACGGCCTGCGAGTCGCTGCCCGAGGCGCACCTGCTGCTCCAGGCGTTCAACGCCGTGCTGCGCATCGCGGCGCCGGCGGTGCTGTTCAAGTCCGAGGCGATCGTGCATCCCGACGAAGTGCAGGACTACATCTCGCCCGATGAGTGCCAGCTCTCCTACAACCCGCTGCAGATGGCCCTGACCTGGGAGGCGCTGGCGACCCGTGACGCGCGCATGCTTCAGCTCGCGCTGGACGAGCGTCACGCGTTGCCGCCCGGGACGGCGTGGGTCAACTACGTCCGCAGTCACGACGACATCGGCTGGACGTTCGCCGACGAGGATGCCGCGCGCTTCGGCATCGACGGCGGTCCGCACCGCCGGTTCCTCAACGACTTCTACATCGGTCGCTTCGACGGCTCGTTCTCGCGCGGCTACCCGTTCCAGGAGAATCCGCGCACCGGTGACGCCCGGATCGCGGGCACCACGGCCTCGCTGGCCGGGATCGCCGCGGGCGATGCCGGGGGTGAAGACCGGGTCGTGCTCGCGCATGCGCTGGCGATGTCGACGGGCGGCATCCCGCTGCTCTATCTCGGTGACGAGGTCGCCCAGCTCAACGACGACACGTTCCAGGACGACCCCGACCGTCGGGGAGACAGCCGGTGGGCGCACCGGCCCCTGCGATCGACCGCGCGATACGCGCAGCGCCTCGACGAGTCGACCGTCGCCGGTCGGGTGTTCACGAGGCTCCGGGGTCTGATCGAGGTGCGCGCAGCGACGCCGGAGTTCGCCGGCAACGAGCTCGTCCCGTTCCACACGCCTCACGACGCGGTCGTGGGGTTCATGCGTCCGGCGACGGATGGCGGCGGGGGAGCGGTCCTCGTCCTCGCCAATGTCGGCGACGCGCCGGCGGCCATTCATCCTGAGACCATGAGCGGGCTCGAGGATTCCGCGACGGATCTCATGCGCGGGGTCTCGGTCGAGCTCGGGCGGGGCCTCGTCCTGCCCGAGCACGGATTCGTCTGGCTGCGCGTGCGCCGACGCTGACGGGTCAAACCATCACAGGACGTCCTCGAGGATGAGGTCGCGCAGCGTGCTGCGGCGCAGATCGTGCGCGGTCACGACGGTGCCGTCACCGAGGTTGCTGCGGCCGCTGAGGTGCTCCGCGACACGGCGCGCCGCGATGCGGCGGTCCTGCTCGTCATCGAGCACGACGCCGATGGCTGTGAGATCACGGCCCAACGAGTTGCTCGAGTGGACGCTCGCACGATCGATGAGCTCGCTCGCGAAGACGCGGCCCTCGCTCAACCGCCCGGCCGCGTGCACCACCGCGACGAGGACGCGGGGCGACACGCGGCTCAACTCGTGCTCGAGCAGCGCGTCGACCTCCGCGATGCACGCCGGGAGCGCGTCGGACGACGCGGGGAGCGACACGCCGATCGTGAGTGCATCGGGCCGGTGATCGGGCGTCGCGACCTGCGTCAGTGCGTCGATGATGTCGGCATCCAAGCCAGCGATGTGCATGGCCGTCTCCCTTCGTCGCGCTCCCTTCGAGCGAGGATGACCGATTACTGTACCAGTTGGACGGTACGAATGCAGGTCGGCGCGACGAGGTTCATCCGGAGGTGGCCAGGATGCGACCTGGGCCTATGGGGACCAGGGGAGCGCGATAGGCGAGGCCGGTGTCCGCGGGATGCAGCACCGCTCGAGCCTCGCCGAACCGCCACAAGCGATTGAAGAGGAAGACGGTGATCTCCACGGCCTCGTCGGCGGGCACGAGCCAGGTGCCGACGCCCCATTGCGCGGGCTGTCCGCGGCCGTCGATCACGATAGTCGGGCGCACGCCGGGAATCAGGTGGAGCACGGGTCGGCGGAGATCCAGCGTGACGCGTCGTCTCGGCATCGCGGCATCGTGGGTCATGCCTGCATCGCTTCGTCGAGACGCGTCGGTGTCTTCATCTCACAACCGTATCGGGACGATGGTGCGGCATTCGAGATGGAAGCGGCGGTTCGCGAGTGCTCGATCTCGAGCCGATGGGGAAGGTGCGCACCGACGAGCTCACCGTCGAACTGACATAATGTGCATTATCGGATCAAACGGCAGAAGCCACTGAGGCCCTGCGGGAACGGGCCGACGGCATCCCGCCACTGACGGCAAGTGCACCGAGAACCGTCGCAATGATCGTGACCACCGTCAAGACAGCCGTGACGAGCGTGCGCCCGGAACCAGACGCGTAGAACGCACTCAGCGCGACGGCCGTGATCGCGCCGCCCATGACCAGGACGGGTGCGAGACCGCGCAGCCGGCGCTGCGGACGGGTCAGGACGGCCGCGGCCTGCCCATGACGGTGACGCGCCGCCGTGACGATCAGCGCGGCAATCGTGTACCAGAACCCCACGACGAGGCTCGCCGTGACGACATCGCTCGGTCGATGCCATCCGGCGGCGATCACACCCATGCCGGCGACGGCGGCCCAGGTGACCAGAACCGGTGCGAGGACGAACTTGATCCGGTTCGGTGCCGCGAACAATGCGGCGCACGCCGCGGCGATCGCGATGGTGGCATGGCCGGACGGCAGTGAGTTGCCATATGCGCCCCAGCCGCTCGCCAGATCCGGGCGTGCGATGACCTCGTGCTTCAGCACCTGTGTCACGACACTCGACCCGACGAAGATCACGGATGCCGCCGCAGCCTCGGCGAAGCGCCGCCGCACGAGGGCGGCGGTGATGCCGACGAGCATCGTCACGGCGGCGACCACGATGATGTAGTTCGCGCTGACGTGCTGAGCCGCGCGAAGGACGGGATTTCCGGACGCTGTCGTGGCGACCATGGCGGCCTGATCCGCGTACTGGCCGGACGCCGTGAACACGCACACCAGGATCGTCACCGCTATCGCCGCCAGCTGAACGCCCGCCAGCTGCAGGTAACGCACGTTGCGCCTCATCCGATCACCTCGCTCTCGCCGTCGTTCCACCGTACGAAGTGGCGGCTGTGAGCCGGGTCAACGCGCCCACTCCCCTAGGCTCGGAGGGTGCAGGTCGTGACCGGATTCGTCGTCGTCGGGGTCGCGATCATCGTCGGATACGTCATCGGCCGCATCGATCTGCTCGGGCCGCACGGCCGCCCGGTGCTCGCGCGACTGATCTTCTTCGTCCTGTCGCCCTTCCTCATGTTCGTCGTGCTCTCGCAGGCCGACGTCTCGACGCTGTTCTCGGCACTGCTGCCCGTCTCCGCCATCGCTGCGGCGTCGATGTTCGTCGTCTACGCGCTGATCGCTCGACTCGCGTGGCGTCGTTCGGTCGGTGAGACGCTCATCGGAATGCTGTCGGCCGGGCAGGTGAACTCCAACAACATCGGGATCCCGCTCTCGCTCTACCTCCTGGGCTCAGCCGCGCTGCCGGCGCCGGTCATCCTGATGCAGCTCATCGTGTTCACCCCGATCACGATGGCGATCCTCGAGGCCGTCACGACGGGACAGCGGCGGCCGCTCCCGATCCTCAAACGGACCGTCGGCAACCCGATCGTCATCGCCTCGGTCGCGGGCGTCATCGTGTCGGTCTCGGGGCTGGAACTGCCCCCTCTCGTGCTCGACCCGCTCCAGCTCATCGCCGACGCATGCGTGCCGGTTCTCCTCATCGCCTATGGGATGTCGCTGCACGGACAGCGCGTGCTGTCCGCTTCCGGCCGTCGGCGAGACATCCTGCTGGCGGCAGGTCTGAAGCTGATCGCCATGCCGCTCGTGGCGTGGGCCGTGGCCGCTCTCGTCTTCGACCTCTCCCCCGCCGACATCCTGGCGGTCACCGTGCTCGCAGCACTTCCGACCGCGCAGAACGTCTTCAACTTTGCGCAGCGCTACGACATCGGCGAGACCATCTCGCGCGACACGGTCTTCTTGACGACCCTCGGGTGCGTCCCCGTCCTGCTGGGTGCCACTCTCATCCTCGGCTGATCAGCCCGGCACCGCGCGGGGCCGCATCCGGGGCTCTGACGCCCGCCCTCCCGGTGCACTAGCGTGTGGCGTGTCGGGGGTGCTCCGCTCCCGCGAAGGAGGTTCCGTCATGGCAACTGCAGAGAACATCGCCGGAAGATTCGTCAGATCGCTGCGGACGTCGTTCATCGTCGGCGGCATCCTGACGCTGATCCTCGGCCTGCTCATTCTCATCTGGCCCGGTCGCACGGCGCAGGTCCTCACCGGCATCATCGCCGCCTACGCGATCATCGCGGGTATCGTCTACGCCGCCCTCGGGATCCTCTCGCGGACGAAGCGCGGCTGGGCGCGCGTCGGGCACGTCGCGCTCGGCCTCTTCTTCGTGATCGTCGGCATCGTGGCATTCGCCAACCTCGCAGCCTTCACCGCGTCGTTCGCCGTGTTCCTCGGCGTGCTGGTGGGCATCATGTGGATCGTCGAGGGCGCCGTCTCGCTGTCGGTCGTGAGCGAGTCGTCGTCGCGAGGGTGGACGATCGCGTTCGCGATCCTCTCGATCATCGCCGGCGTCATGCTGCTGTTCACACCGCTGTGGGGCGTGTTGGTGCTCTGGTGGCTGCTCGGCATCTCGGCCGTGGCCCTCGGCATCGTCAACATCATCCGGGGGCTCTCGTTCCGGCCCTGACCGGGACGGTCGTCACGCCGGGAGGTGGCGTCCCCACCACTCGAGGAGGGCCTCAAACCGTTCCACGCGGTGACGGGGCCGCCCCGAACGGGTGAGCTCGTGGTCCTCGCCGGGGAACACGAGGAGCTCCGCCTCCGTGCCCTGGCGGCGCAATGCCGTGTAGTAGCGGGTGGCCTGTTCCAGGGGGCACCGGAAATCGAGCTCCGAATGGATCACCAGGGTCGGCGTGGTGACGTCCTTCACGACGGCCATCGGGCTCTGCGCTCGGATCGCGGCCGCCTCGGTGCCGACGTACTCGTCACCGAAGAACGAGCCGATGTCACTCGTTCCCTGGAACGTCTCGGGATCGAGGAAGCCGCGCTCGACGACAGCGGCCGCGAACCGGTGGTCGTGCGCGATCGTCCACGCCGTCAGGTAGCCGCCGTACGACCCGCCCAGGATGCCGACGCGGCCGCCGTCGAGTCGCGCATCCGACGCCACGGCTCCGTCGAGGAAGGCGAGGACGTCACTCAGATCGTCGGTTCCCATACGGCCCCGGATGCTGCGGCCGTGGGCGCGCCCGTATCCAGCGCTGCCCCGGGGATTGCAATAGACGACGGCGTAGCCCGCCCCGACCAGGACCTGCGTCTCGTCGAAGAGGTGCACGCCGTAGGACGCGTACGGACCGCCATGAATCTGCAGCAGGACGGGGAAGGGTCCCTCGCCCTGGGGCGTCGCGACCCAACCGTGTACCGGGTAGCCGTCGGGTGCGTTCACCTCGAGCTCGCGCGGGAGGACGAATCCGGCGCGGCTGGCGGCATCTCCGAATGACGTCAGCAACCGCGCCTCGATGCCTTCGCCGTCGAGGAGGAGAAGCTCGCCGGCCGACCGATTGGTGGCTACGGCGCAGACGATGCGCTCGCCTGCGGCATCGGCGGCGTGGCCGACGACCTCCATGCCGCGACGGAGGCGCGTGGCCGCGCCGTCGCGCGAGACCCGCAGCAGGTGCACTTCGCCGCGCGTACGGTTCTGCACCAGGAAGTCATCGCCGATCGGCGTGATGTGCGAGCCCACTTCGCCGAGGTCGATCGTCTCGGGGTCGGTGAGCCGACGGGGCTCGTCACCCTCGAGCACCCAGAGCGCGACGCCGGGCGCGACGAAGTCGGTGCCGTCCGGGCCCGGGTCGGAGGCCAGGAACGCGATGGTGCCGTCGGAGGCGACGGTGACGTCGACGATCGACAGGGTCGCGGGAACGACGACCCGCTCCCCCGTTCCGTCGATATCGATCGCGATCAGCGGCGAGCGAAGGTCCCGACGCTCGTGCTCGATCCCGTCCGTCGTCGTGAGGATCTCCGAGCCGTCGGCGGTGAACACGACCCCGTCGTGCGAGAGCGCACCGGAGGTGAGCTGACGTGCGTGCTCCGGAACCTTCCGCGGGGCGTCCGAGGAGCCGGAATCCGGTGCCGGGGCGGGAGTGTACGTCGGCTCGGAATGGAGGTCTGGTGCGGCGACGACGAAGACCTGAGCGGGGCGGTCCGCGATGTACCCGAGACCGTTCGCATGCCAGCGGATGCCGGTGATCCGCCGGGCGGATTCCGCGTCGGGAGACAGCCCGTCGACGGTGCCGTAACGCCCGCGTTCAGGTATGCGTGCGGTGAAGGCGAGGAGCTCGCCCGTGGGTGACCAGGCGAAGGACCCGACACCGAGGGGTGCGTCCGTCACCTGAATCGCTTCCGAGCCGGATGCCGCGATCACGTGGATCTGCGGCTTGCCGTCGGCGTCTCCGCGGAGGAAGGCGACGTGTCGGCTGTCGGGCGAGAGCCTCGGAGAGGCGTCCGCGACACCGCGCGTGAGTCGGTGCGGCTGGCCCGACGGCAGGTCGACGCGCCAGAGCTGCCCCACGTTCCGATCGGCGGCGATGTCGGGGCGAGATGTCGCGAACACGGCGAAGGAACCGTCGGCAGCGACCGTCGGACGCCCGACAGCGATCAGCGCCTCGATGTCGGTGGGGCGCATGGTCACTCGCCGCCGAAGGACGAGATGTCTCCGACGACGCGCGTGTTGTCAGCGGGAATCGGTTCGACGGCGGCGAGGGCGATCTCGGCGGCGAACTCCGAGACGTTGTAGAGCTTTCCGGCCGACTCGCGGCGCGTCTCGATGGCGCCCGGGTTCGCCCGCTCCAGCAGCGTCGCGGTGATGGTGCCCTCGATCATGTCTCCCGACACGACGACGAATCCGATGCCCCGTTCGGTCAGCTCGCCCACGCGCTCGCGGAGAGCGTCCTCGCCCGCCCGCTTCGACAGGGCGACCGCCTCGTACTCGGGCATCGTCGGCGTCGTGCGGATGAAGTGCGCCTGGTGGCTGGTCACGAACACGACACGCGACCCGTCTTCGAGCAGCGGCAGCGCCGCATCGAGGGTGCCGAGCTGCGCGTCACGGTTCAAGGTGAGGGCGTAGTCCTCGGCCATGCCGCCCTCCATGCCGCCTGATGCATTGAGCACGAGGAGGTCGAGGCGGCCGAAGGTCTCGCGGACGGCGGCGAACATCTCGTCGACGGAGGCGCGGTCGGTCAGATCAGCGCCGACCACGAGGACCTCGACGCCGAGCTCTCGCAGCTCCGCGGCCAGCTTCTCGGCGCGGGGAGCCTTGTTGCGGAAGTTGATGACGACGTTCGCGCCCGCCTGTGCCAGGTAGCGCGCGGTGTCCGCGCCGATTCCGCGCGACGATCCGGTCACCAGTGCCGTGCGACCCGTGAGGGTTCCGGCGGGAAGGGGCTGAGTCATGTGGCGCTCCTGCGGGGAAGAAAGGCTCTCGGCACGGCGGACCGCCGGCACCGCACGAGCCTATCAACCGGCCCGGATCGAACCCCCGACTGATAGGTTCGGATGAGGGACGAAGGAGCGCCGATGTTGCCCGATCTCACGCAATACCTGTGGATAGCGTGGCTCGTGCTGGCCCTGATCTTCGTGATCGTCGAACTGCTCACCCTCGAGTTCACCTTCCTCATGCTCGCGGGCGGTACGCTCGTCGGCGGACTGGGAACGAATCTTCTCGGCGCCCCGTGGTGGCTGCAGGTCGCGGCGGCCGCTGCCGTCTCGGCCCTGCTCCTTTTCACGATCCGACCGCTCCTCCTGCGCGCTCTCCACCGCAGCAGTCAGCACATCCCGACCAATGTCGACGCTCTCGCAGGCCTCGGCGCGCGCGTCCTCGTCCCGTTCGTCGACGGCGCCGGTTCGGTCAAGCTCGACAACGGTGAGACGTGGACCGCTCGTCTCGTGGGCGAGCCGGGCGAGGCCCCCGTCGGTTCCCGTCTCGTCGTCCGCGCCGTGCGGGGCGCCACCGTGGAGGTCGGTTCCCCCTCGCAATCCCCCGACCCGAAGGAGAACACCCATGGTTGATGTCGGCGCTTTCGTCGGTCAGATCTTCGTGATCGTGCTTCTCGTGGTTCTGGCGATCTTCGTGATCGTCGTGCTCTTCCGAGCCATCCGCATCATCCCGCAGGCCTATGCGGGAGTCGTGGAACGGCTGGGCCGATACCAGCGCACCCTCTCCCCCGGGCTCAACCTGCTCGTGCCGTTCATCGACCGGGTGCTGCCGCTCGTCGACATGCGCGAGCAGGTGGTGTCGTTTCCGCCGCAACCCGTGATCACCGAAGACAACCTCGTCGTCTCGATCGACACCGTCGTCTACTTCCAGGTGACCGACGCGCGGGCCGCCACCTACGAGATCAACAACTATCTGGGTGCCGTGGAGCAGCTCACGACCACGACGCTTCGAAACGTCGTCGGCGGTCTCAATCTGGAAGAAGCGCTGACGAGCCGCGACAACATCAACGGTCAGCTGCGCATCGTGCTCGACGAGGCGACCGGCAAGTGGGGCATCCGCGTCTCGCGCGTCGAGCTCAAGGCGATCGACCCGCCCACCTCGATCCAGGACTCGATGGAGAAGCAGATGCGCGCCGAGCGCGATCGTCGTGCCGCCATCCTCACCGCCGAAGGGTCGAAGCAATCGCAGATCCTGGAGGCGGAGGGCCGCCGTCAAGCGGAGATCCTGAAGGCCGAGGGAGACAAGCAGGCACAGATTCTGCGGGCCGAGGGCGAGTCGGCTGCGATCCAGTCGGTGTTCCAGGCTATCCACGACGGCAACCCCGACGACAAGCTGCTGGCCTATCAGTACCTGCAGACCCTTCCGAAGATCAGCGACAGCGCGTCGAGCAAGCTCTGGATCATCCCGAGCGAGTTCACGGAGGCTCTCAAGAGCATGAGCGCCGGATTCGCGGGTCGTCGGGACGACCGCCCGGCGGCACCGGCGGACCGTCCTGCTCCTCCCGCGCCGTGACGCACCCGTACTTCGGCTCGGAGCGTCCTCGGGTTCTCGCGCACCGCGGTTTCGTGCCGGCGGATTCTGAGGGCATCGTCGAGAACACCTTCGCGGCCTTCGCTGCGGCACACGCGCTCGGCGTGCGGTACGTCGAGTCGGACTGCCATCTGAGCGCGGACGGGACGGTGATCCTGTTCCACGACTCCGATCTCTCGCGGGTCGCCGGAGATCCGCGCCCGATCGCGGATGTCGGAGACCGCGAGCTCGAAGATCTCATGGCCGACCGCGGCGGGCTGGTGACGCTCGCACAAGCCCTCGACGCGTTTCCCACGCTGTTCTTCAACCTCGACGTCAAAGCCGAATCGGCTGCAGAGACGGTCGGGCGCCTGGTGGCGCCGCATGCGGATCGGGTGCTGCTCACCAGCTTCTCCGACCGCACACGCGAACGCGCACTCCGCGCCGCCCACGATGCCGGGGGACGCCCCGCGACGTCGGCAGGCACGATCCGGATCGCGGCTCTCGTCGCAGCCGTCGCGTCAGGTGTGCCATGGTTGATAGGTCGTGCGTTGCGCGGCATCGACGCGGTGCAGGTTCCCGAGCGTCGGGGGCCCATCCGCATCGTCTCCCCCCGAATGATCCGCGCGGTCCACCGTGCGGGTGTCGAGATGCACGTCTGGACGGTCAACGACGCGGACGGCATGAGACGCCTGCTCGCGGCCGGCGTCGACGGTATCGTCACGGACCGAGCCGACCGCGCGATGACCATCGTGGCGGAAGAGCGCTGAATACCCCGACACGCTGAACATCGGCTGTGAAACCCCGAAGACCATCCCTTCTTCGGATGATGCACACAGCCGCGCACGTTACAACTGATAGCCGACGAGAGGACCACACAATGGCAGACCGCAGCTTGCGCGGCATCCGACTCGGCGCCTCGAGCCTACAGAGCGAAGAGGGCGTCGTCTTCCACGACCGGGTCAACCACACGTACGTGTGTTCGCGCTGTGCGCACGAGACCGTCATGACGTTCGCCGCCGACGCGGAGGCGCCCGAGACCTGGGAGTGCCGCGCGTGCGGCGCCGAGGCTCTCCTGCGCGTAGGCGAGGGCGTCGTCGAGGTCGATCACTCGGGCGACAAGGCCGCCCGAACCCACTGGGACATGCTGCTCGAACGCCGCACGATCCCCGAGCTCGAGGAACTGCTCGAGGAGCGTCTGGCCATGCTCCGCGAGCGCCGCGGCTCCCGCTTGAGCGCCTGAGCCTCCAGCTCCGCGCGAATGCCGTCGGTCCTTCGGGACCGACGGCATTCTCATGTCGCGGACGTGCTGCGTGAGCGTCGTCGCGCGACCGCGACGGCGACGCCGCAAGCGAGGAGAGCCAGGAGGCTTCCCCAGCCGAGGATGACCTGCACAGCGCCGCCGACGATGACGGCGGGCGTGAGTCCGGTGCGCAGCGGCACCTCGGTGATCATCGCACCGGCCTCCGCCGCCGGCAGGCCGTCGATCTCCGTGCCGTCGGGCGCGATGACCTGGCTCGTGCCGACCGTCGAGATGTTCACGACCGCTCGGCCGGTCTCGATGGCGCGCATGCGCGCGAACGCGAGCTGCTGGAGATTCTCGTCCGTGTCGCGGAAATCGGCGTTGTTGGTCTGGAAGACATAGAGCTGCGCACCGTCACGTGCACCCGTCCAGATCACGTCGTCGTAGAGCACGTCGAAGCAGATCGCGAGCCCGACGCCGATGCCGGAGACGTCCATGAAGGGCGGGTTCGTTCCCGGTGTGTACTCGCGCTGGATGAGACCGATGAGGTCTGGGACGATCAGCTCGAAGAACCACCGGTCGGGGACGTACTCGCCCATGGGAACCGGGCGTGACTTGTCGTGGATCGCGACGGGATTGTCGGCGCCAGCCCGCCAGAGCATCGACGTGTTGTAGATGTCGTCACCGCGCTGCGTGGCTGCGTTGACCAGCAACGGCGCCTCGATGCGCGCCGACAGCCGATCGAGCGTGTCGACGACGGACGCATTCGACAGCGGGTCCGCATCGATGCCGCCCTCCGGCCAGACGAGAAGGTCCATGGGCTCGTCGATGATCGGCTGTGTGGCCGCGAGCTGCGAGCGCAGGACGTCGTAGGGCTCGCGAGAATCGAAGTATCCCGTGGGGCCGTCGCCCTGGACGGAACCGACGCGGTACGTCCCGGCATCCGTCGTCGGGAAAGCGGGCAGCGCCACGAGCGCGACGGCGACGACGGCCGCCGGGAGCGCCGTGCGGAGGTCGCGCAGCCTGCCCAGGCGCAGCCACTCGATGACCGCCGCTGGGACGAACACCATGAGGAATGTCAGGCCCGCCACCCCGGTCCAGGACGCGACGTGCGCGAGCGGGCTCTCGGACTGACTCATGCCGACGCGGCCCCAGGGGAAGCCGGTGTAGGGCCATGACCCCATGAAGAGCTCGCGCGCAGTCCACAGTCCCGCGACCAGGGCGGGGAGGGCGATCAGTCGTGCTCCCTGGCTTGGCAGCAGACGCGGGACCCAGCGGTACGCAAGAGCGATGGGGATCGAGCCGACCGCGAAGAAGAGCGTCTCGATGCCGGCGAGTCCGAACCACGGGATGGGCCCGAGATAACGGGTGATCCACGAGATGTGGATGAAGTAGAAGGACGCTCCGAAGACGGCCCCGACCGCGAGCGCACCCCACGCCGAGCGCCCGATCAGACCGGCGAGAGCGAACGCGACACCGGCGAACGCCAGCGGCCACCACCCGATGTCGGGGAATGCGGCGTCCAGAACCGCACCGCCGACGACGGCGCCGACCAGTGCCAGCCACAGCGGTATCAGAGGCCGCACCGCGGCCGGAGACGAGTCGGGCACGTGTTCGAGCCTAGACGCCGGAGTATGCGACGATGCCGCGCCGGACGGCATCCAGCGCGGCACGCGCTGTCCGCGCCAGATCGGCGTCGGCGACGAGCGAGAGCTGATCGAGGAGATCGATCGTCTGCTTCGCCCAGCGCACGAAGTCGCCGGCGGCCATGTCGGCCTCGAGCAGGACGCGATCGAGCATCATGCCGCGTGCCCACGAATGCATGGCCTTCGCGAGGCCCGTGGCCACCGGCTCGGTGCCGGGCAGGCGGTGGTCCTGTTCGAGGTCGTCGAGGACCGCCCACAGCTCTTGCGTCTCGGCCAGTGCCGTTCGGAAGACGCCTCGCGGAAGCCCGTACTCGCCCGGACCGTCGCTCTCGCGGCGCGGCTCGTAGACAAGACTGCACGCGAGGGCCGCCAGACCGGCGGGATCGAGCTCGCGCCACAGGCCCCGGCGGAGCGCCTCGGCCACGAGGAGGTCGCGTTCACCGTAGATCCGACGCATCGTGGCGCCCGCCTCGGTCAGCGCGGTGGTGCCGTCGCTGTCGACCGAGACGTAGTCGAGGGCGGTCAGGACGTCGACGACTCGATCGAACACCCGCGCCACGGTGCCGGTGCGCGTGTCGATCTGCTGCCGCAGCTTCTGCACGTCGCGGCGCAGCCGCCAGTAGCGCTCGGCCCACCGGGCATGGTGCTCCCGGTCCGGGCAGTCGTGGCAGGGGTGCCGCTGCATCCGCTTGCGAAGGCCGGCCAGCTCGTCCTGACGGCGCTGACGGATGCGTGCCGGTGCGGTGCGGTCGTTGCGATTGAGTTTCTCGAGGTCGCTCAGCTCGCGACGGATGCCGGAGTACTCCGCGAAATCCCCCCGCTCGCACGTCATGGAGCGGGCGTAGCCGTCGAGCGTCTGCTCCTTCTCCTTGACCTGGCGCGCGAGGCCGACGACGGACCGGTCGGCCTGGAACTGGGCGAACGACGACTCGAGGATCTCACGTGCGCGGTCGCGACCGAAGCGGTCGATGAGGTTCACGGCCATGTTGTACGTGGGGCGGAAGCTGGAGTTCAGCGGGTACGTGCGCCGCGACGCCAGCGCGGCGACCGACTGCGGGTCGAGACCGTCGCTCCATTGGATGACCGCGTGCCCTTCGACATCGATGCCCCGGCGACCGGCGCGCCCGGTCAGCTGGGTGTACTCCCCCGAAGTGATCGCCACGCGTGCTTCGCCGTTGAACTTCTCGAGCTTCTCGAGGACGACGGTGCGTGCGGGCATGTTGATGCCCAGCGCCAGCGTCTCCGTCGCGAAGACCGCCTTGACGAGCTTGCGCTGGAAGAGCTCCTCGACGACCTCCTTGAACGCCGGCAGCAGTCCGGCGTGGTGGGCCGCGACGCCGCGCTCGAGGTTGTCGCGCCACTCCCAGAACCCCAGCACTGCCAGGTCTTCCTGCGCGAGCGCGCGGGTGCGGCGATCCACGATGGCGCGGATCTCATCCCGTTCCTCGGGTGTCGTGAGCCGGATACCCGACCTGCGCACCTGTTGGACCGCTCCGTCGCACCCTGCGCGGCTGAAGATGAAGAAGATCGCGGGCAGCAGATTGGCCCGGCCCAGGAGTTCGACGACAGCCGGTCGGTCGAGGCGTTCGAGGCGCTGCGCGGCCGCGGGGCGTCCCGACCCCTGTCCGCCACGGTGCTTGCGATGAGCCTCGCGGCCCCCCGCACCCCGGTAGCCGTGCGACCGCCGGTTGCTGTCGTATCGCTGGCCCTGGGGCGAGCGCAGGCGGGTCAGCTCCTGGTTGACCTGCGCAGTCGCCACACCCGCCCGGTCGTCGAACAGCGGCAGCAGATCGCCGCGGACCAGAACGTGCTGTTCGAGAGGAACGGGACGGATCTCGGAGACCACGACGGCGGTATCGCCTCGCACGGTGTCGAGCCAGTCGCCGAACTCCTCCGCGTTCGAGACCGTCGCCGAGAGCGCCACCATCCGCACCGAGCGGTGGAGATGGATGATGACCTCCTCCCACACGGCGCCTCGGAACCGATCGGCCAGGTAGTGGACCTCGTCCATCACGACGTAGCGGAGGCCACGCAAGGCCGGCGAGTCGGCGTAGAGCATGTTCCGCAGCACCTCGGTGGTCATGACCACGATGCGTGCGTTGCCGTTGATGTTCGTGTCGCCGGTGAGCAGGCCGACCTCATCCTCGCCGTACACGTCGACCAGCTCGCGGAACTTCTGGTTCGACAGGGCCTTCATGGGCGTCGTGTAGAACGCCTTCGTGTCGGGCTCGAGCATGGCCAGGTGCATCGCGAACTCGCCCACGATCGTCTTGCCGGCTCCCGTGGGCGCGGCGACGAGGACGCTCCGCCCGTCCTCGAGGGCGTGACATCCGGCGATTTGGAACGGGTCGAGATCGAATCGCTGCATGTCGGCGAACGCCGCGGTCAGCGGGTGGGCCCGGGCCGACTGCGCGGCGAGGAACCGCTCCGCGGGGCTGGACGCGCTCACGGGAGCGGATCAGTCATCGGGGGCGGGCCGGGGACAGTGAGCTCGGGCGCGCGACGCGACCGGCGCAGGTCGAGGAGGAGTGAGAGCGCCGCGGCCGCGAAATAGAGCACCGTCAGGATCGCCGCCAGCATCAGCATGCTCACGATGTCGGCGGCGGGGGTTGCCAGGCCCGAGAAGACGACGGCGATGAGGATGGCGACGCGCCATCCCTTGAGGATCGCCTTCCCGCTCATGATGCCGGCGAAGTTCAGCGCGACGAGGAACACGGGAATGATGAACGCGACCCCGACGACGAGCAGGAGCTTGAAGACGAAGTCGTAGTAGTACTTGCCCTCGTAGAAGTTCGCCGACGCCTCCGGCGAGAACGTCGCCATGATCTCGACGATGTGCGGCATGACGAGCCAGCCGGTGTAGACACCGGCGAAGAAGAGGGGAACCGCGGCCGAGACGAATCCGACCGTGTACCGGATCTCTTTCCGGGTCAGTCCGGGCATGAGGAATGCCCAGATCTGCCAGAGCCAGATGGGAGCAGAGAGGATGATGCCGACCGAGAACGAGATGCGCAGGCGCATGTCGAACGGTCCGGTGATCGTCGAGTACATGAGCTTCACCGCTTCGGTGTCGCCTCGCTGCTCCGCGACGACGCGGATCGGCTCGGTCATCGCCCAGATGATCCAGTCGGTGAGGAAGAACGACACCACCATCGAGACCACCAGGGCGAGCGCCGAGATGATGAGGCGTCGCCGCAGCTCGACGAGGTGCTGCCCGAGGGACATGCGCTTGTCGCGCCGGGGCGCACCGTCCGCCCCTGAGCGCGTGCGCTCAGCCGTCACCACGCGGCGCTACGGTGTGGGAGCTGCGGGACCGCTCTTCGGGTCCGCAGGCTTCTCGACGGGCGCGACGTCAGCGGTCGTCGAGGCGGCGGTGCCGGCCGTGGCATCGTCTTCCTTCATGGCCTTCATCTCGCCCTTGAAGATGCGGGCGGACTGTCCCATGCTCTTCGCCAGCGCCGGCAGCTTCGCAGCGCCGAAAAGCAGCAGAATGACGATGAGTAGGATCCACAGGTGCGGGCCTGCGAACAGATTGCTCATTGAGTCTCCCCATCGATCGTTTCGCACAGTCTAACCCGCGCACCCGGCGGGAAGCCCGTCTCAGGCGTACTGATCGAGACCGGCTCGGGCCCAATCGCGGGCGGCACGCCGGGCCTCGGCCGGTGCGAGGACCTCGATGCTCCCCCCGCTGCGGGCGACCAGTCGTTTGAGCGAACGGGGGTCGGCGACGCGGATCATCGCCGTCTGCGATCCGCCCTCGTCGCGCACCTCTGCGTTCGTCAGGAATTCGCCCACGATCGTCGCCGCATGATGCGGGTAGCGGATCTCGGCGAGGATCTCGTCGTCGCCCGGCTCGAACAGCTCGGGCACCGGCTCCGTCGAGTGAAGGGCCGGGATCTCGGTGAGCGCCGGGTCGGTCACGCGATCGAGGTGGAAAGTGCGCATCGCGCGACGTGTGTGGCACCATCCCTGCAGGTACCAGCGGCCGGCGGAGATCGTCACCTTCACCGGGTCGACGGTGCGCGTCGTCGGCGCGCCGTCCGGTGCTGTGTAGGTGAACGCCAGGGCGACGCGCTCGCGCAGCGCTCGCGCCACCGTCTCGCGAACGTCATCGACCGGCGCCGGGGCGACGATGACGTCGGCGGGAGTCTGGCCCGCCCCGCGCGCGAGCTTGGCGAGGAGCCCCTGGACGATACCGCTGTCGCCGACACCCGGGACGGATGCCGCCAGCTGCAGACCGGCGAGCAGCGCTGCGGCCTCGCGCGCGGTGAGCCGCGGCGATCGCTGCAACCCCACGGTGTTGGTGATGACGATGCGGTCCTCGCGGTCGAGGAGGTCCCAGTCGATGTCGAAGAGGTCGTTGGCCATCTGCCAGAAGCCGCCCTCGCCGGGAAGCCCGATCACGGTGAGCTTCTCGACCATCGAGCGCATCTGCTGCGGCTCGACGTCGAAATCGCGCGCTGCGTCGGCCACCGTCACCTCTCCTTGGGCGATGAGGTACGGAACGAGCTGCATGATCAGGGCCGCGCGGTCGGTTGCGACGATGGGCTGGGCACTCACGACGTCACCGCCGATCGGTCAAGGGCACCGCGGAGGCGCTGCACGACCGCGTCGCGCAGATCGGCCGGCGCGTGCACCATCGCCTCCGGTCCGTAGGAGGCGAGCTCGTCGGCGAACACCTCGAGATCCACAAAGGGGATGCGCAGCCGTCGTCCGCTCGAGGCCTCGGCGAGAGAGCGTCGGCGCAGCCGCAGCTCAGCCTCCGTGCCGGGGACGACGGTGACGTCGGCGCTCTGACGGTGGGCGACGTCGCGCAGTCCCGACAAGGCGCGTTCTCCGGCGCCGGCACGAAGCGCGGCGTCGAAATTCTGCCGAGTCACGACGACGTCCGCGACGATGCGCGACAGCAGGAACGTCCGCTCGGCATCGACACCGGCATCCCACCCGAACAGGTGCCAGCGTGCCTCGAACTCGACGAGCGCGAGAGGCCGCACACGTCGTCGTCGCGGCCGATCGGACCCCGGGCGCAGATAGTCGAACTCCACCTCGCGAGCCTGCTCGATGGCGCGCTGCAACGGCAGGAAAGACGAGTCGTGAAGATCGAGTCGCGGGGCGAAGCCGATGATCGGCTCATCGACCTCGATCCCGAGGGAGCGGATCTTCCGCAGTCCCGACCGAGCGCCCGCCGAGAGCGTCTGCTCGCCCCACACTCCCCCGGCCAGCGTCAGCACAGCGAGCTCGGCTGGGGTGAAGCCGATGTCTGCGGGCAGCTCGTACTCCGTCGGCGGGATCCGGTAGCGCGCTTCGCGTAGGTCGTCGGGGTCGGCATAGTCGCCGATCGTCTCGATCGGGACGCCCAAACCGCGCAGGTTCTCCTTGTCGCGTTCGAACATCTTCTCGAGCGCTTCGCGTCGGGCGCCCGCTTCTGCCTGCTCTCGATAACCGGAGACCGAACCCAGGATGGTGTCTTTCGTCACGCCCTGCTCGGTCGCCATGAGGGCGACGACGAGATTGACCAGGCGTTCCTCGGGCGGAACGCGAGTGGGCGAGACGGACACGCCTTCGATTCTAGGCGTGGCCGTCGTCCCCCGACTCAGGACGCGGCGTCGAGGCCGAGGATGTCGACGACGAACACGAGCGTCGAATCGGCGGGGATGCCGCCCTGGGCCGTGTCGCCGTAACCCTGGTCGGGCGGGATCACCACGAGGATCTGCGAGCCGACGGTCTGGCCTCGGAGCGCTTCGGCGAACCCGGGGATCGTCTTGTCGAGCTCCATCGGCTGCGCGCCCTGACCCCACGTGCTGTCGAAGACCTTCTTGTCGGCCCACGTCACGCCGGTGTAGTGCACGCGCACCGGCACATCGCCGGTGACCTCTTCACCGTCGCCCTTCTTCAGCACCTCGATCGCGAGGTCGCTGGGCGGGTCGTTGTCGGGGATGACGATGCCGGGGCGTCCGTCAGGAGCGACCACGACCGAGGGCATGCCGGCCCGATCGTTGAACTGCTCGGCACCGTCAGCGGCGGCGAGATACACCTTCTGCAGATCGAGGACGACGACCGTCGTGGCGTCTTCCGCCATGCCGAACCGTGCACGAGTGTCGGCCGTCACCTCGTCCGGGCCGAGCGCCATCACGACGCGCGAGCCTTCGGTCGCGCAGTGCAGGGCGTCGACGAGGCCCGGGAATGTGGCATCCCAGCTGTCGAGCGGGTAAACCTCCGACAGCTCGCCGGTGTATCCCGATGCCGCGATCGGCGCACCCGATGACCCGTCGAGGACCGTGAGGTCGAAGACGACGTCTTGTGCGTCGCTCGTCACCGCACGACCGTCTCCCGTCACGGTGTCGCGTGCTGCGAGACCGTCGACGTGGACCGGCGCCGAGAGGGCGACGGTGGGCTTCGTGCCGACGGGGCTGTCGCTGACGTCGACGAGATCGAGGGCCGAGGACTCGGACACGTCCCGCGTGCACGACGCTGAGCCCGAGGACGGCGTGGCACAGGCCGTCAGGGCGAGCACGGTCAGAGAGAGAGCGCCGGCGGCGGCGATGATCCTACGCACCGCAGCAGTCTACGCGGAGTCGTCGTCGTGCCCGTCCGGAACGGAGAGCGAGCTCCGCGCGGCCCGCTGCGCTTCGCGGACGCGCTTGCGGAGGTTCTTGTCCGTGATCTCGCGGTCGCCGACGGCTCCCGGCGTCCAGATCTCGACGTCCGCATCGTCGTACGACGGCTTCTTCAGCGCGCGCTTCCGGACATCGGGCGGGATGGCCCCCGGAGCGAGGCGGCGGGCGGTGATGAGGAATCCGGTGTGAGCCACCATCCGGTGGTCCGGGCGCACGGCCAGACCCTCGACGTGCCAGCCGCGGATCATCGTCTCGGACGCGTCGGGATCGGTGAACAGGCCCGTGCCGCGGAGATACTCGGCGACACGGCTGAGCTGGGTAGCAGTGGCGACGTAGCAGAGCACGACGCCCCCGGGGGCGAGCGCGTCGGCGACGGCGTCGATGCACTCCCACGGCGCGAGCATGTCGAGGACCACCCGGTCGACCGTCCCCGGCTCGACGGCGTCGGGCAGGCTCTCGACGAGATCGCCGACGATGACCGACCAGTTCGCGGGGGTACCGCCTGTGAACGTGGCGACGTTCGCCTCGGCGACCTCTGCGAACTCGGCGCGTCGCTCGAATGACACGAGCCGTCCGTGGTCGCCGATCGCCCGAAGCAGCCAGAGCGACAGCGCGCCCGAGCCGACACCGGCCTCGACGACGGTGGCGCCGGGAAAGATGTCGGCCGCGGCCAGAATCTGAGCCGCATCCTTCGGG
Organism: Microbacterium sp. NPDC006705; assembly: GCF_044903545.1. Taxonomy (NCBI): domain Bacteria; kingdom Bacillati; phylum Actinomycetota; class Actinomycetes; order Micrococcales; family Microbacteriaceae; genus Microbacterium; species Microbacterium sp. NPDC006705. Next base: position 293,331 of record NZ_JBJDQQ010000001.1, read on the forward strand.
TACACGATCGCGGCACCACGGGGCATCGACATCACGAAGTCGCGCAGCAGGGGGCGGAGTGCCAGGTACTCGTGCCCACCGCTGTTGGTCGCCACCGACCCGTCGGGCTGGCCGACGAGGACCTCGTGGCGCAGCACGCCGTGGTGGGTGTGCAACTCGCCGCCCTCTCGGAGGGTGATCGTGTGCATCCGTCCCTTGGGGCCGGTCAGCTGGACGCGGTCGCCGTAACGGAAGGGGCCGCGGGGCTGGAGGTCGTCGGTCATGCGGAAGCTCCGAGTCGGTGGCGGGTGAAGAGATCGGCCAGGTCTGCCACCGAGCGCCCCGCGAGGGAGTCCCAGAGAGCGTGAGCACCGAGGCCGTGCAGTGGGACCATCAGCGGTACTCCGAGTGCGACGGCGCCGGAGGCGACCGCCGAACGCAGGCCGTTGGGTGAGTCCTCGATGGCGACGGTGTCGGCGACATCGACCCCGAGCGCTGCGCACGCCTGGAGGTAGGGGTCGGGGAACGGCTTGGGGCGTGCCGCCTCGTCGCCGGCGATGACGACGTCGAACGCCTCGAACGGGATAGACGACACGACTGTGTCGGCCATGCTGCGCATCGACATGGTCACGAGCGCCGTCTTGATCCCGGCTTCGCGGAGCCCGGAGAGCATCTCGCGCGCACCCGGGCGGAACGGAGTGCCGCCGCGGCGCAACTGACCCGAGACCGTCTCGGTGAGGTGGTCGATGATCTCGCGCGTCTGCATCCGGACACCGGCATTCTGCAGGATGCGCGCGGAGTCCTCGAGCCCGAGTCCGACGAGGCTGAGCGCCTGCTCGGGCGTCCACACTCCCCCGAAGCTCTCGACGAGCGGACCCTCGGCCGCCATCCAGTACGGTTCGGTGTCGACGAGCGTGCCGTCCATGTCCCAGAGGACCGCGGCAGGGGAACGAGAAGTCATCCGCACCATGTTACCGATGCAGGGGTGAGACGCCGCGTGGCCCGACCCGCATGCGCTGGCCTCGGCGTATCGTGGAGCAGACCCGCTCGCGCAGAGCGAGCCGGCTCGGAACGGAGGACGGGTTGAACAGTCTGGGACGCCGCGTCCTCGTGGTCGCGTTCGACGGGTGGAACGATGCCGGCGAAGCCGCGACCGCCGCCGCGACACAGCTTCGCGAATCCCGTCCCTATGACGCCGTCTACTCGGTCGATCCCGAACTGTACTTCGACTACATGTACACGCGGCCGCACGTCCAGGCCGACGCTGACGGCCGCCGCTCGCTGAAATGGCCGGATGCGACGATCTGGCGACCGCGCGCGACGGCACGCGGCACGCGTCTATGGGTCCTCAGCGGCGCCGAACCAGCGCGTGCCTGGAAGTCGTTCGCGGCCGAGCTGGTGGATGCGGCGCTGAGCGAGGACATCACCGGTGTGGTCGCGCTCGGCTCGATGATGAGCGACGTTCCCCACACTCGTCCCATCACCGTCTTCAGCGGAAGCGACAACGAAGAGCTGCGCACGGCGCTCGGTCTCGAGCGCTCGACCTACGAAGGCCCCGTCGGCATCCTGTCGGTCATCGCCGCTGCGGCGGAGGAGGCCGGGATCCCTACGGCGGCACTGTGGGCGAGCGTGCCGCACTACGTCGCGGGCCACTCGCCGTCGCCGAAAGCGACCCTGGCGCTTCTCGACAAGCTCGAGGGCATCACGGGCGCCAAGGTCGCCCGCGGCTCGCTGCCGGGTGATGCGCTCGCCTGGGAGGCGACCATCGACGCCGCGGCGGCTGACGACGAGGAGATGACGGAGTACATCCGTCAGCTGGAGCAGACCCGCGACACGTGGGACTCCCCCGAAGCTTCGGGGGACGCCATCGCGCAGGAGTTCGAGAGGTACCTCCGGCACCGGGGCGACGGCGGCGACGGCCGTGGCCTCGGTCGCGGCCCGCATCGCTGAGACGCGCGCCGCGACCGTCCGGCCGGCTCAGTACGCCTGCAGGACTCCGAGCGAGAGCAGAACGATCAGCACCGCTCCGAGCCCGACACGATAGAGCACGAACGGCAGGAAGCTGCCGCGCTTGAGGTACTGCATCAGGAAGGCGATCACGGCGAGTCCCACGCCGAAGGCGACGACGGTGGCCACGGCGGTGTCGACGAGCGAGAACACCGACGCTCCCGGCTCACGGATCGCCTGCAGCAGCTCGTAGAGACCGCTGCCGAACACGGCCGGCACGGCGAGGAGGAACGCGACCTCTGCGGCCGCGGGCCGGGTGTACCCCAGCGCGAGCCCCATCGTCGTGGTGGCGCCCGAGCGCGATACGCCCGGGATGAGCGCGAGCGCCTGCGCGAACCCGAGGGCCAGACCGTGACCGTACGTCAGGTCCTTCTCGGTCCGGACGCGTCGCCCGAGCGCGTCGGCCGCCCCGAGGATGAGGCCGAAGACGATGAGCACGATCGCGACGAGCCAGAGATTGCGGAAGGTGTCGCGGATGACGTCCTGGAACAGGAACCCGAGAACGCCGATCGGCAGGGTACCGATGATGACGATCCAGCCGAGACGAACGTCGGCATCGTCACGCGGGACCGAACCGTTGAACGAGCGGAACCAGCGACCGATGATGCGGGTGATCTTCTTCCAGAAGTACACCAGCACGGCCAGTTCGGTCCCGATCTGAGTGATCGCGGTGAAGGTGGCGCCGGGGTCCTGCGCGGACGGCAGGAACTCCCCCACGATGCGCAGGTGGGCGCTCGAGGAGATCGGCAGGAACTCGGTCAGACCCTGGACGATGCCCAGGATGATGGCCTCGAGGAGCTGCATGGGCGGCCTTTCAGTACGTGCGGATGAGATCGATGAGCACGCGCTGCCCGAAGACGAGCGCGTCGATCGGGACGCGTTCGTCGACACCGTGGAACATACCCGTGAAGTCCATGTCGGCCGGGAGGCGCAACGGCGCGAAGCCGAATCCTGCGATGCCGAGCTCGGACAGCGCCTTGTTGTCGGTGCCGCCGCCCATGAGGTACGGCAGCACGGGCACGCCGGGATCGTGTCGGCCGAGCGCGCCGACCATGGTGTCGACGAGCGACCCCGCGAAGGGGACCTCGAGGCCGATGTCGCGATGCACGATCTCGATACGGATGTCGTCGCCGACGATTCGCTGGATCTCCGCCAGCACCGCATCCTCCTGTCCCGGGAGCGTGCGCACGTCGATCGCAGCGGACGCGGCATCGGGGATGACGTTGTGCTTGTACCCCGCGGTCAGACCCGTCGGATTCGTCGTGGTCCGGAAGGTCGACGCGAGGAACGCGGACGTCGGCCCGGTCGCGTCGGCGACGGCATCCGGATCCGACGCGTCCCGGCCACTGAGCGCCGCGAGGTCGTCGACGAGTCGTCGGGTCGTGCGCGTGAGCTCGATCGGCCAGTGCGCGCGACCGAGCTTCGCGACGGCCTCGGACAGACGCGTGATGGCGTTCTCCGGATGCAGCCGGCTGCCGTGGCCCGCTCGTCCGGTGGCGTGGAGCCGCAGCCAGACGAGGGCCTTCTCGCCGACCTGCAGCAGGTATGCCCGGTGCCCGTCGACGCCGATCGAGTATCCGCCGACCTCGCTGATGGCCTCGGTCGCACCGGCGAACCACTCGGGCCGATCGCGCACGACGAGCTGCGATCCCTCGACCCCGCCGTTCTCCTCGTCGGCGAAGAACGTGACGACGAGATCGCGCTCGGGCTGCTCCCCCGCGCGCAGGAGCTCGGCCACGGACGTGAGGATCATCGCGTCCATGTCCTTCATGTCCACGGCGCCGCGACCCCACAGCATCCCGTCGCGGACGACGCCCGCGAACGGGTCGACGCTCCAGTCTTCCGCCACGGCCGGCACGACGTCGAGGTGGCCGTGCAGGACGAGAGCCGGCTTCGCGCTGTCGCGACCCGGTATGCGCACAGAGACGTTCGTGCGCCGCGGGATCGGCTCGTAGTACTCGGGTCGAAGTCCGAGCGCCTCGAGATAGGCCCCCACGTACTCGGCCGCTTCGCGTTCGCCGCGCGAGCGCCCCTCGCCGAAGTTGGTCGTGTCGAAGCGGATCAGATCCCGCGCGACGCGGGCGACCTCGGGCAGATCGTCGTACTCGGACATGCTCTCCACGGTAGTCGTGAACCGTTCCGGGAAATGACGAAGGGCTCCGTTTCCGGAGCCCTTCTCTCACTGTGCGCGAGGGGGGACTTGAACCCCCACGCCCTATACGGGCACTAGCACCTCAAGCTAGCGCGTCTACCTATTCCGCCACCCGCGCAGTGTTTTTCAGTTGTTCCCAACCGAGGAACAACACTAACACGTCACCGGCGGGGCGGAGAATCGTCGGCACGCCGGGCGTGGCGCGCCGACGACGTCACGATCTCACGCGTGATCGCAGGACCGCGATGCGCGCCTGGAGCTGGGCCACGGTCGCATGCGACACAGCCGGTCCGCCGCACACGCGACGAAGCTCGGCGTGGATCTGGCCGTGCGGCTCACCGCTCTGGCGGGCGTACAGGCCGACGAGGCTGTTCAGGAGCTGTCGCTGCTCCTTCAGCGACCGGTGCAACGGCTCGGGCAGTGTCGACTCGGCGCTGGGAGCATCCCCGCCGGATGCGGCACCCGCTGCGCTCTCGCGTGCCTCGCGGCTGTGCCGGTGCTTGGTCTGCCGCGACTGGCGCTGCATGAGCAGCTCGTGCACGTGCTCGGGCTCGAGAAGTCCGGGGATGCCCAGGAACTCCTCCTCCTCGGGCGTGCCGGGCACCGCGAGCTGGCCGAACTCGGCGCCGTCGAAGAGGACGCGGTCGAAGTGGGCGACGGAGCCGAGCGCCTGGTAGCTGAACTCCTGGGTGAGCTCGTCGGAGGCCTTGTCCTCGCTCTCCGCCTCGGCGAGGAGGGTGTCTTCGAGGCCGTCGTCGTCGCCTGCCTCTCGGTCGAGCGCGTGGTCGCGCTGACGCTCCATCTCAGCGGCGAGGTTGAGCAGGACGGGCACGTTTGGGAGGAAGACGCTCGCCGTCTCGCCGCGACGACGAGCCCGGACGAAACGCCCGATCGCCTGCGCGAAGAACAGCGGGGTCGAGGAGGACGTGGCGTAGACGCCCACCGCGAGCCGCGGAACGTCGACGCCCTCGGACACCATGCGCACCGCGACCATCCACCGGGTGGTCGACTGCGCGAAGATCTCGATGTTGCCCGACGCGGACTTGTCGTCCGACAGCACGACGGTCGGCGCCTCGCCGGTGATCTGATGCAGGATCTCCGCATACGCCCGCGCCGCCGTCTGGTCCGTCGCGATGACGAGGCCGCCGGCGTCGGGCACGTCCTGGCGCACCTCGCTCAGGCGACGGTCTGCAGACCTCAGCACGGCGGGGATCCAGTCGCCCTCGGGGTTCAGCGCGGTGCGCCACGCCTGCGAGGTGATGTCCTTCGTGTTGTCCTGGCCGAGGTGGGCCTCGAATTCGTCGCCGGTCTTCGTCCGCCACTTCATGTGGCCGGCGTAGACGAGGAACAGCACAGGGCGCACGACACCGTCGGCGAGGGCGCGTCCGTAGCCGTAGTTGAAGTCCGTCTTGGAGAGGCGGATGCCCTTCTCGTTCGGGTGATACTCCACGAACGGAATCGGAGCGGTGTCGCTTCGGAACGGTGTTCCCGAGAGAAGCAGACGTCGCGTCGCCCTGCCGTAGGCCTCGCGCAGCGCATCGCCCCAGCTCAGCGCGTCGCCGCCGTGATGGACCTCGTCGAGGATGACCAGCGTGCGGGCATCCATCGTCAGCCGCTGGTGGACGGATGCCTTCACCGCGACCTGCGCGTAGGTCACCGCGACGCCGTGGTACTGCCGCGACGGCATCCCGTGGCGGTTGCTGAAACGCGGATCGAGACGGATGCCGACTCGGCCCGCGGCATCCGCCCACTGCGTCTTGAGGTGCTCGGTGGGGGCGACCACGATGATGCGATCGACAACGTCACGGCGCAGCAGCTCCGACGCCAGGCGGAGAGCGAACGTCGTCTTACCGGCGCCGGGGGTCGCAGCGGCGAGGAAGTCGCGCGGTCCGCGTCCGACACCCTCCGGGCCGTCGGCGCCGAAGTACTGGTCCAGCGCCTCTGCCTGCCACGCACGCAGGCGCTGAGCGGTACCCCACGGCGCACGCTGCGGGAACGAGGGTGACAGGTGTTCTGCGGCGAAGCTTCCGAAATGCTCCTGGGGGTCCTCTGTCACGATGGACCACCTTAAACGACCCCACCCACACGATCGCCCGGCACGAGATAGCGTGGCAGGTACGGAGCTTCGAGGAGGGTCATGAGAAACAACGAGCCATCCGAGGACACGCGGCGCACACCCTATGTGCCGAACGAGACCGCTCACCCGTGGCGTCGCATGGTCGCGATCGGCGACTCGTTCACCGAGGGAATCGGCGACCCCGAGCCCGGCAGCCCCGGCGGGCACCGCGGCTGGGCCGACCGCGTGGCCGAGGTGCTCAGCTCACAGGTGCCCGACTTCGCGTACGCGAATCTCGCCGTCCGGGGCAAGCTCATCGGCCAGATCGTGGCGGATCAGATCGAGCCCGCACTCGCGCTCAAGCCCGACCTGGTCACCTTCTCGGCGGGCGGCAACGACGTCATCCGACCGGGGTCCGACCCCGACGCCGTTGCGCAGCAGTTCGAAGATGCCGTCGTACGCCTGTCGTCGACGGGCGCGACGCTCGTGCTCTTCACCGGCATCGACACCAACTTCACCCCGGTCTTCCGCGGCATCCGCGGCCGGGTGGCGATCTACAACGAGAACATCCGGGCGATCGCCGACCGTTACGACGCGATCGTCGCCGATCAGTGGGCGCTGAAAGAGGTGCAGGACATGCGCTTCTTCGACGACGACCGGCTGCACTACAACTCGCTTGGCCACCACGAGGTTGCGCGCATGGTGCTGCGGGCGCTCAACGTGCCCAACGACCTGCAACCGATGCAGCCCGACACGACACCGGTGCTGACCTGGCGGGCGGCCCGCGCGAACGACCTCGTCTGGGCTCGCGAGTACCTCATGCCGTGGGTGCTGCGCCGGCTCCGGCATCAGTCCTCGGGCGACCACATCACCGCCAAGCGGCCCGAGCCGCTGCCCGTCCTGCGGCGCGCCGACGACCCCGACTGATCAGCGCAGGGCCCAGAGCGACACCGCGGCGGCCGCGGCGACGTTGAGGGAGTCCACTCCGCCGGCCATCGGGATGGTGACGACGGTGTCGGCGACCGCGAGGGCGCGCCGGCTGAGCCCGTCGCCCTCGGTCCCCATGAGCAGTGCCACCCGATCGGGCCGCGCTGCGGCGAACTCATCGAGCGGGACGCCGCCGTCCGCGAGGGCGAGGGCGGCGAGGTGGAGACCGGCCTCGTGGAGCAGCGGCGCCGCCTCCGGCCAGGCCGGCAGACGCGTCCACGGCACCTGGAAGACCGTGCCCATGCTGACGCGGACGCTGCGGCGGTAGAGGGGGTCGGCGCAGCGCTCGCTCACGAGCACCGCATCGGCCCCCAGACCGGCGGCAGCTCGGAAGGCGGCGCCGACGTTCGTGTGGTCGACAATGTCCTCGAGCACCAGCACGAGCCGGGCGTCCGCGACGATCTCACTGACCGGTGCCGTGACGGGCCGGTGCATGGCGGCGAGGGCTCCGCGGTGCACGGCGTAACCGGTCACCTGCTCGGCGACCTCGTCCGAGACGACGAAGACCGTCGCGTCGCCTGCGAGGTCGGCCACATCCGGAAGCCATTTCTCCTGCACGAGGAACGAGCGCGCGCGGTGCCCTGCTGCGTGAGCGCGAGAGATGACCTTCGCCGACTCGGCGATGTAGAGGCCGCCTGCGGGCTCGAGCACCCGGCGCAGCGCGACATCGGTCAGGTCGCGGTAGTCCGAGAGGCGGGGGTCGGTGGCGTCGTCGATGCGGATCACGGGCACTGTCTCAGCCTGTCACGTCGCCCGGGCGATGCGCTGACGCTCGTAGAGTGGGACTGTGACGAACCCCGACCTCGAGACGCCCGCGGGCGACGAGATCGACAACGCCCTGCAGGTACTCGCGGGCCGTCGCATCGCGGTGCTCACTGGAGCCGGCGTGTCGACCGACTCGGGCATCCCGGACTACCGCGGCGCCGGAGCGCCGGTGCGCACGCCCATGACGGCGCAGCAGTTCCTCGCGAGCGCTGACGCGCGTCGGCGGTACTGGGTCGGCAGCCATCTCGGCTGGCAGGCTTTCGCGGCGGCGCGACCGAACGACGGGCATGCGGCGCTGGCGGATCTCGAGCGCTCCGGCGTCGTCACGGGCGTCATCACGCAGAACGTCGACGGTCTGCATCTGCGGGCCGGAAGCAGCCGGGTGGTCGAGCTGCACGGAACGATGCGACGCGTGTTCTGCCTGCACTGCGGTCAGGTCTTCGACCGGCGCGATCTCGCCGAGCGCGTGGAACGGGACAATCCGTGGATCACGGTCCCCGAGAACGTCGAGCTGGGCCCCGACGGCGACGTCCTGCCCGCGACGAGCGACGGCTTCATCGTGCCCACGTGCACGGTCTGCGGTGGCATGCTGAAACCGGATGTCGTCTTCTTCGGCGAGTTCGTGCCGCGTGAGAAGTTCGCGGAGGCCGAGCAGCTGGTGCGCACGAGCGGCGCGCTCATCGTCGCCGGGTCGTCGCTGGTGGTCAACTCGGGCGTCCGGCTCGTCGAGCGCGCACGCCGCCGCAAGCTCCCGGTGGTCATCATCAACCGAGGCGCGACGCGCTCCGACCCGAAGGCAACCGTCAAGATCGATGACGGCACGAGTCATGTCCTGCGTGTGTTGGCCGACGCGCTGCCGTCCCGGCGGTGAGGTCGAGGTCGGACGACCGTCAGCGTAGGGTCGAGAGGTGACCATCCTGACCCTCGTGCGCCATGGTGAGACCGACTGGAATCGTGAACGGCGGATCCAGGGCTCCACCGACATCCCCCTCAACGACACCGGACGTGAGCAGGCTCGCGCTGTCGCCGCCGCCCTGCGGGAGTCGCTCGACGGGGATGCGGTCGTTGCCTCCAGCGACCTCTCGCGCGCAGCCGAGACGGCTCGGATCATCGCAGACGGGCTGGGGGCCGCTGCGCCGCGCACCTATCCGGAGCTGCGGGAGCGCGGCTACGGGGATGCCGAGGGCGTCGGGGTCGAGGAGTTCCACGCTCGCTGGGGCGAATGGGCCGTGGCCGACGTGCCGAACGCGGAGCCGTGGCCGGTGGTCCGCGAGCGGGCGCTGCGCGGGCTCGAGCGGGCCGTCCGCGATGCGCGTGCCACCACGGCACCGATCGCGGTGCCGCTGATCGTCGTCGCGCACGGCGCCCTCATCCGTGAGGTCATCCGGCATGCGACCGCAGAGGAGTTCCCGTTGCAGGGAGTCCGCCTCGCCAACGGATCGGCCCACACCTTCGTCATGGAGCGCGAGCGTCTGCGCCTCATCGACTCCCCCGCGCTCGCGACGATCTGACCCTGCCGCCGCCCCGTCGCTCGCCGCGAGAGGCGATGCTCCGAGGTGGGGCTCCGAGCGGTGTATCGTCCAGCATCATGACCATGCACGACCGCGTCGACCTCGCGTTGCTCGAAGCTCTCGCCGATGACCCCCGCGCGACGGTGGTCGCGCTCGCCGAGCGCCTGCGCATGTCACGCAACACGGTCCAGGGGAGGATGGCACGGCTGGAGCAGTCGGGTGTCTTCCTCTCGTACGAGCGGTCGATCTCGATGCGTGCTCTCGGCTTCCCGATCGAGGCGCTCATCAGCGTCGTGCTCCGTCAGCCCGACCTGCCCCGTATCGCGCAGGAGCTCGCAACCATCCCCGAGGTGCTGCAGGCTCAGGGGCTGAGCGGTCAGGTCGACCTGATGGTCCGCGTGGTCGCGCGCGACACGCAGCACCTTTTCGCCGTTGACGCGCGCATCCTCGCCATCGATGGGGTCGAACGCACGGAGACCTCGCTCATCATGGACGACGTGATCCCGCACCGGGTCAAGCCGCTGCTCGCTGAGGGGCGCGCGGGCTGACGGCTGCCGGTGCGCGTTCGGCGTCGAGCCGCACGAGGACCACACCGACGAGGATGAGCGCCCCGCCGACGAACTGGACCGGCGCGGGCGCCTCGGCCAGGAGCAGCCACGCGAAGCCGAGTGCGAACAGAACCTCCGAGAGACCGATGAACGATGCCAGACGCGACCCCGTGCGCGGAACCGCGGAGACTCCCAGGGCGTAGGCGGTCCCGGTCGCGGCGCCCACCCAGAGCAGGACGACGATGGGCGGCAGCTGCATCCCGACGACGTCTGCGAGCACGGTGCTCGTCGCGAAGGGCAGGAAGCCCGTGAGAAGGAGGGTGCCGATGATCGCGCTCGCGATGACCATGCCTCCGGCGGCCAGGACGAGGGGCGGCAGCGTGTCGCCGGTGCGCTCGGCCATGACGAAGTACACGCACGTGCAGAGGGCGGCACCGAGGGCGAGGAGAGTGCCCCAGAAGTCGAAACGGGCTCCGGCGATGTCGACGACCAGCACCAGACCCGCCATGGCGACGACGGAACCGGCGATCACCGTCGGTGACGGTCGGCGGCGGGTGGTGAGCCATACCCAGATCACCAGGAGGACGGGCGCCAGATACTGGATGAGGAGGGCGACGGCGACCGGCATCCGCTGCATCGCTGAGAAGTAGAACAACTGGCAACCGACGACGGGCATCGCACCGAAAGCGATCAACGCGAGTCCGTGCCGGCGCAGGAAGTGCCGTTCCCGAGCGATCGCGCGAATCAGGAACGGCGACAGCACGAGGGCTGCGACGCCGATCCGGATGAACAGCGCGGCGCCGAGCGACCAGCCGTTCTCGAGGAGCGGCTTCACGAGCGGACCACTCGACGAGAACGCCAGCGCGGAGGCGATGGCCATGGCCATGCCCGCGGTTCGCCTGCCCGGGACGCCAGTGGGCGGTGTCTCCGGTGCGCCTGCGATGATGGGCAGGGGCGCGGTCGGGTTCGTCATCGGCAGCCTCGGTGGTCAGGGGTGAAAGTTATCTACACTCGTGACAGTAACGCTCGCGATCGTCAGGAGTCAACGTGGTCTTCATCCATGACACGGAATTGTCGCTGCGCGCGACGGCTGCGCTGGTCAACACGCTCCCGCTCACGAGCGCGGACGCCGCCGACACGCTCGTCGACGGGGACGACCTGGATGCCTTTCTCACCGAGTTCGCCTTCACCGGCGCGATCGTGCGCGACGAGGCGGAGCTGCAGGCGATGCGCGGCATCCGGCCGCGCCTCCATGAGCTCTGGGAGCTCGACCGGGACTCCGCCGTGCCCCACGTGAACGCGATGCTGCGCGACGGTCGCGCGCAGCCTCAGCTGGTGATCCACGACGGATACGACTGGCATATCCACGCGACTCCCGACGACGCGCCCCTGGCGACGCGCGTGCTCGTGGAGGCCGGTATGGCGTTCGTCGACGTCATCCGCGCCGACGCGTACGACCGCGTGCGGATCTGCGCCGCCGACGACTGCGCGGCGGTCTACGTCGATTTCTCCAAGAACGGTTCGAAGCGCTACTGCGACACCGGCAACTGCGGCAACCGCATGAACGTCAACGCGTACCGTCGTCGGAAAGCGCGAGAAACCGCCTGATCGCGGCGGCGGCCTCGCGGGGCTTCTCGTAATGGATGAGGTGCCCCACGCCGTCGATCTCAACCAGCTCGGCCACGGGGAACAGCTCGCGCAGCCGGCGTTCGGCCTCGATCGGGGTGATGTCGTCCTGAACGGCGGCGACGAGCAGGGTCGGCTGAGAGATGCGCGGAGCGAACGCGCGGACGTCGTTCGAGACGGACGTCACGAACGCGTCGCGGAGCACGTCGCGATCGGCGAAGCTCGAGAAGTACGTGTCGTGCTGCTCATGGACGAACCGGCGCAGGGTCCGATCTCGCGTCTTGACCATCGCGAGGCTCATCACCCGGACGATGAGGCGATTGCGCAGCAACGCTTCGCCCACTCGCCGCGGGAGGCGCGCCCCGACGTGGTAATACCAGACAGCGAGGCGCGTGAAGACCCCACGGGGTCCCTCGAGGGCGGGCGCGCCGATGGGGTTGATGAGGATCATTCGGGGGGCAGGAAGCCCGCCCGCCACCGCAGCGGCGGAGACGATGGAGCCGAACGAGTGGCCGACCACCACTGCCCCGGGAGCGACGGCGGCCGCGAAGGCGGTGAGCCAGTCGGCGTATGTCTGCAGGTCGTGTTCGCGGCCCGGTATCGCTGGGGTCTCGCCGAAACCCGGCAGGTCGGGCATGATGACGCGCACGTCGCCGAGGTGCGCGACGACGGGCTCGAGACCGTGATGCTCTCCCCGGAACCCGTGGACCGCCAGGAGCGTCAGAGGTGCCTCGTCGCGCCCGTAGACCCAGTACGCGGTCGTTCCGCCGAGGACCTCGGTCTCGAGGCGGCGCACCGGGATGCGCGCGAGCAGGGAGTCGTACGGAGAGACGGTCGGCACCCGTCGAGTCTACGGAGGCGGCGCGTCGGATCCGGCGTGTCCGACCCGAGCCGTAGCCTCGATTGCGTGGAGCCGGATCGCCCTCTCGTCGTCGCCACGCCCGAACTCGACCTGTGGCCCTGCTCGGCACCCGAATGGTGCCAGGTGGTCGGGGTCTTCGATCTGGAGACAACGGGCGTCGACGTCACCGTGGATCGCATCGTGACGGCGCACGTCGGCGTCCTCGACGCCGACGGAACACCGGTGCGGGCCGACAGCTGGCTGGCCGACCCGGGAATCGATATCCCCGATGGCGCGGCGGCGATCCACGGCATCACGACCGAGCATGCCCGTCGGCACGGACGGCCCGCGGCCGACGTGGTCGCGGAAGTCGTCGCCGCCCTGCGGGGCCTGTTCGACGCCGGCATCCCGGTCGTGGCGTACAACGCGCCGTTCGATTTCTCGATGCTCAAGTACGAAGCGCTCCGGCACAGGATCGATGCGATCCACTCGCCCTCCCCCGTCATCGATCCGCTCGTCATCGACAAACGGTACGACCGCTACCGCCGCGGGAAGCGCACGCTGTCGGTCGTCGCCGAGCACTACGCCGTCACGCTCACCGGGGCGCACGAGGCATCCGCAGATGCGATCGCAGCGGGGCGCGTCGCGCAGATTCTCGCCGAGCGGTTTGCCGATGGGCTGCCGTCGACCGCCGCCGAGCTTCACACCCGCCAGGTCGGCTGGGCGCGGGCCCAGGCGGAGAGTCTCACCGAATACTTCGTGAGCATCGGACGGATCGACGCCGACGTCGACGGGTCGTGGCCCATCCGCTGATCGGTCGGCGTCCGGAGGCCCGCCGGGCGGAAGGCTGACGACGGAGCGGGGGCGGCCCCGACCGACCAGCGAGGCCGCCCTCGCGGCGGTGCGACGATCCTCAGACCGCGGTCAGCTCCGACGAGCGCTCGCGGGTGCGGATCGCGCGGTTGACGCACGATACGACGGCTTTGAGGCTCGCCGTCGAGATGTCGCCGTCGATGCCGACACCCCAGAGTCGCTGGTCATCGACCTGCAGCTCGACGTAGGCCGCCGCCTGAGCGTCGCCACCCGAGCTCAGCGTGTGCTCGACGTAGTCGTAGAGCGAGATGTCGAAGCCGCGGTCGCGCAGCACCGCGAGGAACGCCGCGATCGGGCCGTTGCCGACACCGGACACATCGTCGTGCTCGTCACCGTCGCGCAGTGTGACGTCGAGCCGGACATCACCCGACATGTCGCTCTGCGTGCGGGTGCCGAGCAGCTCGAACCGGCCCCACTTGTCGTCGTCGGCCGGTGCGGGCAGGTACTCGTCGGTGAAGATCGACCAGATCTGCTCGCTCGTGACCTCGCCGCCCTCGGCATCCGTCTTCTCCTGCACGACTCCCGAGAACTCGATCTGCAGCTTGCGCGGCAGATCCAGGGCGTGGTCGGTCTTCAGCAGGTAGGCGACGCCGCCCTTGCCCGACTGCGAGTTGACCCGGATCACGGCTTCGTACGAACGACCGAGGTCCTTAGGGTCGACGGGCAGGTAGGGCACCGCCCACTCGATCTCGTCGATCGAGACGCCGTCGGCAGCCGCACGTGCGGACATCGCCTCGAAGCCCTTCTTGATGGCGTCCTGGTGCGAGCCGCTGAACGCGGTGAACACGAGGTCTCCGGCCCACGGGCTCCGCTCGGGCACGGGCAGCTGGTTGCAGTACTCGACCGTGCGCTTGATGCCGTCGACGTCGCTGAAGTCGATCTGCGGGTCGATGCCCTGCGTGAACAGGTTGATGCCGAGCGCGACGAGGTCGACGTTGCCGGTGCGCTCCCCGTTTCCGAACAGGCAGCCCTCGATGCGGTCGGCGCCGGCCATGTAGCCGAGCTCCGCGGCAGCGATCGCGGTGCCACGGTCGTTGTGGGGATGCAGCGACAGCACGACGTTCTCGCGATGCGCGAGGTGACGGCTCATCCACTCGATCGAGTCGGCGTACACGTTCGGCGTGGCCATCTCGACGGTTGCCGGCAGGTTGATGATGACCTTGCGGTCGGGCGTCGGCTCGAAGATCTCGATGACCTGGTTGCAGACGTCGACGGCGAACTCGAGCTCGGTGCCGGTGTAGCTTTCGGGCGAGTACTCGTAGTAGACGGCCGTCTCGGGGATGGTCTGCTCGTACTGGCGGCACAGGCGCGCGCCCTCGAGTGCGATGTCGATGATGCCCTGGCGGTCGGTGCGGAAGACCACCTCACGCTGCAGGATGCTCGTCGAGTTGTACAGGTGGACGATCGCCTGCTTCGCGCCAGCGATCGCTTCGTACGTGCGCTTGATGAGGTGCTCGCGAGCCTGCGTCAGCACCTGGATCGTCACGTCGTCGGGGATCAAGCCGTCCTCGATCAGCTGGCGCACGAAGTCGAAGTCGGTCTGGCTCGCGCTCGGGAACCCGACCTCGATCTCCTTGTACCCCATCTTCACGAGCAGCTCGAACATCACGCGCTTGCGCTCGGGACTCATCGGATCGATGAGCGCCTGGTTGCCGTCCCGCAGATCGACAGCGCACCAGCGGGGCGCCGTCTCGATGCGCTTCGCCGGCCAGGTGCGGTCGGGCAGATCGACACGGATCTGCTCGTGGAACGGCCGATACTTGTGGATCGGCATGCCCGAAGGCTTCTGGTTGTTCTCCATGGTCGTCTCGCTCTTCCTCATCGGGTGTGACGGGCCAACGCGAAGCTCCGCGACGAGAGAGGCCCTAGAACGAGGACTCGTCGCGGCGACTAAGGAGAAGCAGTCGGCCGAAGCGCATGCGCCCAGGCTACACCCCGCTCACCGCCGAGGCGCACACGGGCGTGCCTCACCTGAGACGAAGGCGTCGTGCGCGACACTGTGGGGATATGAGAACTGCGCGCGCGGGCTCGTCCGCCCTCCTGATGTGTGCGATCGCCCTGACGGCGGGCTGCGCCTCGACGCCCGCGGCCGGCCCGACTTCCCTCGACCCGGCGCCCCCGAGCGGCGATGTCGTGGCGCAGGGGACGGTCCTCGACGACGGCTCCGGTGCCGAGCTCTGTCTCGGCGCTGTTGCGGAGTCGGCGCCGCCCCAGTGCGACGGCATCCCGTTGAAGGAGTGGGACTGGTCCTCGCTTTCCGA
Source organism: Microbacterium sp. NPDC006705 (assembly GCF_044903545.1). Taxonomy (NCBI): domain Bacteria; kingdom Bacillati; phylum Actinomycetota; class Actinomycetes; order Micrococcales; family Microbacteriaceae; genus Microbacterium; species Microbacterium sp. NPDC006705. The sequence goes on from NZ_JBJDQQ010000001.1 coordinate 308,937, forward strand.
TGCGTCCACGATGTCGGGCTCGACGTGGGGTACCTATGCCGTCCAGGGACGGTACGACGGCTCTGCCCTGACGGTCACCGCGCCCGCCGTCCCGCTGGCGCTTTACGACCCGATGCCGATTCCCGACCCGACGGGCGGCGTGCCCGGCACAGCGGACGACGCGACGCTGCGAGACGTCGAACAACGGGTGCATGACACCCTCGGCGACACCGTGCTCGCCTCCGGTGCGTACGACGGCCGCCTCTGGGTCACGGTCGTCTGGGACGACGGGACGCTTCAGGATGCCGCCGACGCCGAGTTCGGCGCGGATGTCGTCGTCGTCCAGTCGGCGATGCGCGAGGTCGGCTAGAACCCGAGGCGTCCCAGCTGCTTGGGGTCGCGCTGCCATTCCTTCGCGACCCGGACCCGCAGCGAGAGGAACACCCGGGTCCCGACAAGCGGCTCGATCTGAGCGCGGGCACGAGCACCGACATCGGCGAGCCGTGAGCCTTTGCGGCCGATGATGATGGCCTTCTGGCTGTCGCGTTCGACGACGATGTTGGCGTACACGTCCGTGAGATCGGAGTCCTCGCGCGGCGCGACGTCCTCCACCGTGACGGCGATCGAGTGGGGCAGTTCGTCGCGCACGCCCTCGAGGGCCGCTTCTCGGATGATCTCGGCGATCCGGTCCTCGGTCGACTCGTCCGTCACCACGTCGTCCGGGTACAGCGCCGGCCCTTCGGGTATCAGCGCGAGCAGCTCGTCGGCCAGCACGTCGAGCTGGTCCTCGGTGACGGCGGACAACGGGATCACAGCCGCCCAATCCTCGCGAAGGCTGTCGACCTCCATGAGGCGCTCCATGATCTCGTCGCGGGTCGCCAGGTCGGTCTTGGTCACGATGGCGACCTTCTTCGCGCGGGTGTAGCCGTCGAGCGACGCGGCGATGCGGCGGTCACCGGGCCCGACCTTGTCCACGGCGGGCACGAGGAAGCCAATGACGTCGACGTCACCCAGCACCTGTTCGACGAGGTCGTTCAGGCGCTGGCCGAGCAGGGTGCGCGGCTTATGGATGCCGGGCGTGTCGACGATGACCAGCTGTCCGCCGGGCCGATTCAGGATGCCGCGGATCGCGCGCCGCGTCGTCTGCGGCTTGTCGCTCGTGATCGCGACCTTCTCCCCCACCAGGGCGTTCGTCAGCGTGGATTTCCCGACGTTGGGACGTCCGACGAAGGTCACGAACCCCGATCGGCTCTCTGCTGCGGTCATCTGCTGTCTTCTCCTCTTCGTGCCACGCGGACCTCTCCGGTCCGCGGGTGCGTCGTGTCGTCCGTCTCGTCGGTGGGGGCGCGTTCGACGAAGACGGTCGCGAGTCCCCGCCCGCGGCCACGAGAGACGCCGCCGGTGATCGTGATCCCGTCGACGGTCACGGTCGCCCCCGGCATCGGGACCCGGCCGAGCGTCTTGCCGAGCAGCCCGCCGATGGAGTCGACGTCGTCATCGTCCAGCTCGATGCCGAACAGCTCGCCGACCTCATCGAGGCCGAGCCGGGCACTCACGCGGTAACGGCCGGGTTCGAGCTCGACGACCTCCGCCGCGCCGCGGTCGTACTCGTCGGCGATCTCACCGACGAGCTCCTCGATGAGGTCCTCGAGGGTGATCAGGCCGGCGACCCCGCCGTACTCGTCGACGACGAGGCACACGTGGACGGCATCCCGTTTCATCTGCTGCAGCAGCGATTCGGCGCGCATCGACTCCGGGACGAACACGGCCGGGCGCGCCACGCGGCCCACGGGTACGTCTCGCCACCCCTTCGCCTCGCCGTACGAGAACTGCACGAGGTCCTTGAGGTATACGACGCCGACGATGTCGTCGCGCTCGTCGTCCGTGACCGGCACCCGCGACACACCGCGCTCGAGGAACAGCGCGAGCGCTTCGTGCGTCGTGGCCGTCTGCGGCACCGTGACCATGTCGGTCCGGGGCACCATCACCGCACGGACGAGCGTGTCGGTGAAATCGAAGACCGAATGGATGAGGTCGCGATCGTCGGCTTCGATGAGGTCCTGCGAAACCGCCTCGTCGACCATGCTCAGGAGTTGCTCTTCGGAGGCGAAGGAGGTGCCGCGCGAGACGCCCGGCGTGACGCGATTGCCCACGATCACCAGGAGGTGGGCGAGAGGTCCCAGCACGATGCGGGCACCGCGCACGATCGGAGCACACGCGATGAGCAGGCCACGGGCGTGCTGGCGCCCGACCGATCGCGGGCTCGCGCCGACCAGAACGAAGGACACCGCCGTCATGAGCAGGGCGGCGACGAGGATCGCCCACCACAGATTCTCGAGCGCGAGGGTCAGCGCCGCCGTGACGAACACCGCAGCCGTCGACTCCGCGAGGATGCGGATGAAGACGACGGCGTTCGCGTGGGCCGTCGTGTCATCGGCGATGCGGCGGAGCGCCTGCTGGCGCCGACTGGACTCCGCCCAGTCGGCGAGGTCAGCGCGCGATGTGACACCGAGAGCGGCATCGAGAGCGGCCATCAGACCCCCGAGCGCGACGAGGAACACCGCGCCGAGGACGAGGAGGAAGACGGTCACGCGCGGCGGCGCTCGCTTGCGTGGAAAGCCGAGATCAACTCGCGCTGGAGGCCGAACATCTCGCGCTCCTCCTCCGGCTCGGCGTGATCGAACCCGAGCAGGTGCAGCAGCCCGTGCGTCGTGAGGAGGATGAGCTCGTCGAGCGTCGTGTGGCGCGCGGCCTGCGTCTGTGCCTCGGCCACCTGCGGGCACAGCACGATATCGCCGAGAAGTCCCGGCGGGGTCGGGGCGTCCTCGGTGCCCGGGCGGAGCTCGTCCATCGGGAAGCTGAGCACGTCGGTGGGGCCGGGCTCGTCCATCCACTGCACGTGGAGAGACTCCATGGCGCCCTCGTCGACGAGGAGGATGGCGAGGTCGGCGTCCGGGCTCACGTTCAGCTGCGCGAGGTTGTGCTCGGTCAGGCGCAACAGCACGGTCTCGTCGACGGACACGCCGGATTCGTTGGTGATCTCGATGGTCATGAACGTCCTCGTTTCGGGAGTCGGTCGCGCGGACCGACGGGCCGTGTCGCGGTGCGCCGCTCGGCCCGGTTGGCGAACTCGCTGGCCTCGTCGCGCTCACGACGCGCGGCCAGCCGCTGCTCGTCGTACTCGCTGTACGCGTCGACGATCCGGCCGACGAGAGTGTGCCGCACGACGTCCTCGCTGGTGAGGGTGGCGAAATGAATGTCGTCGATGCTCTTCAGAACGCGTGTCACGGTGCGCAGGCCGGACGTCCCCTGGGGAAGGTCGACCTGTGTGATGTCGCCGGTGACGACCATGCGCGTACCGAATCCGAGACGCGTGAGGAACATCTTCATCTGCTCGGGCGTGGTGTTCTGCGCCTCGTCGAGCACGACGAACGAATCGTTCAGGGTGCGTCCGCGCATGTACGCCAGCGGCGCGACCTCGATCGTGCCGGTGGCCATGAGCTTGGGGACGAGCTCGGGGTCGAGCATCTCGTTGAGAGCGTCGTACAGCGGCCGGAGGTACGGGTCGATCTTGTCGGTGAGGGTGCCGGGCAGGAAGCCGAGGCGCTCTCCCGCTTCCACGGCGGGGCGCGTCAGGATGATGCGATTGACTTCCTTGCGCTGCAAGGCCTGCACCGCCTTCGCCATCGCGAGGTAGGTCTTGCCGGTTCCCGCGGGGCCGATGCCGAAGACGATCGTGTTCTCGTCGATCGCGTCGACGTAGGCCTTCTGCCCCAGCGTCTTCGGCCGGATCACCTTGCCGCGCGAGGAGAGGATCGCCTCCCCCAGCACCTCGGACGGGCGCGGGCCTTCATCGCCCTTTCGCCGCTGCAGGATGCGACTGGACGTCGACACGTCGCTCGGATCGAGGCCTTGCCCGGCCCGTGCCATGGCGATCAGCTCGTCGACGAGCGACTTCGCGGCGGCGACGTCATCGTTCGAGCCCGTCAGGGTGATTTCGTTGCCGCGGACGAGGACGTCGACGTCGGGGTGCTCCCGCTCGACGACGCGCAGGAGGCGGTCTTGGGGCCCGAGCAGCTGGACCATGGCGACGCCGTCGGCGAGGATCGTCGCGACGGCGGGTTCGGAAGCATCAGCCACCGAGGCTCCCTTCGGAGAGGCCACCGGCGAGGACGTGCGCGTGAACGTGGAACACGGTCTGTCCTGCGCCGGGGCCGGTGTTGAAGATCAAACGGAAGTCGCCGTCCGAATGCTCGGCAGCGACGGAGTTCGCGAGCCCGACGAGCTCGCTGAGGAGAGCGGGGTCGCCCGCGGCGAGCTCAACCACGGTGCGGTAGCGCTCGGTCTTGGGGATCACGAGGACATGCACCGGAGCCTGCGGAGCGATGTCGCGGATCGCGAACGCATTCTCGGTCTCCGCGATGATCTCGGAGGGGATCTCGCCGCGGAGGATGCGCGTGAAGACAGACGGTTCGCTCATACGTTCAGTCTATCGACGGGGTGCGGTGGCGGGACGGGCGGCGTTACCAGCGACCGAGGGCGACGTTGACAACGCCGAGCGCAGCGGGGCCGGCCGTCGACGTCCGCAGGACCGTGTCCCCCAGACGCACGGCGACCGCGCCGGCCGCGACGAGCGCGTCCAGCTCCTCGGCTGCGATCCCGCCCTCGGGACCGACCACGAGCGACACGTCGCCCTCGCCCAGTTCGACCTCGCTCAGTCGCCGCGTCGCCGTCGGCTCGAGCACCAGCACTCGCTCGGAGCCGCATCGCGCCGCGAGCTCCGTCGTCGACACGGGCGCGTCGACGGCGGGCAGCCACGCGCGATGCGCCTGCTTCGCCGCTTCGCGCGCGATGGTCGCCCACCGCTGCACACCGCGCTCGACCTTCGGTCCGCTCCACCGCGAGACGCTTCGCGCAGCCTGCCAGGGCACGATCGCATCGACGCCGAGCTCGGTGCAGGCCTGCACCGCGAGCTCGTCGCGATCGCCCTTCGCGAGCGCTTGGATCAGCGTCACGCGCCGTGCGGGCGCGGAATGCTCGACTCGCGAGAGCGCCTCGATGCGGACGAGCTTCGGATCGGCTGCGGTGACGGTGCCCTCGAGCCACGCCCCCGCGCCGTCGCCCACCGTCACCGTCTCACCGACACGCACGCGACGGACGCCGGCCGCGTGATGAGCCTCGGCGCCGGTGAGGTCGACGAACTCGCCCGGCCGAGTGATGAGCGGCGGGTCGACGAGGAAGTGCAGGGCCATGCGCTCAGCTGTTCCGGAACCGATCGCGGAGCTTGGCGAAAAGGCCCTGGTGGAACTCCGCGAGCTGTGGTGCGGGCGACTTCGTGCGCTTCTTCAGCTCCTCGATGAGGGCCCGCTCCTTGGCATCCAGACGCGTCGGGGTGACGACGTGAACGCCGACACGCAGGTCGCCGCGCGTCGAGCCGCGAAGCGGCGTGATGCCGCGACCCTTGACGGTGAGGACGTCGCCGGACTGGACGCCGGGGCGCAGCTCGAGCTCGACCGGACCGTCGAGCGACTCGATCGTGGTGCTGGTGCCGAGGACGGCGTCGGGCATCGACACCTCGAGCGTGGCGAGCAGATCGTCGCCCTCGCGGCTGAACACGTCGTGCGGAGCGACCGTGACCTCGAGGTACAGATCGCCGTTGGGGCCGCCGGCGGGACCGACCTCGCCGGATCCGGGGAGCTGCAGGCGCAACCCGGTCTCGACACCTGCGGGGATGTCGAGCGAGACGGTGCGGCGAGCCCGGACGCGTCCCTGCCCCTGGCAGGTCGTGCACGGGTACGGGATCGTCGTGCCGTAACCCTGGCAGACGTTGCAGGGCTGCGACGTCACGACGTTGCCCAGCAGGCTGCGGACGGTGCGCTGCACGTTGCCCGCGCCGTGGCAGACGTCGCAGGTGACCGGCTGCGTTCCCGGCTGGCAGCACGAGCCCTGGCAGGTGTCGCAGAGCACCGCGGTGTCGACCTCGATGTCGCGATGCACGCCGAAGACGACGTCGCCGAGCTCGAGGGTGACCCGGACGAGCGCATCCTGTCCGCGTTCGCGCCGGGAGCGCGGACGCCCGGCGCGACCGCCGCCTCCGGCGCCGCCGCCGAAGAAGGTCTCGAAGATGTCGCTGAATCCGCCGAAGCCCGCGGCGCCGCCGAAGCCGCCGGCGGAGTCACCGCCCATGTCGTAGCGCTGACGCTGCTCCGGATCGCTGAGGACGTCGTAAGCATGCGTGACGAGCTTGAATCGCTCGGACGCATCCTCTCCCGGGTTGACGTCGGGGTGCAGTTCTCGTGCCAGGCGTCGGTACGCCTTCTTGATCTCGTCGGGCGACGCGTCGCGCGCAACGCCCAGGACCTCGTAGTGGTCAGCCACGGATCGCCTTTCCGCCCGTTCGGGCGTGGGTGGGGTGGGTCAGCGGGACTTCTCGTCTTCGTCGAGAAGCCGGCTGAGGTAGTGCGCGACGGCGCGGACCGTCGCGAGGTTCGTCGGGTAGTCCATGCGCGTCGGTCCCATGAGGCCGACGCGTGCATGCGAGCCCGGGACGTCGTAGTCGCTCGTGACGACCGAAGCTTCGGAGAGCCCGTACGCCTCGTTCTCGCGGCCGATTCGCGCTGCGACGCCGCGGTCGTCGGCGACCATCTCGCCCATGAGCCGAAGCAGCGTCACCTGCTCCTCGATGGCTTCGAGCAGCGGATAGATACTGCCGCGGAAATCCGCCTCTCGCCGCGCGAGCGTGGCGGTGCCGGCCATGACTAGGCGGTCCTGCCGGAACGTCTCGAGCTCTTCGACCAGGATGCGGGCGATCTCGCGCACCGCATCGCCGATCGGGTCGCCGACCGACTCGCTCTCCGCGAGCGCCGACACCGCGGTGACGGCGTCTCGCACGGCGACGCCGGTGACAGCGGCGCGCAGCGTCGCCTTGGCTACGGCGAATTGCGCTTCGTCGAGGAGGGTGCGTACCACGCCCACCCGCTGGGAGACACGGCCGGTGTCGGTGACGACGATGACGACGAGTCGTCCGCCGCCGAGGTCGACCAATTCGAGGTGCGAGACCTGCGCGCGCGCGAAGGAGGGGTACTGCACCATTGCGACCTGGCCCGTCAGCTGGGTGAGCGCACGAACCGTCCGCACGAGCAGGTCGTCGAGGTCGGTAGGGCCGTCGAGGAAGGTCGTGATGGCCGAGCGCTGGGCGGCGCTCAGGGGGCGAAGGCCTGCCAGATGGTCGACGAAGACGCGGTAGCCCTTATCGGTCGGCACGCGTCCGGATGACGTGTGGGGCGCGGCGATGAGCTCCTCGTCCTCGAGGAGCGCCATGTCGTTGCGGATCGTGGCAGCCGAGACGCCGAAGGCGTGGCGCTCGACGATCGACTTGCTTCCCACGGGCTCGCGGGTGTCGACATAGTCCTGCACGATCGCCCGCAGCACCTGCAGTCCGCGCTCTGAGACCATGTCCGTCACCTCCTGTTTGGCACTCGATGTCTGCGAGTGCCAATTCTACCGCGTGGGCGAGGCGGGTCGCCGCCCGGGATCACTCGGTGAGCGCCCGTACGACCGCATCGGCCATGAGGCGTCCGCGGCGAGTCAGGACGACCCGACCGCGGACGGCGTCGGCGCCTTCGATGAGCCCGTCGGCGATGAGCGATGCGACGGCACGGCGCGAGTCGTTCGCGAGCTCATCGACGGCGAGCCCATCCACGATGCGTGATCGCAGCAGGACGGACTCGAGCCGTCGGGCCTCGGCATCCGGGCGCTCGCGGCCTGCGGCGGGAGACTCGCCCGCGGAGAGCCGCTGAGCATATGCCGCCGGGTGTTTCACGTTCCACCAGCGGAGGCCCGCGATGTGACTGTGCGCGCCCGGCCCGTAACCCCACCAGTCGGTTCCGCGCCAGTAGGCGAGATTGTGGCGCGAGCGCTGGTCGGTCGACCGGGCCCAGTTCGAGACCTCGTACCAGGAGAAGCCGGCGGCGGCGAGACGGTCATCGGCCAGTTCGTACATGTCGGCCTGGAGATCGTCGTCGGGCGCGGCCACCTCACCGCGGCGGATCTGACGCTCGAGACGGGTGCCCTCCTCGATGATCAGCGCATAGGCGGACACATGGTCGGGTTCGAGCGCCACCGCGGTGTCGACCGAGCGCCGCCAGTCGTCGAGGCTCTCCCCCGGCGCTCCGTAGATCAGGTCGACCGAGACGTCGAGTCCAGCCCCGCGCGCGGCAGCCACGGCGGTGGCGACGTTGGCGGGATCGTGCGTTCGGTCGAGCGCTGCGAGCACGTGCGGAACCGCGGACTGCATGCCGATCGACAGGCGCGTCACGCCCGCCGCCGCCAGCTCGTCGGCGACCCGAGGGTTCATCGTGTCGGGGTTCGCCTCGACGGTGACCTCCGCGCCGGCGGCGATGCCGAACGTGTCCCGCACTCCGCTCAGCATCCGAGCGAGGTCCCCGGCCGGAAGCAACGTGGGAGTGCCGCCGCCGAAGAACACCGTCTGCGCCGGACGCCGGGGGCCGCGCTCGTCCATCACATCGGCCGAGAGGGCGATCTCGCGCAGCACCTCGTCGGCGTAGGCATCTTGCCGCGCGCCACGCAGCTCTGTGGCGGTGTAGGTGTTGAAGTCGCAGTAGCCGCACCGCACCCGGCAGAACGGAACGTGCAGGTACACCCCGAACGGGACGTCGGGGTCGATGACGAGGTCGTCCGGCAGCGTCCCGCCGACCGGCACCGGATCACCGATCGGCAGTGCCGCGCCCATCAGGCCTCAGGCGTCGCGTACAGCGGCGAGATCGCGCGGAGGTAGCCCTGGAACAGCATCCGGCGGCGGCGGCGGACGAGACTCTTGAGCATGCGGTAAGCCAATGCCGTCGGCCGATCGAACGCCCGCACGACGAACCAGACCTCATCGTTATCGCGCCATTCGAGGAGGAAGGACTCCTCGCCGCTCACGACGGAACCGCCGACGGTCCCGAGAGCGAACGCGACCCGGCGGGGCTCCTCGTCGACGAAGATCACGCGGAGCTCCGCATCCGCATTCAGCCCCGACACACGCCCGTGCACCTGAAGCGTGGTGCCGGCTCCGACGTAGGGGGTGCCGTCCGCCGCGAAGCGCTGCTCGTGTTCCATGCTGCTGGGCGCGACGGCGTTTCCCTGGTCGTCGAACGCGACGCCGGTGTACATCGGTCCCGATGCGGGCCGAACATCCGCGACGCGCAAACCCGCCCCACGGAGCGCTGCCCACGACATGAGGAGGTCGGCGGCGGTGTCGAAGCGAGCCTGCCCGCTGCCGATCCGCCATGCGTCCTCCGCGGGGATGCTGTGTTCGGGCGGATACGCCATGAGGTCGTGCGCGCGTGTCGCGCCGACCGCCGCGTAGTCGACGGTCTCGTCCCGGAAGGTCCCGCGTCGCTGATGCATGGGTCTCCTCGTTGCTCCCCGTGGGGCTACTTCTTGTCCTTGCCTTCGACGTCGCCCGACAGCGCGGCGATGAACGCCTCCTGCGGCACCTCGACGCGACCCACCATCTTCATGCGCTTCTTGCCCTCCTTCTGCTTCTCGAGGAGCTTGCGCTTACGCGTGATGTCACCGCCGTAGCACTTGGCGAGGACGTCCTTGCGAATCGCGCGGATGTTCTCGCGGGCGATGATACGTGCGCCGATGGCGGCCTGGATCGGCACTTCGAACTGCTGGCGCGGGATGAGCTTGCGCAGGCGCTCGGTCATCATCGTGCCGTAGGCGTAGGCCTTCTCGCGGTGGACGATCGAGCTGAACGCGTCGACCTTCTCACCCTGCAGGAGGATGTCGACCTTCACCAGGTCGGCGGTCTGCGACCCGGCGGGCTCGTAGTCAAGGCTCGCGTATCCCTGCGTGCGCGACTTGAGGTGGTCGAAGAAGTCGAAGACGATCTCGCCGAGCGGCATGTTGTAGCGCAGCTCGACGCGGTCCTCGCTCAGGTAGTCCATGCCGAGGAGAGTGCCGCGGCGCGACTGGCAGAGCTCCATGACCGTGCCCACGTAGTCCTTCGGGGCGAGGATGCCGACCTTCACGACCGGCTCGGACACCTCGGCGACGCGGCCGTCGGGGTACTCGCTGGGGTTGGTCACCACGACGGTCTCGCCCGTGTCGGTCGCGACCTCGTAGGTCACCGACGGTGCCGTCGTGATGAGGTCGAGGCCGAACTCGCGCGACAGGCGCTCGGTGATGATCTCGAGGTGGAGCAGCCCGAGGAAGCCGCAGCGGAATCCGAATCCGAGCGCGACCGAGGTCTCCGGCTCGTACTGGAGCGACGCGTCCGACAGCTTGAGCTTGTCGAGAGCCTCGCGCAGGTCGCCGTAGTCGCTGCCGTCGATCGGGTAGATGCCGGAGAACACCATCGGCTTGGGGTCGGTGTATCCGGGCAGCGCCTCGGACGCCGGCTTGCGGTGGTTGGTGATCGTGTCGCCCACCTTGGACTGGCGGACGTCCTTCACACCCGTGATCAGGTAGCCGACCTCGCCGACGCCGAGTCCCTTCGTGGGGATCGGCTCGGGGCTCGACACGCCGATCTCGAGCAGCTCGTGCGTCGCGCGCGTCGACATCATCTGGATGCGCTCGCGCGGTTCGAGCTTGCCGTCGACCATACGGACGTAGGTGACGACGCCGCGGTAGGCATCGTAGACGGAGTCGAAGATCATCGCGCGCGCCGGTGCCTCGGGGTCGCCGACGGGGGCAGGGATGCGGTCGACGATGCGATCCAGCAGATCTTCGACCCCCATACCGGTCTTGCCGCTGACGCGCAGGACGTCTTCGGGGTCACCGCCGATGAGGTTCGCGAGCTCGGCCGCGTACTTCTCGGGGTCTGCCGCCGGCAGGTCGATCTTGTTGAGCACCGGGATGATCTGCAGGTCGTTCTCGAGCGCGAGGTAGAGGTTCGCGAGCGTCTGCGCCTCGATGCCCTGCGCGGCGTCGACGAGCAGGATGGCTCCTTCGCACGCGGCGAGAGAGCGGCTGACCTCGTACGTGAAGTCGACGTGACCGGGCGTGTCGATCATGTTCAGCGCGAACGTGCCGGAGTCTTTCGACCACGGCATCCGGACCGCCTGGCTCTTGATCGTGATGCCGCGCTCGCGCTCGATGTCCATGCGGTCCAGGTACTGGGCGCGCATGTCGCGGTCGGCGACGACGCCGGTGATCTGCAGCATCCGGTCGGCCAGCGTCGACTTGCCGTGGTCGATGTGGGCGATGATGCAGAAGTTGCGGATGAGCTCGGGCGGCGTTGCGGCAGGCGCGAGCGGCTGGAGTGCGCGCGGAGACATGTCCCGGAGAGTCTACCCGGGGCCGCGCAACGGCACTGCCGCGAACCCTCGCGCGCGGGATGGTACGAGGCCGAAGGCCGGACACGCCAGCACTCAGCTGGGTGATAAACAATTAACCATTCCGCTACTTGCCGAACACGTCGATGACGTCGAATGCTCAGTGCGGCGGCCGGTGGTTGCGCGATATCCCCCGCGCCCGGTCCGCCCCCCGGGAGAGCACCGTGATCACAGCAGACCCTGTCGCGCCCGCGCGACGCCCCTGGTACAGATGGGTGGCCTCCAGCGCCGCCGTCGCGATCGTGGCGGGAGGTGTGGGGTGGGCCGCGATGCCCGCGCGTGCCGCGGTCGGCGCTGACGCGCCCGTCGTGATCAACGAGATCTACGGCGGCGGTGGAAACAACGGCGCGCCCCTGAACCGCGACTTCATCGAGCTTCGCAACACCTCGGATGCCGCCGTCTCGCTCGACGGCTGGAGCGTCCAGTACGCGTCGAGCACGGGAGCCGACTGGCAGGTGACTGCTCTCGCGGGTGCCACCATCGAACCCGGCGGGCACCTGCTGATCGGTCAGGCCATCGGCGGTAACGCCGCGCTGCCCGGCTTCACGGCCGACATCGAGGGCTCCATCCCGATGAGCGGCACGCAGGGCAAGGTCGCGCTCGTGAACTCGACGGCCGCGCTCAGCGGTGGATCGGGCCTCGCGCAGAACGACGCTGTCGTCGACTACGTCGGGTGGGGCAACGCGACCGACTTCGCAGGCTCCGGCGCGGCACCGGCGACGTCCAACGCGACGAGCATCGCCCGCGACGACGTCGCCGGAAACACCGCCGACAACCGGGCCGACTTCGCTGCCGGAGCGCCGACGCCCCAGGGCAAGGCCGGCACGACCCCGGAGCAGCCTGGTGAGCCAGAGCAGCCTGGTGAGCCGGAGCAGCCCGGTGAGCCGGAGCAGCCCGGTGAGCCCGTGACGGCGACGATCGCCGAGATCCAGGGCACGGGCGGCCGTTCGCCCCTGGCAGGTCAGACCGTCACGACGGAAGGCGTCGTCACGGCGCACTATCCCACGGGCGGGTACAACGGCTACGTCATCCAGACAGGCGGCACCGGCGGTGCGATCGATTTCGCGACGCATCGGGCCTCCGACGCGATCTTCGTCTACTCCCCCGCTGCGGTCGGAGAGGTCACGCCCGGTAGCACGGTGCGCGTTACCGGTGTCGTGGGCGACTACTTCGGGCTGACGCAGCTCACCGTCGGCCCGGGAGGTGCGACGGCGATCGCCGACGCGGCCCCGGTGGTGCCGGCGACGGTGGCGTGGCCGACCGACGACGCGCACCGCCAAGCGCTCGAGTCGATGCTGGTTCAGCCGCAGGGCGACTTCGTCGTCGCCGACAACTACAACCTCAACCGATTCGGCGAGCTCGTGCTCGCCACGGGTGCCGAGCCGCTGCGCCAGCCCACGGATGTCGCTCGTCCCGGTTCCGCGGAAGCGGCGGCCGTCGCGGCGGACAACGCCGCACGCCGCGTGGTGCTCGACGACGGCTCGTCGACTAACCTCGCGGCAGCCGGTGCGACACCGCCCTACATCTCGACCAGCGAGCCCGTTCGCGTCGGCGCTCGGGTGACGTTCGACGCGCCGGTCGTCTTCGATTACCGCAACGACGCTTGGAAGCTGAGCCCCGTGCGGCACATCGTCGCCAGTGAGAACCGTGACGACGACATCACCGTCGAGAACACGCGCACCGCCGTTCCGGCGGAGGTCGGCGGGGACGTCTCGGTGGCGTCGTTCAATGTCCTGAACTACTTCACGACCCTCGGTGTCGAAGACAGCGCCTGCCAGGCCTACACCGATCGTGAGGGCAAGGGGACCAACGTCCGCGGGGGCTGCGATCAGCGCGGGGCGTGGGACGCGGCATCCTTCGAACGCCAGCAGGAGAAGATCCTCGCCGCGATCAACGCGCTCGATGCCTCCGTCGTCGGACTCATGGAGATCGAGGACTCGGCGCGGCTCGGTGAGCAGCCTGACGAGGCGACCGCTTCGCTCGTCGCCGCCCTGAACGCGGCGGCCGGCTCGGAGCGCTGGGCGTTCGTGCCGTCGTCGGACGAGCTGCCGGATGCCGCGGGGCGCGACGTCATCACGAACGCGATCATCTACCAGCCGAGCGCCGTCGAACGCGTCGGCGACGCTCGGGCTCTCGGAACCGAGTCCGACGCGGGCGAGGCCTTCCAGAACGCACGGGCTCCGATCGCGCAGGCCTTCGCCCCGGTCGACGGCGGCGAGCCGTTCCTCTTCGTCGTCAACCACTTCAAGTCGAAGGGCTCGGCGGGTCCCTGGGCGGGTGACGCCGACACGGGAGACGGCCAGGGAGCCTCGAACGAGTCGCGCGTGCGACAGGCGCGCTCGCTCGACGCGTGGGTCGATCGGATCCAGGGCGACGTGGACTCCGTCCTGCTGGCGGGAGACTTCAACTCCTACTCGCAGGAGGACCCGATGCAGGTGTTCTACGAGTCGGGATATGTCGACGCGGGGATCACGTTCGATCCGACGGACACCAGCTACGTGTTCCAGGAGCTTTCCGGCTCGCTCGACCACATCCTCATGAACGAGGCCGCGTACGAGCGCGCCACGGGCGCCGACGTGTGGAACATCAATGCGGGCGAGTCCATCTTCCTGGAGTACAGCCGGTACAACTACTTCCCGGTGAACTTCCACGACGACGGCCCCTACCGTTCCTCCGACCACGACCCGGTCAAGGTCGGCCTCTCGGCGGAGGCCACGGCCCCGGTCGAGCCCATCGATCTGACGCTGCTCGGGATCAACGACTTCCACGGCCGCATCACCGGGGTCACGCCCGCCAAGCCCGCCGAGGGCAAGGTGGAGGCCCAGCCCGAGGTTCCGGGGACCGTCGGGTTCGCCGGAACCATCGAGGAGCTGCGCGCCGCTGCACCCGACGCTGTGCTGCTGTCGGCCGGTGACAACATCGGGGCTTCGCTCCCGGCGTCGTCACTCGCTCAGGACGAGCCGACGATCGACGTGCTGAACGCCCTTGATCTGCGGGCGAGCGCGGTGGGCAACCACGAGTTCGACCGCGGCTTCGCCGACCTGCGCGACCGCGTCATCCCGCGTGCGGACTTCTCGCACCTCGGGGCGAACGTCTACGCCGCCGGCACGACCGATCCCCAGTTCGACGAGTACGAGCTCATCGAGTCTCAGGGCCTCACGATCGGCGTCATCGGCGTCGTGACGGAGGAGACCGCGTCGCTGGTGAGCGGCGCGGGCATCGCCGGTCTCGAGTTCGGCGACCCCGTCGAAGCGGTCAACCGCGTCGCAGCCGACCTCACCGACGGCTCCGGCGACCAGGCCGATGTCATCGTCGCGCTCTACCACGAGGGTGCGGCCGACAGCGCCTCGGACGCGAGCCTCGACGAGGCCGTCGCCGACAGTGCGGTCTTCGCCCGCATCGTCAAGGAGACCTCCCCCGAGGTCGACGCCATCTACACCGGTCACACGCACAAGCTGTACGCGTGGTCGGCGCCGATCCCGGGAACGGACCGGACGCGACCGATCGTCCAGACCGGCTCGTACGGCGAGTTCGTCGGCAAGGTCGTGCTCTCGGTCGATCCCACGAGCGGTGAGGTCGTCTCGCACTCACAGGAGAACGTCGGCCAGACCACGACGCCCGCCGCCGACCTGATCGCGACCTACCCGCGCGTCGCCGAGGTCGACGAGATCGTCCGGCAGGCGCTCGCGGACTTCGCTGAGATCGGCAACACGCCGGTCGCGACGATCTCCGCCGATATCACCAGCGCGTACTCGGGCGGCTCGTATGTCGACGGCGCCTATGCCGGCGGCAAGCGCGACGACCGGGCGTCGGAGTCCTCGCTCGGAAACCTCGTCGCGGAGTCGATCCGCTCCAACCTCGCGAACTTGCCGAACGGCGCGCAGATCGGCGTGACGAACTCCGGCGGCCTTCGGGCCGACCTGTTCGACACGCAGGCCGAGTTCGGGGCCAACGCGGTCGCGGGCGTGCCGGACGGCACGGTCACCTGGGGTCAGGCGTACGCCGTGCTGCCGTTCAACAACACGATGGCCCTCGTGACCCTCACGGGCGCCGACTTCGTGCGCGTCCTCGAGCAGCAGTGGCAGCGCGATAAGGACGGCAACGTGCCGTCGCGTCCGTACCTGCAGCTGGGCCTGTCCGACAATGTGACCTACACGTTCGACGACACCCGCCCGGAGGGCAGCCGGATCACCTCGGTCACGGTCGACGGGCAGCCGCTCGACCTCGACGCCGAGTACCGCATCGGCACGCTCTCGTTCCTCGCATCCGGTTCGGGAGACAACTTCCGCGCCTTCGCCGCGGGCACCGACTACGTCGACACCGGCTTCCTCGACCACGAGGCCTGGATCGAGTACCTCGGCGCGCAGCAGCCCGTCGCGCCCTCGTTCACGAAGCACGCTGTCCGCGTCCAGGGCGTGCCCGAGACCGCGGCCGCGGGCTCGACGCTCGAGCTGACCGTGTCGAACCTCGACATGACGAGCCTCGGAGCACCCCAGAACGGTGCTGTGGATGTCTCGTTCGGCGGCGAGGTCATCGCGTCCGCACCGGTCGCGGGCGGAAGCACGGTCGTGTCGGTGCCGCTTCCGGCCGACCTCCCGGACGGCGCCGCCGAGCTCGTCCTGACGACGGATGCCACGGAGACGACGGTCACGATCCCGGTCCGGATCGGCGAGCCGAGCACCGAGGCGGGAACCGACCCGGGCACGTCGGCGTGGGCGCAGGTCGAGCTCTCCACCACCCGGGTCGAGCAGGGCGGGTTCATCGATGTGCGTGTGTCGGGCCTCGAGCCCGGCCAGCGGATCGGCGCGACTCTGTTCAGCGAGCCGATCGAGGTGCGCGGCATCCCGGCCGCCGACGGCTCCGGCGTCACCACGTTCCGGGTGGCGATTCCCGCGGACTTCGCGGTGGGAGCGCACACGCTGCGGATCTCGACGGCCGGCGAGGAGCCGCTGGAGTTCGCGATCACCGTCGTGCGCTCGGGGCAGCTCGCGGTGACCGGCGCGGAGACGCCGCTGGGCGTTCTGCTCGCGGGAGCGATGCTCCTCGTCGCGGGCGGCGTCATCGCGGTGACGCGGCGACGAGGTGCCGTCTCGGAGCGATGATTTCGCGGGCACGCTGATGCGACGTGAGGGCGGCCGGGATCACCGGTCGCCCTCACGCGTTCATGTGCTCGCCGAGCTGCTCCCCCGCCCAGGGTTCGGGTCCGTAGGGTGGAAGCATGACCGCGCAGGTGGTGCTCGTGCACGGGATCCGGACCTCGGCCACGATGTGGCGCGCTCAGGTGGCCCACCTCCAGGATCGCGGCATCCCCGTCACGGCGCTCGACCTGCCCGGCCACGGCACTCGCATGGCCGAGACCTTCACTCTCGACGGTGCGTTCGCGACGATCGACGATGCGGTTCGGGATGCCGCTGAGCGCGGCCCCGTATTGCTGGTGGGCCACTCGATGGGCGGACTGCTGAGCACCGCTTACGTCGGCCGCGAGGAACGCCCGCCGGTGTCGGCGTTCATCGCCGCGTCCTGCACCGCGATCCCCCGTGGCTTCGGCCTCGCGGTGTACCGAGCGCTCGCCCTCGGGTTCGACCGCTTGCCCGGCCGTGGCCAGCGGATCACCGACTGGGTCCTCGACCGCACGCTTCCCGTCGAGACCCGGCCGGACTTCGGCGCCGGCGGATACGCCTACGACGCGCAGGACGTTGCGCTCGCGAGCCTGTCGGTGCTCGACCTGCTCGCGGCGATCCGACGGATCGATGTGCCGACCTGGTTCGTGAACGGTCAGTACGACCAGCTGCGCGTCAATGAACGGCTGTTCGCGAAGCTCGCGCCCGAGGCGGAGTTGATCGTCGTCCCCCGCACCAGCCACCTCGTCACGGCCATGCGTCCGCGCGTGTTCAACGCGGTCATGGATCTCGCCCTCGCGACCCTCGCGAATACCGGCTCTCGCGACGCGACCTGATAGACTCTGAAGTCGGCTTGCCGTGTGGGTTCCTCCCTCACACGACCGCCGTGCGGCATCCCTCTACTGTCGCCCGGCACATCCACCGAAAACTCCGAACGAAAGATACGTCGAACGTGGCGAACATCAAGTCGCAGATCAAGCGCAACAAGACCAACGAGAAGGCGCGCGAGCGCAACAAGGCCGTCAAGAGCGCGCTGAAGACCGAGGTGCGTCGCACCCGCGAGGCCATCGCCGCCGGCGACAAGGCCGCTGCCGAGAAGGCGCTGGCCAAGGCCACGAAGAAGCTCGACAAGGCCGTGAGCAAGGGCGTCATCCACGAGAACCAGGCTGCGAACCGCAAGTCGGCTATCGCGAAGCAGGTCGCCGCTCTCTGAGCCGCCGCTGTCGAAGGCCCGTCCCCGCGTGGGGCGGGCCTTTCGCTTTGCCGCTGAGCGATCAGGACCCGTAGGGTGACCGCGTCGCGATGACGGTGACAAGCCGCTCGACCGCGAAGACGGGGTCGCGCGAGGCGCCCTTCACCTCGGCATCCGCGCGGGCGGCCGCCTGGATCGCGGTCGCGAGGGCGGATTCCGTCCAGCCGACGAGATCGCGCTTGGCTCGGTCGACCTGCCAGTCCTTCATGCCGAGCCGGGCAGCGAGCGCGGCGGACGGCTCGCGCGTACCGACGACGCGGGCCATGGTGCGCAGCTTCGAGGCGATCGCAGCGACGAGCGGCACGGGATCGGCCCCACTGGCCAGAGCGTGCCGCAGCGTGATGAGGGCCTCGCCGTAGCGGCCGGCGATCGCGGTGTCGGCGACGGCGAAGGCGGTCGTCTCGACCCGACCCCCGTAGTATCGCTCGACGACCTGGTCGCCGATGTCACCGGGCACGTCCGAGATGAGCTGCTGACAGGCGGCCGCGAGCTCGGTCAGGTCGTCGGCGAAAGCGGAGACGAGGCTGCGCAGCGCCGACGGAGCGATCCGCTTGCCCGCAGCCTTGAACTCCCCCGCCGCGAAGTCGAAACGGTCGGAGTCGCGCTTGATCGCGGGAACTGAGATCTCGACCCCGCCCCCGATGCCCGAACGGATGGCCTCGAGCAGCTTCTTGCCCCGGACACTCGCACCCGTGTGCCGCAGGACGATCGTGGCGCCCTCCTGCGGATTCTCGAGATACGCGAGGGCCTCTGCGAGGAAGGCGTCGGAGCACTTCTCGACGCCCGCTACTCGCACGAGCCGAGGTTCGCCGAAGAGTGAGGGCGACGCCATCCCGAGAAGGGTGCCCGCGGCGTAGTCGTCGGCGCGGATGTCGGAGACCTCGAGGCTCGGGTCCTCGGCCTTCAGATAGTCGCGGAGTCCGGCGATGGCGCGCTCGGCGCACACCTCTTCGGGGCCTGCGACGAGCACGATGGGCGCCGGTTCCGGCGTACGCCACGACAGCTGCCGGATAGCCGACTTCGCGGCACCGCGGGCGGCAGGACGTCGGGGACTCGGCGGCATGCTCCCAGCCTAATCGCGACCACCGACCCCGATCGGTGGCGCTACAGGCGGACGACGAGCTTTCGGGCGGAGACGCCTGTGTGAAGCAGGTTCAGCGCGTGTTGAATGCTCTCCAGACCTTCCCCGACGATTTCGGGCTCGGGGGCACAGACATGCCGACCCTCGGCGAGAGCCCCGGGCAAGTACTGCTCCCACAGCATGGGTCCGACGCTGTTGGTCATGAGAGAGCTCCCCCAGACGAACCGGGCCGCGATGCCGTGGCGGCGAGCCCGAGCCTGCGTCGCGAGCTGAGCCAGCCCGATCGTCGTCATCGTGCGCAGGAACGCGATGCTCGGGCCACTGCGGCGCGGAAGCGTCGTGAAGGCGACCGGCGGGCTCAGCAGAGCGACGCGACGCGCGCCGGCCGCGGCGGCGATCCTCACCGCGGCATCGCCCGAGCCCGCCCCGATCGCGACCACACCGGCGAGGGGGCTGCCTTCGACGCCCGAGACGATGGCGGCGACGGCTGCGGGGTCGCGGTAGTTGACGACGAGCTCCGCGCCGAGCTCGCGCATTCGCGCCTCGTTGTGCGGTGACGCGGTGGTGATGACGCGATAGCCCGCCGCCACCGCCAGCTGGATCGCGTTGCGCCCCACACTCGTCGAGCCGCCCCACACGACCACGGTCTCCCCCGTCGGTGGTTCGTCGGCGCTCGGGCTGCGGAGTGCGAGCTGATCATCCTGGAAGAGAGCCGTGGCCGCCGTCGAGACGGCGAGCAGCAGCACCGCGGCCTGCTCGTACGGAAGACCGTCGGGCAACGGGGTCGCGAGGTCTTCTCGTACGACGACGTAGAGCTGGAACGCGCCTTCCGCCTCATGGCGTCGGCCGCGCTCCATCCCGACGGCGTACGCGGCAACGCGGTCGCCCACCGCGAAGCGCGTCACCCCCGGTCCGACGGCGGCGACCTCGCCGGCGACATCCTCCCCGAGCACCGCGGGATAGCCCAGCCAGCGGTACATCAGGTCGCCTGTCCATTGCTTGACGTCATCGAGCGGGTTCACCGCGACCGCCCGGCTGCGGACGAGGATCTCCCCCGGGCCAGGCTCATGCATCGCAGCGGGCCCGACGACGAGATCGGCGCGCGCGGACGGGAGCCAAGCGGCGGCGTTCGATGACATGGGTGGGCTCCGTTTCGAAGGGCGATGACACGATCTGTCATCACTGCGTCGTGCCCATGATGTCACATGATGTCATCAGGTAGGCTCGCCCCATGCCACGTTGGGCTCCCGATGCCGCACTGCGCCTGGAACAAGCAGCCGTCGAGCTGTTCCGGTCGCAGGGGTATGCGGCTACCACGGTGCCGCAGATCGCCGAGCGGGCGGGTCTGACGACGCGGACGTTCTTCCGTCACTTCCCCGACAAGCGCGACGTGCTCTTCCTGCGAGAGCGCGAGTTTCCGGATGTCGTCGCCAACCTGCTCGCCGCCGCGCCCGATGGGCTCGACCCGATGGCACTGGCCATGCACGGCTTGCTCGCCGTCACGCCCGAGCTGGAGGCCTGGCGCGACGCGATCCGCGAGCGCCGATCGATCATCGCCATCGACCCACATCTCATCGAGCGCGAGCGATCGAAGTCAGCGGTGCTGGCGCAAGCGATCCGCGACGGGCTCCGGCGACGCGGCGCCGATCACATCGACGCTCTGCTCGTCTCCCAGACAGTCGTGGGGCTCTTCGACACCGCGCTCGAGCTGTGGACCGCTGAGGACTCCGACGCGACACTGGCCTCGATCATCACCGACTCCTATGCGCGGCTGGCCGAACACGTCTCCCACCCGGAGCAACCGGCTCACGGCCCGGAGAACGCGGACTGAACCTCGGGTTCATCCCGACGCCGTGAGGCGCTCGCGCCACACCCGGATGCCGTCATCCGTCATGGTGAGCGCTGCCGCCCCGGTCTCGTCGGTGCGGACGATCTCGCGACCGAGCGACCGCAGGAGGGCGAGGGTTTCTTCGCGGGGATGGCCGTAGGAGTTCTCCCCCACCCCGATCAGCGCAACGCGCGCGCCGAGTCGGCGGTACAGCGACGCGGCTTGGTCGGCGCTGCCGTGGTGCGACACCTTCACGACGTCGTATGTCGACCGCAGCGCGGCGCCGAGGGCCAGCTGGGGCGTCTCCGAGAGATCGCCGAGGAGCAGCACGGCGGGAATCCCGCCTCCGCGGACATCGATCACCACGCTCGAATCGTTTCCGGGCGCGAACCCGCTCGCGCGACTGCGCGGCCACAGGACCTCCCACTCGGCGGCGCCCAGCACCCCCGCCAGCCCGGCGGAAGCTGCGCGAACCTCTGCCCCGGCAGCGGCGAGCCGCGCGAGCAGCTGCTCCTCCTGCGGCTCCGCGACCGGACCGTGAAGAACCGCACCGACGCGCCCCATGACCGCATCGCTGCCGCCGACATGGTCGAGGTCGAAGTGGGTGAGTACGAGGAGATCGATACGGCTGACCTCGAACCGGTCCAGGCACGCCGCGAGGGCCTCGGGATCGGGACCGGTGTCGACGAGAGCGACGGCGTCATTCGAGCGCACGAGGACCGCGTCGCCCTGGCCCACGTCACACAGCGCGATCGCCCAGTCCTCGGGTGTTCGCGCCCGGTCGAGCGGCCCCGTTACGAGGCCCGCGCCGACCGCCCCGCCCACTGCGAGGGCGACGAGCCCCGTCGAAATGCGACGAACCCGGCGAGGGGTGCCGGGCAGCACAGCCAGCAGCAGCGCGGTGCAGAGGACCGTCGCCAGCATGACGCCCGGCGCACCCGGGATCCATGCGATCGAGTTACCCGGGACGGCGTCGACCGCTTCCGCCGTGGCGGCGATCCAGGCACAGGGCACCCAGGCGATCGCGGCGAGACCGCTCGCCAACAGCGGCACCCCGGCGCTCAGGCATGCCGCGAGGCCGGCGATGGTCGCCAGCGGTGCCGCGGGCGCGGTCAGCGCGTTGGCGAGCACGGCGTACACGGGCAGTCGCGGATCGATCATCACCAGGATCGGGGTGCACGCGAGCTGGGCAGCGGCCGGTACGGCGATAGCGAGCGCCAGCGGGCGCGGCATGAAGCGCCGAAGCGAGTCGCTCACAGGTCCGGCGAACAGGATCAGGGCTCCGGTCGCCGCCGACGACAGAGCGAACCCGATGCTGCCGGCGAGCCAGGGGTCGGCGATCAGACACGCGACGATCGCCAGGCACAGAACGGATGTTCCCGCACCCGCGCGCCCGAGCAGCGCTGCGAGCATCGCGATCCCGGCCATGGCAGCCGCGCGCACGACGCTCGGCTCGGGTGAGACGAGGATCACGAAGCCCGAGAGCGCCGCGAGCCCGATCGTGACGCGCCACGGGCGGCGCAGCCCCAGCATCCCGGCGCCGACGAACGCGATGCCGACGACGAGCGCGCAGTTCGCCCCGGAGACCGCGGTGAGATGCGAGAGCGAAGCGGTCTTCATCTGCGCATCGAGCTCGACAGTGACCGCGGATGTGTCGCCGACTGCGAGCCCTGCGACCAGGCCTGCGCCCGGCTGCGGCAGCGAAGCGGCCTGCGCGAGCAGCGCTGTGCGGAGGCTTGAAGCCAGGGCGAGGGGACCCCGCGGCCGGGACACCACCTCCGGCGGGCCGGCCGCCGTGATGACGAGGACCGGCCGCTCCCCCGGCCGGGCGGGCGCGGCGGAGCCGGTGAGCGAGACGGTGGCACCGAGGTCGAGCCCGACGGGACGCTCGGCCGTACGGACGACGACAGGCACCCGGGTCGCGGTGACGTCGCCGCCGATCCGCACACGGGTGGCGACAGCGTCGAAACGCCAGCCCGTCGCAGAGCTCAGGATCTTTCCCGTGACATCGGCTTCGATCGCCACCACCCGCCCGCCGGATAGGGGCAATGCGAGGACCCGATCGCGGTCCGGCGCGCTCATCGCGATGTGTGAGACGGCCGCGGCGGCGAAAGCGAGAGTGACGGCGAAGATCGTGATCGGCGAACGTCGCGGGCGTGCGGCGCCGCGGGACCTGCGAAGGGAGATCGCCACGGCCACCAGCAATGCCGTCGCGACCGTCCACAGGACCGCCGCCACGATGACCGCGACCTCGGGATGGTGCGTCGCCACGAGTGCGACGACCCAGACACCGATCGCGACGGGGAGCAAGCGGAGGTCGCGAGGGCGCATGCGGGCGCTCACACGCGGACCCGTTCCCGCAGTGCCTCCAGCATCTTCTCGCCGATCCCGGACACCGCCAGGAGGTCTTCGACGCTCGTGAAACGCCCGTTCTCCTCGCGCCAGGCGATGATCCGCTCGGCCAGCGCAGGACCGACGCGCGGAAGAGTGTCGAGCGCAGCGGCATCCGCGGTGTTCAGATCGACGAGGCCGTCCGTACCCGCCCCGCCGGACGCTCCACCGCCTGCCGATTCGGGCGGCGCTTGACCGGGCTCGGGGACGAAAAGCTGCTCGCCGTCGGTGACGGTGCGCGCGAGGTTCACTCCCGCCGGATCGGCCGTGTCGCTGAACCCGCCGGCCGCGGCCACGGCGTCGACCACGCGCGCGTCGGCGTCCAGGCGATACAGGCCGGGACTCACGACGGCGCCATGGACGTGGACGTACACGGCGGCGGCGCCGGTGTCGCTGTCAGGCCCCGCCGTCGGCGTCACGACGGGGGTCACCACCGACACCGGCGCCGCGAGCGATCGGATCATGCCGATCGCGACGGTGACCGCCGCTGCGGCGAGAACGAGGACGACTAGTGCCCCGACACCCAGGCGGCGCCGGGCCGGAGCGGGGTCGGGAGCAGTCACGCCGTCAGGCTAGGCGGGACGCTCCCGACCGCTCGGCCGTGGGTCGTCGCTTCGGGAGATCGAGGGCATCACCCTGTCTGGGGAGGGCCCGACGCGGCATCCGGCCGTCGTCGAGTAGCCGGCGCTGATCCCGGATCCGCACCTGCGGGTGGATCCGCCTCATGGGTGACCGGGACGCTCTTGTCCTCTGCGGTGCGCATGTCCCACGACGGCTTGCGCACGGCGTAGAAGATCAGCGGCGGTGCACCGAGGACGATGATCACCAGCCCGACGATCCAGGGATACAAGGCGGGTGAGAACGCGGTGAACCCCGACGGCGGGATGAACGAGAACACGAACGCGGCAAGGCTCGCGAGGAACCCGACACCCGCGACCAGCCCCATGGCCGGGACGCGGTAGGTCCGGAAGAGCACACCCCAGGGCGCGCTCCGCGGTCAGACCTCCCGCAGCAGACGGCTGATCTCGGTCGCGAGCGCGGACCGATCCGGAAGACCACCGGTGCGCTGACGAACCCTCCCGGTACCGTCGAGCACGAGAACCGTGGGTGTCTGCATCACTTCGAACCGACGAGTCAGGTCCGGGCGATGCGTGAGGTCCACCTCGACGTGGCGGACGCCGTCATGCTCCGCGGCGAGCGACGAGAGAACGCGTCGCGCCGCGGGGCACCGAGAGCACAGCTCGGTGCTGAACTGCAGCAGCGTAGCGGAGCCACCGAAGGCGCTCGCGCCAATCATCGCGGGCGTCACGAGCTCGCCGTCTGCGACATCGCGGGAGCGACCCCGCGAACGCCGGGAGACCAGACCGACCGCCGCGACGAACGCGACGAGCACGACGGTGAGGATGACGGCGGGAAGCGGCTGCACGATCGCCACCGTAGACCGCCGGCGACAGCGGCGGGGAAGTGTGTCATCGCGTGACGACTCCCCCGCCGTCATCAGCGAGCGGTGGTGAAGCTGACCACCTTCGGCGCCCGCACCACGGCGCGGGCGATCTCACGACCGTTGAGCGCGCGGACGATCTTGTCGTCGCTGCGGGCGAGCGATTCGAGCTCGTCGGAGGAGATCTTCGCCGACACGCTGAGCGTGCCGCGGACCTTCCCGTCGATCTGGACGACCGCGGTGACGGACTCCTCGACGAGAAGGGTCGGGTCGGGCTGACGCCAGACGGTAAGGCCCACGAACGGCCGGTGGCCCAGCGTCTCCCACATCTCCTCGGCGGTGTGCGGGGCGAACAGGTCGAGGATGACGGCGATCGCTTCCGCTGCCTCGCGAACCGCCGGGTCGGCGGCGCCGGCGCCGCTGTCGATGACCTTGCGGGTGGCGTTCACGAGCTCCATGAGTCGAGCGACGACGACGTTGAACTTCGTCTGCTCGACGAGCCCCGGAGCGTCGGCCCAGAGGCGGTGGGTGACGCGACGGAGCGCGGCATCCCCCTCGGCCCAGACGACGTCGATCTCGCTGTCGACGTCCGCAGCCACGCGCAGCGCACGGGCGAGGAACTTCGCCGCTCCCGTCGTCGAGACGTCTGCCCAGTCCTTGTCGTCCTCGACGGGTCCGGCGAAGGCCAGTGCCACACGCAGGACGTCGGCGCCGTGCTGCTCGAGCTCCTCCTGGAAGAGCACGAGGTTGCCCTTGCTCTTCGACATCTTCGCGCCGTCGAGGATGACCATGCCCTGGTTGATGAGGCTCGAGAACGGCTCGGTGAACTCCACCTGCCCCATGTCGAAGAGAGCCTTGGTGATGAACCGTGCGTAGAGCAGGTGCAGGATCGCGTGCTCGACCCCGCCGATGTAGAAGTCGACCGGGCCCCACTTGTCGGCCTCGCGAGGCGCGAAGGGCTGGCCTGCGTCGTTCGGCGACAGGAAGCGCAGGAAGTACCACGAGCTGTCGACGAAGGTGTCCATCGTGTCGGGGTCGCGAAGGGCCGGCTCCCCCGTCTCGGGATCGGTCGTGGTGACCCAATCGGTCGCCGCCCCGAGCGGCGAGGAGCCCTTCGGCGTGAGGTCGAGCCCCTCCACGGACGGGAGGCGGACCGGAAGCTCCTCGGAGGGCACCGGGACGATACGGCCGTCGTCGGTGTGGATCATCGGGATCGGCGTTCCCCAGAAGCGCTGACGCGAGATCAGCCAGTCCCGCAAGCGGTAGGTCTTGGCTGCGCGCCCGTTTCCGCTCGCGGTCAGCTGCTCGATGGCACGGGCGATGGCGTTGCGCTTGCTGAGCCCGTCCAGCGCACCCGAGTTGATCATCCGGCCGTCGCCCGTGAGGGCAACACCCGTGCGGGCGGGGTCGATGTCGTCGATCGCGGGCGTCGGGTCGATCGGCACGCCCTCGTCGTCGAGCTCGATGACCGGCATCGCCCCGGTCACCGGCGCGGTGGTGTCGACGACGACGCGCACCGGCAGGTCGAATGCGCGTGCGAAGTCGAGGTCGCGCTGGTCATGCGCCGGAACAGCCATCACCGCACCGTGGCCGTAGTCGGCCAGGACGTAGTCCGCCGCCCAGATCGGCAGTCGCTCGCCATTGATGGGGTTGATCGCGAAACGGTCGAGGAAGACGCCGGTCTTCGGTCGATCGGCGGTCTGACGGTCGATCTCGCTCGTCTTCTGGACCGTCTGCAGGTACTCACGGAAACGCTGCTGCACCTCCTCGGACGACCCCGCCGCCAGCTCGGCGGCAAGGTCGGAGTCGGGCGCGACGACCATGAAAGTCGCACCGTGCAGCGTGTCCGGTCGGGTCGAGAAGACCCTGATCTTCTCGTCACGGCCCTCGATCTCGAAGTCGATGTCGGCGCCGACCGACCGGCCGATCCAGTTGCGCTGCATCTGGATGACCTTCTGCGGCCAGAAGCCCTCGAGCTGATTCAGATCGTCGAGCAGGCGGTCGGCGTACTCGGTGATCTTGAAGTACCACTGCGTGAGCTTCTTCTTGACCACCTCGGCGCCGCAGCGCTCGCAATGCCCGTCGACGACCTGCTCGTTGGCGAGCACCGTCTGGTCGTTCGGGCACCAGTTGACCGGACTCTCCTTGCGGTAAGCCAGCCCCTTCTCGTACAGCTTCTGGAACAGCCACTGGTTCCAGGTGTAGTACTCGGGGTCGCTCGTATGGAGCACGCGGCTCCAGTCGAACGAGACGCCGTACTCGTGCAGGCTCTGCTTCTGCTGGGCGATGTTGTCGTACGTCCATGCGCGGGGGTCGGCACCGCGCTTGATGGCGGCGTTCTCAGCGGGCAGGCCGAAGCTGTCCCAGCCGATCGGGTGCAGCACGTTGTAACCGCGGTGCCGCCAGAAGCGGGCCACGATGTCGGAGTAGAGGTAGTTCTCGGCGTGCCCCATGTGAAGGTCGCCCGAGGGGTACGGGAACATCGCGAGGACGTACTTGCGGGGACGCTTGTCGTCATCGCCGCCGGCCCGGAAGGGATCGGCGTCTGCCCAGGCGCGCTGCCACTTCGCCTGCACGGCGTGGGCGTCGTAAGCGGCGGAATCGGGCGTGTTGGCGCGATCAGTGGAGCTGTCGGTCACGGGTGAACCAATCTGGGAATGCGAAAAGGGCGCGAGAGCACCGCTCCCAGGCTACCGGACCCGTTCCCGCCACCGGGGCGGCAGGTCCGCTCCGAGCGCGGCCAGCGGCGCCCGCGCCTTCAACGCGACCTCGTCGACCTCGGCTTCCGGCTCGGATCCCCACGTGATGCCCCCGCCCGCGCCGACGTAGGCCTGCTCGCCGTTCACGACGATCGATCGGATGATCATCGCGAGATCGGCGTCGCCGTCGCGGCCGACCCAGCCGAAACAGCCCGCGTACGTCCCCCGCGGAGCGCCCTCGAGGTCGTGCAGGATCGTCATCGCCGAGAGCTTCGGTGCACCCGTCATGCTGCCGGCCGGAAACGCGGCGGCGAGCACTTCCGACAGCCGCGTACCGGGCCGGATCGATCCCGACACGCTGCTGACGAGCTGGTGCACCGCGGGGTAGGTCTCGACCTCCAGCAGACGCTCGACCACGACGGAACCCGGCGCACTGACGCGCTGGAGGTCGTTGCGCATGAGATCGACGATCATGACGTTCTCCGCGCGTTCCTTCGGGCTCGTCACGAGGTCCCGCACCAACTGATCGTCGGATGCCGCGTCATCGCCGCGCCGCCGCGTGCCCTTGATCGGACTGGTCAGCACGGTTCCGCCGGTGAGCCCGAGGAAGCGCTCGGGGCTCGCGCTGATCAGCGCCCGCTCCCCCGATCGGATCAGCCCGCCGTGATGCGACGACGACGCGGCACGCAGCCTCCGGAACACCGCGAGCGCGTCGAACGGGTGATCATCGCGAACGGTGAAACGCGTCGTGAGGCACAGCTGGTACGCGTCACCCCGGCGGATCGCGCTCCGGCAGTCCCCGACGAGCGCGGCGTACTGGTCAGGGTCGACGCGGGCCTGAGCGACGAGATCACCCGTCGCCGCGTCCCCCCGCGCGCGCGCGGAAGCCCCTGTGCGCCAGGTGTCGACCTGCGCCGCGAAGTCGTCGACGGCGTCGGCCGGCGCCGCCACCCATACGCGCCGCGCGGCATGGTCGAACGCGACGAACCTCTCCACTCGGAGCCAAAGAGCCTCGGGGTCCGGCACATCCCGCTTCGACGGCGCGCCTGCTCGGGATGCCGCCGCGTCGTACCCCGCCCAACCGACCCAGCCGCCGACGAAGGGGCCCGTGCGTGCCTCGCGGCCCATCCTCTGCCGGGAGGATCCGTCGACGACCGGGTCCGGCGGATCGCCGGGCTCGCCCGAGCCGATCCAGCTCCAGCCCGAGGCGGCGTCGACGCCGGCGTCGAGCCAGAAGACATGCTCGCCGGGCACCTCGCCGATGAGGTTCGCGGGATCGGTCCAGCCGTCGAGGCAGCGGAAGCTCGTCGTCTCGGGCACGATCACAGGTTATGTCTTAGGTCACGCCCCTAGGCTCGGAGCGTGAACGAGATCCTCGACTGGATTCTGAACACCGTGCAGAGCATCGACCCGGTGTTGCGCACGGTCGTGGCGGGTATCGCGATCATGCTCGAGACCAGTGTGCTCATCGGGCTCGTGGTGCCGGGGGACACCGTGGTGATCGTGGCCGCGACCGCGGTCGGGAGCGTCGGCGAAGGCTTCATCCTGGGTGCTGCGGTCGTCGCCGGCTCGCTCGCGGGAGAGTCGATCGGGTTCGCGCTCGGGCGCTGGCTCGGCCCTCGCATCCGCTTCTCTCGTCTCGGGCGCCGCATCGGCGAGGACAACTGGGTGCGTTCGGAGCTCTATCTGAGACGCCGCGGCGGCCCCGCGATCTTCCTCTCGCGATTCCTGCCCGTCCTGCATTCGCTCGTGCCTTTGACGGTCGGCATGAGCGGCTTCTCGTATCGGCGCTTCATCGCGTGGACGGCGCCGGCCTGCGTCATCTGGACCTCTCTCTACGTCGGAGTGGTCGCGGCCGCGGCGAAGACCTATCGCGAGGTCTCCGACAACATCCAGTACGCGGGATACCTCTTCGTCGGCGTCATCGTGGTCTTCCTGCTCCTCGCCTACCTCGTGAAGCGACTGATCAGCCGCCGCGAGGCACGTCATCTCCGGCTCGAAGAGGAGAAGATCCGACGCGCGGACGGGGACGTGAAAGACTGAGGTGATGGCTTCCTCACCCGCACCACGGAAGAAGATCCTGTGGTTGGCGCGCCTCGAGCGCCGCTTCCACTCGTGGCGCGAACGACGCGCCCGCGCGCGCGGTCAACGACCGACCGTCGCCGCATACCCCGGCTATGGCGGCGACGGCTGGGTCCGTGTCCTCGGACGCGTGCTGATCGCACCGAAGAAGCGGCCCGCGAAGGGTGGCGAGTACGCCTCGGTCCGTGGGTGGCGCAGCTTCGCGTCGGTCCCGGTGGCGTTCGCGCAGGTGAGGGTCACCGTCGCGGGCACGACGCATGAGATCGTGGCCGATCGCGGCGGCGTCATCGACGTCGAGCTGCCCGGAGCCCTCGAGCCGGGCTGGCAGACGATTTCGATGACCGTCGAAGGCAGCGAGGTCATCGAGACCCGCGTCTTCGTGATCTCCGGCGACACCGACTTCGGAATCATCTCCGACATCGACGACACGGTCATGGTGACCGCTCTGCCGCGTCCCTTCGTGGCGGCATGGAACTCGTTCGTCCTCGACGAGCACGCGCGCCAACCGGTGCCCGGGATGGCCGTCATGCTCGAGCGGCTGACGCGCGACCGTCCGGGCAGCCCGGTGATCTATCTGTCGACCGGCGCGTGGAACGTCGCGCCGACCCTCATCCGATTCCTGCGACGCCATGTCTTCCCCTCGGGACCGATGCTTCTCACCGACTGGGGGCCGACCCACGACCGCTGGTTCCGCAGCGGACGCGATCACAAGGCCGAGAACCTGCGCCGCCTCGCGAAGGAGTTCCCGCATGTCCGCTGGCTCCTGGTCGGCGACGACGGCCAGCACGACGACGCCCTCTACACGGCGTTCGCCAGTGAGTACCCAGATCGGGTGCGTGCTGTTGCGATCCGTCGACTGTCACCGGCGGAGGCGGTTCTCGCCGGTGGCCGCACCGCGGTGAACGATCACT
Organism: Microbacterium sp. NPDC006705; assembly: GCF_044903545.1. Classification (NCBI taxonomy): domain Bacteria; kingdom Bacillati; phylum Actinomycetota; class Actinomycetes; order Micrococcales; family Microbacteriaceae; genus Microbacterium; species Microbacterium sp. NPDC006705. Next base: position 339,066 of record NZ_JBJDQQ010000001.1, read on the forward strand.
CCGCGGCGCAGGTGCCGTGGGTCTCCGGCTCGGATGGAGCGGCGCTGCTCGACCGGCTCGCCGATGTCGGCGTGATCGCGCGCGACTGAGGTCGGCATCGCCCGGATGTCGCACGGGCGCCCTACGCTGAAGACATGTGCGGTCGTTTCGTCGTAGCCCGCGTCGGTTCCGAGCTCGCGAGCGTTCTGCACGCCGAAGTCGTCCCCGACGATCTGCCCCGTCCGTCGTTCAACATCGCGCCGACAGCGCAGGCGACGATCGTGCTCGACTCGGTCAAGACCGAGCCTCCGACGCGTCGCCTCGCCTCTGCCCGCTGGGGCCTCGTGCCCGGCTGGGCCAAAGATCCGTCGGTCGGATCGCGGGCGTTCAACGCCCGGTCCGAAGAAGCGGCGGAGAAGCCGACGTTCCGCGATGCGCTGGTCTCGCGCCGGGCCGTCATCCCGGCATCGGGCTATTACGAGTGGCGAGATCACGGCGGTGCGAAGACGCCTCACTTCGTCCGGCCCGAGAACGGTGAGCCGCTCTTCTTCGCTGGGCTCTACGAATGGTGGAAAGACCCATCGCGCCCCGTCGACGACCCGGGCCGGTGGCTGCTGAGCTTCACCATCCTGACGCGCTCAGCGGTCGGCGGTCTGGCGGAGATCCACGACCGCATGCCGCTGATGATCGACGCCGAGTATGCCGATGTCTGGCTCGATCCCACCACCGAGTACCCGGCCGACCTGCTCGACGCGGTGTCCGAGGCGGCTCCGGCCGTCGTCGACACGCTCACCTGGTTCGCCGTCGGCGCCACTGTGGGAAACGTGCGCAACGACGATCCGTCGCTCATCGAGCCGGCGTGACGCGGTTTCCCGGCGCACGGGTGTCTATCCTCGAGAGGTGACGCTCCGCCTCTCCGCCCCCGTGCAGTTGGCGCCTGAGACATGGCATCAGCTCGCCGACGCGCACGCGGAGCGGGCTGATGCGCTCACTGAGGCGCACCGACGGCGCGCTTCGCGCGCTGAGAAGCACCCGGTCGAGGACTTCCTGTTCACGTATTACTCCTACAAGCCGGCCATTCTCCGGCGCTGGCATCCAGGCCCTGGTGTCGTCCTGAACGGCGGCGCGGACCAGCGCGGCGGGTGGCGTTGGTATGAGATCGTCGGCGGCCGCAACGTGCGTGTCGCAGACGAGCAGTTCCGCCAGGAGCGCGCGTCGCTGTACCGCGGCGTGACCGGACTCCTCCGCGCCACGCGCGACCGCGCGGGGGTCTTCGGCTGCTTCGGCCTCCATGAGTGGGCGATGGTCTACCGGACCGATGCCACGCGCCACGAGATCCCGCTCCGGCTGGGCGCGGCGGGAACGGATGCCGTCGTCGAGGCCCACGACCTGCGCTGCACGCACTTCGACGCGTTCCGGTTCTTCACGCCCGAGGCCGTGCCGCTCAATCGCGAACCGCTCGACCGAGAAGGGGCCGTCGCACGCGAGCAGCCGGGTTGCCTGCACGCCGGCATGGACGTCTACAAATGGATGCTGAAGCTCGGGCCCCTCGTTCCCGGACATCTGCTCCTGGACGCCTTCGTTCTGGCTCGCGACATCCGCGAACTCGATATGCGCGCCTCGCCCTACGATCTGCGTGACTGGGGCTACTCCCCCGTTGCGATCGAGACCGCCGAGGGCAAGGCCGAATATGTGCGCCAGCAGCGGCTGCTGAGCGCCCGCGGTCAAGCGTTGCGCGCCGCGGTGCTCGACGTGGTCGACGTGGTCGACGCCGCAGCGGCCGTCTGAGCATTCGAGTCACGCCGGGCGTGTCACCCGAGCCGCAGCACTCCGCGACTCGGGCGACACCACCGCCGTAAAAACACGAAATCCCCGCCGAAGCGGGGACTTGGTGGACCTGAGGGGACTCGAACCCCTGACCCCCTGCATGCCATGCAGGTGCGCTACCAGCTGCGCCACAGGCCCGTGGTTTCCGCTCTCGCGGCAACTCATTTAGCTTACAACATCTCCAGGGGTGCTCGTGACCACGGCGGCCTCGATCGGGATGACCGGGCAGTCCTTCCACAGGCGCTCGAGCCCGTAGTAGACGCGCTCCTGCTCGTGGAACACGTGAACGACGAGGTCGCCGAAGTCGAGCAGCACCCAGCGCGACTCGGTGCGGCCCTCCCGGCGCAGACGCTTGTGGCCGGCCTCGAGCATGCTCTCCTCGACCGCATCGGCGATCGCGGCGACATTGCGCTCACTGTTCCCACTGACGAGCAGGAACGCATCCACGAGCGGGAGGGGCTGCGACACGTCGAGGGCGACGAGGTCTTCGCCGCCCTTCGACTCTGCGGCCGTCGCGGCGACGGCGACCATGTCGATGACTGCTTGTGAACTCATCCGAAGACTCCTGTGAAAAGCGAGACGAGCAGAACGCCCGCCAGGGCGAGGGCGAGGGCCCCCGCGGTGATGGCGAGGGCGACCGTCCAGCGGCTGCCCTTCTCCGGCGCCGGCGGACGAATGACGTCCTCGGCGCTCTTGATGGTCGAGATGGCCGCGCTCGCGGCGATGGGAGTGGGCGAGGACGACGCCGGCAGCTCGCCGTCCACGAGAACCGCATCGACCTCCTTGCCGTCCGCAACGCCCGGGACGACACCGGTCGAACCGAAGTTCTCGGGCAGCGTGAACGTCCCGGTGATCAGAACCTCGCCGGTCGCGGTCACGGGTGCGACCAGCGGGCCGCCGTCGGGGTTCTCGGCGAGGATCAGTGCGTTCGGCGTCGTGAACGCGCCCGTCGCCGCGGCACTGCGCGACAGCAGCTGATCGAACGATGCGGGCACGTCGCTGGCGGCGGACTCCCCCGCGAGCAGATCGGCGCCGAGGTCGTTCGAGACGACGTGGCGCTCGGGCTCCGCTTCGCCCGCGGTCTCGTCGATCGCGCGCTCGTCGTCAGCGACAACATCGTCCTCGGCGATTTCGTGCGCGGCGATGTCGTGCTCGGCGCCGGTCTCTTCGGGGACGGCCTCCTCCGCCTCGACAGCCTCGGAACCCGCTGCCTCAGACTCAGACTCGGTCTCGACCACAGCGTCAGTGACGTCCGGGGAGGCGGCTTCCGTTTCGGCATCCGCACCATCGGCCGCCTCGGCCTCACCGTCAGCGCGGGGGGCGTCGAGCTCGGCGCCGTCCTGGGCATCCTCGTCGGCGGCATCCGATTCGACTGTCCGAGCCGCGTCATCGGCCGCGCGTGGACCGGACACGTCGGAGTCGTCGGATTCGGCCGCCACGGTCGGGTGCTCGCCGGTCGCTGTCACGACAGGGATGGATGCCGTGCGGATCTTCTCCTGCAGGCGAGCCTGGCGACGGGTCAGCGCGGGCGAGCCGAGATCGACAGACGTCTGCGGGACGGGCGCCGGGGGAACCTCGACCGGCTCCGCAGCACGCGGCAGCGGCGCTGGGGCGGGCGTCGGCTCCGCTCCGGTCGCCGACGCGTCGTCGGTGGCGTCAGGGTCGACGATGATCGGATTGGAAGCCGTGTTGCGCAGCTCACGCAGTTGTCGGCGCGTCAGCTGCGGAGTCGGTGGCTGTTGCTCGTTGTCGCTCATGCCTTGCTCCGATAGAGATGATGCTTCGCAATGTATTGGACGACCCCGTCTGGAACGAGGTACCACACCGGATGTCCGCGTCCGACTCGTGCCCGGCAGTCGGTCGACGAGATGGCCAGCGCGGGGATCTCGAGCAGGCTCACGTCATCGCTGGGCAGTCCGGCACTGGAAAGCGTGTGGCCGGGACGCGAGACGGCGACGAAATGCGCGAGCTCCCACAGTTCATCATGGTTCCTCCAGCTGAGAATCTGCGCGATGGCGTCAGCTCCGGTGATGAAGAAGAAGTCGGCGTCGGGACGTTGTGCCTTCAGATCGCGCAGTGTGTCGATCGTGTACGTCGGACCGTCGCGGTCGATGTCGACGCGACTCACCGTGAACATCGGGTTCGAGGCCGTCGCGATGACCGTCATGAGGTACCGATGCTCCCCCGGCGACACGAACGACTTCTGCCACGGCGTTCCCGTCGGCACGAAGATGACTTCGTCCAGATCGAACGACTGCGCGACCTCGCTCGCGGCCACCAGGTGCCCATGATGAATCGGGTCGAACGTGCCGCCCATCACGCCGATACGCGGCGCACGCGTTCCCGTCATCGGTGCGGCCTCAGTGGTGGCCGTTCTCCGACTGCGTCAGTTGCTTGCCGTGAGCGGCGGCGTAGGCCTCGGCCTTGCCGTCGTGGCGGTTGGCGACGTTGCGGTACGACAGCGTCACGAGACCGAGAGCGAGGAAGATGACCAGGGCGATGACGCCGAAGATCATCGTCTCCGCCTGCACATTGCCGTGGTGCTCGGTCTGCTCGGCGGCGAATGCGGTGATCGTGGCGAGGGTCATCGTGGCTCCGTTCGTTTCGCGCGGCGGCGCGTATCAAGTTTAGGTGGTCAGGCGCGCGTCTGCCCGGCGCCGCGCGCGAGCCACTTCGTGCTGGTCAGCTCAGGAAGTCCCATCGGGCCGCGGGCATGCAGCTTCTGAGTCGAGATGCCGACCTCGGCACCGAAGCCGAACTCGCCCCCGTCGGTGAACCGCGTCGACGCGTTCGCCATGACGACAGCGGCGTCCACTTCAGCGAGGAAGCGCTCGGCATTCGCATCGTCGGCGGTCACGATGGCCTCGGTGTGCATCGTCGAGTAGCGACGGATATGGTCGAGAGCCTCGTCGAGATCGTCGACCACGCGCATGGCGAGGTCGAGGCTCATGTGCTCGGTCGCCCAGTCGTCGTCCGTTGCGGGAACGGCGGCGGGCACGAGGCGGCGCACGTCATCGTCGCCGTGGATCGTGACTCCTGCGCCGATGAGCGCCGCGGACACGGGCGGAACCAGACGGTCGGCCGCCGACCGCACGACGAGCACGGTCTCGACCGCATTGCAGACGCTCGGCCGCTGCGCTTTCGCGTTCACGACGATCTCGCGCGCCCACTCGAGCGGAGCGGACTCGTCGAGGACGATGTGGACGACCCCGGCTCCGGTCTCGATGACCGGCACCGTCGACTCGGTAACGACGGTCTCGATGAGCTGGGCACTGCCGCGAGGAACCAGGACGTCGACGAGGCCCCGGGCCCGCATGAGCGCCCGCGCGCCGTCGCGGCCGAAGTCATCGACGGTCTGGATGCCGTCGGGGTCGACCCCGGCTCGCTGCAGCGCACCCCGCATCGCCTCGATCAGCGCGGCGTTGGTCGACTGCGCTGCGGAGCCGCCGCGCAGGACGACGGCGTTTCCTGAGCGCAGCGCGAGCGCCGTGATGTCCACCGTGACGTTCGGCCGGGCTTCGTAGATGGAGGCGACGACGCCGAAGGGCACGGACACCTTCTGGAGTCGCACGCCGCCCGGCAGCTCGCGCTCATCGAGCACACGCCCGACAGGATCCGGGAGGCGTGCCACATCGCGCACAGCACGCGCGAGGGACGCGACGCGTGCCTCGTCGAGCATGAGGCGGTCGCGCAGACCGGCAGAGATCCCGTCCGCCTCGCCGCGCTCCAGGTCATCGCGGTTCGCCGTGACGATGCGGGCGGTGTCGGCGATCAACGCGTCGGCGATGCCGTCGAGGAGCAGGGTCTTGGCGGCATCGTCCAGAAGGCCGATCGAGCGGCTCGCCCGTTTCGCGGCGCCCAGGCGCTCGGCGACGTCGGATGCGACGGCTGTGGTCATCACGCCAGTCTAGCGACGGCGGCCTCAGCCCTGACCGACGCCGATCGCCCCGGTACCGGTGATCAGCGCGGGCGCGGGATTCGCCTCGAACCACGTGCCGACATCCGCACCCGCGAGGGCTTCGCTGGCGAGGTCGATGCTCGTCACGAGCGCCGCGACCCCGCCCTCGGCGGCCAGCCGCGCGGCCGAAGCCTTCGTTGCGGCACCGCCGGTGCCGACGCTGTTGACCACCGTCGCGCCGAATTCGTACCCGCTGAGGTCGTCATCGAAGGAGACGGTCTCGATGGAGCGCGCGCCCGGCTCGCTCGGCGGCCGGGTGTAGAGGCAGGCGATATCGCTGAGCAGCACGAGGGCGTCCGCCCCGACGAGGCGCGAGACGAGAGCCGCGAGCCGGTCGTTGTCACCGAAACGGATCTCGTGTGTCGCGACGGTGTCGTTCTCGTTGACGATGGGAAGGATGCGGAGCCCCAGCAACCGCTCCATCGCGCGGCGTGCGTTCGATCGGTGCGTCGGGTCGTCGAAGTCCCCCGCGGTCAGCAGCACCTGGCCCGCGACGATGCCGTACTGTCGCAGGGCGTCCAGGTAGCGATAGACCAGGACGTTCTGCCCGACGGCCGCTGCTGCCTGCTGGGTGGCGAGGTCGGTGGGGCGCTCGTCGAGACGAAGGTACGGCATGCCGGTCGCGATCGCGCCCGACGAGACGAGCACGACCTCGGTGCCGCGGGCGTGTGCCTCTGCCAGCGCGTCGACGAGGGAGTCGATCTTGCCCGCGTTGTCCCCGCTGATCGAGGAGGAGCCGACCTTCACGACCACGCGTCGGGCACCGTTGAGCTCCCGGCGCGCGAGCAGGCTCACGCGTCGTCCTCTGCGACACCTCGCGACTTCTCAGCGCGGCGCTCTGCCTCGAGTTCCGCCCGAGCCTCGGCCTTGGCATCCATCCGCTCGCGGTACCGCTCGCGACGCTCATTCGACGTCCGGCGCGGATTGAGGTCGAGACGCGGATCGGTGCCGCGCGGAGCGGTCATGAGCTCAGCGGCCGACGACAGCGACGGATGCCAGTCGAAGACGATGCCGTCGCCCTCGCCTATCACGACCGTCGAGCCCGGGGTCGCACCGAGCCGGAACAGCTCGTCCTCGATGCCGAGCTTGTCGAGACGATCGGCGAGGAAGCCCACCGCTTCCTCGTTCTGGAAGTCGGTCTGCTGCACCCAGCGCACCGGCTTGGCTCCGAGGATGCGGTAGACGTTGCCGTAGGTGCCGCCTTCGACACGGATCGTGAAGTCGCGTTCGGCGCCCTTGGGGCGGATGACGATCCGTTCTGCGGGAACCTCGGCAGCGGCGGCGACACGGTGTTCGGCGACGAGGTCGGCCATGGCGAACGAGAGCTCGCGCAGACCCTGACGGCTCACGGTCGAGATCTCGAACACGCGGTAGCCGCGGGCTTCGAGGTCGGGACGCACGAGGTCAGCGAGATCGCGAGCCTCGGGGACGTCGGTCTTGTTGAGAGCGATGAGCTGCGGGCGCTCCAGCAGCGGCACCTGACCCTCGGGAACCGGATACGCGCCGAGCTCGGCGAGGATGACGTCGAGGTCGGTGAGGGGATCGCGTCCCGGCTCCAGCGTCGCGCAATCGAGCACGTGCACCAGGGCCGAGCAGCGCTCCACATGGCGCAGGAACTCGAGACCGAGTCCGCGTCCCTCGCTCGCGCCCTCGATGAGGCCCGGCACGTCTGCGATCGTGTAGCGGATGTCGCCGGCCTGGACGACGCCGAGGTTGGGATGCAGCGTCGTGAACGGGTAATCTGCGATTTTCGGGCGGGCGGCGGACATCGCCGCAATGAGGCTCGACTTGCCCGCGGAGGGGAACCCGACCAGTGCGATGTCGGCGACCGTCTTCAGCTCGAGCTGGACATCGCCTTCCCAGCCCGGGGTTCCCAGCAGCGCGAAGCCGGGAGCCTTTCGCTTGGGAGACGCCAGTGCCGCGTTGCCGAGGCCGCCCTGTCCACCCGGAGCCACGACGAAACGCATGCCCGGGGTCACCATGTCGACGAGTGTCTCGCCCTCGGGAGACTTGACGACCGTGCCGACAGGGACGGGGAGCTCGAGGTGCTCCCCCGCCGCGCCCGAGCGGTTGTCGCCCATGCCGAAGCCGCCGTTGCCGCCCGACCGGTGGGGCGAGTGGTGATACGACAGAAGCGTCGTCACCTGGGGATCAGCGACGAGGACGACGTCGCCGCCGTCACCGCCGTTGCCTCCGTCGGGGCCGGCGAGCGGCTTGAACTTCTCGCGGCGCACCGACACGCAGCCGTTGCCGCCCTTGCCGGCACGCAGATGCAGCGTGACCCGGTCGACGAACGTCACCATGCGGTGCCTCCTGGAAAACAGGGCGAGGGGCGAGCCGAAGCCCGCCCCTCGCCGCGAAGTGGTCTGGTCCGAATTACTCGGCAGCCGCCACGATGTTGACGACCTTGCGGCCACCCTTCGTGCCGAACTCGACGGCACCGGCCGCGAGTGCGAACAGGGTGTCGTCGCCGCCACGGCCGACGTTGGCGCCGGGGTGGAAGTGGGTACCGCGCTGGCGAACGAGGATCTCGCCGGCGTTGACGGCCTGGCCGCCGAAGCGCTTCACGCCGAGGCGCTGTGCGTTGGAGTCACGACCGTTACGGGTGGAGCTTGCGCCCTTTTTGTGTGCCATCTCTGCGTCTCCCTGGCTTACTTGATGCCGGTGATCTTGACGCGCGTGAGGTCCTGACGGTGGCCCTGGCGCTTCTTGTAGCCGGTCTTGTTCTTGAACTTCTGGATCACGATCTTCGGGCCGCGCTCCTCACCGAGAACCTCGGCGGTGACCGTGACCTTCGCGAGCTTGTCAGCGTCGGTGGTCACGGCGTCGCCGTCGACGAGGAGAACGGCGGGAAGCTCGAGCTTGTCACCGATCTGAGCCGCCTGACGATCGAGGACGACGATCGTGCCGACCTCGACCTTCTCCTGACGGCCGCCGGCGCGCACAACTGCGTAAACCACTTCACACCTGTTTCTTCTGTGGAGCGCACGGCTCCGATTGTCTTTGCGAGACTGGAAAGTCTTGGTGCGCGTGCCCCAGAGGATCCTGTGGCTGAGCCGCAATCGTGACGGGACGTCGACGGACTCGCTGCACCAAGGGTCCACTTTACCGGATGCCGGGAGATCCGGCAAAAGGACGGCCGGGTGTGTCGCTTCGGAGCCGCCGAGCGAGGCGCTCCCTAGGATCGGAGGATGGTGATCCTCATCGACGATCCGCGCTGGCCGGCCCACGGCCGCCTGTGGTCGCACCTGGTCAGCGACACGGACCTCGATGAGCTCCATGCCTTCGCGCGACGCCATGATCTGCCCGCGCGGGCATTCGACCTCGACCACTACGACGTCCCCGATTCGGCATTCGAGCGCCTCATCGCCGGCGGCGCCCAGCACGTCTCTGGCCACGAGCTCGTACGCCGGCTCATCGCCTCCGGGCTGAGGGTCACAGCGCGCGAACGCCGCGGGATCTGAAGCGATCCCGCGGCGTTCGTCTCGACGATGGGCGTCAGTCGTCCGAAGCCGGCGCAGCCGACACCGGGGTGCCGCTGAGAGCGGCCGTGGTCACGCGACGACGTCCTCGTCCCTGACCGGGCGCCTTGGGCTCGGGAAGCGCGTTGAGGACCGAGTCGAGGAGAAGATCCTTCTCGGTCCGCGGCGCCTTGGGCTCGGCCTTCTTGCGACGGGGCTTCTTCGGGCGCTCGACGGGCGCAGGCTCGGCCTCGACGGGAGCCGCGATGATCTCGGCATCCTCATCGGCCGCGGTCGCCTGGATCGTCGAGGCAGCGATCTGCGCCAGGGCCGACTTCGCGCCCTCGGTGATGACGTGGGTGCCACCGTTCGCGGGAGCCGGTGCCGCGTTGCCGGAGCCGCGACCGCGCCGCGCCGAGCCGTTGCCGTTGCCGTTGCCGCCCTGAGCTCCGCCACCGCGGTGCTTGACGACCGGGTCGTGGTGAACGATGACCCCGCGGCCAGCACATACGTCGCACGCCTCGCTGAATGTCTCCAGCAACCCGAGGCCCAGCTTCTTGCGCGTCATCTGGACGAGACCGAGAGAGGTGACCTCCGCGACCTGATGCTTGGTGCGGTCGCGGCTCAGGCATTCGATGAGGCGCCGCAGGACGAGATCGCGGTTCGATTCGAGCACCATGTCGATGAAGTCGACGACGATGATGCCGCCGATGTCGCGCAGACGAAGCTGGCGGACGATCTCTTCCGCAGCCTCGAGGTTGTTCTTGGTGACGGTCTCTTCGAGGTTGCCCCCGGAACCGACGAACTTGCCGGTGTTGACATCGACCACGGTCATCGCTTCGGTGCGGTCGATCACGAGCGAACCTCCGGAAGGCAGCCACACCTTGCGGTCGAGGGCCTTCTCGATCTGTTCGGTCACGCGGAACGCGTCGAACGGGTCCTGCTCGTCCTCGTACTTCTCGACGCGCTCGAGGAGATCGGGAGCGACGCCGGTGAGGTAGGAGGTGATCGTCGAGTACGCCTCGTCGCCCTGGATGAGCATTCGCGAGAAGTCCTCGTTGAAGACGTCGCGCACGATCTTGACCAGCAGATCGGGCTCGGAGTGCAGGAGCGCCGGCGCCTGGATCTTCTCGAGCTGCGAGCTGATGTGCTCCCACTGCGAGGTGAGGCGCTGAACGTCGCGCGTCAGCTGATCCTCGGTCGCGCCCTCGGCGGCGGTCCGCACGATCACACCCGAGGACTCCGGGAGCACCTCTTTGAGGATGCGCTTGAGACGCGCCCGCTCGGTGTCGGGCAGCTTGCGAGAGATGCCGTTCATCGCACCGCCGGGGACATACACCAGGTAGCGGCCGGGCAACGAGATCTGGCTGGTGAGGCGCGCACCCTTGTGGCCGACGGGGTCCTTCGTGACCTGCACGAGGACGCGGTCGCCCGACTTCAGGGCGAGCTCGATGCGACGGGGCTGGTTGCCCGTCTCGACGGCATCCCAGTCGACCTCGCCCGAGTAGAGCACGGCGTTGCGGCCACGCCCGATGTCGACGAACGCGGCTTCCATGCTCGGCAGGACGTTCTGCACGCGGCCGAGGTAGACGTTGCCGATGAGGGAAGCGTCCTGGTTGCGCGCGACGTAGTGCTCGACGAGCACGTTGTCCTCGAGCACGGCGATCTGGATGCGGCCGCTCTTCGAGCGCACGACCATGACGCGGTCGACCGCTTCGCGCCGCGCGAGGAACTCCGCCTCGGTGACGACGGTGCGTCGACGACCGGCTTCCCGTCCGTCGCGGCGACGCTGCTTCTTCGCCTCCAGGCGAGTGGAGCCCTTGATGCGCTGGGGCTCGGTGATCAGCTCGACGGCGCGCTGGCGCGGAGCGGGCTCATTGCCCTCGTCGCCGTTCGACCCGCCGCGGCGACGGCCACGGCGGCGCGAGCTGCTCGAGCTCGACGAGGATCCGTTGTCGTCGTCATCGGTGTCGTCCGGCAGCGCGGGAAGAGGCGCGATATCGGGCGCGTAGAAGTGCAGCGCGGTGGACACCGCCGACACGAACTCCGCCGGCAACAGGCCGAGCGAGACCGCGGTGGGCGGGCCGGAATCGGCCGGCTCCTCCGAGGGCGCCTGCTCGTCCGTCGGCGCCGGCTCCTCAGCGGGGGCCGTCTCCTCAGCTTCTTCGGCCGGCGCCGGCTCGCCAGTGGGGACGACGGGTTCCTCCGAGGGGGCGGCCTCCTCGACGGGCGCGGACTCGGGCGCGGGTGCGGCAGGCGTCCCCCCGGTGCCGGTCTCCGCGGTCATTCCGGAACCGGGTTCCGGCGCGCCATCCTCGGCGGCGCGCCCGCTGTCGATGTGCTCCTCGGTGGCGTCGATCGACGTCACCGCGTCAGCGAGCTCCGCTGCGGCGGGGTCTACCGCGTTCGCGGGCTCATCGGGGGTCGGGCTGTCGTTGCGATCATCGGCCATCACTGGCGTACTCCTCTTCGGGCGGCACCGCGCGCCACCCGGTACATCTCTGGCGGCGTCGCTCCCGGAAGGACGAGCCGCGAACTCACTCGGTGTGCAGCCGGCTCTCGGCGCGGCCTGCGTGGGCAGCCATTGCCCGAAGTCTCTCGTGATGTCCTGTCGCAGCGCGGCTGCAGACGAGCATCGGCATCCATTATCGCACTACGCGCGTCGCTTCGTGGGACACGGGGCCGATGCTCACGGCGGGGTCATCGATGCCGATGGGATAATCGCGGTCATGTCCGCACCCCGTAGCCACGCCCGCCCTGTCGCACTTGCCGTCTGGCTGATGATCGCGGGCGTCATCGGATGGATCGCCGCGTTCGCGCTGACGACCGAGCGGCTCCACCTGCTCGAAGACGCCACGGCCACGGCATCCTGTGACTTCAACCTCGTCGTGCAGTGCGGGGCGAACCTGACCTCTGCCCAGGGTTCGGTCTTCGGTTTCCCCAACCCGCTCCTCGGGCTCACCGGCTGGGTCGCGCCCATCGTCGTGGGCGCGGCGATCCTCGCCGGCGCACGCTTCGCCCGGTGGTTCTGGCTGCTCTTCTGGGCCGGCATGGCGTTCGCGTTCGGCTTCGTGGTGTGGCTGATCTCGCAGAGCATCTTCGTGCTCGGAACGCTCTGCCCCTGGTGCATGGTCACCTGGTTCGTGACCATCCCGAGCTTCTACGCCGTCACCCTGCACCTGCTCAGGTCGGGCGTCGTGCCGCTGCCGCGTCGAGGCCGAGCGATCGCCGCCACTCTGACCGGCTGGGTGCCGCTTCTCGCCGTGCTCAGCTACGTCGCCATCGCCGTGATCGCGCAGATCCGGCTCGACTGGATCGGCTTCCTCTGAGACGACGACGCCCGCCGCTCGACGTCGTGACGTCGGGCGGCGGGCGTGGTGTCGCGGATGCGGTCAGCCGAACCAGATCTCGAGCTCGCGCGCGGCGGACTCGGGGCTGTCGGAGCCGTGGACGAGGTTCTGCTGAACGGCCAGGCCCCAGTCGCGTCCGAAGTCGCCCCGGATCGTACCGGGTGCGGCCGTCGTGGGGTCGGTGGTTCCGGCGAGCGAGCGGAAGCCCTCGATGACGCGATTGCCGGCCAAGCGGATGGCGACCGAGGGGCCGCTCTGCATGAACTCGAGCAGCGGTTCGTAGAACGGCTTGCCGGCGTGCTCCTCGTAATGCTTCTCGAGCACCTCCCGGTCGGGTTCGACGAGCCGGATGTCGACGAGCGCGTAGCCCTTCGCCTCGATGCGGGCGAGGATCGCGCCAGTGAGGCCGCGGGCCACACCGTCGGGCTTGACGAGGACGAGGGTCTCTTCGGTGGGCATGTCAGTCTCCGTTCGATTCGTCGGCTGCGAGGGCGGCGTTCCGCCGGTCGAGAGCAGCCCCCTTGATGGTCGCATACGCGTACATGCCGCCGAAAACCAGCGCGACGATCCCGAGCGCCGGCACGAGGAACACCCCGAGCGCCAGAACCACCTGCAACAGCCAGCCCAGGAGGATGCCCCACCGGTGCCGCAGCAGCCCCGAGATGACGATCATCGCAACGGCGAGGACCGCCCCGGCGACCACTCCCCACCAGTCGGCGACGCCCTCCGGCAGCGCACCGAGTCCGTAGACGGTCAGTCCGCCGAGGAAGACCACGATGGATTCGAAACCGAGGACGACCGATCCGAGCGACTCCGCGGCACCGCGACGTCGGCGCTCGCGAGGCCGGCTCACGCCTGCCATCCCGACTTCCAGTCCTCCGCAGCGGCGAGGGCGATCGCTTCGGCCGCGAGCACGACCGAACCGGCGATGATCACCGCGCGCCGTTCCGCAGCCGCGGCCCACTCGCGCGCGGCCTCGGCCGCTTCGACGAGGTCGCGGTGCTCGGTGACCCCGAGTCCGCGCTCCTCGGCAAGATCGGCGACGAGGGTCGGCTCCGATGCGCGCTCCGAGTCCGGGGAGGTCGCGAAGACGTGGGCGGCGACCGGTGCGAGGGCCTCGACGATCCCCGCGGCGTCCTTGTCTCCCAGAACACCGAGCACGACGCCCCATTCATCGAAGTCGAACGACTCGCGAAGCGCCGCCCCGAGTGCCGCTGCCCCATGGGGGTTGTGCGCGCTGTCGACGAGCACGGTCGGGCTGACCCCGAGCAGCTGCAGGCGGCCGGGAGAGGTGACCGCGCCCAGTCCGTCCGCGACGACCTCCGCGTGGAGCGCCTGGTCCTCGGCGCCGATGAGAGCTTCGACCGCGGCGACCGCGAGGGCGGCGTTCTCGGCTTGGTGAGAGCCGTAAAGCGGCAGGTAGAGCTCGGGGTACTCCCCCGCGCGCCCCCGAACACTGATCTGCTGTCCGCCGACGGCGAGGCTGTGCGCGGTCAGACCGAACTCCTCACCGGCGAACCCGACGGTAGCGGCCGCCTCCGCGGCGCGCGCTCGGATCTGCTCGGCCGCCTCGGGTGCCTGCACGGCCGAGACGACCGCCGCGCCGGGCTTGATGATGCCTGCCTTGACCGCGGCGATCTCGGCCATGGTCTCGCCAAGGCGGTCGGCGTGGTCGAGCGCGACGGGGCCGATGACGGCGACGTCCCCGTCGGCGGTGTTGGTCGAGTCCCACGATCCGCCCATGCCCACCTCGATGACCGCGACATCGACGGGCGCGTCGGAGAACGCGACGAAAGCGAGGACGGTGAGCAGCTCGAAGAACGTCAGAGGAGCGTCACCCGCCGCATCCAGCTCAGCGTCCACGAGGTCGACGAAGGGAGCGATCTCGTCCCACGCGTCGGCGACAGCGGCATCGGCGATCGGCTCGCCGTCGATCAGGATGCGCTCGGTGAAGCGCTCGAGGTGCGGGCTCGTGAAGAGCCCGGTGCGCAGCCCGTGCGCGCGGACGAGGCTCTCGATCATCCGGCTCGTCGACGTCTTGCCGTTCGTTCCCGTCACGTGCACGACGCGGTAGGTGCGCTGCGGGTCATCCAGCAGTTCGAGTACGCGTCGAGTCCGCTCGATGCGGGGCTGCACCCACTGCTCCCCCTGACGTTGCAGCAGCGCCGTGTACACGGCGTCGGCGCGGGCCTGATCGGTCATGCGGTCTCTCCTGTCAGCCGGGTGACGCTCACAGCGAGGTCTCCCCTGTTGGCGTAGGTCTTGGCGGCGACCACGGCCTCGAAGTCGGGCTCGGTCGCCGCGACGGACTCCGCAGACTCGGCAACGGTCGAGGTGCGTGAGCGCACCGCCCATTCGCGGGCCAGTGTCTCGCCCGCCACATCGGCGGCGTCGAACGCCGATGCGACAGCAGCGGCATCCTCATCGGAATCGAACGTCAGCATCAGCCGGATGCGGTCGCTGACCTCGAAGCCGGCGGCCTTCCGGGTGTCCTGCACCGCGCGGATCACGTCGCGCGCCAGGCCCTCGGCCTCGAGTTCCGCGGTCGTTGTGGTGTCGAGCAGCACGAATCCACCGCCCGACAGCAGTGCGATCGCGGTGCCTTCCGCCACCCCTCCCGCTTCGAGGGTCAGGTCGTACTCGCCGGGCTCGAGTGCCACGCCGTCCACGGTCACGGCACCGTCCTGCTCGCTCCACAGGCCTGCCCGGGCACCCGCGATGACGTGCTGCACCTGCTTGCCCAGTCGCGGACCGGCCGCGCGCGCATTGACCGAGAGGCGCTGGCTGATGCCGTACGAGGCCGCGAGGTCGTCCGAGAGCTCCGCCACAGCGACATCCTTCACGTTGAGCTCGTCGCGGAGGATGTCGGCGAACTGCTCCAGCGACGCCGCGTCGCTCGTCGCAACCGTGAGCTGAGGCAGGGGCAGGCGCACGCGCTTGCCCTCCTTCTTGCGCAGAGCGTTGGCCACCGATGAGACCTCGCGGACGGCGTCCATAGCCGAACGGATGTCGGCTGCCGGCGCGAACTCGTCTGCGTCCGGCCAGTCCTCCAGGTGGACGCTCCGGCCGCCGGTGAGGCCCTGCCAGACGCGCTCGCTCACGAGGGGCAGAAGCGGTGCCGCGACCCGGGTCAGCGTCTCGAGCACCGTGTAGAGGGTGTCGAACGCCTCGGTCGACGCATCGTCGCCCGGCACGACGCCCACCCAGAAGCGATCGCGGGAGCGGCGGATGTACCAGTTCGTGAGCGCTTCGGCGAAGTCGCGCAGCTTGGCCGCGGCCATCGTGGAGTCGAGGGCCTCCAGGTCGGCGGCGACATCGCGCACCAGGTCGCCGGTCAGCGCCAGGATGTAGCGGTCGAGCACGTTCGTGGAGTCGGTCCGCCGCCGCGCCTCGTACCCGGCCCCGCCCTCACCGCCGGCCGCGTTGGCATAGGTGGCGAAGAAGTACCAGGTGTTCCACAGCGGAAGCAGGAACTCCCGCACGCCCGCCCGGATGCCCTCTTCGGTGACGACGAGGTTGCCGCCGCGGAGCACCGACGAGCCCATCAGGAACCACCGCATCGCGTCGGAACCGTCGCGATCGAAGACCTCGGACACGTCCGGGTAGTTCCGCAGCGACTTCGACATCTTCTGACCGTCGCTGCCCAGCACGATGCCGTGGCAGGCGACGCCCGAGAACGCCGGCCGGTCGAACAGCGCACCCGAGAGCACGTGCATGACGTAGAACCAGCCGCGGGTCTGTCCGATGTACTCCACGATGAAGTCGGCCGGCGCGTGCTCGTCGAACCACTCCCGGTTCTCGAAGGGGTAGTGCACCTGCGCGTACGGCATCGACCCGGAGTCGAACCATACGTCGAAGACGTCCTCGATGCGGCGCATCGTCGAGCGGCCCGTGGGGTCGTCGGGGTTCGGACGCGTGAGGTCGTCGATGAACGGCCGGTGCAGGTCGACCTCGCCCGCCTCGTTGCGCGGTAGGCGACCGAAGTCGCGTTCGATGTCGGCGAGCGAGCCGTACACGTCGGTTCGCGGGTACTCGGGATCGTCGCTCTTCCAGACCGGGATCGGCGAGCCCCAGAAGCGGTTGCGGCTGATGGACCAGTCGCGCGCGCCCTCGAGCCACTTGCCGAACTGCCCGTGCTTGACGTTCTCGGGTGCCCACGTGATCTGCTCGTTGAGTTCGAGCAGGCGGTCCTTGATCGCCGTGACGCGCACGAACCAGCTCGACACCGCCTTGTAGATGAGCGGATTGCGGCAGCGCCAGCAGTGCGGGTAGGAGTGCTCGTAGCTCGCCTCGCGAAGGAGACGGCCCTCGGCCTTGAGGAGGCGGATGAGCGGGCGGTTGGCGTCCATCCACAACTCCCCCGCGACGTCGGTGACCTGCGGGAGGAAGCGCCCGCCGTCGTCGAGGCTCATGATGAGCGGGATGCCGGCTGCGCCGGTCACGCGCTGGTCGTCCTCACCGTAGGCCGGGGCCTGGTGGACGATGCCGGTGCCGTCGGTGGTGGTGACGTAGTCGTCGACGAGCACCCGCCACGCGGAACCCGTTCCCCAGGTGTCGGTGTCCGCGTAGTAGTCGAAGAGCCGGTCGTACTGCACGTCCGAGAGCTCGCTGCCGAGAACGGTCCGCTCGATCGCGGCGCGCGCCTCGTCGACGTCGCCGTACCCGAGGTCCTTCGCGTAGCCCGCGAGGAGGTCTTCGGCGAGGAGGTAGCGGTGGGCGTCGGCCTCGACACGGTCCTCATGAACGTCGGCGGCGCCGGCCGGCCCGCCGGGCAGCACGACATAGCGGATGTCGGGGCCGACGGCGAGAGCGAGGTTCGTGGGCAGCGTCCACGGGGTCGTCGTCCACGCGAGAGCGCGCACACCGGTGAGGCCGAGGGACTCGGCCTTCGCCCCGACGAACGGGAAGGTGACGGTCACCGACGGATCCTGGCGCATCTTGTAGACGTCGTCGTCCATGCGCAGCTCGTGGTTCGACAGGGGCGTCTCGTCGCGCCAGCAGTAGGGCAGCACGCGATGCCCCTCGTAGGCGAGGTCCTTGTCCCACAGTTCCTTGAACGCCCAGAGCACCGACTCCATGAAGCCCGTGTCGAGCGTCTTGTAGCCGCGTTCGAAGTCGACCCACCGCGCCTGCCGGGTGACGTAGTCCTCCCACTCGCGCGTGTACTCGAGGACGGATGAGCGCGCCTTGTCGTTGAAGGCGGCGATGCCCATCGCCTCGATCTCGCTCTTCTCGGTGATCCCGAGCTGCTTCATCGCTTCGAGTTCAGCGGGCAGCCCGTGGGTGTCCCAGCCGAAGACGCGGTCGACCTTCTTGCCGCGCATGGTCTGGAAGCGAGGGAAGACATCCTTCGCGTACCCGGTGAGCAGATGGCCGTAATGCGGGAGCCCGTTCGCGAACGGAGGGCCGTCGTAGAAGACCCACTCGGGCGCCCCCTCGCGCCGCGCGATGGAGCTGCGGAAGGTGTCGTCGCGCTCCCAGAACGCGAGCACGTCGCGCTCGACGTCGGGGAAGCGGGGGCTCGGCACGACGCTGTCGGCGGCGGGGCCGAAAGCGGAGGACTTCGGATAGGTCATGGCTTCTCTCGCAGGGTCGGACTTCCTGCGAGGACGATCGTGCGACCGCGGTACCACCCCGCTTGCCCCGGAGGGCCACTCTCCCAGCGGCTGTGACGGGCCTGCCCCGCTCGGTTCTACTGGGCGGATGACCGCCGTTCTTCCGAGAGCTCCCCGGTGATGGCCGGATCGGTGCTGATGAGCCCATCATACCGTCGGCATACGCTGAACGTATGGCCCGCCCTCGTACCCGTCCCACGCCCCCTCGCGTGAGCGAACCCGACCTGCCGCGTCACTTCGAGCCCGGCGTCCTCACCCGACACGGCGATCTCGTCGAGACGTCGATCGCACTCGGCGGCGGGGCGGTCGACGGCGCCCACGCACGGCTGAGCGAGAGCGTCGTCGAAGCCGGGTCCCCCGACCGGCTCGACCTCACCGGCGCGGTGCTCGCCGACGTGGCCATCCGCGACCTCGCGACGGCCGAGTTCCGCTCGGGCGACGGCAGCTGGCGCACCGTGGCCCTCAGCGGCGGGCGGATCGGCACCCTCGACGCCCAGCGTGCTCGCTGGGACGGCGTCATCCTCCGCGGCATCCGGATCGACTACCTCTCGGTGCCCGCCGCGACGTTGCGCGACGTGCTCATCCTCGACTGCCGCATCGGAACGCTCGACGCCCCGGGCGCGATGCTCGAGCGGGTCCGTTTCGTCGACACGACGGTCGACGAGTTCGACTCCCGTGCGCTCTCGAGCACGGATCTCGACCTCCGCGGCCTGGAAGCACTCGCCTTCACGGACATCCGGGCGCTGACCGGCGCCACTGCATCGCGTCGGCAGATCGAAGCGCATGCCCCCGCGTTCGCCGCTGCGCTCGGATGGGACGTGCGCGATGACGCATCCGCCGAGGAGCCGAGCCGATGATCGCCCGCACCGAACGTCTGGTCCTCCGGCTGATGACCGAGGACGATCTGGGCCCGCTCCGCAAGATACTGACCGACCCCATCGCGATGACCGCCTACGAGGGGGCCTTCGACGACGACGAGAGCGCGCAGTGGCTCGCGCGCAATCTCCGTCGCTACGAGGAGGACGGGTTCGGCCTCTGGGCCGTCGACCTCCCTGGGGCCGGCATGATCGGGCAGTGCGGCATCACGCGGCAGTTCGTCGGCGACGAAGAGGTGCTCGAGGTCGGCTACCTCTTCCAGCGGGCGCACTGGCACCGCGGTTACGCGACCGAGGCCGCCGCCGCCGCGCGAGACTGGGGATTCCGCGAGCTCGGTGCTCCGGCCATCTGGGCCAAGGTCCGCGACACCAACATCGCATCCATGAACGTCGCCATCCGCCTCGGCATGACCGTTCGCCGCCGGTTCATGGTGCACTACCGAGGCGTGGACATGCCCCACCTCGGATTCGCCGTCGATCGCTGACGGCCCTTCGTCAGGACGCCGACCAGGCCTCGCCGCGTACCTCGGCGAGCGGCGATTCCCGCAACAGGCGCGAGATCGGGCAGCGATCGTGCGCTGCGGCGGCGAGTTCCGCCGCCTCGGAGGCATCCAGCCCCTCGCCGGAGATGAAGGCCGTCACGAGGAACTCGTACCCCGTGCGCCCCTCGGCGTCGCGCAGCTCGACCTCGACCCGCGCCATCGTGCGGTGGCGGCCCGCCACGATCGCCTGCGCCGTCGCGTTCAGGCACGTCGACCAGGCCAGCGCGAGGAGCTGCTCGGGATTGCTCGCGGCGGTGTCATGGCCCGGCTGCAGTGGATTCGACACGGCGACCTTCAGGCCGTCCGGAACGCGGCTGACCCCCGTGCCGCCGTCGTCGTTGAAAGCAGAGGTGCGGTACCGGGTGACCATGCTTCGACTATAGTTGAACGTCGTCCAACTATTAGGGGATGCCCTGTGCCACCGACCGACGCGCCGATCGCCCTCAGCGGCGTGAGCGTCACCTACCCCGGCGGAACCCGCGCTCTCACCGACGTCGATCTCGCTGTATCTCCGCGCGAGATCTTCGGAGTCATCGGCGAGAGCGGCGCCGGCAAGAGCACTCTCCTGGCTCTGCTCACCGGCGAGATCAGCGCGACCGCAGGAACCGTGAAGGTACTCGACCAGGACCCGACCGGTCTCAGCCGCACAGCGCTCCGGGATCTGCGCCGGCGGATCGGCGTCGTCTTCCAGGGCGTGCACCTGCTGGCGAATCGCACCGTCCGCCAGAACGTCCTGCTCGCCCTGGATCTGCGCGACCGCCGGGACCGCCTCAGTGTGAACGAGCGACGCGCCGCGGCGGACGAGACGCTGCGTTTCGTCGGTCTCGGTGGTCGCGAGGATGCGTACCCGTCTGAGCTCAGCGGCGGTCAGCGTCAGCGCGTGGGGATCGCCCGCGCGCTCGTGGGCCGGCCCGAGGTCCTGCTCTGCGACGAGCCGACCTCCTCGCTCGACGCCACCACGACCGACGGCGTCCTCGCGCTCCTCCGCGAGGCCCGAGACCGGTTCGGAACGACAGTGGTCGTCGTGACGCACGATCTCGCCGTCGTGCGGCGCATCTGCGACCGCGTCGCGCTGTTCGAGGACGGGCGTCTGCGCGACATCCTGCACGTCGAGCCCGCATCGGATCTGGGCCGGGAGAGCTACCTCGACCGCGCCCGGCGGGAGCTGGGCGCATGACCGGCCTGGTCGAATCACTCGAGCGCCGCGGCGGAGACCTGCTCGAGGCGCTCGGCGAGACCGGATACATGCTCCTCGTCTCACTGGCCGCAGCGGTGGTCCTCGGACTCCCCCTCGGGATGCTCGTGTACCTGACGCGGCGGGGCGGCGCCGCGCCGAACCGGTTCGTGTGGTGGATCGGAAACCTCTTCATCAACGTCGTGCGCTCCTTCCCGTTTCTCCTCCTGGTCGTGTTCCTCGTGCCGGTGACACGTCTCGTCTACGGGACGACATTCGGCACTCCTGCGGCGACGTTCTCGCTCTGCTTCGTCGCGGTCGCGATCTACGCACGACTCGTCGAGCAGATTCTGCGCGAGATCAGCCCGGGCATCCCCCGGGTCGCGCGCACGATGGGAGCGACCCTGCCTCAGACGATCCGGCGCTTCCTGCTTCCCGAGGCCGTTCCCGGCCTCGCCTATGCGCTGACCTCGGCGACGATCAGTCTGCTGTCGTATTCCACCGTGCTCGGTGTGGTCGGCGGTGGCGGCATCGGCGACTTCGCGCTGCGCTACGGCTACCAGGAGTACGACTATCCGCTGATGTACTTCACGATCGCCGTCATCCTCGTCGTGGTGCTGGTCATCCAGTCGGCCGGTCACCGCCTGTCGATCCGACTCGACCACCGTTGACCCTCGTCCACCCGCTCTCACAAGGAGAACCCATGCCCGTTCGCACCCTTCGCACCCGCATCGCCTCGGCGGCCATCGCCACCTTCGCGGTCGCCGGACTCCTCGCCGGCTGCGCCGGCTCGCCCGGAGACACGGATTCCGGGGCCACGACGCTCCGCGTGGGCGCGGTGACCGCCCCCGCGACGGACATCGTCGAGGCTGCCGGAGCCGCGATCGCCGACGGGTACGAGATCGAGCTCGTTCCGGTGTCGGACTACGTCACGATCAACAACATGCTCGCTGCCGGCGACATCGACGCGAACTTCTCGCAGCACGAGCCGTATATGACGGAGTTCAACGAGAAGAACGGGGCATCGCTCGAGGCGGTCCAACCCGTCTACAACTTCGTCATCGCCTTCTACTCGAAGACGCTGACCGACATCGGCCAGCTCCCCGACGGTGCCACGGTCGCCATCCCGAACGACTCGTCGAACACCGCGCGTGCGCTCAAGCTGCTGGCCGACGCCGACATCATCGACCTCGCCCCCGGCATCGACCCGTACACAGCGACCCTCGACGACGTCGCGGAGAACCCGAAGAACCTCCAGTTCCTGTCGCTGGAGATCAACCAGTTGAACACGGCGTACGACGAGGCCGACCTGGTCTTCCAGTGGCCGTCGCACATCGCCGCGCTCGGCCTCACGCCGCAGGACGACGGCCTGCTCACCGAACTCGACGACCGCTTCGCGCTGCAGCTCGTGGTCCCCTCGGCTGAGGCGGATTCCCCTGCCACGAAAGCACTCATCGACGCGTTCACGAGCGACGAGGTGCGAAAGGTCATCGACGGCAACGAGACCATCGAAGCCGCCTTCTGACCCCCGGTAGACTCGGACGACGCACACTCAGGCACGCTCACACAGTGCCGCACATATCGTCGAGGAGTTCCCATGACAGCGCACATTCCCGAGAAGCCCGCTCTGGAAGGCCTCGAGCAGAAGTGGGGCGCCGCGTGGGCCGAGCAGGGCACCTACCTGTTCGACCGCGCGCGTGCCGCGAAGACCGGCCGCGGCGGCGTCTTCTCCGTCGACACGCCTCCCCCGACGGCATCCGGGTCGCTGCACATCGGCCACGTCTTCTCGTTCACCCACACCGACCTCAAGGTGCGATTCGAGCGCATGCGCGGGAAGAGCGTCTTCTACCCGATGGGCTGGGACGACAACGGCCTGCCCACCGAGCGCCGCGTCCAGAACTACTACGGCGTGCGCTGCGACCCGACTCTCCCCTACGACGAGTCGTTCGTCCCGCCGTTCGAGGGCGGCGACAACAAGTCGAGCCGTGCCGCCGACCAGGTGCCCATCAGCCGTCGCAATTTCATCGAGCTGTGCGAGAAGCTGACGATCGAGGACGAGAAGCAGTTCGAGTCGCTCTTCCGTCAGCTCGGGCTCTCCGTCGACTGGACCCAGACGTACCGGACGATCTCGGACGAGACCATCCGCACCAGCCAGCTCGCGTTCCTGCGCAACCTCGAGCGCGGCGAGGCCTACCAGGCGCTGGCCCCCACGCTGTGGGACATCGACTTCCGCTCCGCTATCGCGCAGGCCGAGCTCGAGGATCGCGAGCAGCAGGCGTCGTATCACCGCATCGCGTTCCACAAGACCGACGGCAGCGGCGACATCCACATCGAGACGACGCGGCCCGAACTGCTTCCGGCGTGTGTCGCCCTCGTGGCGAACCCCGATGACGAGCGCTACCAGCCCTACTTCGGCAAGACCGTCCGCACGCCGCTCTTCGACGTCGAGGTGCCCGTCCTCGCCCATCACCTCGCTCAGCCCGACAAGGGCTCGGGAATCGCGATGATCTGCACGTTCGGCGACGTCACCGACATCATCTGGTGGCGCGAGCTCGACCTGCCCAACCGCACGATCCTCGGCCACGACGGTCGCATCGTGGCCGAGGCGCCTGACGTCATCGTCACGGATGGCGCACGCGCGGCCTACGCCGAGCTGGCGGGCAAGACCGTCTTCAGCGCCAAGAAGCGCGTGGTGGAGTTGCTGCAGGAATCGGGCGAGCTGCTCGAGGTGTCGAAGCCCTTCAGCCACCCGGTGAAGTTCTTCGAGAAGGGCGATCGCCCGCTCGAGATCGTCTCGACCCGTCAGTGGTACCTGCGCAACGGTGCCCGCGACGAAGAGCTCCGGGCGCGCCTCATCTCGCTCGGTCAGGAGATGTCGTGGCACCCCGACTTCATGCGGGTGCGCTACGAGAACTGGACCAACGGTCTCACCGGTGACTGGCTCGTCTCCCGTCAGCGCTTCTTCGGCGTACCGATCCCGATCTGGTACGGCCTCGATGAGAACGGCGAACGCGATTACGAGCGCGTCATCACCCCCGATGCCGCCCAGCTCCCGATCGACCCGACCACCGATGTCCCTCCGGGATACACCGCCGAGCAGCGCGGCGTGCCCGGCGGATTCGACGCCGAGCGCGACATCTTCGACACCTGGGCGACGTCGTCGCTGACCCCGCAGCTCGCGGGCGGATGGCAGCGCGACGAGGAGCTGTGGCAGATCGTCGCGCCGTTTGATCTGCGGCCGCAGGGGCAGGACATCATCCGCACCTGGCTGTTCTCCACGATGCTCCGCAGCGCTCTCGAAGACGGCCGCGCACCGTGGTCGGATGCCGCGATCTCCGGCTTCATCGTCGACCCCGACCGCAAGAAGATGTCGAAGTCGAAGGGAAACGTCGTCACCCCCGCCGACATCCTCGCCCAGCACGGCACGGATGCGGTCCGCTACTGGGCCGCGTCGAGTCGCCTCGGTTCCGACGCCGCGTTCGATCCGCAGAACCCCACGCAGGTGAAGATCGGCCGCCGTCTCGCCATCAAGGTGCTGAACGCCGCGAAGTTCGTGCTGTCCTTCCCCGTGCCCGAGGGCGCGGCGGTGACCCACGACCTCGACGCCGCCATGCTCGCAACGCTCGACGGTGTGATCGTCGATGCCACGCGGGCGTTCGAGGCCTACGACCACGCTCGCGCGCTCGAGATCACGGAATCGTTCTTCTGGACCTTCTGCGACGACTACCTCGAGCTCGTCAAGGAGCGCGCGTACGACCGCTCCGACGCCGGTCAGGCGTCGGCGGCGCTGGCACTGCGACTCGCGCTGTCGTCGCTGCTGCGTCTGCTCGCCCCGGTGCTCGCCTTCGCCGCAGAGGAGGCATGGTCGTGGTTTGAGGAGGGCTCCGTGCACACCGCGCCGTGGCCGGAAGCGAGCGGCATCGACGGCGACCCGGCCGTTCTCACCGCGGCCAGCGCCGCGCTCATCGGCATCCGCCGGGCGAAGACGGAAGCCAAGGCCTCGCAGAAGACCCCCGTCTCGGTACTGACGCTGCGCGCGGATGCCGCGATGATCGAGCGGCTGCGCCGCGCGGAGGGCGACCTGAAGGCGGTCGGACGCATCGCCGAGCTCGAGCTCCTCGACAGTGACGGCGACCTGGTCGTGGAGCGCGTCGAGCTCGCGCCTCAGGAGGCGTGAGATGCGTTTGGGAACGCGGTGGACCAGCGGCGATGAGCCGCCCGTCTCGCTGCCGGCCGCCTTCCGCGACCGGGTTCGCGCGGTCGACGGCGGGCTCGACGCAGATCCGCGTCCGAAGTGGACTCTGACCTGGCTCGAGGGACGCCCTGTGGCCGAGCTCGAGACCGGTGTCGTGGTCTCTCTCGACGCCGCCGGTGAACCGGTCGTCGGTCAGATCGACGACGACGAGTTCTGACGCCCCGGTCTCCCGCCGCTCACTCCGACGCGGCGGGAGAGCTTTGCGCGGACGCGGAGCGGATGAGGCGCGTGCACAGGGCCGTCGCGGTGAGGCAGACAGCACCCGCAGCGATGAACGGCAGCCGCAGGTCGATCGACGCGACCAGGCCGCCCAGGATCGTCGCCCCGGGGAAGAGTCCCCAGGTGAGCGTCCGGATGATGCCCAGAGTGCGCCCGAACAGCGCCGGCGGGATGATCTGCTGCCGCAGCGCACCCCACGGGACATTCCACACCGACACCGCGAACGCCATGCCCGCGTAGGCGATGACCGCAACGACGATTCCGGGGGCGAACCCGACGGCGACCATGCACGCTGCGGCGGCGAGGTTCGCGCCCCACATGACGTTGCCTCGGCCCCAGCGGGCGACCATGCGCGCAGCGAGGAGTGAGCCCGCGAGCGCACCGACCCCGACGCCCGCCGTGACGAACCCTATGGCGAACTCGGGTACCCCGTGGACATCGAGGAAGTAGAGCAGCGTCGGAGCCTGCGCGAAAGCGAAGGCGCAGCCGACGACCGACGTGAACACGACCAGGGCACGCAGGAACCGATGGCGCCAGAGGTAACGCATCGCTTCCCCGGCGGGAACGGCGACGTCCGGTGCTGCCGGCAGGGGCTCGGGGACGGCGCCGGCGACGACGTCGCCCTGATCCGCGCCGATGACGTCCGAAGCCCGTGAACGCGCCGCGGCCAGCGGGAGAAGGAGCGCCAGCGCGATCGGCACCAGGTAACCCGCGGCGCCGAGCCACAGCGGTAGTGCGAGCGAGACGGCGAAGAGAACGCCGGCGACGGGCTGCGCCACGAAGCTGTCGATGGTGATCTGCGCGGCCTGGATGCGCCCGTTGGCCCGATCGAGCTGATCCCGCTCGACGACGCTCGGAATGATCGCGTTGGTCGCGTTGTCGAACAGGGTCTCGCCGAAGCCGAAGACGAGCGTGCCCACGAGCAGCCACACGATGTCGAGACTGCCCGTGACCGTGAGCACGGCCAGACCGACCGCGGCCGCGCCGCGCACGCTGTTCGCCAACGCCATGACACGGCGCCGGTCGAACCGATCGACGATGACGCCGGCAGGCACCCCGAAAACGAGCCACGGGAGGAAGGCGGCCGCACCGAGCAACGAGATCAGCAGCGGGTCGCGCGTGAGTGTCGTGGCGATCAGGGGCACCGCCGTGCGGCCCAGGCCGTCCGCGAGGTTGCTGAACGCGGCGGCGGTCCACAGTCGCGAGAAATTGCGCCCGAGCGGACGGGGGCGCCCGGACTCGGGTGGGCGGGTCCGGGAGACGGTCACGCTGGTCATCGTCAGTCGCTCTCTGTCGTGATCGGAAACGCCTCGGCGCGCAGCGAGACGATCCGGCGTTCGGAGGACGAACCCGGGCCGGGGTCCGGGTCGTCGCGGTACTCGTCGACGACGTCGTCGATGACTCTTTGGATACGCGCGTTGACCTCGCGGAGCTGCTCGACCGTCAGCGAGACGGTGGCCGAGGTGATGAGCGCGTTCTCGGCCCATGGGTCGAGTTCGTCGCGCAACGTGCTCTCCACGAAGCGCATGAGTTGCTCGTGTCGACGATCGAGGAACTCGCCCATGACGACCTGGGTCGCGGCGCGGCCCGCCGGCGTCCGCATCGTGTCCGCACCCGGGAACGACACGCCGCCGGTGGGCCGTTCCCACCATCGCTCGCGCGCCGTGCCCCGATCGGGGATCTCGCGAATGAGGTCGTGCTTCGCGAGAGCTCGCAGGTGGTAGCTCGTCGAACCGGACGACTCCCCCGTCATCGCCGCGAGCGAGCTGGCCGTCTGAGGGCCTTGCTGACTCAGGATGTCGTAGAGACGCACGCGCACGGGGTGAGCGAGGGCACGGAGCGCGCCCGAGTCGAGCGTGCGGATGTCGCGAGGCGTCCGCTTCTCGGCGTTGTCTTCGGTCATGGGTCCAAAGATATCTTTGCAAGCACCTCTTTGCAACATGATCTTTGGAACACATCGTAGGCTTGTGCCATGCCGGCATCCTCGAATTCCCTTCTCACCGCCTCGTCACTCGCGTGGGGCCTCCCCGACTACCGAGAGATCGACGTCGATGACTACCTGCCCGCCTTCCGCGAGGCCTTCGCTCAGCAGCGGCGCGAGATCGACGCGATCGCCGGCAGCACCGAGCCTCCGACGTTCGAGAACACGGTCGTGGCATGGGAAGAGAGCGGCCGGCTTCTGGGCGACGTAGCGCGCGTCTTTTACACGGTCAGCTCTGCGGACGCCACTCCCGCGGTGCAGGCCGTCGACGAGGAGCTCGCCCCGCTGATGTCTGCGCACTCCGACGCGATCCTCCTCGATCCCCGCCTGTACGACCGGATCGAGCGCCTACACGCGAGCCGCGATGATCTCGGACTCACGGCCGAGCAGCGCTACCTGCTGGAGCGGCGGTTCGTCCAGATGACCCACGCCGGCGCCGGGCTCGACAGCAGCGCTAAGCAGCGACTGACCGAGCTCAACGGCCGGCTGTCCGTTCTCACGACGACCTTCGAGAAGAACCTCCTCGCCGATACGAACGATCTGGCCGTGGTGTTCGAGTCGCGGGAGGAGCTCGACGGGCTGAGCGAGGGTGAGATCTCCGCCGCCGCGCGCGCGGCTGCCGATCGCGGGCGACCGGAGGCCTACGTCATAACCCTGACACTGTTCACGGGCCACCCGGCGCTCGCCTCGCTCACGAACCCGCGGTCCCGCCACCGCATCCTCGAGGCCTCGCGCGCTCGCGGCTCCCGGCCCGGCCGCCACGACAACCGCCCCGTGCTGCTTGAAATCGTCCGCCTCCGTGCCGAGCGCGCGGAACTGCTCGGCTTCCCCTCGCACGCGGCCTACGTCACCTCCGACCAGACGGCGGGCTCCCCGGAAGCGGTGTCCGCGCTGCTGCGCCGGCTCGCCGCTCCTGCTGCACGCAACGCACAGCGCGAGAAGCTGGCCCTGCAGGAGGTCCTGGACGGCGCCGAGGTCGGGCCGGAGGATTGGGCATTCGCAACGGAGCGCGTGCGCGCGAGCACGCTCGACATCGACACGGCCGCGCTGCGCCCATGGTTCGAGGCCGAACGAGTGCTGCGCGACGGCGTCTTCTTCGCCGCGACACGTCTCTACGGGATCACGTTCCGTGAGCGCGATGACCTGCCTGCCTACCACGAGGAGGCGCGTGTCTTCGAGGTCTCGAACGAGGACGGCTCCCACCTCGGACTGTTCGTGCTCGACCTCTACACGCGCGACACCAAGCGCGGTGGTGCATGGATGAACTCCATCGCCTCTCAGTCGGCGCTACGAGGGACGACTCCGATCGTCGTCAACAACCTGAATGTCCCGAAGCCCTCCCCCGGCACCCCGACGTTGCTGACGCTCGACGAGGTGACGACGCTCTTCCACGAGTTCGGGCACGCGCTGCACGGCTTGTTCGCCACGGTCACCTACCCGACCTTCGCCGGAACCAGCGTTTTCCGCGACTTCGTCGAGTTTCCCAGCCAGGTCAACGAGATGTGGATCTACCGACCCGAGGTGCTGGCGAACTACGCCCGACACGTCGACACCGGTGAGCCGCTCGCCTCGGACGTCGTCGAGCGCCTCGAAGCCTCGGGGACCTTCAACCAGGGATTCGCCACGAGCGAGTATCTCGCCGCCGCATGGCTGGACCTCGCATGGCACTCGCTCAGCGCGGAGGATGCAGCAGCTGTCACCGACGTGGCAGCCTTCGAAGCCGCGGCCCTCGCCGACATCGGACTCGATGACTCCGCTGTGCCGACACGCTACTCGTCCGCTTACTTCGCGCACATCTTCTCAGGTGGCTACAGCGCCGGGTACTACTCCTACATCTGGAGCGAGGTTCTCGACGCTGACACCGTTGAATGGTTCGAGGAGAACGCTGGGCTGACCCGCTCGAACGGGGATCGCTTCCGTCAGCGCCTCCTCGGCGTCGGCGGTTCGAAGGATCCGCTCGAGGCATACCGTGACTTCCGGGGCCGTGACGCCCGCATCGAGCCGTTGCTCGCACGCCGCGGGCTGAGCGCCTAGGCCGCGTCTGCGGCGACGAGCCCGTCGGTGGGAGCGCTTCGAGCGTCGCGCCCACCGACGGGGATCACGTCGTAGACCAGGCGCGCGAACGCTCCCACCCGCTCTGCTGAGCGCAACAAGAGCCGGTCCGACTCGATGCGGCGCGGAAGCAGGGGCGCTCCCCCACCCAACGTCACGGGCGCAATGGAGACCGCGATCTGGTCGAGCGCACCGGCGTCGAGGAACTGACCGGCCAGGTCGCCACCGCCGACGACCCACACATCGTGCCCCGCAGCGGCCTCTCGGATACGCGCGAGCATGTCGGACACAGGCCCGGACACGAACCTGACGTCCGCGCCCGCCGGACGCGGAAGCTCGCGGGTCGTGAACACGAAGGTCGGCCGATCGCCGTGGAACTCCTGCCATCGCTCGGGGTGCGCGAGGATGTCCGACTCGGCGAGTACCCACTCGTAGGTCGTGGACCCCTCGACGATCACGCCCGCGTTCTCCGGGAGCAGACTCGCGTCGGGCTCGTCGCCGCCGTCGACCGCGAACAGCCAGGAGAGCGAGTTCGCGCCGTCGGCGATGAAGCCATCGAGTGAGCTCGCCGTGTCGAAGATGATGCGTCCCATATCGGCAGATTAACCGGGACCTCCGACACCGAAGCAGGCGATGCGACTCCGTCGTCAGGCGCTCTTGCGCTTCTGGCGCAGGACGAGCGTGGGCGGAGCACCGTCATCGACGGCAGCCCGCGTCACGATCACCTTGTCGACATCGTCGGCCGACGGGATCTCGAACATGATCGGGCCGAGAACGTCTTCGAGGATGGCGCGCAGGCCGCGGGCACCGGTCTTGCGCGCCACGGCGAGATCGGCGATCGCGCGCAGCGCCTCGTCTTCGAACTCGAGCTCGACGCCGTCGAGTTCGAACATGCGCTGGTACTGCTTGACGAAGGCGTTCTTCGGACCGGTGAGGATCTCGATGAGCGCCTTCTGGTCGAGCGGCGCGACAGACGTGACGACGGGGAGACGGCCGATGAACTCGGGGATGAGACCGAACTTGTGCAGGTCTTCCGGCTCGACCTCGCGGAAGAGGTCGAGTTCCTTGTCCTTCTCCTGCAACGGGGCGCCGAAGCCCACGCCGTGCTTGCCGACACGGGACGAGATGATCTCCTCGAGGCCGGCGAACGCGCCCGCGACGATGAACAGCACGTTGGTCGTGTCGATCTGGATGAACTCCTGGTGCGGGTGCTTGCGTCCGCCCTGCGGCGGAACCGACGCCACCGTCCCCTCCAGGATCTTCAGCAGAGCCTGCTGCACACCCTCGCCCGACACGTCGCGCGTGATCGAGGGGTTCTCCGCCTTGCGTGCGATCTTGTCGACCTCGTCGATGTAAATGATGCCGGTCTCCGCACGCTTGACGTCGAAGTCCGCCGCCTGCAGAAGCTTGAGCAGGATGTTCTCGACATCCTCACCGACATAGCCCGCCTCGGTGAGCGCGGTCGCATCGGCGACGGCGAAAGGCACGTTGAGGCGTTTCGCGAGCGTCTGCGCCAGATACGTCTTGCCACAGCCGGTGGGACCGAGCAGCAGGATGTTGCTCTTGGCGATCTCGACGTCGTCGGCGCGCTGTTCGGCGGGCTGGAGGGTCGAGTGCGCCCGCACGCGCTTGTAGTGGTTGTAGACCGCGACCGAGAGCGCACGCTTCGCCGGGTCCTGCCCGACGACGTACTCCTCGAGGAAGGAGAAGATCTCGCGCGGCTTGGGGAGGTCGAACTCGGCGACCGACTCGTCGCCCGACTCGGCCATGCGCTCTTCGATGATCTCGTTGCACAGCTCGACGCACTCGTCGCAGATGTAGACGCCGGGTCCTGCGATCAGCTGCTGGACCTGCTTCTGACTCTTTCCGCAGAACGAGCACTTGAACAGGTCGGCACTCTCACCGATGCGAGCCATGTACCCCTCCTGGATGCCGGAAACCATCGCTCACCTGAGAACGTGGTGCTCCGAGCCTAACCTCTCCCGCAGACATCCCCGCGGATTTGCGAGCCCTTCGAGTCGAACCGCCCCCGCGACGCGTATGGCCCCGGCTCGTCGCCGGGGCCATACGCTGTGAACTCGCCTCGCTCAGGAGGTGATCGCTGCGGGGGTCCGTTTACGCGACGTCAGCACCTGGTCGACGATGCCGTACTCCATCGCCTCGTGTGCCGAGAGGATCTTGTCGCGGTCGATGTCCTTGTTGACCTGCTCCTGCGTGCGGTTGGTGTGGCGCGCCATGGTCTCCTCGAGCCACGTGCGCATGCGCAGGATCTCGGCCGCCTGGATCTCGATGTCCGACGCCTGACCGTGACCGGCCTCGCCGACGGCGGGCTGGTGGATCAGGATGCGGGCGTTCGGAAGCGCGAGACGCTTGCCCGGGGCGCCGGCGGCGAGCAGGACGGATGCCGCCGAGGCCGCCTGACCGAGCACGACCGTCTGGATCTGGGGCGACACGTACTGCATGGTGTCGTAGATCGCGGTCATGGCGGTGAACGATCCACCGGGCGAGTTGATGTACATGATGATGTCGCGGTCGGGATCCTGCGACTCGAGCACGAGCAGCTGGGCCATCACGTCATCAGCCGATGCGTCGTCGACCTGGACGCCGAGGAAGATCACGCGGTCCTCGAACAGCTTGTTGTACGGGTCCTGGCGCTTGTAGCCGTAGGCGGTGCGCTCCTCGAACTGCGGCAGGATGTACCGGCTCGAGGGCATCGCCGCACCGTGGGGAAGGCCGAAGGCGGGTGTGTTCATCGTTGTCTTTCTCCTTCGGTCGATCAGTTCTCGGTGCCGCCGCCGCCGACGACGTCTGTGGCCGACTCGCGGATGTGGTCCACGAAGCCGTACTCGAGCGCCTCCTGAGCGGTGAACCACCGGTCACGGTCGCCATCGGCGTTGATCTGCTCGACGGACTTGCCGGTCTGAGCCGCGGTGATCTCGGCGAGACGACGCTTCATGTCGAGGATCAGCTGCGCCTGCGTCTGGATGTCGCTGGCCGTTCCGCCGAACCCGCCGTGCGGCTGGTGCAGCAGAACCCGGGCGTTGGGCGTGATGTAGCGCTTGCCCTTCGTGCCGGCGGTCAGGAGCAGCTGCCCCATCGACGCGGCCATGCCGATGCCGACGGTGACGATGTCGTTCGGAACGAACTGCATCGTGTCGTAGATCGCCATACCGGCGGTGATCGAGCCGCCCGGCGAGTTGATGTAGAGGTAGATGTCCTTCTCGGAGTCCTCGGCCGCGAGGAGGAGGATCTTCGCGCAGATCTCGTTCGCGTTCTCGTCGCGCACCTCCGACCCGAGCCAGATGATGCGGTCCTTGAGCAGTCTGTCGAAGACGCTTGTTGCGATGAGGGGGTCAGCCATGTGTGCTCCTGATCCGAAGTTTCGTGACGTGTCGAATCTACCGACGCCGCCGCACGCCCCTGACCGTGTTCGCCGTGGGCATAGCCCGTGTCACCGCCGTCCCTGATGCGGAGCATCTGTCGGGCAGAGCAGAAGGGGCGGATGCCGCAGCATCCGCCCCTTCTGCCGGTCGGGCGACCGTCGCGATCAGGAGATCACTCGGCGGCAGCCTCGTCGGCGGCCTTCTTCTTCGCGGGGGCCTTCTTGGCCGGCGCCTTCTTGGCGGGAGCCTTCTCGTCGGCGGCGGGAGCGTCGTCGGCGGCATCCGCCTTCTTCTTAGCGGGCGCCTTCTTGGCCGGCGTCTTCTTGGCCGGCTTCTCCTCCGCCTCGGCGGCGTCGCCATCGGCGTCGGCGGCCTCGTCGGCGATCTCCTGCGCCTCGTCGGCGGCGGACTCCTCGCCCTCGACGGTGATGAAGCCGGTCAGGTCGACCGACTTCCCGTCGGTGTCGACGACCGTGACCTTGCCCAGGGCGATCGCGAGGGCCTTGTTACGGGCGACCTCGCCGACCATCACCGGAAGCTGGCCGTTCTGCTGGAGCGCGTTGACGAAGTCCTGCGGGGCCATGCCGTACTGCGCAGAGGCCTGGATCAGGTACTGGGTCAGCTCGTCCTGCGAGACCTGGACCTCGTGCGTCTCGGCGATCTTGTCGAGCACCATCTGCGTGCGGAACTGCTTCTCGCTCGCCTCGGTGACCTCGGCACGGTGCGCGTCGTCCTCCAGACGACCCTCGCCCTCGAGGTGCGCGTGAACCTCGTCCTCGACCAGTCCGGCCGGAACCGGGATCTCGACCTTCTCGAGGAGCGCGTCGACGAGCTTCTCGCGCGCGGCAGCGCCCTGCGTGAACAGGCTCTGCTGCGAGACGCGCTCGACAAGGCTCTCGCGCAGCTCGGCGATGGTGTCGAACTCGCTCGCCATCTGCGCGAAGTCGTCGTCGGCCTCGGGGAGCTCGCGCTCCTTGACAGCCTTGACCGTGACGGCGACCTCGGCCTCTTCGCCGGCGTGGTCGCCGCCGACGAGCTTGGAACGGAACGTGGTGTCCTCACCAGCGGTGAGCGACTCGATGGCCTCGTCGATGCCCTCGAGGAGCTCGCCCGAGCCCACCTCGTACGACACGCCCTCGGCGCGGTCGATCTCGTTGCCGTCGATCGTCGCGACGAGGTCCAGCTCGACGAAGTCGCCCTTCGCGGCAGGACGGTCGACGGTGACGAGCGTGCCGAAACGGCCGCGCAGGCGGTCGAGCTCCTCGTCGATGGCGGCGTCGTCGGTGGCGACTGGCTCGACCTCGATGGTGATGTCCTCGTAGGCGGGAAGCTCGAACTCGGGACGCACGTCGACCTCGACCTCGACCTTCAGGTCGCCCGAGAAGTCCTTGTCGCTGGGCCAATCGACGACCTCGGCCGACGGACGCCCGAGGACGCGCAGCTCGTTCGCGGTGACGGCTTCGCGGTAGAAGCCGTCGAGGCCCTCGCTGACCGCGTGCTCGATGACCGCACCGCGGCCGACACGCTGGTCGATGATGGGAGCGGGCACCTTGCCCTTGCGGAAGCCGGGAATCTGCACGTCCTGAGCGATGTGCTCGTACGCGTGGGTGATGCTCGGCTTCAGCTCGTCCGGGCTGACCGTGATGTGGAGCTTCACCCGCGTGGGGCTGAGCGTCTCGACGGTGCTGGTGACCATGCCTGTCGTTCTCCTTTATCCGGCCGCGCACATGCGCGTCCGTTCGGTGGTCTGGGTTCGTGGGGCCGTTGTCGGGGCGACAGGATTTGAACCTGCGGCCTCCCGCTCCCAAAGCGGGCGCTCTACCAAGCTGAGCTACGCCCCGGGCGCGCAGCACACGTGCGTCGGAAAACGGCCGTGGTCAGTCTAGCCGACGGAGTCCGCTAGACTGTTCGAGTTGCCAGCGCTGGACATGGTTCTCAGCGTGACGGCGATCCACATCCGATCCAGGTCGGATGCGGGGCTGTAGCTTAGTGGTAAAGCCTCTGTCTTCCAAACAGATGATGCGAGTTCGATTCTCGTCAGCCCCTCCGATGCTCCTCCTCGTCTTCGTACGCGGAGGAGCTTTTCATTCAGCGCAACGGGCACCGTGATCGGTGGCCAGCTGCAGGTATGTCGCGGCGTTCCCGTGAAGCCCGCCCCGTTCGTCCTCCGTGAGCGCCCGGCGGACCTTCGCCGGCACCCCGGCGACGAGGGAACCGGTGGGGATCACGGTTCCCTCGAGCACGACCGCTCCCCCGGCGACGAGAGATCCGGCCCCGATCACCGCACCGCTGAGGATCGTGCTGTTCATCCCGATGAGGCAGCCGTCCTCCACCGTGCACCCGTGGACGACGGCGTTGTGGCCGATCGAGACGTCGTCGCCGATCTTCGCGGGCGACCCCGCGTCGACGTGGATCACGACGCCGTCCTGGACGTTGCTGCGATCTCCGATCACGATGCGCGACCGATCACCGCGGATCACCGCGTTGTACCAGACGCTCGACATCTCGCCGATGACCACGTCACCGACCAGACGCGCCCCGTCCGCGACGAACACCGTCGGATGCAGGCGGGGCCGAGACTCTCCGAGAGACACGAGGGAAGCGGACGAGGCGACGGGCATGGCCTCACGTTACCCCTGGTGAGCCCAGCCTTCTCTTGCTTGCGGAATGTTCCGGCGTGAGTAGCGTTTGGACAGATGCAGGCCACGACCTGCCAGAAGGAGCGCAGACATGACCGACACCAACATCACCACTCCCGCCCTCACCGCCGACCCCGAGGTCGCCGCCGCTGCCGCGCAGTTCCTCACCCCGGTCGTGCACAAGATGCAGGCGCTCGTCGTCAACGGCAAGCAGGCGCACTGGAACGTCCGCGGCTCGAATTTCATCGCGATCCACGAGTTGCTCGACACGGTGGTCGCCCACGCCCAGGACTACGCCGACACCGCCGCTGAGCGCATCGTCGCCCTCGGCCTGCCCGTCGACTCGCGCGTCTCGACGATGGCCGAGAAGACCAGCACCGCCGTGCCCGCCGGGTTCGCGCAGTGGCAGGACGAGATCAAGGCCATCGTCTCCGACATCGACGGGGCGCTCGTCGACCTTCAGAACGCCATCGACGGTCTCGACGAGGTCGACCTCACCAGCCAGGACGTCGCGATCGAGATCAAGCGCGGCGTCGACAAGGATCGCTGGTTCCTCCTCGCACACCTCGCCGAGTAACCCTCGGCGCCGAACGGGGCGGTGATCGGGACGAGGGCAGCAGGACGCTTCCCACCGATCATCGTCCCGTTTCGCCTTCCCGGGACGTGTGCCCCGGAAGACGCGATTCAACCGATGTGCGTGATCCGGCCGCCGAGGAGGGTCGCCGTCACGCCGGTTCCGCGCAGAGCGCCGGGTGTGTCGGCGGCGAGAGGGTCACGGTCGACGATGGCCAGATCCGCGATGTCCCCCGGCGCGATCGCCGAGCCGGTCTGCGACCCACCCGCCGTTGAGGCTGCGAGGGCGACTGCAGCCGCGATTCGCTGATGCGGACGCCAGGGATCGCGCTCGTCACGCGTACGGAACACCGCGTCCGACATCGTGGTCCAGGGATCGAGACGGGCCACCGGCGCGTCCGAACCGAGCAGCAGGTTGGCTCCGGCATCGACGAGCTCCCGCATCGGGTAGCCGACGGCCGTCTGCCCCGCCCAGAACTCCTCCGCCATGTCGCGATCATCGACGGCATGCGAGGGCTGCACACTCGCGCCGATGCCGAGGCGGGCGAACCGCGGGATGTCGGCGTGAGCGACGAGCTGAGCGTGCTCGATGGTCCCGGTGGCTCCCGTCATCGCGAAGGCGTCGAGGGCGTGCGAGTTCGCGACGTCGCCGATCGCGTGCACCGCGCAGGAGATGCCGGCCCCCGTCGCGCGCCGCATCAGCTCGACGAGCTCGGCAGGCGGCACGGTCATGACTCCGAAGTCGTCCTCGGCGTTCGGATAGTGG
The DNA here is from genome assembly GCF_044903545.1 of Microbacterium sp. NPDC006705. Taxonomy (NCBI): domain Bacteria; kingdom Bacillati; phylum Actinomycetota; class Actinomycetes; order Micrococcales; family Microbacteriaceae; genus Microbacterium; species Microbacterium sp. NPDC006705. The sequence continues at coordinate 375,715 of NZ_JBJDQQ010000001.1, forward strand.
TGCGAGCACGCCGCCGTCCGGGTGCCGAGTGAGCCGTCGGTGATGACCTTGAATGGCCCCATCCGCACGAGCCCCGCCGGATCTATCGCGTCGCCGGTCTGCAGTCCCGCTGAGATCGCTCGATCCAGCATGCTGGCGTAGACACCGAACGACACGCGCACCGCGTCGTATCCGCGAGCCAGCCTGCGATCCCAGGCCTCCGCGTTCCATGCCATGTCCAGGTCGACGATGCCGACCACGCCGCGGGCGGATGCCGCAGACATCGCCTCGATCACCGCGGCATCCGCGACCGCCGTGTCGAGGGCGTTCAGGCGGCGGGAGATCTCGAACGCGGGCTCCTCGCGCAGCACCCCGTCGGCCGCCGACATCCCCTCACGCCGGAGCGCGGCGCTGTTGAGCCAGACGCTGTGGACATCGGAGTTGATCAGATAGGTGGGCGCGTCGCCCGTGGTCGCGTCGAGCAGTGCGAGCGAGGGCCGATCAGGCCAGAGCGCGTCGCGGAAACCCGAGCCGACGCGGCGACCGTCGAGATCCAGTCCCGCTCGACCCATGACCGCCGCCGCCTCGGCAGCGCTCACGATGCCCTCGAGGTCGACGCGGCGCGCCGCCAGGGCCCACTGCACGGTGTGAACGTGGTGGTCCCAGAGTCCGGGGATCAGCGAGCCCCCACCACCGTCGAGAACGACCCCGCGTCGCGGGAGGGCGCCCGCAGGCGCGATGTCGACCACGACATCACCCGCGACGTGCACGTCGACCAGATCGGCACCGAACGGATCCGTGCGCCCCGGGCCGGTCAGTCGGACGTCCGCGATGATGTCCACTGCCTCGCCCGGCGCTGCAGGATTCACGACCGGTCCTCGCGGGCGGCGCGCATCGCCTCGTGAGCCCGGCGCATCTCCGTCGCCAGCCGGGGGTCGGCATACGGTGTGGCGGTCTGCTCGAGCTCGGCGATGATGGTGTCGACCACGGCATCCGGCCGATTCTGGCTGAGCTTGCGTTTAGCCTCGACTCGGGCCGGTGAGAGACGGAATCCGACGGTCCCCCGCTCGAGACGCCGGACGAAGTCCTCATCGTTCGGCGCGGCCCACATGCCCCGTGGCGCACCCAGGCCCGACTCGAACCGGTCGACGAGGCGCTCGAGCACACGCAGGTTCTCTTCCGGCGCGAGGATCTCGGGCACGCCGGAGAGATGAACCGAGACGTAGTTCCAGGTGGGGACGGCAGGCACGTCGCCGTACCACTGAGGCGACACGTACCCGTGCGGCCCCTGGACCACGACGAGCATCTCGCCGCCACCGAGGCCGTGGATCACGTCGTCCGGGCGCCCGACGTGCCCCACGATCGTGAGGTCGTCGCGTTCGTCGTCGAGGAGCACGGCGTAGTGCGACGCGACGAGTCCGTCGGCGACCGCACTGACGATCGTGACCCACGGGTTCTCGTCGATCACACGGCGCAGCTCGACGACATCCGTCATCGCGAAGCTGGGATTCTGTCTCATGCGCTCACCTCTGGCAGTTCGGGCACCAGTACAACTTGCGTGACGCCATCTCCTCGAGGACGATCGACGTTCCGCACACGCGGCAGGGCAGGCCCGCCCGGTGATACACCCAGTGCCGGTCGTCACGATGGGCCATCGCCCGGCGCCATGCCTCGGGATCGAGATCGTCCATCGTCATCATCTGCCCCGTCTCGACGCCGATCGCGAGCAGCCGTACCCAGTCGCGCCAGAGCTCTCGGACGGTCTCCTCCGGCACGTCGAGGCCCGGCGTGTGCGGGTTCAGGCGTGCGCGGAACAGCATCTCCGCGCGATAGACGTTGCCGATTCCGCTGACCACGCTCTGGTCCATGAGAAGCAGACCGATCGCCGTCGGCTTGCGGCGGACGGTCGCGGCGAATCGCTCCTCGCCCTCCGTCACGTCATCCACGAGCGGATCGGGCCCGAGCTTCGCGATCGTCGCCTGAACCTCTTCCGGTGTCTGCAGCTGACAGGCCGTCGGTCCGCGAAGGTCGGCACAGGTCACGTCGGTGAGCAGGCGCAGGCGCACCTGACCGACGACGGGCGGCGGCCATCCCCCGTCCTCGGCAGCACCGTCGTCACCGAGCCCCGTGGTCTGTTCGCTCATGCGGACTCGTCCGCGGGCTCGTCGCGGCGCACCGATCGAGCTGAGGGAGTTCTCTCCGGCCGCGTCGTAGATCGGCGCGATCTCTGTGCCGCGCTGATTCGTATGTCCCATCCGTCCGTTCGCGGACGCGATCGTGGGGTCGACGACGATCTCGCCGGCGAAATCCCACGCGCCATACATCCCCAGGTGGACGCGCAACCAGACGTCGTCCTCGAACGCGAGGAACATCTGCTTGCCGACCGCCCGCGCCTCGATCGCCTCGCGACCGTCGAGCACCGCCGCGCCCTCGACGAACCGCCCTTGCGGGCTCGACGCGGCGACGACGCGGCCGACGACGTTGCGCTCGAACTGGCGGGCGATCCGGTGGACGGAATGGCCCTCGGGCATCAGCCCGCTTCCGGATCGAACGAGTCGGTGGCGGGCAGCGGCGACGTGGTGCCGCCGTCGACCGCGCGCGGGTCGGGCAGCAGGCTGCCGTCGGCTTCGTAGGCGGCGAGCTGGGCGATACGTCGCGCGTGGCGCTCCTCCCCGCTGAAGGGCGTCGCGATGAAGCGGTCGATGAAGGTGACCGCCTCGTCGAACGTGTGCTGGCGCGCGCCGATGGCGATGACATTGGCGTCGTTGTGCTCCCGCGCGAGCTCGGCCGTCGGGATGTTCCAGACGAGTGCTGCGCGTGCACCATGCACCTTGTTCGCCGCCATCTGCTCGCCGTTGCCGGACCCGCCGAAGACGACGCCGAGCGCCTCGACGCCCGCCTGCTGATCCCGGACGACGGCCTCCGCCGCACGGATGCAGAAGGCGGGGTAGTCGTCTACCGGGTCGTACTCGATCGGGCCGTGGTCGACGACATCGTGACCCGCTTCGGCGAGGTGGTGCTGGAGCTGAGTGGAGAACTCGAGACCGGCGTGGTCGGTCGCGATATGGATGCGCATGGCACCATCCTATGAACGTGCGAGCCCCGAAAGCGTAGGCTGGCACGGTTGCCGTCGGCGCCAGCAGCGCGCGGCCCCGAATCCTCACCCCGACCCTGGGAGCAGAACGCACGTGCCTGGAGAGAACCTCACCCGCATCGAGGCGCAGGAGCGCCGCGCGATCGTCGACACGCAGAGCTACGACATCGCCCTCGATCTGACCGTCGGCGCGGAGATCTTCCGCTCGCGCACGGTCATCCGTTTCGCCGCCGCCGAGGGCGCCTCGACCTTCGTCGATCTGATCGCCCGCGATGTCCGGGAGATCACCCTCAACGGCCGGGCGATCGACCCCTCGGCATTCAGCGATTCCCGCATCGCACTCGACGGTCTCGCGGCGCAGAACGAGCTCATCGTCGATGCGGACTGCCTCTACACGAACACCGGCGAAGGCCTGCACCGCTTCGTCGACCCCGTCGACGGCGAGGTCTACCTGTACTCGCAGTTCGAGGTTCCCGATTCGCGTCGTGTCTTCGCGGTGTTCGAGCAGCCCGACCTCAAGGCAGAGTTCCGCTTCACGATCACGGCCCCCGTCGAGTGGAAGGTCGTCTCCAACTCCCCCACACCCGAGCCCGTGCCCGGCGACGGCGGGACGGCCACGTGGGCCTTCGAGCCGACTCCCCGGATCTCCTCGTACATCACCGCTCTCGTCGCGGGCCCGTATGAGCAGGTCTTCTCCGAGCTCACGAGCGCCGACGGGCGCGTGATCCCCCTCGGCGTCTACGCGCGCAAGAGCCTGTGGCAGTACCTCGACGCCGACTACGTCTTCGAGAAGACACGTCAGGGCTTCGCCTACTTCGAGGAGAAGTTCGGCGTCCCCTACCCCTTCGCGAAGTACGACCAGCTCTTCGTGCCGGAGTTCAACGCCGGCGCCATGGAGAACGCGGGCGCCGTGACCTTCACCGAGACCTACGTCTTCCGTTCCAAGGTCACCGATGCGGTGAAGGAACGCCGTGTCGTGACCATTCTTCACGAGCTCGCCCACATGTGGTTCGGCGACCTCGTCACGATGAAGTGGTGGAACGACCTCTGGCTCAACGAGTCGTTCGCCGAATGGGCGTCGACGATCGCGACGGCCGAGGCGACCGAGTGGACCGAGGCCTGGACGACCTTCAACGCAATGGAGAAGACCTGGGCCTACCGCCAGGATCAGCTTCCGTCGACGCACCCGGTCGTCGCCCGCATCAACGACCTCGAGGATGTCCAGGTCAACTTCGACGGCATCACGTACGCCAAGGGCGGCTCGGTTCTCAAGCAGCTCGCCGCGTGGGTCGGCGTCGAAGCCTTCTTCGCCGGTGTCTCGGCGTACTTCCAGAAGCACGCGTGGGGCAACACGGAGCTCTCCGATCTTCTCGTCGAACTCGAGGCCACGAGCGGTCGCGAGCTCGAGACCTGGTCGAAGAAGTGGCTCGAGACGGCCGGCGTGAACACGCTCGAACCGGAGATCGTCACGGATGCCGACGGGATCATCACCCGTTTCGCCATCGTGCAGACGGCACCCGCCGACTACCCGACGATCCGTCCGCACCGCCTCGGCGTCGGCTTCTACTCCCTCCAGGGCGGCACGCTCGTGCGCACGCACCACGTCGAGCTCGACGTGGACGGCGATCTGACCGAGGTGCCGGAGCTGAAGGGTCGCGCGCAGCCCGACCTGGTCCTCCTGAACGACGAGGACCTCGCGTACGCCAAGATTCGCCTCGACGAGCGCTCGCTCCGTACGGCGGTCGAGCACCTCGCGAAGATCAGCGACCCGCTCGCGCGCTCCCTCGTCTGGGGCGCTGCGTGGGACCAGACCCGAGACGCGGAGGCATCCGCGACCGAGTACATCGACCTGGTTCTCCGCAACATCGGCACCGAGACGGAGTCGACCACGGTCCGTACCACGCTCGGTCAGCTGCAGCTCGCCGCGAACTCCTACGTCGATCCCCAGAGCCGGGATGCCGCGCGCGCCCGCGTCGCCGATGGACTGTGGGCGCTCGCGCAGCAGGCCGAGGCCGGGAGCGACAGCCAGCTTCAATTCGTGACCGCGTTCGCGTCTGCGGCGTCGACGGCTGCGCACGCGGACGTCGTCCGTGCGCTGCGCTCGGGTGAGACGGTGCTGCCGGGGCTGGAGATCGACGCCGACCTCTCGTGGGCGCTCCTGGTATCGCTCGCCGCGTCCGGTGCCGTCGCGGCGTCCGACATCGACGCTGCACTCGCAGCCGACAACACCGCGAAGGGCGGGGAGTTCGCGGCGCAGGCGCGGGCGGCACTGCCGACGGCCGAGGCGAAGCGCGCCGCATGGGCGTCCCTCATCGAGAGCGACGACCTGCCTAACACCGTCGTGCGATCGGCGGCCGCCGGCTTCACCCACCCGGCGGGCGTGACGCACCTCACGCCGTACGTGGTGGAGTACTTCCGGATGCTGCTGCCCATTTGGGAATCCCGCAGCTACCAGATCGCGCAGTACCTCATCGTCGGCCTGTACCCGGCGGCCCTCGCCAACGCCGAGCTGCGCGACGCGACCCGCTCGTGGCTCTCGGAGAACGCAGAGGCCCCGGCTGCGCTCCGCCGACTTGTCGCCGAGAACCTCGCGGGCGTCGAGCGGGCGCTCGCTGTGCAGGAGCGCGACGCGCAGGACTGACGTCATCCGCAATGCTGATGGGCGTCGTACTCCGGTACGACGCCCATCAGCATTCTCGGCACTCCCGGCGGACGACAGCGGGATGCGCCCGTCGATAGCGTGGGGCGCATGATCGTTGCAGAAGGCCTCACGAAGAGGTACGGAGACAAGACGGCCGTCGACGGGGTGAGCTTCACCGTGCAGTCGGGCAAGGTGACCGGCTTCCTGGGGCCCAACGGCGCCGGCAAATCCACCACGATGCGGATGATCGTCGGCCTCGACCGGCCGTCGTCCGGGCGCGTCACCATCGACGGCCGCGACTACCGCTCGCTGCGGTCACCGCTCACCGAGGTCGGCATCCTCCTCGACGCGAAGGCCGTCCACACCGGCCGCAGCGCGCGCAACCACCTGCGCGCGATGGCGGCGACCCACGGCATCCCCCGCTCCCGCGTCGATGAGGTGATCGAGATCACCGGCCTCGGCTCGGTAGCGGGCAAGCGCGCCGGCAAGTTCTCGCTCGGCATGGGGCAGCGCCTGGGCATCGCAGCCGCGCTCCTCGGCGATCCGCAGACCCTGATCCTCGATGAGCCGGTGAACGGTCTCGACCCCGAGGGCGTTCGCTGGGTCCGGCAGTTCGTCCGCGGTCAGGCGGCGCAAGGGCGGACGGTACTGCTCTCGAGCCACCTCATGAGCGAGATGGCCCTCACCGCCGACCACGTGATCGTGCTCGGCCGAGGCCGCGTGCTGGCTGATGCCGGCATCGACGATCTGGTCCGCTCGTGGACGAGCAACACTGTCGTCGTCCGCACCCCGCGGGCCGACGAACTCACCCGCCTCATCGCCGGCCCCGACGTCGCGGTGACCACGGGCGAGCCGGGACTCCTGCAGGTCGCCGGCCTGAGCGCGGCCGCGATCGGCGACACCGCAGCCGCGCACGGCATCCCGCTTCACGAGCTCACACCGCGCGTGGGATCGCTCGAAGACGCCTACCTCGCCCTCACCGAGGGGTCGGTCGAATACCAGACGAAGGGAGCGGCGCGATGACCGCCACCACCACCGTGCAGACCCCCGCGCCGGCGCGCGCCACGCCGCCGAACGCGCGACTGTCGTTCGGTCGCCTTGTCCGCAGCGAGACCATCAAGCTGCTCTCGTTGCGCTCCACCTGGTGGTCGCTGGGAGTCACGGCCGTCCTCGCGATCGGCATCTCGCTGCTCATGGCGTGGGCTTCGCAGGATTTCGGTGGCGACTTCAACCCGGTCAGCGCGATCGTCGCTCCGATGCAGTTCACGATGCTGGTGGCGGGCATCCTCGGTGCCATGGCGATCACCGGCGAATACTCGACCGGCATGATCCGATCGACCCTGACCGCCGAGCCACGACGCGGTGCCGTGCTCGTCGCGAAGGCGGTCGTGGTCGCACTGCTGCTCGCCGCCACGACGGTCGTCACCACGATCGTGTCGGTCGTCGCCTCCGCGCCGATCTTCGGCGACCGTGCCATCGACTGGGCGGACGCGGAATCGTCGGTGCTCCCCCTCGTACTCGGTGTTCTGGCGATGGCCACGTTCGCCCTGCTCGGACTCGGATGGGGCTTCATCATTCGCAACGGCGCCGGCGCGATCGCCGCCACGGTCGGCATCCTGTTCGTCATGCCGATCGTCCTGAGCCTGTTCGCCTTCGGCGGGGAATCGTGGGCGTGGATCGTCGACCTGGGCAAGTACCTGCCCGCGAGCGCAGCGCAGACGGTGACCTCGCCCGGTTCCGACGACTTCGTCACGGGCCTCATCACACTGCTCGCGTGGCCGACCGCGACGCTGCTCGGCGGCTGGGCTATCCTCCGCTCGACCGACGCGTAGGGTACGAGGAGTGTCTCCCGGAAGCCGTGGCTCATCGTCGCCCGACGATGAGCTGCGGCTTCCGCGTCCGCCCGGATTCCTCCGGCGGTTCTGGGGGCGGCACCCGGTCTTCGCCGACATCCTCACCGCGCTCATCTGCCTGGCCTTCTCGCTCGTCCCGGCGACGAGCTTCACGGATCGCATCGACGACGCGATCGGTGTCGGCCGGCTCTGGGCCACCACGGCTCCTATCGTCATGGTCGTGGTCGTGCTCGGGTGCGCCTCGCTCCTCGTGCGCAGGCGCTACCCGACGCTCGTGTTCGTCGGAGCCGTGGCGGTCGCGCTGGCTTACCTTCTTGCCCCTGCGCCGACCGGTGGGCCGATGCTCGGCATCGCGGCGTACACCCTCGCCGTCCATCGGAGTGCTCGGGCCTGCCTGATCGGTGTGGCCGTCGCGTTCGGCACCATCGCCGCGTTGGTGGCCGGCCTCGCGTTCACGGGAATGATCGGCCCGATGATCGCCTGGAACGCGCTGGTCGGCGAGGGCCTGAGCGCGCTCATCGGGGCCCTCATCGGCACGAATGTCGGCAACCGGCACCGTTACGTCGCCGCTCTCATCGACCGGTCGCGCCAGCTCGTCGTCGAACGCGATCAGCAGGCGCGCCTCGCCGCGGCATCGGAACGCGACCGGATCGCCCGGGAGCTGCACGACATCGTCGCTCACTCGCTGACGGTGATGGTGGCCCTGGCCGAGGGCGTCGCCGCATCGAGCGACATCGACCGCGCCCGTCCCGGCGCCACCGCCATCGCATCGACGGGGCGCGAAGCCCTCAGCGACATGCGCGCGACCCTCGGCATCCTCCGCGAGGACGACGCCGCTCCGCTCGCCCCGCTGGCACGCGACACGACCGCGGACACGGTCGATTCCGCGCGCGCCGCCGGGTTCGACGCGACTCTGACCATCTCGGGCGACAGACCGGAGCTCAGCAGCGCGGTGCAACTCGCGATCTCGCGCATCGTGCAGGAAGGCGTCACGAACGCGATGCGCCACGCACGCGGTGCCGAACGGATCGACGTGCGGGTGGGTTACCGTCCTCACGCAGTCGAGGTCGATATCGTCGACGACGGCGAGCCGGTCGCTTCCTCGACGACGTCGTCATCGGGGTACGGCCTGCGTGGCCTCCGAGAGCGCGTGGTCCTGGCGGGCGGAGCGGTGACCGCGGGACCGGGATCGGGCCGTGGGTGGCGCGTGCACGCCGTCATCCCCCTCGAACAGGAGAATCATGACCGCTGATCCCGCTTCGCCGATCCGCGTGCTGATCGTCGACGACCAGCAGCTCATCCGCCTCGGCTTCCGGATGGTGCTGGACGCCGCTGACGGCATCGAGGTGGTCGGTGAGGCAGCCGATGGCGCGGCCGCCCTCCGCGCCGTCTCCGAGTCGTCGCCCGACGTCGTATTGATGGATGTGCGCATGCCGGTGGTCGACGGCATCGAAGCCACCGCTCGCATTCGGGGCGAGCATCCGACCGTCGCCGTGCTGGTGCTCACGACGTTCGACCTCGACGAGTATGCGTTCGGGGCGCTCCGCGCCGGCGCCGGCGGCTTTCTCCTGAAAGATGCGCGACGCGATGAGCTCGTCGCTGCCGTCCGCGCTGTCGCCGCAGGCGAGGCGACGCTCGCTCCGCGGATCACCCGTCGCATGATCGAGCTCGTGACCGCGACCGGGCTGCCCGCTCCGCAGCCCGTCACCCCGGCCGTTCTGACGGCGCGGGAGGCGGATGTGCTGGCTGCCATGGCGCGAGGACTGACGAATCTGGAGATCGCCGGTGAGCTCTTCCTCAGCGAGTCCACGGTCAAGACGCACGTCGGCCGCATCCTGACGAAGCTGCCCGCGCGAGATCGCGTGCACGCCGTGCTGATCGCGCACGGGCTCGCCGAACCCGGCCTCGATGCCTGATGGCTCTCTCGGAAATGTCGCGGTGCCGCTCGGTAAAATCGGATCGATGACCACCGTGACCACTGCCGTCCCGCTCGCCTGGGAGTTCCCCGCCGAGGAGTTCTGGAAGTTCCTCACCGACGCGGGATGGAACATCGTCGCGGTCGCGGGCATCATCCTCGGCGCCTTCGCGCTCTCCTGGTTGATGCGCCGCCTGATCGCCCGCATCGTCGACCGCATCGTGCGCGGTGCGAAGACGCGGGCCGAGGCCGAAGACACGCGAGCGATCGACATGTCGCCGCTCGCGCAGGTGCGTATCGTCCAGCGGACCCGCACACTCGGGTCGATCCTGACCAACATCGTCAACGTGACGATCGTCATCGTTGCCCTGCTGATGATCGTGGGCGTTCTCAGCCCCGACATCCTCGGGTCGTTCACCCTGCTGTCGGCCGCGATCGGCGCCGGTCTCGGTTTCGGTGCTCAGAACATCGTCAAAGACGTCCTGAACGGGATGTTCATCGTGGCCGAGGACCAGATCGGCATCGGCGACGTCGTCGACCTCGGACTCGCCACGGGCATCGTCGAGTACGTCAGCGTCCGTGTCACGCATGTCCGAGACGTCAACGGGACGCTGTGGTTCGTTCGCAACGGTGAGATCACTCGCATCGGGAACATGTCGCAGGGCTGGTCGCGCGTGATCATCGATCTCGGCGTGCCGACCGACGCCGACGTCGATGTCGTCGAGAAGACCGTGATCGACGCCGCGAAGGATCTCGCGCGCGAACCGAAGTGGCGCAGCCGCATCATCGAGAAGCCCGAACTGTGGGGGCTCGAATCGATCAGCGGCGACGCGTTGGTGATCCGTCTCGTCGTCAAGACGCGGCCCAACGCCAAGGACGATGTCGCGCGAGCCCTCCGCGCGCGACTCAAGGACGCCGTGGACGAGCTCGGCGTCGCGCTCCCCCAGCTCAACTCCACCGTCCTCACCGGTTTCGAGGGTGCCCAGAGCATCCGAGGCGCGAACCCGCCGCGGACCAAGCCCCAGCCGGTGGCACCGCCGCAGGTGAAGGCGCGCCCCCAGTGGCGGCCGAAGCGCAGCAAGGGGGCCTCGGCGTCGACGCAATCGCCCGACGCCCAGGAGGCGCCCGCCGGTGACGGCGACGCAACGGATCAGCAGAAAGACACCCCGTGAGCGACCAGGTCAGCTTCTACGACGAGGTCGGCGGTCACGAGACCTTCGTCCGCCTCGTCGATGTCTTCTACCGAGAGGTCGCCGCCGACGAGGTGCTGCGGCCGATGTATCCCGAGGCCGACCTGGGGCCGGCGGCGCACCGGCTCACGATGTTCCTCGAGCAGTACTGGGGTGGCCCGACCACCTACGGTGAGGAGCGCGGTCATCCTCGGCTGCGAATGCGCCACCGCCCGTTCCACGTAGATCCCGACGCTCGCGACCGGTGGCTGCGCCACATGCGCACGGCACTCGACGAGCTCGCGCTGCCCCCGCTCCATGACGCGACCCTGTGGGACTACCTCGAGCGCGCTGCGTACGCCATGGTCAACACGTTCGAGCCGGCCGGCATCGGTCCACAGGGCTCGGCACGGCGGCCGATGCTGGGCGTGCACCCCGCATCCGCCGCCGACGCCCCGGCGTCGGACTGAATCAGCGCGGCGTTCCCGTGGCGCGAACGGGAGTGAGACCCATCGCGACCGGCCCCCGTGTCAGGACGTGGCCCCGTGCGAACGACACCCGCGTCCAGACGTCGGTACGGCGGATGGTCGGGTGCTCGGCGCCCGCGATGAACCCCAGGCCGACCGCGGCGAACGCGACTCCCAGAGGAAGGCCGCCCAGATCCTCGTCGGGTGCTCCCCAGATCGACGAGCGGACGAGATGGACGACGTCATCGCCGGCGCCGGCGGGGAGTTGACGAGCGACCGCCGCGATCCCCCACTGCGCCCGGAGCGACACCTGAGCGGAGTCGAGGCTGCCGGCCTCGCGCCATCCCGAGCGCGGAGGCGACACGCCGGCCCAGGAAGCAGCGACCCCGCTGTCGGGAAGTCGCACGGCACGGTCGTCATCGCCATCGGGTGCGAGCGCAGCCGCGTCGACCGTCAGGTCGCATTCCAGCTCGGGGTCGACGCGAGCCGTCCGGAGCGCAAGCACGAACGGAGTCGCGTCGGTCAGTGAACGCGGTGCCAGGGGCGCGCACGAGAGCGCTAGGACGCCGGCACGAGCGCGGAGCCGAAGGATGCCGTCGCCGTGGCGGGCTGCACGGCCCGCGAATGTCAGGACGTCACGGGCCACCTCGGGCTGCGGGAACAGGAGGCGCTCGGACATCCGTCCTAGACTACCGACCGATGCCCGCACACAGCTCAGAGCCCATGCCCGACAGCCTCACGGAAGAGACGGATCCCGTCGCCGCGATGCTCAGCGTGCTCGATCTCTCCTCCAGCGAGGCGCGGACCATGGAGGACATCTTCACCGGCAGGTCGCAGGTGATGCCCCAGGGTCGGGTCTTCGGCGGCCAGGTGCTCGCACAGGCGACGATGGCGGCGATGCGGACGGTGCCGCGCGAACGCGTGCCGCACTCGATGCACGGCTACTTCCTGCGCCCCGGCGACTCGTCGAGGAACATCACTTTCTCCGTCGATCGCATCCACGACGGGCGGTCGTTCTCGACACGGCGGACCCAGGCTTTCCAGAACGGGCTGCCGATCTTCTCGATGATCGCTTCGTTCGAGGATGAGGATCCCGGCGTCGAGCACGCGGAGCCCATGCCCGACGGTCTGCCGCAGCCCGAAGACCTCCCCGCTCTGGAGGAACAGCTGAGCGGTATGCACCCGCTCAGCCGGCGGATCTTCTCCGCCAGCCCCATCGAGCTGCGCCACGTCACGGCGCCGATCTACCTGCAGCCCGACGACGACGCGACGCCTCGGCAGGCGGTGTGGGCTCGCACCCGCTCAGCCCTGCCCGACGACCCCGCGGTGCACCGGGCAGCCCTCGCGTTCCTCAGCGACCTCACGATCCAGGAGCCTGTGCTGCGAGCGCATGGGCTGGCGTGGGCGACGCCCGGCCTCAAGGTGGCGAGCCTCGACCACGCCATGTGGTGGCACCGCTTCGCGCGGGTCGATGACTGGCTGCTTTACGTGCAGGAATCGCCCAGCGCACGCGGCGGGCGCGGGCTGTCGACCGGGCGGATCTACGATCGGGCGGGCACACTCGTCGCCAGCGTCGCCCAGGAGATCATGGTCCGCGTTCCCGCGACCACGGATGCTGGTGACCCTAACGCCGATGAGCGTAGGTGATCGGCTCCCCGAGGATGGGCGCCCATGCGCGGTGCATCTCATCCGTCAGGCGGACGGGCCGACCGGTCTCGGTCGACACCATCACCACGACGGCAGTCGAGCGGGCGTAACAGGTCTGCGGGTCGTCCTCATGGGGACTGTAGACCTCGTAGCAGACGTCGATGCTCGAACCGCCGATACGGCCGATCCAGAGCTGGACGTCGAGCGGGCGCTGGCCGTACGGCACCGGAGCGAGGTACTCGATCTCCTGCCGCGCGATCAGCGTCATCGTCTCCGCCGACAGGCTCAGCGCGTCGAGGATGGCCGTGGTCGGGCCCGACATCCCTGCCTCGGGCTTCCAGAAGGCGCGCAGGCGCGCTTCTTCCAGCAGCTTGAGCATCGAGGTGTTGTTGACGTGCCCCAGAGCGTCGAGGTCGCCCCAGCGGAGATGGATGGGGATACGGACACGGGTGGCCCCGGCAGTTGTCACCACCGAGGCCACCGTGTGCGGCGTGTGCTCAGTCACGCGTCAGCTTGCGGTAGGTCGACTTGGCGGGGTTCGCGGCATCCGCGCCCAACCGCTCGATCTTGTTCGCCTCGTACGCCTCGAAGTTGCCCTCGAACCAGTACCACTGCGACGGGTTCTCCTCGGTGCCCTCGTACGCGAGGATGTGCGTCGCGATGCGGTCGAGGAACCACCGGTCGTGGGTGATGACGACCGCGCAGCCGGGGAACTCCAGCAGCGCGTTCTCGAGCGAACTGAGGGTCTCGACGTCGAGGTCGTTGGTCGGCTCGTCGAGGAGGAGGAGGTTGCCGCCCTCCTTCAGGGTGAGGGCGAGGTTCAGACGGTTCCGCTCACCACCGGAGAGCACGCCCGCCTTCTTCTGCTGGTCGGGTCCCTTGAATCCGAACTTCGACACGTAGGCCCGCGAGGGGATCTCGGTCTTGCCCACCGTGATGATGTCCAGTCCGTCGGAGACGACCTCCCAGAGGGTCTTCTCCGGATCGATGTTGCCGCGTGACTGGTCGACGTAGCTGATCTTGACGGTCTCGCCGATCTTCAGCTCTCCGCCGTCGAGCGGCTCGAGACCCACGATGGTCTTGAACAGCGTGGTCTTTCCGACGCCGTTGGGGCCGATGACACCGACGATGCCGTTGGGCGGGAGGTTGAAGCTCAGGCCGTCGATCAGCACGCGATCGCCGAACGCCTTGTGAAGCTTCTTCGCGTCGATGACGACGCTGCCCAGACGCGGGCCCGCGGGGATCTGGATCTCTTCGAAGTCGAGCTTGCGCGTGCGCTCGGCCTCTGCCGCCATCTCCTCGTAGCGGGCCAGACGGGCCTTCGACTTGGTCTGACGCCCCTTGGCAGAGCTCCGCACCCACTCGAGCTCGTCCTTCAGACGCTTCGCGAGCTTCGCGTCCTTCTTGCCCTGGATGTCGAGGCGCTCGGCCTTCTTCTGGAGGTACGTCGAATAGTTGCCCTCATAGCCGATGAGGCGACCGCGGTCGACCTCAGCGATCCACTCGGCGACGTTGTCGAGGAAGTATCGATCGTGGGTGATGGCGATGACAGCACCCTTGTAAGCCTGAAGGTGCTGCTCGAGCCAGAGCACGCTCTCGGCGTCCAGGTGGTTCGTGGGCTCGTCGAGGAGGAGCAGGTCGGGCTTCTGCAGGAGCAGACGCGCGAGGGCCACGCGGCGGCGCTCCCCACCCGACAGCGGCGCCACCGAGGCGTCGGCCGGCGGCGTGCGAAGTGCTTCCATCGCCTGGTGGAGCTGAGAGTCGAGGTCCCACCCGTCGGCCGCGTCGATCTCTTCCTGCAGCGTGCCCATCTCGGCCAGGAGCGAGTCGAAGTCGGCGTCGGGGTCGGCCATGAGCGCGGAGATCTCATTGAAGCGGTCGAGCTTCGGCTTGATCGCGACCCCGGCCTCGATGTTCTCGAGCACGGTCTTCGTGTCGTCGAGCTCCGGTTCCTGCATCAGGATGCCCACCGAGAAGCCCGGCGCGAGCCTCGCCTCACCGTTGGATGGCTGATCGAGCCCCGCCATGATCTTCAGGATCGTCGACTTACCGGCACCGTTGGGGCCGACCATTCCGATCTTGGCACCGGGAAGGAATGCCATCGTGACGTCGTCGAGGATGAGCTTCTCGCCGACGGCCTTGCGGGCGCGGACCATGGAGTAGATGTATTCGGCCATAACGTCTCGAGTCTAGTCCGGGAGGGCGCCGCGTTCGCCCGCCCGGACCCCGCGATTCACCAGTCGATGGGGCGCGTCTGGCCGATCAGGCAGCCACCGCTCGGCAGTTCGGGCAACACCGTCGCCGTGGGGGCGGGAGTCGATGGACCCACCTGTCCGACCAGGCACTCCCCCGCCCACAGGACCGAGAACTGCAAGCTGTCGACCGGGTCGTCGACGGAGGTGCGGTCGGCCGTCACCTGCATCGTCGACTTGTCGAAACCGGCTGCCACGAGCGCATCGATGTACGCCCGCCCCGCGACGCTGTCGGGCGACGCCGCCACCTGGTTCATCACCTCGGAGAACAGCGGCAGGTTGTCAGTCGCGGTGCTCTCGGGCGACAGGGGCGCCGGACCTTCCGTGGTGGTCGGTGCCGGCGTGGGCGCTGTGGATGTCGCCGGGGGCTCCTCGGGGAAGAGCATCGAGCACCCGGCGAGGGATGCGGCGAGGACGAGAGCGCCGGCCGTTCCCACGAGCGAGCGAGTGAACCGGGGACGAGGCGAGCGCATGTCTGAATTCTAGGCGGCCCCGGTCCCCGACTCGCGGCGTCAGAACGGCGTCGGCTCGACGGGGTCCCTCTCGGGCACCGGAGCGACGGCCCACTCGCCGTCGGTGGTCACGGGGTGGGCCGCGTTCTCGCCGGCGGCCTCGGTGCCATCGGCCGCCCCGCCGGGACGTGCGGGACCGGCCGCATCCGTGCGGGGGGTCCGTTGGAACGACGCGGTCCCCCACTTGAGGTCGGGACCGATCGCGTCGGCGTCGATCTCGATCTCGATGCCGCGCTTCTCGCCGGCTTCCCACTCCTTCAGCCGCAGCCGCCCGTCGACGATGACCCGCTGCCCCTTCCGCAGGGACGCGAACGCATTCTCTCCGAGCCCACGGAACACGCTGATCCGGTACCAGTTGGTGGTGCCGTCGATCCACTCGCCGGACTGGGCGTCCCGGTAGCGCTGGCTGCTCGCGAGACGGAAGCTCGTGACCGGGATGCCGGTACCCGTCCGTCGCTGCTCGGGCTCGGTGGCGATGTTGCCGATGACGGTGATGCGATCTGACATGTCTGCTCCTCAGCAGGGCACGGAAGGTGGGACGCTCCGACACCCGAGTGCCCGTCGGGTGCCGGAGCGCTTCCAGCCTCGGCCCCGGCGCCGGAACACCGAGGGCGGTTCCGCACATCGGTGCAGAACCGCCCTCGAATCGCGCTGGGGAGGAGTCAGCTGCGGGCGTACTCCGCGAAGCGCGCGCGCACCTTGTTCACCTTGGGAACGGCCACCGCGAGGCAGTATCCCTGCCCCGGGTTCTTCGCGAAGAAGTCCTGGTGGTAGTCCTCGGCCGGGTAGAACGTGTCGGCGGGTTCCATCGTCGTCACGACCCCGCCACCCCACATCTCGTCGGCGCGGTCGCGGGCCGCCGCGAAGAGCTCGCGCTGGTCTTCGTCGAGCGGGAACATGGCCGAGCGGTACTGAGTGCCGACATCGGCACCCTGGCGATTGAGCTGACGCGGGTCGTGCATCGTGAAGAACGCATCGAGGATGACGTCGGCCGGGATGACATCGGGGTCGAACGTCACCGACACCGCCTCGGCATGACCGGTCGTGCCGGTGCACACCGCCTCGTAGCTCGGGTGCGGAACGTGCCCGCCGATGTAGCCCGACACGACCTCGGACACACCGTCGAGCGCACGATAAGCGGCATCGAGGCACCAGAAGCAGCCGCCGGCGAGGATGAAGGTGGTGGTCATGGAAAGCTCCGTTCTCCCGCTTGCGCGAGGTCTCACCCTAGCCAACCACGGGCGCCGTCCGCGTGTTCCCGCGGATGTCCGAGGCCCGTTCTAGCCTCGTTCGCGAGGAGGAGATCATGACGTTGGTGCAGGCCCACACCCCACAGGCCCGGGAACAGCGGCCGGGCGGCGAGCTCATCGCTATCGGGACCGACCGCTGGCGAGTCGTCGAGGGCGATGGACACGTCAGGGGCCTCGTCGCGCGCGTCCAGACGCCCACCGGAGACCGCTTCCGCGCGCTCCGGTTCCACCCGCCGTCACGTTCCTTCCGGGCGATCGGCGAATTCTGGCGCATCAATGAGGCGTCCGACACCCTCCGACTCTCTCGCTGACCTTCGCCCCCTCTGCCCGGCTCGCACAGCTCAGACCAGGGCGTCGAGAGGCGTGGGGCCGGCCGTCCGAGCTCCGCTCGCCAGGCGCGGCCACACCGAGGCCAGCACTTCGACGGCGCGCTCCAGTTCTGCAGGCGACGCGGTGAACGGGATCCGCAGACGGTTCTCGTGCCCGCCGTCGACCGCGAAGCGCTGTCCGCCGCTGAGATACACGTGCTCGGCACGGGCACCCAGAACGAGCGGTCCGCTGAGCGGCGCCGGAAGACCGACCCAGAGCGCCACGCCACCGCAGACCTCGGGGACGTCCCAGTCCGGCAGCCTGTCGCGCAGCGCGGCTCGGACCGCGCGGTATCCCGTGGCGAGCAACTCGGCGCGTTGCGGCAGGATCTCCGGCATCCGCGGAATCACCCTCGCCGCCACCTCCTGCTCGAACTCGGGCGTGCCGAGGTCGCGCGCCGGCCGCGCCGCATGCAGCCGCCGGATGACCTCCGGCTGGGCGCGAACCCATCCGACGCGCAGGCCGCCCCACACCGTCTTGCCGAGCGAACCGATCCGCACGACGTCGTCGTCCGGAAGGGCTGCGGGTGCCGGTGCGCCGAACGACAGTTCGGCCGTCGTCTCGTCGACGACGAGGGTGCACCCCCGCTGAGCCACCTCGCGCAGTGCATTCTGCTCCGTCGCCGTCATGGAGCGGCCGGTCGGGTTCTGCAGCGTGGGCATCAGGTAGGCGAGCGTCGGTCGCGTCCGTCGCGCGGCTTCGTCCAGGCGGTCGAGGTCCCAGCCGTGCGCGGTCGTCACGGGTACGGCTACGAGCCGCGCTCCCGCGGCCCTGAGCGCCTCCGCCGCATGCGGATAGGTCGGCGTCTCGACGAGCACGCGATCGCCCCGCGCCACGAGCACCTCGGCGATGAGGTGGATGGCGCTCTGCGCGCCCGCGGTCACGAGAATCTGATCGCGCGCCGTGGGAATGCCACGCGCGGTGTAGCGTTCGGCGATGGCGTCTCGCAGGCCGGTCGACCCGAGGGTGTCGTATCCGGTCCGCGAGACGAGTCGGGCCGCATCCGACGCCATCTCCGCCATCACGCCGGCCAAGCCCGGCCAGGCGCTCGGGCTCGCCTGCTGCAGGTCGATCGACCCCGGTTCGGCGAACACCGTCCCACCCCCGCGCAACGGCTGAGCAGTGGTGACGCTGCCCGAGCCCCGCACGCTCTTGATGTGCCCGCTCGCGCGCAGGCTCGCATAGGCGCTCGCCACCGTCGTGCGGCTCAGCCCCAGCGTCTGCGCCAGGGCGCGCTCGGCGGGGAGCAGGGTGCGCGCCGCGATGCGGTTGTCCAGACACAGCAGTCGGACGCCGTCCGCGAGCGCTTCATAGGCCGGCTCGCGGGTACGCCATCCTCCGAGCGACGCTTCGAGCGACCTGGCGGAGATCCGGGAGTGCATACGGCCACGATACGGGAATTGGCATCTTTCGCTACGGCCAATCCTGCAGTGCAATAGACGAGTGATACTCCGCTTCTCGCAGCTCATCGTCGGCCTCATCCTGTTCGGAGCGGGGTGCGCGGTGATGGTCGACGCGGGAATCGGTCTCGACCCCTGGACCGTCCTGGCCGAAGGAATCAGCAAGAACACCGGCATCGGGATCGGCTGGGTCGTCAGCATCACCGGGTTCCTGGTCCTGCTCCTGTGGATCCCACTCCGTCAGAAGCCCGGTGTCGGCACCGTCGCGAACATCCTCGTGGTCGGCGCCGCGATGCAGTTCACCCTCCCGCTCGTGAGCACGCCCGATCACTGGATCGCGCGGGTGGCGATGTTCATCGCGGGCACGGCGCTCGTCGGTGTCGCCTCGGGCATCTACATCGGGGCGCGATTGGGTCCCGGCCCCCGCGACGGCTTGATGACCGGAATCCATCAGCGGTGGGGCTGGCCCATCTGGGCGGGGCGGCTCGGGGTCGAGGCGACCGTGCTCGTCACGGGCTGGCTCCTGGGCGGCACGGTTGGCCTGGGCACAGTGCTCTTCGCTGTGCTCATCGGGCCCATGGTGCACGTGAGCCTGCCGGTCTTCGACGGCCGGGCACGCCGCCGACGTCACACAACACCAGCCGCGGCGGTGGGCGGCCTCAGTGCTCCCGGAACGTAGGCCAGTCCGCTCCCGGCGCCATGTGCGCATGCAGCGCGTTCTTGGCGATCTCCATCGTGGGGTACGCGCCGAGTTCGGCGTCCGCACCCGCCATCGTCACGATGTACTCGTCGCCGCGGTGGCGGATCATTCCCGCGACTCCCCCGGCGCCGTAGGCCACCCACAGTGCGGTCGATCGTGTCTGCGCGTTCATCATCGAACCCCTTCCGACACCCGCAGGGTACGCCCCCGACCGCCCCGGAACCAGTGTTCCGCGGCATCCGGCCCGAAACCGGCGTCTCCGCGCGATAGCGTAGAAGCATCCGCCTCCGTAGCTCAGTGGATAGAGCAGCGGCCTTCTAATCCGTTGGTCACAGGTTCGAATCCTGTCGGGGGCACTCCAGGCGCCGCTCAGGCCTGCGGCGTGAATCTCCGCGCGGTGTCCGCCAGCAGCGGTCGAGCCATGAGCGCGAGCAGACCCGCGAACGCCCACAGGAGGAGCAGCACGACGGTCTCGCTCACCACGATCACGGTAAACACCGTCACGATCAGCAGGGACAGCACCCCCAGCGAGAACCGCCACTGGGAAGCGAGCTGCGCCGCCGCGACACGCGCTGCATCGCGCGCGCGACAGTGGAACCCGGCCGTCAGGACGACCATGTGCCCGGCCCAGACGAGGATCAGCAGCCCGAGGACGCTGTAGAGCGGGCGCAGCGTCGCCCCGCCGTCGACGCCGTCCAGGTGGATGAGGTTGAAGGCGAGCAGAGCGAGAGCCACCGCCGCCGGGGCCGCCCAGCGGAGGGTCGGCACGAGCTCGCGGCCATACGCACGGAAGAAGTGCCGACCCGGCGACAGGTCGGTGCGCGGAACCATCGCCGCCGCCACCCCCGCCACGAGGGCGGGGGCGACGGGCAGCAGCGCGAGGACGAAGAGGGGGACGTTCGACGGGTCCCGGTCCAGCAGCAGCACCGCTACGACGGAGGGCAGCGACGCGAGCAGCAGCTGCGCCTCCAGGACCATCTGCCGGTAGATGAAGGCGGCACCGCGTGAGAGGGGGCCGCGGCCGACCTCATCTGCCGGGTCGCCGCGACGAATCGTGGTGGTTTCCGCATCCATTTCCTCGGCTCCTTCACTCGACGAGACGAGGCGGCCCGCCCCGGTCAGAAAGCCGGCCGCTCTCGGTCATCCCTGATTCTGCGTGCGCTCGAGCGCCGTGTTGAACGTGTCGATGAGCTGGCGCGACCCCAAGCCCTCGAGCTCGGCCACGTAAGCGTCCCAGTCGTCCTCGATGGAGCGCTGGCCCGTGATGAACGACGCGGTCGCCGCGTGGACGGCATCCGTCAGCTGCGTCTGCAGCAGAGAGGTCTGCTCGAGCTCGATCTCGTTGAGCAACGGAGCCGGGGCGGTGGGCAGCTGTTCCTTCTTCTCGAGCTGCTCAGCGGTCCACTCGGCGATCTCGTCGGTCATCATCGAGAGCACCAGCTCCTGGGACGAGCCGTTCGCGAGAAGGAAGACCCCGTTGCTGTAGCCGTAGTCGGCGTTGAGAAGCTGTGGGGCGCCGGCGTTGATCGAACTCCACGCGATATCGTCCATCAGCTTGCGAGTACCGTCGGCCTCGCGGGTGAACGTCTCGCCCTCGACACCCCACTGAGCGAACTCGAGGCCCTCGTCTGAGTAGTACAGCCAGTCGACGAATTGCAGCAGTGCCTTGAAGTACGGCTTCTCGGCCGCATCGCTCGAGATGAGGATGCCCGAGGTGAAGCGGCCACTCGGAAGCTTGTCGCCCGCCGGCCCGCCCGGGAGCGAGATCAGGCGGATCGGGACGTCGCCCTGCCCCGAGTCGGCGAACTTCTGCCGGTATTCCGCGATCGTCTGGGTGTTCCCGGAGATCGCGGCCGACTTGCCCGAGATGAACTTCTGCACAGCCTGGTCATCGCTCTGGGTGATCTCCGGGTCCAGGACGCCTGCCTCGACGAGAGCAGCAGCATCGGACACGACCTGCTTGTATCCGTCCGATGCTCCCGTGAACACGTACTCGCCGGCATCCTGGTCGTACCACGTGTTCGCGTAGCCCCAGCCCGCGGCCGTGGGGTAGTTCGGCGCCATGATGCTGAGCAGGGAGCCGAGCGGTGTCGCATCCGTCCAGCGATCCGACATCGCGTAGTCCAGCTCGGGATTCGCCTGCTTCACCCTCTCGAGCTGCTCGAGGTACTCGTCCCAGGTCGCCGGGTCCTCGGTGATGCCGGCCTTCTTCCACAGATCCTCGCGGATGGCCACCGAGTACTGGACATCGGGCACCTCGCGCAAGCCGGGAAGGTGGTAGATCTTCCCGTCCTCCTGGCGACGATTCCGGAGATCGTCCTCGAGGTCCCAATCAGCGATCTTCTGCTGGAAGTTCGGCATGTAGTCGAAGTAGTCCGAGACCGGCAGAATCGCACCGCCCGAGACGAACTGCGTCTCAGATCCCGCGTACGTCGACGAGATGATGTCGGTGGCCTCGCCGCTGCCGATGAGAAGAGACTTCTTCTGATCGAAATCGGCCATCGGGATGTCCGTACGGGAGAACGTGACGTTGTGGTCCTTCTCGAGATGCTCGAAGAACGACCAGTCGTCCTTCACCGGATAGTTGGGGTGGTCCCGATACATGATCGAGAACTGGACCGGCTCGGTCGCGGCGAAGGAGACCCCGGCCTCGAAGTCCTCCATTGCGCCGACGGACTGGGCCTCTCCGATCGTGGCACCGCCGTCGCGGGCGGCATCCTCGGTCGCGGGCCCGGAGCAGGCGGACAGCGCGACCGCGACCGCAGCCAGGCCCGCGGCACCGGCGAGGGTGTGGCGAGTGATTCTCATGGTGTTTCTCCTCTGTGTGAACGTCGTCGTTCGACGTAGGGGATTCAGCCCTTCACCGACCCGAGCATCACGCCCGAGACGAAGTAGCGCTGGATGAAGGGGTACAGGCAGATGATGGGGAGCACGGTGAGCAGCATCGTGACGGCCTGGATGTTCGAAGCGACCTGAGCGGACTCGCCGCCGATCGCTTCCTGGACCCCCGTCGCCGCCGCGATGAGGTTCCGTAGGTAGACGGTCACCGGGAACAGTGACTTGTCGTCCAGGAACAGGAAGGCGTTGAACCACGAGTTCCAGATGCTCACGGCGTAGAACAGCGTCATCGTCGCGAGCACGGCCTTCGACAGCGGCAGCACGATCCGGAAGAAGATGCCGTAGGTCGTGAGCCCGTCGATCGCTGCGGCTTCTTCGAGTTCCTCCGGGAAGTTCTCGAAGAAGGACTTCATGACGAGCAGGTTGAAGACGCTCAGCGCTCCGGGTACCACGACGGCCCAGATGCTGTTGCGCCAGCCGAGGTAGTTGGCGATGAGGATGTAGTTGGGGATGAGCCCGCCGCCGAAGAACATCGTGAACACCGCGATGCCGACGAAGAAGGTCCGTCCCTTCAGATACGGCTTGCTGAGCGCGTAGGCGTACGTCGTGGTGATCGCCATCGCGATGACGGTTCCGACGATCGTGTACAGGAACGTGTTCCCGTAGTTCGTCCAGAACGTGCCGTCGTTCATGACAACGCGGAACGTGTCGATGTTGAAGCCGCGCGGGATCAGGTTCACTTCGCCGGCGGCGATGTACCCCTCCGACGAGAACGCCTTGGCGACGAGGTTGATGAACGGATAGAGCGTCACGACGCAGACGAGCACGAGCGCGACGGCGTTCACCACACGGAAGGTGCGGTAACCCGCTGACTCCTTGATGATGCCGGTCTCCCGGCGCACGCGGGCACTGTCTGGCTTCGGGGGAAGGGCTTCAGTCACCACAGCGAGGTACCAACCAATCGACGGGAGAGGGCGTTCGCGCCGAGGACGAGCACGAGGCCGATGACGGCCTCGAACAGACCGATGGCCGTTCCGTACGAGAACTGGGCCGACTGGATGCCGACGCGGTAGAGATACGTAGAGATGACGTCCGCCGTCGAGTAGATGAGTGGATTCTGCAACAGCAGGACCTTCTCGAACCCGACGGCCATGAAGGAGCCGATGTTCAGGATGAGGAGGACCATCATCGTCGGGCGGATCCCCGGCAGTGTGATGTGCCAGGTCTGCTGCCAGCGATTGGCCCCGTCGATGCGGGCGGCCTCGTAGAGCTGATCGTCGATGGTGGTGAGCGCGGCGAGGTACAGAATCGTTCCCCAGCCGACCGTCTGCCACACCTCGGACGACACGTAGATGGAGCGGAACCACTCGGGGCGCTGCATGAACGGCACGGGGTCGCCCCCCATCGCCTCGACGACCTGGTTGACCGTCCCGTTCAGAGCGGTCAGCTGCAGCACCAGGCCGGCGACGATGACGACCGACATGAAGTGCGGAAGATACGAGATCGTCTGCACGATGCGCTTGAAGCGACGCGAGCGCAGCTCGTTGAGCATGAGCGCCAGGATGATCGGCAGCGGGAACGTGATCAGCAGGGTGAGGCCTCCGAGCACCACCGTGTTCCAGAACACCGTCCAGAACTGCTGGTTCGAGATGAACGCCTCGAAGTAGTAGAAGCCCACCCACTCGTCGCCGAAGATCGATCCCCCGGGGCGAAACCGCCGGAAGGCGATGACGTTTCCGAGCATCGGGATGTACCGGAACACGAGCAGGAAGACGACCGGCACGAGAAGGAAGGTGTACAGCCGCCAGTCGCGGACGAGGGCACGACGCCAGGTCTGCTTGGCTCGCGGGGTGCGATCACGGCGGAACAGTCGCCGCTTCGCGGGCGCCGTGGTGATCGCGCGCGTGGCGGTGCCCGGCCTCGGGCCCTCCCCGAGCCGAACCGGCGCGTGAACGGATTGCGTCATTCGGAACTCCACATCCTCGTGGTCTTCGTGACCGGGTCCCCGTCAGGGTGTCAGGACGGGCGCCGGCGACGGAGAGCCGATCACCGTCGCGCCCATCTGCGCGTGCAGGCTGAGCTCCGCCGCCATCAAGGCGTGGTCCTGGCTCATCGCGGTTTCGGTGCCATCGATGCAGTCGCGGATGAGCTGCCCGAAATACGGGAACCCCGTCATGCCGTTCGCGTTGAACCGGTGCTGCGCCTCCTGATTCACGAGGAGCACCTGGCCACCACCGTTGTCGGTCGTGATGTCGATGTACTTGCGCAGCTCGATGTACCCGTCGGTGCCCAGCAGAAGCGTGCGCCCGTCACCGAAAACTCCCAAGCCGTCGGGGGTGAACCAGTCGACGCGGACGTATCCCGTCGCACCGTTGTCGAGGACCACGTGCGCGTCGCCGAAGTCCTGCAGGCCGGGAGTCTCCGGATGCGCGTAGTTCGCGATGGTCGAGGTCGACACCCGACCGGTCGTCGCACCCGTGTAATGGAGGATCTGGTCGAAGTTGTGGCTGCCGATGTCACAGAGGATGCCGCCGTACTGCGCCGGGTCGTAGAACCAATCGGGGCGTCCCCCGCCGATGCGATGCGGACCGAAGCACACGACCTGCACGACCCTGCCGATCGCGCCCCGCTGGACGAGCTGATCTGCGAGGATCGCCGCCTCCGAGTGCACGCGCTCGCCGTAGTACACCGCATAGAGCAGACCCGTCCGTGCGGTCGCCTCCCGGACGGCATCCAGTTGCGCGAAGGTCGTCAGGGGCGCCTTGTCGACGAAAGCGTGCTTCCCTGCGTCGATCGCCCGCAGTCCGATGGGCGCACGCTGCGACGGAATCGCGGCGGTCGCGACCAGCCGAACCGCGGGGTCGTTCAGGACCTCCTGCTCGCTCGAGGCGATGCGTGCCGTCGGATACTGCTTCGCGAACGCGGCGGCGCGTGCGTGATCCTCGTCGAACACCCAGGTCACCGTCGCCCCGGCGCCGATCAGTCCATCGGTCATGCCGAAGATGTGGCCGTGGTCGAGACCGACCGCCGCGAAAGCGAACTCGCCCGGAGCGACGACGGGGCGCGGGAGGGGGTCGAAAGTGTATGAATCGGTCATCGGGTGTTCTCCTGGTCTGTCAGGTCGTAGGCACGGATCCGTCCGCACATGCCGAAGGCGCGTTCCCCGGGGGGCGCGGGAGCGACACGGGCTCGGGCATCGCGCAGATGGGCGACGTCGCCGCGCGCGGTGGCCTCGGTGAGCGTCAGCGAGGTCTGCGCCTGAGCGAGCGCACCGGCGCGGACGAGCTCGCTCCAGGCGGCCGCCCGGTCGCGGACGAGCGCGCCGGCGCTTGCGTAGAAGTCGTCGAGCGGAGCCCGATCGCCGGCGGCGACCGCATCGCGCAAGGCCTGGAACCCCGTCACGGCCAGGTCCCGACGGCGAGCGGCGCGCGCGGCCCGCTCCTCCCCCTCGCCCAGTGCTGCCGCCTCGGCGTACGCCGCCGGGTCGCCGACGATATGCGGGGGGAAGGTCATGACGGCATCGCCGGCCTCCGGCAGTCCCGCGTTGCTCATCAGCACCAGCACCTTCAGCCCGCCGCGGTTGACCGCACGGTGGATCGTGCCCGGCGTGAACCAGACGACCGATCCGGCATTCAGCTCGGTCTCCCGGACCCCCTCGCCGTCGATCGTCTGAAGGGCGCCACGACCCTCGACGACGAGGTAAGCCTCCGTCGAGACGAGGTGGATGTGCGGACTGCCGCCGCAGATGCCATCGGGGGCGGCGTCGTGGTAGATGTCGAGGTGCGACAGCGAGGTGCCGCCGGGGAACGAGAGGCCGGTCACGATGCCGCCTCGATGAGTGAGTGCTGCTTCTCGTAGAAGCGGGGTGCGCGCTCGACGAGCTGGCCGGCGCGGTAGTAGGGGTCGTCGGCGGGGATCGGGAGGTCGACGAAGGTGCGCTCGATGCCCGCCTTGTAGATGGCCGAGACGACCTCGATCGCGTTGCGGCCGTCCCGCCCGTCCGCGACCGGAGCGCGCCCCTCCCGGATGGCGGCGAGCAGGTCTCCGATCTGCCCCGCGTGCCCGGTGTGCGCGAGAGGTTCCCGGGCAGTGACGACAGCCTCGATCGCTGCCACCAGCTCGGGATCACCGCCCTGCGCGGGGAATCCGCCACCATCGGCGCGCTCGGCGATCACCCGCCACGGCTGCGACACCCGGGCGTTCGCCCCCTGGATGACGATCTCCTGCTCTTCCCCGTGATGGACCACGGAGCTGGTGAGCTGGGCGAGCCCGCGTTCGTAGCGGAGGACCGCGACGGAGAGATCCTCGACCTCGCTGTTGTCGTGCTGCGCGTTGGCGAGCATCGCGGTCACCTCCATCGGGCGGCCGAGGAGCCACAGCAGCAGGTCGATGTGGTGAATCGCGTGGTTGAGGGTGCAACCGCCGCCCTCCTTCTCCCAGGTGCCACGCCACCAGAGGTCGTAGTAGGGCAGCCCGCGCCACCACGCCGAATCCACCCGCACGGAGGAGATCGGACCGAGAAGCCCCGAGTCGACGACGGTTTTGAGCGTCGCCAGGTCGTCGCGGAACCGGTTCTGTGCGACGACCGAGAGCACCTTGCCTGAGCGCTCCTGGGCGGCCAGCATCGCGTCGCACTCTTCGAGGGACGGCGCCATCGGCTTCTCGACCAGCACATTCACACCGCCGTCCAACGCCGCGATCGAGAGGGCCGCGTGCGTCGACGGCGGAGTCGCGATGCTGACGAGGTCCAGATCGGCCTCCGCGATCATCCGGAGCGGGTCGTCGTAGCCGGCGGCATCCCTCAGGCCGAACTCCTCGGCCTTCTGCGCCGCCTTTCCCGGCATGACGTCGGCAAGGGCGACGATCTCGCACTCCCCAGGGAACGCGAGGTACCCGCCGATGTGGGCACTCGCTATGCCGCCCGTGCCGATGATGCCGATTCTGAACATGCTTCCTCGCACTTCTACTACGTATTACTACGACGTAGTAGTCATGATGGTCGCATATGCCGCGCGCGGTCAACAGTTTTCTAAAACGACCGTGTCGCGACCGGTCACTAGGATGGGCGACATGGTGGGAACAGCCGAGAACGACCGTCTCGTATGGATCGATTGCGAGATGACGGGGCTGGATCTCAGCGTCGACGAGCTCGTCGAGGTGGCGGTCATCGTCACCGACTACGAGCTGCGGCAGCTCGACCCGGGCTTCCAGCTCGTCATCCGTCCGAGCGAGGCGGCGCGAGCGAACATGGGCGACTTCGTGACCGCGATGCACGAGACGTCGGGCCTGCTTTCCGAGCTCGACTCGGGCGTCCCCCTCGTCGACGCTGAAGCGGCGGTGCTCGAGTACATCCAGCGCTTCGTGCCCGAAGGCAAGGCAGCCCTGGCCGGCAACACGATCGGCACCGACCGGATGTTCCTCGCGAAGTACATGCCCCGGGTCGACTCCTGGCTGCATTACCGCAACGTCGACGTCTCGAGCATCAAGGAGCTCTCGCGGCGCTGGTTCCCCCGCGCCTACTTCCAGGCACCGGCCAAGGACGGCGGACACAGGGCGCTGGCCGACATCCGAGAGTCGATCCGCGAGCTCGCCTACTACCGTTCCGCCGTGTTCGTGCCGGCGCCCGGACCCACGAGCGACGAGGCTCGGGCAGCCGCTGAGGCCGCCGTGTCGTCGTATGCCCCATCCGTGTAATACAATCGTCTGGTTGCCCGGTTTCACCGGGAGACATGGTGGCTATAGCTCAGTTGGTAGAGCACCGCGTTGTGGTCGCGGGGGTCGCGGGTTCAAGTCCCGTTAGCCACCCCACGTAAACACCCCGGTCCGGGAGTGCAGATGATCGAGATGGATGTCGAGGAGTTCGAGCTCCTCGTCACCGACGAGCTGGATCGCCTCCCCGACGACATGGTCGACGGACTCGACAACGTCATCTTCGTCGTCGAAGACCGCCCGGAAGACGGCAGCCTCGACCTGCTCGGCCTCTACGACGGCTACGCCCTCACAGAGCGCGAGCGCTACGGGCAGGGTGAGCTCCCCGACCGCATCATCGTCTACCGCGAACCGCATCTTCACGCGTGCGCCGACGTCGCCGGCCTTCGCGACGAGGTCCACACCACGCTGGTCCACGAGATCGCCCACTTCTACGGCATCGACGACGACCGCTTGCACGAGCTCGGATGGGCCTGATGAGCACCGCTCTCCCCGACCTCGACATCGAGACCGACCTCCGTGCTGCGCCCGACGAACCATGGCAGACCGTCGTGTGGAACGACCCGGTGAACCTCATGTCGTATGTGGTCCACGTCTTCCGGACCTACTTCGGGTACTCGCGCGACCGCGCGACGCAGCTCATGCTCTCCGTCCATCACGAGGGGCACGCGATCGTCGCCGAGGGTCCGCGCGAAGCGATGGAGGCGCACACGCGCGCGATGCACGAATTCGGCCTCTGGGCGACGGTCAGACGGGCGAACGAATGACCACGACCATCGTTTTCGCGCTGCCCGCGGCCGAGGCGGACTATCTCCGCGAACTCGTCGATCAGTACCTCGAGCTCGTCGAAACCCCCGACGATCCTCGGGATCCGGCAGCCCGCCGGCTCTCCCCCGACGCATACCCGGACGACCCGGCTGCCGCGACGGAGTTCCGCGCCCTCACACGAGACGATGTCGCTGCGACACGCGCCGCGGATGCGCGCCTGGTGCTGGCCACCCTCGCGAGAGGCTCCCGCGATCGCTCCACCCATACGGCGTCCGGCGAGGGACTCACGCTCGATCCGCAAGAGCAGACCGCGTGGCTGAGGACGCTCGCTGGGCTCCGTCTGGTGCTTGCGGAGCGCATCGGCATCACCGACGAGAGCATCATGCCGATGGGGGATCCCCGCTTCGACGTCTACGAGTGGCTCGGGTACCGGCAGGAGATGCTGCTGCAAGCACTCGACGGGTGATCAGACCAGTTCGACGACGTGCGTCGCGAGGCGGCGGGGATCGTTCCGAGCGATGTGGTCCTGCTCCTGCGCCGCCCAGCGCTCCCAGTGCGGCCGATAGGTGTCACCGTCGCGGTCCAGGGCACGCCGCTTGCGCACATCGCTCGGCGCGTCCAACCAGATCCGTACGGTCGCGAAGGCTGCGGCCGCAGCAGTCAGCGCACCGCTGCCCTCCAGGATGATCGACTCGTCGCCCTTCAGCGCGCGATCCTGGCCATAGCGGTCCGCCGCCCAATCCCACTGCTGCCAGCGCGCGGGCGCGCCTGTGCGACGCGGGGCGAGCACGCGCGCGACGGCGTACTCGGCACCCGCAGCGAGGCCATCCCATCCGGGATACAGCTCATCGAGCGCGACCAACTGCGGCGGCTGCGCGCCGTCCCACTGTCGCTGGAGCTCGCGCGCCAGCGTGGACTTTCCCGCGCCGCTGCGCCCATCGATGATCACGACGTCGCCCGGCGAGACCTCGTCGAGGACGGTGCGGACGAGCGCCGCCGAGGTCAGGCGCGCGACGGCCCTACTTCTTGAGGGCGCGGATGACACGGCTGAGAGCGCGGCCCACGACCCAGACGAAGGGAATGCCGACGGCGACCAGCGACACGAGGTTCGGCTCGAAACGCAGATCATCGCCCTTGCGCACGTACGCCCCGACGGGGATGGCGTAGCCGCCGCCCCCACCGCCGCTGTTTCCCTCATTGTCCTCGCCGGCCCCGAAGCCGCTCCACGTCAGCGCGACCGGAATGAGCGTGATGCCGTCGACATCCTGCTGTTCGCCGTAGACGCTGGTGACGCCGAGATTCGCGGTCTGCTTGCCGAGTTCGAGTGCGAGGTTGGGCATGGACCCACCGTACCCTCCCCCGGGTGCCGCGGTACAGGTGTCAATGTTCGTGGTCGGGGCGCGGGTTGGTCGGCATGGCGCCGACGTCGCGACGAGGTCCGAGCACGCTCGCCCGCGTGACCGCACCCCGGCCGAAGCGGGCGCGGGCCCCGTCGAGGGCGTCGTCGACGCGGCGCCATTCCTCATCGTCGTCCCAGAGCGTGAGGCCGCCCGTGCCGTCCGGACGCAGCTTCTCGGCTCGGACGCCGATGAGTCGCACCGGTTGCGAGAGCTCCACCGACGAAAGCAACTCGATCGCCGCTGACCCGATGCGCTGCCCGACGTTCGTCGCCAGGGGCAGAGTCTGCGAGCGGGAGTACGTCGAGAAGTCGCTCAGTCGCACCTTGATCGACACCGTGCCAGCCTCCCAGCCGCCAGCGCGCAGTCGCGCGCCCACCCGGTCGGCCAGACGCCTGAGCTCGGAACGGAGCACCGTGAGGTCGGTGACGTCGTGGGAGAACGTCTCCTCGTGCGAGATGCTCTTCTCGGCCCGCTCGGTCTGCACCTGACGAGCGTCGTGACCGCGCGAGAGATGCCACACGCGCTCGCCCATCGCCGGACCGAGCGCACGGTCGAGGACGGAGCGCGGGGTGTCCCACACGTCGGCCACCGTCCGGATGCCGCGCGCGAGGAGGGCCTCGGCGGCTTTGGGCCCTACGCCCCACAGGGCACCGACCGGGCGACCTGTGAGGAAGCGGAGCGTCTGATGCTCGGCGACGACGAGGAGCCCGTCAGGCTTGGAGATCGTCGACGCCATCTTGGCGACGTGCTTCGTCGCCGCGACCCCCACGCTGCAGGTGAGGCCGGTCTCGCTCAGCACGCGCCGTCGAATGAGCTGCGCGATCTCGCGCGGGCTCCCCCAGAGCCGACGGGCGCCGCTCACGTCGAGGAACGCCTCGTCGATCGAGAGCGGCTCAACTAGTGGCGTGATCGACCGGAAGATCTCCATCACGCGTCGAGAGAGCTCCGTGTAGCGCTCGAACGTCGTCGGGACCACGATGGCCTGCGGGCACAGCTGCAGGGCGCGCGCGACCGGCATCGCCGACCGGACGCCGAAGCGCCGCGCTTCGTACGAGGCGCTCGAGACGACGCCGCGGCGCTCCACGCCGCCGACGATGATGGGCTTGCCCGCGAGGGACGGGTCGTCCAGCACCGCGACGGCCGCGTAGAAGGCGTCCATGTCGACGTGGAGGATGCGGGTGCCGGTGTCGTCCGCATCCGGCGGCGACACGATGCGTCCCGTGCCGTCGCCGCGTCCCATGCTTCTATTGTCGCGGGTACCGCCGACAACGGCCGCGCCGTCGGACGACGCGGCCGTGCGACGAAGCTGCGCCTACTGGGCCGCGCGCTCGAGGATCAGCTCGCGCACGCGCGCGGCGTCGGCCTGACCCTTCATAGCCTTCATGACCGCGCCGATCACCGCTCCCGCAGCCTGCACCTTGCCGTCCTTGATCTTCGCCAGGACGTCCGGCTGAGCGGCGAGGGCGTCGTCGATCGCGGCGATCAGAGCGCCGTCGTCCGACACCACAGCCAAGCCGCGCGAATCCACGACCTCCTGGGGCGAGCCTTCGCCGTCGATCACGCCCTCGAGCACCTGGCGCGCCAGCTTGTCGGTCAGGGTTCCGGCATCCACCAGCTTCTGCAGCGCCGCCACGTCAGCCGGCGAGACGAGCGCCTGCGGCTCGGCCCCACGCGCGTTCGCGACGCGCGTGATCTCGCCGGTCCACCACTTGCGGGCCGAAGCGGGCGACGCCCCCGCCGCGACCGTCGCGTCGACCTCGGCGAGCAGGCCGCCGTTGACGACGTCCTGGAACTCGAGGTCGGTGAAGCCCCATTCGCCCTGCAGCCGGCGGCGTCGGGCAGCCGGCGGCTCGGGAAGGGCCGCGCGGAGCTCGTCGATCAGCTGCGGCGACGGTGCGACCGGCAGCAGATCGGGCTCCGGGAAGTACCGGTAGTCGTCGGCATCCGACTTCGGGCGCCCCGGCGAGGTCGTGCCGGTGTCCTCATGCCAGTGCCGAGTCTCCTGCGTGATGGTGCCGCCCTCGGCGAGGATGGCGGCCTGACGCTGGATCTCGTAGCGCACCGCACGCTCGACGGAGCGCATCGAGTTGACGTTCTTCGTCTCGGTACGCGTGCCGAGCTTCTCCTGGCCCCGGGGACGCAGCGACACGTTCGCGTCGCACCGCAGGTTCCCCCGCTCGAGGCGCGCCTCCGAGATACCCAGGCCGATGACGATGTCGCGGATCGTGCGGACATAGGCCTTCGCGATCTCCGGCGCGCGGTGCTCGGCACCGAAGATCGGCTTGGTCACGATCTCGACGAGCGGCACTCCGGCTCGGTTGTAGTCGACGAGCGAGAACTCGGCGCCCTGGATACGACCCGCGGCGCCGCCCATGTGCGTGAGCTTGCCCGCATCCTCCTCCATGTGGGCCCGCTCGATGTCGACGGTGACGGTGGTGCCGTCGGACAGCTCCACCTCGACCGCGCCCTCGAACGCGATCGGCTCGTCGTACTGCGAGATCTGGTAGTTCTTGCCGAGGTCCGGGTAGAAGTAGTTCTTCCGCGCGAAGCGGCTCGAGGGTGCGATCGAGCAGCCGAGCGCGAGACCCAGGCTGATCGACGACCGGATCGCCGTCTCGTTCACGACAGGGAGCGCCCCGGGCAGACCCATGTCGACGGGCGCGACGAGGGTGTTCGGAGCTGCGCCGTGGTTGTCGGGGTGAGCCGGGTTCGCAGCCGGCGAGAACATCTTCGTGCGCGTGTTCAGCTCGACGTGCACCTCGAAGCCGAGCACGGGCTCGAACAGCTCCAGCGCCTTGTCGAAGTCCATCAGTGCGACCTTGGCAGCCATCAGCGTGCCCCTCCCAGGATCGGTGCGCGGTCGAGCAGCGGGCCGCCCCAGCTGTCGACGAGCAGAGACTCGAGCGCGGCGCCCACCCGATACAGCTGTGCGTCCTGGCGCGCCGGAGCGATGAACTGGATACCGACCGGCAGACCATCGTCATCCGACAGCCCCGACGGAATGGAGATCCCCGGAACGCCGGCGAGATTGACCGGGATGGTCGTCACGTCGTTCAGGTACATCTGCAGCGGATCGTCGATCTGCTCGCCGAGACGGAACGCGGTCGTGGGTGCGGACGGAGTCGCGATGACATCGACCTGCGCGAAAGCTTCGTCGAAATCGCGCTGGATGAGCGTCCGCACCTTCTGAGCGCTGCCGTAGTAGGCGTCGTAGTAGCCGGCCGACAGGGCGTAGGTGCCCAGGATGATGCGGCGCTTGACCTCGTCGCCGAAGCCGGCTTCGCGGGTCGCCGACATGACGTCCTCGACGGTGCCGCCGGGCACGTCGACGCGAAGTCCGAACCGCACCGAGTCGAACTTCGCGAGGTTGCTCGACGCCTCGGCCGGGAGGATCAGGTAGTACGCGGCGACCCCGTACTCGAAGTGGGGTGCACTGATTTCGACGATCTCCGCGCCTTGCGCCTCCATCGCCGCCAAAGATGCGCGGAACGACGCGCTGACGCCGGGCTGGAAGCCGACATCGGCGAGCTCGCGGATGACGCCGACCTTGAGTCCGCGCAGCACATCGCCCCGGGCACCCTCGCGCGCTGCCGCGGCGAAGGACGGCCACTGGTCCGCCAGCGACGTCGAGTCGTGCGGGTCGTGGCCGCCGATGACGTCGTGCAGCAGAGCCGAGTCGAGAACGGTGCGCGAGACGGGACCGACCTGGTCGAGACTCGAGGCGAGCGCGATGGAGCCGTAGCGGCTGACGCCACCGTACGTCGGCTTCACTCCGACCGTGCCCGTGACGTGCGCGGGCTGACGGATCGAGCCGCCGGTGTCGGATCCGAGGGCGAGCGGCGCCTCGAACGCGGCGACGGCGGCGGCGGAACCGCCCCCGGAGCCGCCGGGGATGCGGTCGAGGTCCCACGGATTGCGGGTCGGCCCGTACGCGGAGTGCTCCGTCGAGGAGCCCATCGCGAACTCGTCCATGTTCGTCTTGCCGAGCGGGACGAGTCCCGCAGCACGAGCGCGCGCCACGACCGTCGCGTCGTACGGCGACATGAAGCCCTCGAGGATCTTCGACCCACTCGTCGACGGCATGTCCGTGGTGACGAGCACGTCCTTGATCGCGAGGGGCACACCCGCCAGCTCGCCGAGCTCCTCACCCGCGGCGCGGCGCGCGTCGATCTCGCCCGCCACCTCGAGGGCGTGCTCGGAGACGTGCAGGAACGCGTGCACGTCACCATCGACGGCGGCGATGCGGTCGAGGTGAGCCTGAGTCACCTCGACGCTGCTGATGCTGCGGTCGGCCAGACGGGCGGCGAGCTCGGCGGCGCTCGACCGGATGATGTCGCTCACTGCTCCTCCCCCAGGATCGCGGTCACGCGGAAACGGTCGTCCGCTCGTTCGGGTGCGTTCTGGAGAACCTGGTCGAGCGTGAGCATGTCGCCGGGGACGTCCTCGCGGAAGACGTTCTCGAGGGCGATCGGGTGGCTCGTCGCCGGAACATCCGGCGTCGCCACCTCCGACACCTTCGCGATGTTGTCGACGATCGCGTCGAGCTGTCCCGTGAGACGCTCGACCTCCTCGTCGTTCAGCTGGATCCGGGCGAGCACGCCGAGGTGGCGCACGAGATCGGGGGTGATTTCAGACACCCGACGATTCTAGTTGGGGCCCGATCGCCCGCGAGACCCGTAGGGTGTCAGCGTGACGACCTACGACCCGCCACGTCCCTGGATCGCCAGCTACGCCGACGGGGTGCCGGAGGACCTCCCGCCCATCACAGGCTCACTCGTCGACATCGTCGCGACCTCCGCGCGCGAGCATCCGGACGCCCCGGCGCTGGAGTTCTTCGGCCGCACGGTCTCGTACCAGCAGCTGCAGGACCGGATCGAACGAGCCGCCGCGTACCTGCGGGATGCCGGTGTGCGCCGCGGCGACCGGGTGGCTATCGTGCTGCCCAACTGCCCGCAGCACATCGTGGCCTTCTACGCCGTTCTGCGCCTGGGGGCCGTCGTCATCGAGCACAACCCGCTCTATACCCCGCGCGAGATGCGCAAGCAGTTCGAAGATCACGGCGCGAAGGTCGCCATCGTCTGGAGCAAGCTCGTCTCGGTGCTGCTCGACTTCCCCGACGATCTGGCCCTCAACGCCGTGATCGCCGTCGACATCACCACGGCCATGCCGTTCCACATGCGGGCGGCGCTCCGCCTGCCCATCGCCAAGGCGCGCGAGTCGCGTGAAGCACTCACCTCTCCCGTGGCCCGCAATCGCGTGCACGGGTTCTGGTCGGATGCCGAACGCCACGATCCCCTGCCGGCGAGCCACGTGGGTCCGACCACGGGCGATCTCGCTCTGATTCAGTACACCAGCGGCACGACGGGCAACCCCAAGGGCGCGGCGCTCACGCATCGCAACCTCCTGGCGAACGCGGCCCAGGCGCAGGCGTGGACCCCGACGATCGAGCGCGGCGCGGGCTGCGTCGTCTACGCGGTGCTGCCGATGTTCCACGCGTACGGCCTGACCCTCTGCCTCACCTTCGCGATGTCGATGGGTGCGCGGCTCGTCCTCTTCCCGAAGTTCGATCCGGCCCTGGTGCTCGCGGTCCACAAGCGTCACCCGGCCACTCTCCTGCCCCTGGTTCCGCCGATCGCCGAGCGCCTGCTGGCGGCAGCCGATGCCGGGGGGGTGTCGCTCGCGGGCACGCAGGTCGCGATCTCCGGCGCGATGGCGCTCCCCCACGAGCTCGTCGTGCCGTTCGAGGCATCGACGGGCGGATACCTCGTCGAGGGATACGGGCTGTCGGAATGCTCCCCCGTCCTGATGGCCAATCCCGTGGCCGGGAACCGTGTCCCCGGCACCGTCGGTCTACCGCTTCCCGGCACCGAGTGCCGCGTCGTGGACCCGGACGAACCGACACGGGACGTCGAGCCCGGCGGGCGGGGCGAGCTACTGGTCCGCGGCCCCCAGGTGTTCACCGGCTACTACGGCAAGCCCGAGGAGACCGAGAAGGTCTTCGTCGACGGCTGGTTCCGCACGGGCGACATCGTGACGATCGACGAGGCGGGATTCGTGCGGATCGTCGACCGGATCAAGGAACTCATCATCACCGGCGGCTTCAACGTCGCACCGACCGAGGTCGAGATCGCGCTGCGTCAGCACCCGCAGATCGCCGACGCCGCCGTCGTCGGGCTGCCCAGCGAGCATTCCGGCGAGGATGTCGTGGCCGCCGTGGTCGCCGCCCCCGGGGCGACAATCGACGAGGCCGACGTGCGGGACTTCTGCCGCGGCATCCTGACGCCCTACAAGGTGCCGCGTCGGGTGGTCGTCGTCGACGAGCTGCCGAAGTCGATGATCGGCAAGGTCTTGCGTCGCCAAGTCCGCGATCGGCTCCTCGCGGGCTGATCCCCGCCCTTCGCTCACGCGCGGAAGGCGCCCGGCTCCGGCTGCAGCCAGCGCGGCCTGCTGTACCCCTCATCCCAGGGGAAGCGACCCTCGATATCGTCGTAGATCAGCTGGAGGGCCGGGACCGAGGCGAACGGCGGCCGGTCGTAGTACGAGTTGGCCGAGAACAGCACCTCGCCGGGGTTCGGGACCTCCGCCACGCTCACGCGATGCGCCCAGCCGGGGAATGACAGCACCTCGCCGACCGTGAGATCCGACCCGGCCCGCACACGCGCCGCAACGTCGTTGATGAGAGCACCCGCGTTCGCGTCATTCAATCCGAAGACGAGGACCTCGGGATGACCGAGGCCGAACAAGCCGATCGAGTATGCGAAGCTCGGCTGGCGGCGCGGCGGGTCGCCGATGACATACTCGGCCGCCACACCGTAACGCCGTATGGTCTCGGTGACGCGGCGGTGCTCCTGATCGAGCCAGGCGATCTCCTGCGGAGTGAGCGGATCTGACATGCGGCCTCCTTGTGATCGTCGTCACTCTAGGTCGAGCCGCAGACACCGGTCTCGCGTCATCCCCTGTTCAGGAATCGAGGGCCGCTGGCCCCTGCTCGACGAGGAGGCGGAACTGCGCGGCATCGATGATCCGCACACCGAGCTGTTCTGCCTTGGCCAGCTTGGATCCTGCGCCCGGCCCCGCCGCGACGAAGTCGGTCTTCTTCGAGACGGACGAGCCGGCCTTTCCACCGGCGGCGAGGATCGCCTCCTGGGCGCCTTCGCGGGTGTAGCCCTCGAGCGATCCCGTCGCCACGACGGTGATGCCCTCGAGAACTCCGCCCTCGACCACGGCTGCGCCCGGTCCGGGGTGACCCGGTACCTCGAGCCGCGCCCCGGCGGCTTCCCATCGCTCGACGATCTCGCTGTGCCAGTCGACCTCGAACCAGTCGATCAGAGAATCCGCGATGATGCCGCCCACGCCCTCGACGGCCGCCAGTTCGTCCCGCGTCGCCGCACGGATCGCGGCGATCGAGCCGAACCACTGCGCGAGGGCACGCGCCGCGACCGGACCGACGTGGCGGATGCTGAGCGCGACGAGGAACCGCCACAGCTCCTTCGTCTTCGCCTTCTCGAGCTCGTCGAGCAGCTTCAGTGCCTGCGCCGACGGTTGCGGTCCGGTCAGCCCATCCTTCTTCTCCGCAGCCGAGGGGTTGCGCCGGAAGGGAGCACGCCGCACGGGTTCGCCCGTCTTCTCGTCCACACGGGGCTCGCCCGTCTCGGAGTCGCGGACGATGACCTCGATCGGCACGAGCTGATCGAGGGTGAGCTCGAAGAGAGCGGCCTCGGTCACCAGCGGCGGGGTGGCGTCGCCCAGCGGCTGCGTGAGGGCGGCTGCCGTGACCTCTCCGAGCGCCTCGATGTCGAGGGCGCCGCGGGACCCGACGTGCTCGACGCGACCACGCACCTGCGCCGGGCAGGAGCGCGCATTGGGGCAGCGGAGGTCGATGTCGCCCTCCTTGGCGGGGCGCAACGGCGACCCGCACTCGGGGCAGTTCGTGGGCATGACGAACGCGCGTTCCGTGCCGTCGCGCAACTCGACCACGGGTCCCAGTACTTCGGGGATGACGTCCCCCGCCTTCCGCAGCACCACGGTGTCGCCGATGAGGACGCCCTTGGCGCGGACGACGTCCTGGTTGTGCAGCGTCGCCTGCCGCACGACGCTGCCCGCGACGCGGGCGGGCGCCATCACGGCGAAGGGCGTGGCCCGGCCGGTGCGACCGACCGACACGACGATGTCGAGCAGCTTGGTATTGACCTGTTCCGGCGGGTACTTGTAGGCGATCGCCCAGCGAGGTGCGCGACTGGTCGCGCCCAGCTCGTCGTGCAGCGCCAGCTCGTCGATCTTCACGACCACACCGTCGAGCTCGTGCTCGACGCTGTGACGGTTCTCGCCGAAGTGCGCGACGTAGCCGAGCACGCCGTCGATGCTCTCGTGGGTCTGCGAGTGCGGGCTGATGGGCAGACCCCATTCAGCCAAGAGCGCATAGATCTCGCTCTGCGACGACACCGGCGGATTCTGCCAGGCTCCGATCCCGTGCACGTAGAGCCGGAGTGAGCGGACGCGGGCCTCGGAGGCTTCGAGCTCGAGACCCGACTTCTTGTCGAGCTGCTGGCGCAGCCCCCCGCTCGCGGCGTTGCGAGGGTTCGCGAAGGCCGGGAATCGGCGCTCGGCGCTGATGCGCGCGCGTTCCTCGTCGAACGCGCGGGAACGGGACCGCGCATCTTCGACCACACGATCGCGCATCTCGGCCTGGAGCGCGTTGAGCTGAGCGAACTCAGCGACG
This sequence comes from Microbacterium sp. NPDC006705, assembly GCF_044903545.1. Classification (NCBI taxonomy): domain Bacteria; kingdom Bacillati; phylum Actinomycetota; class Actinomycetes; order Micrococcales; family Microbacteriaceae; genus Microbacterium; species Microbacterium sp. NPDC006705. Next base: position 414,397 of record NZ_JBJDQQ010000001.1, read on the forward strand.
GGGATGAAGATCTCGCCGCGCACCTCGACGACCGCCGGGTGCCCGTCTCCCGCGAGGCGCTCGGGGATGCCGCTGACGCGCAGGGCGTTCACGGTGACGTCCTCACCGACGCGGCCGTCGCCGCGTGTCGCGGCAGATGTCAGGACGCCGTTCTCGTAGCGCAGGCTGATCGCGAGTCCGTCGATCTTGAGTTCGGAGAGCCAACGGACAGGACGGCCGGCGGACGCCGCTGCCTTGACGCACCAATCGGTCAGCTCTTCGGGCGAGAAGACGTTGTCGAGGCTCAGCATCCGTTCGGCGTGCGTGACCGGCGCGAACAGCGTCGACTCGGCGGCGCCGACCGTCTGCGTGGGCGAGTCCTGCGACTGCAGCTCGGGATGCACTCGCTCGAGCTCGTCGAGGCGACGCATCCACCCGTCGTACGTCGCATCGTCGACGACCTCGGCATCGCGACCGTAGTACGCGTCGCGCGCCGCGGTGATCCGGTCGATCAGGTCACGGGATTCTGCGCGCGCCTCGTCGAGGGTGATCTCGGGGAGTTCTCCGTCTGCCACCTCGTCAGTCTAGGCAGGGGGTACGACGCCGCGGACGGGGTTCCCGTCGGCCGGCTGGATGCGGTACGTGAACGAACCGTGATAGCGGAAGAGCTCCCCGATCAGCCACGCCCGCACGCTCACCTCGACGCGCTGCGCCACGGCATCCGCGTGGTCCGCAGTCTCGGTCACGGCCACTCCCGCCACCGGAGGAAGCGGCAGCCGCGCCGCACCCAATCGGACGGCGAGTCCCACGGACCGCATCCGCATCCCGCGGAGGTCGGCTTCGGCGCGAAGGCGCACTTCCAGCCCGCCCCGACGACCGAGACGGTCGACGATCTCGCCGGTTCGAGCGCAGCTCATCGCGTCGACCATGCGCCGCGGGGCACCGGCGAAGAGGAAGTCGCGCTCCGCGTGGAGAGAATCGTCCCGCCGGGGCGTGTTCACGACCACGAACGGTACGTCGGTACCCCGTTCGGGGAACATCACCCCGCGCCCCGCGAACAAGCGGACGATGGGCCGCAGCCAGCGGGGGCCGCAGTAGCCCGCCTCGTCGTAGATGCCCTCTCCGACCCCGACGCACCCCGCGGGTATCGAGCCGAAGTAGACGCGGAGCACGGGCGGCATGCGCGAGAGGTCCCCCCCGAGCGCGCGTTCGTATATCGACCGATCGTGCGGACCGTTTCCTCCGGTACTGAACATGTTCAGAAACTACTACGATGACCGTATGAGCAACACCCGCCCCCGCGCCGTCGTGGCCGGCGCCTCCGGATTCATCGGCACCGCAATCGTCGACGCGCTCACGACCGACGGTTATACCGTCGACACGATCGGGCGCGCGTCCGGCAGGACGTGGGACGATGCGGCCGCCGTGGCCCGCCTCATCGACGGCGCGGATCTCCTCGTCAACCTGGCAGGCAAATCGGTGGACTGCCGCTACACCGATCGCAACCGCGACGAGATCCTGCGCTCGCGGGTGGCGACGACGCGCGACCTCTCTGCTGCCGTCCGCCGGGCCGCACAACCGCCGCGACTCTGGGTCAACGCGTCGACCGCCACGATCTACCGTCACGCGACCGACCGGCCGAACTCCGAATCAGACGGCGAGCTCGGGAGCGGCTTCTCCGTCGACGTGGCACGCGCATGGGAGGCGGCGTTCTTCAACGGCGAGCTTCCGCGGACGCGCCGCGTCGCCCTGCGGATGGCCATCGTCCTGGGCCCGGGGCCCGCCACCGCCATGCTGCTGACGCTGGCCCGCGTCGGCCTCGGCGGCCCGCAGATCGATGGTCCGATCATGCCGCACCGCCGCTATCGCGGCATCGGCGATCACCCGACCGGGAGCACCGCACCCTGGTATCGCACGCGCGGGCGGCAGCGGTTCAGCTGGGTGCACATCGACGACGTCGTGGGCACGCTGCGCTGGGTCGATGCGCACGAGGACATGGCGGGAATCGTCAACGTCGTGAGTCCGCACGCATCGGATAACCGCACCCTCATGCGAGAGCTGCGCTCCACCGTCGGGATGCCGTTCGGCGTTCCCTCCTGGCGGTGGATGCTCGAACCCGCGATGTGGCTCCTGCGCACCGAACCGGAACTCGTGCTGAAGAGCCGTTGGGTCGTCCCCGAGCGCCTCCTCGAAGCGGGGTACCGGTTCCGCTACACGGAGCTGGCCGACGCGCTGCGCGCCGCCGCCGGCTCGATCAGGCGTCGACCGGGACGGCCGAGACGGTCCGGTCGATCGTGAACTGTCCGAGAACGCGCGAGCCGTCGTAGATCACGGCCGTCTGACCCGGAGCCACGCCGTCGAAGGCAGTGTCAGGGGTCACGACGATCTCGTTCTCGGTGATCTCGGCTCGGGCCGGGACAGGATCGGCGTGCGCCCGGATCTGCGCTTCGCAGGCGAAGACGCGCTCGGACGGCGCCCGCCCGGCCCACGTGAAGCGGCCCCCCGCGATCTCAGCGGTCGCCAGCGCCTCCTTCGGACCCACCACGACACGGTTGTCCACCGGGCGCACCTCGAGCACGAAGCGAGGCTTGCCGTCCGGCGCTGGAACGCCCAGCTGGAGGCCTCGGCGCTGACCCACGGTGAACGCGTGCGCCCCCTCGTGACGTCCGACCACCGCTCCCGTGCGGTCGACGATCTCGCCCGCCTCGGCGCCGACCTTCTCGGCGAGCCACCCTCGGGTGTCGCCGTCGGGGATGAAGCAGATGTCGTGACTGTCGGGCTTCTGCGCGACCGTCAGACCACGCTCGGCCGCCTCCGCGCGCACCTCGCCCTTCGAGGGCGTCGACCCGAGCGGGAAGTAGGTGTGGGCGAGCTGCTCCGCCGTGAGCACGCCGAGGACGTACGACTGGTCCTTCGCGGCATCCGACGCGCGGTGCAGCTCGCGTCCCTCGGGGCCGTCGACCAGGAGGGCGTAGTGACCGGTGCACACAGCATCGAATCCGAGTTCGATGGCGCGCTCGAGGAGCGCCGCGAACTTGATCTTCTCGTTGCACCGCATGCACGGGTTCGGTGTCCGGCCGGCGCGGTACTCCGCGACGAAGTCGTCGATGACGTCATCGCGGAAGCGCTCGGAGAAGTCCCAGACGTAGAAGGGGATGCCGAGGAGGTCGGCGGCGCGGCGCGCGTCCATCGCATCCTCGATCGTGCAGCAGCCGCGGCTGCCGGCCCGCAGCGTGCCGCCCGCGCGGGAGAGCGCGAGGTGTACGCCGACGACGTCGTGCCCGGCGTCGACGGCTCGGGCCGCGGCGACCGCCGAGTCGACGCCGCCGCTCATCGCAGCCAGTACTCGCATCGCCCCAGTCTACGTGCGGGCTGCACGCCCGGCGCGGGCGGCGACCGCACGCCGGTGCACCTCGGGAAGGGCCGCGAGGAACGCGTCGACGTCGGCGTCGGTGCTCGTGCGCCCGAGGGTCAGACGCAGCACCGCACGGGCGTCGTCGGCGTCACGTCCCAGGGCGAGCACGACGTGCGAGGGCTCCGTGACCCCGGCCTGGCAAGCCGAACCGGTCGACACCGCGATCCCGACCGTGTCGAAGAGGAACAGGAGAGTCTCGCCGATCGTGCCCGGGAAGAGCACATGGACGTTGCCGGGCAGCCGGTCGCGAAGATCGCCCAGGATGACCGCCGACGGCACGAGCGATCGGATGCCCTCGATCAGGCGACCGCGAAGGCGCTCGACCCGGACCGCCTCGTGGGCGCGCTCGGCCTCGGCGATGTCGAGCGCCGCCGCGAACGCCGCCGCCCCGGCGACATCCTGGGTACCCGCGCGAAGCCCCCGCTGCTGGCCACCGCCGTGCGCGAGGGGTGTCAGCTGCGCGTGGCGCGACACGACGAGCGCGCCCGTGCCCACTGGGGCGCCGACCTTGTGGCCGGAGACGGACATGGCCACGAGGCCGTCGGGCGTCGCGCCCCCGTCCCGCCACGCCGCGAAGTCGAGGGCGACGGTGCCGAGCGCCGCGACCGCGTCGAGGTGCAGCGGCACCCCCGCGTCGCGCGCCGCCCGGGCGAGCGCCGCCGCATCGTTGCGCGTTCCGACCTCGTTGTTGGCGACGAGCGCGGTCGCGAGAGCAGCGCCGGGCAGCGCGTCGGCGAACAGAGCGGGATCGATCCGGCCGACGGAGTCGAGACCGACGGGGCGCACGGCGGCACCCCAGCGCGACGCGAGCCACGCGACCGCATCGATCGTGGCGTGGTGTTCGCCGTCAGGCAGCACGATCGGCCCGATCGCGGAGGACTCGGCGCCGGCGTCGGCGGCGAGCCAGAGCCCCTTGACGGCCAGGTTGATCGCCTCGGTCCCCCCGGACGTGAAGATCACCTCGATGGGCTCGCAGCCGAGCGCCGACGCGACCGCATCGCGCGCATCCTCGAGGAGCCGGCGCGCCGCCTGTCCCGCGCCGTGCACCGACGAGGCGTTGCCGAGCGTCTCGTGGGCCGACAGCCACGCATCGCGCGCTTCCGGGCGGAGCGCGGTCGTCGCAGCATGATCGAGATAGACGACCATCCGACCTCCCCGGGCGTTCACCGACGCTCATTACTGTAGATCGCATGCCCGACAGCACCAGCCCAGCCGGACTGCACGATCCCCGGTTCACCGACCTCGGCGTCACGCTCCGCGAGAACGGCGGCACCCTTCGGGTCTGGTCCGAGCGGGCGACATCGATCGACGTGGTGCTGTTCGATGACGACGACCTCGACTGGGCCGTCGACGAGCGACCGCTCGAGCCCGTCGGCGACGGGATCTGGGCAGCCGACATCGAGACGCTGCGGCCGGGAGTCCGGTACGCGCTGCGCGTGGATGGACCGCACGGGGCGGGCAACGTCTTCAACCCCCAGACCCTTCTGCTCGACCCGTACGCTCGCGGCGTCGTCTCGGGCGCCCCGGGCGATCACCGCTCGGTCGTGATCGACTCGGGCTTCGACTGGGGCGGCATCCGTAAACCGCGGGTCCCCCGGGACCGCACGGTCATCTACGAAGCGCACGTCAAAGGCCTCACCAAGCGGCATCCCGACATCCCCCCGGCGTTGCACGGCACATACGCCGGACTCGGTCACCCGGCGATGATCGACCATCTCCGCTCGCTCGGCGTCACGAGCGTCGAGCTTCTGCCGATCCACGCCTTCGAGAGCGAGCCGCGGCTGCTCGCTCTGGGGCTGGCCAACTACTGGGGCTACAACACGCTCGGGTTCTTCGCGCCCCACGCGGCCTACGCCACGCAGGACGCGCGCCGCAGCGGCCCCACCGCCGTCCTGAAAGAGCTCAAACGCACAGTGCGCGCTCTTCACGCCGCCGGCATCGAGGTCATCCTGGACGTCGTCTACAACCACACCGCCGAACTCGAGCTGGGCGGACCGCGGTCGAGCTTCCGAGGCATCGACAACCGCGGCTACTACCGCCAGCAGGACGACGGCGCCTACATCGACGTGACCGGCTGCGGCAACTCCGTCGACACGTCGACCCACGCCGCCGCACGACTGATCCTCGACTCTCTGCGCTATTGGAGCGAGGAGGTGCAGATCGACGGGTTCCGCTTCGACCTGGCTGTGACCCTCGGTCGTGACGCCGAGCACGTGTTCGATCCGGACCACCCGTTGCTGCGGGCGATCGCCGACGACCCCATCCTGCGCGACGACAAGATCATCGCGGAGCCGTGGGACGTCGGGCTGGGCGGCTGGCACACCGGCGGGTTCGGCGACGGATGGCAGGAGTGGAACGATCGCTACCGCGACGGGGTCCGCAACTTCTGGCTCAGCGACATCGACTACCTGCGCCGAGCCGGAACCTCACCGGCCGGCGTCGGCGGACTCGCCACGCACCTCGCGGGCTCTGCGCCGCTGTTCGGCGCGAAGCGCGGTCCGCTGGCGGGGGTGAACTTCATCACCGCGCACGACGGCTTCACCCTGCGCGACCTGGTCTCTTACGACGTCAAGCACAACGACGCCAACGGCGAGCAGGGCCGCGACGGCGCAGACACGAACCGGTCCTTCAACCACGGCGCCGAGGGCGACACTGCGCTCGAGCACATCCTGTCCGCGCGGCATCGCGCGATCCGAAACCTGGTCGGGACCCTCCTGCTGTCTGCCGGAGTGCCGATGCTGACCGCCGGAGACGAGATGGGCCGCACACAATTCGGTAACAACAACGCCTACTGTCACGACAGCGCCCTGACCTGGGTCGATTGGCAGCTCGCGGACTGGCAGGTCGACCTGCTCGCGCACGTGCGGGAACTCACGCGGCTGCGCGCCGAGAACCCGGCCCTGCGCCCCGTGCGGTACGCCGCCCCGGACGACGAGGTGCCCGAGGCATCCGTCATCCAGTGGTTCGACGCGCAGGGCCAGCCCATGACGCAGGCGACATGGACCGATCCGGAGCAGCGCACCCTCCAATACGTCGCGACGTCGACGCCGGCGCACGAACCCGCCAACTGCGTGCTCCTCATCATCCACGGCCGCGAGGACGACGCAGAGGTCGTGCTGCCACCCGTCGGCGCGGCGTCATCTCTGGTGTCCCTCTGGTCGAGCGCCGACGAGCGTCCCCGAGAGAACGGCGCGCGATTCGCCCCGGGCGACCGCCTCCCCCTCTCGGGGCCGACGTTGCATTTGCTCAGAGCGGAGTGAGGCGCAAGCCCGTTTTTCGAACTCGTCCACCGCGATAGGTTCGAGCCGTGGCATCAACGACGCGCACGACCTCACCCGCCCCGTTCCGCAGCACCGCCGAGATCCCCGGCCGCCCCGCCGTGCCGCTTCCGTCGGCCGGCGACGCGGTCACGGGACGCATCCCGCTCCAGCGCCCCGCCCCCTCGGTTCCGGGTGGCCCGTTCCGTCCCTCCGCCTTCGCCGGCGAAGCCGTGCCGTTCCGAGTCACGGCGTTCCGCGAAGGGCACGACGCGATCGGTGTGCATCTGCGGCTGTTCTCGCCCGATGGACGTGAGTCGTTGCACCGGCTGACGCCCCTCAACGACGGATTCGACCGATGGTCCGTCCTCGTCGCCCCGCTCGCCGAGGGCGTGTGGCGCTTCCGCTACGAGGCTTTCGGTGACGACTTCGCCACCTGGCAGCACGCCGCCGCGATCAAGATCGCCGCCGGAGTCGACGTTCCTCTGATGCGCGAGGCTGGCGCCCTCCTGCTCGTGCGCGCTGCCGCAGAGAAGTCCCGCCCCGCTGCCGAGCGCAAGATCCTCGAGAAGGCCGCCGCGAGACTTCGGGATGCCGCGGTCGACGCGGTCGATGCGCTCGCGGTCGTCCGCGACGCCGATCTCGCGCGCGTCTTCGCCGATCGCCCGCTCCAGTCGCTCGTGACGGTCGGCGACGAGCACGAGCTGCTCGTCGAACGCGAGCGCGCGGGCGTCGGCGCCTGGTACGAGTTCTTCCCCCGCTCCGAGGGCGCCGAACGTCTCTCCGACGGCTCCGTCCGCAGCGGCACGTTCGTCACCGCGCGAGACCGCCTGCCCGCCGTCGCCGCCATGGGGTTCGACGTCCTCTACCTGCCACCCATCCACCCGATCGGGCGCACTCACCGCAAGGGGCCGAACAACACCCTGACCGCCGGCCCGGATGATCCGGGCTCGCCCTGGGCGATCGGCGGCCCCGAGGGCGGTCACGACGCGGTGCACCCCGACCTCGGGACGCTCGAGGACTTCCGCGGCTTTCTCGCCGCGGCCTCCGGCGCGGGCCTCGAGGTCGCGCTCGACCTCGCGCTGCAGGCATCCCCCGACCACCCCTGGGTCACGGAGCATCCCGAGTGGTTCACCACGCTGCCCGACGGCTCGATCGCGTACGCCGAGAACCCGCCGAAGAAGTACCAGGACATCTACCCGGTCAATTTCGACAACGACCCCGCGGGCATCCGCGCCGAGGTGCTGCGGGTCGTGCGCCACTGGATCGCGCAGGGCGTGCGGATCTTCCGCGTCGACAACCCGCACACCAAGCCTCTGCAGTTCTGGGAGTGGCTGATCGCGACCGTTGCCGACGAGACGCCCGGCGTCGTCTTCCTGGCGGAGGCGTTCACCCGCCCCGCCCCGATGCAGGGCCTCGCGATGGCCGGGTTCCAGCAGAGCTACTCGTACTTCACGTGGCGGAACACCAAGGAGGAGCTCGAGGAGTTCCTGACCTCGGTCGCCCACGACACGGCCGACTTCATGCGTCCGAACCTCTTCGTGAACACCCCCGACATCCTCACCGAGTACCTGCAATACGGCGGCCGCCCCGCCTACAAGATCCGCGCCGGGATCGCCGCCACCGCCGGGGCGTCCTACGGCGTGTACGCGGGGTACGAGCTCATCGAGAACGTCGCGCGCCCGGGGTCGGAAGAGAACATCGACAACGAGAAGTACGAGTACAAGTTCCGCGATTGGGCGGGCGCCGAGGCACGCGGCGAGTCGCTCGCTCCCTACCTCACGCGCCTCAACGAGATCCGGCGCACCCACCCCGCGCTCCGTCAGCTCCGGAACCTCTCGTTCCACTGGTCCGACGACGAGGCGATCGTGGTCTTCTCCAAGCATCTCCCCGGCGCACTGACGGCCGACGGCAGGGACGACACGATCCTCGTCGTCGTCAACGTCGACCCGCATTCGGCACGCGAGACGACGGTCCACCTCGACACGTCGGTCTGGGGCGTCGCCCCCGGCGACGAGTACGAGGTCGAGGATCTGCTCACCGGCGCCGTCTGGACCTGGAACGACCACAACTATGTGCGGCTCGACGCTTTCGCCGAGCCCATGCACATCCTGCACGTGAAGGAACGCCGATGAACGCCCCCGCAGACCACGTCCTCGACTCGGTCGCCACCGGCTCGTACCACGCCCCGCACGACGTGCTCGGCTCGCACCAGACCGAGGACGGCTGGGTGATCCGCGTGCGCCGCCCGCTGGCTCGCACGGTCACCGCCGTTTTCGCGAACCAGCCCGAGGCTTCGTTCCGCCACCTCCGCGCCGGCGTGTGGGAAGCGGCTCTCGACGAACGCCCTGAGGCCTACCGAGTCGTGGCCACATACGATGAAGCGCCAGCCTGGGTGTCCGATGACCCGTACCGTCACCTTCCGACGATCGGCGAGCTCGACCTGCACCTCATCCGCGAAGGTCGCCATGAAGAGCTCTGGCGCGTCCTCGGCGCTCATGTCCGCCTGCACAACGGCGTCCCGGGGGTGTCGTTCACCGTCTGGGCGCCCAACGCGCGCGCGGTCCGGGTGATCGGTGATTTCAACGGCTGGGACGGCCAGGGCCACGCGCTGCGTTCGATGGGCGACTCCGGGGTCTGGGAGCTCTTCGTTCCGGGGCTGAACGCCGGCGCTGTCTACAAGTTCCAGATCCTCACGGGCGACGGTGCATGGATCGATAAGGCCGACCCGATGGCCCGCCAGTCGGAGGTGCCGCCCGCGACCGCGTCGATCGTCGCCGCGAGCTCCTACGAGTGGGAGGATGCCGCGTGGCTCGATCGGCGCAGCACGTCGACGCCCGTCTCCCAGCCGATGTCGGTCTATGAGGTGCACCTCGGGTCGTGGCGTTCCGGACTCGGTTACCGAGACGCCGCCGACCAGCTCATCGACTACGTTCGCGAACAGGGCTTCACCCATGTCGAGTTCCTGCCGCTGGCCGAGCACCCGTTCGGCGGCTCGTGGGGTTACCAGGTGTCGGGGTACTACTCCCCGACCAGCCGCTTCGGCTCACCCGATGATCTGCGCTACCTCATCGACCGGCTTCACCAGGCGGACATCGGCGTCATCATGGACTGGGTCCCCGGGCATTTCCCGAAGGACTCGTTCGCGCTGGCGCGATTCGACGGGCAGCCGCTGTACGAGCACCCGGACCCCCGCCGCGGCGAGCACCGCGACTGGGGAACGCTGATCTTCGACTACGGACGCAACGAGGTGCGCAACTTCCTCGTCGCGAACGCCCTGTACTGGTTCGAGGAGTTCCACGTCGACGGCCTCCGGGTCGATGCTGTCGCCTCCATGCTCTACCTCGACTACTCCCGCGAGGAGGGGCAGTGGGAGCCCAACGTGCACGGCGGGCGTGAGAACCTCGAGGCCGTCTCGTTCCTCCAGGAGGTCAACGCGACCTCGTACAAGCGCTACCCCGGCATCGCCATGATCGCGGAGGAATCCACGAGCTTCCCGGGCGTGACCGCACCGACGGAGTGGGGCGGCCTCGGCTTCGGGTTCAAGTGGAACATGGGGTGGATGAACGACTCGCTGCAGTACATCAAGCGAGACCCGATGTACCGGGGCCACCACGAGGGTGAGCTGTCGTTCTCATTCGTCTACGCGTTCAGCGAGAACTTCGTCCTGCCCATCAGCCACGACGAGGTCGTGCACGGCAAGGGAAGCCTGTTCACCCGGATGCCCGGCGACCACTGGCAGAAGCTCGCCAACATGCGCGCCTACCTCGCGTACATGTGGGGACATCCGGGCAAGCAGCTGCTGTTCATGGGGCAGGAGTTCGGGCAGATGTCGGAATGGTCCGAATCACGCGAGCTCGACTGGTGGATGCTCGACCAGCCGGCGCACCGTGGGCTGCACGCGTTCGTTGCGGACATGAATCGCACGTACCGAGACCAGTCCGCCCTCTGGTCCCGCGATTCGGACGGCGAGGCCTTCAGCCGTCTCGGCGCCCCCAACTGGAACCCGAACGTCATGGCGTTCGCGCGCCGCGACAACCACGGGAACACCGTCGCGGTGATCTGCAACTTCTCGGGAGTACCGCTGCACGACTACACGCTCGAACTGCCGGCGGACGGCGCGTGGCGCGAGGTCCTCAACAGCGACGCCGAGGCATACGGGGGTTCCGGTGTGGGAAACTTCGGCACCGTGCACGCGACGGACGGACGAGCGACCATGGTGATCCCTCCGCTCGGCGTGTTGTGGCTGCACCACGCTCCCGACGCCAAACCTGGGGTCTCGGAAGACTGAACGAACGCCGCGGGCCCGGGGTATGTCACCAACGGTGACACCCCGGGCCCGCGGCGTTCGCCTCAGAACATCAGAGAGGTGAGCCGCCGGCGCGCGCTGACGACTCGCGGGTCGGCGTCTCCCACGAGGCCGAACAGCTCGAGGAGCCTGTCGCGCACCGTCGATCGAGCATCTCCGTCGACCTCGGCGAACAGATCCAGGAGTCGGCCGAACGCGTCGTCGACGTGACCACCGGCGACATCGAGGTCGGCGACGCGCAGCTGCGCATCGACATCGTGCGGCGCGGCTGCGGCTGCGGCGCGGGCCTCACCGAGGTCGACGCCCTGCACGCGGTCGAGGAGCTTGACCTGTCCGAGACCCGCCTGAGCGTCGGCGTCGCGCGGGTTCTCCGCGAGCGCCCGCTCGTAAGCGCTGATCGCACGCGGGTAGTCGCCCGCTTCGATCGCAGCGAAGGCTTCCGCATGCAACGGGGGCAGCGGCGGCTCGGCGGCCTCTTCCGGTGCGTCCGTCTCCCCTTCCAGGGGAACGGTGCCGGTGACACCGTGCTGAGACGCGAGTTGAAGCAGCTGCGCGAAGACCTCGCGCACCTGCTGCTCGGGCACCGCTCCGGTGAACAGCGGCACGGGCTGCCCTGCCACCAGCGCGACCACCATCGGGATCGACTGCGCGCGGAACCCTTGCGCGAGCTGCGGGTTGGCGTCGACATCGACCTTCGCGAGGACGACGCGACCGGCCAGCTCGATGACGACCTTCTCGAGCACGGGGCTCAGCTGCTTGCACGGGCCGCACCATTCCGCCCAGAGATCCACGACGACCGGTACCGTTCGCGAGAGCTCGAGGACCTCGCCGAAAGTCTGATCGGTTACGTCGAAGATCAGGCGCGATGCGCTCTCGGACGGCTGCCCGGCGGGTGACGACGCGGGCGCCGAAGCCGTGGGGCGGTTACGCAGCGACGACAGATCGAGCGCGCCACGGAGCACGGCGTTGGAGGAAGGATCACTCATTCATACGACCTTTGCTGAGAGGACATTGGAACGGTAGCCGAGGAACTGGATCGGCTCGGATGAACCGGCCCCGGGCACGAAGAAGAACAGCTGGTCCGCGTACGTGGTGGTGAAGCCGGTGGACGACTGCGACACTCCTGTCAGCGCGCTCGCGACCGGGTTGGTGTCGGGCACGTTGATCACGGCATCCGGATTGCTCGGTTTGAACGTGTGGTCCTCTGTGATGGTCACCGCCACGACGGCGCCGCTCTCGAGCGTCTGGAGGGCGATCGGCGGCTGCGTCCCGGCCTGGGTCGTGAACGAGACCGTGCCCGTCTCCGCACCCGTCTGGTTGAAGTCGTTGACGATCTGCTCGCGGTTGGAGGTGACGCCGGCACGGAAGGCGTCGCCGTCCGCTTCGAACAAGCCCGCATAAGGACTCGCGTCGCCGTTGGTCAGCAGGTCGGCGTATGCAGCCGCGAGGTCCTTCGGCGGCAGGACGAGGAACGGCGAGTCCGGCGCCACCTGCGCGGCACCCAGGTATGCCGGTGCGAGTTCCGGGAACGAATCGGTCGCCAGCTCGGCGATGTAGCCGAGCTTGTAGTTGGACCAGGGATCCTGCTGACTGACCGTCATGATCGTGTCAGCTGCGCCCTCGCCACCTTCGACGACCGCGAGGAAGGTACGCGGCCACTTCTCGAACGTCTCCGGCAGGAGGATCTCGAGGGGTTCCGCCGGGATGGGCGGCAGCGGGGCACGATCGGTGATCTTGGACCGGAGGGTGTAGTTGGTCTCGCGCTCCGCGAGCGCCGGTCCCGCGAGCCGCGTGCCGGCGAGGGCGGCGTCAGCGCTCGCGTCGGCGGTCGAGACGTCTTCCGCGATACGCGTGAGGATGCGCTCGGCCTGCTGCTGGGTCACCGCCGGCGGCGCCTGATCGGGGTCGGCGACGACCGTCGTCGTCGGCGAGGGAGTCGGGCTCGGGGCCAACTGGGGCCAGGCGTCCGCCGAGCACCCCGTCAGCGCCACGAGGGAGACCAGCGGGAGCGCGAGGAGAGCCTGACGCCCGCGTGTCAGGCGGCGGCGCGGCGGCGTGGACGAGATGACGCCCTTCGCTTCCGCGTCCGTCGCGAGATCGATGGGCTGAGTGGCGCTCATCGGAAGCCCCTTCCGTCGCGGACCGCGCGAGCGACGCAGATGACGCCATCCGAGCGCGTACATGACGATTCCGAACGCGAGGAGGATCCCACCGGCCACGATCAGCGGGCCGGCCCAGGGCGTGTTCGACTCGATCGGCCACGTCACCTGGATGTCGGCTGGCGCGGGCGCGGTGCCGTCCGATGCGATCAGGACGCTCATGTCCTGCGGCAGCTGCAGGGATGTGGTCAGCGCGTCATCGCGCTGGAACTCTTCGAGCCAGAGATCCGACCCGACCGGTGACGGCATCGCCGGGATGTTGCCGTCGGCATCCGGCGTCGGCGCGGACGCGGCCGCGACCTCGGAAGTCGTGATCGCCCCCTCGGCGTCGACGCCGAGGCGGGTGTAGTCGGTGCGCGCGAGCCACGCGGTCACGTCGGACGTGCGGCCGTATGCGGCGAAGACGGTCCCGGTCCCCTGGACGCTCAATGCCTGCGCGCCGGGGCGCGAGGTGAGCACGGCGCCGTCGATGAGGGTGAAGGGGGCGTCTCCCGTCACCGTCACCGACTCGGTGACGGTCTCGGGCCCACGCAGGATCGTGCGCTGCGCGATACCCGCCCCGATCATGACGGTGGCCAGGACGAAGGCGACGACAGCCCACACGAAACGCACGAAGAAACACCTCTCCACATTCGGAACGGGACCACCGAACGCTTGATCGACGTTCCAGAGTATCCAAAACGACCTGAAAGGGTCGTGAAAGGGGCGCCTCCCAACGAAAGTTCGCGCGGCTCGTAAAGTGAAGTGATTCGACCCCGGAGGCGTTCGTGAAGATCCAGAACCCGTTTCGCACTGCGCTGATCGCCACGCTCGGCGTCGGCGTCGGCATCGTGATCATCGGGGGCATCCAGACCCTCTCGACCATCCTTCTCTATGTCGGCACCGCGCTCTTCCTCGCTCTCGGGCTCGACCCGGTGGTCTCGTGGCTCGAGCGGCGACGCCTACCACGATGGGCAGCTCTCCTGATCACCTTCGCAGCGCTGCTCGCGGCCTTCGCCGGCATCATCCTCATGGTCGTGCCGATCATCGTCTCGCAGATCTCGCAGCTCGTGGCCGCCATCCAGGACCTCGTCACCAACGGCGACTGGGACCCGGTCAACGCCGTCAAGGACTGGCTGACCGTCACCTTCCCGCAGCTGAACGTCGACGAGCTGTTCCAGTACCTCTCCGACTGGTACAACTCGCTCGACATCGGGGCGATCGGCGGGTCGATCACGGGCTCGATCATCCTGATCGGCGGTGGCATCATCAGCGGGTTCACCGGCGCGGTCATCGTGCTCATCCTGACGATCTACTTCACGGCGTCGACCCCGAACCTGAAGGCTGCGGTCTATCAGCTCGTGCCGGCTTCGCGACGGCCGCGCTTCATCGACCTGGCCGAGCAGATCACGGCATCCGTCGGCTTCTACGTCATGGGCCAGGTGTCCCTGGGCGTCATCAACGGTGTGCTCAGTGCCATCTTCCTGAGCGTGATCGGAGCCCCCTTCCCCGCGGTGCTCGCGGTCATCGCCTTCTTCTTCTCGCTCATCCCCCTGGTGGGAACCCTCACCGGGTCGGCGATCATCGTGCTCACCTGCCTGATACCCGGACTCGCAGAACCCCAGACGGCACTGTGGGCGGCGATCTGGTACCTCGTGTACATGCAGGTCGAGGCCTACCTCATCTCGCCGCGCATCATGAACCGTGCCGTATCGATCCCCGGCGCGGTGGTGGTCATCGCAGCCCTCGCCGGAGCCGCGCTGGGGCAGCTCCTCGGAGCGCTCGTGGCGATCCCGGTGGCAGCCAGCATCCTGATCATCTACCGCCAGGTCGTGATCCCGCGGCAGAACGAGCGCTGACGCTCAGGACGCGTCGTCCGCCGCGTGATCGTCGTCCCACTCTTCGGCGAGCGGCAGCGCGTCGGGGTTGACGGCCGCGACGATCTCGGTGAGCACCCGACGGGTCTGGTTCTCCCCCACCCACAGGTGTTTGCCGCCCTCGACGGCGATGAGCGTCGCATGCGGGATCGAGGCGAAGCGCTGACGCGCCTCGTCCGGGCGGAGGTAGTCGTCGAACTCGGGCACCACGATGACGACTCGTCGATCGTCGCCTGCCCAGGCAGCGACCTCGTCGGCTGTGGCCCGGTGCAACGGCGGCGAGAGGAGAACGACGCCCTCGATGTCGTGGTCGCGCCCGTATTTGAGGGCGAGCTCGGTTCCGAAGGACCAACCGACCAGCCAAGGACGCGGCAGGCCCCGATCGCGCACGAACGCCATCGCCGCCGCGACGTCGAACACCTCGCCGACACCGCCCTCGAACGTCCCCTCGCTGGTCCCCCGAGGCGATGTCGTTCCTCGGGTGTTGAAACGCAGCACGGCGAGGTCGGCGAGGGCGGGGAGGCGCCCGGCCGCCTTGCGCAGGATGTGCGAGTCCATGAATCCGCCCGCCGTCGGAAGCGGATGCAGGGTGACGAGCGTCGCGACCGGTTCGCGATCCTGTGGCAGCGCGAGCTCGCCGACCAGGGTCAGCTCGTCGAGCGTGCGGAGCTCGATGTCCTCACGACGTGCGGGGAGCTGAACGGGTCCGCGGATTTCGAAGCTCATGCGATCCTCCAACAAGCCGAATGCCAATGCCGACGCGCGGCGAGGTCCGCGGCGTCGCCCAGGACACCGTCCGCCCGCCACGCGACCACATGCGCCGTGGCGGGCGCGATGTCACGCCCGCAGCCCGGGCAGGTATAGGTCTTCTGCGCTTGCGCGGCCGACACCGGCTGCACGGTCCATTCGACGCCACGTCGCGTCTCGGAGCGCTTCCAGCCGCTCAGCAGCCGCTCGAGCGAGTCGTCGCGCGGTTCCGGCCGTCGCCTGTTGGAACGGGGCATGACGCGCGCAGTCACCACCAGTGGTTGCTGGACCAGAAGGCATACGCCTCGCTCCAGCTGCCGTAACGTCCGACGGCGTAGCCGTTCGCCCACGTGAGGTTGTCGACGGGGTCGTACCCACTGCCCGGCACCTTGCTGCAGGGATAGGCCTGAACGAGACCGCAGGCCCCCGACGAAGCGTTCGTCGCGTTCGGGTTCCAGCTGCTCTCGCGCGACACGATGTAGTCGACGTAGCCCCAGTCGCTCTCCGGGATGCCGGCGGCGCTCAGCCAGTCGGCGGAAGATCCCCCGCCGGAGTACAGGACCGGCGCTGCGCGCGACGTCCCGGTGCTCTCGCCTTCCACCGGGGTGGGGGTCGGGGTGGGGGTCGGCGTCGGCTTGGGAGCGACGTACACGGTGAAGCCGCTGCGATCGAGCTGAGCGGGCGTCGTCGCCGTTCCGTCACCGGACAGCGCCTGCGCGTCGCCGCGCGACTCGGCCCACAGCGAGACGACTTCGACGGGCTTCTCCTGGGCGACCGCGAGTGCGGCGCCGAGCGGTGCCAGAGCGCCGCCCGCCATACCGAGCGCAGCGACCGCGGCGAAGACGGAGGACACACCGCGACGTCGCGACCAGCGCGCGGAGACCGGCGTGCTCCGGCGACGAGCCGGGACGCGCGTCGTGCGCCGGGAGACAGTCGAGCGGGAAGTCACAATGCCCTCGAGTTTAGCGAGGCGTGCAGCTTCTCTCCATCAGACTCACCCGATGGCGAGAATCACCGACACCACGCCGTCGAGAACCGCATCGACCTGCGCTTCGCGGTAGCCTCCGCGCTGCATGCGGAACGCGACCGATCGCACCTGCTCGACGGTGAGCGGTTCACCTGACTCGAGGTAGCGGGCGATGCGGTCCGCCACGAGGTCGACCTCGTCCATGCGGTAGCCGTACGACAGCACACCCACACGATCGAACCTCCGCCGCTCGGGACGCGACAGCCGGTCGAGGATCTCCTGGGCGAGATTGCGTGAGCGGCCGACCCAGGCGCGGGCGCCCGCACGTGACAGGGCACGTTCCCGCTCGCGCGCCGCGAATGCGTCCTCGATCCGTCCGATCGCGGCGTCGACGGGGGCGACGGCATACCCGCCGCGCACGAGCGGGAAGGCGGTCGCGCGAATCGCGGCGGAGTCGAGGTCGTCCTCCTCGGACGCCTCGAACGCCTCGCGAGCGCGCCGCAGGAAGGCATCCACAGCGGCTCGGTCGTATCCCTTGGCTCGTCCCTGCACCTCGGGGAACGGGCTCGTGGAAAGGGAGGTATCGGTCGAGGTCATGACATCACCAGAGGGGACAGAGCGTGGAAGAGGACGAGCGCCACGACGGTGGACGGCAGGATCGAGTCGAGTCGGTCGAGCACTCCCCCGTGGCCCGGCAGCCACGAGCTCATGTCTTTGATGCCGAGATCACGCTTGATCATCGACTCAGCCAGATCGCCGACCGTGGCGGAACCGAGGATGACGATACCGATGATGACGCCGGTCCACGCCGGGAGTCCGAGAAGCAGCCAGGCGAACCCGACAGCGACGAGCATCGCCACCACGCCCGCGCCTGCGAAACCCTCCCAGGTCTTCTTCGGGCTGATTCGCGGGGCCATCGGATGCTTGCCGAAGGCGAGCCCAGCGGCATAGGCGCCGGTGTCCGCGCCCACCACGACGGCGATCATCGCGAGGACCCAGAACTCTCCGCCGTCCTCGCGCAGGAGGATGAGCAGCAGGCTTCCGAGGAACGGGACGTAGAGCTGAACGAACCCGCTGATGAGCACGTCGCTGAGCACCTGGCCGTAGCGACGGCTCTCGCCGCTCACCATCTGCGCCATCAACCGCCAGACGATCACCGTGACCACGGCGGCGAAGACAACGACCCAGTGCGTGCCGGCATCGAGGAGGAAGCCCGCCGCCAGCACCGCGGCGCCGGCGACCAGCTGTGGTGCGACGTCCACGCGTCGTCCCGCGGCCTGCAGGGCTCGGACGAACTCGAAGACGCCGAGCAGCGCGACGGGGATCGCGAAGAGGACGAACACCCACTTCACGAAGATGAGCGACCCGATCACGACGACGCCGATGGCGACCCCGATCAGGATCGCGACGAAGAGATTGCGTCCGGTCCGCGCGTTGATGCGCTCGTTCGCCTGCTCGAAGTCGGCCCGAGCTCGGCCGATGTGCTGTTCGAACTCCGTTCGCGCGGCACGCACCTGATTCTGAAACGCCGAATCACCGTGCTCGCGCGAACGGGACCGCTCCCGCTCGGATCGAGACGGGGCGTCGTCGCCGGGTGCGCTCATCGGTCTCAGACCTCGAGAAGCTCGGCCTCTTTGCGCTTGAGCGCGTCGTCGATGAGGTCGACGTGTGCACGCGTGAGACCGTCGAGTTCCTTCTCCGCACGCACCAGCTCGTCCTCGCCGACCTCGCTCTTGAGACCATCGAGCTCGTCCTTGGACTTCCGCCGGATGCCGCGCAGGTGGACCTTGTGGTCCTCGCCCTTCGAACGGACGAGCTTGACGTACTCCTTGCGGCGCTCCTCCGTGAGCTCGGGCATGGTGACGCGCACGATGTTGCCGTCGTTCGTCGGGTTCACGCCGAGGTTGGGGGTGTCGCGGATCGCCTGCTCGATCGCCTTGAGCGCCGACTTGTCGTACGGCGTGACGATGATCGTGCGGGCCTCGGGGTTGTTGAGCGACGCGAGCTGCGCGAGCGGAGTCGGCGACCCGTAGTAGTCGACGAGGATCTTCTGGAACAGCGCCGTGTTGGCGCGCCCCGTGCGCACGGTGGAGAAGTCCTCCTTGGCCGCCTCGACGGCGCGTTCCATGCGGGCTTTCGTGTCAGCGAGGATCTCGGGGATCACGTCACTCCATTCGTCGGTACGTCCGGTCAAGTCTAGTCTGCAGGCGGGCGGGGCTCAGACGGTGACGAGCGTGCCGATGCGCTCGCCCAGCAGTGCGCGCGTGACGTTCCCCGCCGGCTCCATGCCGAAGACGCGCATGTCGATGCCATTGTCCATGCACAGGCTGAATGCGGTGGAGTCCACGACCTTGAGCCCCTGTTGCAGCGCCTCGCCGTAGGTGATCTGCTCGATCCTCTCCGCCGTGGGGTCCTTCTTCGGGTCGGCCGTGTAGACCGCGTCGACACCGTTCTTGGCCACCAGGACCTCATCGGCCTTGATCTCGAGGGCGCGCTGCGCCGCCACCGTGTCGGTGGAGAAGTAGGGCAGACCGGCGCCGGCGCCGAAGATGACGACGCGACCCTTCTCCATGTGGCGCTCCGCGCGACGGGGAATGTACGGCTCAGCGACCTGCGTCATCGAGATGGCCGACTGCACGCGCGTTGCGGCGCCGGCCTGCTCAAGGAAGTCCTGCAATGCGAGGGCGTTCATCACGGTGCCGAGCATGCCCATGTAGTCGGCGCGACCGCGGTCCATCCCGCGCTGGCTCAGCTCTGCGCCTCGGAAGAAGTTCCCGCCGCCGACGACGATGGCGACCTCCACCCGGTCGGCGGCCTCAGCGATCTCGCGGGCGATCTGCCCGACGACATCCGGGTTCACGCCCAGCTGGCCGCCACCGAATGCCTCGCCCGACAGCTTCAGCAGGACGCGACGGCGCCCGGTCTTCTCATCGTTCATCGTGTCCCTCTCATCGCTGTGTTGCAGAGTATCGCCCGGATGGGCATGGAAAAGGCCCGCATCCGAAGATGCGGGCCTTTAGGGCTGTTACGCGCCGACCTTGAACCGAGCGAAGTCGGTGATGGTGATGCCGGCGTCCTTCGCGACCTGCGCGACGGACAGCTTGTTGTCCTTCGCGTAGTCCTGGTCGAGGAGGGCGACCTGCTTGAAGAACGCACCCACGCGGCCCTCGACGATCTTGGGAAGGGCGGCCTCGGGCTTGCCCTCGTTGCGGGAGATCTCGGTGACGATCTCGCGCTCCTTCTCGACGTCGGCCTCGGGAACGTCCTCGCGCGACAGGTAGCTGGGGTTCGCGAACGAGATGTGCTGCGCGATCGAGCGGGCGGTCTCCGCGTCCGAGCCCGAGTACGCCACGACGACGCCGATCTGCGGGGGCAGGTCCTTGCTCGTCTTGTGCAGGTAGATCTCGAACGCGTCGCCGGTCAGCGTGCGCACGCGACGCAGCTCGACCTTCTCGCCGATGATGGCGGCCTCATCGTTGATGAGCTGCTCGATCGTCTGGCCCGACGCGTCTGCGGCGAGGGCGGCCTCGACCGAGTCGGCGGATGCCGCGGCGGCCGCGTCTGCGACCTTGTCGGCCAGAGCGATGAAACGGTCGTTCTTCGCGACGAAGTCGGTCTCGCATGCGAGCTCGACGAGGGTGACCTTCCCGTCCTGCTCACGCGCGACGACGAGGCCCTCGCTCGTGGAGCGGTCGGCACGCTTCGCGTTGCCCTTCGCCCCCTTGAGACGGAGGATCTCGACGGCCTTCTCGACGTCGCCGTCGGCCTCTTCGAGGGCCTTCTTGGTGTCGACCATTCCGGTGCCGAGCTGCTCGCGCAGAGCCTTGATGTCGGCGATGGTGAAGTTTGCCATGAGTGGCGGCTCCTTCTGTCTGTGTGAAATCTCGTGGATGCCGATCGGCGCGGCCGGGCTCAGCCGCGGCCGCGCCGATCGTAGCGGGTCAGGAAGACGCGCTGATTACTTCTCGGTGGCCTCGGTGGCGACGGCCTCGGCCTGCGCCTCGGCACCGGCCTCGTCGGCGGGCGTCTCCGTCGCGGCGACCTCAGCGTCAGCGCCCTCGACCGGGGCGTTCTCGGCGGCAGCGGTCTCTGCAGGAGCGCTCTCGAGCAGCTCGCGCTCCCAGTCGGCGAGGGGCTCGGCCTCGGCCGACTCGTCGGACGGCTGGTGGCGCTGGATGAGGCCCTCGGCAGCAGCGTCGGCGACGATGCGCGTGAGCAGGCTCACCGAACGGATCGCGTCGTCGTTACCGGGGATCGGGTACTGGAACTCGTCGGGGTCGGCGTTCGTGTCGAGGATGCCGATCACGGGGATGCCGAGCTTCTTGGCCTCATCGATCGCGAGGTGCTCGCGCTTGGCGTCGACGACCCAGATGGCCGACGGGGTCTTCTGCAGGTTGCGGATACCGCCGAGCGACTTGTGCAGCTTGTCGAGCTCGCGTTTCTTGAGCAGCAGCTCCTTCTTCGTGAAGCCGCTGGCCGCGGGGTTCTCGAAGTCGAGCTCCTCGAGCTCCTTCATGCGGGCGAGGCGCTTCGAGACCGTCTGGAAGTTGGTCAGCAGACCACCGAGCCAGCGCTGGTTCACGTAGGGCTGACCCACGCGGGTCGCCTGCTCGGCGATGACCTCCTGCGCCTGCTTCTTGGTGCCGACGAAGAGGATGGTGCCGCCGTGCGCAACCGTCTCCTTGACGTACTCGTAGGCACGGTCGATGTACGACAGCGACTGCTGCAGGTCGATGATGTGGATGCCCGAGCGCTCGGTGAGGATGAAGCGCTTGACTTTCGGGTTCCAGCGGCGGGTCTGGTGCCCGAAGTGGACGCCGCTGTCGAGCAGCTGGCGAATGGTGACGACGGCCATGGCCGTTCTCCTTCTGTTTCGGTTGATTCGCCGGGCCGACGGCCCGGTACTCCTGGCGCCCGACACACTTCCGCTCGCCGCCGGAGCGGGAGACCTGGGGAAGATGCGCCACGATCGGGAACCGATCGCTCAGGGCACGCGTAGTCACCTCGACGAGCGAGGTGCGGTGATCAGTGTAGCAGTGAGCCGCTCCTCCCCGACGCTGCGTGCGAACGGGTTGCTCACGTGTCGCGGCCGACGTCGCTGCGGCGAACGAACAGGTCTCGAGACTCGACTCGTGACCCGTTCCCCGGCCGCCCTGCTCGCAGCAGCGCTCCTCATAGTGAGCACGTTTCTTCCCGACGCCGTCGCGCCAGGTGATGAGCCGCGTCCTTCACCCGGCTGGACCATGCCGCTGCGCGGAGCCGCCGTCGCGCGAGCCTTCGAAGCTCCGGCACATGAGTACGCTCCCGGGCATCGAGGGGTTGACCTCGCCAACGGGGGCGAGGGCGAGGTCGTCGCGCCGGCGAACGGTGTCATCGCGTTCGCGGGGCCCGTCGCCGGCCGCCCCGTCGTGACGATCGACCACGGCGACGGGGTGGTGACCAGTCTCGAGCCGGTCGACACGGGCCTGCAGACGGGGACGGCGGTCGGCCGAGGGGAGCCGGTGGGAACCGTGGCGCCCGGCGGCCATACCGGCGACGGCACGATCCACTTCGGAGTGCGGCGCAACGGTGAGTACATCAACCCGCTCCTGATGATGGGTGGCCTCACCAGGCCGATCCTGTTGCCGTGCTGCTGAGCGTCAGTCGTTCCCGATCGTGTTGCGGTCACCGCTCTGGGTGACCGCTCCCAGGCGATCCGCGTCGACGTGGTTGTCGTTGCCCGATACCGATACGGTGCCGACCTCGTCGGCGTCGACGGAGTTGCGGTCTCCTGCGATGGTGAGGGCGCCGACCCTGACGGCATCCACATCGGCGGATTGCCCCGTGATCTCGAGCGAGTCGACCGAGCCGAGGTCGATCTCGATGCGATCACCACTCGCGAGGACGTTTCCGACGCGCGCTCGCTCGAGGTCGACGTCGAGCGAAGCACCCTCGATGCGGACCACGTCGCACTCGCCGGCGAAAACGAGGTCGAGGTCGGTCCCGCGGATCGCGACGACGCCGTCGATGCACGCGGGGTCGTTCGGCCCCGGCACCGCCGGAACCGTCGCGTCGGATGATGCTTCCGGCGTCGCGGCGGGCGAGACCGAGGGAGCCGCCGAGGTCTGCGGCGCCGTAGGCCGGACGATCCGGTCGGGCTCGTTCGACGCCACCGGCGCGCATGAAGCGAGCATCCCGACGAGCACGGTCGCGCCGATCGCTGCAGCAACTCTTCTCATGCGTGCCCCCTCTTCGTGCTCCTCCGTGCGCTCTCCCAACGCTACGACGGCGGAGGGCCAGCGCACCATCATGCGCGCGGATGCGCTTGTCGATAGGCGGCGGCGAGCCGTTCCCCCGAGACGTGCGTGTAGATCTGCGTCGTGCCGAGGCTCGCGTGCCCGAGGATCTCCTGAACGGCCCGCAGGTCGGCACCGCCATCCAGCAGATGGGTCGCGGCGGAATGCCGCAGAGTGTGCGGCCCGACGGCATCCACCCCGAGTGCGGGGCCGAGCTTCTCCGAGACCGTCGCGTATACGGCGCGCGCCGTCAGCCGACCACCGCGCGACCCGAGGAACACTGCACGCGCGGCTTCTGCTCGGCCTGCGGCGCGCGCCGCGAGCACCGGACGCCCGCGGACCAGGTAAGCCTGCACGGCGTCGAATGCCGGACCGCCTACGGGAACGACCCGGTCCTTATCGCCCTTGCCCATGACACGTGCCGTGCGGCGTTCGCTGTCGATGTCGTCGAGGTCCAGTCCGCATAGTTCGGACACGCGGATGCCGGTCGCGTACAGCGCTTCGAGGATCGCGTGGTCGCGGAGGAGAACCGGATCTCCGTCGGCCGCCCGCGCCCGCAGATCGTCGAGGACGGATGCCACCGTCTGAGCGGTCGCGACTTTGGGCAGGGTCCGCGCCCGCTTCGGTGACGCCAGGCGGAGGGCGGGGTCGCTGGCGATCGCGCCGCGCTCGGTCGCCCACGCGAAGAAGCCCCGGGCGGTCGCGGTACGGCGAGCGAGGGTGGACCGCGCCTCGCCCCGCTCACTCGCGCGCCAGACCCAATCGCGGAGCACCTCGATGTCCACCTCTTCGAGCTCGATGTCGCCCGACGCCGCAGCCAGATCGGCGAGGTCATTGCGGTAGGCGCGGACGGTGTTCTCAGAGAGCCTGCGGACGCGCAGCAGGTGGTCTGCGTACGCGTCCGCCGCCTCCGAGATGAGCATGCAGCCAGCATGACCGATCCGCAGGCACCGCCGGGCCAGGCTCGCGGGACGCCAGCCGTCAACTGCCCGCTCGACGCCACCCGCGTTCGTCGGACACGACTCGACCATCGAGCTCCAGGAGTCCCAGCCAGGCGCTCACTTCCTCGCCGGCCACGCCGGAGCGCCGAGCGATCTCTGCGACATCCCGGGGCGCTCGTGTGCTCAGCGCGTCGAGCACCCTCGTCGCATCGTCCGTACGGCCGTCGCTGTCGAGAGCCGCGGGAGGCCCGGGCTCCTTCGACCACCCGAGCAACTCCCGGACGTCGTCCGCGCTCGTGATGCACCGACCGTCGTACTCGCGGAGGATCCGGTGGCATCCTGCCGACGCCGCAGAGGTGACCGGCCCCGGTACCGCACCGAGGGCCCGCCCGAGCGCCGCTGCGTGGCCCGCGGTGTTCAACGAACCCGACCGCCACCCCGCCTCGACCACCACGGTGGCATCGGAGAGCGCGGCGATGACCCGATTGCGCTGCAGAAAACGCCACTTTGTCGGCGCCGTGCCGCACGGCACCTCGCTCACGACCACACCACGGCGCGACACCTCCGTCAGCAGGCCGGCATGGCCCGACGGGTACGCCTTATCGACGCCCCCCGCGAGCACGGCGATCGTGCTGCCGCCGACCGCGAGGCAGGCTCGATGCGCCGCAGCGTCGATCCCGACGGCGGCCCCGGACACGATCGTCACCCCCGCGACGCCCAGTTCTCCCGCGATCTCCCCCGCGACCTGCACACCGTACGCGGTCGCCGCGCGCGCTCCGACGAGCGCAACCGCCGCAGCTGGCGCCGCGAGAGCGTCTGCCCGTCCTCTGGCCCACAGCGCGACCGGGGCATGGATGCCGAGTTCCTCGACCCTCTCCGGCCAGGCGGGATCACCCGGCACGATGAGCCGTACCCCGACCCGCTTCGCCCGCTCGATCGCGTAGGAGTGGTCGTCCTGCCGCGGACGCCACCGGGCACAGGCGCGGCGCCAGTCCCGCACCTCGAGGCCGAGCTCCGCCGGGGGTGTGTCGTCTCGCAGCGCGCACTCGAGGGCGCGGAACGCCCCCAGCCGCTGTATTGCGAGCCCGGCGATGCCGTCTCCGGGCTCGGCCAGCACCGACCATCGGGCTCGCCCCCAGCGCTCGCGACCGCTCTCGGGATCCACGAGGCCGTCCGCGGGCACGAGCCCCGCCAACGCACTGCGCACCTCGTCGTCGCTCACTGCTGGAGCCCCTTCTTCAGGAACAGCGCGCGCCCGACGTCACCCGCGGTCAGCCGCTCGCGACCCGCGAGGTCGGCCACCGACCATGCCACCCGCAACACCCGGTCGTAGCCACGCAGGGTGAGCGCTCCGCGCTGGAGAGCCGCGTCGAGCGGAGCACGAACGCGCGGTTCGGGAGCGAGCGGTCCATCCCGCAGCCACGCGCCCGAGACAGCGGCGTTCGATCGCCACGGGGTCTCCGCCAATCGCAGAGCGGCACGCGACCGCGCGGCCGCGACCTGCTCGCGCGCGGTCGCCGTCGTCGTCTGCGCAGGACCGCGCGCCGTCAGGTCGGCGAGCGACACCCGCGAAAGCGAGAGCTCGATGTCGATGCGGTCCAGCAGCGGGCCCGAGAGCCGGCCGAGATAGCGGCGGATCGCGAGGGATGGGCACGAGCAATTGCCGCCACGGACGCCGTATTGTCCGCACGGGCAGGGGTTCGTGGCCAGCACCAGCTGGAACCTCGCCGGCAGAGTTGCCCGGAATCCCGCCCGGTGGATGTCGATCGACCCCGCCTCGAGTGGCTGACGAAGAGAGTCCAGCGCGTGGGCGCTGTACTCACCGGCCTCGTCGAGAAACAGGACGCCCCCGCTCGCCCGAGCGATCGCCCCCGGTCGCAGCGACCTGCTGCCACCGCCCACCAGCGCCGCGACGCTCACGCTGTGATGCGGCGCCTCGAACGGAGGAACTCTGCTCAGGCTGTCGACGACGGTGCCCGACAGCGAGCGAATCGATGCGACTTGCAGCGCGGTCTCGTCGTCGAGCGGGGGCAGGATCCCCGGCAGGCGACGTGCAAGCATGGTCTTCCCGGCACCGGGCGGACCGCTCATGAGCAGATGGTGGCCGCCGGCCGCCGCGACGACGAGCGCATCGATCGCCTCCTCCTGCCCTCGGATGTCCGAGAGATCGTCGACAGGCAGCCCGTCGCCGTCATGCTCTCCATCATCGGCGGGAACCGGCACCTCGGGTACCGCCTCGTCATCACTGTCGATCTCGAGCCCGTGCCAGCGCGCGACGCCCGCGAGGGTGCGGCATCCGACGACGCGGACCCCGTCGACGAGAGCGGCTTCTGCTCGGCAGGCCTCGGGGACGATGACCGTCCGCTTCCCCGCGCGCGCTGCGGCGATGACTGCGGGGAGAACTCCCGGTACCGGCCGCAGCCGCCCGTCGAGGCCCAGCTCGCCGATGTGGACGGTGTCGGCGAGCGACGTCGGGTCCATCGGGAGCTCCGTCGCGAGCGCCGCGACGGCGATGGCGACATCGAAGCCAGCTCCCTGCTTCGGAAGGCTCGCCGGTGAGAGATTGACCGTCACACGACGTCGTGACAGCGGCAGCCCGCTGTTCTGACAGGCGTTGTGCACCCGCTGCTGTGCCTCGGCGAGGGCTCGGTCGGCGAGTCCGACGATGCGGAACGCGGGCGTCTGGTTCGACAGGTCGGCCTCGACTTCCACGAGGTCACCGGCGAGCCCGGTGAGTGAGACCGCCCAGGTACGCCCGAGGCTCACCGCAGGTCCTCGACGTGCTCGAGCACCGCCGTATCGACGTCGTCGCCCGTGATACCGATGACGTCGAGACGGATCCGGCGACCGCGCACCTCCCCCGGGTGCGCGGCGATCCAGGCGCAGGCGAGCCGCCACAACCGGTCCTTCTTGCGTTCGTCCACCGCCTCGAACGGATGCCCGTACGCCGCGGTCCGCCGGGTCTTGACCTCGACGATGACGAGTTCGTCGCGCGATACGGCGACGATGTCGATCTCGCCCTGCCGATCGCGCCAGTTTCGATCCAGGATGTCGTACCCGAGGCGGGTCAGGTGCCGCGCGGCCCGCTCTTCACCGGCGCGGCCCCGGTCGTCTTTCGCTGCCATATGAGCACTCTCGCGCGGCGGCCGACGGCCCCGGGGTCACGGCTGCGCGGCCGTGCAGAACCGGCTCGACGACGGTCCTGGGGAGGAGCGTCAGCTGTCGAGCGAGAGCTCGTCGGGGAGCTCGAAGTCGCGGCGCTGGAGCTCCTCGACGTTGACGTCCTTGAACGTCAGTACACGCACGGACTTCACGAAACGGTCGGCGCGATAGATGTCCCAGACCCACACGTCGTTCATCGTCAGCTCGAAGTAGAAGTCGTGCTCGGTGTCGCGCCGAACGACGTTGACGTCGTTCGCGAGGTAGAAGCGACGCTCGGTCTCGATCACGTACTGGAACTGCGACACGACGTCGCGGTACTCCTTGTAGAGCGCCAACTCCAGCTCGCGGTCATAGTCTTCGAAGACTTCGTCATCCATGGTGCTTCCATCCTAGGCGGCGGCAGCACGGCGTTCTCGTCCCCGCGACCCCGCCCACCGAAGTCAGAACAGCGTCGGCGCGTCGGCGATCGCCCAGGACGCCCGGTGATGCCGTGACAGCCCGTGCTCCCGGATCGCGGCCCGGTGGAGCGCGCTGGCGTAACCCTTGTTCCGTGCCCACTCGTACATCGGCGTCTCGTCGTGCAGCTCGGTCATGTGGGCATCGCGCGCCACCTTCGCGATGACCGACGCCGCCGCGGCACTGGCGCAGTCACGGTCCGCCTTGATGATCGTCCGCACCGTCATGCCCGGTCCGGCCATCGGACTGACATAGTCGTGATTGCCGTCCAGGATGACGACGGTCTCAGCAGCGAAGGGATCCGCGACGCCGAGACCCTGGATCGCGCGAACAGCGGCCAGGCCGAGCGCCCGCATGATCCCCATCTCGTCGATCTCACCCGGCGTGGCCGACCCCACCGCCGAGGCCACGACCCAGTCGGCTGCTCGCAGCGCCAGCTCTGGTCGGCGAAGCTCGGTCACGAGCTTCGAGTCACGAAGCCCCTCGGGAACGCGACGACGCGCGCAGCGTGCGTCGAGCACGGCGGCACCGACCGACACCGGGCCCGCCAACGCGCCCCGCCCGACCTCGTCGAGAGCGATGACGAACTCGTACTCGCGCAGCAGCCGCCGTTCGACGGTCAGCCGGGGCGCGACGACGGTCATCGTCCTTCGGGCGCGGGGACCCCCGCGAAGACGTCGTGGTGGAAGTCGATGAGGCCGAAGCGGTCGAGGGGCCAGGTGATGAGGAAAGCTCGTCCCACGACGTTGTCGAGCGGGACGAAGCCC
This sequence comes from Microbacterium sp. NPDC006705, assembly GCF_044903545.1. Lineage (NCBI taxonomy): Bacteria > Bacillati > Actinomycetota > Actinomycetes > Micrococcales > Microbacteriaceae > Microbacterium > Microbacterium sp. NPDC006705. Next base: position 442,687 of record NZ_JBJDQQ010000001.1, read on the forward strand.
TGCGAGGGCTGGTCGCGGTTGTAGCGCGAGTCCCGCGAGTGATCACGGTTGTCGCCGAGCACCCAGAGCGAGTTCTCGGGCACCGTCACGTCGAACGGAACCTCTTGCGGGGCCGACTGGCCGTCCGCGAGCGAGACGTACGAGGATTCGTCGATGGGAACGTCGTTCACCGTGATCTGGCCGACGGCGTTGCAGCACACGACATGGTCACCCGGCATCCCGATGATCCGCTTGATGAGGTGGTCCTTGCTGTCGGGAGCCGACAGTCCGACGACGGAGAGCACCCAGTCCATGCCCTCGACGAGCGGCGGACGGGCCTGCTCGACGGTGGGAGGCAGCCACCCTCCGGGATCGCGGAAGACGACGACGTCACCCCGCGCGTAGCCGCCGAACCGGGGCGTGAGCTGGTCGACGAGGATCCGGTCGTCCTTCAGCAGCGTCCGTTCCATGGATCCGGATGGGATGTAGAACGAACGGACGAGGAAAGTCTTGACCAGAAACGACACCGCGAGAGCGATGGCGACGATCACGAGGATGTCGCGAAGAAGCAGGCCGAGGCGACGTGATCGTGAACGCGCGGGCTTCGGCGCCTGCGCGGCAAGGTCATCGGTGGTCATTCATCGCCTCTCATCCGACTCGCCCGCCGGGGAGCCCTACCCAGGGTCGCACATTCCGCGACCATCGCCGGTCACCGCGCAGCGGAGACGACGGATGCCCCGAGCCTGAGCCCGGGGCATCCAGAGAATGCGTCGCTGCGATCAGCGGTCGCGCTTCTCCTTGATCTTCGCCTTCTTGCCGCGCAGGTTGCGCAGGTAGTACAGCTTCGCGCGACGGACGTCACCGCGCGTGACGACCTCGATGTGGTCGATCACGGGGCTGTGGACGGGGAACGTACGCTCGACGCCGACCTGGAAGCTGATCTTCCGGACGGTGAAGGTCTCGCGCACGCCGTCGCCCGAGCGGCCGATGACGACGCCCTGGAAGACCTGGATACGCGAGCGGTTGCCCTCGGTGATGTTGACGTGCACCTTGACGGTGTCGCCGGGGGCGAATGCGGGGATGTCGCTGCGCAGCGATGCTGCGTCGACGGAGTCGAGGATCTGCATGATCTGTTCTTCCTGCGACCGCCTCAGGTCGACCACGAGAGAGTTGAATAAGGATGCGGTGCCCCGGGCGCCCGCCGGGCGCCGCTCCCCTGAGGCAGAGATCTATCAGGGCACAAGCGTTCATTCTGCCATGCCGGGCCCTGCTGACCAAAACGTCAGCCGTCGCTGCGCCGGACCTCTTCGATGATCACGACCTTCTCGTCGGCACGTCGTTCGGACGTCGGTCGCATCGCTTCACGCAGGTACGCCGGATCCGTGGCGACGGAGAACAGCGAGACGGGCCGCGCTTCCCGGAAGAGCTGCCAGAGCGACACCCAGAAGACGGCGAGGAACGCCGCGACCGCGGCGAAGAGCAGCGGCCAGAAGGCGCCCTCGGGGTAGAACCCGATGACGATGATGAGCGCGTGCCACACCGTGAACACGAGGACGTCCCACCACGACAGCATCCGCGAGTGCCGAACGGTGCCGCGTGCCCGCACCAGCAGTGTCGTCACGAGCTGACCGATCAGCACCGCCGGGACCGCGATGAACAGGACCCAAAGGAACACCCAGCCGCTCGCACCCGAGATCGCCCAGCCCACGACGAGCCACAGCGGCAGCGCCAGGGCCGCGGGAAGGAGCCAATGGAAGAGCGCGCGTCGCAGCCACATGCTCCCGATGCTACGCCGGTCCGGCAGGATAGAAGCTGAAGAGAGGATCACGATGATCGAGCTGCGCACCCCTGCCGAGATCGAAGCGATGCGTCCCGCGGGACGCTTCGTGGCCGAGACGCTGGCGACCCTTCGAGACGAGACGAAGGTCGGCACGAACCTCCTCGCGATCGATCGGCGCGCGCACGAGCTCATCCGCCGCGCCGGCGCTGAATCCTGCTACATCGACTACCACCCGTCGTTCGGAGCCAGCCCGTTCGGCAAAGTGATCTGCACGTCGATCAACGACGCGGTCCTGCACGGGCTCCCCCACGACTACGCCTTGCGCGACGGCGATCTCGTCACGCTCGACTTCGCGGTCTCGGTCGACGGCTGGGTGGCCGACTCGGCCGTGTCGTTCGTCGTGGGAACGCCGCGAGACGAAGATCTCGCCCTCATCGACACCACCGAGCGCGCTCTCGATGCAGCAATCGGAGCCGCCGTGGTCGGCAACAAGATCGGCGACATCTCGCACGCCGTCGCGACGGTCGCCCGGGCCGACGGGCTGTCGATCAACACCGACTTCGGCGGCCACGGCGTCGGCCGGGAGATGCACGGCGACCCGCACGTCCCCAACGACGGCAAGCCCGGCCGCGGCTACCCGCTGCGCGCCGGCCTCGTGGTCGCGCTCGAGCCCTGGTTCCTGCAGAGCACCGACAAGCTGGTCACGGATGCCGACGGATGGACCCTCCGCAGCGCCGACGGGTCCCGCGGTGCGCACTCCGAGCACACCGTGGCCATCACTGCGGACGGTCCGGTCATCCTCACCGACCGGTCGTTCCTCGGCGTCGACTGACGTGTGCCCTGGGCCGGTCCGTCGTCGCGGCGGCCGGCTCAGGCCTCGAGGTCTCGGGGCAACAGGTCCGGACGGCGCTCGCGCGTCCGCTCGACCCGCTGAGCGTGCCGCCACTCCGCGACGCGGCCGTGGTGCCCGCTGAGCAGGACGGCCGGCACCTCGTGGCCACGCCAGGATGCGGGCTTGGTGTAGGAGGGGTACTCGAGCAGCCCGTCTTCGTGCGACTCCTCGACGAGGCTCTCGGGGTTGCCGACCACACCGGGAATGAGGCGGCCGATCGCTTCGATCATCGCCATCGAGGCGACCTCTCCCCCGTTGAGGACGTAGTCGCCGAGGCTCATGAGCCGGACGTCGCCGAGCGTCGCCGCGTATGCGAAGACGCGCTCGTCGATCCCCTCGTAGCGGCCACAGCCGAAGACGAGGTGCGACGCTTCGCTCAGCTCGCGAGCGGTGCCCTGCGAGAACCGCTCGCCGGCAGGCGAAGGAAAGATGAACGTCGGCCGGTCGCCCGCGTCCGCGACGATCGCATCCAGCGCGAGCCCCCACGGCTCGGGCTTCATCACCATGCCGGCACCGCCGCCGTACGGGGTGTCGTCGACGGTGCGGTGCCGATCGGTGGTGTAGTCCCGCAGATCGTGGACGCGGACATCGAGGAGGCCGGCGCCTCGCGCCTTGCCGAGAAGCGAGACCTCGAGGACGTCGAAGAACGCGGGGAAGATCGTGACGACGTCGACGCGCACGTCAGTCCTCGGAGGAGGCGCTGTCGCCGTCTTCCACGGAACCAGCTTCCGCGGGGTCGTCGGACTCATCAGCGGGCAGGTCTTCGAACAGTCCCGCCGGCGGAGTCACGATGACACGACCCCCTGCGACATCCACCTCGGGCACGATCGCCTTGACGAACGGCACGAGGATCTCGGTGTCGTCGCCGTCGCGCTGGACGATGAGGAGGTCCTGCGCGGGGAGATGATCGACTCGTGCGATGCGTCCGACCCGCTCGCCGTCACGCACGACGTCGAGGCCGACGAGCTGGTGATCGAACCAGGCGTCGTCCTCGGCCGTGGCGTCGCCGTCCTGGTCGACCCAGAGGATGGCCTTGACGAGGCTCTCGGCGGCATCGCGGTCGTTGACGTCCTCGAGGAAGAGGACGGGGTGCGAGTTCATCCACCGGAACTCGCGGACGGTCACGGACTTGCCGTGCCAGGGAGACGCCTCGGGGACCTGCAACGTGAACGTCGCGCCCGGCACGAAGCGGCCGTCGGGATCATCGGTGTAGAGCTCGAGCTTGAGTGCGCCCTTGAGGCCGTGCGCCTTGACGAGGCGCCCGACGCGCAGCTGAGTGCGAGCGGGGTCGGCGGCCATGTCAGTCGTCCGCGACGTCGACGCGAACGCGCGTGCCGTCGGCAAGCGCGGAGATCAGCGCGCGCAGCGCCTTGGCGGTGCGTCCGCCGCGCCCGATCACCCGTCCCCGGTCGTCGGGGTGCACGCGCACCTCGAGGACCTCGCCGCGGGGCGACGAGGAGGAACGGATGACGACGTCGTCGGGGTGATCGACGATCCCCTTGACGACGTGCTCGAGCGCGGCGGACAGCAACGGATTACTCCGCGTCGGTCGCGTCGGCGGCGGGAGCCTCGTCGGCGGGAGCCTCAGCGGCGGGCTCCTCGGCCTTCTTGGCGGCCTGCGGCTTGATGACCGACTTCTTCGACGCGTCTGCGACGAACTCGCCCTTGGCCTCGGCCGTGCGAACGGTCGAGACGGCGTTCTTGTCGCCCTTGAACTTGCCCCAGTCGCCCGTGAGCTTCAGCAGCGCGGTGACCTGCTCGGTCGGCTGAGCGCCGACCGACAGCCAGTACTGGGCGCGCTCGGAGTCGACCTTGATGATCGAGGGCTCCTCGGTCGGGTGGTACTGACCGATCTCCTCGATCACGCGGCCGTCCCGCTTGGTGCGCGAGTCGGCGACGACGATGCGGTAGTAGGGCGCGCGGATCTTACCGAGGCGCTTGAGACGGATCTTGACAGCCACAATTCTCCTGAGTGGTGTGATGTGAAGTGAACGTCGCCTGGAGCGTGGGGTGCACACCCGGCGGGAGCTCTGAGGGTGGACCTTCCCGCCGGATAGAGGGTCGAGCGAGCGGTCCAACCGTCTATTTTGCCAGATGATGACGGTCGTCGCGAACCGCACCGCACCGCGTGTCAGACTGAGCCCATGACGGTCCCCTTCGCCACGTCTGCCCGCTCCTCCGTGGGGCTCGAGTGGGAGTTGATGCTCGCCGACCGCGACACCGGGGATCTCGCGCCCCGAGCGCCGGAGGTACTCGCCGAAGTCGAGGAATCCTCCGCGCTCGAGCGCTACACGATCACGGGCGAGCTGCTGACGAACACCATCGAGGTCACCAGCGGTGTCGGCGACACCGTCGCCGCGGCGGTCGACGACATCGACGACGCGATCCAGCGGGTGCGCGAGTTCGCCGCACCGCGCGGTCTCGAGATGCTCTGCGCCGGCAGCCACCCCTTCGCCCGGTGGTACGAGCAGCAGATCACCGACAAGACCCGCTATCACAAGCTCATCGAACGCACCCAGTGGTGGGGCAGGAACATGATGATCTGGGGCATCCACATCCATGTGGGTGTCGAGGACGTGAACAAGGTGTTCCCGCTCATCAACGCGCTGTCGCTCTACCTCCCCCACCTGCAAGCCCTGTCGGCGTCGAGCCCGTTCTGGGCCGGCGACCGCACCGGGTACGCATCCAATCGCGCCCTCGTCTTCCAGCAGCTGCCCACCGCCGGCCTGCCCTGGAGTTTCACGCAGTGGAGCGACTTCGAGCACTACCTCGACGGCATGGTCCGCACGGGCGTCATGGAGGACGCGTCGGAGGTGCGCTGGGACATCCGCCCCGCGCCGAAGTGGGGAACGATCGAGATCCGCGCCTGCGACGGGATGTCGACGCTTCCCGAGCTCGCGGCCGTGGCATCCCTCGTCCAGGTGCTCACCGAGCACCTCTCGCGACAGCTCGACGAGGGGCGCGAGCTCCCGACGATCCCCCCGTGGTTCGTGCGGGAGAACAAGTGGCGCGCCGCCCGGTACGGGCTGGACGCGCGTCTGATCGTCGACGCCGATGGCACGCAGCGACACGTCGCCGATCACCTCCGCGACACGATGGCCGAGCTCGAGCCGATCGCCGAGGAGCTGCACTGCGCACGCGAGTTCCGCGGGCTGAACACGATCCTCGATCAAGGGGCGAGCTACCTCCGGCAGACACGCGTCGCGGATGCGGCCGACGGCGACCTGCGCGAGGTCGTCCAGCACCTGATCCGCGAGTTCCGCGACGGCCCCACGCTGCGCCAGCACCTGGCGCAGCCGGACGTCGGCCGCTGATTCAGGGCGGCTGACCCAGGGCGGCTGACTCAGCCCTTGCCGAAGAGCTTCTGGATCTCGGCGAGGTCGGCCTCGCTCGGCTGAGCCTGACCGCCGGCTCCGAGACCGAAGCCCGAACCGGTCGGCGCCGTCGCGGTCGCGAGGCCGGCGTTCTCTGCGGCCCGCTTCGCCGGGTTGCCCGAACGCGAACCGCCCTTGTTCTTGGCCTGCTTGCCGCGCTTGCTCGAGGCGCCGGGCTTGCCGCCCATCGGCCCCATGCCGGGGATGTTGGGAACGCCACCGCGAGCGACCGTCTTCATCATCTTCGCCGCCTGCTCGAAGCGCTGCACGAGCTGGTTGACATCGGTCACCGTCATCCCCGAACCGCGGGCGATGCGCAGGCGGCGCGAGCCGTTGAGGACCTTCGGGTTGCGACGCTCGGCCGGCGTCATCGACCGGATGATCGCCTCGGTGCGGTCGATCTCGCGCTCGTCGAACTGCTCGAGCTGCTGCTTCATCTGCCCCATGCCCGGCAGCATGCCGAGCATCTTCTTCATCGAGCCCATCTTCTTCATCTGCTGAAGCTGGTCGAGGAAGTCCTCGAGCGTGAACTGCTCCTTCGCGAGCTTCTCGGCGACCGCGAGGGCCTCCTGCTCGTCGAACGCCTGCTGTGCCTGCTCGATCAGAGTGAGGATGTCGCCGAGGTCGAGGATGCGGCTGGCCATGCGGTCCGGGTGGAAGGGCTCGAGGTCGTCGAGGCCCTCACCCGTGGACGCGAAGATGATCGGCCGCTGGGTGACCGAGGCGACCGAGAGCGCAGCACCACCGCGTGCGTCGCCGTCGAGCTTGGAGAGGACGACACCGGTGAAGTCGACGCCTTCCTGGAACGCCTTCGCGGTGTTGACCGCGTCCTGACCGATCATCGCATCGATGACGAAGAGCACCTCGTCGGGATCGGTGGCCTTGCGGATCGAGGCGGCCTGCTTCATGAGCTCCGCATCGACGCCGAGGCGTCCCGCGGTGTCGATGATGACGACATCGTGCTGCTGGCGGCGTGCGTGCTCGACACCGTCACGCGCGACTCGCACGGGGTCGCCGACTCCGTTGCCGGGCTCGGGCGCGTAGATGGCGGCGCCGGCACGCTCGGCCACGACCTGGAGCTGGTTCACGGCGTTCGGCCGCTGGAGGTCGCACGCGACGAGAAGGGGGGTGTGGCCGTCCTTCTCGAGCTGCTTCGCAAGCTTGCCGGCGAACGTGGTCTTACCCGAGCCCTGGAGGCCCGCGAGCATGATGACGGTGGGCGGGTTCTTCGCGAACTGCAGTCGCCGCTGCTCGCCGCCGAGGATGCCCACGAGCTCCTCGTTGACGATCTGAACCACCTGCTGCGCAGGGTTCAGCGCACGGTTCACCTCATCGCCGAGCGCGCGCTCACGCACCTTGGCGGTGAACTCCTTGACCACCGCGAGGGCGACGTCGGCGTCGAGAAGCGCGCGGCGGATCTCACGGACGGTCTGGTCGACGTCAGCCGCCGAGAGCTTTCCCTTGGTGCGGAGATTCCGGAAGGTCTCGGTAAGACGGTCGGAGAGCGTGCCGAAAGTTGCCATGATCCCTCGATTCTATGCGAGCAGCTGACCCGGTCAGCGCCCCCGGACGATCGCGATCGCTCGGACCATCTCGTGCGCCAGATCCGTCCGACCCGCTCCCCCGCGCGCCCAGGAGCGGACGGCTCCGAGCACAGCACCGCCCCAGGCGGCACCGAGGATGTCGGCTTCGAGCCGTTCCGTCCCCGACCCGTGCAGGGCCGCGGCGACGGCTCTAGCGATGCGAGCGGCCCGCAGTGCGGCATCTCGCGCGAGCTCGTCGGACAGCCCCATCGCGACATCGTTCACGATCGCGAGCGCCAACGCATCGGGGGCGAAGCCGCGGGCGAGCTCCGCCACCGCGGACGCGACGTCGTCGACGCCGCCGGCGCGCCGCAGACCGAGCTCGAGCACGCTGATCCGCTCGTCGAGTCCGGCCCACAGGACGGCCGACTTCGACGAGAAGTAGTTGAAGAAGCTCGAACGGCTGACACCGGCGCGTCGGGTGATGTCGGCGACCGTCGTCGCCTCATAACCGCGCTCGAGGAAGAGCTCGCAGGCGGCCTCCGCGAGGGTCTCGCGGGACGATACGCGAGGCCGGCCGGCGCGGGTGGAGGACGTCACCAGGACAGCCTAGGCGTGTCGTATTGTTGGACGCGGTCCAGTAATCGAGGAGGAACCGTGCTCGATGTCCGCGTCGTGGGGCTCGCCCCCGCCGTCGTCCCCTACGCAGAAGGCTGGGAGCTGCAGCGCCGTGTCCACGACGCGGTCGTCGCCGGTGGCCCCGACACGCTGCTCCTGCTCGAGCACGAGCCGGTGTTCACCGCGGGAGCGCGAACCGAGCCCGGCGAGCGACCGACAGACGGCACCGCCGTCGTCGACGTCGACCGCGGTGGGAAGATCACCTGGCACGGGCCGGGCCAGCTGGTGGGGTATCCGATTCTGGCTCTGCCGGAGCCGGTGGACGTGGTCTCGCACGTGCGGCGGCTCGAGCGGATGCTCATCGACGTCGTCGCCGACCTAGGCGTCGCGGCCCGTCAGGTGACGGGCCGAAGCGGCGTCTGGGTGAGTCAGGACGGCCGAGACGCGAAGATCGCGGCCATCGGTGTGCGGGTTCAGCGCGGCGTGACGATGCACGGCTTCGCCCTCAACTGCGACAACGACCTCGCCCCGTTCGAGCAGATCATCCCGTGCGGCATCGCCGATGCCGGCGTCGCTTCCCTCTCGACGGTGCTGGGCAGAAGCGTCTCCCCCGCGGATGTGGTGGACACCGTCGCGTGTCGGTTCCGCGCCGAGTTCGAGACGGCGGCCGCAGCATGAGCGGCGGCTGCGCCGTGCCCGCCGCTCCCGCCGCGGGTGGTCCGGAAGGGCGCAAGCTCCTGCGCTTGGAAGTGCGCAACGCGCAGACACCGATCGAGCGCAAGCCGGAGTGGATCAAGACGAAGGCGCGGATGGGCGAGGAGTATCGCGCTCTGCATGATCTGGTCAAAGGAGAGGGACTCCACACGGTCTGCCAGGAAGCGGGATGCCCGAACATCTACGAATGCTGGGAGGACCGGGAGGCGACCTTCCTCATCGGCGGCTCGCAGTGCACACGTCGGTGCGACTTCTGCCAGATCGACACGGGCAAGCCGGCCGAATACGACACCGACGAGCCGCGCCGCGTCGCCGAGAGCGTCAGCCGGATGCAGCTGCGCTACGCGACGGTCACCGGGGTGGCGCGCGACGACCTCGCCGATGGCGGAGCCTGGCTCCACGCGGAGACGGTGCGACGGATCCACGCGGAGAACCCGGGCACGGGCGTGGAGATTCTCGCGACGGACTTCAACGGCGACGCGGCGCAGCTCGACGAGGTGTTCGCGTCACGACCCGAGGTCTTCGCACACAACGTGGAGACGGTCCCCCGCATCTTCAAGCGGATCCGGCCAGCCTTCCGTTACGAGCGCTCCTTGGGCGTGATCACGCGCGCCCGTGACGCGGGACTCATCACCAAGTCGAACCTCATCCTCGGGATGGGCGAGACGCCCGAGGAGGTCGCCCAGGCCCTCCAGGACCTCCATGACGCGGGCACCGACATCATCACGATCACGCAGTACCTGCGTCCCACGCCTCGTCACCTGCCGGTCGACCGCTGGGTCAAGCCGGAGGAGTTCGTCGGCTTCCGTGAGGAAGCGGAACGCATCGGCTTCCTCGGCGTGCTCGCCGGACCGCTCGTGCGGTCGTCCTATCGGGCCGGGCGCCTGTGGGCGCAGTCCATGACTGCCAAGGGCCGGGAGATCCCGCCCCATCTCGCGCACCTCGCCGACTCGGCCCAGTCCGGATTCGCGCAGGCCGTCTGACGGCGTGCCGGCCCGGCCGCGAGGTCTCAGGACGCGGTCGGGTCCGGCGGCCAGACATACGGCAGGTCGTCGGGAACGTCACCGAAGCGCGGCCGGTAGAACGCGGCATCCTTGCGCACGAGGTTCGAGCGGTGAGACAGGTGGAACGCCTCATCGCCCAGCCACGGCGGCATCTCGAGTTCGCTCTCGGGCATCCCGTCGACATCGGGCGCGAACTGCAACAGCTGCGGCCGGACCGTGTCCGGGCGACCGGCGGCGATCCACGCGTCCGTCATCGCGAGGCCGTACGCCGTGAGAGCGGGCAGATAGCCGCGCCACATCTTGGCGGCCGGATGGTTCCGCCATCCGTATCCCGGGACCGTGTTGGCCCGGAGCAGCTGCAGCGTCTCCACGCGCTGCTTGCCGAGCCGCGCCGTGTCGAGGGCCGCCGCCGACTGGGCGAACGAGGGATACGGCAGAAAGGTCTGCACGTCAGTCGGCGCTGGTGACCGACTGGATGCTGCCGTCGCTCGTGAGATTCACCAGGAGCACCTCTTCGGTGGAATCGGGGTCGAGCGCGTACTCGAGCACCGCGAATGGGTCCGATCCCCCGTGCTCATCGGCCAGGATCGTCATGCTGATCAGCTGCAGCGACCGGATGACGTCCATGTGGACGTCGCCCGAGATGTCCACGAGGTACGACTCGATGTCCTCTCCGAGCTCCTCCTGCTGCTGGAGGATGAACTCCGTCACCTCGCTGGTGCGGTCGTTCAGCTCGGAGACCATCGCGTTGCGAGCGGAGAGATCGATCGATTCGATCGCCGAGATCATGGCGGCGGCGACATCCAGCGCGGCAGCCGAGACGTCGTCCTGATCCGGAGCCGTCAGATCGACGGTGACCGTCTGATCGCCGATCTCGACGTGATCCGACCAGAAGATCGATCCGTCCGGCCCCGACTCGAGGAGTCCGAAGTAGTCGTGCTCGATCGCCATGTGTTTATGAAACCAGCCGTGAGGGTGCGGGGGAAGTGGTGATGCGGCGCGGCGCGCGACTCAGTCGACGAGCGCCGACGCGAAGACGTGCGGGGTGAAGCCCGTGAGGTCGTTGATTCCCTCGCCCTGGCCGAGAAGTTTCACGGGGATGCCGGTGCGCTCCTGCACGGCGAGGACGAATCCGCCACGTGCGGAGCCGTCGAGCTTCGTCAGGACCAGGCCGGTCACTCCCGCGTGCTCGAGGAACGCCTCGGCCTGCATCACGCCGTTCTGCCCGGTCGTCGCGTCGAGAACGAGCAGCACCTCGCTGATCGGCGCCTGCTTCTCTATGACGCGCCGGATCTTGGTGAGCTCGTCCATCAGCCCACCCTTGGTGTGCAGGCGGCCGGCCGTGTCGACGAGCACGATCTCCGTGCCGGTCCGCTTGGCGTAGTCGATCGTCTGGAACGCAACCGAGGCCGGGTCCTGGCCTTCCTGTTGCGGACGGACGATCTGCGCGCCTCCGCGCTCGGCCCACGTCGCGAGCTGGTCGACCGCGGCCGCACGGAAGGTGTCGGCGGCTCCGACGACGACCGACCGGCCGTAACGGTGAAGGAACTTCGCGAACTTGCCGATCGTCGTGGTCTTCCCCACGCCGTTCACCCCGACGACCAGGACGACGGCGGGACGCTCCGTCAGACGCAGGGTCGAGTCGAACGCGGCGAACCGCTCCTCCAGGGTCTCCTTGAGCATGCGCTGGAGGTCGCGGGGGTCGGTCGTGCGGTACCGCTCCACCTTGTCGCGCAGGTCATCGACGAGACGCTCCGTGATGTCGGGCCCGAAGTCGGCGGTCAGCAGCGCCGTCTCGAGATCGTCCCACGTGTTCTCGTCGATGGTCGGCTTGACGAAGAGCCCGCGCAGCGCGCGCGAGAGCGACCAGGGATTGTCGGCCATACCCTCAGCCTACGGCGCCCGCGCGCTCCCGAACGCGCTGACCGACGACCGCCGACACTCCGTCCTGGCGCATCGAGACGCCGTAGAGCGCGTCCGCGATCTCCATCGTGCGCTTCTGGTGCGTGATGACGATGAGCTGGCTCGATTCGCGGAGCTGTTCGAACACGCCGAGCAGGCGTCCGAGATTCGCGTCGTCGAGCGCTGCCTCCACCTCGTCGAGGATGTAGAACGGGCTCGGCCGCGCCTTGAAGATGGCCGTCAGAAGAGCGACAGCGGCGAGAGAACGCTCGCCGCCCGAGAGGAGCGACAACCTCTCGATCTTCTTGCCCACAGGGCGCACCGCGACCTCGATGCCGGTCGTGAGCGGGTTGTCGGGATCGGTCAGCGAGATGCTCCCGGTGCCCCCGGGGAACAGGATCGGGAATACCTCGCCGAATGCGACCTTCGTGTCCTCGAAGGCGGCCAGGAAGATCGTCTGCATCCGCTCGTCCAGCTCGCCGATGATCGTCAGCAGGTCCGAGCGGGTCTGCGTCAAGTCCGCGAGCTGTTCCGTGAGGAACGCGTGCCGCTGCTCGAGCGCGGCGTACTCTTCCAGCGCCAGAGGGTTCACGCGCCCGAGCTGCGCGAGCTTCCGCTCCGCCTCCGCGAGGCGACGGCGCTGAGCGGCGCGATCGAAGGGCACCGGCTCGCCGGAATCGTCGAGGGCGGGGTGGTCCGGCCCATATTCCGAAACGAGAATGTCCTCGCCGAAGCCCAGTTCCGACCCGACGCGTTCGAGCAGACTCGTCACGTGCAGCTTCTTCTCGTGCATCTGCATCTCGAGTCCGTGCACCGACTCGGTGAGGGCCGAGAGCCGGCTGCGCGCCGACTGATCCTGGCGGCGCAGCTCGGTGAGCTCGCTCGTGATCTCGCTCCGCGCCTGCTCAGCCCTCCCCAGTTCCACGCGGGCGGCGGCGACGGACCTGTCGATCGATTCGAGCAGCGGCGGCAGTTGTGCGGCGACGGCATCCGCGATCGCACGCTGCTGCCGCCGGATGACGGCGCGTCGGGCGGCCTCGGCGGCGGCGGCGCGCTCTCGCTCGCGCTGGCGTTCGAGCTGAACCACGCGGGCCTCGCCGGCTCGCACGCGCTCTCGCAGGGTCTCGACGTCGAGGCGTGCGCGCATCTCGCGTTCGCGAGCCTGTTCGAGGGCTTCGAGAAGACCGTCACGCGCCGATGCGTCGAGGATCGGGCGCGGCGCCGCAGCCGCCGCCGCGAGCGCTTCCTCGGCATCGCGGGCCGCGGACTCGGCCTCGGTCGCGGCGGAGACGGCCGGCGCGATGCCTGCCTCGAGCCGGTCGCATTCTGCGATGGCCGCCTCGTACCGCACGGTGGCTCGGTTGAGCTTCTCCGCGTCGGCCGCGAGCGCCGCATCGTGAGCACGCAGCGTCTCGAGCGCTGTCCTCGTCCGGGCGCGAGCCTCGGTCCAGGCTGCCTGCGCATCGGTCAGCGACTCCCGGAGCGCGTCGGCGACGACGGTCATCTCGCTCAGCCGGTCAGCCGCCGCGTCTCGCTCCGCGGCGAGTTCGAGACGTGACCGGCCCTCGCCGGATCCGGCTCGGACCGTGCGCCACGAGACCAGCTCGCCCTGCTTGGTCACGACGACGGCGCGTCCGCGTTCGCTCGCCGACCATGCATCGCGGATACGGACTGCTGTCTCGAGGTCATCAGCGACGAGCACGTGCTCGAGCTGGCCGACGACGCCGTCGGGCCCGCTGACGACGTCGATCGCACGCACAGCGCCCGGCACGGCGTTGACAGCCTCTCCCCGGTCGGCATGCGCGAGGACGATGTCGACGACACCGAGGTCGTCCTCGGCAGCGGTGGCTGCCGCCCGCAGCGCTGCGGGCACATCGGCGGCGAGCACGCCCTCGGCCAGCGCCCCCAGCGCCGCAGCGACAGGCGCTTCGTATCCCGGTTCCACCTTCAGGGCGTCGGCGACGAGTGACCGCAGCCCATCGTCGCCGCGCGACAGCAGATCGGCGGCCGCGTTGCGGACCTCGAGCGCCCGCCCGAGCGCAGCCGTCTGCGCCGTCAGCGACTCGACCTCGCGCTCGGCCGCGTGCAGCCGCTCACGGATGCCCGCGAGCGTCGTCTCCGCCTCCGTCGCCTCGCGCTGAGCGCGCTCGTACGCAGCCGTGTGCTCGGCGGAGCTCGCCTCGGGAGCCGCTTCGGACTCAACCTGCTCGAGGGCCGCCTCAGCCTCCGCGCGCCGCGTCCGTGCGGCGTCCAGCCCCCGCTGCTGCCGTTCGACCGTCGCGCGCAGAGCTTCCAGGCGCGACGCGGCGGCGTCTGCTCGGCCGCGGAGCTTGGTCAGCCGCATGTCGTGCTCGGAGACGAGAGCGCTCTGCGCGGCGATGTCGGAGTCGAGAGCATCCAACTCGGCACGCGCTCGAATCACATCCCGGGATGCCGCGGCGGCGGCATCCTGCGCGTCGCCGACGCCCGAAGCGATCTCGTCGACCTCCTGGCGGGCCTCGTCGATCGCCCCCTGTCCGACCGTGGCGACCTCGATCGAGAGCTGGCCGTCGTCCTCGAGAAGAGCGCGGCGCTGCGCCGCGAGCGTGTGCAGTCCGCGCACCCGCTCCTGGACCTGCTCGAGCGCGAACGCGGTGGCGCGTGCCCTGTCGACGGCCTCGGATCGCTGCTCGGCCTCGAGCTCGTCGATGCGTCGTTTGACGCCGTCGAGCCGGTCCTGCAGCACGAGGCGTTCGGCGTGCCGCTCGTGCTCGTCGCGTGCATGGTCGGCGAGCTGGGAGCGCAGCGCGACGAGGTCGTCGGCGTACAGCCTCGCCTTCGCGTCGCGGACGACGGCGGCGATCGTCGCGGCTTCACGTGCGATCTCGGCCTGCTTGCCGAGGGGCTTCAGCTGCCGCCGCAGTTCGCCCGCCAGGTCGCTCAACCGCGTGAGATTGGCCTCCATCGCCTCGAGCTTGCGAACCGTCTTCTCTTTGCGGCGGCGGTGCTTCAGAATGCCCGCCGCTTCCTCGATGAAACCGCGCCGGTCCTCCGCGCTCGCCTGCAGCACGGTGTCGAGCCGGCCCTGCCCGACGATCACGTGCATTTCGCGACCGAGACCGGAGTCGCTCAGGAGCTCCTGCACGTCGAGCAGTCGGCACGTCTCGCCGTTGATCGCGTACTCGCTCGATCCGTTGCGGAACAGCGTGCGGCTGATCGTCACCTCGGCGTACTCGATCGGAAGCACGCCGTCGTGGTTGTCGATCGTCAGCTGGACCTCGGCGCGACCGAGCGGACCGCGCGTGGCAGTGCCGGCGAAGATGACGTCTTCCATCTTCCCGCCGCGGAGGGTCTTGGCTCCCTGCTCGCCCATGACCCAGGCGAGCGCGTCGACGACGTTCGACTTGCCCGAGCCGTTGGGCCCGACGATGCAGGTGACGCCCGGCTCGAGCACGAAAGTGGTCGGTTGGGCGAACGACTTGAAGCCCTTGAGCGTGACGCTCTTCAGGTGCATGTCGGGCCCTCCCGGCGCTCGGTGGATGCCCACACGCTACCGGAGGATGACGAGCCGGACTTGACGCCGCACCGGGCGGACCGCTAGCGTCACTTCCCGCATCCCTGACGAAAGGAGGTTCCCCGATGTTGATTTCTGTCACCGCGTTTAACGCAGTTGCTGTTCGTTCCGAGCACCGCGACCGTTTCTCCTGCGTGATCGGTGGAGCCGCCGTCATGGGTGCTCCGCTGAACGTCTGAGTCCGCGAGTCCCTCGCCCCGTTCCGCCTCTCCGCCCGCGCGACACCTCGCGCCGGGCCGCAGCCGACGGCTGCACCTGCGACGCACATCGTCGCCATCGCACGTCCGCCCTCTTCGAACGAGGACACCATGAACACCGTCGTACAACGACGTCCCGAGGTCGCGCCTGCGCGGCCCGCCATTTCCGAGCAGACGGCTCTCGGCCGTCCGACCCTCGCCCAGCGCCTTGCGCTGCGCATCGCACTGCGCCTCATCGTGTGGAGCGCGAACCGCGGCGCCAGCTCTGCGCCCGAGGTCGCGTACCGCCGCGAACAGCTCGCCGCCCGCGAGGCGCGCGAGCGGCACTGGGAACGCGCGTACCTGCTCACTCCCTACCGTTGATCCGCGTGGGGTCTCGGTGACGAGACCCCACGCCGCCGAAAGAGAATCATGAACGACATCACTGCGCGGCTCGAGCTGCGCCCCCTCCGCATCCCCGAGAGGATCGATGCACCGGACGCCGCGGATTTCTGCGAGATGGTGCGCGTGCGCAATCTCGTGTATCGCGAGATCACCGGCGGCGATGACGATACCGCCCGCCCCGACGAGCTGCTCCCCCACTATCGCCCGAGCCCGGACGAGACGAGATTCAGCTGGCTCGCGGTATGGGACGGCAGAGTCGTCGGGCGCGTGGGGCTCGACATCCCCCACGAAGCCGGATCCGACAGCGCGTACTGGCTCATCGAACTCCTGCGCGAGGTGCGCGGACTCGGCATCGGTTCGCAGGCCCACGCGCTCGTCGAGCGGACCGCCCGCGACCATGGCCGCCACGTTCTGCAGACGTACGCCGAGCATCCCGATGAGCCGGGCGACAGGCTGGCCGCACCGACGGGGTACGGCGACATTCCGCGCGACCATGCCGCGCGCTTCCTGCTGCGTCACGGCTACACGCTCGAGCAGATCAATCGGAAGAGCGTGCTCGATCTGACCGACTCCGCCACCGTCGTCGATGATCACCTGGCGAAAGCCACGGTGGCGGCCGCCGGCTACCGCGTGGTGCGATGGACCGCGCCGACGCCGCCGGAGTTCGTCGAAGGGTACGCCTGGCTCAAGTCGCGCATGTCGACCGACGCCCCCGCCGCCGGCCTCGAGGTGGACGAGGAAGAGTGGGATGCCGCGCGCCTGGCCCGCCACGATGCGCGCTACGTCGAAGCGGACCAGACACTGCTCGTGACCGCGGCGCAGCACATCGAGACCGGCGAGCTCGCGGCCTTCAACGAACTCATGATCGGCTCCGACCGCACCGGCGCGACCCATCAGCACGACACGCTCGTGTCGGCGAGCCACCGGGGCCACCGGCTGGGAATGCTCGTGAAGTGCGCGGGCCTCGTCGCGTGGCGCGACATCGCCCCCGAATCACCCCGCGTCATCACCTACAACGCCGAAGAGAATCGCCCGATGCTCGACATCAACGAGGCCCTCGGGTTCCGCCCGCTGTCATACGAGGGCGCTTGGAAGAAGCGGCTCAGTGGCGACGACGCTGGCAGCGCGGGCAGTAGTGCGATGAGCGATTCGTGAACGCGACCCGGACGATGGCCGAGCCGCACCGCGAGCACTCCGCTCCGGTGCGGCCATAGGCCTCGAGCGAGTGCGCGAAGTAGCCGGCCTGGCCGTTGACGTTGACGTACTGGGCGTCGAAGCTCGTGCCGCCTTCGGCGAGAGCCTTCGTCATCACCGCGACGACGGCCTCGAGGAGGCGCTCACGCGCGGGCCGCGAGAGGAGGGATGCAACGGTCTCCGGATGGACGCGGGCAGCCCACAGCGCCTCATCGGCGTAAATGTTGCCAATGCCGCTGACCACGCCCTGGTCGAGGAGGACGCGCTTGATGCCGGACGACCGCCGGGCGAGTTCCCGATGGAACCGCGGAGCGTCGAACGCGGGGTCGAGGGGGTCGCGGGCGATGTGCCGCACCTGCCCCGGGATCAGTGCCGCATCCGTTCCGCGCCCGGCTGGTGCGCCGTCCACCGTGGGTTCGAGGTCGTCCACCGCGAGAGAGCCGAAGGTCCGCTGGTCGACGAACAGAACGGAGAGCTCGCCGTGCTCCGGGTGCACGATGTCCCAGCGGATGCGTTCGTGGCGCTCGGTCGGCGCACCGGGCTCGCGCAGCAGCATCTGCCCGCTCATTCCGAGGTGGGCGATGACCGCACGCTGAGTGCCCTCTACGGGAAACCAGAGGAATTTGCCGCGTCGCGCGGCGGCGGTGAGGGAGCGGCCGGTCAACTCCTGCTCGAACGACGCCGGCGTTCCGACGTGGCGCGTTAGCGCGCGAGCGTCGAGCACCGTGCACGCCTCGATCCGTGCGCCGACGACGGCCGGCTCGAGACCGGCGCGCACGACCTCGACTTCGGGCAGCTCAGGCACGGGCAGACAGCACATGCCACACAGCGAGGGCGGCCGCCATCTCGGCCTGCTTCTTGCTGCTTCCCACGCCCTCGCGTGACACGTCCCCGACGGTGACGGTCGCGGTGAAGACCCGGTGGTGGTCGGGTCCCGAGGCCTCGATGCCGTAGACCGGCGGCGCAACGCCCAGGTGAGCGGCGAGCTCTTGCAGGGAGGTCTTCGGGTCCATCGCCGCGCCGTAACGCGCGGGGTCCGCCAGAAGTGGCGCGACGAGACGGAGGACGAGTTCCTGCGCCCGCTCGGGACCGGCCGAGAGGAAGGCCGCTCCGATCACGGCCTCCATGGCGTCGGCGAGGATCGAGTCTTTATCGCGCCCGCCGGTCTGCGTCTCGCCGCGGCCCAGCTTGATGTGGTCGCCGAGCCCGATCGTCCGAGCGACCTCGGCCAGGGCGATCGTCGACACGACGCTCGCGCGACGCTTGGCCAGCGCACCCTCGTCGAGATTGGGATGCGTGCGGAAAAGATGCACGGTCACGGCTTGGCCCAGGATCGAGTCGCCGAGGAACTCGAGACGCTCGTTGTGAGGCGTCCCGCCGTTCTCGTACGCGTACGAACGGTGGGTGAGGGCAAGCGACAGAAGCTCGGGGTCGATGTCGACCCCGAGCTTGTCGGTGAGCGCGGAGCGCTCGGTGGTGTTCTCAGTCACGCCGCGCGTCGTCAGACGTCAGCGACCTTGCGACCCTTGTACTCGAGGAACAGCTCGGTGCCCTGCGAGTCGGTGACGACCTTCGCCTGGTGGGGGCGGCTGTAGACGACCTTGCCGTTCTCGATGGTCTTGACGAGCGTCGGAGCCTCGGCCTTCCACTGCGCGCGACGCGAACGCGTGTTGGAGCGGGAGACCTTCCGCTTCGGGGGGTTACCTGCCATGGCTAGCTCTTCTCTGTGTCGGGCGCGACGCGGTGGTCTGCGTCGTCGTGGTCTGGGGTGTAGGCCGTCAGCGCGGCCCAGCGCGGGTCGATCTGCACCTGCTCCGCAGGTTCCGCTCCCGGCGTCAGCTTCTCACCCGTGACCGGGTCGAGCCCGGGGCAATCCGGCTGACACACCGGTTGGAACGGAAGCGCCAGGACGATCGAATCCCTGACCGGAGTTTCAAGATCCACGTGGTCGTCTTGAACCTCGAAGTCGGACGCTTCGTCCCCAGAATACCCGAAGAGCTCCTGAAACTCGATTCGGAGGGGGCGTGTCAGTTCCGTCAGGCACCGACCGCAGACGCCGTCATACACGGTGTCGGCCTCAGCGGTGGCCAGGATGCCCTCGTGCACCGACTCGAGGCGCACCTCGAGATCGATCGGCCGGCCCGCGGCGACCGAGACGAGACCCTCGCCCCACTTGTCGGGCGCGGGCACGCTGAACGCGAACTCCCGCATCTCCCCCGGCTGGCGCACGATGTCGCGCACGGGGATGACGAATGGTCCGGTGACGTGCTTTCTACCCACGATCGACCATGCTAGTCGCCGTGGCGTCGAGCGGACTCAGATGCCGCGGGATCCCGTGTCGAGGAACCGCGCGACGGGGCCCGGCACGAAGGGCGACACGTCGCCGCCGAGCGAGGCGACCTGCCGCACGAGCGAGCTCGACACCAGCGCGTGCGCGGGGTCGGGAAGCAGGAACACGGTCTCGATCTGAGCGAGGTGCCGGTTGACGATCGCCATCGGCGTCTCGTAGGCGACGTCGACCTGCGACCGGATCCCCTTGACGAGGATCCCGGCACCGACGTCGGTCGCGTAGTCGACGAGCAGTCCCATGCTCCACGCCGCAACGACGATCTCACCCTCGATCCCGGCCTCGTCGATCGACTGCTCGAGAAGCGCCTGACGCTGCGCGATGGGGAGCATCGCTTCTTTGCCGGGGTTGTGGACGACCAGGACGTGGAGCTGGTCGTACAAGGCAGCGGCCCGACGGATGACGTCGAGATGGCCGAGGGTCGGCGGATCGAAGGAGCCGGGCACGACCGCGATCCGGTTGCTCATGGTCTGAGCCTAGTTCCTGTGGAGCGCGCCGCGCTCGTCCTCGCCCAGGCGCCGCGCAATGGCTGCGGCGAGCCCGGGATGCTCCGACAGATCGGGGTCGTTCTGCAGCACGGATGCGGCTTCGTCGCGCGCCTGCGCGATCAGGTCGGCATCCGCGACGACTCGCAGCAGACGAAGCGATGACCGCGCACCTGACTGAGCATCGCCGAGGACGTCTCCCTCGCCCCGCAGCTCGAGGTCGACCTCTGCGAGGGAGAAGCCGTCGGTCGTGGCCGCGACGGCCTCGACCCGTGACCGCGCCGCCGTATCGGGGTCTGCCTCGGTGACCAGCAGACACAGCCCGGGCACGCTGCCCCGGCCGACGCGGCCGCGCAGCTGATGAAGCTGCGACACTCCGAATCGTTCAGCCTCGAGGATCACCATGGTCGAGGCGTTCGGCACGTCGACGCCGACCTCGACGACTGTCGTGGCCACGAGCACGTCGATCTCACCGCGGGCGAACGCCTGCATGACGGCATCCTTCTCGTCTGCGGGCATCTTGCCGTGCAGCGTCGCGACGGTGAGGTCGGCGAACGACGGATGCTGTGCGAGCATCGCGGTGGCCTGAACGACTCCCCAGCGAGTCCGCGTCCGCGTGCCGTCTTCGAGCATGCCAGCGTCGTCGGTGTCGTCGACCACGGCCTTCTCGGCGTCGATCGCCGCACACACGACGAAGGCCTGTCGTCCCTGAGCGACCTCTTCGGCCACGCGCTCCCACACCCGGCCGAACCAGCCCGGCTTCTCGGCCAGAGGCGCGACGAAGGTGGAGATGCCCGCGCGCCCGGTCGGCATCGTGCGGATCGTCGACACGTCGAGGTCTCCGAAAACGGTCATCGCCACGGTGCGCGGGATCGGCGTCGCCGTCAGCACGAGCACGTGGGGCGAGGTGCCCTTCGCGCGGAGCGCCTCGCGCTGCTCGACGCCGAATCGGTGCTGCTCGTCGACGACGACCAGGCCGAGGTCGGCGAACGTCGTCGACGCACTCAGCAGCGCGTGGGTGCCCACCACGATCCGTGCCTGGCCGGATGCTGCCCGCAGGGCAGCCTTGCGCCGCTCAGCGGCCGGCTGCGCCCCCGTGAGCAGAGTGGGCATCAGCTCGGGGGCGAGCCGCGGCCCCAGCATCTTCGCGATGGATCGCACGTGCTGCGCCGCGAGGACCTCCGTCGGAGCGATGAGTGCCGCCTGCCCGCCGGACTGCGCAACCTGCAGCATGGCGCGAAGAGCCACGAGCGTTTTACCCGAACCCACCTCGCCCTGCACCAGCCGGTTCATCGGCCACTCGTTCACGAGATCGTCGGCGATCACGTCGCCGACGGCGATCTGATCGGGGGTGCGCTCGAAGGGCAGAGCGGCGTCGAACTGCTCGAGAAGGTCTCCCGCCGGTCGGGCAGTGGCGGCGAGTCGCCGCACCTGGATGCGGTGCTGCAGGAGCGCTGCCTGAAGGACGAAGGCCTCGTGCATGCGGAGGGTCTCGAACCCCGGCCGCACGTGCTCGGGGACGGTCGGGGTGTGCACCTGAACGAGCGCCGTCCGGGCATCGAGGAGCTGACGCCGTTCACGCAGCTCGTCGGGCAGCGGATCGGCCACGTCACCGAGCCGCGCGATGACGTCGGCGATGATCTTGCGCAGCTGCCAGCTCGTGATGGTGCTGGTGGCGGAGTAGATGGGGATCGGTTCGAGGCTTCGCGCGACCGCCGTCACGCGCGCCTCGACCTCGTCGTCGAAGAGCTCGTAGTCGGGGTGGGCGAACTGCTGCTTTCCCTTGAACACCCCGACCTTGCCCGAGAAGATGCCCTGTCGCCCGACTCGGAGCTCTTGGAGACGCCACTTCTGTCCGAAGAACGTCAGCGTCGCTTCGCCGACGCCATCGCTGATCACGACCTCGATGAGCGACCCTCGGCGCTGACGCATCGGACGCTCCGAAACCGATTTCACCTCGGCGACGATCGTCGCCATCTCCCCCACGGGCAGCGACGAGATCGGGGTCAGCTCGCCGCGGCGGGCGTAGCGACGCGGGTAGTGCGCGAGGAGGTCACCGACCGTCGACATCGCGAACGCACGCGAGAGCGTCGCGGCGACCTTCTCGCCCACGGCCTGCGGCAGCGGGGTATCCAGGTCGACCTGCGGCATGGAGTCGAGTCTAGGCAGGAGGTCGGACACGCTGCCGCCAGGCTTTACGGTAAGAGCATGCTCCGACGCGCGATCGCCCGCATCTTCTGGACGTTCAGCCGCTGGCGCCTCGTCAGCACGCCCGCACCCACACGACCCACCATCCTCATCGGTGCGCCGCACACCTCCAACTGGGATTTCGTGCTCATGCTCGCGATCGCGTGGCGTCTGCAGATCCCGGTCCGGTGGCTGGGCAAGAAGAGTCTGTTCCGCGGCTGGCGGAGCGGTCCGATGCGTCGCCTCGGCGGCATCCCCGTCGACCGGGACGACCCCTCGCGCGTCGTCGGAGATGTCCTCGCGCAGATCGCGGCGGGCGAGGTGTTCGGTCTGGTCATCACCCCGGACGGGACCCGCACCTCCCGTACCGGCTGGAAGTCGGGGTTCTACCGCATCGCCCGCGCCTCGGGCCTGCCGGTGACGCTCGGGTACGTCGACCGCACCACCATGACCACCGGCCTCGGGCCGACCATCGAGCTCACGGGCGACGTCGCCGCCGACATGGCCGTCATCCGCGAGTTCTACGCCGACAAGTCGGGGTTCCGCCCCGAGCTGCGTAGCGAGCCGCGCCTCCGCGACGAGAACGGCGGCAGCGCCGGCGACGAGGCCGCGGAACATACGGCGGGCCCGTCATGACACGCATCATCGCCGGCGCCGCCGGATCGCTCGTGCTGCGGGTTCCCGACCGCGGCACCCGACCGACGAGCGACCGGGTCCGCGAGTCGCTCTTCGGGGGGCTCGATGCCTCGGGCGTCCTCGACGGCGCGCGCGTGCTCGACCTTTACGCCGGTTCGGGTGCCCTCGGTCTCGAGGCCGTCAGTCGGGGCGCGGCGTCCGTCGACCTCGTCGAGAAGTCGGCGTCGGCGGCCGCGGTGACCGACCGCAACGCGCGAACCGTCGCTCGGGCCGTCGGCTCGTCGGCGGTCCGGGTCCATCGCAGCAGCGCCGACGCGTTCCTGCAGTCGGCATCCGGGCCCTTCGACCTCGTGTTCATCGACCCGCCTTACGACCTCGATGACGAGGCCCTCGCGATCACTCTCGCACTGCTGGCCGACGTCACCGCGCCAGGGGCGGTCGTCATCGTGGAACGCGCGAGCCGCTCCCCCGAGCCGCGCGTTCCGGCGCAGCTCGAACCGCTGCGCAGCAAGCGTTACGGCGATACCGCACTGTGGTGGTACGAACGCGCGGACAACGGTGGTCAGCCGCCCGCGCCGTCCCAGTCGCGGTAAGGGTCCCATCCGCCGGCCGAACGTTCCGGCCTACCGTCCACGGTGAGCGGGTCGAGGCCGGCCTGCTTCACCGAGCCGATGCGACGGAAGCCCGCGGGAAGCACCGTCCCGTCGGCGAAGGTCGCGAGGAGCGCATGATCCTCGCCGCCGCGAAGCGCGCGATCGCCGTCCGGGCCGAGCGTGCTCCGCTCGAGATCGATCGTCACGCTCGAGGCCTGGCCGAGACGACGAGCATCACGCACCAGGCCGTCGGACACGTCCATCATCGCGGTCGCGCCTGCTCGCGCCGCAGCTGTGCCGGACCCGATCGGTGGACGCGGGCGGAGCTGCCCCCGCACCGCGACGCGCTCGGACGGGCTCAGCGCAGCGTCATCGA
Source organism: Microbacterium sp. NPDC006705 (assembly GCF_044903545.1). Lineage (NCBI taxonomy): Bacteria > Bacillati > Actinomycetota > Actinomycetes > Micrococcales > Microbacteriaceae > Microbacterium > Microbacterium sp. NPDC006705. The sequence continues at coordinate 466,425 of NZ_JBJDQQ010000001.1, forward strand.
CGGCGATCGCCGCACCCCGCTCATCCCGGAACCGATCGAACAGGATGTCGAGACCCGCGGCAGCGAGACCGACATCGCCGCAGATCGCCACGATGTCACCGGGGCGTGCCCCGGAGCGCAGCACCGGAGCCCGGCCCGGGTCGAGCTCGCCGACCGCGGTGACGGCGATCGTGAGCGTATCGGAGCTCGTGAGATCGCCTCCCTCGACCCGGCATCCCGGGGCGAGCTCGTCGCACGCCTCTCGAAGCCCGGAGGCGAGTTCGCCGACGAACCCGATGCTCGTCTCGGGCGGCATGGCGAGAGCGACGAACAGGGCGACGGGTCGGGCACCCATCGCGGCGACGTCCGCGAGGTTGACGGCCGCAGCCTTCGCGCCGAGGTCTCGCCCGGACGACCAGGCCAGCCGGAAGTCCGGACCGTGGATCAACGTGTCGGTGGTCACCACGACGCGTGCATCGGCGAGCCGCAGCACCGCGGCATCGTCGCCCGGCCCGACGAGCGCCTGGCCCGGGCCTAAGCGCTGGAGGATGTGCGCGAGCACAGCCTCTTCCGACAGGGAGCCGACGGGGGTGGCGGGATCGACGTCGGGCATGGTCCCACGCTACCCCGGCGGTCGTGGCCCCTCACGGCCCAGTACCCTGGAGGGATGCCGCTCCGCCGTACGATTCCCGCACTCGTCCTGGCCTCGGTGACTCTCGCCCTCGCCGGCTGCGCCGGGACCGTCAACGTCCCCGCGGCCCCGGAGGCGAATGCTCCCGAATGCGCAGACCTGATGGTTCGGCTTCCGCAGCAGGTCGCCGGCGCAGAGCGCCGCTGGACGGACAGCCAGGCAACGGCCGCGTGGGGCGATCCGGCGACCATCATCTTCTCGTGCGGTGTCGCCTCTCCCGGGCCCACGACGCTTCGCTGCGAATCGGTCGCCGGCGTCGACTGGGTCATCGACGAATCGGAAGCGCCGCGCTTCCGTGTCGTCACGTACGGGCGAAAGCCTGCGGTCGAGCTCTACTTCAACACCGAGACCTCGGCCGAGGTGCAGGGCGTATCGAGTCGAGAGGTCCTCGACGAACTGTCACGGGTCGTGTCGCGGCTGCCCAGCGACGGGGGTGCATGCGTCGACCGTGCGGAGGCGACCCCCGTCCCCTCGCCCGTCAGTCCCTGACGGCGCGCCCGACGGGCCGGGAGAGCGCGACCTCGATCAGCTCGGCGATGAGGTCGCTGTAGCTGAGGCCGGAGGCGATCCAGCACTTCGGGAACATCGAGATCGGCGTGAAGCCCGGCATCGTGTTGAGCTCGTTGACATACAGGCCATCGGCCGTCTGGAAGAAGTCGACGCGCGCGAGCCCGCGGCCGTCGACGGCGGTGAATGCGGCGACCGCCATGTTCTGGAGCGCCTCGATCTCGTCAGCCGTCACATCGGCCGGACAGACGACCTCCGCGCCGTCACCGCCGAGGTACTTGCCCTCGAAGTCGTAGAACTCGCGCGTTGTGAGCACGATCTCCCCCGGCAGTGACGCTCGGGCGGAGTCTTCGCCGCGCCCCTCCAGAACCGCGACCTCGACCTCGCGGCCGACGATCGCCGGCTCGATCAGCACCTTGCCGTCTTCCGCGAACGCCAGCTCGAGGGCCGCGTCGAGCTCGGCCGCCTCGTGGACCTTCGACACCCCGACGCTCGATCCGGCGCGCGCCGGCTTGACGAAGCTCGGAAAGCCGAGGCCTGCGGCATCCACACGAACACCGTCGGGGTCTCGACGCCACCGGGTCTCTTCGACGGTGACCCAGGGAGCGACGGGGATGCCGGCAGCCTGCAGCACGATCTTCATGAAGTGCTTGTCCATGCACAGGGCGGAGTCGAAGACCCCGCCGCCGGCGTAGGGCAGCTGCAGCGTGTCGAAGAACCCCTGGATCGTGCCGTCCTCGCCGTGCGGACCATGCAGGATCGGCAGCACGACGTCGATCTCGCCGAGCGCCTCGACGGAGCCGTCGTCGCGGCGCACCCGGAGCTCTCGCCGGCCGCCGGGCTCGGGCCACAGGATGCGCGTGCCGTTGTCGACGACCTCCGGCATACGTTCCGGGTTCAGCGCGAACTTATCGGCGTCGTCGTCCTCCAGGACGAACGCACCCTCGCGCGTGATCCCGACGGGGATCACGCGGTAGCGCTCACGATCGATCGCGCGCAGGACCCCGGCCGCCGTTGCGGAACTGATCGAGTGCTCGCTGGAACGCCCGCCGAAGAGCACCGCTACTGTTGTCGTCGCCATGGGGGGTCCTCTCGCCGGTCGGCTTGTCGTCGTCGGTGGTCAGGTGGGGCGCGATGTCGCGCGGGTTCATGGTGCCGTCGAGGACCATCTTGACCTGCTCGACGATCGGCATCTGCACTCCCGCCGCGCGCGCCAGTGTCAGGACGGGCGCGACCGAGGCCAGGCCTTCGGCGGTCTGGTCCATCTGCTTCACGACGTCCTGGAATGAGTAGCCCTGCCCCAGCAGACGCCCGGCCGTGTTGTTGCGGCTCAGGGGCGACTGGCACGTCGCGATGAGGTCGCCGAGGCCCGCGAGTCCCTGAAGGGTTTCGGGGTGAGCCCCCTGCGCCACGGCGAAGTCCGTCATCTCGACGAGACCGCGCGTGATGATGGACGCCTTCGTGTTCTCGCCGTACCCGACGCCGTCGACGATGCCGATCGCGACGGCGATCAGGTTCTTCAGCACACCGCCGAACTCGGTGCCGATCACGTCGGTGTTCACGAACGTGCGGAAGTAGGAATTGCGTGCGCGCAGCGCGACCGCCTCAGCCGTCTCCTGGCTCGCAGACGCGATGACGGCGGCCGTCGGCTGTTCGCGTGCGATCTCGAGGGCGAGATTCGGTCCGGATGCGACCGCGATGCGGTTCGGGTCGCAGTCAAGCCCCTGCTCGATCACCTGGCTCATTCGCAGGCCTGTGCGCTTCTCGACGCCCTTCATGAGGGAGACGACGGGCATCGTTCCGCCGGCGATGAGGGGCCGGATGGCCGTGAGGTTCTCACGCAGCGCCTGACTCGATACGGCGAGGTACACCTGCTCGGCGCCCTGCAGCGCCTCCGAGAGATGGTGGGTGGCCGTCATGGAACGCGGGAGGTTGATGCCCGGCAGATACCGGCTGTTGCGCTTGCCTTCGCGGATCTCATGCGCGAGCTCGGCACGGCGCGCCCACATCGTGACCTGGGCGCCGCCGTCGGCGAGCACCTTGCCGAACGTGGTTCCCCAGCTACCCGAACCGATGACGGTGACCCGGGGTCCGGAGGTCTCGGGCTTACGGCTCAAGGCGACCCGTCTCCTTCTGGCCGTGCTGTCCCGGGTTCCAGCGCTCGGCGGGCGGGGTCTCGCCGCGAAGCTCGCCGAGCAGCCCCGAGATGCGGGCCATCACGGCGTCCGTTCCCGCCACCAGCTGCGTCGGCGACGGAGTCACGCCCGGTTCGAAAGGAAGCTCGACGCGCGGACCGAAGCGCACGCGGATGCGCTTGCGCAGCGGCCAGGCGCTGAACTTCCCGTAACGCGGGAGGATCGACTGAACGCCCCACGTGGCGACCGGGATGATCGGGATGTCGCCGGCCGCCGCGACCCGGACGGCACCCGACTTCCCTCGCATCGGCCACAGATCGGGCTCGCGCGTCAGCGAACCCTCGGGATACACGATCACGCCGCGACCGTCGGCCACGAGCTCGGCGGCCTGCGAGATCGCCTGGCCCGCCGCCGAGGCCGACGTCGTCCGCGAGACGGGGATCATGCCGAGGCCCTTCAGCACCGCACCCACGACGGGCACGCGGAAGAGGCTCTCCTTCGCCATGAATCGCGGTGCCCGGCCCAGGCGCCAGGTCGCCACTGCGATGACGATCGGGTCGAACTCGCTGTAGTGATTGGGCGCGAGGACGTACGGGCCCTCCTCCGGAAGATGCTCCCCGCCCTCGATCTCGATCCGGGCCAGCAGACCGACCGCGGGCACGACGAGGGCCGCGGCCAACCAGAACGGGGTCGGCTTCGTCTTCTCCGCGGACGCGCGACGGCGGTTGTGCGACACGCGTCAGCCGATGATGTCGAAGTCGGCGCCGAGCGCCTCGAGCTTGTCGAAGAACTTCTCGTAGCCCCGGCGGATGATCCCGACGTTGCGGACGACCGACGTTCCCTCGGCCGCGAGAGCCGCGATGACGTAGCTGTATCCGCCGCGCAGGTCGGGCACGACGACATCCGCACCGTGCAGCGGCGTCGGGCCCGTGATGACCGCGGCCTGCTCGAGGGCGCGACGCGGGACGCGACGGTCCGGGCTCGCGATGCCCTCGGGGTGCACCACGATCTGCGCGCCCATCTTGTTCAGCGCCTGAGTGAAGCCGAGACGGTTCTCGTAGACCGTCTCATGCACGGTCGAGACGCCTTCGGCCTGAGTCAGGGCGACGATGAGCGGCTGCTGCCAGTCGGTCATGAATCCGGGGTGGACATCCGTCTCGACCGAGACGGGACGCAGCGCGCCGTCGCGACGGAAGCGGATGCCGTCCTCCTGGATGTCGAAGTCGCCTCCGGCCTTGCGGAAGACGTTGAGGAAGGTGAGCATCTCCTGCTGCTTCGCACCGCCGACGAAGATGTCGCCGTCGGTCGCCAGGGCGGCGCACGCCCATGAGGCTGCTTCGTTGCGATCGAAGATCGACCGGTGGTCGTACCCGCGGAGCTTGTCGACGCCCTCGATGAAGATCACGCGATTCGGCTCGTAGGAGATGATCGCGCCCATCTTCTGCAGCACGGCGATCAGGTCCATGATCTCGGGTTCGATGGCGGCGTTGCGCAGCTCCGTCGTGCCCTTGGCTCGCACCGCAGTCAGCAGCACCTGCTCGGTGGCGCCGACGCTCGGGTAGGGCAGGTCGATGTCCGCACCGTGAAGTCCCTCGGGCGCCGAAAGACGGATGCCGTTGGGCTGCTTGTCGACGATCGCGCCGAACTTGCGGAGCGCGTCGAGATGGAAGTCGATGGGGCGGTCCCCGATTCGGCATCCGCCGAGGTCGGGGATGAACGCCTGGCCGAGCAGGTGCAGGAGCGGCCCGCAGAAGAGGATCGGGATGCGCGAGGCGCCGGCGTGCGCGTCGATCTCCTCGAAGCCGGCCGATTCGGCCCCGCTCGGGTCGAGCCGGTACGTGCCCTCGCCGTCGTCGGCGACCGTCACGCCGTGCACCTCGAGAAGGGACCGGACCACGGCCACATCGCTGATGTCAGGAACGTCGCGCAGGACGCTCTCGGTCTCGCCGAGCAGCGAGGCAACCATGGCCTTCGTCGCGAAGTTCTTCGCTCCCTTGACGTCGACACGTCCGACGAGGGGCCGCCCGCCCCGGATCTCGAGGATCTCGCCGTCTTCGCGACGGTTGCCGTTCTCCGATGCGGACGGCTCACTCGGCGGAGTGCTCATGCAGGACTTCCTCACTTGGTGATCGAGGGCGGGGCGGATCTTCGCCCCACGGTTCAGGGCGTGATCCGGGGCTACGCGACGGGGAGTGTCCGGGGTCGCCACGCCTCGCGGCGCGCCTCGAACTGCGCGATCGCCTCTTCATTGCGCAGCGTGAGCCCGATGTCGTCGAGTCCTTCGAGGAGCCTCCAACGAGTGTAATCGTCGATCTCGAACGGGACTCGGAGGTCGCCGAGAGCAGCGACGCGTGCCTCGAGATCGACCGTCATCCGCACCCCCGGCTGCGCATCCACGGCAGCCCAGATCGCCTCGCGATCCGACTCCGAGACGACACCGGCGAGGAGGCCCTGCTTGCCCGCGTTGCCGCGGAAGATGTCGGCGAACTTGGGTGCCAGCACGACGCGGAATCCGAAGTCGCGCAGCGCCCACACCGCATGCTCACGGCTCGATCCGGTACCGAAGTCGGGCCCGGCGACGAGGATCGACGCCCCCGCGAAAGCGGGCTGGTTCAGCACGAACTCGGGGTCCTGACGCCAGTTGGCGAAGAGCGCGTCCTCGAAGCCGGTCTTGGTGACGCGCTTCAGGTAGACGGCCGGGATGATCTGGTCGGTGTCGACGGCGGAGCGCTTGAGCGGTGCGACGACACCGGTGTGGGTCTCGAACTTCTCCATGGTCAGGCCTCGACCTTCTCGCGTGCGGGCAGATCGCTCGGCGATGCGAGGCGCCCGAGCACAGCGGTGGCGGCGGCCACGAGCGGCGACACCAGGTGCGTACGGCCGCCCTTGCCCTGGCGTCCCTCGAAGTTGCGGTTGCTGGTCGACGCGCAGCGCTCGCCCGGAGCGAGCTGGTCGGGATTCATGCCCAGGCACATCGAGCAGCCGGCGAAGCGCCACTCGGCGCCGAATTCCGTGAAGACCCGGTCGAGCCCCTCGGCCTCCGCCTCGAGCCGAACGCGGGCGGAGCCCGGAACGACCATCACGCGAATTCCGTCAGCCTTCGTGCGCCCCTCGATGATCGACGCGAACGCGCGCAGGTCTTCGATGCGGCTGTTGGTGCACGAACCCATGAAGACGGCGTCGACCGGGATCTCCTTGAGCGGAGTACCCGGCTGCAGGTCCATGTACTCGAGCGCGCGTTCAGCCGCCGCCTTCTCGTTCGGGTCGCTGAAGTCGTCGGGCGAGGGAACCGTCGCACTGAGCGAGACGCCCTGGCCGGGGTTGGTTCCCCACGTGACGAACGGCTCGAGCTCGGCCGCATCGATGAAGATCTCGGCGTCGTAGACGGCGCCCTCGTCGCTGGGGAGCGTGCGCCAGTAAGCGACGGCGTCATCCCAGTCCTGCCCGGTCGGCGCGTGCGGGCGACCCTTCACGTATTCGAAGGTGATCTCGTCTGGGGCCACCATGCCCGCGCGGGCACCCGCCTCGATCGACATGTTGCACATGGTCATGCGCCCCTCCATGGAGAGGGCGCGGATGGCGCTGCCGCGGTACTCGAGCACGTAGCCCTGGCCGCCGTTGGTGCCGATCTTCGCGATCACGGCGAGGATGATGTCCTTCGCCGTCACGCCTTCCTTCAGCTCGCCCTCGACGGTGATCGCCATCGTCTTGAACGGCTTCAGCGGCAGGGTCTGCGTCGCCATGACGTGCTCGACCTCGCTCGTGCCGATGCCGAACGCCATCGCGCCGAACGCACCGTGCGTCGAGGTGTGGCTGTCGCCGCACACGACCGTGATGCCCGGCATCGTGAGGCCGAGCTGGGGTCCGACGACATGGACGATGCCCTGCTCCGCGTCGCCGAGCGAGTGGAGGCGGACGCCGAACTCCTCGGCGTTGCGCCGAAGGGTCTCGATCTGCGTTCGGCTCGTGAGGTCCGCGATCGGCTTGTCGATGTCGAGCGTCGGGGTGTTGTGGTCCTCGGTCGCGATCGTCAGGTCGAGGCGCCGCAGCGGACGCCCCTCGGCACGCAGACCGTCGAAGGCCTGCGGGCTCGTGACCTCGTGCACGAGGTGCAAGTCGATGTAGATCAGGTCGGGCTGACCGTCTTCACCCTTGACGACGAGGTGGTCGTCCCAGACCTTTTCGGCGAGGGTGCGCGGGCGCTCGGGAGGGGTGGGAATGCTCATGGGTTTCGTTCTCCTTGCGAACCGGGATCAAGCCCACGACGGACTCCGCGGCGAGGAGGGGCTCAGAACGAGACCTCGCCGCGGCCGCTAAGGAGAAGGCGAGCGATCCGCATGCGGTCAGAATACCACCGGGCGCCGCGGCGGCGTCCGGTCACGAGCGCTCGTCGTCGCGCGGGTGCGGCTGCTCGACCGTGGGGGGCGTGCCCTGCTCGTCGGCGACGGCGGCCGCAGCCTGGGTCGGGCCGGCCGCGTCGCGGTCGTGCCGCGCGGCGATCAGACTGGCGACGGTCGCGACGAGCATGGCGCCGATGATGACGCCGAGCGACACCCACGTCGAGATCTCCGGCGCCCAGGCGATCCCGTCGCCGCCGTTGATGAACGCGAGCTCGTTCTCGTGCATCGCGTGGAGAATCAGCTTCACGCCGATGAACGCGAGGATGAACGCGATGCCGTAGTGCAGGTACTTGAGCCGGTCGAGCAGATCGCCCAGCAGGAAGTAGAGCTGGCGCAGCCCCATCAGCGCGAAGATGTTCGCGGTGAACACCAGGAACGGGTCCTGCGTGATGCCGAAGATCGCTGGGATCGAGTCGAGGGCGAACAGCAGATCGGTGACGCCGATCGCCACGAAGACGATGATCATCGGGGTGAACATCCGCTTGCCGTTCACGACGGTCCGGACCTTGGGGCCGTCGTACTCGTCGGAGATGTCCACCGTGCGACGGATGATGCGGACGAGGAAGTTCTCCTTCTTCACGTCGTCGTCGTGGTCGCCCTCGGGCAGCGCCTGCTTGATCGCCGTGTAGATGAGGAAGGCACCGAAGATGTAGAACACCCAGCTGAACTGCTCGATGATCGCCGCCCCCGCGAGGATGAAGAGACCTCGAAGCACCAGCGCGATGATGATGCCCACCATCAGCACCTTCTGCTGATACCGGCGCGGAACCGAGAACTGGCTCATGATCAGGACGAACACGAAGAGGTTGTCGATGGAGAGGCTGTATTCGGTCAGCCATCCGGCGACGAACTGTCCGGCGTGCTCGACGTCTGCGACGGCCCAGAGGATGCCGGCGAACACCAGCGCCAGGGAGACGTAGAACAGCACCCACAGCGTCGATTCCTTCGGCGACGGGATGTGGGGCCGCTTGACGATGATGAGCAGATCGGCGACGAGCACGAGCACCAGAACGACGAGCGCGACGATCTGGAACGGCACGGGGAGGTCCATGCGAGCCTTTCGGGGAGGAAGCCTCCCGAGACTACACCCCGGCTCCCCCGCGGCCCGGGTGTGAGACGGTTCGCGACGACGCGACACTGATGGGATGAGGGAAGGAACTCAGACGCATGGTCGACACGATCACACGCGGTGATGCCGAGCTCGTCGAAGCTGCGGCGTCCGGAAGTGAGCACGCCTTCCGTACGCTCTATCGCGCCTACGTGCGACCGGTGTACTGGCTCGCGCATGGCCTGCTGGGCGATCGCGTCGAGGCCGAGGACGTCACGCAGGAGACGTTCCTGGTGGCGTGGCGCAAACTGCCCGAGCTCGAGCTGGCGGGCGAGTCGCTGCTGCCGTGGCTCGTAACCATCTGCCGGTTCCAGTGCGCGAACCGCATCCGCCGACGGCAACGGGAACGACGCCACACGACGGATGAGGACGCCGCCGAGGTCGCCGACACGGTGGACGTCGAGCGGCAGGTCGTGCGGAGCGATCTCGTCGAACGCATCCTCGCGGCCGTCGGCTCGCTGAGCCCCCTCGACCAGGACATCTTCCGGCTCTGCGCCGCGGAGGGGTTCGCGTATCAAGCAGCAGCCGACCAGCTCGGCGTCAGCCACGGGACGGTCCGGAACCGGCTCTCCCGCATCCGCACATTCGTCCGCTCGAGCGTTGAACCGGAGCAGTCATGAACGATCTACCCGCCCTGGATGACAGCCGTATCGATGCGATCGAAGAGGCTCTGTTCGCGGACATCTCGCGCGAGCGGGCCGAACGCCGCGCCTCGGCTGAGCGGACCGCGGCGCAGCGGACACGACGGCGGCGGGCCTGGTGGGGCGTGTCCGGCGCCGCAGCAGCCGTGATCGTCGTGGCCGCGGCCATCGCGCCGCAGCTGACGAGCAGCAGCGGCGGGGTATCCTCCGTCGCGCCCGCCACAGCCCCGGAGGGGTTCTTCGGCACGATGGAGAACGGCGAAGTGTCGCGAGACGCCGGCGACTCGGCGGCGCAGCCCGAGCCGTTCGCGTTGGACGGCTCGACCGATGAGGGGTCGGCCTCCGGCGCCGTGTCCGACTCCCCCGCCGGGCGCGACGTCATCGCCACAGCGTCCGCCACAGTGATCGCCGACGATCCCCGTGACGCGGCGGAATCGATCGCCGAGGCCGCCGTCGCCGCGGGCGGCTATGTCGAGTCGATGAGTCTCGGGGGCACGGCGGCGGGCGCGCTGCCGTACGCGGATGACCGCGCGGTCTGGCCTGCCTCCGCCGGCTCGGCCTGGGTGTCCGTCCGGGTTCCCGCAGCGAGCCTCGAGGAGGCCATCGCTGCGCTCGCGGACGTCGGCGAAGTCGAGAGCTCGCAGGTCTCACGCGACGACGTGACAACGCAGACGACCGACCTCCGCGCCCGGGTGGCCGCCGGGCAGGCATCGGTCGAACGGCTGACGGAGCTCATGGGCGAAGCCGGGTCGGTCGCCGACCTCATCGCGGCGGAGTCTGCTCTCGCGGACCGGCAGGCCGAGCTCGACTCGCTGCGGCAGCAGCTCACCGCGCTCGAGTCGCAGGTCACCCTGTCGTCGCTCACGGTGCAGCTGCAGACCCCGGCCGAGAAGGTGGACGCCGATCCCGCGGGCTTCGGCGACGGACTCGCGACGGGGTGGAACGGGCTCATCGCCACCTTCAACGGGATCGTCGTGGCGCTCGGGTTCCTGCTGCCCTGGCTCGTCGTGATCGGTCTCACCGCCGCGCTGATCTGGCTCGTCGTCTCGACGACGCGCCGGCGCCGAGCGCGACGGAGCTCCACCGGCGACTGACCTCGCGGGGCCGGAGGCCGGTTCCCGAGAAACGCGAAACGCCCATCCGATCGGATGGGCGTTTCGCAGTGGTGACCCCAGCGGGATTCGAACCCGCGTTACCGCCGTGAGAGGGCGGCGTACTAGGCCGCTATACGATGGGGCCGTACTTTTTTGTCTTCCCCGGGGCTCCGGAGGCAACCGTTAAAGTATGCCACGGGCTCGCGCATCCGGCAAAATCGAGGCCCCCATTGCCCTCTCGGGCGTGTCGGGCGTTGACTGAGGGCATGCATGTCACCAAGCACGAACACGCCTGCCTGCGCCTCGAGCGCGACGGCAAGACCCTGATCATCGACCCCGGCACGTTCACCTCGCCGCTCGAGGATCTGCATGACGTCGTGGCTGTCGTCGTCACGCACGAGCACCCCGACCACTGGACGTCGCAGCACCTGTCGACGATCCTCGAGCAGTTCCCGAACATTCCCGTCTACGGCCCGGAGGGTGTCGTGCGTGCGGCCGCGGGGTTCGACATCCGCGAGGTCTCCCCCGGCGACAAGCTCGAAGCGGGTCCGTTCAGCCTCGAGTTCTTCGGCGGACGCCACGCGGTCATCCACGAGTCGATCCCGGTGATCGACAACGTCGGCGTCCTCGTCGACGACGCGTTCTACTACCCCGGTGACTCGTACGCCGTGCCCAAGGGAGCGAAAGTGGAGCTTCTGGCGGCGCCCGTCGGCGCCCCCTGGCTGAAGATCGGCGACGCGATGGACTTCGTGCTCGAGGTCAAGCCGCAGCGGGTCTTCGCGACCCACGACATGACTCTCTCACCGGCGGGCCTCGCGATGGGGCGCGAGCGGCTGACGTGGGCGGCCCAGCAGAACGGCGGCGGCTTCGTCGCCCTGGACCCGGGCGACTCCACCGACATCTGAGCCGCGCGGAAACGACGGATGCCGTGGACCCGAAGGTCCACGGCATCCGTGTGTTCCGAGCGGATCAGGCCGCGTCGTGGTCGATCTCGAGGAAGGCGACGAGTTCGTCGAGAGCCTTCTCGGCACCCTCACCCTCGGCCTTGAGCGTCACGACCGACCCCTGCGAGGCGCCCAGGCCCATGATGCTCAGGATACTGCCGGCGTTCAGGTCGGGGCCGCCCTCGACGGCGATCGTGACGGGAACGCCCTTCGACTGCACCTCCTGCACGAAGAGCTTCGCGGGGCGGGCGTGCAGTCCGGAGCTGCTCGCGATGGTGGCGGTGCGTTCTGCCATGGTGGTGTCTCCTCAGACGGTCGCGGTCGCCGCGGCCGGGGCCGGGGCGGTGGAGCTCTTGCGGACGTACTTCTTGAGTACGACGAGCAACAGCGCAGAAACGACGGTACCCGCCAGAAGCGCGACGAAGAAACCCCACACCGGGGAGATGGCGAACAGCACGAACACGCCGCCGTGCGGAGCGAAGCTCTGGACGCCGAACCACATGCTCAGCGCACCGGTAATCGCCCCGCCGACGAGGGAGGCCGGGATGACGCGCAGCGGGTCGGCCGCCGCGAACGGGATCGCACCCTCACTGATGAACGAGGCGCCCAGCAGCCATGCCGCCTTGCCGTTCTCGCGCTCGACCGGCGTGAAGAGCGGACGCGCGAGTACGGTCGATGCGAGTGCCAGGGCCAGCGGCGGCACCATGCCGGCAGTCATGACGGCAGCCATGATGAGGTACGGCGCGGTGTTCTCGGTGGAGGCGGCCGCGAGTCCGGTCGTCGCGAAGACGTAGGCGACCTTGTTGATCGGACCGCCGAGGTCGAAGCACATCATCAGGCCCAGGATCACGCCGACGACGATGAGGCCCGCACCGCTCTGGGTGAGGTTCGTGAGCCCGTCGGTCAGGAGCGCCATGAGCGCGGCGATCGGCCGGCCGAGGAACAGGATCATGAGACCCGAGGCGACGATCGAACCGAGCAGCGGGATGATGACCACGGGCATCAGACCGCGCAGCCAGCGCGGGGCGGCGAGGCGCCCGAGCCACCAGGCCACGAAGCCGGCGAGGAAACCGCCGATGATGCCGCCGATGAAGCCGGCGCTCATCGTGACGGCGATCGCACCGGCGACGAATCCGGGCGCGATGCCCGGACGGTCGGCGATCGCGTAGGCGATGTAGCCCGCGAGGGCGGCCACCAGGAAGCCCATGGACGTCGAGCCGATCATGAACGCCACCGACCCGAGGTACTGGCCGAGCGGCCCGAACGGTGAAGTGATGTCGGTCGTGGGCAGGTTCCACAGCGCGTTGTCGATGATGACGTTCTTCGCGTTCTCGGTGACCTCGTAGCCGCCGAGGGCGAAACCGAGGGCGATCAGCAGACCGCCGCCGGCGACGAAGGGGATCATGTAGCTGACGCCCGTGAGCAGGATGCGCTGGATCTTCGCGCCCCACGACAGATTCTGCGACGCGGTGCCCGCACCGGAACCCGCATCCGCTGCCGCACCGCTGACGCGGGCGGCGTTCGGGTTGGACGCGGCGGCGACGGCCTCACGGATCATCTGCGCGGGCTGCTCGATGCCGCGCTTGACGCCCGAACGGATCACCGGCTTGCCGGCGAACCGTGAGATCTCACGGACGTCGACGTCGGTGGCGAAGATGACCGCGTCGGCGTTGTCGATGACGGATGCCGGCAGCGCCTGGTAGCCGCTGGAGCCCTGGGGTTCGACCACGAGGTCGATCCCGGCTTCCTTACCTGCGGCAGCCAGCGCGTCGGCAGCCATGAAGGTGTGGGCGATGCCCGTCGCGCAGGAGGTCACGGCGACGATGCGGGCGGGACGGCCGTCGATCGTCAGGTCGCCGGCGGTGGCCTCAGCCGGCGCGGCCGAGGTGGCCGTCGGCGCGGCGGCAGCGGGTGCTGGGGCGGCATCGCCCTCGCCGATCGCCGCGCGAACCGTACGCACGACGTCGTCGGCGGATGCCGCGGCGCGGAGGTCGCTCGTGAACGAGTCCTGCATCAGGCTGCGGGCGAGACGCGACAGCACCGCGAGGTGCTCTTCAGCGGCGTTCTCGGGCGCGGCGATGAGGAAGACGAGGTCGGCCGGGCCGTCGGGGGCTCCGAATGCCACGCCCGGCTTCAGTCGAGCGAACGCGAGCGAGGCCTGGGTCACCGCAGCGCTCTTCGCGTGCGGGATCGCGATGCCGCCGGGAAGCCCGGTCTCGTCCTTCTCTTCGCGCGCGATGGCGTCTTTCGCGAGGGCGTCGGCGTCCGTGGCGCGGCCCTGCGCTGCGACGAGGCGAGCGAGGGCGCGGATGACGTCTTTCTTGTCGGTCCCGAGGGGCGCGTCGAGGCTGACGAGCTCCGGGGTGATGGTGTCGGACACGGTGTCCTCCTGGTTCGAGTGTTGCGGGTCGTTCGGATCAGTGATGGAGCGCGCGGACGGGGATGTCCGCGGTGGGGAGATCGGTCGGCGTCGGGGCTTGCGTTCCCTCGAGCGCCGCGGCCGCCGAGCCGTACCGGATGGCGGAGACGAGCGCGGCTGCGGGGTCCGCGCCGCGCGAGTCGGCGAGGAGGAAGCCCGCGAGCGAGCTGTCACCGGCACCGACCGTGCTGCGGACGCGGGTGGGGGGCGGAGTCGCTGCCCACGCGCCGCGGTCGGAGACGAAGACCGCACCGTCGCCACCGAGGGTGACCAGCGCCGCGCCGACCGCCGCGGGGACCAGCTCGCGAGACGCGAGGTGGACGGCGTCGGCGAGGGTGTCGGCCGCCGGCAGCGGCGCGCCCAAGAGATCGGCGAGCTCCTCGTCGTTGGGCTTGATGAGGTCGGGACGTCCGTCCGCGACGACGGCGCGCAGCGCGGCTCCCGACGTGTCGACAGCGATCCGTGGGGCTTCCTCCCCCAACCGGTCGCGAACCGCGCGGATGACGCGGACGTAGGCGTCATCCGGCAGGCCGGGCGCGAGCGAGCCGGCGAGCACGAGCCACTGGGCACCGCGCGCGCACTGCGCGACGACGTCGATCACGTCGTCGAGGTCGGCCGCGCTCAGAGCCACACCGGGGAGATTGATCTTCGTCGTCTCGCCGGTCGGGTCTGTGACCGCGATGTTCGCGCGAGTGCGGCCGTGCACCGCGACCGTGCGCACGTCGACATCCCCGTCCGCCAGCACCGCAGCGAACGGGTCGGCGGGGTCCAGGGGAAGCACGGCGAGACTGTCGACCCCCGACGCGTGCAGCACGCGCGCGACGTTGATGCCCTTGCCGCCGGCATCCTCGCGGACGGCGGACGCCGTCTGCACCTCGCCGACGCGCAACGACGCATCGATCGAGATGGTCCGGTCGAGCGACGGGTGCACCGTCAGGGTCACGATCATGCGATCCATACCTCCACGTCGGCCTCGCGCAGGGCGCGGGCGAGCTCCGAATCCGGCTCCCGGTCGGTCACGACGACGTCGAGGTCCGAGAGGTCGGCGAACGACACGAGCAGTTCGGCGTCGAACTTGTCGGCATCGACGAGGAGGATCACGCGTCGGGCTCCGGCGACGATGGCGCGCTTCACGGCGGCCTCGTCGGGGTCGGGCGTCGTGAGTCCGGCATCTTGGGCGATGCCGTTCGTGCCGAGGAAGGCGACGTCGGGCCGCAGCCGCGTGATGGCGCCGACGGTATCCGATCCGACGGCCGCCGCGGTGAGGCCCCGAACGCGTCCGCCGATCGCCGTCAGGCCGATACCGGCCGCTCCGGCGAGCGAATGGGCGATCGTCATCGAATGGGTGACGACCTCGAGCCCGGTCGGCGCACTGCGCTCGATGAGTGCGTCCGCGAAGGCGCCGGTGGTCGTGCCGGCATCCACGTAGATCGATCCGGTGCCGGACGGGAGCGCTGCCAGAGCACGCCGGGCGATCCGTTCCTTGGCCGCCGAGTGGCGCTGGGAGCGTTCCGCGACGGATGGCTCGGCGGTGCTGACGCGCTCCGCCGACACCGCGCCGCCGTGAACCCGGCGGAGAACGCCGGTCTCCTCCAGGGCCGCGAGGTCGCGCCGGACCGTCTCGGTCGTGACATCGAAACGCGAAGCGAGGTCGACGACGGCCACGCGACCGTGGGCGGCGAGCATTCGTTCGATGAGCTGCTGGCGCTCCATTGCGTACACGACATCCTCCTTCGGATGCCCACACGTTACAACGCATTCACACGCAAAGCAACAGAAAGCAACACGGTATTTGGTCCCACCGCGAAGGACGAAGAAGGGAGGTGCCGGCCGCAGCCGACACCTCCCCTTCAGGCGAGTCCGAGGCTCAGGCCTCGCTCATCGCGATGACCTCCTGCTGACCGCGTGCTGCGAGCGCGGCGGCACGAGCGGCGATGCGGCGCTCCTGCTCGATCTGGCCGGCGTCGAGGGTCTCCTGGTCGACCGGGTAGCTCTCCACCTTGTTCACGCCGTTGTACTTGGCGATGTACGCATCGAGCTCGGGACCCGACTCCCACGAGGTGATGAGGCAGTAGCGCGGCTCGTCACCGTAGTGAGCTGCCGCGTGCCACAGGCGCTGGGTGTCGACGATGAGCT
Source organism: Microbacterium sp. NPDC006705 (assembly GCF_044903545.1). NCBI lineage: Bacteria > Bacillati > Actinomycetota > Actinomycetes > Micrococcales > Microbacteriaceae > Microbacterium > Microbacterium sp. NPDC006705. Next base: position 482,479 of record NZ_JBJDQQ010000001.1, read on the forward strand.
GCGCACCGGCGGGCAGCGCGATGCGGGTCTCCTCGCTGGGGTCGGTGCGGTTCTCACGGAGCACGAAGTAGCTCGTCTTGTCATCCGTCAGGTTGAAGAAGCCGCGAACGACCCAGCCCGTGCCGTCGGGGTTGAGGCGGTTGTTGTCGTCCTGGTGCAGGTTGTAGAGGCAGTCGGCGTACGTGTTCGGCTGCAGCTCGATGATGCGGCAGCGGCCGACGTTGGCGCCGGGCTCCTGCGCACGCGCGGTCAGCGTCGGAGCGATCGCGGTCTGCGAGTCGATCCACACGCCGTCCTTGTCGGTGCGCGGCGGCTTGTGGTTCCAGAAACCGTTGCACTCGATCTCACCCTTGGCCGAGGCCAGCGGAGCGAAACGGGTGTCGCCGGAGGACTTCCAGTCGACGTACTCGACGTCGAGCCACTCCTTCGGATCGATCTCCTTGTTGTAGCGGTCGAGGACGACGTAGCCGGTCTCCTCGAGGGCAGCGGACTTGATGTAACCCATGACGGATCATGACCTTTCTGTCGGACAAGCGAAGTTTTTACAGGCCCGACTTAGGTCAGCCTACCTAGGGGTTCCGGGCACGCCGGTAGACTCGTCCGGGGTTTTCGAGGAGCGATTTCGGAGAACATGAGCACTGCCACGAATGTCGAAGCGACCGCCGTCAACACGATCGGCTGGCTCTCGGCATCCGAGACCACCATCGTCGTCCCGGTCTATCAGCGGCAGTACCGCTGGGACATCGGCGGGTGCGAGCAGCTGCTCGGCGACATCCGGTCGGTGTCGGCCTCCGACGACACTCATACCCACTTCATCGGATCGATCCTCTCCACCGCGAGCACCTCGTCCGACGACGACGCGCAGCTCGTGCTCATCGATGGTCAGCAGCGGATCACGACCCTGATGCTGCTCGTCGCGGCACTCCACCACACGCTGCGCGACGACGATCCCGACCTCGCGCGGGAGCTCGAGGCGGTGCTCGTCCGCGCCGACGACCCGACGCGCACCAAGCTCCGTCCCCACCGAGCCTGGGCCGACGTCTTCGAGAGCGTCGTCCTCGACCGGCGCTCCCCCGAAGACGAGCAGCGCGCCTCGCGCTTCGACGACAACTACGCGTTCTTCCGCAGCCAGATCCGGCCCGGCGAGGCCGCCGCGCTGTGGCGCGGCCTGCAGAAGCTCGAGCACGTCGCCATCACTCTGGGGGCGCAGGCCAACGCTCAGCAGATCTTCGAGAGCCTGAACTCCACGGGCGAGCCGCTGCGCGACCACGAGCTCATTCACAACTACGTGCTGATGGGGCTCACGCACGGCGAGCAGAACGAGATCGAGCAGGAGTACTGGCTCCCGATCGAGCAGAACACCGGCGACGCGATCGGGTCATTCTGGAACCACTACCTCGTCATGCTCACGGGGCGCGAGGTGCTCATCACCGGAGGACGCGGCGTCTACGACGTCTTCCGGCAGCAGTTCCCCCGGCTCGACATCGGCAGCCTGCGGGAGCACGCGACGAGCTGGCGGACGTTCTCGGAGATCTACCGCGAGCTCCTCGACCCGGCCACGAGCGACGACCCCGAGGTCGGCCGGCAGCTCGGCTACCTCGCGGTGCTGGGACGTCAGATGTTCCCGCTCGCGATGCGGCTCGTTCACGACCAGCGCGCCGGCATCCTGCCCCGCGACGAGCTGATCGCCCGTCTCGAAGACATCCAGTCGCTCCTGCTGCGCCGTGTCGTCGTCGGCATCGCGACGGAGCGGCTCGTCGCACGGCTGTGCCGTGCGTACGCCGAGGGGCCGGACGCGCTGACCCGCGCCATCGCGCGAATAACGCCCTCGGACGAGCGCGTGCGCGTCGGACTCAAGTACAGCGACCTCCCCCACCCGCGCTACGTTCTCGGCCGCCTCGCCGACGTGGATCCCGCAGACCTCCTCGACGTTTCGCCGGTCTTCCCTGCCGGTGCCGGCGACGACTGGTCGGGAGACGGCACGCGACGCTTCGCCGATTACAGCGAAGACGAGCAGAACAGCCACCGCGCCCTGGCGCACACGATCGGCAACCTCACGCTGCTCGAACAGGATCGCGCGGAGCGCGCGCTAGACGCGACCTTCCCGCAGCTGCGTCCTCTCCTCGCGGGCAGCTCGGTGCAGATGTCGCGCGACGTGGCCGAGCGCCCGAGCTGGGACACCGCAGCCATCGGGGCGCGTACCGAGGAGCTCGCGGCGCGCTTCGTCGAGGTCTGGCGCCGTCCCGCGCTGACAGGGATCGACGACGACAACCTCACGCCGATCCTGGATGCCAAGCTGCGACGGGGCTGGCCGCGCGGCTGGCAGCGCGAGTTCGACTACGTCGAGTTCCGCGGTGAGCACTGGGAGGTGCCTGACGTCCGGTACCTGTTCAACCGCGTCTTCAAGCGCCTCTGGGTGGACTCCCGTCAGAGCGTCGTCGACTTCAGTGCTCGTCGCGGCGGCCCGGTGTACCCGGCGATGGCATGGAACGGCCAGTGGGACGAGCTCGGTGAGGGCAGCTACCTCTACATGGGTTGGGACTCCCGTTACATGCTCACGGCGGTCCAGGGCGTTCTCGAAGAGGCCGGCTGGGCGTCGGAGGTCTTCCTGAAGTACTCGTACATCGGCGAGGCGATGCGCTGATCGCCTAGCAGAGTCGGAAGCGCGGCGTCAACGACCCCGACGCCCCGCCTGCGACCGCGTAGTTTCACTGTTGTACGTGAGCGGCTCGGTAGAGACGGTGTTCGGGTCACTTTCTCCCAGGGCTCACTGACGGCCCCGCCGTGAGATCTCATCTCCGGCGGGGTCGTCCCCTTCTCCGGAGTCGTTCAGACCGGGTGTCGTAGAATTCCGTGTGCTTCCCGACACGATCTCCCCCGCTTCCGTAGCGCCCAGCGGCATCGATCCGGCCGACCTCGCCGCGACGCTCCGCGTTCTGGAGCAGCTCGCCGATATCGACCACGCCCACCCGGACTACGTCACGGTGCGTCGCGCGACAGCGGCGATGTTCAAGGCGGCGAAGAAGGTGCGGCGCCGTGAGATCCGGGATGCCGTTGCCTCCGCCGACCGCGCCGTGGTGCACGCCACCGCGACCGGCGCCCCCGACCGCATCGACGACGAGACCCGCGGCATCCCGATCTCGTCGTCGACGACCGCTCCGATCGCCGGCACCCTCATCAAGGCGCGCGCCTGCTACATCTGCAAGCAGCCGTACACGATCGTGGACGCCTTCTACCACCAGCTGTGCCCGGACTGCGCCGCTCTCAGCCACGCGAAGCGCGACGCCCGCACCGATCTCACGGGACGCCGGGCGCTGCTCACCGGCGGGCGCGCCAAGATCGGGATGTACATCGCACTGCGGCTGCTGCGCGACGGCGCGCACACCACCATCACGACGCGCTTCCCCCGCGACGCGGTCCGCCGGTTCACGAGCCTTCCCGACTCGGCGGAATGGATCGACCGGCTCAAGGTCGTGGGCATCGATCTGCGCGACCCCGCTCAGGTCGTCGGGCTCGCGGATGACGTCGCCGCGGCCGGTCCGCTCGACATCCTGATCAATAACGCCACCCAAACGGTGCGACGCTCCCCCGGCGCCTACCAGCCCCTCGTCGACGCCGAGCTCTCGCCGCTGCCGGACGGGCCGCTGCCCGAGCTCGTCACCTTCGGCCACACCAACGACATGCACCCCCAAGCTCTCGAGCGCTCGGTGAACGCTCACCCGATCCTCGCCGCCGCAGCCTCGCGCGCAGACGAGCTAACCGAGCAGGCGATGGCCGCGGGCTCGAGCTCGCTCGAACGGCTCGCCGCCGGTACGGCGATCGACGCGGGCGGACTCATCCCCGACCTCGACAGCGTCAACTCGTGGACGCAGCGCGTCGGCGACGTCGACCCGCTCGAGATGCTCGAGGTCCAGCTCGCCAACACCACGGCCCCCTTCCTCCTGGTCTCGAAGCTGCGCGCCTCGCTCGCCGCGAGCCCGGCCCGCCGCACCTACGTCGTCAACGTCAGCGCGATGGAGGGCGTCTTCAACCGCGGCTACAAGGGCCCCGGTCACCCGCACACGAACATGGCCAAGGCCGCCGTCAACATGCTCACGCGCACGAGCGCGCGGGAGATGTTCGAGACCGACGGCATCCTGATGACGAGCGTCGACACCGGATGGATCACCGACGAGCGTCCTCACCCGACTAAGGTCCGTCTGGCCGAGGAAGGCTTCCACGCCCCGCTCGACCTCGTCGACGGCGCCGCGCGCGTCTACGACCCGATCGTTCGCGGCGAGGCCGGCGAAGATCTGTTCGGGGTCTTCCTCAAGGACTACTCCCCCGGCGCATGGTGAGGCTGCCCGCTCCCGGCGCCCGCGTCGTCGTGCGCTACCTGCTGCCGACGGGACAGGCGACGGATGCCCTCGGCGAGCTGCTGAGCGCGGACGACGAGCTGGTCGTGGTGGACGGCAAGCGCGGGGTCGAACGTATCCGTCGCTCGGACATCGTCGCGGCCAAACCCGTCCCGCCGCGGCCGGCGCCGCGGCCGCGCCGCACCTGACCTCCGCTCCTGCTCAGCAAGAACACGAAAGCCCGCGAACCGATGACTCGGACTCGCGGGCTTTCGCTTCGAGGCGTCAGGCGTCAGGCGTCGGAACGCACGAGGATCTTCGCCCCGGCCCCACCACGGAGCTTCTCGATGGCGCCGACGACACCGTCGATCGGGACCTCCTCGACCCATCCCGTCGTGTCGTAGACGCCGCGCGACATCGCGTCGATGACGGCGTCGAAGTCGGCCGGCAGGTACGCCAGCGCCCCGGCGATCTCGGTCTCCGCCATCACGAGCTGCGTGGGCGAGAACTCCATCGCGCGCTCGTGGATCGCCACGACGACGAGGCGGCCGCCGGGCACCAGGCTCGCGAGTCCCGACGTGATGGCGGGGCCGGCGCCTGCGGCGTCGAACGCGACGTCGGCACCGCGTCCGTCGGTCAGCTCGGCCACCGCGGCGGCGAGGTCGCCCGAGACGGGGTCGACGACCGTGGCACCGAGCGCGGCGATCGTCTCACGCCGCGAGGCGCTCGGCTCTGAGACGAGGACCTTCTCGACACCGCGAGCCTTGAGAGCGAACCAGACGCCGATGCCGATGGGACCGGCACCCGCGACGATCGCGGTCTGCCCCGCCTTCACGAAGGAGCGCTCGACCGCGTGCCACGCGACGGCCATGGGCTCGACGAGGGCGCCCATCCGCAGATCGACGTTCTCGGGGAGCTTGTGGAGCATCGACGCCGGAACCGTCGTGTATTCCGCCATGCCGCCGCCGTGAGAGCTGAGGCCGTGGAACCCGATCTTCTGGCAGGCGTTGAACATGCCCTTCTGGCACGCGGGGCACTCGCCGCAGTAGTAGACGGGCCAGACGGCGGCACGGTCGCCGACCGCGACCCCCTCGACCCCGTCGCCGACCTCGACGACGGTTCCCGCGAACTCGTGACCGAGGATCTGCGGAAGCTGCGCGCCCGTCACGGGGTGCGGCTCGTCGAGCGTGAGGCCCGCGGCTTCCGGGGCGTAGTAGACGTGCAGATCCGACCCGCAGATACCCGCGAAAGCGTTCTTCAGCTTCACCTGGCCCGCGTTCACCGTCGGTTCGTCGACGTTCTCCACACGGAGGTCTTCCTTCGCGTGGAACACTGCTGCCTTCATCGTGATCTCCTCTCGTTCGGCCGCGTTACCGCAGCCACCATTCCGGTGATGCGGCGAGGATCGCCCTCGTCGCCCACGCCACGTCGTCCGCGCCGGAGCGCAGCCAGACCTCGATCGCCGCGACCGTCCCGCCCGCCGCGTACGCGACGGCGATCTCTCGCGTCGGCTGGTCGTCCATCGCGGGCGGCTCGATCTCGGGATGCCGCGCGAGCCATTCCTCGAGGCCGCCGGCGACGACCCGCTCGAGCACGCCACGAATAGGTGCGGCGAGCGAAGGATGCAGCGCCCCGCGGTACACGTCGGCTCGCTTCTTGACGTGCGAGAGCAGCAGGGCCTCGGCTGTCGAGAGCGAGTCGAGCTCGCCGACGTCGGAGAGAGCCTCCGCCAACTCGACGCTCAGCGCGTCGGCGACGAGCGCGACGGGCGAATCCGCGTGACGGTAGAACGTATCGCGTGTCACGCCGGCCGTGCGGCAGATCTCGGAGACCGACAGATCCGCAAGCGGACGAACAGCGGCCAGATCGAGCGCGGCCCGGCGCAGTGCCTCTCGGCTGCGCATCGACCGCGGGTCCATGTGATCAGCCTATCCGACACCTGTCAGACAGTGGGCGGCTCGCTGCGCGATTCCGGCTCGCCGTCGGCGTCGGCGTCGGCGTCGGCGTTTTCAGCCTCCCTCGCGGTCGGAACCGCCAGCGGAATCGAGATCGACGCGATACCGCCCCCGCCGAGCAGGTCGCCCGCAGGGTCGGCGGCCGGCGGCTCGTCGGGCAGCAGCTCGGCGTTCGACTTCCGACGAACGGGCTCGGAGGGCAGACCCGCCCATTCGCTCGGTTCCTCGGGTCGCTGCGTGAAGAGTCCCATACGCCCATTGTCACTCGGCGGCACGCCGTTCGCGGCCGCATGGCCGTCGTCTTGCGATGATCGTCTGGGTGCTTTGCACGACCCGCCCCTCCGCTGCACCCGACGGCGCCCCCGGACGGCATATTCGAAGCTCAAAAGAAACCAACGTGCAGATTCCCTCTCCCGCTGCCGCAGCACCGCGTTCCGCACCCACCCCGGCGCTGCTCACGACGCAGTTCCTGTTCAACACGGGCTTCTACGCCGTCGTGCCCTTCCTCGCGCTCGTCCTCACCGAGGACTTCGGCGTCGCGGCCACCAGGGTCGGACTGATACTCGGGGTCCGCACGTTCGCCCAGCAGGGCATGTTCCTCGTCGGCGGGGTGCTCGCCGACAGAATCGGCGCGCGCCGCGTCATTCTCCTCGGCTGCGCCGTTCGCGTGGCCGGGTTCACGACGCTCGCGGCATCCCTACTGCTGGCACCGCCCCAGCTCGCTCTCTTCGTCGCCGGGACCGTCCTCACGGGCCTCGGCGGAGCGTTGTTCTCACCGGGGCTCAACGTGCTCCTCGCGGACGCCGAGGGCCGGCGACCGGCCGCGGGAACCGGACCACGTGCCTCGCTTTTCGCCTGGCTCAGCATCACCGGCGAGCTGGGAGCTGTGACCGGCCCCGTCATCGGTGCCGCTCTCCTCGGCTGGGGCTTCGAAACGGTCGCCCTCTGCGGGGCCGGCTTCTTCGTTCTGATCGGACTGTTCCTCGCATTCTCGCTGCCCGCCGCGAGCCGCGAACACACGTCGAAGGTCGCGGCGGGCCCGACAAGACGCTGGTGGTCGTTGCGTGACCGGCGCTTCGTCGGCTTCTCGGCCGCGCACGCCGCCGATCTGCTGGCGTACAACCAGCTCTACCTCGCGTTGCCGTTGCAGCTCGCCACCACGGACCACCCGGCCACCGCGACCGCCGGGATGTTCGCGTGGGTGTCGGTCCTGACGCTGACGCTGCAGATCCCCGTCGCCCGCTGGTCGGCGCGCGTCGGCGCGCCGGTCGCCCTTCGCACCGGCTACCTGCTGTCCGCCGCCGGCTTCGCCGTCGTCGCGGTCGGCGCGCTGACGCCGGTGGCGGATGCCGCACGCGTCACGATCGTCGTCGTCGCGGCATCCCTCGTCGTGGCGGGCCACATGACGACCAACCCGACAGCCCTGTCGCTGGCGCCCCGCTTCGCGGAGGATCGTCCGACAGGGTCGTTCTTCGGCCTGCTCGCCACCTGCGGGGGCATCGCGGTGCTCATCGGCAACCTCATCGTCGGCGTCCTGCTCGCGATGCCCGGGGCATCGGCTGCCGCCTGGCTCTTCTTGGCCGCACCGCTGATCGTGGCGGCGGTCGTGGCACCGCGGATGGCACCGTCTTCCCGGCCTCACTGACCGCCGCCGCATCGAACACGAAACGGAAAAGCCCCGCCGAAGCGGGGCCTTTCTCGAAGCTGGGGTACCTGGACTCGAACCAAGAACAACTGAACCAGAATCAGCCGTGTTGCCAATTACACCATACCCCATGGTCGGTTTGACCTCAGTCGCACCGAGGATCAACTATACCCGACGGATGCGGTGGGGCCTAACCGAGCGCCGCCCGGGCGCGTCAGCCGACGCGCTGGACGAGTGCGTCGAGCCGCCTGATCGTCTCGGCCTTGCCGAGCAGCTCCATCGACTCGAACAGCGGCGGCGACACGCGACGTCCGCTGAGGGCGACGCGCAGCGGGCCGTAGGCGACACGCGGCTTGAGCCCGAGCCCCTCGATGACGGCGGGCGCGAGGGCATCCTGCACCGCGGCTGCGGTGAAGCCCTGCTCGGGAACGAGCTCGAGGGCGCCGACCGACGCGACGAGCACCTCCCCCGCGTTCGCCGGAAGACCCGAGAGCGCATCGTCGTCGTACGCGACCTCGGAGCGGAACAGGAAACCGAGCAGACCCGGTGCATCTCCGAGCAGCTGCATCCGCTCCTGGACGAGGGGCGCCGCGGCCTCGAGGATCTCGCGCTGCGCCGCGGTGGGAGGGTTCTCGATCAGCCCGGCGCCGGCGAGGTAGGGCACGAGGCGCTCGGCGAAGTCGTCGGGGGCGAGCATGCGCACGTGGTCGCCGTTGATCGACTCGGCCTTCTTCTGGTCGAAGCGGGCCGGGTTCGGGTTCACGTCCGCGATGTCGAACGCGGCGATCAGCTCATCGCGCGTGAACACGTCGCGGTCGGGAGCGATAGACCAGCCGAGGAGCGACAGGTAGTTCAAGAGCCCCTCGTGGATGAAGCCCTTCTCGCGCTGCAGGAAGAGATCGGCCTTCGGGTCGCGCTTCGACAGCTTCTTGTTGCCGGTCTCGCCGAGGACGAGGGGCATGTGGCCGAAGCGGGGGACGAAATCCGTGACGCCCGCCTCGATGAGAGCCGCGTACAGCGCGAGCTGACGTGCGGTCGACGGCATGAGGTCCTCGCCGCGCAGGACGTGCGTGATGCCCATCAGCGCGTCGTCGACGGGGTTCACGAACGTGTAGAGCGGAACGCCGCCGGCGCGAACGATGACGAAGTCGGGGAACGACCCGGCGGGGAAGGTCACCTCGCCGCGGATGAGATCGACGAAGGTGAGGTCGTGGTCGGGCACGCGCAGGCGCCATGCGGGCTCGCGACCCTCGGCACGGAAGGCGGCCTTCTGCTCGTCGGTGAGGTCACGGTCGAAGTTGTCGTAGCCGAGCTGCTTCGCGCGGCCGTTCGCCTCGTTGCGGGCGTCGATCTCCTCGGCGGTCGAGTACGACTCGTAGACGACCCCGGCGGCGATGAGCTTGTCGAGCACCTGGCGGTAGATCTCGTGGCGCTGCGACTGGCGGTACGGCGCGTGAGGGCCGCCCTTCTCGACGCCCTCATCCCAGTCGATCTCGAGCCACCGCAGCGCTTCGAGCAGCTGCTGGTAGCTCTCCTCGCTGTCGCGCGCGGCGTCGGTGTCTTCGATGCGGAAGACCATCTTGCCGCCGTTGTGGCGCGCGTAGGCCCAGTTGAACAGGGCCGTGCGGATGAGGCCGACGTGCGGCAGACCGGTCGGCGACGGGCAGAACCGCACGCGGACATCGGTTCCGGCGGCGGTCGTGGTGGCGGGGTGCGGTGCGGTGGACATCCCCTCCAGCTTAGTTCTCGTGAGCGTCGCCGCCGGTGAGCTCCGCGACGACGGCCCGCAGGTGGCCGAGGACCGATGCCACCGCGGGAACCCGGCCCGCTCCGCCCGCGGAGACCGCGTGGATGGCGCGGCGTTCGCTCGCGGGAAGCGGTCGCGTCACCACACCGGGGAGGAGAGGGAATGACGCGACCGCGAGCCCGGGAAGAGTGGCGACACCGATCCCCTGGGCCACGAGCTGCTCGACCGCGACGAAATTGTCGGTCTCGAAGCGGATCGCGGGCTCGAACCCGGCTCGGCCGCACACCTCGAGCAGATGACCACGGCAGCGGGGGCATCCGGCGATCCAGGCCTCGTGCGCAAGTGGCGCGATCTCGATGGCCCCCGACCCGCGGGCGGCAGGGTGGTCGGCCGGCAGCACCGCCAGCAGGTCGTCGTACCCGATGGCCTCGGTGTCGAGTCCTCGGACGTTCTCACCGTGCGGGTCGCTCCGATCACCCGGGTAACCGAACGTCAGAGCGATGTCGGCCCGGTCTGCGCGCACATCGGCGATCGCCTCGGGCGGCTCCGCCTCGACGTATGTCAGGGTCAGCCCCGGCTCCGCCGGGGCGAGCCGGTCCATCAGCCGCGGCAGCACCGTCGGCGAAGCGGAGGGGAAGCCGACCATGCGCACGGTCCCCGACCGCAATCCGGCGAGCTCGGCCAGTTCACCGGAGGCCGCCTCGATGACCGTCGCGACCGCCGCCGCGTGCCGGGCGATCACGCGGCCTGCTTCGGTGAGCCGCATCCGTCGCCCGACCCGCTCGACGACCGGCACGCCGAGGCGCTGTTCCAGCCGCTTGATCTGCTGGCTCACGGCCGGCTGACTGTAGCCCAGGGCCGTCGCTGCCGCCGTGATGGAGCCACCGTCGGCGACGGCGCGCACGACGCGCAACTCGGTGACGTCGAGACGATAGTCCGGGGTATCCATCCGGATAGATAACTAGGCGTGATGCTTTGTATGCAAATCCTGCCGTAGACCAATAGGTCACGATCGCGCAGCATGGATGCATGCAGACGACGACTCTCACACCGGAGGAGCTTCACGCCGCGTTCCCGGGGGCTCGGGGCTATCTCGCCGCCTGCAGCACGGGCCTGCCGACGGTCGCGACGCGGGCGGCGGTCGTCGCCGACCTCGATGCCCGGCCCGATCTCGTTCATTACGCGGACGTGGCCGAGCGTTGCCGCGCCCACTTCGCCCGATTGGTGTCGACCGACCCCGAGCACGTGGCCATCGGGTCGCAGACGTCGGTCCTGGTCGGCATGATCGCGGCTTCGCTCCCCGATGGCGCAACCGTGCTGTGCCCCGAGGGCGAGTTCTCCTCGCTCGTTCTCCCGTTCGCGCACGCCGGGCGCGGCATCCGAGTCCGCGCCGTCCCGCTCGCCGACCTCGCCGACGCGATCACTCCGGATGTCGACCTGGTCGCATTCTCGATCGTGCAGTCGGCCACGGGAGAGGTCGCCGACGCGGCCGCGATCGCCGAGGCCGCGCAGCGTGCCCGAGCACGCACCCTCTGCGACGCGACGCAGGCGGCGGGCTGGCTCCCCCTCGACGCCGGGCAGTTCGACGCCCTCGTCTGCCACACGTACAAGTGGCTGTGCGCGCCTCGCGGCGTGGCGTTCCTCGTGCTCGCCGACGACTTCGCAGCGACGCTCACACCCCTCCACGCCGGATGGTACGCCGGCGAGGACCCGTGGGCCGCGTGCTACGGCGTCGACGCGTCACTCGCGCGCTCGGCGCGGCGCTTCGATGTGTCGCCAGCGTGGCAGGCGATGGTGGGCGCCGAACCAGCACTGGCGATGTTCGCGGATGCCGACCCTGCGGCCCTGCACGCGCGGGTGACCGGTCTCGCCTCAGCCTTTCGCGAGCGGCTCGGACTTCCCGAGCCTCTGCGGGCGACCCCGATCGTCACGTGGCCCGACCCCGCCGGTACGGATCTCGCACGGCTGACGTCCGCCGGGGTGGCGGCATCCGGCCGTCGCGGCAATGCGCGCATCGCGTTCCACGTCTTCAACGACGAGGCCGACGTCGAGCTGGCCGCGACCGCCCTCCTCGGCTGATCAGCGGAGCACGGCGGTGGGCGGCGTCACGCTGTCAGTGCCCACCCGGTCGACGCGAGCGCATCGGCGATGTGGGAATCACCCGCGAAGTCGATGCCATCGGTGAAGAAGCTGATGATCACCAGCGCGAACATCAGCGCGATCGAGAGGAAGAGGATCGCGCTCGAGACGAGGGCGATGATCAACTGTGCGCGGTGGCTCATGACTCCACGGTGCCAGCCTTCCGCCCCGGAGCAAAATGCTTGCCGCTGAGCGGCCCAGGGTCTAGGTGCCGACGGGGTGGTTCGAACGGTCGGGCGAACGCATAGACCGGCCAGCCAGAAGTCCGCCGATCACGACGACAGCGACGACAGCGAGAGCGCACACCGCTAGACCCGCGTAGCCGAGGACGCCCAACACTCCCCCGGCCGCGGCGGCGCCCGCGGCCCCGACGACGTTCATGATGGCGTCGCTGCGTCCCTGACGCGCGGTCCGGCGCTCCGGCGACGACGCCTCGGTGAGCAGCGCCGATCCCGCCACGGTGGCTCCGCTCCAGCCGAGCCCGAGCAGAATCAGTGAGGCAGTGACAGCGAGGGCCGAGTCGGCTCCCATCGCGGCGACGACGAGCGAGGCGGCGAGCAGAGCCTGACCGAGCAGGACCGTCGCCACGCGCCCGAGACGGTCGGCGAGGATGCCGAAGAGAGGTGACAGCGCATACATGCCGGCGATGTGCAGGCTGATGGTGAGCCCGACGACCGAGAGTTCCGCACCGTGGTGGACGAGATGCAGAGGCGTCATCGCCATGACCGACACCATGACCCCGTGCGATCCGGCGATCGCGAGCACGGCGTATCGGGCGGCACCGGGTCGGTCGGCCTGCGCCCGGCGCGTCGCCGGCGCCTGGGGTGCCTCGGCGCTCGCCGTGCGCGCGAGCAACAGCGGGTCGGGCCGCAGAGCGACGAGGTATAAGGCGATGGCCAGCAGCTGCGCGACCGCCGTGAAGAGGTACGGCCCGGTCAGGGGAGGCATCCCCACCACGTCGCCGAGCGCCTCACCGGCGCCGATCAGGTTCGGACCGAGCACAGCGCCGATGGTGGTCGCCCACACGACGATCGAGAGGTCGCGCCCGCGCGTGCGATCGGTCGCGAGATCGGTCGCGGCGAACCGGGACTGCAGATTCGCGGCCTGGCCGGCGCCGATCAACGCGAAGGCGACGAGCAGAACCGGGAACAGCGCTGCCGCCGTCCCCACGACCACGAGCGCGACGCCGACGAGCGCCAGCAGCATCCCGAGGGCGAGCGCCGGGCGTCGCCCCGACCGCGACGCGAACGAGGCCAACGGCACCGCCAGCAGAGCAGCCCCCAGCGTCACCGCAGCAGTCGGGAGACCCGCCAGAGCCTCGTCGCCCGTGAGCCGCTCGGTGATGACCGCTCCGAGCGAGATGGTCGACCCGAAACCGATGCCGCCGAGCACCTGGCCGAGCGAGAGCACGACCAGCGCGCGGCGCCGCACGACCTCCCGTGGGACGCCGGCGGACGCCGCGCTCGGAGCAGGAGTTCCGATCGTGTCAGGCATCCCGGACGATGTTGCGCAGGATGCCGAGACCATCGATCTCGACCTCCACGACATCGCCCGCGACGAGCGGACCGACGCCGGCAGGCGTTCCCGTCAGGATGACGTCGCCCGGCAGCAGCGTGAACGCCGCAGAGGCGTAGGCGATGAGGTCGGCGACACCGTGGACCATGTCCGTCAGCGGTGCACGCTGCTTCTCGTCCCCGTTGACGCGCGCCACGAGCTCGGCCTGCGACGGGTCGAACTCGGTCTCGATCGCCGGCCCGAGCGGGCAGAACGTGTCGAAGCCCTTCGCCCGCGTCCACTGGCCGTCGCTGCGCTGCAGGTCGCGTGCCGTGACATCGTTCGCGATCGAGTAGCCGAACACATGGCTTAGCGCGTCGTCGGCGGAGACGTTGCGGGTGACCTTGCCGATGACGACGGCGAGCTCGCCCTCGAAGTCCACCTGCTGCGACTGGGTCGGGCGGATGATGGCGTCGCCGGGACCGATCACCGAGGTGTTCGGCTTGAAGAACAGCAAGGGTTCCGCGGGCACCTCATTGCCGAACTCCGCGGCGTGCTCGCGGTAGTTCCGGCCGACGGCGATGATCTTGGATCGCGGGATGACGGGAGCCAGCAGCACGGCGTCGCTGAGCGCAACGCGCTCGCCCGTCGTGTCGTAGCCCGCGTACATCGGGTCGCCTGCCAGGGTCACCAGGTCGGTGCCGTCGAGGATGCCGTAGCGGATGGCCTCGTTGTGGGAGAACCGTACGATCTTCATCTCAGCCGTCCAATCGCACGAGCCAGCCGTGCTTGTCTTCGCGTCGTCCGTACTGGATGTCGGTGAGCTCTTCGCGCAGCGACAGGGCGAGCTCGCCGACCGGCTGCTCGTCGAAGAAGTCGTGGCCCTTGAGAATCCCGATCGGCGTCACGACGGCAGCGGTACCGCAGGCGAAGACCTCGACGATGTCACCGGATGCCACGCCCTGGCGCCACTCGTCGAGCGAGACGGCGCGTCCCTCGACCTTGTGCCCACGGTCGCGCGCGAGCTGCAGGATCGAGTCGCGGGTGATCCCTTCGAGGATCGAGTCGGACTGCGGCGTGACGATCGTGCCGTCCTTGTAGACGAACACGACGTTCATGCCGCCGAGCTCCTCCACGTTGCGGTCCTGATCGAGGAAGACGACCTGGTCGCATTCGTTCTCGTACGCCTCGGCCTGCGGGAGCAGGCTCGACGCGTAGTTGCCGCCGGTCTTGGCGGCGCCCGTGCCGCCCTTGCCTGCGCGGGCGTAGTCCTCGCTGAGCCAGATCGAGACGGGCTTCACTCCCCCGGTGAAGTAAGCACCCGCCGGGCTCGCGATCAGGTAGTACGCGACCTTGTTCGCGGGGCGCACGCCGAGGAACGCCTCCTTCGCGAACATGAACGGCCGCAGATAGAGCGACTGATCAGCGCCGGAGGGCACCCAATCCCCATCGACGGCGATGAGCTCGCGGAGCGACTGGATGAACCATTCGACCGGCAGCTCGGGCAGCGCGAGGCGGCGCGCGGAGCGCTGGAGCCGCCGACCGTTCTGGTCGGGTCGGAAGGTATGGACCGAGCCGTCGGCGTGACGATAGGCCTTGATGCCCTCGAAGATCTCCTGGCCGTAGTGCAGCACCGCCGCAGCCGGATCGAGGGTGATCGGACCGTACGGCTGGACGCGCGGGCGGTGCCAGCCGCCCCGGACCGACCAGCAGATGTCCACCATGTGGTCGGTGAAGTGGGTGCCGAACCCGGGATTCGCGAGGATCTCCTCGCGACGGGCAGCCGAGGCTGCGGTGAGGTTTCGCGTGACGGCGAACTCGAGGGCTTCGAGTCCGGCGTCGGGGTCGTTTTCGAGGAGCGTCATCTGTCTTCCCAGAGAATGTCGGGCGGCGGGCGGCTTCCAGGCTACGCCTGGAGTCGAGCCGTGATCGCGTCGCCGATCTGTGTCGTGGTGCGCGGGTCCGAGCTGCGGTCCGCGATGTCAGCCTCGACCGCGCGTGTCACGCGTCGAGCGGCCTCCGTGAGCCCGAGGTGATCGAGCAGCAACGAGACGGAGAGGATCGCGGCCGTGGGGTCGGCCTTCTGCTGGCCCGCGATGTCGGGCGCCGATCCGTGAACGGGCTCGAACATCGAGGGGAACGCGCCGTCGGGGTTGATGTTCCCCGAAGCGGCGAGGCCGATGCCTCCGGTGACGGCGCCGGCCAAGTCGGTCAGGATGTCACCGAAGAGGTTGTCGGTGACGATCACATCGAAGCGGCCCGGGTTCGTGACCAGGAAGATCGTCGCCGCGTCGACGTGGAGATAGTCTACGGCGACGTCGGGGTGCTCAGCCGCCACCTCGTCCACGATGCGCTTCCAGATCCCGCCCGCGTGCACGAGGACGTTCGTCTTGTGCACCAGCGTCAGCTTCTGCCGCCGGCGCTCGGCCAGATCGAACGCGTAGCGCACGACACGCTCGACACCGAAAGCGGTGTTCACCGAGGTCTCGTTCGCGACCTCGTGCGGGGTGCCGCGGCGGATGCTGCCGCCGTTGCCGACGTACGGCCCCTCGGTGCCCTCGCGGACCACGACGAAGTCGATCTCCCCGGGGTCGGCGAGCGGACCCGGAACGCTCGGATACAGCTTCGACGGCCGGAGGTTGACGTAGTGGTCGAGCTCGAAGCGAAGCTTGAGCAGGAGTCCCCGCTCGATGTTCGCGTCGCGCAGCCGCGGGTCGCCGGGCACTCCCCCGACCGCGCCGAGGAGGATCGCGTCGTGCCCCGCGATGGCCGCGAGGTCGTCGTCCGTGAGCGTGTCACCGGTCTCGAGGTAGCGCGCCGCACCGAGCGCGAACCGCGTCCTGTCGATGACCACATCCGTCCCCGCCACGGCCGCGTCGAGCACCTTCTCGGCCTCGGCGACGACCTCGGGACCGATTCCGTCGCCCGGAATCACGGCCAGCTTCACGACGCGCGACATCGCTCTCCTCGTTCTCGGTGAAGCGGCGCGCCGAGCGCTCAGTGCTCGGCGGGCCGCGAGTGGGATCCCTTCAGCGTAGTGGCCGCGATGATGCCTGCGCAGACGACGAGCACAGCGCCGATGGCGGCGGTCACGCCGACGCCGGAGTCGAACGCGTGCGCGGCTGCATCCATCAGCTGACGTCCGATCGGCTCGGGCAGACCCTGCGCGACGTTGACGGCTCCCGCGAGAGTCTCGCGCGCTGCATCAGCGGCCTCGGCTGGCACCCCTTCGGGGACCGCCATGCCGACGCGATACATCGCGGTGAGGATGCCGCCGAGCACCGCTGTTCCCAGCACGGCGCCCACCTCGTACGCAGTCTCGGACACTGCACTGGCCGCTCCGGCCTTCGCCGGCGGGGCGCTCGCGAGCACGAGTTCGTTCGACACCGTCTCCGCCGCGCCGATGCCCATACCCAGCAGGGCGAACGCGAGCACGAGCTCGATCATGCTCTCGGCGTCGGTCAGGAGTGCGATCATGACGTACCCGGCGGCTGACAGCGTCAGTGCCGCGGGCACGACGATGCGAGGCGACACCCGGCGCGAGATGGGCACGACTCCCAGGCCCGCGACGATCATCATGGCCAGACCGGGCACGAGCGCGAGCCCGGCCTGCAGCGGCGAGAGACCGACGATCAGCTGCAGATGCTGCGTCACGAAGTACAGAAACCCGACGAGGGCCACGACGCTCAGGAGGTTGACCAGCAGCGCACCACTGAAGGTGCCCCGTGAGAACAGTCGCATGTCGAGCATCGGTTCGTTCACGCGAAGCTGGCGCCGCACGAAGAGCCAGCCGAACACCAGTCCGAGCGCGAACAGCAGCGGCGGGGTGATGCCCCACCCCTTCACCGCGAAGTCCTTGATGGCGTAGACGATCGGCACCATCGTCAGCATCGACAGGGCGATGCCGATCGGATCGATGCGCCCCGGCCGCGGATCGCGGCTCTCGGGAACGAGGAAGGGCGCGAGCACGAGCAGCGGCACGAGTACCGGCACCGCCATGAGGAACACCGACCCCCAGCTGAAATGCTCGAGCAGCACGCCGCCGACGATCGGACCGAGCGCGGCGCCCGCCGAGAACATCGAGGCCCAGACCGCGATGGCGAGCCGGCGCTGGTCCCGGTCGGTGAAGATGCTTCGCAGCAGCGACAGCGTCGACGGCATCAGCATGGCGCCGAACACGCCCATCGCCGCCCTCGCCGCGATGAGCATCTCGGCGTTGGGCGCGAAAGCCGCCAGGGCGGAGACCGTTGCGAACCCGGTCGCGCCGACCAGCAGCATCCGGCGCCGACCGAAGCGATCGCCGAGCGACCCCATCGTCACGAGGAGTCCCGCGAGGATGAGCGGATACACGTCGATGATCCAGAGCTGTTGCGCGCTGGTGGGACTCAGGGCTCGTGCGATCTCGGGCAGCGCAAAGCTCAGCACCGTGTTGTCCACCGATACGAGCAGCACCGGCAGCATCAGCACGCCGAGCGCGGCCCACCCCCGCCAGCCGACCCGCCGGCCCTGGCCGTCTGCGATTGCGATCTCTTCTGTCAACGTCATTAGTTCACCGTCCAGCCGGTATAGTAACAGGACCGAACGCCGAGACGCGAGAGGATTGAGGACATGAGTCGTCCCCCACGCGCACGCGAGAGCGTGCTCGACGCATACGAGAATCTCCTGATCTCCGACGGAGCCCGCGGCGCCACGATGGACGCTGTCGCCGCCGCAGCCGGGGTCTCGAAGGGAGGGCTGCTGTACCACTACGCCTCGAAGGAGGCGCTCGAGACGGCCCTCCTGGAGCGGATGATGGAGCTCGCGCGTCTCGACGTCGACGACATGGCGCAGCATCCCGAGGGGATCGTCGCGGCCTATCTCCGCACGTCGGTGATGGAGGACAGCGCGCTCGATCGCGCGCTCTTGGCCGGTTCCCGTCTGGCTCAGAGCGGTCACCCCGCCGCGAGCGCCGCGCTGCGCGACGTCCGCACCCTGTGGGAAGAGGCGCTCCGCGAGCACACGCGCGACGAGACGGCGCTGCAGCTCGTGCTTCTGGTCGGCGACGGCCTCTACTTCAACAACGCGCTGGGGGCGGGCGCTGTCGTGGGTCCACTCCCCCAGGGCGAAGACTTCGACGCACTCATCCGGCTGGTGCTCAGCGTCGCCCGACCATGACCGATGCCCGGGACGAATCCGCCCCGGGCATCGAATAGAGCACTCAGACCTCGGTCAGCTCGATCTGGCGGAACAGGTCTGCGGCCACGGCCTCGCGCATCTCGTCGAGAAGGTGGTCGGGCACCGGCGAATCGACCGTGAGCACCGAGAGCGCGCGGCCCGAGGCGTCCGGCCGCGCGACCTGCAGACCGGCGATGTTGATGCCCGCCTCCCCCAGCTTCTGGCCGTAGATCGCGACGATGCCGGGCCGGTCGGCGTAGCGCATGACGACGTGGTGACGCTCGATCGGCACCTCGACCTCGTAACCGTTGATACCGACCACCTTCGGAACCATCCGCGTTCCGGCGAGAGTGCCCTCGACCGTCAGGACCGACCCGTCGGAGAGGGTGCCCCGGAGAATGGTGATGTTGCGGTAGAGCGGGCTGTCGGCCTCGACGATGAGACGAGTCTCGATGCCGCGCTGCTCGGCGAAGAGCGGTGCGTTCACGTACGAGACGTTCTCGCTGACGATATTGGTGAAGATGCCCTTCAGCGCGGCGAGACGGTACACGCTCACGTCGTAGGCGGCCAGCTCGCCGCGGACCTCGATGTCGAGGCTCGTCAGTGCGCTGGGCGCAAGACCCGTGAAGATCTGGCCGAGCTGCTCGACGAGCGCGATGCCGGGGCGGACGAAGGGGTCGATGACACCCCCGGCGACGTTGACGGCATCGGGCACGAGGTCGCCCTCGAGAGCGAGCTTGACCGACTTCGCGACCGAGACGCCCGCCTTCTCCTGAGCCTCATCGGTCGACGCGCCGAGGTGCGGCGTGACGACGACGTTCGGCAGAGAGAGCAGCGGGTACGCCGTGCCGTCCTCCTTCGGCGGCTCGCTCGTGAACACGTCGAGCCCCGCCCCGGCGATCTCGCCGGTCGTGAGAGCGGCGTAGAGGGCCTCCTCGTCGATCAGGCCGCCGCGAGCGACGTTGACGACGTAGGCGGACTTCTTCATGCGCGCGAACTGCTCGGCGCCGATCATGCCGGTCGTCTCAGGCGTCTTGGGCATGTGGATCGTGACGAAATCGCTCTGCGCGAGCAGGTCGTCGAGGCTCAACAGCGTCACGCCGAGCTGCTGTGCACGGGTGGGAGTGACGTAGGGGTCGTATGCCACGACGTTGACGCCGAATGCCTGCAGTCGCGCAGCGATCAGCGCACCGATACGGCCGAGGCCGATGATGCCCACGGTCTTCTCGAACAGCTCGGTTCCGGTGAAGGACGAGCGCTTCCACGCACCGGTCGCGAGCGACGCGTGAGCCGCGGGAATGTGGCGCGCAAGGCTGAGGATGTGGCCGACGGTGAGCTCGGCCGCGGAGATGATGTTGGATGTCGGAGCGTTGACCACCATCACACCGGCAGCAGTTGCGGCCTTGATGTCGACGTTGTCGAGTCCGACGCCCGCGCGAGCGATGACCTTCAGCGAGGGCGCGGCAGCGATCGCCTCGGCATCCATCTTGGTCGCCGATCGGATCAGCACAGCATGCGCGTCGGCGAGAGCCGGCAGCAGCGCGGCACGGTCGGCGCCGTCGACGGATCGGATCTCGAAATCAGGACCGAGGGCATCGATCGTGGCGGGCGAGAGTTCTTCGGCGATGAGCACGACGGGCTGGGGCACGGACGATCCTCTGGAGCATGCGCAGAAGCGCGGAACGGGTGGTCGCCACGACAGCCGACGGCGGTGCGGCGGGTCGTCTCAGCCTAGCGCGGCGTCGGCGACACCCATGACCGTGTGACGTTCCGCCGCGTCAGACCGCACCGGAGGTGAGCGCGAACGAGATGACGTTGAGGAAGAACACGGATGCAAGCCCGAGGCCGCCCAGCAGAATGAGCGCGAACGCCCAGGACGGCCGGCGCCAACCGAGCGCGAAGCCCCCGGCGAAGATCACGATCGGCATCACGACCGCGGCGACCACGGCCACCCACCCGACAGCGGTGCGTGCCGGAGAGGGCGCGAAGAGGAGCGGGACCGCCGCCCAGACCGCATACGCGTAGAACAGACCGAACGCGCCCGCGACAGTCGCCACCCGCCATACCGGGGGCGCCTTCCGTGACGGCTGCGCTTCGTTCGACACCATCAGCTCACCGCCCCGAGCGTCGCGAAGGGCCACGGAACGAGAAGCAGCGCTCCCGCGACGAGCCAGGCGAATCGTATCCACACGCGCGAGCTCCGGGTGAGGATGTAGGCGGCCGTGAACCAGATCGCCGGCGCGGCGACGGCGAGCACGAGCACCGGGATGGTGACGGCCGTCTCGATCCCGAGCAGTCCGCTCAGGTTGTGGACGCGCATGCCGCCGACGAACCAGCCGATCGAGTACAGCAGATAGATCCCGCCGAGGACACCGAGCGAGATGAGAGCAGCACTGCTCAGGCCCTCGGACGAGGGGTGCTCCGCCGACTCGGCAGGCAGGTCGGACGCCGTCTCCGTGGAATCGTTCTCCCTAGGGCCGGATACCGCCGGCGTGGGCTGACCCGTGGCCGCGGACACGAGTGTCGGATCGTCGTCCCCCGCCCAGCTCAGGGCGTCGTCATCGCGGCTCGTCACCTGCTCAGAGTACCGCGCGACCACGGCCGGCACGGGCGCGGCGCCGTGCCGCGCCGATCAGCGACCGATCTGACGACCGCCGCGCAGCACCAGAATCGCGACACCGGCGCCGGCCAGAGCGAGCGCTCCGGCCCACGGCGCCCAGACGACGGGTCGCGTGAGTTCCTCGCCCGACCCGTCGTACAACGATCCGACTCGGACCGCGTCGGTCCGCCCCGTCGGGTCTTCAGCGGGGACGGAAGCGCCGAGCTGCGCCGACCCGCCCACGTCAGGACCGCCGTCGATGTGGACCGCGTCGCTCGGTTCGGGGGTGGGCGTTGCCATGTCGGTACCACGCGGCGCGAGCCGCAGCAAGGCGCCGAGTCGGATAGCAGTGGAAGCGCGCAGCTCGACCTGGGCGTCGGTCTCGATGCGCGGCGGCGTCGGCGCGGGCGGCTGCTCGACGGGTACCGTCGGCGAGGGGTCCACCGGAGAGGACGGGCTCGGTGCCGGACTCGTGGTCGGCGCCGGAGTCGGCTCGCCATCCGTCGGCGACGGTTCGCTGGTCGGCGCGGGCGACGGCGTCTCGGTCTCACCCGGCGCGGGCGTCGGGACGCCCTCGTCCGATTCCTCATCCGGGATCACGGGCGCAACCGGGGCGTCCGATCGCGGGACGACCTCGATCTCATCGGCGGTGACCGACCAGGCGGACGGTGCGGTGATCGCCCCCGCGATCACAGAAGCTGCGACGCACACCGCCCCCAGGCGCGCGCGAGCGAACTGCTTCTTACGGACGGGCATGCATCCATCGTAAAAGGTCACGACTGTGGGGGCACGCCGAAAGCCCGGCCCCTGATGGGGACCGGGCTTCCGTGGCACGAGGCCGGGCTCGACGGGGTGCCGCCGAGGGTCGCGGAGCGGACGGTGCCGCTCGTGACGGGTCAGCGCGCGGCGCTGCCCTCGATGTAGTCGCTGTCCTGCTGCTTCCAGGCGAAGAGGCCGCGCAGCTCCTTGCCGGTCGCCTCGATGGGGTGACCCTGCTCCTTCTCGCGGAGGCCGAGGAACTCGGTGGCGCCGTTGTCCTGGTCGGCGATGAAGCGCTGCGCGAACGCGCCCGACTGGATATCGGCGAGCACGGCCTTCATGTTCTCCTTGACCTCCGGCGAGATCACGCGCGGGCCGGAGACGTAGTCGCCGTACTCGGCGGTGTCGGAGATCGACCAGCGCTGCTTGGCGATGCCGCCCTCCCACATGAGGTCGACGATCAGCTTGAGCTCGTGCAGCACCTCGAAGTACGCGATCTGGGGCTGGTAGCCGGCCTCGATCAGCGTCTCGAAGCCGTACTGGACGAGGTGGCTCATGCCACCGCAGAGCACGGCCTGCTCGCCGAAGAGATCGGTCTCGGTCTCCTCCGTGAAGGTGGTCTTGATGACACCCGCGCGGGTGCCGCCGATGGCCTTCGCGTACGAAAGCGCGGTGTCCCAGGCCGAGCCGGACGCGTCGCGCTCGACGGCGATGATGTCGGGGATGCCGCGACCCGCGACGAACTCGCGGCGCACCGTGTGGCCCGGGGCCTTCGGGGCGACGAGGATGACGTCGACGCCCTCGGGAGCGTCGATGTAGCCGAAGCGGATGTTGAAGCCGTGCGCGAACGCGAGGGTCTTGCCCGCCGTGAGCTTGTCCTTGATGGAGTCGGCGTAGATCGAGCGCTGGTGCTGATCGGGAGCCAGGATCATGATGAGGTCGGCCCACTCTGCGGCATCCGCGACGTTCTTGACCTCGAAGCCCTCGTCCTGCGCCTTCGCGGCTGACTTCGAGCCGTCCTTGAGCGCGATGACGACCTCGACACCGGAGTCGCGGAGGTTCTGGGCGTGGGCGTGTCCCTGCGAGCCGTAGCCGACGATCGCGACCTTCTTGCCCTGGATGATGGACAGGTCGGCGTGGTCGTCGTAGAAGATCTCGGCCATGTTCGTGTGTTTCTCCTTGATTCGTGGTTCGGAAGGTCAGCCGCGCAGAACGCGCTCGGTGATGCTCTTGCCGCCGCGCCCGATGGCGAGCAGGCCGGACTGGGCCAGCTCCTTGATGCCGAAGGGCTCGAAGGCGCGGAGGATCGCGTCGATCTTGCCGCGGTCTCCGGTCACCTCGACCACCAGCGCGTCGGGGGCGTAGTCGACGATCGCGGCGCGGAACAGGTTCGCGACCTCGATCACGTTCGAGCGGGTCTGGTTGTCGGCCCGCACCTTGATGAGGATGTGCTCGCGCTGCACCGACGACGAGAAGTCGAGCTCGACGATCTTGATGACGTTCACGAGCTTGTTCAGCTGCTTGGTCACCTGCTCGAGCGGCAACTCCTCGACATCGACGACGACCGTGATGCGCGAGAGCCCCGGCACCTCGGTGACGCCGACGGCGAGCGACTCGATGTTGAAGCCGCGTCGGGCGAACAGCCCGGCGACACGGGTCAGCAGACCCGGCTTGTCCTCCACCAGGAGGCTCAGCACGTGGCGCGACATCTCAGGCCTCCTCGTCGAATGCGGGCGCGTGCTCGCGGGCGTACTGGATGTAGCTGTTGCTCACACCCTGCGGGACCATCGGCCACACCATCGCGTCGGCGCTCACGACGAAATCGATCACGACGGGGCGATCGTTCGTCTCGAGGGCGAGCTTGATGGCGTCGTCGATCTGGTCCTCGGTCTCGACCCGGATGGCGAGGCAGCCGTACGCTTCGCCGAGCTTGACGAAATCGGGGACGCGCGCCGTTCCGTGGCCGGTGTTCAGGTCGGTGTTCGAGTGACGGCCATCGAAGAACAGCGTCTGCCACTGCCGCACCATGCCCAGCGACGAGTTGTTGATGATCGCGACCTTGATCGGGATCTGGTTGATGACGCAGGTCGCGAGCTCCTGGTTCGTCATCTGGAAGCAGCCGTCGCCGTCGATCGCCCAGACGACGCGCTCCGGCTGAGCGACCTTCGCACCCATGGCAGCGGGCACCGCGTAGCCCATCGTGCCGGCGCCGCCGGAGTTGAGCCATGAGTTGGGGCGCTCGTACTTGATGAACTGTGCGGCCCACATCTGGTGCTGGCCGACGCCCGAGGCGTAGACGCCCTCGGGGCCCGTGAGCTCGCCGATCCGCTGGATCACGTGCTGCGGCGACAGCAGCCCGTCGGTCGTCGGGGCGTAACCGAGCGGGAACTCCTCGCGCAGCCCGTCGAGGTAGGCCCACCACTCGGTCGTGTCGGGCTTGCCGTCGCCGATGACGCCGCGGAAGGCCGACTCGAGGTCGACCAGCACGTCGCGCACATCGCCCACGATCGGGACGTCGGCGAAGCGGATCTTCGAGATCTCGGCCGGATCGATGTCGACGTGCACGACCTTGGCGTGCGGCGCGAACAACGACGCTTTGCCGGTCACACGGTCGTCGAAGCGCGCACCGAGGGCGACGATCAGATCGGACTCCTGCAGCGCGAGCACCGCGGGCACCGTGCCGTGCATGCCCGGCATGCCGAGGTGCTGCGGGTGCGAGTCGGGGAAGGCGCCGCGCGCCATGAGCGTCGTGACCACGGGTGCGCCGGTCGCCTCCGCGAGCGTCAGCAGCTCGTCGGATGCGCCGCCGCGGATGACACCGCCGCCCACGTACAGCACGGGCTTGTGCGACTCGGCGAGAAGCTGCGCAGCCGCCTGGATCTGCTTGCCGTGCGCCTTGGTCACCGGACGATATCCCGGCAGGTCGATCTTCGGCGGCCACACGAACGGCGCGCTGTTCTGCTGAGCGTCCTTCGTGATGTCCACGAGAACCGGGCCGGGGCGGCCGGTGCCGGCGATCTCGAACGCCGCGGCGATCGCGCCGGGGATCTCCTCGGCGGTCTTCACGAGGAACGAGTGCTTCGTGATCGGCATCGTGATGCCGACGATGTCGGCTTCCTGGAAGGCATCCGTGCCCATGAGGGTCGAGAACACCTGCCCGGTGATGCAGACGAGCGGGACGGAGTCCATGTACGCGTCGGCGATCGCCGTCACGAGGTTGGTCGCGCCCGGGCCCGAGGTGGCGATCGTGACGCCGACCCGGCCGGATGCCGCGGCGTAGCCCTCGGCCGCGTGCCCTGCACCCTGCTCGTGACGGACGAGGATGTGACGCACCGCCTCGTCGTCCATGAGCGGGTCGTAGACGGGCATGATCGCGCCGCCCGGGAGCCCGAAGACCTCGGTGACGCCGAGGTTGTCGAGCGATCGGACAACGGCTTCTGCTCCCGTGATCACGGGTGCCGAGGGTGTGCGGGACGGCGGCCGGGGAATGGCCGCGGAGATGTCGGTGGACATGGTGATGAACCTCGCTGGAGAAGAGGAGACGATGTCGGAGCCGAAGTCAGCCGGTGGTCGCGCCCTCCGCGGCGGAGCGCACGAGCTTGGAGTACTTGGCCAGAACGCCACGGGTATAGCGCGGGGGAAGAGGGGCCCAGCCGTCGCGGCGGGCGTTCAGCTCAGCCTCGTCGACGAGTAGGTCGAGGGAGCGAGCCGCGATATCGACCCGTATCAGATCACCATCGCGCACGAATGCGATGGGACCTGCGTCCACCGCTTCGGGTGCTATGTGGCCGATGCACAGGCCGGTTGTGCCGCCTGAGAATCGTCCGTCCGTCAAGAGTAGTACATCTTTTCCGAGCCCGGCGCCCTTGATGGCGGCGGTGATGGCGAGCATCTCGCGCATGCCCGGTCCACCCTTCGGGCCTTCGTAGCGGATGACGATGACCGAGCCCGGCTCGATCTCACCGTTCGCCACGGCATCCATCGCCGCGCGCTCGCGCTCGAACACACGCGCGGGCCCCTCGAACACCGCGGCGTCGAAGCCTGCGGTCTTGACGACGGCGCCCTCGGGGGCGAGCGACCCGTGCAGGATCGTGATGCCGCCGCTGGCGTGGATCGGGTTGTCGAACGTGTGGATGACCTTGCCGTCGATCGGCTCCGGGTCGAGGTCGCGGAGGTTCTCGGCGAGAGTCTTTCCGGTCACGGTCAGAGCGTCGCCGTGCAGCAGCCCCTCGTCGAGCATGGCCTTCATGACGACGGGGATGCCGCCGTGCCGGTCGACGTCGTTCATGACGTACTGGCCGAAGGGCTTCATGTCCGCGACGTGCGGCGTCTTGTCGCCGATGCGGTTGAAGTCGTGCAGGCTCAGGTCGACCTCCGCCTCGCGGGCGATCGCGAGGAGGTGGAGGACGGCGTTCGTCGAGCCACCGAGGGCCATGACGAGGGCGATCGCGTTCTCGAACGCCTCCTTCGTCAGGATGTCCTTCGTCGTGATGCCCTGACGCAGGAGGTTGACGACGGCCTCGCCCGAGCGATGGGCGTAGTAGTCGCGACGGCGGTCGGCCGACGGCGGCGCGGCGGAGCCCGGCAGGCTGAGGCCGAGGGCCTCGCCGACGGAGGCCATCGTGTTGGCGGTGTACATCCCGCCGCAGGCACCCTCCCCCGGGACGATCGCGCACTCGATGCGCTTGAGGTCCGCCTCGCTCATCTTTCCGGCACGGCACGCGCCGACACCCTCGAACGAGTCGATGATCGTGACGTCCTTCTCGGTGCCGTCGCTCAGCTTGACCCAGCCCGGCATCGTCGAGCCGGCGTACAGGAAGACGCTCGACAGGCCGAGGCGCGCGCTCGCCATCATCATGCCGGGGATCGACTTGTCGCAGCCGGCGAGCAGGACCGTGCCGTCGAGGCGTTCGGCCATGATGACGGCCTCGACCGAGTCGGCGATGACCTCGCGCGACACGAGGGAGAAGTGCATGCCCTCGTGGCCCATCGAGATGCCGTCCGAGACGGAGATGGTGCCGAACTGCAGCGGGTAGCCGCCGCCCGAGTGGACGCCCTCCTTGGCACCCTGCGCGAGCCGGTCGAGGCTCAGGTTGCAGGGGGTGATCTCGTTCCAGCTCGAGGCGATGCCGATCTGGGGCTTGTCCCAGTCCTCGTCGCCCATTCCGACGGCACGGAGCATGCCTCGGGAGGTCGTGGCTTCGATGCCGTCGGTGACGGCACGACTGCGGGGCTTGATGTCGATGGTCTCGGAGCTGTCGGACATTCTCGAATTCTATGCCCGTGCGGCAGGGCTCATTCTCCCGCCCGGGCCTCGGCGAGCCGTCCCAGCAGGACCGCGAGGGCGGCGGCATCCGCCACCCGGTATTGAGCGACCGTCTCTCCCCCACCCACGCGGATCCCCACGTCGCCCGGGTCGAGCGAGGCGAGCGCGTCCTCGTCGGTCACGTCGTCGCCGGCGAAGAGGACGACGTCGGCCCCGACCCGATCACGGAGGCTGCGGACGGCCGAGTCCTTGCCCTCGTGCCGCGAGGCGAACTCGAGGATGTCCTGGCCGGTGCGGCGGCGCCACGCGGGCGCCTCGGTCCGGACGAGATCATCGATCCGGGTGGCTGCCTCGGCGGCCTGCTCCCGATCGGCCAACCGCGTGTGGAGGGCGAACCCGAACCGCTTGTGCTCGATCCATGCGCCGTCGAGGCCTCCGATCATCTGCTCCGCGCGCGCCGTGAGCTCGTCGCGGAGTGAGACGTCGCTGTCGCTGTCATGGGCGGAGTCCGCGCCCGGATGCCAGAACTCGGCGCCGTGCGAGCCGGCGAGATGTATCCGCGAATCCGGCTCGCGCTCGGAGATCTCGGCCAGGTGTTCGAGCGTACGACCCGACACGAGCGCGACCGTCGTCGCGGGTGCGTGAGCGAGCCGCGCGAGCGCGTCGCGCGCGGCGGGCAGCATTCTGGCCGACATCGGCTCATCGACGAGCGGGGCGAGCGTGCCGTCGAAGTCGAGCGCGATGAGGAGGTGCCGTGCGCTCGCTGCGCGCGCGACGGCTTCTGCGAGACCGTCGGGCGATGTGTACGCGACGGCGCTCATGCGCTGTGCTCCGCTTCGGTGGCGGCGGTCGAGACGGCGCGCGCGGTGGCAGCCGACTCAGCCGGGCTATTGGACTGAGCGGCGGTCGCGAGCGCGTCCAGGAACGATCGCGACCAGTCGTCGACGTCGTGTTCGCGGACGCGCTTGCGGAGAGCCCGCATGCGCCTCCCCTGCTCGGCTGCGGGCATCTCGATCGCCCGCACGATGGCATCCTTCATTCCGTCGATGTCGTGCGGGTTGATGCGCACGGCGCTCGCGAGTTCGTCGGCAGCACCGGCGAACTCGCTCAGGACGAGTACCCCGCGGTTGTCGATGCGACTGGCGACGTACTCCTTCGCGACGAGGTTCATGCCGTCACGGAGCGCGGTGACGAGCATGATGTCGGCGGCGAGGAAGAGGGCCACCATCTCTTCGCGCGGGAACGCCTGGTGCATGTAGCGGATCGCGCTGTGACCCCAGGTGTCGTGGTCGCCGTTGATGCGCGCGACGGTCAGCTCGATCTCGTCGCGCAGCTGCACGTACGACTCGACGCGCTCCCGGCTGGGGCTGGCGACCTGCACGAGAGTGGCGTCCTCGACGGAGACCCGTCCATCCTCGATGAGCTCGCCGAAGGCCTTGAGGCGGTGCCGGATGCCCTTCGTGTAGTCCAGCCGGTCGACGCCGAGCAGGACCGTCTTGGGGTTGCCGAGATCCTCGCGGATCTCCGCGGCCCGCGCCTGGATGTCAGGACGCTGTGCGAGCTCGATGTAGTCGTCGGTCGAGATCGAGATCGGGAACGCCTTGGCGAGTGCCGTGCGGTGCCCTCCGCCCGGGGCGGGGACGCGGATGCCGCTGGCCTTGGTTTCGTACCGCAGTTGACGCCGCACAGCGCGCGCGAAATTGCCGGCGTCGGCCACGCGCTGGAAACCGATCACGTCAGCGCCCAGGAGGCCCTCCAGCACCTGCTTCCGCCACGGGAGCTGCGAGTACAGCCCGTAAGCGGGGAACGGGATGTGGTGGAAGTACCCGATCGTGAGGTCGGGACGCATGTCGCGCAGCATCTTCGGCACGAGCTGCAGCTGGTAGTCCTGCACCCACACGGTTCCGCCGTCCGCTGCCACCGCAGCCGCAGCCTCGGCGAAGCGCCGGTTCACGCGCTGGTATGCCTCCCACCAGTTGCGCCGGTATCGCGGGGCGGCGATGACGTCGTGGTAGAGAGGCCAGATCGTGTCGTTGGAGAAGCCCTCGTAGTAGTCCTCGACGTCGGCGGCGCTGAGGGCGACGGGTACGAGGTGCATGCCGTCGAAGTCGAACGGATCGAACTCGAGGTCGGGCTTTCCGGGCCAGCCGACCCACGCGCCCTCGGTGCGGCGCATGACGGGCTCGAGGGCGGTGACGAGCCCTCCCGGCGAACGGCGCCATTCTCCGTCCCCACCACCGTCCGTGTTCCGGTCAACCGGAAGCCGGTTGGCGACGACGACGAAATCAGCGGTGCTCATGCATGCCTCCAGGCTGCGATCGGCGGTGATCCCAGCCTACCCGCGCGCCCAGCGCCCCCTGCGGGCGGCTACGTTTGTGGTATGCGCAAGTACCTTTTCGGCACCGGCCTCCTCTCCGCGATCACCGGTGGCGTGACGCTCCTCCGCTCGGCCCGCAGCGACGAGCCGTTCACGTGGCGCACCGCCCTGGCATGGCTCAGCTGGGGCATCACGATGGCGCTGGCGATCGGCGCCGTCGTCGACAGCTACCGCGGTGCTCGTGGGCGGCTCGTGGCGGACGACTCGAACGTCGACCGCGACAAGCTCTTCGCGGAGCGGGTCAAGCGCGGCCGGCGCTGACCCCGGGTCGAGGCGGGCTCAGCGCGTCAGGATGAGCGCTTCGCCCTGACCGCCGCCGCCGCACAGACCCGCGGCCGCTGCTCCGGCTCCGCGGCGCGCGAGCTCATGGGCGAGGTGGACGACGAGCCGTGCTCCGGAAGCGCCGATGGGGTGCCCGAGCGCGATGCCGCCGCCGTCGATGTTGACGATGTCAGCAGAGACACCGAGCCGGCGCACCGAGGCTGCCACGACGGCGCCGAACGCCTCGTTGATCTCGACGAGATGGAGCTCCGAGACCGTCATACCCTGCTTCGCCAGGGCCCGCTCGATCGCGGCGGCCGGCTGCTCGTGGAGCGAGTTGTCGGGACCGGCGACCTGGCCATTGGCACCGACGACGACCATCACCGACCATCCCTCCCGCTCGGCGCGCTCGCGCGTCGTCAACACGACCGCCGCTGCGCCATCTGAGATCTGAGAGGCATTGCCGGCGGTGATCGAGCCGTCCTTCGCGAAGGCGGGACGCAGCCCACCGAGGGTGTCGACGGTCGTATCGGCACGGATGCCCTCGTCGGTATCGACGATGAGTGGCTCGCCCCGACGCTGCGGCACCGCCACCGGAGCGATCTCAGCCGCGAAGCGGCCTGCGTCGCGGGCTGCCGCAGCACGCTGATGAGAGCGCGCGGCAGCGGCATCCTGGTCCTGCCTGGACACAGCGAACCGAGGGTTGAGGCGCTCGGTCGAGGCGCCCATGCTCTCGCGGTCGTACGCATCGGTGAGCCCGTCGAAGGCGGTGTGGTCGAGCACCTCGATCGATCCATAGGACCAGCCCGAACGCGAGCCCGGGAGGAGGTGGGGCGCCCGGCTCATCGATTCCATGCCGCCGGCTACCACGACCTCGGCGTCGCCGAGCGCGATCATGCGCGCGGCGTCGATGATCGCCGTGAGGCCGGAGAGGCAGACCTTGTTGACGCTCGAGGCCGGGACGTCCCAGCCGATGCCGCCCGCGAGCGCGGCCTGCCGAGCCGGATTCTGTCCATTGCCCGCGGGGAGGACCTGCCCCATGATGACGGCGTCGACCGCAGTGGCGGCGACGCCTGATGCTGCGAGAGCACCGGCGATGGCGGCGCCACCGAGCTCGGGGGCCGAAACGGACGACAGACTCCCCTGCAAGCGCCCCTGCGGCGTACGGGCGGCGGCGACGATGACGATCTCGGGCGTGGTCATGTTCTCAAGCCTACGAGCGTCCCCGACGTCGATGGCCCATGCAGGTCCCCGCCGCGGGGACGAGATTCCGGCCCCTGTGGAGAGTGTTGGGCCGATGTCGGGGGTCCGTGACAGTATTCGAACATGCATTCGAATGACGAACTCGGCGGCCGGCCCGGCAGCGGGATAGGCAGCGACGGTGACGTCGATGCCGTGGCGGTGCTGGTCGCGGATGCCGAGGGCGCGGCGGATGCTGCGCGGTTGGCGCAGATTCGTGAGGTTCGGGTGCTCGCTGCGGCGGGGGTTCTCGCGGAGAAGCAGGCCGTGGGCGCGTCGGAGAAGGTCAAGGCGCGCGAGATGGCGTTGCGCGGGATCGCCGCGGAGCTGGCCGGGGTGTTCATCGCGACCGACCGGACACTGCAGCGTCGGATCGACGAGGCGCGCGATCTGGTCGACAACTTCCCGCTGACGATGGCCGCGTGGGAGGACGGGCGCATCGTGCGTGGGCATGTGCGGGTGATTCAGGAGGTCGGATGCCTCGTGCCCGTGGAGGGCCGGGCGGAGTTCGAACGCGTCGCGATCGAGCGGTGCGAGGGCGAGACACCCAACCGGGTGCGGGACGCGTTGCGGACGATCGCGGAGCGGATTCACCCGCGGACGTTCACCGAACGGCACGAAGAAGCCGCCGCAGGACGGGGCGTGCGGGTGCAGACCGGGCCGGACGGAATGTCCGACCTGATCGCGACCCTGCCGACCGTGATCGCCGACGGAATCGTGGACCGGCTGACGCGTCAGGCCCGGGAGATCATCAACGCGCGGGCCCAGGCTGACGCGGCGGGTGGCGGCGCTGACGCCGACGCTGACGCTGACGCGCGAGCCGAGGCGCCTGGCGTTCGAGCCGACGCGAACGGCGGCTCACCCGGCGCCGACACGACAATTCGCGACGGGTCGTCGTTCGTCGACGATGCGCGATCGATCGATCAGGTCCGCGCCGACGTGTTCTCCGACCTGCTCCTCGCGGGGACGCCGGCGCTCGACCCGACTGGCACCGGTGACGAGAACGGAACGCTCGGGGCGATCCGCGCGCACGTGCAGGTCGCGGTGTCGGCACTGACATTGATGGGACAGGACGACGGGCCAGCCGACCTAGCCGGCCGCTCCCCCATCGACGCGAACACCGCACGCGAACTCGCAGGCAACGCGACCTCCTGGGACCGGCTTCTCACCCACCCGGTCACCGGGACGGTCCTCGAGTGCGACAGCTACCGGCCCACCGCGGCCATGGTGCGGCTACTGCGAGCCCGAGACCGGCACTGCCGGTTCCCCGGATGCCGGCAACCCGCCATCCGCTGCGAGATCGACCACACCATCGCCGCATCCGACGGCGGGGCGACACATGTCCGCAATCTCGCGAACCTCTGCAAGAGACACCACGACGTCAAACACCACACCCGGTGGCGAGTCCGACAACTCGCGGGCGGAAGGCTGATCTGGACCTCACCGACCGGGCGGGTCTACCGCGAAGACGTACCACCACCACTCGTCGCCTTCACCGTCACGGAACCGCCCGGCGGTGACGGATGGCACTCCGTCCTGCACGCAGCACCGACCGGGTCGGTCGCTGTCGCGCGGCCCGCTCGCAGCGCTCCGCCGTTCTGAGGCGCTCGACCGCGCCCTGACGGCAACACACGAAGGCCCCGCAACTGGCGAGAGTTGCAGGGCCTTCGTGCTGGTGCACCCCCTGGGACTCGAACCCAGAACCCACTGATTAAGAGTCAGTTGCTCTGCCGATTGAGCTAGAGGTGCAGGCTGTTCGCAGTGAAGCGAACCGAGGAGAAACGTTACCCCACTTCGCGTCGTCGCGCCAATCGAGGCCCCCGGCGCGTCGTATCCTGGAGCCGTGACCCCCACCACACCGGATCTGACAGCGCCTTCTGCAGACGCCCTGGCCGACGACCTGGCATTCGCACTCCGGTTGGCAGACGCCGCCGACGCGGTGAGCATGGCCCGTTTCGACGCGGCCGACCTCGACGTGCGCCTGAAAGCGGACGCGTCGCACGTCACCGAGGCAGACCTCGCCACAGAACGCGCCATCCGCGACATGCTGGCCGCCGAGCGCCCGGACGACGGCGTGCTGGGCGAGGAGTATGGCGCCACCGGCGACGCACGACGCCAGTGGATCATCGACCCGATCGACGGCACCGCGAACTACCTCAAGGGCATCCCGATGTGGGCGACCCTGATCGCGCTGTCCGTGGTCGGCACGCCTCGCGTCGGCGTCGTCAGTCAGCCGGCCATCGGTCGTCGCTGGTGGGCCGCGACAGGGCACGGGGCGTGGACGAACGTCCCGGGCGAGACGACGCCGCGGTCACTCTCGGTCTCGTCGATCGACGACCTCGCGCAGGCGAGCATCAGCTTCCAGAGCATCCACCAGTGGGATGAAGTCGGCCGGGGCGAACAGCTCCTCGCACTCTCGCGCCGAGTCTGGCGCGATCGTGGCTACGGCGACGCGTGGCCCTACATGCTCCTCGCCGAAGGACGGCTCGAGTTCGTCGCCGAGTTCGGTGTCAAGGAGTACGACCTGGCCGCCCACGTGCCCATCGTCACCGAGGCAGGGGGACGCTTCACCGACATCGACGGCGCTGAGACCCTGTCGACGCGCTCATCGCTCGCGACCAACGGCATCCTGCACGACACCTTCCTCGAGATGCTCGCTCACGAGGGCGGTCGCGCATGACCCGGCGGCACGCATCCCTCGTCCTGGCGACCGGCTCGGCCCTGGCTCTGACGTTCCTGACCGGCTGCTCCGCACCCGAACCGACGGAGACCGCGCCGCCGGAAGCCGTCCCCTCCTCTCCCGTCGCGACGCCAGAGGCCACCGCCTCGGAGCCGGCGCTCCCGGACCCGACCTGCGAGAACATCATCCGAGAGGCCAGCCTCGAAGAGCTGCAGTCGCAGGGCTGGGAGTACCAGCAGGGCCCGTTCATGATCGGCGAGATGCAGATCGACGCGGGCGTCTCCTGCACCTGGACGAACGCGGCCGAACCCGGCGGGAACATCCTCCAGTTCGGCTGGGCACCGCTGACAGCCGCCGAGACCTCGGACGCCGAGCGCGCCCTTGTTTCGGAAGGCTGGATCCGCGAAGAGGGCGACGGCGGGGTCTACATCACCGAAGATCCGGCGTTCGCGCTGAACATCGACGGCGACGGATACGGCGTCACATACTTCTTCGGCGAAGGCTATGCCCAGGTCGCCGATGTGAAGCAGGGCCTCGTCGTCATCGAGCGACGTTGATGGGAGAGCTTCACGCCGTCGGTGTCGCCGACGATCTGGCGGGCCGTATCCGCGACGCCGAACGCGACCTGCTCACCAGTGCCGTCCGGCAGGACGCGCGCCGCCTCCGCGAGCTCATCCACCCGGACTTCACCGAGATCGGCCGGTCCGGCCGCCTATGGACGCGCTCCGACCTTCTCGTCGAGCTCCTGGAGGAGGCGACCCGCGACACTCCGCATACGGACGAGTGGGTCATCCAGCGCCTCGACGTGGACACGGTGCTCGTGACATACCGGCTCATCGCCGGTACCCGGGTCAGCCGGCATTCGTCGGTCTGGGCCACCTCGGGTGACGTCCTCGCGCTGCGTTTCCACCAGGGCACCGAACAGTCGGCTGCCGACGCACGTCCGTAGCCTCGCGCATAGAGTCTGCGGCCCGCGAGGTCAAGCACCTGCGGTGAGGCGGCACCCACGTGCACAATCGAGGCATGCCTGCACTTGCGATCATCCTCATCATCATCGGCATCGCGTTGCTGTTCACGGGAATCTTCGTCGAAGCGGTGAAGTTCCTGCTCTTCATCGGCATCGCGCTGATCATCATCGCGGTCATCGCCTGGCTCATGCGTTCGATTCGCAACAAGACCTGAGACCGCACGTATCAGCGAAAGCCCCTGCGCCTCAACCGAGGTCGGGGGCTTTCGCTTGCGCCGACAGCATCACTCGGGACCCTCGTCGTGTGCGGCAGCGCCGTCACGACGGGCCCTGATGGCGCCGATCAGTGTCGCGACCCAGAACACCAGCAGCACGCCGAACAGCACCGCGAGCACCATCGTGAATGCACCGCCGTCACCGCGCGCGACGGACCAGACGTTCATGGCGAGCAGGCCGGCGGCCACCACGATCTGGACGATCAACAGCCACAGCCGCGATCCCGACCACGTCTTCACGTTGTCCCGCCAATACGCCATGCCCCGAACGTAGCGCACGACGGTGTCGGCTCGACATAGCAGAAGCCCCCGATCCCACTGTTTCCAGGGGATCGGGGGCTTTGCAGCGTGACAGCGGCAGTGGTGGAGATGGGGGGAATCGAACCCCCGTCCATCGCTGAGATACGGCGTCTTCTCCGGGCGCAGTCTGTAGAGGCGTTCTGCTCGGCCCCGACTTTCAGTACAGACACATAAGTCGACGGGCCCAGTCCGGGAAGAGTCCCGCGTGACGTCCGGACGCCGTCACGCAGCAAGATCCCTAGATGACGCCAGGGTCCGTGGCGGGATCACACACGGTCTGACGGACTATCGGGCTCGCTTACGCAGCGAGGGCGAAGTCAGTGCGCTTGGATTCGGCACTTATAGTTTTGCAGAGATCGTTAACGAGATAACCCTGCATCCTCGGCCCGCTTCTCGCCGACACACAGGCGATGTCGAAACCGATCATCCCCATGAGCCTTCGGTCGAAGGGCCGCTGTCACACTGTGGACTTACCAAACCGGATGCCGCAGCACCCGAGCACTACAGACTACAACCGATCGGCGCCCCACGCCATTCCCACCCTTCGCGCCTAGAGTCGGAGCATGGCAGACATCCTCATCTCCGTCCGCGGCGAGGCCGAGCGACGCGTCTCGCCCGAGGTCGCGATCGTCTCCGCCGCCGCCTCCGCCGACGGTCCTGAACGGACCGCCGTCGTCTCCCGGGCGACCGCGACGATCGCACCCCTGCGCACGCGCCTCGAGGAGCTCACACGAACGGGCGTCGTCTCGAGCTGGTCGAGCGGGTCCGTCTCGACCTGGTCCGACCGGCCGTGGAACCCCGAGGGGAACCAGCTCGCGCCCGTGCACCACGCGACGATCGACCTCGTGGCCACATTCGACGACTTCGTCGCGCTCGCGGAATGGGTGTCTCTGCTCTCCGACGACGAAGGGATGCGCGTCTCGAACGTCGAGTGGCGGCTCTCCCCCGCGACACGGGCGACGATCGAACGCGAGGTCGCGACCTCCGCCGTCGGCGTCGCTGTGGCACGCGCCTCGGCGTACGCGACCGCGCTCGGTCACGGCACGGTCGAGCCTGTCGAGATCGCCGATGTCGGGCTCCTCAGCGGCGCCGAGGCTCCGCCTGCCGCGCCGATGTTCGCGCGAGCGGCGACGATGTCAGCCGACGCGTCGTCCGGGGGCATCGAGCTCCGGCCCGCTGAGATCGTCGTGACCGCCGCGGTCGAGGCGCGCTTCCGCGCCCGTTGACGACCGGACGGCGAAGCGGGATACCGCTATTCGCCGAGTCGGTTGCGGGTGCGCATCGCCCGCTCCGCCTCGCGCTTGTCCTCGCGCTCGCGGATGGTCTGTCGCTTCTCGAACTCGCGCTTACCCTTCGCGACCGCGATCTCGACCTTCGCCCGGCCGTCCGAGAAGTACAGCCGTAGCGGTACGAGGGTGTACCCCCCGGCGCTGACCGCGTGCGAGAGCTTGATGATCTCCTCCTTGTGGAGCAGCAGCTTTCGCGTGCGCTTGGTCGCGTGATTCGTCCAGTGACCCTGCGAGTACTCCGGAATGTGCACGGCATCGAGGTAGGCCTGACCGTTGTCGATGTAGGCGTAGCCGTCGGTGAGGTTCGCGCGGCCCTGCCGCAGCGACTTCACCTCGGTGCCGGTGAGCACGAGACCCGCCTCGTACGTCTTCTCGATCGCGTAGTCGTGTCGGGCGCGCTTATTGCTCGCCACGAGCTTCTCGCCCTGTTCCTTCGGCATGACGCGCCTCCTTCCTGGTGCACTGGCGCAGCCCTACAGTCTAGGGGTACGGCGACGCGCGGGCGACGCGGCGGGGTTCGGCCTCAGGCGCGCAGCCACCGTCTGATCGCGAACCCGGCCGAGACGGCGGCCAGCACGACGCCGATCACGATGACAGCCGGAACCACCAGCGCGACGTCGCCCAGGTTCACCCAGGTCGTCACGAAGTCGATCTGCGACGACAGGTAGTCGCCGACTCCGACCTGCACCATCGCGATGATCGCGACGCTCGCGAGAGCCGATCCGATCAGCGCCGCGAACACCCCCTCGAGGATGAAGGGCGTCTGGATGAACCGGTTGGAGGCTCCCACGAGCCGCATGATGCCGAGCTCCCGCCGCCGCGCATAAGCCGACAGCCGGATGGTCGTCGCGATGAGGAGCACCGCAGCGATCAGCATCAGACCGGCGATGCCGACCGCGATGTATGTGGCGACGGTGAGCGCCGAGAACAAGGGGTCGAGATACTGCAGCTGGTTCGCGACCTCCTCGACTCCGTCGAAGTCTTTGAACGCCTCGCTGATGACGTCGCTCTGCGACGGGTCGGCGAGGTTGACCCAGTAGGTGTTGTTCAGCTGCTCGGGGCTGACGAACTCGGCGTAGTCCTCCCCCATGAGCGAGAGGACGTTGTCGTACGCCTCCTGACTCGTCTCGAACCGCACATCGCGCACGACGCTCTGCAACGCGGGCGAGGCCAGCCTCTCGGCGACCGCCGCGATCTGCTCGTCGGTCGCGGGACCGTCGGCGCAGTTCTGCACCGTCGCTTCCTCACGGCACATGTAGACGGCGACCTGCGCACGCTCGGACCAGTAGTCCTTCGTCTTGCTGATCTGCATCTGCATGAGCATCGCCGCACCCACGAAGGTGAGCGAGACGAAGGTCACGAGGACGACGGAGATCACCATCGACGCGTTGCGGCGCAGGCCCGTCAGAGCCTCGCCGAGGATCAGGCCGACTCTCATGACGTGGGCCCCACTTCGTCGCTGCGATCGTCGCGATCGCCGAGTCCGAGCTTCTTCGCGACGTCGGGCAGTCCGAGGCCGGCAAGATCGATGTCGGGGGCGATGATCGGGATGGCCCGCGTCTCCCCGACCGGCGGCGGCGGCTCCGCCGGCGCCTCGGGCTCGTCGGGCACCGGGACGTGCGCGGTGGGCGGGGTCTCGGCGATCTCACGCTGCAGCTCCAGAACCGCCGTGAGAGCAGCGACCGCGGCAGCGCCGCGCACCGGCTCGGGGGCCAGGCTCGGGAGTGCCGAGGTGTCGCCGTACCCGCCGCCGACCTCGTCGCGGACCATGACGCCACCGCTCAGCTCGATCACGCGGCGCTGCATCTGGTCGACGAAGCCGGCCTCGTGCGTGGCCATCACGACCGTCGTGCCGTTGGCGTTGATCCGGGCGAGCAGCTGCATGATGTCGACGGATGTCGCGGGGTCGAGGTTTCCGGTGGGCTCGTCGGCCAGGAGCACCTGCGGCCGGTTGACGATCGCGCGCGCGATGGCGACGCGCTGCTGCTCTCCGCCCGAGAGCTCGTGCGGCAGCCGCTTCTCCTTGCCCGCGAGGCCGACGAGCGCGAGCGCCTCCGGAACGGCCTGCGAGATGAAAGCGCGAGACGAGCCGATCACCTGGAGGGTGAAGGCCACGTTCTGGAAGACGGTCTTGTTGGGCAGCAGCCGGAAGTCTTGGAAGACCGCGCCGATGTGGCGACGGAAGTAGGGCACCTTGCGCGTCGACAGGCCGCGCAGGTCGCGGCCCAGCACGACCACGCGCCCCTCGGAGGCGACATCCTCGCGCAGGATCATCCGCAGGCACGACGACTTGCCGGATCCGGAAGCGCCGACGAGGAAGACGAACTCGCCGCGCTGGATCTCGAAGTCGACGTCGCTGAGCGCGGGCTTCGAGGTGCCGCGATACCGCTTGCTGACGTGTTCGAACCGGATCATGACTCGATGAGCCTAAGCGGCTCCCCCGCACAACCACGCCGCGACACCCGCGCGCCGCGGCATCCGCGCCTCAGCACTCGATCAGGCGTCGTCGTCCTTGCGCTTGCGCCACCGGATGCCCGCGGCGATGAACCCGTCGAGGTCGCCATCGAAGACGGTCGACGGGTTGCCGACCTCGTGGCCGGTGCGCAGGTCCTTCACGAGCTGCTGGCCGTAGAGGAAGTAGGAGCGCATCTGGTCGCCCCAGCTCGCGGTGATGGTGCCCGCGAGCTCCTTCTTCTTCGCCGCCTCTTCTTCACGCTGCAGCAGCATGAGTCGGGTCTGCAGAACACGCATGGCCGCTGCGCGGTTCTGGATCTGCGACTTCTCGTTCTGCATCGACACGACGATGCCGGTGGGGATGTGGGTGATGCGCACGGCCGAGTCGGTGGTGTTGACCGACTGCCCACCGGGACCGGACGAGCGGAAGACGTCGACGCGGATGTCGTTCTCGGGGACGTCGACCTCGACGGCCTCCTCCATCACCGGGATGACCTCGACGGCGGCGAAGCTCGTCTGGCGCTTGTCCGCCGACCCGAATGGGCTGATGCGCGCGAGACGGTGCGTACCGGCTTCGACCGACAGCGTGCCGTACGCGTAGGGCGCGTCGACCTCGAACGTGGCCGACTTGATCCCCGCACCCTCGGCGTACGAGGTGTCCATGACCTTCACGGGGTACTTGTGGCGCTCGGCCCAGCGCAGGTACATGCGCAGCAGCATGTCGGCGAAATCAGTGGCGTCGTCGCCTCCCGCGCCCGAACGGATCGTCACGACCGCCGCACGGTCGTCGTACTCGCCGTCGAGCAGGGTCTGCACCTCGAGCTGGCCGATGACCTCTTCGAGCTGCTTGAGCTCCTTGCGCGCCTCCTCAGCCGATTCCTCATCGTCCATCTCGATCGCGAGCTCGACGAGGACATCGAGGTCGTCGAGTCGGCGCTCGACCTCGGTGACGCGCTTGAGCTCGGCCTGGCGGTGGCTGAGGGCGCTGGTGACCTTCTGAGCCTTCTCGACGTCATCCCAGAGATCGGGCGCGCCGGCCTCCTCGGAGAGGCGGGCGATCTCGGCCCGGAGAGCCTCGACGTCGACCACCGCCTGGATGTCGGCGAACGTGGAGCGCAGGGCCTGGATGTCGGCGGAGATATCGAATTCGAGCATGGCACTCCAGAGTATCGTGGAAGCAATGGGAGCCAGCGACGAGAACGAACCGATCCGCCGCGTTTTCTGGCGCCTCGCCCCGATGATCTACGGCCCGACGACCCTGTTCGGTCTCGGCGAGGGCGCCGTCATACCCCTCATCCCGGTCATCGCCGCCGAGCTGGGCGCCGACGTCGCCACCTCGGCGCTCGTCGCCGCCGCACTCGTGGTGGGACAGCTGTGCGGCAATCTGCCCGCTGGGTGGGCCGTCGCCCGCATCGGCGAGCGGGCCACCATGATCATCGCCGGGCTGCTCGCCCTCGTCGGTGTCGGGGCTATGGCCTTCGCCCCGGTGCTGGGGGTGTTCGCGGCATCCGTCTTCCTCATCGGCATCTGCGCGGCCGCCTTCGGAGTCGCCCGTCACGCGTTCATGACCACCCGCGTGCCGCTCACATTCCGCGCTCGGGCCCTGTCGCTGCTCGGCGGCAGCTTCCGCCTCGGCATGTTCGTCGGACCCTTCATCGCCGCTGCGCTGCTGTGGGCGTTCGGCGACGAGCACGCCACGATCTGGTTCTTCGGCGTCTGCCTCGTCGCGATGATCGCGCTGGTCGCCTTCGGGCCCGAACCCGAGAAGCGGCTGGGACCGCCGCCCGCCATCGCACGGACCGTCGAGGGCGAAGCGATCACGACGGCGCCCGTCCGGACGCGCCGCGTCCCCGGCACCGGTGTCGTCCGCACCGCTTGGCGCAATCGCGACGTGCTCGCGCGGCTCGGCGTCGCCGCCGCGTCGCTGTCAGCGTTGCGATCGACGCGCCAGGTGCTGCTGCCGCTGTGGGGCGTCGCGATCGGACTGGATGGCTCGACGATCGCACTCGTCGTGGGCGTCTCGGGAGCCATCGACTTCGCGCTCTTCTACGCCAGCGGTCAGGTCATGGACCGCTTCGGCCGCCTGTGGGCGGCCCTCCCCGCCATGCTGCTCATGAGCGCGGGCCTCATCGCGCTGGCACTCACGTCGGCCAGCGCGCAGCCCGAGCTCTGGTTCGCGCTCTTCACCGCCGTGCTCGGTGTCGGCAACGGACTTTCGAGCGGCATCCTCCTCACGCTCGGAGCGGATGTCGCGCCGACGGCGAACCCGGCCCCGTTCCTCGGCTCCTGGCGCACGCTCACCGACGCGGGCGGTGCCGCCGCCCCGCTGCTGGTCTCCGGGATCACGGCTGTCGCCTCGCTGCCGGTGGCAGCCGGTGTCATGGGCGTATTCGGTCTCGTCGGCGCGTTGGGGTTCATCCGGTGGGTTCCCCGTTTCGTCCCGCGCACCCGGATCAGCCGTGATCCCGAGGGCCCGGACGGCGGCCCCGACGACCGTGACGACCCCGCGTAGCATGCTCGTCGTGCGCAGATTCGCGGAGGCCGGCTCGGCCATCCTGATCGCCGCCCTTCTCTCCGGCTGCGCTGTCGGCATCCCCGGGCAGGGGGATGCGAAGAGGGATGTCGCCGAGTCCGCCCACGCCGTGGACGTCACGCTGCCGCCGGTCGGCGGAAAGCCGGACTACCAGCTGGGCGGAGCGTACCCGCCCGGCGAGGCCGTGGAGATCGTCGGCCGCGACCGCACAGCAGAGCCCGCGCCGGACCGTTACTCGATCTGCTACGTGAACGGGTTCCAGACGCAGCCGGCAGAACGCGACCTGTGGGATGACGATCTGCTCGTGACGGTCGACGGCGAGCCCCTCATCGATCCGGACTGGCCCGACGAGGTGCTGATCGATTCATCGACGGCCGACAAACGCGAGCGCATCCTCGCCCTGGTCGCCCCCTGGATCCGCGGCTGTGCCGAGTCCGGGTTCGACGCGGTCGAGTTCGACAACCTCGATTCGTTCACGCGCTCCGAGGGCATGCTCGACATCGACGGCAATCTCGCTCTCGCCGCCGCCTACGTCGACATCGCTCACGATGCGGGTCTCGCCGCAGGCCAGAAGAACGCCGCGGACTTCGCTCACCAGCTCCGCGACGAGGCAGGCTTCGACTTCGCCGTCGTCGAGGAATGCGCCGCGTATCTCGAGTGCTCCCGCTACACCGAGGTCTATGGCGAGGCCGTCGTCGACATCGAGTACACCGACAATCTTCCGCGCACCTGGGACGAGATGTGCGCCGATCCGGAGACCCCGCTTTCCGTCGTGCTGCGCGATCGGGGCCTGACGGTGGAAGGCTACCCTGAGCATGTAGCGACGCATTGCTGAGGCGAATCTTGGTCTGAACGTCGTTCCTGGCGCAACCCGTTTCAGGTTGCGACCGGGGGCTGACAGCGTTGCTCTCGACCGAGGGAGATCGATGGTCTTCGAGACGACGTTGGGCCGCGAGGGGACGCGGCGGGATGCGGCGCGCCAGTCGAAGAAGTCGTCGAGACGTCTCGCACTGATCCGCCTGGTGGTTCTGCTCGCAGCGATCTCCGGTGTGAACTACATCGTCTGGCGCTGGCTCGCCTCGGTGAACTGGGAGGCGTGGTGGATCGCCGTGCCCCTCGTGCTCGCCGAGACGTACAGCCTGATCGATTCGCTCATCTTCGCCGTCGGCGCCTGGCGGCTGCGCGAACGCCACGATGCGCCGCCGCTGACACGCGAGGTCACGGTCGACGTCCTCGTCACCACGTACAACGAGCCGCTCGACCTCGTCATGCGCACGGCGCGCGCCGCGCAGGCGATCAGCTACCCGCACGAGACCTGGATCCTCGACGACGGCGACCGGCCCGAGCTTCGCCGTCTCGCCGAGGCGGAGGGCATCGGCGTCGTCACCCGGTCGCAGGCATGGCGTGACCGGCCGCGCCACGCGAAGGCCGGGAACATCAACAACGCCCTCATGGTCACGGAGGGCGAGTTCCTGCTCATCCTCGACGCCGACCAGGTGCCCTCGCCGAAGATCCTCGATCGCACGCTCGGCTGGTTCATGGACGACAAAGTCGCCCTCGTCCAGACGCCGCAGTGGTTCGTCAACGTTCCACCCAGTGACCCGCTCGGCAGCCAGGCGCCGTTGTTCTACGGCCCGATCCAGCAGTCGAAGGACGGGTGGAACGCGGCGTTCTTCTGCGGATCGAACGCGATCCTCCGCCGCGAGGCACTGATGCAGCTCGGGGTCTCACGCTACGTCGACGAAGTCACGCTCGCCGTCAACCGCGGCGTGCGATCCTCCCGTCGCGTTCTCGCACGCGCCCGCCGGGATCACGGATCGGACCCGCGCATCGCGGCCGCCCTCGACACCGTCGCGGACGCCCTCGATCAGGTGAAGGTCGAGATCGCGCGCGGCGATGCCCTCGCGGATGTGACCTACGCGTTCCAGAGCCGCATCGACCGGGTGCGTCGCGAGCTGAGCGATCAGGACGTCTCCGACGTCCGCGAGGAGTTGCGCGCTCTCGCCGAGCTCACCGCCGACACCGAGGCCCTCGCCGTCATCGATGAGGTCACTCTCGACGCTCTGGGCGATCGGAGCCTCTCTCCGCTGGCTGCGCTCGAGTCGATCAGCATGCTCGTCTCGGCGTTCGATGTCGGGCGCGACGAAGAGGCCCAGGCGATCATGCCCCTCGCGACCATCTCGGTCACGGAGGACATGGCGACCTCGATGCGGCTGCACGGCCTGGGCTGGAAGTCGGTGTACCACGACGAGGTGCTCGCCGAGGGTCTCGCCCCCGAGGATCTGCCGACGATGCTGACGCAGCGGCTGCGATGGGCTCAGGGCACCATGCAGGTGATGTTCCGCGAGAACCCCCTCGTGCAGCGCAGCCTCAGCTGGGGCCAGCGGATCATGTACTTCGGCACGATGTGGAGCTACTTGGCCGGCTTCGCCGGCATCGTCTACATCGCCGCGCCGGTGCTGTATCTGACGTTCGGCGTCATGCCCGTGCAGGCGTGGAGCGTCGACTTCTTCGCGCGCTTCATCCCCTTCTTCCTCCTGAATCAGCTGCTCTTCCTCGTCGTCGCCAACGGGCGCCCGACCTGGCGCGGTGCGCAGTATTCGCTCGCGCTCTTCCCCGTCTGGATCCGCTCCGTGACGACGGCGTTCGCGAACGTCTACCGCGGTCGAGCCTTGGGGTTCGCCGTCACCCCGAAGACGCGCGCCGCCGAGGACAGCCCGCGATGGGACCTCGTGAAACCGCAGCTGATCGCGATGGCTGCGCTCGTCCTGTCGCTCGTCGCCGTCGCCATCCGGTACGCCGTCGGGCAGGCGCAGGGCATCGCGCCCCTCATCAACATCGTCTGGGTGCTGTACGACCTCATGGTCTTCAGCATCATCATCCGCGCCGTGCTGTACCGACCACCGGCACACCTGGAACTGAAGGAGACCTGACCCATGCTGGACCTCGATATCGACGTACGCGAGAACGGTCGGGTCGTCCGCCCCCACGGGCGGCTCACCATGGTCTCGGCCCGTCCTTTCCGCGAGCGGGTGACCGAAGAGATCGCCGCAGCGGGCGAATCGCCCGTGATCGTGGATCTGTCGGATGTCGCCTTCATCGACTCGTCGGGCCTCGGCGCCCTCGTCGCGTGCCTCAAGACCGCACGTCAAGGCGGCGGCGACCTGCGGCTCGCCGCGCCGAGCGAACAGGTGACGATGGTGCTCGGTCTGACGAACCTCGACCGCGTGCTCCGGCCGCGCGCCACCGTGCAGGACGCCCTCGATGGCTGAGGTCGTCCACCGGTCGCTCGTCGCCGATGTCTCGCTCGAGAGCGTCGAGGCCGTCCATGATCTGCTCGCATCGTGGTGGGAGGAAGCCGGCGACGTCGAGCCCCGTACGCGCTTCGCATTCGAGATCGCCGTCGTCGAGATCGCGGGCAACATCGTCGAGCACTCCGTAGCCGCGCACGGCGC
The DNA here is from genome assembly GCF_044903545.1 of Microbacterium sp. NPDC006705. NCBI lineage: Bacteria > Bacillati > Actinomycetota > Actinomycetes > Micrococcales > Microbacteriaceae > Microbacterium > Microbacterium sp. NPDC006705. The sequence continues at coordinate 527,401 of NZ_JBJDQQ010000001.1, forward strand.
CGAAGGACGGCACTTCACCCTCGACCTGCAGGCCACACCCGAGGCATTGACGGCGACCTTCGAGGACGACGCTCAGCCCGCCGAACTCGACCTCAGTGCTGTGACCATGGCCGACGCCGACTCCGAGGACGGCCGCGGCCTCGCCCTCGCCCTCGCGAGCGTCGACTCCGTCGAGCACCGCTACGAGAACGGGCGCAACGTCTGGACTCTCGAGTGCCGCCGCGAGTGACGCGGCACCTGCGGCGGGCGCTGGCGGCCCTGGCTTTAGCGACGGCCACCGCTCTTCTGACGGCGCCCGCGGCGATCGCTGATACCGGCGAGCCTGCCCCCGTCGCGCAGGACGGACTCTGGTTCGGCCCGGAGCTCGACTGGGGCTCGGACGGCCCCGACGGATACGCCGACCGGCTCGGCGAGACGCCCGCGACCTACGCCATCCGCTTGTCGTACCCACTCGATGACAGAGCCCGCCAGGACTGGTCTCGCGCAGCCACGGCGGCCTCCGCCCAGGGCGCCGTCCTCGTCCTGAGCATGGAACCGCGGGTTCCTCTCGCGGACCTGACGCGCGACGATGCCGCGGCGTTCAACGCGATGCTCGAGAAGATGCAGGGCGACTACGACACGCACCATCTCGTGCGTTTCGCCCCCGAGATGAACGGTTCGTGGACCTCGTGGGGGCAGCAGCCGCGCGAGTTCGTGCGCGCGTTCGAGGCCGTGTCCAACGTCGTCCACGACGGCGGATCGGGAGCCGAGATGGTCTGGGCCCCGTCATACGGCGCGGGGTACCCCTTCGAGCGCGCCGACGGGCGCCTCGACGACCTCTCCCCCGCGGACCTTCGAGCTCTCGACACCGACGCGGACGGACTGCTGACCGAGGCCGACGACCCGTACGGCCCCTACTTCCCCGACGCGGATGCCGTCGACCGGGTAGGCCTGACGATGTTCTACTTCGGCAAGGGCGAGTCGGGAGCTGCCGCGGGTCGCGACGTGCCGCTCGTGTCGAACAGCGCTCCTGACGAGGGTGAGGTGGCCGCGCGCCTCGACGAGCAGTGGGGCTACACCGTGCCGCAGGCGGAGACCTTCTACGACAGGTTCGCGGCGGGCGAGAGCCGGGACCTTCTGCTCGACACCGGCGCGCTCTACGACTTCTCACTCGACGGAGACACCGAGATCGCCGTCAAGCAGGGCTGGTGGCGCCAGGTGCTCGCCGAGCTGCCCGACCACCCGCGGATCACCGCGGTCACCTGGCTCGAGGCCGTGCGCGAGGAAGCCGAGGCCGGCGCCCAGGAAGTCGACTGGCGTCTGACCGCCTCGGGTGAGCTGGCGAGCGCGTTCCGCGCCGACCTCGCGGCATCCGGGCATGTGCAGTGGAGTCCGATCACCGACGTGATCACCCCCGAGCAGGCCTCGGCCAGCACCGTGCAGGTGCGCGAGGGCAACGACGAGATGAACTGGATCACCGGCGCCGCCGCCGTGCTCGCCATCGCGTTCCTCGTCTCGGGGATCGTGGGACGGACGCTGCCGTCGTGGCGCTACCCCGACGATTCCGCGACTCGCGACCTGCGCATCGACATGATGCGGGGCTTCGTCATCATCGTGGTCGTCGTGACGCACATCGAGGTGCTGAGCCCCTACTCGTTCGCGTCTCTGAACATCATCGGCGCCATCACGGGCGCCGAGCTCTTCGTCCTGCTGAGCGGCGTCGTCCTCGGCATGGTCTTCCCCGCCGCAGTGAAACGCGGCGGGGAATGGGGCGCAGCTCTCGCTGCGTGGGCGCGAGCGCGGAAGCAGTACCTGGTCGCTCTCGCCGTCATCCTGCTGATCTTCATCGTCAGCTTCGTGCCGTTCATAGACGCGTCGGCGATCATGACGTTCACCGACCGCGGCACCGGCGAGGACGGTCAGGCAACCTCCGGCCGCGTCTACGACCTCTATCCGAACGCCGACCGGCTGCTCGACTACCCGCCGCCCTGGTACGCGGTGAGACAGTTCCTCCTGCTCGAGATGGGGCCGTGGCCCTTCAACATCATGGGGCTGTTCGTCGTGCTGAGCCTGGCCTACCCCGCGCTCATGTGGCTCATCCGCCGGCGCCTGTGGTGGCTCGTGCTGGCGGGCAGCTGGGGCCTGTACGCCCTCCACATCACGATGCCGGAGCTGTCACCGCTGCCGTCGCAGTTCAACGCGGTCTTCCCCCTGCTTGCCTGGCAGGTGCTCTTCACGCACGGACTCGTCATCGGGTACTACCGGCGCCAGATCATCCGGGCGCTCACCTCCACACCGGGGAAGATCCTCGTCGGGCTCTTCGTCGTCGGCTACGCCGGGTTCCTCGTCTATCTCTGGGCGGGCGACAGCTTCGGGTTCGAGCCGGCCCCGTTCCCTGCCGGCCTCTACGGGATGCTCTACGACTCGGGCTACCCGCGGATCGATCTGCACTGGGGGCGCCTGCTCGACCTCGTTCTCGTGATCACCTGCAGCTACGCCGTGCTCACGGTGGCCTGGAGGCCGATCAACGCGGTCATGGGGTGGCTCTGGATCCCGCTCGGGCAGGCGAGCCTCTACGTGTTCATCGTGCACGTGTTCTTCGTGCTCGCCGTCGCGAACATCCCCGGCCTCGACCGGCAGAGCTTCTGGCAGGGAACGCTGATCCATACCGCGGTCATCGCGCTCATCTACCTGATGGTGCGGCGGCGGTTCCTCTTCTCGGTGATCCCCCGCTGACGCGCGGTCAGAGCGCGCCCGCGCCGTGCGTCAGCGCACCGAGATGACCACCGCCGTCACGTCATCGTCGACGACGTGCTCGGAGACGCGGATGGACAGCTCGTCGAAGAAGGCATCCGGTTCGCTGGCGCGGCGGAGGTCTTCGCCGATGAGACGCAGGCTGTCGAGCGTGGAGTCATAGGCGTCGAGGGCCCCGTCCGAGACGGAGACGATCAGGTCGCCGTGACCGACCACGGTCTCGCCCGCCTCCCACTCGGCGTCGGAGGGGCGCAGGCCGAGCGGGAGGTTGCGGGAGCTCAGGCGCTCGCTCGTGCCGTCGGCGCGGAGAAGCAATGTGAGCCCGTGCCCCGCATCGACGTAGGCCACCCGGCCGCTCCGGGTCTCGATAACCGCGTGGAACAGGGTGGCGAAGGTCTCGCGATGGCGCTTGTCGTGCCGGGCATAGTCCTCGACCGAGAGCATCGCCTCGACGGGGTCGAGGTGGGCGCGCTGCTGGAGTGCGCCGATCAGCTCCTCGGCGAACCCGCCGGCCTCTTCACCCTTGCCCATGACGTCGGCGAGAGTGACGATGATGCGGTCTCCGACCTGTTGCCAGCTGCTCCGGTCCCCGCTGACCTGCCCATACGGGATCGCCAGGGCGGCCAGGCGAACCTCCCCCGCCGCCAGACGGTCATCACGCACGGCCGGGGCGACCGACGCGGCGGGCACGGGCCCGGCACCGGAGACACCGGGATCGTCCATGCGCATCTCGGCCTGCGCCCATAAGCCGAAGCGCTCGAACGCGTCGCGGTCGGCGTCGCTGAGATCACGAGGCGAGGTGTCGAGCAGGCAGAGTGTGCCGACGGTCTCTCCCGCATCGGTGTGGATCGGAAAGCCCGCGTAGAAGCGGATGCCGTGCTCGGCGACGATCGCGCGGTCGGCGAACCGCGGGTCGGCGCGGCCGTCGGGAACCTCGAGGACGGCGGGCTGCTTGACGGCCTCGCCGCAGAACGAGTCCTCGATCGGGGTGTGCCGGAAGTCCGACTCCGCCGGCTGCGACTTCGTGAACACCGTCTCGGAGTTCACGACGTTGACGACGGCGTAATCGACGTCGAACATCTCGCGTGCGAGCCGCGTGATGCGGTCGAAGCGCTCCTCCGGGGCGGTGTCCATCAGACCGAGTCGCGTCACCGCGTCGTCGTTGACATCGAGTTGCTGGGTCATGAGTGGGCTCCCATCCACGCATTGCCGGTCCTCCGACCCTAGTCAGCGCGAATTCCTCCGGTAAGGAGGTTGCATTATCGCTGCGCGTCCGGGACTCAACGCAGCACGGTCCGGCTCGTCGCGGTCGCCTCGACCCTCACGCCGTCGGGCACGAACACCGATGACACCGGAGGGTGCCACACCGTCGCCACGGTGACTCGCGCGGACACCCCATCGGGCGTGCCGGCTTCGACCAGCGTCACGTCACCGGTTGCCGCGATGACCTCGGCGGCCAGGTCACGGACGTCGGCCGGGTCGAGCACAGTGCGCGGTGAGCCTTCGTCGACGACCAGCGCAAACCCGTCGGATGCCGCCAGGGCCGCGGCATCCGCGACGGCGTCCGCCCGCTTGTGGGCGAGATACAGGCTCATCGCGTCCGCGCCGACGAGGACGAGCACGATGGCGAGCAGGGCGTATCCGAGTGTGAGGGGCAGCACGCTCCCCTCGTCCCCCAGCCGGTGATGACGCCTCATGGCGCGCCCCACAGGCGCGGCATCCGTTGCACCGCGGTCGCCTCGATCGGAACACGGGCGAGCCGGTCGAGGCCGAGCACGGGAGGCACGAGCGGAAGCGTCGCCTCGGTCTCCGCGGTGACGCGGAACATCTCGCCCGGTCGCGGGCACGGACCAGCCCCGTCGCACGAGACGGCGAGCGCGAGATCGTCCGCCGCCATGCCGTACTCGGCGGCGATAGCGCGCGTGATCGCTTCAGCGCGCGTGTCGGCCTGGGCTACATCAGTGGCTGTCGCAACCGCGCGGGCGATGTGTCGTGCTGCCGCCTGAGCCGCGAACGTGTGCGACTGAACGATGCCGAGGGAGACGATCAGGTGTACGACGGGGACGAGCAGGATGAGTCCTGCAGTCAGGAACTCGAGCGACGCCGACCCGTCGTCAGCACGGTGCCGCTTACTCCCCGTCGTCCGCAGGCGCATGCGCGGTCACCTCCCACGCTGCCGGGATGCCCATCAATCCGACGAGCGGCAGGGTCAGCCGCATCGTCACCTGCACCATGGTCGCGTCGTCGACCGCAGTGCGCTGTGCCCGAACGCCCTGCACGAACCCCGCCCCGAGCGTCCGGTCGACGATCTCCCGGGCGCGCGCGGCTCCCTCTCCGTCGGTCACGTCGGCGAGCGCGGCGTCGTAAGCGCCTTCGACAGCCGCGTCGTGAGCGACCCCTCGAACGTAGACGGCGAGAGCGAGCTGCATGACCCCCAGGGTCAGCAGGGTCAGCAGCGCTCCGACCATCACGAACTCCGCCGGACTCGACCCGCGGTCGTCGAGAGCGAACGCCATGTCAGAGTCCGGACACTCGCGCGATGGCCTGTTCGAACAGATTCGACAGCGCGGACCCGGCGAGCGCCCAGATGACGACGACGAGCCCAGCCGTCATCAGGGTGACGAGCACCCAGCCGGGAACATCGCCTCGCTCGTCATGCCGGAGGTCTCGTGCGGCGCCGCGGGCCATCGCGACCGTTCGTCTCATGGTGTTTCCTTTCTTCGTCTTGGCCATGGCTCACAGTCCCAGGCGCAGCATCACGATGCCGGGGAACACCGCGAACAGAACCGAGAGAGGCAGCACGAGGAAGACCAGCGGAAGCAGCATGAGGATCTCCTTGCGCCCGGCCTGCTCGATCAGAACCCGCTTCGCGTCCTCGCGCGCATCGGCAGCCTGGGTCTGCAGGACCTGCGCCAACGGGGCGCCACGTTCGATGGCTCCCACGAGCTGGTCGACCGCGCGATCGATACTCCCCACGTCGAGGGAGCGCGCCATGTCGCGCAGGGCATCGATCAGGGTCGACCCGGTCCCGGCGGCCAAGACGGCGGCGCGCAGATGTGCGGTCAGTTCGCCGGCGCCCACCTCGCTGACGCGGCGCAACGCATCGTTGAGGCTCTCGCCCGCAGAGAGGCAGAGCGCGAGGAACTCCAGCACCGTGGGCACCTCTTCTCGCACCTGCCGCATCCGCTTCTCCGCGGCCTGGGCCAGCACCATGTGGAGACCGAGCATTCCGGCGGCAGTGAGAACGACCGGAAGCAGCAGCGTGGCGCCGTTCGCATCGCCGCGCATCACGACGGCGACGGTCAGCGCGGTGCCGAGCGTGAGTCCCCCGACCCCCGCGAGCAGCTGCCGGAGACGGAACCTCTCGGGCGTCAGCGCCCAGCCGGCCCGCAGGAGCCGTCGGCGGAGTGCTACCGAGCCGCCCAGCTTCGCGCCCATCCGCGTGGCACGTTCCCGCCAGCCTGCGAGCCACGACGAGCCCGCATGGAGCGGGGTCAGGCCGATCGGATCGGCGATGTCGCGCAGATAGGGCGCAATCCTGCGCTCAAGAGGTGGCGCGACCCATCGCGGCATTCCGGAGATCGTGAGAAGCACACCGGCAGCAAGCGCTGTGCCCAGCACGACGGCAATGGCGAGCTCCGACACCCCGGTCACCGCACCCACCGCCGCGGTTCGGGAAGCCTGCCGATCCGCAGCATGACCCGGTATGCGAGGAACGACACCGCCGCGCCCACGATGATGAGGATCGCTCCCTCCGCCGAGGCATACGCGCGGGCCCCTTCAGGTCGAAGTGCCAGGAGCGTGAGCACCACCCAGGGAGCGATCAATCCGAGCACGGCTGCGCCTCGGATCCACGACTGGCGCGCCTCCACCTCGGCGCGGAGAGCCGCATCGGCGCGGACGGACGTCGACAGCGCCCTGAGCACCGGGACCAGCTCAGTCCCTCCCACCTGCCGGGCCATCCGGAGGGTCTCGACGATGCGGTCGGCCACGGGATCTGCGAGCACCGCCTGCAGACGCGCGGCACTGGTGTCGAAATGACCGGACGCGGCGAGATCTCGCGCGAAGCCCCGGAAGGCGAGTCGCAGGGCGGGCGGCCCGGTCTCGGCGATCGACGAGACCGCGTCACCGAGCGGCATCCCGGCCCGAACCGATGCGACGAGCAGATCGCAGACGTCGGGCCAGAGCCCCCGGCGCACTTTCCGAAGTCGGCGGGCGCGCGAGCGCAGCCAGGCCGTCGGCAGCAGCGCTCCTGCCCCGGCAGCGACGGCGGCGACGACGGGGAGGGAGGTCACCAGCCAGGCAGCGGCGGCGGCGAGCGCTGCTGACCCGACCGATATGGCGCCGAGCCCGCTCACCGGCGCATGTGCGAACCCGGCGGATTCGAGGAGGCCGCGGCCGAATCCGCGAGCGCGACCGGATGTGGCTGGTGTCATCGCCTCACGAGGCGACAGCCACGGCGCGACGATGAGCACGAGCCCGGCGCCGAGGGTCGCGCCCCAGAAAAGGGTCACCCGTGGCTCCGATACACCGACCGGGTCGCGATCACACCGTCGGTCACGGCGCCGGTGGGCGACACGATCTCGGCGACGCGTCGGCGCCCCGAGTCCAGGAGCTCGCAGTGCACCACGATGTCGACGGATGCCGCGAGGGCATCACGCACGAACTCGACGTCGATGTTCCGCCCGGCCAGAAGCGGGAGGGCCGAGAGCTTCCGCAGCGCGTCCGCGGCGGAGTTCGCGTGCACCGTTGCGGCGGCGGGCACGCCGGTGTTGAGAGCAAGGAGCAGATCGAGAGCTTCGGCATCGCGCACCTCCCCCACGACGAGGCGGTCGGGTCGCATACGGAGCGCCTCCTTCACGAGGCGCCGCAGCGTCACCTCTCCCCCGCCCTCAAGGCTTGGCTGCCGGGCCTGCAGGGCGACGACGTCGGGCAGATCGACGAATAGCTCGAACGTCTCCTCCACCGTGACGACGCGCTGCTCGGCGGGGCTTGCTGCAACCAACGCGCTGAGCATGGTCGTCTTACCCGCGTGGGTGGCCCCGGACACGATGATGTTCCGTCCGCTCGCGATCGCGGTGCGCAGGATGTCCGCCGCCTCCACGGTCACCGACCCGACCGCCACCAGGTCGTCGAGCGTGCGGAACGTGCGGAGGAACTTGCGGACGTTGACGGCCCAGTGCCGCGTGATGTCGGGGATGACGACGTGGAGCCGGGAACCGTCGGGAAGCGACGCGTCGGCGAAGGGTTGACTCAAGTCGACGCGGCGACCGCTGGCGTGCAGCATCCGCTCGACCAGGTCGCGCACCTGCTCCTCGGTCAGGGCCAAAGCGACCCTCTCGCTCCGTCCGCCTCGCGCGACGAAGACGCGGTCGGGAGCGTTGATCCACAGCTCCTCGACACTCGGATCATCGAGCAGCGCCTGCAAGGGGCCGTAACCGGCCACGGATGCCAGCACGCGGCGCACCGCAGCGGACTCGTCGTCGACCGCTTCGAGCCCGCGTGCCAGAGCGAAATCGTTGTGTCGCTGCACCTCCGCGACCGCGACGCGCTCGACCTCGTCCGGGCGCTCGGCAGGATCGATGCCCTCCGACCGCAGCCGATCGCGCAGACGGCACGCGATCCGCGTCTCGGGAGGCAGATCAGGCGGCTCGGACCCGGATGCGGAAGAGAGGGAGATGCTCACCCGCAGCATCGTGGTCGTTACCTCGTCAGCCCGTGGCGACTTTCCACAGGGCTAGCTCCAGCGCTCAGGCCGGCGCCGGCGATCGAGGCGCTACCCTGCCTGATCCCGGGCCTCGTGAAGCGTTCGCGCGAGCGACAGCACTGCCGTCTTGTACAGCTCGGGTCTCACATTCTCCGGGTCGAAAAGGGCCAGCGCAGACAATCCCAAGTCGAGGGCCGTCAGGATGCGGAACTGATCGGCGGGAGGCATTTGCGCGAACCTGCTGTCGGCCGGGATCGGGGACGCGTCGGCCGGGATGTCGTCGGGCGGCGATATGAACCCGAGGAACTCAGCCGTTAGTCGGTCATCCCGCAGCGCGTAAGGAATGAAGTCGAAGACCAACCGCGCGTAGCTGGCGCGATCGCCGCTTCTCGCAGTGCGGATCCAGATGTCGCACCACGCTTCGAGTCGTTCATCGTCATTCGTCGCCCTCTCGAGGGTGGCACGAAAGTCCTGTGCCTCCGGCGAGAGCGCCTGACGGTATCGGATGACCTCCAGGATCAGTTGACCTTTGTCGCGGAAGTTGGAGTAGACCGCCCCCTTCGTCAGTCCGGCTTCCAGCGCCACGTCGTCGAGAGAGGCGCCTGCAACGCCGTGCGCGGCGAAGATCCGCTCTGCCGCTTCGAGCAACAGCGTCCTGTTCCGCTGCCGCTGTTCATCGCGGGTCGTCCGTGTCATGGGTCGAATCCTAGAACAGCGCGACCAGCCGCCTTCGACACCGTCGAGGCGTTGATCCGGGTTTCGAATACTGTCAGTATCTGGATATGGAACGCGTGGCAGCTGGCACCGACGCCCTATCGCTGGAGCAGATCACCAAGATCTACAAGCGAGGGGGTACTGCGGCGAATCGGGCGGTCAGCCTGACCTTCCGCCCGGGTGAGCTCGTCGCGTTGGTCGGCCACAACGGGGCGGGGAAGACCACACTCCTCAATCAGATCATCGGAGTGGTGAAGCCTACCTCCGGGGACATCCGTTACGGAGCAGCCTCGCTCGTTTCGTCACCGGATCTCGCGCGCCGGGTCGCGTCGATGATGCCGCAGATGCACGCTCCGCTGACGGGCGTGACGCCGTGGCAGGCGATAACGTCGATCGCCCGATTGAGGGGCCTCTCTGGATCAGATGCCAAGACCGCCGCGCTCGGCTTGATCGATTCGCTCGACATCGAGCCCTGGAAGAACACCGGCGGCGAGAAGCTCTCGGGCGGCCTGCGTCGATTGACGTCGTTCGGGATGGCTGTGATCGCGCCCCCACCGGTGCTGTTGATTGATGAGCCCACAAACGACGTCGACCCGATCCGGCGGCCCCTGATCTGGCGACATCTGCGCCGGCTCGCCGATGACGGACATACCGTCGTGGTGGTCACGCACAACCTGGTCGAAGTCCAGCGCGCCGCCGACCGGTACGTGTTGCTCCAGAACGGCACGGTCCTCGTCGACAGCACGCCGAGCCAACTGCGTCAACAGGCGCGCACCGCCACCCTCACCGTTTCTCTCCATCCCGGTTGCGAGGTCACGACAACTCCCCCGGTCGTAGCGCACATGGTCGACGACGATGGGCAGCTCACACTCGACCTGGAACCGGCGCAGATCCCCGCCGCGATCGAATGGGTGCTCCACCTGGTCGATACCGGCACCGCTGACACCTATGCGCTCGCGCCGGCATCGCTCGAAACCCTGTACGAAGGGATCACCCATGGCCGTTGACGTTCTCACGACCCCGACGATCAGCGTGCCACGCCGGCGCGCGTGGCTCGGCAGCTGGTGGGGTCTTGTCCGGTGGAGCCTGACTCGGCACAAATACCTCTTGCCGGCGTTCACCGTGGTGCAAGCCCTGTTCGCCATCGCGATCGTTTACGGCCTCGCGCTGATGATCCCGAACATCGGCGCCGAGGCGGCCCGCTATCTCTCCTCAGGCGCCTGGACGCTGGGAATCATTGCCGTCGGGTGCGTGCTCGCCCCGCAGATCATGAGCACCTCGAAGCAGGAGGGCCTGCTCGACTATCAGAGAACCCTTCCGGTTCCGCGCTCCGCGATCCTCCTCGCTGACGCCGTCGTCTGGAGCTTCGCCGCGTTGCCCGGGATCGCGGTCGGAATGCTCGCCGCGTTCCTGCGCTTCGAGCTCGACATCCACATCGACCTGCTCGCCGTGGCCGCGATTCTCGCTGCGCAATTCACCGCGGTGAGCATCGGCTACGCGATCGCGCTCTGGCTGCCGATGGGTGCGACGTCTCTCGTCACGCAGGTCATCATGATCGGAGGCTTGCTGTTCTCACCGATCACCTACCCCCCCGAACGCCTCCCGGAGTGGGCCGTCACGCTCCACCAGTTCCTTCCGTTCGCGCCGATGGCAGACATCATCCGCGAAGCGACTTTTCGGACCGGCGAGAGCCAGGTGGTGAACATCATCGTCGTGGCCGCGTGGGCGACGGCGGCATACTCGACGGCTTATCTCGCGCTGCGCAAGAGGCGATGATCTCGCCATCAGCCGTTCCGTGCGCGTCTACCGCGCAGGCGAGCCCCTGTCATACGCCATGCCCGCGGCATTTATGACGGAGATGTCTGCTTCCAGTTTGGGCGGACTTTCCATGCGACGAAGGCGCTTGCTGCGAAGATCGCTCCGAGCACGGCAGGGATCCAACTCTGCACGGTGGCGTCATCGCCGAGCGCCGCTGGTAGCAACCAGATCAGGCTCGCTCCCGCCGCCGCTGCGATGATGAAGAAGAGCAGAAAGTGGCCTCTCGAACGCTTCATAACTCACCTCCGGTGAAGCAGCCCATGACGGCTCCGATAGACGCCCCGCCAACGGCCGCGATGCCGCCGATGCATGCTGCACAGATGGTAGCAGTGGGGGCGTAACGGGCACCTGGCATCGTGGCCGCTACCCCGTGAAGCGGTGGCGACCTTCCACAGGGCCGGTCGGCTCACCACCTCGCCACCCCAGCCTCACCCGAGCAATTCGATGCCGAACCCCGCGACGACGGCCCGCACCTCGTCGAGATACCGCTGCGCCTGCTCCGTGAGCGGAACAGCCGTGCGGCCGATCCAGCCGATCTCGATGCGCTCGTCGACGTCGAGGGGCACGGCGACGATCTCGGGGTCGAGGTCGTCGCTGATGATGCCCGTCGAGATCGTGTAGCCGTCGAGGCCGATCATGAGGTTGAAGATCGTCGCACGGTCCGACACCCGGATCTCCTGCTTGCTCGAGAGCGTCGAGAGGATCTCCTCGGCGAAGTAGAACGAGTTGTTCGCACCCTGGTCGAACGTCAGGCGGGGCAGGTCGGCGAGGTCGTCGAGCGTCGCGCGGGCCCGCGAGGCGAGCGGGTTCCGGCGCGCGACGAAGATGTGCGGCTGGGCGACGAACAGCGGGTGGAACGCGAGCCCGGAATCGCGCAGCAGCTTGTCGATGACATTCCGGTTGAAGTCGTTGCGGAACAGGATGCCGAGCTCGCTGCGCAGCGTCCGGACGTCTTCGATGATGTCCCACGTCCGGGTCTCGCGCAGCGAGAACTCGTACTCCGGCGCCCCGGTGCTCCTGACCATCCGAACGAACGCGTCGACGGCGAACGAGTAGTGCTGTGTCGAGACACCGAGCAGCCGGCGCGACGGCGGCCGCCCGAGGTAGCGCTGCTCGAGCAGCTCGGCCTGCTCGACGACCTGGCGGGCGTAGCCGAGGAACTCGACGCCGTCGGTGGTGAGAGTCACGCCTCGGGCCGACCGCACCAGCAGATCGCGGCCGACCCGCGCCTCGAGGTCCTTCATCGCCGCCGACATCGTGGGCTGTGCGACGTAGAGCAGATCGGATGCCGCCGAGATCGAGCCCTCGGCGGCGACCTCGATGAAGTACTGCAGCTGCTGAAGGGTGATCCCGCTTCGACGACCGGACATAGAGCCAGCCTATGGCAAAGGATAGTGACAGCGGATTACCCGATGGCTCCCCTCTGCCCACACCATGGAGCCAACATCTTCCGCATGGCTCTTCGGAGCTCCGCTTGATTGGCTGCTCATGGCGAACGAATTCGCGTTCCGCATCTCGACGACACGCTTCGACGAGGACTACTCCCCCTCCGACTCATCGCGGATCACGACCAACTTCGCCAACCTCGCCCGCGGCGAGCGCCGCCGTGAGAACCTCCGCGGAGCGCTCGCGATGATCGACGCTCGCCTGAATGACCTCGCCCGCACCGACAACCCGGAGGGCGACCGCTACACCGCCGAGCTCGACATCGTCTCGGTGAACCTGCGGTTCGAGGATGACGCCGAGGATGCGGCGACGCATGCTGCCGACGACCGCGAGTTCCCGTTGCTCGAGGTGCTCGACATCCACATCCTCGACCGGCAGACCGGCGAGCGCCACCACGGCATCGTCGGCAACAACTTCTCGTCGTACCTGCGCGACTACGACTTCAGCATCCTGTTGCCGTCCGCGCAGCAGACGCCCGGTGCGTTCACGGTGCCGGATGGGTTCGGCGACCTCCACGGGAAGCTCTTCCAGCACTTCCTCGAGTCCGAGGCCTACCGCGAGCGGTTCCCGCAGTCGCCCGTCGTCTGCATCAGCGTGTCGACGAGCCGCACCTACCGGCGTAACGGCAACCGGCATCCGGTTCTCGGTGTCGAGTACGAGCAGGACTCCTTCTCGCTCACGGACGAGTACTTCGCCAAGATGGGGCTGCAGGTGCGGTACTTCATGCCTCGCGGCAGCGTCGCCCCGCTGGCGTTCTACCACCGCGGCGACCTGCTCGCTGAGTACACCGACCTGCAGCTGGCCGGCACCATCGGCACCATGGAGACGTTCCAGAAGATCTACCGGCCCGAGATCTACAACGCGACCGAGCCGGCGGGCGAGGTCTACCGGCCCACCCTCGAGAGTGACGACTTCGTGCGAACGGACATCACCTACGACCGGGTCGAGCGCAGCCAGCTCGCCACGACGCAGGGCAAATACGCCGAGGAGCACTTCGTGACCCCACACCGGCAGGTGCTCAGCCGCTGGGCCGCCGACTACGCCGCCCCGACCGCCGAGGCCGTGCCGGCCGCGCTGACCCGCTGACCCGAAGGACGATCCGTGTCGCATTCCCTCCTTTCCACCTCGACCGTCGGCAGCCTGCCCAAGCCGTCCTGGCTCGCCAAACCCGAAGTTCTGTGGTCGCCGTGGGAGCTGACCGGCGATGTGCTCGTCGAGGGAAAGCGCGATGCTCTCCGCGCTGCCGTTCACGAGCAGGAGCGCCGCGGACTCGACATCATCAGTGACGGCGAGCAGACGCGCCAGCACTTCGTCACGACCTTCATCGAGCACCTCGACGGTGTCGACTTCGAACGGCGCGAGACCGTCCGCATCCGCGACCGCTACGACGCGAGCGTCCCCACCGTCGTCGGCGCCGTCAGCCGCCGGCGGCCCGTCTTCGTCGATGACGCGGCCTTCCTCCGGCAGCAGACCGACCGCCCCATCAAGTGGGCGCTCCCGGGCCCCATGACCATGATCGACACGCTGGCCGATCGTCACTATCGGAGCCGCGAGAAGCTCGCGTGGGAGTTCGCGACGATCCTCAACCAGGAGGCCCGAGAGCTCGAGGCCGCCGGCGTCGACATCATCCAGTTCGACGAGCCCGCGTTCAACGTGTTCTTCGACGAGATGAAGGACTGGGGTATCGCCGCACTCGAACGAGCCGCCGAGGGCCTGCGCGCCGAGACGGTGGTGCACATCTGCTACGGCTACGGCATCGCGGCGAACAACGAGTGGAAGGCGACGCTCGGTCCGGAGTGGCGGCAGTACGAGGAGTCGTTCCCGCTTCTCCAGCGCTCGAGCATCGACGTCATCTCGCTCGAGAGCCACCACTCGCACGTTCCGGTGGAGCTGATCGAGCTCATCCGAGGCAAGAAGGTGATGCTCGGCGCCATCGACGTCGCCAGCCACGAGGTCGAGACGCCGGACGAGGTCGCCGAGACCCTCCGCCGTGCCCTCGAGTTCGTCGACGCCGACAAGCTGATCCCGAGCACCAACTGCGGCATGGCACCGCTGCCCCGCGCCGTGGCGAACGACAAGATCAGCGCCCTGGTGGCCGGGGCCGCCATTGTCCGAGCCGAGGTCTCCGAGCCGAGCGCGCTCGCCGTGCGCTGATCGGGGTTATCCCCGGCCCGCCGCCCCCTTTCGGCCCGCGCATCGAGCGCACACTGGCGGCGGAAGGACGGTGATCCCGTGCTCACGATCCCCGAGGCGCTCGCCGCACAAGCCGAGAACGGCCGCCACAAGACGGACGGGCTGCGCTCGCCCGCTCGCTTCACGGTGTCGGGCATGCTCGCCGGCGCTTACATCGGCGTCGGGGTCGTGCTCATGGTCACGGCAGCCGGGCCCCTCTTCGCGGCGGGCTCGGGCTGGGGCAAGCTCGTGTCGGGACTGGTGTTCGGGGTCGCCCTGACGATCGTCGTCATCGCGGGCGGCGAGCTCGTGACCTCCTCGATGATGACGGTCCCCCAGGCGACGCTCATGAGGGCCGTGCCGGCGGGGCGCGCCGCCGGGACGGTCCTGTGGACGTTCGGCGCCAACCTCGTCGGATCGGCCGTGTTCGGAGCGCTGATCGTCGCGTCGGGGGTGCTGCACAGCAACGCCGCGGCCGGCACGATGATCTCCGACATGCTCGCCGCGAAGGCACACGAGTCGCCGGTCGAGCTGTTCGTCCGCGGCATCCTGTGCAATGTGCTCGTCTGCATCGCGATCTGGATGACGGTGCGGCTGCGCAGCGAGACCGCCCGCATCCTGGTCGTCTTTGCGGCGATCCTCGCGTTCATCACATCCGGCTTCGAGCACGTCGTGGCGAACATGACCACGTTCACGATCGGTCTGCTCTCCGGCGACCCGTCGGCGACCGTGGGCGGCTTCGCCCTCAACCTGCTGCTCGTCGGCGCCGGGAACCTCGTCGGCGGCGGGCTCGTCGTCGGCGCCGGATACTGGTTCGTCGGCGGCTCCCCGCGACTCGCTGACGCCCCGGCGAACGTCCCGAACTCCGGACTCAGGAGCTCCATCGCGCGATAGGTGGGCCCGAGCGGCCATGCGCGCCGCGACCGCCCCATCGTCTCGGCGAATTCGGGGGTTATCCGGACGGATTCGCTTATCGCTGACGCCTAGACTGAACCCGTCCGCGGGAGTGGTGGAATTGGCAGACACGCAGGATTTAGGTTCCTGTGCCTCACGGCGTGTGGGTTCAAGTCCCACCTTCCGCACGGATCGGGCGTTCGCCCGCCCTCGCGTCATCCTCTCCCGACGGGAAACTCGTGCATCAGATCGCCCTCATCCCCTGGCTCGACCCCGCCACCATCATCAGCGCGGCGGGTCCGTGGGCTCTGCTCGTGGTGTGCTTCATCATCTTCGCCGAGACGGGACTGCTCGTCGGCTTCCTGCTCCCCGGCGACACGCTGCTGATCATGGCCGGCCTGCTGTCGAACCCGGTCACGCACGCCCCCCACGGAGTCTTCGGGATCAACGTCTGGATCGTCGGTCTCCTGATCGGATTCTCGGCATTCCTCGGCGGTGAGGTGGGCTACGTGATCGGTCGCAAGGGCGGTCCCGCCGTCTTCGAGCGCAAGGAATCGGGCCTGTTCAGTCGCCGCAACGTCGAGCGCACGAACGCGTTCTTCGAGCGATACGGCGGCGTCACCGTCATCCTCGCCCGATTCGTGCCCATCGTCCGCACGTTCGCGCCCGTCGCCGCCGGTGTCGGCAAGATGCCGTGGCATCGGTACTCGCTCTACAACCTCATCGGGGCCGTCATCTGGGGCTTCGGCCTGACCGTGATCGGCTACCTCGTGAGCCTCATTCCCGGCGTCGGCGAGTTCGTCGCGAAGTACATCGACGTCATCCTGCTCGCGGCCGTCGTCGGCACCGTCTTCTTCATCGTGTGGCACTACTTCGCCGAGAAGCGCAAGGCGAAGAAGGAGATGGCTGCGGGGCCCGACGAATACACCGACGCCGACGAGGCGCGCGAGCTCGTGCTCGACCCGGAGGTCTTCCGCGAGCACGGCCACAGCGCTCCGCACGCGCACCGCCCCGACGCGTCCACGACCGACACCGACCGGCGCACCGACCCGCGGAGCTGATCAGGAGGCTTTCGCGCTCTTCTTCGCCGGAGCCTTCTTCTCGGCCGGCTTCTTCGCGGGAGCCTTCTTCGCGGGAGCCTTCTCGTCCGTGTCCTTCTTCGCGGCGCTCTTCGCGGTGCTCTTCTTCGCGTCCGTCTTCGTGCCGGAGCGCCCCGCGTCGCCGCCGTCCGACGTCTTCGAGCCCCCGCCACGCGCCGCACGGCTGCGCTCGACACTCGCCCGCAGCGCCTCCATCAGATCGATGACCTCGCCGCCCTCCTTCTCGGCCTTCTCACCGAAGGTCTCCGAGGTGTCGAGGGCGTCGCCCTTCTCGAGCTTGGCGTCGATGAGCGTCCGCAGCTCCTCCTGGTACTCGTCCGTGAACGCCTCGGGATCGAAGTCGCTCGAGAAGCTCTCGACGAGGGATGCCGACATCTCGAGCTCCTTCGCCGAAATGCGCACCGACTCGTCGAGGGCGGGGAACGCCGCCTCCCGAACCTCGTCCGCCCACAGCAGCGTCTGCAGCACGAGCACATCACCCCGCACGCGAAGCGCGGCGAGCCGCGTCTTCTGCCGCAGGGAGAACCGCACGATCGCGGTCCGGTCGGTCTGCTCGAGCGTCTTGCGGAGCAGGACGTACGACTTCGGCGAGGAGGAGTCGGGCTCGAGGTAATACGCCTTGTCGAGCGTGAGCAGGTCGATCTGATCGCTCGGCACGAACTCGACGACGTCGATCTCGCGGCTCCGCTCGGAGGGCAACGACGCCAGGTCCTCCTTCGTCAGGACCACGGTCTGCTCGCCGTCGTCGTAGGCGCGATCGATGTCGGCGTAGGGCACGACCTCACCGTCGATCTCGCAGATGCGCTGGTAGCGGATGCGCCCGCCGTCGGCGTTGTGCACCTGGTGCAGCGGCACGTCGTGGTCCTCGGTCGCCGAGTAGACCTTCACCGGCACATTGACGAGCCCGAAGGTGAGGGCGCCTTTCCAGATCGATCTCATGCACGAAGTACACACCGCAACCCCTCACCGACGCCAGCGGGTGGCGCAATAGCCTGTCGGCATGGCAGGAGAGCAGACGGTCCAGGTCGACGGCCGCCGGCTGCGCCTGTCGAACCTCGACAAGGTGCTGTACCCGAGAACGGGCACCACGAAGGGCGAGGTGATCGACTACTTCTCGCGCATCGCGCCGCTGATGCTGCCGCATCTCGACCGGCGCCCGGTGACACGCAAACGCTGGCCCGAGGGCGTCGAGCAGCCGGACTTCTTCGCCAAGGCCCTCGAGCCCGGAGCCCCGTCGTGGCTCCCCCGCCTGCCGATCGACCATTCCAGCGGCTCGAAGGACTATCCCCTCGTCGAGGAGGTCGCCTCGCTCGTCTACCTCGCACAGGTCGCGAGCCTCGAGCTGCACGTCCCGCAGTGGCGCTTCACCGACGCCGGCGAGCGCGGCGCCCCCGACCGGCTCGTCCTCGACCTCGATCCCGGCCCCGGCGTCGGCCTGGCCGAGTGCGCCGAGGTGGCGCGGTGGGTGCGCAGCATCCTGTCGGACATGGGCATGGAGTTGTTCCCCGTCACGAGCGGCAGCAAGGGCCTCCATCTGTACGCTCCGCTCGCCGGCGCGCAGACGAGCGATCAGGCCTCCACGTTCGCCAAGGAGCTCGCCCGGGCGCTCGAGGCCGACCACCCCGACCTCGTCATCAGCCAGATGACCCGCAGCGCCCGGGCGGGCAAGATCTTCCTCGACTGGAGCCAGAACAACGGCTCGAAGACCACCATCGCTCCCTACTCACTGCGTGGCCGCGACGAGCCGACAGTGGCCGCACCACGGACGTGGGACGAGCTGGACGACCCCGACCTGCGCCATCTGCGCTTCGACGAGATGCTCGAGCGCGCCCGTGACCTCGGCGACCTGCTGACGCCCCTCGCGCCCCGGCGGACGGCACCGCTCGCGCCGTACCTCGCCAAGCGCTCCGCGGACCGGACTCCCGAGCCGATGCCCGAGGCGGTGTCGGTGAGTGCGTCGGGGGTTCCGGGTACCGGCTCCGCCGGCAAACCCCGGTTCGTCATCCAGGAGCATCATGCTCGCCGCCTCCACTACGACCTGCGACTGGAGCGGGATGGCGTACTCGTCAGCTGGGCCGTGCCGCGCGGCATCCCCGAGACACCGGACCGCAACCATCTCGCCGTGATGACCGAGCCGCACCCGATGGAGTACCTGACCTTCCACGGCGAGATCCCGGCCGGTGAGTACGGCGCGGGAACGATGACCATCTGGGACACCGGTCTCTACGACCTCGAGAAGTGGCGAGACGACGAGATCATCTTCACGCTCCGAAGCACGAACGGCGGAGGGGCAGCCGATGCGCGCCTCGTGCTCATCCGCACCGGCGGGTCGGGTGAGAAGTCGCAGTGGTTGCTGCACCGGATGAGAAGCGACGTCACGGATGCGGCAGGCGCGGCGAGCCCCGGTTCTTCAGCATCCGAGACAGCCGCGTCGTCGCTGGGCGCGGCGGGTCCGGTGCCGCCCATGCTGGCCGTCCCCTCGTCGCCCGGGCCCGCCCGCGCGGCCGCGGAACGGTGGGGTCCCTGGGTCGAGTTCAAGTGGGACGGAGTCCGAGCGATCGCCTTCTGGGACGGCAAGCGGATGCGGTTGTACGCGCGAAGCGGTACCGACATCACCGCACGCTACCCCGAGCTCACCGACGCAGATGCCGATCTCGGCCTGGGCGACATTCCCCTCGTGCTCGACGGTGAGATCGTCGCGCTCGACGAGGCGGGCCGGCCGAGCTTCCCGCTCCTGCAGAACCGGATGCACCTCACCAAGGCCCGCGAGATCACCCGAGAACGGGCTCGGACTCCGGCCGACTTCTTCGTCTTCGACCTGCTGCGGCACGGCGACCGTGATGTCACTGATCTTCCGCTGCGGGAACGTCGTCGCCTGCTCGAGTCCGCGTCGGCGCGAGCACGGCCTCCGCTGGCCGTGCCGCCGGTGACGGATGACCTCGACGCGGCGCTCACCGCGGCCCGCCAGCTCGATCTCGAGGGCGCGGTCGTCAAAGACCCCTCGTCCCGCTATCGCATCGGCGTCCGTTCCGAAGAGTGGCTCAAGGTCAAGCTGACGCGAACGCAGGACGTCGTCGTCGGTGCCATCCGGCCGGGCAAGGGCGCCCGACGGGGCGGCATCGGGTCGCTGCTGCTGGGCATCCCCGACGACGACGGGGCGCTCCGGTACGCCGGCCGCGTGGGGTCGGGGTTCTCGGATGCCGAGCTGACACGGCTCACCGCGGCCCTCGACCCGCTCCGCACCGATCGGAATCCGTTCGTGGGTGTCCCGGCGGCCGACGCATCCGATGCGCTGTGGGTGCGACCCGAGCTCGTCGGCGAGGTCGAGTTCGCCGAGTTCACCCCCGGCGGCATCCTGCGCCATGCCCGGTGGCGCGGCCTGCGGCCGGATCGAGCGCCCGGCGACGTCCGCCGCGACGACGGCTAGAGCGAGCGCAGCACCTCGGTGAGCGCTACGAAGGCTCGCGCCCGGTGCGACGCGGCGTTCTTCTCCGCGGCGGACCACTCCGCGACGGTGCGAGCGGGCCCGGACTGCCCGTCCGGAACGAAGACGGGGTCGTATCCGAAACCGCCCTCGCCAGCCGCCTCGGTCGCCAGCCGGCCCGGCCAGACGCCCTCGACGACGTGCTCGGTGTCACCGTCGACGAGGGCGATGACCGACACGAACTGTGCGGTGCGGCGCGGGTCGGCGATGTCCGAGAGCTGATCGAGCAGCAGAGCCGTGTTGGCGGCGGCATCCTTCTTGTGGCCGGCCCAGTAGGCCGAGAAGGCACCCGGGGCTCCCCCGAGGGCGTCGACGCAGATCCCCGAGTCGTCGGCGAGCGCCGGCAATCCCGTGTGCGCCGCTGCGGCCCGGGCCTTGATCAGCGCGTTCTCCGTGAAGGTGACGCCGTCCTCGACCGGCTCCGGACCGTCGTAGCCGATGACTTCCAGATCGGGGCGGACCGCCGCGACGATCGCGTGGAACTCCTCGACCTTGTGCGGGTTGTGGGTCGCCAGGACGATGCGGCCGGTCATGCCAGCGTCGCCGCCTGGATGTCACGCAGCTGCGCGCATCCGTTCACACCGAGCTCGAGCAGCGCGTCGAGCTCGCGCTTGTCGAAGGGCGCGCCTTCGGCGGTGCCCTGCACCTCGACGAAGAGTCCGCGGCCGGTGACGACCACGTTCATGTCGGTCTCGGCCCGCACGTCCTCGACGTAGGCGAGGTCGAGCATCGGCGTTCCGTCGATGATCCCGACCGACACCGCCGACACCGAGTCGACCAGCGGCGCGGAGCGCTGTGCGATGAACTTCTGCGACCGGCCCCACTCGATCGCGTCGGCCAGGGCCACGTAGGCTCCGGTGATCGCGGCGGTGCGGGTGCCGCCGTCGGCCTGCAGCACGTCGCAGTCGATGACGATCGTGTTCTCGCCCAGCGCCTTCGTGTCGACGACGGCGCGCAGGGCACGACCGATGAGACGCGAGATCTCGTGCGTCCGCCCGCCGACCTTGCCCTTGATCGACTCGCGGTCGTTCCGGCTGTTCGTCGCGCGCGGCAGCATGGCGTACTCGGCCGTGACCCAGCCCTTGCCCTTGCCCGTCAGCCAGCGCGGGACGCCGTTGGTGAACGACGCCGTGCAGAGCACCTTCGTACCGCCGAAGCTCACGAGAGCCGATCCTTCGGCATGGGCGCTCCAGCCGCGCTCGATCGTCACGGTGCGGAGCTGGTCGGCGGTGCGCCCGTCGGCGCGCAGGGAATCGGTCATGAGGGGTCTCCGATCGGACGGCGGATGAGGGTCAGGATGCGGGTGGGGCGAGCTTCGGCAGCACGATCGCTCCGGTCTGGACCATGCGGACCGACGGCACGCCACGGCCCATGAGCCGGTCGGCCAGGTTCAGGAAGTCGTCGCCGGAGTCGCCCGTGGCCTCGTAGACGTGACGGGGAACCGCGTCATCGTTCGCGAGCAGGCCGCGGGAGACCAGCTGTCGGTACACGTCCTTCGCCGTCTCGGAGTCGCTCGACACGAGCGCGACGTCGGGGCCCATGACGTAGCTGATCGCGCCTTCGAGGAAGGGATAGTGGGTGCAGCCCAGGACGAGCGTGTCGACCCCGGCGTCCCGGAGCGGCGCCAGGTACTCCTCGGCCACGGCGAGCACTTCGGGAGACTGCGTGATGCCCGCCTCGACGAACTCGACGAACCGCGGGCAGGATGCCGCGAACACCTCGAGGCGCTCGTTGACCTCGAGCATGTCCTGATACGCGCGAGATGCGATCGTGCCGATCGTGCCGATGACGCCGATGCGGCCGTTCCGGGTGGTGGAGATCGCCGCGCGCACGGCAGGGTTGATGACCTCGACGACCGGGACGTCGTAGCGCTCCCGCGCGTCGCGCAACAGGGCCGATGAGGCGGTGTTGCACGCGATCACGAGCATCTTCACGCCCTCGTCGACCAGAGTGTCGAGGACCTCGAGCCCGTAGCGCCGGACGTCAGCGATGGGCTTCGGGCCGTAGGGCGAATGAGCCGTGTCGCCGATATAGAGCAACGACTCTCGCGGCAGCAGCTGCGAGATCGCCCGCGCCACCGTGAGCCCGCCCACGCCCGAGTCGAAGATTCCGATGGGCGCGTCATTCACGATCATCGAGCCTACCTGGCGTCGCACCCTCACATCCCGAGGCGCTGCAGCGGGATGCGGCGTCGCTACAGTGGCACACATGGCCTCCAGCGCTCTGCTCACCGACCGTTACGAGATCACGATGCTGCAGGCTGCGCTGCGCGACGGCACCGCCGATCGGCACTGCGTGTTCGAGGTCTTCGCGCGTCGGCTCCCGGGCGGGCGGCGATTCGGCGTCGTCGCAGGCACCGGGCGACTGCTCGAGGAGGTCGAGAACTTCCGCTTCGGCGACGAGGAGCTGGAGTTCCTGCGCGAGCACGGGGCGCTCGACGAGCAGACTCTCGCGTGGCTCGCCGACTACCGCTTCACGGGCACGATCACCGGATACCGCGAGGGCGAGCTCTACTTCCCCGGCTCGCCGGTCCTGACGGTCGAGGGCACCTTCGCCGAGGCGGTCGTGCTCGAGACCCTCGTGCTCAGCATCCTCAACTACGACTCCGCCGTCGCCACGGCGGCGGCGCGTATGGCGATCGCCGCCGGTGACCGCCCGCTCGCCGAGATGGGCTCGCGTCGTGCGCACGAGCGCAGCGCGGTGGCTGCGGCCCGGGCCGCGCACATCGCGGGCTTCGGCGCGACCAGCAACCTCGAGGCGGGCCGCACGTGGGGCATCCCGACCATGGGCACCGCCGCACACGCCTGGACGCTGCTCCACGACACCGAGGAAGCGGCCTTCCGCAGCCAGATCGACGCTCTCGGCGTCGACACCACGCTGCTGATCGACACCTACGACATCACCGAGGGCGTCGCGACGGCGATCCGAGTCGCCGGTACCGGCCTCGGCGGCGTTCGGATCGACTCGGGCGACCTCCCGACCGTCGCAGCCGACGTCCGCGCGCAGCTCGATGCACTCGGGGCGCGCGACACACGCATCACGGTCACGAGCGATCTCGACGAGTACGCGATCGCGGCCCTGGCGGCATCCCCCGTCGACGCATACGGCGTGGGGACGTCACTCGTCACCGGCTCGGGCACCCCTACAGCGGGCATGGTGTACAAGCTCGTCGCGCGGCAGAACGACGACGGATCGTGGCTCTCGGTCGCGAAGGCGTCAGCGGACAAGGCCTCCCACGGGGGTCGCAAGACGGCGTTCCGTGCGCTCGACGGCGGTACGGCCAAAGAGGAGGTCGTCGTCGTCTCCGACGGCTTCGAGCCGCTCGACACCCCTGCCGAGCACCCCGACGCGCGCGCACTGCAGACGACGCTCTTCTCGGATGGGCGTGCTGTGACCGAATGGATCGGGGCCGCGGGGGTTCGCGCCGCCCGCGCCCACCACGCCAGCGTGATCGAGGAGATGCCGGTGCGCGCTCTGGCGCTCAGCCGATCCGAGCCCGCGATCCCCACGGTTTACCGCGACGCCGATTGAGGTCGCCGCGTCGACTGGGCCCACAACGCCGAAAACGCCGGGTCCAGCGACGACGCGTCAGCGCGTCATCGACTCGTAGATCTCCTTGCATGTCGGGCAGACGGGGAACTTCTCCGGATCACGACCCGGCGTCCACTTCTTGCCGCACAATGCGCGCACCGGCTTGCCGGTGATCGCCGACTCGAGGATCTTGTCCTTCTTGACGTAGTGCGAGAACCGCTCATGGTCGCCCGGCTCGATCGTCTCCTCGCGGATCAGCTCTTCGAGCTCGCGGTCGAGGGTCGCGAGACCGCCCTGGTCGGGAGAATCGAGAGGAGTGCTCATGCGGGAATTCTATCGGCGAACGATCAGGTCGTCTCGGCGAATGCCATCAGCCGGTCCCCGCGGCGGTCGAACAGCAGACCCCCGATGAGGATGCCGACTGCGAGCACAAGCAGCCCGACCCCGAGTCCGGTTCCGAGAGCCCACCACTGCGCGTGCGCCTCCCCCTGCAGGAACCGCCAGGACCACCACAACGCCGGCGATGCGGCGAGAAGCGCGCCGACCAGCACCGCGCCCTGAGCGACCCCGCCGCCCGTGCGCTGGGGCTGCTGGAACGGACTGTCTCCGTGCCGGGCGACGGCGTAGGGAGCGAGGACGGACGACACCGACGAGAGGCCGAGGCCACCGAAGAGCAGCGCGGAGCACACCCCGACCATCACCGGCAGAACGTTCCAGTCACCGTGGATGCCGATTCCCACCGGGATCGCGATTGCGAGCAGCGGCAGTGCGACCAGGAGCAGCGGCACGAGTCGCCCGATGCGGTCAGACGCACCGCGCACAGCGCTCGAGATGTGCAGCCACACCGCCGAACCGTCGTACGCGAGGTCATTGTGGACGACCCAACCGAGCAGGAGGGCGATGAGCGGAGCGGGGATCAGCGCCGCGATCTCATGCGGCACGCCGACGATGATGAGAGGCACGACCGCGACGACGGCCGCGACCGGGATGATCGCGATGTCGACGAGGTACCGCGGATCACGCAGCCAATACACGAGAGAGCGCGCCGCCACCGCGCCTCCGGGCGTGCCCGGGGTGACGGTGAACCAGCCGAGTCCCCGGCGCTCACGGACGGATACGGGTCGCTCGGTGTGGGTGAGCATCCGTCGCACGATCAGGATCCATGCTGCGGCCAACGCCGCGACGGACAGAACCGCGACGATCACGACGGCCGGACGCGGATCGAGCGGCAGAACCCATGCCGCCCCGACGGGGGTGACCGCGAGGGTCCTCACCGCAGCGAGTAGGGGGCCCGGAACGCCGTCGTCCCAGTTCAGCGATGCGAGGAAGACCGCGACCGGGATCGCGACCACCGCGATGCCGAGCAGCAGCAGCGTCGTCAGCTCGCGCGACCGGCGGTCGGCGAGCACGAGAGCGGCGACCCCGAGGGCTACTCGCGCGAGCAGGAGCTGGGTGACGACGATCAGCGCGGCGCCGAAACCCGCCGCTACCGGGTCGACGCCATGGGCGATCCAGGTCAGGGCGACGGCCACCGCGACCACGATCACGGCCGCCGAAGGCAGACTCAGCGGACTGGCCGCGGCGGTCGCGGCCGCGACGAGCCGCCAGTCACGGCCGGTCACGATGAAGGCGCGCGGATCGAGAGGGTCGCGAACGGGAGTGACCAACGGCACCACCGCGAAGCAGGCCGACACGGCCGCCCCACCGACCGCGAGCACCACCAGTGCGCTCGCGAGGGGCGCGTCCTGCAGGCGCAGGAGCGCGAGGACGATCGCACCGACCAGCACGACGGCCGCGGCCAGCGCTGTCAGAGCGCGGGCACGGTGGAATCGCAGCGCCCCGACCAGGACGTCGAACCTCAGTCGGAGAACGTGTGCAACCATTCGAGGCCCTCCACCGCGCTGGTCCCGCCGGCAAGTTCGAGGAACCGCTGTTCCAGCGTGCGCCCGTCCCGCACCTCGTCGACCGTCCCGGCTGCCAGGATGCGGCCGCCGACGAGAACGGCGACGCCGGAGCAGGCGCGCTGGACGAGTTCCATGCCGTGACTCGACAGGATGACGGTGCCGCCGTGGGCGACGTACTTCTGCAGGATGTCGAGGATGGCGGCGCTCGATACGGGATCCACCGACTCGAAGGGCTCGTCGAGCACGAGAAGGCGAGGCGCGTGGATCATGGCACCCGCGAGCATGACCTTCTTCGTCATGCCGGCCGAGTAATCCGAGACGCTGCGTCCGAGCGCGTCGGTCAGATCGAAGGCCGCAGCGAGGTCGTTGATGCGATTCTCGACGACCGCGGGCTTCAGTCCCCGCAGGACGCCGTAGTAGTACAGGAGCTGACGGCCGGACAGCCGGTCGAAGGTCCGCAGGCGGTCGGGCAGGACGCCCATCTGCCGCTTCGCCCTGGCCGGGTCTCGACGGATGTCGATGCCCGCGATCTCGACAGCCCCCTCGTCGGGACGGAGGAGTCCGGCGATCATCGACAGCGTGGTCGTCTTGCCGGCACCGTTCGGACCCACCAGCCCGTAGAACGACCCCGCGGGGATCTCGAGGTCGATGCGGTCGACTGCACGCGCCTCGCCGTAGGCCTTGGTGACGCCGCTCAGACGCAGCGCCGGGGGCGCGGCTTCCGTCTCCACATCGGCCACAGCATCGGCCGCCGGCGCGGTGACGACGGGCTCCGGCTCAGGTTCCGGCTCCGGCTCCGGCTCAGGTTCCGGCAGGGGCTCGGGCTCAGGTTCCGGTTCCGGCTGCGGTTCTGGCTGCGGCTCAGGCTCAGGCTGCGGCTCCGGCGAGGGCTCCGACTCCGGCTCCGGCTCCGGCGCCGGCAGGGGCTCTGGCTCAGGTTCCGGCAGGGGCTCGGGCTCGGGCTCAGGTTCCGCTTCCGGCTGCGGTTCTGGCTCCGGCTCAGGCTCGGTCGCCGGGGCGCTCTCCGGTTCAGCCGCGTCCGTCGCTGCCTCGTCGTGCAGCTCAGCGGGCGCGGATGCCGCGTCGCCCACGATCGCATCGCTCGATGCCATGCCACTCGATGCCATGCCATCCGACTCCGCGCTCTCACGCGCGGCGTCCTCCGCCGGTGCCACGAACGCGGCCGCAGCGACGGCTGCGGGAATCTCAGGCTTGGGCGGCGTCGTACCCGCCGCGGTCGAAGCGCTCGCGGACCGCGGCTTCCGCGGGGACTTCTTCGCCGCGGGTGCCCCCGACGCGCGCGGCTTCCGCGGCTTCGCCGTCTTCACGGGGGACTTCTTGCGGTCCGTCGACGCTTCTTCGGGCGAGGCGGCAGCCGACGTCGCGGCGACCGCGAGTCCGGCCGCAGCGACCTCGGCGGGGATGTCCGGCAGAGGTGGCACAGAGGTATCGACAGGCGACTCGACACGCTTCTCGATCTGGGGGGCGGAGGTGTCGTCTGTCACCCCCCAAACCTATCAAGCGGGTGGTCAGCGCCACGGCTCGTCGTCATCAAAACACCGAGAATCGCGCTACCAGGAAGGTCACGAAAGCGCAACGGCTCCGAGTGTTCCGGCGAGCTCCCAGAAGCGGTCGGTACCATGAAAAACGCTCTGCCGGGGTTTCACCTCGGTGAATACTGATCTAACTCGTAACTTCAGGAGATGCTCGTGGGCCTTCAGATCGTGATCCTCGCCGCAGGGATGGGTTCCCGTCTGGGCCGTTCCCTCCCCAAGCCGCTGACCGAGCTGAACGACGGCCGGAGCATCATGCAGCAGCAGCATGACAACATCCGCGCCGCTTTCGGCGACGACGCGCGCATCACGACCGTCGTCGGCTACCGCGCCGAGACGATCGTCGACGCGTTCCCGGATGTCGACTACGTGTACAACGCCCGCTACGACGAGACGAACACCTCGCAGAGCCTGCTGCGCGCACTCAAGGCCTCGGGCCGCGGCGGCGTGCTCTGGATGAACGGCGACGTGGTGTTCGACCCCCGCGTGCTCGGACGCGCCGTCTCGCTCATCGAGCGGGACCAGTCGTTCGTCACTGTCAACACCGCGAAGGTGAGCGACGAAGAGGTCAAGTACACCGTCAGCGGCGAGGGCTTCATCAAGGAGCTCTCCAAGACCGTCCGGGGCGGCATCGGCGAAGCGGTCGGCATCAACTACATCTCCGGGCGCGACAAGAAGGCTCTCATCGCGCAGCTCGCTCGTGTCGACGACCAGGACTACTTCGAGCGCGGACTCGAGCTCGCGATCGCCGAGAACGGCCTGCTGCTCGAGCCGATGGACATCTCCGACCTCTACGCCGTCGAGGTCGACTTCGCGGAAGATCTCGAACGCGCGAACCTCTACGTCTGAGCCCGCCGCGCCCGCGGCGCGAGAGGATGGGTGTCATGGCCCGAAAGGTGCATCGCATCGACTCTCTTCCCGACGACGCCCCGCGCCGCGACGCGGGCGACCCTGAGGGAGCGCAGCATCCGCTGACCGTCCGCACGCTCGACCGGCTCCTCGCCGTGCAGCGTCCGGTCGTCCTGGCACATCTGCGCGGCATCCGGCAGCGGCACCCCGGTGCCACGACCGCCCAGGTCGTGCAGATGCTCGAACGTCGATACCTCACGGCGGTCACCACGGGCGGCGCGGCGGTCGGAGCCACGGCGGTGATCCCCGGGATCGGCACGGCCACGACGCTCGCCCTCAGCGGCGTCGAGACGGCGGGATTCCTCGAAGCGACCGCTCTGTTCGCGCAATCTCTTGCAGAACTGCACGGCATCCCGGTCGACAACCCCGATCGCGCTCGAGCCCTGGTCCTCGCGCTCATGCTGGGCCGCGAGGGCGCGGATCTGGTCGGTCAGTTCGCACGACAGGCCAGCGGCAAGGGCGCAGCGCGCAGCTCCTACTGGGGCGAGCTCGTGACGTCATCCCTCCCCCGTACGGCCGTCGGTCCTGTCCTCGACCGGTTGAAGCACGCTTTTCTGCGCCGCTTCGCCGCGGCGGGAGGCGCGTCGGTCGTCGGCAAGGCGCTTCCGTTCGGCATCGGCGCAGCGATCGGCGGCACGGGCAACCACATCCTCGGGCGCCGCGTCATCTCGGGCGCACGCCGGGCCTTCGGCGTTGTCCCGAGCGCGTTCCCGGCGACGCTGGATCCCGGAGAGGAAAATCAACCGAACGGACGAGGTCCGGCGCTCGTGGCGCGTCGGATCAGCGGCACGTTCGCCGAGGGCGGCCGTCAGCTCGGCTCGCTCGCCTCTCGACCGTTCCGGCGTGTCGAGCGGCGCAGCGCACGAGAGAAGGGCGCGAACGACGCTTCCGCCGATCGGAGAGAATCATGATCGCTTTCGTCGTGACGATCCTCCTCGTGGGCGCCGTCTTCAACATCGTCACGTGGCCGACCTTCCTGCGACGTGTCTCCCGTGACCCGCGCGCGAGGGATGCCGACGGGCGGCGTACCCGGTTCTTCACCGTGCATCTGGTGCTCGTCGTGATCGCCGTCGCGCTCGCGGCACTCTTCCTCGCCGGCGCGGCGATGATCGGGTTCGCCGGCTTCTGAAGCCGGCAAGGGCCCCCGTCAGGCGTCGTCGAACTCCGCCTCGTCGCGTTCGTCGGCGACGGTGACCGTGCGTGCGTCCCACTCCGCCCATCGCTGCATGAGCAGCTCGATCGCGGCGTGGAAGCGCGCTGTTGCGGCCCCCGGCGATGTGTCGCCGAAGTAGTGACGCGACCACCCGCGCAGGCGCCCGGATGCGTCGGGGTCATCGGCGATGCGGTCTGCGATCTCGACGATCGACGCCGCCGAGGCCGCGTCGAGCCAGGCGGCATCCGCGAGGTAGCCGCCCGTATCGACGAGCGCTGCCGGATCCGCGGGCCGGGTGACGAGCAGCGGCTTCGCGACCGCCAGCCGGTCGTAGATCATCGCGGAGATGTCGACGACGGCGAGATCGGCGGCGGCGAGCTGCCACCCCAGCTCGGGACCATCGTCGTACACGTGATGAGCGAGCGGGTCAGCGCTGTTGGCGGCGGCGATCGCCGCGACGATGCGCCGATGCGCGTCACCGTACGCCGCGTCGACGACCCCGGACCTCGGATGCGGCCGATAGATCAACCGGTGCTGCGGTGACGCGAGGACCGCGGCCGCCAGAGCCTCGCCGTGCGAGGCGATCGAGCCATAGTGCGCGGCGGGGCGGTCGCCCTCCCAGGTGGGCGCATAGAGGATGACGCGGCGCCCGTCCTCGGGGTACGGGAGCGATCCCGAGAAGTGATCCGCCTGCGGCCGACCGATCGCGATCGTGCGCGCGTCGAGGTCGTAGTCCCAGAGAACGCGACCGAGACGCTCTCGAGCCGCATCACCTGCGATCAGGGCATAGTCGTACGCCTTGAACTGGTTCGTGGTCATGTACATCTTGTCGGACTCGCCGTGGTTGATGAACACATGCCATCGGTGCCCGTAGCGGAACATCTGGAAGTTACGGGTGTTCTGATTGACGTACAGGACGACCCGGATGTCCTGCGCGGCGACCACCGATTCGAGGGCCCGGACGGTCGGGGCGAACAGGACGGGCAGCGCACCATCGGCGAGGATCGCCTGCGCGCCGGTGGCGCTGCGGCTGATGACGACGACCGGCCAGGTCTTCGCGAGGAGTTGGAGCGGCTTGTACCACTGCCGTATCTGGTACATGTTCACGTCACCGTCGGCGAAGTACACCGCGATGCGGAAGTGACCGGCGGGTGGCTGCGGCGCCCTGGTGAGGGAGCGTCGCACGTCGACGTACGCGGCCCGGTTCGAGACGGCACGCCGCACCAGGGCGACGGCTTTTCGGACGTCCGAGATGATTCCCACCCTTCCAGGGTACCGAGCGGGTCAGCCGGAGCGTATCAGCGGGAGCGGGCGCGCGTGACATGATCGACGGATGCATGACGACGCGCACGGATGGCGTCCGGCGCCCGTACCGGACCGAGGCGCGGGCGTGTCCTTCGTCATCCCCGTGCTCAATGAGCGCGACTACCTCGAACACGCCGTGCGCAGCGTGCTCGCTCAGGACCTCGACGCGCCCATCGAGGTGATCCTCGCGCTCGGCCCGTCCTCCGATGGAACGGACGCGGTGGCCCGCCGGCTCGCCGACGAGGAACCGAGGATCCGTCTCGTCCGAAACCCCGCGGCTCACATCCCCGTCGGCTTGAACATCGCGATCCGGGCGGCTCGCTACCCGACGATCGTGCGGGTGGACGCGCATTCGGAGCTCGAGCCCGGGTACGCGCGCGCCGCACTCGACACGCTCGCTCGGGTGCAGGCGGCGAACGTCGGCGGTGTGATGCGCGCCGAAGGCCGAAGCGCTTTCCAGCGAGCGGTGGCCCGCGCCTACAACTCGCGCATCGGGCTCGGCGGCGGCGCATACCACGGCGGTACCACCGAGGGCCCCGCCGAATCCGCCTACCTGGGCGTGATGCGGCGCAGCGTCCTCGACGAGGTCGGGTTGTTCGACGAAGGAATCCGCCGCGGCGAGGATTGGGAGCTCAACCTCCGCATCCGGCGAGCCGGGTATCGGGTGTGGTTCGACCCCGACCTGCACGTCACCTATTGGCCTCGCGACAGCTGGTCCCGCCTCGTACGGCAGTTCCGGGCGACCGGCTCATGGCGGGGCGAGCTCGTACGACGTTTCGGCAGACGGAACGGTCTGCGCTTCTTCGCTCCTCCGGCACTCGTCGTGGCGACCGCCGCATCGCTCGTCGTCGGCGCGGCCCAGCTCCTCGGAGCGGCGCCGGGACGCGCCGGCATCCTGCTGTCGATCGCCCATGCGCCTGTCGCGGCCTACGCGGCCCTCATCGCCGTCGTCGCGGCCGGGCGCGGCGGCGGTCGCGGACTGCGAGACCGCCTCTGGACCCTCGCGGTCCTGCCGTCGATGCATCTGTCATGGGGCGTCGGCTTTCTGCAGGGCGCCGCGCGCGGGGCGCGGGGCACCGTCGACACATCGCGCCTCGAGCGGAACACGCCGCTTCCCTAGGTCAATCGCGCGAGACCAATCTCTGGTCGAGGATCCGCGCGACCACGCGCTCTGCGGCCCGACCGTCATCACGAGCGTTGAACCGGGCGCGCCAGCGGGCGTACCGCTCGGGGTCGCCCCCCTCGCCGGAGGTGATGGCGCGAACCAGTTCCTTCTGCGTCCGCACGACCGGACCGGGGGCCGCATCCGTCAGATCGAAGTAGAACCCGCGCAGCTCACCGCGGTAGTGCTCGAGGTCGGGAACGAAGAAGTACATCGGCCGCCCGGTGACGGAGTAGTCGAACATGACGGACGAGTAGTCGGTGATGAGTGCGTCCGAGGCGAGCTGAAGCGCAGCCAGGTCGGGGTACGACGTCACATCGATCACGCGGGCCCCGCGCTCGTCGGCGCCGGGCGCCAGCGTCCGCGAGTGCCCGCGGACCAGCACCACCGCACCTGTCGCCTCGGCGAGCGCTGGCAGATCGAGGAAGTCGACGATCGTCTGACGGTCGTCGCGCCACGTGGGCGCGTACAGCAGCACCTGCGCTCCGGCATCGATCCCGAGGGACGCGCGCACGGCTTCCCGATCGCCGGTGTGCAGTTCATCCGTCCGCGGATACCCTTCGACCCACACCGGCTTGCGCCGGAACGCGTACGCCGCCCGGAGCATACGTGCGCTGTAGGGGTTCTGGGCGAGGAGGATGTCCCAGCGCCTGCTCTCACGGAACACGGCGAGGGCCCGTCGCGGGTCGAAGCCCGGCCGGTGGAGAGCGAGTCGTTTGAGAGGCGTACCGTGCCAGGTCTGGAGGACGACCTGACCCGGTTTCCGGACGAACTGCCGGCGCAGCCAGTCGTTGACCACAAGCAGTCGGGCGGCGCCCCGGGCTCGCCACCATTCGGGGCTTCCGTCGACCACGGCGATCGCTCCCTCGGGCACCGCGACCGAAAGATCGACAACGCTCCAATAGCGGGTGACTGCGGGAGCCACGCGCGCCAGTTCGCGGTCGATCGCGAGCGGATTGTCGCTCGCGCTCCGGCCGTAGAAGCTCTCGAAGAAGACGGCGTTCTCGAGGGGTCCGCGGTGAGCGGCATAGCGCTGTTCGAGGGCCCGACTCCCCTCTCCCGACGCGAGCGCCGGATCGACGGGCGGCCCGATGCGCAGCAGTGCTCCGTCCCAGCTCGCGCGAAGCGTGCGCCCGTGGAAGGGCGCCGGCATCTCGGTGTCCTGGCCGCCGTCGCCCTGCATTCGGACGCCGTCGATGACGAGGTCGTAGCTTCCCCCGGGCAGCGGGAGGGAGGCGCCGCCCCAGCGGGACGCGTGCAGAGGGACACGCGCCGTCCAGCCGCCGGCCACAGTCGTCACCTCGGCGCGAGATCGCGCCCGCGGGCCGACGACCTGAACCTCGCCGGGCGTGGGGCCGGCACCGCTCACGGTGAGGACGGGTGAGCCCTCGACATCGAACCCGATGATCATCACGACCGCTCCCCTGCAGCTTCCGGCACCGCAGCGACGATCGCCTCGTGTACTCGACGCGCGTTCCCGCCGTCTCGCCACGCGTGCATGCGCAGGCTCAGCTCAGCCGATCGGCGGCGACGACGATCCGTTTCCGGTCCTCCCGCGAGGAGCTCGTCGAGCTGCGAGCACAGCTCGGGCCACGATCGGGCGGCGTCGTCGCCCGCGACCTCCCCGTAGGTGCCGTAGAAGCCGCGAGTGCGGGCGTAGCGCTCGACATCGGGGGCCAGGAAGAGCGTCGGCAGCGGCACGAGCCCGGCGTCGTAGACGAGAGAGGAGTAATCCGTGACGAGCGCGTCCATGGCCGGGAGCAGGGGCGTCACGTCCGGGACGAGGTCGCTCCCGAGTATGCGGACGCGCGGCGTCGGCGACGGTGGGGTGTAGTCGCCCCCGCCCAGGGGGTGAGAGCGGACCAGGAGAACGGCGTCGTGCGCCTCGAGAACGGTAAGGATGCGCTGCCAGTCGGCAGCGTCGGGCGTCGCCGGATCGGGGTCTCCGTCGCGCCAGGTCGGCGCGTACAGCACGGCATGAGCATCTGCGAGGCCGGGGACCGCGGTCTCGAGGCGCCGACGCGCGTCCTGTCGCCCCTGTCGGCGGTCCGCGGGCGAGAGCACGTCGACCCGCGGCTCACCGAGCACGGGCACATGGCTGTCGTCGAGCCCGAAGGCGCTCTCCAGGCGGCCGCGCACGCGGTGGGACGCTGCCGGCAGGAGGTCGATCTGAGCCTGCGTGCGCCGATACGCCAGAGCCAAGAGACGCCGGATGCCGGGAACACCGCCCAGCCGACCGGGGTCCGTCGTGACCGGCGCGTCGAGGCCGATCCGCTTCAGCGGGATGCCGTGCCACAGCTGCACGAGGAACGCACCGCCGACGCCGTAGCGATTGACGTCGCCCAGACCATGCGTGACCACGACGACCCCCGCCCGGGCCGTATGCCAGAAGCCCGCAAGCGAGTCCCGCTGCACGGTCGGGATGCCGAGGCGCTTCGCATCGTCGGCCTGCCGCTGCGACGACACCAGCCACACGGCCCGGCGACGGGGCGCCGCCTGCCAGAGGGCGAGCGCCCCATCGGCGATGCCGACGGCGCACCCGAACACCCAAGCGGATCGATCACGCGGGATCACGAGGGTGGCGAGCCGTCCCGCGAGATAGGCGGGGATGCGCAGGACCTTGCGCACATTGCCCGCGCCGAACGAGAAGGACGCCACCCCGCGAGCCTATCGCGGGGTGGCGTCCGGGCCGGTACGGCGCTTACTGCTGCAACTGGCCGAGGGTCACGGTCGCGGTCTGCTCACGGCCGTCACGCACATACGTGAGCTTGGCTTCGCTGCCTGCGGCCAGTGCGCGCACCTGTGCGGTCAAGTCGACCTGGTCGGTGATGGCGATCCCGTTGAACTCCGTCACGATGTCGCCGTTGCGCAGGCCCGCCGACGCGGCGGCCCCACCCGAGCTCACCTCATTGATGAGAGCGCCGGCACGCGTCGCGCCGGGTGCCGCAGCGGCATCTCCGACCGTCGCGCCGAGGAGGCCGTGGGTAGCCGAGCCGTTGTCGATGATCTCGTTCGCGACGCGTTCGGCGACCGTCGAGGGGATGGCGAACCCGACACCGATGGAGCCGGCCTCGGTGGACGCCCCGCCCGCGCTCGCGATCGCGACGTTGATGCCGATCAGTCGACCCTTGCCATCGACGAGGGCGCCGCCGGAGTTGCCCGGGTTGATGGCGGCGTCGGTCTGGATGACCGAGATCGCGATCGACGACTTCGGCTGGGACGGCGTCTGCTGACCCTGGCCGAAATCGAACTCGAACGGCGTGCGCCCGCCCGGGGTCTCCTGCTGCGATCCGCCTTCCGATTCGGGCGCCGCCGACGACGCGATCTGGATCGAGCGGTTCAGCGCGCTCACGATGCCCGTCGTCACGGTGTTGGACAGCCCCAGAGGCGCGCCCACGGCGACCGTCTGGTCGCCGACGTTGAGCTTGCTCGAGTCGGCGAACTCGATGGGGGTGAGGCCTGAGGCGTCGGTCAGCTTGATGACCGCGAGGTCGTACGTCGGGTCAGTGCCCACGATCGTGGCCGCGTACACCCGGCCGTCCGAGGTGGTGACCGAGAGCTTCGGGTCGCCGGTGGCTCCGTCGAGCGTGACCACGTGCGTGTTCGTCAGTACGTAGCCGTCTTCGCTGAGGATCACGCCGGAGCCCGTCCCGCCGGAGGTGCCGGACGAGGCGGAGATGGTCACGACACTCGGCAGCACCTTCGTCGCGATGGCCGTGGTCGCGTTGACCGAGTCGGGGTTGTTGACGGTGATCGACGACGGGCCCGAGCTCTGGGAAGCGGGAGCCGCGACGAACGACGATCCCACCGCCGCCGCGCCACCGACACCGGCCGCACCACCGACGAGGGCCGCCGCAACGAGGATCGCCGCGATCTTCCCGCCTCCGACCTTGCTTCGGTCGTGAGACTCGGGGGCCGCGGTCGTCGCGAAGGGCTGACCGAAGGCCGGAGCGCCACTGTGCGGTGCGGGCTGGCCGTAGGGCTGAGTCGGCTGGGTGTGGAAGGCCGGGCCGGGGTCCGCCGGCGCGCCGGGCAGCGGCGGGCGGGGCGGGATGGACGCGTCGGCGCGCGGCGTCGCTGCCGCGTCAGGTGCCGACACGGGCGAGGTACGGGCGTGGTCGGCAGGCTGCTCGGCGTCGCTGCGCGCGTCGGGAGTCCGGTCGTCGGGGAAGTTCTGATCGCTCATCGAGGTTGCTCCTTTGTCCAAGCAAGAACAGGTTGCCGCCCCATGCTGTGGTTTGCCTATGCCGAGGATGGGACACGCCTATGCGTGTAGCCTGAGCCGGATGCACGAGGTTCCCGGCGCGTGGCGCCGCGCCGCACGAGGCGCCGGTCTCCTGACCGATGACGGTCTGCCCGTCCCCACCATCTTCGCCGAGATGACCGCGCTCGCCGCTCGAACGGGCGCGATCAACCTGGGTCAGGGCTTCCCCGACGAGGACGGGCCGCAAGAGGTCCTCGAGGCCGCGCGCGCGGCCATCGCCGGCGGCCGTAACCAGTACCCGCCCGGTCGCGGAGAGCCGGAACTGCTGGCCGCGATCGCCGAGCACCAGTCGCGTTGGTACGGCATCGAGCTCGACGCCGACACGCAGGTGCTGGTGACCGCCGGCGCTACCGAGGCTCTCGCCGCGACGGTGCTCGCGCTGGTCGACGGCCCGGATGACGAAGTCGTCGTCTTCGAGCCCTACTACGACGCGTATGCGGCCCTGGTCGCGCTGTCCGGTGCCCGCCTCGTGGGCGTTCCGCTCCGGTGGCCCGACTTCCAGCCCGACCTCGACGAGCTCGCCGCAGCCGTCACCGATCGCACCCGCATCATCCTGGTCAACGACCCGCACAATCCGACCGGGACGGTCTTCTCACGCGAGACGATCGACGAGATCGTCCGCTTGGCGCATCGGCACGACGCCGTGATCGTCACGGACGAGGTGTACGAACACCTGACCTTCGACGCGCCCCACGTCCCGATCGCGACCCTGCCCGGCGCCGCTGGGCGGACGCTGTCGATCTCGTCCGCAGGCAAGACGTTCTCGGTGACGGGCTGGAAGGTCGGGTGGGTCACGGGCCCCGCCGAGCTCGTCCGCGCAGTCCTCGCGGTCAAGCAATGGCTCACGTACGTCAACGCCGGCCCGTTCCAGCTTGCCGTCGCCGCCGGACTGCGGCTTCCCGACGGCGTCTTCTCGGGTATCGCCGATCGTCTGCGCGCGGGTCGGGATCTCCTCGGCGCCGGGCTGCGCGAGGCCGGCTTCGCCGTGTCGACCCCAGCCGGTTCGTACTTCACCGTCGCGGATGCCGCGCCCCTCGGGGCTTCCGACGGCGACGCGTTCTGCCGGGAGCTGCCGGACCGTGCGGGTGTCGTGGCGATCCCGCTGACGGCCTTCGCGTCGCCCGCGCACCGGACCGAGTACGCCACGCTGGTGAGGTTCGCCGCCTGCAAGCGCCCGGACGTCCTGGCCGAGGCGTCAGCTCGACTCGCGCGGGCCTTCTGACCGGGGCACGACCTCGAAGCGGCGCAGCCGAAGCGCGGGGTTGACCCGTCGGACGCGCTCGACCGCATGGACGTCGATGTGGGCGACGGCGACGTCGCTCGACGTTCCCACCGCGGCGATCTCCACACCCTGCGGATCGAACACCCCGGAGTTGCCGACCCCCAGCGGCGGCGGATGGTCCGCGGCCGCGACGAAGAAGGTGTTCTCGATAGCGCGAGCCCGCAGCAGCGTGTTCCACTGCAATTCCTTGAGCGGGCCGCGCACCCACTGTGCGGGAACGAGGACGACGTGCGCGCCGGTGTCGGCGAGTACGCGGCCGATCTCCGGGAACCGCAGGTCGTAACAGGTCATCAGCGCGAAGCGCACGCCGTCGATCTCGAAGGTCTCGGGCGGCGCGATCGCACCGGGCTCGACCCAGTCGGACTCGCGCTGCCCGAAGGCATCGTAGAGGTGCAGTTTGCGGTACGACGCGACGAGCCCGTCGGGTCCCACGGCCACGACCGTGTTGCGCACGCGCTCGGCGTCCGAAGCCCGCTCCAGAAGGCCCGCGACGATGTGCACGCCGTGATGACGTGCGAGGTCGCCGAGCCCCTCGACGAACGGACCCTGGAGGTCCTGGGCGTTCTCGCGGAGCGTCTCGTCGAACGGGTCGACGAAGTAGCTCGAGTACTCCGGGAAAAGGACGATCTGGGCTCCGCGCGACCGAGCGCGTTCGACGAACCCGGCGATCGCGCGGAGGTTGTCGTCGACGTCGGCCGCGGGCGCGAACTGGGCCACGGCGAGAGCTGTCATCGGTCCTCCGAACGGCGGTGGCGGTAGATGAGCGGTGAGACCACCCAGAGCAGAGCTATGAGGAACGCCAGCGCGCCCCCCGCTACCCAGGATGCCGCAGTGCTGACCACGACGTCGAAGACGAAGACGACCACGCCCACCAGCAGGACCGATACCGTCACCAGCGCGAACAGCAGAGCCGTGTGACCGAACGCGACGACGGCGGGCTTGGCCCGGCGGCGGAACAATCCGCGATGGAGGGCCACCGGCGACAGGGCGACGATCGCGCTGAGTGCTGCCAGCACGACGAGGGTCAGATAGAACACCCGCTGCGGCCCGCTCAGGTCGCGGAACGCCGGTTGGAAGGCGAGAGCCAGCAGAAAACCGGTCAGGATCTGGGTGCCCGTCTGCAGGACGCGCAACTCCTGGAGCAGCTCGTTCCAGTTGCGGTCGGCACGCTCGTCCGCCGACTCGGCACGACCGTCGTCTGCGACGTCATCGCCTCGGTCGGCGACCGGGGTGGCGGGACTCATGTCGCTATCTTCCTCGCCCCGGACCGAGGACGCCAACACCCGAATGCCGGTCGCGTCACGACACGCCCGGGACGCTCCGGATGCCACCCCGATTGGACGCCCCTCGGACCCCGTGCTAGTGTTATCTCTTGTGCCGCGGGGTGGAGCAGCTCGGTAGCTCGCTGGGCTCATAACCCAGAGGTCGCAGGTTCAAATCCTGTCCCCGCAACAAGAACACGAAGGCCCCGTCGTAAGACGGGGCCTTCGTTGCATGTAGCCACGCCCGCCGAAAGCCAGCGGAGCAAGTCTCAGCGGCTCTTCGTCAGTCGGCCAGCATCGCTTCGCTCATGCCGTCGAGGAAGCGTGTGACCGTCGCGAGCTCCTCGGGACTGAACGGGTCCATCGCCTCTCGCATGCGGCGCAGGCGCGCGGCGAAATGCCGGCCGAAGTCCTGCCGGGACGATTCGGTGAGCGTGATGACCAGTGCACGTCGGTCGTTCGGGTGCGGCGCGCGCTCGATGAACCCCTCCTTCGCCAGTCGATCGAGCATCTTCGTCGTGGAAGCGCTCGATATACCCAGATGGCGCGCGAGGTCGTGCGGCTTCACCAGCTCACCGCGCTGCTCGCGAATGCTGAGCATGCGCAGCGCCGAGAGGTCGGTGGCGTTCATGTCCATGTCCGAGCGGAGCCCGGTATGCATGCGATCCATCGCGTCGCTGAACGCTCGCACGGCTTCGAGAGCCGAGCGCTCTACACGACTTCTCGCCACCTCGGCATTCGGGTCAGCCATGTGGACACCACCTCTCGAGCCTGGTTATCATCGGCTCAAACGCTAGTTAAGCTAGCAAAAACGCCTCGCGAATGGCATATCCAGGACGGTGAACGTGATCTCCTTGCCCGATGACAGCAGAGCCGCTGTCGATCGCGCGCTCGAGGAGGTCCTCACCAGGCTCACACAGCGGGCCATCCCTCGGGGCTCATCGGCTCTTGCCCTCATCCGCGCCGCCTCGGCGGCGACATCCGGCGGCAAGCGCTTCCGCCCGGCTCTGGTGGTGGCGTCGTTCGACGCGTTCGGCGGCGACCGCCTGGCCACGCCCGGCCTGTGGGACGTGGCAGCCGCGTTCGAACTGCTCCACAGCGCGTTCGTGATCCACGACGATCTGATCGACCGCGACATCGAGCGGCGCGGTGTTCCCAACGTCGGCGGGACCTTCCGATCGCACGCCCGGTCCCTGGGCGTCAGCGCAGACGACGCCGAGCGGGTGGGCGATGCCGCCGCCGTCCTTGCCGGCGACATCCTTCTCTACGAGGCGGCGCGTCTCGTGGCCACGGCCGACGTCGCGTCGGATCAGCGGGTACCCCTGTTCGATCTGCTCGACGATGCCGTGCTGGTTTCGGCCATCGGAGAGCTCGCCGACGTCGAGCAGGCCGTCGTCCCTGCCGAGCCGGAGACCGCGCAACTGCTCAGCACGGCTCACGACAAGACGGCGGTCTACTCCTTCTGCGCACCGCTCGCGGCGGGTGCCGTGCTCGCCGGGGCGGACGACGGTGATCGCGGCGTGCTGATGTCGGTCGGAGCGGACCTCGGCCTCGCCTTCCAGCTGGTGGACGATCTGATCGGCACCTTCGGCGACGAGGCGCAGGCCGGCCGGGGCGCCGGCGCGGACCTCCGCGAGGCCAAGCGCACGCCTCTCATCTCCTTCGCCCGCGACTCGGCATCCTGGCCACAGGTGTCGTCCGCGCTGGCGATGGCGCCGACGGGTCCGATCGCCGTCCAGGCGGCACAGCGCGAGCTCGACGCCAGCGGCGCCCGCGAGCAGCTGGTGACCCTCATCGGCCAGACGCTCTCCTCGGTGCGGCGTCGAGCGGCCGAACTGCCACCCGCCGCGCGTGCGCTCATCGAGCAGCTCGCCGACGGCATCGAAGGACGGATCCCGTGACCCCCGACGACTCCGCGATCGCCCTGTACGACCGAACCGCGCGCGACGCCGCAGCCGTCGTGATCTCGGCCTACTCGACCTCGTTCGGGCTCGCTGCGCGGCTCCTGGGGCCGCGCGTGCGTCCGCACGTGCGGAACATCTACGCCTTGGTTCGCGTGGCCGACGAGATCGTCGACGGATCCGCCGAGCAGGCCGGGATGCCCCTGACGGCACAACGACGCGTCCTCGACGCGCTCGAGGAGGAGACGCTCCTGGCGGTCGAGGAGGGCTTCAGCGCGAACCTCATCGTCCACGCGTTCGCGTCGACGGCGCGGGAGTGCGGTATCGGCGCAGACCTCGTGCGACCCTTCTTCTCCTCGATGCGGACCGATCTCGAGGTGTCGTCCCACGACGCGGGCTCGCACGCCTCCTACGTCTATGGTTCGGCCGAAGTCGTCGGACTGATGTGCCTCCAGACCTTCGTCAACGCCGGCGGCTCGCACCCGCGCCCCGCCGACCCCGATCTCGTCGACGGCGCACGTCGCCTCGGCGCCGCATTCCAGGACGTGAACTTCTTGCGTGATCTCCCCCACGACGTCGGATCCCTCGGCCGCGACTACCTCGGTGTCGACGGCGCCGACGGCACCGCCTCGCGCGTGGAAGTGCTCGACCGTATCGACGCCGACCTCGACGCGGCCGGCGCCATCATCCCGCGCCTGCCGGCGGACTGCCGACGCGCCGTCACTGCAGCGCACGATCTGTTCACGGCGCTCTCCCGCCGCCTACGACGGGCCGGTGACACCGACCAGCGAGTCCGCGTGCCGAACACCGTGAAGCTCGGCCTGGCCGCTCGCGCGACGGTCGGCGCCGCTCCCCTGCGAGCCGGCGCATGACCCGGGCACGATCGCAGCGCCCCGCGCCCGGCTCGCGCGTCGTCGTGATCGGCGGCGGCATCGCCGGTCTCGCCACGGCTGCGCTGCTGGCCGATGAGGGTCACGCCGTGACGGTTATCGAGGCGCGGGAGGAGACGGGCGGACGGGCCGGCACATGGGAGCGCGACGGCTTCCGGTTCGACACCGGGCCGAGCTGGTACCTCATGCCCGAGGTCTTCGAGCACTTCTTCGCCCTGCTCGGGACGACGGCGGCGGCTGAACTCGACCTGGTCCCCCTGGTCCCGGCCTATCGCGTCTACGCGGAGCCCGAGGGCGACGGCATCGGAGATCACATCGACGTCGTGTCGGGGCGAGCCGAGGCGACAGCGCTGTTCGAGAGCCGTGAGCCCGGTGCCGGCGCACGACTGGACGAATACCTCGATTCCGCTGCCGACGCCTACGACCTCGCGGTATCGAAGTTCCTGTACGACACGTACGCCTCGTCCGAGGGGCTCCGCGACCCCGACATCCTGCGGCGCATCCCGACGCTCGCTCCGCTGCTCACCCGCTCGCTGAACCGGTTCGTCGACAGCCGGTTCCAGGACCCGATGCTGCGTCAGGTCCTCGGCTACCCCGCGGTCTTCCTCGGCTCGTCGCCGTATGACGTGCCGAGCCTCTACCACCTCATGAGCCACCTCGACCTCGACGACGCGGTGCTGTACCCGCGCGGCGGCTTCACCGAGATCATCGCGGCGATCGAGCGCTTGGCGCGCGAACGCGGCGTCGAGGTGCGCACCGGCACCGCCGTCGCGCAGATCCTCACCGCCGCGGACGGCAGCGCCCGCGGGGTCCGTCTGGCCGACACGAGCGAGGTCGCCGCCGACATCGTGGTGTCCGCAGCCGATCTGCACCACACCGAGACGGTCCTGCTCCCTCCCGAGCGGCAGACGTACCCCGAGCGCTGGTGGCGCAAGCGCACGCCGAGCTTCGGCGCGCTGCTGATCCTCCTCGGCGTCGAGGGCGAACTGCCCGAGCTGTCGCACCACACCCTGCTCTTCACCCGCGGTTGGCGCGAGAACTTCGATGCGATCTCGGGACGGGACACCCACATCCCCGATCCCGCGTCGCTGTACGTGTGCCGTCCCAGCGCGACCGACGACACCGTCGCTCCAGCCGGATCGGAGAACCTGTTCGTCCTAGTTCCCATTCCGGCCGACCCCGAACTCGGCCGCGGAGGTGTCGACGGGGCCGGTGATGCCGCGATCGAAGCCGCCGCCGACCGGGCGATCGAGCAGATCGCGCAGTGGACCGGGGTGGACGATCTCGCTTCTCGCGTACGCGTCCGCCGCACGATCGCACCCGCGGACTTCGCGCGCGACCTCGGGGCGTGGCGCGGAAACTCCCTGGGACTGGCGCACACGCTGGGACAGAGCGCGTTGTTCCGCCCGGGGAACGCCTCCAAGAAGGTTCCCGGTCTCTACTACGCCGGCGCTTCCGTGCTCCCGGGCATCGGGCTGCCGATGTGCCTGATCTCGGCAGAGCTCGTCGTCAAGCGCCTGCGCGGAGACACGACCGCCGGCCCGCTGCCCGAGCCGGCCGCCCCCATCGGGTGAGCGGTGCCGGGCCTGTACCTGCTCGCCTTGCTCGTATCGCTCTGCGGTGTCGGGCTGCTCGATCGTCGGTTCCGCCTGGCGTTCTGGCGCGACCGTCGACGCACGGTGATCGCCTCTGTGCTCGGCACGGCATTCTTCCTGCTGTGGGACGCTGTCGGCATCGCAACGGGCGTGTTCGTCAAGGGCGACAGCCCCGCGCTGCTCGGTGTCGATCTCGCCCCGCACCTGCCGCTCGAAGAGCCGGTCTTCCTCCTCTTCCTCAGCTACCTCGCGCTGGTCGCCTACGGCGGCGCGCGGCGCAGGCACGAGGGACGGCCGCACGAGCCCCGCCGGAGGGATGTCGCGCCATGACCTATCCCCTCATCGTCATCCCCTTCGTCCTCGTGACCGTCGTCGTGACAGCGATGTCCGCTCGGCGCCCGCGCTTCGCCGCCCGCATGGCCTGGTCCTCGGTCGCCGCGGTCGTGCTCCTCCTGCTGACGGCGGTATTCGATAACGTGATGATCGCCGCCGGGCTCTTCACCTATCCGGAAGAGCACCTGAGCGGCATCCGAATCGGACTCGCGCCGCTCGAAGACTTCGCCTACCCGCTGTGCGCGGCCTTCCTGGTGCCTGCCGTCGCGACCCTCTTGGAGAAGCCGAAACGATGACCGCCCCCGCGCTCGCGCGCCAGCTCCTCGTCGCCTCCCGCCCGGTGAGCTGGATCAACACCGCCTACCCGTTCGCGGCGGCGTACCTCCTCACCACTCGCCAGATCGACGCGACGCTGCTCA
Organism: Microbacterium sp. NPDC006705; assembly: GCF_044903545.1. Taxonomy (NCBI): domain Bacteria; kingdom Bacillati; phylum Actinomycetota; class Actinomycetes; order Micrococcales; family Microbacteriaceae; genus Microbacterium; species Microbacterium sp. NPDC006705. Next base: position 570,932 of record NZ_JBJDQQ010000001.1, read on the forward strand.
TCGGCACCCTGTTCTTCCTCGTCCCGTACAACCTCGCGATGTACGGCATCAACGACGTCTTCGACTACGAGTCCGACCTGCGGAACCCGCGGAAGGGCGGCGCGCACGGCGCCATCCTCGACCGGCGGGTGCACCGGGCGACGCTCTGGGCTGCCGCCCTGTCGTGCTTGCCGTTCGTGGCCTATCTCGTCGCGGTCGGCTCCCCGCTGTCCTGGCTCGTCCTCGCCGCGAGCCTCTTCTTCGTCGTGTTCTACAGCGCTCCCCCGCTTCGGCTGAAAGAGCGGCCGTTCGCCGACTCGATCACGAGCAGCATCCACTTCTTCTCCCCCGCCGTATACGGGCTGGTCCTCACCGGCGCGACCTGGACGTGGCAGCTCGTCCTCATCCTGCTGGGCTTCGCCGCATGGGGCGTCGCCTCGCACGCGTTCGGGGCCGTACAGGACGTCCAGGCCGACCGCGAGGCGGGGATCGCGTCCATCGCGACCGTGCGCGGCGCGCGCTGGACCGTGAGGTTCGCGCTGGGCTGCTACGCCCTCGCCGGCGTTCTCATGCTCGCGACCAGCTGGCCGGGCCCGCTTGCGGCTCTCGTGGCGGTCCCGTACCTCATCACGCTGTGGCCGTTCCGAAACATCACCGACGAGACGTGCGAACGGGCCACCGCGGGCTGGGACCGCTTTCTCTGGCTCAACCAGCTCGGCGGCTTCCTCGTCACCCTGCTGCTCGTCTGGTGGTGGCTGATCACGTCGTGATCGGCCACCACCCGTTCGGCGCTGACGAGATCAGGCGGCGGGGTTGGTCGCGTTCGCGGTCTCGATGATGCGGCTCGCGCGAATCGGGTGTCCCTGGGTGGTCAGGCATCGCCCGGTCGCGAGGTCCCACTTCCAGTCGTGCAGCGAGCAGGTGAGCACACCGTCCTCGATCTTGCCCGTCTTCGTGAGGTCTGCTCGCAGGTGCGGGCACCGGCGCTGCACGGTCCAGTCGCCCAGTTCGGCATCCTCGGTCTGATCCGACTGCTCGGCGTACCAGTTCTCGACGTACTCGATGCGATCACGGGACAGGCACTTCAAGAACGTCGTGAGGAACTCGTTGAACTTGCCGCTGCGGCCGACCTCGAACTGCATCGACAGGAAGATCGAGTTCGACCAGTCGATCTCGTGGTCGCGGATGTTCGTCGACACCAGGTCGGCGGGGATCGTGTACCAGTAGATGCACTCCTGACCGGCGTACTCGCGGACCTTCGCCTTCGGGAAGTCGACCACCATGTCGAGCTCGCCGATGCGGAAGCGCACCATCCCGCCCACACCGTTGCGGATCGTCCGCGCGCGGCGCAGAAGCGGCTCCCACCACTGCTTGATCGCAGCCAGCATCTCGTCGGGCGGCAGGATCGGGGCGCGACGCTCGATCTCGGCGCGGACCTCGGCCTGACGACTGTCGCGCTGCCCGGCGAGGTAGGCCCACTTGTCCGAGAAGATGCGCTCGATCTCGGCATCCGTGTACAGCGTCTGGGTGACCTCCAGCACGCCGTCGTTGAGATCGACCTGCGTTCCCGGAACGAACAGGTAGCCCTTCTGATCGGGACGCTCTTCGGCCATATGCGCCAGGAACTGCGCCTGATCGGTGAAGATCGAGTCGTTCTGCTCGCCCCAGCCGTTGTAACGGAAGAGCTCTTCGCGCAGGAACATCGGCGGTCCGGCCATCGGGAAGACGTGAGGCGCGTCGACCTTGTCGATGTAGTACATCGCGCGCTTGTTCTGCGCATCGCGCTTGAGCTGAGCGAAGTTCTGCTTCGCGTCCTGCGGCAGGTCGTAGACCATCGGCCACCAGATCGCGCCGGACACCTGGGTGAAGTAGGCCTCGGGCTTGCCGAACGACATCAGCTTCTCGAGATCCAGCGGGTGGGAGTCGTTCTGGTTCAGCACCGAGGCGGTGCCGTCGTCGACCGACAGGGACGAGTCGCCGATCGGGCCGTCGCTCGGGGCGCGCAGGGGCGTGACCATGACCTTGAGGTCGCCGAACTCCAGGGGCACACCCGCCTGCGTGTAGATGATGTTGTCGTACCCGAGATCGCGGAGATCGCGTTCGAGATCGTCGGTCGGGTAGTCCGGCAGAAGCACGCGGATGTCGGTGGGGACGTGCGCGCGCAGCAGCGCGGGGTCGAAGTGATCGCGGTGCCGGTGCGAGATGTACAGGAAGTCGGCGCGCCCGAAGCGCTCCCAGTCGAGGCCCCGGTTGTCGGGGAACGGGAACCACGAGCCGAAGAAGCTCGGTCCGACGACCGGGTCGCAGAGGATGCTGCCCCCTGCCGTCTCGATGAACATTCCGGCGTGTCCCAGGCCTGTGATGCGCATGACGATGACCTCCTGTTGCGACTGGTCGAGTCTACGTGAGGCGTCGGCGACCCCTGCCCGCCGTGGGCCGTGTCAGTTCACCCGACGTCGATGCGAGGGGAAGCTCACGCCAGCAGGAGGCGGATGTCGTCGGCGGTCAGGGCGTTCGAGAACGCGCCGTCGGCGTCGAGGACCGCACCGACGAGTCGTGCCTTGCGCCGCTGCAGCTCCACCACCTTCTCCTCGATCGTGCCCGCCGCGATCAGGCGGTACACGCTCACTGGCCGGTCTTGGCCGATGCGGTGCGTGCGATCGATCGCCTGCTGCTCGGCCGCCGGATTCCACCAGGGATCGAGCAGGAAGACGTAGTCGGCCTCCGTGAGGGTCAGCCCCACGCCGCCCGCTTTGAGGCTGATGAGGAACACCGGGTCATCGCCCTTCCGAAACGCTTCCACCACCGCCGCCCGGTTGCTCGTCGAACCGTCGAGGCGGACCACTCCGGTGCCGCGCGCCCGGAGGTCGGCTTCGACGATGTCGAGGAACGAGGTGAACTGACTGAACACGAGCGCTCGGTGCCCCTCGGCGATCACCTCGTCCAAGCGCCCGCGGAGCGCCTCGAGCTTGCTCGGGACGAGACCCGGCCCACCGGCGTCCACGAGAGCGGGCGCGAGCGCCAGCATGCGCAGAAGAGTCAGGGATCGGAAGACGATGAACCGCTGGCTGTCGAGATCGTCCAGCAGCCCGAGCACCTTCCGGCGCTCCCGCTGCAGCACGCGCTCGTAGACGGCACGGTGACCGCTCGAGAGCTCGACGCGCACGTCCTGCTCCTGCCGAGGCGGCAACTCGGGAGCCACGACATCCTTCGTGCGTCGGAGCAGGAACGGCCGGATGCGCCGCCGCAGCCGCGCAAGCCGGCGTTCGCGCGCGCGGCCCCCTTCGAGGTTCTCGTCGACACGGCCACGCTCGATCGGCTGTACATACTCCTCCCGGAAGCGTCGGGCCGAGGGGAAGAGGCCGGGGCTCGTCAGCGACAGGATCGCCCAGAGGTCGGTCAGACTGTTCTCGAGCGGTGTGCCGGTGGCAGCGAAGACGACATCGGCACGCAGGCCGAGCACGGCGCGGTGCACGCGCGTCCGCGGGTTCTTGACGTACTGCGCCTCATCGAGCACGACCGTCGACCACTCGCGCTCGGCGTACGCGGCGGCATCGAGGCGGAGCAGCGCATAGGAGGTCAGGACGAGATCCGCCTCGATCCGCTCGGGCGCGGCCCCCACACCGTCGACCACGACAGTGCGCAGGCCCGGGGCATGACGCGCAGCCTCGTCGCGCCATGCCGACACGACCGAGGTCGGCGCGACGACGAGCGCGGGCCGACTCGAACCGCGCTCGCGCTCGCGCTCGAGCAGCGCGAGGAGCTGCAGAGTCTTGCCGAGCCCCATGTCATCGGCCAGGATGCCCCCCAGGCGCGCGTCGCGCAGTGCCGCGAGCCACGCGTACCCCTCATGCTGGTAGGGCCGCAGGGGGGTGACGATGCCGACCGGCGTCTCCGCGGCGGCCGCAGGCACGCCCTCGGCTGCCGCATCGCGGAAGTCGTCGACGGCCGCACGCCACCGTACGGCCGGCTCCGCCTCGTCGGCGACGTCCTCGAACGCCGTCCAGAGCTCCACCTGATAGCGGCTGACGCGGGCGCTGCCGGTCTCCCATTCGACCAGGTCGCGCGAATCCTCGATGAGCTCGCGCAGACGGTCGAGTGCCGGATGCGAAAGGGAGAAGTGCGCACCATCGGACAGCAGCATCTTCTTCCGACGCTGCGCGAGGGCGGTGAACAGCGGGCGGAACGGAACGCGGCGTCCCTCGACCTCGACGTGCACGCCGAGGTCGAACCAGTCCGCGTCGGTGGTCTCGACCGTCTTCACGGTGATGCGCGGGTCGCCCGAAAGCTCCCGATACGACCGCGTCACGCCCGACACCTCGACGCGGACCCCGTCGAGCGCCTGCAGCACCGGCAGCACCTCGGTCGTGAACTCCGCCGCCTCGACGCCGCTGCGGGTTCCTTCGGGCACGAACGGGTCGTCCGTAGCGCTCGCCCACGCCGCCTCGAGGGCCACTCGGAGCTCAGGATCGGCGGACGCCGATCCCGCGGCAGCGTCCCACGCGACGCGGCCTGCGCCGGGCACCTGCCAGGCGAACGCGTACGCGAGCTCGTCGCGCGGGCCGTGATCGACCGTGACGACGAGCGTCGTGCGTTCGGGCGGGGGCAATCGGACTCCCGGGGCGGGCACGACGACCGTCTCGCGGGCCAATCTGGGGTATGCCTCGCGGAGGAACTCTTCGCGATCCGCCGCGGGAACGCGGATCGAGTCGCCGGCCGCCAGGAGAGATCGGACACCCGGGCCGAAGCCCACCGGCGCGAAGACCACCCGCAGGCCATCCGCGACCTGGCTGGCGCCGTAGACGCCGACATGTCCGAGCGGACGCGCATGCGCAGCGGTTTCCTCAGCGCCGGCGAACCGAACGACGGGCGTGAGCTGCAGGTCACCGTCGACGCTGTCCACCCGCACCTCGATCGACGCGCCGTCGGCCAGGAGCACCTGCTGATCGGGCCGGGTCGGCACGATCGGGATGCCGAGACCGGCCGCGGCGCGAAGGTGGGGCCAGAGGAGCTCGGAGTCGGCGCCGTCGAGCGTCAACCACTCCGAGTCGCCGTAGCCGCCGAGCAGCCGAGCGTCATGCGCGATGCCGTACAGCGTCGAGAACCAGCGAGCGCGCACCGGATCGACCCGCCACGCACCGCGTCGCAGCGATTCCCAGCTCTCGTCGCCCTGCACCCATCGGCCACTGGTTCCGCTGCGAGAGAGCGGACGCACCGCGAGCCGGAGCTCGCCGTCGGAGGTGGCGACGCTCCGCGGGGTCGCCGGAAGCACCCGACGCGGCCCCCAATGAGCGTCGGCGGCGCTTTCTCGCTGGCGCAGCTGCACGCCCAGGGCGACCGCGTTCTCACCCGACGCCGCCGGCGCCAGGACGGCGCGCCACGACGGCGCTGCCCTCTCCATCACGGGTTCGACCTCATACGAGGATTCTCGAGGGTGCCTCCGACGTCGGTCAGCCCAGTCGGGCGACCCGACCGAGGACGCCGTGGACGAACGCGCTCGACCCGTCGGTCGAGAACTCCTTCGCGAGCTCGACGGCCTCGTCGATGGCGACTGCGGCGGGAACCGCGTCGTTGTACACGATCTCCCAGACGCCGAGTCGGAGGATCGCCCGGTCGACGGCGGGCATCCGCGCGAGCGACCAGTCCTTCGCGAACGTCGTGATCTGCTCGTCGATGTCGTCGCGGTTGTCGATGATGCCGTCGATGATCTCGCGCGCGTACAGCCACGACGCCTCGCGGGCGGGCTCGAGAGCCGCGCGCTTCGCCTCGGCGGCGAGGGTCACCCCGAGGTCGTCGCCGCGGATGTCGGACTGGTAGAGGATGTCGAGGGCGCGCTTGCGCGCCTTGGAGCGAGCGCTCATCGGGCGGGGACCGACGTCAGTTCACGCGGCCGAGGTAGTCACCCGTGCGGGTGTCGACCTTGACCTTCGTGCCCTGCTCGACGAACAGCGGAACCTGGATCTCGTAGCCGGTCTCGACCGTCGCGGACTTCGTGCCCGCCGACGAGCGGTCGCCCTGCAGGCCGGGCTCGGTGTACGTGATCTCGAGGACGACCGAAGCGGGCAGCTCGATGTAGAGCGGGTTGCCGTTGTTCAGCGCGATCTGCACCTGCTGGTTCTCGAGCAGGTAGTTCTTGGCGTCGCCGACGGTGGCGGCGGGGACCGTGATCTGGTCGTAGTCGTCGACGTCCATGAAGACGAAGTTGTCGCCGTCGTTGTACAGGTAGGTGAAGTCGCGGCGGTCGACGTTCTCGATCTCGATCTTCGCGCCGGCGTTGTAGGTGCGGTCGACGGTCTTGCCCGACACGACGTTCTTCAGCTTCGTGCGCACGAACGCGCCACCCTTGCCGGGCTTGACGTGCTGGAACTCGATGACGTTCCAAAGCTGACCGTCGATGCTGAGGACGACGCCGTTCTTGATGTCTGCGGTCGATGCCATGAGTGTGGAGTTCCGTTCGTGTGGTCGGGCGGCCGACGGGCCGAGGATCGATTCTACGCGAGGATGTCGAGCAGCTGTCGCGTCGCGCGCGCGTATCCGCCGACGCCTTCGCCGATGACATGGACCGAGGCCACGTCGGCGATGTAGGAGTGGTGACGGAAGCTCTCGCGCTCGTAGACGTTCGAGATGTGGACCTCGGCCACCGGCAGCGACACCCCCGCGAGCGCATCGCGGAGGACGACGGAGGTGTGCGTGAGCCCGCCGGGGTTGATGACGATGCCGACGCAGTCCGCACGAGCCTCGTGGATGGCGTCGATGAGGACGCCCTCGTGGTTGCTCTGTACACAGCGCACTTCGGCGCCGCGTTCCGCCGCCGCCGCGGTGACGAGGGCCTCGACGTCGGCGAGGGTCTCGCGTCCGTAGATCTCGGGCTCGCGGGTGCCGAGCAGATTGAGGTTCGGCCCGTTGACCAGCAGCAGGCGTCGAGGGGTGCTCACGCGCCCACCCTACCGATGACGACGCGCCGGCTCAGGCTCCGACCTCCTGATAGGCGGCAAAGAGCAGCGACTCATCGGGGGCCTGCAGGACCGTCGGCTTGGCGATGTCGTCGAGCACGATGAACCGCAGCATCGCGCCGCGGGTCTTCTTGTCGCGCTGCATCGTCGCCAGCAGCTGGCGCCACGCACCCGCACGGTACGAGGTGGGCAGGCCGAGCGTCTCGAGGATGTCGCGGTGACGCTGGGCTGCGGCATCCGGGAGTCGTCCCGCCAGACGCGACAGCTCGGCCGCGAACATCATCCCCACCGAGATCGCGGCGCCGTGGCGCCACTGGTACCGCTCGGCGTGCTCGATGGCGTGCCCGAGCGTGTGCCCGTAGTTGAGGACCTCGCGAAGCCCCGCTTCGCGCAGGTCCTCCCCCACGACCTTCGCCTTCATGTCGATCGCGAGCTCGATGCTCCGCCGGAACGCGTCGCTGTGCGGGTCGACGGCCGCCTCGGGATCCGCTTCGATCAGGTCGAGGATCTCGGGGTGCCAGATGAAACCGGCCTTCACGACCTCCGCGAAGCCGGCGACGCGCTCGTTGCGCGACAGCCCGTCGAGCAGGTCGAGGTCGCAGACCACGGCGACCGGGGGCCAGAAGGCACCCACGAGGTTCTTTCCCTCCGCGGTGTTGATGCCCGTCTTCCCGCCGACGGCGGCATCCACCATGCCGAGCACCGTCGTGGGGACCTGCACGACCGCGATGCCGCGCAGCCACGTCGCGGCGACGAAGCCGGCGAGGTCGGTCACGGCGCCGCCGCCGAACCCGACGACGGCATCCGTGCGCGTGAAGTCCGCCTGGCCCATGACCTGCCAGCAGAACGCCGCGACCTCGACGCGCTTGCCCTGCTCGGCGTCGGGGATCTCCGCCAGCAGCACCTGGCGGTCCGACCCCAGGATCTCGCGGAGACGCTCGGCCTGAGCGGACAGCGTCGGGGGGTGCACGATGAGCACCTTGCGCGCGGCCTCGGGCAGCGCCGAGCCGACGAGCGGAAGAATGCCGCGCCCGATGGTCACGTCGTAGGGCGCGGTGCCCCCGACGGTGATGACGGTGGTGTCTGTCATGACGTCTCCTCCTGAGCCCACGCCGCGATGGCGTCGACGATGTCCTGGATCCGGCCGGTGGATGTGTCGAACCGCGCGTCGGCGAGCCGCTCGTAGAGCTCGCGTCGACCCTCGGCGACCTCGCGCCAGCGACCCACCGGGTCGTCACCCTGGAGCAGGGGGCGCGTGGTGCCGGCGAGGCGTGAGGCGATCGTCTGCTCAGACACGGTGAGCAGCACCACGCGGTGCGCGGCGATGTCGCTCCGCGTATCGGGATGCAGCACCGCGCCGCCACCGAGGGCGACGACGCCGCCGCGCCCGAGAGCCTCGGCGACCGCGAGCCTCTCGAGCTCACGGAAGCGCTCCTCGCCATGCTCCGCGAAGAGCCGTTCGATCGGGCCGTGGTCGCGGACGACGAGGCCGTCACTGTCGGTGAACGTCGTGCCGAGAACGCGCGCCAGCTTCTTGCCGATGCTCGACTTGCCCGCGCCCATCGGTCCGATCAGGACGATCGCGGGGGCGGTCATCCGATCGCGTCGTCGCTCAGCGCCGCCGAGCGCAGCGTCTCGGGGATCGCCGCGAGGTACCCCTCGAGGTTGCGGCGGGTCTCGGCGACGTTGTCGCCCCCGAACTTCTCGAGCACGGACTCCGCGAGCACGATCGCGACCATCGCTTCGGCGACGACGCCGGCTGCCGGCACCGCGCACACGTCGGACCGCTGGTGGTGAGCCGTCGCCGCGTCGCCCGACGCGACGTCGACCGTGCGCAGCGCCTTCGGCACCGTCGCGATCGGCTTCATGCCCGCTCGGACCCGCAGGACTGTGCCCGTCGACATCCCGCCCTCGGTGCCACCCGCCTTGTCGCTCGAGCGCGCGATGCCCGCGTCGGTCGCGAAAAGCTCGTCGTGTGCCGCGGAGCCGCGACGACGCGTGGTCTCAAAGCCGTCGCCGACCTCGACGCCCTTGATCGCCTGGATACCCATGAGCGCCTGCGCGAGCTTCGCGTCGAGACGGCGGTCCCACTGCACGTGGGATCCGAGCCCGGGCGGGAGCCCGTACGCGAGGACCTCGACGATGCCGCCCAGCGTGTCGCCGTCCTTCTTCGCAGCGTCCACCTCGGCGACCATCGCGGCAGAGGTCTCGGCGTGGAAGCACCGCAGCGGATCGGCATCCAGCACGTCGACATCGTCGGGCGTCGGCAGCGCCGAGCCGCCGGGCACCCGCACGGGGCCGATCGAGAGCGTGTGGCTGACGAGCCGGATGCCGAGCTCGTTCAGGAACGACCGGGCCACCGCGCCGAGAGCCACGCGCGCGGCCGTCTCACGGGCGCTCGCGCGCTCGAGGATCGGCCGGGCCTCGTCGAATCCGTACTTCTGCATGCCGACGAGGTCGGCGTGGCCGGGCCGAGGCCGAGTCAGGGCGGCACCGCGTCCGCGGGAGCGCTCGGTGAGCTCGATCGGCTCGGGGCTCATCACCTCGACCCACTTCGGCCACTCGGTGTTGCCGATGCGCAGAGCGATGGGGCTGCCGAGGCTGAAGCCGTGTCGGACGCCCGTCGAGATGGTGAGTTCGTCCTCCTCGAACTTCATGCGCGAGCCGCGGCCGTAGCCCAGCTTGCGCCGAGCGAGGTCGGCCTGGATCGCGGCACGTGAGACCGGCACGCCGGCGGGGAGGCCCTCCATGAGGGCGACGAGTTCGGGGCCGTGAGATTCGCCGGCCGTGAGCACGCGGAGCATTCGTCTATCCTCCCATGAGCGCCCGGCGCATGACGGCGACGACGTCCTCCTCGCCGGGCAGCGGGTCGTCGGGCGAACCGGTCGCGAAGATGCGGATCTGGAGCACCGCCTGATGCAGCAGCATGGTCGCGCCCGGGTGGGCCGGCTGTCCTGCGGCGAGCCAGGCGTGTCCGAGCGCTGTCGGCCACGTGCCGTAGACGACGTCGTAGAGCGTGCCCCCGCTCGCGGCGAGACCCGCAGAGACGGCGTCAGCGACCGGCGCGTCGCCCGGCAGGGTCGACACGGTCAGCTCGACCTCCCCCGCCGGCGCGTCGAGGGGCGACACCGTCGCCGCGATGCCTCGGCTCGCCGCGAGCGTCCGCAACGGCTCGGCTGCGGCGGGCCGTCGTGCCGCGATGTCGATCCGGCCGACGCCGATGCGCTCGAGCGCGAGGAGCGCCGACGTCGCCGTCGCGCCTGCCCCGACGATGCGGGCACGAGGCGCAGCCGCGGACCCGATCTCCGCGAGCGCAGCCGCGAGCCCGCCGACGTCGGTGTTGAACGCCGCCCACCCATCGCCCGTCCGGAGGAGCGTGTTCGCTGCGCCGGTTGCGTTCGCCGCGGCATCCCGTATCCGAGCCGCGTCGTGCGCGAGTGTCTTGAGCGGCATGGTGAGCGACAGCCCGTGGAACTCCGGCCCGAGGGCTGCCAGCTCGCTCGCGAACGACGCCTCGTCGACGTGCCGCCGCCCGTACCGCCACGGCAGACCGAGCCGGTAGTACGCCGCGGTGTGGAGGACCGGTGACAGGCTGTGGCCGATCGGCGAGCCCCACACTTCGAAGCGGCGCGGGTCTCCCGCAGACAGGTCAGCAGCCGCGGTTGTCATTCGCGTCGCACCACGCGTGCCACTGCTCGATGCCGGCCTGGTGCTCCTCGTAGGTCGCGGAGAAGATCGTCTCGCCGGTGTCCATGTTCCAGGTGACGAAGTACAGCCACGGCCCGTCTGCGGGATTCATCGCCGCGTCGATCGCCTCATCGCCGGGATTCGCGATCGGCCCCGCCGGCAGCCCCGCTCGGACGTAGGTGTTCCAGGGATTGTCGTCCTCGAGCGCCTCTGCCGACGAGCTGACCGTACCGTCGTGCATCTCGTTGTACCCGTACTGGGCCGTCGAGTCCATCTGCAGGGGCATGCCGTCTGCGAGGCGGTTGGCGATGACGCGAGAGACCTTGTAGAAGTCGTCGGACAGACGCGCCTCGCGCTGAATGATCGATGCCGTCGTGAGGATCTCCTCGTGGCGCTCCTGCGGAACGCCCGCGGCGTCGAGCGACTCGAGCGTGCGGTCGACCATCGTGCGCACGATGTCCGTGGCCGAGAGCCCGGGGTCGAACTGATAGGTCGCCGGGAACAGCCAGCCCTCCAGCGTGTCGGCCGCGACGCCGTACGCGGATGGGTCGGCGACAGCGGCGGTGAAGTCCTCGACCGGCATACCCGTGCCCTGCGCGAGCACCTCGACGGTCTGGTCGACGGTCAAGCCTTCTCGCAGCTGGGCGGCGTTCTGTCGCTTGCTCGCGGGATCGAGGATGAGCGTCAGGGCCGCCTCGGACGTCATGCGTTGCTGCAACGCGTACACCCCCGGCTGGAACGTCGGGTCCTGTGCCGTCGCGATGAGGTGATCGTAGAACGCAGTGGGCGTCTTCGTGACGCCCTGATCGAAGAGCGTCTGAGAGATCGTCGACCCGGTGTCGCCGCTCACGACGGTCACCAGCACCTCGCCGGTCGCCTCGCCGGGCTCGAAGTCCTTCGGCTCCTCCCACCCCATCGCGGAGCGGATCTGAGGCTCGTACGTGTTCCACACCCATGCGCCCGCGGCCACGATGCTGCCGAGGATCGCCAGGATCACGATGAGGACGACCCATTTCGCGATCCGGCTCTTCTTGCGGTCGCGATCATGCCGGCTGGGAACGGCGCCCACCTCGTGCGTGCTCACGTCGCCCGTGAAGAGGGCGTCGAGTGTGCCGACAGCAGGCGCAGCGGCCCGCGGCGTCTGCCCGTACGACGCCTGTTCGCCCAGATCCTGCTCGCGGGACGCCGGTGCGTCCACCGATCCGCGGTGCTCCGCGGCCGGAGTCGGGGTGTGCTCCGCACGCGAGGAGTCGTCGGGACGCGCTGCGCCTCCCGGCGTGGATGCCGGACCCTGGGACGCCGGACTCTGGGATGCCGCACGCGCGGCGCGTCGGCTCGTCGGGACGCTATTGTCGTGCGGCGGGCGGTCAGTCATGTCAGGGGTGCTCCTGCAAGGGTGCGACGGGAACACCGGGCGGGTTACCGGTGCTCTTCTCGACGTCGAGTGCCTGCTGGAGGAGCACTACGGCGGCGACCTGGTCAACAATGCTACGAGACGATCGCTGTGATCGGCCCGAGCCGCGCAACGCACTGTGGGCGCTCACGGTGCTCAGCCGCTCGTCGACGAGACGGACACGGAGTCCGGCGGCCGCGAGAGCCTCGGCGAAACCGCGTGCGTCTGCCGTCGACGCGGTCTCCCGCCCGCTGAGCGCGACCGGCAGGCCCACAACGAGCTCGACGGCGTCGTATTCCTCGGCCAGAGCGCCGATGCGTGCGAGATCTCCCTCTGCGCGCGGCACGGTCTCGACCGGAACCGCGAGCAGGCCGTCGCGGTCGCATCGGGCGACGCCGATGCGGGCCGTACCCACATCGACGCCGAGCCGCACGCCCGGCCGGAATCCGCTCACAGGCCGCTCGCCGCGTCGCGCACCGCGCGGAGGGCCACGGGAAGCGCTGCGGCGTCCGTACCGCCGCCCTGCGCCACGTCGTCGCGCCCGCCGCCACCGCCGCCGAGAGCGGATGCCGCGGCCTTCGCGAGCACACCGGCCTTGGCTCCTGCCGCGCGGGCGGCATCGTTGGTGGCGACGACCACGACGGGGCGGTCCCCCACGACGGCCCCGAGGGCGACGATCGCTGCGGCGTCGGCTCCGAGACGGTCGCGCACCTGCAGTGCCAGGGTGCGGACATCGTCCGCCGATCCCGCCGAGCCGAGCGATTCGGCGACGATCTGGAACGGGCCGGCGGCCGCCGCAGCGCCCACCAGCTGCGGCAGCCGGTCGGCGAGGGCGCGAGCCTCGAACTGGGCGATCCGCTTCTCGGCGGCCTTCAGGCTCGCGGCGAGCTCGGCCACGCGAGCGGCGAGCTGGTCGCGCGGCGTCTTCAGCGAGGTCGTCAGCTGCGACACGATGGCACGCTCGGCGGCGAGCTCACGGAAGGCGTCCTGCCCGACGAGCGCCTCCACGCGCCGGTTCGACGCGCCCACCGACGATTCGCCGATGAGGTTGATGAGTCCGACCTCGGCGCTCGACGACACGTGGGTCCCCGCGCAGAGCTCGCGCGACCAGGGGCCGCCGATGTCGACCATGCGGACGGTCTCGCCGTACTTCTCACCGAACAGGGCCATCGCGCCGGCGGCTTTCGCCTCGTCGAGCGACATGATCCGGGTCGTGACCTCGAGGTTGTCGCGGACGGCGTTGTTGGCGATCTCCTCGATCTCGGTACGAGTCTCGGGCGAGAGCGCCTGACCCCAGGAGAAGTCGAAGCGCAGGTAGCCGGCGCGGTTGAGCGAGCCGGCCTGGGTCGCGCTCTTGCCCAGCGTGTCGCGCAGTGCCGCGTGGACGAGGTGCGTCGCGGAGTGGGCCTGCTGCGCAGCGCGGCGGTTCGCGGCATCCACCACCGTCGTGGCGGCCTCGCCCACGGCCACTTCACCCGTCGTCACCTCGACGGTGTGGCTGACGAGACCGGGCACCGGCTTCTGCACGTCGAGGACCTCGAGCTCGTAGCCCGGGCCGACGATGACGCCCTTGTCGGCGACCTGGCCACCCGACTCGGCGTACAGCGCCGTCTCGGCAAGGATCACCTCGGCGATCTGACCTTGGCTGGCGCGGTCGACGGAGACGCCGCCGACCAGAAGGCCGAGTACCCGCGAGCCCGTCTCGAGCTCGGTGTAGCCCGTGAACACCGTCTCGCCCTGAGCGCGGAAGTCACGGTAGACGCTCGTGTCGGCGAGCTGCCCCTTGCGGGACCGCGCGTCGGCCTTGGCGCGCTCGCGCTGCTCCTGCATGAGCGAATCGAAGGCGCCGCGGTCGACGCTGAGCCCCGCCTCCTCGACGATCTCGAGAGTCAGGTCGATGGGGAACCCGTACGTGTCGTGCAGAAGGAACGCCTGCGCGCCGCTCAGCTTGCCCTCCCCCGCCTTCTTGGCCTGCTCGACCGACTCGTCGAGCAGCTCGGATCCCGCGGCCAGGGTGCGCAGGAAGGTCGCCTCCTCGGCCAGAGCGTACTGCGAGAGCCGCGCGTAGTCGGTCTCGACGATCGGGTACGCCTCCTTCATCGCGTCGCGCGACGCTGCGAACAGCTCCGCGAAGCTCGGTCCGTCGACGCCCAGCAGGCGCATCGAGCGGATGGCGCGACGCATCAGACGGCGCAGGATGTAGCCGCGCCCGTCGTTCGACGGCGTCACGCCGTCGGAGAGCAGCATCAGCGACGACCGAATGTGATCTGCGATGACACGGAACCGCACGTCGTCTTCGTGGTTCGCGCCGTAGGTCTTGCCCGAGAGCTCGACGGCCTTGTCGAGCACGGGACGCACCTGGTCGGTCTCGTACATGTTGTCGACGCCCTGCTTGATGAAGGCGACGCGCTCGAGCCCCATGCCCGTGTCGATGTTCTTGTTCGGCAGCTCGCCGACGATCGTGAAGTCGTACTTCGAGCGCACGTCCGCGATCTCGTACTGCATGAACACGAGGTTCCAGATCTCGACGTACCGGTCGTCGTCGGTCGCCGGTCCGCCGTCGATGCCGTACGCGGGACCGCGGTCGAAGAAGATCTCCGAGCACGGGCCGGCAGGACCCGGGAGGCCGGTGCTCCAGTAGTTGGTGTCCTTGCCGAGACGCTGGATGCGCTCGTCGGGCAGCGTCGAGTGCTTCAGCCACAGCTGGCGCGCCTCGTCGTCCTCTTCGTAGACCGTGACCCAGAGATCCTTCGGGTCGAACCCGAGGCCGCCCTCCGATTCGGGGCTGGTCAGCAGTTCCCATGCGAACGAGATGGCGCCCTCTTTGAAGTAGTCGCCGAAGGACCAGTTGCCGAGCATCTGGAAGAAGGTGCCGTGGCGCGGCGTCTTGCCCACCTCTTCGATGTCGTTGGTGCGGATGCACTTCTGGACATCGGCCGCTCGCGCGTACGGGGCAGGGACGTCGCCCGAGAGGTAGGGGATGAAGGGGACCATGCCCGCGACGGTGAACAGCAGCGCGGGGTCGTCGGTGACGAGCGATGCGGAGGGCACGATCGTGTGCCCCTTCTTCTCGAAGTAGTCCAGGTAGCGCTGGGCGATCTCGGCGGTCTTCATCGGGTTCCTTCGGCAGGCAGGCATCGGCGTCGCGCCCGGAGGCACGACGTCAAGATCAGGTCGGGTGTCAGTGTGAGGAGTCGGCGGCGTTCTTGGCCTTCGCGACCGCGTCGCGCGCTGCGTCCGCGGCGTCGGAGGCGGCGTCCGCGGCCGAGTCGAGGGCGTCGGAGGCCACGCCCTTCACGTCGGCTGCGAGACCCTCGATGCGGGCTTCCTGCTCGCGGTAGGCATCGCCGATCCGATCGGCGAATTCGGAGATTCGCGCGTCGACCTCGGCGAGCATCTCGTGACCGCGCGGATCCTTGTTGACCACGTGCGCGGCGACGAAACCGCCGGCGACGCCCAAAACGAACCACAGCGCGTTCTTCATGGCATCCATGTTAGGTGCAAAGCATGAAGGGCGCCGGGAGAACCCGACGCCCTTCATGGCAGTGCTGAGACTCAGCGAGCCGTACGACTCAGCGCGCGGCGTAGTACTCGACGACGAGCTGCACGTCACACGTGACGGGCACCTCGGCGCGCTTCGGGCGGCGCACGAGGCGCGCCTGCAGCTTGTCGAGCTCGACCTCGAGGTAGCCCGGGACCGGGGGCAGGACGTCGGCGTGACCGCCGGCGGCTGCGACCTGGAAGGGCTCGAGCGACTCGCTCTTCTCCTTGACGTGGATGAGCTGACCCGGCTTCACGCGGAACGACGGGCGGTCGACGAGCTGGCCGTCGACGAGGATGTGACGGTGCACGACCAGCTGGCGGGCCTGTGCGGTCGTGCGGGCGAAACCGGCACGAACGACGAGCGCGTCCAGACGCATCTCGAGCTGCTCGACCAGGTTCTCACCGGTCAGACCGTCCTTGCGGCGGGCCTCGTTGAACTGGATGCGCAGCTGCTTCTCGCGGATGCCGTACTGCTCGCGCAGACGCTGCTTCTCGCGCAGACGGACGGCGTAGTCGCTGTCGGCCTTGCGCTTGGTGCGGCCGTGCTCACCCGGAGCGTAGGGACGCTTCTCGAGGTAGCGGGCGGCCTTCGGGGTCAGCGCGACGCCGAGGGCGCGCGACAGACGGACCTTGCGGCGGTCCTGAGACTTCGTGGTCACGAAGCTCTCCTTCCGATGACGTGGTCGCGACGTTCACGACTCACGGACGTATCTCCGTCTCCTCGCCCGTCTCGGACTGCACGCCGGGGCACGCCGAGAGGTCTTGATCAGAAGAGAGGGATGCCCGAAAACTGGGCTTCGAGCCGGTCGAGTCTATCAGACGGCGTCCGCGTCGGCCGCGGCGGCGAGGTCGAGGACGCCGGCCGGGTAGAACGGGGTCGCATCCCGTCGCAGGTCGTCGATGCGATACCAGCCGACGGAGGTGTCTCCGTCGAGCACAGGGAGCCGTTCCCCGAGGGGCAGCGCCTCGAGCGTGGCGCTGCGGACGGCGAAGACATGCGCGATCTCGTGCCCGCTCTTGCGACCGTCGTCGAAGATGTTCTCGCTCACGGTGAGCAGCGTGAGTTCGTCGACGCCGGCGGCGAGCTCCTCGCGCAGCTCGCGCCGCATGGCGGCCGCCGCGGTCTCGCCGAACTCCACGCCGCCGCCGGGTGCTCGCAGGAACCGCCCCGCGCCCGGCCCGCCGGGGTACTCCTCGGCGAGGACGTACCCGTCGGCGACGATGACGGCCACCGAGATGACCCGGATACGGCGAGGCGAGGTGAGGTCGGCCGCGTACCCCTCCACCGAACGGCGGTAGGCCGGGAGGTGGGGCGCGAGCGCCTGCAGCGCCGTCCGGAGTGCGGGCGCGGGCTTCTGATCGCTGAACAGCGCCAGCGCCTCGAACGCCCGGGCGGCGTCGACGAGCGGATCGGTGTCGGGAAAGCGGTGCAGCAGTGCGAGAGCGCCCGAGGGATCGCCGACGTCGCGCAGCGAGCTCGCCAATTGGATGATGCACGCCGAGCGCCGCTTTCCGGCCAGGCCCTCATCGAGCGCCGACCGGTACAGCGGGATCGCCTCCGCCTCCTCGCCGAGGAAGTCGTGCAGCGAGGCGCGCTCGTAGCTGCGCACCGCCTCGGCCGAGTCCGCGGCGAGCGGGTCGAGCTCGGCCCACAGGGCGGCGGCGTTCTTCCCGTCGGCGGCATCCCAGAACGCGTCGAACGGATCGGCACCGGCCGTCGTGTCGTCGTCGGCGGGGAACGTCGCGAGAAGCTCCCGCACGCGAGACTGCAGACCGCGGAGTGCGGGGTCGACGCCCCGACTCGCCGCGAATCGGATGAGCCCCCGCAGGGCGGGCCCGCCGTCGCTGGTCTCGCCGGCAGTCAGGTGATCGATGAGGTCGGATGCCGCGATCGTCCGTACCCGGCCCGTCTCGTGCTCGCCCCACTCCGGCGCGGCGACGCGCAGACAGTCGGCGGCGATGACCACGTGCCGTCGTCGCCGGGCGTTCGCGGCGGCCCACTCGCCGCCGGCGTCGAAGACGGCGCCGGCACGATACCCGGTCTCCTCCAGCAGCTCTCGCACGCCCGCCGCGACAGCGTCCTCACCGGGATCGATCAGCCCGCCGGGCAGCTCGCTCAGCACGCGCTGGGGGCCGACGCGGTACTGATCGAACAGCACGACGGTGTCGTGGGGCGTGACCGCGACCACCGTGACGGTGTCGCCGACCTCGACGACATCCCAGTCGCTCTCACTGCCGTCGGGCAGCAGGTAGCGGTCGCGGCGCACGCGCACGTAGCCGTCGAAGGCGGGCGACGAGCCCAGCAGCGTCCACGCGGGTACAGGATCGTCCACGGCTCAGTCCCCCAGGATCTTCCGCAGCTTCTCGACCCGCGCGCCGATCTCGCGCTCGACACCGCGATTCGTCGGCTCGTAGTACCGCTTGCCACGCAATTCGTCGGGGAGGTACTGCTGCGTCGCGACGCCGACCTCGAGGTCGTGCGGATAGACGTACCCCTTGCCGTGCCCCAGCCGCTTCGCGCCGGCATAGTGAGCATCGCGCAGATGTTTGGGCACGCGACCGAACCCGCCGGCGCGGACATCGGAGATGGCCGCGTTGATCGCGTTGTAGGCGGCGTTCGACTTGGCGGTGGTCGCGAGATACGCCGTGGCCTCGGCGAGCGGGATGCGGCCTTCCGGCATCCCGATGAAAGCGACCGCGTCGGCGGCGGCAACGGCGATCGTGAGAGCCTGCGGATCGGCGAGGCCGATGTCCTCAGAGGCTGAGATGACCAGGCGCCGCGCGATGAACCGAGGATCTTCGCCCGCCTCGATCATCCGAGCCAGGTAGTGCATGGCGGCATCGACATCCGATCCGCGGATCGACTTGATGAACGCGCTGATGACGTCGTAGTGCTCGTCGCCCTGCCTGTCGTACCGGAGCAATGCACGGTCGACCGCCTGAGCCACGTGGTCAGCGGTGATGACCGGCGCCTCGTCGTCATCGCCGGGCTCGGCCATCGTCGCGGCGGCTTCGAGCGACGTCAGCGCGCGTCGGGCATCGCCGGAGGCCAGCCGGATCAGCGCCGTCCGCGCATCGTCGGCCAGGACGACCGAGCCGGCGAGTCCGCGGGCGTCCGCGACGGCGCGGTCGATGAGCCCGCCGAGGTCGTCGTCGCTGAGCGGCTGGAGGGTGAGCAGCAGCGAGCGGGACAGCAGGGGCGCGACGACGGAGAACGACGGGTTCTCGGTCGTCGCGGCGATGAGCAGGACCCAGCCGTTCTCGACGCCCGGCAGCAGAGCATCCTGCTGCGCCTTCGTGAAGCGGTGGATCTCGTCGAGGAACAGGATCGTCGAGATGCCGTAGAGGTCGCGCTGCGTCATCGCCTCTTGCATGACCTCGCGCACGTCCTTCACGCCTGCCGTGACCGCCGACAGCTCGACGAAACGGCGGCCCGACGAGCGGGCGATCGCCTGCGCGAGCGTGGTCTTGCCGGTGCCGGGCGGCCCCCACAGGATGACGGATACCGCTCCCGCCCGGTTGCCGTCGGGCGACGCGAGGGCGACCAGGGGCGAGCCGGGCCGCAGCAGATGACCCTGGCCGGCGACCTCGTCGAGCGACGTGGGGCGCATCCGCACCGCGAGCGGCGTCTGCCCGGAGAAGAGCGCGCTCGAATCGGTCATCCTCTCAGGCTACTCGCGCGCGCGGACACCGGGATTTTGTCGCGGCGCAGACCCGCGCCATAGGCTTGAGCGGCCCGCAACGGGCACGAAGGAGGCAACGTG
This sequence comes from Microbacterium sp. NPDC006705, assembly GCF_044903545.1. Taxonomy (NCBI): domain Bacteria; kingdom Bacillati; phylum Actinomycetota; class Actinomycetes; order Micrococcales; family Microbacteriaceae; genus Microbacterium; species Microbacterium sp. NPDC006705. The sequence continues at coordinate 590,251 of NZ_JBJDQQ010000001.1, forward strand.
GCAGGTCGCGGCAAGAACCGGGACGATCGCGCGGCGCACGAACGCGCTCGTCTCTATGCGGTCCGGCGCGAGTACCACGACGGCCTCGCACGGCGCCGGTCGCGCGACAACGTCATCGCCGCCGTCGCCGGCGGCGTGCTGATCCTCGCCGCTATCGGCGCTCAGGTCGCATACTTCACCGCAGGTCCCGGAGCGCCCGCGCCCGCCGAGAGTCCGGCGCCCTCTCCCACGGAGACCTTGTCACCCACGCCGACGCCGACACAGACCCCGACACCGGCGGATTCCACTCCGACAACGATCCCGTCGCCCTGACGCCCTCCGTACTAGGCTGTCCCCCGACCTGACCCCCATGCGGCGCGAGCCGCGACGAGGTGCCTTCCGTGACTTCCACCCCTGACTCCACGACCACCCCCGCCGACGACGCCCCGTGGGGTCGCGTCGATGACGACGGCACCGTCTCGGTGCGCGAGGGGGCCGAATGGCGCGTCGTCGGCCAGTACCCCGACGGCACGCCGGAAGAGGCGCTCGCCTACTTCCAGCGCAAGTTCTCCGACCTCGCCGGCGAAGTGACGCTCATCGAGGTCCGTCACCGCCGCGGCGGAGCGTCAGCCTCCGACCTGCGCTCCACCGTGAGCACGCTCCGTTCCCGCATCGCGGGGGCTGCGGCCGTCGGCAACCTGGCCGCGCTGGAGGCGCGCCTGGTCGCGCTGGAGGGCGAGCTAGACGCCGCCTCCGAGTCCGAGGCGGCGGAGGCCAAGCAGGCGCTCGACGCCGCGATCGCCGAGCGTACGGCGCTCGTCGAGGCGATCGAGGCGATCGCCTCGCGCGATCCGAAGTCGATCCAGTGGAAGCAGACCTCCGCAGAGGTCACCGACCTCTTCGACCGCTGGCAGCGCCATCAGGCCGACGGCCCGCGTCTCCCCCGCGGCACCGGCCAGCAGCTCTGGAAGCGATTCCGCGACGCCCGATCGACCATCGACAAGCACCGTCGTGAGTTCTACGCCAGCCTCGACGAGACGCACAAGAGCGCGCGCGACGCGAAGCAGCGCCTCATCGAGCGGGCCGAGGCCCTCGCTCCCCGCGGCGAGGACGGCATCGGCGCCTATCGCGATCTGCTCGAGCAGTGGAAGCAGTCGGGCCGCGCGGGCAAGAAGGCCGACGACGCGCTCTGGGCACGGTTCAAGGCCGCAGGCGACGCGCTCTACGGTGCCCGAGCGGAGCGCGAGCAGGCCGACGCCGAGGCCTCGCAGGAGAAGATCGTCGCGAAGCGCGCTCTGCTCGACGAGGCCGCCGCCGTGACCGCAGAGAAGGACACCGCTGCCGCCCGGGCGCTGCTCACGGGCATTCAGCGTCGTTGGGACGAGATCGGTCGCATCTTCCCCCGCGACAAGGAGCGCGCCCTCGACGACGAGCTCCGCAAGATCGAGCAGTCCGTGCGTGCGCGCGAGGACGCCGACTGGAAGAACAACAACCCCGAGACGAAGGCGCGCCAGGGCGACATGCTGTCGCAGCTGCACGACGCGATCGCGAAGCTCGAAGCCGAAGTCGCCGACGCGGAGGCGTCGGGCGACAAACGCGCCATCGCACAGGCCAAAGAGGCGCTCAGCGCCCGGAAGGCCTGGCTCAGCGCTCTCGGCGGCTGACTCTCTCCCCGCGAACGGTCTGTGGAGGCCATGCTGTCCACAGACCGTTCGGCTCTCTCCGCGCGGTTCGGACGCACCCGCCAGACTGACGGAATGATCTGGCCGTTCGTCTACACCCCGGGTACCCAGCTCTCCCTGGCCGAGCTGGCTGCTGCACGCCTCGACGGTGACGTCGTCGAGGTCGGCGAAGCATTCATGCCTGCGGACGCCGTCGAAGGACCCGAGATCCGGGCCGCATCGCTGCGCCCCCTCGTCGCGCCGGGCCTGGCCCTGACGCACGAATCGGCTGCCTGGGTCCACGGCGCGCTCGCCGACCCCCCGGTGCGGCACAGCGTGCAGCGCTGCACCGAGCGACGCCGGAACCACGTGCTCGATCATCGGCTGCACTACCGCGACCTTCAGCTTCCGGCGCGAGAGACCGTGCATCTGGGCGGGATGCCCGTGTCGAGCCGCGTCCGGACCCTGTGCGACCTGTTGCGCGCCGATGCCGCCGCCAGCGACGCGCCACGCGCGGGCGCCGTCGCGATGATCGCCGCGTTCCCCGGCATCCTCGACGAGGCGCATCGGTCGTTGGCGTCGAGCGGCCCCCTGCCGTTCAAACGGCAGGCCCTGGCCTGGCTGGAGCGCCCGCCGGTCAGGACGACGTGACGCGGTACACGTCGTAGACCGCGTCGATGCGCCGCACCGCGTTCAGCACGCGGTCGAGGTGGACGGTGTCGCCCATCTCGAACACGAACCTGCTGAGTGCGAGCCGATCGTTGTTGGTCTGCACCGACGCGGAGAGGATGTTGACGTGGTGCTCGCTGAGCACGCGCGTGACGTCGCTGAGGAGCCCGGCACGGTCGAGCGCTTCCACCTGGATCTGGACCAGGAAGAGACTCTTCGTCGTCGGCGCCCACGACACCTCGATGAGTCGTTCCGGATCGCGCATGAGCGACTCGACGTTCGTGCAGTCGGAGCGGTGCACCGACACGCCGCTCCCGCGGGTGACGAAGCCGACGATCTCATCACCCGGAACCGGCGTGCAGCACTTCGCGAGCTTCACGAGGATGTCGGGCGCACCGCGGACGAGAACACCCGAGTCGCTGTCGCGCTTCTGACGCGACCGTCCCACAGCCGGCAGCTGGATCGGGCCGGTGGAGGTGTCCTCCTCTGCCCGGACGAGCGCGGTGACCTTCTCGATCACCGACTGCGTCGAGACGTGCCCCTCGCCCACAGCCGCGTAGAGCGCAGTGACGTCCTCGTAGCGCAGCTGGTGCGCCACTTCCGTGAACGCGTCCTGCCCCATGAGGCGCTGGAGCGGCAGGTTCTGACGTCGCATCGCCCGAGCGATCGCGTCCTTGCCCTGCTCGACGGCCTCTTCGCGCCGCTCCTTCGTGAACCAGCCGCGGATCTTGTTGCGGGCCCGCGTGCTCTTGACGAATGTCAGCCAGTCCTGGCTCGGGCCGGCGTCGGGGTTCTTCGAGGTGAACACCTCGACGACATCGCCGCTGGAAAGGGTCGACTCGAGCGGCACGAGACGCCCGTTCACCTTCGCACCCATCGTGCGGTGGCCGATCTCGGTGTGCACGGCGTAGGCGAAGTCGACCGGGGTGGCCCCCGCCGGCAGGCCGATGACCCGCCCCTTCGGGGTGAAGACATAGACCTCCTTCGCGCCGATCTCGAATCGGAGCGAGTCGAGGAACTCCCCCGGGTCGGCCGTCTCGGCCTGCCAGTCGGAGATGTGCGCGAGCCACGCCATGTCGTTGTCGATCGCCTTGGCGTCGGCCTTGCCGCCCGCCATCCGCTCCTTGTACTTCCAGTGCGCCGCGACACCGAACTCGGCCTGCTGGTGCATCTCGTGGGTGCGGATCTGGATCTCGACCGTGCGACCTCCTGGACCGATCACGGTGGTGTGGAGCGACTGGTAGAGGTTGAACTTCGGGGTCGCGATGTAGTCCTTGAATCGCCCGGGCAACGGCGTCCACCGCGCGTGGATCGAGCCGAGCACGGCGTAGCAGTCGCGGACGGTCGTCACCAGAACACGGATGCCGATGAGGTCGTAGATGTCGTCGAACTCGCGCCCGCGCACCACCATCTTCTGGTAGACGGAGTAGAGCTGCTTCGGTCGCCCCATGACGCGACCGCGGATGCGGAGCTCACGGAGATCCGTCTCGACGGCGTCGATCACGGTCTGCAGGTACTGCTCGCGCTGCGGGGTGCGCTGAGTGACGAGGCTGTCGATCTCGGCGTACAGCTTCGGATGAAGGACCGCGAAGGAGAGATCTTCGAGCTCGCTCTTGATGGCCTGGATACCCAGCCGGTGCGCGAGCGGCGCGTAGATCTCGAGGGTCTCGGTCGCCTTCTTCGCCGCTTTCTCCGGCGGCACGAAGCCCCAGGTACGCGCGTTGTGCAGCCGGTCGGCCAGTTTGATCAGCAGGACGCGGATGTCGCGCGACATCGCGACGATCATCTTGCGCACGGTCTCGGCCTGCGCGGCGTCGCCGTACTTGACCTTGTCGAGCTTCGTGACGCCGTCGACGAGCATGGCGACCTCGTCGCCGAACTCCGCCGTCAGCTGGTCCAGACCGTATGAGGTGTCCTCTACGGTGTCGTGGAGCAGCGCGGCTGCAATGGCCCTCGGGCCGAGGCCGAGCTCGGCGAGGATCTGGGCTACGGCGAGCGGATGCGTGATGTACGGCTCGCCGCTCTGACGCTTCTGCTGCGCGTGCGCCCGTGACGCCGTCTGATAGGCGCGATCGATGATCGCGATGTCGCCCTTGGGGTGATGTGCGCGCACCGTCCGGACGAGCTGCTCCAGCCCCTCCCGCGGCGCAGCGCGGGAGAAGATCCGAGGAACGAGGCGCCGGAGCGAGCTCTGGGCAGGGGGCGGGGTGATCTCCGTCATACCCTCACCTCCGCCATGCAGACATCGATTCTACGCGCCCTCGCGGCGCTCAGGCCTCGACCGAAGCACGCTCGCGCGACTCGAGAACCCGGGTGTCGTTCGCCTTGATGGCGGGCTCGTTCTCGCGCAGCAGGGCGAACAGCGGCACCGCGACGAAGAGCGTCGAGTAGGCGGCGACGAGCGTTCCGACGAAGATCGACAGCGAGATGTCGGTGAGAGTCTGAGCACCCAGCCAGAGCGCACCGATGAAGAGGATCGCACCGGTCGGAAGGGCCGCAACGATCGTCGTGTTGATCGAGCGCACGAGCGTCTGGTTGGCCGCAAGGTTGACCGACTCGCCGAACGTCCGCCCCGACTTCTCGCCGTCTTCGAATGTGTTTTCGCGGACCTTATCGAACACGACCGTGGTGTCGTACAGCGAGTAGGACAAGATCGTGAGGAAGCCGATGACCGCCGCGGGAGAGATCTCGAACCCGAAAAGCGAGTAGACGCCCACGGTCACGACGAGCACGTCGACCAGGCCGATGATGGCGGCGACGGACATCTTCCAGGTGCGGAAGTACAGCGCCAGGATCAGGAACGTCAGCGCGAGGAAGATCGCCAGGCCCCACAGCGACTGTCGGGTGACGTCCTGGCCCCAGCTCGGCCCGATGAACGATGAGCTCACCTCGGCGGCCGGGACGTCGTACGCCTCGGCCAGTCGCGCCGTGACGTCGCGGGTCTCGGCGTCGGACATCTGGTCGGTCTGCACGCGCACAGCGTCCTCGCCGATCGTCGTCACCTTCGTCGTCGCGCCGGGCACGACCTCCTGCACCGCGTCGGTCGCGAGCAGCTGATCGGTGTTCGACACGTTCGTGACGGTGAACTGCGATCCGCCCGTGAACTCGATCGAGAACTGCGGCGGCTTGACCACGAGGACGAGCACCGAGCCCAGCACGAGGGCGGCGGCGATGATGAACCACAGCGTGCGACGGGCGACGAAGGGGAACGAGAGCTTCCCCGTGTAGAGGTCGTTGCCGAACCGATTGAAGAAACGCATCAGTGCTTGTCCCCCGTCGCATCGCGCTGGTCGCCTGCGGCCTGTTCAGCACGCTTGCGCTCCGCGATCGTCTGTCGCCGTTCGGCCTCACCACGCGACTTCGCTGCGCGGCGTCCTGCAGAGGTCTTCGCCGCCGCGGCGACCGGCTCGCGGAACTGCGCCCGTCCGCGGTACACGGCGCCCAGAGCGTCCGGGTCGAGACCCGACAGCTTGTGCCCCGACCCGAAGAACCGCGTGCGCACGAGCAGCTGCAGCACGGGATGCGTGAAGAGGATGAAGATCAGGATGTCGATCGCGGTCGTGAGCCCGAGGGTGAACGCGAAGCCCTTCACCGTCGAGTCGGCCAGGATGTACAGCACGACCGCGGCGAGGATGTTGATCGACTTCGAGATGAAGATGGTCCGCTTGGCGCGGGACCAGCCGTCCTCGACCGCGCTCGTGATCGACTTGCCGTCGCGCAGCTCGTCTCTGATGCGTTCGAAGTAGACGATGAAGGAGTCTGCGGTGAACCCGATGGTCACGATGAGGCCCGCGACACCGGCCAGCGAGAGCCGGAAGCCCATGCGCCAGGCGAGGATCGTGAGCGCCGCGTAGGTGAGCACGGCCATGACCACCAGTGACGCGATGATGACGGTTCCGAGCGCCCGGTATACGACGAGCGAGTACACCGCGACGAGCGCGAGGCCGATGAGGCCGGCGATGAGACCGATCTGCAGCTGCTGGGAGCCGAGCGTCGCGGAGATCGTGTTGGTGCTCTGCACCTCGAAGCTCAGCGGCAGAGCACCGAACTTCAGCTGGTCGGCGAGCACCTTCGAGCTGTCCTGGTCGAACGTGCCCGTGATGGACGGCTTGCCGGTGAGGATGACGGCATCCATGGAGGGCGCCGACAGCACAGCGCCGTCGAGCACGAAGGCGAACTGGTTGAGCGGCGACTGCTGCCCGTAGAGTCGCTGGCTGATCTTGCCGAACGTCTCGGTGCCCTGCTGATCGAACGTGATGTTCACGGCCCAGCGACCGGTGCTCTGCTCGAGACCGTTCGTGGCGTTGTCGATGGACGAGCCGTCGAGCTCGACCGGGCCGAGGATGTACTTCGCGGTCCCGGTGCGGTCGCAGGTGACGAGCGGCTGATCGGCCGGTGCGTCCGCGGGGTCGTTCGCCGGATTCGCGCAGTCGTAGGCGAGGAACTGAGCCTGCAGCGCCTCGGTGATCCACGCCGGGTCGCTGCCATTGGACGGCGTCGTCGACGGGGTCGCCGGGAGGTTGGGATCGGGAGTGGGGTACGGCGTCTCGTTGCCGTCGTCGCCGACGAAGCTGGTGGCGGGTGAGCCGGTGTAGAGCATCGCGCGCAACTGCAGCTGGGCCGAGGCGTCGATACGCTCACGGGTCTCGTCATCGACCTCGCCCGGAAGCTGAACGACGATCTGGTTGCCGGCCTGCGTGGCGATGTCGGCCTCGACCAGGCCGGATGCGTCGACGCGCTGTCGGATGATGGACGCCGCCTGCTGCATCTGCTCGCTCGAGGGCGCCGCCCCGTCGGACTGCGCCTCGAGGATGATCTGCGTCCCGCCCTGGAGGTCGAGTGCGAGCTCCGGAGCCCACGAACTCGCCTTGAACACATAGACGCCGAGCGCGTTGATACCGAACAGGAGCGCCGTCAGGACCACGAGTCCGGTCAGCGCGCGCCAGGCACGGCGCACAGGTGTGGAAGTCGCCACGGGGAGGTCAGCTTTCGTCGAGCGAGCGCCGGGTCAGCGGCGGGTCAGGCGCGGGGCTTGTCGTCGCGGTCGGCCGCGCCCTCGGAAGCGGCGTCGGCGCGATCACGCGTGGCGTCGTCGCTGACCGAGGTGATCAGACCCTGCTCGACATCGGCGACGTACTCGTCGTGGTGCTCCTCGGCCTCGATGTACTCGTCCTCGGTGAGCGTTCCCTCTGCGGGGTCGACCACACGCAGGATCGCCTGGCTGTGCACCTCGACCTCGACGCCGGGCGCGAGCTCGACGCGAGCCGACTTCGAGAGGTCCTCGCCGTCGTACTCGACGATCGTGCCGTAGAAGCCGCCCTGCAGCAGCACCTTCGCTCCGGGAAGCAGCTGGCGGGACTTCTCCGCCTGCTCCGCCTTCATCCGCTGCGCGCGACGGCGCTGGCTCCAGAACATGAAGACGATGAGCAGCGCGAGGATGATCAGCAGACCGTACTCGGCGAAGAACTGCACCGCCGGGTTCGCGGGAGGGGCGTCGGCCGGGGTGGTGGCGAAGAAGAGCATGGAGGTGGGAGCACCTTTCACGGGTAGGCACGCGAAGAATGCGCACCCTCGGGATTCGTCGGCGAGAAGCCTTCAGCGATTATAGGTCATCGATCTCGAGCGCCCCGTCGGCGCGGGGAACGCCCAGGTGGCGGTAGGCCGAGGGCATCGCGACGCGGCCGCGCGGCGACCGGCCCACGAACCCGATGCGGACGAGGTACGGCTCGACGACCGACTCGATCGTCTCCGCTTCCTCCCCGACCGTGACCGCGAGGGTGTTGAGCCCGACGGGCCCACCGCCGAATCGGCGCACGAGTGCGTCGAGCACGGCACGGTCGAGCCGATCGAGGCCGATAGCGTCGACGTCGTACAGCTCGAGCGCCGCCGCGACATCCGCCTCCGTCGCACCCGCCGCCGTGTCACCGTGCACCACGACGAAGTCTCGGACGCGGCGCAGCAGGCGGTTCGCGATGCGCGGGGTGCCGCGGGAGCGGCGCGCGATCTCGGCCCGTGCGACGGCCGGGACGTCGACGCCGAGGACGCTCGCGGACCGCTGGATCACGCGTTCGAGCTCCTCCGGCTCGTAGTACTCCATGTGCGCGGTGAACCCGAACCGGTCGCGAAGCGGGTTGGGCAGGAGGCCCGACCGGGTCGTTGCGCCGACCAGGGTGAACGGGGCCAGCTCGAGAGGGATGCTGGTGGCACCGGCACCCTTGCCGACCATGATGTCGATGCGGAAGTCCTCCATCGCGAGGTACAGCATCTCCTCCGCCGAGCGCGCCATACGGTGGATCTCGTCGATGAAGAGCACCTCGCCGGGCACGAGGCTCGACAGCAGCGCCGCGAGATCGCCCGCGTGCTGGATCGCCGGGCCGCTCGACATCCGCAGCGGCCGGCCGCTCTCGTGGGCGACGATCATCGCGAGCGTCGTCTTCCCGAGACCGGGAGGTCCCGACAGCAGGATGTGGTCGGCTGGACGGTCCTGCATCGCGGCCGCCTGCAGAAGCAGCTCGAGCTGCCCGCGCACCTTGTGCTGTCCGACGAACTCCGCGAGCGAGGTCGGCCGTAGTGCCCCCTCGACGGCCAGTTCGGTCTCGTCGGCGGCGAGCTCGTGCGCGTCAGACACCGGTCTGCTCCGGTCGCGCCGGCCCGAGCTGCGCGAGCGCGAGCTTCAGCAGAGCGGGCACGGTCGCGGGGGCCGCAGCATCCGCCGTGACCTGCGCGACGGCATCCGCGGCCACGCGTTCGCTCCACCCCAGAGCCACGAGCGCTGCGACGACCTGACCCACGAGCGTCCCTCCCCCCGAGGGAGCGGACGCCGGCTGAGCAGACGGCACCGCCTGCAGCTTGCCCGCCAGCTGTACCACGATGAGCTTCGCGGTCTTGGGCCCGATGCCCGACACCCGTCGGAACGGGGCGTCGTCTTCGGCGGTGACCGCCTCGGCGATCTGGGCGACGCTCAGTGCCGACAGCACGCCGAGAGCCGACTTCGGTCCGACACCGGTCACGCCGATGAGCAGCAGGAAGACTCCGAGCTGCTCGCGCGTCTCGAAACCGAACAGCGAGAGCGCGTCTTCGCGGACGACGAGGTTCGTGTGCAGCACGATCTCATCGCCGACGTGGAACGAGCGCGGGATGTCGGGGGTCACGGCGACCGAGAACCCGACCCCGCCGACGTCGATGACGACGCTGTCGGACTCGAGGTGCAGCACGATGCCGCGCAGGGAGGAGATCATGATCCGAGCCTAGGCGCCGCTTCGCAGGTATGTTCGAGCGACACGCGTCGCTCACCACCGGGTGGGAGCGTCAGCGCCGGGCCAGGCGCTCGGCGTCCGCCCACGCCAGCTGCGCCGGAGTGAGCGCCGCTGTGCCGGACGACGACGCCGGGCCGCCGACACCGCGTCGCCACGCATGGCAGATCGCGAGGGCCAGCGCATCAGCGGCATCCGCGGGCTGGGGCAGCGAGTCCAGGCGCAGCACGCGGGCGACCATCGTCTGCACCTGCAGCTTCTCCGCCGAGCCGTAGCCGGTGATCGCCGCCTTGACCTCGGAGGGCGTGTGGGTCGCGGCATCGAGGCCGCTCTCCGCGGCGACGAGCAGCGCGATGCCGCTCGCCTGCGCCGTCCCCATGACGGTGCTCCGGTTGTGCTGAGCGAAGACCCGCTCGACGGCGACGACGTGAGGCTGGTGCTCTGCGATCACCGCCCGCAGGCCCGCCGCGATCGTCGCGAGCCGCCGCTCGATCGGCAGCTCGACGTCGGATCGGACGACCCCGACATGCACGAGGGCGGCGGATCGATCGCGGGCGACGTCGACGACGCCGACTCCGCATCGGGTGAGCCCGGGATCGACACCGAGCACGCGCAGAGAGGTCACTCCCCCACGCTACGTCTGCCGCAGCCGAGCGGAGCGGCGACAACCCGCGAAACGCGCAGTTCCCGGCATCCGACGCGAAATGGGCTGCGCGGGATGCCGGGAACTGCGAGCGATGCTCGGACTGTTACTCGTCGTCGCTCTCGAGCTCGGCCTGCACCTCGGGGGTGAGGTCGAAGTTCGTGTAGACGTTCTGCACGTCGTCGCTGTCCTCGAGGGCGTCGATGAGACGGAACACCTTGCGGGCGGTGTCGGCGTCGACCTCCACCTTGAGCGAGGGGACGAACTCGACGTCGGCGGAGTCGTACTCGATGCCGGCGTCCTGCAGGGCGCTGCGCACCGACACGAGGTCGGAGGCCTCGGTGATGACGCCGAAGCCGTCGCCGTGCGGCTCGACCTCTTCCGCCCCCGCTTCGAGGACCGCGAGCATGACGTCGTCTTCGGTCGTGCCCTCGGACGGGACGACGATGACGCCCTTGCGGCTGAAGTTGTAAGCGACGCTGCCCGGGTCGGCCAGCGTTCCGCCGTTACGGCTGAGAGCGGTGCGGACTTCGGCCGCGGCGCGGTTCTTGTTGTCGGTCAGACACTCGATGAGGAACGCGACGCCGTTCGGTCCGTAGCCCTCGTACATGATCGAGGAGTACTCGACGGCCTCGCCGCCGATACCGGCGCCGCGCTTGATCGCGCGGTCGATGTTGTCTTTCGGGACCGAGGTCTTCTTGGCCTTCAGGACGGCGTCGAAGAGCGTGGGGTTGCCCTGCAGATCGGGGCCGCCGAGCTTGGCAGCGACCTCGATGTTCTTGATGAGCTTGGCCCACGACTTGGCACGGCGCGCGTCGACGACGGCTTTCTTGTGCTTGGTCGTGGCCCATTTGGAGTGACCGGACATGCGCTCGATCTTACCGGGCGGATGCGCTCGCCTCGCGGACGTGCACGAGGAACCTCTCGTGGAAGCGGCGCTCGCCCGAGACCTCCGGGTGGAAGGCCGTCGCGAGCAGACGACCCTGCTCGACCGCGACCACCCCGCCATCCGGCAGGGTCGCGAGCGACCGCACCTGCGGCCCGAGCTCGGTGACGAGGGGCGCTCGGATGAACGCCGCGTGGACGGGTGGGTCCCAGCCCGCGACGGCGAGCGCCGTCTCGAACGATTCGGTCTGACCGCCGAAGGCGTTCCGCCGCACGGTCACGTCGAGCCCGCCGAAGGTCTCCTGACCCGCGATGGCCCCGTCGAGGCGGTCGGCGAGCAGGATGAGCCCGGCGCAGGTGCCGTAGACGGGGAGGCCCGCGGCGATCGCGTCGCGGATGGGCTGCTGCATCCCGAACGCGCGTGCCAGCTTGTCGATGACGCTCGACTCACCGCCCGGCAGGACGAGACCGTGTACCGCCGCCAGGTCGCCGGGACGACGGACGAGGGATGCCGTCGCGCCGAGCTCCGTGAGCACGCGCAGGTGTTCGCGGACGTCTCCCTGCAGGGCGAGGACTCCGACGTGCGGCGGCATCCCTTCGTCCACCGACTCACCAGCCGCGGTCGGCGAGACGGTGCGGGGCAGGCAGATCGGAGACGTTGATGCCGACCATCGCCTCGCCGAGTCCGCGCGAGGCCTCGGCGACGACGGCGGCGTCATCGTGGAAGGTGGTCGCCTTCACGATGGCCGCGGCACGGCGAGCGGGGTCGCCCGACTTGAAGATGCCGGAACCCACGAAGACGCCGTCCGCGCCGAGCTGCATCATCATCGCGGCGTCGGCAGGGGTGGCGACACCGCCCGCGGTGAAGAGCACGACCGGCAGGGTGCCGGTGGCTGCGACCTCGGCGACGAGGTCGTACGGCGCCTGGAGCTCCTTCGCCGCGACGTACAGCTCGTCGGGGCTCTTCGCCTGCAGAGCACGGATCTCGGCGGTGATCGTGCGGATGTGGCGCGTCGCCTCCGAGACGTCGCCCGTGCCGGCCTCGCCCTTGGAGCGGATCATCGCGGCCCCCTCCGTGATGCGACGCAGAGCCTCGCCGAGGTTTGTGGCACCGCACACGAACGGGACGGTGAAGCCCCACTTGTCGATGTGGTGCGTGTAGTCGGCCGGCGACAGCACTTCGGACTCGTCGATGTAGTCCACACCGAGCTCCTGGAGCACGCGCGCTTCGACGAAGTGCCCGATGCGCGCCTTCGCCATCACGGGGATCGACACCGACGCGATGATCTCGTCGATCAGGTCGGGGTCGCTCATGCGCGCCACCCCGCCCTGGGCGCGGATGTCGGCGGGGACGCGCTCGAGCGCCATGACGGCCACGGCGCCGGCATCCTCCGCGACCCGTGCCTGATCGGCGGTGACGACGTCCATGATGACGCCGCCCTTCAGCATCTCTGCGAGGCCGCGCTTGACGCGCGATGATCCGGTGACGGTCTGGTCGTTCGACACGATGGGGCTCCGATCCGGCCGTCTTCTCGGGATGCAGTTCGGCCTAGGCCAAAAAGTAGCATGGCATCCGACATAAGATCGTCCCGATGACTTCCCGTGACACGATCACCGGACACACGGCGGGTGAGATCGCCGACAGCGTCCGGATGCTGCTCGAGCGAGGCGCCCTGCGCGCGGACGACGCGCTGCCACCGGTGCGCGCCCTGGCGGAGCAGCTCGGCGTCAACCGGAACACCGTGGTCGCCGCCTACCGGCTCCTCGCGCAGGCCGGCGTCGTCGTGGCCCGCGGCCGCGGCGGAACGCGAATCGCCGAGGTCTCCCCCGTCGCCGCCGAGGGCGTGGCCGCCGACACGGTGCTGCGCGACGTCGGGTCCGGAAATCCGGATCCTGCTCTCATCCCCGATCCGCGCGGCGTGCTCGGCCGAGTCGCCGGACGCCCCGTCCTGTACGGCGAGCCGGTCATCGACGCCGGTCTCGCAGCCTGGGCCAGGAACTGGTTCGCCGCTGACACGGCAGCGGATGCCGACATCCACCTCACCGTCACCGGTGGCGCCGTCGACGCCGTCGAGCGCCTCCTGGCGCAGGCTCTCACCCGCGACGACGCGGTTGCCCTCGAAGACCCGTGCTTCCTCGCGAGCATCCACACGGTGCGCCTCGCCGGCTACCGCGCGATCCCGGTGCCCGTCGACAACGAGGGCATGACGGTCGATGGACTGCGAGCAGCCCTGGATGCGGGCGCCCGCGCCGCCGTCATCACCCCGCGAGCGCAGAATCCCACCGGTGCGAGCCTGTCGGCCGAGCGCGCGGCAGCCCTGCGCGCGGTACTGGCCGATCATCCGTTCGTCCTCGTCATCGAGGACGACCACTTCTCCCTCCTGTCGACCCAGCCGTACCGCTCGGTCATCGGCGACCAGCACGAACGCTGGGCACGGGTGCGCTCGGTGTCGAAGTTCCTCGGACCGGACATGTGCCTCGCGGTCACGGCATCCGACCCCACGACCGCGGAACGCCTGGCCCTGCGCCTCGGCTCGGGCACCACATGGGTCAGCCACCTGCTGCAGCGCCTTACACACGCTCTCGTCTCGGACGACACCGCCGCCGGCACGATCGCCGCCGCTCGGGCTCACTACGCCGACCGCAACAGCGCCTTCGCAGCCGAGCTGACGCGCGCGGGCCTCCCCTGCGCACCCGGTGACGGACTCAGTCTCTGGGTCGAGGTACCCGGCACCGCCCGCTCCGTCGCCGACGCCCTGATGCGCCGGGGCTGGCTCGCGCGCACCGGCGACGAATTCCGGCTGGCCGACGATGCACCCTCGCGCCACCTGCGGCTGACCGTGCACGACCTGAACGACGCCGACGCCGCACTGCTCACGCGCGACCTCGTCGCATCCGCCCTCCCCTCTCGAAAGGCATGACCCCATGAAGGTGCTCTCGATCCAGTCGGCCGTCGCATACGGACACGTCGGCAACTCCGCCGCGGTGTTCCCGCTGCAGCGCATCGGCGTGGAGGTCATGCCGGTCTACACGGTGAACTTCTCCAACCACACCGGGTACGGCGCCTGGGGTGGCCCGATGATCAGCCCGGACGACGTCCGCGCCGTCATCGCGGGCGTCGAGGATCGCGGCGCCTTCCCCCAGATCGATGTCGTCCTGTCGGGCTACCAGGGTGGCGAGGGCATCGCCGACGTCATCCTCGACACCGTCGCGCGCGTCAAGGCCGCGAACCCGGATGCCGTCTACGCGTGCGACCCCGTCATGGGCAACGCGAAGTCCGGGTGCTTCGTGGCGCCGGCGATCCCGATCCTGCTGCGCGAGCGCGTCGTGCCGGCCGCAGACATCATCACGCCGAACCAGTTCGAGCTCGGCTTCCTGACCGAGACCGAGCCGACCGATCTCGACTCGACTCTCGCCTCCGTCGACGCCGCCCGCGCGATGGGTCCGCGCACCGTGCTCGTGACGAGCGTCGAGCGCCCCGACCGACCCGAAGGCACGATCGAGATGCTCGCCGCGGACGACGCCGGGGCTTGGATCGTACGCACGCCCCACATTCCCATGAAGGCGAACGGATCCGGCGATGTGACGGCGGCCCTGTTCACCGCTCACTACCGCAGCACCGGCTCCGCAGCCGAGGCGCTGGCGCGCACGACCTCGAGCGTGTTCGACCTGCTCACGCGTACGCACGAGTCGGGCGAGCGCGAACTCCAGCTCGTCGAGAGCCAGGAGGCGTACGCGCACCCGCGGATGCAGTTCACGGTCGAGCAGGTGCGCTGACCGGCGTCACTACTGTCCGCCGGACTCCGTCCACGCCTGCTCCCACTGCGGAGCGTCGTCCGGGCAGAGGAACCGCGTGCCGAAGACCATGATGCTCACGGCGCCCTCGCGCGACGCGTCATCGACGGCGAGGCTCTGGATGAGCGGCGACGACGTGACGTGCATCTGGAACACGTTCTGGTCGACCTGGTGCCCGTTGAGGATGGAGGTCTCGCACGCGTCCAGGGCAAGGGCGAGCGTCACGGTCTCGGCCTGCTCGGACCACTGTCCGCCGTTCGCCTCGAGGTGCGCGCGCTGTTGGGCGACGAGCTCCTGCTGCGCGGGCGTCTTCGCGGCGAGCGTGGGCTGTCCCACCGGCTGCTGCTGCTCCGCGATGAAGGCGTCGCGCTCGGCGAGAGCGTCGCCCGCGTCGGGGGTCGCAGCCGAGCTCTCCTCCTGCGCGGACGCCGTCGGAGCCGGAGTCGGAGTCCCCTCCGAAGAGCCCGCATCACTCGCGGGCGTGCACCCCGCCAGGGCGACCACGCCCAGGACGGCCAGTGCGGCGAGGGTCGCGGTACGGGGACGGGCGGTGATCGACATGGTGCCTCCTCAGTGAGCGCTCAGGTTATCGTCCCCGCGGCGCCCCGCGGCGGGGCTTGCGCTCGGGGTGGAGCACGAGGAAGGAGTGGTCAGTCGGTCGGCCAGGCGCCCGCGACCGCTTCGCGGACCTCGCCGAGCAGCTGCGGGAGTGCCTTCGTCTTCGCGATGATCGGGAAGAAGTTCGCGTCGGTCGCCCACCGGGGCACGACGTGCTGGTGCAGGTGCCCGTCGACGCCGGCGCCCGCGACCGCGCCCTGATTCATCCCGAGGTTGAAACCGTCGCACCGCGACACCTCCCGCAGCACGCGCATGGCCGTCTGCGTCAGCGCGCCGATCTCGGCCACCTCCTCAGCGGTCGCGAGGTCGTACGTCGGGATGTGCCGGTACGGGCACACCAGCAGGTGACCCGAGTTGTACGGGAAGAGGTTCAGCAGCACGTAGGCGGTGCGCCCCCGCGCGACGATGAGGCCGTCGGCATCCGACTTGCCGGGCGCCGCGCAGAACGGGCACTCGTCGCGCAGCGGCTCGGGGCCGGCCTGGATGTACGCCATCCGGTGCGGTGTCCACAGCCGCTGGAACTCGTCGGGCACCCCGGCCAGGCGCGCGGCGTCCTCAATAGGGCGCGGGGTGTCCGACGAGCCGGTCACGCGAGCTGTCCCGCAGCGTCCAGGTGCTCCGCCGTGTCGACGAGCGTGCGGTTCGCGATGGCCGCCAGGATGCGCTCGACGGCTTCGTCCACGGCGACGCCGTTGGTCTGCGATCCGTCGCGGAAGCGGAACGAGACCGTGCCTCCGGCGCGGTCCTGTTCGCCCGCGATGAGCTGCAGCGGAACCTTCTGCGTGGTGTGGGTGCGGATCTTCTTCTGCATCCGGTCATCCGAGCGGTCGAGCTCGGCACGGACGCCGGCCTTGCGCAGACGCGAGACGATCTCCTGCAGGTACGGCGCGTAGTCGTCGGCGACGGGGATGCCGACGACCTGCACGGGCGCGAGCCAGACCGGGAAGGCACCCGCGTAGTGCTCGAGCAGGATCGCGAAGAAGCGTTCGATCGACCCGAACAGAGCACGGTGGATCATCACCGGGCGGTGCTTCTCGCCGTCAGGGCCGGTGTACTCGAGTTCGAAACGCTCGGGCTGGTTAAAATCGAGCTGGATGGTCGACATCTGCCAGGTGCGGCCGATCGCATCGCGGGCCTGCACCGAGATCTTCGGGCCGTAGAACGCGGCGCCGCCGGGATCCGGAACGAGCTCGAGACCCGACCCCTCGGCGACACGCCGGAGCGTCTCGGTCGCCTGCTGCCAGAGGGAGTCGTCGCCGATGAACTTCGGGTTGCCCTCCTCCTTCGTCGACAGCTCGAGGTAGAAGTCGTTGAGTCCGTAGTCGCGCAGAGTCTGCAGCACGAACTCGAGGCTCCGCACGAGCTCGTCCTCGACCTGGTCGGGGGTGACGTAGATGTGAGTGTCGTCCTGGGTCATGCCGCGCACGCGGGTGAGCCCCGAGAGGGTGCCGCTCTTCTCGTAGCGGTAGACAGACCCGAACTCGCTGAGCCGCAGCGGCAGCTCGCGGTAGCTGCGTCCGCGCGAGCGGAAGATCAGGTTGTGGAACGGGCAGTTCATCGGCTTGAGGTAGTACTCCTGCCCCTGCCGCGTCACGTTGCCCTCGGCGTCGACGGTCTCATCGAGCTTCATGGGCGGGTACATGCCGTCGGCATACCACTGCAGGTGGCCGCTCGTCATGAACAGATCGCCCTTGGTGATGTGCGGCGTGTTCACGACCTCGTAGTCGTTGGCGAGCAGCTGCTCGCGCATGTAGCGCTCGATCTCGTACCGGATGATGCCCCCCTTGGGGTGGAACACCGACAGACCAGGGCCGATCTCATCCGGGAACGAGAACAGGTCGAGTTCGACACCGAGCTTGCGGTGATCGCGACGGGCCGCCTCGGCCAGGCGCTCCTGATAGGCGCGAAGCTCGTCCTTCGACGGCCAGGCGGTGCCGTAGATGCGCTGCAGCTGCGGGTTCTTCTCGCTGCCGCGCCAGTAGGCGGCCGCCACCCGGGTCAGGTCCCAGCCGTTGCCGACCATACGGGTGCCGGGCACGTGCGGTCCGCGGCAGAGATCCTTCCAGGCGGTCTCCCCGTCGCGGGTGACGTTGTCGTAGATCGTCAGCTCACCGGCGCCGATCTCGGCCGACGCCCCCTCTGCCGCGTCAGCGCCCGACCCGGGGCCGCCGGCGAGGTCTACGAGCTCGAGCTTGAAGGGCTCGTCGGCGAGCTCGGCGCGCGCCTCGTCAGCGGTGACGACCCGGCGGACGAACCGCTGGTTCTCGCGGACGATGCGCTCCATCTCCTTCTTGATCGACTTGAGGTCCTCCGGAGTGAAGGGCTCATCGACGCCGAAGTCGTAGTAGAAGCCGTCCTCGATGGGCGGTCCGATTCCGAGGTTCGACTGCGGCCGGATGCGCTGCACGGCCTGGGCCAGCACGTGCGCCGTCGAGTGGCGGAGGATCGCGAGACCGTCGGGGCTCGATACGGTCACCGGCTCGACGGCATCCGTCTCGGCGACGACCGTCGCGAGGTCCTTCAGATCGCCGTTGACGCGCAGAGCGACGACGGAGCGGTCGGGGAAGAGGGCGAAGCCGTCGGCGGGGTACGACACGTCCGACGGGGAAACGACGTCAGTCAAGGGAACATCTCCAGATGGGTGGCTCGGATCAAGGCTACTCAGCTTCGGACGCTCGCCGCGTCCCGCCCGCTCAGGCCGAGAGCGTTCGGCCGGCGGCGACGAAGCGGGTGAGCACACGGGCTCCGATCCGGCGTCGTTCCATGCGTCGATCCTACTCGTGAGCGTCGTCGACTTCAGAGCGGGCCCCGAGGGCCCATGATGGATGCCGTGAAGCTCGCCATCGCCGGAGCCGCACTGCTGCTCGTGGCGGCGGGCGCGGTGGTCTCCGGCGTGCTGCCCCCGGACGATCTCGTCGGGATCGCCGAGCGTGTCGCCCCGATCCTCGCTTTCGTGGTCGCCGTCACGATCGTGGCGGAGCTGGCGGCGAAGGCCGGCGTGTTCGACGTCGCGGCCGGCCGGCTCGCCCGCGCCTCCCGGGGCCGGACCATTGTGCTCTGGCTCCTCGTCGTGGCGCTCGCCGTCCTCGCCACGGCCTTCCTCTCGCTCGACACGACCGCGGTGCTGCTCACCCCGGTCGTCGTCGCCGTCGCACGCGCCAACGGACTGCCGCCGCTGCCCTTCGCCTTCACAACGGTGTGGCTCGCGAACACCGCTTCGCTCGTGCTCCCCGTGTCGAACCTGACCAACCTGCTGGCCCTCAGCCGGCGGCCCGAGGGCGGCCCCCTGGCGTTCCTCGCGCTGATGGGGCCGTCTGCAGCCGTCGCGATCCTCGTGACGGTCGCGCTGCTGTTCGCCGTCCACCGGCGCTCGCTCGTCGGGCGCTTCGAGCCCGCGCCTGTGCCGCGCGTCACCGACCGGATGCAGCTGGTCGTGGCATCCGTCGTCGTCCTCGCACTCATGCCGGCCCTCGTCAGCGGGCTGGAGCCGTGGATCCCGGCGACGGTCGCCGCGATTCTGCTCATCGGACTCTTCGCATGGCGATCGCCCCGCGGGCTCTCCGCGCGCCTCGTCCCGTGGCAGCTGCTCGTGTTCGCGGCGGGACTGTTCACCGCCATGGCGGCGCTCGAGTCCCTCGGCTCCGCAGCGGTGGTGTCGCTGGTCGCCGGAGAGGCCGGCGGGCCGTTCGAGCTGTGGCGCATGGCGGGCACCGCCCTCGTCGCGGCGAACACCGTCGACAACCTGCCCGCGTACCTGCTGCTCGAGTCGGCGGCGGGAACCCCGGAGCGTCTCGGCGCGCTGCTCGTCGGTGTCAATGCGGGACCGCTCATCACCCCGTGGGCGTCGCTCGCGACGCTGCTCTGGCACGAGCGGCTGCACGCGGTGGGTGTCGACGTCCCCTGGCGGCGCTTCATCCTCTGGGGCCTCGTCGCGGCACCGCTCGTCGTCGGCTTGTCGGTCCTGCCGCTCGCGCTGCGCTGAGCCACCTCGCCCGGCCGTAGCCGCCAGAGGTGTCGAGGCTCACGTCAGGGTGAGGTCGACCTGGATCTCACCCGCGAGACGCTCGAGGTCCGCCACGATGTCGGCGGCGTCGAACTCCGCGGGCAGGCGGACCACGAGAGTCGCCTCGAACAGCGTGCCGCCCGCCATCGGAGCGTCGAGGGTGCGGCTGGTCAGCGCGTCGATGCTCAGCGCGTGGGCGCCGATCGCGTCGCTCACCTCGCGCACGATTCCGGGACGGTCGTTGCCGAGCACCGTGAAACGCAGCACCTGCCCGCTCGCGACGACTGGCGTCAACGGCTGGTGGGTCGTGATGCGCAGCAAGCCGTCCAGACGCTCGAGCGCCTCGACGAGGCCGGCCTCGCGATCGGCGGGCACCTCCACCAGCACGATCCCTGCGAAGGCGCCGGCGAGCTCCGCGAGTTCGCTGCGCTCCCAGTTGCCGCCGTGCGCGGCGACGGTGTCGGCGAGCATGCGGACAAGTCCGACCCGGTCGTCTCCAACGACGGTGAGCACGAGCTGAGTCATGGCGCCGAGCCTAACCGGCGGAGAACTCCGGCGCAGCGGAGACCCAGGTCACCGACCCGCAAACGACAAAACCCCCGGCAGAACCGGGGGTTTCTCGGTGCGCGATACTGGGATCGAACCAGTGACCTCTTCCGTGTCAGGGAAGCGCGCTACCGCTGCGCCAATCGCGCCTATACAGGCTGTTCAGTTATGAGGCGAGGTGGCGACGGGATTCGAACCCGTGTAAACGGCTTTGCAGGCCGGTGCCTAGCCGCTCGGCCACGCCACCGTGTGTGGTTCTGACCCACGTGCCGGATCTCCCTGACGGGAGATCCTCGCACTCGAGCGGATGACGAGATTCGAACTCGCGACCCTCACCTTGGCAAGGTGATGCGCTACCACTGCGCTACATCCGCATTTCGTTCCGGATCGCTCCGGCACTTGTTAAACATTAGCCGACGATCGCACGAGTGCAAAACCGGCGTCGCCCCGCGCGTGTCTCGCCGCCGCGTTCGGGAACCGTCGCGGCATCCGGTATGCTCGTGTCTCGGCCCTCACGGGCCAGATGGGCGATTGGCGCAGTTGGTTAGCGCGCTTCCTTCACACGGAAGAGGTCGTGGGTTCGAGTCCCGCATCGCCCACCACCCCGCCCCGGCTCTCACAGCCGGGGCGTTTTTCGTTGGGCGTGCACTCTGCGGACGGCGAGGACGCACCAAGGCCGCGAGCACGCACCGAACACCATGCGTCCTCGCGTCAGCGGTGCGTTCTCTCCGCGCTCGACATCGCACGCGGGAGCCGGGTCAGACGGCACCGGAGACGCCGAGGAGCGAGCCCACCGTGAAGGTCGCGATCAGCGCGAGTGCCCCTCCGACGACGACCCGGATGACGGGGCGAAGCGGCGGACTGTCGCCGAGACGCGCGCTCAGGTAGCCGGTGAGAGCGAGAGCGATGAGGACCGCGACGAAAGTGACGGGAACCCGGATGCCGGCGGGCGGCAGGAGGATCGCGAGGAGCGGCAGCAGCGCGCCGATGGTGAAGGCCAGCGCACTCGCTCCGGCCGCCGACCACGGACTGACGACCTCGTCCTCGGTCAGCCCCAGCTCGGCCTCGAGGTGCGCGGCGACCACATCGTGCTCGGTCAGTTCCTCCGCCACCCGTCGCGCGGTCTCGGGCGAGAGCCCGCGCTGCTCGTAGAGCCCCGCCAGCTCTATGAGCTCCGCCTCGGGGTCCTCGGCGAGCTCGCGGCGCTCCTTGGTGATCATCGCCCGCTGACTGTCGCTCTGACTGCTGACCGAGACGTACTCGCCGAGCGCCATGGAGATCGCGCCGCCCACGAGGCCCGCGACGCCGGCGGCGAAGATCGGTGCGGCACCCGTCGTCGCCCCCGCGACACCGACGACCAGGGCCGCGGTCGACACGATGCCGTCATTCGCGCCCAGGACGCCCGCGCGCAACCAGTTCAGCCGCCCCGACATGGACGACGCGTGCGGCTCCCCCGGGTGCGCCCCCGGGGCCGCCGAGAACGATTCGCTCATGACGCCATGAAACCACCCGTGCGGCGATCACGGCAGGCCCCCATGCGCCGAGGACGCACCGTCTCCGCGAGAGCGCACGCTCCCCGGCACGTCCTCGCCGAGAGGGTGCGCTTTCGAGGCGCCGAGCCGGCGCGGGTCAGCGCGCGGCGCGCCAGCCGTAGCGCTGCGAGAGGGCTTGCGCGACCCGACCGTAGGTCGCGCGGTCGAGGGCGCCGGCCGTGCGGCGGATGCCGCTCGTGGGCACGAGGTAGATCTGGTCGACGTCGAGCCACGATGGTCGCCGCTCGCGGTCCCAGTCCCCCGTCCCGAGCGGGATGTGGTCGCGCTCGCCGTCGTGCGGCTTGCTCGTGAGCTTCATGGCCCAGCTGCGGCCACTGTCGGCGCGTGCGAGGACGAGCAGCGGGCGATCCTTGCCGCGCGCGGCATCCTCCGCATACGGAACCCACGCCCAGACGATCTCGCCGGGATCGGGTTGCCCGTCGGGCGTCGGCTCGTAAGCCAGACGCAGGCTGCGCGCATCGGGCAGCGCCACCTCGACGACGGATGCCGCGCCCGCGACCCCTCCGCCCGACGCGGACGGCATGTTGGGGCGAGCCGGCGTGACGGTCCCCGGCCGCGGACGCGCAGCGGCCGGCCGACCCGAGTCACCCGCCGTCCGACGCGGTCGCAGCAGGTCCCACACACGCGAAAGCACACCCATGCGCCCAAACCTACCCAGCTCGCGAGGCGCGCCACCCCATCTCCCCCTCCGCTTCACCTGGCAGCTCGCGCCGCTTCACCTCTCGCGAAGCGGCGCCGCCTGCCAACCGAGCGCCAACGAGAAACAGGGCGGGACACCGCGGATCACTCCGCGATGCCCCGCCCGGGTCAGAGCCGAGGTCTGATCAGACCTTCGCGTCCGAGAGGGTGTAGCCGACCTCGCCGTGCATGACCGTGTCGATGCCGGCGATCTCGTCCTCGTTCTTCACGCGGAAGCCGATGGTCTTCTCGATCGCGAAGCCGATGATGAAGGCCAGCACGAAGGAGTAGACGAGGACAGCGAGGGCCGCGATCGCCTGGACGATCAGCTGGCTGGCGTCGCCGCCCATGAACAGGCCCGTGCCGTTGGCGAAGAAGCCGAGGTAGAGCGTTCCGATGAGGCCGCCGACGAGGTGGATGCCCACGACGTCGAGCGAGTCGTCGAAGCCGAGCTTGTACTTCAGCTCGATCGCCAGGGCGCAGGCGGCACCGGCGATGAGGCCGAGCACGATCGCCCAGATGGGGTCCACCGAGGCGCACGCCGGGGTGATGGCGACGAGGCCCGCGACAGCGCCCGACGCGGCGCCGACGGAGGTGGGCTTGCCGTCCTTGATCTTCTCGACGAGCAGCCAGGCCAGGAGAGCCGCGGCGGGAGCGGCGATCGTGTTGATGAAGGCGAGCGCGGCGGTGCCGTCGGCAGCGAGCTCGGAGCCCGCGTTGAAGCCGAACCAGCCGAACCACAGCAGGCCGGCGCCGAGGAGCACGAACGGCGGGTTGTGGGGAACGTGGACGCCCTTCTGGAAGCCGACGCGCTTGCCGAGGACCAGGGCGAGGGCGAGAGCCGCAGCACCGGCGTTGATGTGCACCGCGGTACCACCGGCGAAGTCGATCGCCCCGACGCCGAAGACATCCTGCAGGCCCTTGGTGATCCAGCCGCCGTATTCGAACGAGCCGTCATCAGCGAGGCCGAAGTTGAAGACCCAGCTCGCGACGGGGAAGTAGACGATCGTCGCCCAGACGCCGGCGAACAGCATCCACGCACCGAATTTGGCGCGGTCGGCGATGGCGCCCGAGACGAGCGCGACGGTGAGGATCGCGAAGGTCGCCTGGAAGCACACGAAGGCCATCGGCGGGAAGTCGGCGTCGGCGGGCGTCTCGAGCAGGCTGCTCAGACCGATCGCGCTCCAGTCGATCGACCAGGGGGCGACGGTTCCCTCAGCGCCGGGGAAGGCGATGGCGTAGCCGAAGAGCACCCAGAGGACGCCGATGAGCCCGAGGGCGCCGAAGCTCATCATCATCATGCTGATGACGCTCTTGGCCTTGACGAGACCGCCGTAGAAGAACGCGAGTCCTGGCGTCATCAGCAGGACGAATGCGGCCGCGATGAGTATGAATGCGGTGTTGCCTTGATCCATCTCGAAGGGAACCTCTCTGCAGGGACGCAGGTGTAGCGTCGGGTCCCCTCAGTGTCGAGGCGCTCAGTTTCCCCCGACGGCGCAGTCGTGTTTCCGAACGGTTACGCTGCCGCTCCCCCGGTAAACATCAGGTTTCCTCGCGCCGCACGACTCCTGCACAGGCGCTCAGGAGTGGGTGAGAGCCACGAGGCGCGAGATGGCGCGCAGGTACTTCTTGCGGTATCCCCCGCCGAGCATCTCGTCGCCGAACACCTCGTCGAGCGGACGCCCCGTCGCGCGGATCGGGATCTGCGCGTCGTAGGCGCGGTCGACGAACGCGACGAAGCGCAGGGCGGCCGACTGGTCCGTCAACTGCGTCACGTCACGCAGGCCGATCGTGGCGATGTCATCGACGAGACGGATGTAGCGCGAGGGGTGGACGGTCGCGAGGTGCGCGATGACGTCGGCGAACGCGTCGTCCGAGACGAGTCCGGATGCCGCGGCCTCCGCGATCGTCGCCTCGTATTCATCGGGCGCGAGTGCGACGGCGTGCCCGTCGACGGCACGCTGCCGGTAGTCGGTGCCGTCGATCCGGATCGTCTGGAAGCTCGCCGACATCGCGTGGATCTCGCGCAGGAAGTCCTGAGCGGCGAATCGCCCCTCGCCCAGCGCGTTCGGCGGCGTGTTCGAGGTCGCCGCGAGACGCGTGCCCGACGCGACGAGCTCGCCGAGGAGCCGCGTCATCACCATCGTGTCGCCCGGGTCGTCGAGCTCGAACTCGTCGATGCAGAGCAGATCGGCCCCGCGGAGGAGCTGCACGGTGTTCTGGTAGCCGACGGCCCCTACGAGCGCGGTGTACTCGATGAACGACCCGAAGTACTTCCGGCGTGCCTGCATCGCGTGATAGATCGCGGCGAGCAGGTGGGTCTTGCCGACGCCGAAGCCGCCGTCGAGATAGACGCCGGGCTTCGTCTCGGGCACCTTCTTCGCACGGCGGAACAGTCCCCCGCGCGCCGCGGGGGCGCCGCCCCCGGCGAACGCCTCGAGGAGGTCCTTCGCCTCTTGCTGCGACGGGTACTGCGGGTCGGCCCGGTACGAATCGAACGTCGCCGCGTCGAACTGCGGCGGCGGCACCAGGGCGGCGAGCATCTCGGTGCCGCTCACCTCGGGACGGCGGTCGCTGAGGCGCAGGATTCCGGCGGATGTGCTCGTCACGGATCAACCCTAACCGCGTGAAAGGATGACGCCGTGCGTGTGACCGAGATGCTTCCGGAAACCAGCGAAAGCGCCGATTCCGCGACGGATGACGGACGGGCGTGGCTCGAGCGGCGCTACCGGCGAGCGCCGGGCGCGTACGTCCGCCTGAACATGGTGACCACCCTCACCGGGTCGGCTTCCGGCGGTGACGGGACGAGCGACACCATCACGAGCCCGACCGACCGCAGCATCCTCGGCATCATCCGCCGGGATGCCGACGTCGTCGTCGTGGGCGCGGAGAGCGTCCGGGCCGAGGGCTACGTCGTCCCGCGCACCGCTGCCCTCGCGATCGTCTCGCGGTCGGGGCGTCTCGACGGCCACCGCCTGACCGAGGCCGAGGCCGGGCGCGTCGTCCTCGTCGTCCCCGACGGCATCCACCCCGAGGCGCCCGCCGGGGTCACCGTCGTCACCGCTGGCCGCGGTCCCGATCTGTCCCCAGACGACGTGCTGGCCGCCCTGTCGGCCCGCGGCTGGGAGCGCGTCGTCTGCGAGGGAGGACCGACCCTCGCAGCGCAGTTCGTCGCCGCGGGCGTGGTCGACGAGATCTGCCTCACGGTCGCGCCACGGATCGGCCCCGTCCGGCATCCGGTCCTGCCGGTCGCCGACGACGCGCCGACCGCCGTCGCGGGCGCCCTGATGGATGCCGCGGGCTTCAGCTATCTACGGCTGAGCGTCGGCGCTCGAGCCACTCGCGGATGACCGAAGTCCACCGTTCGGGGTCGTAGTTCCACAGCTTCGTGTGCCGGGCGGTCCGGAACACCTCGAGCTCGACGAGGTCGGGACGCGCCTCCGCCAGCTGATACGACGCGTCCGCGGGGACGAAGCCGTCGTCGTCGCTGTGCAGGATGAGGATCGGATGCCGCAGCTCGGCTGCACGCGCGACCACGTCGAGCCGGTCGAACGGTATCGGCGTGTTCAGCCCGACGACCCGCGAGCCCCACTCACTGTCCAGTGCCCGCACGGCCGTGCTCGCGACCGGCCCCGGGATGCGCAGCAGGTGCGCCTGGTAGTCGAGCACGATGCGCCAGTCGATCGCCGGCGATTCGAGCACGACTCCGGCGATGATGTCGCGATGGGCCGAGTTGAGTGCCACCTGGAGGGCGATCGCGCCGCCCATCGACCAGCCCATGAGGAAGATCCGGCGCGCGCCGCGGCGGCGGGCCGCTCCGATCGCGGCATCCACGTCGCGCCATTCGGTCGCGCCGAGCATGTACGTGCCCGAGCGACTGCGCGGCGCCTCGCCGTCGTTGCGATACGACACCAGCAGGGATGAGACACCGGCGGCGTGGAACACCGGCACCGCGCGGAGCGTCTCGGTCCGCGTCGTACCACGTCCGTGGATCTGAATGACCCAGGTGTCGCTCGGCGCTCCGGTTTCGTCCGTGGCCGGGAAGAACCATGCCGGGCAGGGTCCGAGCGGGGACCCGACGAGCTCGGAGTGGTACGGCAGGTGCAGCTCCGCAGGATCGGAGTAGTACCAGCCGCTGAACGCGGCAGCAGCCGACAGCCGGTCGTCGGTTCCGATCTGCGTGAGCAGCTTGCGCTTGACCGAACTCTCGTCCAGAGCCAGCACGGCACCGACCTTGACGTACGACGCGGTGCCCGTCGTGAACAGCCCGTATCGACCGGGGAGCTCGGTGTCTGGGGTGCGCGAGAGGGTGAGCGTCTGCGCGGCAACGTCGACGGCGAGCAGTTCCGTATCGGGCACCCGCCCCGCGGGCGTCACGACTCTGCGAGCTACGCGCATCGACACGGTGCCGAGCGCCGCGAGCGAGATACCGAGGGCTCCGGCGAGCGCCGCGATCGTCGTCTTCGCGGCGGTGGCTGCTGCGGGAGATGCGCCCGCAGCCCCGGCGCGCCTGGAACCCATCATCGAGGCCTCACTCTAGTCTGTCGACGTGGCCGATTCCCGTCCTCCCGCCGACGCGACGGCATTCGTCGTCGCTCGCGATGCGGTGCTGGCGATGACGTTCCGCGACGACCTCGTGGTGCGCGAGATCCCCGCACCGACCGGGCTCGCGCCGGAGGCCCTCGCACTCGCGGGCGATGTGCGGCCCGAGGATCACGCCGTCGACTCCCCCTACGGCGTCGGGCGCATCGTCATCCTCCACGACGACGACGAGCCCGACGCCTGGGGCGGTCCGTGGCGCATCGTCGCTTTCGCTCAGGCGCCGCTCGAACCCGAGATCGGAGTCGATCCGCTTCTCGCCGAGGTCGCCTGGTCATGGCTGATCGACGCTCTCGATCACCGCGACGCCTCGTTCCACTCGGTTTCGGGGACCGCGACGAAGACACTCTCGCGCGGCTTCGGGAGCCTTGCCGAGGAGGGCGACGGTGCGCAGATCGAGCTGCGCGCCTCGTGGACCCCCGTCGGAGACATCACCGCCCACATCGACGCCTGGGCGGAACTGACCTGCATGCTGGCCGGCCTTCCTCCGGGGTCGGAGGGCGTCGCCGTTTTCGGAGCACGCCGGGGGAACCGTGGCTGAATACACCGTCATCGCCGATGACGCCGGACTCGAACGCGCCGCGGAACTGCTCGCGGCCGGTGACGGCCCTGTCGCCGTCGACGTCGAACGGGCGTCGGGCTTCCGATACTCGCAACGCGCCTATCTCATCCAGGTGTTCCGCCGCGGCGCGGGCGTGCACCTGTTCGACCCGCCGGCGATCTCGACCTTCGCGCCCCTCCAGGCAGCGATCGGCGAGATCGAGTGGGTGCTGCATGCCGCGAGCCAAGACCTGCCTTCGCTGCGCGAGGCCGGCCTCGACCCGACATCGATCTTCGACACCGAGCTGGCCGCACGGCTGCTGGGCCACGCCCGCGTCGGGCTCGGCGCCGTGGTCGAGGACACGCTGGGCATCGTCCTCGCGAAAGCGCACTCGGCCGCCGACTGGTCGACGCGCCCGCTGCCGCAATCGTGGCTCGAGTACGCCGCTCTCGACGTCGAGCACCTGATCGACGTCCGCGACGTGCTCGCCCGCGAGCTCGAGGCCCAGGGCAAGGTCGAGTTCGCGGCCCAGGAGTTCCAAGCCGTGCTCGACCGGCCGGTCAAGCCGCCCCGCGAGGATCCGTGGCGCCGACTCAGCGGCCTGCACACCATTCGCGGCCGGCGTGCCCTCGCCGTCGCTCGTGCGCTGTGGACCGCGCGCGAGGAGTACGCCCGCGAGCAGGACATCGCTCCCGGCCGGCTCGTCCCCGACCGTGCGCTCGTCGCGGCGCTCGCCGCCGACCCGAAGACGAAGCAGGACCTGGCGAAGGTCAAGGACTTCACCGGCCGCGCGAGCCGCTCGCAGCTCGACCGCTGGTGGGCGGCCTTCGAGGCGGGCCGGGCCGAGCAGTCGCTGCCGCCGGACCGGCTGCCCGGCGACGGACTTCCGCCGGTGCGGGCCTGGGTCGACCGGAACCCTCCCGCCAACGCCCGCCTGAAGGCGGCGAAGCCACTCGTCGAGCAACGTGCCGAGGAGCTGTCGATGCCCACGGAGAACCTGCTCACGCCCGAGCTCCTGCGCCGCGTGGCGTGGGCGCCGCCGGCCGAGATCTCCGCCGAGACGGTCGGCGCAGCACTCGCCGAGCTCGGCGCACGTCCGTGGCAGATTGAGCAGACCGCACAGGTGATCGCGCAAGCCTTTGTGGATTCCGTGAACGGGGATGCCGCGCCCTCCTCGAGCGGTTCGTAGGTTCGATCCAACCGATTTTCCCGGCCTCCCCGGCTCTCTAGGCTGGAGTCGATCCCATCTTCTGGAGGCAAAGTGGCCGAGATCTCGGACGTCTACTTCATCGACGGCATGCGTACCCCGTTCGGGCGCGCCGGCGAGAAGGGCATGTACTGGAACACCCGAGCGGACGACCTCGTCGTCAAAGCGATCCGGGGCGTGATCGAACGCAACCCCGATGTGCCGCTCGACCGGATCGATGACGTGGCGATCGCCGCGACGACGCAGCAGGGCGATCAGGGCCTGACCCTCGGCCGCACTGCGGCGATCCTCGCCGGCCTTCCGCAGAGCGTGCCGGGCTTCGCCATCGACCGCATGTGCGCAGGCGCGATGACCAGCGTCACCACGATGGCCGGGTCGATCGGCATCGGCATGTACGACCTCGCCCTCGCGGGCGGCGTCGAGCACATGGGCCGCCACCCGCTCGGCGGCGGAGACACCGACCCCAATCCCCGCTTCCTCACCGAGAAGCTCGTCAGCGCAGATGCCCTGAACATGGGCATCACCGCCGAGCGCCTGCACGACCGCTTCCCGGTCCTCACGAAGGAGCGCGCCGACCGGTTCGGCATGCGCAGCCAGCAGAAGGCGCAGGCCGCGTACGACGCCGGCAAGCTGCAGCCCGACCTCGTTCCCGTCGCGGTGAAGTCCGCGGACGGCGCGTGGGGCCTCGCGACCGAGGATGAGGGGCGCCGGCCCGAGACCACCATGGAGGGCCTCGCGCAGCTGAAGACCCCCTTCCGGCCGCACGGCCGCGTCACCGCGGGTACCTCGTCGCCCCTCACCGATGGCGCGACCATCAGCCTTCTCGCCGGCTCGCGCGCGGTCAAGGAGCTGGGGCTCACCCCGAAGATGCGGATGGTCTCGTTCGGCTTCGCCGGCGTCCAGCCCGAGGTGATGGGCATCGGCCCCATCCCCTCGACCGAGAAGGCGCTCGCCAAGGCCGGCCTGACGATCGACGACATCGGGCTCTTCGAGCTCAACGAGGCGTTCGCGGTGCAGGTGCTCTCGCTGCTCGACCACTTCGGCATCGACGACGACGATCCGCGCGTCAACCCGTGGGGCGGCGCGATCGCGGTCGGTCACCCCCTGGCGGCATCCGGTGTGCGTCTGATGATCCAGCTCGCCGCGCAGTTCGCCGAGCGCCCCGACGTCCGCTACGGCCTCACCGCGATGTGCGTGGGCCTTGGCCAGGGCGGATCCGTGATCTGGGAGAACCCCCACTACACCGGCAAGAAGAAGACCGCGAAGAAGTGAGGCGCGCCGACATGACCTACGACGACATCGACTTCTCCCCCCTCGACGCCCTCACCGGTGACGAGGTCGTCACGCATTCGCTGGTGCGCGATGTCCGGCTCGCCTCGGGCCGCACGCTGGCGCTCATCACCCTCGACAACGGACGAGACCACACCCGGCCGAACACGCTCGGTCCGGCGACGCTCGCCGAGCTGGGCGGCGTGCTCGACACGCTCGCCGCCCGTGCGGCGGCCGGGGAGATCGACGCCGTCGGCATCACCGGCAAGCAGTACATCCTCGCTGCGGGCGCCGACCTCTCCGATGTCTCACGGTTGCCCTCGAAGGAAATCGCGAAGCTCGTCGCGCAGCGCGGGCACCAGGTGCTCGGGCGTCTGTCGCAGCTGGGCGTCCCTTCCTTTGCTTTCGTGAACGGCCTCGCCCTCGGCGGCGGTCTCGAGATCGCGCTCAACAGCACCTACCGCACCGTGGACGCCTCCGCCGCGGCGATCGCGCTGCCCGAGGTCTTCCTCGGGCTCATCCCGGGCTGGGGAGGCGCCTACCTGCTGCCGAACCTCATCGGGATCGAGAACGCGCTCGAAGTGGTCATCAGCAATCCGCTCAAGCAGAACCGCGTGCTCAAGCCGCAGCAGGCGTACGACCTGGGCATCATGGACGCGATCTTCCCCGCGGTGAGCTACCTCGAGGACTCGCTCGCCTGGGCCGACCGCGTGCTGTCGGGCGCCGTCTCGGTCACGCGCAAGAACGAGCCCGGCAAGCTCGAGCGCCTGACCAAGTGGCCGATCGCCGTCAAGGTTGCCCGCGGCATGCTCGAGTCGAAGATCGGCACCGTCCCGAAGGCCCCCTACCTGGCCCTCGAGCTGCTTGAGAAGGCCCGCGGCGGCTCACGCGACGAAGGCTTCGCCCGCGAGGACGACGCTCTGGCCGAACTGATCTCGGGTGACCAGTTCGCCGCGTCGATGTACGCCTTCGACCTGGTGCAGAAGCGCGCGAAGCGGCCGGTCGGCGCTCCCGACAAGGCGCTGGCGAAGAAGGTGACGAAGGTCGGCGTCATCGGCGCGGGCCTCATGGCCAGCCAGTTCGCGCTGCTGTTCGTCCGCAAGCTCCAGGTGCCCGTGCTCATCACGGACCTCGATCAGGCGCGCGTCGACAAGGGGCTCGCCTACATCCGCGACGAGATCGGCAAGCTCGAGGCGAAGGGCCGCATCGATTCCGACACGGCGGGCAAGCTCCGCTCGCTCGTGCACGGCACGGTCGACAAGAGCGAGTACGCCGACTGCGACTTCGTCATCGAGGCGGTGTTCGAGGAGGTCGGGGTCAAGCAGCAGGTCTTCGGCGAGATCGAGAAGATCATCGCCGACGACGCGATCCTCGCGACGAACACCTCGTCGCTGTCCGTGGCGGAGATCGGCGCGAAGCTCGCCCACCCCGAGCGTCTCGTCGGCTTCCACTTCTTCAACCCCGTCGCGGTCATGCCGCTGATCGAGGTCGTGAAGACATCGCAGACGACGGATGCTGCCCTGTCAACCGCGTTCGTCGTCGCGAAGGGCCTCGGCAAGAACGCCGTCCTGACAGCCGACGCGCCCGGCTTCGTCGTGAACCGACTGCTGGCGAAAGTCATGGGCGAGGCGGCGCGTGCCGTCTACGAGGGCACGCCGGTCGCCGATGTCGAGAAGGCCTTCGCGCCGCTCGGGCTGCCGATGGGGCCCTTCCAGCTCATCGACCTCGTCGGCTGGAAGGTCGCCGCACACGTGCAGGACACGATGACCTCGGCGTTCCCCGACCGCTTCTATGCGAACGAGAACTTCCACCAGCTCGCGGAACTGCCCGAGGTCGTCGAGAAGGACAAGGGAGGACGGGTCACCGGCTTCACCAAGGCCGCGGAGAAGATCGCGAAGAAGGCGACGGGTTCGTCGCCGGTCGCGGCCGACACGATCCTCCAGCGCGTTCAGGACGGCCTGGCGCAGGAGATCAAGCTCATGCTCGACGAGGGCGTCGTTCCCGAGGTCCAGGACATCGACCTGTGTCTCATCCTGGGCGCCGGCTGGCCGTTCGTCGACGGCGGTGCTTCGCCCTACCTCGATCGGGAGGGCGCATCGGAGCGGGCGTTCGGCGACACGTTCCACCACCCGCCCATCCGCGGGATCGCGAACCGCTGACAGCCAGCGCTGCACCGCCGACGAGGACCCCGTGGCACGAAGCCGCGGGGTCCTCGTCGCGTCACGCCGGTCGGCCCTGCGCGCTCTGCACGCGCAGGTCGCGCTCGCGGACATCGCGCTGCTCGATCACGATGCGACGCAACGCGGCCGGCGCCCCGGGGTTCGAGTCCAGCCACGTCGTCGCCGCCGTCAGGTCATCCGTCGCCGGGAACAGACCGCGCACGAGGCGGCGCGCGATCTCGATGCTCCGGGTCTCCCAGACTCGGCCGATGCGCGAGAAATAGTCGCCGTCGAGGGCCGCGATGAGATCGCGCCGCCCTCCGGCGCGGACACCCGCGATCGTGGCGTCGAGCTCGTCGTTCGACAGGGTCTCGTCTGTCCATGCCGCGACCCACGCGGCCTCGCGCACCGGCGCCTCCGGCAGCGCCGCTCGGGCGGCGCGGTGGGCTCGCCTCCCCTTCGCGGTATCGTCGCGGACCAGCTCGGCGTCGATCTCGGCGGCGCTGGCCTGGCCCGTCGAGGCGAGCGCGAACAGCCAGCTCCATCGCAGGTCCGCATCGAGCACGAGACCCTCGGGGAGCTGCCCTTCGCCGGCGAGCAGCTGGCGCAACGACGCCGCACGCCCCGCATCCACCGCGGCGGCAGCGCCCAGGGCGCGCGCCCAGACAAGCTGGGCGTCCGTCCCGGGGCGGGCTTCGTGCAACGACCGCCAGACGGTCTCCAGCCAGCGCGCGGCGAGCGACTCGCGCTGTGCGGGAGCGGCGTAATGAGCGATCGCGTAGTCGGCATGCGCGACCGCGTCGGTGAGGAGGCCGATGTGCGTCTCGGCCGCGGCGTGCGCTCCGACGATCTCGAGGTAGCGCGCCACTTCGAGGCGACCGTCGCGAACCGCGTTCCAGAGCGCGGCCCACGCCACCGAACGAGCGAGCGGGTCGCCGACCGTCGAGAGCGAGCGCTCGAGGGCTGCCGTCGTGTCACCGTCGAGGCGCACCTTGGCATAGGTGCGGTCGTCGTCGTTCGGGATGATCACGCCCGCGGCATCACCGGGCAGCGGCGTCCGGGCGTCGACGAGATCGAGCTCGACCCCGCCCTCTCGGCGGAGCGCCCCCTCCGACGCCGCGTACCGTCCGATCGTCACGCGGTGGGGTCGGGGATCGGTCTGGACGATCGTGACGCCGTCCGATCCATCGCGCTCGACCGACAGATCCGACATCCCGGTGGTCTCGAGCCAGGCGCGACTCCACGCCCGCAGGTCGCGCCCGGAGGTGTGCTCGAGGGCGTCCAGCAGATCACCGAGCGTGGTGTTCCCGAAGGCGTTGTCGGCGAAGTACTTGCGCGCGCCGGCGAAGAACGCCTCCTCCCCCACGTACGCGACGAGCTGCTTGAGCACGGACGCTCCCTTGGCGTACGTGATCCCGTCGAAGTTGAGCTTGGCCGCCTGCAGGTCGGGAATGTCCGCCACGATCGGATGCGTGGTCGGAAGCTGGTCCTGCTCGTAGGCCCACCCCTTCCGCCGGCTCGCGAAGCTCACCCAGGCATCCAGATAGAGCCCGGTCGCGACAGACGCATGCGAGCCCATGAAGTCCGCGAAGGACTCCTTGAGCCACAGGTCGTCCCACCACCGCATGGTCACGAGGTCGCCGAACCACATGTGCGCCATCTCGTGGAGGATCGTGTTGGCGCGGGCCTCGCGCTGCGCGGCGGTCGCGGCCCCGCGGAAGACGTACGCCTCGGTGAACGTGACGAGACCGGGGTTCTCCATCGCGCCGAGGTTGTACTCGGGCACGAAGATCTGGTCGTACTTGCCCCACGGATAGCCGAGCCCGAACGCCTCACCGAAGTACGCGAGCCCACGGCGGGTGATGTCGATGATCTCCTCGGCGTCGAGGTACGGCGCCAGCGAGGCACGGCACAGGACGCCCAGGTCGACAGGTCCCTCGGGTCCGTCCCAGACCGCGGCGACGCGGTGGTAGGGGCCTGCGGCGACGGCGGTGATGTAACTGGAGATCGGGAGGGTCTCAGCGAAGGTGACCTCGGTACCGCCGTCGAGGTCCCGACGGTCGGTCTCCGCACCGTTGGACAGCACCCGCCAGCCCTCCGGCGCCGCGACCCGCATCCGCCAGCGTGCCTTCAGGTCCGGCTGCTCGAAACACGGGTAGACGCGACGCGCGTCCGCGGGCTCGTACTGCGTGTACAGGTAGACGGCGCCGTCGACCGGGTCGACGAAGCGGTGGAGGCCCTCCCCCGAGCGGCTGTAGACGCCGCGCGCCGCGATCGAGACGGTGTTGCGCTCCGCGAGGTCACGGATGCGGATGCGCGCGCCGTCCCATTCCACGGGCCGGCTCTCGCCGTTCACGATGACCGCATCGACGCTCGAACCGAGGAAGTCGACCCAGGTCTCACCGCCGACGCGCGCATCGAACGACAGGATCGCGCGGGTGCTGAACGTGGTCTCCTCGGCGCGCGGGGCGTCACGGACGTCGAGGGAGACATCGATGGTGTGGAGCCGGACCTCGGCTGCACGATGCTGGGCGTCGGTACGGGTGAGGTTGTCGCCGGTCATCCCTCCATGCTTCCACGGGAGCGGGGAAGCCTGTGGCGGGGCTGCCTGCACGCTAGTATCTGAACATGTTCAGCACCCCGGAGCCGACCGGATCGAAGCGCGACCGCACACGTGCCCTGATCGTCGAGACGGCACTGCGTTCGTTTCGCGAACGCGGCTACGACGCGACCACCATCCGCCGCATCGCGTCGGAGGCCGGCGTGTCGGTCGGGACGACGAACTACCACTTCGCGTCGAAGAACGAGCTCGTGCAGGAGTTCTACCTGCAGGTGCAGCAGGGTCACCGCGCGGCCGCCCTGCCCGGACTCGAGTCGGAGCGCGACCTCAAGGACAGGCTCGCGATCGTCTTCCACACGGGCCTCGATCAACTGACGCCGACGCATGGCCATGCGCCCGAGTTCCTGACGGCCGCCGTCTCGCCGCGATCGTCGATCAACCCGCTGTCGCCCGAGTCGAACGCCTCGCTCGCGATCGTGGAGGATCTGTTCCGTACCGCCGTCGACGGTGCCGACCACAAGCTT
Organism: Microbacterium sp. NPDC006705; assembly: GCF_044903545.1. Classification (NCBI taxonomy): domain Bacteria; kingdom Bacillati; phylum Actinomycetota; class Actinomycetes; order Micrococcales; family Microbacteriaceae; genus Microbacterium; species Microbacterium sp. NPDC006705. Next base: position 625,393 of record NZ_JBJDQQ010000001.1, read on the forward strand.
CCGAAGGACATCGCCGAGGCGCTGCCCGGCGCGCTCGTTCTCGCGCATCTGCTGCTCGCGATGTACTGGGTCTACGACGAGTCCGATCACCAGGCGAAGACGCGGCGCTTGCTCGACAAGGGCCTGGCACTGCTCGCGATGGCGCTCCCACTGGCGCGCCTCCCGATGCTGCGGCGGCCGGTGCGGGAACTTCTCGACCTCATCGCCGAGGCCCGCTCGTGACGGGCGCCGGCCCGCAACAGCAGCGCGCACCACGTCGAGACTCGCCCCGCACGGATGCCGAACCCCTCGCGTTCACCCGCGCCGAGTTCCTGGCGGGCATCGCCCGCGCGTGGGGCGCGACCACGCTGCTACTCATCGTCGCCTGGGCGGTGCTGACGGGCGGCTTCAGCTTGGTCGTGGGCACCGTGATGATCTTGGTCGTCTCCGTGCCCGCTGTGGTGATCGGCTCCCCCGGCGCATACGCACTCGGCCGCCTCCTGCGACGTTCGCCACGTGTCGGCGCACATCTCATCGCTTTCACGGCCTACGGCGCGCTGGTCGGCTTCGCCACCACGGCCGTCGCCCTTCCCTTGCTCATCGGCGACTCGGGCGACGGGTGGATCGAATCGATCGCCTTCCTCGTCAACGTGCCTCTCAGCGCCCTCGGACTCGCAGGCGCCTGGTTCATCACCATGCGGCGAGCCCTCCGCCTCGACGCCGAGGTGTTCGGCGACGTCGTGCCGACCTCGAACCCGGACGCCGCCACCGAGGATCCCCTCGACGAGAACTACCGCATCATCTCCCCCGACCGGCGACGACGTCAGCGGCCGCGAGGCTGAGGCTCGCCGTCGCTCGCACCCGCGCGGCCCGGCGCGTCGGCGGCATCCGCCCAGTCCGTCGCGGCATCCGCGCTCGGCCGGGCGATCGGGATGCGGGTACCGAGGACCTGCGCGACGACGTCGTGCGCGATCTTCGCGGACGTCAGACCCGCGTCGTCGAGGATCTCGTCGCGCTCCGCGTGATCGATGAACTCGTCGGGCAGTCCGAGCTCGTCGACGGCCGTGTCGATGCCGGCCTCGCGAAGAACCTGGCGGATGCGTGTGCCGATACCACCGACACGGATCCCGTCCTCGATGGTGATGACGAGCCGGTGTCCAGCGGCGAGATCCACGACCGAGCGAGCGACCGGGACCACCCAGCGAGGATCGATGACGGTCGCGCCGATTCCCTGTGCTCGCAGGCGCTCGGCGACCTCGATGCCCAGGCGCGCCATCGGGCCGATGCCGACGATGAGGACATCGTCCGATTCGCCCCGCACCAGCACGTCGGTTCCGTCGTCCAGACGTTCCACAGCGGGCAACTCGTCGCCGACCGATCCCTTCGGATATCGAACGACCGTGGGCGCGTCCTCGATGTCGACGGCCTCACGGAATACCTCGCGGAGACGCTCAGCGTCTCGCGGCGCCGCGATACGGACGCCGGGCACGAGCTGGAGCATCGCGAGGTCCCAGATGCCGTGATGGCTGGGTCCGTCGGGTCCGGTCACGCCGGCCCGGTCGAGGACGAACGTCACACCTGCACGGTGCAGCGCGACATCCATCATCATCTGGTCGAACGCGCGGTTCATGAACGTCGCGTAGATCGCGACGACCGGATGCAGGCCGCCGAAGGCGAGGCCGGCGGATGCCGCGACGGCGTGCTGCTCCGCGATGCCGACGTCCAGGACACGGTCGGGGAACCGCTGCGCGAAGGGCAGCAGCCCGGTCGGACGCAGCATCGCCGCAGTGATCGCGACGACATCGCCGCGGCGCTCCCCCGCAGACACGAGCTCCTCGGCGAACACGTCGGTCCAGGTCGTCTTGCCACCGGAGGAGACCGGCTGGCCCGTCGCAGGGTCGATCTTCCCCACGGCATGGAACTGGTCGGCTTCGTCGAGTCGGGCGGGCGCGTAGCCGCGGCCCTTCTCGGTGATCGCGTGCACGATGACCGGAGCACCGTACGACTTCGCGAGGCGCAGGGTCTCGATCATGGCCTCGAGGTCGTGGCCGTCGACGGGTCCGAGGTACTTGATATCGAGATTCGAGTACAGGGCCTCATTGTTCACGAACCGGGACAAGAATCCGTGAGTCCCACCGCGGAGTCCGCGGTAGACGGCCCGCGCCGCCGGCCCGAGGCGGCCGAAGAGCGACGCTGAGCCTTCGTGCAACGACCGGTAGCCCTCGGTGGTGCGCACCTTGTTCAGGAAACGCGCCATGCCGCCGATCGTCGGCGCGTACGAACGGCCGTTGTCGTTGACGACGATGACCAGGTTGCGATCGTTGTCGTCGGAGATGTTGTTGAGCGCCTCCCACGTCATCCCGCCGGTCAGGGAGCCATCGCCGACCACGGTGACGACATGGCGGTCGGTGCGACCGGTGCGGGCGAAGGCCCGTGAGATGCCGTCGGCCCAGCTGAGCGAGCTCGACGCGTGCGACGACTCGACGACGTCGTGCTCGCTCTCGCTGCGCTGCGGGTAGCCAGCCAAGCCGCCCCGCGAGCGCAGCCGCGAGAAGTCCTGGCGGCCCGTGATCAGCTTGTGCACGTAGGACTGATGCCCGGTGTCGAAGACCACCGGGTCGTTCGGAGAGTCGAAGACCCGATGGATCGCGAGGGTGAGCTCGACGACTCCGAGGTTGGGTCCGAGGTGCCCGCCGCTGCGCGCGACGTTCTCGACGAGGAACGAGCGGATCTCACCGGCGAGCGTCTCGAGCTGAGCGATCGAGAGGGCGTCGAGATCGCGCGGGTGCGAGATCGAGGAGAGCAACGACATCGAGCTCCTCCTTCCATCGGGTGCCGGTAAGTCTAATCAGCGGGATGCACGAGAGGCCGGAGCTGGACGCTCCGGCCTCTCGTGGACTACTGCAGCTCCGTGTCTCAGACGAGCGAGCGCAGCACGTACTGCAGGATGCCGCCGTTGCGGTAGTAGTCGGCCTCACCGGGGGTGTCGATGCGCACGATCGCGTCGAACTCGACCGTCTGCTTGCCCTCGGGCGAGAACTCGCTCGGCTCGGCGACGACCTTCACCGTCTTCGGGGTGACGCCTTCGTTCAGCTGTTCGAGTCCCGTGATCGAGATGATCTCGGTGCCGTCGAGTCCCAGCGACTTCCAGCTCTCACCGGCGGGGAACTGCAGCGGGACGACGCCCATGCCGATCAGGTTCGAGCGGTGGATGCGCTCGAAGCTCTCGGTGATGACCGCCTTCACGCCGAGGAGGTTGGTGCCCTTCGCCGCCCAGTCGCGCGACGAGCCCGAGCCGTACTCCTTGCCGCCGAAGATGACGAGCGGCGTACCCTGCGCCTGGTAGTTCTGGCTCGCGTCGTAGATGAACGACTGCGGGCCGCCCTCCTGAGTGAAGTCGCGCGTGTAGCCGCCCTCGACGACCTTGCCGTCGTTGACCGCTGCCGTGAGCTCGTTCTTCAGACGGATGTTGGCGAAGGTTCCGCGGATCATGACCTCGTGGTTGCCACGGCGCGAGCCGTAGGAGTTGAAGTCCTTCTGCGCGACGCCGTGCTCGGTGAGGTACTGCGCGGCCGGGGTGCCGGCCTTGATGTTTCCGGCCGGGCTGATGTGGTCGGTGGTGACCGAGTCGCCCAGCGTCGCCATGACGCGCGCACCGGTGATGTCGGCGACCGGGGTCAGCTCCATCTGCATGCCGTCGAAGTACGGCGCCTTGCGGACGTAGGTCGAGTCCTCGTCCCACTCGAACACCGGGCCGGTCGGCGTGGGCAGGTTCTTCCAGCGCTCGTCACCGTCGAACACGGTGGCGTACTGCTTGATGAACTGCTCACGCGAGATCGACGAGTCGATGATCTCCTGGACCTCATCGGGAGCGGGCCAGATGTCCTTGAGGAAGACGTCGTTGCCGTCCGAGTCCTTGCCGAGCGCATCGGTCTCGAAGTCGAAGTTCATCGACCCGGCCAGGGCGTACGCGACGACCAGCGGCGGCGAGGCCAGGTAGTTCATCTTGACGTCGGGGCTGATGCGGCCTTCGAAGTTGCGGTTGCCCGAGAGCACCGCGGTGACCGCGAGGTCGTTCTCGTTGATCGCGGCCGAGACCTCTTCGATCAGCGGGCCGGAGTTTCCGATGCAGATCGTGCAGCCGTAGCCGACGGTGTAGAAGCCGAGGTTCTCGAGGTCCTTGTCGAGGCCGGACTTCTCGTAGTAGTCGGTGACGACCTTCGAGCCGGGGCCGAGCGTCGTCTTGACCCACGGCTTGCGCGTGAGGCCGCGCTCCGAGGCCTTGCGGGCCAGCAGACCTGCGGCGATCATGACCGACGGGTTCGACGTGTTGGTGCACGACGTGATGGCCGCGAGCGTCACTGCGCCGTTGTCGAGCATGTAGCTCTCGCCCGACGGCTGCGTGACCTTCACCGGGTTGGATGCCGCATGGCGTGCGCCGCTCGAGAGCAGACCCGCGTGCGCGTGGTCGTGCTGGTGCGAGACGGTGTCGTCGGAGTGGGTCTCGTGCTCGACGCCCGGGGCGTTGCCCGGGTCGGACGCCGGGAAGGTGCCCTCGACCTCGACGGCCTCGTCGGCGGCCGTCGCGTAGTTGAGGATGTCCTTCGCGAACTGCTCCTTCGACTCCGACAGGAGGATGCGGTCCTGCGGGCGCTTCGGGCCGGCGATCGACGGGACGACCGTCGAGAGGTCGAGCTCCATGTACTCGCTGTAGCTCGGCTCGTTCGCGGGGTCGTGCCAGAGCGACTGCTCCTTCGCGTACGCCTCGACGAGGGCGACGGTCTGCTCGTCGCGGCCGGTCAGGCGCAGGTAGTCGAGCGTGACGTCGTCGATGGGGAACATCGCGGCGGTCGACCCGAACTCGGGGCTCATGTTGCCGATCGTGGCGCGGTTCGCGAGCGGGACGGACCCGACGCCGGCGCCGTAGAACTCGACGAACTTGCCGACCACGCCGTGCTTGCGCAGCATGTCGGTGATCGTCAGCACGACGTCGGTCGCGGTGACGCCCGCGGGGATCTCGCCGGTGAGCTTGAAGCCCACGACGCGCGGGATGAGCATCGACACGGGCTGACCCAGCATCGCGGCCTCGGCCTCGATGCCGCCGACACCCCAACCCAGGACACCGAGGCCATTGACCATCGTGGTGTGCGAGTCGGTGCCGACACAGGTGTCGGGGTACGCACGGAGCACACCGTCGACGTTGCGGTCGTAGATGACCTTCGCGAGGTGCTCGATGTTCACCTGGTGGACGATGCCGGTGCCCGGGGGGACGACCTTGAAGTCGTCGAACGCGCCCTGACCCCAACGGAGGAACTGGTAACGCTCGCCGTTGCGCTCGTACTCGATCTCGACGTTGCGCTCGAGGGCGTTCTCGCTGCCGAAGAGATCGGCGATGACCGAGTGGTCGATGACCATCTCGGCGGGCGAGAGCGGGTTGATGCGGTTGGGGTCACCGCCGAGCGCGGTCACCGCCTCGCGCATCGTGGCGAGATCGACGATGCAGGGCACGCCCGTGAAGTCCTGCATCACGACGCGGGCCGGGGTGAACTGGATCTCGGTGTCGGGCTCTGCCGAGGCGTCCCACGAACCCAGCGCGCGGATCTGCTCCTGCGTCACGTTCGCGCCGTCCTCGGTGCGCAGGAGGTTCTCGAGCAGCACCTTGAGGCTGAAGGGAAGACGGTCGTAACCCTCGACCGTGTCGATCCGGAAGATCTCGTAGTCGGTGCTGCCGACCGTCAGGGTGCTCTTGGCTCCGAAGCTGTCAACAGTGGACACGTCTGCTCTCCTTCATCGGCGGGCCGCGCGCTCGCGCGCACTGTCCCATCATCCCCTCGCCGCACCGGTCGATCTAGTGAGGCGACCCTTAGTCGGATCGGGGGAAATTTATCTTGACGTCAAGATAAATGTATCACTCGGCGGGCCGCTTATAGAGCGCCCGCACGGCGAGCCAGGTGACGGCCGCGAGCGGGGCGAACAGCGGCAGGCCCATGACGAGCTTCAGGGTTCCGAGGGCGGCGACTTCGTCGGCGAAGTACAGCGGCAGTTGCACGGCGAGCCTGAGGTAGAAGAGCCCCGCCCAGGCGATCGCGAGCCAGAAGTAGACGCGGCGCTTGCGCTTGTCACGCCTCCAGGCGACGCCCTCGTTCATGAGGAATCCGGCGGCGAGTCCGATGAGCGACCATCCAATGAGGGCCGAGACCAGGAAGGCGGTCCCGTAAGCCGCATTGGTGATCAGACCCGGGATGAAGTTGTCCTGCCCCCGCCCCGTCCACAGCGCCAGCCCCGCGGCCGCAGCGGTAGCGATGAGACCTCCGAATGCGGCTCCTGCCGGGCCGCGCTGGATGAGGCGCAGCAGCGTGAACACCGCGGCGACGCCGACCGACAGCCCGAGCGACAGCCAGAGATTCGCCTCACGGGTCTGCGGGTCCGTCGTGAGCGTGAACACGACGATGAAGACCAAGCCGGGGAGGACGGCCTCGACGATGCCGCGGAAACCGCCCATCGCGCGCCAGACGACGCCCCCGGTCGAAGCCTCGGTGTCGGGATCGAAACCGGCCTTACGCGCAGCCTCGCCGAGCGCGGCTCCGAGAACGCCCGAGGTCGAGGCCACCGGTTCGGGCGGGGTCAGATCGGCGGGGCGCTCGGTCGCGGCCTCGCGCCGTTCGTCAGCGCTCACGCCGAGCCGGGGGTCGCCGGCATCTTGAGCGGGATGAGGTCACGCGGCGGCATCGGCGATCCGCCGCGGACGACCACGAGCGACCGGAAGAGGTCCTCGACCTGCGCAGCCGCGTCGACGTCATTGGTCGCCGCACCGCCGATGACGCCTCGGAGGAACCACCGCGGCCCGTCGACGCCGACGAAACGTGCGAGACGCTTTCCGCTGCCCTCCGCCCCGGCCATCACGGGGACCTCGGCGAGCAGCTCCGGGCCGAGCGGGCCTTCGCGCTCCTCGACGCGACCGCCCTGCTGGCGCACCTGCTGGCGGATCTGCTCGCGCGTCTCCTCCCAGAGCCCCGTCGAACGGGGCGCTGCGAACGGCTGGACCTGAAGCGTCGAACCGGCGTAGTCGAGACCGACCGCGACGATGCGCTTCGTCTGTTCCTCGACCTCGAGACGCAGGTTCAGCCCCTCGCGCGGAAGTACCTTGATGCCGCCCAGATCGATGTACGGACGAACCGGGTTGGCCTCGGACTCGTCGAACGGGCCGGCCGTGGCCCGGTCGGCGGGTGCCGACTTCGCGTCGTCGCTCATGCGGGTACTCCTGTCTGCTGCTGATAGCCGGTCGAGCCGAAACCGCCCTCACCGCGAACGCTCTCGGGCAGGGTGTCGACGGGGATGAAGCGGGCCCGGGTGACGGGCATGACGATCAGTTGGGCGATGCGGTCGCCGGGCGCGATGTCGTACGGCTCGGCGGTGTCGGTGTTCAGGAGCGTGACCTTGATCTCTCCGCGGTACCCGGCGTCGACCGTTCCCGGCGAGTTGACCACGGTGATCCCGTGCTTCGCCGCGAGCCCGCTGCGCGGCACGACGAAGGCGGCGAAGCCGTCCGGCAGGGCGATTCGGACACCGGTCCCCACGAGTGCGCGCTGCCCGGGCTCGAGACGCAGCTGCTCGACGGACACGAGATCTGCTCCGGCATCTCCGGGATGGGCGTAAACGGGAACGTCGGCGGCGATAATGGGGACGTCCACGGATTCGGTCACCCCACGAGGCTAATGCACAGTTCCGCCCCCGCCACCTCGCCCGCCACAAGCTACCGCGAGCGCTTGAGCCCATCCCTGTGGGCTCTGGTGAGCGCCGCCGTCTGCGGGCCGATGGTCGCTCTCGTGCTCGCCCCGCTCGACTCGGTGGTCGGGCTCATCGTCGGCATCGCCGTGGGAGCCCTCGTCGTGGCAGGACTCATCGCCCTCTCACCGGTGATCGAAGTCACCGGCGAGCGGCTCCGAGTCGGGCGCGCGAGCATCGAGCTCACCTACCTCGGCGAGATCGAGACGTTCACCGGCGACGCCGCGCGGCAGGCACGCGGGCCCGGCCTATCGTCGAGTTCCTGGCACCTTCTGCGTGGCGGCATCGACGGAGTCGTACGGATCGCGATCGAAGATGACGACGATCCGGTCACCCACTGGGTGTTCTCCTCGCGGACGCCCGCCCGCGTCGCCGCGGTGATCGAGAGCGCCCGCGCGACCGCCGCCCCGGCCGGCTCCGACGCGTAAACGCCGCCCGGTAAAAGACAGACCCCCGACGCCGGAGCGTCGAGGGTCAGCGAAGGTCGTGCGATCAGGCCGCGCACTCGGTGCAAATGGCGCCGACCTTGGTCTCGTGATCGATCTGGGTGCGGTGCTTCACGAGGAAGCACTCCATGCACGTGAACTCGTCCTCCTGCGGGGGCAGGACGACGACATCGAGTTCGAGGTCCGAGAGGTCGGCCCCGGGTAGCTCGAAGCCCGACGGGTTGTCGGCGTCCTCGTTGTCGATCGAGCCCGACGACTTGTCGGGCACGCGCTCCTTCAGGGCCTCGATCGACTCGCTGTCGTCCTCGGTCTTGCGGGGTGCGTCGTAATCCGTAGCCATGTCGAAAGGCCTCTACTTCCAGGTGTTGCCGGTTGCCGCGCCGAGTGGGGCGGCGATAGTTTGCATGACCGGCGCGATTTTCGCAAAACGTCGCGGAAGATCCTTCCGGGAACGGATGCGCACGACCGGTTCGCCCCCCGAAACCGGCGGCGCGCCCCGGATATTCCCGCGGTGCCCGGATGCCTGTGACACCATGACGGCACACGTATCGCTGGGAGGGTTCTGCGCATGGAACAGCTCAAGGTCATCGGGACCGAGGAGGGCATCCTCGTCCTCGCCACCGAGTCCGGGGAGCGCTTCGCGTTGCCGGTGAACGAGACGCTGCGCGCCCAGCTGCGCCGCGCCCGGCCGACGGACGAACCGCGGGCTCCTCGCCCCAGCCCGCGCGAGATCCAATCGCACATCCGCTCCGGGATGAGCGCCGCTGACGTCGCCACCCTCCTCGGAGTCCGGGTCGAGGACGTCGCGCGTTACGAGCGCCCGATCATCGCCGAACGCGAGCACATCGTCGGGCAAGCGCTCGCCGTGCCCGTCCTCATCGCAGGCGAGCTGGAGCCCGATGCTCAGCCGACCTTCGGAACGGCGGTTCGCACCAAGCTCAGCGAGGCAGGCGCGACCGGCGAGCGGTGGAGCAGCTGGCGCGAACCCGACGGCTGGATCGTGAAGGTCGAGTTCACGGTCGGCGAGGTGGAGCACGACGCACGGTGGTCGTTCGACCCGCGGCGCTCGTCGCTGGCACCGCTGAACTCGGATGCGACGCAGTTGTCGCGCCAGGGGTCGTTGCCGGAGGGACTGATCCCCCGTCTGCGCGCCCTCGACACGCCGCAGGCCAAGGACGAGTCCCGGTTCGACAGCGGCGCCTTCGGGCCGCGGCATCCCGCCGCCGCCGCTGACGCTGACGCGGTCGCGTCGAACTCGCTGCGCAGCACGAACGCGAAGGACGCGGCGATCAAGCGAGCGCCCGAGCCGGTCGTGACCTCGTCGGAGACCGCCGATCTGCTCGAAGCGCTCCGGCGTCGCCGAGGCCAGCGTGAGCCGATGCCCGGCGAGGACCGCGGTGCCGACACGCGTGAACGCACTCCGGTCGCCCTCTTCGATGCCCTGGAGGCCGGTCAGCGCGAGCCAGCCGAGCCTGCGCCGTCCGAACCCGAGACGCCGAAGACCGAGCCCGCGAGCGAGGATTCCGCGCCCGAGACTCGCCGTCGCGGTGGCCGCACGTCGATGCCCTCGTGGGACGAGATCGTCTTCGGCGCTCGCAGCGAGGACGCCTGACCGCTCAGGCGAACGCGCCGAGACGGACGAGCGGAACGATCCGCTCCTGATCCGTCAGAGATCCGTGCTGGCCGACCATGCGCTGCGGTTTCTTGTCGGCGAGACGATCGTCGTAGTAGGCCACCGCTGAGCGCGCGGCGACCAGCACGTCGCCGATCCGCGGTACGACCTCGGGATGCACCGGTCCGAACAGCCCGGCGTCGATCGCCTCCTCGCGCGTCACGACCCAGGAGCGATCCGACTCCGCGTCGCGCCAGCGCGAAGCGACGCGTTCGGCCGCGCCGTCGGACGCATAGAGGTGCAGCATCCGCGGCTCGCCGCCGATGACTTCGACCTCGTCGAGGAGCGGGTCCCCCTCTCGGAGCAGCACATGCCGGTGCGCGGGAACGTCGATCATGCCGTGGTCGGCCGTCAGCACCGCGCCGATCCCGGGTGCCAGTTGACGGTCCCAGCGCCGCAGCTCGGCGTCGAGCGACTCCAGCTCGGCCGACCACCGGTCGCTCTCCCAGCCCTGCGCGTGCCCGATGACGTCGAGCTCGGGAATGTAGACGTAGACGAGGGACCCGTCATGAGTGCCCGCGAGGGCCTCAGCCATCGCGAGACGCTCGCCGATCCCCGAGGCCGCGACGAACTCGGCCCCGCGCACCGTAGCCGTCGTGAACCCCGTGCCGGCGTACTGCGCCCGGCTCACGACGAAACAGCGTCTTCCCCCGGCGACCTCGCGCTCGAAGACCGGCTGCGAGCGCTGCCACGAGAGCGGATCGAGCCCGTCTTGCTCCCACCCCGTCAGCTGATTGGGAGCGGATGCGGTGCCCGGCACGCGGACGCGATAGCCGACGATGCCGTGCTCACCCGGAAGCACGCCGGTGAAGAGGCTGCTCAGGGCGGCGGCGGTCGTCGCCGGGAACACCGTGCGAGCGGCATCCCGCTTGGCCATCCGCTCGGAGAGGAACCGGGCGTAAGCGGCCCGCTGAGCGAGGTTGCCGCGCCCCAGCCCGTCGGCGACGATGACGATCGCCGATCGCGCCGGAGCGAACCAGTCGGATCGACCCGAGACGGAGGCGACCAGCTGCGGCAGCACACCGGTGAGGCTCCGGGCCGCCGGCGGGTCGATCGGTAGGCTGGAGGGCATCGCGGACAGTCTCGCACACCCGGCATCCGCACTCCCATCCCCGATCGAGGTCCGTACAGCTCCATGGCCGCATCCCGCACCGCTTCACCCGTCCCCGACCAGCCGGAGCGCATCGAGGACGTCGACGTCTCGGCGGAGATGCAGGGTTCGTTCCTCGAGTACGCGTATTCGGTCATCTACTCCCGCGCGCTTCCCGACGCGCGTGACGGCCTCAAGCCCGTGCAGCGGCGCATCCTGTTCCAGATGGCCGACATGGGCCTCCGTCCTGACAAGGGGCACGTCAAGAGCGCCCGTGTCGTGGGCGAAGTCATGGGAAAGCTGCACCCGCACGGCGACTCCGCGATCTACGACGCGCTCGTCCGTCTCGCACAGGACTTCGCTCTGCGCGTGCCCCTGGTCGACGGACACGGCAACTTCGGCTCGCTCGACGACGGGCCTGCGGCAGCGCGGTACACCGAGGCCCGGCTGGCGCCCTCCGCGCTGGCCCTGACCGAGAACCTCGACGAGGACGTCGTCGACTTCGTCCCGAACTACGACGGACAGTTCCAGCAGCCGGCCGTCCTTCCCGCCGCGTACCCGAACCTGCTGGTCAACGGAACGACGGGCATCGCCGTCGGCATGGCGACGAACATGGCGCCGCACAACCTCATCGAGGTCGTGGCGGCAGCCGTGCACCTGCTCGAGAACCCCGACGCGACGCTCGACGAGCTCATGGAGTTCGTGCCGGGCCCCGACCTGCCCGGCGGCGGCGTGATCGTCGGACTCGACGGCATCAAGGATGCCTACACGAACGGGCGCGGCACCTTCCGCACCCGCGCGAAGGTGTCGGTCGAGTCGCTCGGGCCACGGCGCACCGGTCTCGTCGTGACCGAGCTGCCGTACATGGTCGGCCCCGAGCGGATCATCGAGAAGATCAAGGACGCCGTCAACGCCAAGAAGCTGACCGGTATCTCGGATGTCCAGGACTTCACCGACCGCAACCACGGGTTGCGCCTCGTCATCACGATCAAGACGGGCTTCGACCCGAACGCGGTGCTCGAGCAGCTCTACCGGCTGACCCCGCTCGAGGACTCGTTCGGCATCAACAACGTCGCGCTGGTGGAGGGACAGCCCCAGACGCTCGGACTCAAAGAGCTGCTGCGCGTCTACCTCGACCACCGCATCGAAGTCGTCACACGGCGCAGCCGGTACCGCTTGGCCAGGAAGCAGGAGCGCCTGCACCTCGTCGAGGGCCTGCTCATCGCGATCCTCGACATCGACGAGGTCATCCAGGTCATCCGCGCGTCCGATGACGGGGAGCAGGCGAGGACGCGACTGATCGACGTCTTCGATCTCTCGCAGCCGCAGGCCGAGTACATCCTCGAACTGCGTCTACGCCGCCTGACGAAGTTCTCCCGCATCGAGCTGGAGACCGAGCGCGACCAGTTGAAGGCCGAGATCGCGCACCTCGAGGAGCTCCTCGCGAGTGACGTGCTGCTCCGAGCCCAGGTGGCCCGCGAGCTCGAGGCGGCCGCCGAGACGTACGGCACGCCGCGTCGCACGCTGCTGCTCAACGGCGGACCCGTGACCGCACGCTCGGGCAAGAAGGCCGGCGTCGACCTGCAGATCGCCGACGCGCCCTGCCGCGTGTTCCTGTCGGCGACCGGCCGCATGGTCCGCGCAGAGCTCGGCGAAGATCTGCTCAGCAGCGGCATCGTCCCGCCTGCGCGGCGGAGCAAGCACGACGCCATCCGATCGGCCGTCGACGCGACGGTCCGGGGCGACCTCGGCGCCGTCACCAGCACGGGGCGCCTCGTCCGCTTCTCGCCCGTCGATCTGCCCTCGGTTCCCGGCAACAGCGTTCAGCTCGCGGCAGGCTCGAAGGCCGACCAGTACCTCGGGCTCGGCCCGAACGAGCACGTCGTGGCCATCGTGCCGTTGACCGGCGAACCGCCGATCGCGCTCGGCACGGCTCAGGGCGTGGTCAAGCGTGTCGCGGCCACCGAGCTCGCGCCGGGGAAGCCCGACGCCGAGATCATCTCGCTCAAGCCCGGTGATCGCGTCGTCGGCGCCGCGCCCGCCCCCGACGGTACCGAGCTGGTCTTCGTCACCTCCGACGCCCAGCTGCTGCGCTTCGACGCGGCTGCGGTGCGGCCGCAGGGTCGAGCCGCCGGCGGCATGGCGGGCGTCCGCGTCGCAGACGGCGAGCGAGTCATCGCGTTCACCGCCGTGACCGCGTCCGAGAACACCGTAGTCGTCACGATCGCTGGGTCGACGCAGTCGCTCGCCGGTGCTGACGCCGGCAGCGGCAAGGTGTCGGCATTCTCCGAGTTCCCGGCGAAGGGCCGCGCGACCGGCGGCGTCCGTGCGCAGCGCTTCCTGCGCGGCGAAGACACGCTGACCCTGGCGTGGGTGGGCGACTCCCCCCGCGCGGTCGGTCCTGACGGTGCGACCCGCGCTCTGCCCGAGGCCGGAGCCAAGCGCGACGCGTCAGGCCAGCCTCTGGATGGCGTGATCGGTGCGGTCGGCACCGTCGTCGCCTGAGCCGCCGGCCCCCGAACCTCGGAGAATGACGTCGACCTCGGACCCCTGGCCGAGATCCCTCCGAAGCTCTCGTCGTCCTCCGAGCTTCGTGCGCGCAGCCGCGGCGTGGGTCAGGCGTCGATGGCCTCGCGCGAGAGACGGTCGCTCGAGGTGACGATGAAGTCGCGGCGCGGCGCGACCTCGTTGCCCATGAGCAGCTCGAAGACGGCGTTGGCCGCATCGGCGTCCTCGACACGGACACGGCGGAGCGTACGGCCGGCGCGATCCATCGTGGTCGTCGCGAGCTGATCGGCATCCATCTCGCCGAGACCCTTGTAGCGCTGCACGGGCTCCTGCCATTTCCGCCCGGACTTGCGGAGCTTCGTGAGCAGCCCGTGGAGTTCGGCCTCGGAGTATGTGTAGATCGTCTCGTTCGGCTTCGACCCCGGGTTGACGACGACCACGCGGTGCAGCGGCGGAACCGCAGCGAACACGCGACCCTCCTCGATGAGCGGTCGCATGTACCGGAAGAAGAGCGTGAGCAGCAGGGTACGGATGTGTGCGCCGTCGACGTCGGCGTCGCTCATCAGGATGACCTTGCCGTAGCGAGCCGCGCTCAGGTCGAACGAGCGTCCCGACCCCGCGCCGATCACCTGGATGATGGCGGCGCATTCGGCGTTGGAGAGCATGTCGCTGACCGACGCCTTCTGCACGTTGAGGATCTTCCCGCGAATGGGGAGCAGCGCCTGATACTCGCTGTTGCGGGCGTGCTTGGCGGTGCCGAGCGCCGAGTCACCCTCGACGATGAACAGCTCGGACTCGGCCACGTCGTTGCTGCGGCAGTCCGCGAGCTTCGCCGGCAGCGACGAGGACTCGAGAGCGGTCTTGCGCCGCTGCGTCTCCTTGTGGGTGCGCGCCGAGATGCGCGCCTTCATCTCGGAAACGACCTTCTCGAGCAGCTGCCCCGTCTGCGCTTTGTCGTCGCGTCTGGTGGATGAGAACAGCGCACCCAGTTCACGGTTGACGACGGATGCCACGATCTGCCGCACCGCCGGTGTTCCGAGGATCTCCTTGGTCTGGCCCTCGAACTGGGGCTCGGGCAGACGGACCGTCAGGACCGCGGTGAGCCCGGCCAGGATGTCGTCCTTCTCCAGCTTGTCGTTGCCGACCTTCAGGCGCCGAGCGTTCTGCTCGACCTGGCTGCGGATGATCTTCATCAGACCCTGCTCGAAGCCCTGCTGGTGGGTTCCGCCCTTCGGAGTCGCGATGATGTTCACGAACGACCGGGTGACGGTCTCGTAGCTCGTGCCCCACCGCAGCGCGATGTCGACCTCGCACGATCGCTCGACCTCGGTCGGGACCATCGCACCGTTGGCCTGGAGCACGGGCACGGTCTCGGTGAAGTTTCCCGAGCCCGTCAGCCGCCAGGTGTCGGTGATCGGGGCATCGGGAGCGAGGAACTCGGCGAACTCGGAGATGCCGCCGTCGAAGCGATAGCTCGTCTCGACCCGCTCCTCGCCGCGCTCGTCGACGATGACGATCTCGAGGCCCGGGACGAGGAAGGCGGTCTGCCGTGCCCGCTGCACGAGCTCTTCGAGATGGAAGGCGGCATCCTTCGTGAAGATCTGACGGTCGGCCCAGTAGCGGATGCGGGTACCGGTCGTACCCCGGGGCGCCTTGCCGACCACACGCAGCTCGGACGAGCGCTCGAACGGGGTGAACTCCGAGTCGGGCGTATCGCCCGCGAAGAGCCCCGGCTCGCCGCGATGGAACGACATCGCGTAGGTCTTGCCCGCGCGGTCGACCTCGACGTCGAGGCGCTCCGACAGGGCGTTGACGACCGATGCGCCGACACCGTGGAGACCGCCCGACGCCGCGTACGAGCCGCCACCGAACTTGCCGCCGGCATGCAGCTTGGTGAAGACGACCTCGACACCGGTCAGGCCGGTGCGGGGCTCGACGTCGACGGGGATGCCGCGGGCGCGGTCACGCACCTCGACGCTGCCGTCGGCATGGAGCACGATGTCGATGCGCGAGCCGTATCCGCCCAGGGCCTCGTCGACGGAGTTGTCGATGATCTCCCAGAGGCAATGCATGAGGCCGCGGGAGTCGGTCGAGCCGATGTACATGCCGGGGCGTTTGCGGACGGCTTCGAGCCCTTCGAGCACCTGGAGGTGGTGGGCGGAATACTCAGCAGTCACGATCTCCAAGCGTATCCGCGGGCGCCGACACGCTGGGGAGGACACACGAGGTCACGGCGGTCCCGGTCCGGTCTGTGCGCGGTGAGCGTACGCGCAGAGCGAAATGCACGTCAAATGGGGCATACCCCCGGCTGGTCGTGGTTGTATCGAAGGCACTCAGTTGCACGACCCGATCGACCGAGGAGGCACCCATCATGACCACGAACACTTCCGAGAGCACCGCCGTCCTCGAACACCGCCTGACTGCGGCAGATCGCTGTGACTCGTGCGGCGCACAGGCTTACATCGCCGCCGAGGTGAACGGCAGCGAGCTCCTCTTCTGCGCCCACCACGGCCGCAAGTACGAAGAGAAGCTCCGCGCCGTCGCCACCAGCTGGCACGACGAGACCTCGCGCCTCGTCGCAGCCGGCTGAGGACGGCCTCACGACGAAAGCCCCGAGCATCGCGCTCGGGGCTTTCGCGTACCGGGAACCGCGGCGCAGTTCCCGGTCGTCAGGTCAGAACCCGACGGCCGCCTGGTACACGGGAAGCAGGCCGGTGCGCACGCCCGAGGCCGACGGCTTGGGCTGGAACACGCTCGAGTTGTGATTGCCCTCGATGACGACCGGACCGTTCGGCGTGACCGCCAGGTCCCATCCGACGTAGGGCGCCTCCGGCGTCCGGCGAGCCAGCTGTTCGGTCAGCGCGAGCACCTGGTCGAACAACGGAACGGTGAAGCCGACGATCGGGGTGCCGGTCACGGGGTGCTCGCGGTAGACGTTCGAGTTCTTGTCCACGCCCGGGTAGAGCGCGACGCCGTGCTCGTCGAGCATCGTGAACATCCCGCCCGAGGCGAAGTTGTCGATGACGTCGCCGTTGCCGATCCGCAGCACACCGGCGAGGAGGCGCACATCGCCCTCCGGGGTGAGGAACGTGATCATCCGTACCGTGTTGACGCTGTCGGGGTAGAGCGAGGCCATCTCGGGATGCTGCACGATGAACTCGTCGACGATCGACTGCCCGGCGGCGGTGGCCTCGGCGCGGAAGGCCGCAGCATCCGTCACGTTCTCGTGCAGGGTGATCCCGCCGCCGCCGTGTCCGTCGAGCGGCTTCGCCAGAACCTTCGGGTGGCGGCCGAGGAACGCACCGAGTTCCGCGTCGTCGACATCGCGCAGGTCGAGCGTCTCGCGGCCGAGCAGGTCGGCGTACTCGCGAGCGAACCGGCGCTTGTCCTCCAGCATCGCGCGCCCCTCGGGCGTGTTGTGCATGCGGGTGATCCGGAACGACTTCGGGTGCGTCATCCAGGTGGCGCGCTCGCGCGCGTTCAGCAGACGGATGTCCCAGACCGCGTAATCGCGGAATCCCATGTCGTACTTGACCGAGCACCAGAGCATGTCGGCGATGATCAGCGGCAGCGGTGCCTTCGACACCTTCTGCACCTGGCGCCCGAACTCGACGAGGTTGCCGACCCGGACGTTGCGGGCACGGTCGAGGAGGTAGCCCAGCCGTACGCGTGATCGACCCATTGCTCGTTCTCTCCGTGTTTCTCGGTGTTCCGGTGGCGGATCCAGCGGACCTCAGAAGCGCATGGCGGCGCGGTAGCGCGGCAGCAGCCCGCGCCGGATGCCCGACACCGACGGCTTCGACTGGAACACACCCGTGTTGTGATTGCCCTCGATGACGACGGGCCGCTCGGGCGTGATCGCGATGTCCCAGCCGATGTACGGCATCTCGGGAACCCGTCGGGCGAGCCGATCGACGAGCTCGAGCACCTGCGGGTAGAGCGGAACCTGGTAGCCCGTGATCGGAACTCCGGTGATCGGGTGCGTCTCGAACGGGCGGCCTTCTTCATCGCTCGCGGCGTGGAGGGCGCGGCCCTCGTCGTCGAGCATCGTGTACATGCCACCGTTGGAGAAGTTGTCGATCACTCCCCCATTGCCCACCTTCAGCACCGAGGCGAGGACGTGAACCACATCGTCGGGGTCTCGATAGGTCACCACGCGGAGCGAGTTGACGCTGCCGGGATAGAGCCGCGCCATCTCCGGATGCTGCACCAGGACCTCTTCGACGAGCGTCTCACCCGACGCCAGAAGCTCCTCGCGAAGCGCGGCGACGTCATCGATCGAGGCGACCTCGCGCATCGTGATGCCGTTGCCGCCGACTCCCCCGGGGTTCTTGGTGATGACGCGGTCGCGACCGTCGAGGAAAGCGGCGAGGGCCGCCGCGTCGGAGGTGGTGACATCGAGCCACGCCCGTCCGAGCTCGTCACCGAACCGCTGGGCGAACTGGAGCTTGTCGTCGAAGACGCCGCGCACTGAGTTGTCGTTGAGACGCCGCGACAGGTGGAACGACTTCGGGTCGGTCATGTATGTCCGGCGCTCACGCGCCTTCAGGATCCGGAAATCCCACTCCGAATAGTTCTCGAAGGTCGTCTCGTAGCGAACGGCGCACCACGCCATGTCGGCGGCGACCCACCACACCGGCGCCTTCGAGAGCGCAGCGGACTGGCGGGCGAACTGGAGCACCCGCTCGCGGTCGAACGATGAGACGCGACGGACGAAGAAACGCGCACGCCGGTAGAGCCGGTTCACCGCTCCCACGTCAGACCTCGCGGATGACGCCGAGCGGCGTCGACTCGTGGCCCTGACCGAGCGGGTTGTCGCGGAGGATCCGCACGAGCCGCTGCTCTCCGGCCTTGTCGAGCGTCGAGCCGAGGATGTTGCCGCCGATGTCGTTGATGTCGACCACCGCGACCTCGGCGACGCCGCCCAGCTGCGACTTGATCCGCGCGGCGACACCCTTCGGGTCGGTAGGCCCGAGGACGACCGCCTTGTTGTAGGGCGGGATGGTTCCGGACGTGGGCCCGTCGATGGCGCGCGCCTTGTCTCCGGCCACGCGGTAGAAGTCGCCCCGGCGGCCGAAGACCTTCGTGACGGCGCTGACGGCGGCGGCGAAGAGGATGCGCGGCGTGCCGCACTCGCGGAGTGCCATCTCCATCGTCTCGGGCATGCCGAGGCCGATGCCGTACGGGGTGCGCGTGACGTACTTCGACAGGAATCGGGCGAGCGGGCGCACCTCGATTTCGTCGAGCGTGTAGGAACGACCCTGCGTGATCGCCACGATCTTCTCGGTGACGAAGAGCAGGTCTCCCGGCTGGACGGTGGACGTGGCGTATTCCGAGATGACGGCCTCGAGATCGTCGCCCGGCATCACCACGCGGGTGCGGATCGGGATCCGCGCGTAGGACGTGCCGTCGACGACGACCTCGAGAGCCTTGCCCTCGTTGGCGGCGCCGGTCACTCGAGGTAGTCCCGCAGCGACTGCGAACGCGACGGGTGGCGCAGCTTCGCCATCGTCTTCGACTCGATCTGACGGATGCGCTCGCGAGTCACGCCGAACGTGTCGCCGATCTGGTCGAGCGTCTTCGGCTGGCCGTCGCCGAGGCCGAAGCGCATGCGGATGACGCCGGCCTCGCGCTCGCTGAGCGAGTCGAGGAGCGACTCGAGCTGACGCTGCAGCATGGTGAAGCCGACCGCGTCGGCCGGGACGACCGCCTCGGTGTCCTCGATGAGGTCACCGAACTCGCTGTCGCCGTCTTCACCGAGGGGTGTGTGCAGCGAGATCGGCTCACGACCGTACTTCTGCACCTCGATGACCTTCTCGGGGGTCATGTCGAGTTCACGGCTCAGCTCTTCGGGCGTGGGCTCGCGTCCGAGGTCCTGCAGCATCTGACGCTGCACGCGGGCGAGCTTGTTGATGACCTCGACCATGTGCACCGGGATGCGGATCGTACGGGCCTGGTCTGCCATGGCGCGCGTGATCGCCTGACGGATCCACCACGTCGCATAGGTCGAGAACTTGAAGCCCTTCGTGTAGTCGAACTTCTCGACGGCACGGATGAGACCGAGGTTGCCCTCCTGGATGAGGTCGAGGAACTGCATCCCGCGGCCGGTGTAGCGCTTGGCGAGCGAGACGACCAGACGCAGGTTAGCGCCCAGAAGGTGGCTCTTGGCGCGCTGACCGTCACGTGCGACCCACTGCAGGTCGAGACCGAGCTGGTTCGACTTCTCGGCCGCCGACATGTGGGAGAGCTTCTCTTCGGCGAAGAGGCCGGCTTCGATGCGCATCGCGAGCTCGACCTCTTCGGCCGCGTTCAGCAGCGGGACCTTGCCGATCTGCTTGAGGTAGTCCTTGACCGGGTCTGCCGTCGCGCCGGTGATCTGCGTCGAGTAGACGGGGACGTCCTCCTCGTCGCTCGACGAGATGACGATGGCGCCGGTCGGCAGCGCCTCGGTGACGACGGGCTTCTTCGACTCGTCGTCGTCCTCGTCGTCGTCGGCCTTGGCCGCATCGCCCGCGGGGGCGGCGTCGTCGGTCACGTCGTCGGTGTCGACCTCGACGTCGTCCTCGACGTCCTCGTCGTCCATCTCTTCGTCGTCGGCCTTGGCCTTCGCCTTGGAAGCCTTCGCGGGGGCGGCCTTCTTCGCGGCGGTCTTCTTCGCAGGCGCCTTCTTCGCGGCGCTCTTGGGCGCAGCCTTCGCTGCGGTAGCGGGCGCGTCCTCGACGAGTTCGGTGTCCTCGCTCGCGCGGGTGCGGGTGGTCTTCGTGCCTGACGTCACGGTTAGCCTCTCACCGGTGCGAACGCACCGGGTTCTCGGACACTAGTAAGACCCTTGTCAAGTCCCCCGCCACTCGAACGACGAGGAGCACAGGATCGACAACGGGTCAGGTCCTTCATTGTCTCATATCTCGTGCGCTGTTCCTGCGCAAGCATTCATTCCTATGAGAACGCCGACGGCCTACGGGGCATTCCCACCATCGGAGATGACCAGGGCCGGAGGGGCAAGCTCAGGAGCGACCGCGCTTGTCGTCGTCCCCTGGCGGGCGCGAAGCGAGGAATCGTTCGAGCTCGGCAGCGAGCTCATCCGCACTCGGAAGATCACCCGTATGGATGATGGGCTGTCCGAGCGCCGACCCCGCCATGTACGAGTCGTAGCGTTCCTCGAGCGTGTGCAGCATGGTCGTCAGCTCTTCGCTGCCGGAAACCTGATCAGCGACCTTCTCGAGGTAGTCGCGGTTCTCGTTGCGCAACGTGTCGCTGTCGAAGACGAGCCCGGTCGCGACGCTCAGGCTGTCGAGGCCGGCGATGGCCGCAGCCGGGTACTCGGTCTCACCGAGGTAATGGGGCACGAGCAGGGCGAAGCCCGCGACGCGCGCGTCGGCCTCGGCGAGACGGAGCTCGAGCAGATGGCCCGCCGTGGCGGGGATCTGCGTTCGGGGCTGCCAGACGGAGTGGGCCGCCGTGAGTTCGGAGCGGGTACCGCTGACCGTCGCGCCGATGGGTCGCGTGTGCGGCACGGGCATGGGAATCGCGTGCACCCACGTGATCGAGGCGACCTGCATCCCCTCGGCCAGACCCACGACGGTTTCGGCGAACGCCTCCCACGCGAAGTCGGGCTCGTAGCCGGCGAGCAGCACGAACGGCTGGCCGAGCGAGTCGTGCGCGAGAGAGAGCTCCAACCGCGGCGCGCGGTAGTCGGTGAGGTGATCCTCGTCGAAGGTGACGATCGGCCGTCGTGCGCGGTAGTCGAACAGGACGTCGTTGTCGAACGCGACGACCGTCGTGGGGTCGAGCTCGCCACGGAAGTACTCGACGATGCGCGAGACCGCACCGCCGGCATCCGTGAACCCGGTCAGCGCGATGACGAGCGGCAGCCCCGCGGGGACGGGCGGAGACCCGGCGGCACGTGCGTAGAGCGGTCCGGACAGCGGCATGGTTCAACTCTACGAGGCCCATCACACCCCCGAGGCGGCTCACCCCCTCGCTGTCAGCGAACGCCCGCGGCGCGCGAACCTAGGATGGGAGGATGCCGTTCCCCGAGATCGCGCACAGCAGCGCGCCCGTCACCGAATCCGACGCCGACGCTCTCGTCCTCGTTCTGCCACCGCTCGATGAGCAGGCCGACGTCGCCGACTGGCCGGGCATCACCGAGATGCTGACCGCCGTCGGGTTCACCGGCGCGCGAGGATCGGTCCATCGCGTCTTCCTGCCGGCCGTGTCGTCGACCCCCGTGGTCGTCGTCGGATCGGGAACCGATCCCGACGCCGCCGCGCTGCGCGACGCCGTCGGCACGGCAGTTCGCGTCACGACAGGTTTCGCCTCGCTCGCCGTGGCCGCGCCGCTCGCGGCGGCGGATGCGTGGGGCGCTCTCGCGGAGGGTGCCGCCATCGGCGGGTACCGCTTCGCCGGGTACAAGGGCGGCACGCCGAAATCGCGCGCGGAACGGGTCACGATCCACTCGTCGGCTGAGCCGTCCGCCGAGGACGTCGCGGCCGTCAACGCTCTGGGTCGGGCGCTCGCGCTGGTGAAGGACCTGGTCAGCACGCCCGCCGAGTGGCTGTCGCCCGCAGACCTCGCGGAGCGCGCGATCGAGGCCGTCGCGGGGCTCCCCGTCGAGGTCGAAGTCCTCGACGAGAGCGAGCTCGAACGTCAGGGCTTCGGTGGGGTGCTCGGCGTCGGGCAGGGCTCCGACCGCCCGCCCCGCGTCGTTCGCATCGACTACTCCCCCGCGGACGCCGCACGTCACGTGGCACTGGTGGGCAAGGGCATCACCTTCGACACGGGAGGCCTCTCGCTCAAGCCCCCGGCGAGTATGGTCGGCATGAAGTACGACATGGCCGGTGCCGCGACGGTGCTGGCGGTCGTCCAGGCGGCCGCGGCGCTCGCCCTTCCGGTGCGCGTCTCGGCATGGCTCTGCGTCGCCGACAACATGCCCTCGGGGCGCGCGACGCGCCCGGGCGACGTGCTCCGCATGCTCGACGGCACGACCGTCGAGGTTCTGAACACCGACGCCGAGGGGCGCCTCGTCCTCGCCGACGGCATCGTCGCTGCCAGCCGAACGCGGCCGGACGCGATCGTCGACGTCGCGACTCTGACCGGGGCGATCATCGTCGCCCTCGGCAACCGGCACACCGGTGTCATGGGAGACGAGGCCGCCGTCGCCGACTATCTGGCGGCGGCCGAGCGGGCGGGCGAGGACGCATGGCACCTGCCGCTCCCCGCTCACATGGAGGACGAGCTCGACTCGCCGATCGCCGACATGCAGAACGCGAAGATCGGCGACCCCTCGGGCGGCTCCCTCTTCGCGGGCCTCTTCCTCCAGCGCTTCGTCGGGCGTACGGGTGACGATGACGACGCTCCTCGGATCCCCTGGATCCACCTCGACATCGCCGGGTCGGGTACGACGAAGGCCGCCTTCGGCGGCACCGACAAGGGCCCGACCGCGGCGACCGTCCGCTCGCTCGTCGAGTACCTCCGGGGTCCGCAGCGATGACCGATCACAGCGTCGATCTGGTGATCCTCGGCGGTGGCAGCGGCGGTTACGCGACCGCACTGCGCGCCGCGGAACTCGGCTCATCAGTCGTGCTCATCGAGAAGGACAAGCTCGGCGGAACGTGCCTGCACCGCGGCTGCATCCCCACCAAGGCGCTCCTGCACTCCGCAGAGGTCGCCGACAGCATCCGCGGCTCGGAGCACGTCGGCGTGCGCGCCACGCTCGAGGGAATCGACATCGCTGGTGTCCACGCATATCGCGAGGGCATCGTGGCCAAGAAGCACAAAGGCCTCGAGGGCCTGATCGCGGCACGGAAGATCACCGTCGTGCACGGCGAGGGCACACTCGAGGCGGACGGCGGCGTGACCGTCGGCGACGACCGTTACCGCGGCACGGATGTCGTGCTGGCCACCGGCTCGTACAGCCGATCGCTGCCCGGACTCGAGCTCGACGATCGGATCATCACGAGCGAGGGCGCCCTGGCACTCGGCACGGTGCCGCGGCATGCCATCATCCTCGGCGGCGGCGTCATCGGAGTCGAGTTCGCCAGCATCTGGCGATCCTTCGGCGCCGAGGTGACGATCATCGAGGCTCTCGACCGGCTGCTGCCCGCTGAGGATGCCGCCATGAGCAAGGCCGTCGAGCGCGCGTTCCGCAAGCGCGGGATCAGCGCTCGCACCGGAGTGCGCTTCGCCGGCGCCGAGAGCCGAGCGGACGGCGTCCGGGTGTCGCTCGAAGACGGCACCGAGCTCGAGGCCGACGTCCTGCTGGTCGCCGTCGGCCGCGGCCCCGCGACGGCCGGTCTCGGTCTCGAAGAGGCCGGAGTCGAGCTCGATCGCGGCTTCGTCCGCGTCGACGAGCGGCTGCGCACGACGCGCGACCGGGTGTGGGCCGTCGGCGACATCGTCCAGGGCCTGCAGCTCGCTCACCGCAGCTTCCAGCAGGGCATCTTCGTGGCCGAGGAGATCGCGGGCCTGCGCCCGACCGTCATCCCCGACAGCCTCGTGCCGCGCGTCACCTACAGCAGCCCGGAGGTCGCATCCGTCGGGCTGACGGAGGAGCAGGCCCGTGCCGAGCACGGTGACGCGATCGTGGTGCGCGAGTACAACCTCGCCGGAAACGGCAAGAGCGAGATCCTGGGGACGGCGGGCCTGGTCAAGGTCGTTCGACGACTCGATGGCCCCATCGTCGGGGTGCACCTCGCCGGCGATCGCGTCGGGGAGCTCATCACCGAGGGCCAGCTCGCGGTGGGCTGGGAAGCCCATCCCGAGGACATCGCACCTTTCATCCACGCCCATCCGACGCAGAGCGAAGCTCTCGGAGAAGCATTCCTGGCGCTGGCGGGCAAACCGCTGCACGCGCTCTGACCGGTCGACCGATGCAGATCAGTAAGCTAGAAGGACATCGGCATTTCTTGAAGGAGACAGATTCATGAGCACTTCCGTGGTCCTCCCCGCGCTCGGAGAGAGCGTCACCGAGGGAACGGTGACCCGCTGGCTCAAGAAGGTCGGTGACACCATCCAGGAAGACGAGGGTCTTCTCGAGATCTCCACCGACAAGGTGGACACCGAGATTCCGTCGCCCGTGAGCGGCGTCATCGAAGAGATCCTCGTGCAGGAGGACGAGACCGTCGAGGTCGGCGCCGTTCTGGCGAAGATCGGTGACGGTTCGGGCGCGCCCGCAAGCGACGCACCGTCCGAACAGGCTCCGGCTGAGGAGGCTCCCGCTCCCGCGGAGGAGGCTCCTGCCGCCGAGGCACCCGCCGCACCCCAGCAGGCCGCTCCCGCTCCGGCAGCATCCGGCGACGCGAAGGATGTCGTGCTCCCCGAGCTCGGCGAGAGCGTGACCGAGGGCACCGTCACCCGTTGGCTCAAGCAGATCGGCGACGACGTCGCGGTCGACGAGCCGCTTCTCGAGATCTCCACCGACAAGGTCGACACCGAGATCCCCGCGCCTTTCGCCGGCACGCTCGTCGAGATCCTCGTCCAGGAGGACGAGACCGTCGAGGTCGGCTCGGCACTCGCGCGCATCGGCTCGGGTGCTCCCGCCCCGGCCGCGGAAGCGCCCGCCGCCCCCGAGCCCGCCGCAGCGCCCGAGCCCGCAGCTGAGAAGCCCGCCGCGCCGGCCGAGGCCCCCGCGCAGGAATCGGCGCCCGCTCCGGCTCAGCAGGCCGCTCCGGCTCAGCAGGCAGCTTCCGCTCCGCAGGCTGCTCCGGCGGCTCCGGCGGCTCCGGCCGCTGAAGCAGCGTCCGCCTCCGACAACGACGGCGTCACCTACGTCACGCCGCTCGTGCGTCGCCTCGCCCAGCAGCAGGGCGTCGATCTGTCGTCGATCAAGGGCAGCGGCGTCGGCGGTCGCATCCGCAAGGAAGACGTCCTCAAGGCCGCGGAAGCAGCATCGGCCCAGCCCGCCGCCGCATCCGCGGAGGCTCCCGCCTCCCCCGCGCAGGTCGAGGTCTCGGAGCTGCGCGGAACGCGCGCGCCGATGTCGCGCTTGCGCAAGGTGCTCGCCAAGCGCGCCGTCGAGTCGATGCAGCAGACCGCTCAGCTGACGACCGTCGTCGAGGTGGACGTCACCAAGCTGTCCGCGTTCCGCGACAAGGTGAAGGTCGACTTCAACGAGAAGACCGGCGCGAAGCTGTCGTTCCTGCCTTTCTTCGCCCTCGCTGCAGCCGAGGCGCTGCAGACCTTCCCGATCGTCAACTCGACGGTCGACGGCGAAGAGATCGTCTACCCCGCCACCGAGAACATCTCGATCGCGGTCGACACCGAGCGCGGGTTGCTCACGCCCGTGCTGCGCGACGCAGGCTCGAAGAACCTGGCCCAGATCGCTCAGGACATCGCAGACCTCGCCGCACGCACGCGTGACAACAAGCTGAAGCCCGATGAGCTCGCAGGCGGAACGTTCACCATCACCAACACCGGATCGCGCGGCGCGCTCTTCGACACCCCGGTGGTGTTCCTGCCGCAGTCGGCGATCCTCGGCACCGGCATCGTCTACAAGCGCCCCGGCGTCGTGACTGTGGACGGCAAGGACGCGATCTCGGTGCGCTCGTACGTATACCTCGCGCTCTCGTACGACCACCGCACCATCGACGGCGCCGACGCAGCTCGATTCCTGAGCGCGATGAAGGCACGCCTCGAGGGCGCCCAGTTCGAGGGGAACCTCGGCTACTGACCAGCTGAGCACCCACCTCACGGCTGGTCCGCGACGTCATACACGTCGCGGACCAGCCGTTTGTCGTCACGCCGAACCAGCACGACGACTTGCGCAGGCAGCGTCCCGGATGGGTCGTCGACGCGAACCACCTCGACTCCGCCCAGATCATCCAGGAGGGCCACCTCTCGGGGGCCGGCGGACGTCGCGACGCCTTCCGGGAGCGCCGCATCCGGACGCTCCAGGATCGCCGCACGGCATTGCTCATCCTCCTCCCGCCAGCATCGCGCGAGTTCGTCGATGGCGCTCCCGACCGGGTCGGCCTCCTCGTCGCCTTCGGGCGCGCCGGAGACCGGCGCAGGAGCCTCCTCGGCGGCGGGGACCGGCGCGGCCGACGTCTCCTGTGCTGCGTCATGCCTCGGCGTCGGGCGCATGATCGAGTCTTCGGGCACGTCTCGGGCCGAGGCGGATCCGTTGTCGCTCTCGCCACCCTCCGGCCACAGCAGACCCACCACGAGCGTCGTGGCGACCGCAGCGAGCGCGACCATCGGGACGCGTCGCCGCCCGGTCGCGGTTCCCCCGCTCTTGTCGTCGGCCTCGGCGCCATGGCCTCGCCGCCGGGCCGGGAGCCGGTCGGACACGCGTCGGACTGCGGCGCGCACCGAGCTGAGAACATCGGTCAGGCGCTCGACGACCTCGCCGTCGACGAGCCCGGCGGCAGCATCCCGTGCCAGCGGAGCCAGGCCCGGCCGGGCGCCGGGATGGCCAGCGGCGTCGTGCTCGCGAACGTTGCGCGCGGACGGAGATGACGCCGACACCGACACCGCGAACGGCTCCGGGGTCGCCATCGCGAAGAGGTCGTCCTCGAGGCCGGGCACCGTGAAAGGCAGCGTGACCCGGTCGCTCAGCGCCTCGTCGAGTCGGTCACGGATCCGCCGGGGCAGCACGGCGTCCGCGATCCGGTCGAGCACCAGCCGCGACGAGAGTTCCCATGCGCGGTCTCCGCTCGGCACGAGCACGGGTCGTCCCTGGGTCGTCGACCACCACTCCCCCTCATGACAGTCCGATTCCGCCGCTTCGGCCGCCCCTCGGAGGACGCTGACCGCAAGTGTCACCGCCTGGCCGGGCGTGAGGTCGAACGGCTGCTCACCACCGCACAGGCGTGTGTCGAGCAGCGGCAGAATCGCCACGGTCGTCCCCGCGATCCGGTCCACGTCCTCGACGGCGAGCAGGTGACCGTCCGGCCGCGCCGCCCACGCCGGACGCGGCACGTCCGCCGCAGAGACTCGGTACACCGCGCCGTCGGACGTCGCCAGGATCTCCCCGGCGAAAGGCACCTCCGGAGGCGCGACGCGGCGTAACGGAGTGGTGACGTCGAGATTGCCCGTTCGGATCATGGCCCCAGTCTCGCGATGGCGCCCGGCGCGCCTGCGACCTTCCGGTGCCGATGTGCACAGTGATCGCGCGACGGTGCCTGTGCAGGCGGAACGGGGCGGCCGAAAAGGTAGGCTGTGAGCATGTCGTCCCGCAGCACCGCACCCGAGAAGCGCCCCGGATTCTTCTCCCAGCTCCGCTCCCTCTTCACCTTCACGAAGGAGTACTACAGCTGGTTGCCGTGGCTGCTCATCGGCATCGTGGTCGTCGGCATCGGTCTCGGCGTCCTCGTGGGCTTCCTCATCCCGCCGGGAGCGATCTGGAGCATCATCCTGTGGGGCGTCACGGGTCTGCTCTTCGGCATCCTCGGCGCCATGATCACCATGACGCGACTGGCGACCCGGGCGATGTACAAGCGCATCGACGGGATGCCGGGAGCGACGGGGCACATCATCTCGACCAACCTCGGCCGAAAGTGGCAGGCTTCGGAGATGCCCGTCGGCGTGAACCCGAAGACTCAGGAAGCGGTCTACCGGGCCGTCGGCCGTGGCGGTGTCGTCATCATCGGCGAGGGTGCCCGCGGACGTCTGACGCGACTGATCAACGACGAGCGCAGCAAGGTCAAGCGCGTGGCCTCGGGTGTGCCGATCCACGTGCTGTACGTCGGCCACGGCGAGGACGAGGTCCCCATCGCCAAGCTCGCCCCCACCATCAAGGCGCTGCCGAAGGCGATCGACCGCACGACGATGGCAGCCGTCATCAAGCGCATCGAGTCCGTCTCGCAGTCGGTCACCTCGCTGCCGATCCCGAAGGGCGTCGACCCGATGAAGGCCCGCGCCCAGCGACCCCGCTGAGCTCCACCCGGCCCGAGGCTGGCGGGATCAGGCCCGGACGAGGATCGTGCCGGCCGCCTTGTCGTGGAGGCCCCGCTGGTCGGGATCGAACACGACGGCGGGGATGACGAGGACGAGGAGCAGCGTCCGGATGATCGGACGCCAGAGGCCCGTCCAGCCGCCGTGCAGGAGCTCGAGGCGCAGGCCCACGATGCGGTGACCCGGGCTGCCCCCGATGAGCGGGATGAAGATGACCTGGAGCGCGGCGAAGACGGTGATCGGCGCGAACTGCGTCACTCCCGCCTCGCCCGGAAGGGCGAACTGGTTGAAACCGAGGAACGCGGTCGCGAGCAGCGTGGCCGCGGCGTAGTCGATCACCAGCGCCGCGAGCCGCCGTCCCAGGCGGCCGACGCTGCCGGGGCCGTACTCGGGACGCCCCAACCGCTCGCCGGGATAGGTGTTCTCGCGCAGGGGTTCGGGCACTCCACCAGCCTAAACGGGGGCCGGCCGCGTAACATCCCGGAAACATCCGAGATACTGCCGGGCAACTGGATGCCGATAGGTTCGAAGAGGTCTGGATGACTCCAGGCTGTTCCTCACCCGATCTTGGAGACTCCATGTTCAAAGATTCTTCCGAGGTGCTCAAGTTCATCCAGGACGAGGACGTCAAGTTCCTCGACATCCGTTTCACGGACCTCCCTGGCGTGCAGCAGCACTTCAACATCCCGGCCTCGACCGTCGACGAGGAGTTCTTCACGGTCGGTCAGCTGTTCGACGGCTCGTCCATTCGCGGCTTCGCGAACATCCACGAGTCGG
Source organism: Microbacterium sp. NPDC006705 (assembly GCF_044903545.1). NCBI lineage: Bacteria > Bacillati > Actinomycetota > Actinomycetes > Micrococcales > Microbacteriaceae > Microbacterium > Microbacterium sp. NPDC006705. Next base: position 654,542 of record NZ_JBJDQQ010000001.1, read on the forward strand.
ACATGCAGCTGATCCCGGACGTCTCGACGGCCTACGTCGACCCGTTCCGTGAGGCGAAGACGCTGATCATGATCTTCGACATCTACAACCCGCGCAACGGCGAGATCTACGCGAAAGACCCGCGCCAGGTCGCGAAGAAGGCCGAGAAGTACCTCGCTTCGACCGGTATCGCCGACACCGCGTTCTTCGCCCCCGAGGCGGAGTTCTACATCTTCGACGACGTCCGCTACGAAGTGAAGCAGAACTCGAGCTTCTACTCCGTCGACTCCGAAGAGGGCGCCTGGAACACCGGCCGCGTCGAAGAGGGCGGCAACCTCGCCAACAAGACCGCGTACAAGGGCGGCTACTTCCCCGTCTCGCCCGTCGACAAGACCGCCGACCTGCGCGACGACATCTCGCTCAAGCTCATCGAGTCGGGCCTCGTGCTCGAGCGCGCCCACCACGAGGTCGGCACCGGTGGACAGCAGGAGATCAACTACCGCTTCGACACCATGGTGCACTCGGCGGACGACATCCTGAAGTTCAAGTACATCGTCAAGAACACCGCCGAGATGTGGGGCAAGGTCGCGACCTTCATGCCCAAGCCCCTCTTCGGTGACAACGGCTCGGGCATGCACACCCACCAGTCGCTGTGGCTGAACGGCGAGCCCCTCTTCTACGACGAGAAGGGCTACGGCGGGCTCTCCGACATCGCGCGCTGGTACATCGGCGGCTTGCTCAAGCACGCTCCCGCGGTCCTGGCGTTCACCAACCCGACGCTCAACTCGTACAAGCGTCTCGTCAAGGGCTACGAGGCTCCGGTCAACCTGGTCTACTCGGCCGGCAACCGTTCGGCGGCCGTCCGCATCCCGATCACGGGCACCAACCCCAAGGCCAAGCGCATCGAGTTCCGCGCCCCGGACGCCTCGGGCAACCCGTACCTCGCCTTCGCCGCTCAGATGATGGCCGGCCTCGACGGCATCAAGAACCGCATCGAGCCGCACGAGCCGGTCGACAAGGACCTCTACGAGCTGCCGCCCGAGGAGGCCAAGAACATCCCGCAGGTTCCGAACTCGCTGCTCGACTCCCTCGAGGCGCTGCGCAACGACCACGAGTTCCTGCTGGCCGGCGGCGTCTTCACGCCCGAGCTGATCGAGACCTGGATCGAGTACAAGATCGAGAACGAGATCCAGCCGATCAACGCGCGTCCTCACCCCTACGAGTACGAGCTGTACTTCGGCGTCTGACGCACCAGCCGTGACGAGCCCCGTCGCCCGCTCTCCGAGCCGGGCGGCGGGGCTCAATCATTTCCCGGTACGAAGGCGTCGCTCCGAGCCGGCGACCTGCTCACCCCGGGCTTCCCATCGAACTACCGCCCGGAGCCCACCGACGGAAGCGCATCGATCGGATGGCGGCGGAACACGCCGAGATCATCAACTGACGAGCGTCACTCGGCCAGCCGCACGACCTCGGCGATGACCCGCGGGTGCGCGAGGATGCGGAAATGTCCTCCAGTCTCCAGCCGGACGTTGCGGGCGCCGTCGAGCTCGCTTCCACCCGGAATGTGAGGGTCGAATTCGCCGTAGACCGACACGATGTGCGGGTTGGGTGCGACTTCGCGCGCCAGCGCCAGAATCCCAGGCGCAGTCGGCGAGAACGCACGCAGCGTCGGCACGAGCATGAGCCGGCCGTAGACCGATCCGGCGAACGGACTCGCGACGGCGACCATCCCCCGGACCCGACCGCCGACGGCGGCATCCGCCATGACCTGCTTGCCGACGAGGCCGCCCTTGCTGTGCGCGACGATCACGACGTCGTCGAGATCGTGCTGCTGCAGGTACTCCGCGACGTGGCGCGCGGCACGCGGCACCGGCCAGCGGTTCCGCCCCAACGCGGCGATCACATGAACCGGATGCCCGCGGTCGTGCAGCTCGGTGATCAGGGGCTGCATGAAGCGCCACGTCTCGTAGACGCCGGGCAGCACCACGATGGGCGTGCCATCCCCCGACCCGAAGTCGCCGGGATCCGTCCGCGAGAAGAAGGCGCGAGCCTGCCAGACGACGGCGTAGGCGTAGTCCGCGATCCACCACGCGGCATTCCTCACGGGGCGGAAGATCACGGGCCCTCTCCCGGGTCCCTCGACGCGGCCATCGCGAGGATGCCGCGGGCGACAGGTTCCGCCGCGGTGCGCTCGACGTGGTGGCCCTTACCCGGTACGACGAGGACGCTGCCTCGTGCCGTTCGGGCGGCGAGGCGCTCGACCCACGCGTCCCCCGCGATCGGGTCGCGGCCGCCGCGTACGAGAAGCGTCGGCACATTCAGCTGCGCCACGCGCTCCTCGATGGGATAGGCGAGCATGTGCCGGACCTGCGCGAAGAACCAGCGGGGGCCGGTTCGGAAGTAGTCGAGCGTGACGCGGGCGTTCACCCGGGGCGGCTCGAGCAGTCCATCGCGGGACAGTGCCAGGGCCTGCGCGCCGAGCGTGCGGTGGTGATCATCGACGACCGGGCCGATCAGGGCGAGCCCACTCACCAGATCCGGATGCCGCGACGCCGTCTCCACCGCCCACTGCACCCCCATCGAGTGCCCGACGAGCACAACGGGTCCCGCGAGCACGCGACCCAGCACCTCCGCCAGCGCATCCGACATGGCGGCGACCGGCACATTCCGACGCGGCGCCGGCAGGCCCGCGAAGCCGGGCAGATCAACGCTGTGCACCGATGCGCTCCGCGCGAGCAGCGGGTGCAGCCGGAGGAACGAGCGGTGCGACATCCCCACCCCGTGGAGAAGCACGATGTTCGGAGGCGACGCTTCGGTGGCGGAGCTCCAGACGCGGAACGCGAGCCCGTCGACGGAGATCCGCCGGGGCGACCATCCGACACGCCCCGGGCGAGGCAGCGTCGAGGTCGTCATCACCTCGTCAGGCTATGAGAGCCGGGAACCGAGTGCAGGCGGCTTGACTTCGTGTCAACCACCGTGACCGGATGCCGACGCCGCGGTGGACTGCCGTCATGACCGATGCATCCCGTGACCAGCAGCCCATCGCCGACCCCGCCGCGCAGGACACCGATCGCGACGACACCTCGATCGTGCCCGATCTCGACACCGACCCCGTCGAGGCGGAGCAGAACCGGATTCCGAACGCCGAGCGCGGCGAGCGCTGACGCTCAATGCGTGCCGGCGCCTCCGGCATGCTGCGGTTCGCTGTGCCGGAGGCGCCGGATCACCGTGAGCACACCGACGATCACGAGCCCGACGAGCAGCCCGGCGATTGCCGACACGGCCGTCTCGCCGATCCAGACGACCACACCGCCCGCGGCTTCGAGCAGGTGCTCCACCCCGTGCAGCAGGTCGAGGGTGAAGGCCACTCCCACCTCGCCGAGGTTCGCAAGCACGAGGTGACCGCCCACCCACAGCATCGCGACGGTGCCCACGACGCTGATCACGCGGAACACAGCGGGCATCGACCGGACGATACGCATGCCGGTGTGCCGGACGCGAGATGACGGGTTCTTCGCCATCCGCAGGCCGATGTCGTCGATCTTCACTAGGAGCGCGACCGCTCCGTAGACGATTCCCGTCATGAGCAGGGCGATCACGGCCAGGACAGCGAGGGTCTGCCAGATGCCCATCCCCTCGTCGAGGTTCGAGAGCGAGATGAGCATGATCTCGGCTGAGAGGATGAGGTCGGTGCGGACAGCGCCGAGCACGAGCTTCTTCTCGTCGCGCGGGCCGTCGTCCTCCGCCCCGTGGTGCACCCCGAACCACTCCAGCACCTTCTCGGCTCCCTCGTAGCAGAGGAACATTCCACCGAGGATGAGAAGGAAGGGCAGCACAGCCGGCGCGAACGCGGTCAGCAACAGCGCGACCGGAATGATGATGAGGAACTTGTTCGCGATCGAGCCGAGCGCGATCTTCCCCACGACCGGCAGTTCCCGAGCGGGCGTGATCCCCTGCACGTACTGGGGCGTCACCGCGGCATCGTCGATCACGACACCCGCCGACTTCGCGGAGGCGCGCAGCGCCGCGCTCAGGATGTCGTCGACGACAGCCAGCAGACCAACCGACATGTTTCCCCTTAGCCGTAGAAGAGCTTCTCGAACACGCGGCGGGCTTGACGCGCAGCGCGCATCCAATCCTCCTCCACGATGGTCGCCGATCGCGCCGGATACTCCAGCAAACGACCGATTCCGTCCAGTCGGCCACGATCGGTCGGCAGGACGTCGCTCGTCTGTCCCGACAGCAGGGTGTTCGCCGAGCGCAGCCGACTCGCCAGCCGCCATGCCGCAGCGAGCTTCTCCGCGGCATCCCGCGGGATGAGGTCGGCCTTTACTGCCGCCTCGAGTGCGGCGATCGTCGAGGTCGTGCGCAGGCCCGCTACGCGGTGCGCGTGCTCGAGCTGGATGAGCTGCACGAGCCATTCGACATCGCTCAGGCCCCCCGGACCAAGCTTGAGGTGCCGGGAGCGGTCCTGCCCCTGGGGCAGTCGCTCGCTCTCGACGCGCGCCTTGATACGCCGGATCTCGCGGAGGCCCTGAGGGTCGGGGGCCACCGGATAACGCAGGTAGTCGGCGAGGGTGAGGAAGCGATCGATGAGCGTCACACTGCCCGCGACGCCCCGAGCGCGCAGAAGTGCCTGCGCCTCCCACGACAGCGACCAGCGCCGGTAGTACTCCGCGTACGACTCCAGCGAGCGCACGAGTGGACCGTTGCGGCCTTCGGGGCGCAGGCCCGCGTCGAGCTCGAGCGGCAGACGGTGATCCTCGGAGTATCGGCGCACGCCGTGAACGAGCTGGAGGGCAAGCTCCTGAGCCCGCTGCGCCGGCACCCCGTTCGCGTCGAAGACGTAGATGATGTCGGCGTCCGATCCGAACCCGAGCTCGGCACCGCCGAAACGCCCCATCGCGATGACCGAGAAGTCGAGGCGGTCGTCCTCTGGCGGCACCACCTCGCGCCGCACGGCGCGCAGTGTCGCCTGAATGGTGACCTCCGTAATGGTGGTCAGGCCTTCGGCAAGCTCTTCGATCGACAGCTCGCCGACGACGGCCGCCATCGCCAGGCGCAGCAGCTCACGCCTCCGGAGGGCGCGAACCGCCGACATCGCGTCATCGATCGAGGCGTGTCGGGTCTGGATCGCGCGCGCCTCCTCCTGCAGCACGAATCCGGGTCGCGGCCGGAGCTGATCAGCCGAGTCGAGCCAGGCGATCGACTCGGGGATCCACTCCATCAGTTCGCCCACGTAGCGCGAGCCCGAGAGCAGGCGGGTGAGACGCTCGGCGGCGCCCGCCGAGTCGCGCAGCATCCGAAGGAACCACGGCGTGTTCCCCAGCCGTTCGCTGACGCGGCGGAACGCGAGCAGTCCGTAGTCCGGATCGACGCCATCGGCGAACCAGCGGATCATGACCGGCATGAGGTGTCGCTGGATGACGGCCTTGCGGCTGAGGCCGCTCGTCAGGGCGCCGATGTGCCGCAGCGCGCCCGCGGGATCACGGAACCCGATCGCGGCGAGACGGGCCTTCGCCGCGTCGGGCGAGAGCGTGTGCTCATCGGCGGGCAGCGCCGCGACGGCCGAGAGGAGCGGCCGGTAGAACAGCCGCACGTGGATCTCACGCACCTCGCGCTTGATCTCCTCCCACACCGCGACGACCCGGTCGCCGCCGTCGCCGATGCGCGACGAGCGCGCGAGCGTTCGCAGCGCCGCCCCGTCCTCGGGCATGAGATGGGTCCGGCGCAGCTCGCGCAGCTGCAGCCTGTGCTCCATGACACGCAGACGCCGGTAGTCGAATGCGAAGCGTGACGCGTCCTCGCGTCCGATGTACCCCTCCGACACGAGCGCGTCGAGGGCGTCCAGAGTCGACCGTTCCCGGATGCGGTCATCGGAGGCGCCGTGCACGAGTTGCAGCAGCTGGACGGTGAACTCGACATCGCGGATGCCGCCCGGTCCGAGCTTGAGCTGCCGCGCGACCTCGCCCGGTGGGATGTGGTCGGTCACCCGCTCGCGCATCTTCTGCACGCTCTCGACGAAGTTCTCGCGAGCCGCGCTCGCCCACACCATCGGCTGGACAGCGTCGACGTACTGCTCCCCCAGCTCCGGGTCACCGGCGAGCGGCCGCGCCTTGAGCAGAGCCTGGAACTCCCAGCTCTTCGCCCAGCGGTCGTAGTAGGCGACGTGCGACTCGAGGGTGCGCACGAGTGCCCCCTGCTTCCCCTCGGGCCGCAGGTTCGGGTCGACCTCCCACAGGGGCGGCTCGACCTCCACCTCCGAGATGCCGCGCATCGTCTGAATCGCCAGTCTCGTCGCGATCTCGACGGCCTGCGACTCCGAGACGACGGCTTCGTCGGCTGATCCGCCGACGAAGATGACGTCGACGTCGCTGACGTAGTTCAGCTCACGCGCCCCGGACTTGCCCATCCCGATGATCGCGAGGCGCGTCGCGGCGACGGCGTCGCGCTCGGAACGCGCCGCGCCGGGGACGCCGGCGACGAGCCTGCTGCGCGCGACGGCGAGAGACGCCTCGAGGGCGGCACCGGCAGCGTCGGCGAGGGCCGCAGCGACCGCGTGCAGGATGATCGTCGGGTCGGATGCCGCGAGGTCGAACCGTGCGATGCGCGCCAGCATCCGGCGGTATCGCACCCGCAGCGCGACCCAGGCCTCGTCACCCCAGGAGGCCGCGAAGCCGTCCTCGGCGCCGACGGCATCCAGCATCTGCGCGCTCAGCTCGTCGCGTGTGGGAAGTCCGTCGCCGTCGGAGGCGAGATCGGCGAGCTCCTCGGGATGCCGCAGGTAGAAGTCGGCCAGCCCGAGCGACGCGCCGAGCACCGACCACACCGCCGCAGGCCGCCGTCGCAGCGTGTCGGTGACGATCTCGGCATCCCGGCGGGCGATGCGCAGCAGCGCCGCCACCGCTCCGTCGGGGTCCGCCGCCAGCTCCGCCGATCCGACGAGCTCCTCGCGCTCGATGCCGGTCAGCTCGGCGAGCTCGGCGAGGTCGGCATCCGCGCGCGCGAGGTCATCGAAGCCCGCCCGGGCCAGCCCCGTCAGCCCGGTCGAACGAGGTGACCGGGTCATGGCCTCAGAGCATCTCCAGGTTGCTCTTGAGCTCGAACGGCGTCACCTGGGCGCGGTAGTTCTGCCACTCGCGACGCTTGTTCAACAGCACGTAGTTGAACACCTGCTCGCCGAGCGTCTCGGCGACGAGCTCGGACTCCTCCATGTACTCGAGAGCGTGATCGAGGCTCGCGGGAAGCGGCGCGTAACCGAGGGCCCGACGCTCCGAATCGGTGAGCGACCAGACGTTGTCCTCGGCCTCGGCGGGAAGCTCGTAGCCCTCTTCGATGCCCTTCAGTCCCGCTGCGAGCAGCAGTGCGTAGGCAAGGTACGGGTTGGCAGCCGAGTCGAGCGCACGATACTCCACGCGGGACGACTGGCTCTTGTTCGGCTTGTACATGGGCACGCGCACGAGCGCCGAGCGGTTGTTGTGACCCCACGTGATGAAGCTGGGGGCCTCGTCGCCGCCCCACAGACGCTTGTACGAGTTCACGAACTGGTTGGTGACCGCCGAGATCTCGTTGGCGTGACGGAGGAGACCGGCGATGAACTGTCGACCGGTCTGCGAGAGCTGGTACTGCGCACCCTCTTCGTAGAACGCGTTCACGTCGCCCTCGAAGAGCGACATGTGGGTGTGCATACCGCTGCCCGGGTGGCCGCTGAGGGGCTTCGGCATGAAGGTCGCGTAGACACCCTGCTCGATCGCCACTTCCTTGATGACGGTCCGGAAGGTCATGATGTTGTCGGCCGTCGCGAGGGCGTCGGCGTAGCGCAGGTCGATCTCGTTCTGGCCCGGGCCGCCCTCGTGGTGGCTGTACTCGACCGAGATGCCGAGGTCTTCCAGCATCCGCACCGAGCGCCGGCGGAAGTCATGCGCCGTGCCGCCGGGGACGTTGTCGAAGTAGCCGGCGGAGTCGACCGGCTCGGGACCGTCGGGCCCGTACGACGACGACTTCAGCAGGTAGAACTCGATCTCGGGGTGCGTGTAGAACGTGAACCCGGCGTCCGCGGCCTTCGCGAGGGTCCGCTTGAGCACGTTGCGCGGGTCGGCGACGGCGGGCTGGCCGTCCGGCGTCGTGATGTCGCAGAACATCCGAGCGGTGGGGTCGATCTCGCCGCGCCAGGGCAGGAGCTGGAACGTCGTCGGGTCGGGGTGCGCGAGCAGGTCCGACTCGTAGCTTCGGGTCAGTCCCTCGATGGCCGAGCCATCGAAGCCCAGGCCCTCCGCGAAAGCACCCTCGACCTCTGCCGGGGCGATCGCGACCGACTTCAGGGTGCCGATCACATCGGTGAACCAGAGCCGCACGAATTTGACGCCGCGCTCCTCGATCGTTCGCAGTACGAAGTCCCGCTGCTTGTCCATCGCGTCCTCTCCGAGACAGGGTCGGATCCCAGACTACTGGCGGCGAGCGCCCTCCGACGGCGGCGTGCCCCAGTCGTCCTCCCGAGCCTCATCCTCGCGCCATGCCTGCGCACGTTGCGCGATGATCTGCGGAGCCCGCGCTGCTTCCTCGGCGGAGGCGAAAGGGCCGGCACGATCGGCGCCCGGCGACTGCTTGCCGTGCTCCACCTCGTGCGTCGTGAGGTTGTACCAGTACTCGTCGTGGCTCTCGGGCATGGTCGCTCCAGACTGCGCCTGCGGTGGCGCTCAGCCCGAGCCTAATCCGACCGGCTCGCGCTCGATAGGCTGAGCCGTATGAGTGCGAGTGCGACGCGGGCCGTCGGAGTGGACATCGGCGGAACCGGCATCAAGGGAGCCGTCGTCGACCTGTCGACGGGCGAGCTCCTGACCGATCGGATCAAGGTCGCCACGCCCCACGGGGCAGAGCCCGAAGACGTCCTCGATGCCGTCAAGGTCGTGCTCGACCGACTGGAGGTGACCGACGCGGGCGACGTGCCGCTCGGCGTGGCCTTCCCCGCGATCGTGAAGAACGGCCGCACCCTCTCGGCGGCCAACGTCGCAGACACCTGGATCGATTTCGAAGCCGAGAGCTTCTTCGAGAAGGGCCTCGGCCGTCAGATCCACTTCGCCAATGACGCGGATGTCGCCGGCGTCGCCGAGCTGCGTTACGGCGCCGCGCGCGACCAGGATGGGCTCGTCATCCTGACGACGCTCGGCACCGGCATCGGCTCGGCCATGATCTACAACGGCGTGCTCATCCCGAACTCCGAGCTCGGGCACGTGCACCGGGCGAAACACGGCAAGGATGCCGAGGCCTGGGCCGCGTACTCGGCGATGGAGCGCGACGAGCTCGACTGGCCCGAGTGGGCCGAGCGCCTGCAGTGGTACTACAGCCACATCGAGTTCCTCTTCTCCCCCGATCTCTTCGTCGTGGGCGGTGGAGTGTCCAAGCATGCCGACAAGTTCCTGCCGCTGCTCGACCTGAAGACGCCGATCGTGCCCGCCGTCCACCGCAACAACGCCGGCATCATCGGCGCAGCGGCCCTCGCGCTCGCGGGCGAACGCCCCGGTGTCCTCGACGAGACGACAGAAGACCTCGCCGGCACGACCGCCCACTGACCCCGCACGGCGAGGTCTCGCCGGCAGCTGCGGCTTCGGGCGCACTTCCGCGCATCCCGCGCGCTTCAAGCCGCGCCTGATGCGCGGAAGTGCGCCTGACGTGAAGCGGGGTTAGGCGAATGGGCCGGCCTGTACGCCGGGCTCTGTGGCCGGGCATAACGGCCCTGCGCCCACGCTGTAGCTGAGCGTTCGTCACGCTGTGCGCGTCCCCGGGAGCAGAAATCGGACGATGCGACACCACCGAGCGACGATACGCCGAGCGGAAGAGACCTACGCGCTCAGCCGTGACCGCGGGGGTGCGAGATCAGGAGGCGATGAGCTTGTTTGACTTAGAACGGTTGCAACGCCAACAGAGCGTCTGCAGGTTCTCCTCAACCGTCATCCCGCCGCGCGACACAGGGACGATGTGGTCGACTTCCAGGAGGAGATTCGGTTCGACCCGAACGGACGCGCCACAGCTCTTGCATGCCCATCCGTCGCGATCCTTGATGTAGGCGCGGAGCCTGGCAGTCATCAGCGCCCGCTGCCCCGCGGCAGACTTCCGGAACCTGATCGACTGAGCGAGGAACTCGACCATCGCGTCGATCGCCGGAGTGTCCAACTTCACCGTGGTGCGCTGGGAGCTGTTGCCGCCAGCGCTCACATACTCGAATCGGTACTCCGGGTAGGGAACGGACACAGGCGACAACTTGACGCCGACCTGCGACATGAACTCGTCCGCGAAGTACCTCATGATGAACGGAGGCGGGCTAACTACGCCCACGATCTGCGACTCGCGGGCCCGAAGGTTTGCTACTGCCGCTTCGAGGCTCGCGATACTCTCCCCCAGCGTCTCGACGTCGGCGAGCGTGTCCTCGTCTGCTTTAATGTCAAAGTACTTAGTTACGTACTTGATCGGGTTGCTCGCGGCGTTTCTTACCAACTGCAGCGAGCAGTTGTGCACGTTACTCGCCGCGTACTCCGCGACATTGCGGTCCCGTCGATAGTTGTGGGCGCTGGTGTTCTCAAACGTGGCGAGGTGCGCGTGCCGCCCCGTTCCCGTGGCGCCGACCTCAAAGGACCCGCGATCCCGAATCTCGGCGACGTACTGGGTGACCTCGTTGTGTTCATAAGTGAGCGCCGCTATCTCCGCCTTATGCGCAGCGAAATCCTCACTGGCGAAGTACCTACGCTTGCGCATCTCGCGAACAATGCTCGGCGTTTTCCAAGCAATCACCGCGATGATCGCCGCGGGAATCGCGAGGTACCAGAAGTTCACTAGCAAAGAGATGATCAAGACGATCGCGAAAAATATGATGACGTACTGCACCTTAAGGCTCCCCCCAAGCTCAGGTATTGCGCTCATTTAGCATAGCCGCTAAATCGCGCTGCCTAGCATCGATGATTCCACCCACACTGAGATTCAGGTCCCAGGTTCGCGCTTCTCGATAGCGAGGATAGGACGCACTCAGGAAGCATGGCGCTGCCTCGCGGCATCCGCACTCGCGCCTGATGCGGGGAAGTGCGTCTAACGCGGGCGCGGGTCGAGGCGGTTAGGCGAATGGGCCGGCCTGTACGCCGGGTTCTGTCCGGGGGCGTGAGCCCCGTGGACGGCCATCTCTCTCGGCGACACGTTGCCGTGCCGCTCCAGCGGTCTACCCGGGGACTCGGCGGACCGCGTCAACATCCCCTGTCTGACCTTGCTCCGGACGAGGTTTACCGTGCGAGTCGTGTCACCACGACCCCGGTGGTCTCTTACACCACCCTTTCACCCTTACCGGCGCGGACGCCGGCGGTCTGCTTTCTGTGGCACTGTCTCGCGGATCACTCCGGGTGGGCGTTACCCACCGTCCTGTCCTGTGGAGCCCGGACGTTCCTCGGTGCGGTTGCCCGCCACGCGACCGTCCAGCCGACCCATTCGCCCGTCGAGTCTACCGGCGGGCCCACCCACGCCCGTCGTCAGCTCTTGTCGGCGGATGCCGCGATGCGCACGTCCAGCAGAAAGTCGAGGGGGAACGAGCCGAAGAGCAGTCGTCCTGCCGCGTCTGCGGCCTCGCGGACGGCTGCCGCGGCGGACTCGGCGTGCTCGACGGGGGTGTGCACGATGATCTCGTCGTGGAGGAAGAACGCGAGGTGCGCGCGCCCCGTGACGGGGTGGTCTCCGACGCTCGGAAAAGCCGCGAGGCGCTGCCGGAGGTCGGCGAGCCAGGCGAGCGCCCATTCGGCCGCCGTCCCCTGAACGACGAAGTTTCGGGTGAAGCGGCCGCGCTCGCGCGCCCGTGATCGCGCGAGCGTCTTGATGGCATCGGATGCCTCGGGCTCGGCGGCATCCGCGTGGAGCTCGCGCCACGCCGCGGACGGCGCCGGGCTGGTGCGACCGAGCAGCGTGCGCACCGAGCCGCCCTCCTCTCCCACGCGCGCCGCGTCATCGACGAGGGCCATCGCGCGCGGGTACGCGCGGCGCAACGACGGCACCAGCCGCCCGCTGTCTCCGGTCGTCGCGCCGTACATCGCGCCGAGCAGCGCCATCTTCGCCTCCTGACGCGAGGGCACGGTGCCGCGGGCGACGATGCCCTCGTAGAGGTCGCGCCCCCGCGCGGCATCGGCGAGGGCGAGGTCGCCGGACATCGCCGCGAGGATGCGCGGCTCGAGCTGAGCGACGTCCGCGACCACCAGCTGCCATCCGGGGTCGGCTCGCACCGCGGGGCGCAGCATCCGCGGCAGCTGCAGCGCTCCCCCGCCGGACGACGCCCAGCGGCCCGTGACGACCCCTCCCGGCACGTAGACCGGACGGAACCGGTCGGTCGGGATCCATTCGTCCATCCACGCCCAGCCATTGGCGCTCAACAGCCGCATCGCGCGCTTGTAGGCCAGAAGCGGCTCGATGACCGGGTGCTCGTGACGTCGGAGCTCCCACTTGCTCGTCGACTCGACGAGCACACCCACCCGGTGCAGCGAGCGCAGCAGGCGCGGCTGCGAGTCGAGGCTCGCGGTCGGGTCGCCGAGCGCCTTCCGCACCCGGTCGGCCAAGTCGCGCACGAGGCTCGGAAGCTCACCCGGTCGCGGACGGGGGCCCAGCGCGTCCGCGAGGATCGCGTCGTGCACCTCGCGACTCCACGGGACACCGGCGCCATGCAGTTCGACCGCGACGAGCGCTCCGGCGGACTCCGCGGCCGTCAGCAGCCGCAGACGACCGGGGTCGGTCGCGCTCTCGATCGCCCGGGCCTGACGCGCGAACTCCGCCAGCGTCGCGTCGAGGTCATGCGGAAGGGCGTCGGCAGCCGGCTCGAGCGAGAAGAGGACGTCGCGGTCAGACACCGGGTCTTCGGGCGCGGCGTCCCAGGAGGTCGCGGCCCGCAGCTGTGCCGGTTCCGTGACGAGCGAGCTATCACGGAGGATCGCATGGCACAGGCGCAGGTCGTGACACCGCGCCACCCGGACGCCGGCGGCCAGGATGTCGTGGTACCAGGCCGTGGTGTCGGACCAGATCCACCGCGCATCGGGGTCGGCTGCGATCTCACCCGCCAGCTCGCCGGCGGCGACACGGCCGCGCTCGATCACCGCGCCGGCGGCATCCACCACCGCGATGTCGACGTCTCCGTCATTGCGGCGTCCCACCGCGCGCCACCGGGCGCGCGGTGTGGTCATCGACGGGTCACAGACCGGATTCGTCGGTGCGGACGAGGATGCAGCCGCACTCGGGGCACGTCACGACCTCGTCGGCGGCAGCCTGCCCGATCGCCTTGAGGTCGGTTCCGGAGAGCTCCATGTGGCACCCGCCGCACGTGCGGCGCTGCAGGAGGCCGGCGCCCGGCGTCCGCTCGGCGAGCGACTCGTAGCGTGCCAGGAGATCCGCGGGCACCTTGGCCGCGACCGCCGCGCGGTCACGGGTGGCCGCGTCGAGACGGGCCTGGGCGTCCGCGACGGCGGCCTTACCCTCGGCGCTCAACCGCCCGCCTTCGGCATTGACCTCGGCGATCAGGGCCTGCTGTGCGGAGACCGCGGTTTCCGCGGCCTCGAGGCGCTCCATGGCTTCGAGCTGCGCGTCTTCCAGCTCGCTCTTACGGCGGGCGAGCGAAGCGATCTCGTGCTCGAGGCCCTGGGCGTCCTTCGGGTTCGAGGTCGCCGCGAGTCGATCGGCATCGCGAGCCGCTCGAGCGTCGACGACAGCGACGTCCGATGCGATGCGCTTGAGCTCGGCCTCGATGTCGTCGCGATTGCCGAGCAGGCCGGTCAGCTCGACGGAGAGCTCCTGACGGCGTGCGAGCAGCTCGTTGACACGCGCCGCCTGAGCCGGATTGCGCTTCGCGGCCTCCGCTCCGCGCGCCTGCGCGTCGAGGCGGGCGATGTCCAGCAGCAGCAGCTGATCTGCGGGGGTGGCTTTCATGTGGGCCCAGAGAGACTCGAACTCCCGACTCCCTCGGTGTAAACGAGGTGCTCTAACCAACTGAGCTATAGGCCCCTGCTCTCAGTGTACGAGAGCGCCGACCCCTCCGAGCGTGAGTAGGCTGTCGTGCGGTGCTTGTGCGCGCCCGACAATGCCCGCGCCCTGCCCGTGGTGATTACCTGGCACGATCTGCCATACGAGAAAGGTCGCCCGTGACTGTCAACGATCAAGACCCCTACTCCCAGGACGCCCTGGACAGCGACCCGGAAGAGACCGGTGAATGGCAGGAGTCGCTGCGCCAGCTGGTCGATGCGAAGGGCTCGGGTCGCGGTCGCGAGATCATGCTGAGCCTGCTCCAGGCCTCGCACGAGCTGCAGCTCAACGTCCCGCAGGTGCCGGTGACGGACTACATCAACACCATCGCGCCCGAGAACGAGCCGGAGTTCCCCGGTGATGAAGAGCTCGAGCGTCGCTACCGTCGCTGGATCCGCTGGAACGCCGCGGTCACCGTGCACCGCGCCCAGCGTCCCGGCATCGGTGTGGGCGGACACATCTCCACCTACGCGTCGTCGGCCTCGCTCTACGAAGTCGGCTTCAACCACTTCTTCCGCGGTCCCGACCACCCGTCCGGCGGCGACCAGATCTTCATCCAGGGCCACGCCTCACCCGGCATCTACGCCCGCTCGTACCTCGAGGGACGCCTCAGCGAGAGCCAGCTCGACGGCTTCCGCCAGGAGGCTTCGAAGGCGCCCGACGGCATCCCGTCGTACCCGCACCCCCGTCTGATGCCGGACTACTGGCAGTTCCCGACGGTCTCGATGGGTCTCGGTCCGATCAACGCCATCTACCAGGCGATGAACAACAAGTACCTCACCAACCGCGGCATCAAGGACCTGTCCGACTCGCACGTCTGGGCCTTCCTCGGCGACGGCGAGATGGACGAGGTCGAGAGCCGCGGTCAGCTGCAGGTCGCAGCCAACGAGGGACTCGACAACCTCACGTTCGTCATCAACTGCAACCTCCAGCGTCTCGACGGCCCGGTCCGTGGAAACGGCAAGATCGTCCAGGAGCTCGAGGCGTACTTCCGCGGCGCGGGCTGGAACGTCATCAAGGTCGTCTGGGGACGCGGCTGGGACGAGCTGCTGTCGCAGGATGACGAGGGCGCCCTCGTCCGCCTGATGAACACCACCCCCGACGGCGACTTCCAGACCTACCGCGCCGAGGACGGCGCGTTCATCCGCGAGCACTTCTTCGGGCGCGACGAGCGCACGGCGGCGCTCGTGAAGGACTGGTCGGACGACGACATCTGGGGCAAGCTCCGCCGCGGCGGTCTCGACTACCAGAAGGTCTACGCCGCCTACAAGCAGGCGATGGAGCACAAGGGCCAGCCGACCGTCATCCTCGCGAAGACGATCAAGGGCTATGGTCTCGGTCACCACTTCGAGGGTCGCAACGCGACCCACCAGATGAAGAAGATGACGCTCGAGAACCTCAAGCACTTCCGCGACTCGATGCGCATCCCGATCACCGACGCGCAGCTCGAGGAGAACCCGTACCTCCCGCCGTACTACCACCCGGGCGCCGAGGACGAGACGATCCGCTACATGCTCGAGCGTCGCCGTGAGCTCGGCGGTTTCCTGCCGCAGCGTCGCACGAAGCACGCGCCGCTGACGCTGCCCGGCGACGAGTCGTACGCGCTGCCGAAGAAGGGCTCGGGCACGCAGGAGATCGCCACCACCATGGCGTTCGTCCGACTGCTCAAGGACCTGCTGCGTGCGAAGGACTTCGGCCACCGCATCGTGCCGATCATCCCCGATGAGGCGCGCACGTTCGGCATGGACGCGTACTTCCCGACCGCGAAGATCTACAACCCGCACGGGCAGAACTACACCTCGGTCGACCGCGAGCTGCTGCTCGCGTACAAGGAGAGCCCGCAGGGTCAGATCCTCCACGTCGGCATCAACGAGGCCGGCGCCGTCGCGGCGTTCACCGCGATCGGAACCTCGTACGCCACCCACGGCGAGCCGCTCATCCCCGTCTACGTCTTCTACTCGATGTTCGGATTCCAGCGCACCGGCGACGCGCAGTGGGCCGCGGGCGACCAGATGGCCCGCGGGTTCATCATGGGCGCGACGGCCGGCCGCACGACCCTGACCGGCGAGGGCCTGCAGCACGCTGACGGCCACTCGCACCTGCTCGCTTCGACCAACCCCGCCACTGTGTCGTACGACCCGGCCTACGGGTACGAGATCGCCCACATCGTGCGTTCGGGTCTCGAGCGCATGTACGGCGGGAACCACCCCGACCCGAACGTCATGTACTACATCACGCTCTACAACGAGCCGCTGGTGCAGCCGAAGGAGCCTGAGGATGTCGACGTCGACGGCATCATCCGCGGCATCCACCGCGTGAGCGTCGGCGAGGGCGACGGGCCGCGCGCGCAGCTGCTCGCGTCGGGCGTCGGCGTGCCGTGGGCCTACGAGGCGCAGAAGCTCCTCAAGGACGACTGGGGTGTGATCGCCGACGTCTGGTCGGTCACGAGCTGGACCGAGCTGCGTCGTGACGGTCTCGCCGTCGACGAGCACAACTTCCTGCACCCGACCGACGAGCCCCGCACGGCCTTCGTCACGCAGAAGCTCAACGACTCCGAGGGCCCGGTCGTCGCGGTCAGCGACTTCATGCACGCCGTGCAGGACCAGATCCGGCCGTGGGTGCCGCGTCGCTTCGCGACGCTGGGCGCGGAGGGCTTCGGCTTCTCCGACACCCGCCCGGCCGCTCGACGGTTCTTCAAGATCGACGGGCCGTCGATCGTGGTGCGGACGCTCCAGGCTCTGGCCGAGGACGGCGTCGTGGACCGCGGTCTGTCGGCGCAGGCGATCGAGCGCTACCGTCTGCACGACGTGACGGCGGGCACGAGCGGAAACGCGGGCGGCGAGAGCTGACCCTTCGGTGACCGACGACAGCTCGAAGGCGGAGACACTCGCGTGGCTCCGCCGGATCTCGGGTGATCTGGCCACAGCCACGATCAATCGGCTCGAGGAGACGCTGCCCTGGTACGCCGAGATGCCGCCTGCGCGCCGGTCCTCCGTAGGACTGGTCGCGCAGGCGGGCATCACCTCGTTCATCCAGTGGTACGAGGATCCGACCTCGACCCCGCGCATCGCGGCCGACATCTTCGCCGCGGCTCCGCGCGAGCTGTTGCGCAGCGTCAGCCTGACGCAGACCCTGCAGCTCGTGCGGGTGACCGTCGAAGTCACCGAGGAACGGGTGGCGCACCGCGGCGACGATGTCCGCGAGGCGATCCTGAAGTACTCGCGTGACGTCGCTTTCGCAGCGGCAGACGTGTACGCGCGCGCCGCCGAGGCGCGCGGGTTGTGGGATGCCCGCCTCGAGGCGCTCGTCGTCGATTCCATCCTCACGGGTGAGACCGACGAGGAGCTTCCGAGCCGGATCGCCGCGCTCGGCTGGCACGGGCACGGTGCGGTCGCCGTCCTCGTCGGCACCGCTCCCCCGCAGTTCGACGTCGACCAGCTGCGCCGTGCCGCGCGCAAGATGGGCGTCGACGTCCTCGTCGGCGTTCAGGGCCTTCGCCTGGTGATCGTGATCGGGCGTGCCGACCTACCAGGCCGGGCGGAGCCGGTGCCCGAGCTGACCTTCCTCGAGATAGCGGCGAGACTCGAGCCCGGTTTCGGCCCCGGTCACCTGGTGCTCGGCCCCACCGTGCCCGCCCTGGTCGATGCGAGCCAGAGCGCTCGCGCGGCTCTCGCCGGCTTCGCGGTCGCGAGTGCCTGGCGTCATGCGCCGCGACCCGTCGAGGCCGACGATCTGCTTCCCGAGCGCGCGCTGGCCGGCGATCCCGTCGCCAAGGCAACTCTGGTCGAACGGATCTATCGTCCGCTGCTCGCCCACTCTGCGGACCTCGTCGCTACCCTGTGGAGCTACCTCGACAACGGTCGTTCCCTCGAAGCGACGGCCCGCGAGCTCTTCGTGCATCCGAACACCGTCCGGTACCGGCTGAAGCGCGTGTCGGACGTCATCGGCTGGGACGCGACCGGGCCCCGTGAGGCGCTCATCCTGCAGACTGCGCTCATCCTGGGCTCTATCGGCAATGACCTCACGAGACGACGCGCGCCGCAGTCGCGCCGGAGCTGACGAGGCCGCGCCTCCGTCGGACGCTCCTCATGACCCGTCGACTGTACGGTCGACACAAAGGTTCGCCGCATTGTTGTGCGATCGTCGCCAGCGGTCGACCGACTGAACTTGGAAGGATGTAACAGTGATCATCGCCGTGTTCCCCGGGCAGGGGTCGCAGTCCCCCGGCTTCCTCGCCCCGTGGCTCGAGCTGGAGGGTGCGCGTGAACGCCTCGAGCGCTTCTCCGAGCTCGCCGAGGTCGACCTCGTCGCCGCCGGTACCGAGTGGGATGCGGATCGCATCCGAGACACCGCCGTGGCCCAGCCGCTCATCGTCGCCGCCAGCCTGCTGTCGTACAGCGCGCTCGTCGCCGACGGCGCTCGCCCGGCAGGCGTCGCCGGCCACTCGGTCGGCGAGATCGCGGCACTCGCCGCCGGCGGCGTGCTGAGCGACGATGACGCGATGCGTCTGGTCGGACTCCGCGGGCGCGCCATGGCGGATGCCGCGACCCGCGAGCAGACCGGCATGAGCGCCGTGCTCGGCGGCGACCAGGATGCCGTCGTCGCCCGTCTGGAGGAGCTCGACCTCACCCCGGCCAACTACAACGGTGGAGGACAGATCGTCGCGGCCGGCGCACTCGACGCTCTCGCGAGCCTCGCCGCCGAGCCCGTCGCTGCGACCCGGGTCATTCCCCTCCAGGTCGCCGGCGCGTTCCACACGCGGTACATGGCGCCGGCCGTCGACACGCTCGCCGCGGCGGCATCCGCCACCTCGGTGAACGACCCCGACCTCACGCTGTGGTCGAACCGCGACGGCGCCGTCGTCGCCGAGGGCCGTGACGCTCTCGACCGTCTGGTCGCCCAGGTCGCGTCTCCCGTGCGCTGGGACCTGTGCATGTCCTCGTTCGCCGAGCACGGCGTCACCGGCATCATCGAGTTCGCCCCCGCCGGCACCCTCGTGGGCCTCGCGAAGCGTGCTCTTCGCGGCGTCCCCTCGGTCGCCGTCAAGACCCCCGACGACCTCGTCGCCGCATCCGCTTTCATCTCCGGAGGTGCCGCATGACCGCCGCCATTCGCCAGGCCACCGGCCCCGCTCACACCCGCATCTACGCGTACGGCGCGGCTCGCGGTGAGAACGCCGTACCCAACGACGACCTCGTCGGACCGATCGACTCGAGCGACGAGTGGATCCGTCAGCGCACCGGCATCGTCACTCGCGTGCGCGCGGACAAGGAGACCACCGTCATCGACCTGGCTGCGGATGCCGTGGCCGAGGCGATCGAGCGCAGCGGCGTTCCCGCCGACCAGGTCGACGCCGTCATCGTCTCGACGATCTCGAACCCGAAGCAGACCCCGTCGGTCTCGGCGATCGTCGCCGACCGCGTCGGGGCGAACCCGGCGGCGGCGTACGACGTCAACGCGGCGTGCGCAGGGTTCTCCTACGGAGTGACTCAGGCCGACGCACTCGTTCGCGCGGGTGCGGCCCGCTACGTCGCCGTCGTCGGCGCGGAGAAGCTCAGCGACATCGTCGACCCCACCGACCGCACGATCTCGTTCCTGCTCGGCGACGGCGCGGGCGCGGCGATCATCGGGCCGAGCGACACCCCGGGCATCGGTCCGACGGTGTGGGGCTCGGACGGGTCGAAGGCCGACGCCGTCGGCATGAACCACACACTCGTGGAGTTCCGCGACGGGACTGCGCCGTGGCCGACACTCCGGCAGGAAGGCCCGACGGTGTTCCGCTGGGCGGTCTGGGAGATGGTCAAGGTCGCACGGCGAGCCATCGAGGAGGCCGGCATCCAGGCGGGCGACCTCGTCGCCTTCATCCCGCACCAGGCGAACATGCGCATCATCGACGAGTTCGCCAAGCAGCTCGGGCTGCCCGAGACCGTCGCGATCGGTCGTGACATCGAGACCACCGGCAACACGTCAGCGGCATCCATTCCCCTCGCCACTCACCGCCTGCTCGAGGAGAACCCCGAGTTGAGCGGCGGTCTGGCCCTCCAGATCGGCTTCGGCGCGGGGCTCGTCTTCGGCGCGCAGGTCGTCGTCCTTCCCTGATCGGGCGGGTCCCCGCACCTAGACTGAACAGCGGCCCGCGTCCGGGTCGGTCCAGAGATAACAAGGAGAAACCCCATGGCATTCAGCAACGACGAGGTCCTCGCAGGACTCGCCGAGCTCATCACCGACGAGACCGGCATCTCGGCCGACGAGGTCGCCCTCGAGAAGTCCTTCACCGACGACCTCGACATCGACTCGATCTCGATGATGACGATCGTCGTCAACGCCGAGGAGAAGTTCGGCGTCACCATCCCCGACGAAGAGGTCAAGAACCTCAAGACCGTCGGCGACGCCGTCACCTACATCACGTCCAACCAGGCGTAACCCCCACCGGCGGGGGCACACGCCCCCGCCGGGGTTCCACCGAGGAGATCCATGAGCACCCCGCGTATCGTCGTTACCGGAATCGGAGCGTCGTCGCCCCTGGGCGGCACCGCACCCGAAAGCTGGGAAGGCCTGCTCGCCGGCCATTCCGGCACGCGCACACTCGAGCACGAGTGGGTCGAGAAGTACCAGATTCCGGTTCACTTCGCCGCCGAGGCCATCGTGCGCCCCGACACCGTGCTGGAGCGCCCTGTCTCCAAGCGTCTCGACCCCGCGTCGCAGTTCGCGATGGTCGCCGCGATGGAGGCGTGGGCGGATGCCGGCAGCCCCGAGGTCGACCCCGAGCGTCTCGGTGTCGACTTCGCGACCGGCATCGGCGGGGTGTGGACGCTGCTCGATGCGTGGGACACGCTGCGCGAGAAGGGACCGCGACGCGTTCTGCCCATGACGGTTCCGATGCTCATGCCCAACGCCGCCGCCGGTAACCTCTCGCTGCACTTCCGGGCGCGCGCCTTCGCCCGGACGGTCGCGAGCGCCTGCGCCTCGAGCACGGAGTCGATCGTCAACGCGATCGAGCACCTGCAGGACGGCCTGGCCGACATCGTCATCGCCGGTGGCACCGAGTCGGCGATCCACCCCATCACGATGGCGTCCTTCGCGTCGATGCAGGCACTGTCACGCCGCAATGACGACCCGGCGACGGCCTCGCGCCCGACGAGCATCGATCGCGACGGCTTCGTCATGGGTGAGGGCGCCGGTGTGCTGATCCTCGAGACCGAAGAACACGCCAAGGCTCGCGGCGCGAAGATCTACGCCTACGCGGTGGGCGGCGGCGTCACCGCCGACTCGTACCACATCACGGCCAACGACCCCGAGGGCGCCGGCGCCTCGCGCGCGGTCCGCGCTGCTCTCGAGCAGGCCGATGCCTCCCCCGATGATGTCGCGCACATCAATGCGCACGCGACCTCGACCCCCGTCGGCGACCCCAACGAGTACCAGGCGCTGCGCAGCGTCTTCGGCGACCGCATCGACGAGATCCCGGTCTCGGCCACGAAGGCGTCCACGGGTCACCTGCTGGGTGGTACCGGTGCCCTCGAGGCGATCTTCACGATCCTGGCTCTACGCGAACGGATCGCGCCGCCGACGATCAACATCACCGAGCAGGACCCCGCCGTCCCGTTCCGGGTCTCGGGCGAGACCCAGAGCCTCGGCGACGGTGATCTGCTGGCGATCAGCAACTCGTTCGGCTTCGGCGGACATAACGCCGTCGTCGCGTTCCGATCGGCCTGACCGGTCTCGGAACACGAAACAGACCCCCGCGGACGGCGTTCCGCGGGGGTCTGTTCTTCTTTCGGGTCAGTCGTCCCGTACGTGCTCCCGTTCCCCGGGATCATTCCACCGGGGCTCGGTACGAACGCACGGGCCGACTGGGTCTGTGCGACTCGGAATCAGCCCACCTTGTGCAGCCACACCACGGCAGCATCGTCGCCGGCGTGACGGAAGGGCTCGAGCTCTTCGTCCCAGGCTGCGCCCAACGCGACGTCGAGCTCGCGCTGCAGCTCGCGCACATCGCCCGCCGCGATCTCCATGGCGTAGCGGATGCGGTCCTCACCGATCACGACGTTGCCCGTTGCATCGGTCTGGGCGTAATGGATGCCGAGGCTCGGGGTGTGCATCCACCGGCCCCCGTCGCTGCGCGGCGTCGGATCCTCCGACACCTCGAATCGCAGGTGCTCCCAGCCCCGTATCGCCGTTGCGAGTGCTGCTCCGGTTCCGGCGGGGCCCTCCCAGTAGAACTCCGCGCGACGGCTGCCGTCGAGCACCGGCTGGTCCTCCCAGTCGAAGCTGACCGCGCGTCCGAGCGCGCGCCCCGCCGCCCACTCGAGGTGCGGGCACAACGCGCGTGGCGCGGAGTGGATGAAGATCACTCCACGCGCCTGTGGTGTCGCCATGACTTCTCCGTTTCATCAGGTACGTCTTCCCCTACGACCTGAGCCCGGATGTCGGCGATGTGTTCGGTTATGGCGTCGATTATCGCGCACGAACCTGAAGAATCACAACCGTGTCACGATTTCTCCCGGCATCCGATGTCAAGCGTCTTCCTCCCGACCCATCCGAGCGGCAGGCTGGATCTCACACCCCGAGGAAAGGATGCCGCATGTCCGACAGCACTCCCCACCACCGCGACGCCGATGACGCACACGCCGACAGCGCCGCGCCGACGGATGCCGCCAGCGATGAGGTGAAGGCCGACGCGGCTCGCGCGGGCTCCGACCTCGGCGACACCGATCTCAAGGCGGGCGACGACAACACCGACTTCCCGCAGGATCCCGCGATCACGCACCCCTGACGCTTCACGCCCCTGTGCGTGCGAATGGCCGCCCGCGGGCGGCCATTCGTGCGTAGGGCGGGTGGGACTTGAACCCACGATCGTCGGGTTATGAGCCCGCTGCCTTGACCAGCTTGGCCACCGCCCCGTGCCGTATCGAGCCTAGCGCGAGCCGCCTCGAACCGACGCGACCGCTCAATCGTCGAGGCGCTTGCCCTTGCTCCCGCGCGGAATCGGCAGCTGCTGACTGTCGAGCACGACCTGCGGATGGTTCCGCGCCAGCGACGTCACGCCATAGACCGCGATGGCTCCGGCGACGACGAAGCCGACGAATGCCGGCAACGGCGCCGTTGCGGCCTCACGCAAGATGGCGATGCCGATGATGACGGCGACGATCGGGTCGATGACGGTGAGCCCGGCGATGACGAGATCGGGAGGACCGACGGAGTAAGCGGTCTGAACGAAGTACGCACCGACCGCGGTCGCGGTGATCAGGCCGACGAGGCACAGGAGCGTCAACCACTCGAAGTCGCCGTTCTGGATGCGCGAGATCACGACCTTCGCGAGCGTCGCGACGAAACCGTAGATGATGCCCGAGGCCGCGATGTAGAAGAGCGGCTTCGCGCCCTTGCGCACCAGCATCCACACGGCCCCCGAGATCAGCAGCACCCCCGCGAGCAGAGCGAGGATGGTGATGAGCTGCGCCTGATCGATCGGCTCCTCCGTCGCGACGAGCGCGGCCACCGTGACGAAGGCGAGGATGCCTCCGACGCACAGGATGATCGAGCGAACCGACCGCTTCGTCGGCTTGACGCCGGTGATGCGTGCATTCAGCAGGGTCGTGATCACGAGAGAGATCGCACCGAGCGGCTGAACGAGGATGAGCGGCGCGAAAGTCAGCGCTGCGAGCTGACACACGATCGCGAGCCCGAGCATGATCGTCCCCGCCACCCACGACGGACGCTTCAGCAGACTCAGCAGCTGCGAGCCGTTGAGCCCGGCGCTTCCCGACGAGTTGGTGAGACGCTCGACCTTCTGCACGCCCCGGTGCTGGTAGAGCGCTCCGAAGGACATGAACACGGCGCCGAGCAGCGCGAGCGGGATTCCGATGAGGATTCGGGGTTCGCGGAAGACTCCGATCAGCTGATCGGTGACGTCATCGAGGGACGCGACAAACGGAATCACCTTTCGACCATAACGGCGAAGCGGGCTCGATTAGGCTCGCAACGTGCCCGTTCTTCCGATTCGCATCATGGGCGATCCCGTGCTGCACGCCCCCGCCGAGCCCGTCACCGAGATCACGGACGAGATCCGCCGGCTCGTCGCCGACATGTACGAGACCATGGATGCCGCCCCCGGGGTCGGCCTGGCTGCTCCGCAGGTCGGCGTCGGCCTGCGGATCTACGTCTACACGTACCAGGACGACGACGGCGAGCCCTGGCGCGGCGAGATCATCAATCCCGAGCTCTGGATGCGACCCCTCGAGCCCGGCTCACCCGATCCCGACGACGAGTCGGAGGGGTGCCTCTCCTTCCCCGGTGAGCGGTTCCCGCTGCGGCGCTCCGAGGAGGTGCTCGTGACCGGCACCGACCTCGCCGGCTCCCCCGTCGAGATCCGCGTCGATGGCTGGCGCGCGCGCATCATGCAGCACGAGTTCGATCACCTCGACGGCATCCTCTACGTGGACCGCCTCGACGACTCGGACTGGAAGACGACGCAGAAGATCGCGAAGAAGCGCGGCTGGGGCCGTCCGGGCAACGCCTGGATGCCGGGCGTCGACGATCTCGACGCCTGACGCCATGAGCGACGCCAGCGGTCCGCGTGCATACGATCTCGACGCTCTGCGTGGACGGTTGCTGCCGGCGCGCGACGGTGAACGCTCGACGAGCATTCCGGAGCTCGCCGAGGCCGACCGCGACCTGTGCGCGATCGCACTGGCTCTGCCCGACGGCTCGGTCCGATCGTCGGTGGATGGGGATGTCCCGTTCAGCATCCAGTCGGCCGTCAAGCCGTTCCTGTTCGCTCTCGCACTGGCTGACACCGACGGCGCAGCTCTAGACCGGGTCGGCATCGAGCCGACGGGCGAGGCGTTCGACGCCATCAAGCTCGAGAGCGGCACGGGAAGACCCCCGAACCCGATGGTGAACGCCGGCGCCATCCTGACCTGCGCGCTGGTCGATGGAGACGATCCCGACGAGCGGGCGAGCCGCATCGTGGCCGGGCTGTCGGGATTCGCCGGTCGCCGACTGGAGGTGGACGACGATGTCGCCCACAGCGAGCACCTCCTCGGCGACCGCAATCATGCACTCGCGCATCTGATGCGCGATGAGGGAACGCTCGCCGTCACGGCCGATGACGCTGTCGCGGTCTACGCCCGTGCGTGCGCCGTGCTGGTGGACGCGCAGACCCTGGCCGTCATGGGCGCGACGCTCGCTCTCGGCGGGGTGAATCCCGTGACCGGCGAACGGGCGGTGTCTGCGCGGATCGCGAGAGACGTCGTCGCCGTCATGGCCACGTGCGGCGTCTACGACGGATCGGGTCGCTGGATGCGAGCCGTCGGCGTCCCCGCGAAGTCCAGTGTCTCCGGCGCGATCGTGTTGTCGGCTCCGGGCAAGCTCGGCGCTGCCATCGTGAGCCCGCCTCTCGACGAGCACGGGACGAGCGTGCGCGGTCGCATCGGCGCGGAGGCGCTGAGCGACGACCTCGGACTGCACGTCTTCGGCTGATCGTTCGCGCGATCGCACGTCTCCGGTTGGCACTTCGCGCCGCTTCGAGGCCGAGGAACGGGCATCGAGTGCCAGGCGAACCTCAGACACATGAGTAAAGGCCCGGGGTGGAAGCCCGGGCCTTCGGTGAGAGCCGCGGTAGATAACGCGGGTCTCTCGCTCCCCGGCTTGGACTCGAACCAAGAACCTATCGGTTAACAGCCGATTGCTCTGCCAATTGAGCTACCGAGGATCAGCCGCCCCGCTCGCGCCGGGCAACCCGTCTATATTAGCAAAGCTCCGGGGGTGCTCACGACATCGGCCGACCGCCGGGCGGGTCGCGGCCGTCAGGACGCTCGCGATCGCCCGTCCGGCGTCCAGACCACATCCGATGCGGTCTGCCCGTATCCCACGGGCCGGCCACCGTGCAGGACGAGAGCCGCGGCATCCAGCTCGTCGGCGGTCTCGACGTCGTTCGTCGCGATGACGATCGCCATCCCCGTGTCGTCGCGACGCGAGAGCAAGGCCTCTCGAGCCGCGATACGCACCTCGATGTCGAGGTTCGCGTACGGGTCATCGCCGATGAAGACCTTCGGGTCGAGCACGAGAGCGCGCGCGAGCGCGACGCGCTGGCGCATGCCCGCGCTGAGCTCGTAGGGATACTGCGAGGCCGCCCCCAGCGGAAGGTGCAACTCGTCGAGGAGCGAGGCGACCCGAAGCGACAGAGCGCGCTGACTCACCCGCCGGTCACGCGAGGTGATGGGCTCGGCGATGACTTCGGCCACGGTCAATCGAGCCGGGAGCGAAGCGCCCGCCGCCTGTGGCATGTGCCCGGCGTAATAGGTGAGCATGCGGCGCGAACGGCCACCCTTCCGCACCGAGAGGCCGGCCACCTCCGCAGCACCGCCGACGACCCCGACATCGGCCGGGGCATTGCCGGCCAGGACGGAGAGCAGCGTCGACTTGCCGGATCCGGTCGCGCCCATCACGGCGAGGGCTTCTCCCGCCCGGACCGTGACGCTGACGCCCTCGACGACGCGATCGGAATCGCCCGTCCGCGCTATCGACAGATCGTCGCAGCGCACCGCGATCTCCGCGTCGGGTCGTCGGGACATGCGCATCATCCTGCCGTTTTCATCGCTCGACCGCTACTCGTCGCCGACGGCGGCTACTCCGACTCCATGAGCTGCCGCAGCCGAAGGTCGAGATCGCGGATGGCGACGCCGATGGAACGGAACTCGGGCGAGCCCGGTTCCAGGCGCTGCTGCGCGCTTCGCAGCTCGGCCTTCTCGCGTTCGAGCGCCCGCTGGCGGAGTTTGCGCAGCGACTCCATCGCCGTCGTCTGCGCGATGCGTTCGGTTCCCGCGGGGAAGTCCGCCGTGAGCAGTTCGATCGCGAGCGTGCGATAGGGCTCCCGAGTCGCGTCCACCGCAGCCGAGGTCCATCCGGGCCGGGTGAGATCGGTCTGCATCGAGACGGCCTGACGGACGGCTTCGAGAGCCGGATGCGGCATGGGCAGACCCAGCGCAATGTCGACGGCCTGCTTGTCGAGCAGGTGCCCGTACTGCAGCACGCCCATGAGCGCGCGCTTCTCGAGCTCGAGGGCGGCCGGCAGTGAGGCGAGGGTGACACGGACCGACACGGGCGGCGGTTCGGAGGCCGCGCCGGGCGCGCCGGAGGGTTGCGCTCGGCCTGCGCCCGGTGCCTCGCCGCGAGTGCGCTCCCCTGCGCTCCCGGACGCCGACGCGCGGCGCGCGGCCCGCTCGACCTCGGGCTGCACCTCCGAAAGGTCGAGCCCGAGCTTTCCGGCGAGGACACGCGTGTAGCCCGGTCGAAGCGCGGCATCGCGGATGTCGGCGACGATCGGTGCCGCTGCTCGCAGAGCGCCGATGCGTCCTTCGACGGTGGAGAGGTCGAACGTCGACAGACGCTGATCCATGACGAACTCGAACATCGGCGCCTTCGCCTCGATGAGCGAGCGCACGGCCGCGTCACCGCGGTTCAGACGGAGATCGCACGGGTCCAGCCCCTCGGGGGCGACCGCGACGTACGTCTGCGCCGCGAAGCGCTTCTCGTCGCCAAAAGCGCGCAGCGCGGCCTTCTGGCCGGCGGCATCCGGGTCGAACGTGAAGACGACCTCACCCGAGCTGCCCTCGCTGTCGCCCATGACGCGACGCAGCACCGTGATGTGATCGGTACCGAAGGCCGTGCCGCACGACGCGATGGCTCCGGTGACCCCGGCGAGATGGCACGCCATCACATCGGTGTAGCCCTCGACGACGACGACGCGGTGCTCCCGCGAGATCGACTTCTTCGCGAGGTCGAGGCCGTAGAGGACCTGCGCCTTCTTATAGATCGGCGTCTCAGGCGTGTTGAGGTACTTCGGACCCTGATCGTCGTCGTACAGGCGGCGAGCGCCGAAACCGATCGTCTGACCGGCGACGTCGCGGATGGGCCAGACGACCCGTCCCCGGAACCGGTCGTAGACGCCGCGCTGCCCCTTCGAGACCAGTCCCCCGGTGAGCAGCTCCTCGTCGGTGAATCCCTGCGACCGCAGTGCGTCGCGAAGCGCCGACCAGCCTTGGGGCGCGTATCCGACCCCGAAATGCGCGGCTGCACCGGCGTCGAAGCCTCGTTCGCCGAGGAACTGACGTGCGGCCTGCGCGTCCGGGGCGGACAGCTGCGACCGATAGAACTCGGCCGCGGCGGTGTGGGCGGCGTACAGCCGGGAACGACCGCTCGTCTCGGGAGCCGCAGCGCCGTCCTCGTAGTGCAGTGAGTAACCGATGCGCGCCGCGAGGCGCTCCACGGCCTCGGTGAACGAGAGGTGATCCATCGCCCGCAGGAACGAGTAGACGTCGCCCGACTCACCGCATCCGAAGCAGTGGTAGTACCCCACCTGCGGCCGGACGTGGAAACTGGGGCTGCGTTCGTCATGGAACGGGCAGAGCCCCTTCAGCGAGCCGACGCCGGCGGACTTCAGGGCGACACGCTCGCCGACGATGTCGCCGATGTTCGTGCGCGCCTTGACCTCTTCGATGTCGGTCTGCCGGATCCGTGCCATCAGAGCCCTTCGATGGGCTCGGGCAGCGCGAAGTGGCTCGGCGCCGTCGCGCGCGGATCAGACGACCACAGGCCCAGCTCGCGAAGGTCGACCGGGCCCACCAGGCGGCCGTGCCACTCGATCGCGAAGCGGTCGGTGAGGGTCGCCACCTGGTCGACGATGACGCGGCGGCGGGCGGCATCCGTCACCGCCGCGGCGAAGTCCTCGGCGTGCAGCGCGTCGAGGTGCTCCGGACGCTCCCACAGGGCGTCGGCGAGGCGGCGCAGGACGCGGCGCTGCTCCTTGTAGAGCCCCTTGCGTCCCTCGATCGAGACGACGAAGGCGCCGATGACTCCCTTGAGCACCGCCATCTCGACCTCGATGACGCGCGGAACGATGACCCGACCGCGGAAGCGGGTCAGGACGGGGATGTCGTAGTGCTCGCGGGTCGCCGCCGTGGCGGCGCGCGCGAACCGGCCGATGAGATCGGAAGTGAGGTTCTTGAGACGTGCCATCGCCGCGCGCGAGCCGTCGTACGACTCGAGCCACTCGGGAAGCAGTGTCAGACGGTACAGCGCATCGCCGAGCTCGTCCTTCGTGAAGCCGTAGCCCACCCAGCTCTGGATCGCGGTGAGCAGCGCCTCGCGTTCGCGCGGATCCCCGAGCCGCGCCGGATCGAGGTAGCCGTTCAGGACCGCGTCCTCGAAGTCGTGCACCGAGTACGCGATGTCGTCGGAGAGATCCATGACCTCGGCCTCGATGCAACGCAGGCGACCCGGGGCGCCCTCACGCATCCACTGGAACACCGCCTCGTCCTCGGGGTAGACGCCGAACTTCTGCCGTCCGCCCGGGTCGGGGATGGCGTGCTCGACCGTCCACGGGTACTTGCACGTCGCATCGAGGCTCGCCCGCGTGAGGTTCAGGCCCGCGGTCTGACCGAACGCATCGACGACCTTCGGCTCGAGACGCGAGAGGATGCGCAGCGACTGCGCGTTGCCCTCGAAGCCGCCGATGTCCTCGGCCCAGTCGTTGAGGGCCCGCTCACCGTTGTGGCCGAACGGCGGGTGTCCGAGGTCGTGGCAGAGACAGGCGGTATCGACGACGTCGGGCGAGAGCTCCAAAGCGATGGCCAGCTCGCGCCCGACCTGGGCGACCTCGAGCGAGTGCGTCAGGCGGTTGCGCGCGAAGTCGGCCGGGCTCGCCGGACTCAGCACCTGCGTCTTGGCGGCGAGACGGCGCAGGGCGCCGGAATGCAGCACACGGGCGCGATCGCGGGCGAAGCTGTCGCGGCGCGAGCGGTGCTCCTCGCGGTGGAAGCGGGCGGCGTCGTGGTCGTTGTAGCCGGAGGGGCGTCCCGCCGAGACGCCGACACCGCTCGTGACCTCAGCCCCCACTGTTCTCGACCTCCGCTGCGGCGATGGCCGACGACTCGGCCGCGTCGACGTCGCGGGAATCCAACCAACGATCCGGCAGCGCCGGACGCTTGGGGGTTCCCGCGCGACCACGCTGCCCCTCCGCAGCCGAGCCGGGGTAGGGCGCCGCCCAGTCCAGCGTCGCGAGGATGTCGTCGATCTCGGCGAGGCTCGACGCGGTCGCCAGCCGCGCCCGCGTGTCACCGCCGACCGGGTAGCCCTTGAAGTACCACGCGACGTGCTTGCGGATGTCGCGGCATCCCCGGCCCTCATCCTCGAAGAACTCCACGAGAAGCTCGGCGTGCCGGCGGAAGGCGGTCGCGACGAACCCGAGCGTGGCATCGACCTCGGGCCCAGCTGAGCCGGGTTCGCCCAGCGCTCGCGCGAGGTCTCCGAAGAGCCACGGTCGCCCGAGGCATCCGCGACCGACGACGACGCCGTCGCAGCCGGTCTCCGCCATCATGCGCACGGCGTCGTCGGCGGACCAGATGTCACCGTTGCCGAGAACCGGAACGCTCGTGACGGCTTCTTTCAGCGCGGCGATGGCCGACCAGTCGGCGTGCCCCGAGTAGAACTCCGCCGCGGTGCGTGCGTGGAGCGCGACCGCCGAGACCCCGGCGTCCTCCGCGATGCGACCGGCGTCGAGGTAGGTCAGGTGGTCCGAGTCGATGCCTTTGCGCATCTTGACCGTCAGCGGGACGTCGCCGGCCGCGCGCGCGGCGCGCGTGACGATGTCGCGGAACAGGTCGAGCTTCCACGGCAGGGCGGCTCCCCCGCCCTTGCGCGTCACCTTGGGCACGGGGCATCCGAAGTTCAGGTCGATGTGGTCGGCGCGGTCCTCCTCGACAAGGAGCCGCACCGCGGCCTCGGTCGTGGCGGGGTCGACGCCGTAGAGCTGGATGGAGCGCGGCTTCTCCGACTCGTGATGGGTGATCAGGCGCATGGTGGTGGCGTTGCGCTCGACGAGTGCGCGGGTCGTGATCATCTCGCTGACGTAGAGACCAGCGCCGTACTCGCGGCACAGCCGACGGAAGGCGGTGTTCGTGATCCCGGCCATCGGCGCCAGGACGACGGGTGCATCCAGGGCGATCGGGCCGATCCGCAGGCGCGGGGAAGCGGAAACGACGGTACTCACCAGATCATTCTCCCAGAAGGACGGATGCCGGAAGGCGGCCGGGCGTAGCCTGGGGACGTGACCGAAGCGACCACCGACATCCGTTCGATTCCCTTCTCCGCAGCCGACGGCACCGCCACCACGCTGGAGGAGCTCGGCGACGGTGTGCTGCTCGTCGTCAACGTCGCCTCGAAGTGCGGCCTGACGCCCCAGTACGAGCAGCTCGAGCAGCTTCAGCGCACCTACGGCGAGCGCGGGCTCCAGGTCATCGGATTCCCCTGCAACCAGTTCATGGGTCAGGAGCCGGGCTCGATGGAGGAGATCCTCGATTACTGCGCGATGACCTGGGGAGTGAGCTTCCCCATCATGGACAAGATCCGGGTCAACGGCTCGCACGCCGCTCCCCTGTACAAGGCGCTGAAGAAGATCCGCAACGAGGAGGGTGCGCGAGGCCCGGTGATGTGGAACTTCGAGAAGTTCGTCATCACGCCGAGCGGTGAGGTGCACCGCTTCCGCCCCCAGACGAAGCCCGACGCGCCGGAGATCGTCGCGGTCATCGAGGCGAACCTCCCGCGCTGACCCTGCGCGCGTGTGCGGACCGCGCTCAGCCCGCGGTTTCGACGCCGTTCCGCTCGGCCCACACCTGACGGGCGATCTGCGCGAACGCCTCGGCAGGCTGCGCTCCGGAGACGCCGTACTTGCCGTCGATGACGAAGAACGGGACGCCGTTGATGCCGTACGAACGCGCCTGATCCTGATCGGCGCGAACGGCCGGCAGGTGCTCGCCCGACTCGAGCGCGGCGCGGATCACGTCGCGGTCGAGTCCGACCTCGGCCGCGAGCTCGACGAGATCGTCGATCCGTCCGACGTGGCGGCCCTCGGTGAAGTACGCCGCCATCAGGCGCTCGGCCATCTCGTGCTGACGGCCCTCCGCCTTCGCGGCGTGCAGCAGCTCGTGCGCCTTGACCGTGTTGGTGTGCTTGAGGATGTCGAAGTGGTAGTCGAGGCCCGCGTCCTTCGCGACGCCGGTGACGTTGTCGAGCATCTGCTGCACCTGCTCGCGCGGCATCCCCTTGTGCGTCGAGAGGAAGTCCAGCTCGTCGCCCTCGAAATCGACCGGAGTGTCGGGCGAGAGCTCGAACGAGTGGAAGGTCACCTCGACGCGCGGAGCGTCTTCGTCATCCGCCGTGGCCGCGAGGCCCGACTCGAGGTTGCGCTTGCCGATGTAGCACCACGGGCAGGCGATGTCGCTCCACACGTCGATCTTGATTGCGTCCGTCACACCGGGTGCAACGTCCTGGCGCGCGCGGGCTATTCCCGCTCGCGCCTCACGCGGTGGGAGCGTCGACAGCGCCGCCGAACCGGCGGTCGCGCGAGAGATACAGCTGAATCGCACCCCACAGGTCCGAACGAGAGAAGTCGGGCCAGAGCGTGTCGAGGAACACCATCTCGGCGTAGGCCGCTTCCCACAGGAGGAAGTTCGAGGTCCGCTGCTCTCCGCTCGAACGGATGAACAGGTCGACGTCGGGCATGTCGGGCACATAGAGGTGCCGGCGCAGGGCCTTCTCCGTGATGGCGGAGGGCTTCATCCGCCCCGCGGCGATCTGCTCCCCCATCGCCCGCATCGCATCGATGATCTCGTGCCGGCCGCCGTAGTTGACGCACATCGTGAGCGTGAGGACGTCGTTGTCGCGGGTGAGCTGCTCGGCGTACTGCAACTCGGAGATGACCGAGCCCCACAGGCGCGGCTTGCGCCCGGCCCACCGCACACGCACGCCCCACTCGTTGAGCTGATCACGACGACGGTGGAGGACGTCACGGTTGTAGCCCATGAGGAAGCGCACCTCATCAGGCGACCGCGACCAGTTCTCGGTCGAGAACGCGTAGACGCTCAGGTGCTTGACGCCGGCCTGGACGGCGCCGGCGACGACGTCGAGCAGCACCTCTTCGCCCGCGCGGTGCCCCTCGATGCGGGTGAGTCCGCGGCGGTTGGCCCATCGTCCGTTGCCGTCCATGACGATCGCGACGTGGTTCGGGACACCGCCTCGCGGGAACGCCGGCGGGTACACCCCGGTCCAGTCGAGGGGGCGATAGGGAACCGCGTCGCGGTGCGTGTACGGCTTGGGACTCATCGGTTCGAGCCTAGGCGTTCGAGCTGCCCGCCATCACCGTGGTCAGCGCGCCGCGCCGATGTGTCCGAGTGACCGGATGCCGCGCTCGAGATGCCACTGGGCATACGCGGCGATCAGCCCCGATGCCGCGTTGGCGGTGCCGGGGCTGCCCGCGTCAACGGTTTCCCATTCGCCGGCGATGAGGGCGCGGAGCCGGGCGCCGGTCTCCGGCGCGATGCGGGCCGATCCCGCCGGAGCGCAGGCATCGCAGACCGAGCCCCCGAGGGGCGCGACGAACCCGTCGTGCGGCCCGGTACGACCGCAGCGGGCACAGGCGTCGAGCGAGGGCGCCCACCCCGAGAGCGCCATGGCGCGAAGGAGGTAGGAGTCGAGCACAGCGCGACTGTCGTGCTCGCCACGCGCGAGCGCGCGGAGGCCGCCCACGAGCAGCAGGTACTGCTGCGGAGTCGTCTCGGCCTCGTTCAGACGGTCGGCGGCCTCGACCATCGCCGACGCCGAGGTGTACCGGTCGTAGTCGGTCGCGATGTCGGCCCCGTACGACCCGAGCGACTCGGCCTGCTGCACGATGTCGAGCGACCGTCCCTTGTACATCTGCACGTCGGCGACCATGAACGGCTCGAGGCGCGCCCCGAAGCGCGACGACGTGCGACGTACTCCTTTGGCGACGCCACGGAGCTTGCCGTGCCGACGGCTGAGCATCGTGACGATGCGATCCGCTTCACCCAGCTTGTGGGTGCGGAGGATCACGACCTCGTCGCGGTAGGTGGGCACCCTCCAATTATCGCGCCGACCGACGACAATGGTTCCGTGACGCAGTCTCAGTTCGTGATCCCGCTCTGGGCGGATCTGACCGCTGTCGGCCTCGGCGGGGTGCAGGGCGCTCTGTTCGCCTCGGGGTTCGTGGGCAAGCAGCGGCTCGACCCTCTCGGCGTGGTCATCATCGGGATCCTGATCGGGATGGGCGGCGGCCTCATCCGCGATCTGCTCCTCGGCGTCCAGCCGGTCACACTGCAGAGCAACTGGTACCTCATCACCGCTACCTCGGCAGCCCTCGTGGGAATGCTCCTGTCCAACGTCTTCCGACGGCTCAACGCCGTCATCATCGGCCTCGACGCCGTCGTCATCGGCTTGTTCGGCGCATTCGGAACCAGCAAGGCCCTCGTGCTGGGACTTCCGATCGTCCCGGCGATCTTCATCGGCTCGTGCGCGGCGGTCGGCGGCAGCATGTTGCGCGACGTCATCCTCGGGCTTCCCGTCGCCATCATGCACGTCGGCTCCCTCTACGCCGTCGCGGCAGCGGTGGGGTGTGCGGTGCTCGCCGGCGCATCGGCGCTCGGAGCCCCGATCGTGGCGGCGGCCATCGTCGGCATCGCTGTGACCACCGTCATCCGTCTGCTCGCCGTCGTGTTCGACATCTCCCTGCCCGAGCAGCGCGCCCTGCACCGCCGCAAGGTCGCCGCCGAGACGGCGTCGATCCCGATCGTCAAGCCGTGATCGCGCGAGCGGGCACAGCACACCGCCGAGAACGACGAAGGCCCCGCCGAAGCGGGGCCTTGATCGAAGAACGACTTACTTGGAGCCGAAGTTCTTGAAGCGCTGGTTGAACTTCTCGACGCGACCGGCCGAGTCCATGATGCGCTGCTTGCCCGTGTAGAACGGGTGCGAGGCGGACGAGATCTCGACGTCGATGACGGGGTAGGTCTCACCGTCCAGCTCGATCGTCTTGTCGCTCGAGACCGTCGAACGGGTCAGGAAGGTCTCGCCGGAGCCCAGGTCGCGGAACACGACGGCGCGGTACTCGGGGTGGATGTCAGTCTTCATGGGATTCCTTACGTGGTGCCCTGGATTTTGCCAGGGCGAGGGAAGTCTGCGATGCGTCTGCACCAAAGAGCGATCTTACCAGGTTCAGGATGCCGCCCGAGCCGCGTAGCGACCGCCCTCCTCGGTGAGCGTGATGGAGAGCCCGAACGTCTCGGTGAGGTTGTCCGCGGTGAGCGTCTCGGCCAGCGGACCGGCAGCGACCACGCCACCCTCGCGAAGGAGGAGCACGTGCGTGAACCCGACCGGGATCTCCTCGACGTGGTGAGTCACCATGATCATCGCGGGCGTGGTCGGCGCCTGGGCATAACCGCCCAGGAGAGCGAGCAGCTCCTCGCGCGCGCCGAGGTCGAGGCTCGCCGTCGGCTCGTCCAGAAGCAGGAGCTCGGGGTCGGTCATGACGGCGCGGGCGATCTGGACGCGCTTCTGCTCACCGTCCGAGAGGGTGCCGAAGGTGCGCTCGGCCAGACCGTCGAGCTTCCATTCTGCGAGCACCCGCATGGCGCGCCGCTCATCGATGTCCTCGTAGTCCTCCCGCCAGCGCCCGGTCACCGCGTAGGCGGCGGTGAGGACCACGTCGAGTACGGTCTCCTCAGCCGGGATGCGGCGGGCCATCGCCGACGAGGCGAACCCGATGCGCGGGCGGAGCTCGAACACGTCGGTGCGCCCCAGGCGCTCGCCCAGGATCTCGACGGTCCCCGAGGTGGGGTGGAGCAGGCTCGCCGCCAGCTGGAGCACTGTCGTCTTGCCCGCGCCGTTGGGGCCGAGCACCACCCAGCGCTGATCATCGGAAACCGACCAGTCGACCCGGTCGATGATGTTCCGGGCGTTTCGGCGGACGACGACGTCGGAGAACTCCAGGACCTGCGGCATGGGTTCAGCCTAGCGGCCGAGCCCCGCCACTCTCGCGTACAACGCGGCGGTCTCGTCCGCGATCGCGGCCCAGCTGAACGAGTCGGCGGCACGCTCGCGGCCCGCGGCGCCGTAGCGTCGCGCCGTCTCGGGATCCGAGACGACCTCGGTCAAGGTGGCGGCCAGATCGGCGACGAACCTGTCGGGATCGAGCGGCGTCCCGGTGCCGTCGTCCGACTGCTCGATGGGAACGAGGCGCCCGGTCACGCCGTCGACGACGACCTCCGGGATGCCGCCGGTCGCGGTACCGACGACGGCGGCGCCGCACGCCATCGCCTCGAGGTTGACGATGCCGAGCGGCTCGTAGACCGACGGACAGACGAACGTCGTCGCGGCGCTGAGGATCGCGCAGAGCTCGTCGCGCTGAAGGAACTCCTCGATCCAGACGACACCCGAGCGCTCGGCCTGCAGCTCGCGCACGAGCCCCTGCACCTCGGCCATGATCTCGGCCGTGTCGGGCGCGCCCGCGCAGAGGACGACCTGGACGTCGGCGGGCAGGAGACGAGCCGCGCGCAGGAAGTAGGGCAGCCCCTTCTGCCGCGTGATGCGGCCGACGAAGACCACCGAGGGGCGTGCGGGATCGATGCCGTGGCGCTCGAGGACCGCGGGATCGTGGACGGGGCGCCACGACTCGACGTCGATGCCGTTGTAGATCACCGAGACCTTCTCGGGATCGAGATCCGGATAGCTGCGCAGGATGTCGCGGCGCATGCCGTCGCTCACGGCGATGATCGCGGCCGCGTTCTCGTATGCCGTCTTCTCGATGTAGCTCGACACGGCGTAGCCGCCGCCGAGCTGCTCGGCCTTCCAGGGACGCAGCGGCTCGAGCGAGTGCGCTGTGACGACGTGCGGGATGCCGTGCAGGAGCGAGGCGAGATGACCCGCGAAGTTGGCGTACCAGGTGTGGCTGTGCACGACGTCCGCGCCGGCGACATCCCCCACGATCTCGAGGTCGGTGCCGAGCGTCTGCAGCGCGCCGTTCGCGTCGAGGAGTCCGACCGGTGTGGCATAGGACGTGGTGTCGGGCTCCTCCCGGTCGGCCCCGAAGGCGCGCACCTGCACCTCCATCGACGCGCGCAGGGCGCGGACGAGCTCGGTGACGTGCACCCCCGCTCCCCCATAGATCGCGGGAGGATACTCCTTCGAGACGATGTCTACACGCATGTCTCGAACGCTAGTACAGGAGCGTTCGGCGGGCCTAGTGTGGTGCCATGCCAGCAGCGCCCAAGGTCTTCGGAATCGTTCTCGCCGGCGGCGAGGGAAAGCGCCTGATGCCGTTGACGGCAGACCGCGCCAAGCCCGCCGTCCCGTTCGGCGGCCAGTACCGCCTGATCGATTTCGCGATCTCCAACCTGATCAACTCGGGCCTGCGCCAGGTCGTCGTGCTGACCCAGTACAAGTCGCACAGCCTCGACCGCCACGTGTCGCAGACGTGGCGCATGTCGGCCCTGCTGGACTCCTATGTGGCTTCCGTTCCCGCACAGCAGCGTCTGGGAAAGCGGTGGTTCTCCGGCTCGGCCGACGCGATCCTCCAGTCCCTGAACCTCATCAACGATGAGAAGCCCGACATCGTCGTCGTGATCGGCGCCGACCACGTGTACCGCATGGACTTCCGTCAGATGCTCGACGCGCACATCGCCTCCGGCGCCCGCGCGACAGTCGCCGGCATCCGCCAGCCCATCGGGCTCGCCAACCAGTTCGGGGTCATCGACGTCGACCCCGCTGACGAGACCCGCATCCGGGAGTTCCTCGAGAAGCCGCAGAGCCCCGCCGGGCTGCCCGACTCGCCGCACGAGGTGCTGGCCTCGATGGGCAACTACATCTTCGACACCGACGCCCTCATCGAGGCGGTCGAGGCCGACGGCGAGCTGCCGACGTCGAACCACGACATGGGCGGCGACATCATCCCCTACTTCGTGAACCGAGGCGAGGCGGCCGTCTACGACTTCAAGCGGAACGACGTGCCCGGCTCGACCCCGCGGGATCGCAACTACTGGCGCGACGTCGGCACCATCGAGTCGTTCTTCGACGCCCACATGGACCTCATCTCGACGCTGCCGATCTTCAACCTGTACAACACCGACTGGCAGATCCACTCCCAAGCCGTCAACTCGCCGCCGGCGAAGTTCGTCCGCGACAGCGTGGGACGCATGGGCAATGCGATCGACTCGATCGTCTCGCTCGGCTCCGTGCTGTCGGGGACCCATCTCGAGCGCAGCGTCGTCGGCCCGTGGACACTCTCCGGGGGCGGCGCGACCATAACCGACTCGGTGCTGTTCGACTACGTCAGCGTCGGCGCGGGGGCGCGTGTGCACCGGGCGATCCTCGACAAGAACGTCGTGCTCGAAGACGGTGCCACGGTGGGCGTCGACCGTGAGCGCGATCTCGCCCGCGGTTTCACGGTGACCGACACCGGCATCACCGTCGTCGGCAAGAACGCGCGCGTCGAGCGCTGACGCGCGTTCCCGCTAGCGTGGTGGTCATGCCCCACGCGCGTTTCCTCGTCGTCTTCGATGCCGACTCGACCCTCCTGCGCAACGAGGTCATCGAGCTCATCGCCGACGAAGCAGGACGCGGCGCGGAGGTCGCCGCCGCGACGGAGGCGGCGATGCGCGGGGAGGTCGACTTCGGGTCGAGCCTGCGCTCACGCGTCGCACAGCTCGCGGGAGTGCCGCTCACGGCCTTCGAGCGGGTGCGGTCGCGCGTCGAGCCGACGCCGGGCGCGGCTGAGCTCATCGCCGCCATCCACGAGCGCGGCGGCGCTGCCGCTGTCGTCTCCGGGGGCTTCCACGAGGTGCTCGATCACATCGCTCCCGGGCTGGCGGTCGACCTGTGGCGCGCCAATCGGCTCGGCACCGACGGCGCGACGCTGGACGGCACGGTCGCGGGCACCATCGTCGACGCGGAGGCCAAAGCGGCGTCCTTGCGCGAATGGGCGGACGGCCACGAGGTTCCTCTCACCCGGACGATCGCCATCGGCGACGGGGCGAACGACCTGCGGATGATGGCGGCTGCCGGCCTCGGCGTCGCGTTCAACGCCAAGCCCGCGGTGCGCCGCCAGGCGGACGTCGTGGTCGGCCCGGTCGACCTGCGAGAGGTCATCCCGCTCCTCCCCTGAGACGAGGCTGTCGCGTGTCCGGGCCGAGCGCTACGGTCGGGTCATGCACGTGATCGTCATCCCGGGCCTCTGGCTCGACGCCTCGTCCTGGGACGATGTCGTCCCCGCCCTCCACGATGCCGGACACCACCCGCACGCCCTCACGATGCCCGGTGTCGGTGACACCGCCGGAGCGCCCTCGACGACGCTCCGCGACTGGGTCGACGCGGTGGTCGCCCGTATCGACGACCTCCCCGGCCAGCTCGCTCTCGTGGGGCACAGCGGTGGCGGGAACGTCGCGTGGGCGGCCGCTGACCGGCGCCCCGATCGCATCGCGCGGGTCGTCCTCGTCGACACTCTTCCGCCCGCGCCCGGCGCCGAGATCTCGGCGTTCCCGGTCGTCGACGGCGTCGTGCCGTTCCCCGGTTGGGAGTTCTTCGACGAACCGGATGTCGCCGACCTCGACGACGGCACGCGTGCCCGGTGGGCGGCTCGCACGCACCCGGTTCCGGCCGCGGTGCCGACCGACGCCGTCGAGCTGCGCGACGCCCGCCGACACGGCATCCCGGTGACTGTCCTGTCGGGCTCGGCCGACGAACCGGGAGTCCGCGAGATGCTGACGGCGTGGCCGCCGTTCCTCGAGGAGTTCGACGCTCTCGACGACGTCACGGTCGTCGAGCTCGGTTCAGGTCACTGGCCGCAGTTCTCGCAGCCCGACCGCCTCGGGCGCGAGATCGTCGCCGCGCTCATGTGACGCTCGACGGCGCGTCAGTGTCCCATTCCGAGGCCGCCGTCGACCGGGATGACAGCGCCGGAGATGTACGCCGCGTCATCCGAGGCGAGCCAGGCCACAGCCCCGGCCACGTCGGCAGACGAGCCGTAACGACCCGCCGGAATGCTGCGCTTGTACTCGGCCTGTGTTTCCTCGGGAAGAGCCGCCGTCATGTCGGTCTCGATGAACCCCGGCGCGACGACGTTCGCGGTGATGCCGCGCGCGCCGAGCTCTCGGGTGAGCGAACGGGCGAAGCCGACGAGCGCGGCCTTCGACGAGGAGTAGTTGATCTGCCCCGCCGAACCGAACAGCCCGACGACGCTCGAGATGAGGATGACGCGGCCCCACTTCGCCCGCAGCATGCCCTTCGAGGCGCGCTTGACGACACGGAAGGCGCCACCGAGGTTCGTCGCGACGACGGAGTCGAAGTCGTCCTCCGTCATACGCAGCAGAAGCGTGTCCTTCGTGATCCCGGCGTTCGCGACCACGACCTCCACGGGACCGAGTTCACTCTCCACCTGGGTGAACGCTGCGTCGATGGATGCCGCATCCGTCACGTCGGCACGAACCGTCAGCGCACCCTCGGGGCCTTCGCCCGACCGTGCCGTCACAGCGACGCGGTGACCGTCGGCGATGAAACGCTCCGCGATCGCGCGGCCGATGCCGCGGTTTCCTCCGGTGACGAGAACGACTCGGGACGTGGACATGCGACTCTCCTGTGTCTGCGGCGGGAACCCCGCAAGCCTAGCGGGAGCGTGCGCGAGGCTGACGACCGATAAGCTGGCGGCCCGACGTCGACGAGGAGCAGATGTGAGCGACCAGCCCCAGCCGCAGCAGCCGTACCCCGCGCCCGGACAGCCCGCCTCCGGCGCGCCGGTCCCGCCCCCGGCGCCGCCGTACGCCACCCCGCCCCAGCAGCAGGCGTACCAGCCGGCGGGGTATCCGCCCCCGGCGTACGGCCACGGCGGTTACCAGCCGCAGAAGACGAACACGC
Source organism: Microbacterium sp. NPDC006705 (assembly GCF_044903545.1). NCBI lineage: Bacteria > Bacillati > Actinomycetota > Actinomycetes > Micrococcales > Microbacteriaceae > Microbacterium > Microbacterium sp. NPDC006705. Next base: position 695,300 of record NZ_JBJDQQ010000001.1, read on the forward strand.
TCGCGATCGTGTCGATGATCGCCTCGATCGTGGGCTTCATCTGGCTGCTCCCGGTCATCGGGTCGGTCGCCGGTGTGATCATGGGCCACATCTCGCTGTCGCAGATCAAGCGGACCAACGAGAACGGGCGAGGAATGGCGTTGGCCGGCCTCATCGTCGGCTATGCGGGCCTCGCTCTCGCGATCGTCGGCATCATCATCGTCGCGTCGTTCATCGGCTGGGCCATCGAGCAGGACAGCTACACCAGTTACTCGTCGAGCTTCTGAGCCCGGCCGCACCACTCACCGCGGGCGTATCCTTGATGCACCGTGAAGCATCAGACCGCCACACCGTCGGCGACCTCGCTCCCGCGAGCCCCGCACGACGACTCGAACCGTCGCATGACGAAGTACTTCATCATGATGGCGGTGCGCGTGGTGTGCTTCGTCCTCATGGTCGTCATCGCCCCCTACGGCTGGCACACGGCCGCCCTCGCGGTCGGTGCGATCTTCCTCCCCTACTTCGCGGTGGTCATCGCGAACGTCGGCGACGACGTGCGCGAACCCGCGGCCGTCTCACCCCTCGCGGCGCTGCCCGAGCGCCCGGAGGAGTCGCCGAGCAAGCCGCAGGAACCCGCGAAGCCGACCGTGATCGAGATCCGGGAGTCGCGGCCGGAGTGAACGACATCGAGTGCTCCCGCGCCGGATGCCGCGCGTCGGCACGGTGGCGGGTCATCTGGCGCAATCCCCGCATCCATACCGCCGACCGGCGGAAGATCTGGGTGGCCTGCGACGACCACGTCGCATACCTGAGAGAGTTCGTCGCCGCACGCGACTTCCCCGTGAGCGTGGAGCGTCTCGTCGTCGACAACAGCGAAGCAGGTGGGTCGTGAGAGGCAAGACCGCTGTGCGCTGGACGGGCTATGTCGCCGTCGCCGTGGCTTTCGCGATCGCCTGCGCCTACCTGTCGAACTGGCAGTTCACGCGCAACGAAGAGCGCAGCGCTCAGCTCGAGCTCGTCGAGCGGAACTACGACGCCGACCCCGCGCCGCTGTCCGACATCCTGCCGTCAGGCGCGGAGCTCGACCCGGCGGACGAGTGGCACCCCGTGGAGCTGATCGGCCAGTACCGCGCCGACGATCAGGTGCTCGTTCGCAACCGCCCGCACGGGGGCACATCGGCCTTCGAGGTCCTCGTGCCGTTCGAGACGACGGACGGTCGCATCTTCGTCGTCGATCGCGGCTGGGTTCCACCGGCGTCCGACAGCCCCGTGCCGGCCGCGATAGCCGCACCGCCCTCGGGCACGGTGACGGTGGTGGCCCGGCTGAAGCCCGCCGAAGCCGCCCCCACCTCGGGGCGCTCGGCGCCCGACGGCCAGGTCCCGACGATCAACGTCGACCTCGTCGCCGGAGAAGCGGGCCTCGCCGGCGATGTCGTGACGTCGGCGTACGGGCTCCTCGTCTCCGAGGACCCCGCCCCCGCCGACAGCCTCGGAGCCATGCCGAGCCCGTCCGAGGATCCGGGACCGCACCTGTCGTATGCGATCCAGTGGATCCTGTTCGCGATCATGGGCTTCGTCTTCATCTGGTACATGATCCGCACCGAGCGCCGTCACCGGCGTGAAGACGAAGAGGATGCCGCAGCCGCCGCCGCGCTCACCGCCCCGGTCTCCGAGGAATCACCGGCGCCTGCCGGCACGGCATCCGGTCCGCACGAGTCGTCGGTCGTCCCGCCCAGCCTGCGTCGCCGTCGCGACACCAAGCGCGACCGCGACATGGAGGACGAGGACGCGATCCTCGACTCGTCGCGCAGCTGATCGCGCGGCCCGGTCGGCTCAGGCCCGGCCAGGCCAGGTCAGGTCAGGTCAGGTCAGGCCAGGGTGATGAGCTCGAGGTAGTCGCGTCCCCAGATGTCCTCGACGCCGTCGGGCAGGATCAGCACTCGCTCGGGGTTGAGGGCCTCCACCGCGCCCTCGTCATGCGACACCAGCACGACAGCGCCCTCGTAGTGCGCGAGCGCTCCGAGGATCTCGTCGCGTGAGGCGGGGTCGAGGTTGTTCGTCGGCTCGTCGAGCAACAGCATGTTCGCCGACGAGACGACGAGGGTCGCGAGCGAGAGCCGTGTCTTCTCTCCGCCGGAGAGCACACCCGCGGGCTTGAGCACGTCGTCTCCGGTGAACAGGAACGACCCGAGCACCTTGCGCGCCTCGGTCTCGGTGATGTCCGGCGCCGCGGACATCATGTTCTGCAGCACGGACCGCGCCACATCGAGGTTCTCGTGCTCCTGCGCGTAGTAGCCGATACGAAGCCCATGCCCCGGCTCCAGCACTCCGGTATCGGGCTGATCGACGCCCGCGAGGATGCGCAGCAGCGTCGTCTTGCCGGCACCGTTCAGCCCCAGCACGACCACCTTCGAGCCGCGGTCGATCGCGAGATCGACGTCGGTGAAGATCTCGAGCGACCCGTAGGACTTGGACAGCCCTGACGCCATCAGCGGCGTCTTGCCGCACGGGGCGGGCTTGGGGAAGCGCAGCTTCGCGACGCGGTCCTCCTGGCGCACCTCGTCGAGACCGGAGAGCAGCTTCTCAGCGCGTGCCACCATCTGGTGCGCCGCGGCGGCCTTGCTCGCCTTCGCACCGAACCGGGCCGCCTGCTGCTGCAGTGCGGTGGCCTTCTTCTCGGCGTTCGCACGCTCCTTCTTGCGGCGCTCCTCGTCGGCGACCCGCTGGCGCAGGTAGTTCTTCCAGTTCATGTTGTAGACGTCGATGACCTGGCGCATGGCGTCGAGGTAGAAGACGCGGTTGACGGTCTCGCCGACCAGCTCCACATCGTGGCTGATGACGATCAGTCCGCCCTTGTATCCCTTGAGGAACTCGCGCAGCCAGACCACGCTGTCTGCGTCGAGGTGGTTCGTGGGCTCGTCGAGGATCATCGTCTGCGCGTCCGAGAACAGGATGCGGGCGAGTTCGATGCGTCGCCGCTGCCCACCGGACAGGGTCTTCAGCGGCTGGTCGAGGATCCGATCCGGCAGCGACAGGTTGTGGGCGATGGATGCCGCTTCGGCCTCGGCTGCATAGCCGCCGAGCGCCTCGAAACGCTCCATGAGGTTGCCGTAACGGCGCATGGCTTTTCCCGCCACGGCTTCGTCTTCGGAACCCATCTCGAGCGACGCGCTCTGCATCTCCACCGCGATCGTGCCGAGGCCGCGCGCGTCGAGGATGCGCGTGCGTGCGAGCATCTCCGGGTCACCCGATCGGGGGTCCTGCGGGAGGTAGCCGAGCTCGCCCGAACGTTCGACCTTGCCGTCACTCGGCAAGAGGTCACCGGCGAGCACCTTGGTGAGAGTGGTCTTGCCCGCGCCGTTGCGCCCGACGAGTCCGATCTTGTCGCCGTCGGAGACGCGGAAGGACACGTCCGCCATCAGCGTGCGCGCGCCCACGCGGATTTCGAGGTCGTGCACGGCGAGCACAGCGAACGTCCAATCGTCAGGAACAGGGAGGTCGGCCGAACGGCCAGCCTCTCATCCTACTCGGTGTCAGCGCTCCGCTCCGCGGGTCCCCTGACCTTCAGGGCGACTGCAGCGGATTGGCGGGATCGGCATGGCGGACGTAAAGTAAGCCTGCCCTTACTCACCTCTCCTCTTGGAGGCCCCTGTGCCCCGCATCCGCACAGCCGCCGCAGCCCTGATCGCAGCCACGCTGCTCCTCGCCGGCTGCGGTTCGACCGCCGCTCCCGACTCGGCACCCGCCGCCTCCGGTGACGCATCGTCCGACGCCTTCCCCGTCACGATCGACCACGCGTTCGGTCAGACCACGATCGAGAGCAAGCCGACGCGCGTTGCGACCGTCTCATGGGGAAACCAGGAGGCCGCGCTCGCCCTGGGCGTCGTCCCGGTCGGCATGCCCGCCGTCACCTGGGGCGACGATGACGGCGACGGGATCCTCCCCTGGGTGGAGGACAAGCTCGACGAGCTCGGCGGCGAGACTCCCGTGCTCTTCGACGAGGCCGAGGGCATCGACTTCGAAGCCGTCGCGGACACGCAGCCCGACGTCATCCTCGCGGCCTACTCGGGTCTGACGCAGGACGACTACGACACCCTGACCAAGATCGCGCCGGTCGTCGCGTACCCCGACATCGCGTGGGGCACCAGCTGGCAGGAGCTCACCGTCATGAACGGTACGGCGCTCGGCCTCAAGGACGAGGCGGAGGCGCTCGTCGACGAGCTCACGGCGCACCTGGACGAGCTGACGGGCGCCTACCCCGACATCGCCGGCAAGACGACGCTCTTCAGCTCCTTCGACGCGACCGACCTCAGCCAGATCGGCTTCTACTCGACCGCCGACCCGCGGCCCCTCTTCCTCGAAGACCTGGGGCTCACGCCGGCCGCGACCGTTACTGAGCAGTCCCAGGGCACCGACCAGTTCTGGATCACCAACAGCACGGAGGAGATCGAGCGGTTCTCCGACCTCCAGGTGCTCGTGACCTACGGCGACGATTCCACGCTGGCCGCCATGCAGGCCGATCCGCTGCTGTCGCGGATCCCCGCCGTCGCCTCGGGAGCCGTGGTCGTGCTGCCCGCGGCGAACGACCCGCTCGCCGCGGCGGCCAACCCCAGCCCCCTCTCGATCACCGGCCCACTGACGTCGACGTACGTCGACATGATCGGCGCGGCGGCCGCGAAGGCGACCTCGTGACCGCAGTCGATCCTCGTCGGATGCCGTGAGCGTCACGACCGTGACGACGGCCCCCGCCGCCGTGAGCGCGCCCCCGCGGCGCCGCTCCCGGCGGCGGCGGGTCGTCTGGCTCATCGTTCTCGCTCTGCTCGTCCTCGCGGCCGGCATCGTCTCGGTGACCTTCGGAACGCGAGCGGTCAGTTTCGACGACATCGTCGCCGGGCTCAGCGGAAGCATCGAGAGCACCTCCGCGGCCGCGGTCGCCAAGCGCGTTCCGCGCACCGTGCTCGCTCTCGTCGTCGGAGCCGCCCTCGCCGTATCGGGCGCCGTGATGCAGGGAGTCACGCGCAACCCCCTCGCCGACCCGCAGATTCTCGGCATCAACGGCGGTGCGTCGCTCGCGGTCGTCATCGGGCTCGCGTTCTTCGGCGTCACCGGCGCGTTCGGCTACATCTGGCTCGCGATGCTCGGCGCGGCGATCGCGGCGGTCTTCGTCTACACGATCGGCTCGCTGGGCCGGGGCGGCGCGAGCCCCCTCAAGCTCGCCCTCGCCGGAGCCGCCACAGCAGTCGCCTTCAGCTCCCTGATCAGCGCCATCCTCCTCCCCCGCATCGACGTCATGAGTGTCTTCCGGTTCTGGCAGATCGGCGGCGTCGGCGGTGCCACCGTCGAGAAGATCCTGCTCGTGCTCCCCTTCCTCGCCGTCGGCATGGTGATCTGTCTCGCGGCCAGTGCCGCGCTCAACTCCCTCGCGCTCGGCGACGAGCTCGCCGCGGGCCTGGGCGAGCGTGTGCGCACCGTACGTCTGATCGCCGCGCTCGGCGCCGTCATCCTGTGCGGCGCGGCGACCGCCGTCGCCGGCCCCATCGGCTTCGTCGGGCTGATCGTGCCCCACATCTGCCGCCTGCTCGTCGGTCCGGACCATCGGTGGCTCCTGCCCGTCTCAGCTCTCGTCGGCGGGGGCCTTCTGATCGTCGCCGACGTCGTCGGCCGTGTGATCGCCCGGCCTCAGGAAGTCGAGGTCGGGATCGTGACCGCGCTCATCGGCGCTCCTTTCTTCATCGCGATCGTCCGCCGACAGAAGATGCGCGCGCTGTGACCGCCGCCGCTCCCCGCACGACAGTCGACATCGTCGTCTCCGGCCGCGCCCGCCGCGCCTGGCGCCGACGCATCGTCCTCGGCTCCCTGCTGACGGCCGTCGTGGTCATGTACGCGGTCTCGCTCATGGTCGGTCAGACCTTCTACACTCCCGCCGAGGTGTGGGGCGTCATCACCGGCCAGACCGTCCCCGGCGCTTCGTTCACCGTCGGCGAGCTGCGACTGCCCCGAGCCACCGTCGCTCTCCTCACCGGCCTGTGCTTCGGCATGGGCGGCGCGGTGTTCCAGACGATGCTGCGCAATCCGCTCGCCAGCCCCGACATCATCGGCGTCAACGCGGGTGCGAGCGCGGCCGCCGTGGTCGGCATCGTCTTCCTCTCGCTCAGCGAGACCGGCATCTCCCTGCTCGCCACCGTCGCCGCCCTCGTGACGGCGCTGATGATCTACCTGCTCGCTTTCAAGGACGGCGGGGCCGGGGCTCGCTTCATCCTCATCGGAATCGGCGTCGCGGCGATCTTCAACAGCGTCGTGTCCTACGTGCTCTCGCGCGCGGCGGAGTGGGACCTGCAGGCGGCGATGCGGTGGATCACGGGCAACCTCAACGGCGCCTCCTGGGACCAGGCCATCCCCCTGGCCCTCACGATGATCGTGGTCGTCCCGGCCCTGCTCTGGCTGACCCGCGATCTCGAACTCATGCGACTCGGCGACGACACCGCGGCAGCACTCGGCGTTCCCGTCGAACGCCGTCGCGTCCTGCTGATCATCGCCGCGGTTGCGCTCCTCGCCTTCGCGACCGCCGCCGCCGGCCCGATCTCGTTCGTCGCATTCCTCTCCGGCCCGATCGCCGCACGGATGCTCGGGCCCGTCGGCTCCCCCGTCTTGGCCGCCGGACTCTTCGGGTCGCTGCTCGTCCTCGTCGCCGATCTCACGGCGCAGTACCTGCTCGGAATCCGTCTGCCCGTCGGAGTCGTCACCGGGGTGCTGGGCGCCCCCTATCTCATCTTCCTGCTCATCCGCAGCAGCCGCTCAGGAGGCTCACTATGACCGCGGACCGCTCACTCGAAGCACGCGGCGTGCGCCTCGGCTACGGCGACCGCATCATCGTCGACGAGCTCGACCTCGTCGTACCCGGGGGCCGCGTCACCGCGATCGTCGGCGCCAACGCGTGCGGCAAGTCGACGCTGCTGAAGTCGATGGCACGCCTGCTCACCCCCCGCACCGGCAGTGTGCTGCTCGACGGCAAAGACATCCACCGGCTGCCCACGAAACAGGTGGCCCGCGATCTGGGTCTGCTGCCGCAGTCGCCGATCGCGCCGGAAGGCATCTCGGTCTCCGACCTCGTGAGCCGCGGACGAACCCCGCACCACGGGCCCCTGGCGCGGTGGACGCGCACGGACGACGAGGCAGTGGCCCGGGCCCTCGACGCCACCGACACCGCCGCCATCGCCGATCGCTCCGTCGACGAGCTGTCGGGCGGCCAGCGTCAGCGCGTCTGGATAGCGATGGCCCTGGCGCAGCAGACCGATGTGCTCCTGCTCGACGAGCCCACGACGTTCCTCGATGTGAGCCACCAGATCGACGTCCTGGACCTTCTCACCGACCTCAACCGCAGCCGCGGGACGACGATCGTGATGGTCCTGCACGACCTGAACCTCGCGGCGCGGTACGCCGACCACCTCGTCGCCATGGCCGGTGGACGCCTCTACGGTGCCGGAGATCCCACCGAGGTCTTGACGGCCGAGACCGTGCGCGCGGTCTTCGGGCTCGACAGTCGCGTCATCCCCGACCCGCTCACGGGGCGGCCGCTCGTGCTGCCGATCGGCCGTCACCACGTGCCTGCAGAGCTGATTGGAAAACCATGACTCGTCCCGCACTCGACTTCTTCCGCGTATCCGTCGCGGCGATCACCGACCTGACCCCCAGCTTCCGCCGGTTCACCTTCCGCGGCGAAGACCTGGCCGAGTACGGTGATCCGGGCTTCGACCAGCGGGTGAAGATCCTCTTCCCCACAGACACCGCGTCGATCGACACGATGCCCACGGGCCCCGACTGGTACGAGGGGTGGCGCGCCCTCTCCCCCGACGCCCGCCCCGTGATGCGGACGTACACGACGCGCGCCGTCCGCCCCACCGTGCAAGAAGTCGACATCGACATGGTCGCCCACGACGTCCTCGGGCCGGCGTCGGCATGGATCGCGAACGCACGCGTCGGCGACGAAGTGCTCATCCTGGCGCCGACGACCACGCACGTCGGAGTGAGCTACGGGATCGATTTCGTTCCGCCGGCGGATACCGACGCGATCCTGCTCGCCGGCGACGAGACAGCAGCGCCTGCGATCGCGACGATCCTGGAGCAGTTGCCGCTCGACGCTCGCGGCACCGTGGTGCTCGAGGTCCCCACGGTGGCTGATATCGACTACCTCCCCCACCACCCCGGGTTCGAGCGTCGCATCGCCGCGCGCAGTGATGACGGCGAACGTCACGCGCATCTGATCCCGGCGGTGGAAGACACCGCTGCGCGCCTCGCCCCCGCGGGCATCGGCGCCGAAGTGGAGGAGATCGACATCGACGCCGACATCCTGTGGGAGGTGCCGCGTACGGCGAAGGGCGGCGCCGCCCTGAAACGCGCGCCGCTGTACGCCTGGCTCGCGGGAGAGGCATCCGCGATCAAGACGCTGCGACGCCACCTGGTCGGCACCGTCGGGGTCGACCGCCGAGCCGTCGCCTTCATGGGCTACTGGCGTCTCGGGCGCTCCGAGAACTGACGACGCGCGTGCGGCGCCACCGATTCAGCCGCGGGTGAGCACCGTCTGACGCGCGAACGCACCGACACGGCTGACGGCGTCTCGCAGTACGTCGGGCCCACAGCCGAAGTTCAGGCGCACGTGCCCGATGCCCTCCGTACCGAAGAACGGGCCGTGGTGGAGGGCGACACGGGAACCTTCTCGGATCGGGTCGGCTGGATCATCGCCCCAGCCGTACGCCGACACGTCGATCCACGCGAGGAATCCCGCGTCGGGGATGCGAAAGCGCGCCAGCGGAAGGTGCTCGGTCAGCAGCTCGCCCAACAGCCGCCGGTTGACATCGAGGCGCGCGAGCAGGCCGTCGAGCCAGGCATCGGATTCCGGCGAGAAGGCGGCGATCGCTGCGAGCGCGCCGAAGAGACCCGTGCGCCACTCCACCTCCCAGGGCAGTCCCCGAACGACGTCAGCGTTCGTCTCGGATGCCGTCACGAGCACGGCGCATTTCAGCCCAGCGAGGTTGTAGGCCTTCGACGCGCTCGTGACCGCGAAGCCGACGGCGGCGGCTTCCGGCGATGCTGTGAGGAACGGGGTGAAGACGACGTCGGCTGCCGCGAGGGGACCGTGGATCTCGTCGCTGATCACGACGGCGCCGTACCGGTGCGCGAGGGTCGCGAGCGCACGGAGCGATTCCAGCGAGTGCACGGTTCCCGTGGGGTTGTGCGGATTGCAGAGCAGAACGGCCCGCGCGCCCCCGGCGAGGGCTCGCTCGATGCCGTCGAGGTCGAGCTCCCAGGCCGTGCCGGTGTCGACGAGGGGCACCTCTTCGACGATGGCGCCCGCCTCGGCCACCGTGTCGAAGAACGGCGGATACACCGGAGGGTTGACGACGACGCGATCGCCCGGCGAGACCGTGGCGCGCAAGAGCTCGACGACGCCCATCATGACGTCCCCGGTCCAGCGGACCCGGCTCGGGTCGACCGTCCATCCCCATCGCCGCTGGGCGAACCCGACGAACGCCTCCGCGATACCGGGCTGCGGAGGCGTATAACCGGTGTCGCCGATCTCCACCGCGTCGCGCAGAGCCTGCGTGATGGGCTCCGCGAGCGCGAAATCGGTCTCCGCGACGAACATCGGGATGACGTCGTGCGGGTACGATCGCCATTTCGTGCTCGACCGTCGCCGCAGCGTCTCGAGCGGGAGGGCGTCGAGGGGCTGGATGCTCATTCCGCGAGCCTAGTCGCGGGTCCGGGCGCGCCGCCGGCAGGTGTCGCCGCATGACGAAAGCCCCCGTCTCCGCCGTCCGGCGGCCACGGGGGCTTGTCTGCGGAAGTCGTCAAATCGCGAAACCGAGGGCGCGCATCATGTCGCGGCCATCGTCCGTGATGCGCTCGGGGCCCCACGGCGGCATCCACACCCAGTTGATGCGGAAACGGTCCACGACGTTGTCGAGAGCCTGAGCCGTCTGCTCCTCCAGCACGTCCGTCAGCGGGCAGCCCGCCGAGGTCAGCGTCATGTGGATGATGAGAGCGTCGTTCTCGTCGTCCCACGCGAGGTCGTAGATGAGGCCCAGGTCGACGACATTGATCCCCAGCTCGGGATCCATGACGTCCTTGAGAGCCTCGGTGACCTCGTCGTACTTCTCGGGCGCGAGTGTTGCGGTCATGTAACGATCTTACGCGTCGACGGGGGTGTCGGCGTCGAGGAAGCGGTCGTAGCCCTCTTCCTCGAGTCGGTCGGCGAGCTCGGGGCCGCCCTCCTCGACGATACGTCCCTTGACCATGACGTGGACGAACTGCGGCTGGATGTAGCGCAGGATGCGGGTGTAGTGCGTGATCAGCAGCACGCCCAGGTCGGTGTCGGCCTTCGCACGGTTCACACCTTCCGAGACGATCTTGAGCGCGTCGACGTCGAGGCCGGAGTCGGTCTCATCGAGCACCGCGATCTTCGGCTTGAGCAGCTCGAGCTGGAGGATCTCGTGGCGCTTCTTCTCGCCGCCCGAGAACCCTTCGTTGACGTTGCGCTGCGCGAACTTCGGGTCCATGCGCAGGTTGGCCATCGCCTGCTTGACATCCTTGGTCCACGAGCGGATCGCCGGAGCCTCGCCCGCGACGGCCGTCTTGGCCGTGCGGAGGAAGTTGGTGACCGTGATGCCGGGCACCTCGACCGGGTACTGCATCGCGAGGAAGAGGCCCGCGCGGGCGCGCTCGTCGACGGACATCTCGAGGACGTCCTCGCCGTCGAGCGAGATCGAGCCGCCGGTCACGGTGTACTTGGGGTGTCCGGCGATCGCGTAGGCGAGCGTCGACTTTCCGGAGCCGTTGGGCCCCATGATCGCGTGGGTCTCGCCCGTGCGCACCGTGAGGGTGACACCGTTGAGGATCGGGGTGGCCCCCGCCTCGGTCTCGACCGTCACGTGCAGGTCGCGGATCTCGAGAACAGACATGTCGGGTTCCTTACTTCACTTCACATCGCGGGTCACGGCGGGGTCGATGAGGATGTCATCCCCGTCGATCGTGACCTCGTAAACGGGGACCGGCTCGTAGGCCGGAAGATTCAGGGGCTGGCCGGTGCGCAGCGAGAATGCCGAGCCGTGCGCCCAGCACTCCAGCGTGTCGCCCTCCACGAAGCCCTCGGCGAGCGAGATGTCGCCGTGGGTGCAGGTGTCGCCGATCGCGTGCACCTCGCCGTTGGCGTCGAGGACGACGGCCATGGGGACCTTGTCGATGACGACGCGCACCGCCGTGTCCTGCTCCAGCTCGCTGAGCTTCAGGACCTTCTGCGCGGTCACGCGCCGGCTCCGGCTGCGAGCTCGGCCTCGATGGCCCGCAGCAGCTCGTCCGCAAGCTCGTCCACGCCCATCTTCTGGACGATCTCGGCGAGGAATCCGAGCACGACCAGGCGGCGCGCCTCGGCCTCGGGGATGCCGCGCGCCTGCAGGTAGAACAGCTGCTGGTCATCGAACCGGCCGGTCGCGCTCGCGTGACCCGCGCCCTGGATGTCGCCGGTCTCGATCTCGAGGTTCGGGATCGAGTCGGCACGCGCGCCATCGGTGAGGACGAGGTTGCGGTTCGCCTCGTAGGAGTCGGTGCCCACGGCGTCGGGGCCGATCAGCACGTCGCCGATCCAGACGCTGTGAGCACTCTCGCCCTGCAGCGCACCCTTGTACAGGACGTCGCCGACGGTCTGGGGGCCCTTGTGGTGGAGGTACACCTGGCTCTCGAGGTGCTGGCCGGAGTCGGCGAACGACAGACCGTACATCCGCCCCTCGGCCCCGGAACCGGCGAGTTCGAGCGACGGGTTCACGCGGACCACCGCGCCACCGAGGCTCACCACGACGTGGGTGAGCGAGGCGTCCCGGTCGACGCGGGCCTGGTGCGCCGCGGCGTGGACAGCGTCGTCGTCCCAGCGCTGCAGCGACACGACCGTGAGGGCCGAGCCGTCGCGAGCGATGATCTCGACGTTCTGCGCGTGGGCGGCGGTCCCCTCGTGGCGGAGGATGACGGTGCCCCGCGCGTTCGGCATGGCTTCGATCACGACGTGCGCGTGGGCCAGGCCGCCGTTGCCGCGGAGGCTGACCACGACCGGCTCATTCAGCTCGACGCCTGCGGGGATCCGCAGCAGCGGCGCCTCGGCCTCTTGCGACCACGCGATGGCACTCGGCAGGTCCTCGGGACGGAAGACCTCGCCGCGGGGCGCGTCGCCGACGCGGAGCCGGGCCTGCTCGACCTCGGCGGGCGCGCTCACCTCGACCGAGACGACGCCGGTCGGGCCGGCCTCGTCGACCAGCAGCGGGGCCAACCGGTCGACGGGGGTGTGCTTCCAGTTGACCTCGCGGCCCGTCGGGGCGCCGAAATCGGCCGGGTCGTACGACGACGGCCGCTCGGAACGCGTCTGGACGGGCACGAATGCCGCTGCAGGGTCGATGTGGCCCTTCTCGCCGGTGGCGGGGGCCTGGGTGACGCTGGTCATATCAGCCGACGCTGCCTTCCATGCCCATCTCGATGAGCTTGTTGAGTTCGAGGGCGTATTCCATCGGGAGCTCGCGCGCGATCGGCTCGATGAAGCCGCGCACGATCATGGCCATCGCCTCGTCCTCGGGCATACCGCGGCTCATGAGGTAGAACAGCTGCTCCTCGGACACCTTCGACACGGTGGCCTCGTGCCCGAGCTGGACGTCGTCGACGCGGATGTCGATCGCGGGGTACGTGTCGGACCGCGAGATGGTGTCGACGAGCAGGGCGTCGCAGCGCACGGTGTTGGCCGAGTGATGCGCGTTCGCGTCGACCCGGACCTCTCCGCGGTAGCCGGCTCGGCCGCCGCCGCGCGCGATCGACTTCGAGACGATCGACGACTGGGTGTAGGGCGCCATGTGGATCATCTTGGCGCCGGCGTCCTGATGCTGACCGGGACCGGCGAAGGCGACCGACAGGGTCTCGCCCTTCGCGTGCTCGCCCATGAGGTAGATCGACGGGTACTTCATCGTCACCTTGGAGCCGATGTTGCCGTCGACCCACTCCATCGTCGCGCCTTCGTGGGCGACGGCGCGCTTGGTGACGAGGTTGTACACGTTGTTCGACCAGTTCTGGATCGTCGTGTAGCGAACGCGAGCGTTCTTCTTCACGATGATCTCCACGACCGCCGAATGCAGCGAGTCGCTCTTGTAGATCGGCGCGGTGCATCCCTCGATGTAGTGGACGTAGCTGTCCTCATCGGCGATGATCAGCGTCCGCTCGAACTGCCCCATGTTCTCGGTGTTGATCCGGAAGTAGGCCTGCAGCGGGATCTCGACGTGGACGCCCTTGGGGACGTAGACGAACGAGCCGCCCGACCACACGGCGGTGTTCAGGGCAGCGAACTTGTTGTCGCCTGCGGGGATGACGGTGCCGAAGTACTCCTCGAAGAACTCCGGGTGCTCCCGCAGGGCCGTGTCGGTGTCCATGAAGATGACGCCCTGCGCCTCGAGGTCCTCGCGGATCTGGTGGTAGACGACCTCGGACTCGTACTGGGCGGCGACGCCGGCGACGAGACGCTGCCGCTCGGCCTCGGGGATGCCGAGCTTCTCGTACGTCTCGCGGATCTCCTCGGGGAGGTCCTCCCACGACTGCGCCTGCTTCTCGGTCGAGCGCACGAAGTACTTGATGTTGTCGAAGTCGATGTCGCTGAGGTCAGCACCCCACGTGGGCATCGGCTTGCGGCCGAACAGCTGATAGCCCTTCAGACGCGTCTTCAGCATCCACTCCGGCTCGTTCTTGAGGGCCGAGATCCCGCGGACCACGTCCTCGTTGATGCCGCGTTGCGCGACAGCGCCCGCGGCATCCGTGTCGTGCCAGCCGAACTCGTACACCCCCAGGCCTTCGAGTTCCGGTCGGTCGATCAGCACATCCGACATGACTTTCCTCCTCTTCGCACCGCAACGGTCTCATCCGTCCCGGCATTCCCGACTCCGACGGGAGTCACGTGGACGGGGATGCCGATTCGCGGGCCTGATGGACGCGGATGCCGCGCCTAGACTATGAGGGACGACGTGCACACGCGCCGCCATCCCGAACACACCCGATTCTACAGGCAACGCCCCCATCCGCGGGCCTGCCCGGAACGTACGAGGCGCGAATCGAGCGCCCCCGGAGGAGTCCGATGTCACTGGTCCGAACCCGCCCCGGACTCGTCGCGACGATCATGCCGACCGCCATCACGCGATGGACGCGCATCATGGGATGGCTGCTCGTCATCACGAACATCGGCATCGTCGGCACCGGCGGCCTCGTCCGGCTCACCGGATCGGGCATGGGGTGCGAGACCTGGCCGTACTGCACGGAGGGATCGCTCACCCCGACGCCCGAGATGGGCATCCACGGTCTCATCGAGTTCGGCAACCGCACCCTCACCGGCGTGCTCGTCATCGTCGCGCTGCTCGCTTTCCTCTCCGTCATCCGCCTTCGCGCGACGCGACGCGAGCTGCCCGTCCTGAGCTTCCTGGTCGGCCTCGGGATCATCGTGCAGGCCGTCGTGGGCGGCATCACGGTCTGGCTTCACCTCCACCCGAGCATCGTCGGGCTCCACTACCTCATCTCGGCGGCGCTTGTCGGGCTGGCGTCGGCGTTCCTCGTGCGCGTCTATGCGACGCCCGGCCCGCGCGCGCGGATCGTGCCGCGGGCGTACGCCATCACCACGCACGTGACGACGCTCGCGGTGACCGTGACGGTCGTCGTCGGCATCCTCCTCACCGGAGCGGGGCCCCACGCCGGTGACGACGCCGCCGCCCGCAACGGCCTCGACCCGATCTTCTGGCAGCACGTGCACAGCTGGCCCGCATACATCACCCTCGTGCTGACGCTCGTCCTCGTGTCGGGCGCCATCCGGCTCCCCCGCACGACCGGCTTGCAGCGCTGGACGGGCCTCTTGCTCGGCATCGAGCTGCTGCAGATCGCGGTCGGCCTGTGGCAGGCGCGCACGGGCCTGCCGATCGCGCTCGTGAACATCCACATGGTGCTCGCCGTGGCCCTCGTAGCCGCGATGGTCGCCGTCGTGATGTCGCTGAAGGCTCCGCTGTCGAGTGTGGCGCCCGCGACCGAACGAGAGGTCGCGCACACAGAAGCCTCATAGGCTTCGGAAGGGGCACGCAGAGGTCGATCCCCCAGAGTGTTCGAGGCCGCCGACAGCGGTCGCGACACGAAGGAGCACCATGAGCGTTCACCCCCGCATTGTCCGCAGCATCCCGTTCTGGATCCTCGTTGCCGGATCGGTTGCCGCGATCGGCGGTGGCACCTACGTCCTGGTCGAGAAGCTCAGCCACATGGAGGC
Organism: Microbacterium sp. NPDC006705; assembly: GCF_044903545.1. Taxonomy (NCBI): domain Bacteria; kingdom Bacillati; phylum Actinomycetota; class Actinomycetes; order Micrococcales; family Microbacteriaceae; genus Microbacterium; species Microbacterium sp. NPDC006705. The sequence goes on from NZ_JBJDQQ010000001.1 coordinate 710,592, forward strand.
GACCATTCTCGACAACACCGCCACGGGTGTCGACGTCTACGTCGGCCAGATCTGGGGCGTGTTCGGCGGCATCCTCCTCGGCGCCGGCGTCGTCGGTCTGGCTCTGGCCCTCGCCACCGCGGCGCTGAGCTCGGTCTTCCCGCGGGAGCCGCGCCGCACCGCCGGAGAGCAGGATCGGCATGCAGCTGTGCCCGCCTCGGAGCATGTCATCTCGGAGCCCGTGGTCTCGGAGCGCGCGGCCTCGGAGCCGGCGGTCTCGACCGAGACGACCGCGGTTTCGGCCGCAGACACGACGGCGCCCGACCCGGCCACGACCTCGACCCTGGAGTCGCCGTCCAACGACCCGCAGCAGCGCTGACCCGCGCCGCCACACCCTCAGAACGGCCGTCCTCCGCGGCACTCGGGCTTCCCGGGTGAGGAGGGCGGCCGTTCTGCGCGCGCCAGCACTCGGGTCGACCCCGACCGGGTTCACCTGGCAGCTCGCGCCCCCACCCATGCGCTGAGGGGGCGCCCCTGCCAAGTGAGCCCAGCGACCCCGGGCCTGCAGATCCAGGTGGCAGCTCGCGCCCCCTACCCACGCGCCGAAGGGGCCCCACCTGTCAAGTGAGCCCAGTGAGCCCAGCCGCGCGGGCGCGGCCTCAGAAGGGCAGCAGCGGGTCGACCGCGATGGCCACGAAGACCAGCGTCAGGTAGGTGATCGAGGCGTGGAACACGCGCATGGGGCGAGCCTGCTCGCCGCGGACGGCGCGGTTGTACAGACGGTGCGACTCGTAGAGGAACCACCCGCCGAAGACGATCGCCGAGACGGTGTACACGAGCCCCATCGGCGCCACCGGGATGAGCAGCAGCGAGCACGCGACGGTCGCCCACGCGTAGAGGATGACCTGAAGGCCGACCTGCGACCCGTTGCGGGTTGCGCCCAGCATGGGCACGTCGACCTCGTCGTAGTCGTTCTTGTACTTCATCGACAGCGGCCAGTAGTGCGGCGGCGTCCAGAGGAAGACGAGAACGAACAGGATGAGCGCCGCCCACGAGAGCGAGCCGGTCACGGCCGACCATCCGATCACGACCGGGAAACAACCCGCGATGCCGCCCCAGACGATGTTCTGCTCCGTGCGGCGCTTCAGGATCATCGTGTAGATCACGACGTAGAAGAAGATGGCGAAGACGCTGAGGGATGCCGCGACCCAGTTCGTCGTCACGGCGAGCCACACCGTGGATGCCACCGCGAGCGTCCACGCGAAGATCAACGCGCCGCGGGCCGAGACCTCGCCCGTCACGATGGGTCGGTTCTCGGTGCGCTTCATGTGCGCGTCGATGTCGCGGTCCAGGTACATGTTGAACGCGGCGGCGGACCCGGCGCTCATCGCGCCTCCGACGACCGTCGCGAGCACGAGCCAGAGATTCGGAAGACCTCCGGCCGCGAGGATCATGACCGGCACCGTCGTGACCAGCAGCAGCTCGAGCACGCGGGGCTTCGTGAGCGCGACATACGCGCGGACGGTCGCACCGAACGACGTGCCACGAGAGGTGTCGACGGAGGCCGAACCGGCAGTCGTCGTGATGTCCATCGCTCCCCGCATCTCACCGCTGTGAACCTGTCCAGTCTAGGGCATCCGCCGAGGAGGGCCTCCGCGGGGCCGCCCTACCACGACTGTCACATGACGACGTGCGCGCCCCGGCCGTCTGGCGTCCTCGCTATGCTGAGGTCATACGCGCGCCGGCGCCGAACCCCTCCCTTCCTGACTGCGGAGCGGCATGCGCAGGCGCTGCCTCTCGAGAAAGGCGACCGAGTGTCGGAACTTCGTTGGGACGAGATCGATCGGCGCGCGGTGGACACCGCCCGCGTCCTGGCCGCGGATGCGGTGGAGAAGGTGGGCAACGGCCACCCGGGTACGGCCATGAGCCTCGCCCCCGCCGCCTACCTCCTGTATCAGCGCGTGCTGCGGCACGACCCCACGGACACCGACTGGCTCGGGCGCGACCGCTTCATCCTGTCGGCGGGTCACTCCTCCCTCACGCAGTACGTGCAGCTCTACCTCGGCGGCTTCGGTCTCGAGCTCGATGATCTGAAGGCGTTGCGCACCTGGGGCTCACTGACCCCGGGACACCCCGAGTACGGCCACACCAAGGGTGTCGAGATCACGACCGGCCCGCTCGGCCAGGGCCTCGCCACCTCCGTCGGCTTCGCCTACGCAGCTCGCTACGAGCGCGGTCTGTTCGACCCCGAGGCGCCGGCCGGCACCTCGCCGTTCGACCACTTCATCTACGTCATCGCGAGCGACGGCGACATCCAGGAGGGCATCACGGCCGAGGCCGGATCGCTTGCCGGACACCAGCAGCTCGGCAACCTGATCGCGATCTACGACGCGAACCAGATCTCGATCGAGGACGACACGAACGTCGCCTTCACCGAGGATGTCGCAGCGCGCTACGAGGCCTACGGCTGGCACGTGCAGACGGTCGACTGGAAGAGCACGGGCGAATACGTCGAAGACGTCGCCGCCCTCTACTCCGCGATCGAGGCGGCGAAGGGCGAGACCGACAAGCCCTCCCTCATCGTCCTCAAGACGATCATCGGCTGGCCGGCTCCCGGCAAGCAGAACACCGGCAAGATCCACGGCTCCGCGCTCGGCGCCGACGAGCTCGCCGCCACGAAGAAGGTGCTCGGGTTCGACCCCGAGAAGAGCTTCGAGGTCGCCGACGACGTCATCAGCCACACCCGTTCCCTCGCCGAGCGCGCCGCAGCCGAGCGCGCCGAATGGCAGAAGTCGTTCGACGCCTGGGCCGAGGCCAACCCCGAGCGCAAGGCGCTGCTCGATCGCCTCGAGTCCGGCGAGCTGCCGGCCGACGTGTCGGTCCCCGCGTTCGAGGCGGGCAAGGCCGTGTCGACCCGCGCCGCGAGCGGTCAGGTCATCAACGCGCTCGCCGACCAGCTCCCCGAGCTCTGGGGCGGATCCGCCGACCTCGCCGAGTCGAACCTGACGACGATCAAGTCGGGCAAGAGCTTCATCCCCACCGAGTGGTCCACGCACGAGTGGTCGGGCGACCCGTACGGCCGCGTCCTGCACTTCGGCATCCGCGAGCACGCGATGGGCGCGATCGTCAACGGCATCGTCCTGCACGGCAAGACGCGCGCCTTCGGCGGCACCTTCCTCATCTTCAGCGACTACATGCGCCCTGCGGTGCGCCTGGCCGCCCTGATGAACATCCCGTCGATCTACGTGTGGACGCATGACTCCATCGCCCTCGGCGAGGACGGCCCGACGCACCAGCCGATCGAGCAGATCTCGTCGCTGCGACTCATCCCCAACTTCACGGTCGTCCGTCCGGCCGACGCCAACGAGACCGCGGCCGCGTGGCACGAGCTGCTGCGCCGCCAGGCCGGCCCCGCGGGCATCGCCCTGACGCGACAGAACATCCCGGTGTTCCCGCGCGGTGAGGACGGCTTCGCAACCACGGACGGCGTGGCGAAGGGCGCGTACGTGCTCATCGATGCCGAGGGCGGCCAGCCGGACGTCATCATCATCGCCACCGGTTCCGAGGTGCAGCTGGCTGTCGAAGCCCGCGAGGCTCTCGCCGCAGACGGCATCCAGGCCCGCGTCGTCTCGGCCCCCGCGCTCGAATGGTTCGCCGAGCAGGACGAGGCGTACCGCGAGTCGGTGCTGCCCGCAGCCGTCCGTGCGCGCGTCTCCGTCGAGGCCGGTGCCACCCCGCTGTGGCGCTCCATCGTCGGCGACACCGGACGCTCGGTCGGCATCGACCACTTCGGCGCTTCGGCCGACTACCAGACCCTGTTCGAGAAGTTCGGAATCACCACCGAGGCCGTCGTCGCGGCCGCCCGCGCAACCGTTGAGGAGAACAACGCATGAGCACGCCCACCCAGGACCTCTCCGACGCCGGCGTCAGCATCTGGCTCGACGACCTGTCGCGTCAGCGCATCACGACCGGCAACCTGCAGGAGCTCATCGACACCCGCAACGTCGTCGGCGTGACGACGAACCCCTCGATCTTCCAGGCCGCCATCAGCGCGGGCGTCGGCTACGAGGAGGCCATCGAGGCGCAGGCCAAGGCCGGAGCCTCCACCGACGACACGATCTTCGAGCTGACGACGACGGACGTGCGCAACGCGTCCGACATCTTCCGCCCGATCTTCGACCAGACGGGCGGCGTCGACGGTCGCGTGTCGATCGAGGTCTCCCCCGACCTCGCGCACGACACCGACGCCACCATCGCCGAGGCCAAGAAGCTTGCCGCCGCGGTCGACCGCCCGAACGTCCTGATCAAGATCCCCGCGACCAAGGCCGGCCTGCCCGCGATCACCGAGGTCATCGCCGCCGGCATCAGCGTCAACGTCACGCTGATCTTCTCGCTCGAGCGCTACAGCGAGGTCATCGACGCCTACCTCGCCGGCCTGGAACGCGCCCGCGAGGCGGGCATCGACCTCGGTGGCATCCACTCGGTCGCGTCGTTCTTCGTCTCGCGTGTGGACACCGAGGTCGACAAGCGCCTCACGGCGATCGGATCGGATGCCGCGAACGAGCTGAAGTCGCTCGCCGGTGTCGCCAACGCGCGCCTGGCTTACGAGCTCTTCGAGAAGAAGTTCGCCGAGCAGCGCGCCCAGGACCTCGTCGCCGCCGGCGCGAACCTGCAGCGTCCGCTGTGGGCCTCGACCGGTGTCAAGGACCCCGCGCTGCCGGACACCCTCTACGTCACCGAGCTCGTCGCCCCCGGCACCGTCAACACGATGCCCGAGAAGACCCTCGAGGCGACCTTCGACCACGGTGTGATCTCCGGCGACACCGTCACCGGAGCCTACGAGGCCGCGCACAAGGTCTTCGCCGACCTCGCCGAGGTGGGAATCGACCTCGAAGACGTCACCCAGTTGCTGGAGGACGAGGGCGTCGACAAGTTCATCGCGTCGTGGCACGACCTGCAGGGCACGGTGACGGAGGCTCTGGAGAGCGCCCGTTGAGCTTCGAGATCCACGTCTCGGGGCATGTCTCCGACGTCGTCGAGAAGACCGTGCCCCGGCTCGTGGCCGATCTGGTGGCGAGCGGCATCACCGCCGGTGACGCCGACCTGTGGGGTCCTGATGCGGCCGCCGAGGCGTCCCACCGACTCGGCTGGGTGCAGGCCGTCACCGTGTCGCGTCCGCTCGTCGCCGAGATCGAGGCGCTGCGCTCCGAGCTCCTCGGCCGGGGTATCACGCGCGTCGTGCTGTCCGGGATGGGTGGCTCGTCGCTCGCTCCCGAGGTCATCGCCCGCACGCACGGTGTGCCGCTGACGATCCTCGACTCCACCGCCCCCGGGCAGGTCCTGGCGGCCATCGACGGCGACCCGGAGACAGGCGGTCTCGCCGAAACCGTCCTCGTCGTCTCGTCGAAGTCGGGTTCGACGGTCGAGACCGATTCGGCGCGTCGCGCCTTCGCTGCGGCGTGGAGCGATCTCGGTATCGATCCGGCCGATCGCATCGTCGTCGTCACCGACCCGGGCTCTCCGCTCGAGCACGAGGCGCGCGAAGCGGGACACCGGGTGTTCACCGCCGACCCGACGGTCGGAGGGCGCTATTCGGCGCTCACGGCCTTCGGCCTCGTGCCGGCGGGATTGGCGGGGGCCGACATCGGGCAGCTGCTCGACGAAGCCGACGCGACCCTGCTCGAAGTGGCCGTGGACGACCCGCGCAACCCCGCTCTCGTGCTCGCCGCGGCGATCGCGGGCGGCGAACCGCGCCGCGACAAGCTGGCCCTCATCAGCGACGGGACCCACATCGTGGGACTCCCCGATTGGATCGAGCAGCTGGTCGCCGAATCGACCGGGAAGGCCGGCACCGGCATCCTGCCCGTCGTCGCCACCCCGCTCTCCCCCGAGCTCGACCTCCTTCCCGATGACCTGCAGGTCGTGCGACTCGTCGGCGACGCGGTCCACTTCCAGATCCTCGAGCAGCACCCCGGCGAGGTGCTCGTCAGCGGTTCCCTGGGCGCTCAGTTCCTGGTGTGGGAGTACGCCACAGCGATCGCCGGTCGCCTGCTCGGGATCAACCCCTTCGACCAGCCCGACGTCGAGGCGGCGAAGACCGCCGCGCGTGGCCTGCTCGATGCGCAGCCCGCGTCGACTGCACCGCTGTTCGTCGAGGACGGCGTCGAAGTGCGGGTGTCCGATCCCGCCCTCGCGGCGGATCGCACGCTCGCGGGGGTCCTCGCGAATCTGTGGCGGGTCGTCCCGGCCGACGGATACGTCGCCGTCCAGGCCTATGTCGATCGCACCGCCGTGCCGCAGCTGGCCGGCGTGCGCGAACTGATCGCCGCCGACTCCGGCCGCCCCACCACGTTCGGGTGGGGACCGCGGTTCCTGCACTCGACCGGTCAGTACCACAAGGGCGGCCCCGCGAACGGCGTGTTCGTCCAGATCACCGAGCGCACGGACGTCGACCTCGAGATTCCGGGTCGTCCCTTCACGTTCGGCCGTCTGATCGAAGCGCAGGCCTCCGGCGACGCCGCGGTCCTCGCCGAGCGCGGCCGCCCCGTCGTGACGCTCACCCTGACGGACCCCGCGACCGAGGTCCTCACCCTTTTCGAAGCCGCCCAGTAGGAAGACCCCTCCCATGACCGTGGAGATCTCGCGCGCCCACAACCCCCTGCGCGATCCCGACGACCGCCGCTTGAACCGCATCGCAGGGCCCAGCGCTCTCGTGATCTTCGGCGTCACCGGCGACCTGTCGCGCAAGAAACTCATGCCCGCCGTCTACGACCTCGCCAACCGCGGGTTGCTGCCCCCCGGGTTCGCCCTCGTGGGCTTCGCCCGACGCGATTGGGAGGACCAGGACTTCGCGGAGGTCGTGCACTCGGCGGTGAAACAGTACGCGCGCACGCCGTTCCGCGAAGAGACCTGGAAGCAGCTCCTCCAGGGCATCCGCTTCGTCTCCGGCGAGTTCGGCGACGCCGATGCTTTCCGTCGGCTCCGCGAGACGGTCGAGAAGCTCGATGTCGACCGCGGGACGATGGGGAACCACGCGTTCTACCTGTCGATCCCGCCCAAGGACTTCCCGATCGTCGCGAAGCAGCTCAAGGACTCGGGCCTGGTCGACGAGCACGCGGATGCCGACACCTGGCGCCGCGTGGTCATCGAGAAGCCGTTCGGCAGCGACCTGAAGACGGCCCGCGAACTCAACGAGGCGCTCGAGGTGGCCTTCCCGGCCGACTCGATCTTCCGGATCGACCACTACCTCGGCAAGGAGACGGTGCAGAACATCCTCGCACTGCGCTTCGCGAACGAGCTGTTCGAGCCGATCTGGAACGCGAACTACGTCGACCACGTGCAGATCACGATGGCCGAAGACATCGGCGTCGGCGGGCGTGCGGGATACTACGACGGCATCGGCGCAGCCCGCGACGTCATCCAGAACCACCTTCTCCAGCTCCTCGCCCTCACCGCGATGGAAGAGCCCATCTCGATGGAGGCGGGCCACCTGCGGGCCGAGAAGGAGAAGGTGCTCGCCGCTGTCCAGCTGCCGGCCGATCTCTCGACCGCGACCGCCCGCGGACAGTACGCCGGCGGGTGGCAGGGCGGCGAAGAGGTCACCGGCTTCCTCGACGAGGACGGGATGAATCCCGAGTCGACGACCGAGACCTACGCCGCCATCAAGGTCGACATCGCCACGCGCCGCTGGGCAGGTGTGCCGTTCTACCTCCGGACGGGCAAGCGCCTGGGCCGCCGCGTGACCGAGATCGCGGTCGTGTTCAAGCGGGCCCCGCAGCATCTGTTCCTGCGCAATCAGACGACGGAGCTCGGCCAGAACGCCCTGGTGATTCGCGTCCAACCCGACGAGGGCGTCACGATCCGATTCGGCTCCAAGGTGCCGGGGGCCGCCACCGAGGTCCGCGACGTCACGATGGACTTCGGCTACGGCCACGCCTTCACCGAATCCAGCCCCGAGGCATACGAGCGGCTCATCCTCGATGTCCTCCTGGGCGATCCGCCGCTCTTCCCGCGGCACGAAGAGGTCGAGCTCTCGTGGCGCATCCTCGACCCCGTCGAGGAGTTCTGGGCGAAGCAGGGCGGTCCGCTCGAGCAGTACGCGCCCGGCTCCTGGGGCCCCACTTCCGCAGATGAACTGCTGGCCCGCGACGGCCGCGTCTGGAGGCGTCCATGATCGTCGATCTGCCCGACACGACCGTGTCGAAGATCGCCCGCGAACTCGTCAACGTGCGCGAGGAGGGCGGTGCCGTCGCCCTCGGACGCGTCCTGACACTCGTCATCGCGACGTCGCACGGGCTCGAAGAAGACGCGATCGAGGCGGCCAACGACGCCTCGCGCGAGCACCCGATGCGCGTGATCGTGCTGATCACCGACGCGAAGGGCGAATCGAAGCTCGACGCGCAGATCCGGGTCGGCGGCGACGCCGGTGCAAGCGAGGTCGTGGTCCTGCGCGCCAGCGGTGGCGCAGCGAGCAACGACGAGGCTCTCATCACCGGCCTCCTGCTGCCCGACGCTCCTGTTGTGGCCTGGTGGCCCGACCACCCGCCCGCAGACCCGTCGCAGTCGCCCATCGGCCGCATCGCGCAGCGGCGGATCACCGACGCCGCAACGCTGCCCTACGACAGTGGACGGCTCGCCGCGCTGGGCGACGGCTACGCGCCCGGAGACACCGATCTGGCGTGGACACGCCTGACGCACTGGCGCGAGCAGCTCGCGGCCGTCCTCGACCAGCCTCCCTACGAGCCGGTGACCGAGGTCGAGGTCGTCGGCAGCGGCAGCTCGCCGTCGACAGGACTGCTCGCCGCCTGGCTGTGCTTGATGCTCGATGTACCGGTGAACTGGCAGTACGCTCCCCGCGACGAGTGGGAGCACGGCATCCGCAGTGTCCGCCTCAAGCGGCCGAGCGGTGACGTCCTGCTCGAGCGCACGACGACCGTAGACGCGACGCTGACCCAGCCGGGCCAGCCGTCGCACGATCTCGTCCTTCCCCGTCGGACGCTCCGCGAATGCCTCGCGGAAGAGCTCCGACGCCTCGGGCCCGACGTCCTGTACGGCCGGGTCATCACGGACGGCTGGGCGCGGCTCCACCGCTCGCCTGCCGGAGACGCCTGAGATGCCGACCGCTGAGAAGCGCGTCGTCATCAGCCCCGACGTCGACACCCTCACCGGCTCGATCGCGGCACGTTTCCTCGATCGCGTGGCGAAGTGGGGAACGGACGGAAGAACCGTCAACGTCGGTCTCGCGGGCGGCGGCATCATGACGGATGTGCTCGAGCGGCTCGGGTCCCACCCCGAGCGCGACACTGTCGACTGGTCGCGCGTGCACTTCTGGTGGGTCGACGAGCGCTTCGTCGCCCGCGACAGCGAGGATCGGAACGAGGCGGTCGCACGTCGCGCCTTCCTCGACGCGATCGAGCTGCCGACATCGAACGTGCATCCCATCGCTGCGTCAGACGAGGCACCGGATGCCGAAGCCGCCGCCAGCGCGTACGCTGCCGAGCTCGCTACGGCGGGCATCGACGGCGCGGCCTGGCCCGTCTTCGACATCTGCTTCCTGGGCGTCGGCCCCGACGGCCACATCGCCTCGTTGTTCCCGGACCGCGGCGAGATCCGCATCACCGACAGCGCGGTCTCAGCCGTCCACGACTCCCCGAAGCCCCCGGCCGAGCGCGTGACGCTCACTCGGCCGGTGATCAACGCGTCGAAGCGGGTATGGATGGTGCTCGCCGGTCCGGACAAGTCAGCCGCGCTCGGGCTCGCGCTTGCGGGTGCCAGCTACCACAGCGTGCCGGCAGCCGGTGCGAAGGGCACCCGTCGCACCATTCTGTTCACGGATGAAGCGACCGCCGCGCAGGTTCCGCCGGAGCTCATCGACGACGAGTACTGACTCGCGCGCACATACGAAGAGAGCGGATGCCGTGGCATCCGCTCTCTTCGTATGTTGCGACGTGTGCCGCGTCAGTTCAGTCCGCGGCGTTCGCGAAGCTGCTGCAGCGCTTCGTCGAGAAGCTGCTCGGCCTCTTCGTCGGAGCGGCGCTCCTTCACGTAGGCGAGGTGCGTCTTGTACGGCTCGGTCTTGGCGACGGCAGGCGGATTAGCCTTGTCGCGACCGGCCGGCAGCCCCGAGTGGGGCGAGTCGATGGTCTCGGGGATCTCTTCATCCGCGATGCCGGCGGCGAAGTAGCGCACCGTCTCGTTGCCGAGAGCGTCCCAGTACGAGATCGCCACGCGATCAGCGTGGTGTCCGTGGTCCTGCTCGCCCATGGGGCCCGCACCCACGCGGGTGCCGCGAATGGCGTTTCCTCCGGTGGCCATCAGAGCACCGTGAACTTCGTGATGAGGCCGAGGGCGACGATGGAGAGGAACCATGCCAGCGCGAGCACGATCGTGAAGCGGTTGAGGTTGCGCTCCGCGAGGCCCGATGAGCCCATGGCGGAACTCATCCCGCCGCCGAACATGTCGGACAGGCCGCCGCCGCGCCCCTTGTGGAGCAGGATCAGCAACGTCAGGAGCAGGCTGGTGATGCCCAGAAGCACCTGCAGCACGAACTCGAGGATCTGCACGGTGGTCGTCACCTTTCCGGCGATCGTTCCGATCGCACGAGGGTCAAGTATATCCAGCAGCCGCACGGATACGCGTACGGCCCGGCGACCGGTGGGTCGCCGGGCCGTACGACGTCACACGCCGACGTGCTTCTGGTAGCGGATGATCGCGGCGAACTCGTCTGCGACGAGGCTCGCGCCTCCGACGAGAGCGCCGTCGACATCGGGCTCGCGCATGAAGCCCGCGATGTTGGCCGACTTCACCGATCCCCCGTAGAGGATGCGGGTGCGCGCCGCCGCGTCGGCGCCGAGCACGGAGCCGACGACCTCACGGAGCTTCGCGCACACGTCCTGCGCCTGCTGCGGGGTCGCAGCCTGGCCCGACCCGATGGCCCACACCGGCTCGTAAGCCACGACGATGTCGGCATCCGCCGCCACGCCCGCGAGGGCCGCCTCGAGCTGCGCCACCGGGACAGCCGAAGCGCCGTGCTTCTCGAGGTCTTCCGCCGTCTCGCCCACGCAGATGACCGGCGACAGACCGTGACGGAGGGCTGCCTGGACCTTGGCCGCGACGATCTCATCGGTCTCAGCGTGGTACTCGCGACGCTCCGAGTGCCCGATGATCACGTACCGGCAGTCGAGCTGCTTAAGGAACGCTCCCGAGATCTCACCGGTGTATGCACCGGAGTCCTTCGTCGAGAGGTCCTGAGCGCCGAGCGCGAACGCGATCTTGTCGGCGTCGAGCAGCGTCTGCACCGTACGTAGATCGGTGAACGGCGGAAAGACGGCCACCTCGACCGAGTCGTCCTCGTGCTTGGCATCCTTCAGCGTCCAGTGCAGCTTCTGCACGAATGCGACCGCCTGCAGGTGGTCGAGGTTCATCTTCCAGTTGCCCGCGATGAGCGGCATACGGTTCATGCCCATCCGAGCACCTCCAGACCGGGCAGCTTCTTGCCCTCCAGGAATTCCAGCGACGCACCGCCGCCGGTCGAAATGTGACCGAACGCCGAGTCGGCGAACCCGAGCTGCCGTACCGCGGCCGCCGAGTCTCCGCCGCCGACGACGGACAGCCCGTCCACCTCGGTGAGCGCCTGAGCCACAGCGCGCGTGCCTGCCGCGAACGCGGGCATCTCGAACACGCCCATCGGGCCGTTCCAGAACACGGTGCGCGAGCTGCGGATCGCCTCGGCGAACAGCTCTGCGCTCTTCGGGCCGATGTCGAGGCCCATGCTGTCGGCACCGAACGGGGTGTCCTCCAGAGCATCGGCCGCCGCGACCACGTGATCGGCGTCCGCCGCGAAGCCGGAAGCCATGACCGCGTCGACGGGGAGCACGAGTTCGACGCCGCGCTCCTTCGCCGTGGCGATGTAGCCCTTCACCGTCTCGAGCTGGTCGCTCTCGAGCAGGCTCTTGCCGACCTTGTGTCCGAGCGCGGCGAGGAAGGTGAACAGCATCCCCCCTCCGACGAGGATCTTGTCGGCGCGCGGAAGCAGGTGCTCGATGACACCCAGCTTGTCGCTCACCTTCGACCCGCCGAGCACCACGGCGTACGGACGCTCGGGGTTCTCGGTGAGGCGGTCGAGGACGTCGACCTCCTTCTCGATGAGGAAGCCGGCCGCCGACGGCAGGATCTCCGCGAGGTCGTAGACCGAGGCCTGCTTGCGGTGCACGACACCGAAGCCGTCGGAAACGAGCACATCGCCGAGCGCGGCGAGCTGCTCGGCGAACGCGCGACGCTCGGTCTCGTCCTTCGCCGTCTCGCCCGCGTTGAAGCGGAGGTTCTCGATCACTGCGACGTCACCGTCGCCGAGCGACGAGACGACCTGCTGCGCCGACTCGCCCACCGTGTCGCCGGCGAAGGCGACGGGCTTGCCGAGCAGCTCCGACAGACGCTGTGCGACGGGTTCGAGCGAGTACTTGGGGTCGGGGGAACCGTCGGGACGTCCCAGGTGCGAGCACGCGATGACGCGAGCTCCCTGGCCGATGAGGTGGTCGATGGTGGGCAGTGCCGCACGCACACGGCCATCGTCCGTGATGACTCCGTCCTTCAGGGGGACGTTGAAGTCAACACGGACGATGACGCGCTTTCCTGCGAGCGGGCCCAGCGAATCGAGGGTTCGCAGAGCCATGGTCGTCAGAGCTTGCTGGCGACGAGCTCGGTGAGGTCGACGAGGCGGTTGGAGTAACCCCACTCGTTGTCGTACCAGCCGACGACCTTGACCTGGTTGCCGATGACGCGGGTCAGGCCGGCGTCGAAGATGCAGGAGTGGTCGTCGGTGACGATGTCGCTCGAGACGATCTCGTCCTCGGTGTACTTCAGGATGCCCTTGAGCGGACCCTCGGCAGCAGCCTTGTACGCAGCCTTGATCTCCTCGACCGTGACCTCGCGCTCGAGCTCGACCGTGAGGTCGGTCGCCGAACCGGTGGGAACGGGCACGCGAAGAGCGAAGCCGTCGAGCTTGCCCTTCAGCTCGGGGAGGACGAGGCCGATGGCCTTGGCCGCGCCCGTCGAGGTGGGGACGATGTTGAGGGCGGCGGCGCGGGCACGGCGGAGGTCGCTGTGCGGGCCGTCCTGCAGGTTCTGGTCGGCCGTGTAGGCGTGGACCGTCGTCATGAGGCCCTTGACGATGCCGAACTCGTCGTTCAGGACCTTCGCCAGCGGCGCGAGGCAGTTCGTGGTGCACGACGCGTTCGAGATGACGTTGTGGTTCTCGGGGTCGTACAGGTCCTCGTTCGCGCCGATGACGAACGTGCCGTCCTCGCCCTTCGCGGGAGCCGAGATGAGAACCTTCTTGGCGCCGCCCGCGATGTGCTTCTTGGCGTCTTCGGCGTTGGTGAAACGACCGGTCGACTCGATGACGATGTCGACGCCCAGCTCGCCCCAGGGGAGGTTGGCGGGGTCGCGCTCTTCGAAGACCTTGATGGTCTTGCCGCCGACCGTGATCGAGTCCTCCGAGTACGTGACCTCGGCGTCCAGGCGACCCAGGATCGAGTCGTACTTGAGCAGGTGGGCGAGAGTCTTGTTGTCGGTGAGGTCGTTCACCGCCACGATCTCGAGGTCCGCGCCCTGAGCGAGGGCGGCGCGGAGGTAGTTGCGTCCGATGCGGCCGAAGCCGTTGATGCCGATCTTGACAGACACGATGTCTCCCGTTTCTTGTCGCGCCGGAAAAGCCCGTGCTGGCTGACCGAAACGCGATCTGATGAAAAAGAAGAGGATGCCGGGTTCGGCTCCCGTTGCCGGGAGGAGCCCGGCATCCTCACCTGTTTATGACCCTACTACGCGAGCAGGCCGGCCGTCTTCTCCCGAGCCGTCACAAAGCGCTCGGCGACGTTCTGCCAGTTCGCGATGTTCCACGCCGCCTTGACGTAGTCCGCCTTGACGTTGAGGTAGTCGAGGTAGAAGGCGTGCTCCCACATGTCGAGCTGGAAGATGGGGATGGTTCCCTGGGCGGTGTTCGACTGCTGGTCGAACAGCTGCTGGATGATCAGCTGTGCGCCGATCGGGTCCCAGCTGAGCACGGCCCAGCCGGAGCCCTGGATGCCGGTGGCGGCAGCCGTGAAGTGCGCCTGGAACTTGTCGAATCCGCCGAAGAACTCGTCGATCGCCGCGCGGAGCTCGCCCTCGGGCTCGCCGCCGCCCTCGGGCGAGAGGTTCGTCCAGAAGATGGAGTGGTTGACGTGTCCGCCGAGGTTGAACGCGAGGTCCTTCTCGAGCTTGTTGACGTTCGCGAGGTTGCCGGTCTCACGGGCCTCCGCGAGCTGCTCGAGAGCGGTGTTGGCGCCGTTCACGTAAGTCTGGTGGTGCTTGGAGTGATGAAGCTCCATGATCTTGCCGCTGATGTGCGGCTCGAGTGCCGCGTAATCGTATGGGAGCTCGGGAAGGGTGTACTTCGTCATTCTCTATCTCCTGTCAGCACCGCGCAGCGCGCGGCTCGTGCTGTCGAAGGCGCGCGACCGCACGCCTCGTGGACGTTTCTCATCCTATTGAGGGGCAACGCGTCGCACACCCCGTTGCTTCCCGCTCGGAACGCGGTGTAACGCGGGCGTGGTCGCTCAGTCGGAGAGTCCCGCGGGAACCGCCGACTCGGTGTCGGGCAGTCCTTCAGCGGCGGCCTTCTTGTCGGCCATCGCGAGAAGGCGGCGGATGCGGCCCGCGACAGCGTCCTTCGTCAGCGGCGGGTCGGCGTGATGACCGAGCTCATCGAGGCTCGCGTCGCGGTGTGCCAGACGGAGATCGCCGGCCTGCTTGAGGTGGTCGGGCACCTCGTCCCCCAGGATCTCGAGGGCTCGCTCGACGCGCGCGCAGGCCGCGACGGCCGCCTGGGCCGAACGACGCAGGTTCGCGTCGTCGAAGTTCACGAGGCGGTTCACGCCCGCGCGCACCTCGCGGCGCTGCCGCATCTGGTCCCACGTGTCGGCCGTGCGGGTGGCGCCCATCTCGGCGAGGGTCTGCCGAATCGCCTCGCCGTCGCGGACGACCACACGCGGGATGCCGCGGACCTCGCGCGCCTTGGCCGCGATGCCCAGACGGTGAGCCGCGCCGACGAGGGCCATGGCGGCCTCGGGAGAGGGGCAGGAGATCTCGAGAGCGGCCGAACGTCCCGGGTCGGACAGTGAACCGGCAGCGAGGAAAGCACCGCGCCACAGGGCGGCCAGGTCGGGACGCGATCCGGTCGTGAGCCTGTTGGGAAGGCCGCGCACCGGGCGGCGCCGCTGGTCGAGAAGGCCGGTCTGACGTGCGAGGGTCTCGCCTCCCTCGCGAACGCGGACGGCGAACGTCGCGCCGTCGCGGCCGCCGGACGCCTGGATGCGGGCGAGCTCGGGCCGCACGCCGTAGATCTCGACGAGTTCGCGCGCCACGCGGCGGGCGAGGATCTCCGAGTCGACCTCGGCCTCGACGGCCACTCGGCCCGCGATCGAGTGCAGACCGCCCGCGAAGCGCAGGATCGCGGTCACCTCGGCCACACGGGCGGCGGGTCGAGGGTCGCGCATCGCAGCCAACTCGGTCTTGACGTCAGCGGTCAGCGGCACGGCGCTCCTTCGGGAGGGGGTTCGGGGGACGAAGGGATAGCCTACTCGCGACCGAGGTCGCGGTGCTTGAGTCGCACCGCCACGCCGGGCAGCCCCGACAGCCGCTGCGCGAGTTCTCGAGCCGTGACGACGGAGCGGTGCTTGCCTCCCGTGCATCCGACGGCGACCACGGAATGGCGCTTGTTCTCGTCCTGGTAACCGCGCAGCACGGGGGCCAGCGCCGCAGCGTAGGCGTCGATGAATTCGCGTGCGTTGTCGTGCGAAAGGACCTCTTCGCGGACGGCGTCGTCTTCGCCGGTGAGCGCCTTGAGGTCGGGGTTCCAGAACGGGTTCGGCAGGAATCGCATGTCGGCCACGAGGTCGGCGTCCGGCGGCAAGCCGTATTTGAAGCCGAAGCTCATGACGGTCACGGTGTGCCGAGCAGCACCGTCGTCGGCGAACAGATCCCCGATGTAGGTCGCCAGCTGATGAATGTTGTCGCGAGAGGTGTCGACGATCACGTCGGCGCTCTCGCGAATCGGGGCGAGGCGTTCGCGCTCGCGGCGGATGCCGTCGACGAGCGTGCCGTCGCCCTGGAGAGGGTGCGGGCGACGCACGGACTCGAACCGGCGCACGAGCACCTCGTCGGCGGCATCCAGGAACAGGATCCGGAGGGCCCGCCCGTGCCGAAGCGCGCGCGTGATCTCGGGCAGCGCGGCGAACAGCTCACCACCGCGGACGTCGACGACTGCCGCGACTCGCGGCAACGCATTGCCGGCCAGCTCGCTGAGCTCGAGCAGCGGACGGAGCATCTGCGGCGGCAGATTGTCGACGACGTACCACCCCAGGTCTTCCAGGGCGTTCGCCGCCGTGGTGCGACCGGCACCGGACATGCCCGTGACGATGAGAATCTCGCCCGCGGGTACCTCGTCGGTCACCGTCACCACCCCTGTCTCTCGCCGACGTCCAGCCTATCCGTCCGCGAGATGGCGATGGATCGCCTCCGCGAGACGAGGACCGATACCCGGCAGCTCCTGGATCTCGTCCGGAGTGGCCTGCTTGAGCTTGGAGACCGAGCCGAAGTGCCGGAGCAGAGCCTTGATCCGGGCCGCGCCCAGTCCCGGCACCTCGGCGAGGACCGAGGTGATGTCGCGCTTTCGCCGCTTGCGCTGGTGGACGATCGCGAATCGATGGGCTTCGTCTCGCAGCCGCTGAAGGAGATACAGCGACTCGGACGTGCGCGGGAGGATGACGGGGTACTCCTCCCCCGGCAGCCAGATCTCCTCGAGCCGTTTGGCGATGCCGCAGAGAGCGATCTCGCTGTGTCCGGCGTCGGCGAGGGCTCGCGCTGCCGCTTCGACCTGAGGCTTGCCGCCGTCGACGACGAGCAGCTGCGGACGATAGGCGAAACGCGGGCGCTTGCGTGCCGTCACGACCTCGCCGTCGGCGGTTGCGTCGGGAACCGGCTCATCGTCCTCGTCGGGTCGGTCGAGGTAGGCGAGGCGGCGCGTCAGCACCTGGTACATCGAGTCCGTGTCGTCCGTCGTCTCGTTGACGCCGAAGATCCGGTACTGGTCCTTGCGGGGAAGCCCATCCTCGAAGACCACGAGAGACGCGACGACATTGGTGCCCGACAGGTGCGAGACGTCGTAGCACTCGATCCGCAACGGAGCCTCCTCGAGGCCGAGGGCCTCCTGGAGGTCGGTCAACGCCTGGCTGCGCGTGACGTAGTCGCTCGTGCGACGGGTCTTGTGAAGCATGAGCGCCTGCTGCGCGTTGATGTTGGCGGTCTTCATCAGATCCGCCTTGCGTCCGCGCTGCGCGACCTGCACGGTGACGCGCTTGCCGCGGCGAGTCTGCAGCCATTGCTTCAGCTCGCCGGCATCGCCGGGCAGCGTCGGAACGAACACATGCCGAGGGATGTCACCTGGCGCGGCATCCCCGTACGTCCGCTGGAGCACCTGATCGACCAGATCGGCCCCGGAGATGTCGATCTCCTTCTCGATCGTCGTCGCCCGCACACCGCGAATGCGACCGCCGCGCACGACGAAGTGCTGGACGGCAGCGGCGAGCTCGTCCTCGGCGATGCCGAAGAGGTCGGCATCCATATCGTCCTCGAGCACGAGGGCGCTCTTGTTGAGGACGGCGTCGATCGCCTGCAGCTTGTCGCGGTAGACAGCCGCCGACTCGTAGTCCATCGCCGCGGCCGACTCGCGCATGCGCGTCGTCAGCTCTCGGGCGAACCGCTGATCACCGCCCGACATGAAGGCGACGAAGTCATCGACCATCGCGCGGTGCTCTTCGATCGTGACCTTCATCGAGCACGGCCCGCCGCAGCGGCCGATCTGACCGGGGAAGCACGGACGCCCCGAGGCCATCGCCTTCTTGTACGACGAGTCGCTGCACGTGCGGATCGGGAAGACCTTGATCATCAGATCGATGGTCTCGTGCACCGCCCAGACCTTGGGATACGGCCCGAAGTACTTCGCACCGGGAATCCGCCGGTTGCGCGTCACGATCACCCGCGGCGCCTCATCGGCGAGAGTGATGGCCATGAACGGGTAGGACTTGTCGTCGCGGTAGCGGACGTTGAAGGGCGGATCGAACTCCTTGATCCACATGTACTCCAGCTGCAGCGAGTCGACGTCGGTCGCCACGACGGTCCATTCGACCGAGGCCGCGGTGGTGACCATGCGGCGGGTGCGCTCGTGGAGGGTGTGGAGCGGAGCGAAGTAGTTCGACAGCCGGGCCCGGAGGTTCTTCGCCTTGCCGACGTACAGGACCCGCCCTTCCGCGTCGCGGAAGCGGTAGACCCCGGGGTCTGTGGGGATCTCGCCGGCTTTCGGCCGGTACGGAAGGACGTTCGCCACGTCAGCCCGCCTTGCGCGCCGCCGGGGCCCCCAGGATCTCGGCGAGGAACTGACCGGTGTGGCTCTCGGCAACGCCCGCGACCTGCTCGGGCGTACCCGTGGCCACGATCGTGCCGCCGCCGGCACCGCCCTCGGGACCGAGGTCGATGATCCAGTCGGAGGCCTTGATCACGTCGAGGTTGTGCTCGATCGTGATCACGGTGTTGCCCTTGTCGACGAGACCGTTGAGCACCTCGAGCAGCTTGCGGACGTCTTCGAAGTGCAGGCCCGTCGTGGGCTCGTCGAGCACGTAGATGCTGCGGCCGTTCGAGCGGCGCTGCAGCTCCGTGGCGAGCTTGACGCGCTGCGCCTCGCCGCCCGAAAGCGTCGTGGCGGACTGACCGAGCCGGACGTACCCGAGCCCGACGTCCACCAGCGTCTTCAGGTAGCGGTGGATCGCCTGGATCGGCTCGAAGAACTCCGCGGCCTCCGAGATGGGCATCTCGAGGACCTCGGCGATGTTCTTGCCCTTGTAGTGCACAGCGAGCGTGTCGCGGTTGTACCGCTTGCCGTGGCACACCTCGCAGTCGACGTACACGTCGGGCAGGAAGTTCATCTCGATCTTCAGTGTGCCGTCGCCGGAGCACGCCTCGCAGCGACCACCCTTGACGTTGAACGAGAACCGACCCGGCAGGTATCCGCGGACCTTCGCCTCGGGCGTCTCGCTGAACAGGGTGCGGATGCGGTCGAAGACGCCGGTGTAGGTGGCGGGGTTCGATCGCGGGGTGCGGCCGATCGGCGCCTGGTCGACGTGAACCACCTTGTCCAGGTTGTCGAGGCCGGTGACGCGCGTGTGCTTGCCCGCGACGCGGCGTGCACCGTTCAGGCGGGTCGCCAGCACTTCGTACAGGATGCCGTTGACGAGCGTGGACTTGCCCGAGCCGCTGACTCCGGTCACCGAGGTGAGCACACCGAGCGGGAACTCGGCGGTCACGTTCTTGAGGTTGTTGGCCCGGGCGCCGACGACCGTCAGCATTCGCTTCTTGTCGATCTTGCGACGCTTCGTCGGCGTCTCGAGCGACCGGCGTCCCGACAGGTAATCGCCGGTCATGGAGTTCTCGTCGGCCAGCAGAGCGTCGTACGGGCCGGAGTGGACGACGTTTCCGCCTTCGACGCCGGCACGCGGGCCGATGTCGACCACCCAGTCGGCGGCGGCGATCGTCTCTTCGTCGTGCTCGACGACGATGAGCGTGTTGCCGAGGCTCTTCAGCTTCACCAGCGTGTCGATCAGCCGGCGGTTGTCGCGCTGGTGCAGTCCGATCGACGGCTCGTCGAGGACGTAGAGGACCCCGGTGAGGCCCGAACCGATCTGTGTCGCGAGCCGGATGCGCTGTGCCTCGCCACCCGAGAGCGATCCGGCGGCGCGCCCCAGGCTGAGGTAGTTCAGTCCGACCTCGATGAGGAAGTCGAGTCGGGCGCGGATCTCGCGCAGCACCGCTGCCGCGATCTTGGCCTCGCGCTCGGTGAGCTCGAGCTGGTTGAAGTAGGTCTGCGCCTCGGCGAGGCTCAGCCGCGCGACGTCGGCGATGGAATGCTCGTGGACGAGGACCGCGAGCACCTCCGGCTTGAGCCGGTCGCCGTCGCACGCGGGGCACGGGACCTCGCGCAGGTACTCCGCCCAACGCTGACGCTGCGTGTCCGTCTCGGCCTGGAGATACTGACGTTCGATGTACGGGATGACGCCTTCGAAGCCCGATGCGTAGCGCATCTCGCGCCCGTAACGGTTCTTCCACTTGACCGTCACCTTGTAGTTCTCGCCGCGCAGCACCGCGTCCTGCACCTCCGCCGGCAGCTTGCGCCACGGGGTCTTGAGCGAGAACTTCAAGTCGGATGCGAGCCCTTCGAGCAGCCGCTCGTAGTACTGGAAGAGTCCCTTGCCCTGCGTTGTCCAGGGCAGGAGGACGCCCTCGGCGATCGAGAGCTCCTCGTCGCCCAGCATGAGCTCGGCGTCGACCGACATCCGGGTGCCGAGACCCGAGCACGTCGGGCATGCGCCGAAGGGTGCATTGAACGAGAAGGTGCGCGGCTCGATCTCGGTGAGCTGCAACGCGTGGCCGTTCGGGCAGGCGAGCTTCTCGCTGAAGCTCTGCCACGCCGCGTCGCCCTCTTCGTCGACGAAGTTGATCTTGATGACGCCGCCGGCGAGTGCCAGGGCGGTCTCGACCGAGTCGGTCACGCGCCCGAGCAGATCGGGGCCGGCGACGAGGCGGTCGACGACCACCGCGATGTCGTGCTTGTAGCTCTTCTTGAGCGTCGGCGGCTCGGCCAGCGAGATCACGTCGCCGTCGACGACCGCCCGGGCGTAGCCCTTCGCGCTCAGCTCCTTGAAGAGGTCGACGAACTCGCCCTTCTTCTGCGTCACGACCGGCGCGACCACCTGATAGCGCGTGCGGTCGGGCAGCTCCATGAGCTGGTCGGCGATCTGCTGGACGGTCTGACGCTGGATCCGCTCGCCGCACTCGGGACAGTGCGGCACGCCGATCCGCGCCCACAAGAGGCGCATGTAGTCGTGGATCTCGGTGATCGTGCCGACCGTCGACCGCGGGTTGCGGTTCGTCGATTTCTGATCGATCGAGACGGCGGGGCTCAGGCCCTCGATGAAGTCGACGTCGGGACGATCCACCTGACCGAGGAACTGTCGCGCGTACGCGCTCAGCGACTCGACGTAGCGGCGCTGCCCCTCGGCGAAGATCGTGTCGAAGGCGAGACTCGACTTTCCCGAGCCGGAGAGGCCGGTGAAGACGACGAGACTGTCGCGCGGGATGTCGAGATCCACGTCCTTGAGGTTGTGGACGCGGGCTCCGCGGACGCTGAGTTTCGATGAGGAAGCGACGGGGACGATGGGCACCGCACAAGTCTAGGTCGGGCCTCCGACACCGGCTCCGCGGTTCGCCCTGGGCTCACTCTTGCGCTACAGCGGCTGCTCCCGAGGGACCCGCCGCCCGGCGAACGGCTCGAGTCCGTCGCGCAGAGCGGTCACCTCGTCGACCGTCATTCCGACCGCCGCCATGACCTGTTCGGGGACACGCACCGCGTCCGCGCGCAGCGCTCGGCCCGCAGCGGTCAGTCCGATCTCGAGCACGCGTTCGTCGCCTCGCCGCCGCGCGCGCGTGACCAGCCCCTGGGCCTCGAGACGTTTGACGAGCGGAGACAGCGTCGCCGGCTCCATCGCAAGGTCGGCCGCCAGCTCCCCCAGCGCCTGCGGTGACGATTCCCAGAGGGCGAGCATGACGAGGTACTGCGGGTGGGTCAGGCCGAGCGGCTCGAGAATCGGCCGGTAGATGGCCACGACGTTCCGGGCCGCGGTGACCAACGCGAAGCAGAGCTGGTTGTCGAGCTTCAACATGTCGTCGGCGGGGTCCACCCTCGCATCCTATACGCCCTAATCGTTAGTACACTGATGATCATGACCGAGTACGACCGCCGCCTACCCCTTCGCACGCGCGTCCGCGAGGCGGGCGGCTGGTACGCCTATCTGAACTCGCGGCTCATCCGTGCCGCCGGGCCGGCGTCCGTCGGCCCGTACGAGAGCGAGCCCGAGCCCGAGCGCACCGGCCGCGCGTGTCCGTTGTGCGGCCACCCGATGACCGAGCACGACGTGGACCGAGCCGGGCCGAAGCCCCTGCTCCACTGCCCCCGTTGACCCGGCGCCGCCGCTGACACCTCTCGCGGTCAGGCGTGCCCGGCTCGCTCCATCGCACGCAGCTCCTTCTTGAGGTCCTGCACCTCGTCACGGAGGCGCCCTGCCAGCTCGAACTTGAGTTCCGCTGCCGCGGCGAGCATCTGCTGCGAGAGGTCTTCGATCGTCGCCTCGAGCTGCTGAGCCCCTTCTGCGGCGATCCCCTCACGGCGCAGCTGCGGGGTCGGGCTCTTGCCCTTGCCCGACTTGTTGCGAGCCGTCGCCTTGCCGTTCAGCAGGTCGCGGGTATCGGATGCCTCGCGCGCGAGGGCATCCGTGATGTCGGCGATCTTCTTCCGCAGCGGCTGCGGATCGATGCCGTGCTCGAGGTTGTAGGCGATCTGCTTCTCACGGCGACGCTCGGTCTCCTCGATGGCTGCGGCCATCGAGTCGGTGATCTTGTCGGCGTACATGTGCACCTGGCCCGAGACGTTTCGCGCCGCGCGCCCGATCGTCTGGATGAGTGAGGTTCCCGAACGCAGGAACCCCTCCTTGTCGGCGTCGAGGATCGCGACCAACGACACCTCGGGCAGGTCGAGTCCCTCGCGGAGCAGGTTGATGCCGACGAGCACGTCGTACGCGCCCTGGCGCAACTCCGTGAGGAGCTCCACACGGCGGAGCGTGTCGACGTCGGAGTGCAGGTAGCGCACCCGCACGCCGTGCTCGCCGAGGAAGTCGGTGAGCTCTTCGGCCATCTTCTTGGTGAGTGTCGTCACCAGGACGCGCTCGTCGCGCTCCACGCGCAGCCGGATCTCCTCGAGCAGATCGTCGATCTGACCCTTCGAGGGTTTGATGATGATCTCGGGGTCCACGAGACCGGTAGGCCGGATGATCTGTTCGACCACGCCGTCGGCGATGCCCATCTCGTAGCGCCCCGGTGTCGCGGAGAGGTACACGGTCTGCCCGACGCGCTCCTTGAACTCGTCGAAGCGGAGCGGCCGGTTGTCCATGGCGCTCGGCAGACGGAATCCGTGATCGACGAGGGTGCGCTTGCGGGAGGCATCCCCCTCGTACATCGCTCCGATCTGCGGAACGGTCACGTGCGACTCGTCGATCACGAGGAGGAAGTCGTCGGGGAAGAAGTCGAGCAGCGTGTGGGGCGGGTCACCCGGGGAACGACCATCGAGGTGCCGCGAGTAGTTCTCGATGCCCGAGCAGAAGCCGAGCTGCTGCAGCATCTCGAGGTCGAACGTCGTCCGCATCCGGAGACGCTGCGCCTCCAGCAGCTTCCCCTGGCTCTCGAACTCCTTCAGACGCTCGCCCAGCTCGTGCTCGATCGTTCCGATGGCGCGCTGGACCGTCTCGGTGCCCGCCACGTAATGCGACGCCGGGAACACCGGGACGCTGTCCAGCTTCTGCACGACGTCGCCCGTCAGCGGGTGGAGCATGTACAGCGCCTCGATCTCGTCGCCGAAGAGCTCGATGCGGATGGCGTACTCCTCGTACACCGGGATGATCTCGATCGTGTCGCCGCGCACCCGGAAGTTGCCGCGCGAGAAGTCCACGTCGTTGCGGTTGTACTGCATCGCGATGAACTTGCGGATGAGGGCGTCACGGTCGTATCGCTCGCCCACCTGGAGCGCGACCATGGCGCGGAGATACTCCTCAGGCGCACCGAGGCCGTAGATGCACGAGACCGTGCTCACCACGACCACGTCGCGACGGCTCAGGAGCGAGTTCGTGGTCGAATGGCGCAACCGCTCGACCTCGGCGTTGATCGACGAGTCCTTCTCGATGAAGGTGTCGGTCTGCGGGACGTACGCCTCGGGCTGGTAGTAGTCGTAGTAGCTGACGAAGTACTCGACCGCGTTGTTCGGCATGAGATCGCGGAACTCGTTCGCCAGCTGCGCGGCGAGCGTCTTGTTGTGCGCCATCACGAGCGTCGGACGCTGCACCTGCTCGATGAGCCACGCCGTCGTCGCCGACTTGCCCGTACCCGTGGCGCCCAGCAGCACGACGTCGGTCTCACCCGCGTTGATCCGGCCTGCGAGCTCGGCGATCGCCTGGGGCTGGTCACCGCTCGGGACGTATTCGCTGATGACCTCGAAGGGCCTCACGGAGCGCGTGGTCTGCATGATTCCAGCGTAGGCGGGGCCACCGACATCGGGCTCGGCCTTCGCTCAGAGCGTGCGCGCGTGCTACGAGGCGGGCGCCGCGGTGAGCTCGGCCCAGAGGGCGTCGACCTGCGCCAGCGTCGCCTCGAGGTCACCCGCGGTGTCGATGACGACGTCGGCGATTGCGAGTCGCTGGTCATCGTCGACCTGCGCCGAGATCCGCCGGTCGGCCTCCTCCGCCGTCATCCCGCGAAGGCGCTGCAGACGCTCGCGGCGGACGGATGCGGGCGCGTGCGCGACGACGACGGAATCCCAGGGGTCGTCGACGCGAGCCTCGACGAGCAGAGGCACGTCGTACACCACGATGGTCCCGTCCCCTCGGCCGAGCGCTTCGTCGAAGCGTCGCTGCGACTCCGCACGCACCGCCGGGTGGACGATCTCGTTCAGCCTGGTTCGCGCTTCCGGGTCGGCGAACACGATGACCGCCAGCGCGGCGCGGTCGAGTTCGCCGTCAGCCGCGATCACGCCGGACCCGAACTCGGCGCTGATGGCCTCGAGCACGGGAGACCCGGGGCGCTGGACGTCCCGCACGATCGCGTCCGCGTCGACGACAACGGCCCCGTGCTCGGCCAGCCGACGCGCGATCGTGGATTTGCCGGACGCGATCCCGCCTGTCAATGCGATCAGAGGCATACACCCGAGGATGCCACGGGCGCTAGGCCGAGCGCGAGGTCGCCCGGTCGATACGATGGATTCCACACAACCCGCGGAAGGTGGGATCACCGTGGAACGCACCGCCGTCATCGTCGAAGACCAGGCCGACATCCGCAGCCTGCTCTCGGCGATCCTCGAATCGAGCGGATTCTCGGTGCACGCGACCGAGAACGGCCTCGACGCGGTCGAGCTGATCCGATCGGTATCCCCCGACGTCACGACCCTCGACGTCAACATTCCCGGCATCGACGGGTTCGAGGTCGCGCGTCGCGTCCGCGCGTTCAGCGACACCTACATCATCTTCATCTCCGCCTTCGTGGAACCGGGCGACGCCGAGCGCGGCAGGGCAGCCGGCGGTGACGAGTACCTCGGCAAGCCGTTCCGGCCGCGCGATCTCAAAGCACGCCTGGCAGCCATCCCGTCACAGCGGCGACGCGAGGAGGCGCCCGTCGTGGATGCCGCACCGACGGCGACCCCGACTCCGGCCGCGCAGAACCTCTCCTATGGCGACGTATCGGTGACCGACGGCGTCTTCCGCCTCGCGGGCGTTCCGATCGAACTCGCGCACGCCGAATCGTCCGTGCTCCGCGCCCTCCTCCTCGCGCAGGGACGCACCCGGACGAAGCACGACCTCGCACTCGCTCTTCGGTCCCGGTCACGCGCAGAAGCTCCCGATCCCGACGAGGTGCGGGCGATCGAGCGCAGCGTCGAGTCGCTGCGCGGGACGTTCGCGGCCGCCGCGACGTCGACCCTGATCGCCTCGGACCAGGGCACGGGGTACCGGCTCGACCAGCGCTGACAGCGGCGCGGACAGCGTCAGGACGGTTCGGCGAGCAGCACGGCCGAAGCCACCCCCGACGAGGCACGGGTCGCCGCGGCCGCCGCCGCCTCGATCAGGGCATCCGCGTCGTAGCCGACGGCATCGCTCAGCGCGACGCCGATGCCGATGGCCGGAAGCACGCCGCCCTCGACCGAGCCGAGCGCCTCGAACAGGGAGCGGTAGAGCGCCAGCGCCTGCCGTCGCGCGTCCGCCGCGGATCCGACGACCGTGATGACTCCGATCCGCTCGGCCCCGACCTCGCCCAGAACAGCGAGCGTCGGCGCGTTCGCCGCCATGGTCTTGCGCCACGTCCGTACGACCTCATCGCCCACATCGAGACCGAACGCGGTGGCGATGTACTCGAGTCCGTCGAGCTCGATGACCCAGACCGCCACCAACTCCCTCCGCGCGCTGGCCCGCTGGACGCTCACGCTGACCGCCCGGCGGAAGCCCGCGATCGTGGCGATCTCACCCGAACCGGCATCGCGCCCCTCCGGCGAATCGGACCCGCGCACGCCGACCCGACCAGCGCGGAGGACCGACGCGCTGACGACGGCGGTGATGGAGAGGACCACCGTCAGGATGCTCGTGGGTATCGAACCCGCCCACAGATCGAAGACCTCGCCGTACCCCAGCGTCACGACGATGACGACGCGCACGAGGTAGAACAGCGCCTGCACGCCGAAGACGATGCCCAGCGGGAGCGCGGTACGGGAGGCGCCGAGGGCACCGCGGAAGCACTCCACCGACGCCGCCGTGGCCAGCACGCTCAGCGCTCCGAACATCACCACGGCCCCGGACCAGTCGTCGCCGCCCAGGGCGAACTCGACGGCGGCAGCGACCGCGGCAGCGGTGCCGCCGAGCGCGACGACGACACCGGCTCCGCGCACCGGCCGCCGGTTGTAGGCGCGGCATCCGAGCCACATGAGACCCGTACCGACGACGGCAGCGGTGTTGCCGCACACGACGGCCCAGGCGGTTTCAGGGGCACTGGCCCAGACGACGTAGAACATCGTGGTCAGCACGGCGGAGAGGAATCCGACTGCCCAGAATCGGCCGCTCTGCTCGGGCCGACGCAGCAGAGTATCGAAGATGAACAGCACGGCGCACACCAGCACCACGACGGCGGTCACGAGCGAAACGGAGAACTGATCGATCATGATGTCGCCGTCCCGGGCCGCCGCGCCGGAAGCGTCACCGAGAAAGTCGAACCGACGCCCAGAACGCTGGTGACCGTGATGTCCCCGCCGTGCCTGCGCACGATATCGCGGCTGATCGCCAGACCGAGCCCGTTGCCGGTGACGGACGAATCGCGGACGGCTGCCCCCCGGTAGTAGCGCTGGAACACCGAGCCGAGGTCCTCCTCGTTCAGCCCGACCCCGGAGTCCTGCACGGCGATCAGCGCCCACTGGTCACCGACCGAGGTGGCGACCGAGACACGACCGCCCGGTCGGTTGTACTTGACCGCGTTCGAGAGGAGGTTGTCGAGAACCTGCCGGATGCGAACAGGGTCCGCATAGGCCCGAGCTGGTTCGACGCGGGACACGTCGATCACGATGCCGCGCTCCCCCGCGCTCACGAGGATCGACTCCACGGCAGCGTGGACGATCTCGACGAGATCGACGTCCGCCGGTGAGACGGTGAGCTGCGCCGCGGATTTGTGCTGACTCGACGCCGCCAGCACGTCTCCCACGAGGCGGAGCAGCTGGTCGGCGTTCCGATCTGCGACGCGCAGGTTCTCGAGCGCCGCCTCGGGAACACCCGGCGTGTCGATGGCCAGCTCGAGGTAACCCAGGATGGACGTCAAAGGGGTCCGCAGCTCGTGCGAGACCGACGACACGAGGGCGTCGCGCTCTCGCAACGCGTCGGTTTCGGCCGTGACGTCGCGCGTCACGACGACCGCGCCGGAATCCCTGCCATCCGGCTCGATGATGCGCCGCGCCGACACGCTCAGAACACGGCGGTCCTCGCCCTGGCCGACCTGGATTCGCGCGTCGGTGAAGGCTTCGCCGTGCCGGACGCGCGCCAGTGGATGCTCGTCAGCGGCCAGCAGCGTCGAGCCGTCGGCCGAGAACACGTCAGGCTGTCCGCTGGTGCGCGACCCGCGCTGCAGGCGCGCGTGGGCGTCATTGATGATCGAGGCCGAGCCGTCCGACTCGATCCGCGCGACGCCGAAGTCGACGCGGTCGAGGGCCTCGGTGAGCACCTGCTCATGTCGGCGCGCTCGCTCGAGAGATTGCGTCAGCACCGTCGCTTGACGGTCGAGGAGCAGCCGCTGTGCGCTGGCGCGCCGGCTGCTGAGGAACGTCGACGTGCTCACGGCGATGAGCAGGAGAGGCAGAAGCAGGAAACCGAAGGATGACGGCGACGACCGGATCACCGCGTCCGTCACGCCGTATGCGGCGAGAGCTAGGAAGATGCCCCCGAGCCAGCCGGCGGCGCCGAAACCCGCCGCGAGCCAGATGACCGGGAAGACCCAGAGCAACCCGAATCCACCGGTCGGCTCGGCGACGCGCATGACGCCGATCGCGACGATGTCGCCCAGCGGGATCAGAGCGAGCCACCGGGGCGGCAGATGCCCCCACGGGACGATGATCGATGCGCCCGTGAGCACGAAGACAGCGGTGACGGCGAGGAAGAACAGGGCCGTGTCACCGCGGAATCCCACCATGAGGCCCGCAATTGCAACGACGAGCACGACGGACGTCGTCACGATCTGATTGAGCATCGCCGACCGCGCGCGGTCACCGTCTCCGAGGACGGCATCCACCCACCGCGGGGGCGCGGGGAGAACGTAGGTCGCGCGCGTTCGTTGCGGCGTCTCGTTCTCCATGCACTGAAACTATCGCGTCACGGACGCCCGCGCGCACGGCACGGCGGAATCTCGTTACGTCGCCCGGAAACGGCGAAAGGGCCGGAGCACGAGGCTCCGACCCTTCCGTCGTATCAGTGTGGGCTCAGCGACCCGAGAGCTTCTCGCGCAGAGCGGCGAGAGCCTCGTCGTCGGCCAGCGTGCCGCCGCCGGTGCTCGCGGACTGGACGTCCGACGAGAACGACGAGCCGTTGTCGGCGGGAGCAGCCGCCTCGGCCTCGAGGGCCTTGACGACAGCAGCCTTGTGCGCCTCCCAGCGACCCTGAGCTGCCGCGTACTCGGCCTCCCAAGCCAGACGCTGCTCGTCGAAGCCTTCCTTCCACTGGTTGGTCTCCGGGTCGAAGCCCTCGGGGTACTTGTACTCCCCGTTCTCGTCGTACTCGGTGACCATGCCGTAGAGGGCGGGGTCGAACTCGGTGCCGTAGGGGTCGACCGACTCGTTCGCCTGCTTCAGCGAGAGCGAGATGCGGCGACGCTCGAGGTCGATGTCGATGATCTTGACGAAGACCTCTTCGCCGACCGACACGACCTGCTCGGCGAGCTCGACGTGCTTGCCCGACAGCTCGGAGATGTGCACGAGGCCCTCGATGCCGTCAGCGACGCGAACGAACGCACCGAACGGAACGAGCTTGGTGACCTTGCCCGGCGCGACCTGTCCGATCGCGTGGGTGCGGGCGAAGACCTGCCACGGGTCCTCCTGCGTCGCCTTGAGCGACAGCGAGACGCGCTCGCGGTCGAGGTCGACCTCGAGGATCTCGACGGTGACCTCCTGGCCGACCTCGACGACCTCGGAAGCGTGCTCGATGTGCTTCCACGAGAGCTCGGAGACGTGCACGAGGCCGTCCACGCCGCCCAGGTCGACGAACGCACCGAAGTTGACGATCGACGAGACGACGCCCTTGCGGACCTGTCCCTTGTGGAGGTTGTTGAGGAACGTGGTGCGCGACTCGGACTGCGTCTGCTCGAGCAGGGCGCGGCGCGAGAGCACGACGTTGTTGCGGTTCTTGTCGAGCTCGAGAATCTTGGCCTCGATCTCCTGGCCGAGGTACGGCGTGAGGTCGCGGACGCGACGCAGCTCGATGAGCGATGCCGGCAGGAAGCCGCGCAGGCCGATGTCGACGATCAGACCACCCTTGACGACCTCGATCACGGAGCCGGTGACGACACCGTCGTTCTCCTTGATCTTCTCGACGTCACCCCAGGCGCGCTCGTACTGCGCGCGCTTCTTGGAGAGGATGAGGCGACCTTCCTTGTCCTCCTTCTGGAGAACGAGGGCTTCGACCTCGTCGCCGACCTTGACGACCTCGTTGGGGTCGACGTCGTGCTTGATGGAAAGCTCGCGCGAGGGGATGACACCCTCGGTCTTGTAGCCGACGTCGAGGAGGACCTCGTCGCGGTCGATCTTCACCACGGTGCCTTCGATGAGGTCGCCGTCGTTGAAGAACTTCAGAGTCTTCTCGACCGCGGCCAGGAAGTCCTCAGCAGATCCGATGTCGTTGATAGCGACCTGCTTGGTGGCCGGGGCGGTCGTTGCGTTAGTCATGTAGTGGGTTGTCCTTGTTGGGTCAGGGTGTCGGGCCGCGAATCCGGGGCTCGTCATCTCGGGGACGACGGCCGCGATCGAGGCGGATGGTTGTGGATGATGCGTCAGATGCGCATGGCGACGAAGCCACACGAGTGACGATCCAGGGTATCAGAGCGAACCCGCTCGATTCCAGTCCTCCAGCGCTTCCTGCTCGCCGCGGCGGCGCCAAGTGCCCGGCCCGTCCCGATCGGTCACGCGGAGGGGTCGAGGACACCACCGACGTAGAGCCATCGGCCGCGTACTCGAGTGAATCGGCTGACCTCGTGGAGCTCTCCGGAATCGGAACCGGAGCGCCACCGGGCCCGGAACTCGACGATGCCCGTGGCGTCGTTCGCGCCGCCGGCGGCCCGAACGACCGTGAGCCCCGTCCACTCCTCCGGGCCGTCCGCCTCGAGACCGTCGGGACGCGTCGCAGGGTGCCAGGTTCGCGCGAGATGGGTACGGTCTCGCACGGCGAACGCGGTGTAGCGCGAACGCATGAGCTGCTCCGCAGTTCCCGCCGCCTGCCCGTCGAGGATGGGACCGCAGCAGGCGCCGAACGCCCCGCCGCCGCACGGGCAGGGCGCCGCGTCCGTCGGACGCCGCCTGAGCGCCGCCTCACCGAACGACATGTGCACCACCACTCCGCATCCCTCCAGGCTACGAGACAGCCCTGTGGAAAGTTCCCGCGGGCGGAGGATCGGGGTCGCTACGTTCGGGGCATGTTCGTCCGACGCCGCCATGCTGTCGCCGCCGTCCTCGCCGTCGCACTGCTGACAACCGGATGCGGCTCCCCCGCGTCCTCGCCCACCCCCGAGCCAACGGCGACAGCGCCCTCCCCCACCGACAGCGACACCGCCGCTTTCGCCGCCGCCGAAGCGACCTACCGCGCCTACGTCGACGCCCTCAATGCCGTGGACCTCTCCGACCCGACAACGTTCGAACCCGTACTGGCGCTTACGACTGATGAGGCCGAAGTCTCTGTAGCGAGGTCGTTTGAGGAGATGCGCTCGAAGAGTTGGCAAGTAGAGGGGAGGAGCACGATTGTGTCGTTGAGCCCAGACGAAATGAATGCTGCCCGCACTCGTGCGACCCTGGCCGTTTGCCTCGACGTGTCTCGGGTAAGCGTCGTGGACAAGAACGGCGCATCGATGGTCGGCGATCGTCCTGACATCCAAAGCTTGCAGATCAGCGCAACCCGCTCCGACGACGGGTGGCTGCTGAGCAAGTTCGAGAGCAACGCGGTTCCGCGCGCATGTTGACCGCAACCGTGGTGGCAGCCCTCACGATCGGCTTACCACAGAGTGTGAACGATCCCTGTTCAGACGGCCTCGGATGGGTGTCTGCCTGCACAGTCGACCCCGCGGGCGAATCGGTTGTCATCCGAGGCGAAGGCCGCGCACCTTCGTTGCAGGCTCCCTCTTCCCAAGGACGCGAAACCGACACCCAGCCAGCCCCACCGAGAGACTGCGGGGCGCTGAACCGGTGCGACGACTTCACCGTCTCGCTTCTGCCGCAGGCGACGATCGCCGATGTCGCGTCCTTCGCTCCGCAACCGGGTGCGCTCAGCAGCCAGCCGGCCGGCTACGGTGTCGCCGGGCTCCCGCTCGACTTCCTGATCGCGGCGTCGCAGCACACGGCCACGGGAACGCTGTTCGACCTGCCGGTCACCGTGCGCTTCACGCCGGACGAGATCGTCATCGCTCCCGGCGACGGCAGCACCCGCACCGTCGCAGCCACCGCCCGGACACCGGCGAGCCACACCTACCGGTCGCGAGGCAGCTACGTCGCGAACGCCACCGTGCGCTACCGCGCGGAGGTCGATTTCGGCCGCGGCTGGCGACCGGTGCCGGGCGCCCTCGAGATCCCGACCGCCGGGTACACCGTCGAGGTGCTCGAGGCACGGGGAACGCTCGTCGATCGGGTCTGCACCGAGCCGCCGTCGGGGCCCGGATGCTGAGCAGTCTGGATCAGCACGATGCTGCGGGGGCCGCCTCCCGTGCCAGGATGATGCGATGAGCGACCGACTCATGCTGCTCGACAGCGCATCCCTGTACTTCCGCGCGTTCTACGGCGTCCCCGACACCGTCAAGGACTCCGAGGGCCGGCCGGTCAATGCGGCCCGCGGCTTCCTCGACATGATCGCGAAGCTCGTCACGACGTACGAGCCGACTCACCTGATCGCCTGCTGGGATGACGACTGGCGACCGCAGTGGCGTGTCGACCTGATCCCGACATACAAGACGCACCGCGTCGCCGAGACGGTCGAGACCGGTCCCGATGTCGAGGTCGTGCCCGACCCGCTCGAGGCGCAGATCCCGACCATCCGCGAGAGCCTCGACGTCCTCGGCATCCCGATCGTCGGGGCACCCGACCACGAGGCCGACGACGTGATCGGCACGCTCGCGACGCGCGCGACGATGCCCGTCGACGTCGTCACCGGCGACCGCGACCTCATCCAGCTCGTGGACGACACGCGGCAGATCCGCGTCGTCTACACCGGCCGGGGCATGAGCAACCTCGATGTGCTCACGGGCGAGGCGGTCGTGGCGAAGTACGCCGTGCGCCCCGACCAGTACGCCGACTTCGCCACGATGCGCGGTGACGCTTCCGACGGACTCCCCGGAGTGGCCGGCGTGGGCGAGAAGACCGCGGCGACCCTCCTCGCCGCTCACGGCGACCTCGACGGCATCCTGGCGGCGGCAGAGAGGGGCGAGGGCATGAGCGCCGGGGTCCGCGCGAAGCTCGCGGCGGCAGCGGATTACCTCGCGGTGGCTCCGCGAGTCGTCCGGGTGGTCCGCGACCTGGACCTCGGCGCTGTCGACGGACGCATCCGGCGCACCGATGCAGACAACGTCGCAGAGGTTGCCGATCGTCGTGGGCTGGGCGGTTCGCTCGCACGCGCGGCATCCGCACTCTGCGACCGCACCTGACTCCACCGCCGCGCTCTCAGGAGCGGGTGCGACCAGTCCATTCCCGCAGCCGGTCGAGAGGCCATGTCGTGACGATGCGATCGGCGGGAACCCCCAGCCGCTCCGCGCGCTCGGCCCCATAGTCGATCAGCGACAGCTGCCCCGGGGCGTGAGCGTCGGAGTCGATCGAGAACAGGCACCCCGCCGCGATCGCCTGTTCGATGAGGTCGTCTGGCGGGTCCTGCCGCTCCGGCCGCGAGTTGATCTCCACCGCCACCCCGTGTTCCACGCACGCCGCGAAGACGGGCTCCGGATCGAACTCGGACGGCGGCCTCGTCCCCCGGGAACCTTCGACCAGTCGGCCGGTCACGTGCCCGAGCACGTCGACGCGGGGATCGGATGCGGCGGCCACCAGGCGTCGCGTCATCGCCCCACGGGCCATCCGCAGCTTCGAATGCGCCGACGCGACCACGATGTCGAGGCGCTGCAGCAGCTCGTCCTCCTGATCGAGCGCCCCGTCGTCGAGGATGTCCACCTCGATGCCGCTGAGCAACGTGAACCCCTCACCGCTCATCCCGGCGACGACGTCGAGCTGATCGCGCAGGCGCTCGGGAGACAGCCCGCGGGCCACCCGGAGTCGCGGCGAGTGGTCGGTCAACGCGAGGTACTCATGCCCGAGGTTCCGGGCCGCGGCGACCATCTCGGCGATCGGGGTCGTCCCGTCCGACCAGTCGGAGTGGCAGTGCAGGTCGCCGCGGAGTCGACGTCGGAGCTCGCCGGCGACGACCACACCGCGCCGCTCCCGCAGATCCGCGAGGTATGCGGGCACCCCGCCGGCGCGGGCTTCCACGATCACGGTCAGCGTGCGATCGCCGATCCCCGGACGTCGGCGCAGCGCGGAGACGTCGTCGAGAACGTCGTCCGGCAGATCTCGAATCGCGTCGGCAGCGGCGCGGAACGCCTTCGACTTGTACTTCGACGACCGTTCGCGCTCGAGCAGCTCGGCGATCTCGGTCAGGGCGTCGACAGGTTCCATATGCATGCCGGAGGCCCGCGCCGCGGCGCGGGCCTCGCTCCTCCCTGTTCAGCCGGAGGTGACCGCCGACCGGCGGACGACCACCGGGGCCGAGGCCAGGCGGTGAATCGCGAAGCCGAAGATGATCGACAGGATACCCACGCCCATGGCGAAGGCGGCGACGCCGAACGACACGACGGAAGTGAACAGCGACGCGCGCAGGAACGACGCGTTCATCATGGTGGCCCGGACGGGATCGTCCTTATCCAGCTGGGCATACGTCTTGCCGCCGGACGCGTCGAGTGCGTGGTGCTGGATGATGTCCGCCTGCACGTATGCGGTGAACGGACCAGCCACGGTCTGGCCCTGGAAGGCGGCCGCGTCTTCCGGAACGGTGATGTTCTCCGCACGGAGCTGACCCGACACGATCGACCAGACGACGAGCCCGCCGATGATCAGCACGACTCCGCCCAGCATCCCGAGCACGCCCAGGATCTTCACGAGGCCGGCTCGGCGGACGGGCGCTTCGACCGTATCGGCGGTGGGGGTGGTGTGTGACATCGGGTCCTCCTCGGGTGCGTTGCGCCTCACGCTATGCATCCGGGCTCTCGGCGCCGTGCGCGCGATGCCGTGAAAAACCGATGTGGTCTGACCTCAACCGGCCGACGCGGAGATCCAGCGCTCCAGAGTGCCGGCAGCGGCGCCCGAGTCGAGGGCCTGCGACGCATCGTCGGCCGCCTCCGCGAGGCGCTCGAGGATCGGGCGCTGCACCTGGGCAGCATCCCGCCACAGGCGGTACGCCACGATTCCCGCCGCCGCGTTCAGCACCACGATGTCACGCACCGGCCCGGTCTCTCCGGACAGAACCCGGTGGACGACCGCGGCGTTGTGCTGCGGGTCCCCGCCCAGCAGATCCTCGATGCGCGCGAGCGGCATCCCGAGATCACGCGGATCCAGATCGTGCTCGTGGATGTCGCCGCGGCTGACCTCCCAGATGCGGCTGTGGCCGGTCGTCGTCAGTTCATCGAGCCCGTCGTCACCGCGGAAGACCAGGGCGGTCGCACCGCGAGTGCGGAACACGCCCGTGATGAGCGGCACCCGGTCGAGGTGCGCGACGCCCACCGCGTTCGCCTCAGCGCGCGCCGGGTTGCAGAGCGGCCCGAGGAAGTTGAAGACAGTGGGGATGCCGAGCTCAGCTCGGGCCGCGCCGGCATGCCGGAATCCGGGGTGGAAGGCCGAGGCGAACGCGAAGGTGATCCCCGCTTCCTGCAGCACCCGTGCCACATCATCGGGGTCGAGCGAGAGGTCGATGCCCAGTGCGGCGAGGACGTCCGACGAGCCCGACTTGGAGCTCGCCGCCTTGTTGCCGTGCTTGACGACGGGAACGCCGGTGGCAGCCGCGACGATGGACGCCATGGTCGACACGTTCACCGTGCCGAATCGGTCGCCCCCGGTCCCCACGATGTCGAGCGCGTCGGTCGGAACAGCGAGAGGGAGCGCCGCCTCGAGGATCGCGTCGCGGAAACCGACGATCTCGTCGACGGTCTCCCCCTTAGCGCGAAGAGCCACGAGGAACCCGGCCAGCTGCGCGGCGGATGCGCGACCGGCCATGACCTCGCGCATCGCCCAGGTCGCCGCCGACACGCTGAGATCGCGCTTCTCGAGAAGGTCGGTCAGGATGTCGCGCCACGCGTACTGAGCCATGACACACGATCCTATCGGCCGGTTGTCGGGCGACTTTCGGCTGATTCTTAGGTCGCCCTAACCGCGGCGCGATCCGACCAGACCTTCAGCGATGCAGAAACCACCCTCCAGATCGGCCATAATGGATGCCGTGACGACCACTCCAGCGACGTATTCCCAGGCCCTGCGCTCGGTCAAGCGGCCGGACCCGGTCGCTGTGGGCACCATCGTGTGGCTCGGCAGCGAGGTGATGTTCTTCGCGGGGCTCTTCGCGATCTACTTCACCCTGCGCAACACCTCTCCTGAGTTGTGGGCCGACCGCACCGAACTGCTGAACATCCCGTTCGCCGCGGTCAACACGCTCATCCTCGTGTTGTCGTCGGTGACGGCGCAGATCGGTGTCCACAACGCCGAGCACTTCCGCCCCTACCGGTCGGGCTCCTTCTGGAACCTCCGCAAGTGGGGAATGGTGGAGTGGTTCTTCCTGACCTTCATCATGGGAGCGATCTTCGTCTCCGGCCAGGTCTGGGAGTACGCGACGCTCGTCGCCGAGGGCATGCCCATCCAGGCCGACTCGTACGCTTCCGCGTTCTACATCACCACCGGCTTCCACGCCCTCCACGTCACCGGTGGTCTCGTGGCGTTCCTCCTCGTCATCGGGCGCGCCTTCGCCGTCAAGAACTTCGGCCGGAAAGAGATGACGTCCGCCATCGTCGTGTCGTACTACTGGCACTTCGTCGACGTGGTGTGGCTCGTCCTGTTCGCCGTCATCTACTTCCTGAAGTAAACCGGAGCTGATTCACCCATGGCATCCAACAACCCGCGCCGCAACGGCGGTCGTCGCAGCAAGTGGGCTGCCGCCGCGCTGATCGGCATCGGACTGCTCGTCACCGGCGGAGGCTACGCCGGCGCCACCGCCGCGATGGCGGCGGGCGACACGACGCAGACGGCATCCACGCTCACGGTCGAGGACGGCAAGAAGCTGTTCCAGGCCAACTGCGCCACCTGTCACGGTCTCGACCTGCAGGGCACGAACGACGGCCCCTCGCTCTACGGCGTGGGCGAGCTGTCTGTCGAGTTCCAGGTGGCCACAGGACGCATGCCGCTGCAGATGCAGGGGCCGCAGGCTCCGCAGAAGCCCGTTCAGTTCACGCAGGAGCAGATCGAGGCCATGGCGGCCTGGGTCCAGTCCGAGGCCCCCGGCCCGACCTACCCGGCTTCCGAAACGCTCGACGGTGAAGGCGACGTCTCACACGGTGCCGAGCTCTTCCGCATCAACTGCGCGATGTGCCACAACGTCGCCGGCGCCGGTGGTGCACTCACCGAAGGCAAGTACGCACCGCCGCTGACGACCACGTCGCCGCTGCACATGTACGCAGCCATGGTCACGGGCCCGCAGAACATGCCCGTCTTCAACGACATGACCCTCACCACCGAAGAGAAGCGCGACATCATCAGCTACCTGATGATGCGCCCGACCGAGAACTCGCCCGGCGGCTTCTCGCTCGGTTCGCTCGGCCCCGTCTCGGAGGGTCTGTTCATCTGGATCTTCGGCATCGGCTCGCTCGTCGCCATCTCGGTGTGGATCACCGCGAAGTCGAACTGAGAACCGTGACGATCGAAGCAACGCACAAGGAGCAAAATGGCTGACGAGAAGGCGCCCGAGCAGGTTCCTGCTTCCCCGGTGCCCTCATCGGGGCTCGCCGTAGCGGTGTCCGACCCGGTGCACAACCCCGGGCTCGCACCCCACCGCAAGCGCATGACCGACAAGGACCCCGCCGCCATGACGCGCGCGGTCCGCACGGTGTACACCCTGTTCTACCTGTCCGCAGCGGCAAGCATCTGGGCCATCGCGGCGTACCTGATCTTCCCGATCGAGAGCGGGATGATCAGCGACATCCGTCGCAACAACCTGTTCATCGGTCTGGGCATCGCGACCGCCCTCCTCGCCATCGGCATCGGCGCGATCCACTGGTCGAAGGCCGTGATGAACGACACCGAGTTCATCGAGGAGCGCCACTCGACGCGTGGCAGCGAGAAGACCCGCGCCGCGGCGGTTCAGGTCTTCGCGGACGCGAACAACGAGTCGGGCTTCGGCCGCCGCACGATGGTGCGCAACTCGCTTTTTGTGGCGCTCGCGGCATCCGTCCTCCCGGGGATCACGCTGTTCCGCGGTCTCGCGCCGCACAGCTCGCCCGAGCACCCGCACGCGGGCGACCCGGTTCACCTGCTCAAGCACACGATGTGGGAAGAGGGCATGCGCCTGGCGCACGACCCGACCGGCAAGCCGATCCGCGCCGCCGACCTGACGCTCGGCTCCGCCGTGCACGTCATCCCCGAGTCCCTCGCGACGCTCGCGCACCACGACGGCTACCTCGAGGAGAAGGCCAAGGCCATCGTCCTCCTCATGCGTCTGCTCCCCGAGCAGCTGAACGAGGCGGATGACCGCAAGGACTGGTCGTACGACGGCATCGTCGCGTACTCCAAGGTGTGCACGCACGTCGGATGCCCGGTCGCCCTCTACGAGCAGCAGACCCACCACCTGCTGTGCCCGTGCCACCAGTCGCAGTTCGACGTGACCAACGCGGCGGCCGTCATCTTCGGCCCCGCAGCACGTCCGCTGCCGCAGCTCCCGATCACCGTCGACGACGAGGGCTACCTGATCGCACGCAGCGACTTCACCGAACCCGTCGGCCCGAGCTTCTGGGAGCGTCATTGAGCACCTCCACCCACCCCACGGAGAACGTCACGACCGCACCCGCGGTCCACGCTGACGGCCCGACCCGTCCCTCGGACAAGCCGCTCGGCGGCAAGTTCGTCGGCGGCGTCGCGAACTACCTCGACGAGCGCACGAGCATCTCGGGCCTCGTCAAGGAGCTGGGCCGGAAGATCTTCCCCGACCACTGGTCGTTCATGCTCGGCGAGATCGCGCTGTGGTCGTTCGTCGTCGTCCTGCTCTCGGGAACGTTCCTGACGTTCTTCTTCGAGGCGTCGATGGCGGAGACGCACTATTACGGCGCTTATGCACCGATGCGCGGCCTCGAGATGTCGGCGGCCATGGCCTCGACCCTCGAGATCTCGTTCGACATCCGCGGCGGCCTCCTCGTGCGTCAGCTGCACCACTGGGCGGCGCTCGTGTTCGTCGCCGGTATCGGCGTGCACATGCTGCGTGTCTTCTTCACCGGTGCGTTCCGCAAGCCGCGTGAGCTCAACTGGGTCATCGGGTTCATCCTCTTCATCCTCGCGATGGCAGAGGGCTTCACCGGATACTCGCTGCCCGATGACGTTCTGTCGGGCAACGGTCTGCGCATCATCGACGGCATGATCAAGGGCATCCCGCTGATCGGAACCTGGACGTCGTTCCTCCTGTTCGGCGGCGAGTTCCCGGGCACCGAGATCGTGGGGCGCCTGTACGCGCTGCACATCCTGCTGCTGCCGGCCATCCTGGTCGCGCTGCTCGCGCTGCACCTGATGCTGATGATCGTGAACAAGCACACGCAGTTCGCCGGCCCCGCGCGGACGAACAACAACGTCGTGGGCTACCCGATGATGCCGGTCTACATGTCGAAGATGGGCGGCTTCTTCTTCATCACCTTCGGCGTGCTGGTGCTCATCGCGGCCCTGTTCACGATCAACCCGATCTGGAACTACGGCCCGTACGACCCCTCCCCCGTGTCGGCCGGTACGCAGCCCGACTGGTACATCGGCTTCGCCGACGGCGCGCTGCGCCTCGTCCCGCCGCACTGGGAGTTCGTGCTGTTCGACCGAACCTGGTCGTTCAACATCCTGGTCCCGCTCGTCGGACTCGGTCTCTTCATCGTCATCGTCATGCTCTACCCCTTCATCGAGGCGTGGGTCACCGGTGACAAGCGTGAGCACCACATCGCCGAGCGCCCGCGCAACGCGGCGACCCGCACCGCGATCGGTGCAGCCGGTGTGACCTTCTACGCCGTCCTGTGGGCAGCTGCATCGTCGGACATCATCGCGACGCACTTCCACCTGACGATGGAAGGCGTGATCCACACGCTGCAGGCGCTGCTGATCCTCGGGCCAGTGATCGCGTACTTCGTCACGAAGCGCATCTGCATCGCGCTGCAGAAGAAGGACCGCGAGATCGCTCTGCACGGCTACGAGTCGGGTCGCATCGTGCGTCTGCCCGGCGGCGAGTACATCGAGGTGCACCAGCCCGTCGACGAGTACGAGCTCGTCAAGCTGGTCGACTACACCACGAACGCTCCCCTGGTGGTCCGCCCGAACGACAAGGGTCAGATCCCGTGGCACGAGAACCTTCGTGCCGGACTCTCGCGCTGGTTCTTCGAAGACCGTCTCGCGCCCCTGACTCAGGCAGAGATCGAGGCTGCGCGGGCACACGCCCACCACGACCTCGAGCACATCAGCGAAGAAGAGGACGCCGAGATCCAGGGCGCCCACGAGCGCGCCGGTGTCCCGAACGCTCCGCATCAGCCCATCGATGATGGCAAGGGCGTCGAGACCGCGAACCGTCCGTCGAACATCATCGTCCCCGATGAGGATGCCGACGGCGAGGCGCCGAAGAAGAGCTGACCCGGACCTGTCCGGATTACGGCGGGGTGTGACCGATCGGTCGCACCCCGCCGTTCGTCTGTCTGCGTAGCGTGTCCACCATGACTGATGCACTCGCCTACTTCACCGCCAAGCTCGAGCATGAGACGGATGCCTCCGACGTCTACGAAGCGCAGCGCGCGGACGAGCCCTTCACGCTCGTCGATGTCCGCAGCGCCGAGGCATGGGCGCAGGGGCACGCTGTCGGAGCCGTGCATCTCCCCCACCGCGAGATCGCAGTGCGCGCCGCGGACGAGATCGACCGTTCACTCGACGTCGTCGTCTACTGCTGGAGCCCCGGCTGCAACGGCGGCACCCGCGCCGCGATCGAGTTCGCCAAGCTCGGATACCGGGTGCGTGAAATGATCGGTGGCTTCGAGTACTGGGCTCGCGAGGGCTACCCGGTGGCGAACGCGCACGGTCCCCTCCCCCGGCTCTCCGACCCCCTGGTGGCCCTCGTACGCTCCTGAGCGTTCCACGGCCTCATGTGACGCTCGTGAGGCGTTCACGGCCCCCATCGGCCGCCTGACGTCGTGGAGGCTGTCCCGGCTCGGCCCAGGCCGACCGCGCCCACGCCGGGTCGTCTGCAGCCGCATCTCTGCCGGCATGTGTGCCGCGATGCAATGGTTCAGGCGCAACGTCCCGTGCCCGCCGTGCCCGAGGCGGGGTGTCGATGCTGTTCCATTGCATCGCGGCACGCCCCGGCATCCGGGCACGTCCCGGCATCCGGGCACGCCCCCGCATCCGGACAGCCGGCACGGTGACGTGGCCGCCGTCGCAGAGCTCCCTAGCCGGACACCAGGTCGTGTCGCATCGAGAGGTCATCCCCCGAATAGCTCCGCCCGCTGACCGTCGGCCGGGCCTGGATGCAAGAGAGCAGCGGCGACGCGCCGAGCCCCAGCATTCGGGCGCGGCGTGGTGTCGCGAGGACATTGCACCCCGGTA
This sequence comes from Microbacterium sp. NPDC006705, assembly GCF_044903545.1. Classification (NCBI taxonomy): domain Bacteria; kingdom Bacillati; phylum Actinomycetota; class Actinomycetes; order Micrococcales; family Microbacteriaceae; genus Microbacterium; species Microbacterium sp. NPDC006705. The sequence goes on from NZ_JBJDQQ010000001.1 coordinate 751,870, forward strand.
CAGCGATCAGCGCGTGGCGTCCACACATCGCCGGCGAGGCGGGCCAAGGGGGCGAGGCGGGAGGCGGGTGGGGCGACCGTCCTAGCCACACTCAATGCCGGAAATAGCGACGGCCACCGCACCGGAGTGCGATGGCCGTCGTGCAGCGCGTGGGATCAGCGCGCGAAGTAACCGCGGTAGTACTCGTAGACCCATCCGACGATCGCCACGATGAAGATCGCGAACCCGATCGGCAGGAGGAACTGGCCGACCGCGAGTCCGATGATGAACACCGAGGCAGCGAAAGCCAGCACGAGCGGCCACCAGGACCACGGGCTGAACTCGCCGACCTCGGGGTCGCCGTCGTCGATGTCAGCGGTGAGCGAGTCCTCCGGGAGCTCGCCGCCCTGCGCCTTGTGCACGCGCGAGACGTAGAACGCGATCATCGCGCCCATGAAGCCGGTGAACAGGAGGGCGGTCGAACCGACCCACTCGATGCGGTGCCACCAGACACCCTGGTCGGTGTGAGCAACGAGGTTCCACACGGTGTAGGTGATGAACACCGCGAAGAAGAACCAGGTGAGCACCCACCACAGGTTGATGTTGGTCTTCACGGCTTACTTCACCTCTCCATCGGCGACATCCACAACCGGTGCATCGGGGGCGTCCTTCGCGGGGCCCACGCCGACCGGGATGGCGGCCTCGGGGTGGTTCAGGTCGAACGCCGGCCGCTCGCTGCGGATACGCGGGATCGACGTGAAGTTGTGTCGCGGCGGCGGGCAGCTCGTCGCCCACTCGAGCGACGCTCCGTAGCCCCACGGGTCGTTGACTGTGACCTTGGGGGCGGTGCGCGAGGTGATCCAGACGTTCAGGAAGAACGGGATCATCGAAGCGCCGAGGATGATCGCGCCGATGGTCGAGACCTGGTTCTGCCACGTCCAGCCGTCAGCCGCCGAGTAATCCGCGTAGCGACGCACCATTCCGTCGACACCCAGCCAGTGCTGGATGAGGAACGTCATGTGGAAGCCGATGAACAGCATCCAGAAGTGCACCATGCCGAGACGCTCGTTGAGCATGCGCCCGGTCCACTTCGGCCACCAGAAGTAGAAGCCCGCGAACATCGCGAACACGACGGTGCCGAACACGACGTAGTGGAAGTGAGCCACGACGAAGTACGAGTCGGAGAGGTGGAAGTCGAGCGGCGGCGACGCGAGGATGACACCGGTGAGACCGCCGAAGACGAACGAGACGAGGAAGCCGAGGGTGAAGACCATGGGCGTCTCGAACGTGACGGAGCCCCGCCACATCGTTCCGATCCAGTTGAAGATCTTCACACCGGTCGGAACCGCGATGAGCATCGTCATCAGCGCGAAGAACGGCAGGAGCACAGCACCCGTGACGTACATGTGGTGCGCCCACACCGCCACCGACAGGGCAGCGATCGCGATGGTGGCGTAGATCAGCGTCTTGTATCCGAAGATCGGCTTGCGGCTGAACACCGGGAGGATCTCGGAGACGATGCCGAAGAACGGCAGCGCGATGATGTAGACCTCGGGGTGGCCGAAGAACCAGAACAGGTGCTGCCACAGCAGGACTCCGCCATTGGCGGTGTCGTAGATGTGCGAGCCGAGGACACGGTCGGATGCCGCCGCGAAGATCGCAGCCGCCAGAACCGGGAACGCCATCAGGATCAGGATGCTCGTGACGAGGGTGTTCCACGAGAAGATCGACATGCGCCACATGGTGAGGCCGGGCGCGCGCATCGTGATGATCGTGGTGATGAAGTTCACCGCGCCGAGGATCGTGCCGAAACCGCTCATGCCCAGACCGAGCATCCAGAGGTTTCCTCCGGCTCCCGGCGAGAACGTCGCGTTCGCGAGCGGCTGGTACGCGAACCAACCGAACGACGCGGCGCCCTGCGGGGTCAGGAAGCCCGAGATCGCGATGATCGAGCCGAAGAGGAACAGCCAGAAGGCGAAAGCGTTCAGACGCGGGAAGGCGACGTCGGGCGCGCCGAGCTGCAGCGGCAGGATCGCGTTCGCGAAGCCCGCGAACAGCGGCGTCGCGAACATCAGCAGCATGATCGTGCCGTGCATCGTGAAGAGCTGGTTGTACTGCTCCTTGGTCGGCACGATCTGCATGCCGGGCTCGAAGAGCTCAGCACGGATGATGAGTGCCATCACGCCGCCGAGAAGGAAGAACATCACCGAGGCGATGAGGTACATGTACCCGATCGTCTTGTGGTCGGTGGAGGTGATCCACTTGACGATGATGTTGCCCTTCTGCTCGACGCGCGATGCGCTGAGCAGGGCCGCCTGGCGCGGCGGCAGGGTCGTGGGGCGGCCTGCGGGCTGTTCGCCCTGAAGCGGAAGTGTCGTAGCCATCAGTGGCTTCCCTCACCGGAGTCGTCGGTGACCGCGCCCGTTCCCGGAGCGTTCTGGAGGCGGTCATATGCCGTGTTGATGTCGCCGGTCTGGCCGCTCTCGCGCAGGGACTCGAGGTACTCCTCGTACTCCTGCTCGGACACGACCTTGACGTTGAACAGCATCATCGAGTGGTACTCGCCGCACAGCTCGGCGCACTTGCCGGCGTACGTTCCCTCGCGGGTGGGGACGAAGGACCACGAGTTGGTGTCGCGGTGCGGGTACATGTCCTTCTTGTAGAGGAAGTCGATGACCCAGAACGAGTGGATGACGTCGCGCGACTGGAGGTTGATCTTGACCTCCTTGTTGACCGGCAGAACGAGCGTCGGCAGCTCTGCCTGGTCGATGTCGCCGTTGGCGTCGGGCTGCGCCTGGACGCCCATCGTCCAAACCGCGTCGGAGTTATCGGACTCGTCGCCGTTGTACTGGAAGTCCCACGCCCACTGCTTGCCGATCGCCGTGATCGAGACCTCGGGATCGTCGTACTGCGTCTCGAGGATCGACTGGTCGCGCGCCGTGAAGGCGAAGAACCCGATCACGAGGATGAGCGGCACGATCGTGTAGAAGATCTCGATCGGCATGTTGTAGCGCAGCTGGACCGGCAGACCCGTCTGACCGCGGCGGCGGCGGTACGCGATCGCGGCGAAGGCCATGAGGCCCCACGTCAGCACGCCGACGGCCAGGAGCACGATCCAGGAGTTCACCCAGAGGCCCGACACCATCTCGGTGCGGTTCGTCGCCTGCGTACCGTCGTCGGTGAAGCCCGGGAGGTAGCCGTTCAGCTCCGTCGGTGTACAAGCTGCGAGGGAGACTGCCGTGACGATCCCGAGTGGGATCACGGCCCAGCGGAGGCGGCGTTTGAAGCGCACAGTGCACCTTTCCGGGACGAATGGTTCGACCTTCAGTCTAGGGCAAGCTTTCACCCTATTCAGGCCATCCATTCAGGATGTCGGAGACGGGGGATGTCGCGGGCGAGGCTCAGTGGAAGCTGTCGCCGCACGCGCACGAGCCCGCCGCGTTGGGGTTGTCGATCGTGAAGCCCTGCTCCGAGATCGTGTCCTTGAAGTCGATCGTCGCGCCGTCGAGGTAGGGCACGGACATGTCGTCGACGATGACCTCGACGCCGTCGAACTCGACGGCCTTGTCGCCGTCGAGGAACCGCTCGTCGAAGTAGAGCTGGTAGATCAGTCCGCTGCAGCCGCCGGGCTGGACGGCGACCCGAAGACGCAGGTCGTCGCGGTTCTCCTGCGAGAGGAGGCTCTTCACCTTGAGCGCCGCCTCATCGGTCAGCGAGACGCCGTGGGCACGGACGGTGTCGGACGTGGCGATGTCGGTCATGATTCTCCCGAGGTCTCGGGCCGCGAGACACGCGGCCGGTGCCACGATTCTACGCGTGAGCACCGGCCGCGGGTCGGTCCGAGACGACGTCGTGACCGTCAGCGCGAACTGGCGTCCAACCGCTCGAGCAGCAGCGCCTCGGACACGAGGGCGTGCCGGAAGGTGTCGAGGTGGAGCGACTCGTTCGGGCTGTGGGCGCGGGCGTGCGGGTCTTCGACACCGGTGACGAGGATCTGGGCCGCCGGGAACTCCCGCACGAGGTCCGCGATGAACGGGATGGACCCGCCCACACCGATGTCCACGGGATCGACCCCGTAGCCCTCAGCGAGGGCCGCGCGAGCGTGCGCGACGGCGTCTCCGCTGGTGTCGACGAGGAACGGATTCCCGGTCTCGATGTCGCGGAAGCTCAGTTGGGCACCGAACGGTGCATGGGCGCGCAGGTGGGCCTCGATCGCTTGGTACGCCTCTTCGGCGGACTGTCCCGGAGCCACGCGGGCGGAGATCACCACGGAAACCTCGGGACTCAGCGTGTTCGATGCGTTGCGCACGCTGGGAGCGTCGATGCCCGTCACCGTGATGGAGGGCTTGTTCCAGATGCGCGAGAGGATCGTTCCCGATCCGATCGGCGAGACACCCGGCGGGAGACCGGCCTCGGAACGGAGCGTCTCCTCTGAGTACTCCGGCGTCTCCGCGTCACGCTCGGACAGTCCCTCCACGGCGACGCCGCCGTCGTCGTCCCAGAGCGTGGCGAGCAGCTTCACCGTCGCCAGCATCGCGTCCGGGACCGCTCCCCCGAACATCCCCGAGTGCGACGCGTGCTCGAGTGTGCGCACCGTCATCGTGAAGCGCGCGTTGCCCCGGAGCGAAACGGTGAGCGCAGGCGTGGTCGCATCCCAGTTGCCGGAGTCGGCCACGACGATCACGTCAGCACGCAGGGCGTCGGCGTTGTCGGACAGGAATGCCGCGAAGGACGCCGACCCGGCTTCCTCCTCACCCTCGATGAAGAGGTTGACGCCGAGGTCGAAGTCTTCGCCGGCCGCCTCGACGAGAGCACGCAGGGCGCCGATGTGTGCCATGACCCCGGCCTTGTCGTCGGCTGCGCCGCGACCGTACAGGCGACCATCACGGACGGTGGGCTCGAAGGGAGCGGAGTCCCACAGGGCCTCATCGCCGACCGGCTGCACATCGTGGTGCGCGTAGAGGAGGATCGTCGGCCGGCCATTGCGCGCAGCGCGAGTCGCCAACACCGCCGGCATCCCCTCCTCACCCGTCTCCGGAATGGTCGCCGTCGCCACCTCGACGCGATCGAAGATGCCGAGCCCGCGCGCCAGATCGGCGACGGCCGCGGCGCTGCGCTCCACCTCGGCCCGGTCGAATCCGGGGAACGCGACCGAGGGGATCCGCACGAGCGCGCCGAGATCGGCGAGGGCGGCGGGGACGGCGGAGAGGGCGGCGTCGCGCACAGCGACGGACCGAGGAGATTCGGAGGTCATGCGGGTAATCTTAAGAGGCACGTTCGTCGCAGAACCCGAGGATCCCCGTGGCCAAAACTCCCGCTGCCCCTGCTCCGGACGACGCCGCTCAGGCGTCGACGGGCTCCGGCAAGAACCGTCCCACCCCCAGCCGCGCCGCCCAGGAGGCGGCCCGCAAGCGCCCTCTGGTGCCGGACACCAAAGAAGCGAAGGCGCGCGCTCGCGCAGAGCTCGCCGAGCGCCGCGACAAAGCGCGTATCGGTATGGCCAACGGCGACGAGCGCTATCTGCCGATGCGCGACAAGGGACCGCAGCGTCGTTTCGTCCGCGACTACATCGACGCCGGATGGCACCTCGGCGAACTCGTCATGGGCGCGATGGTGCTCGTCATCATCGTGACGTTCCTCGGCTCGAACGCGGTGACCTTCTACGCGTTCATCGCCCTGTGGTCGTTCATCCTGCTCGTGATCGGCGACATGGTCATCACCAGCATCCGCGTGAAGAAGGCCGTTCGAGCGAAGTTCGGCGCAGAACGCATGGAGAAGGGCCTCGGCTGGTACGGCGCGATGCGCTCGATCCAGATGCGCTTCATGCGTCTGCCGAAGCCTCAGGTCAAGCGCGGCCAGCGCCCCGTCTGAGATCGACCAGACCACGGTTGATCTGCCGTGCCCACAGGGGGCCGCGGTAGATGAACGCGGTGTACCCCTGAACCAGATCGGCGCCCGCGGCCAGCCGCTCCTGCACGTCCACCGCGGTCTCCACTCCCCCGGCTGCGATGACGCAGAAATCATCGGGGACGGCCGACCGCACCACGCGCAGCACCTCGAGCGCGCGACGGCGAAGCGGCGCGCCCGAGAGTCCGCCGGCGCCGATCTGCTCGATAGTCGCCTCGTCCGTCAGCAGGCCGTCGCGAGAGATCGTGGTGTTCGTGGCGATGAGGCCGGCCAGGCCGGCGTCGACGGCCATCCGCGCGATGGCGGTGACCTCGTCATCCGCGAGGTCGGGCGCGATCTTCACCAGCAGGGGCGTCGCGCCGGCCGCATCCCGCACGGCCTCGAGCAGCGGGCGGAGCGTCTCGACCGCCTGCAGTCCGCGGAGCCCGGGTGTGTTGGGCGACGAGACGTTGACGACCAGATAGTCGGCCTCGGGGGCGACCAGACGCGTGCTCGTGACGTAGTCGGCGGTGGCCTGCTCGACGTCGACGACGCGGCTCTTGCCGATGTTCGCTCCGACGATGGCATGGTTCCGGCCGCGACGCAGACGCCGGAGGCGGGATGCCGCGGCCGCCGCGCCGCGGTTGTTGAAGCCCATGCGGTTGACGAGCGCACGATCCGGAATCAACCGGAACAGCCGAGGCCGGGGATTGCCTTCCTGCGGCACAGCCGTCACGGTACCGATCTCGACGTGCCCGAAGCCGAGGGCGCCGAGCCCGCGCACCATGACCGCGTTCTTGTCGAACCCTGCCGCCACACCGAACGGCGAGTCGAAGACGAGTCCCAGCGCCTCGGTCCGAAGCGACGCGTCCGGACGGGTCAGCGCACGGGCGATGGTCGAGAAGGGCGGGACGCCGAGCAGACGGATGACCGGGACCACCAGGTGGTGCGCCGTCTCCGGCTCCATGCGCGAGAAGACGGTGCGGAAGATGAACGGATACATCGCCGTCCAGCCTAGAGCGCGTCCGACCCCTCCGATGTCCGTGCCGCGATGTGATCGGCACGCAGCTGTTCGATCGCTGCTTCGAAATCTTCGAGCGTGTCGAACGCCTGGTACACACTCGCGAATCGCAGATAGGCGATCTCGTCGAGATTGCGCAGCGGTCCGAGGATCGCGAGGCCGATCTCGTTCGTGTCGATCTGCGACGAACCGGTCTGGCGCACGGCCTCTTCGACCGCCTGCGCCAGTACGGCGAGGTCGGCCTCGGTGACCGGTCTGCCCTGACACGCCTTGCGGACGCCCGACATCACCTTCTCGCGGCTGAACGGCTCGATGACTCCCGAGCGCTTGATGACGTTGAGGCTCGCCGTCTCGATCGTCGAGAAACGGCCGCCGCACTTCGGGCACTGGCGCCTGCGACGGATGCTGAGGCCGTCATCGCTCGTGCGGGAGTCGATGACGCGGGAATCGGGATTGCGGCAGAAAGGGCAATGCATGACGAGCCCAGATTACGCGTCGAACCGCGCCGAGACCGCTTCGCCGTGCGCGGGAAGCTGTTCCGAGTCGGATAGAGCCAGGATGCCGTCGTGCACCGCGCGCAGCGCCTCACGGTCATAGGTGATCACCTGCTGCGATCGCAGGAAGGTCGCGGCACCGAGACCGGCGGCGTAGCGCGCCTGTCCCCCGGTCGGGAGCACGTGGTTGCTGCCGGCGAGATAGTCGCCGAGGCTCACCGGGGTGTGCGAACCGACGAAGACGGCCCCCGCGTTCACGTACTCGTCAGGACGCGGATCGCGCAGGTGCAGTTCGAGGTGCTCGGGCGCGTAGGCGTTCGAGAACGCGGCCGCAGCCGGGATGTCGTCGACGAGGACGATCGCGGACTGGGGGCCGTCCAGGGCGATCGCGACGCGGTCCGCGTGACGTGTACCGGCCGCACGGACTGAGACCCGCTCCGCCACCGCGGCGGCGAGATCGGCGGAGTCCGTGACGAGGACGGCGGCTGCCTGCTCGTCGTGCTCGGCCTGGCTGACAAGGTCAGCAGCCACGAGATCGGCATCGGCCTCATCGTCGGCGACGATCAGGATCTCGGTGGCGCCGGCCTCGGAGTCGGTGCCGACGACGCCCGCGACGACGCGCTTCGCGAGGGCGACGAAGTTGTTGCCCGGCCCGGAGATGACATCGACGGGATCGAGCTCGAGAGAGTCGACGCCGTACGCGAACGCGCCGATCGCGCCGGCTCCGCCCATCGCGTAGACCTCCGAGATACCGAGGAGACGTGCCGCCGCGAGGATCACCGGGTGAATACGCCCGCCGTGGTCGCGCTGCGGAGGCGAAGCCAGCGCCACCGTCTCGACACCGGCGACCTGCGCCGGCACGACGTTCATCACGACACTGGAGGGATACACCGCTTTACCGCCGGGGACGTAGACCCCGACGCGCCGGACGGGTCGCCAGCGCTGCTCGACGCGGGCACCCGGGCCGAGCTCGGTGACCCGGTCGGGCGGGACCTGAGCGGCCGACGCCAACCGCACGCGGCGGATTGACTCCTCGATCGCAGTTCTCACGGCCGGCGAGATACCCGCCAGTGCCTCATCGAGGTGTTCAGCGGGAACTCGTACCGCGTGATCTTCGACCCCGTCGAAGCGAGCCGCCTGCTCACGGAGCGAAACCTCTCCGCGAGCGGCGACATCATGCACGATCTCAGCTGCCGTAGCCAGGGCAAGCCCGCGGGCGGCTTCGGCCCGGGGAACGGCGGCGAGCAACTCGGCGGGCGTCAGACGACGGCCGCGAAGATCGATAGTGCGCATCGTTCCAGGCTAGCGCGCGCCCGCGGCGGACTCAGCCGCGCGTGACATCGCTGGTCTCGTGGAGATATCCGACGCGGCCGTCCTCGTGGCGGACCACGAAGACCTCGCCGCGATCCTCGATGACGAGGGCCCATGCCGTCGGCCCGATCCGGAAGAGCGGCGCACCCATCTCGTCGAGGACATCGCGCTCATCCGGGACGAGCGCCCAGAACGCCTGGGGCGCGGCAACGGGCTCGATGACCGTCGTCGCGCCGGTGTCGAACGGCTCCGCAGCGTCGGCCGGTGCCGACTCGGGCGCGCCGGAGGATGCCGGAGCCTCCGCGGGGACGGCGTAGCCGGCCGGAGCCGCGTAGCCGGTGTAGGCGGGGGTGCCGGCGCCTGCTGCGTGCGGAGCGCTGTGCGCCGATGCGGTGTGCGACGGGCCGGTGTGCGGGGCCGGGCGGGCGGATGCCGGCCGGGCGACGACCGGACGCGTCGCCCGCGCCACCCGGTGCGCCGGCGATTCGGGCCGGTGCGCGAAATCGTCGCCGAGAACGGGAAGGTGGGGCGCGACGACGGTGAGCACGACCCCCGCCAGAGCCAGGATCACCTCGACCCACACGACCCAGCTCGCGAGGAACACGCCGGACTGTGCGAGGCCCGCGAACGAGCTCCAGATGATCCCGAGCCACACGGTGGCGGAGACCGAGAAGGCGACCGACGCGAACTGATCGATGCCGAGGGAGCCGACACGGCGGATGCCCTGCGGCGAGAAGCGGCGCAGCAGCACCAGGAAGACCGCGACCGTGGGCACGCCGATCGTCAGGATCCAGTCGATCCCCGCGCCCCACACCGACACCCCGGCACCGAAGCGGCCGTACACGGGGAAGAACGAGCAGATGAACGCGACAGCCCAGACGCCGGCGAGAGCGACCTCGCGGATCGAGAGCGGACCCACGCCGTACTGCGGCGGCGCCTCCCCCGACGAGCCCACGGCGGACTGCGCGCCGCGCTCGTCCGAGCCGGGAAGGACCGAGGTCTGCCCGGCCACGGCGGACGCGGCAGAGGTGCCTTCGGATGACGCCGGCATCTCCGCCGCGTCGTCGACCGGGGCGTGCTCGGCGGGCTCCTCGATCACGACGGGCTCGACCGCGGACTCGTCGATCACGACCGCTGCATCCGCTGCGGGCGCGAACGCGTCCGAGGCCGCGTCGGTCTGCGCACCGTCGAAGTCGTCGGTGGCTGTGGTCTCGTGTGCCGGCTCGGCAACGCCGGGCGCTGCGTCCTCGGGACGGCCGTCGTCGGAGTGGATGTTCTTCTCGTCGGTCACGATGTTCCCTTCGTCGCGGCGGTTGCGCTGCGGTGGAATCCTACCCGGCTCAACCCAGACACTGAGGTCCCAGAAGTCCCTTGAGCTCACCGTAGAGATCGGGCGTGACGCGTACCGGATGCGGCACCTCGAACACCTTCGCCGTACCCGCCCTGTGGAGCTTCAGCGACACCTCGGTCTCACCGCTGTGACGACGCAGGACGGCCGCCAGCTCGCCGATCGTCGACTCCGTCGCACGCTGCTCCGGAAGCAGCAGCACGAGCGGCCCGGCGGCATCGAATGAACCGAGGTCGGGAGAGAACGCGGATTGGCCGTGCAGGTTCAGCCCGTCGTCGCGTCGCGACACCCGCCCTCGGACGACGAGGATCGAGTCGGCCACGAGCATGCTCTGGAACTCCGTATACGTCTTCCCCATGAACATCACGGTCACTTCACCATCGAAGTCCTCGACGGTGATCATGCCGTAGGGGTTGCCGCTCTGCTTGGCGACGCGGTGCTGCACGCTCGTGACGAGCCCGGCGACGGTGACCTGATCGCCGTCCTGGACGTCATCCGACGCCAGCAGGTCGTGGATCGAGGTGGAGGCGTGCTTGGCCAGCGGGATCTCCAGCCCGGCGAGCGGATGGTCGGACACGTAGAGTCCGAGCATCTCGCGCTCGAAGGCCAGCTTGTCCTTCTTCGTCCATTCGGGCCGCTCGGGCACCTTGGCCGGCATGACTTCCTCGGCCTCGTCGTACAGGCTGTCGAAATCGAATCCGATCGCACCGGTCGCGGCCTTGCGCTTCGCGTCGACCGCGGCTTCGACCGCGTCCTCGTGGATCTCCATCAGGGCGCGGCGGGTCGAGCCCAGTGAGTCGAACGCGCCAGCCTTGATGAGGGACTCGACGGTCCGCTTGTTCGCGACGTGGAGCGGGACCTTGGTGAGGAAGTCGTGGAAGCTGACGTAGTTGTCATCGGCCCGCGACGCGATGATGCCGTCGACGACGTTGGCACCGACGTTCCGCACCGCGCCCAGACCGAATCGGATGTCCTCGCCGACGGCGGCGAAGTATCGGATCGACTCGCCGACGTCGGGCGGCAGCACCCTGATGCCCATGCGGCGGCACTCGTTGAGGTACACCGCCATCTTGTCCTTCGAATCGCCGACGCTCGTGAGGAGTGCGGCCATGTACTCGGCGGGGTAGTGCGCCTTGAGGTAGGCCGTCCAGTACGAGACCAGGCCGTACGCAGCGGAGTGCGCCTTGTTGAACGCGTAGTCGGAGAACGGGAGCAGGATGTCCCAGAGCGCTTTGATAGCACCCTCGCCGAAGCCGCGTTCCTTCATACCGCCCGAGAAGCCCTCGTACTGCTTGTCGAGTTCGGCCTTCTTCTTCTTGCCCATCGCGCGGCGGAGGATGTCGGCCTGGCCGAGCGAGAAGCCGGCGACCTTCTGCGCGATCGCCATGACCTGCTCCTGATAGATGATCAGGCCGTAGGTCGTGTCGAGGATGTCGCGCAGCGGCTCTTCGAGCTCGGGGTGGATCGGCGTGATCGGCTGCAGGCCGTTCTTGCGCAGTGCGTAGTTCGTGTGCGAGTTCGCGCCCATGGGGCCCGGCCGGTACAGCGCGATGACAGCCGAGATGTCCTCGAAGTTGTCGGGCTTCATCAGGCGGAGCAGCGATCGCATCGGTCCGCCGTCGAGCTGGAACACCCCGAGCGTGTCGCCGCGGGTGAGCAGGTCGTAGGCCGGGCGGTCGTCGAGCGCGAGATGCTCGAGGTCGAGCTCCTCACCCCGGTTCATGCGGATGTTATCGAGCGCATCCGAGATGATCGTGAGGTTGCGCAGCCCCAGGAAGTCCATCTTGATGAGACCGAGCGTCTCGCACGAGGGGTAGTCGAACTGCGTGACGATCTGACCGTCCTGCTCGCGACGCATGATGGGGATGATGTCGAGCAGCGGCTCCGACGACATGATGACGCCGGCCGCGTGCACGCCCCACTGCCGCTTCAGGCCCTCGAGCCCGAGGGCGCGATCGAACACGGTCTTCGCCTCGGGATCGGTGTCGATCAAGGCGCGGAACTCGCTGGCTTCCTTGAACCGCGGGTGCTCCTTGTTGTACATGCCGTCCAGCGGCATGTCCTTGCCCATCACCGCCGGCGGCATCGCCTTGGTGAGCTTCTCGCCCATGCTGAAGGGGAACCCCAGCACGCGGCCGGCATCCTTCAGTGCCTGCTTCGACTTGATCGTGCCGTAGGTGACGATCTGCGCGACGCGCTCGGAGCCGTACTTCTCGGTCACGTACTCGATGACCTCGCCGCGGCGACGGTCGTCGAAGTCGACGTCGAAGTCGGGCATGCTGACACGATCGGGGTTGAGGAACCGCTCGAAGATGAGACCGTGCTCGAGAGGATCGAGGTCGGTGATGCGCATCGCGTAGGCCACCATCGATCCGGCGCCCGAGCCACGCCCGGGACCGACCCGGATGCCGTTGTCCTTCGCCCAGTTGATGAAGTCGGCGACGACGAGGAAGTAGCCCGGGAAGCCCATCTGGAGGATGATGCCCGTCTCGTACTCGGCCTGCTTGCGCACCTTGTCGGGGATGCCGCCGGGGTATCGGTAGTGGAGCCCCGCCTCGACCTCTTTCACGAGCCAGCTGTCTTCGGTCTCGCCGTCGGGTACGGGGAACCGCGGCATGTAGTTGGCCGAGGTGTTGAACTCGACCTCGCAGCGCTCGGCGATCAGCAGGGTGTTGTCGCACGCCTCGGGGTGGTCGCGGAACAGCTGCCGCATCTCCTGGGCCGTCTTGATGTAGTAGCCGTCGCCGTCGAACTTGAAGCGGTTCGGATCGTCGAGCGTCGAGCCTGACTGCACGCAGAGGAGCGCCGCGTGCGCATCGGCCTCGTGCTGATGCGTGTAGTGCGAGTCGTTGGTCGCGACGAGCGGGATGTCGAGGTCTTTCGCCAGCCGCAGCAGGTCGGTCATCACCCGGCGCTCGATCGACAGGCCGTGATCCATGATCTCGGCGAAGTAGTTCTCCTTGCCGAAGATGTCCTGGAATTCGGCGGCCGCGGCGCGAGCGGCGTCGTACTGACCGAGGCGGAGCCGCGTCTGCACCTCCCCCGAGGGGCAGCCCGTCGTCGCGATGAGCCCCTTGCCGTAGGTCTGCAGCAGCTCGCGGTCCATGCGCGGTTTGAAGTAGTAGCCCTCCATGCTCGACAGGGAGCTCAGCCGGAAGAGGTTGTGCATGCCCTCGGTGCTCTGGCTCCACATCGTCATGTGGGTGTAGGCGCCGGAACCGGAGACGTCGTCGCTCTTCTGCTCGGGCGATCCCCACGCCACGCGCGACTTGTCGCTGCGGTGCGTTCCCGGCGTCACGTAAGCCTCGAGACCGATGATCGGCTTGACGCCGGCCGCCTTCGCGGCACGGTAGAACTCGAAGGCGGCGAACGTGTTGCCGTGGTCGGTCACCGCGATCGCGGGCATGCCGTAGTCAGCCGCCGCCTGAGTCATGGCCGCGATCTTGGCTGCACCGTCGAGCATCGAGTACTCGCTGTGCACGTGCAGATGAACGAAGGAGTCGGATGCCACCAGACGAGTCTACGTTCGGGCTCGGACACCGGTCCTAGGCTGGGCCCATGGCCACTCCCGACTTCGTCCTCGATCTGCGCAAGAAGATCGGCACCGCTCCGCTGCCCCTCGTGGGGGTCACCGCCGTGGTGTTCCGCGATGAGAAGGTGCTTCTGGGCAAGCGCGCCGACAACGGGAGCTGGCAGCCGGTCTCCGGCATCGTCGACCCGGGTGAGGAGCCTGCAGACGCCGCGGTCCGCGAGTGTCTCGAAGAGGCGGGCGTCGTCGTCCGTGCGGAGCGCCTCGCCCTCGTGCACCAGATCCCCCGCATCGTGTACGCCAACGGCGATCAGGTCGACTACCTCGACCTGGTGTTCCGGTGCTCCTGGGTCTCGGGCGATCCGCACCCCGCGGACGGCGAGCTGACCGACGCCGGGTTCTACGACCTCGGACAGATGATCGACGTCGCGCCCGAGCACGTCCGCAAGATCGCCCTCGCCGTCGCCGAGGATGACCCGGCGACGTTCCGGGGCGGCCGGTGAGCTCGCGCGTCGCCCTGGGCGACCTGCTCGACGCCCTCGCGCGGGACAACGGCGACCCCGGCGGCGGAGCGGCCAGCGGAGTCGTGACGGCCGTCGCGGCGGCACTCGCTCAGATGGTGAGCCGCTACAGCTCCGCGGAGCCGGCCGCGGACGGGATCGACGACCGTCTCGCACGGCTCCGCGACGCGGCCATCGCCGCGGCTGACGACGACGGCCGGGCGTCGGGCGCGCTCGGTGCGGCGCTGAGGCCGGACGACGACCCGGGCGAGCGCGACCGTCGCATCGTCGATGCGGCGACCCGCGCCATCGAGACGTCGGCTGCCCTCGGCGAGATCGCGCTCGGCGTGTGGGACGAGGTGCGCTTGCTCGCCGACGTCGGCAACCGCCACCTCATGTCGGACGTCGCCGTCGCCGCTGACACAGTCGCCGCGGGCCTGGGCGGCGCGGCGACGAACCTCCGCGGCGGGCTCGCTCTGCTCCGCGCCCACGGCGATGCCAGTGCCCTCGAGTCTGCGCACGACGGCCTGTCTGATCGACTCATCGCAGGGCGTCGCGAGGCGCGTGCTCTCGCCGATCGGCTCGGCGAGCCGTGATCGCGACGCGAGGGGCGAACGCGGGGCGACCCGTCAGTCGCCGCTGAGGATCTCGAGGGCGCGCGCGAGGTCGGGGGCGTAGGGCGACGTGAACGCCGACCACTCCCCCGTCACGGGGTGTTCGAATGCGAGGCGATGAGCGTGCAGCCATTGACGCGTCAACCCGAGCCGGGCGGACAGTGTCGGGTCGGCACCGTAGAGCGGGTCGCCGACGCACGGATGCCGGTGAGCGGCCATGTGCACGCGGATCTGATGGGTGCGACCGGTCTCCAGGTGGATCTCGAGCAGGGAGGCGCCGACGAACGCCTCCAGCGTCTCGTAGTGGGTGACCGAGTCCTTCCCCGTCGGAGTGACGGCGAACTTCCAGGAGTGCGACGGGTGACGGCCGATCGGGGCGTCGATCGTCCCCGAGAGCGGGTCGGGGTGACCCTGCACCACCGCGTGATAGATCTTCTCGACCTCACGCTCCTTGAATGCGCGCTTGAGGGCGACGTAGGCGGGTTCGCTCTTCGCGACGACCATGAGACCGCTCGTGCCGACATCCAGGCGGTGCACCACGCCCTGGCGCTCGGCCGCCCCGGTCGTCGCGATGCGATAGCCGGCAGCGGCCAGAGCGCCGAGCACGGTCGGGCCGTCCCAGCCGAGCGAGGGATGGGCGGCGACACCCGCCGGCTTGTCGACGACCACGATGTCGTCATCGTCGTGCACGATGCCGAGGTCGGGAACCGCGACTGGGACGATCTGAGCCTCTGCTCGCTCCTCCCAGAACACGTCGAGCCACGCTCCGGCGGCGAGCTTGTCGGACTTCCCGAGCGTGCGACCGTCGAGCGTCACACCACCCGCAGCCGCCACCTCCGCGGCGAAAGTCCGTGAGAACCCGAGCAGCTTGGCCAGCGCGGCGTCGACACGGACGCCGTCGAGCCCGTCGGGAACCGGGAGCGCGCGTTGCGGCATGTCAGCGTTCCGTATCCGCAGTGGCAGCGGCCCCGGCGGCCTCGTCCACGTTGCGGCGCTCGCGTGAGCCGTCGAAACGGACGCCGATCACGACCAGCACGGCGACGGAGATCATCATCGTGACGATGAACATGTCGGCGACGTTGTAGATCGCCGACGGGAACCACAGCCACATCCACGGGGTGTGGATGAAGTCGACGACGTGCCCGACGAGGAAGCCGGGTTCCCGGAGCAGGCGATCGGTGAGGTTCCCGAGGACGCCCCCGAGGAGCAATCCGAGGACGATGGCCCACGACCTCGTGCGCACGCTGCGGACCGTGAGCACGACCACGACGACCGCCACAGCCGCAAGTGCGAGCGTGAAGAGCCAGGTGACCCCCGTGCCGAGCGAGAACGCTGCGCCGGGGTTCTTCGTCAGATACAGCTGGAAGAAGTCGCCGAGGACCGGAACCTCACGCTGGTACGGCAGGTTCTCGAGCGCGAGATACTTTGTGAACTGGTCGGCGGCCAGTACCACTGCCGCGAGAATCGCGACGAGGGCACCGGCCGCCGGACCGTTCAGACGCTTGCGCGACGCCAAGGATTACGCGCCGGCCGAGACGCCGGTCGTGTCGAGGTCGCGGAGCTTGCTTTCGATGAAGCCGCGGAGCTGGCCGCGGTAGTCCTTCTCGAACTGCTGCAGCTCGGAGATACGACCTTCGAGCGACACGCGCTCGGCCTCGAGACGCGCCACCTCGTCGCGGCCGCGGGCCTCCGCCTCGGAGATGATCGACGCAGCCTGAGCCTGCGCGTCGGCGATGAGCTTGTCGCGCTGCGCCTTGCCCTCGGCCACGTGCTCATCGTGCAGGCGCTGGGCCAGCTCGATGATGCCGGCGGATGCGGCGGCGGGAGCCATGTCGGCGGCCGGGGCGGGCTGCTCGACGGCGGGAACCGGCGCGGGCACGTCCTCGACGACGGCGTCGTCGGCGGGAGCTGCAGCGGGCGTCTCACCCGACTCGTAGGCAGCGAGCTTCGCCTTGAGCTCGTCGTTCTCGGCGATCGTCTTGCGCCATTCCACGACGATCTCGTCGAGGAAGTCGTCGACCTCATCGGGGTCGAATCCTTCCTTGAAACGCACGTGCTGGAACTGCTTGGTGACGACGTCTTCAGGGGTCAAAGCCATGGTGTTGTCCTCTTTCAGGGCTCACGACGCGGGCCGGTCAGCCGGCACCCGCCGCAGCGGGCCGTACCCACCCAGCATAGTCCGACGCCTTCGCGGTCGCGACGATCCCGCCGCGACCGCCTCAGGAGAAGGCGATCACGCGGGTGATCGACAGCAGGATGAAGCACGCCAGCATGGTGAGCGGGAATGCCAGATCGATTGCGATGACGCCGAGTCGGATCGGAGGGATGACCCGGCGCAGTGTCTTGATCGGGGGGTCCGTGATCGTATAGACGACCTCGGCGAGCACGAGGGTGAAGCCCCGCGGGCGCCACTCCCGGTTGAACAGGGGGATGTACTCCAGGATCAGTCGGACGAACAGAACGAGGATGTACAGCAGCAGAGCGAAGTAGACGAGCGCGGCGATCAGCCGAACGACATCCACGTCAGGTCACTGCGCGAACGGCGCCGCCTCAGGCTCAGCCTGAGCCACAGCGCCGTCGCCGGAGACGGCGATGTTCTCGGGTGAGAGCAGGAACACCTTGCTCGTCACGCGCTCGATGCGGCCATACAGACCGAGGGAGAGTCCGCTCGCGAAATCGATGAGGCGCCGCGCGTCGGCGTCGCTCATCTGCGAGAGGTTGATGATGACCGGCACACCCTCGCGGAAGTTCTCGGCGATGACCTGCGCATCGCGATACTGCTTGGGGTGAACGGTCAGAATCTCGCTGACGGTTCCCGTGGTGGGCTGACGCACGACCGCCGGACGGTGCAGCGGAGTCACCGGCGCGGCCGGCTTCTCGACGGGCTTGTCACGGCGGGCCTGCTGCTGCTCGGCCTGCGGCTCTTCGTACATTTCTTCCTCATCTGCGAGGCCCAGGTAAACCATGGTCTTCTTCAGCGGGTTCGACATCGCATCCTCCGTTTGCTCGTCTGTTCCGAGGCTATCCGCGGTCCGGGCGCGGTCCCGTGATTGCCGATCCGATCCGCAGGTGTGTCGCACCGGCGGAGATCGCTTCGACGAAATCGCCGGTCATCCCGGCGGAGATCCAGGTCGCGTCGGACGCGACGGAGCGCAGGGCGACGGACGCCTGCGCGAGACGGGCGAAGGCCGCGGCCGGCTCCTCGCCGAGGGGAGCCACAGCCATCACACCGCGCATCCGGAGACTCGTGCAGTGCTCCGCCACGTGGGCGGCGAGGGCCTCGACACCGCTCGGCGCGACGCCACCGCGGCCCGGGTCGTCGGTCAGATTGACCTGCACCAGCACATCGAGCGGCGCCCCCTCGGGAGCCGCCACATGGAGCGCGTCGGCAATACGCGCGCGATCCACCGAGTGGACGACATCCGCTGCGGCTCGCACGGCACGGGCCTTGTTCGTCTGCGCCTGCCCGATGAAATGCCAGTGCATGCCCTCGAGGTCGGCGAGCTCATCGTGCTTGGCGGTGAGCTCCTGCTGTCGGTTCTCCCCCACGTCGCGCACGCCGAGGGCGTGCAGCTCAGTGATGAGCCCCGGAGGGTGGAACTTGGTCACCACGATTCGCGTCACCTCATCCGCGGCGCGACCCGACGCCCGCATCGCAGCTGCGATGCGGGCGTCGACGTCGGCGAGCCGTGCGGCAAGGTCCGGCATGGATCGTTCGGTCTACTTCAGGAAGTCGGGGATGTCGAGGTCATCGTCACCGAAGACCGAGTCGTACGACTCGCTCTTCGCCGAGACCGGCACCGTCTCCTTGGCCTCACGACGCTCGACCGGCTCGGATGCCGCGGCCTGCTCAGCCGGGATCTCGGGGACCACCGGAGGCGCCGACGGCCGGGCGGCGGCGATCGGCTCGATGCGAGCCTGGGGCTCGCCGCCGTCGAAGCCCGCGGCGATGACGGTCACGCGAACCTCGTCGCCGAGGGTGTCGTCGATGACCGTACCGAAGATGATGTTGGCCTCGGGGTGCGCCGCCTCCTTGACGAGCTGCGCCGCGTCGTTGATCTCGAAGATGCCGAGGTTCGATCCACCCTGGATCGACAGCAGGACGCCGTGGGCGCCTTCGATCGAGGCTTCGAGCAGCGGCGACTCGACAGCCAGCTCGGCCGCCTTGATGGCGCGGTCGGCGCCACGAGCGGAGCCGATGCCCATGAGAGCCGAACCGGCGCCCTGCATGACCGACTTCACGTCGGCGAAGTCGAGGTTGATGAGGCCGGGCGTCGTGATGAGGTCGGTGATGCCCTGGACACCGGCGAGGAGCACCTGGTCGGCGGTCGCGAAAGCCTCGACCATCGAGATGCCACGATCGCTGATCTCGAGCAGGCGGTCGTTCGGGACGACGATGAGGGTGTCGACCTCTTCCTTCAGCTTCGACACACCGGCCTCGGCCTGGCTCTGGCGACGACGACCCTCGAACGAGAAGGGCTTGGTGACGACACCGATCGTGAGCGCCCCGATCGACTTGGCGATCCGCGCCACGACAGGAGCACCGCCGGTACCGGTTCCGCCGCCCTCACCGGCGGTGACGAAGACCATGTCGGCACCTGCGAGCGCCTCCTCGATCTCCTCGGCGTGATCCTCTGCGGCGCGGCGACCCACCTCGGGGTCGGCGCCGGCACCGAGGCCTCGCGTCAGTTCGCGGCCGACGTCGAGCTTGACGTCCGCGTCGCTCATGAGGAGCGCCTGCGCGTCGGTGTTCACCGCGATGAACTCGACACCCCGCAGCCCCAGCTCGATCATCCGGTTGACGGCATTGACGCCGCCACCGCCCACACCGACGACCTTGATCACCGCGAGGTAGTTCTGGTTCTGGCTCATGCCGGCCTCCATCTCGTCCCGAACCCTGCTCGTAAACCTTCAACCTCACGTAGAGGTTTAAAGAATTGCCGGGTATGCAATTCCTGAGTTGAAGCTACGCACTCAGGGACTCACCCGCCGGACGTGCGCGGCGTGTCGCGACATCCCGTGTTGCGCGTTTCTCGGAGCAGCGGAAAAGGGGCAGGATCGACGCCTCAGCGGACGACTGCCGCCTGCGGCGACGACACGTCGTAGCCGGAGGCATCCGGTCGAGCCGCCATGAGCGCTTCGAGCGCCTGGACCTTCTTGGCCGAGTCGCTCGCCCCGCCCCAGACCACCGAGCGGCCGTCGGTGAGCGTGAGCGTCACGTCGTTCGGCGTCGTCGCGGACAGCACCGTGACCTGGGTCCGCAGGGACTCCGGCAGCGAGCGGAAGACCTGCCCCGCGGCGGCGAAGGTGCTCGACGACAGGCCTCCCTCGACCTCGAGGAGCGGCTGGCCGGACGGCGGTTCCGGGGTGGTCGACAGCGCGACGCCCGCGGCATCGACCAGCGTGTAACCGGCCTCGCCCTGCACGGCGCCGACCGGTGTCCGCTCGACGATGCGAACCACGAGCTCGTGCGGCGGACGCGCTTCGAGGCTGTACGACTCGACCAGCGGGAAGGAGACGAGTGCTGCCTTCACAGCGCTCTCGTCGACGAGGGGCATCGGCGTCCCGATCTGACCCTCGAGCGCTGTCTCGACCGCGCCGGCGTCGAGTTGCGAGGTTCCCACGATCGTGACGCGTTCGACCGCGAACAAGGGGCTGTAGGCGGCACCGATAGACCCGAGCACGAGAGCCGCCAGAACGCCGGCGGAGATCAGCCAGATACGTCTGCGCCGACGCTGACGTGCCGTGAAGCGCCGCACCTCGCGACGCAGCGCCCGCCGCCTCGCACGCGCCGCGCCCCACAGATCGCGCGCCGTGAGCGGCCGGTCGGGCTCGCCGACATCCGAGACGTCGGATGCGGGCGGCGCCGCCGACTCTCCGCGGGCGGGCGGATCGAACGGGATGATCGGCGCTATCCCGTAGTCGCGGCCGCGCTGGTGCCACAGCTCCTCGACGGGCTGGGTCTCGGTGGCGTCCGGCGAGACGCTTTCCGCCACGCCCGCACCCCGCTCATCGGCGTCGCGCCGCGGTGGGTCCACCCGCCGCGGAGCCGACGTGGGACGGTCGTCCGGCGCACTGGCGCCGTCCTGCCCGCCGCGCGGCCGCGGGGACGGTGGCAGCGGACTCGGGCGACGCACCGGCTACCCCTCCGCCCGGGCGAGCGACTCGAGCACCTGCGGGATGATCAGGTTGACGTTGCCGCAACCGAGGGTGACGATGAAGTCGCCCTCGCGCGCGACGCCCGCCGCGTAGTCGGCGGCCTCCTGCCAATCGGCGACGAAGTGCACGTGCCCGGGGTCGGTGAACGCGCCGCTGACCAACTCGCCCGTCACTCCCGGCACCGGATCTTCGCGCGCTCCGTACACATCCAGGACGACCGTGTGGTCGGCATGGGTCTCGAGCACGTCGGCGAACTCGCGGAACATCTCCTGCGTGCGCGAGTACGTGTGCGGCTGATGCAGGGCGATGATCCGCCCGCCGCCCACGACGGTCCGCGCTGCGGAGAGCGCCGCAGCCACCTCGGTCGGGTGGTGCGCATAGTCGTCGTAGACGCTGACGCCCCGGGTGACGCCGTGGAGCTCGAACCGTCGGGCCGTGCCGCCGAATCCTTCCACCGCTCGGAGGGCGCGCTCGAGCTCGTAACCGAGGGCGACGAGCACGGCGACGGCGCCCGCCGCGTTGATCGCGTTGTGGGCGCCCGGCACCGAGAGCCGGCCGTGGGCCGTCTCTCCCCCGGCGGTGAGCGAGAACGACACCGGCCCGTCCGTCACGATGTCGGAGACGCGGACGTCGGCGTCGGCGGCCTCACCGAAGGTGACGACGCGGCGGTGGCTGAGGGCGGCCGCGACGCGTGCTGCACCCGGGTCGTCGGCGGAGATGACGACGGCCTCGCGCGCGCCATCCGCGAAGCGGACGAAGCCGTCGTAGAACGACTCTCGGGTCTGCCAGTGATCGAGGTGATCCGGATCGACGTTCGTGATGAGGGCGATGGAGGTGTCGTAGAGAAGGAAGGTGCCGTCGGACTCGTCGGCTTCGATGACGAATACATCGTCGTCTCCCGTCGCGCTCGAGACACCCAGGTCGGCGATGACACCGCCGTTCACGAAGGTCGGCCGCGTCCCGAGACCACGGAGCGCCGTGACGATCATGCCCGTGGAGGTCGTCTTGCCGTGCGCACCCGCCACCGACACGAGTCGGCGGCCGCCGACGAGCCAGTGCAGGGCCTGCGAGCGGTGGATGACGTGCAGGCCGCGCTCCTTGGCGAGGAGGAACTCGGGGTTCTCGGGCCAGATCGCCCCGGTGTGGACGACCGTGTCGGCGTCATCGGGAAGATGCGCCGCGTCGTGTCCGATGTGGACGTCGGCGCCGCGGGCGGCCAGCGCGCGCATCGCAGGGCTGTCGGCCCGGTCGGATCCCGAGACGCGGATGCCGCGGTCGAGGAACATCCCGGCGAGGCCGGACATGCCCGATCCACCGATGCCGATGAAGTGCGCGGCGGTGATGTCGGCGGGGATCGGGAGGCTCAAGTCGGGTCTGATCATGACCCGTCAAGTCTAGGTCGCCCGGCTGACAGCACCGCCCGCCACGCCCTCAGCGTCGCTGCGCGGCATCCAGGAGGGCCACCACGTTCGCCGCCCCCTCGCGTGTGCCGACGGCGCCGGCTGCGCGCCGCATCCGCTCCAGTTCGTCGCCATCGCTCAGCAGGGGCACGACCTCGGAGCGAACGCGCTCGGGCGTGAAGTCGGCGTCGTCGATGATGCGCGCGGCTCCGGCGCGGACGGCTCCCGCGGCGTTCAGCGCCTGCTCGCCGTTTCCCACCGCGTAGGGCACGTAGACGGCGGGGATGCCGAGCGCGCTGACCTCGCTCACCGTCGCCGCCCCTGAGCGCGAGACGACGACGTCGGCGAGGGCGAACGCCAGGTCCATTCGATCGAGATAGGGCACGACCCGGTAGTCCGGCGACGCGGCCTCGGAGACCTCGTTGCGCTCGCCCGACGCGTGCAGCACCTGCCAGCCGGCATCGACGATGTCTCGCCACGAGCCCGCGAGCGCCTCGTTCAGCCGACGAGCGCCCAGCGAGCCTCCGAAGACCAGCACGACGGGGCGCGCGGGGTCGAGACCGAAGGCCGCCGCAGCCTCGGCACGACGCGTCGCCCGGTCGAGGTCGACGATCTCGCGGCGAAGCGGCATTCCGACCACCTGCGCACCGCGCAGCGGGGTGCCGTCGAACACGATGCCCGTCGCGGCCGCGCGTCGGGCGCCGAGCACGTTCGCGAGCCCGGGACGGGCGTTCGCCTCGTGGACGACGTAGGGCACGCCCTCGCGGCGCGCCGCGACGTAGGCCGGAGCGGCGGCGTAGCCACCGAAACCGGCGACGACGTCGACTCCTCGCTCGCGGATATATGTGCGCACCTGCGAGACCGCACGCAGCCAACGGGCCGGGAAACGGATCGCGGCACCGTTCGGACGCCGGGGGAAGGGCACCTTGTCGACGATCAGCAGTTCGTAGCCCCGTTCGGGGACCAGCCGGGACTCGAGCCCCTCGCGGGTTCCGAGTACCAGAACCGTGTCGTCGGGTCGTCGGTCGCGCAGGGCATCGGCCACGGCGAGAAGCGGATTGACATGGCCCGCCGTGCCGCCGCCTGCCAGAAGGTAGGTCGTCACTGCACCGAGCCTACCGGCGGGCCGAGCGTGCCTCGGCGCCCGCGGGACGCACCGGTCGCGCCCCCGAGGCGACCTCGAGCGCCGGAGCGCGAACGGGCAGCGTCCGCGCGAACGAGAGCAGAACCCCGGTCGCCAGCAGACCCGACACGAGAGAGGTCCCGCCCTGCGACATGAAGGGCAGCGGCACGCCCAGGACCGGGAAGATGCGCAGCACGACGCCGATGTTCACGAGCGCCTGACCCACGATCCAGATCGTGATGCCGCCCGAGACGATCCGCACGAACGGATCGTGGGTCTTGCGCACGATGTGGAAAGCCCCGACGGCGTAGAGCGCGAAGAGAGCGAGGACGACGGCGCAGCCGATGAGGCCGAGCTCCTCCCCCACGATCGCGAAGATGTAGTCATTCGCGGCGGCGGGCAGCCACTGGTACTTCTCGCGCGAGTTGCCGAGCCCCAGACCGAAGATGCCGCCGCTCGCGAGCGCCCAGATCCCGTGGAGGGGCTGGTAGCACGAACCCGCATCGGCGAAGTAGCAGTCGGTCGAGTCGACGTTGAGGAAGCTCATGATGCGCGCCATGCGGTTCGGGCTCGTGACCGCGAACACCGCAGCAGCAGCCACGACCAGGATCAACGGGATCACGAAGAGCCGAAGCTTGACGCCGGAGAAGAAGAGGCAGCCGAGGAGGATCGCCATGAGGATCATCGCCGTGCCCAGATCGTGACCGCCCATGACGGTGCCGATCACCAGAGCGCCGACGGGAACGACCGGGATGAACACGTGCTGCCACTTCGACAGGAGCGTCTGCTTCCGGTAGAGCACGAAGCCCAACCACACGGCGAGGGCGAGTTTGAGGAACTCCGACGGCTGCGCCTGGAACCCGAAGACCGAGATCCAGTTGGTGTTTCCATCGTTG
The DNA here is from genome assembly GCF_044903545.1 of Microbacterium sp. NPDC006705. Classification (NCBI taxonomy): domain Bacteria; kingdom Bacillati; phylum Actinomycetota; class Actinomycetes; order Micrococcales; family Microbacteriaceae; genus Microbacterium; species Microbacterium sp. NPDC006705. Next base: position 776,130 of record NZ_JBJDQQ010000001.1, read on the forward strand.
CGGACGCCGAGGCCGGGCACGAAGACGAGCAGCTGCAGAAGGATGCCGGCGACGAGGGCCGGCCACGCGATGCGTTTCCAGAACCGCAGCGGCATCCGGCTCGCGATGAACATCAGCGGGATGCCGAGCAGCGCGAACACCGCTTGCTTCAGCACCGTCTCGAAGGGGCTCGCGTTGGCCGTCGCCATCGTCGCCGACAGCACCATCACGAGGCCGAAGCCGGTCAGGATGAGGGCGGTCGAGGCGAGCAGCAGGAATTCGCTGGGCACCGGCGCGAACACGCGCCCGAGCGACACACGCGCCGCGAAGCCGCTCCGCGTCTGACCGTCGTCAGCGAGCTTCTTCGGCGGGGGCGTCGGGCGGCTCGGCGTCGTGGTCACCGTCTCCCCTTCCGATCCGTTCGCGCACGGCCTCCGCGAAGCGACGACCGCGGTCTGCGTAGGAGGCGAACTGATCGAACGACGCCGCAGCGGGTGCGAGGAGCACGACATCCCCGTCACCGGCGACGCCGGCCGCCAGTTCGACGACCCGTGCCATGACATCCTCAGTCTGAGTCGCCTCGACCTCGATCACCGGAACCGCGGGGGCGTGTCGCGCGAACGCGGCGAGCACGGCGGTGCGGTCCTCGCCGATGACGATGGCCGCTTTGGTCGCCGCACCTCGTCCCGCGACGAGTTCGGAGATGTCGACGCCCTTGAGGAGCCCGCCCACGACCCAGATCGCGCCCGGGAAGGCGGCGAGCGACGAGGCCGCCGCGTGCGGGTTGGTCGCCTTCGAGTCATCCACCCAGGTCACGCCCGACACGCGAGCGACCACTTCGATCCGGTGCGGGTCGAGGCGGAACGCCAGCACCGCCTCGCGGATGGCGGCGGGCTCGACATCGAGCGAGCGAGCGAGGGCCGCCGCGGCGAGAATGTTCGCGACGATGTGAGGAGCCGCGAGGCCGCGCGCCGCGAGCTCGACGACCGTCGTCAGTTCGAGAGCCGACGAACGCCGGTCCTCATGGAAGGCGCGATCGACGAGGATGCCGTCGACGACCCCGAGATCGCTCGGGCCCGGAACCCCCAGGTCGAACCCGATGGCGCGGCAGCCCTCGACGACCTCGGCCTCCTCGACCATTTCGCGGGTGGCTGCATCCGACTTGTTGTAGACGCACGCGACGCGGGTGTTCTCGTACACGACGGCCTTCGCGTCGCGGTACGCCTCGAATGAACCATGCCACTCGAGGTGATCGTCCGCGAGGTTCAAGCACACGCTCGCGTGAGGCGAAAGCCGGTCGGGGCCCTCGGCCAGGCCGAGGTACCAGAGCTGATGGCTCGACACCTCGACGACGAGGACGTCGAAACCACCCGGATCGCGGACGGCGTCGAGTACCGGGACGCCGATGTTGCCGCACGGGGCGGCCCGCAGCCCGCCGGCGGCGAGCATGGCCGCGCTGAGCTGCGTCGTGGTCGTCTTGCCGTTCGTGCCCGTGATGAGCACCCAGTCAGCCGGGCTGCCGTCAGGACGGACGACCTTGTCGCGCACGCGCCACCCGAGCTCGATGTCGCCCCAGACGGCGATCCCGTTCTCGCGTGCCCAGCGGATCACCGGGTGGTGCGGGGGGAACCCGGGGGATGCGATCACGACCTCCGGCGCGTGCGCGACGACCGTCTCCGGCACGCTCTGCAAGGAGCCGTCATGGAGCGAGACGCCGATGACGGGCAGAAGCCGCGCGTACTCGGCATCCGCGCCCTCGGTGGCAACCAGCACATCGGCGCCGAGCTCGGCGAGGGTGTCAGCGACGGAGAAGCCGGTGACCGACAGCCCGAGGACGACGACGCGGAGTCCGCGCCAGTCAGCGTGCCAGCTCGTGAGGCTGTCCAGACGGGCGGTCATACCGCTGCCAGCCATGCGACGTAGAAGAGACCGACGCCGCCGACCGCCAGCATTCCGGCGATGATCCACATCCGGACGACGATCGTCACCTCGGGCCACCCCCGCATCTCGAGGTGGTGGTGGAACGGGCTCATGAGGAACAGGCGCTTACCGCCGGTGGCCTTGAAGTAGTAGCGCTGGAGGATCACCGAGCCGGGCGCGATGATGAACACGCCGGCGATGATGACCGCGAGCAGCTCGGTGCGCGAGAGCACGGCCATAGCGACGATGACCCCGCCGATCGCCATCGATCCGACGTCACCCATGAAGATCTTGGCCTTGGGCGCGTTCCACCAGAGGAACCCGACGAGCGCGCCGACGAAGGATGCCGAGATGATGGTGAGATCCATCGGGTCGTTGGTCGTGTAGCAGGCGGACTCGTACGCCGGCACGAGAGCACCGCTCGCGCAGCGCTGCTGGAACTGCCAGAAGGTGACGAGGCTGTAGGCCGACACGGTGAAGATGCCCGCGCCGGTCGCGAGCCCGTCGAGTCCATCGGTCAGGTTCGTCGCGTTCGACCAGGCCACCGCCTGGAACGAGATCCACGCGAGGTAGAGAAGCCAGCCGGCGACACCGCCGAGCGCCATGAACGACAACCAGTCGATGTCGCGGAACAGCGAGATGAAGGGGCGCCCGACCGGCTCGCCGCCGTCGTTGGGCACGAGCAGGGCGAGGATGCCGAAAGAGACTGCCACGATCACCTGGCCGGCGACCTTGCGCCATCCGGACAGCCCCAGGCTGCGCTGCGAGCGCACCTTCATGTAGTCGTCGATGAACCCGACGATCCCCAGCCCGACCATCATCCAGATGACCAGGAGACCCGACATCGATGGCGGCGCCCCGCCGGTCAGCGTCCCCACGAGGTAGCCGACGATCGTGCCGCAGATGAAGATGATTCCGCCCATCGTGGGCGTTCCACGCTTGGCGTGGTGACTCGGGTTCGTCGCGTCGTCCGGCGTGCGGATGACCTGGCCCCAGCCGAGCTTCTCGAAGATCCGGATGAACAGGGGCGTCAGGAAGAGTGTGAACGCGAGCGAGATCGTCGCGGCCGTCAGCAGAGATCTCACGAGAAGAATTCTCCCAGACGATCACCGAGGTGCCGCAGCCCCGCGGAGTTCGACGACTTCACCAGCACGCGATCGCCCGCCCGCAGCTCCTCGATGAGGTAGTCGTACGCGGCATCGGCGTCGGCGAAGAACACCGCCTCGCCGTCCCACGACCCCTCGCCGATCGCAGCGAGGTACAGGCGTCGCGCCTCGGCGCCGACGACCACGATCCGCTCGATGCGGAGGCGGACGGCCTGGAGGCCGACGCGATCATGCTCGTCACCGGCGAACTCACCGAGCTCGCTCATCGCACCGAGCACGGCCACCTTGCGCTCGCCGGGCTGCGTGATCTGCGCGAGAGTGCGCAGAGCTGCGGCCATCGAGTCGGGGCTCGCGTTGTAGGCGTCGTTGATGATGCGCACGGACTCCGACCCGAGCGGCTGCATCCGCCAGCGCTCTGCGAGCTCGACCGTCTCGAGCCGCGCGATGGCGTCTTCGAGCGCGACCCCGAGCTCGAGAGCCGCGGTGATCGCGGCCAACGCGTTCATGACGTGATGCTCGCCGAGGACCCGCAACCGCAACGGCATCCGCTGGTCGCCGACCACGACGACGCACGAGGTCCCCGATGCATCCACCTCGACGTCGTCCGCACGCACCTCTGCCGCGGCGCCCCGCCCGAACCAGCGGACGCGGACGTCGCGAGCCTCCGCGACCGCAGCCATCGTCGCGACGCGCGCGTCGTCGGCGTTGAGGACGGCCACGCCGCCGGAACGGACCGCCTCGACCAGCTCGGTCTTCGCCTTCAGCGTCGCCTCGACGCCGCCGAACCCGCCCGCGTGCGCCATGCCGACCATGAGGACCACTCCGACGTCGGGGGTCACGAGACCGGCCAGACGTGCGATCTGACCCGAGCCGTCCGCACCGAACTCGCTGACGAGGAAACGCGTGTCGTCAGCGACACGAAGCATGGTCAACGGCGCACCGACGGCGTTGTTGAACGACGCCCGCGGCGCGACCGTCGGCCCCTCCCCCTCGAGGATGCGCGCGAGGAGGTTCTTCGTCGTGGTCTTGCCGTTGGAGCCGGTGATCCCCACGACGCGGAGATCACCCGTCGCGCGCACGCGTCCGACGACCTCGCGAGCGAGGTCAGCCAGCGCCGTCACGGCGTCGGCGACGACGATCTGCGTGATCTCGGCGTCGACGAGGTGCTCGACGACCGCCAGCGCGGCTCCGGCCTCGGCGGCCGCCGGCACGAAGAGGTGCCCGTCGGTCGCCTCGCCCGGCTTGGCCACGAAGACGTCGCCCGGACCGATGTTCCGCGAGTCCGTGTCGACCATCCCTTCGACCCGGGTGTCGGGAGCGTCGCTCCCGGCGAGGTGGAGGGTGCCGGAGAGCACTCGAGCGATGTCGGACAACGGAAGGGAGATCATGTTCAATCCTCGGACGCGCTGATGCGCATCACTGGGTCACGGGGAGCAGTGGCGTCTGCGAGTCGGACGGCATGATCCGGTAGTGCTTGAGCACCTGGGTCATCGCCTTCTGGAACGCCGGCCGGTTCGCTGCCGAAAGGCGCAGGGTCTTCGGCTCGTCGAATGCCGTCAGGACAACATACTTCGGATCGTCGGCGGGTGCGTAGCCGACCAGCGACGTGTAGTACAGGTTGTCCTTGTACGCGCCGGTGTTCGGATCGACCTTCTGAGCGGTTCCCGTCTTGCCCGCCATACGGTACCCGGGGATCGCGATGTCGTCCGCGAGGGTCCCCTGAGCGAAGACGTTCTCGAGCATCTCGCTCACCTGGCTGGCGGTGCTCTCCTTGATCACGCGCACCGGCTCGGGAAGATCCGGCTCGGTCACTGTTCCGTCCGACGCCGTGCAGGACTCGACGAGGCTCAGCGGCTCGCGCACACCGCCGTTGGCGATCGTCTGATACACGGATGCCACCTGCGGCGCCGTCACGGTGAAGGCCTGGCCGAAGGTCGTCGTGTAGTAGGTCTGGTTGTCCCACTGGTCGGTCGGGATGTACGTGCCCTTGGGTTCACCCGACCAGTTGAGCGCGGTGCCCTCTCCGACACCGAACTTCTTGAGGTACTCCAGCCGGGTCTCGGGGTCGACCTGCGAACCGAACTGCGACAGGGCGACGTTGGACGACGTGACGAGCCCTCCCGTGAGCGTCAGGTTCTGGGCCTCGTGGTGCTCCGAGTCGTTGACGACGGCTCCGTTGGGGAATTCCATCCGATCGGGTGACCATGCGGTCGAGAGCGGGGTCAGCCCCGCCGCTTCGATGGCGGTCGCGGCCGTCACCGGCTTGAAGGTCGATCCCGGCTCGTACGAGTCGCGGAAGAGGCGGCTGCCCCGGTCCGCGGGATCGGATGCCGCGATGTCATTGAGGTCGACGCTGGGGTACTCGGCAGCGGCGCGGATCTTCCCCGTGGCGACCTCGACCACGAGGATCGAGCCGCTCTCGGCGCCGAGGTTCTGCGTCTGCTCGGCGATGAGCTGCTGCATGTACCACTGCAGGTCGCGGTCGATCGTGAGACGGAGCGTCCCGCCGTTCACCGGGGCGGGGTCTTCGATCTCCGTCCCGGGGATGACGACGCCGTCGAGGCTGCGCATGTAGCGGACCTTGCCGTCGCTGCTCTGCAGGCACGAGTTCTGCAGAGCCTCCATGCCCTCGAGCGGCGCTTCGTCCGAGCCGACGAAACCGATGACGTTGCCCGCCACCGCCCCGTCGGGGTAGGTCCGGTGGGGGTGGGGGTCGAACCCGACGAACGGGAGCTTCAGATCGGCGAGAGCGCGGTACTGGGCCGTCGAGATCCCCCGCTCGAGGTACGCGAATCGCGACTCCGGGTCGGCGGCGACGGCCGTCGTGACGATGCCCTCGACCTCGGCGGCATCCTGCCCGGTCACGGCGGCGATCTCGGCGGCCAGCTCGGGCCAGGTGACCGTGACCGTCTGACCGTCGTCGTTCTTGCGCTTGATCCCCTCGATCGCCAGCTTCGGGTCGATCTTCGCGTCGTAGACGGAGGTCGTCGTGGCGAGGGTCGCGCCGTTGGTGTCGGTGATGTCGCCGCGCGTCCCGAACAGGTCGGTCCCGGCCTCCATCGCGAGGTTGCGGGCGTCGGCCTCGTGCTCCTCGGCGTTGACGACCTGGATGTCGACGAGCCGGACGATGAACGCGACGAGGACGGTGAGGACGACGAGGAGTGCGACGACCGTACGGCGGCGCGGACTGCGGGTGGCTCGTGTCGTCATGTGTCTCAGTGTGTGGTCGGGGCGGGCAATCCGTCGGCGATGGGCGGGGGTGTCGCTCGATCGGCACCGACCAGCTCGTCGGTGCTCGTGCCGGTCTCGAGGCTGGCAGCGGGATCGGTGACCAGCGGGACGCCGGCGACGAGCGAATTGGCGACGGCGGCGCGGCCGAGGGCGTCGACGTTCGAGTGCGCGCCCGCGGCGCTGGCGGATCCGAGCACGGCGCCGTCGCTGAGTCGCAGATAGTTCGGAGACTCGGCGATCACCATGCCCAGGGCGGTCGCATTGGCCGCGAGGTACTGAGGTGAGGCGAGTCCCGCGAGATCATCCTCGATGATCTGCTTCTGCCAGGTGAGCTGCCGCTGCTGCTGCGAGAGCGAGGAGATCTCATACGAGGTCTGGGTCGTGAGGATCGACAACCCCATCTGCACCGCCCCGATGAGCACCGCGCCCGACACGGCGATGACGCCGTAGAGCATGCGCGGGCGACGCCGACGGGAAGCGCCGGCGACGAGGCGCAGATCGCGCTGACGCTCCCGCTCCCCCTCGCGCGGCAGGCGACCGGGAACGCTCGCGAAGAAGTCGTCGCCGAGCGGCGATGGGATGCGGGCGGTGTTGTCGGCAGTCACGAGGCCTCCCTCATCCGTTCCGCCGCACGCAGCCGGACCGGCGTCGCGCGGGGATTGCGTTCACGTTCTTCCTCGGACGCCAGTTCCGCGCCGCGGACCAGCAGCCGGAACCGCGGCGCATGCTCGGGGAGCTCGACGGGCAGGCCGCTGGGGGCAGTCGATGACGACGCCTCGGCGAGCACGCGCTTGACCGCGCGGTCTTCGAGCGACTGGTACGACATCACGACGATGCGTCCACCGAGGGCCAGCGCGTCGAGCGCCGCCGGCAGCGCGCGCTCGAGCACGGCGAGCTCGGCATTGACCTCGATGCGCAGGGCCTGGAACACGCGCTTCGCGGGGTGCCCGGAACGGTCGCGCTGCACGGCGACCGGGGTCGCGGCGATGAGGACGTCGACGAGCTGACCTGATCGTGTCAGCGGCGCCCGGCCCCGCGCCTCGATGATGGCCCGCGCATACCGCCCTGCCAGCTTCTCCTCGCCGTAGCGCTCGAAGATGCGCCGCAGGTTGCCCTCGCTGTAGGTCGCGAGGATCTCTGCCGCGGTCGTGCCCGCAGTCTGATCCATACGCATGTCTAGAGGAGCATCCTGGGCGTAGGCGAACCCTCGCTCTGCCTCATCGAGCTGGAGGGACGAGACACCCAGATCGAACAGGATGCCGTCCACGCGCCGGATGCCGAGCGAATCGAGGGCCTCGCGGATGCCGTCGTAGACGGTGTGGACGAGGTCGACGCGGTCTCCGAACCGGGCGAGGCGCTCTCCCGCGATGCGCAGGGCGTCGGTGTCACGGTCGAGCCCGACGAGCCGAACGCCGGGGAACCTCTCGAGAAGCGCTTCTGAGTGACCGCCCATGCCTTCGGTCGCGTCGACGACGACGGCGCCCTCGCGGTCGAGCGCGGGCGAGAGCAGCTCGACGCAGCGGTCGAGCAGGACGGGGGTGTGGATGTCGTCGTTCGTCATGGTCGTGGCGGGACGGGTCCCGGAGCCCTGATCCCCCTCCGCTGCGACCTGACACCGGGGAAGTGCGTCAGGGCCAGCGGCTGAGGATCACGGCCACGGGTCAGAAGAGTCCCGGGATCACCTCCTGCTCCATGTCGGAGTAGGCGTCTTCGTTGCCTGCGGCGTAGGCGTTCCAGGCATCCGCGTCCCAGATCTCGGCGTGCGCGCCGACACCGGTCATGACCAGTTCGCGCCCCAGCCCGGCGTAGGTGCGCAGGTGCGGCGGCACGGTGATGCGGTTCTGGCTGTCGGGCTTCTCCGCGCTCGCGCCGGAGAGGAACATCCGCTGGAAGTCACGCGCCTGCTTGTTCGTGAGAGGCGCTTCGCGGATGCGCTCGTAGACACGCTCGAACTCCACCGTGCTGAACACGTAGAGGCACCGCTCCTGTCCGCGCGTGACGACGACACCGGGGCCGAGGTCGTCGCGGAATTTGGCGGGGAGGATGACGCGGCCCTTCTCGTCGAGCTTGGGGGTGTGCGTGCCGAGAAGCATGGTGCTCCACCACCCCCTCCCGGCCCGTCGGTGGCCACCACTTTACTCCACTTTCCTCCACTTCACTATGGCCACAGCACCCATTCCTCCCCAGGGCACAAAAAAGAGCACCGACCCGAAGGTCGGTGCTCTGAGAAGAAGCGGGATGCGTCAGCGTTCGCCGTTGCGGCGGTCCCAGCGGTCGTTCATCCGGTCCATGAAATTCGAGGACCGGGCGGCGGGCTTTCGCGTGCCGGTGGTCGCCGTCGGTCGGCTCGCTGTTCCGTTGCGAGAGGGCGTCAGCGCCAACACGACCCCGCCCACCATGACGAGGAAGGCCACGACGCCGATCGCGATGATGCTGCTCGAGACGCCGGCGATGAGACCGCCGAGACCGAGGAGGACGAGCACCGCACCGTAGACGATGTTGCGGTAGCTGAGGGACTGACCTTCGCGCGGAGCACTGACGACGTCTGCTTCATTGCGCATGAGATGGCGTTCCATCTCGTCAAGCAGCCGCTGCTCCTGTTCTGACAGTGGCATGCATCCCCCTCTGTTCGGGTACCGATGCGCCCGATTCTACGCGCGCTGATGAGAACTAGGCTAGGCCTGTGACGAGCTCCGCCGACCCGATCTCGACCGTTTCCCAGCGACTGGAAAGCTTCGCGGCGGAACGGCGGGCCGAGGCCGCCGATCTCGGGGCCGAAGCGGTCGATTTCGTCGACCGCGCCTTCGCCGCCGTCGCCGGCGGCAAACGCCTCCGCGCGCGGTTCCTCACGGCTGGGCACGCGGTGGCCGGGGTCTCTTCCGACGACGCCGACATCGCAGGTGTCGCCGCTTCCCTGGAGATCTTCCATGCGGCCGCGCTCGTGCACGACGATCTGGTCGACAACTCGGACACGCGACGAGGACGCCCCGCCGCCCATCGCGCCCTCGAGGAGGCGCATCGCCGATCCGGCTGGCTCGGTGACGCCGACGCGTTCGGACGGGCCGCCGCGATCCTGCTCGGCGACCTGCTCATCGCCTGGAGCGACGACCTCCTCGAAGAGGCCGTCGACGGACACCGCTTCGCGTCGGACGTCCGCCGCCAGTACGCGACGATGCGGCGCGACGTCACGGTCGGGCAGTATCTGGACGTGGCCGAAGAGGCCGCGTGGGCCACGGCACCCGACCACGAGCACGCCGCCCGAGCACTGCGGGTCGCGTCCTACAAGTCCGCTCGATACAGCGTGCAGCAGCCCCTCCTGATCGGCGCGGCACTCGGCGGCGCCACCGCGGCCCAGCGCGAGGCCCTCGCTGAGTTCGGCCACTCCGTCGGTCTCGCCTTCCAGCTGCGCGATGACGTATTGGGCGTCTTCGGCGACCCCGCAGTGACGGGCAAGCCGTCCGGCGACGATCTCCGCGAGGGCAAGCGGACCGTCCTCATCGCTTACGCGCGCGAAGCGATGGACGCCGACGGCCGCGCCGACCTCGATGCTGCGCTCGGCGACCGGGCACTCGACGAGGCGACCATCCGACGCCTGCAGCGGGTCATCGACGAGAGCGGCGCCGTCCAGCGCCTCGAACAGGAGATCGCGCAGCTCGCCGCCGCAGCCGATGCGGCGCTCGATGACGCGCCGATCGGTGGTGCCGAGATCGCAACGCTCCGAGAGATCGGACAGGCCGCGATCCAGCGGACCGCCTGAGCGTCCGGAGCCTCTGCTCCGGTCAGGCGAGCGTCTGCGCGACCCTGCGGACCTCGGTCTTCCGTCCTGCGCGCAGGGCGGCGATGGGAGCGGCGCCGATGGAGTCCTCGGTGGCGAACAGCCAGTCGATCGCCTCGTCGTCCGAGAACCCGGCGTCGTGCAGCACGGTGATAGTGCCCCGGAGCGACGACAGCGGCGCGCCGTCGAGGAAGAAGGCCTCCGGCACGCGAAGCGTTCCGTCCCGACGCGAGCCGATGAGGTGATTCTCATCCAGCAGTCGCCGGACGCGGCTGAGCGTCTCGCCCGTCAGCTCGACGACCTCGGGCAGTGTCAGCCAGGACAGGGGAACGGCGGGGTAATCGGGAGTGCTCACCCCTTCACTATGTCACTTCCGATCGGCGTCCCGGCCCGCCGTCGGGTCGGCTTTCACACGAGTCACAGCAGTCACTTCGGTTGACACCTCTCACAGCAACATGTCAGCGTTTCCGAGACCTCCGAGAAGGGACCCTCCGTGCGCCGCGACTCGAACTCTCCCCCGCACCGCCCGCGACCACGCCTGCGTAGCGCCGTCGCACCCGCCGTCGTCGGTTCCATCGCGCTCAGCCTGACCGCGCAGCCGGCGACGGCAGCGCCGATGACCGAGACCGCCCAGCGCGACGCGGTCCCCGGCGCGTCGTTCCGAGCCGCCACGGTCGGCACCGCGGGCCCGGTGCGCCCGCTCTCGTCGCGTCCCGCAGAGCACACCGTCGTGCTCGGCGACACCGTCAGCCGCATCGCGTCCGCTTACGGACTTCGCACGGTCGATCTCCTGGCCTGGAACGGTTTGAATTGGTCGTCGGTCATCCGCCCCGGCGACCGCATCCGGTTGAGCGCGGAGCCGGGCGCCTCGGCGACGCCGGCTGCGGTCCCCGTAGCCCAGACCACCTCGACGGGACTCACCCATACCGTCGCGAGCGGCGACACCCCGTGGTCGGTCGCTCAGGCTCACGGCGTCGACGTCGCCACACTCCTGGCAGCGAACGGGCTCGCGGACGGTGCCGTGATCTTCCCCGGTCAGACGCTCGCGGTCCCAGGGTCGCCCTCGGCCGCCCCGACCCCGGCGCCCGCAGCCGCGGACGCCTCGCAGTCCGTGCCGATCGCCGCCGCGGCGCACACCGTGTCGGCAGGCGACACGCTGTCGGCGATCGCCGCCGCTCACGGTCTCGGCCTCGACGCCGTACTCGCGGCGAACGGGCTCGACCGCTCCTCGATCATCTATCCCGGCCAGCAGCTCGTGATCCCGGGAGCCGCCGCAGCACCCGCCGTCCAGGCCGCCGCTCTCCCCGACCTCGGCCTCGACGCGGAGCAGATCGCCAACGCGCGGCTGATCATCCAGGTCGGTCGGGAACGCGGTGTGCCCGACCGCGGGATCGCGATCGCCCTGGCGACTGCGATGGTCGAGTCGTGGATCCGCAACCTCGACTGGGGCGACCGCGACTCGCTCGGCCTCTTCCAGCAGCGTCCGAGCACCGGGTGGGGCACCCCCGATCAGGTGCGCGATCCCGCTCGCTCCATCGCCACGTTCTACGGCGGCGCGGCCGATCCCAACGGCACCGCGACGCGCGGACTGCTCGATATCCCGGGGTGGGAGAGCCTCGCCTTCACCGACGCCGCGCAGGCCGTGCAGATCTCCGCCTACCCCGAGCGGTACGGCGAGTGGGAGCAGCAGGCCTATCGCTGGCTCGCCGCACTCGGCTGACTCCGAGAACGCTCGGAAGCCATGTCGCCGACGCACGAGGGTGAGCCGTTGCCCGGGCTCGCAGCATCCGCTCCGTAGAATCGCTCCGTGAGCATGAGCCAGCAGACCGACCCGCTGATCGGCCGACTGGTCGACCAGCGGTATCGCGTCCGCGCTCGCATTGCCCGTGGCGGCATGGCCACGGTCTACGTCGCGACCGACCTCAGACTCGAGCGACGCGTGGCACTCAAGGTCATGCACGGGCATCTGTCGGACGACTCGGTCTTCCAGAGCCGCTTCATCCAGGAGGCCCGCTCTGCGGCGCGCCTGGCCGATCCGCACGTGGTCAACGTCTTCGACCAGGGCCAGGACGGCGAGATGGCCTACCTGGTGATGGAGTACCTCCCGGGCATCACTCTGCGTGAGCTGCTGCGCGAGCAGAAGCGTCTGACGATCCCTCAGACGATCACCATCATGGATGCGATCCTGTCCGGTCTCGCCGCCGCCCACCGCGCCGGGATCGTGCATCGCGACGTCAAACCGGAGAACGTCCTGCTGGCCGAGGACGGTCGCATCAAGATCGGCGACTTCGGCCTCGCTCGGGCCACGACGGCGAACACCGCGACCGGGCAGATGCTGCTCGGCACGATCGCCTACCTGGCACCTGAACTCGTCACCCGGGGCACGGCCGACGCCCGCAGCGACATCTACGCCCTGGGCATCATGCTCTACGAGATGCTCGCCGGCGAGCAGCCCTACAAGGGCGAGCAACCGATGCAGATCGCCTACCAGCACGCGACCGACTCGGTCCCGCGCCCGAGCGCGAAGAACCCGGGGGTGCCCGAGCAGCTCGACGAGCTGGTGCTGTGGGCGACCGAACGCGAGCCCGACGAGCGTCCCCTCGACGCCAAGGTCATGCTCGATCGGCTGCGAGAGATCGAGCGTGAACTCGGGGTGTTCCCCCAGGTCGTGCGCACGGCGCCGTCCGGCGCGCCGGTGGTGGTCATCGACGACGACGGCGAAGGTTCCGGCGAGCTCACGAAGGTGATGCCCGGGACGTTCACGGCGCCCCCCGTCACGACGGATGTCGACAACGCGACCCGGCTGCGCCGACACGCACGTCGCAACCGGACGAAGGGCGCCTGGCTCGTCACGATCGTGCTTCTGCTGGCGGCTCTCGCCGGCGGCACGGGATGGTGGTTCGGCTCGGGGCCGGGCTCGCTGGTCGCCGTTCCCGATGTGCGCGGAACGAGCTTCGCCGATGCGCAAGCCGCCATCATGGCACAGGGACTCCAGGCCCAGGAGACCGGCGAGAACAGCCTCGACGTCGCAGAGGGGCTCGCCATCCGCACCGACCCCGACCCCGGCTCCCGGCTCGATCGAGAGGCGGTCGTGACGGTCGTGATCTCGCGGGGCCCGGCGGAAGTCTCCATACCCGCGTTGTCGGGTCAGACCGAAGACGCAGCGCGCGAGATCCTCCGCCAGAACGTCATCGCCGTCTCGGACGATGCCGACGCGGAGTTCGATCCGGATGTCGCCGACGGCACCGTCATCCGCGCTTCCGGCACGCCTGCGGGGGGTGGCGAACCGGTCGACTGCTCCGGTGGATGCACGCTGCGCCAGGGCGATTCAGCCGCACTGCTGGTCTCTCGGGGTGCCGTGCCCGACGTCGCGGGCCAGAGCGTCAACCGTGCCACCGGAATCCTGACGGACGCCGGACTCGAGGTGTCGGGCGAGACCCGCACCGAGGCGAGCGAGCGCATCGCGAAGGGCGATGTGATCGGCATCGCCGACCGCGGTGAGGAAGGCAACTGGCGGCCGGGTGACGTCGTCACGCTCATCGTCTCGAGCGGTCCCCCGCTGTTCGAGGTGCCGAGCGTCGTCGGACAGACCCGCGATGCGGCCGCACAGACGCTCCGCGACGCCGGCTTCGAGGTCAGCTTCTCCGCGCTGTGGAACATCTGGCCGGACGGACTGACGAAGGTCACCGCTCAAGACCCCGCCGGTGGCAGCAAGCACGTGCGCGGCACCACGATCACGCTGCAGATCACCGCGACCGGCTGACCCTCTCCGCCGCCGCGCGCCGATGACCCGGTACCCGGCATCCTCGAACAGCTGAACGCGCGTGAGGTCGTCGAGCCACCGTCGCCGCAAGGTGCGGTGCTCGACCCCCTGGTACTCGAGGGGCAGCCGGTGCGCGACGCGCAACAGCGACTCGCGGGCGGGAGCAGGCCTCGCCGACCCAGCGCTCTCCACAGCCGGGAACGGCGAGAGCGCACATCTGCACGGTGGGGAGACCCCACAACCGTGCGGATGTGCGCTCTCGCGCGGCCGCGGAGCCCGGAGCTCAGCGCTTCTCGAGCTCCTCGGCGACCAGGAAGGCCAGTTCGAGGCTCTGCATGTGGTTCAGACGCGGGTCGCACAGGCTCTCGTACCGCGTGGCGAGCGTCGCCTCGTCGATCATCTCGGAGCCGCCGAGGCACTCCGTGACGTCGTCACCCGTGAGCTCGACGTGGATGCCGCCCGGGAAGGTGCCCACCGCACGGTGCGCCTCGAAGAAGCCGCGCACCTCGTCGACGACGTCGTCGAAGCGACGCGTCTTGTAGCCGGTGGGCGTCGTGATGCCGTTGCCGTGCATCGGGTCGGTGACCCACAGCGGCGTCGCGCCCGAGTCCTTCACGGCCTCGAGCAGCGGCGGCAGCGCATCGCGGATCTTGCCCGCCCCCATACGAGTGATGAAGGTGAGGCGACCCGGCTCGCGCTCGGGGTCGAGCTTGTCGATCAGCGCCAGCGCGGTGTCGGTCGACGTCGTGGGGCCGAGCTTCACCCCGATGGGGTTGCGGATCTTCGAGAAGTAGTCGACGTGCGCGCCGTCGAGCTCGCGCGTGCGCTCGCCGATCCAGAGGAAGTGCGACGACGTGTTGTACGGCGTGTTCGTCCGCGAATCGATGCGCGTCATCGGGCGCTCGTAGTCCATCAGCAGGCCCTCGTGGCCCGTGTAGAACTCGACGCCGCGCAGCTCGTCGAAGTTGGCCCCGGCCGCCTCCATGAACTTGATGGCTCGGTCGATCTCTCCCGCGAGGCCCTCGTAACGGGCATTCGCCGGGTTCGACGCGAAGCCCTTGTTCCACGAGTGCACCTCGCGCAGGTCGGCGAACCCGCCCTGCGTGAACGCGCGGATGAGGTTGAGCGTCGACGCGGCCGTGTGGTAGCCCTTGAGCAGCCGGGCTGGGTCGGGCTGACGCGAGGCGGCGGTGAAGTCGTAGCCGTTGACGATGTCGCCGCGGTACGCCGGCAGCGTGACGTCGCCGCGCGTCTCGGTGTCGCTCGAGCGGGGCTTGGCGAACTGCCCGGCCATGCGACCCATCTTGACGACGGGCATCGAGGCGCCATAGGTCAGCACGACCGCCATCTGCAGCACCGTCTTGATGCGGTTGCGGATCTTCTCCGCGGTCGCGCCGGCGAACGTCTCGGCGCAGTCACCGCCCTGCAGGAGGAAGGCTTCTCCGGATGCCGCGCGCGCGAGGCGCTCGCGGAGGATGTCCACCTCACCGGCGAAGACGAGGGGCGGGAGCGTCGCGATCTCGGCCGACACCGCAGCCACGGCGTCGGGGTCGTTCCACGCCGGCTGCTGCTTGATGGGAAGATCGCGCCACGAGTCGAGTGAATCCAGCGTAGGCACGCGCCAAGTCTAGTGCTCGGCCGACACCCCGCCGGCCGTGTGACGATCAGGCCTGCTGCTGCGCTGCGCGCTCCTTGACCGACGATGCGTACACGTCTTCGTACTCCTGCTCGCCCAGCCGCTGCAGCGCGACCATGATCTCGTCGGTCACCGAGCGCAGCACGTACCGGTCGCTCTCCATCCCCTGGAAACGAGAGAAGTCCAGCGGCTCGCCGATGACCATTCCCACCCGTCCGACCCGGGGGATGCTGCGCCCGATGGGCATGACCGCGTCGGTGTCGACCATGACGACGGGGATCACGGGCACGCGGGCCTCGAGCGCCATGCGCGCCAATCCGGTACGTCCGCGGTAGAGCTTGCCATCGGGGCTCCGCGTGCCCTCGGGGTAGATCCCGAGCAGATCGCCGCGGCCCAGCACCTGGAGTCCCGTGTTGAGCGAGGCTTCGGACGCCTTGCCCCCCGTCCGGTCGATGGCGATCTGACCCGTCGCCTTCATGAACACCCGAGTGGCCCAGCCCTTGAGGCCCGTTCCGGTGAAGTAGTCGCTCTTGGCGAGGAACGACATCGGCCGGTCGATCATGAGCGGCAGGAAGATCGAGTCGCTCACAGAGAGGTGGTTACTGGCGAAGATCGCCGCACCGGATGCCGGGACGTTGCGGCGCCCCACGATCCAGGGCCGGAAGATCGCCTTCACGACGGGTCCGATGAAGATGTACTTCATCAGCCAGTAGAACACCGGTCACCGCCCCCCGGCCAGATCGGCGACGCCGATCAGGCCCGCGTCGTTGCCGAGCGTCGCGATCGCGAAGTCGGCGGGAGCCGCGTTCTCGCCGCCCGGGAGCGCGTCACGGTAGGCCGCCCGGACCGGCGCGAGGAGCGTCTCGCCGAGCTGGGCGACGCCGCCGCCGATGACGAAGATCTCGGGGTCGAGCGTCGCCTGGAACCCGCCCGCGGTCTCGCCCAGCGCCGTCGCGACCCGGTGGAGCGCCTCGAGCGCTCCGGGATCGTCGGCGAGGATCAGGCGCGAGATCGCGTCGCCCGGGATCGAACCGTGCTCGTCGCGCACCTGCGCGAGCCCGGCACCGAGCTCGGGGTCGTCGGCGATGGCCACCGCCTCGCGCTGCAGCGCGCGTCCCGAGGCGTACTGCTCGAGGCATCCCTTCAGGCCGCACCCGCACGGGCGCCCGCCGCGCTCGAACCGCACGTGGCCGAGCTCGCCCGCCGCTCCTCGACCGCCGATGAGGAGCTGCCCGTCGATGATGACCGCTCCCCCGACGCCGGTGCCGAGGGTCAGCATCACCATGTTGGAGCTGCCGCGGCCGGCGCCGAAGCGGTACTCCGCCCACCCCGCGGCGTTGGCATCGTTCTCGAGCACGACGGCGACGCCGACGCGCGCCTCGAGCTCGGCTCGCAACGGGTGCTCCACCCAGTCGATGTTCGGGGCGTGGCGCATGATCGACCGGGTGCGATCGAGGAACCCCGCAGCAGCGACGCCGACAGCGGTGACCTCGTGCGATGCGCGGAAGTGCCGCACCATGTCGGCGACGGCTTCGGCCAGCGCGTCGGTGTCGGCGGGGGTGTCGACGCGGATGCGGTCGACGATCGTCCCGTCGGCGGAGACGACACCTCCGGCGATCTTGGTTCCGCCGATGTCGATGCCGATGTTGAGCACGCGTGGTCCTTTCCGTCGGCCGTCCGGCGGCGACCCGCAAAGTCTAATGGGGCACCGCGTTCGCGCGCGGGCTCGGCGGCCGGGCGGCCGATAGAGTGTCTGTACCCTGCCAGACGCTTCCGGTACCGAAGGAGTTGCCGCCCATGAGCGCCGTCCAGTTCGAAGTCCCCGCTGTCGTTCCAGCCGACCCTGACGCGAACATCACCGATCTCCTCGTCGACCGGGTCGCCGCGACCCCGTCGCGAGCGCTCTTCGCCGTGCCGCACGACGGTGGTTGGCGAGACATCTCCGCGGCCGAGTTCCAACGCGAGGTCATCGCGCTGGCGAAGGGTCTCGTCGCCGCCGGTGTCGAGCCCGGCGACAAGGTGGCGTTCATCGCCCGCACCACGTACGACTGGACGCTCGTCGATTTCGCGATCTTCTTCGCCGGCGCCGTGATGGTCCCCGTCTACGAGACGAGCTCGGCGTCGCAGATCGCCTGGATCCTCGGCGACTCGGGCGCGACGTTCGCGATCGCGGAGTCGGCCGACCACGCGGGTCGCATCGACGAGATCCGGTCGACCGTGCCCCTCGTCCGCGAGGTGTGGGTCATGGCTTCGGGACATCTCGACAAGCTGCGCTCGAGCGGGGGCGGCGTGTCCGACGAGGAGATCGAGCGGCGACGGAACCTCGCCGTCGGCTCGGACATTGCGACGCTCATCTACACCTCGGGATCGACCGGGCGCCCGAAGGGCTGTGTGCTGACCCACAGCAACTTCGTCGAGCTCGCCCGAAACTCCGGCGAAGCGCTCAAAGAGGTCGTCAACCACCCCGGCGGCGCATCGACGCTGCTGTTCATCACCACGGCCCACGTCTTCGCTCGCTTCATCTCGATCCTCAATGTCCATGCCGGGGTCAAGACCGGGCATCAGCCCGACACCAAGCAGCTGCTGCCTGCTCTCGGCACGTTCCAGCCGACCTTCCTGCTCGCGGTCCCGCGCGTGTTCGAGAAGGTCTACAACTCGGCGGAGCAGAAGGCCGAAGCCGGCGGCAAGGGCAAGATCTTCCGCGCCGCCGCGCAGGTCGCGATCGATCACTCGCGGCTGAAGCAGGAGGGCAAGAGCATCCCGCTGCTGACCAAGCTCAAGTTCCGTGTCTTCGACAAGCTGGTCTACGGCAAGCTCCGGGCCGCCATGGGCGGCCGCGTCACCTACGCCGTCTCGGGATCCGCTCCCCTGGGCCCGCGCCTCGGCCACTTCTTCCACAGCCTCGGCGTCACGATCCTCGAGGGCTACGGACTCACCGAGACGACGGCTCCCGCGACGGTCAACCTCGCGACGAAGTCCAAGATCGGCACGGTCGGGCCGGTCCTGCCCGGCGTCGGAGTCCGCCTCGGTGAGGACGGCGAAGTCGAGGTGCGCGGCATCAACGTGTTCGCGGAGTACTGGCGCAACCCCGAGGCCACCGAGGCGGCGTTCAACGACGGCTGGTTCAAGACCGGCGACATCGGATCGTTCGACGACGAGGGCTTCCTCACGATCACCGGACGCAAGAAGGAGATCATCGTCACCGCCGGCGGCAAGAACGTCGCCCCCGCCGTGCTGGAAGATCCCATCCGCGCCAATCCGATCGTGGGCCAGGTCGTCGTCGTGGGCGATCAGAAGCCCTTCATCTCCGCGCTCGTCACGCTCGACCCGGAGATGCTGCCGACCTGGCTGACGAATAACGGCCTCTCCGGAGACATGTCCCTCGCCGACGCGGCAAAGAACGCCGAGGTCCGCGCCGAGGTCCAGCGCGCGATCGACGAGGCGAACCGCAACGTCTCGCGCGCAGAGTCGATCCGCAAGTTCACGATCCTCGACACGGAGTGGACCGAGGCGAGCGGCCACCTGACGCCCAAGATGAGCATCAAGCGCAACGTCATCCTCACCGACTTCTCGGACGCCATCTCCGACATCTACGACGAACCGGTGAAGACGAGCAACGTCCCGCTCGGATGATCGGATGACGCAGAAGCGGGGCCCGGCTGGTGATGACCGGCCGGGCCCCGCTTCTGCGTGACGCGTCAGAACCAGGACGACTCGCGCACCTCGCGCATGGCGATCCGACGCTCGGCGGGCGAGAGCCGGTCGAGGTACAGGATGCCATCGAGATGATCGCACTCGTGCTGCAGGGCCTGCGCCATCAGCCCCTCGCCCTCGAGGACGATCTCTTCGCCGTCGAGATCGATGCCCACGGCGCGCGCGTACGGGTGCCGGAGCGTGTCATGCCACAGGTTGGGTACCGAGAGGCATCCCTCGCCGATCAGAGACGGTTCACCGGAGACCTCGACGAGACGCGGATTGAGGATGTAGCCGATGACGCCGTCCACGTTGTAGCTGAACGCGCGCAGGCCCACGCCGATCTGCGGAGCGGCGACGCCCGCACGACCGGGCAGCTCGACGGTGTCGAGGAGGTCCTGGACGAGCGAGCGCACACCGTCGTCGATCGTCTCGATCGGAGCTGCCGGCGACTTCAGGACCGGGTCGCCGAAGAAGCGGATCGCGCGAACCGTCATGTCAGGCCGCCCCTCCCAGACGCAGACCTTCGACCACGCTCGCCGCGAGTTTGCGCGCCGCTTCGCGGGTCGCCGGCTCGAGGTCGCGGAACGAGACCGCGCTCCCCGCCGCCAGGTGCGGGTCGTACGGAACGCGCAGGACGGAGCGCACGCGCGTGGCGAAGTGCGTCTCCAACTCTTCCGCGCGAACCATCGGCGTTCCCGGACGGGATGTGTTGAGCACCACGACGGCGTTCTTCACGGCGTCGGCGAAACCGTTGGATTCGAGCCACGTCAACGTCTCGGAGGCCAGCCGGGCCTCGTCGACCGAGAGACCGGCGACGACGACGATCTGGTCGGACAGTCCGAGAGTCGCGCCCATCACGGAATGCACGATCCCGGTGCCCGTGTCGGTGAGGACGATGGAGTAATAGTGCGCCGCGATCGCGGCCACATCCTCGTAATCGTGATCGCTGAACGCTTCGGATACGTGCGGATCGGCGTCGGAGGCCAGCACGTCGAGCCGGGTTTCGTCGCGCGCGACGATGGCGGAGAGGTCGTTGAAGCCGACTACCTCACCGCGTGCACGCGCCAGATCGCGCACGGTCTTCCCGCTCGTGCGGCCGATGCGATCGGCCAGCGTGCCACGATCGGGATTGGCGTCGATGGCGATCACGCGGTCATCGCGGGCATCTGCGAGAGCCATGCCGAGGAGGGTCGTCACCGTCGTCTTGCCGACGCCGCCCTTGCGCGAGAGCACGGGGACGAACTTCGCGCCACCGGCCAGCGGCGCGGCGATGCGACGGTCGAGCTCCTTCCGCGCCCGCGCGCGCTTTCCGTCGCCGAGGTTGATGCGATGGCCGGAGACGCTGTACAGCAGCCGCTGCCAACGGCCTTCCGGCTCGGCTCGCACGACCTGCGAGGGGTCGATCAGACGTTCGGCCGTGAGGAGGTCGGCGGACTCGCGCCCGGCCTCGAGGTCGCCGATACGTCGCGATTGGAGGACGGGCTCGGTCGTACGCGCCACGGACACGCGCTCGGTGGCGTGACGCACCTGCTCGGCGGCCTGGTGCGCTTGCCGGCGCGTCGTCGGCACGGTCCCGGTGATCGGGGTGGAGGTCGGCACGACCGTCGCGACGGCGGCACCGCCCTCGAGCGTTTCTCCGACGTCGGGCTTCGGGGCGTCGTGCTCGACGGCGGCGTCCGTCGCGTCGCCGGACTCATCACGCACGTCCAGAGCCTCGCCGGCTGCACCCGCGGTCATCGGTTCCGAGTCGTCCTGACCGTCGGTCTCCGCGTCCTCGTCGTCGATCGTGGCGGTGACGACCTCGTCGGCCGGCTCGGCTGCGTCGTCATCGGTCGCGACGTCCTCGTCGATCGCGACGTCCTCATCGGTCGCGACGTCGATGTCGTCGTCGACGACGAGGTCGGCTGCTTCGGCCTCCGTCACCTCGTCGCCCATCTCGCCGTCGCTCGGCCGATCCGGCGCCGCGAGGTCGTCGTCGTGGTCTGGAGTCGCGTGCTCGCCGACGCCCGCCTCGTCGTCGGAAGCACGCGATGTGTCATCCTCCGACGCGTCGGCATCGCCGTACGGCTCGCCCGGTCCCGCCCCGAGGGGGATGTCGCCCGTCGTCAGCTGCTCGTCGCCGACCTCGCCGTCGATGACGTCGTCGTCATCGAGGTCGTCTTCCGCGACGGGAAGCGCGACGTCGACCTGCGCGGTGCCGCCGATGATCCCGATCGCCGTCGTGTGAATGCTCTCGCTGTCGGCGAGGACCGCGGGATCGGTCTCTTCGGGCTGATTCTCGTTGCGCTCAGGCATGTTTTGCTGCGTCCACTCCCAGGTCTCGAGCTCGCGCCCGACCCCTTAGGCTACCCGCCGGGCCGGACGACGACCAAAAGGTCACCGGCTTCGACAGCTGCGGTCGGATCGACGACGAGCCGCTCGACGACGCCCGCCACGGGCGCCGTGATGCCCGCTTCCATCTTCATCGCCTCGATCGACGCGACGGGCGCCCCGGCCTCGACGGCATCGCCGACGGCCACCTTGAGCGTCACGACGCCCGAGAACGGAGCCGCGACCTGACCAGGAATCGCGGTATCGGCCTTCTCTGCTTGGCGGGCCTCGACGCTGATCCCGCGGTCGCGGACGAAGACCGGCCGCAGCTGCCCGTTCAGCGTCGCCATGACCGTGCGCATGCCCTTGTCATCGGCCTCGCCGATGGCCTCGAGCCCGACGTAGAGCTGGACGCCCTTCTCGATCTCGACGACGTGCTCAGCGCCGGGAACGAGCCCGTACAGATAGTCCGCGGTGTCGAGCACGCTGAGGTCACCGTACGTCTCGCGTACCCGGTCGAACTCCTGGGTCGGCGCGGGGAAGAGCAGCGCGTTCAGCGTGCGCCGTCGCGTTGCGGAATCCGCGTCGAGGTCCGCCGCCTGCGCTGCCGACAGGTCGGTGACAGCGGGGCGCACGGTGCGCCCGGCGAGCACCTTCGACCGGAACGGTTCGGGCCATCCGCCCGGCAGGTCGCCGAGCTCGCCCGCCATGAAGCCGACGACCGATTCCGGGATGTCGTACGCACCCGGGTCGGCGGCGAAGGCTTCGGGATCGGCTTTGACGGCCGCCAGATGCAGGGCGAGGTCGCCCACGACCTTCGACGACGGCGTGACCTTCGGAACCCGGCCGAGGATCCGGTTCGCCGCGGCGTACATGTCCTCGATGAGCTCGAAATCGTCGGCGAGCCCGAGGGCGATGGCCTGCTGCCGCAGGTTGGAGAGCTGGCCGCCGGGGATCTCGTGGCGGTAGACCCGGCCGGTGGGGCCCGGCAGACCGGACTCGAACGGCCGGTACATGTGCCGCACGGCTTCCCAGTAGGGCTCGAGGTCCGACACCGCATCGAGGTCGAGCCCCGTGTCGCGGTCGGTGTGCGCGAGGGCGGCCACGAGGGCGGAGAGCGACGGCTGGCTGGTCGTGCCCGCCATGGGCGCGGACGCCGCGTCGACGGCATCCGCCCCCGCTGCGCTCGCGGCCAGAAGGGTCGCCAGCTGCCCGCCGGCGGTGTCGTGCGTGTGGACGTGGACGGGGAGATCGAACCGTTCGCGCAGCGCCGAGACCAGGCGCGACGCTGCGGCCGGCCGCAGCAACCCGGCCATGTCCTTGATGGCGAGGACGTGCGCTCCCGCTTCGACGATCTCCTCGGCGAGACGGAGGTAGTAGTCGAGGGTGTAGAGGTCCTCGCTCGGGTCGAGCAGATCTCCCGTGTAGCAGAGCGCGACTTCGGCGATCGTCGTTCCGGTCTCGAGGACGGCGTCGATGGCGGGCCGCATCTGCGTGACGTCGTTCAGTGCGTCGAAGATCCGGAAGATGTCGACACCCGCATCCGCCGCTTCCCGGACGAAGGCTTGCGTGACGGCTGTCGGGTAGGGGGTGTACCCGACGGTGTTGCGGCCGCGCAGCAGCATCTGCAGCGCCACGTTGGGAAGCGCGTCACGGAGCTTGTCGAGCCGTTCCCAGGGGTCTTCGCCGAGGAAGCGGAGCGCCACGTCGTAGGTCGCTCCGCCCCACGCCTCGACGGAGAGAAGCTGAGGAGTGAGCCGCGCAACAGCGGGGGCGACCGCAACGAGGTCCTTGGTCCGCACGCGGGTCGCGAGAAGCGACTGGTGCGCGTCGCGGAAGGTCGTCTCCGTCACGGCGAGCGAGGTCTGGCGGCGCAGGGCTTCGGCGAACCCCACTGGCCCGAGTTCGAGGAGGCGCTGACGCGAGCCCGCCGGTGGCGACGCAGCGAGGTCGATCCGCGGAAGCTTGCTCCGGGGGTCGACGCTCGTCGGAGCAGAACCGTGCGGGCGGTTGACGGTGGTGTCGGCGAGCCAACCCAGGATCTTCGATCCGCGGTCCTTGGACGCGCGTCCCTCGAGCAGCTCGGGGCGCTCGTCGATGAACGACGTGCTGAGGTCACCGCGAGCGAAAGACGGGTCGTCGAGAACCTGCTGCAGGAACGGGATGTTGGTCGAGACGCCACGGATGCGGAACTCGGCGAGGGCGCGGCGCGAGCGCACGACCGCGGCGCCGAAGTCTCGCCCCCGGCACGTGAGCTTCGCGAGCATCGAGTCGAAGTGCGGGCTCACCTGAGACCCGGCGGCGGTCGTGCCGCCGTCGAGACGGATGCCGGCCCCGCCGGGCGACCGGTAGGTGGTGATCTTCCCCGTATCGGGGCGGAACCCCTGAGCCGGGTCTTCGGTCGTGATGCGGCACTGCAGAGCCGCGCCGCGCAGCTGGATGCGGTCCTGGGTGAGGCCGAGCTGCGCGAGGCTCTCCCCCGCCGCGATCCGCATCTGGGACTGGACCAGGTCGACGTCGGTGACCTCCTCGGTCACCGTGTGCTCGACCTGGATGCGGGGGTTCATCTCGATGAAGACGATCTCGCCTGCCCGGGGGCCGGCGGTCTCGAGCAGGAACTCGACGGTGCCGGCGTTCACGTAGCCGATGGAGGTCGCGAAGGCGATCGCGTGCCGGTGCAGGTCGGCCCGCGTCTCGTCGTCGAGATTGGGAGCCGGCGCGATCTCGATGACCTTCTGATGGCGCCGCTGCACCGAGCAGTCCCGCTCGAAGAGGTGAACCGTCTCCCCCGTGGCATCGGCGAGCACCTGAACCTCGACATGGCGGGGTCGCTGCACGGCCTGTTCCAGGAAGACGCGCGCGTCGCCGAAGGCACTCCGGGCCTCGCGCATGGCCTCGGAGAGGGCCGGCGCGAGCTCGTCGGGGCTGGCGACGCGCCGCATCCCGCGTCCCCCACCGCCGGCGACGGCTTTGACGAAGACGGGGAAGCCGATGTCGCCTGCCTGGGCCACGAGAGCGTCGATGTCGTCAGAGGCGTCGGTCGATCGCAACACCGGCACGCCTGCGGCGACCGCGTGACTCTTGGCCGTGACCTTGTTCCCCGCCATCTCGAGCACGCGTGCGGAGGGACCGATGAACGCGATGCCCGCCTCGGCGGCGCGCGCGGCGAGTTCCGGGTTCTCCGACAGGAAGCCGTAGCCCGGATAGATGGCGTCTGCCCCGCTCTCACGCGCGACGCGGATGATCTCGTCGACGTCGAGGTACGCACGCACCGGGTGCCCCTTGACGCCGATCTCATAGGCCTCGTCGGCTTTCAGCCGGTGGAGCGAGTATCTGTCCTCATGGGGATAGACCGCCACGGTCCGGGCCCCCAGCTCGAACGCCGCACGGAAAGCGCGGATGGCGATCTCACCACGATTCGCGACAAGGATCTTCCGGAACATGCTCACCTCGCTGGAGTGAGTCGCGCGGCAACGGCGCCGCGCGGGGGCTCGAATACCCTCACAGCCTAGGGGAAGGTAACGTAGAGCCTCGTGCACGTACTTTCCGTCAGCTCGCTCAAGGGCGGGGTCGGCAAGACGACGGTCACCCTGGGGCTCGCATCCGCCGCGTTCGCCCGCGGTGTCCGGACGTTGGTTGTCGACCTCGATCCGCAGTCCGACGTGTCGACGGGGATGGACATCCAGGTCGCCGGCCGTCTCAACGTCGCCGATGTCCTCGCCAATCCGAAGGAGAAGGTGGTCCGTCAGGCCATCACCTCGAGCGGCTGGGCGAAGGTGCATCCCGGCACCATCGACGTTCTGATCGGCAGCCCGTCCGCCATCAACTTCGACGGACCGCACCCGAGCGTGCGCGACGTCTGGAAGCTCGAAGAGGCTCTCGCGACCATCGAAGCCGACTACGACCTCGTGCTCATCGACTGCGCTCCCTCACTCAATGCCCTGACCCGCACGGCGTGGGCGGCGAGCGACCGCGTGATCGTCGTGACCGAACCCGGCCTGTTCTCCGTCGCTGCCGCCGATCGCGCCCTCCGCGCCATCGAGGAGATCCGACGCGGCCTTTCGCCTCGCTTGCAGCCCCTCGGGATCGTGGTCAACCGCGTGCGTCCGCAGTCGATCGAACACCAGTTCCGCATCAAGGAACTCCGCGACATGTTCGGTCCGCTGGTGCTCTCGCCCCAGCTTCCCGAGCGCACGTCGCTCCAGCAGGCGCAGGGCGCCGCGAAGCCGCTCCACATCTGGCCCGGAGACTCCGCGCAGGAGCTCGCGTCCGACTTCGACGCGCTGCTCGACCGCGTGCTGCGCACCGGCCGCATCCCGGTCGCGGGCGAGACTCCCACGGCCACCCCGAGCTGATCAGCTCGTCCCCACACGAACGAAACCCCGGCCGCACCGCAGGTGCGCCGGGGTTCTGTGTATCGGGAGCGACTCAGGCGCTGCGCGCCGAGCGTCGCGCGGCGAGCTCGTCGACGGGGTCCGGCGCCTGGGGGTCGAACTCCACGAGCGTCGACTCGACCTCGCGGAGGACCTTCCCGACCGCGATGCCGAACACGCCCTGACCGCGGCTGACGAGGTCGATGACCTCGTCGTTCGACGTGCAGAGGTAGACCGAAGCGCCGTCGCTCATCAGGGTCGTCCCGGCGAGATCACGAATGCCGGCGGCGCGGAGCTGATCCACGGCGACGCGGATCTGCTGCAGCGAGATGCCGGTGTCGAGCAGTCGCTTCACGAGCTTGAGGACGAGGATGTCGCGGAAGCCGTAGAGCCGCTGCGACCCGGAGCCACTGGCGCCGCGAACGGTCGGGACGACGAGTTCGGTGCGAGCCCAGTAGTCGAGCTGACGGTAGGTGATCCCGGCGGCGCGAGCGGCCTGCGCTCCCCGGTACCCGGCTTCGTCATCCATCTCGGGGAGACCGTCGGTGAAGAGCAGGTCGGTCGTGAACCGCATCTCGCCGAGCGAATCATGCGCGGTCATCTGGTCCTCCTGCCGGACGGTCGGGTTTCTTCCACGCTAGATGAGGGATGCCGCCGCGGCAACGACATCCGTTCCGAGCCCGCGGCGTGTCGCGTGCGGCTCACCTGACGAGTCGGTCGATAGCCGCCTGGACGAACGCCGAACGGACGTCGTCGAGCCGGCGCACCAGTTCGGGAGCGAGCTCGTGGGCGCGTCCACGAGACGAGGAGTCGGTTCGGCGGAGCAACGGCGCGAGCGCCGTCTCGACGAGCGCGACGTCACGCTCGGCCGCCTGGCGCACCGTGCGGAGGTGGCGAGGACCGATGCCGTGACGATCGAGGGCGACGAGGGTACGCAGCAGCACCAGCGCGCGTTCGTCGTAGGTGTCGGCGGCGGGCAGCAGGCCCGCTGACACCGCGTCGCCGAGCAGCGCCGCGGTGGCCTCGGCCTGATCGATCAGCTCGTCGCGCCGATAGCGCCGATGCTGGACGATCGACGCCGGCAGCGCAGGCGGAAGCCCCTCGGCCCCCGGTGTGTCGAGGTACTCACGGATGCGTGCCAGGGGCATGTAGTGGTCGCGCTGGAGCGTCAACGCCGTGCGCAGGCGCTCCACGTCCGCGGGCGAGAACTTCCGGTATCCCGACCCGGTGCGCGTCGGTGTGACGATCCCCTGGTCCTCGAGGTAACGGAGCTTGCTCGAGCTCAGAGCCGGAAACTCCGGGCTGAGCCGGGCGAGCACCTGACCGATGCTCAGATGACCCGCCGTCGTGGACCGACTGCGGGCGGCGGGGGCCGCGCTCACGCGCCGGTCGCCGGTCCGCGATCGAGCGGTGAGACGAAGAAGTTCAGGCGGAATTTGCCGACGCGCAGTTCGGCGCCGTCCGAGAGCACAGCTCGGTCGACGCGCTCACCGTTCACGTACGTGCCGTTCAGGGAGCGCTGGTCGACGATCTCGAATGCCGAGCCGGTGCGAGTGATCTCCGCGTGCCGGCGCGAGACCGTGACGTCGTCGAAGAAGATGTCGGCCTCGGGGTGGCGACCGACGGTCGTCACGTCGGTGTCGAGCAGATACCGGGCTCCCGCCGTCGGGCCCGAACGCACCAGAAGCAGGGCTGCCCGCTCCGGCAGAGCCTGGATGGCATCGCGCTCGACAGCGGTGAGGTCAGCCCCGAACGGCACGAATGACAGGTCCAGGTCGTGCCCGAACGTCTGCGTCGTGTCCGAGGACCCGCTGTGCGGCGCGCGGTCGGGGCCGCGTCGGATGTCGTCGACGTCTCGATCCTTTTCGTCCACAGTGTCCTCCTCTTCCGGGCCAGCCTAACGGATCGACGACGAGTCGCGAACGCGATTCCCGAGGGCTCTCACGACCTTCATATGCCTCGCGGATTAGGCTCGGGGCGATGTCTCAACGCACCCCCGCTCTCCGCACGCGCCTCCTCGCCGCCCTCGGCCTCGCACTCGGCCTCGCCGTCGCCGCACCCGCGTCCCCCGCCCTCGCACACGACGAGCTGCTCGCTTCCGATCCGGCCGCCGATTCGACGGTGACCGCGCTGCCCGACGAGCTGACCCTCACCTTCAGTGGCGTCCTGATCGACGAGGACGGGGTCAACGCGATCTCGGTGACCGACGCAGCCGGAACCGAGCTCGCCGAGGGCGCGCCGACCCTCGATGGGACCACGGCGACCCAGGCGCTCAGCGGCGACAGCCAGGGCCCGATCACCGTGCGGTGGCGTGTGGTCTCGAGCGACGGCCACCCGGTCTCGGGCGAGTTCTCGTTCACCGCCGGCGACCCCGCGGCCGCGCCGACATCCCCCGTCGGCGGAGAAGCCGAGACCACCACGGAGGAAGGCCTTCCCGCCGTGTTCTGGATCGTCGTGTCGATCGTCGTCGTCGCCGGCGTGATCGCGCTCGTCATCGCCCTCGTAGCGGCGTCTCGGCGGCGCACCGAGGACTAGGCTGGGAGCATGCCTCACTACAACGTCGTCATCCTCGGCGCGGGCCCCGGCGGGTATGTCGCAGCTGTCCGCGCTGCGCAGCTCGGACAGTCCGTCGCGATCATCGAAGAGAAGTACTGGGGAGGCGTCTGCCTCAACGTCGGCTGCATCCCTTCCAAGGCGCTGCTGAAGAACGCCGACCTCGCCCACACCTTCAAGCACAAGGCCGATCTCTTCGGCATCAGCGGAGATGTGAACTTCGACTTCGGCACCGCGTTCGACCGCAGCCGCAAGGTGGCCGAGACGCACGTCAAGGGCATCCACTTCCTGATGAAGAAGAACAAGGTCACCGAGTACGAGGGTCGCGGTTCGTTCCTCGACGCCAAGTCGATCCAGGTGACCAAGACCGATGGCTCGCAGGAGACCGTCACGTTCGACAACGTCATCATCGCCACCGGCTCGACGGTGCGCCTGCTCCCCGGCGTTCAGCTCAGCGACAACGTCGTGACCTACGAGGAGCAGATCCTCACTCGCGACCTGCCGAACTCGATCGTCATCGTCGGTGCCGGCGCGATCGGCATGGAGTTCGCCTTCGTGATGTCGAACTACGGCGTCAAGGTCACGATCATCGAGTTCCTCGACCGCGCCCTCCCCAACGAGGACGTCGAGGTCTCGAAGGAGATCCAGAAGCAGTACAAGAAGTACGGCATCGACATCCTCACCTCGACCAAGGTCGAGCAGATCGTCGACTCCGGCGACAAGGTCACCGTCTCGTACTCGGCCAACGCCGACGGCGCGAAGGGGCAGATCGAGGCCGACAAGGTCCTCATGTCGATCGGCTTCGCGCCCCGCGTCGAGGGCTTCGGTCTGGAGAACACCGGCGTGAAGCTCACGGAGCGCGGCGCGATCGACATCGACGACCACATGCGGACCAATGTCGAGGGCATCTACGCGATCGGTGACGTCACCGCCAAGCTGCAGCTCGCACACGTCGCCGAGGCGCAGGGCGTCGTCGCGGCCGAGACGATCGGCGGAGCCGAGACGCAGACTCTCGGCGATTACCGCAACATGCCGCGTGCAACGTTCTGCTCGCCGCAGGTCGCATCGTTCGGTCTGACCGAGCAGCAGGCGCGCGACGCCGGTCACGACGTCAAGGTCGCCAAGTTCCCCTTCTCGGCGAACGGCAAGGCGAACGGCCTGGGCGAGCCCGTCGGCTTCGTCAAGCTGATCGCCGACGCTGAGCACCTGGAGCTCCTGGGCGGACACCTGATCGGCCCCGACGTGTCGGAGCTGCTGCCCGAGTTGACCCTTGCTCAGAAGTGGGACCTGACCGCGCTCGAGGCCGCGCGCAACGTCCACACGCACCCGACGCTGTCGGAGGGCCTGCAGGAGGCCTTCCACGGTCTCGCGGGCCACATGATCAACCTCTGACGCTCGCGTCTCCAAGACGAACGCACCGCGCGGCTATGGCCGGCGGTGCGTTCGTCTTTTCGTCTGAGCGAGCTGCGGATACTCAGCGCGCGAGGGCGCGTCCGAGCTTGGATTCGGATGCCGCCGGCGCTCCCCCGACGGATGCCACGAGCTCATCAGCCGCCGCGAAGAGCTCGGCGACACCCGCCGCAGTGCTCGGGGCCGCAGGGCCCAGCTCGAGCTCCCACTCCCGCCACGAAGTCGTGCGCCCCGAGCGCTCGTCCGTGGCCGTCACCCGATCGTCGACGAACTCCGCGACCATGCCGCCCTCGGCATCGAGCAGAGCGAAGGCGGTGCGCGAGTTCCGGATGCGCGCGATGACCTCGAACGGCGGCTGCGCCACCTCGGCGAGCTCCGCGATGATCGCCTCGGGCACCTCAACCGGGGCCGACTCATCGGCGTCGTCGAGGGGCCAGTGCGTCTCGAGCTTGCCTTCCGGCGTCGAACGCTTGACGTGCCAGCCCGCGTCGGGACCGCCTGTACGTCGCCGCAGCGCGGTCAGCGCCTCGGCGAGTCGCCCGTCGGCGGTGTCGAGGTAACGCGCGTCGAGCTCGCGGGGCTCGGGCTCACCGACGGACGCGACTCCGGGAAGAGTCGACCAGTCGGGCACCGCCGTGCCGGCCTCGACGTCGTACTTGCGCTCGATCTCGAGCGAGCTGCGCGGCTCAGTCGTCACTGGTGACGCGGTCGTCGCGCTCGTCGGTCGAGGGGTCGATGTCGCCCTCCGCCTCGACGAAGTGGAACTCGGACGACGTCGGCCCGTCACCCTCGCCGGTGTGCTCCGGCTCGCCGGCGCGCTCATAGACCACCTGGGTCTCGCTGTAGGGAAGGATGAGCCGGTCTGACGCGTCTTCGTCCAGCGGAAGGGTCTGCCCATCGAGGGGACCACCGTGCAGTCGTGCAATAGCCATGTTCTGACCTCCTGGGTCCGACGATACCCGCGCCGCCCGGACCGGCCGATACGCTTGCGCCATGCGTGCTCGGCGACTACGAAAGCTCCCCTCGGCGTGAAGCCGTTCGTGCTGCTCGCCACCCGCGCTGAGGACGTACCCGCAGACGAGGAGTACGAGCTCTTCCTCCGCCATACGGGCCTCGAGCCTGCTTCGCTCCGGCGCGTGCGGCTCGAGGCCGGGCCGATGCCCGACATCGACCTCGACGACGTGTCGGGCATCTTCGTGGGCGGCGGCCCGTTCAACGCATCCGATCGGTGGGAGCAGAAGACTGCCGTGCAGCGCCGGGTCGAGGCCGAGTTCTCGGATCTTCTGGCGCGGGTCGTCACGCAAGACGCCCCGTTCCTCGGGGCCTGCTACGGCATCGGTACGGTGGGCGCCTTCCTCGGCGCCACGATCGACCGCCGATTCGGCGAGCCCATCAGCGTCGTCGACGTCGAGTTGATGGATGCCGGCAGGCGCGACCCGCTCCTGGCCGGGATGCCGCAGACGTTCTCGGCCTTCGTCGGGCACAAGGAAGCGATCTCAGAGCTCCCGCCGCGCGCCGTGCTGCTGGCTTCATCAGCCGGATGCCCGGTACAGATGTTCCGGGTCGGCGAGAAC
Organism: Microbacterium sp. NPDC006705; assembly: GCF_044903545.1. Classification (NCBI taxonomy): domain Bacteria; kingdom Bacillati; phylum Actinomycetota; class Actinomycetes; order Micrococcales; family Microbacteriaceae; genus Microbacterium; species Microbacterium sp. NPDC006705. The sequence continues at coordinate 807,456 of NZ_JBJDQQ010000001.1, forward strand.
GTCTACGCGACGCAGTTCCACCCCGAGCTCGACCTCGAGGGCATCACCACCCGTATCCACGCCTACGCCGGCTACGGCTACTTCGCACCCGACGAGCTCGACCTCACCCTGAGCGCCGTGCGGCGCAGCCCGGTCACCCACACGGGGTCGATCCTGCGTGCGTTCGTCGAGCGCTACGCGCGGTAGGTCAGGCGTTCGCTTTCGCGCGTTCCTCGGCCTCGAGCTCGCGGGCCTTGTCGAGTTCCCGGGCGGCGGCGGAGACGGCATCCTCGGCACGCTGCACGCGCCGCTGCAGGAATGTCGCGGCGCCGAACCGAGCCCGAACGCGGTCTTCCTCTTCGCGCACGCCCGTGATGATGTACGCCGTGGCGATGAGGATGACCTGCGATGACAGGTTGAGCCACAGCAGCAGCGCGATGAGCGAGGCGAACGACGCCAGCAACGGGTTCGAGGTCGCGCCACCGACGAACAGCCCGGACAGCTGCTGCAGCACCGTCAGCCCTGCGGCACCGAGGAGTGCGCCGCTCCAGAGCGCACGCTTTCGCACCTTCACCCCGGACAGAACCCGGAAGAGCACGGCCACAGCGACGGCGTCGAGGGCGAACACCACCACCAGCGACACGGCCCAGCCGCCGAACTGCACGAGCGGGTTGTCGTCGGAGAAACCGAGGAGGTCGGCGAGCAGTCCCACTCCGGCCGTCCCGAGGAACGTTACGCCCGCAGCAGCGACCAGTGCCCCGCCGATACCCATCGCCAGTGCGAGGTTGCGCAGCAGCACCCAGACGAAGAGCACGTCGTCGGTGAGCTGGTCTGCGATCGCGCGCATCGCGGTACGGAGCGATCCGATCGCACCGATCGCCGCGCCGAGCAGACCGACGGTGGCGATGACTCCCGCGATCGTGAGTCCCGCGGGGGCGGTGATGTCGTCGAGCTTGATGAGGCCGTTCGTTCCGACGAGTCCCGGGATGACACGGTTCACCGCGTCGATGAGCGCCTGCCACGCAACCGGATCGCCGGCGAGCCAGAGCGCCGCGACGGAGAACCCCAACAGCACGCCGGCGAACACGCTGAACAGGGTGCGATACGTGACGCTGTCGGCGAGCACCGGTCCGCGATGTTCGCTGTAGAGCAGGAATGCGCGTACCGGCTTGCGCTGCAAGGCCCACGCGATCGAGCGGGAGATGAACGTGGACTCGGCCATGCGGCCACGATAGCGCGACGTCCACCTCCTCCCTCGCGCACTTGACAGGCATCAGCCCGCGACCCAGGAACCTCCGACGGCGACCCATGCGCCGGCGAGCATGAAAGGACCGAACGGGATCCGCGTGCGTCGGTCGCCGCGGCGCACGGCGATCATGACGACGGCGACGAGACCTCCGGATACGAATCCGAGCGCCGTTGCGACGAGCGGCGCTTGCCAGCCGTGCGGCCCGGTGAGAAGCCCGATCGCCGCCACGAGCTTCACGTCTCCCCCGCCCATCCCACCGCCGGCGCGATGCAGGAGGTAGTACAGGACGAACAACGCCGCGCCACCGACAGCCGCCCCACCGAGCGGACGCATCGAAGCGTGCTCGATCGCCGCGAGCGTGGCGAGGCCCGCGGCTGTCCCGGCGAGTCCGAAGACGAGGCGATTGGGCAGCCGGTGCGTCGCGATGTCGACGGCCGCGAGCGCCGAGCTCAGCACTGCGGCGGCCGCGACGAGCACGATCATCGCCATCGAGACCGCCGTCACGCGTCGAGGACCTCGAGCATCACCCGGACGACGCCGTCGGATCCGATCGATTCGGCGCGGCGGATCGCTTGCTTCAACGGGAGGACATAACCGCCGCGCCCTGCATCTGGAAAGATCGGAGTCTGCCACGTCGAACCACCGATCGTCGCCCGCACCCGCACGGACCCGAACCCCCGCGGCATCCGCGGGATCTCTCGGATGTCGGCGCTGGGCTCTGCCGGGACGGCCGCGAAGTACCAATCCTGGGTACGAGCCTCCCAACGGAAGACCTCCGCATCGAACTCCATTCTCACGCGATCAGCGTAGGCCGTACCTCGACCCGAGCGCCGGGGGTCTCCACAGGTGCTCGGCTAGGGCTGAATCAGGACCGGCGTCCCGGCCGGCAGCTGAGCCAGCCGGTCGACCGCGGGCCCGTCGAGGTAGATGCAGCCGAAGGATGTATCGCCCTCGCGCGCCCGGTAGTAGTGGAAGGCCGTCACAGCGACGTCTCCCCCGTCGAAGCCCGCCATCACGGGCGATTGGACCCCGAGGTAGACCATGGGATGCCCCTGGGTGTACCGGAACTCCGGCACGACCGTCGTCCACATGACGAAGGTCCGTCCGGTCGGTGTCGGTGTCGACGGCTTTCCCCACGCGAACTGGTCCGACACGCGTTCGCGTCCGGCGGCGCTGACGATGTCGATCGTGTTCCCCGCGAGGTGCACCTCGACGTACTGCGGGGTCGTGGTCAGCTCCACGTCGGCGACGCGCAGCCACCCGACGGTCTGCCCGCCGTTGCCCTCGGGCGGCACCCCCTGCCGGCCCGGCAGGAGCACCTTGACCCAGTCGGCCTGGGCCTCGACGACGGGCACGGTCGTGCCGCCGTAGTGGTGGTCGCGAGGAAGGTGCCCGACCGGTTGCCCGGTGGGGTCGGCGAACACGGGCGCGCCCGCACCCAGCGGCCGCGCGAGCGATGAGGTCACCGGTCCCATCGGATCGTCGTCGACGGGCACCGCGGGGTTGACCGAGCGCACGTCGATCAACGGGAGAGCGGTGATGTCGTAGAGGGTGTCGTTGCGGGCGTAGGGTGCCGACCCAGCATCCGTCGCCTGCGCCACGGGCGTGGATGACGGAGCGTCACTGAGGGCGGCGGCGGCCGGCGGCTCGGCTGTGGTGGCCGCGAGGTCGCGAAGCGGGGCGAGCGCCCCGTACCCCGAGGCGGCCAGGACTCCGACCGCGACGACGGCCACGAGGGCTGCGGGATGCGGTCGCCGAGTCATACGCCCATGCTCGGTCGCACACGGCGATGACGCAAGAGCGGGCCGCGGGTCACCAGTGCGGGTGGATGTCTGCTCGCAGGAGCTCGTCGTAGACGTCGACGACGGCATCGGCGAACGCCGTCAGATCGGTGCCATCGTCGAGCAGATCCGCCGCGGCCGCGTTGGCGCGCGCCTGCTCTGTCGTGCGGGCTCCCGGAATGACGCTCGTGACGCCCGGACGCGAGGCGATCCACGCCAGCGTCGCCGCCGGCAGGGTGATGCCTTCGGGAAGAGCGGCCGCGAGTCGGCGCGCAGCCGTCAGGCCGGTCTCGAAGTCCACCCCCGAGAACGTCTCGCCGCGGTCGAAGGCCTCGCCGTGCCGGTTGTACGAACGGTGATCGTCGGCCGCGAACTCGGTCTGCTCGGTGTAGCGACCGCTCAGCAGACCCGACGCCAGGGGGACGCGCGCGAAGATCGCGACGTCGGCGGCCCGGGCCGCGGGAAGCACCTCGTCGAGCGGCTTCAACCGGAAGGGATTGAGGATGATCTGGATGTTCGTGACGTTCGGCCGAGCGATCGCCGCGAGCGCCTGCGCGGCGGTCTCGACCGAGACGCCGTAGGCCGTGATCGCTCCGTCCGCGACCAGTTCGTCGAGGGCGTCGTAGGTCGCGTCCGACTCGATGACCGCCGACGGCGGGCAATGCAGCTGCACGAGGTCGAGCGTGTCGACACCCAGGTTGCGCCGCGATCGGTCGGTCCAGGCGCGGAAGTTCTCGCGCGTGTAGTTCTCGGGAACCTGCGCTTCGCGGCGCCCCATCTTGGTCGCGACGGTGATGCCGTGCCCCGGACGGCCGGCGAGGAATCGGCCGATGGTCGTCTCACTGCGGCCATCGCCGTAGACGTCGGCGGTGTCGAAGAGCGTGACGCCGGCATCGGCGGAGGCCGCGAGGACGGCCAGAGCCTGGTCGTCGTCGACCTCGCCCCAGTCGGCGCCGAGCTGCCAGGTGCCGAGGCCGATGGCCGAGACGGAACGGGAGGTCGAAGCGAGGCTGCGCTGCTGCATGGCTACAGCGTAGGCGCAGGGCCGGACACCTCGGTCCGGCCCTGCGCTCCGCGGATCGTCGTCAGGCGCCGTGCGCCGCCTTCGCCTTCCCTCCGTTCTTCTTCGTGGGGGCGTCCGAGGTCTCCGCGTTGACCGGCGCAGCCGGGAGGGCGGCATCCGCAGCCGCGACGGCCGCGGCGCGGGTGGTGCGCACCGCGCCGAACGACGTGCCGTAGTACGCGGCTTCCATGAGCGTCTTCATGTCATCGATCATCGGCATCCGCGGGTTCGCCGGTGCGCACTGATCCTCGTACGCAGCCATCGCGAGACTGTGCAGGTTGTCGAGGAAGCGGGCTTCGTCGACGCCCTGCGCCTGGAACGAGCGCTCGATGCCGACGCGGTCTCGCAGCTCCTCCACCGCGCGGGCGTAGCTCTCGACACCTTCCTCCGGCGTCGCGGCCGGAAGCCCGAGGTGCTGCGCGATCTGCTGGAAGCGCTCGGGAGCGATGTACCGCTCGTACTTGGGCCAGCTCGTGAGCTTCGTCGGCACCGTGCCGTTGTACCGGATCACGTGCGGCAGGTAGACCGCGTTGGTCCGCCCGTGCACGAGCTTGTACGTCGCGCCGGTGACGTGAGCCATCGCGTGCACGATCCCGAGGAAGGCGTTGCCGAAAGCCATCCCCGCGATGGATGCCGCGTTGTGCATCTTCTCGCGAGCCTTGCGGTCGGCGCTGTCGGTCGAGCCCGGCTGAGCCTTCGTGCTGCGCTCGATGTTCTCGAAGATGAGCTTGATCGCGTGCAGGCAGAGCCCGTCGGTGTAGTCGTTGGCGTACACCGACACGTACGCCTCGGTCGCGTGCGTCAGCGCGTCGAAGCCGGCATCCGCCACGAGGAACCCCGGGAGCACCCGCGTCAGCTCGGGATCGATGATGGCGACGGACGGCGTGAGCGCGTAGTCGGCCAGGGGGTACTTCATCCCGGTGGCGTCGTCGGTGATGACGGCGAAGGGAGTCATCTCCGAGCCCGTCCCCGACGTGGTGGGAACGCAGACGAGCTTGGCCTTCTTGCCCATCTCGGGGAACGTGAACGCACGCTTGCGGACATCGAAGAACTTCTCGCGCATGTCGGAGAACTCGATCTCGGGGTTCTCGTACAGCAGCCACATGACCTTCGCGGCGTCCATGGGCGATCCGCCGCCGAGCGCGATGATCGTGTCCGGCTGGAACTGGCGCAGCTGTTCCGCCCCGGCCACGACCTCCGACACCTTCGGCTCGGGGCGCACCTGATTCAGCAGCTGCACCTGGACCCGGTTCTCGCGACGGTTCAGGACATCGGTGATGCGGTCGACGTAGCCGAGCGAGGTCATGGTCTCGTCGGTGATGATGCTGACGCGTTCGACTCCCCGCATGTCGGCGAGGTAGCGGATCGCGTGCGGCTCGAAGTACGTCTTCGCCGGGATCTTGAACCACTGCAGGTTGTTGTTGCGTCGTCCGACGCGCTTGACGTTCACGAGGTTCACCGCCGAGACGTTGTTGGAGACGGAGTTGTGACCGTACGAGCCGCAGCCGAGGGTCAGCGAAGGCAGAAAGGCGTTGTAGATGTCGCCGATGCCGCCAAGGGCCGACGGCGAATTCTCGATGATGCGGACCGCCTTGACGACCTCCGCGAAGCGGGCGATCACGTCCGCATCGTTGGAGTGGATGGCGCCGGAGTGACCGAGCCCGTCGAACGCCACCATCTGCCGCGAGAGCTCGATGCCCTCATCCGGAGTCGAGGCACGGAGAACGGCGAGGACCGGGGCGAGCTTCTCGCGCGTGAGCGGCTCGTGCGGGCCGACGCCGGAGACCTCGGCGAGGAGGATCGAGGTGTCGGCGGGCACGGTGAAGCCCGCCTGCTCGGCGATCCACACCGGCGACTGGCCGACGACCCGCGCGTTGAGCTTCGCGTCGGCGCAGTTCACGCTGTCGGCTGTCACCCCGAAGATGAACGCCTCGAGCATCGCCTTCTCCCCCGTCGTCACCCGGTAGGCGTGCAGGCGGGCGAACTCGTCCAGCGCCTCCTCGGCGACGGGCTCGTCGAGGATGACCGCCTGCTCGCTCGCGCAGACCATGCCCATGTCGAACGACTTCGACAGCACGATGTCGTTGACGGCGCGACCGACGTCGGCGGTGCGTTCGATGAAAGCGGGCACGTTGCCGGCGCCGACGCCGAGGGCGGGCTTGCCGCACGAGTAGGCGGCGCGGACCATGGCGTTGCCGCCGGTGGCGAGGATGAGGGCGACGCCCGGGTGGTTCATCAGTTCGCCGGATGCCTCCATCGACGGCTCTTCGATCCACTGGATGCAGTCGGCGGGCGCGCCGGCCGCCACCGCGGCCTCGCGCACGATGCGGGCAGCTTCGGACGAGCAGCGCTGTGCGGACGGGTGGAATCCGAAGACGATCGGGTTGCGGGTCTTGAGCGCGATGAGCGACTTGAAGATGGCGGTCGAGGTCGGGTTGGTGACCGGGGTCAACGCACAGATCACCCCGACGGGGTCTGCGATCTCGGTGATCCCCGTCAGCTCGTCGTGCGCGATGACGCCGACGGTCTTCTGGTCGATGATCGAGTGCGTCACGTGCTCGCACGCGAACATGTTCTTCACGGCCTTGTCTTCGAACAGGCCGCGGCCGGTCTCTTCGACGGCCATGACGGCCAGCTCACCGTGATGGTGCAGCGCCGCGACCGATGCCTTGCGGACGATGTGGTCGATCTGTTCCTGGGTGAAGTGCGCGTACTCGTCGAGGGCACGCTGTGCCCGGGTGACGAGGGCGTCGACGGCGATGGACATCGTGAGCCTTCCCGGCGCGGACGGTCGCCGCGTCTGTGTCCGAATCCGGGATGGAGGGACCTCGACCCCGTGATCACAGTGTGCGCCATGTGGTCTGACCACAGCGTCCACGCGGGCCGGAACAAATCAGAACCGCGACTTTTCCCGATCCGACACCGGTCCGTCACGGACACCGCGGAGCAGACTGACCCCGTGGCGCAACTCCCGGTGTACTTCTTCTCCTCGACCTCGAACCTCATCCGCCGCTTCGCGAGCAACCTCCACGCCACCGACGGCCGCCCCGTGCGCGACCTCTCCGAGCGGACCATTCGTTCGAGCGAGGCACCGGGACCCTGGATCCTGCTGACGCCTTCGTACAAGGCGGGGAACGACGCTCACGCGACCCTGCCGGCGGCGGTTCGCGCCTTCCTGCGCTCCCCCGCGAACCGCCGGCGCCTCGTCGGGATCATCGGCTCCGGCAACCGCAACTTCGGCGACCACTACCAGGCGGCGGCACGCGAGCTCGCTCGGGTGTCGGGACGTCCGGTGGTGTTCGAGTTCGAGCTGGCGGGCACCCCGGAGGATGTCGCGGAGTGCGCTCGCATCTTGACGGCTTTCGATGCGCGCTTCGGGAACGCTCCCGAGGCGCACGATCGATGAGTCGTATTGCGTCTTTCGGTGACGTTGCACGACGCGTCGCCCCACAAGCGTCCGAAATCGCGTAGCATTCGAGAGTCGGTGCGTCACGGCGCGCCTCTCCGTCGGTTCACTCCGACGTGCACTTCGTTTCATTCCGCCGTCGATCTCATGCACCCGGGCCGTGCTCTCGGCCCCGCGACCGCACCTATCTGGACAGGTCGCCCACACCGGCGAGTGTCTGCTCGCCCCCACACACTCCGCGGCGGCCCCGCCGCAGCGGTATCCGGATCATCACAGCGGTGGTCCCAGAACACAGAAGGAAAATGACGACATGGCCACTGGCACCGTCAAATGGTTCAACTCGGAGAAGGGGTTCGGCTTCATCGCTCCGGACGACGGCACCGCGGACGTGTTCGCGCACTTCAGCGCCATCGCCGGCACTGGACACCGCAACCTGTTCGAGAACCAGAAGGTTGAGTTCGACGTGGAGCAGGGCCAGAAGGGCCTGCAGGCGACGAACATCCGCGCTCTCTGAGCGTTCGACGCAGTGAAGGGGCCGGTCCGAAAGGGCCGGCCCCTTCCGCGTGCCTAGCGGGCGCCGCTGCCCGCGGGCAGATCGACGCGGCGCGCGACGTTCGCGGTGACGGACTCGAGTGGTCCCCGGCCACGGCTGAGCGCCCACATCGTGCATCCGGCGAGAAGGACCACCACGCATCCGATCCAGAAGCGTCCGCTGACGGCAGGATCGCCATCCCACGACGAGAGATCGGGGGCGAGCCCGAGCGGGGAGATCAGCACCGCGAACGAGACGACGTGGGCCGTGTAGGCCGTCAGCGGCATGGAGCCGACTGCCGCGACAGGCACGAGCAGCGCGCGGAGCGGACGCGCGAGGAGCAGGCAGGCGCCGACGACGGCGAGCGCGAAGCCGCCGGACCCGATGATCTCCCACGTCCCTCCCGAGTGCGGCGCCACGCCCCACGCCTGAGACAGCGCGGCTCCCAGATCGACCTCGCTCAACCGTTCCAGATAGCCGCGCCCGTCGGGACCCATCGACGAGGACGATCCCGGCATCAGCGAGGACGCTCCCGATGATGACAGCGCGGATGCCGACGACGAGACGCTCCCCCACCCCGAGAGCCACCCGCGGACCGTTCCGTTGAACGCGTCGCCCAGGCCGTAGCCGAAGGCGGCGAGCCCGACTCCCGACCCGAACAGCACCGCCGCGGTCCGCGGCCGGTCGAGTCGCATCCGCCCGAGCGCCATCCCGGCGAGAACCAGGGGCAGCCACACGGTCAGCGGATACGAGCCGCTGATGAGGAAGTCGACCGCGGTGCCGCCGATGCCCTGCGGGATGCCGGCGCCCGAGAGCGTCACCGCACGCAGGAGCGCGACGACGGTCGGCCCCGCGACGGCGATCGCGGCCGCGGTGAGCGCGAGGGTACGGCGACGGAGTCCCAGGAACGGGATGAGGATCAGGAAGAGGATGCCGTAGATGGGCAGAATGACGGCGATCCCGCTGCCGAGCATCTCCAGCGCCAGCCCGAGGGCGAGAACGACGAGGGCACGGCCGGCCATACGCAGACGTGCGGACCGCAGTGCCTCTCCCCGGGGGAGCTGCTCACGTCCGGTCGCAAGCGCGACGGAAATGCCCGCGACAACGGCGAAGAGGATGGACGACCGCCCCTGGACGATCGCGGCGAGGTCGGGCCCGTCGGGCCCCGCGACCATCCACGAGATCCCGACGTGCGCGCCGATCATGCCGAAGATCGCGAGGCCCCGGGCGACGTCGATGCCCATGAGCCGGGGCGGGCGGCCGAAGTAGCGCCACCGGTTGCCGACGAAACGGCGGACGGGCTCAGCGGATCGAACGGTCGGAGTGGACGGCAGGGACACGACAGGCTCTCCTCGGCGATGGGCCGGACGACGACACGGGCACGTGCGGCACGTGCCGCGCACCCGGTCGACGGTAGGTCTCGGCCCTGTGCGCGGATTAAGCGCGCGGGTGGCATCCGCCGGTCAGGCGGCGTTCGACGGGATGCGGATCCCGAACCGCGTACCCGTGCTCGAGCTGGCCACCGACACGTCGTAGCCCGAGGCTGTCGCCAGCGCCTGCACGATCGCGAGACCGAGTCCGACCGTCGTCCGCTCGCGCGTCTGCGTCCGGCTGCCTGCCTGGGTGAAGCGATCGAAGATGGTCGGTAGTGCCTCGGGATCGATTCCCGGCCCGTCGTCCTGGACGACCAGTTCGACGGAAGTCGCCGTCGTCTCGAGAGAGACGGTCACACTGGTTCCGTCCGGAGTGTGGTGCCCCGCATTGGCGACGAGGTTCAGCAGCATCTGACGGATCGCCCCCTCGTCCCCGACCACGGAGACATCTTCGTCCGGCAAGGCGATGCGCCAGATGTGCCCGGGATATGCGAACCGCGCGTCGGATGCGGTCTCCGCGACGATCATCGACAGCTCGACGTCGTCGTGCGCGACCACCGGGTCGGCGTCGAGACGCGCGAGCAACAGCAGGTCGTCGATCAGCGTGCTCATCCGCGACGCCTCCGACCCGATGCGCTGAAGCGCGCCCTGCGTCTCGAGGGGGTCGGCGTCGGCATCGGGATGGGCGTAGAAGTCGGCGTAGCCTCGGATCGAGGCGAGGGGGTTGCGCAGCTCGTGGCTCGCCTCGGCGATGAAGCGACGCATCGATTCCTCGGCGCGGTGACGCGCGTTGAGCGAGAGCTCGACGTGGTCGAGCAGGCGATTGAGCGCGTCCGCGACGCGGTCGGTCTCCGACCCCAGATGCCGCACGTCACGGGGAACGCGGCGCTGCGGGGCGATCTCGCCGGATGAGAGCGGGGTGGCCGCCACTTCGTCGGCGATCTCGGCGACCCGTTCGAGGGGGTCGAGCTGCTGCCGGGTCCACCGCCAGCCGAACACCGCAGCGAACGCGGCGATCGCGATTCCGACGACCGCGAGCCAGAGGGCGTAGGTGCGAACGACCGTGTCGGTGTCGGTGAGGCCCACACCGCTGACGACGGTGAGCTCCTGCCCGTCTGCCGCCGCGACCTCGGAGGTCGTCACGAGGTACCCGCCGTCGTCGGCCACGTCGATCGTCGTGGTGAACCCGCTTTCCGCCATCCCGTCCCGAACGTGCGTAAGCTCGCGCTCGGTCATCGGGCGGTAGGTGTAGTCACGGGTGAAGAAGGCCGAGACCGCGACGCGGTCGCCCTCGACGACGAAGAAGAACCCGTCAGAGGGAACCGCCAGTGACACGTCGTCGAACGTCGGAACGCTTCCGGTCGCATCCACGGCCGAGAGAGTCTGCCCGATGGCCGTGTCATTGGACAGGTAGAGCGTCGACTCGGCTTGAGTGACGAGATTCTGACGGAGGATCGCGACCGAGACGATGCCGAAGACGGTGACGGCCGCGAGAAGCAAGCCCGACATCATCGCGACTGATCGGCCGCGCAGGGTGCGCAGGCCTCCCGGCCGCGCCGACCTCACGACGATGCCGGCACCGTTGGTGCCGCGCGGAGGATGTAGCCGACCCGCCGCAGCGTGTGGATCATCGGCTCACGCCCGTGATCGATCTTCTTGCGCAGATACGAGATGTAGATCTCCACGATGTTCGACTCCCGTCCGAAGTCATACTCCCAGACACGATCGAGGATCTGCTCCTTGCTGAGGACGCGATCGGCGTTGAGCATCAGGAAACGCAGCAGCGAGAACTCCGTCGCGGTGAGCCGGATCTGCTCCCCCGCGCGCGTGACCTCGTGGTTGTCTTCGTTCAGTCGCAGGTCGCCGACCTCGAGCATCGGGGTCGGTGCACCCTGCATGAGCATGGGGCTGCGTCGCAGCAGCCCGCGCAGACGCACCACCACCTCTTCGACGCTGAACGGCTTGGCGACGTAGTCATCGCCGCCGGCGGCGATGCCGGTGATGCGATTGGCCACGGTGCCGTTGGCGGTGAGGAAGAGGACCATGGTCTCGCTCAGCTCGCTGCGGAGCGTGCGCAGCACCTCGACCCCGTCGATGTCGGGCAGCACGACATCGAGGACCATGAGATGCGGCCTCATGCGACGCGCGGTCTCGATCGCGCTCGCGCCGGTCGCAGCGACCTCCACCTGCCAGCCCTGCCGTGACAGCACCGCCCCGAGCAGATGGCGGAGGTTCGGCTCGTCATCGACGACGAGCACGCGGATCGCGGGATCGGACAGCGGAGACGACGAGAGCGACATGGCTTCATGGTCGCGCGTGAGAATATGCGCCCGTTAAGAAAACCCGAGACGAGTCTCAGGCGAGCACGGGGTTGACCTCGGGGTGGCCGGCGAACACGTCCAGCACCAGGTCGAAGTAGGTCTTCCCCGCGCCCCGGTCCAGTTCGTCGAGCGCCGCGCGCGCGGGCCGTGCCGCGTAGGTGTCGGGGCGCTCGAGCTTTGCGGCGAGGTAGGCCCGGGTGAGCGGGATGCCCAGCGCCTGTCGCGAGATCGCCGAATCCGCCCACACGACGCGAGCGGACGAAGCGTGCGCGAGGACGCCGAACCCGCCGTAGAGCAGATCGTCGAGGGCGTCCAGGCTCTCCCCGAGAGTCCACTCCTCGTCGGGCATGAAGACACGGTTCAGCTCCGCGTAGAGCGACGGGATGTCGCGGACGCGCGCGCCCTCGATCCGCAGGTCGACGGCGGCGGACGGCGGGCGATTCACATGCCGAGGCTAGCCGCCGCGACGATGACGAGCGCGCGCGGCACCGCCGAGAGACAGCGTCGCAGGAGACGCGTGACGTTCGTGATCACGACGGGGATGCTCGTTGGAGCCACGATGACCGCCGCCCCGCTGGTCGCTGCAGCGGCCCTGGCAGAACTGATCCGGAACGGGGACTTCTCGACGGGTCACGAACCCTGGTGGTCGGTCGGTGTCGACGGCTTCGACACCGCAACCGGCGCCTTCTGCGCCGGCGTGCCCGACACCGAGAACCCCTGGGATGTGCTCATCGGCCAGAGCGACCTCGCGCTGGCCGATGGGGCCACCTACACGCTGACGGCGAGAGTTCGCGCCGATGCGCCCGGCACGCTCATCACTCAGGTGGCGCCGAAGGTCCCGGATACCGCCTACACGACGTACCTCGCCGAGAGCACGCCACTCGCCGACACCTGGCAGCAGATCAGCGCGGAGTTCACGGCACACGACCTGGGCCAGGGCACCGTGTCCGAGCTGCAGTTCCGCCTCGGCGCGAACGGCGCCACGCGATTCTGCGTCGATGACGTGAGCCTCGTCGCCCGCGACGCCGCGACTCCCCCGGTCACCCCGATCGGCGACGACGAGCTGCTCGCGAACCCGACACTGGACGAGAGCACGAACCCGTGGTGGACGAGCGGCCCCGTGGCGCTGTCGAACCCCGCCCAGCGGATGTGTGCGACGGTGACCGAGCGATCTGTCGAACTCGGCACCGAACCCCAGTCGTACGACCTGCCGTTCACCACGTCGCCGGCCGGCGACTATCACCTCGGGCAGGTGCAGTTCCGCCTCGGCGCGGTCGCAGCCGACACGGAGGTCTGTTTCGACGAGATCTCCCTCCAGGGAACCGCCTACTCCTACACCGCCGACCCCGGACCGGCCGTCAAGGTCAACCAGGTCGGGTATCTGACCCGGGGCCCCAAGCGCGCGACCGTCGTGTCCGATGCCAGCGCACCGTTGCCGTGGACCCTCGAAGCGCCGGACGGTACTGCCCTCGCCACGGGCGAGTCTCAGCCGGCAGGCTTCGACGCCTCCGCGGGGCTTCCGTTCACACGATCGACTTCAGCGACGTCACCGAGGAAGCGGTCGATGTGAGGCTCCGCGTCGGCACGGACGTCAGCCATCCCTTCACGATCTCCGCCGACGTCTTCCGATCGCTGCGCGCGGATTCGATGCGGTTCTTCTACACGCCGGTGGCAGCATCGCTGTGCACCCGCTCGCCAACGACGTCGCCGGCGATGCCGACATCCCGCTCGATGCGGCGTCGCTCGCCCTCCTCGACGCGGCCGGCGCGCCGACCACCTCCGTCGTCACCGACGGACAGGGTCGATACGAGCTGAACGGGGACGTCGTGTCGTTCATCGCGGATGCCGGGTTCGAGGGAACGGCGGCCCCGGTGAGGTACCGGGTGGCGGATGCGCGTGGCACCGAGGTGACCGCGACCATCACGGCCACGGTGACGGCACAAGCCGGTGAACAGCCCGACGAGCCGGGCTCGGCGGGCTCGGCCTCTGCGGGCGCGGCGCGCAGCGTCCTCGCGAGCTCGGGCATGGACCCGCTGCCACTGTGGATGCCGGTCGGCGCGGGCGCGGCGCTGATGGCGGCCGGCGTCTCGTTGCTGCGTCGGCGACGGCTCGGCTGAGTTCGGGCGGGCCGCTCGGGACACGCTTCCGAGCGGCCCCCGTCGTCCGTGTTAGCTTTCGAGAACCGCGACCAACAGCCGGAACGAGATATGACCGACACTCCCTCCACCCGAAGGGCACCCCGGGTGACGCTGCGGGAGGTCGCGGAGCGTGCGGGCGTCTCGCGCTCGGCCGTCTCGTTCGTGATGAACGGTCGCACCGACCAGCGCCTGTCCGACGACGTGTTCGAACGCGTCCGTCGCGCCGCGGACGAGCTCGGCTACCGCCCCAACATCACCGCGCAGACCCTGCGCACCGGCCGCTCCGGCACGGTCGCGCTGGTCTCCGACTTCGTCAGCAGCACCTCGTTCGCCAACTCGATGGTCCGCGGTGCGATGCAGGAGCTACGCGAGCGCGACACCCTCCTGTTCACCGTCGACACGCAGGGCGATGCGGAACTCGAGGAGCAGCTGCTCCAAAGCCTCCTGGGCCGCGACATCGACGGTGTGATCTACGCGTCGATGTTCACGCGGACCATCGCGCTTCCGCGGGCACTCGAAGGCGTCCCGACGGTCCTGTTGAATTGCGTGACGGCAGACGGGTCGATCGACGCGGTCGTGCCCGACGAGCTCGCGGCAGGGCGTGACGCCGCGCGGATGCTGCTCGATCACGGTCACCGTGACGACATCTGGTTCGTCGGAGCGCTGCCGGCAGGCTCGAGAGGCGGGGCCGCCTGGCCGGAGTGGGACCCCATCGCTCTGGCCGAGCGTCGCGCGGGCATCGACGCGGTGCTCGCCGCGGCGGGAACGAGCCTCGCCGGCGTCACCGCAATCGACGACGACTGGGACGTCGCGAACGGGCGCCGGGCGGTGTCGCGGATGCTCGCGGAGCCCCGGGTCAGGCCGACCGCGCTCGTGTGCGCAAACGACGCGCTCGCCGTCGGCGCCTATCAGGCGCTCCGTCATGCCGGGCTCGGTGTCCCCACCGACGTGTCGGTGATCGGCTTCGACGGCAGCCCCTACGCCCGCGCCGTCGAGCCCGAGCTCACGTCGATCGCGCTCCCGCACATCGAACTCGGGCGGCGAGCGGCGGCGATGCTCGCTGCCCCCGGCGATTCGCCGCGCCTCGAACGCGTGCCGATGCCGATCCGAGCGGGCGGGTCGGTCGGGGTCGCACCCTCCCGGTAGCGGCTCAGCGCCCTAGCGCAGCGGCAGGGCAAGCGGGGCGCCGTCGCGTCAGCGGAAGCCGCCCGGCGCGAAGAGGTCGGGGCGTTCGGCCTTCAGATGTGCCAGGAGCTGTCCGTAGCCCGTCATGGCCGAGGTCGCCGTGAAGGCCGTCCGCCGGCCGCGCTTCGCGAGAACCCCGCTGTAACGATGAGCCACGTGCGGGCGCAGCCGGGTGATGTCCGCCAGCTCGACCCGGGTCGGCGGCAGGAAGCCCCGCGAGACGAAGACCGCCTTTGGGGCGACCTCGAGCCGCATCCGACTCATCCCGTGCGCGAGCCACAGGAGCGCGGCGCCGATGAGCAGAGCTCCGAGCCCCACGATCCGCCTCGCGGGCGAGTCCTCCGGACGTGTGATCGGACCCACGAGATTGATGACGCCGATGATCGCCATCATGCAGCCGCCGACGCGCACCATGACCCGCCGCCAGCGCTGGG
Organism: Microbacterium sp. NPDC006705; assembly: GCF_044903545.1. NCBI lineage: Bacteria > Bacillati > Actinomycetota > Actinomycetes > Micrococcales > Microbacteriaceae > Microbacterium > Microbacterium sp. NPDC006705. The sequence goes on from NZ_JBJDQQ010000001.1 coordinate 822,917, forward strand.
TCGTTACGACGAAGAGCACCGAGGCGCGTTCGTCACGCCAGGCTGCGGCGACGTCGGACGATCGCGCCAGTACGGCGCTCGCGCCCGCGATCGCCAGCATGACGACAGCGACCGCGAAGCCGACCACGGAGAACAGAGCGTCCATGGGCGACGGGCCTCTCGTCGGGATCGGGCGACCCTCGACGGTATCGCATCAGCCGATCCGCTCGACGCGGACGTCGTCGATATTGAGCCAGTTACCGCCGGCAGCCTCGGTGTAGAACCCGAACTCGAGAGTTCCGTTCGAGACCGGCACCTCCAGAGACACCCGCTTCCAGTCGTTCGGACTCACCGGCAGCGCTGCCTGGCGCTCCGGCACGCCGGAGTTCTTCGCGTACAGATAGGCGGAGGTCTGGCCGCCGCTGTTGAGCGTCCACGCGGAGACCCGGTAGAGCCCCGACGGCAGCCCGCCGAGCGCCTGATAGGCCGACGCGGTGTAGGGCGTCGACTTCCAGAACGTGAGCTTGAGCGCACCGACGACCGCCGGGTCCTGAGTGAAGACCGCGTTGGCGTGGGCGCCTCCCGGCGACCACACACCCCAGCCGGTCGGATCGTTCGTGTAACCGTCCTGCTCGAAGCCGCCGTTGACGACGAGGTTCGGCGGCGGCGCCTCCCCGAACACGTCGAGTGTCGTCAGGGCCGCGCCGCTCCAGTCGAACAGCGTCTGGTTGTCCCAGGGGTTGGAGAGGACGCCCGGGTCATCGTTGTCGATCTTTCCCGCCTCGGTCCCCCAGTTCGCGCCCGGGACGGGAAGCCAGCCCGGCTCCCACCAGATGAGTCCGCGCCCGCGCCCGTCAGGCACAGCACGGACGATGTCGCGGAGGTCTCGCAGAAACGCCGTCTGGCCCGCGACGGTCGCCGGATACCCACCGGTCGCCGCCTCGGCGGTGTAGAACGAGTTGCCGAGGCCGTCGGCGTCGCCGAGAGTCCACCCGTAAGCGGTCTCGACGATGAGGACGTCCTTGCCGTATCGCGCACTGATGTCGTTGAGATTGGCCGCGAGCTGGCCCATGGTCCCGTGCCAGAACGGGTAGTACGACAACCCGATGATGTCGAACGGAACACCCTGAGCCGTGATCGCGTCGAACCACCAGCGATAGAGGGCGTTGTCGCCGCCGTGGTCCAGGTGCAGGACGATCTCGATGTCCTCCCCCGTTCGAAGCGCCGCGTCGACCCCCGCGATCCCTGCTTTCAGCAAGCCAGCCAGCTGAGTGAAGTCCGAGACGCCGTTGCCGACCCGACCGTGATCCCAGAGGATGCCGCCGGGTATCTCGTTGCCCATCTGCACCATGTCGGGCAGCACCCCGGCCGTCCGCATGGCGTCGATGACGTCCTCGGTGTACGCGCGGACGGTCGACACCAGCTGCGGATAGGACAGCCCGCGCCACGCCTTCGGCACGGTCTGCGTTCCCGGGTCGGCCCACCAGTCGCTGAGGTGGAAGTCGAGCAGGACGTCCATCCCCGCGGCCTTCGCGCGCTGCGCCGTCGCGATGGTCGTCGCGAGGTCGTTGGTGCCACCGCCGTATGGTTCGCCGGCAGCCGTGTAGGGGTCGACCCACAGACGGAGCCGAGCGAGGTTCATGCCGGCATCGCCCATGATGTCGATCGGATCGCCCACGACTCCGCCCCGGGAGAACGTCCCGCCACGCGTTTCGACCTCGTGGATCATCCCGAGGTCACCGCCCATCACGAAGTCGTCCGGATCGAAAGCCGCGCTCGCGGTGGTCGCCGGAAGGAACGCCGCGACCAGGACGGCTGCGGCCGCGGTGGCAAGCGCCGTCGCTCGCCGCCGTGCTCGGTTCGTCATCTGTGTTCCTCTCTCGTGACTGTGGGCCGACCGGAGGTCGCCCCGAGTGCGCTCAGTGACGCGAGAACGCGCCCCCGCTCATCGAACAGCGTCTGGTTCGCCCAGCCGTTGCCGGGCTCAGCCACGTCGTTTCCGTAGTCCATCCCCGCCGCCGACGCCCAGGAGGTTCCGGGCACGGGCAACCAGGCGGGCTCCCAGTACACGATCCCGAGTCCCCGACCACCGGGCACTCCCCGCACGACCCCCGCGAGGTCGTCGAGATACCCGGCCTGACCCTCGACGGAGGCCGGGTAGATCGCCGCAGGCGAGCTCGCGTCGAACATCGAGGTCCCGCCGGGGTTGTCGGGCCGGTACGCGTACGCCGTCTCGACGACGATGACGTCCTTCTCGTAACGCTCGACGAGCTGGTGGAGGTTGTCGCGCAGGTCGTCCAGCGACCCGTGCCACAGCGGGTAGTACGACAGTCCGACGGCATCGAAGTCGACGCCTCTCATGGTGATCTCGTCGAACCACCGGCGATAGAGATCGGCAGCACCTCCGGCGTCGAGGTGAAGGACGATGCGCGAACGGGAATCGGCCGCGCGCACCGCACTCGACCCCGCCTGCAGCAGTCGGGCGAGACGGTCGTACTGCTCGGACGCCTCATCCGGCGACACCTCCTCGAAGGCACGGCTCTCGAGGTCGTACCGCGGCGTGCGGCCGTGCGGCCACAGCATCCCGTTCGTCGTCTCGTTGCCGACCTGCACCCATTCCGGGCTGCCCGCGCTCGACTGCACGGCGGTGATGACCTCCGCCGTGTGCGCGGCGACGGCATCGCAGACACCGTCGAGGTCGAGGCCCTCCCAGGATCTCGGCAGCGACTGCTTCTTCGGATCGGCCCAGAAGTCGCTGTAGTGCAGGTCGATCATCAGGTCGAGTCCGGCTGCCCGCGCGCGCTCGGCCAAGCGCAGCGTCGTCGCGAGGTCGTTCGTGCCGCCTTGGTACGGCCGTCCTGCGCTGTCGGTCGGGTCGACCCAGACCCGCAGGCGCGCGAGGTTCACGCCGTGGTCGGCCAGGATGCGAAAGAGGTCCCTCGTGCCCGCGGCATCCGAGAAGCTGCCGCCCAGCGCCTCGACCTCCGCGGTCATCGACACGTCGGCCCCGCGAATCGGTAGTGATGTCGTCGTCATTCCTTCTCTCCTCCTTGCGCTAGCCCCGCGACCAGGTATCGCTGGAGCACCATGTAGAGCACTGTGATCGGCACCGCGACGAGGATGGCCCCCGCCGCGAACGTCGTGAAGTCGTTCCGCGTCTGGTCGGAGATCAGCTGGAACAGCCCGATCGCGACGGTGTAGTTCTGCGGGCTGCTGATCAGAAGACGCGGGAGGATGAAGTCCATCCACGGCACCGCGAATTGGGTGACCGCGACGAAGGTCAGCATCGGCGTCATCAACGGCAGCAGAATGCGCGTGAAGATCTGCAGATGCGAGGCCCCGTCGATCACGGCCGCCTCGTCGAGGCTGGTGGAGATGCCGTCGAGGTATCCCTTGAGCAACCAGATGTTGTACGGCACCGCCGCCGCCACGCTCGCGATCACGAGACCGGTGAGACTGTCGAGCAGGCCGAAGTTCAGATAGAGGATGTAGATCGCGATCGCGGTCATGAACGTCGGGAAGATCTGGATCACCAGCATCACGAGCAGTCCCAGGCGCCGCCCCGCGAAGCGCAGCCGAGCGAACACATAGGCGGCGATCGCCGACAGCAGCACGCTGATCACCATGTTCGACACCGCGACGAAGAGCGAGTTGCCGTACCAGGTGGCGAACGGCGTCTCAGCGAACAGCCTGATGTAGTTGGCGAGAGTCGGATCGGCCGGGATGGCCGACGCCTGCGCGAGTGAGCGCCCCGAGCCGAAGGAAGAACCGACGATCCAGGCCAGCGGGTAGAGGACGATGATCGCGACGATCAGCAGCTCGACATGGATCAGGACGGTGAGAAATCGGTTCCGAGTTCTATGCATCGGTGAACGCCTTCGAACGACGCAGGCTCCAGATCGAGAAGCTGCCGACGATGACGAAGATCAGGATCGACATCACCGAGGCGATGTCGTACAGACCGTTGTCGAGCGTGAGCTTGTAGAGCCAGGTGATGAGGATGTCGGTACCACCGGCGTACCGGTAGTCGGGATTCGCAGGGCCACCTTGGGTGAGGAAGTAGATGACCCCGAAGTTGTTGAAGTTCGCCACGAACGACAGGACGATCAACGGTGCCGTGGCTCGCAGGACGATGGGCAGCGTGAGGTAGCGCACCTGTTGCACCGCCGACGCGCCGTCGATGCGCGCGGCCTCGTAGTAGCTCGGCGAGATGTTCGTCAGGGCACCGCTGATGAGAGCCATGAAGTAGGGGAAGCCCAGCCACAGGTTCACCAGAAGCGCGATGAGCCGCGCGAGCCAGGGGTTCGCCGGATCGGTCAACCACATCACCCGCTCGGGCGTGATGCCGAGGTCGACGAGCGCCTGACTGATGGGCCCGAACTGACCGTTGAACATCGAGCGGAAGACGAGAGCTGAGATCATGGCGGGCACCGCCCACGGCAGGAAGAAGATGCTCCGCCACAGGCGCGGCAGGCGTACGCGCCTGCTGGAGACGAAGACGGCCTGCAGAAAACCGAGCGCGTACGTCGTGGTTGTCGCCAGCGCCGCCCACAGCACCGTCCATCCGAGCACGCCGAAGAACGTCGCACCCCAGGCGCCGGCTCCCAGCAGCTGCCGGAAGTTGGCGAGGCCGACCCAGTCGACCAGCTGCATCGGCGGCAGGTTGTCGCTGCTGTAGTCGGTGAATGCGATGAGGATGCCGAAGACCACCGGCAGGGCGGTGACGAACAACAGCAGGATCAGGGTGGGTGCGAGCACGAGGTAGGGGAACGCCGTCTGCCGAGCGGCGCGCACCCACTCCCCGGCGGTCAGCCGCTCTCCGCTCGTGATGAGTCGGCGCCGCGTCCGTGCTGCGTCGCGCACGGCCCAGACGGTGGTCGCCGCCATGAGCCCGAGGACGAGGACCGCGATGATGCCGTTGATCATGAGGACGATCGAGTGGTCGCCCGGCGACAGCCCCGCGACCGTCATCGTGCGCGGTTGCGTGCCGAGGGTGACGAGACCCCACAGACCGCGGACGAAGAACCCGCCGTGGGTGCGCGGCGTGTAACCCGAGAGGTCGGCGTAGTGGCCGGTGAGCAGCTCAGCGATCACCGCACCGGCGCCGACGACACCGAGTGCCAGACCCTTGCCCCACTCCCGGTTGAGGAACTGCCCGAGACCGGGCACCAGCGCGGAGGCGAGCCCGAGCGTCCAGGGCGCCACGGGGTCCGCTCCGCGTCGGTGCGGGCTCACTCCCCCAGCCCGGTCAGGTCGGCGTAGCCGGCGACCGCCTGCTGCTGCGCTGTCGCCGGATCGAGGACGCCGTCCCACACGCCCGCGACGAGGTTGTTGCCGACCGTCCAGAGCGCGTCGCTCACGTCCGCGACGAGGTCGGAGCGCTCGGCCTGAGCGAGCACCCCGTTCGCGTGCGGATCGTCGGCGAGTCCGGGGATGGCTTGGGCGTTGAGCCTCGTCAGCGCCGGGATGCCGCCCGTCGTTCGATAGAGCGCAGCGGCCGCCTCGTCCGACGCGAGGAAGGCCGCGAACACACGCGCGGCGCCGGGATACTCGGAGTAGCCCGAGACGACCCCCACTCCCAGACCCGCGAGCGTCGCTGCGTCGCCTCCCCCTTGGGCCGACGGGAGGGTCGTCACGCCGTATTCGAAGCCGTTCTCCGCCGCCGCCGCGGTGAAGTCGCCGATCGACCAGGGCCCCGTGATCGCATAGGGCGTCTGGCCCTTCCCGAACTCCATCTCGATGGAGTCCCAGGTGGCGTCCGCCGAGTTGACCGGCCAGAGGTCGCGCAGCGCGCCGTAGTATTCGAGGCCGGCAGCGAGAGCCGGCGCATCGAGACCGGGATCGCCCTTATCGGTGCCGAGATGCCACCCGAGCGAGCTGAGCACCGGGTACGCGTAGTAGAGCTGCCCGCTCAGCCAACGAATGGTCCACCGGTTCTCCCGGGGGTCGTTGTAGGTCGCGGCGAGCTCGCGGATCTGCTCCCAGGTCGTCGCCGGTTCGGTCGAACCCGTGAGCTGCTGCAGGAGGGTCTTGTTGTAGAACAGCGCGATCGACTCGGTCGACACCGGCACGCCGTACAGCTCGCCGTCGCGGCTGACGACGCCCGCGAACGCGTCACCGACCCGCGAGGCGATCTCGTCCGCGTACTCGCCCAGCGGCGCAGCCACCCCGGACTCGATCGCGTTCGCCAGGTCGGTGAAGTTCGTGAAGTAGACGTCGGCGCCGGTGCCCGCCTCACCGTCGAGCGCCATCTTCGAGACAGCATCCACCTTCGACACCGTCGTCACCTCGACGCGGATGCCGGGATGCGCGGCGGCGAAGGCCTCGACCAGCGCCTCGCCGTACTCGGGGTATTCGACCCAGACCTTCAGCGGCACCTCTCCGCTGGCGATCTCCGGCTCGATCTCATACGCGCCCGCCTCGGCGTCCCAGGTCAGCGACGTCTGCTCGACCGAGGGCGCGCTCGAGCATCCCGCGCTCACCGCGACGGCGAGGATGATCGCTGTACCCACCGTTGCGCGGGTGATGGCTGCTGTGTTTCGGATGGTCATGCGAACTCCCTCGTTGCCGTGACTGTGACCGGTCCCAGTCAACTGGCGCGGTCCACCTGAGTCCATGACGGTAGTGGCAGGATCGCTGCTCCGACGCCCCTCTCCCCTGGGGAGGAATCGGCGATGACCCGGTCCCCCGGCTCAGTCCAGCGGCGTGACGACCTTGTTCTGATACGCCCAGACGACCGCCTGCAGGCGCGAACGCACCCCGAGCTTCATCAGGATGCGCACCAGGTGCGACTTGACGGTGCTGACCTCGACCGTCAACGCCTCGGCGATCTCGTCGTTCGACATTCCCTGCGCCAGCAGCTCGAGAATCTCGCGCTCTCGCGGCGTGAGGTGGTCGGCGGCCTCGGTGGCCGTCGACACCCGCTGCAATGCACGTCGGCGTGAGAACTCCCGCAGCACTCGCCGCGTGACGGCCTGATCGAGGGTGCCGTTGCCCGCGGCGACGTTTCGCACCGCTCGGACGATCTCTTCGGGCTCGGCGTCCTTCAGAAGGAATCCCGACGCCCCGGCCTCCAGCGCCTCGAACACGTAGTCGTCGATGTCGAAGGTCGTGAGGATCAGCACCGGGACGGCGGGTTCGTCTTCTCCCCGACCGGCAAGCGCCCGCGCCACCTCGATACCGCTGAGACCCGGCATCCGGACGTCGAGGCAGGCGACATCGGGCTGCAGCGACGTCGCCGATTCGAGCGCTTGGATGCCGTCGGATGCCGTCGCGACCACCTCGATGTCATCTTCAGCCGCGAGTAGCGCGGCGACCCCCGCCCGCACCAGAGGCTGATCGTCGGCGACGAGCACGCGGATCACGAGCTCGCTCCCGGGGCGCCGAGGGCCTCGGCCGGCACCGTGAGCCGGACACGCCAACCACCGCCGGCCTCCGGTCCCGCGTCCAGCGTGCCGCCCACCAGGCCGGCCCGTTCGCGCATCCCGAGCAGTCCGAATCCCTCGCGAGCCGCGCTGGCGGACGGCGCCGCGAGGGCAGGTGGGACACCCGCGTCACGCACGGTCGCGACGAAGACGCCGGGCCGAGTGCCGTCGAGGCGGACCTCGCACGGCGCCCCGGGAGCATGCCGAGCGGCGTTGGCGAGCGCTTCCTGCACCATCCGGTACACCACGAGCTGACCGAGCGGGCCGACCTGTGCAGTGCCTCGATCGATCGAGAACTCGACCGCGCGGCCCGTGGCCCGGGCGGCGTCGACCAGAGCGGCAACGGTCTCGATCGTCTCGACCGTGTCGCGCCCGTCGCCGTCTCGCCGAAGCAGTCCGACGAGCTGGCGGAGGTCGTCGAGCAGCACGCGGCTCTGTTCGCGCACCTGCCGGACGGCCACCCGAGCAGCTTCCGGATCTGTGGTGATCTGGCGCTCGATGACCCCCGACATCAACGCGATGCTCGATACGTGATGGGCGGCGATGTCATGCAGTTCGCGCGCCATCGCGGTGCGTTCGCGGGCGACCGCGGCGTCCACGACCGCGGCCCGTTCACGGCGAACCGCCTCGCTCTCGCCCTGCTCGGCACGACGGGCGTCGCGACGAGCTGTCACCGCGAGCACCCCCGCGGCCGGCAGAGCGACGATGGCGACGGCTTGCAGCAGCGCCGCGCCCACCGCGGCCGGCACGGTCACCGCGCTCGACCCGAGGATGTCGGCGGCCTGTCCGCCCGCGACGAGGATGCCGGCCACCGGCAGCACGACCCGAAGGGCTGGCACCGTCACGACCGGCGTGGCGCGCAGAACGGCGACCAGCACGGCGGCATCGGCGAGGCTGCCGAGTCCCGTCGGAGTGGTGATCCCGATGAGCAGCGCTCCGGCCGACGTGCCGAGCAGCACCGCGACGGGAGCAGAGCGCGCGAAGCACAGCGCGGCCGCCTGCACGGTGAGGACGGCGGCGAAAACCCACCACGAGGCTGACCCGAGGCTCGGCGTCGCGTGATCTGCGAACAGCTCGGGCGCAGCCGCCAGCGCGAGCAGCGTCACCGCGCCGGTGCCGAGCGCCACGACGACATCCGTGACGCTCGGCGCACGCCGCATCCGACTCATGCCGCTATCTTTGCGGCTTCCGGCGCGCGATGCCCCATCACGGGCGAACCCGCCGGAAGTCCGAGACGCCCGCGGGTGAGCGCGATCGTGACAACCGCGGCCACTGCCGCACCGATCAGGAGCACGTGCTGCAACTGGTCACCGCCCACGGTCGGGAACATCTCCGCCCAGAACACCGTGACGGTGTTGTTCAGGCTCACATGGAAGAGCATCACGATCGGCAGGCTCTGTCCGGAACGGTTGAACAGCCACATGATCACGACGTTGAACAGCGCACTGAAGGCGACGAACTCCACGACATTCAGCCATGTCACGTCCGGCCATGATCCCCACTCGGTGAGGAACAGCGGCAGGTGCCAGATGCCCCACAGCGGCCCGAGGATCGCCGCGGCGCCGAGCGGACCGAAGCGCTCCTGCAGCGGCGGTAGGGCGAAGTCGCGCCAGCCCGGTTCTTCGGCCAACCCCGTCGTCAGCATCTGCAGCAGGAGTGCGGGCACGTACAGCGCGACCGCGATGAGGCTGGGCGCCTGCGCCTGCCCGCCGGATGCGACGAATCCGAGCGACAGCACGGCCAGCGGCACCGCGAGCAGCGCGACGGCGTACCACCGCGGCGCGACTCGCCACCGCAGCAGCCGCCCGACCCAGACACGCAGTCCCGCGCGTCCGCCCGTCACCGCGGTCACGACGAACGCCGCACCGAGTGGCCCGAGGTATGCACCGAAGAGCATCCCGGTGAACTGCGAGGTGCCGAAGATCTGCGGGAACGCGTAATCCCAGACGCCGAGACCGTCGTTCGAGAGGATCCACGGCGTCCAGGCCACCCAGCTGAGACCCAGCGCGAGCACGAAGAACGATACGAGGGGCCGCCGGCGGATGATGCCGGTGACGCTCCTCTCGGAGGTGGAGCCGACGTGAATGGTGGCCATGAGGGTTTCCTTCCGGTCGTCGTCGGACCCCGGGGAACGGGGTCGTCGTCGACTGTAGGAAGGAGGCCGCGTGCGGCTCGACGTTCGAACGGCGGCAATGCGTGATCTCCATCGAAAGGTGGAGGAGCAATCGCGCCGACCTCCGCCCCACTGGCACAGTGGGGGTATGAGCACGACGCAGAGCATCATCATCGACGAGCGAGCGCTTCAGGCCGCGCTCGACGAGCAACCGTTCTCGGGGATCGTCCGCGTCGACTCCGGCGATGTGTCCGTGTGGCGCAGCGAGCACGGGATGGCCGACCGGGCGAGCGAGACGCCCGTCTCCGAGAGCACCCGCTTCGCGATCGCGTCAGGGAGCAAGGCCTTCACGGCACTCGCCATCATGCGACTCGTCGAGGACGGTCGGCTCGCGCTCGACACTGCCGTTCGAGGCGTGCTCGGCGACGACCTGCCGCTCATCGACGACGCGGTCACCGTCGAGCAGCTCCTCGGCCACACCTCGGGAATCGGCGACTACATCGACGAGGACGACGACCTCGATGTATCGGAGTTCTACCTCGGAGTGCCCGCGCACACGCTCACGACCGCGGAGGCGTTCCTGCCCCTGCTCGACGGCATCCCGCCGAAGGCCGCTCCCGGCGAGACCTTCGCCTACTGCAACAGCGGCTACGTCGTGCTCGCGATCGTCCTCGAACGGGTCACGGGCCGCGTCTTCCACGAGGTGGTGCACGACCTCGTCCTCGTCCCGGCCGACCTCGTCGACACCGGCTTCCCCCGCACCGACGAGCTCGACGGGAATCATGCCCGCGGATACGTCTTCGACGACGGACTGCGCGTCAACACGCTGCACCTGCCCGTCCGCGCCAATGGCGACGGCGGCGCCTCCACGACGGCCGCCGACGTTCACCGGTTCTGGCGCGCGTTCTCCGCCGGACGCATCGTCTCGCCCGAAACCGTGGCGCTGATGACCGCCCCGCGTTCCTTCGTCGAAGACGAGGAGATGCGGTACGGTCTCGGTTTCTGGCTCAACGAGACCGGACCAGGTGTCGTCCTCGAAGGGTGCGACGTCGGCTCGTCGTTCCGGTCCGTTCATCACCCGCCGACCGCGACCACCGCGACTGTGATGAGCAACACGGCAGACGGAGCCTGGCCCGTCGCGCGCGTACTCGCCGATGCGATGGCGCAGCTCGGCGAGCGGTAGGCCGGTCACCCGGCCGCGACAGGCTCCGTCTCGTCGTCGTCGACGGCTGGCGGAGCCGCCGCGATGTGCGTGATCGGACGCCAGACCAGCAGCAGGGTCACCGCCGCGCCGACGAAGGCGAACCACCAGGGGCCGGTCGGTCCCCAGACCTGGGCGATGACCCCGCCGAGCGCCTGCCCGATCACGAGTCCGCCGAAGACCCCGACCATGTTGACCGAGGCGATGCGGCCCTGCAGCTCGTGAGGAACGAGGCGCTGGCGGACGGTGGTCGAGATCGTAGCCCAGACGAAGGCGTAGGCGCCGAACGCGATCATGATCACGAAGGCGACTGCCCCCGAGGTCGTCAGGGCGAACGCGAGGTGCATGAGCACCTCGGCGGTGAGACACACGCGCATGAGCGCGGCGAACGAGAAGCGTCGTTCCAGCCTTCCGAACAGCAGAGTCGCCGCCAGTCCGCCGATCGCGGAAGCCGTCGTCAGCGCGCCGTACCCGACCGGCCCCATCCGCAGGTAGTCGGTCGCGTAGAGGACGAGCACACCCCAGGGCGCGGCCCAGGTCACGTTGAAGGTGAGGATGATGATCACGAGCGTCCGCACCGGCGGGTTGCGCCACAGCCAGCGGATGCCGCTGAGGATATCGGTGTGCACCGGAGTACGCTCACGCGGTCCGTCCGCCGGTTCGACGCGCTTCGTCGCGGTGATCCGCGAGATGAGGACGATCGCGAGCGCGACGCACAGCCCCTGGACGGCGAACGGCCAGAACGATCCCACGGCGAACAGGAAGGCACCCAGCGGCGGACCGCCGAGCTGGTTCGCCACGAGGAACCCGGCCTGAAGGCGCGCATTGCCGATGCCGAGGTCGCTTTTGCGCACCATCATCGGCAGCAGAGTGCTGCTCGTCGTGTCGACGAACACCTCGGCGGTGCCGTAGAGGAACGCCACGATCAGCACCATCCAGATGCTGGCGAGACCGGTGACGAGGAAGACGCACAGACCGACCAGCACGAGAGCCCGGATGCCGTTGGCCACCATGATCAGGATCCGTCGGTCGACCCGGTCGGCGATCGCGCCGGCGTGGAGTCCGAACAGCAGCCACGGCAGGAACTGCATGACGGCACCGGAGGCCACCAGGATGGGCGAATCGGTCATCGACGCGATCAGGAGCGGGGCGGCTGCGAGGGCGATGCCGTCGCCGATGTTGCTCGTCAGCGACGAAGCGAACAGCCACCGGAAGTCACGGCCCAGACGCCGCGGCGCGACCCACTCTGCGATACCCACCGCACGAGCCTAGGGCGCACCTCCGACACGGGCGGAAACACCGCGATCTGCTCCGCGCCTCAGTCTGCCCGCGGCGGCTGCGCCGGTCAGGATGCGGGGACGATCCGCAGCGCTTCGACGAGACGGGCGTAGAGCGGGCTCGTCTGGACGAGCTCGTCGTGCGTGCCCGAGGCGCCGATGCGCCCATGGTCCATGACGAGGATCCGATCGGCGTCCATGACCGTCGAGAGTCGGTGAGCGATCGTGATGACGAGGGTCTCGGACGAAATTCGCTCGACCACATCGTGGATCGCCGCCTCGGTCAGTCCGTCCAGCTGCGCGGTCGCCTCGTCGAGCAGCAGCACCGCGGGGCGCCGGACGATCGCGCGCGCCACCCCGATGCGCTGACGCTGTCCGCCCGAGAGGCTGGTCGTGCTCACGGGCTCGTCGAGGCCGAGGGGGAAGCTCTCGATCAGGTCGCGCAGCCGCACGGCCTCGAGCGCCGCCCAGAGCTCGTCGTCGGTCGCATCGGGGAACCGATAGGCGAGGTTGTAACGCACGCTTCCCGTCAGCAGCGGCGTCTCCTGCTCGACGTAGGCGATGCGCTCCCGGATCGAGCTGAGGGACAGCGCGGCGTAGTCGCCGCCGTTCATCCGGATTGTGCCCGACTCGGGGCGGTAGAACCCGAGGATCAGCGAGAACAGGCTCGTCTTCCCGGCTCCCGACGGCCCGACGACGGCGATCCGCCCACGCGAGGGCAGGCCGAGAGTGAGGTCGACCACGGCCGGCGCGACGGCCCCGGGGTAGGTGAACGTCACGCGCTCGAACTCCAGCGCCGGCGCATCTCCAGCATGCTGCGGGGCGTTCCCGCCGCTGGCGGTGTCCTCCGCGGCGATGTCCTCCGTCTCACGGATGCGCGCAGCGGCGGCCGCGCCGGACTGGAGCTCGGCGACGTACATCGTGATCGAGCTGACCGGCTCGACCAGCTGGAACGCGTACAGCAGGAACGCCACGAGAGTCGACACCTCGAGCCACCCCGACCCGACCCGCCAGGCGCCGACGGAGAGGATCAGAAGAATGCCGAACTGGATGCCGCTGCCCGCGATGGTCCACGCGAACGCCTCGGTGCGATTGGCCCGCTTGCCGTGGCGCATCGAATCGCGGGCCTGATCGATGACGCGGCGCTCCTCGGTTCCCTCCGCCCGTGCCGCCTTCATGGTCCGCACAGCGCGAGCCCCGCCCTCGAGGATCGCTCCGAGACGGCCAACCGCCTCCTGTGCGCGGCGTTGCGCCTCTCCGATCCGAGGCATGAGTCGACCGGCGAGCACGCCGACGACGACGATGCAGCCGAGCGCCACCAGGAACAGGGTGAGGTCGAGGATCGCCATGAGGACGAGCGATCCGGCGAGGGCGATCACCTGATTGACCAGATTCACCAGTGCGGACGAGGTCGCTTCGCGCAGCAGCACCGTATCGGAGGTGACTCGGGTCACCACCTCGCCGGTCGGCCGGAACTGCAGGTCCGCCACTCGTCCACGGAAGAACCGTCTGACGAGCATCGATCGCGCCGAGAACACGATGTCCTCCGCGAGGTTGCCGAGAAGCACCGCCTGCGCGAACCCGAATCCGGCGCCGGCGATAACAAGACCGAGCAACAGGGCGATCGGCGTCAGCATCTCGGCGGGCGCACCGACGGAGTCGAGGATCCGCTTGGTGACCAGCGGCGTCGCCAGCGCGGCTGCCGTGCCTCCGAGCCCCAACAGGAAGCCGACGGCGAGACGAGCGCGATGTGGCCTGACGAAGAACCAGAGCGTCCGCATGTTCGGCCACGAAGGCGCGGCGGACGGTTCCTGATCGCGGGCAGGGCTGACGGGCGATTGCTCGAGGTTCGGTGCGGAAGTCATTGCTTTCGCACCGTAGAAGATCTGGCTCTGCGTCGAATAAGAGAACGGAACGGGTGACGCCCCCTCCCGGCGCACCTCCGACACGTAGGCTTGCCCGATGTCCGGAAACTCGCGTGTCAGCCCCGATGCCTTCGTGCGCGTGCGCGGAGCGCGCGAGAACAACCTCCGGAACGTCGACGTCGACCTTCCGCGCAACGCGATCGTCGCGTTCACCGGTGTGTCGGGCTCGGGCAAGTCGTCGCTCGCGTTCGGGACGATCTTCACCGAGGCGCAACGCCGGTATCTCGAGTCCGTGGCCCCCTACGCCCGGCGCTTGATCCAGCAGGGCCACAATCCGCACGTCGAGTCGATCACGGGGCTCCCGCCGGCAGTCGCCCTGCAGCAGCGTCGCGGCGCGCCGAGCTCTCGCTCGAGCGTCGGCACGGTGACGACGCTGTCGAACTCGCTGCGGATGCTGTTCTCGCGCGCCGGCACCTTCCCCGACGGGTTCACCGACCGGCTCGACTCCGACGCCTTCTCCCCCAACACCGCCGCCGGCGCGTGCCCGGAGTGCCACGGCATCGGCGTCGCGCACACGGTCACCGAGGAGACCCTCGTGCCCGACCCCTCCCTCAGCATCCGCGACGGCGCGATCGCCGCGTGGCCGGGCGCGTGGCAGGCGAAGAACCTCCGCGACATCACGATCGCCCTCGGCTACGACGTCGACCGCCCCTGGCGCGAGCTCGACCCCGCCGACCGGGAATGGCTGCTGTTCACCGACGAACAGCCCGTGATGGAGATCACTCCGCAGCGCGACCGAGTCGCGAAGCCCTACAAAGGCATGTTCTGGAGCGCGAAGAAGTACGTCTTCCACACCCTCGCCGACTCGAACAGCGCGAAGATGCGCGAGCGAGTGCTCCAGTTCGTGCGCACCGGCGTCTGCCCGCTGTGCGGCGGCTCGGGCCTGCGGCGCGAGGCGCTGGCTGTCACCTTCGCCGGCCGCACGATCGCCGAGCTGAACGCCCTGCCGATGAGCGACCTCGCCGACATCCTGCGTCCGACCACGATGCTGACGGATGCCGCGCCCGCGCTGCCGACGTCATCGTCCGGCGAGCGGACGGATGTCGCTGTCGCGATCACCACCGACCTCGTCGCCCGCATCGAGGTGCTGATCGACCTCGGGCTGGGCTACCTCGGTCTCGGCCGGGTGACCACGACCCTCTCCCCCGGCGAGATGCAGCGTCTGCGTCTGGCGACGCAGTTGCGCTCGGGCCTGTTCGGCGTGGTCTACGTGCTCGATGAGCCGTCGGCCGGCCTGCATCCCGCCGACGCCGAGCCGCTGCTCGACGTGTTGGAGCAGCTGACGGACGCGGGGAACTCGGTGTTCGTCGTCGAGCACAACATGGACGTCGTCCGCGGCGCGGACTGGATCGTCGATGTGGGACCTGGAGCGGGCGAGGGCGGCGGCGAGGTGCTCTACAGCGGAGCCGTCGACGGACTCGCCGAGGTCGCTGTGTCGGTGACGCGGCCCTTCCTGTTCCCCGACGCCGACGGCGCTGCCGTGAAGCCGCGCGACCTGCGCACCCCCACCGGTTGGCTGACGCTGAAGGGCGCCTCACTGCATAACCTGGTGGACGTCGACGCGTCGTTCCCGCTCGGGACGTTCGTGGCCGTCACGGGTGTGTCGGGGTCGGGCAAGTCGTCGCTCGTGGGAGGCGTGCTCCGCGACGTGGTGCGCGGCTACCTGCGCGGGGATGACGCAGGCGACCAGCCGGACGACGAGACAACGGATGCCGCGGCGCCGGCCGAGACCGGGCTGGCGGAGGCGACACTCCCCGACGGGCGAGCCGATATCCCGACGGTGCGGACCGTCGACGGCCTCGAGCACATCGACCGGCTCGTGCGCGTCGACCAGAAGCCGATCGGACGTACGCCGCGCTCGAACCTGGCGACCTACACGGGCCTGTTCGATGCGGTGCGCGCCGTGTTCGCCGGCACCGACCTCGCCCGCGAGCGCGGGTACACCGCCGGCCGTTTCTCGTTCAACGTCGCGGGAGGCCGCTGCGAGACGTGCCTCGGCGAGGGCTACGTCTCGGTCGAGCTGCTGTTCCTGCCGGGCAGCTACGGGAAGTGCCCGACGTGCCACGGCGCGCGGTACAACGCCGAGACGCTCGAGGTCACCTACCGCGGTAAGAACATCGCCGAGGTGCTCGCCCTCACCGTCGACGAGGCTGCCGGGTTCCTCGAGCCGGTGCCCGCGGCATCCCGCAGCCTGCGCACGCTACGCGACGTCGGCCTGGGCTACCTGCGGCTCGGGCAGCCGGCTACCGAGCTGTCGGGCGGCGAGGCGCAGCGCATCAAGCTTGCGACCGAGCTGCAGCGCGCCCGTCGCGGCCACACCCTGTACCTGCTCGACGAGCCCACCACCGGACTGCATCCCGCCGACGTGCGCCTGCTGCTCACGCAGCTGCACGCGCTGGTCGACGCCGGCAACACGGTAGTCGTCGTCGAGCACGACATGGCTGTCGTAGCCTCCGCCGACTGGGTCATCGACCTCGGTCCGGCCGGCGGCAACGCGGGTGGCCGCGTGGTGGCGGCCGGGACGCCCGAGGACGTGGCGCGGGAGGCGGAGAGCCGGACGGCGCCGTACCTCGCGCGGCATCTGGCGAACCGATCGGAGCCGAACGCTACGCCGTGATCGAGGCCGGGTCGGCGAGCAGGGATCGGCTGATCGCCCGTACCGAGGGGAAGGTGTCGAGCTCCATGACGTCCGCGAGCGAGAACCACCCGGCGCCGTGGACCTCGTCGGCCGCGAAGCTCACGGTCTCCTCCCCCGTCACGTCGAGCACGAACGCCATGTCGAGGTGGATGTGCGCCGGCTCGCCGGGGCGCTCGGGGATGAGCTGATAGCTCATGCTCGTGGGGAGGTCGAGCTGCGCCTCTTTCGTGCCGTCGACCTCGAGGTCGATGCCCGGGTGCGGCCGCACCGCCGCATGGATGCCCGTCTCTTCGAGCACCTCACGGACGACGGCGGCTTGCGGCGTCTCGTCCGGGTCGACGTGACCACCCGGGGGCAGCCATCTGGTGAGCTTCCGGTGATGCACGAGCAGCACTCGGTCCCCCGCCGCATTGAGGACGTAGCCACTCACGCTGAACTGCTTCTCGAAGTGCGACGTGTGCTCGATGAGCGTCATACGGGGGTCCTCGGTTTCTCGCGGCCGGGGCCGGGCTAGCGCACGTGCCTCCTCCATGCGCTCGGCCATGGTCCGGTCGAGAGCTACTACCAGTCTCCATCGGGGCTGCTCGGCGCGGGCTCAGGACACTCGAGCCACGTCGCGCGGACGGAACTGTTCTCGAGCAAGTAAGACCGGCACGCTCGGCGTGCCGTCTGCGGCCGCCAACCAGCTGAAAAACTACGATCCTCCAGGTGGAACTCGACCTCCACGTCAACGGTGGAATCCGTGCTGCTCAGCACTCTCCATGTGAACGATGGCACTTCTGCTAGTTCCTGGGGCGTGAGCTCGAGGACTCGTACGAGCGCTCCCCGCTCATTGGCATCATCGGCGACCCCCTGCTGCACGCGCTGGAGCAGATCATTGTCAGCGAATGCCGCAGCGTAGGAGTCCTCTGGCTCTGCTTCCGAGTCCGACCACCAGCCCGCTGCAGAGCCCACTCCCCCGGCAGTCAGAAGGGCGCCCAGACAGATAACCAACACGATCCTGCGGCGACGGAATGCCCGGGGCACCTCATTCATTCCTCGATCCTGCTCCCAACTTGACCGCAGCGCTATGACCGGGATGTCGGTGCGTCTCGGAGTGGCACGTGTCCTTGATTGCCTTTCCATCCTGGAGACACCCCCCTGTGACCATGACCGACTGCCACCCCGGCGGTCGCGTCATCCTGCGAAGTGGTGCCAGCACGCGACGAGCGAAACGGCGGCGCCAATGCGAAGCCGAAGAGCTTGGGCCACACGGGGTAGGGCGTGAACAGCTGCAAGATCCTGCCCGCTCGGCGCGCGCAGGAAACGCGCGAGGAACACGCGTCCTCGCGAGCGTCACGACCGCTGAGGAAGCCCGCCTCGCCGACGCCTCGGGCGTGGATGGGCTCGTTGTCCAGGGACCGCGCGCCGGGGGGCACAGTGCGACGTTCGGCGCCACCCGCACACCCGACACCGTCCTCACCCGCGCCTTTACGGGACGCCCCACTCGCGCTCTGCGCAACGGGTTCATCGACCGCCACCAGAGAACCGACCTCAACGCCTACCCGGCCGTGCACCACACCTCACCCGTCCACTCCGACAGGCGGCGTCGCAGGCCGGCGACGCGGACCGGTTGCAGCTGTGGGCGGGCACCGGGTGGCGCAACGCCACCTCCGGTCCGGCATCGGAGATCATCCACCACCTCGCCGACGGGGTCTGAGCGCACCGAATCGCCTCGTCCCGGATGCCGCGGGGAGTGCGAATCCGGTCGACGGAGCGCCGGAGCGGCACACCCGCGTCCGCGAAGGCCGCGCGGAAGGGCGGGACGCCCGCCTCTGCGGTCAGGTCAGGGTGTCCCGTGCCACAGCCGCGCGGTCTCGATGTGCGTTCGCAGCAGGCGCTCGCGCGCTTCGTCCAGTGCGTCACGAGCATCCTCGAAAGCGCGACGCGCATCCTCGAGTCGGTGGTCGACCGCGGTCGGCGCTCCGGTCAAATGACGATCAACGGGGCGCCTGCAGATCGAATGACTCGATGTCGATGATCTGCTTCGTTATCGCATAGATCAGAACCTGCACTCGGTCGCGCACCCCCCACTTGGTCATGACCCGACCCAGATGCGCCTTGACGGTCGGCTCTGCGAGATGCAGCTGCCTCGCGATCTCCGCATTCGATCGCCCGTGAGCGAGTGCTTTGACGATCGACAACTCGCGCGGGGTGAGGGGTGGCGGTGCAGGCGCACCACCGACGATGCCCGGGTCGTCGCGCACGGAGCTGATCAAGTCGCGAGTGACGCGTGGGGAGATGACGGACCGGCCGGCATGGATCTCGCGCATCGCTTCCAGGATGTCGTCCGGGTCGGTGTCCTTCACGAGGTAGCCGGAAGCTCCAGCGCGCAGCGCCGGTACGACGTGCCGCTCCGTCGAGAACGTCGTGACGGCGAGCACCCGCACATCCGGGGAGGCCGTCGTGATCTGACGCGTGGCTTCGATTCCCGAAAGCTTGGGCATCTGCAGATCCATGAGCACGACGTCGGGTCGAAGCTCCCCCGTCGCCGCGACCGCACTCTCGCCGTCCACCGCTTCGCCGACGACGCTCATGTCACCGCTGGTGTCGACGAAAACACGGAGAGCATGACGGACGAGCGCTTCGTCATCGGCAATCAACACTCGCGTGGCTCCCACGCTGCGATTATAAGGAGCGCGTCGACAATCGGGTTAGTACATAGGTATGTGAATTCCGATACCTCCGGACGCAGTGCACCGGCATGCTCTTCCGAAATCCTCCTCCGAGAACCCTCGTTAGGAGTATCGATGTTCACGGAACTCTTCTTGTTCACAGCGGGAATGCGACCGGCGGGTCCGATCATGAGCGAGTTGTGCCGCTTGCTGGGGATCTGCAAGTGACCCGATCACCCATGCGGGCATGATGGGAGGGTGACGGAGCGTCAGAGGAGACTACGACACCGGCACGCGCCGGGCCGAGTGGGCGCGGATGAGCGCGGGTTCTCCGCGCTGCCGCGCCGGGGGCGCATCATCCTGCTCCTCGTCCTGGCCGTGATGCTCGTCGTCGACATCGCTTTAGCCGTCACCGAGCCAGGTGTCGCGTGGCGCGGTCTGATGTTTGGGTTGCCTGCGATGCTGGCCACGGTTCTGTTCATCTGGTGGCCCCCGGCAGCAGCGACCAGCCTCCTCCTCATCGCGCTCGTGCAGATCACCGCGGGGCAGGACGGCAGCGATGTCCTCTACCTCGCGGGCGTTGCCGGCCTCGTGGTCTACACGAGCCCGCTCTGGTTCGTGTCGATCTACGTCGTCGCGACGCTGATCCTCACGATCCTGGCGAGCACCGTCCTCGGAATCTTCGCGAACACGGCGCTGCCCGCGCTGGCGCTCGTGGTCGCGATCTCCGCCTCCATCGGCTGGGCGCTGCGCGCGGCGCACGGGCGTGAGTTGCGCCTGGCAGGTGACGTCGCCGCACTGGCCCAGGCACGCACGGCGGCGATCGAAGCCGAGCGGGAACGCATCGCAGACGAGTTGCACGACATCATCGCGCACGACATCACGCTCGTCTCGATGCACGCGAGGGTTCTTGAGCGCGTCGATGACGAAGCACTGCGCGACCAGTCCGTTCGCGCCATCCGCGCCGGCGCAGACCAGGCGCTGGCTGACATTCGCAGGATGCTCCGGATCGTGCGCGACGACGGAGCTTCCCCACTTCAGACGCCCGATGACCACGTCCCGACGCCGAACATCGCCGCCGCTTTCGAGGAGGCCCGCGACGCGCTCCTGCAGCTTGGGGCGGCCATCACGGTGCGATACAGCGACGTCTCGGTGTCGTCCACGATCGAACAGGCCCTGGTGCACCTGATCCGTGAGGGCACCACCAACATCGCGAAGCATGCGCCCGCGAACGCCTCCGTGACGATCACGCTCGAGGTGCTCGACGACGACGTGTGTCTAGAGCTGACCAACAGCATCGACCCTGCTCCGACCACAAGCGGCGTCCCATCGTCCGGTTATGGGCTCGACCGTCTGCGCGAGCGTGTCTCGGTCTCCGGCGGGCACTTCACGTCGGGACCCGCAGACGGACGGTGGGTCCTCACCGCACGGTTACCCGCGCGCTGACCGTCGGCGACGTGCCGCCCGAGCGCGCACCGGGGAGCGCGGAGCGCAACGTCATGAAGGTCAGCGCACGTCGCAGCACTGCGACGACGAGCGCAGTGCCGCGGATCGTCACCCACAATCGGGGCGACGTGATCCTGTGCGCAGCCGAGAACACTCGATAAGGCGACCGGCTCGAGCGAGCATCACCCCCGGCGAAGTCAGTACGTTCGTCGCTACTCGCGGGTCCGGGCAAGCGCGAACATGACGATGTCGGGGCGCCCGCTCCGCGTGAAAGTGAGGAGATGAAGACATGAGCACTGTCACGGGTCTGGCCGAGGACCAGACGAGAATCAACGTCCGTCAGCTCGCGGGCGCGACGGTGGCCCTGACAATCGCCACCTTCGCGCTCGTCTTGAGCGGCACCTTCGGGCCGGAGGTGGTGAAGTCGATCATCACGGCGGCAGGAGTTGCCGAGGCCGGGGTCGCCGTCGCGATCGTAGATGCGGTCCTAGCGGGTTCCGCGGTCGCGACCGTGGTGGCCGCGTTCATCGGCCTCGGCGTCGGCGGCGCCGTCGTGGGCGGCATCCGCTGGGCGATCGCGACGTTCGGGCGCAAGCAGGCCATCGAGTAAGACCTGAGCGTGTCCGCCAGGAGCTTGCCCTCGGCTCGACGAGAGATGACGGGCGCACGGCGCTGGGCAGCGGGGGTGACGATCCCTCTGTGGATCGTGACCCTCGCGCTCGGCGCCACTGCCGGGCTGCCGTTCGAAACTGCCCGTCAGGACCCCGCATACATGCCCTGGGAGCAGGTGCCGCTGATCTTCGGCAGCAACATCATGGTCGGCCTCATCCTCTACGCGGGAGTCGCAACGCTCGGCACCATCACGATCGCGATGACGGTACTCGCGGGGATCTACATCGGCTCGGTGGTAGGACTCGCCGCTTCGGACTGGGGCGTCGGCGGAGCCGCCGACGCGCTGCTTCCGTTTCTCGCCTTCGAAGTTGCGGGTTTCGCTGTGTTCGGTTTTGCGGGACTTCTCCCGACTGCGGAGCTAGCTCGTCGCTTGTATCTGCGGATGCCGTCTGGATCAGCCACGTGGCGGCAGCACGCGAACTCGTTGAGTGCGTCACTGTCCGCCACCCTCCCATACGCACTCCTCGGAACCGTGCTACTGATCGTCGGCGCGATTCTCGAGGTCGCTGGCGGCTTGCCGCGCTGACGACCGAGTCCGCCCGGTACGGAGAAAAATGATCAATGCACCATCCGAGTCCATCCTCGACCACGTATCGAGGACCCCGCGACGGCGCCGCGCGCTGCCGTGGGTGCTCGTCAACGTCCTCCTCGCCATAGTTGGCGCCTTCGCCCTCGTCAGACACATCGACGCTCAGCTCGCCTTGCCTGCGACCGAGGTGCCCCAGGGTTTCGAGGGCCTAGCGCGGGTTACCGCGCTCTCGATGCTGATACTGGCCGCCATCGCGACGTACGTCGTGCTACGGCTGGGAGCGGCGATCGTCGGCGGCGGCCTCGCCGGCTTGATCAGGTCCGAGGCGCGGTGGGATGCCCGCGATGCAGCGGTCGCTGCGGTCGATTACGCTTCCGCAGGCTCAACGCTGCTCGCCATCATCGCTGCGGTAGCGGCTGTCCCCAAAGCCGCCGCAATCACGGCCATCGCGGTGTTCGGCGTGTCCATCATCTTCGCGGTCGGTTACCGCACGCTTCACGGGCGGCACGTCGCGGTGCGAGTGCAGGTCGTGACGATCGCTTTAGCCGCGGCAGCGACCGGCGCCGTGCTCGCCGCTCAGATCGGAAGGGTTCTCGCATGAGCGCGTGGAAACGTATTCGACCATGGATCGCCCCGGCTGCTGTTGGTGTTCTCTTCGTGGCGTCGGTCGTCGGGTTCTTGCTCCGCGACTCCAACGAGCTCGGCGCACCGGAACGCACCTTCGCCGTGCTTTCTGTTTCGCGTTCGGTGTTGGCCGTCGCGGGCGCGGTCGTAGCAGTGCTGCTGGTGATATTCGTTGCGAAGCCCACATTCGTGCCAGTCGTCGGGGTGCTTCTCTTCGCGATCGCCATGCTTCTCTGCGTCGTTATCGGGGCGTTCCTGCGCGGGGAAGCCTGGGTTTGGCTTCCCTACTCGGCCGCCGCCCTGTGCGGGCTCGCGGCCCTCGCGCACCTTGAGGGAGCGTTTGATCGAAAGCAGCTCGGCCGGGAGCGGCACACGTGACAGTTGGTTCTCGATCCATAGTCGCAGCGTCTGCGGACGGAGGCGCGCTCGCGGCTCCGAGGCAAACATCGCTTGTCGGCCGGGCACGGTCGGCGCTGGGCGCGATCGTTGTCGTCGCGCGGTTCGAATTCGCTATGTGGGCGCGAGCAAACGGCGTCACGAACAATGTTCGCGCGGCCAGCACGATCCTTCTCGTGATGGTCGTCAGTTCAGGCGCGATGCTCGTGCTGCTTCTCGTGGCGATCGCTGCCGTCGTCCGCATTCTTTCGGTCGCTATCACTCCCTCCCTGCCGGTGGTCGCCCTTGTCGCCGAGGTACTGATGGCGCTCACCGCCCTCTCTGCTGTGAGCGGCTCAGCTCGCGTGCAGGCACACTTGACGCCCTTCTCCCGGCTCCTGTTCGACGGGCTGCGGGTCGCCCCGCGCGCGAGTCTGTTCGTGCGGGGTCAGCTTCGACCGCTGCTGCGTGTAGCTGCAATCGCCGTGATCGCGCTGACGGTGACGATCAGCGGCCCCGCCGATGTGGCCACGGTCGGTGGCGTTCTGCTCGTCGGCGTCGCAGCCGTGCTTCTCATCGCGGTCGGGGTGTCACGAGCGCCAACGAAGATGCACTCCTTTCCCGTCGCCGTCGCACTTGCCGTCGGCTGCGGGGCAGCGGCGGGCTTTTTCCTCTCGACCCTCAACCCCGTCGCACTATTCGCCCTGGACGTCGAGGAGTTGTTCCGATTCGTGACCGATCAGTTGCGCAGCGCGTCGTCCTTCTCTCCCGCAGCGATCGCTGCGGTCCTGGTAACCGACGCACTGGCGCTTCGATTCGGCCGCGCGACCGGCGTCGAGTCTGCGCTCCGCAGAGTCCACGGCTGGCCCTCGGCTTTCGTAGCGCTCGTGACGCGCTCGGTCGGGCGTGGCTCCATCATCCTCCGTCGCACTCTCCGCCCGCTGTGTCTGTTGAGCTCAGCTGTGCTGGCAGCGGGCCTCGCCGGCACTGGCGCTCTGGCGGGCGTAGCACCGGGAACGACGGCGATCGCACTGCTTCCTTTGGTGGTCGCCAGTATTGTCTCGGCGACCGCATCGACGTTCCTCACGCCGCTGCATGTCTTGCCCCTCTTCGCGTTGGCCGCCCGATCAGCGCCACGGTCTATTCCGGTCGCGGTCGCGGTCTACGGGGTGACTCTGACCGTCGTGGTCGCCGCTCCAACCCTGGTCCTGGGTGCCGGGGTCTCGCTGTTGCGCTTCGATCCGACTCCGCTGCTGGTTGCTGTTGTGACCTCGTTCGGGGCTGTAGCAGGCCTCATTCTGGGCCCATTCGCCGATTCCGGGGTCCAACGATTGCCGGACGGCACCATCGAACTCAGTATCCATGGCCACCTCGTTTCGGGTGCGCCTCCGCTTCTGGGCGCGCTCGCCGTGACATTCTCGCCGCTCGCCGTTGCCCCCGCGGTATTGCTGGCGTCGGTCGGGGCCGCGGCTGTCGCCCTCGTGTTCCTCCGTCGAAAGGTGCACGTCCTGTGAATGAAATGAGCGCAGTCGTCGCGTTCGAGAACGCCACGCTCGCATATCGCGGTGAGCCACCCGTACTCACCGACGTCACACTCGCTATCGGACCAGGTTTGACTCTGATCACGGGGGCGAACGGCAGCGGAAAGTCGACGCTGCTCGAGACCGCAGCCTCGAATCTGCCCCTGCGCTCGGGAACATGCTCGATACGCGGCGTCTCGGTAGGCGACACCGCAGCGCGACGCATGAGGGCATACGCTCCGCATGAGATCGGCCTCATTCCGGCGCTGACCCTGCGCGAGCACCTCATTCTTTGCGGGCGAAGTTCGGACGACGAAATCGATGCTGCGCTCCAACGATGGGGTTTGATGGACTACGGTGACTTGCCAAGCTCGGAGTTGTCGTCCGGGAACCGGCGCAAGAGCTGGCTCCTCATGTGCACCGACGACGTCGAATCCTCCTGTGTGCTGTTGGATGAGCCCTTCAACGCGCTCGATGAGGACGCCGTGGAGGCGTTGATCGACACCATTTCGACATGGCTCACGCAAGGCCGAGCGGTGATCGTCGTCGCCCATGCGTTGCCAGCTCGCCTGCGCCAGCTGGCAACCCGACTCGTCGCGATCGAGAAGGGCGAGGTTCATGTCGCGGACGCTTGACTCCGGCGCTGCGCCGCGCCTCATCGTGTCCGGCGTCTCGAAAACACTCGGTGGGCGTCGGGTGCTCAACGACGTTTCCTTGCGCGTCACGCCCGGGACCGTGACGTCTCTCGTAGGCCCGAATGGGGCCGGCAAGTCCACGCTTCTCCGAGTAGTGCTCGGATTGGAACGCGCGGACGCAGGCGCGGTCAGCATCGACGGGGTGTCGTACACGCACCTGCAATCGCCGATGCGTTCGGTGGGCGCGTCCCTTGATGCTGGTTGGTTGCACCCCCGCCGGCGAGCATGCGATGAGCTACTCGTCGCCGCCCGGTCGCATCGGATCGACAAGGCCCGAGTGACAGAGGTGCTGATGGAGGTCGGGCTGACGGAAGCTGCGCGCCGCCGGGTCGGAACCTTATCGTTCGGCATGCGGCAGCGGCTATCGCTCGCGCGCGCCCTTCTCGGGCAGCCGAGCCTTCTGATACTGGACGAGCCACTCAATGGCTTGGACGTTGACGGCATCCGGTGGATGCGGTCGTTGGTACGAGGCGTAGCCGACAAAGGCGGAGCAGTGCTCATGTCGTCCCACGTGCTCAGCGAGGTCGCAGCGGTGAGCGACAACGTCGAAGTGATGTCGGCAGGACAGATTGTGACGACCCGCCCTCCGGCGAGGACGTCCGGAAGCTCGACGTCTGAGGCTGCCGGATGGACCGTCACCGCTCTCACGGATGCCGCCGCGGATCTCGCCGCCCTGCTGCGCCGCCAAGGCCACGTCGTCAGCGTCGACGGACGTCGCGTCGTCGTGCATGACGCGCGCGTCGCCGCCGTTGCCCGCGTGGCCTTCGTCGAGCGTCTTTTCGTTGAGTCGATCGGGGAGACACGTGGGGACCTCGAGGCCGAGTACACGCTCGCGATGGCGCGTGCGAACCAGGAGAACCTCGCGCCGTCTGCATTTCACCAAGGCTGAGACATGAACACCGAACCCGTGACCCAGACAGGGCTCCGCGCTCAGCGGCGTTTTCTTCGACCAGGCTGGCGCGACGTCGTCGCATTCGAAATCACCCGCTACTGCACCGTCCCCGCACCCTGGCTGATGATGGCGTCGGTGGTCCTGGTAGGAGCAGGATCGGCGGCACTTGCCGTGCTGCTGGCTCAAGCATTGGCCGACACGACACACGGCGGCCTGCCAGCGGACGCTACGAGTCTCCTTCGGGCGGCTCCGACCTCAGGCGCATCCACGATGTTCCTGGTAGCCGGCGTGTTGGGCGTTTATGCCTCCTCGGGCGACCGAACCACCGGGGGTAGTCGCTTGAGCAACCTCGCAGTGCCGTCAGCACGACGCCTTCTCGCGGCGCGCCTCTGTGCCGTCGGAGCTGTTTCCTCCGGCGTGGCGCTGGCGACTTTCCTCGTCTGCGTCATCGTGGTCGGAGGCTTGGCAGCGCTACTCGAGCAACGCCCGCCGAGCTTCTCGGTGGAGATCGCGCGAGGAGCGCACCTGGCGCTAGGAGCGGTTGCTGTTGCTTGGATTGGCACCGCCATCGGCGTCTTGCTTCCGTCCGGCCCTCTCGCCTACTGGTTGTTCTTGGCTATCGGCTGGCTCGTCCCGACAGCGCTGCGTGCGGTCAGGGCACCTGCCACGATCATCGATCTCCTGCCCGTAGACCAGGCCGCCGCGCTGGCCGGCGCGGCCGGTCCAAACGCCCCGATCACCTACATCATCCCGTTTACGTGGGCCGCTCTGCTGTGCGGTCTCGCCTGGCTGATGGCGCCGGTCACGACGCGTCGTTAGCCCAGAGCTTCCGCAGGCACCAGCCCCTTCGTGGCAACGCGAAGATTGGGCGACGCGGCAGGTTGAAGCTGTCCCCCGGCTCAAGCCTGGGCTCACGCCCGGCGGCCTCCGCTCCGCGACCTGATCCTCAAGGCTGATGAGGGAGCCCTGCATCCGGATGCCGACCTCGCCGCAGCAGGGCTCATTGCGAGCCCCCGACACGACATCGGCAATGAGCTCGCGGCTCGGATAACGCTCCGTGGGCCTGCCGCGAATGCAGCAGAGGCGCCGAAGTCCTGAGCAACCTGCGACCTGAATGAGAAGCCACTGCCAAAGACCGCGAAGCCCCGACAAGCATCTCGCTCGCCGGGGCTTCGAACCGTCGGGATGACAGGATTTGAACCTGCGACCCCTTGACCCCCAGGCGTGCGAACGGCTCCAACCGAGCCGAAATCCGCGTAGTTCCGCGGATCAGATCATGCAGAGTGCGTCACGAGATGCATGGTTTGAATGATTCTGGTCCCCAATTGGTCCCCCTCCGCGAAGGTGGCGGGAGCCTGAAAAGGAGCTTGGTTGGGGGCGCCGATGGTCAGGAATCCGGCCGACACGCTCTTCGCTTCGTCAGCGGTCTTGACTTGGACAAGGGGGTTCTTGCCTTTCTCCCACGCGACGCACCAACAGCCCGCAGAGCGATGCTCGGTGACATGTATGAGCGAGACGGTTATGGTCCCCTGTTGGCCCCCTCCGGCATCGTCGTGGTTGCCCCGAGGTGTCGGCGGCGGAGGAGATAATTTAGCTGTGATCAATCGGCCAGCGGATCTCATGGCGCAGATCGAACGTGACCTCCTCGATGAGAAGCCGCTCGATACTCTGCTCCGCAAACTCATCCTGCTCGGCGGAAACGCGGGCTCGCCCGAGCTTCGCAACTGGGCGTCACTAGAGCTCCGCGGCTACGGGCGGGACGTGGAGCTGCCCCCGTACCGAACTGTGTCCGCCCCGCTACAGGTCGACGGCGCCGTTTCAGGCGGGATCGTGCGCCACGAGACGATCGGCGCGATGGACATTCCTGACTTCGCTCGCGATGAAATCAACGAACAAGTTCCGCTTCGAATGGGCGTGAGCGAGATCCACAGCATGGTGAATCAGCACCGAAACGACAGAATCGTCAAGCTCCAGCCACCGGGTGCTCCAGACCTCGTCACCTACATGAACGGCACCCGGGAGATGAACGGCCACATCACTGCGCTCTACTGGAGCGTCAGCACTATCGCGCTCGCTGGCGTGCTCGACCAGATTCGCACTCGCTTGGCTGAACTCATCGCCGAGCTGCGCTCCGCAACCCCGCAGGGCCAGAACCTACCAACCCCAACGCAGGCAGCCAACGCCGTGAACTTCGTCATCAACGGGCGCGGGAACCGCGTGAGCATTGCACAGGCCGCGGACGGCAGCACGATCACTGCTGCACCCGAAGAAGCGAAGCCGCGCTTCTGGACGCGAGCAAGGCTCGTCGGTGCAGCGGCCGTTGGACTCGCCACGATCGCAGGAACGGTCATCGCGGCACTCCAACTGCCGATCTGGTGAGGTAATCGAGAGGAAGCCATGACCACGCATACACCCCGAACAGTCACGTCCGTGCTGGCGGAAGTGGGAACCGACAGCGTCACCGTTACTTGGGGGCTCGGAGAGCCAGTCGATGTCGGCGATGTCGAGTTCTTCGGCTATGGCGTCTATTACTACGACCCGACCGGCAACGGCGGAAAACGACTCGGCGTTCGCTTCGGCGACGCGATCACGGCGTGGGTCTTCGACAACGCCAGTGCCACCCAGGCTAACTACGAGGCATCGTCCGTCACGGCCACGAAGGACGCCGTGACGGTGCACTTCCACGACGCAAGTCTGGGCCTGGACGTGGTGGGCACGATCGCGGCCTACGCACACGTCAACGGTCGCGATACGCAGGCCGAACTACCTGTCACGCTTCTGCATTAACATGAGCGATCTCCAACTTCCTGGCGGCGAAGAGACCTTCGGTGAACATCTCGTCGAGAACGTCTTCGCAACGTGGATTGATCGCGACCTCGAACAGCGCGCAACCGAGCTCACGCGGGCGCACGTGTACCGCGCGGTGGTTGAGCTCCCGCCATCGGGTGGTGCACCGATCGTCCGAATCAACGAGGAGGTGTCGCTGCAGGCGCGGGCGGTCGCATCGGCGCCTATCAAGAAGGGCGAGCCGGTCACGGCAGAGAACATCAGCAGCCTCGAAGCCTTCTGGCCTGTCGATGTCGACCCGAACAGCGGATGGCTGGCCTACATCATCGTCGGCGAGTCCGCATACATTGCCTTCGACTTGCGCTACAACAAACAACGCAGTGCCGAGTTGCTCAGCCTTGCTGACGACTACCTCGACGTAGTCGAAGCGGTCCGGGAGTTCGCGCTGCGACCAGCCGTCGACAATCTCCTCTCCGCGGCGGAACTCACCGTTCAGGCGCAGATGCTCGCGCAGTCGCAGGAGACGAGGTTCCACAACGTGCGAGATCGGTGGCTGCGTGAGAACGAACGGCTTGGCAATGCGCCGGAAGGCTTCTTCGCCACGCTCCAGCGGCTCCGGCGAGAACGAGGGGCCGCGAGGTACGGCGACGGCGTCTTAGGAGTAACAGCCGACGAGGTGCCAGCCTTGATTGCGACCGTCCGCTCGATGGTCGAGCACGCAGCCAATCAGATCGGGCTGGTCACGGCCGACACAAGTTCACTGAGTAGCAAGTCTCCTCAATAATAGTTGGGCGTGAGGAACGAACGCTCGATCGGCTCAGTCCGGTATCTACAGCGTGAAGTTGACCGCGAAACGTCCAAACGGCGTCGTCGCGGCCGGAATTCGGGTAGTTCTAGGTCTCAGATAATGCAGAGGATGTCACGAGACGCATGAATTGCATGGGTTTGGTCCCCTACGTGGGGGTCAGAAGAGACGATCATCAAGAGGATCAAGCAACGTGATCTGCAACTGGTCACGCCCGTCGGGATGCTCAAGCTCGACTCGAAGCGCAAACCCCGTGTCCAAGATGCTCTGGATATCTGAGTGGTCTCTGGCCGAGATCGTCCCCAACAGCTGCACGCCCTGGTAGAGACCGAACGGAGCGGGATGAGTCTCGCCCTCTATCTCCGCCAGGCGTAGCGGGATAGATCCTGTAGTAGGCGCAGCCTGAAGGTGGACAGGCACGTTCGCCACGTTGCGATCGAGCAAGTTCTTCAGCAGGCTTCGCCGTCGCTGACGCGTAAAGTCGAGGAGATCAATTACCTCAGAGGTCGATGCGGCAAACTCTTGGCGCCAGCCGGACACGCCGAGTGATGCCAGATGCTCTCTCAACACGTCCAGTTCCGCTACCCGATCGAAGCGACTTGCCACTAGGTTGGCGATCCGTCGTGAACGAATACCTTCGGTCACGAGTGCGAGCGCGACCGGCGTGCTGACTCCGTACCTGATGTACCCGCCGAGTTCTGGACAAACGAGTTCGTCACCGCCGGCTGCTTGCAGGTGCGTATTTATGAGGTCGATGAGCGCTCCAACTGTCCACGACAGATAGTGCTCGAAGTGCTCTGTGGTCGCAGTGACTATTTGTTCAATCCTCCATGCGGGATCGGCGACGGCGCCCAAGTGACTCTCTGCCAGCTGCGGTAGCGAAGCACCTTCGAGCCAGTCGCGCAAGACTTCGGCGGCATCTACATCTAGAGTCGCGCCCTGTACAGACTCGCGGAATCCCCATCGAGGTGCTTCAGGAAGCCGGAGCAACTCTGCGATCGTCGGACGAAGGATTCCCGCCGCTTCTAGAGCCGTAGAGACAGAAGTTACGTCTGCGGAGATCAGGGCACGGGCAATCTGCGACGCCCATTCATCAATCTTACGAGCGGAACCGATAGAGCAGCCGATCCGCGACCATCTCTGACGGGCAGCGGAATCGACAGATACATAGGCATCCCGCGCTCGCCCCGCGAGTCGTGTATATCGCGTTCTAGCTTGGGTGGATTGATTTGCCGCCAGGGTGAACCCCACCACCGTGTCGAGGTCCACCGTCTCTGGGCTGGTCAGTTCCCGCTCGGCCGCGGCCAGCATCATCCAGACGAAGCTGATAAAATCCGCGGCCGCACCGTTGGCTGCGAACACTGCGTCGGCGTCAGCCCTTTGAACGCCTTCGAGTTCGGCAACAGCCTGGAGTGCGGAGTCAGTCAGCAGGGAGGACGTGACCTCTAGGTCCTGATCGTCAGGGTTGAGGTCGGCGAAGTCCTGACTGCTCGGCGAGGCCGCCCTTACTAGTACGATCCAGCCCTCAGTCTCGCGTCCTGCCCGCCCTGCCCGTCCCATTGCGTTCACGAGCCGGGCACCGCGTAAGCGGGTATCTTCGGGCTGGTCTGGGTATGGAGTGTCGTATAGAACGACGGTCCTGACCGGCAAGTTCACCCCGTCCGTAAGCGTTGAAGTGCAAGTCAGATAGAGGAGATCATCACTTCGCACGGCAGCCTCAAGCGCTTCGAGCACCTCGACGGGCAACCCTGCATGATGGAATCCCACGCCTCGCCTAAGCGTGCCGACAAGTGGATGTGCGTCGCCCAACTGTTGGCGTACAAAGTCAACCAGCGCGGCCAGTTGCGGCTGCTCATCGAGCTCGTCCGCGATGCCACGAGCGAGCGTCTGGGCTTGCTTCTTTGTTGACGCAACAACTAGTACCGATCCTGCGTGCCCTAGAGCGGTAATCATGCCGCTGGCAATCGAATAGTGTTTCGTGTTTCGTGAGGAATCGACCTTCACTTCAACTGGACGCTCTCCCCCGTCCTTCGACTTTCGGACTAGACGCCAACCCGTGTCCCCTTGAGTGCGGAGTGACTTGGTGCTCCCGTTTCCGAGCCGCAATCGGATCAGTCCCGAGAGCGGCGTGGTGTGCCGGTAGGGCCACACGGACCCGGCCCCTCCTTCAACGACGGTCTGATCCCACTGCGCTTCGGTATTGAAGACTGCATGCAGTCGCCTGGGCCCCCGCCAGTCACTTGTCTGGCTCAGGGCACCGCCGTTTGGATCAAGCCACTGAGCGATCCCACCGACGTTTCCCATCGCGGCCGAAAGGAGAATTATGCGATGCGGTCGGCCTTGTGTTTGCAGGTTCAGGGCAGATATCACGGATTCAAGCACGAAACCACGCCCCTTCTCCTTCAACAGCTGAGCCTCATCGAAGATGAACAGACTGTACTTGTCGAGTACCGCTTCGAAGTCGTTTCTCAGGAGATGACTGAGTCTTTCCGGGGTCATAACATCGACGTCGGCCTGCTCAGCCTCCGAAAGCGAGAGGCCCAATTCTTCCAGCCAGGCGGAGAAGTCAGTCTTTTCCGCTCCGACCTCTTTCTGGAGGATACGAACTCGTGCGCTCATCGCGCGTCGAATTTCTCGACCAAGACTTCTTGTTGGCACGACAAAGCAGATACTCGTGTCCGTCTGCGCCAGATGGGCGACGGCGAGCATTTGAGCGACGAGTGTTTTCCCCCCGCTGGTGGGAACGGAAAGTACCATTCGCTTGACTTCCTGCGAGCACGGCGATGGTTCTCCGGTGAGCAGCTCTCGCTGCGGCTCCCAGAGCGTCAGCACGGCAGGGCTGCCAACCGCGAAAGCCTGGCGTACGGCGATCGGTACGTCTGGCGGCAGGATCGAAGGGTTCCAGGGTGAGCCCGCCTCCGCGATGGTCGCGAAGTTCAGTAGATGTGTAGCGACCCAACGCGCGTCGAGCGAAGCGCCCCCGGTTTCGCCAGTCGCTACCTCCCGCAGTCGTTGAGACCCCCGAATGTAGCGTTCATAGTCTCCACGAGTCAGGTACGAGAGTATGTCTTCCACAGCCAGGACGAGCGTCTGCAGCGAACCGAGGGCCGTTGAGCGCAGGCTGTCCATCGCCGACTGCTGTGCTAATGATGCGAAGTATCTGCGCCACCGAGCAAGCCAACCGAAGGCTCGTTTAGCATCGAAGCTCAAAAATACGAGTCCGGCGCGTATGGAGAGATTCTCAAGTGACGGTTCTTGCGTGCTGTCTGCTCCACCTAAGAGGGGCTGAAGTCGGGTTATGATCGCGGACGCGTTTGGGTCACGGCCACCTCGGCGATACCCGATCGCAGCAGCAAATCCGATTGATAGGCGTTCTTCATCGCTCCAGTCATTTCGAGCCAGAGCAAGATCGAAAATATGGGCGCTCACCAAGAACGCCTGACGTTGGCGAGCTGCCGAGTAACGTTGACGCGCGTCACTTACCGACGCCACGCCATGCAAGTACCATGCTGTCTTAATTAGCTTCTCGTCAACAGATGGACGATTAAGCACTAGGGCGATTTCGGCCTGCGCCATGCGTTCTTGCAATCGCTCAGCCGTCGGGAGACCGGAGCGACCCGCGAGCGCTTCGCCGAGTAGATGTATGTCTAGAGACCGCTCCATAGGATCTCCTTTACCTTCGAGGCAAACTCAGGAAAGTTCGGCAACGCAATAACGATTGACTCGGTTTGTCCAGCCGCCACAAACTCCGGGAATTGTGTGCCGAGCGATCTGAACGTGTTGCTGTTTCGTGGGCGATGTTCGAGAGACGCCCCTACGGAGACTCCCACGCCTGCTCTTGCGCTCCGTTCGAACCAGAGGTCAACCATGCCGTCGTAAAGCTCCCCCAGGGCACCTTCAGCAGTGAGGGTCGCAGGTCCCGCGAGCTTGGCAAGGTAGTGGTGGCCTCTCTTGCGCAACTGTT
Source organism: Microbacterium sp. NPDC006705 (assembly GCF_044903545.1). Classification (NCBI taxonomy): domain Bacteria; kingdom Bacillati; phylum Actinomycetota; class Actinomycetes; order Micrococcales; family Microbacteriaceae; genus Microbacterium; species Microbacterium sp. NPDC006705. The sequence goes on from NZ_JBJDQQ010000001.1 coordinate 856,437, forward strand.
TCGCCGCCCGGTTGATCGTTTTCGATATCCGAGCATCCGCGTCGTGTTTCTTAATCTCCCAGAGCCGGAAAACGAGGGTTCCGCAAGAGTCCTCGTACACGACGAGCCCATCTCCCCCTGGTTCGAGTGCATCGGCCTTGATGGGTGGCGCTTCTACGAGAGTGCGTCCGTCCCGACAGGATGTACGCTCGGCCACAACGCGGTGCCAGAGCAACTCCGCGACGTGCCCTTGTACATGATCAGCGGGCTTCGGAGCATCCGGAAGACCGAAACCGATGGAAACAAATGCCTTGACGGCTTCTAGTTGCGCTCCCGTCGAGGGTGCGCCCCCGTCACGACGCGTGCGCCACCGGTCGAGGACCGGTGATTTCCCGCATGCAACGACCATCGCATCGTCAGCGATGATCGCGGCGGCAAGGTCACGCGCATCATCTACCAATTGCTCGCCACCGACGACATACTCAACCTTCGACTTGCCATCGCTTTCTTCAAGTGTCAAAAGCGGAGTCAAGAAGGCTGGTGAGCTCATAATGACGACCTATCTGTCGAGTTGCGGATCGCCGTTGATCTTGGATGCGGAGAGCGGTCGGCGAGCATCGACCGCGGTGAAGCGGATCTCCTTGCCGGTTGCAGTCGAGACTTCGGACACATCGGCAGGGAGTGCGCGGAGGCGGTCCACGGCGGCCTTGTTGCTCCGGTACTGCAGCGCGATGAACCAGCCTTTGGTGGCGTTGTCGGATTGCAGATAGCTCGGGAGCTGGTACCGCAGCCCGTTCCAGAACCTGCCGTTGTGGAGCTTCTTGACTTCGATCAGCAGACGGGCAGATGTGCCTGAGGATGCTTTGAAATCGACCGGACCGCGTCCGAGCTCGACTTCGCGGTCGAGCTCGACGTCGAACTGCCGGAGGTACTGCTGAGCGATGCCCAGGAACACCAGCTGTGCTGCCTCTTCGGGTTTCTCGGAGCCGTCATCGTTCCACAGCAGGCTCCAGCCTCGCTGGTCTTCGATGAAATGCCGGAACTGTTCCACGACTTTCGCGGCGAGGTCGACGAGATCATCGTGAGTTGTGATCGTGCGCGGCGGGAGAGGATGCTCAGCGGCGTATCGTGCCGGTTCCCGGTCCCACTGAACGACCCCGAGCGGGTCAGCGCCGAAGTCGTAGCCGATGAGGTCTTCCCGGCTGGTCTGGGCTCGCGCCCAGTCCCGGACTCGATCGGGGTGCTGGCGGGCGAAAGCGACGATGCTCGCCTTAGTCACCGCCTGACCGACCTGGAGGTTGAGAGACAGGCGGATGTCGTCATTGAAGTGGGAGTCGAACCAGTCATCCGCGTTCAGCGTCGGCAGGCCATTGAGGATGAACGCCGGGACGAGGATCACCGGGCGCCCAGTGACAGGGTTGGTGGGAAGGGCAACGTCCTCGTCATGCCATCTGGCGCTATCCAAGCTGACACGAGCATGCCGGACCTTGTGCTGGTCGAGCGGGACGTTGTGGTGCGTTGCGATGGCCTGCGTGTATGCGATCAGGCGGCTCTTGATGACATTGGCGGTCGCATCGGAGATCCGATCCGCCCCGATTCCCTCGTTCAGGATGCCGATTTCCTCGATGTGCTCGGGCTGCCCGAGGCCTGCGGCGATCGCGACGGCGATACCGTCGGCCATCCGCGCCGCGAAGCGATCGCCGGCGCCGGAACCACGGGTTCCTTCCGCCGTGTATCCGAGGCCGAGCTCGAAGGGCTCCGGGAAAGTGAGTAGTCGCCGCGCCGCCTGTGCTGACACCGAGGTGCTGCTCGTTGCCCTGGCGACGAGGCCGTAGCAGTGGACGAAGTGGGCGATCAGCTCGTTGTGCGCTTGTGCCCATTCGCCGCCCGCTTCGAGAAGAAGCAGCGGGTCAATGAAGAGCTTGGTGTCGATGGTGAGGTGTGGATCAAACCAGTCGTCTGCCTCGGAGCGCTCGATCCCGAAGGCTTCCGAGAATCTCACGATCGATCCCCGGTCAGCGGAACGCGAGATGCGGCTATCTCGTAGAGGTGGGCGGGCAGACCCGATCCCGAGAGGAATCTGTCGTCGTCGATCCCTGCGGAGCTCATGACCTCACGGGCGCGCGGCAGCATCGAGGGCATCTCAAGTGATGCGACCCGGCCGGGCTCGGCGCGGCGCCAGCCGTTCTGTGACATGCGGATCATGGCGTTCCGGTATGAGACGTCGCCCATGATGCCGAGTGCACGAGCCCTGTACAACAGCGCTGCCAGGCTGACTCCCCAATGCTCCTTGAGCTCGGCGAGCTGTGCCCATGCACGGCCAGCCGTAGAACTCGGCAGGAACGGGGCAATCTCCTCGGCAGGCATGAGGAACTCGGATGCGAATCGATGAGCCTGCTCTTCAGCGATCTTCCCGCCGGGTTCGGCGTCGTGATGCATGATCAGATGCCCGAGCTCGTGGGCGACGTCGAACCGCTGCCGGTAGTAGTCGTCCTTGGCGGGATTCAGAACGACAATCGGCCGCGTGGCCGTGTGCAGGGAGTAGGCGTCGATAGCCGCAATCCCCGGCTCACTGAAGACGACGACTACACCCGCGCGCTCGGCGAGGCGGATCATATGCTGGATCGGTCCTGGGCCGACGCCGAAGAACTCACGGGCATCCCTGGCCGCCTCTTCCGGAGGTGTTGTGCCCTCTTCAGGGTCGACAGGCAGATCGGGCAGCAGCGCTTCCGGAAACTCGACCGCGTTTTCCAGCATACCGGTCACCTCGGCGACGAACTGCCCATACGCTTCGGCTTCATCCTGAGCGATCTGCGGGGTGGAGCGGAGCGACCGGAAGTGCGGCTTGTTCACTCGTGGCGGGGCGCCTCCGCCGAAGAACTGCGGCTCGACTTTCAGGGCAAGCGCCAGCTTCGCCACAGTGGCCCGGTTGGGTTGCTTCGCGCCGCTCTCCCACGCCGTCACTGAAGCCGGCGACATTTCGATCAGGGCAGCGAGATGCGCCTTCTTTAGCCCCGCGAGTTGTCGCGCCATTGCTAGACGCTCGCCGTTGAAAAACGAGGCGGCGGCGGCGAGCGTCTGGGACGGTCGGCGCGGGCTATCCATTCGCCGCGCCCGCCCCCTCGCCCGCGAGCGGCTTCTTCATTCGCACGACAACATCGTCCACATTGGTCGATGCCGAATCCCCAGGCAGTGCGGGCGGCACACGCACACCCGTGCCGCCCATCGGAGTCCCGCCTGAAAGCAGCAACTGACGCCAGTGCCAGCAGGAGTCCTCGGGATGAACGGGGTTCTTACTTTGGCCGACGTAGAGCTCGAACTGCTTAGTGATCGGGTTGAAGGCATGTGCCGCCACGAGCGTCACGCCGACGAACTCGTCATCATCAGGGATACCGGGAACCGACTCCAGGCCGAAGTCGGCGTCGTCGAACAGCGTGTTCCCGCCGATGAACTGCTGGGAGGCGACTCGGCGCTTGGCATCGCTGCGCTCCACCCACTTGATGTCGTCGATGCGGCCGAAGATGTAGGACTGCAGCAGCACACGGTGCCCGTCGGCTGCCCAGCCTGGTGACTGCCGGTAGTTGCTCCGCGCAATCGCCTCGGGAGAAAGTGACGGCATAGACCGGAACGCCTCGGGCGCGATACCGCGCTCGAGAACATCTGAGCCAGTTCCATCCACATCTTCTCCCAGAGCGAACCGCCCGTTCGAGGTCGCGCGGTCCATCAGATCCTTGAGGTGCTTAAAGTTCAGGTAGCCGATGACTCCCTGGTCATGTCCGGCGTCCTCGTCATAAATCTGATCGGTGGCGGCGAAGGCTGCTGGCGCGGCCCACGCGAGCACGTCGAGGAGGCCGGAGGTCCGGAGGCTCGCGATGGCGTCGTCTTCAGCAGTCACAAGATAAGCCTACACCCAGGTCAGTAAGTTGCGTACTAGTTTTCACTCCCAGCGTGGCTTGTGCCTTCTAATTTGCTTCGTGCGCCAGGGGTCCTCACCCCGCTCTTCCGAAAGCTCGCTCGAGGTGCTCGGCGGTGGCGGGGTTCACGGTCTCATTTCGGTGAATGTAGTGTTGCATCGTGATCCGCGGGTCGGTGTGCCCGAGGAGTTCGGAGGCGAGGAGCGCGCCCTGGGCGTCGTTGATGACTGTGGCGACGGTGCGGCGGAATCGGTGCGGGGTGACGTTCTCGATCCCGGCTTGATCCATCACGTCGCGAAGGAGCCGGCGGATATTGTTCGTCGTGTGTGGCGTCCTCATCCGCGTGCTGAATAGCAACGCCCCCGAATCGGTCTCGCCGGTCCGGAGAAGACGCGATCGGATCGCGTACAGCGCGAATGAAGGTAGCGCGACGCGGCGAACCGAGCGATCCGTCTTCGGATGATCCTGCCGGTGTGTCGGCTCACCCTTGCGGCTGATGATCGTCCCAGCGATCCGTGCCGTCGGAATCGGACTATCCAGGTCGAGATCCTGGAGGCGGATGGCGAGGACTTCGCCGATGCGGGCGGAGGTGCCGAGCATGACCTCGACGATCTGCCCGAGTTGCCGATCAGGCCTTGGTCCCGCCAGTATCCGCCGTGACTCCCATGCCTTGATCGCTGCCCGGATCTCCTGCACCTCGCCGATCGTGAACGCGTCCGGGATGCTCTTTTTCCGGTGTAGCCGGGAGACGTGGTCCATCGGGTTGCGGGGCAGGATCTCGTGTCGGACCGCGAGCGCGAGGGCGAGGCGGAGGACGACGCGGGCGTGCTTGGCGCGGCTGTAGCTGCGCTTGGCGAGTTGCTTGAGGAAGTAGTCGCAGCGGGCGACGCCGATCTCCCGGAGTGTGAGGTCCTTGAACGCCGGGAGGACGAGGGCGCGCATGTCTCGCTCGTACAGGTTCCTGGTGGTTCGTGAAAGCCGGTCTTCGATCTCCATGTCTTCCAGCCAGTAGGCGACGAGTTCCGGGAAGGGGCTGTCGGCGCTCATCCCGTTGAATCCCGGCTGGTACAACGAGCGTTCGGAGAGCTTCTGCTTCAGCTTTCGCTCGGCGGCGGAGCTCGAGGACCCGGTGGCCTGGACGAGTCGGCTCTTGCCGTCCCAGTCGCGGTAGCGGGTCTTGGCGACGTGGTTGCCGCTGGGCTGTGCGCTGGTGGCGATGACTCCGAAGGTGCCGATCGGGGTTCGGGGCCTACCCACGCGCGCTCTCCGCACCACCGGGAAACGTGGCGGCGCCGGCGGGTTCGCGCATGGCCCCCATCCAGGTGCGGACGTCGCTGACGCCGAACATGATGCGCTTCCCGAACCGGTAGGCGCGAGGGCCTTTCCCGCTGGTGCGCCAGTCGTAGATGGTCGAAACGGGGACGCCGAGGTAGTCGGCAAGTTCGTTGATGCTCAGGAGTGGTTCCAGCCCGTGGGAGCTGGGCTGCGGGTCATCGTTCATCCCTCCAGTCTCGAAGCCCTTGGCGTGTGATGCTGCCGTCGGCAGATACCGGACCTGCCTGAGGCGGATGACGAGCGATGTCGTCAGTCAGAGGAAGCCTGCGGCGCTGCCGATCCCACTCCCCCGAAGGGCTCGCCGTTCGCGCTGTTCACGCAGCCGGGCTCCGGCCAGGAGTGCCAGGCTCACCGGGCCGATCGCGATGAACTTGAGCGCGTTCCAGCAGAACAGCAGCACGAGGAGGTTGAGCCAGCCCGAGCCACCGCCATCGATGACGGTGATGCAGTAGTTCGCGGCGAGCAGGTAGGGCGCAGCCAGGAGCATCGCGGGGATTCCCCCTTTCAGTCCGCGACGGGTGCGGATCAGCTCGAGCAGGATGTTGGTGGGCATGTAGCGCCGCAGGAAGTAGCGGGTGCGGACGCTCAGCGCGCAGAGCAGTCGAAGCATGGTCGGGCCTCTCATCAGACGTGGTTCTCCGTCGAGGAGGCAGAACATGATGAGTGGCCCCGAAGGGACTGTCCCGAAGGACCCGCAAAGATTGGAGACGCTGCCTCTCCCTCCACAATACGACCGATGGGTGACGGTCGGAATAGCCGAAGCGGCACATGACCGCCCGCCTGGGCCATGCTTAGAGTGTGAGCGGCGGACCGAGGGACTACGGCGCGGGAACCGAGCGCCTGTTGTTCCGCATGGCGCGAGGCACCTGCTACTACCCGGCCTGTCCTGTTCCCGTCATCTCGACGGAAGCCAGTCACGCGATCGTGGGCGTTGACATCGCGCACATACGAGGGGCGAAGCCGGGATCTGCCAGGTACGACTCGAGCATGACGGACCCTGAGCGGGCCGCGATCGAGAATCTGATCTTGCTCTGCAAGCCGCATCACAAGCTGGTGGACACGATCGAACCCCAGAACTACTCCGTGGAGATACTCGCGGAATGGAAGCGTGACAACGAGCCGAGCGAGCCACCTGGTTCGCTCGGCTCGATCCTCACCGAGAGCAACCTCGAAAAGCTCCTGGAGGAGTTCGCGGCGAAGTCGGGACCCGTGCGTCGTATCGACGTCGCGATCTCCGCTGGATTCGTCGTGAACGCGACCGAGTTCACATCGGTTCCCCTGGACGCGTTCAGTCTCGTGCTGGAGCTCAATCCGGTTCTGGACAAGCATCCGAAGCTTCTCATCACGGACATACGCAACGTCGGGAGCATCGCTGTCTCCGTAGCGTCGATCAGCATCTACTGGGCCTTCGAGGCGGAGGACGTTGATCGGCCGCCAGAAATGACCCTCTTGGGGCGCAACGACTTCGGAGCCTCGAACCCCCCTCTTCCGTACCGACTTGCGGATGGGGAGGCAGTGCAGTGGCTGACCTCGATGGACACGATTCGCTCCATCGGAGTCGCGGCGCACCCGCTGGTGGTCGAGAGCCTGAGAGCCGAAGTACGGCTTGCGACCGGCGAGGTGGTTAGTTCGGATGTGGCCGGCTGGCCCTGGCGTCACCCCGACGGGTCGGGCTCGGCAAGATAGCGAAGAATTAGTCATGCTGTTCGACGCGGGCATCACTCTCCCTATTGAAGTCGAGTTCACCGTCGTTGGCGTGGACGCAGGTTCCGGTCGCGGTGTCCTCGTGAGCGATGCGGGCAGGGTGCTGCTCACGACCGCCTATCGGTTCTCCTACACGACGGGGCGCTCAGCACTGCGCGAGCTTCGCGGCAGCATCAACGGCATCCCGGTCAGGCTGTCCGGTTCGATATGGGTCAAGGCCGGTGAGCTCGGGCTTCTGCTGTCAGAGGTGCGTCTCGGGTCCGATGAGCTTGCCCCCGAGTACGTCTCGGTTCGTGCGACCTACGAGCACGGGCGCCTCGCCTCCAGCTACCGCTTTGAGGATGGCGCTGCCCGGAGCCTGAACGACCCACTCACGCTCCCGGCACTTGGTCTCGCGCGGTCGATGACGCTGCGTTATCCGGTTGACGACGCGGTGGTGATCGAGACTGCCGACCCCGCCCCACTCGAAGAGTTCGACGAACATCTAGCCGCATGGCAAGACCTGCTCACCTTCGCTGAAGATCAGCCGATCGGCCGCTTGGCTCTGACCGCAATTGACGCGACAGGACGAACGGTCACAATCCACGGCCATGATCGTTATCCACCGTTCGGCAAACCGGCTCGCCAACCGATCGAGTTCGTCCTGCGGCTCGCCGGCACCTACGCCCAGGAGGTCCTCAATGGCTGGTGGCGTGCCCGAGCAGACCTGCGTCCAGTGCCGCAGGTGCTAGCGGGAACCCTCTACCAGCCTGGTTTTGTCGAGAGTGAGCTGATCGCCCTTGCCGCCGTCGCAGAGCACACCGGCCGGACCCTCCTTCCAGGGGCAGCTCGCCCGACCCACTACCGCGACGTTCTACGGAAGATCGTCGCCGGGCTGGGGATGGGAATCGTGCAGGCCGCAAAGGTTGACGCAGAGGACTGGGGAAACCACCTCCTGTGGGCACGAAATGACATCGCTCACCAAGGCGCCCCCGACGCTTCCCGTGGTTCGCATTACGTCACTGACGCGGAGTCCCGCGCTGTCCGCGACGCGACCCGAATCCTCACGACACTGACTCTCGCGCAACACATCGGTGTGCCCGCAAACGCTCTGGCTCGGGCGGCTGAGCGGCTCGGGGTGCGCTACTCAGTGCGGCACGGGGACACGTCGATCTTCCGCCGATAGGGCGATCTTGGTACGTGGTGCCCGTGCGTGTGTTCGAGAGCCACGCCATCACGGCGCGGGGCTGGTTCGCCTGGGAATCGCACATAGTCGTCCAGCTCAGGCCCTGGCCGGCGTGGTGTCGGGGAGCATAGCGGCGCAGCAGTCGATGCGGCCGCGGCGCTCGCCGAGTGCGTGGTGCAACTCGTCGAGCAGTGCCTCGTGGCTGCTCTCCTCCCTACGCTGGGGTGATGACGTTCACCGCACTCCACCGTGTCCTAGGATTCGCGCCGGGGCCGCTGACTGACGATTTGCTCGACGCAGCGGTGGCCGCAGGCGTCATGGAGACCGACGATCTGGACTGGAAGTCCGAGCTGCCGCCAGCCAAGGGCTTGCCCCAGACGGACTTCCCGAAAGACGTAGCCGCGATGGCGAACAGCGGCGGCGGCGTCATCGTGTTCGGTGTGCGCGAGTCGCAGAAGGCGGCGGTCGAGCGGGTCGATGTCGCTGAGCTTGATGAGGCGTACGAGCGTTCCTTGCGGAGTGCGGCGATCACCGCCATCTCACCGCCTGTCTTCGGGCTCAACATGCACCGCCTCGGAACCGCAGGGAGTCGAGCCGTCATCGTAGAGGTGCCTGCGAGCCTCGACGGGCCACACCTGATCTACAAGAACGACTACTTCGCCGCCCCGGTGCGCAACGACTCAGACACGGTGTGGATGAAGGAGCGGCAGATCGAGGCGATGTACCGCGCTCGTTTCGAGGAACGTCGGCACGCGACCGAGGCGTTGGACTCGCTGTATGCCGAGGCCGTAGCGGGGCGGGACTCTGACAAGCGCGCCTGGCTAATCGCGGTTGCTCACCCCCGCATTCCACGCTTCCGGGACCGTCTGACTCGTGAGGAAACTCGAGGGGTACTGATGAAGACCGTCGGACTGGCCCTGACCTACGCCGGCCGCGGAGGCGTCCACCCGCTGGAGAACGTCGACCGCGACAACCCGCGCCCCGGCTTGCGCCGCTGGGTGGCTGTGAACGCGGCGACCGGCGAACGCTCGGTCTGGAGGGAAGCGTGGATCAGCATTCACCATGACGGCTCCGTCACGGTTGCCGCGGCGGTGGGCGGGCATCGCATGAGTAGCGACGGGTACTTCGAGGGCTGGCAGGTGGAATCTGTCGCTATTGAGTGCGCCATCGCCGATCTGCTGGCGCTCACGAGGACGACAGCGGAGACGACAGGCAACGACGAGTACGACGTGCGCCTTGGCATCGAATGGGCCGGCGAGCAGCCGCTGACAATCCTGACTAAGGACAACATGGGCTTCACCTACGACGGCGTTTCGGTCCCGCTGCACCGCTACACGCCGGTCGAGACCACCGTGAACGCCGTCGAGCCGGCGGCGGACTTCTTCTGGCACGTTCACGACTTTGCTCAGGACTGCGTGAATCAGGGCGGCGTCTCGAACGTGCTGATGATCCAGCCGCCGGCCCGCGACGAATCGACGTAACCCGGACTCGCCAAGGGCGCCGCACCGAGGCGGGTTCGCACCGGCTCGGTGCAGCGCGCGGTTCCGGCCTGGTCTGTTAGGCGGCGGGGCGCACGGTCACGGGTTCCAGCGCCCAGTCTCGAACGCCCCTGCCGTCGACGAAGCGCCATTCTGCGTGGCACTTGTCGCAGTCGATCCGCACGTCGTGCTCGCGGAAGCCAGGGATGTTGTCGTGCTCTTCGATAATCGTCCCGTCTCCGCAGGGGCACAGGAACTCGTAGCGCTCAACTGTCCCCGCACCGGCGCCCCATCCTCCGTGGTCGTGCGCGTCTCCGCCGACCGGCTCGGTGCGGATGGGCGCCGGCGAAGGCTCTGTCCGCATCCACTCGGCGATCGAGGTGACCACGGCATCGTATGCCTCCGGCGAGTGGGAGACCTCGTGGAAGATGGCCAGGAGTTCGTCTGCGGTGCGAGCGACGCGGTGATCGCTGTCGCGGACGCCGGCTGCGTAGTCGCCGGCGAGGTCGCCCACGACATCGTTGCGGCTGACCTGCTGGACGAGCCAGTCGTGGAACGGAGCCGGCTCTGCGACCGGCTCCGGCCGGACCCAACCTTCGGTGATGAGTTCCCCGGCGGCGGCCCGCGCGAGCGCGGCGCGCAGGTGCTCGTACCCGGCGGGACGGTAGTGGTCGGCCTGCGGCCGGGTCTGACCCGAGCCGACCATGCGGCGCACGTAGTCGTGCTCGCGCTCCGAGACGCCGATCAGGAGGTTCGGACCGTCGCCGTCCGGGTCTGTGATCGGAAGTCCCAGCGCTGCCGCCGCCCAGATCAGGCGGCCGTTGGACACGTATGAGAAGTGGGGGCTGAGGAACCACTCTGCGGTGTGCTTCAGGGAGTAGCTGCCGACCTCTGGAACCTCGGAGCCCGAGGTGGGCGTGAACATCCGCAGCATGTCCGTGATGAGGGCAAGCTGGATGTAGTCGGTCTTGCCGTTGAAGCTCCACGGCGAGTCCGAGCGGACGCCGTTCTCGCCGAAGCGGGGAGCGCCGCCGTTGGCGCCGATCATCTCGTGATCATTGAGGGCGGCGATCAACCGTCGCGCGCTGACCCGTGGACCGAGGAGTCCTTGGGCCAGGGGGGAACTCATCTGCCGCAGCGCGGAGGTGTAGTTCGTGCCCGTGAAGGCTGACCAGGCGCGCGCGTCCTGCTGGAACGCGCGGCTCGGAGTGTTGTTGTTGGGAGTCATCTCATCTCTTGTTCCGGGCTATGCACCCCACGCCTGCCAGCCCTGTGACTTGAGAGAGGTCTCGAACCAACAGGTACTGCTTCTCTGGATTCCGCATCTGCGGTTGTCCTCGACGTCTTCGCCGCGTGGGGGCTCGGACTCGGAGACAGGCAGTCCAGACTGCCTGTGCATAGTCTACCCACCGAGGCTCCACTCGTCCATCACGAGCAAGCAGCTTGTGCGGGTGCCGGCGGCTGCTAGTAGTTGTCCACTGACTACGGAACGATTGAGACGTGACTGATGCTGAGCCGGGGCGGTCGGCCCACGAGGTTATGAAGGAGCTGCTGCGCGAGCAGATCGCGAAGCTGTATCTGGAATCGCCGGACTTCAATGGTGTTGCGGCTGCTTCGCTCATGACTGTTGCGGAGGAGTTCTCTGTAGACCCCGAGATCGTGCTTACTGAGCTCGTCGCGGAGGGTGCGGTGTACGCCAACTTCGGGCACGAGATGGTCAACCCGAACATCCTCGGATTCCCCCACCAATCAGCAGCGGACAACCTTGCAGAGGTCCGGCGGCGCGGCGGGACGCGTTCGGCTGTGCTGTATCCGACTCGTGCGACGCTCACTGCGATGGAGGCGGGTAGCCGCTATCCGAATGCCCCCTATTCAGCGGCTCTTGCCCTTGGGCATGCCCAGCTTGAGTCTGTGTTCTTTCGAGCCGATGTGCTCGGCCGATACCGAGATGACCCGCGGTACGACTACACCCTCGACATCGGCGGCGAGATCAGGGCTCGGGAGGGCACCCCGCTCGACACCTACCTGACGACGTTCAGCATCGGGTTTGATCGCGACCCGGATAGCAACGAAATCGTCGTTGGCGTGCCATTGCGCTATCTCCATGATCTCTCGCCGGCTGAGCAGTCGTACTGGAAGTCTTTCGAGCATGAGCGCCAGGACTGGGTGCTTCACCCCGATTGGGTGCGACCTCATCTCATGGGAGAGTTTCCGGAGCGCGTCAGCCCGTACACGGCGATCCTCATGGAGATGAATCTTGCGAACGAGATTTGCGATGCGATCGGCTATCCAGCGCTCTTTCGGACTCTTTTCGAAGGTGCTGGCCGCCCCACGGACTACGGTTACCTGATTCGCCCTACTCGACGCGAGCTATCCAACTTCATCGAGCAGCTCAACAAGCTATTGATCGACAATCTCGACCAACGGTTCTTTCGCAGAGCTGGAATCTCGCTTACCGAGGAGAGGCGGGATGGCGAGGGCAATACATATCAAGGCCAGCGCGGCACGATGAACATGCTCATCGAGTGGATGGAGCGGACGGTCAGGCACGATCCCGAAAACATGGTGCCCGCTGCAGCCACGATCCTCAAGGAGATTCGCCGAGCACGTTCTGGCGCAGCTCACACTCTGCGTGAGAACGAATACGACCTGGCAACATGGACAGATCAACGGCGTCTAGTTGTGGAGGCCTACTTCGCCATACGGACCGTGCGGCAACTCCTTCAATCCCACCCCAGAGCTTCGTCGGTCAGGGTGCCTGAGGAGCTTGACGAGCCGAGAGTCTGGCCGTTCTAAGATCACTCGGCCGATGCTTGCGCCGACTCCCGCTTCCCTACAACGTCGGACCGACCCGTGTTGACCCGGTGCGGCTGGCGGGCTCCTGCGGCTGTCGTCCTGCATCGGCGAGGCTTCGAGCTCGCTCGAGTGCCGCCCGCGCGCGAGCCGCATCGACTTTCTGCGCGTCACTCTCGGCCGGCGCCCCGAGCGGAGCCGGGCCGGTGATGTCGTAGCGGTCGCGGTACGCGGCGACGATGCGGGCGGCCTGCCGCCAGGCGGCCGCGTCCCCTCCTTGCTTCGGCGCAGCTCCGAGTGCTGCCGCCCAGCCGCGACGTTCGTGCAGCGCGGTTTCGAGGAGCGCGTCGGCGCGAGCTTCGATCAGGTCACGCCGCTCAGTGAGCGCCTGCCGGAACTCCGCGCTCATCGTGCCGGTGGCCTCCGGGATGAGCCCGGCGATCAGGCGGGGCGCCTTCCGTGCCCGCCCGGAGCCGACGGGCCGGACGGTGGCTCGGGCGACGCGGTAGTGAAGGACGGCTGCGATGTCGTCGGCGTCACCGAACGCCCGCGCCCGGACCAGGCGCGGGAGCAGCTTCTCGATGTCATGGTGGTTCGCCTCGGCCCGGCGCAGCTCAGCGGTCAGGGCACCGAATGCCGGGGAGCTGATCGCCGCTTCGGCCTCGTCGTCGCTGAGCCCGGAGGCATGGATGAGGAGCGCCCACCTGTCCCGTTGGGCTGCGGCGGCGATCAGCTCGTACTCGGCGGCGAGCTGAGCTATCGACCCCCAGGCGTCCTGTTCGGCGGTGATCGCCTCGTGGGCGGAGAGCTCGGCGCCAGTGTGCTGGAGGATCGCGGCCATGACGCTGCGCCCAGTCGCCTCACTGCGGGGGCCGTCGTGCGCGGGGTCGGGCCGGTCGACCGCGAGATAGGCGTGGTTGCTCTCGGCGCCGCGGGTCATGGCGACGTAGAAGTTCTCCCTCGTCGTGGTCGCGTCGGCCAAGACGTGGGCGGTTGCGACCGTGACGCCCTGCGTCCGGTAGGAGGTGATCGCGTAGCCGAGCTCCAGGTGCTCGGCCGCGTAGCCGGCGGGGATCACGACGGAACCGCCCCACCGCTGGCCGGCTCTGCGGAGAGTGAGGGAGCCGTCGTCGCGGACCTCGGTGACCGTCCACCTGTTGCCGTTGCGGACCCAGCCTCGCCCGGCACGGAGACGGCGGTCGTTATTGCGGGTGATGACGGTATCGCCGGCAGCGGCACGCTGGCCGTTGTGCAACTCGACCTCGCGGCGGGCGTTCACTGTGCCGTCCAGGATCAGCTCGGCACGCGCCCGCTCGTTCAGCGCCAGCACGGACTCGTTCGAGTCCGCGACCAGCACGCTCGCCTTCCCGTCGATGGTGTCGGTGCGCCAGGCGGCGTAGGCGGCCTCGATCATCGCCTCCGTGTCGCCCTCGCTGATGCGCTGATGCGTCGCGTAGGCGTCGATGACCGTGGTGTCGCCGTGCCGCAGGCCGAGGGAGGCGGTCTTCTCCCACGGGTTCCTGAACCTGTGGATGTCTACGAGTTCGGGGGTGTCGTCGCGGTCGTGGACGAGCATCGCGTAGGCGCCGGATGCGGTCGGTGACTGGAGTTGGGCGTAGTCCCCGACGAGCAGCGTCTTCGCGCCGGCTTCGACGGCGAGGGCGGTGATGCGGTCGAGGGAGACGGTGCCCGCTAGGGATGCCTCGTCGATGATGACGAGCTGGCCCTTGCGGAACGTCTCGCCGTACATGATGTGGTTCTGCCACCACTTCGCCGTGTTCTCCGTGGCGATCCCGAGGTCATCGGCGAGGACCTGCGCGGCGACCGCGGACGGCGCGAGCCCGACCACGCTGCCGTGCCCGTGCTCGTGCTCCCACGCCCGCCGCAGCGCGTTCATAGCGGTCGTCTTCCCCGCCCCGGCGGGACCCACGAGGACGTCGATGAGCCGGCCGGAGAGGGCGATCTTCGCCAGCGCGTCTGCCTGGTCTGGGCCGAGGGTGCGGCCCTGTCGGTCGGGCCGGCGCGCGATCCGCTCCACCGTGACCAGCGGCACGGTCGGCCCGGTCGTGGTGCGGGCGCGTTCGAGGAGGCGGTCTTCGGCTGCCCGACCTCACCCGACACGGCCTCCGGCACACTGGCGCGACCTGGATGGCCGACGCAGGCGTCCCGCTGCACGTCCTCCAGGACATCCTCGGCCACGCCTCCGTCGAGACCACCCGCGGATACCTGCACCCCGACGACCGCCACCTAGCCTCCGCCGCGGAGCAGGCCAACGCCTTCCTTGCCCGATCCTCCAAGGCAAGCAGACCGAGCCGGCGCGAGGCGTCGAGGTCGCTGTGACGGGTAGCCAGGAACCATGATCAGATGCTCTGGTCCCCTTTTGGTCCCCTTATCCACAGGCGACGACTTCCAGAGAGCCAGATACGCCCTCCGCCGTCTGTGGGCCGGCGCCGATACCTTGGCGAGGGGACCAGAGGGGGACCAACGAAAACCCGTCGCCAGACATGACGAAGCCCTGATGAAAATCGCTTCTCATCAGGGCTTTTCCGTCGGGATGACAGGATTTGAACCTGCGACCCCTTGACCCCCAGTCAAGTGCGCTACCAAGCTGCGCCACATCCCGGTCCGCTGTCCGCACGCGGACAACTCCCCTATCCTAACGGGTCCGCGGCCCACTCGCGAACCGGTGCACCCGGGCGCGTTGCCCGTGTCGGTGGCGAGCGCTACGGTCGGCCCATGACCGAGACGAGGATCGTGCCGGTGACGCCCGGCAGCTTCAGCGACGCACAGCACGCCATGAGCGGCGGTGGTGACGGACGCGAGTGTCAGTGCCAGTGGTGGACGATGACGAACGCCGAGTTCCAGCGCACCGACATCGAGGGTCGGGCGGCGGCGTTCCGCAGCGAAGTGGATGCCGCACCCTCCCCCGGCCTCGTGGCTTACGTCGACGGTCACGCAGCCGGCTGGGTTCGCGTCGGGCCGCGCACGCGCCAGGTGCGACTGAGTAAGACCCGCGCGTACGCCGGCGCATCCGAAGAGCCCTGGGATGACGCGGACGTCTGGGCGGTCAGCTGCTTCGCCGTGCGCAAAGAACACCGCCGCACGGGGTTGAACGCGGCGCTCCTCGATGCCGCGATCGCCTTCGCCCGCGAGAACGGCGCGCGCGTGGTCGAGGCGTACCCGGTCGACCCGGACGCGGGTCGCAAGGTCACCTCGAACGAGCTGTACCATGGCGCCCTCTCCACGTTCCTCAGCGCGGGCTTCCGCGAAGTCGCCCGCCCGAAGCCGCACGTCGCCGTCGTCTCCCTTGACCTGGCCGGCGCGAACGAGACCAGCACCGGCGAGCACCCGTGACGCTTCGACGAGAATGGAACGCATGACCGCATCCGACGCCCCCGTCCGCGTGGACTCGTGGCTGTGGGCGGTCCGCATCTACAAGACCCGCTCGGCGGCGACCACGGCGTGCCGCGCCGGTCACGTCCGGGTCAACGGCGAAAAGGTCAAGGCGTCGCAGTCGGTGAAGCCCGGTGACGAGCTGCGGGTGCGGATCGCGGGCTTTGACCGCATCCTCGTCGTCCGGCAGACGCTCACCAAGCGCGTCGGCGCGCCCGTCGCCGCGACCGCCCTGGAAGACCGCACTCCCCCGCGCGAGCCGATGGCGATGCTCGCCGTCCGTGACCGTGGCGCCGGCCGACCGACGAAACGCGAACGTCGCGAGATCGATCGACTGCGCGGAGTCGACTGACCGCCCAGCCCCAGCGCGCAACACCGGCAGCCGAAAACAGGAATCCCGCGATACTCAGCGCGTCGCGCGGCGACGCGCCACCTGCACGACGACGCACAGCACGAGCGTGACCAGCCCCCAGATGGCGCACGCGGGCGGCAGCACGCGGTAGGCGAGGTGCTGGGCGGTCCACTGCGCCGTCAGCGGGCCGTACGCGGCGAGGCCGATCAGCCACGCCGCGACGAGCGCGACCGGCAGCGACAGCCACCAGACCACCCGCACGGCACCGGGCAGCACCCGCCGCACCGGAGCCGACGACCGTTTCCGCAGCCAGAACGCCCCCGCCACCGCGAGCCCCAGCAGGCCGAGCGCGCTCGATGCGTACTGGAACCACCGGTAGCCGTGGAACGGTCCCCAGCGCTCGGCCAGCGCGGGGAAGAGCTCGACGCCCCAACGCCCCTCATGGGTGAAGGCATCCCAGGCGATATGACTCAACACGCCGAGAGCGAGCGACACCACGACCAGCAGAACCGTGACCGCAACCGACCAGCCGCGCCGCGTTCCCGGCACGACCGTTCGCAGCGCGTCGCCGCCCGCGGAATCCCACGCCTGCGGCAGCCGTCTCGACAGCCAGTCCGGCCCGAGCTCGCGCACCGCCGGGCGCAGCAGCAGCCACCACGCGAGCAGCAGCACACCCGCGATCACGACCGTCAGCCACGGGTACTCGTGCGTCTGCGCATAGCTGATGCCGATCCCGCGGGCGAACAACGGCAGGTCGGGAGCCATCGCCCCGACGACCACTGCCGCCGGCACGAGCGGTGTGCGAACGACCGCCAGCGCGACGACGGCGTGGCTCGGGGTGAACGGCATCCGGTCGGGTCAGTCCTCGACGAAGACGCCCGCGAGCGTCTTCTTGCCTCGCCGCAGCACGGCGAGGCCACCGGGCAGATCGCCGACGACGACGGCCGACTCGTCGTCGACCTTCGCACCGTTGATCGAGACGCCGCCCTGCGCGATGGCCCGGCGGGCCTCCGACAGGCTGCCGACGAGCCCGGTGTCGACGAGCAGCTGCACGACCGAGGCGCCGGCAGACGCGGTGGCGTGCGGAAGCTCCTGCAGGGCCGAGCGCAGCGTGGCAGCGTCGAGAGCGGTCAGGTCGCCCTGACCGAACAACGCGTCGGACGCCGCGATGACCTTCGCCGTCGCGTCGACGCCGTGCACCGTCGCGGTGACCTCGAACGCCAGACGCTTCTGCGCGGCACGGCGGAACGGCTCGTCGGCGACGAGGCGCTCGTAGTCCGCGATCTCGGCGCTGCTGAGGAACGTGAACACCTTCAGGCGCTCGACGACATCGGCATCCGCGGTCGAGAGCCAGAACTGGTAGAACGCGTACGGGCTCGTGAGCTCAGCGTCGATCCAGATGGCGTTGCCTTCGCTCTTGCCGAACTTCGTGCCGTCGCTGTTGGTGATCAGCGGCGTGCCGAACGCGTGCACCGAGGTGCCCTCGACACGGTGGATGAGGTCGGTGCCACTGGTGAGGTTGCCCCACTGGTCCGATCCACCGGTCTGCAGCGTGCAGCCGTACTGGCGGTAGAGCTCGAGGAAGTCGAGTCCCTGCAGAATCTGGTAGCTGAATTCGGTGTAGCTGATGCCGGCATCCGAGTTCAGGCGCGCGGCGACGGCATCCTTTTTCAGCATCGTGCCGACGCGGTAATGCTTGCCGATCTCGCGCAGGAAGTCGATCGCCGACAGCGGCGCCGTCCAGTCGAGGTTGTTCACCATGCGAGCGGCGTTCTCGCCCTCGAAGCTGAGGTACTTCTCGATCTGACTGCGCAGCCGGTTGACCCACTCGGCGACGGTCTCGCGCGAGTTGAGCGTGCGCTCGGCGGTCGGACGGGGGTCGCCGATGAGGCCGGTCGACCCACCGACGAGCCCGAG
The DNA here is from genome assembly GCF_044903545.1 of Microbacterium sp. NPDC006705. Classification (NCBI taxonomy): domain Bacteria; kingdom Bacillati; phylum Actinomycetota; class Actinomycetes; order Micrococcales; family Microbacteriaceae; genus Microbacterium; species Microbacterium sp. NPDC006705. Next base: position 874,467 of record NZ_JBJDQQ010000001.1, read on the forward strand.
GGGCTTGTGACCGGCAAGCTGCAGACGGCGAAGCGTCAGCAGCTGCACGAGGTGGCCGAGGTGCAGGGATGCCGCCGTCGGGTCGAAGCCGCAGTAATACGTGATGGGGTCTCCGCCGAGCGCCTCTCGCAGCGCTTCCTGGTCGGTGGACACATGCACGAGACCGCGCCACACCAGCTCGTCCCACACGTTCTCGAACGCGGGATCGAGCGCCACGGGGGCGGTCGTCAGGGCTTCATCAGACACGCGCTTCAGGCTATCAGCGGCGCACCCGCCGACACGGTCGGTCGGGCAGGTCCGACCTGTCAGGAATCAGCCTGAGTCGTCCCGCCGACAGGCTGAGAGGCGCTCGGGGCGGCTTCGCCGCCCCGACCTGGCGTCTGAGCCTGACGACGGCACGCGAGTCAGCTCGCCGAGACCTGGTCGTACAGACCGATCACATTGCCCTCGGAGTCTCGCAAGTAGACCCAGCGCGCGTCGTCGCCGAGAGCCTGGATCTCACCGACCTGTTCGCCGCCCGCTGCAACCGCCGCGGCCACGACGTCTTCGATGCGGTCGACGGTGAAGACGACTGTCGGATGCGGCACGGCAGACCGTTTGTGCAGGTCGCCGTTGACGCCTTCGCCATCGGGCTGCCGGAGCACGCCCATGTCATCTCCCCACGGCTCGTAGTCGAACCCGAGAACGGTTCGGTAGAACTCCCGGGCGCGCGCGATGTCGTCGGCCGGGATCTCGAAATGCTCCATCTTCGCCATGCCTTGAGCATGACGAACGCCGCTCAGCACGACAAGAGTCAGCGGCGCACGGCGCGACCCGCCTCGATGACGGTCAGGCGGCGGTGCCCCACCAGATGAGGAAGGCCGCGCCGAGGGCGACGACCCAGCTGACGAGGCTTCCGACGAGGAAGTACTCGGCGCGGTCGCCCCCGTCGTGGTCGCGCGAGATCTCCGGGAAGCGGACGATGCCCTTCGCCGCGAGCACGGCGGCCAGCAGAGTGAACGCCCCGGTGAGGGTGAGGGCGAAGACCAGCACGCGCTCGAGAGGGCCGATGATGCGCCCGCCTTTCAGCTCGTTCGCCGCTTCGGCGGCGACGACACCGCCCCGCAGCGATGCCCGCACGATGACGTTTCCCGACTCGACGAGGAACACCAACGCGCCCGCCAGCGCGATGGCGAGGTCGAGGCTCACGACGCCCAGCGGCGAGTCGATCGGCCAGATCCTCTCGAGCGGCCCCTGGCCATCGCGCACCCCGATGAGGGCGACCGCCACGGCCACGACGACCGCCAGGAGCGCCGCGGGCCACAGTCCCCACCGATTGGGCTCGCGCGTCGAGGTGACCGCCGCCCACCCGGCCGCGACGGCGATCGCCGCGAACCACCAGGCCGCGGCGCCCGCCCAGGCCGCGAGCGGCAGCAGCGCCGCGCCGAGGACCACCAGCACGATCCCGAGCTTCGCGCCCGACAGCCGCTTGCGGGCGAGGTCGAGCCCGCCGACCGCGAGAAGGATGAGTCCCGCGCCGATCACGACGAGCGCTCCGTCAGGGCCGTGTACCCGGCGACGATCGCGGGAGCTCCGGATGACGCCAGCAGCTGCGATACGGCCGACTGGGTGATGCCCTCCTCTTTCGCGAGAGCGCCCTGGGTGCGACCGAGGCAGCGGCCGTAGGTCAGGCGCCGCGCGCGCGCCGACATCGCCCCGACGAGTTCGTCGCGGGCGAGCGCGTAGGCGTTGGCGAAGCGGATGCGGTCGGCCATGGCGACATCCTCGTCCTCCCCTCCGACAATGCGGATGCGGGCGCGCGGAACCGCGCGGTCCTGCATCGCGTGCACCTGCTCGATCGCCTCGCGCGCCCGCCACCACCCCGGCCCGTCGGAGATGTCCGAGCTCTCGGATGCGACCGAGCCGACGTCGCCGACACCGACCCCGAAGCGCAGCGACGCCTCGTCGGGCAGCGACAGCTGCAGGAGCAGAAGCCAGGCCAGCGCGTCATCCAGCTCGTCGAAGACCGCCTGGAACTCGTCGGCGAACGTGGCACGCATCGGGGTCACGGCGACGGGAAGGGCGCGATCGACCTCGGCCATCGTTGCTTCGATCTGCGCCTGGGTGCGGCTGCGATCGTCGAGCAGGCGAGAGCCGACGATGTCGGCGATGACAGCAACGGTCATCAGATCAGGCTAGCACTTATATCCCGCGGATATCAGTCATCAGCTGATGAATGCCTGATATCAGATGATCGCTTATGTCAGAGCTGCCACACCCGCACGGCGTGCTGAGCCTGAGCGATCAGTGCCGCACGCTGCTCGGCGACCCGCACCGGCGCGGTTCCGCCGATGCCGTCGCGGCTGGCGACCGATCCCTCGGGCGACAGAACCTCGCGGACCTCGGGAGCCAGGTGCTCCGAGACCGAGACGAGGTCGTCATCGGATGCCTCATGCAGCTCGATGCCCCGCTCCTCGCAGAGCCGCACGAGCGAGCCCGAGATCTCGTGCGCCTCGCGGAACGGCACACCGCGCTTGACGAGCCACTCGGCGACATCGGTCGCGAGCGAGAACCCCTGCGGCGCGAGCTCGGCCATCCGGTCGACGTCGAAGCGGAGCGTCGCGACCATGCCTGCGAACGCGGGCAAGACCACCTCGAGCGTCTCGATCGAGTCGAAGACCGGCTCCTTGTCTTCCTGCAGGTCGCGGTTGTACGCGAGCGGCAGCGCCTTGAGGGTCGCGAGCAGGCCCGAGAGGTTGCCGATCACACGACCGGCCTTGCCGCGAGCGAGCTCGGCGATGTCGGGGTTCTTCTTCTGCGGCATGATGCTCGACCCGGTCGAGTAGCCGTCATCGAGCGTGACGAAGCCGAACTCGCGGGTGTTCCAGATGATGATGTCTTCGGCGAACCGCGAGATGTCGACGCCGATCATCGCGGCGATGAAAGCGAACTCGGCCACGACATCCCGCGAGGAGGTCCCGTCGATCGAGTTATCGGCGGGACGCTCGAGGCCGAGCTCCGTGGCCACGAGCTGCGGGTCGAGACCGAGGGTCGCACCGGCGAGCGCTCCCCCGCCGTAGGGAGAGATCCGCGCGCGCGCCGCCCAGTCACGCAGGCGCTCCAGGTCGCGCAGCAGCGGCCAGGCGTGGGCCTGCAGGTGGTGGGCGAGCAGCACCGGCTGCGCGTGCTGCAGGTGGGTGCGGCCGGGCATGATCGCGCGGGAGTGGTTCTCGGCCTGACCGACGATGGCGTCGATGACCCGCAGGATGTCGCGGGCGATGACCTCGGCGTGATCGAGCAGGTACAGGCGCACGAGCGTGGCGATCTGGTCGTTGCGGCTGCGACCGGCGCGCAGCTTGCCGCCGAGCTCCGGCCCGACGGTCGCGATGAGGGCGGCCTCCAAGGCGCCGTGCACGTCTTCGTCGCCGGGGGCTGGCTGCAGCGATCCGTCGCGGACGGCGGCGAGCACCGAGTCGAGCCCCGCGTGCATGCGGCTCTCCTCGTCGGGCGTGAGGTACCCGGCGGCGGCGAGCGCCTTCGCGTGAGCGTGAGATCCGGCGATGTCGTATCCGGCGAGCGTCCAGTCGAAGTGCGTCGATCGGCTCAGGCGGGCCAGCTCGGGCGCGGGGCCCGAGGCGAAGCGGGCTCCCCAGAGAGCCCCGGAGTTCGTGCCGCCTGACGTGTCTGCGCTCATCGCTCCAGCCTATCGGGGCGGCATCGCTGTGCCCGGCGCCTCCACGCGCCCGCGCACCGTCAGCCGGGCGAGTGCGTCGATGCCGGCTTCGAGGGGACCGCGTCCGACGGCGAGCGCCCAGGCCGTGCATCCGACGATGATGCCGAGGGTCATCGGCCAGAACGGATCGAGGGCTCGGTAGGAGTCGAGCTCGAAGACGCCCGGCTCGGCGGCGGGCCGGGTGAGTGCCCATACGACGATCTGCGCCGAGTACGCGGTCAGCGGCATCGAGCCCACGGCGCGCAGCGGCAGCGCGACCCACGTGAGGGGCGTCCGGCACACGAGCACGCACACGCCGATGACGAGGAGGGCGAACCCGCCGGATCCGATCACCTCGAACAGCCCGGATGAGTGGGCTTCCCCGGTCCACGGGGTCTGTCCGAAGACCTCGGAGCGCCCCCACACGATGTCGAGAGCGGCCCCGGCAGCGGTCAGGGCGAGCCCCGCAAGCGCGAGGAACCGCGGCGTCGCGCGCGAGCGCAGGTCGAGGCGCGCCGCCCCCATGCCCGCGAGGACGAACGCCATCCAGGTCAGGAACGGGTAATGCCATCCGACAGCGTTCGAGACGTCGACCCCCTCGGGTGTCGACCAGAACGACAGGCCGTCGATCGCCGCTTGCGGGAACGGCGCGACGAGCCCGACGACCGCGGCCGCGATGAGCAGCGTGCGTGCCCGCAGCGGCAGCACCGCGGCAGCGATCACGAACAGCAGCGCGTAGGCGGGAAGGATGACGTACACCGGCACCGCGAGGAAGAGAAGCAGCACGCCGATCACCCAGATCGCTCCGGCCCGCACGAGCAGGCGCAGACGGGCCGTCTCGAGTCGTGGCCCGCGCAGCGGAACCGGTCCGCCGCTGATGAGCCCGATCGAGACGCCCGCGAGCGTTGCGAACAGGATCGACGAGCGCCCGTGGACGATCCCCTCGTACGAGGAGGGGATCGTCCAATCGAAGTCGGGGATCGCGAGCAGGTGCGCCGCGAGCATCCCGATCACGGCGAGGCCGCGAGCGAGGTCGATGCCGTCGATGCGCGAGGGCGCGAACAGCGGGCGGCGCCGCAGCATCGCGCTCATCCCCGGCACCGGCCGCTCCTCACCGCTCCGCGGTCACTGCTGACGCAGCAGCCAGACCAGCAGCGCCTTCTGCGCGTGCAGACGGTTCTCGGCCTCGTCCCAGACGACGCTGTGCGAGCCGTCGATGACGTCGGCGTCGACCTCGTAGCCCCGGTCGGCGGGCAGGCAGTGCATGAAGATCGCCCCGTCGGCGGCGGCATCCATCGTCTGCTGCGTCACCTTGTACGCACCCAGATCGCGGATGCGTGCGATCTTCTCCTCCTCCTTGCCCATCGACACCCACGTGTCGGTCACGATGACGTCGGCGCCGGATGCTGCTTCGAGCGGGTCGACGAGGATCGTGACCGATCCGCCCGTCTGTGCCGCGATGCGCTGCGCGTCGGCGACGACATCCTCACGCGGGCCGTACCCCTCGGGAGACGCGACTCGAACGTGCATGCCCGCGGTCACGCCCGCGAGCACGTACGAGTGACCCATGTTCGACTGCCCGTCGCCGAAGAACGACAGCGTGAGCCCGGCGAGGTCGCCCTTGTGCTCACGGATGGTGAGCAGGTCGGCGAGCAGCTGGCAGGGGTGGAAGTCGTCGCTCAGCGCGTTGACGACCGGCACGCGGGTGCCGCGAGCCATCTCCTCGAGACCTGCCTGCGCGTACGTGCGCCAGACGATCGCGGCGACCTGGCGCTCGAGCACGCGCGCGGTGTCGGACGGGGTCTCCTTGCCGCCGAGCTGGCTGTTGGCCGTCGAGATGATCAGCGGCGAGCCACCGAGGTCGGCGATGCCGACGGCGAACGAGACGCGCGTGCGGGTCGACGACTTGTCGAAGATGACCGCGACGGTCTGCGGACCCTCGAGGGGCTTCAGCTTCCAGCGGTCCTTCTTCAGCGAGAGGGCGAGATCGAGGACCTCGGCCTGCTCGGCCGGGCTCAGGTCGTCGTCGCGGAGCAGGTGGCGGGTCATGCGGATTCCTCCGTGGTCGTGTTCTCGAGAAGCAGGGCCGACTCGACGGTGCGCAGCGCGGCGGTGAAAAGCTCGGCGAACTCGTCGATCTCGACGTCGCCGATGGTGAGCGGCGGAGCGATCCGCACGGTGCGGTCGTTGGCGGCGTTGACGATCAGGCCGTGCTCCTGCGCCGCCGCGACGACGGCGCCGGCGACCGGATGCCGCAGCCCGACGCCCAGCAGCAGACCCTGTCCGCGCACGCCCTCGACGAGCGACGAGTCGATCGTCTCGAGCACTTGCCGCAGGCGTGCGCCGTGAGCTGCGGCGGCCTCGACGAGCCCGCCGTTCTCGATCTCGCCGAGCACCGCCGACGCCACCGCGGTGCCCAGCGGGTTGCCGCCGAACGTCGAGCCGTGCGTGCCCGGGTAGAAGAGGTCGCTCGCGCTCGCGAAGGTGATCAGTGCGCCGATCGGGAAGCCGCCGCCGATGCCCTTGGCGACCGTGATCGCGTCGGGCTCGATGCCGGCGTGCTGGAAGGCGAACCACGCGCCGGTGCGCCCGGCACCGGTCTGGATCTCGTCGATGATCAGCAGCGCGCCGTGGCGCTTCGTGATCTCACGCGCCGCCGCGAGGTAGCCCTCGGGCAGCGGGATGACCCCGGCCTCGCCCTTGATGGGCTCGACGAACAGGGCTGCGACGCGGTCGTCGATCGCGGCCTCGAGAGCCTCGATCGTCGAGTCGATGCTCTCGACGCCGGGAACCATCGGCTCGAACGGCTGCTGCATCTGCGGCTTGCCGGTGAGGGCGAGGGTGCCCATCGTGCGACCGTGGAACGCATCCTTCAGCGCGAGGATGCGGGGGCGCTCGGCTCCGCCGTGCAGACGCGCGAGCTTGAACGCCGCCTCGTTCGCCTCGGCGCCGGAGTTGCCGAAGTAGACGCGACCGGCATCGCCGGTGCCCGCGAGACGCTTGAGCTTCGCCGCGAGCTCGAGCTGCGGCGGCGTGGCGAAGTAGTTCGAGACGTGCGACAAGGTGGCTGCCTGACGCGAGACCGCCTCGACGAACACGGGGTGAGCGTGTCCGAGCGAGTTGACGGCGATGCCGGCCAGGAAGTCGAGGTAGCGCTTGCCGTCGACATCCCAGACGTACGCGCCCTCGCCGCGCTCGAGCAGCGCCAGGCGTGCGCCGGCGCTGCGGACGAGGTCGCGATCGACGTCATCCGCCCATGTGGGCGCTGTCTGCTGGATCGTCGGGTTCGTCATCCCGCCACCACCTCCGTACCGATTCCCTGTGCTGTGAAGACTTCGACCAGCACCGAGTGGGGCTGGCGTCCGTCGATGATGGCCGCCGTGTCCACTCCCCCGTCGACCGCGTCGAGGCATGCCTGCATCTTCGGGATCATCCCCGACTCGAGCTTCGGCAGCATCGCGCGCAGGTCCGTCGACGTCAGATGGGAGACGAGCGAGTCGCGGTTGGGCCAGTCGGCGTAGAGGCCGGGCACGTCGGTGAGGACGACGAGCTTCGTGGCGCCGAGGGCCGTCGCGAGTGCAGCGGCTGCGGCATCCGCATTCACGTTGAGCGAATGACCGGGGTTGTCGAGATCGGGTGCGATCGAGGAGATCACCGGGATGCGTCCGGCGTCGAGCTGATCGTGCACCGGCTGCGGGTCGACCTCCACGACATCGCCGACGTGCCCGAGGTCGTGCTCGGTGCCGTCGATCACGACGCCGCGCCGGCGACCGCCGAACAGACCGGCATCCTCGCCCGACAGGCCGGTGGCGAACGGGCCGTACGCGTTGATGCGGGCGACGAGCTGCGGGTTGATCTGCCCGGTCAGCACCATCCGGACGACATCGATCGCCTCGGTGCTGGTGACCCGGTAGCCGCCCTTGAACTCGCTCTCGATCGAGAGCCGGTCGAGCATCTTCGAGATCTGCGGGCCGCCGCCGTGGACGACGACGGGCTTCACGCCGACGAAGCGGAGGTAAGCGATGTCCTGCGCGAACGACTCCTGCAACTCCTCAGAAACCATCGCGTTGCCGCCGTACTTGATGACGATGATCTGATCGCGGAAGCGCTGCAGCCACGGCAGCGACTCGATGAGGACGCCCGCCTTGGCGGCCGCCTCTTCGGGGGTCGTGTACTGGAGGTCGATGTCGTTCATGAGGAGTAAGCGCTGTTCTCGTGGACGTAGTCGTGCGTGAGGTCGTTCGTGAGGATCGTCGCCGTGGCATCGCCCGACTTCAGGTCGATGAGGATGCGCGTCGCGCGGGGCGTCAGGTCGACCTCTTCACGCGGGCGGTCGGGCCCGCCGGCGGTGCACACCCGCACGCCGTTGAACGAGACGTCGACGTCGTAGGGGTCGAAGGCCGCATCGGTCGTGCCGATCGCGGCGAGCACCCGGCCCCAGTTCGGGTCGTTGCCGAAGATCGCGGCCTTGAAGAGATTGTTGCGGGCGACCGAGCGTCCGACGACGACGGCGTCCTCTTCGGATGCCGCGCCGACGACCTCGATCGCGATGTCGTGGCTCGCACCCTCGGCGTCGCCCTGCAGCTGCTCGGCGAGGTCGGCGCACAGCTCGGCGAGCGCGGCGGCGAACTCGGCGGCATCCGGCGTCACGCCCGACGCGCCGCTGACCATGAGGGTGACCTGGTCGTTGGTCGACATGCACCCGTCGGAGTCGAGCCGGTCGAAGCTCGTGCGAGTCGCGGAGCGCAGCGCGGCATCCGCCTGCGCCGCGTCGAGAACGGCGTCGGTGGTGATGACGACGAGCATCGTCGCGAGGCCCGGTGCGAGCATCCCCGCGCCCTTCGCCATGCCGCCGATCGTCCAGCCACCCCGTGAGACGACGGCGCGCTTGGGCCGCGAGTCGGTGGTCATGATCGCGAGCGAGGCGTCCTCGCCGCCCTCGGCACTGAGCGAGCCGATCGCCGCCGTGGTGCCCTCGAGCACCTTGGCGCGGAACACCTCGTCGCCGGTGCCGATGAGGCCCGTGGAGCAGACGAGCACATCGCCCGAGCTGACATCCAGCAGCTCCCCCGCCTTCTCGGCGGTCTGGTGCGTCGTCTGGAAGCCGAAGCTGCCCGTGAAGCAGTTCGCTCCGCCGGAGTTGAGGACGATGGCTTCGACGACGCCGTCGGCGATCGCCTGCTGCGACCACATGATCGGGTTCGCCTTGGCGCGGTTCGAGGTGAACACCGCGGCGCCGACCTTGAGCGGGCCGCGGTTGACGACGACGGCGACGTCGGGCTTTCCGGTCGACTTCAGGCCCGCGGCGACACCGGCGGCTTCGAAACCCTGGGGGGCGGTGACGCTCACGGGGCGACTCCGTTCACGCTCAGGCCCGTGGTCTCGGCGAAACCGAGGGCGATGTTCATCGACTGGATGGCGGCACCGGCGGTGCCCTTGGCGAGGTTGTCGACCGCGGTCACGACGACCACACGGCCGGCGGCCCGGTCGATCGCCAGGCCCATGAGCGCGGTGTTCGCGCCGGTGACGTCGGCCGTTCGAGGGAAGGATCCTTCGGGCAGCAGCTGCACGAACGTCTCATCCGCGTAGGCGCTCTCCCACGCCTCGCGGATCTGAGCGTCGGAGACGCCGTCCGCGATCGGAGCGGTCGAGGTGGCCAGGATGCCGCGCGACATCGGCACGAGGACGGGGGTGAACGAGATGCGGATGTCGCCTACCGCGCCCGCTCCCCGAAGCGCCTGCCGGATCTCGGGGATGTGGCGGTGCGTCCCGCCGATGGCATAGGGGTTCGCCGATCCGAGGATCTCGGCGGCGAGGAGGTTCGTCTTCAGGCTCTTGCCCGCGCCCGAGGGACCGACCGCGAGCACGCTCACGATATCGCTCGGGTCGATGACACCGGCGGCGACACCGGGCGCGAGGCTCAGCGCGACGGTCGAGGCGTTGCACCCGGGAGCAGCGATGCGCGAGGCTCCGACGAGCTTGTCGCGCTGCTTGCCGGTGCCGTTCGCGCCTCCGACGAGGAGCTCGGGCACACCGTAGGTCCAGGGCTCGTGGAAGTCGCCGCCGTAGAAGGCATCCCAGTCGTCCGACGACGTCAGCCGGTGGTCGGCGCCCGCGTCGATGACGAGGGCGGTGTCAGCGAGCGCCTCGGTGTACTGACCCGACTGGCCGTGCGGGAGGGCGAGGAACACGATGTCGTGCCCCGCGAGCACCTCGGGCGTCGAGGGCTGCAGCGTGAGGTGACGCAGCGAGCGGAGGTGCGGCTGGTGTTCGATGAGCGGCTGACCGGCGTTGGAGTGCGCGGTGACCGTGCGGAGCTCGACCTCGGGGTGAGCGGCGAGCAGGCGCAGGATCTCGCCTCCCGCGTATCCGGATGCGCCGGAGACGGCGACGGAGAGGGGCATGACTTCCACCTTATTGTCTGGGATGACGTCGCCTTCGCGGCGACGGGGACCGGCGGCGGCGACACCACGCGCTCGACCGCGGATGCGGGAGCGTGCAGGGTCGCCTAGCGTCGGCGGTCGCCCAGACGTCGGCGCGCGCGAAGCACCGAGACGGTGCGCTGCGGGGCCGAAGACATGCGCCGACAGTAGCGCTCGCTCGCGGCATCCGCCAAATCCCCCGCTGCCGGCGTCCGCGGTATGAGGCGCAGTTGCGGCCGTCGGGCGCCGTTCGAACTGCGGCCGGCCCATCGAAGTGCGCTCGACCCGGCGGTGCGACCGCAACGATGCCGAGTTGACCGCGCAAGGTTTGCAGTGCAAAGTGGTTTGCATGGAGCACGATTCGATGGATGACGAGCAGCAGGCCGACCCGGCGGCGATGCTCGCCCTCATGCAGGACCAGCGCCGGCGCACCGCGCACTGGGTCAACCGCAACTACGCGGTGATGCTCATCACCTGGGCGGCGGCGTGGATCGTCGGATTCGGAGCCATCTGGAGCGCGGCCGACGGCGGCGGCAACCCCTGGTTCCGCATTCCGACGACCCCCGCGTGGATCGTCTTCGGCACGGTGCTCATCGCCGGCATCGTCGTCTCCGCCGTCGCCGGCATCCGCTCCGGCGTGGGCGTGCGGGGACCGTCGCGCCTGGCCGGGGCCATGTACGGCTGGGCGTGGTCGCTGTCGATGTTCGGTGCCGGCCTCCTCATCGGCGCGGTGCAGCGCACCGGCGCGGATGCCGACGTCATGGCAGTGCTCTCCCCCGCGATCTTCGTCCTGCTGGTCGGCGTGCTCTACCTCGCCGGCGGGGCGCTGTGGCGCTCCCCCGTCCAGTACGCGCTCGGCATCGTCATGATCGCCACCGCGATCGTGGCGTCGTACGCGGGCACGCCGACCAACTACCTCGTGTACGCGACCGTCGGACCGCTCGCGATGCTCATCGTCGCGACCCTGATGCTGCGCGGCGTCATCCCGGCGGAAGGCAGCCGATGACCGAGCTCGACCCGGTGATCCACGCCCCGGCCCGCCTGCGCATCGTCACGGCGCTGAACGAGGCCCTCGCCGACGGCGACGAGGTGACCTTCCCCGTGCTGCAGAAGCTGCTCGGGATGACCGCCGGGAACCTCACCACGCACCTCGCGAAGCTCGAGGCGGCGGGCTACGTCGAGACCAGCAAGGCCTTCGCGGGCCGGAAGCCCGTGACCTACGTCGCGCTGACCCCCGCCGGGCGAGCCGCGTTCCGCACGTACCGCACCCATCTGCTCGATCTCCTCGGAGGAGGATCATGACCGCCCTCATCAGCACCCGCGACCTCGTGAAGCGGTTCGGCGACGTCACCGCGCTGGCCGGAGTGACCCTCGACATCCACGCCGGCGAATGCGTCGGTCTGCTGGGCCCGAACGGCGCCGGCAAGACGACCCTCCTGTCGCTCGTCGAGGGCCTGCGAACCCCGACCAGCGGCGAGGTGCGGCTGTTCGGCGGCGACCCGCGCGACACGTCCTCGCGCGTGCGCCTCGGGTCGACCCCACAGGCGACGGCGCTGCCCGACGCCCTGCGCGTGGGTGAAGTGCTCGACTTCGTCGCGGCTCACTTCCCGCATCCTTCTCCCCGCGCCCGCATCATCGAGGAGTTCGACCTCGGCCCGCTGCTGCGCCAGCAGTGCGGGGCGCTGTCGGGAGGGCAGCAGCGGCGTGTGTCCGTCGCGCTGGCCTTCGTCGGCGACCCCGACCTCGTGCTGCTCGACGAGCCCACGACCGGTCTCGACGTCGACGCCCGACGAGCCCTGTGGGATGCCGTCCGCGCCCGGCACGCCGCCGGATGCGCCGTCGTGGTCACGAGCCACCACCTCGAAGAGATCGAGCAGCTCGCTCACCGCGTCGTCGTCATCGACGACGGTGTCGTCCGCACCGATGACACGCTCGCGGCCGTCGTGTCGAGCGTGTCGCGACGCCGTGTCACCCTGCGCGGAGTCTCGGCGGACGACATCCGGCGCCTCGACCCGGAGTCATCCGTCTCCACCGCGGACGACGCCGTGACGGCCGTCGTCGGCGACTCCGACGCTCTCGTCCGCTCACTCGTCGCCGCCGATCTGCCGTTCAGCGATCTGACGGTGCGCGGAGCGACGCTCGAGGAGGCGTTCCTCTCCCTGACCGCCACGTCCGCGCGCCCCGGCGCACCCTTACCCGCACCCACCACCGAGAAGGCCGCCTGATGTCCACGCTCTCGCTCACCCTGACCGCGACCAGATACAACCTCATCGAGACCGCGCGGGTTCCGATCGCGGTGATCGGGTCGGTCGTCTTCCCGACCCTCGCGTTCTGCCTGTTCGTGCTGCCCCAGGGCGCGGTCGTGGCGGACAGCAGCGTCGCCACCGCCGCCGTCTGCTCGATGGTCGTGTTCGCCTTCATGTCGTCCGGGCTGTTCTCGGTCGGGCTCGAGCTCGCCGAGCAACGCTCGAAGCCGTGGACGCCCTATCTGCGGACGCTCCCCGGCAGCCCGCTCGCCCGCATCGGGGCGCTGATCCTGGCGACCCTCGCGATCGCGACCGCGGCGATGGTGCCGCTGCTCGTCGTCGGAGGTGTCTTCACCAGCGCGCGGCCCGAACCGCTCCGGCTGCTCGCGGCCATCGTGCTCGTGATCGCGACGGCGCTTCCGCCGATGCTCATCGGTGCGATCATCGGTCTCACGACGGGCCCGAAGGCCGCCATCGCCGTCACGCAGGTGGCCCTGTTCCTGCTCGCCTTCGGCGGCGGCCTGTTCCTGCCCCCGCAGTTCTTCCCTGCTTGGCTCGACACTGCCTCGTCGGTCCTGCCGATCCGTCAGGCCCGAGAGATCGTCGTCGGCGTCGCGACCGGTGCCGAGGTGCCCCTCTGGGCGATCCTCGGCGTCGTCGCGTGGACGATCGCGCTGGGCGCCCTCGTCGTGTGGCTGTACCGACGCGACGAGGGCCGCCGCTACCGCTGATCTCGAGCGGGGCCGCGGGGCCGGACGTCGATCAGGTGGGGAACGACTTGATGCGCACGAGCAGGTCGGGACCGGTCCGTTCGATCGTGCGCCCTCCGACGAGCACCCCGACGATCGCGACCACTGCGCCGAACACGACACCGGCGGCCAGCGCGATCCAGCCCCACATCGCGTCTCCCGTCACGGCGTTCACGACGGCGGGCACGATGGCCGGCAACGACAACGCGATCACCGCGGCCCATACGACGAAGACCAGCAGGCCCATGATGGAGTTCTGACCCGGGGTGCTCTTGAACGGGCTGTCACCGGGTGCGGGCACCGGGGTGACGATGAGCGCCGACGACACCGCGCACGCGCCGTATCCGGCCAGCAGCACGCCGAGGGCCGCTCCCAGCACCGCGGGCAGGTGCGCCGCGTCGCCCGACACCACCGCGGTGGCGACCGCGATGAGGCCGATCAGCGGAACTCCGACGCACGCGGCGCCGAGCAGGCGACCGAGGCGGTCGGCACGGCCGGAGATGCCGGTGGCGAGGGTCGTGCCGAAGGCCGTGCCGTCGAAGGAGACATCGGCGTAGCCCACCGCGGCCATGACGAGCGCGGCGAGCACCGGCGAGATGAGGAACATGAAGCCGTCGGTCCCGCCGGTGAAGGCGAAGAGGACGGGGAACAGCGGGATGACGATGAGCTGCCGCAGGTACCGCGGATCACGCAGCCATCCCGAGAGCGATCGCGCCCACGTCGCGCCGACACCACCGGTCGGCATCACGCCGAAGAGGCCGAGCTTTCCGGCAGCCACGGTGCGAGTCGCGCGCTGGCGCGGCGACGACACGGCCGTCTCGATGACGCGGTCCCACACGATCCAGAGCACCACGACGGTCACGATGGCGATCACGGTGCTGGCGAGCGCGGGAAGCCACTGCCCCGCCGCCGCGCTCGGGGCGACCGACCAGGCGGCACCGAGCGGAGTCCAGGCGAGAATGCCGGCGGCCTGCTGCAATCGCGTCCACAGATCGCCACCGGCCTGATCGAGCAGCGCGGCGATGCCGGTGAGGATGGGACCGGTCATGATGAGGACGACGAGCACGACGGTGCCGATGATCTCGCGCGAGCGCCGGCCGCCCATGCCGCCCGAGAGCTCGCCCATCAGGCGCGAGGCCAGCACGCAGGTGAGAACGCCGAGCAGTACCGTCGGCACGGCGACGATGGCCGCGACCGGCCACCGCACCCACACGATCAGCGTCGCGAGGGCAGCGACCGTGGTGACGATGCCGGGGATGCCGGTGAGCCCGGCACCCGCGAGGGCGAGCATGACCTGACGGCGCGTCAGGGGGAACGGCGCCAGCCGCACGGCGTCGACCGTGCTGTCGAGCCCCGCGATGATGATCGGCCCCACGAGCCAGCCGAGGATCAGCAGCGAGCCGCCGAGGACCGCGACGACGGTCGCGGCCTCGAGGTTCTCGAACACCGACAGCGCGACGAACCCGACGACGAGCCCGCCGAGGATGCCGAGACCCCAGAGTGATCCCAGGATGAAGCCGACGAGCTGCCAGGGGCGACGGGCGAGCGTGTTCCCGAGAACGCGGTAACGCAGCTTCAGGACTGTCGCAACCACTGCGGTCCCTCCGACTGGTGGCGTCCGCCGACGAGCGAGACGAAACGGTCCTGCAGGCTCTCGCCGGCACGCACCTCGTCGATCGTGCCCGCGGCGAGCACGCGGCCTGCGGCGATGACGGCGACGTGGTCGCACATGCGCTGGACGAGGTCCATCGAGTGGCTCGAGACGATCACCGATCCGCCCGAGCTGGTGTAGCTGCGCAGGACGTCCTCGATGTTCGCGGCCGACACCGGGTCGACCGACTCGAAGGGCTCGTCGAGCACGAGCAGGCGCGGGGCGTGCACGAGAGCGCACGCGAGCGCGACCTTCTTGGTCATGCCCGCAGAGTAGTCGGCGACGATCGTCCCGGCTGCGCCGCGCAGGTCCATGAGGTCGAGCAGGTCCGACACGCGCGGTGCGATCTCGGGGCGCGGCAGCCCGAACATCATCGCGGTGTAGGTGATGAGCTGCTCCCCCGTCAGACGGTCGAAGAGCCGCACGCCGTCGGCGAGGTTGCCGATCGTGCGCTTGGCGGCCACCGGGTCGCGCCACACGTCGATCCCGTGGACGCGCGCGGTGCCGGCATCCGGGCGCAACAGCCCCGTGGCCATGGAGAGGCTCGTGGTCTTACCTGCGCCGTTCGGCCCGACGAGTCCGTAGAACGAGCCGGCCGGCACGACGAGGTCGATGCCGTCGACGGCGACCTTCTCACCGAACCTCTTGACCAGGCCGAGCAGTTCGAGGGCGGGGGCGGCACCGGCCGCCGGAGACGATGGGGTGACGCTGGCTGGGATCTCGCTCACGGCCCCGACACTATCGGGAAGCGGAGGGCGGTGTCAGACGCAGATGCCAGAGTGAGGGGATGCTGCGCACTCTGGCTGTATCGGGATACCGCTCGCTCCGCGACGTCGTCGTGCCGCTCGGCGACCTCACCGTCGTCACCGGCCCCAACGGCTCGGGCAAGTCGAACCTCTACCGCGCGTTGCGCCTGCTCGCCGCAGCGGCGCGGGGCGACATCGTGGGCGCGCTGGCACGCGAAGGAGGGCTGCCGTCGGTCCTCTGGGCCGGACCCGAGAACGGCGGAGATCAGGGAACGGTGCGCCGGGGACCCGTCGCGGTGCAGCTCGGCTACGCGTCCGACGAGCTGGGATACCTCATCGATCTCGGCATCCCGCAGGGCGACCAGACCAGTCCGTTCGCCCGCGACCCCGAGATTAAACGCGAACAGGTGTTCGCCGGTGTCGTCGCCAAGCCGTCGACGTTGCTCATCGACCGCACGCGACAGCTCACCCGCGTGCGCGAGCACTCCTGGACGATGCTCGACCAGCAGCTGGCGCCGTACGAGAGCATCGTCACCGATCTCGCCGACGGCGACACCGCCCCCGAACTGCTGACCCTCCGCCGCGCGATGACCGCGTGGCGCTTCTACGACCACTTCCGCGTCGACCTCGACGCCCCCGCGCGTCAGCCACAGGTCGGCACCCGCAGCCACACCCTCGCGCACGACGGGGCGAATCTCGCCGCGGCCTGGGCGACGATCGTCGACGCCGGGCACGGCGACGCTCTGGCGCGTGCGGTCGACCAGGCGTTCCCGGGCAGCCGCGTGCGCGTCGTGACCTCCGACGGACTCTTCCGCCTGACGATCGAGCAGCCCGGCCTGCTGCGTCCGCTCGATGCGGCCGAGCTGTCGGACGGCACGCTGCGTTACCTGCTGCTGTGTGCCGCGCTGCTGCCGGCGCGACCCGCACCGCTCCTGGTGCTGAACGAGCCCGAGGCGAGCCTGCATCCCTCCCTCCTCGCACCGCTGGCCTCGCTCATCCGAGCGGCATCCGAGCGCACGCAGGTGCTCACGGTGTCGCATGCCGATGCGCTCGTCGACGCTCTGCCAGAACCGTCGCGCGTCGAACTCCAGCGATCGAACGCCGAGACGACGGTCCGCGGTCAGGGTCTGCTCGACGTTCCGGCCTGGAACTGGGGCTCGCGCTGAGCCCCTCTCGGTCGGCCGGCCAGTCACGGGAACGCGTCGGGCGCAGTTCCGGACGTGGAGCGCGCCCGTAACCGCGCGTGACGTCGGGAACTGCGCCCGGTACGCAGGTCAGTCGCGGATGACGGCGCCGAAACGCTCGGCCGCGACGGCGACGCCCGCGAGCTTGGCCTCGCTCGCCTCGGCCGCCGTGAGGGTGCGGTCGTCGGCGCGGAAGCGCAGCGCGAACGTCAGGCTCTTCGAGCCCTCGGGAACGCCGGCACCGCGGTAGTCGTCGACGAGACGGAGCGACTCGAGCAGCTGGCCCGCCCCCTCCGACAGCGCCGACGCGAGCGCACCCGCCGTCACGTCCGCAGGAACGACGAGCGAGACGTCCTGCGTGGCCGCCGGGTAGCCCGACAGCGACGCGACGACGACCCGCTCCCCCGCGCTCGCCAGAACGGCGTCGAGGTCGATCTCGGCGACGAGGACACGGCCCGACAGGTCGGCCGCAGCCGAGACCTCGGGATGCAGCTCCCCGGCGTAGCCGACCTCGACACCTCCGACCGTGAGCGCGGCGGCGCGACCCGGGTGCAGCGCGGCACGACGGGCCTGCGAGATCTCGATGTCGACGCCGGCCGCCGAACCGATCGCGGCGACAGCCGCAAACACGTCGCTGAGATCGGCCGCGACGGCGGCATGCCCCGGCGACTTGGGCGCCACGTTGCCGGCGACGAGCACCGCAACGTGACGCGGCTGCGGCGGGATCGACGCGTGGAGCTCTGCGAGCGTGGCGTCGTCGGGACGCGCGGCGAGCGGCGGCACCGTCGCGGTGCCGTACTGCTGGCCGGGCTCGGGGAGGAAGACCGCTCCGACCTCGAAGAGGGCGAGATCGGTCAGTCCGCGCGAGACGTTGCGGTGCGCGACCTGGAGCAGGCCCGGTACGAGCGAGCGGCGCAGGTAGGGCGCCTGCCCGTCGAGCGGGTTGGCGATCTTGACCGAGGGCAGCTCCTCGCCCGAGGCCGAACCGTGGAGATCGTTGCTGTCTCGCGTCGTGAACGGGAACGACGGGGTCTCGACGAAGCCCGCGGCCGCGAGCGCATTCGAAACGCGACGTCGCCCCTTCTGCGCATCCGTCAGGCCGCGACCGGAGGGAGCCGTCGGGAGGACCGACGGCACGCGGTCGAGGCCGTGGATGCGCGCGACCTCTTCGGCCAGCGTCCACTTGTCGGTGAGGTCGGGGCGCCACGACGGCGGGATGACCTCCCAACCGGCATCCGTGTCGGTCACCTCGGCGCCGATCGTCTCGAGCGCCGAGACGACCTCGTCGTCGGTGTAGTCGATGCCGATGAGGCCTGCGACGAAGCCGCGCGGCAGATCGATCGCCTCGAGGAACACCTCGCCGAACAGCGCGCCACCGACCGGCTCGAGCGTGCCGCCAGCGAGCTCGACCATGAGGTCGGCGACGCGGCGGGCGGCCACGAACGGCAGCAGCGGGTCGACGCCGCGCTCGAAGCGCCGCGAGGCCTCGCTCGGCAGCTTGTGCCGACGAGCGGTGCGGGCGATCGTGACGGTGTCGAAGATCGCGGCCTCGATGAGCACATTGCGCGTCGCATCCGTCATCTCGGTCGTGCCGCCGCCCATGACGCCGGCGAGGCCGATGGGCCCCGACTCGTCGGTGATGAGCAGGTCTTCGCCGTCGAGGGTGCGCTCCTTGCCGTCGAGCGTCGTGAGCTTCTCGCCCGCCGTCGCGCGACGCACCGTGATGCCGCCGGTGAGCTTGTCGAGGTCGTAGCCGTGAATCGGGTTGCCGAGCTCGAGCATCACGTAGTTGGTGATGTCGATCAGGATGCCGAGCGAGCGGATGCCGGCGAGCGTGAGACGCGCCACCATCCACGGCGGCGTCGGCCGCGACGGGTCGACGCCCGAGACGACGCGCACCGCGAACTCGGTCGCACCGACGCGGCCGCGGATCGGCGCCTGGTCGTCGACCGCGACGTCGAAGCCCGTCGCGGGGTGCTCGAGCTCGTCGAACTCGCGGAGACCAGGGTCGCGGAATGCCGCGCCGGTCGCGTGCGAGTACTCGCGCGCGATGCCGCGCACCGACAGCGCGTACCCGCGGTCGGGGGTGACGTTGACGTCGATCGCGGCGTCGTCGAGTCCGAGCAGCGCGATCGCGTCGGTGCCGACCGGCGCATCCTCATCGCTGTCGAGACCGAGCTCGGTCAGACGCAGGATGCCCGAGTGCTCGTCGCCGAGGCCCAGCTCCTTCGCCGAGGCGATCATGCCGTCCGAGACGTGGCCGTACGTCTTGCGCGCCGCGATCGGGAACGGACCGGGCAGCACGGCGCCGGGAAGGGTCACGACGACCTTGTCACCCTCGAAGAAGTTGCCGGCGCCGCAGACGATGCCGCGCACGCCGCCGTTCGCCTCGCCGACATCGACCTGGCACCAGCGGATCGTCTTGCCGTTGGACTGCGGCTCGGGCTCGAACGAGACCACGCGGCCCACGACGATCGGACCGGTCAGGTCGAAACCGTGGACGTCCTCCTCCTCGAAGCCGACCGACACCAGCGCCGCGAGGATGTCCTCAGGCGCGGCATCCGCCGGTACCTCGACGTACTCACGCAACCACGACAGCGGAACGCGCATCAGACCACCATCCCGAACTGCTCGCTGAAACGCACATCGCCCTCGGCCATGTCGCGCATGTCCTTCACGTCGGAGCGGAACATCAGCGTCCGCTCGATGCCCATGCCGAAGGCGAACCCGGAGTAGACCTCGGGATCGATGCCCGCGGCACGGAGCACGTTGGGGTTCACCATGCCGCAGCCGCCCCACTCGATCCAGCGCGCTCCGCCGGCGAAGGTCGGGTGCCACAGGTCGAGCTCGGCGCTCGGCTCGGTGAACGGGAAGTAGTTGGTGCGGAAGCGCGTCTTCGCCTCGGGGCCGAACAGCTCGCGCGCCGCGTGGTCGAGGGTGCCCTTGAGGTGCGCCATCGTGATGCCCTTATCGACGACGAGGCCCTCGAACTGCGTGAACACGGGGAGGTGGGTCGCGTCGTACTCGTCGGTGCGGAACACCCGGCCCGGCGAGAGGACGTAGATCGGGATGTCGCGCTCGAGCATCGACCGCATCTGCACGGGGCTCGTCTGCGTGCGCATGACGAGGTGCCGCGCGACCGGGTCGACGAAGAACGTGTCCTGCATCTGGCGCGCGGGATGGTCGACGTCGAAGTTCAACGAGTCGAAGTTGAACCATTCGTGCTCGAGCTCCGGCCCCTCGGCGATCTCCCAGCCCATCCCGACGAAGAGGTCGGCGACCTCCTCCTGCAGGAGCGAGATCGGATGCCGCGCCCCGACGCGTCCGCGCGGGGCGATGGCGGTGACGTCGAGCGCCTCGGCCTCGAGCTTCGCGGCCGTCTCGGCGGCGGCGAGCTCGCCCTCGCGGGCGGCGAGGGCCTGGGTGACACGGCCACGCGCCTGGCCTACGAGCTTGCCGAACTCGGCCTTCTTCTCGTTGGGCACCGACCGCAGCTGCGCGTTGAGGCGCGCGAGCGGCGACCCCTCGGCCGTGTGGGCGTTGCGGGCGGACTTCAGCTCGGCGGTGGAGGACGCGTCGGCGATGGCGGCGAGGGCCGCATCCACCGCCGCGGCGACCGCGTCAGGGGTGATCTCGGGTGCGTCGGACACGGGAGTCGAGTCTACCGGCGACGGGCCCCTCCGCTTTCGCGTGAGGGGCCCGTCGGGGTCGTGCTGTGCGTCAGGCTCCGCCCGAGCTGTTGGAGTCGTACTTGCCGATCCCCTTCTGCGTGGCGATGAGCTCGGTATCGGTCGTCGGCGCCACCGGGTGGTGCAGCGGGTCGACAGCAGCTGCGCCGCCGCCTGGGGTGCGCGGCGACCGCGAGAGGCGCTTCTCGAGGAAGCTGGCGAACCACGACAGCAGCAGGCACATCACGATGTAGATCGCGCCGATGACGATGCCCGCCTGGAGGATCGGGCGCCCCGGCTGGGAGGTCAGCTGCTTGGCGTAGTACAGCAGCTCGGGATAGGTGATGATGAAGCCGAGCGCGGTGTCCTTCAGCGTCACGACGAGCTGCGCGACGATGACGGGCAGCATGGCCCGAACCGCCTGCGGCAGCAGGACGAGGCGCATGACGCCGCTCTTGCGCAGACCGATCGCGTAGCCGGCCTCCTTCTGTCCGCGCGGCAGCGACTCGATGCCGGCGCGCAGGGCCTCCGCCAGCACGGAGCCGTTGTAGGCGACGAGGGCGATGACCACGGCCCAGTACGGCTCCATGCGGATGCCGAGCGTCGGCAGCCCGTAGTACATCAGCATCATGAAGATCAGCACCGGCACGGCCCGGAACGCCTCGATGACGACGCCGAAGGGAATCCGCACCCACGCATGATCCGACAGGCGGCCGATCGCGAGAACGAAGCCGAGCGCCAGGGCACCGACGGCCGCGAGCCCGAAGGCCGCGAGCGTGTTGCCAAGCGCCCTGAGGATGCCGAGCCACACGTTGCTGAACGTGAAGATGTACCACTTGTCGGCGGAGAACTGACCGCTCACCGCGAAGCGGAAGACCACGAATCCGATCGCCGCGGCGACCAGGAGGATGGTGACGATGCCGAGGATGCGGTTGCGCAGGATCGCGCGGGGCCCCGGGACGTCGTACAGGACGGAAGTCATCGCGCGATCCTCCACTTGTTCTCGAGTCGTCGCTGCACGGCACTGAGGACCAGCACCAGGGCGACGAAGACGACGGCGACCCAGAGCAGCACGGTCAGGGCGTTCTCGCCGCGCTCGCTCAGGTTCGCGCGGATGGCGCCGAGCTCGACCACGGAGAAGCCGGCAGCAACCGTGGTGTTCTTCAGCAGCGCGATGAAGACGCTCATCATCGGCGGCACGACCGACCGGAAGGCCTGCGGCATGACGACCAGCGTCATGACCTGGCCGAACGTGAGCCCGATCGCTCGGGCCGCCTCGGCCTGGCCGACCGGCACGGTGTTGATTCCCGCGCGGATGACCTCGGCGACGTAGGTCGCGGTATAGATACCCAGCGCCCAGACGCCGAGCACCGTGAAGCCGGGGTTCGGCAGGTCGAGCTGCGGGTAGCCGAACGCGAAGAAGAAGAAGACGAGCGTCAGCGGGGTGTTGCGGATGGTGTTGACGTAGACCGTGCCGAAGGCGCGCGCCACCGGAATCGGCGAGACGCGCATGGCGCCGATCAGGGTGCCGAGGACCAGGGCGATCGCTCCGCCGGCGAAGAACAGCAACAGGGTGTTGCCGAGAGCCTCGCCCCAGAGGTCGAGGTTGTCGGTGATGACGCCCACATCGTCTCCTTGGATGGTGCGGGGCGGGGACGCGTACGCCCCCGCCCCGTGGTCATGGTGTCAGTGCGACTCAGTACGCGTCGACCGCAGGCTGCTCGACCGTGATCCCGGACTGACCGAGGTTCTTGTCGAAGATGCCCTGCCACACGTCGCCGCCGTCGGTGAGCAGCTCGTTGATGTGCGCGCGGAACGCATCGTCGCCCTTGCGCAGGCCCACGCCGTACTTCTCCTCGCTGAAGGGCTCGCCGACGACCTTGATCTCATCGGGGTACTGCGCCGCGTAACCGATCAGGATCGCCTGGTCGGTCGTGACGGCGTCGACGGTGCCGTTGATGAGCGCGTCGACGCATGCCGAATAGAGGTCGAACTCCTCGGTGGGAACCTCGGGGTAGTTCGTCTTGATGTTCTGGATGGGCGTCGAACCGGTCGCCGAGCACACGCGCGTGTTCTCGTTGAGGTCGTCCTCGCTCGCGATGTCGCTGTCCGCGGCGACCAGCAGGCCCTGGCCCGTGATGAAGTACGGACCGGCGAAGTCGATCTGCTGCTTGCGCGCGTCGGTGATCGAGTAGGTGCCGACGTAGTAGTCGACGTCGCCGTTCACGATGGCCTGCTCACGGTTGGCCGACGCGATCGCCTTGAACTCGATCTTGTCCTCGTCGTAGCCGAGGGATGCCGCGATCCACCGTGCGATGTCGACGTCGAAGCCGCTGCGCTCGTTGGACGTCGCGTCGAGGAAGCCGAGACCGGGCTGGTCCTCCTTGACGCCGACGATCACCTTGTCGCGCGACTGGATCGCGTCGAACGTCGGGCTGCCCTCGAGCGAGACGTCGGAGGCGACCTCCCACAGGGCTTCGTTACTGTCGCCGCCGTCACCGCCGGCGGCGCCGCCGGGCGAGGTGGGCGAGCCGCTGTTGCAGCCGGTCAGAGCGATCGCAGCGATGGCGACACCGGCGAAGGCGCCGGTGATTCGTGTCTTGCGCATGTGGTCCTCCTGGTTGGGGCTTCCGCGCCCGGTGCAGAGCGCGGAGGTCGGTGGTCTCAGTGGGTGATGAGCTTGGAGAGGAAGTCCTTGGCACGGTCGCTCCGGGGCGACGTGAAGAACTGCTCGGGAACGGCCTCTTCGACGATCTGGCCGTCGGCCATGAAGACGACGCGGTCGGCGGCCTTGCGGGCGAAGCCCATCTCGTGCGTGACGACGATCATCGTCATGCCGTCCTGCGCGAGGCCGACCATGACGTCGAGCACCTCGTTGATCATCTCGGGGTCGAGCGCGCTCGTGGGCTCGTCGAAGAGCATCACCTTCGGCTTCATCGCCAGCGCGCGGGCGATCGCGACGCGCTGCTGCTGCCCGCCCGACAGTTGCGCCGGCAGCTTGTCGGCCTGGTGCCCCACGCCGACTCGGTCGAGCAGCTCACGGGCGAGCTTCTCGGCCTCGGCCTTCTTCATGCCCTTGACCTTGATCGGACCGAGCGTGACGTTCTCGAGGATCGTCAGGTGGGCGAAGAGGTTGAACGACTGGAAGACCATCCCCACGTCGGCGCGGAGCGCCGCGAGAGCCTTGCCCTCGGACGGCAGCTTCTCGCCGTCGATCGTGATCGTGCCCTCGCTGATGGTCTCGAGGCGGTTGATCGTGCGGCAGAGGGTCGACTTACCCGAGCCCGAGGGACCGATGACGACAACGACCTCGCCGCGGTTGACGGTCAGGTCGATGTCCTTCAGAGCCTGGAACGAGCCGTAGTGCTTCTGCACGCCCTCGATCACCACGAGCGGGTCGCCGCGGCGCACCGAGATGTTCGACGTCGGGGGCGCCGGGTTTTCGGGAGTCGTCATAAGAGATCACATTAAGAGCACTCCCCCGCCCTGGACCCCGCGGAACGCACCGAGTCACCGATCTGTAACAGAATCGGAATACACGGCGCATCCGGCTGGCGTCGTCGACGGGTTCAGCCGGCGCGCTGGGCGAACGCGGTCTCGTAGAGGCACACGCTCGCGGCGGTCGCCAGGTTGAGCGACTCGGCGGCGCCGTAGATCGGCAGCCGCAGCGCGAGGTCGGCCTGGGCCAGGGCCTCGTCGGCCAGGCCGCGCGCCTCGTTGCCGAAGAGCCACGCCGTGGGCTCCGCGAGCGTCGCACGGTGGTCGAGGAACTCCTCGCCCTTGACGTCCGCGGCGACGACTCGCAGTCCCGCCTCGTGCGCCCGCGCCACGGCGGCGTCGAGCTCGACACCGAGCACGATCGGCAGGTGGAACAGCGACCCGGTGGTCGAGCGCACCACCTTGGGGTTGTAGGGATCGACGGTGCGACCCGTCAAGACGACGGCATCCGCACCGGCGGCATCCGCGGCTCGGATGATGGTGCCGAGGTTGCCGGGGTCGCGCACCTCTTCGCAGATCGCGACGAGGCGGGGACCGGCGGCGAAGATGTCACGCAGCGACGACGGCGACTGACGCGCGACGGCGACGATGCCCTGGGGCGTGACGGTGTCGGCCATCGCCTCGAGCACGGCCTCGCTCGCCGAGACGACGGCGACGCCGGCCTTCTCGGCGTTCGCAGCCAGTTCGGGATGCCGCTCGATCGCGCCAGGTGTCGCGAAGACCTCGACCAGGGTGTCGGGACGGTACGCGAGCGCCTCCCGCGCGGCCTGCGGACCCTCGAGCAGGAACAGACCGGTCTCCTGACGCGCGCTGCGCTTGGTCAGCTTGGCGACGGCGCGAACGCGGGGCGAGCGGGGGTTCTCGAGCACGTTTTCAGCATACGGCGAAGGGGCGCCCTCCTCTCGGAGGACGCCCCTTCGTGCGGTGCGTGGAACGCGAAGACCCGATCAGGCCTTGGGAGCGTTGACGTCGGCGGGCAGCGCGCCCTTGGCCGTCGCCACGAGCGACGCGAAGACCGCGGGCTCGTTCACGGCGAGCTCGGCGAGCATACGACGGTCGACCTGCACACCCGCGAGGCCGAGGCCCTGGATGAAGCGGTTGTACGTGATGCCGTTCTGACGGGCAGCGGCGTTGATGCGCTGGATCCACAGACGGCGGAAGTCGCCCTTGCGCTTGCGACGGTCGCGGTACGCGTAGACGAGCGAGTGGGTGACCTGCTCCTTCGCCTTGCGGTACAGGCGCGAACGCTGTCCGCGGTAACCGGAGGCGCGCTCGAGGATGACGCGACGCTTCTTGTGGGCGTTTACTGCCCGCTTGACTCTAGCCATTTCGTTTGTTTCCTATTCGTGCGCAGCAGCGCTCAGATGCCGAGGAGCTTCTTGGCGACCTTCGCGTCGCCGGGAGCCAGGATCTTGTCGGCCGACAGGCGGCGCGTGCGCTTGGTGGGCTTGCCTTCGAAGTTGTGGCGGAGGTTCGCCTGCTGCTTCTTGATCTTTCCGCTGCCGGTGACCTTGAAGCGCTTCTTGGCACCCGAGTGGGTCTTCTGCTTCGGCATGTCTCTTCCTTCGTTGTGTTTCCCGCGAGGCGGGAGTCTGGGGGGCTACTCCGCCGAGGCGGGAGCGGCGTCTTCGGTCGCGGGTGCGTCGCCGGAGCGGGCCTGGCGTGCTGCCTCCTTGTTGGCGGCACGCTGGGCGTTCTGCTCGGTCTTCACCTCGGACTTGTTCTTGTGCGGCGCGATGACCATCACCATGTTGCGGCCGTCGATCGTCGGGTTCGACTCGACGGTGCCGAGCTCGGCGACATCCTCGGCGAACTTGCGGAGCAGGCGCACACCCTGCTCGGGACGCGACTGCTCGCGACCGCGGAACAGGATCATCGCCTTCACCTTGTCGCCCGCCTGGAGGAAGCCCTCGGCGCGCTTGAGCTTGGTGATGTAGTCGTGCGCCTCGATCTTCAGGCGGAAACGGACCTCCTTGAGGACCGTGTTGGCCTGGTTACGGCGCGTTTCCTTGGCCTTCTGAGCCGCTTCGTACTTGAACTTGCCGTAGTCCATGATCTTGACCACGGGCGGCTTCGAGTTCGGGGCGACCTCGACGAGGTCGAGTTCGGCCTCCTGCGCCAGACGCAGGGCGACCTCGATACGGACGACGCCGACCTGCTCTCCAGCGGGGCCGACGAGGCGAACCTCGGGGACGCGGATGCGGTCGTTGGTGCGGGGATCGCTGATGTGCGGAACTCCTGTTCGTGCGGTGGTGGCCACCGGGACGCGAGGACGCGACCCGGGCGGAAGAGCATCGCATCCACCCCGCACGACGCGCGTGCGTCGGCATTCGTGTTCCGCACCCTGGCTACCCCGGCCGCGGTGAGACGGACGGAGCGGAGTGCATGACCCGGTAGCCTGGAACGGCAAGCGCGGGTGGGATGTGATCCTCTTTCGATCCGGAGTAGAACACTCCGGTGCCCGCACAGTCTAGCAGAGAGCGACACGTGGACACGAACCCCGCCGACAACAGCACTTTCACCGACGACGAGGCTCGTCGCCAGCGGTGGGAGGAGCAGGAGCGCGCGGCCTCGGCCGCGACCCGCGACATCGCCGACGTGCCGGCGGTCGAGGTCATCACCACCGCCGCCGTGCACCTCATGAGCGCCGCCGCCGTCAAGGTCGGGCTCGCCGACGACCCGGCCACCCAGCTCGACCTCGACGAGGCCCGCAAGCTCATCAACGCCCTCGCCGGGCTCATCACCGCCGGCGCTCCCGAGATCAGCGACATGCACGCGCGATCGCTGCGCGACGGCCTGCGCTCGCTGCAGCTCGCCTTCCGCGAGGCGTCGACGATCCCCGACCCGATCGGCAAGGGCCCCGGCGAGAAGTTCACCGGTCCCGTCAACTGACGAGCTCCCGGGCTCGAGCAGGGCTCGGGCCCGGGACCTCCGTCAGGAAGCGCGCACCAGCTTGACCGTCAGCGAGTCGACGAGCACCGCGATGCGGTCGTCGGCGGCCCACCGCGACGCCAGCCGCGACAGCACCGCGTCGAGCTCGGCGGCATCCAGCCCATCGATGAGATGAAGCCGGACGATCAGCTCGGGGCCGCGCATCCGGGCGTCGGGATCACCCGCCGCGACCGACAGGTCGAGCACCGCGAGCTCTCCCCCGATGCTGGCCTGGAGAGCGGTGAAGACCTCGGGCGAGGTGGGCGCCGGTTCCCAGGGCAGTCCCTGTCCGATCGCCCAGACGGCGGGGCGTCGCAGCACGAACTCGGTCTCGGAGCCCGGGTCGATCACGATCAGGTCGGTGTCGTCGGACGCCGCCGCCATCGCCGTGCGCACCCCGTCGGCCGGAACCGGACGCGCGACGGCATCCCACCGCGCGAGTGCGGCCACCGACGTGAAGACCGGCAGAACGCGCCGACCGTCAGGAGCCGCGACCGTGACGATCGACAGCTCCTGGGTCTTGTCGACGCGCAGCCCTGTCGGCCCGACCCCTTCGTCGCCCTTCTCGGGCACGAGCGGGATCAGCAGCCGCGCCGCGCGATACGCCTCGACGACCGCCACGGCGTCACCGGTCCCCGCGCGGAAGGCTTCGAGCGCCGCGAGCAGCGCGGGATCGGCGGAGCCGTCGTCACCGGCGTGAGGGTTCGACTCGAAGCTGCGCCCCTCCCAGGGAACGCCCGCCGAGTCGGCGGCGTGGCCGCAGCCGTCGTCAGTCTCCGGCGACATCCAGCGCCTCGGCCAGCGTGAACGCGCCGGCGTAGAGAGCCTTGCCGACGATCGCACCCTCGACGCCCAGCGGCACGAGCTCGCGCAGCGCGGCGATGTCGTCGAGGCTCGAGATACCGCCCGATGCGACCACGGGCTTGGGTGTGCGCGAGGTGATCTCGCGCAGCAGCTCGAGGTTCGGGCCCTGGAGCGTGCCGTCCTTCGTCACGTCGGTGACGACGTATCGGCTGCAGCCGGCGTCTTCGAGACGCTCGAGGACGTCCCACAGGTCGCCGCCGTCGCGGGTCCAGCCCCGGGCGGCGAGCGTCGTGCCGCGGACATCGAGTCCGACCGCGATCGCGTCGCCGTAGCGGCCGATGACATCGGCGGCCCACTCGGGGTTCTCGAGCGCGGCAGTGCCCAGGTTGATGCGCGTCGCACCGCTCTCGAGCGCGGCCTCGAGCGTCGCATCGTCGCGGATGCCGCCCGACAGCTCGATCTGCACACCCTTGACCTGCTTGATGACCTTGCGGAGCACGGCGGTGTTGTTGCCCCGGCCGAAGGCCGCGTCGAGGTCGACGAGATGGATCCACTGCGCACCCTGCTTGGCCCAGGCGAGCGCCGCGTCGACGGGGTCGCCGTAGGTCGTCTCGCTGCCGGCCTCGCCCTGGGTCAGGCGCACGGCCTTCCCGTCGGCGACGTCGACGGCGGGCAGGAGGATCAGTTCGGGGGTGGACGCGAAGTCGTTCATCACATTCCAGGGGTGGGTCGGGATGCACGCTCGTCCACGCGAGCGCACCAGAGGGAGACTAGTGGCGCGGTAGGGCGCCGATCCAATTGGCGAGGAGACGGATGCCGGCGGCCCCCGACTTCTCGGGGTGGAACTGCGTCGCCGAGAGCGGCCCGTTCTCGACGGCCGCGAGGAAGGGCGCGCCGTAGTCGCACCAGGTCAGCACGGGCTCGGCGAAGGGCTTCATGACCTCGAGGCTCCAGTCCTGGGCACCGTACGAGTGCACGAAGTAGAAGCGCTCGTCCTCCAGACCGTCGAACAGCGTCGACCCTGCGCCCGCGCGCACGGTGTTCCAGCCCATGTGGGGCAGCACGGGTGCCTGCAGCTCGGTGACGGTGCCCGGCCACTGCCCGAGGCCCTCGGTGTCATCGCCGCGCTCGACGCCGTTGCCGAACATGATCTGCATGCCGACGCAGATGCCCAGCACCGGGCGCCCCCCGGCCAGGCGCCGCTCGATGATCTCGTCGCCGCGGCTCTCGCGCAGGGCGGCCATGACCGCACTGAACGCACCGACGCCGGGAACCAGAAGACCGTCCGCATCGCGGATGAGACCACGATCGGACGTCAGTCGGGCGTCCGCACCCGCGGCGGAGAGGGCCTTGACGGCCGAGTGGATGTTGCCCGAGCCATAATCGAGGACGGCGACGAGCGGCGCGCGTCCGGTCGTGTCACCCTCGGTCATAGGGCGCCCTTCGTGCTGGGGATGCCGTGCACGAGCGGATCGAGCGCCTTGGCCTGCCGGAAGGCACGGGCGAAGGCCTTGTACTCCGCCTCGGCGATGTGGTGCGGGTCGCGTCCGCCGAGCACGCGGACGTGCGTCGTCAGGCCCGCGTTGAACGCGATCGCCTCGAACGTGTGCCGCACGAGCGACCCCGTGAAGTGCCCGCCGATGAGGTGGTACTCGTATCCCTCGGGCTCTCCCGTGTGCACGAGGTAGGGACGCCCGGAGATGTCGACGACAGCCTGCGCGAGCGCCTCGTCGAGGGGCACGAGCGCATCGCCGTAGCGGGAGATGCCCGACTTGTCGCCCAGCGCAGAGCGCAGCGCCTGCCCGAGCACGATCGCCACATCCTCGACCGTGTGGTGCGCGTCGATGTGCGTGTCGCCCGTCGCGCGTACAGTCAGGTCGGTGAGCGAGTGCTTCGCGAACGCCGTCAGCAGATGATCGAAGAACGGCACGGTCGTCTCGATCGTGCTGATCCCGGTCCCGTCGAGGTCGAGCTCGAGTTCGACACTCGACTCGCTCGTGGCACGACGGATGCTGGCCGTTCGGGGGCTGGTCATGCCTCCGAGTCTATCGACGCCAGTGCTTCGAGGAACGCGGTCGTCTCGTCTTCCGTACCGGCACTGACGCGCAGGCTGTGCGGGATGCCGACGTCGCGGACGAGGATGCCGCGATCGTAGAGCGCCTGCCAGGTGGCGCGCGGGTCGTCGACCCCGTCGAACAGGACGAAGTTCGTCCAGCTCTCGTAGGCGTGGTACCCGAGGGCATCGAGCGTCGCCGACATCCGATCGCGCTGCGCGACGATCTCGTCCACCATCCGGAGCATCGTCGACGAGTGCGACAGCGCGGCTGTCGCGGCCGCCTGCGTGAGGGCGCTGAGGTGGTACGGCAGGCGGACAAGACGCAGAGCGTCGATGAGGGTCGCGTCGGCGGCGAGATAGCCGACGCGCGCACCGGCGAAGGCGAACGCCTTGCTCATCGTGCGCGAGACGACCAGGCGCTCCCGCTCGCCGAGCAGCGTCAGCGCGGAGGGGCTCTCGCGCGGCGCGAACTCCTGATAGGCCTCGTCGACGATCACGATTCCGTCGGTGGCGTCGTACACCGCCTCGATGACGTCGAGACCGAGCGGCGTGCCGGTCGGGTTGTTGGGCGCGCAGAGGAAGACGACGTCGGGGCGTAGTTCGGAGACTTGTGCCGCGGCGGAGGCCGGGTCGAGCGTGAAGTCGGGGCCGCGCGTGCCCGCGACGTACTGCGCGCCGGTGGCTCGCGTCAGCAGCGGGTACATCGAGTACGTGGGGCCGAAGCCCATGGCGGTGCGCCCCGGGCCGCCGAAGGCCTGGAGCAGGTGCTGCAGCACCTCGTTCGATCCGTTCGCGGCCCAGATGCGATCGGGGGTGAGGCCGTGACCGAGGTACTCGGCGAAGGACTCGCGGAGGTGCGTGAACTCGCGGTCGGGATAGCGGTTGACGTCGCGCAGGGCACGGGCGATGGCATCCAGGATGTCGTCTGCGACCTCTTCGGGAACGGGATGCGTGTTCTCGTTGACGTTCAGCGCGACCGGAAGCGGCGCCTGCGGGGCGCCGTACGGGGTGAGGCCTCGCAGATCGTCTCTGAGGGGCAGATCATCCAGACTCGGGCTCATCCCACCCATGCTAGGCCGCGTCCGAGTCCGGCGTGGCCGCACCCCAGCTTCTGCGCCGAAGACGGCGGGCTTCAGCTCGCGGCGTCGTACTCGGCGGGGATGGCGAGTGTCTGGCCTGCCTCGAGCTGACCAGAGCCGAGGGCGTTCAGCCGGATGATGGCGTCGACGACGTCACGGGGGTCGGCGGCCGGCGCCACCTCTTCAGCGATCGACCAGAGCGATTCGCCCGACATGACGGTCACCGTCGTGAACGACCCCTCGGGCGCGCCCGCCTCGTTGGAGGCGAGTGCTCCCCCGCCGGAGAGCACGGCAGCGGTGACGGCGACGACGGCGGGAAGTGCGGCGATCGCTGCGATGACGCGGCGTCCACGGCGCGTCAGGCGCAGACGGGTGCGGGGGGCCGGTGCGAAGCGAGCATCGATCGTGGTCATGACATCTCCTCGGGAGCGGTAGGAAGATTCGCTCCCGCCTCTCGGCCGGGAGAGGCGGGTGCGAACTTCGGTTCCGAACGTATCTTCGATATTGTGTGGTGTCAACCACCCACCGAAATCGGAGACCGATCGAAGAGACACGCGGAGCGTTCCGTGATGTCGCTGTCGGATCGGGCTACCTTTTCGACAGCGAGAGCCCACCACGAACCTCCGACATCGGGTCGGGGACGGGGCGCGACGACAGGAGACCGGCGGTATGAGCGAGAAGCCGCAGACGCGACGACGCAAGAATCTGAGCGATAAGCAGCTCGCGATCCTCGAGGTGATCCAGCACGCGATCGCCCGCAACGGCTACCCGCCGAGCATGCGCGAGATCGGCGACGCCGTCGGCCTCAAGTCGCTGTCGAGCGTCACCCACCAGCTGAACCAGCTCGAGCTGAGCGGATACCTCCGCCGCGACCCCGGCAAGACCCGCGCGATGGAGGTCCTCATCGACCTCCCCGGCACGGCCGGCGAGAACCCCGCCGACGCCGCGCCCGCCCTCGGCGACGCCGCCCTCGTGCCGCTCGTGGGCCGCATCGCGGCGGGCGTCCCGATCACCGCCGACCAGCAGGTCGAGGAGATCTTCCCCCTGCCGCGTCAGCTCGTCGGCAAGGGCGAGCTGTTCATGCTCAAGGTCGTCGGCGACTCCATGATCGACGCCGCCATCTGCGACGGCGACTGGGTCGTCGTGCGGGCACAGTCGACCGCCGACAACGGCGAGATCGTCGCGGCCATGCTCGACGGCGAGGCCACCGTCAAGACGCTCCGTCAGCGCGACGGCCACACCTGGCTCCTCCCCCGCAACTCGGCGTTCGAGCCGATCCTCGGCGATGACGCCACCATCCTCGGCAAGGTCGTCGCCGTCCTCCGCACGGTCTGACCTCGCCGCACCGACGGAACTGCGGGAGGGGATGCCGCGACTCGGCGGCATCCCCTCCCGTCGTCCGGCACGATCCGGATCCGCTCGCGTAGCGTGGCGGTATGTCGCAGCAGCAACTCCCGTACGGTTCTTGGCCCTCCCCCCTGACCGCCTCGTGGGCCAGCGCGTCCTCGTTGCGCCTCGACGGCGCGCGCTTCGTCGGAGATGAGATCTGGTGGGGCGAATCCCTTCCCGATGAGGCCGGTCGCGTCGCCGTCATGCGCCGCCGCCGCGACGATTCTGTGGAGGTC
Organism: Microbacterium sp. NPDC006705; assembly: GCF_044903545.1. Taxonomy (NCBI): domain Bacteria; kingdom Bacillati; phylum Actinomycetota; class Actinomycetes; order Micrococcales; family Microbacteriaceae; genus Microbacterium; species Microbacterium sp. NPDC006705. The sequence continues at coordinate 906,817 of NZ_JBJDQQ010000001.1, forward strand.
GTCCTCCCCGCGCCCGGGAACGCGCGATCGCGTGTGCACGAGTACGGCGGGGGCGCCTGGACGGCGTCCGACGACGGCGAGCTGTTCTTCGTCGACAAGTCGGACCAGCGCATTCGACGCCTCCGCCCGGGCGGCGAGCCCGAGGCGCTCACCCCAGAGGAGAGCGGCACCCACTACGGGGGTCTCCGCTGGCAGCACGGCGCGCTCCTCGCGGTGCGCGAGCGCGAGCGCCCGGGGCGCACTCCCGAACGACACATCGTGCGGATCGACGGCGCGAGCAGCGATGAGAACGCCGCGAGCGGCGACGAAGCGGGAGTGACGGAGCTCGCCGGGGGCAGCGACTTCGTGGCTCAGCCTGCACTGTCACCCGACGGATCACAGCTCGCGTGGGTGGCGTGGGATCACCCGGACATGCCCTGGGACCGCACCTGCATCCGTGTCATCGAGCTCGACGCCCCGGATCGTGTCCGTGAGCTGGCCGGCGGCAGCACGGCCGCGCTGCAGCCGGAATGGACATCGGACGGCCAGCTGTTGCTGCTCGACGAGCCGACGGGGCGCTGGAACCTCCATCGCATCGACCCCGCGACCGGCGCGGCACCCGTCGCGGTCTCCCCCGCCGACGCCGACACGGGTGGTGGCCTGTGGGTCCTCGGCACCCGGTGGTACGCGCCGCTCGACGACGGCCGCGTCGTGGCCGTCCGCACGCACGGCTCGGACCAGCTCGTGATCATCGACCGCGACGGCGGCGCGATCCCGCTCCCCTTCCCCGCCACCGCTCGACTGCAGATCGAGGACGTCCGCGGCAGCCGCGCCCTCGTGAGCGGCGCCATGCCCGGGGCGAGCGGGCTCTGGCTGGTCGATCTCGACAGCGGCGAGACGACAGCGGTGCGCGGCGGTACCCCCGATATCGACGAGGCATGGATCCCCCATGCCCGTCAGATCACCACCGAGGGTCCCCACGGCCCGGTGCACGCCTTCGCCTATCCGCCGACGAACCCCGATGTCACGGCGCCGACCGACGAGCTGCCGCCGTACCTCGTCTGGGTGCACGGCGGGCCGACGTCGCACGTGGGCGGCACCGCCGACGCCAAGGCGGCCTACTTCACCAGCCGAGGCATCGGCGTGCTCGACGTGAACTACGGCGGGTCGACCGGGTACGGCCGGTCGTACCGTGAACGGCTGAAGGGCCAGTGGGGCGTCGTCGACGTCGATGATGTCGCGGCGGCGGCACGCGGCCTCGCCGCCGACGGACTCGCCGATGCGTCACGGCTCGCGATCGAGGGCGGGTCGGCCGGTGGCTGGACCGTGTTGGCGGCGCTCGTCGGCACGGACGTGTTCGGCGCGGGCGTCTCGCGCTACGGCGTCGGCGATGCCCGCGCCCTCGCGGCCGAGACCCACGACTTCGAGGCGCGCTACCTCGACGGCCTGATCGGTCCCCTCCCTGAAGCGGAGCACGTGTACATCGAGCGGTCGCCGCTGAGCCACGCCGAGCGTTTCCGCGTGCCGCTGCTGCTTCTCCAGGGCGACGAGGACGCCGTCGTGCCACCGGCGCAGGCCGAGGCCATCCGCGACGCACTCGTCGCGCAGGGCGTGCCCCACGCCTATGTCCTGTACGCGGGCGAGGGGCACGGGTTCCGACGGACCGAGACGATCGTGAACGCTCTGGAGAGCGAGCTGGCGTTCCTCGGTCAGGTGTTCGGTTTCGACACGCCCGGCGTCGCGCCGATCGAGCTCGACTGAGCCCGGCGACCGCCTGGCGCTGATACGCCTGTCAGGCCGGCGGTGCTGGTGAGGCCTTCCGCATCCGCGGCGGGCTCACCAGCACCGCCGAGCCTGCAGGTGTATCGCCGACCGCGGGCTCAGACGGCGTAGGGCGCGAGCTCAGCCGCGAGACGCTCGGAGACGTGCGCGTGCACGGCCGTGCCGTCCTCCTCGTGCGAGGTGGCGACGATGTGGCCGCTCTCGTGCACGGCCGAGATCAGGTCGCCACGGTCGTACGGCACGAGAGCGCGCACCTCCACCGCCGGCAGCGGCAGCGCATCCTCGATCGCGGCGCGCAACTCGTCGATGCCCTCACCCGTGCGCGACGACACGAAGTGGGCCGTCGGCTCGAGCCCGCGCAGCAGCAGCCGCGCATCGTCGTCGACGAGGTCGGCCTTGTTGAAGACGACGAGCTCGCGGGTGGCGCGAGCGCCCACGTCGCCCATCACGTCGCGGACGGTCGCGAGCTGCGCGGCGGGGTCGGGATGCGAGCCGTCGACGACGTGGACGATGACGTCCGCGCCCGAGACCTCCTCGAGCGTGGACCGGAACGCCTCGACGAGCTGGTGCGGGAGATTGCGGACGAAGCCGACGGTGTCGGTGAGCGTGAACACGCGCCCGTCGGCGGCCTCGGCCCGACGCACCGTGGCATCCAGCGTCGCGAACAGAGCGTTCTCGACCAGGACACCCGCGCTCGTCAGCCGGTTCAGCAGACTCGACTTGCCGGCGTTGGTGTAACCGGCGATCGCCACCGAGGGGATCGTGTTGCGCCGACGCTCGGCGCGCTTCGCCTCGCGCGACGGCGCGAACTCGCGGATCTGCTTGCGCAGCTGCGCCATGCGGGTGCGGATGCGGCGCCGATCGAGCTCGATCTTCGTCTCACCGGGACCGCGCGAGCCCATGCCCGCACCGCCCGCGCCGACCTGGCCACCGGCCTGGCGGCTCATCGACTCGCCCCATCCGCGCAGACGCGGCAGGAGGTACTCGAGCTGTGCGAGCTCGACCTGGGCCTTGCCCTCACGACTCTTGGCGTGCTGGCTGAAGATGTCGAGGATGACCGTGGTGCGGTCGATGACCTTGACCTTCGCGACATCCTCCAGGGCGCGCCGCTGGCTCGGTGCCAGCTCGGTGTCGGCGATCACGGTGTCGGCACCGACGGCGGCGACGAGGTCGCGCAGCTCGGCTGCCTTGCCGCGCCCGATGTAGGTGGCGGGGTCAGGATGCGGTCGCCGCTGCAGAACGCCGTCGAGCACGACCGCACCGGCGGTCTCGGCCAGGGCCGCGAGCTCGCGCAGCGAGTTCTCCGCGTCCTCGTGCGACCCCTGGGGATACACGCCGACGAGCACGACGTTCTCGAGTCGCAGCTGTCGGTACTCGACCTCGGTGACGTCCTCGAGCTCTGTGGACAGACCGGGGACACGGCGCAGCGCCGCGCGCTCCTCGCGATCCCACTGGTCGCCGTCGGTGTCTCCGTACGACACCGTCGACTCATCCTGCAGCGCCTGCGCGCCGCCGAAGACGCGGATCGACGAGCGCGTCTCCGCGCTCGCGAGCACGCGATCGACCGGGTCCACCGCGATGTCGCCGTCGCCGTCGGGGGTGGTGATATGCGTCATAACTCTCTTCCCGGGATGCCCGTGCCCGGGCATCCGTGAATTCTAGTCTCCCGCCGGTACGTCCGGCTCCGATACGCTCGGATGCATGGGGAGCGATCATTACTTCAGCGCGTCCCCGTCCAGCGAGCAGAACCTCCGCCGCATCCGCGTGACCCTCGCGGGTCGCGCTGTCGAGGTCACGACCGCGGGCGGGGTGTTCAGCCCTGACCACGTGGATTCGGGTACAGGGGTTCTTCTGGCCAATACTCCGCCGGCACCGTCCGGTGGGGATTTCCTCGACCTCGGCTGCGGCTGGGGGCCGATCTCGCTGTCGCTGGCTCTGGAGTCGCCTCACGCCACGGTGTGGGCCGTCGATGTCAACGAACGGGCTCTCGACCTGGTGCGACGCAACGCCGCTGATCTGGGACTCGGTAACGTCAACGCCGTCCTGCCCGACGATGTTCCCGACGACGTCGTATTCCGGACCATCCGCTCCAACCCGCCGATCCGCGTGGGCAAGAACGAGCTCCACGGGATGCTGCAGCGCTGGATACCCCGTCTGGCTGAACGCAGCGACGCGTGGCTCGTCGTGCAGCGCAACCTCGGTTCGGATTCCCTCCAGCGCTGGCTGGCCGCGACGTTCGACGACGGCTACGGCGTCTCGCGCGCCGCGACCGGACGCGGTTTCCGCGTGCTTCGGGTGCGCCGGCACGGCACTCCCCCGACGGGCGCGATCGAACTGCCCTGACCACGGGCCGTCCGGATGCCGCGGCGCTCGGATCAGTCGGCGAGGGTGACCTGCCCCGAGAAGACCAGCGTCGCGGGGCCCGAGAGCAGCACGTGCTCGCCATCGGCCTGCCGCACGATGCGCACGCCCAGCGTTCCGCCCGGCACGTCGACGGTCCAGCGGTCGGGTGCCGCAACCCCGGCCCAGTGACGCACGGCCAGAGCGGATGCCGCGACCCCGGTGCCGCACGACAGGGTCTCTCCCACGCCGCGCTCGTGGACGCGCATCCGGATGGCCCCGACACCGTTCTGAACGAGCGGCTCGGCCGGAACGACGAACTCGACGTTCGCGCCGGCGGACGGACGAGGCTCGAGGGTGGGCTGTACCGTCAGGTCGAGGCCCTCGAGTTCATCCTCCCCGGCGAGCGCCACGACGACGTGGGGGTTGCCGACGTCGATCCCCTGCCCGGGGCGGGCGACGCCGAGCCCGCGTGCGCGGACGAGAACGTCGCCGTCTTCGGCCCGCCAGGTTCCGAGGTCGACCTCGAAGCCGTTGTCGACCCGGGTGATCGTCTTCACTCCGGCACGCGTGCCGATTCGGAGGCCGGCATCGATCGAGGCGAGGCCGGCGTCGGCGAGGTAGCGCGCGAAGACCCGCGTTCCGTTGCCGCACATCTCGGCCTTCGAGCCGTCGGCGTTGCGGTAGTCCATGAACCACTCAGCGCCGGCGGCAGCGGCATCCGCCCCCTCGGGGATCGCGGCCGAGCGGACCACGCGCAGCAGCCCGTCGGCGCCGATGCCGACATGGCGATCGCAGAGCGCTGCGATCTGCGCGTCGCTCAGGTCGAGGTCGCCGTCCGGGTCGGCCAGGATCACGAAGTCGTTGCCGGTGCCGTGCCCCTTGGTGAACGCGAGAGTCGCCATGAGCCCAGCTTAGGCGGGGCCGCCCGGGCCATCGACGACGAGGCGCTTGCCCGCGGACCACACGGTGAACGCCTCGTAGCCGAGCTCGTCGTAGAAGCCGCGCACCGCCTCGTTCTCAGGCCGCACCATGAGCTGCACCTTCGGACACCCCATGGCCTCGAGCAGGCGCTCGGACTCCGTGACGAGCAGGCGCCCGATGCCGAGCCCGCGGTGAGACCGAGCCGAGGCCGCGGTGTCCGTCGTAACCGGCCATCACGGTGCCGACGACGGCTTCCGCCGTCCCGTCGACAGGCTGATCGACGGCCACGAGGAACAGTTCGGGCTGCACGGTGAGTTTCCGCCTGATGTCGGCACGCGGGTCGTTCCAGGGACGGGTGAGACCGGCCTCGTGCCAGAGCCGGATGACGGCTTCTTCATCGGCGAGCGCGAATGCGCGCACGGTGATGCTCACTGTTCCTCCCCTTCCGACCGGGGCGCTGCCTCGCCCGGTCCGGCCACCGCCCCGATGAGGGACGCCGCGTCGACCTCGCGGGCGTCGACCCACCGCACGCTCTCATAGCGCTTGAACCACGAGACCTGCCGGCGCGCGTAGCGCCGCGTGAGGGCCTGCGTCTCGGCGATGGCCTCGTCCTCGCTCAGGTCGCCGCGCAGCTGCGCGAGTGCCTGCGCGTAGCCGATCGCCCGACCCGCCGTCACACCGCGTTCGAGGCCCTGCCGTCGCAGCGCCTCGACCTCGTCGAGCAGCCCGGCAGCCCACATCCGTTCCACGCGCACGTCGAGCAACGGGACGAGCTCGTCGCGCGGTACCGCCGTGCCGATGATCCGCGTCCGCGGCATCCAGAGCACCGGCGCCTCGGGCAGGGCTCCGCCATGCGTCTGTCCACCCGATGCCAGCACCTCGAGCGCGCGCACGATGCGGCGGCCGTTCCGCGGGTCGATGCGATCGGCCGCCTCCGGGTCGGCCGCGCGCAGGCGCGCGAACAGATGTCCGGCACCGTGTCGCTCGAGTTCGTCCTCGAGAACCGCGCGCAACCGCTCGTCGCGCGGCGGGAAGCGGAAGTCGAACAGGACGCTCGACGCATACAGCCCGGAACCGCCGACGAGGATCGCGTGGGCTCCGCGGCCGTGGATCGCCGAGATGGTGCGGCGCGCGACCTCCTGGTACCACGCGACCGCGGCCTCCTCGGTGACGGCGAGCGCATCGAAGAGGTGGTGCGGGATGCCGCGACGCTCGGTCTCGGGGAGCTTCGCCGTCCCGATGTCCATGCCGCGGTACAGCTGCATCGCGTCGACGTTGACGACCTCGGCCGGGCGGCCGCGTGCGGCGAGCGCTGCGGCGAGGTCGAGGGAGAGACCCGTTTTGCCGGTGCCCGTCGCCCCGACGACGGCCCACAGGATCGGCGCTCCGGCAGCCTCGCTGCCACCGGCGCCCGGGCCCGAAGCTGTCGTCACACGCCGACGCGCAGGGACGGCAGCCCCAGCGAGACGGAGCGCGGACCGCCATCCGACGAGGCCGGAGCCGGCACGCCGCACGACTCGGCCAGCGAACGGTCCCACGCGTCGCCGGCTCGGGTACGGCGGACGCGCAGCGGCGAGCCGTCCGTGCTGTCGGCCAGCAGGTGGAAGGGGGCTGCGTGCGTCACCGTCACCGTCACGACATCCCCCGGTCGCGGGGTATCGGAGCCCTCCGGCACCTCGAAGTGCACGAGGCGGTTGTCTTCTGCGCGCCCCGTGAGCCGGTGCGTCTCGGCGCCCTTCTTGCCGTCGGCCGACGAGACCAGCACCTGGACCTCACGGCCGAGCTGCTTCTGGTTCTCCTCGAGCGCGATGCGGTCCTGCAGCGCGACGAGGCGCTCGTAGCGCTCCCGCACGACGGCCTTGGGCACCTGGTCGGGCATCGTCGCGGCGGGTGTGCCCTCGCGGATCGAGTACTGGAAGGTGAATGCGCTCGCGAACCGGGACTGCTCGACCACCCGCAGGGTGTCTTCGAAATCGGCGTCGGTCTCGCCGGGGAACCCGACGATGATGTCGGTCGAGATCGCCGCGTGCGGGATGCGCTCGCGCACGCGGTCGAGGATCCCCAGGAATCTCGAGCTGCGGTACGACCGGCGCATCGCCTTCAGGATGCTGTCGGAGCCCGATTGCAGCGGCATGTGCAGCTGCGGCATGACCGCCGGCGTCTCGGCCATGGCGTCGATGACGTCGTCGGTGAACGCCGCCGGATGCGGACTCGTGAAACGGATGCGCTCGAGGCCGGGGATCTCCCCCGCTGCGCGCAGGAGCTTGCCGAACGCCTGTCGGTCGCCGAACTCGACACCGTAGCTGTTCACGTTCTGGCCGAGGAGGGTGACCTCGATCGCCCCGTCGTCGACCAGCAGACGGATCTCGTTCAGGATGTCGCCGGGACGGCGGTCCTTCTCCTTGCCGCGAAGGTGCGGCACGATGCAGAACGTGCACGTGTTGTTGCATCCGACCGAGATCGACACCCAGCCGCTGTAGACCGAGTCGCGCTTCGTCGGGAGAGTCGAGGGAAAGGTCTCGAGCGATTCGAGGATCTCGAGCTCGGCCTCGCCGTTGTGCCGCGCTCGCTCGAGCAGGCCCGGGAGGGCCCCCATGTTGTGCGTCCCGAAGACGACGTCGACCCACGGCGCCTTCTGCTGGACGGCCGCCTGGTCCATCTGCGCGAGGCATCCGCCGACGGCGATCTGCATACCGTCGTGCTTGTCTTTGCGCGACTTCAGGTGCCCGAGGGTGCCGTAGAGCTTGCCGGCCGCGTTGTCGCGCACCGCGCAGGTGTTGATGACGATGACGTCGGCCTCGGTGCCGGGATCAGCCGGGAGGTATCCGGCGCTCTCGAGCGAACCCGACAGGCGCTCGGAGTCGTGGACGTTCATCTGGCAGCCGAAGGTGCGCACCTCGTACGTGCGCGGGCGGCCGTCGGCGGCGCGCGCCGCGAGCGACGGCGCGATGAGGGTGGGTGCGCTCGAGGGAGTCGACATGATTCCCTCATTCTACGATCGGCTGCCCGGAGTCCCGCCGATTCACCTGTCCGCGCTCGTCCGGCCCGGGACCAACTGCACACAGCGAGAGCGGACTCAGTGCCAGCTCAGTAGCCGCTCCGCGCTTGCTCATTGGCTCTGCTCTCGCGGTCTGGCTAAGTTGAGCAGAGACAGCGTGAAACCGGGGGAGCATCGCGGGACCATGATGGACGATCGATTCGGATGGCCCACGTCGGGAAGGACGGGCAGAACGGCCTCCTCCACAGCGGAGCGCGACGTCCTCATCGGGGCGAGCAGGGATGCGCGCGCCTTGACCGACGCCTTGATTCGAGGCGCATCGACCGTGCTGGTCGGTCCTCTCGGGTCGGGCAAGACCTTCCTCATGCAGCACGTCGCCGAGGCGCTCGCCACCCGGTCGGTGTCGCCCGTGATCCTCCGAGGAGCAACGGCACTCGCAGACGTCGAGTACGGGGTCGTGAACGCGTCATCCGACCCCCGGGCGTCCGAGCTGAGGGAGGGCACGCTCGAGCGCCGCATCGTGCTCATGGTCGACGACGCGCAGCACCTCGACTCCGCGTCGGCCGAGGCCGTCGCTCGTGCGGTCCATCGCGAGCAGGCGGCGGTGCTGGTGGCGCTCTCCGAGCCGCGCATCCCCTCTTCTCGCAAGCTCGACACGGCGGGTCATCGTCTTGCCGATCTGTGGCTCGATGGGACGGCCGAGCGGCTGGACCTCGGCGGCTTCACCCCGGAGGAAGGATCGCGCCTGTTCGCCGAATTCACGTCGAACCAGCCTTTCGACGGTGTGACCCGCGCGGCGATCATCTGGCAGGCCGACGGTTCTCGCCTGTTGCTTCGAGCCCTCGCTGATCACGCTGTTGACGCCGTCTCCCGCGGCGAAGATCCGATACGCGCGATCGACGACGCCCCGCCCAGCAGCAAACTCGCCGCAGCTCTGAGCGCACACATCCGCGGCGTCGACGACGCCGCCCTCCAGGCACTCGTCCTGGTCGGCCACGCGCCAGGCATCGCCTTGGGCGACGCGGCGAGATTCGTCCCGACCGCCGTCCTCCATCATTTGCGAAGCGCAGGCATAGTGCAGGACGACCGCAGCCTGGCACACCGCCTGACCGCCAATCGCGCGGTCGCGCGCGCCGCCGCGCGCGCAATCGGTGCCAGCCGAGCCGAGGCACTCGTCCGCGAGGCGACGGACCGCATGATCGAGGATGGCGGCCAATGGTGGAATGGACCGCTGGCGCGGCTGGTCGCCGAGCGGTGGATACGCGGGTCGGGCAGTCCCGCCCGCCTCGCCAACGTGTCCGCCGACCTGATCGTGCGTGTACTCGCCGACGCCGCACGCCTCGCCAACGACGAGGGTGACGCCGGGTCGGCTGCGGCATACGCCGCCTGGGCGGGCGAGCACGCCTCCACACCGGTCCTCGCGCTTGAGGAGAATCTCGCTCACGTCGTGCTGGGGGCGAAGCGCACCAGTCGCCTCAGCCTGCACGCGCTCCCCTCCCATGGCCAACGGAGGACGCTCACCGCAGCGTTGGCGCTCGCGCTGCAGTTCGACAGCTCGCCTCGCCCGCAACCCGACGCTGGCGAGGCGGCAGAGGTCACGGTCGACAACGCCCTCGCCGATGCACGCAATGCCATCAGCAGAATGGAGATCGGACGAGCCGACAGCGTTCTCCGCTCCGTGCGTGCGCACCCGGATCTCGACCACGCCGACCGGATAGACACGGAGCTGCTGGCCGCGACCGTATCGGCGTACCTGGGCCGCGAACAGGATATGCGACGTGATCTACGGTCGGTCGATTGGCTGCTGCGCAGCGGCGGGCGCCGCGGCTCGGCCGCAGAACTGCTCGCTGCTCGCTGCCGGGACCTCGCTGCGCGAACGACGGCAGGGGTCGACGACACCGACGTGCTCGCGCAGCTGGACGCCGAGCGTCGACTCGCAGTGCACACCGGTGACACGAGTCTCGCGCTGGCAGGCGTCGCTTCCGTACTCACGCTCCTCCGGCGGGGGCACGTGCTGGAGGCGCGCATCGAGCTTCTCGCGGCTCTTCGGCGCAGCCCGATCAACGGGGGCGAGGGGCAAGGCCTCATCGTCCTCGAGACCGCGCTCGGACTCGCCCTGTACGGGCATGTCAGCGAGGCCCGACACCTCATGGACACAGTGGCACCGCTCGAAACGCCGACACCATTGTTCGAGCATATGGAGCACGCGACGCAGGCCACGATCGAGCTCGCCGAGGGACGATGGGATCACGCTCGGCGGTCCGCCGCCCAGGCGTGGGTCATCAGCAGCCGCACCGATGCCGTCATGCTTCAGACCCGGACGCTGCACCGTCTCATCGTGGTGGGGCATCCGGACGCCGGTACGGCGCTGCGCGATCTGCGCGCACTCGTCGCGGGCATTCCGTCGGATGCAGCACGGATGATCCTGTCGAGCGCCGAGCAGGCTGCTCGGAGCAACGAGATGACGGTCCCGGCGGCGCTCCTTCACCTGCGACTCGACCTGTGCCCGCCGCAGCTCCTCCCCGACCGGGCCACGCACGGATTTCCCGAATCCGCGGGATCACAGAACACGCTCACGCCACGCGAGCTCGAGATCGCAGGGCTCGTGCGCCGGGGCTTCTCGAACCGCCAGATCGCGAACGCCCTCTTCCTGTCGGTGCGGACGGTCGAGTCCCACATCTATCAAGCGCGCTCCAAGATCGGGGCTCGAAGTCGCCAAGATCTCGGTGCCCTCATCGCTCCAGACAACCGGGACCACCAGAACTCCCGCCGAACGTGGGCGTGACTCGCGGAATGCACGATCCTCTCGCTTCCGGCGAGCCGGAGCCAGCTTCGTGTCGCCCTCAGGCCAGGTCCGCCAGCGCCTGACGGGCGGCATCAAGCGCCACCGTCCCCCGGAAACCACGCCGTGCCAGCTGTCCGTGCAACCGCCGAAGTGCGACGTCGTGATCGAGCCCCGACATCCCGCGCGCGCGCTGCCGAGCGAACTCGAGCGCGCGCTCGGCCTCGTCGTCGGGTAGCGACGCCATGGCGATGTCGATGACCTCGCGGTCGAGGCCGCGACGAGACAGGGTCTGCGCGATCGCGGTGGCGCCTTGCGCCTTGCGCCCGAGCGCCCCGTCGAGCAGTTGCTCCGCCAGCCGACTGTCATCGAGATAGCCGTTGTCGAGGAAAGCGGCGATGACGGCATCGGCGTCAGCCTCGGCGAGTTCCGCCTCGCGCAGGACGTCGCGAGCCTCGCGCACGGACAGCGACCTGCCGCGCAGGCGTTTGAGCAGCGTGCGCTCGGCACGCGCGCGCACGGCGGCATCGTCCGCGGGGGCTTCGTCAGCGGACCTCACCGCTGCCGGCTCGACGGGAGCCGGTCGAACCGCGGGCGACGGACGGGAAGCAGCTGTTCGCGGTTCGGTGGTCCAGGTGGTGTGCCACTTCTGGCCGTCATCCGGGACGCGCGCGCTTCGCGGGCGAGGCGCCGACGGGGCGGCATCCGCTTGCCCGAAGAGCGGGATGACGGGGGCGAGGCGCTCGGCCTCGCCCCCGTCGTGATCCGTAGCGCTCACGCCGGGCGGCGCGCCGCGAGGTCGTCGCCCTGGACCGGAGCAGGGGCAGCGGGCTGACCGATATCGAGCTTCTGCTTGATCTTGTTCTCGATGTCGGCGGCGATGTCGGCGTTCTTGATCAGGAAGTTGCGGGCGTTCTCCTTGCCCTGACCGAGCTGCTCACCGTCGTACGTGTACCAGGCGCCCGACTTCTTGACGATGCCGTGCTCGACACCGAAGTCGATCAGGCTGCCCTCGCGAGAGATCCCGACGCCGTAGAGGATGTCGAACTCGGCCTGCTTGAACGGCGGCGCCATCTTGTTCTTGACGACCTTGACGCGCGTGCGGTTGCCGACCGCTTCGGTACCGTCCTTCAGCGTCTCGATACGGCGGATGTCGAGGCGAACCGACGCGTAGAACTTCAACGCCTTACCGCCGGCGGTCGTCTCGGGCGAGCCGAAGAAGACACCGATCTTCTCGCGCAGCTGGTTGATGAAGATGGCCGTCGTCTTGGTCTGGTTCAGGCCACCGGTCAGCTTGCGGAGCGCCTGCGACATGAGGCGTGCCTGCAGACCGACGTGAGAGTCGCCCATCTCGCCCTTGATCTCGGCCTCGGGAACGAGCGCAGCGACGGAGTCGATGACGACGAGGTCGATCGCCCCGGAGCGGATCAGCATGTCGGCGATCTCGAGCGCCTGTTCACCTGTGTCGGGCTGCGAGACCAGCAACGCGTCGATGTCGACGCCCAGCTTCTGAGCGTAAGACGGGTCGAGCGCGTGCTCGGCGTCGATGAACGCGGCAATACCGCCCGCACGCTGCGCGTTGGCGATGGCGTGCAGGGTCAGCGTCGTCTTACCCGATGACTCGGGTCCGTAGATCTCGATGATGCGGCCACGCGGGAGACCTCCGATGCCGAGAGCGACGTCGAGGGCGATCGACCCCGTCGGCACGACCTCGACGGGCGCGCGCTCGTCGGAGCCGAGGCGCATGACCGATCCCTTTCCGAACTGACGGTCGATCTGGGCGAGGGCCGATTCGAGGGCCTTCTCGCGGTCAGCGGGTGATGGCATGGCGTGCTCCTTATGCTCGCGTTTCCGACGCCTGTAGGCTGTCGCGCTCCCGGCTCGGTGCCGGGATGCTGCGACAAGGCATGGTGTGTCTCTCGACGCTGTCCACGGTACGGAGGGCCTCCGACATTCGTCGGCTACCGGGCCGTATCCGGGGATCCTCGACGGGATGAACCACCTGTGCAGGACACTACGCCCGTTTCGAAAGAATATTCGACGACACGCCGCAACATCCGGTTCAGCATCGAACACGCACGGCGTCGGCGACCGCACGTGGGACCGTCAGCGTTCCCGCGGATCCAGCCGCCCGACCCCGTAACGTCGGGGCTCGGGTACGTCGGCCTCGACGCACAACGCGAGCCATACGGCGCGAGGCGGCTCGCCGTCGGCCAATGCCTGGCGCGCGGTGCGGTCGCCCAGCGGCCCCAGCGCGAGATCGTCGATCAGAGCAGGACCGCGGCCGGCGAACTCCGCCTCGACGGCGCGATCGAATTCACTGCGACGCATCGGACCGCGCGAAGCTCAGTGCAGCGAGAGCTCGGGTGCGATGAGGTCGTTGTCGAGACCCGCGATGTCGTCGGGCACGACATCCGAGAGCACCGGCAGCCCCTCCAGCACGGAGATGCGGTCGCCGACTTCGCGCATGATGCTCGAGATCGGCACGTCGAGGGCTTCGGCCACCGCGGCGAGGATCTCGCTCGATGCTTCCTTCTGACCGCGCTCGACCTCGCTCAGATAGCCGAGCGCGACGCTGGCGCGGCTGGCCACCTGCCGGAGCGTGCGACCCTTCTGCAGGCGGAGGTCACGCAGAACATCGCCGATCTCCTGTCGAACCAAGATCATCTCGGACCCCCTCCTTCGTCGTGGTGCTGGCTTGTCCCGGGTGGACAACGGTATCTCATCAGCACGCCACCCTAGCCCGCACCTGCTGTGGGTCGGATGAGAGTTGACATGCGCTGCTCACGATGACAAGAACCGCGATCGCCGCTCGTCTATTCCGTCACAGCGCGTCGAGCGCCAACCGGATCGCCCGGGCGGTGGCCTCCGCGCGGATCTGCGCACGGTCGCCCCCGAGGTGCAGGCTCTCGACCCGCACACCGAGCGCCGTCGCCACCGCGATGTGCACCGTTCCGACGGGCTGTCCATCAGGTGAGCCCGGTCCCGCAATACCGGTCGTGGCGATGCCGACATCCGCCACTGCATCGCCCGGCCCGAGCGCGGCGCGCGCACCCTCGGCCATCTGACGCGCGACCCGCGGGTGCACCGCCCCATGCGCCTCGAGCAGTGCGCCATCGACGTGGAGCAACCGCTGCTTCAGCTCGGTCGCATAGGCGACGACTCCGCCGCGCACCACCGACGACGCTCCCGAGACCGCGACGAGCTCGGCGACCACGAGTCCGCCTGTCAGCGACTCGGCCACGGCGAGCGTCCACCCCAGCTCGCCGAGTCGCTCGATGAGGCGCTCAGCGTCGGTGCGCCGACCCGGCGAGACGAGTGTCGCCTCGACATCATCCGGGAGGTCGTGGACATGCTCGCGCGCCGTCACGATCCCACTCCGCTCCGTCGCGCGCCGCGGACGGCGGTGATGACGTAATCGATGCCGCTCGCGACGGTCAGCAGCACGGCGATCCACATCGCGATGCCGTTGACCACGTGGATCCAGTCGCCGACGATCGTCCACAGCGGCAGGAGGGCCAGTGACAGTGCGATCGCCTGTGCGACGGTCTTGAGCTTGCCCATCCACGCCGCGGCGACGACGTGATCGCCCGCGACGATGAGCCGATGCACGGTGATGCCCAGCTCGCGCACGAGCACGATGATGGTGACCGCCCAGGGAAGCTCGCCGAGCATCGAGAGCCCGATGAAGGCCAGGCCGGTCAGAACCTTGTCGGCGATCGGATCGAGCAGCTTTCCGAGATCCGTGACGATGCGGTACTTGCGGGCGAGGTACCCATCGATGCCGTCCGTCGCGATCGCTACGATGAAGAGCACGCCGGCCCACCAGCGCAAAGCGCCGTCCGCTCCCCCGTCGACCAGCAGCAGCCAGAGGAAGACGGGGGCGCACAGGATGCGCGCGATCGTGATCGCGTTGGGCAGTTGCCGAGGGATCGCCACGGAGCCGAGCCTATCCGTCAGTCGCGTCCGGTGAGGCCCCAGGCGTCTTCGGAGGCGTCGTCACCGTCGACGACCTCCAGCCCCTCGAACTGCGCTTCGACGGGGTCGACGGCGCCGCCGGCGGGAGCGGCAGCCGCGGGAGCCGGCGGGTCCTCTCCCCGCAGCCGTGCCAGGACGGCCGGCAGCTGGTCGGGGGTGACGAGGACGTCACGCGCCTTCGAACCCTCCGAGGGCCCGACGATCTCGCGAGATTCGAGGAGGTCCATGAGGCGTCCGGCCTTGGCGAACCCGACGCGCAGCTTGCGCTGCAGCATCGACGTCGACCCGAACTGGGTCGACACGATCTGCTCGGCGGCGGCGAGCAGCAGCTCGAGGTCGTCACCGATGTCGGCGTCGATCTCCTTCTTCTCGGCGACCGCGGCCACGTCGGAGCGGTACTCCGGCTGGGCCTGGCCCTTCACGTGTGCGACGACCTTCTCGATCTCCGACTCCGCCACCCACGCGCCCTGCACACGGATGGCCTTGGACGTGCCCATCGGCAGGAAGAGGGCGTCGCCCTGACCGATGAGCCGGTCGGCGCCGGGCTGGTCGAGGATGACGCGGGAGTCCGTGACGCTCGTGACGGCGAACGCGAGCCGTGACGGCACGTTGGCCTTGATGAGGCCCGTCACGACGTCGACCGACGGTCGCTGGGTCGCGAGCACGAGGTGGATGCCGCTGGCGCGTGCGAGCTGGGTGATGCGGACGATCGAGTCCTCGACGTCGCGCGGAGCAACCATCATGAGGTCGGCGAGCTCGTCGACGACGACCAGGAGGTAGGGGTACGGCTTGAGCACGCGCTCGCTGCCCGCCGGGAGCTGGATCTCACCGGCCACGACGGCCTTGTTGAAGTCGTCGATGTGACGGAAGCCGAAAGACGCGAGATCGTCGTACCGCATGTCCATCTCTTTCACGACCCACTGCAGCGCCTCGGCCGCCTTCTTCGGGTTCGTGATGATGGGGGTGATCAGGTGCGGCACGCCGGCGTAGCTCGTGAGCTCGACGCGCTTGGGGTCGATGAGGACCATCCGGACGTCGGTGGGCTTCGCCCGCATCAGCAGGCTCGTGATCATCGAGTTCACGAAGCTCGACTTACCCGATCCGGTCGAACCGGCGACGAGCAGGTGAGGCATCTTCGCGAGGTTCGCGACGACGAATCCGCCGCCGACATCCTTGCCGACGCCGATCGTCATCGGGTGGGTCGACGAGGTCGCGGCGTTCGAGCGCAGCACGTCTCCGAGCGTGACGATCTCGCGGTCGGTGTTGGGGATCTCGACGCCGATCGCGCTCTTCCCGGGGATGGGCGCGAGGATGCGAACCTCGTTCGAGGCGACGGCGTAGGCGATGTTGTTCGTCAGGGCCGTGATCTTCTCGACCTTGGTGCCGGGCCCGACCTCGATCTCGTACTGCGTGACTGTCGGCCCACGCGAGAACCCGGTGACCTTGGCGTCGATCGAGAACTGCTCGAAGACACCGGTGATGGCCCGCACGATCGCGTCGTTCGCCTCGGACCGCGTCTTGGCGGGGGTGCCGGCGCCGAGTGCCGCGACGGCGGGCAGGCGGTACGGCGTCGCCGGGGGCTGACCGTGGAAGTCGCCGCCGAGGCCGGTGAGCCCGGGCAGCTCTTCGATCTCACCGGTGTCGTGGTCATCGCGCACGGCGGTGTCGGCCGGCCGGCCGGAACGGGCGGCCGTGGCCGCCCGCTCGATGACGGAGGGGTCGATGATCTCGGTCGGCGCGTCGGGAAGCGGGGGCGGCGTGGCGACGGCCTGCTCGAATCCGCCGGCGACAGAACCGGCGACGGAGGGGCCGAGAAGCTCGGTGAGGTCCTGCGACGCACTGCCGTCGTCGGGATCCTCCTCGCGGCCGCTCTTGTTGCGACGCCACCACGGCAGCGCGTCTTCGTCCTCGTCGTCGTCCACTTCCGCGGGCGTCGCCTTCTTGCCCTTCTTCGGCGAGAAGGCGACGGTCGGAGCGTCGCCATCGGGGTCGGCGGCCGGACGCTCGGCGCCGAACATCCAGGCGTACAGGTCGCCGAGGCGGCTGCCGATACGGTTCGGCGGCGTCTTGGTGAGGATGAGGATGCTGAGGACCGTGACGAGACCCAGGACGGCCGCAGCCCCGTAGACGGTGAGAATGGTCAGCGGCTCCCCCACGGCCCATCCGAACAACCCGCCCGACGCGCTCAGCTCGAGCGCACCGGCCTTGGGCTCGGGGCGCGTGCCGAAGACATGGCAGAACCCCGCCACAGAGAGGATGAACAGGCCGAAGCCGATGCCGATACGCCCGTTGTCGTTGACCGACGCGGGATGCCGGAACAGCCAGCCCGCGAGGAAGAGCAGCAGCACCGGCATGATGAACGCCTCACGACCGATGAGGAAGCCCACCGTGTAGGCGCTCACGAGCGTGCCGGCCTCGGTTCCGATCATGAACCATTCGACCGCCGCGCCCGCGATCGCGAGCAGCACGAGGAGGAAGGGCAGCCCGTCGCGACGCTGGTCCTTCTCGAGCGTCTCGGGTCCGAATGCACGGAACATTCCGCCCGTGGCGTGGGCGAGCCCCATCCAGGCGCGCGCGATCACCGGAGGCCGGTCGGCCTCGTCGACGTATCGCTTGGGTGTCGGTTCGCTCTTGCGGGCGCGCGAGGTCGAGGTCTTCGCCGGTGCGCGGCGTCCGGAGGGCGCGTTCGTGCTCCTGGCCATTCCTCCACGGTACGCGGGGGTTCCCCCATTACCGCGGAACGACGCGGGTCAGGCCTCGATGACGACCGGGACGATCATCGGGCGACGTCGGAGCGACTGGTTCACCCAGCGGCCGATCGTGCGGCGGACGACCTGTGAGAGCGCGTGGTTGTCTCGCGTCCCCGATTGCACGGCCTCCGCGAGCGCAGCCGCGATCTTCGGCTTGACGCCCTCGAACACCGCGTCGTCCTCGGCGACACCACGCGCGTGGATGTCCGGGCCGCTCACGACTCGTCCCGTCTTGCCGTCCACGACGACGATGACCGAGATGAAGCCTTCCTCGCCCAGGATCCGACGGTCCTTGAGATCGGCGTCGGTGATCTCGCCCACGGTCGAGCCGTCGACGTACACGAAACCGATGTCGAGCTGGCCGACGACCTCCGCGACGCCGTCCTTGAGGTCGACGACGGTACCGTTCTCGGCCAGGATCGTGCGATCCTCCGGAACGCCGGTGTCCTGCGCGAGTTTCGCGTTCGCCATCAGGTGACGGTACTCCCCGTGCACCGGGAGCACGTTGCGCGGCTTGAGGATGTTGTAGCAGTACAGCAACTCGCCCGCGGCGGCGTGTCCCGACACGTGCACCTTGGCGTTGCCCTTGTGCACGACGTTCGCGCCGAGCTTGGTCAGCCCGTCGATGACGCGGTAGATCGCGTTCTCGTTGCCCGGGATCTGGCTCGACGCCAGGATGACGGTGTCTCCCGGCCCGGGCTCGATCGCGTGCTCGAGGTTGGCCATGCGCGAGAGCACGGCCATCGGCTCGCCCTGGGAGCCCGTCGACATGTAGACGATGCGATCGTCGGGCAGGTCCTTGGCCTTCTTGTAGTCGATGAGCACGCCGTCGGGGACGTTGAGGTACCCCAGGTTCTCGGCGATGGTCATGTTGCGGACCATGCTGCGGCCGAGGAAGGCGACGCGGCGACCGTTCGCGGCCGCGGCATCCACGACCTGCTGCACGCGGTGCACGTGGCTCGAGAAACTGGCGACGATGACACGGCGCGGCGACTTGCTGATGACCTGGTCGAGAACGGGACCGATACCGCGCTCGGTCGGCGTGAAGCCGGGGACGTCCGCGTTGGTGGAGTCGACGAGGAACAGGTCGACGCCCTCCTCGCCCAGTCGCGCGAAGGCACGCAGGTCGGTGATGCGGCCGTCGAGCGGGAGCTGATCCATCTTGAAGTCACCCGTCGCGAGGACGAGCCCCGCGGGGGTACGGACGGCGACCGCGAGCGCGTCGGGGATCGAGTGGTTGACCGCGATGAACTCGAGGTCGAACGGGCCGACCTGCTCCTCCTGCCCCTCGGTGACCGTCAGGGTGTAGGGGCGGATGCGGTGCTCCTTGAGCTTCGCCTCGATGAGGGCGAGCGTGAGTCCCGAGCCGATGAGGGGGATGTCACCCTTGAGCTTGAGCAGGTAGGGAACCGCCCCGATGTGGTCCTCGTGGCCGTGGGTCAGGACGACACCGACGATGTCGTCGAGGCGATGCTTGATCGGCTCGAAGTCGGGCAGGATCAGGTCGACGCCCGGCTGGTGCTCCTCGGGGAAGAGCACGCCGCAGTCGACGACGAGGAGCTTGCCCTCGTACTCGAAGACGGTCATGTTCCGGCCGACCTCGCCGAGGCCTCCGAGCGGGTACACCCGCAGCGTTCCGGGTTCGAGAGCGGGCGGGCTGAAGACGTTCGTGGGCATTGGCACGCTTCCTCGGGACGCCGACCTATGCGGCATCCTCATTTGTTTTCGTCTAGCGGGTCGTCCCGTGCACCTTGGGCAGGGCACCGCCGGCGGCGGCGTTACGGTCGGGACGGAAGTTGGAGAAGTCGGCGCCGGGGACGCCCGAGACGAGGGCGAGCTCGTCCTCGATGATGGCGGCCTCCCACTCTTCGGGGCCGACGAGGGGCAGCCGCACGCGTGGGCTCGAGATGCGGCCCAGACCGTGCAGGATGTACTTCGCACTCACGGTGCCCGGGACGTGCGTCATGACGGCGCGCACGAGGGGCTCGAGGCTTTTGTGCGCCGCGGTCGCCGCGGCGAGGTCGCCCCGGTTCACCGCGTCGACGATCGTGCGGTACGGGGTCGCGGTGATGTTCGCCGTGACGCCGATGAGGCCGCTCGCGCCGATGGAGAGGTGCGGCAGCACGTTGGCGTCGTCACCGGAGAAGTACATGAGGTCGGTCTGGTTCAGCACGCGGCTGACCTCGCTGAAGTCGCCCTTCGCGTCCTTGACCGCCAGGATGTTGGGGTGCTTGGCGAGGCGCAGGATCGTCTCGTACTTGATCGGAACACCCGTGCGTCCGGGGATGTCGTAGAGGATGACCGGCAGGTCGGTCGCATCGGCGACGAGGCGGAAGTGCGTCAGGATGCCGGCCTGCGTGGGCTTGTTGTAGTACGGCGTGACGATCATGATGCCGTCGGCGCCGGCCTTCTCGCTGGCCTTGTACAGCTCGATCGCGTGCGCGGTCTCGTTCGAGCCACCGCCCGTGATGATCTTCGCGCGACCGGCGGAGACCGACTTGCCGACCTCGACGAGGCGGAGCTTCTCGGGGTCGGTGAGCGTGCTCGTCTCGCCCGTCGTACCGGTGACGACGATGCCGTCGGCGCCGGCGGTGATGACGTCGTCGATGTGCTTCTCGACGGCGGGCCAGTCGACCTCACCGTCGGCGGTCATGGGAGTGACCAGCGCGACGAGGACCTGTCCGAAGGGATTGCCCGAGTGCGTCATGGTCTCAGGGTATCGGTTCCGCCTTTGCATCGCGTATGACCGACGGGCTGACTCCTGGTCGCCGATACGTTCGCAGGACCGGAGGTGCTGGTGGCGGCATGGCAGCGCCGCGAGGCGACATCCGCCCCGCCGGTCCGACGGATGTATCGCGACTGCGTCAGCGGCGTCGGCGGATCGCGTCGAGACGCGCGAGGACGGCTCGCTCGACGCGGGGCCAGTCGAAGACGACGAGGGCATAGTCGAAGCGCAGAGTCTCGTAGCCGATCGCCGCCGCTTCGGCGTCGCGCACGAGATCCTTGTGCCGCAGCGACGTGCCCTCGTGGTTGAGACGGCCGTCCACCTCTATGATGAGGCACCCCGCGACGAGGAAGTCGACCCGCCCCACGCCCGGGATGAGCACCTGACTCTCGACGGAGATGCCCAGCCGCGAGAGGCGCAGCCGCAGGAGGGACTCGAGCCCGCTGTCGGCATCGGGACGAGCGAGATCGACGAGGTATCGGAAGCGGGCCGGGAGCGCCAGGCGCACCTCCGCCCGGTCTGCGCGCGTGAGCAGGCCGAGCCGCCACGCCGACTCGAACGCCACGAAGAACACCTCCGCACCGAGGCATGAGGCCGCCTGCACGAGCGCGTGGACGAGCGAGACGGCACCGAATGCCGCTGGGTCCCCGTCGTGATGCGTGACGCAGCGGCATCCCGGGTGCGCGTGCACCCGCCCTGCACGCCCGACCCGCACGTGCAGGCGTCCCTGCGGCTCGAGCACCCACACGCCGCGCCGTCGCAACGCCGAAGCGCAGCACACCTCGCCGCCGTGGGCAGCGGCTTCGAGGACAGCCGGCTCGGCATCCGGAACCGCGTAGACACCGTGCCGGACCCTGATGAGCGCGCCCCTCTCGACCGCCCGCGCCAGCTGCAAACGAGTGACGCCTCGCGAGGTCAACCAGCGCGACCGCACGCACCCGCCCATCGCACGGATTCTCGTGGCCAGTTCGTATCCGGTCATTCACCGACGTTCGCCGCGAACGCGATCTCGTCGCTCCGGACATCGGCCGTCTGTGGAGGGAGCGGACCCGCTGCGGACTGGGGAGGAGCGCCGAGCGACCTCGAGTCGGATACAACCGTCGGACTCGCGGTGCAGGATGCGCCTCAGGGGCCGGCCGACGCGACACCAGCCCCGCCGGTCCGACAGATGTATCGCGGGGCGAGGGGCCCCCTAGGGTAGCGGCATGGCGTGGACGACGCGAAGCACCCGCACGACGTACGAGAACCGGTGGATCTCCGTTCGCGAGGACGAGGTGACCGGGCCGGCGGGAGACGGAATCTACGGCGTCGTCGAGATGCGGCATCCGGCCGTCTTCGTCGTGGCCGTCGACGAGCAGGACCGAGTCTGCTTCGTGGAGGTCGACCGCTACACGACGGGGCGTTCGCTCGAGGTGCCGGCGGGCGGGACTGACGGCGAGGAACCGCTCGTGGCTGCGAAGCGCGAACTGCTCGAGGAGACGGGCCTCGTAGCCGCCTCGTGGGAGGCCATCGGCCGGATGAATGCGCTCAACGGCATCGCGGTCGCCCCGGAACACGTCTTTCTCGCGCGCGGCCTCGCCGAGGCGGAGGACGCGGCGTCATCCCAGCGGGAAGAAGGCATCGAGCGCGTCGTGTGGATCCCGTTCGCCGAGGCCGTGCGTCAGGTCGCCGAGGGACGGATCGACGACGGCGAGACGGTCGCGGCGCTCGCGTACGCGGGCATCAGCCTGGGCCGATTCGTCTGAGTCGGTCCCGCGACGTCGCCCTCCGACCCGTCAGGGAGCGACGCGGCCGTTGGCGTTGAATGCCGCATGCGTGAGCGGCATGAGCTCGCGCCAGAAGGTCTCCATCTTCTCGGCGCACATCTCGATCTCGCGCTGCGGGAACGACGGGAAATGCGTTCCCTCGACCTTGGTCCGCAGCGACAGGAAGTTCATCAGCGAACGGGCGTTGACCGTCACGTACATCGACGAGTAGATGTTCAGCGGCAGCACGATGCGTGCGACCTCGCGGGCGACGCCGGCATCCAGCATCCGCCGGTAGGCCTCGTACGCCTGGATCGACGCCTGGCGCGTGCTCTCGTCGACGACGGCGAACTGCTCGTCGGTGCCGGGCAGGAACTCGTACGCGCCCGGCTTGCCGACCTGGTTGAGATTGCGCTCCCGGGCGGGGACGTAGAACACCGGGCGCAGCTCGCGGTAGCGGCCGGACTCCTCGTTGTACGAGGCCATGCGGTGCCGCATGAACTCGCGGAACACGAAGATGGGCGCCTGCACGTAGAAGGTCATCGAGTTGTGTTCGAAGGGCGAGCCGTGGCGGTCGCGCATGAGGTAGTTGATGAGGCCGCGATCGCGACCGGAGGCCTCGGTGCCGGCGGCCGCGGCATCCAGGGTCTGCTCCCCCTGCGTCGACACGCGAGCCGCGAACAGGACGTCCGAGTCGGCGGCACTCGAGCGGATGAGCTCGACCGTCACATCGCTGCGGAACTCGATCTCGGGGCTGGTCGGGGTCTGCTCGGCGTCGCTCACACTCTCAGATTACCCCCGGCGCCCGAGTGCTTCCGGCTCCCCCCGAAGGTCTACTCTGGGCTGTTGTGGAACTCATGGCGGTGGCGGTCGTCCTGGCCTGTCTGTTAGCGGTAACAGGCGGGATCGGAGTCTTCCTGCGGTGGCGCGCCTCACGGCCCTATCCCATCCCGCGTTTTGATGTCGTCGACCCGCGTCGACTCGGCGCCGACCCCGATGCCCTCGGTCGAACGGCGACGCTCCTGCAATTCAGCAGGGAGACCTGCCACCGGTGCCCCGCGGTGCATCGCACGCTCTCGGAGATGGCCCGGGAGACCGACGACGTCGTCCACCTCGACATCGACGTGACCGACCGCCCCGACATCGCGCGTCGATTCCAGATCGCGCAGACGCCCACCACGCTCGTCCTCGACGGACGGGGGGTCGTGCGGACCAGATTCGGCGGCGCACCGCGACGGGATGTCGTGCACCTCGAGATCCTGCGACTGCGGGCCGACTCCGCCTCGGTCTGAGCCCGCCGACGGACCCTGTCAAGACGTTCCGACGGGCGGCCGACCGACTTAGGCTCGACGCGAGCGCACACCGCGCCGTCTCGATACGGCACCCGAGGTGCCATCTGCGAACAGGAGAGTCATGAGCGTCACGAGCGAAGCAACCACCAGCTGGAAGGGCAGCCTCACGGAGGGGTCGGGACAGATCGCCCTCGAGAGCTCGAACCAGGGCCCGTTCGAGGTCAACTGGAAGGCGCGCAGCGAAGGCTCCAGCGCGGTGACCACCCCCGAGGAGCTGATCGCCGCCGCCCACTCCTCCTGCTTCTCGATGGCTCTCTCCCACGCTCTGGCCGAGAACGGCACGCCGCCCGAGTCCGTTGAGACGACGGCATCGGTCACCTTCATCCCGGGCACCGGCATCACCGGCTCGCACCTGAACGTCAACGCCGTGGTCCCGGGCCTGTCGGCCGAGGACTTCGACCGGCTGGCCCAGGAGGCCAAGAGCGGATGCCCCGTCTCAGCCGCCCTCGCGGGCATCGAGATCACCCTCGAGGCGACGCTTGGCTGATCAGGGCTCGGCGGGCCGTGTCGTCGTCGCGGGTGCGTCCGGTCTGATCGGACGCGCCCTCGTCGACGCGCTGCGCGGTGACGGGATCGAGGTCACGCGTCTCGTCCGCCGCTCCCCTGTCGCCGCCGACGAGGTTCAATGGTTCCCCGGAGAGCGCCCGCTCGACCCCGCGGTGCTCGACGGGGCCCGCGCCGTGGTGGGGCTCAACGGCGCGAGCATCGGTCGCTTCCCGTGGACCCGTTCGTACAAGCACGAGCTCGTGTGGTCGCGGCTGCTCCCGACCGAGACGCTCGCAACAGCCGTCCGCGCGCTCGGATCGGATGCGCCGGTGTTCTTGTCGTCATCGGCCGTCGGCTACTACCCGACCCGGCCCGGCGTCCGCATGACCGAGACCGCGCCGCGCGGCGACTCGTTCCTCGCCGATCTGTGCGGGGAGTGGGAGGCGGCTGCACTGACCGCTCGTGAGCACGCGCGCGTGGTCCTCCTGCGGACGGCGCCGGTCGTGCATCCCGAAGGCGTGCTGAAGCCGCTCATGCTGCTGACCCGAGCGGGTCTGTCGGGACCGATCGGTCGAGGCACGCAGGTGTGGCCCTGGATCTCGCTCGTCGACGAGGTCGCAGCCATCCGTCACCTCATCGACGCCGACGTCGCCGGTCCGGTCAACCTCACCGGGCCGACGCGCGCGACGGCCAACGACCTGGGCTTCGCTCTGGCCATGAGGATGAACCGCCCATACCTGGTCCGCGCTCCCGAGTGGGGGCTCCGCCTCGTCCTCGGACGCGATGCGACCGAGGCGCTGCTGACCAACGACACCGACGTGGCTCCAGCGGTCCTGCAGAAGTCGGGCTTCGTCTTCACGCATGAGCGCGTGGAGGACGCTATCCGCGCCGTCGTCCCGCCGCGCTGAATCAGGCGTTGCGCTCGGCTCGCTCGAGGGCGATCGCCGTACGGACCGCCTGTCGTGCGCGCCGGCGGTCGCCGGCGCCGTCGTAGGCGAGGCCCAGCCGGAACCACGCTCGCCAGTCCTCGGGCGCCTGCTCGACCGCTTCTCGGTAGCGCGGGAACAGGGCGTCGGCCTCGGCGCGGTCCGGTCGGCCGCTCGGAGCGAGATCGATGGTCTCCACGGGAAGCGCCGCCTCCTGCTCGAGCCGCTTGCCGAGCCGCGACGCGCTCGCGCCGAACACCAGCTCGCGCCATAACGCCCATGCGGCGATGACCGGAAGGACGATCAGCGCGACGCCCATCGCGATGCCCACGGGCTCGCCGGACATGACGAGCAGCACGGCGCGTTGCGCGACGAAGACGATGTAGATGGCGAGCAGCGCCGCCATGATCAACGCCAGGATGCGGGCGCTCATGCTCCGGTGGCTCGCGCGACCTGACCCGGGACGTCGCCCTCGTCGGTCGGCGCGTTCTCGTTCGTCGCGGCGGGCGGCCGGATCCCGATGTCGATGAAGCTGTCGAGCCCGACGGTGATGCCCCGCGCGTCTCGGGCGGCGTCGAGCGCGATTCGGATGCCGGGCTCATAGGCTCGCGCGGGCTCGATCGTGTCGTGCACGATCGACAGGGCCTCGCCCGGGCCCGAGAGGATCGTCTCCTGGCGGGCGATGACGCCGGGCCGGCGCAGCGAATGGATCGGGACGCTGGCGACCTTCTGTCCGCGGGCGCGCTGGTCCGCGTGGGGCGACTCGACCGGACCGACGCCGGTGCGGGCAGCGGCGATGAGCTCGGCCGTGCGGACTGCGGTACCGCTCGGAGAGTCGACCTTGGTGTCGCGGTGCGCCTCGATGATCTCGATCGAGGGGAAGAGCGAGGCGGCTGCAGCGGCGAGGGCGCTGCCGACGACCGAGCCGAGCGAGAAGTTGGGGATGAAGACGACTCCGACGCCCGCAGCATCCGCAGCGGGGCGGATCTGCGCGATCCGCTCCTGCGACCAGCCCGACGTGCCGACGAGCACATTGAGGCCGCGCTGGATGGCTGCACGCACGACATCCGTCGACACGGCCGGGGTCGAGGCGTCGACGACGAGGTCGGCGCCGTCGAGCTCGTCGAGGCTGCTGCGGCTCGTCAGGACCGCCGAGATCTCGAAGCCCTCCGACGCCTCGATGACGTCTCGGATGATGCCGCCGAGCTTTCCGGTGCCGCCCACGAGGGCCACGCGCGTGGTCATGACCACCAGCCTACGCGGGCGCGAACTGCATGAACGTGTCCCAAGCGAGCTTCACGACGAGGATCGACAGCACGACGAGGAACACGATCCGCACGAAGCCGCTGCCGTTCTTCGTCGCCATGCGAGCGCCGATGAACCCGCCCGTCATGTTCGCCGCCGCCATGACGACGGCGAGCAGCAGGAGGATCTCGCCGTGCACCCCGTAGACGAGGAGCGCTGCGAGATTCGTGGTGAGATTGGCGATCTTGGCGTTGACGCTCGCCTGGAGGAAGCCGTATCCGAGCACGGCGACGAGCAGGATGACGAAGAACGAACCGGTGCCGGGACCGAGGATGCCGTCGTAGAAGCCGACGACGATTCCGATGAGCGCCGAGCGCCACACGATCGCCGCACGCGACTCGTGGCGCGGCTCGTGGTTCAAGCCCATCTTGGGTTTCAGCAGCGTGTAGATCGCGACCGCCACGACCGCGACCAGCACGATCGGCGTCAGCAGTTCCCGCGGGACGTAGCGCGACAGCGCGGCCCCCACGGCCGACCCCCCGAATGCGCCGGCCACAAGCGGCACGAGGAGGACCAGTTGCACGCGGATGCGGCGCAGATAGACCCAGCTGGCCGAGAGCGTGCCCGCGAAGGACGACAGCTTGTTCGTCCCGAGGATGAAGGGCGTCGCGACATCCTTGGGCACGCCGATGACGAGGGCGGGGAGCTGGATCAGCCCTCCCCCGCCGACGACCGCGTCGACCCAGCCGGCCACCCCGGCCGCGACGATGAGGAAGATCAGCGCGGAGACGGAGACGGGAAGCCAGTCGGCGAGCAGAGGACCATCGAGCACCGATCGATTCTCCGGTTCGGTGCGCGCCGCGTCCAATCGGCAGGAGCCGGGCTCGCGCCGCGGATCAGCCGTGCATGTTGCTGAAGAACGCCGTCTTCGCTCGGGTGTAGTCGTCGTAATCGGCCTTGCCCGCGTTCGCAGCCGACAGTCGGCGCTTGAGGTCCTGATAGTGAGCGCTGAGCACGGGGTCGGCACAGAGGGCGTCGCGGAATCGCACCGTCTCGCGCGCCCATGGCGAATCGGAGCGGCGCACGTGCAGGATCACGTCGGCGCCGCGCGCGACGAACAGCCGCTTCTCCCAGACCTCATCGGGAACGTCCTCGGCACCACGCGGGATGTCGCGGCTGACACCGGGAGAATCAGGCCGAGACCCCCACTCGCGACGGAAGCCCACAGGTCCCAGTCGCGCGCTGAGCTCGTCCTCGGCCGGCAGGGGAAGGATGCTGACCTGGAGATCGATGATCGGCTTGGCGTCGAGTCCCGGTACCGCGGTCGACCCGATGTGGTCGAAGCGGGCGGCGTCGACTCCCGGCAGCCCGACGAGAGCGTTGTGGACGCGATCGAGGATCGCCCGCGCCTCGACGGCCCACGCGGGATCATGCGGCTGAAGCTGCGCGGGGTTACGGGGCTCTTCGGCGGGCGCCTCGGCCATCGGCTCAGACGGGAAGGATGTCGGGAAGGCCGGTGCGCAGCTCGACAGGGAGGTGCGAGAGGTCGTTGTGCGAGACCATCGTCCAGGGGCGGCCGGGGCGCTGCGCGAGCACGGTCAGCCCGCAGTGAGCCTGGTTGATCGTCAACCACCGCCAGTCAGGTGCCTGCAGCACCTCGCGCACGAACCAGGCGATGACGAAGTTGTGGGTGATCAGCAGTTCGTGGGCGTCGGGCTTGCGTGCGAGGAACTCCCCCACCGCATCCGCCATCTGCGCTGCGCCCGCCTCGGTCTCGGCCTCGGTGTACGACCCGAAGAAGGGCTCGTAGGCGGCGGGCGTATCGGGCGTCATACCGGTCGGGACGCAGTCGAACAGCAGAGACGACGCCTGCGGAGCCAGGGCCGGCAGGCGCTTGGCGACGGCGCGCGCCGTCTCTTGGGCGCGCTCGAGCGGCGAGTGCCAGACGGCGTCGAGGGGCACGCCGGAGATGCGATCGGCCAGCAGCTCGGCTTGACGGCGTCCACGCGGCGAGAGCGGGCCGTCTTCGAGACCGTGCTCGGCATCCTGATGCTCTCCGTGGCGCACGAGGTAGAGATACTGCGTCACAGAAGCTCGATTCGAAACGATGAACAGGGCGCCATCCACCCTACGTCACCCCTCCGACAAGAGCTCCGCGGGGTCACAGATCGGCTCACTCCACGGCGCGCGCGATCTCCGCGAGGTGCGAGCGACCGAGCCGGGCGCCGACACCCTGCACGAGCTGGTCGACGTGCGCGGGCCGGCTCGCATTGACGATCGGCGCCGTGACGACGCGCTGCGCGAGGAGCCAGGAGACCGCGATCGCTGCCGTCGAGACCGACAGCTCCTCCGAGATGCGGTCGAGCGCCTTCAGCGTCCGGGCGCCGCGACGGTTCATCCATGCGGCGAGCTGCGAGCCGCGCACGGATGACGACAGACCGGAACGATCGCGATGGCTCCCGGTGAGGTAGCCGTGCTCGAGAGCCTGCGAGGGCGTCACCGCGAGGCCCTGGGCGCCGGCGATGAGACGCAGGTCACCGTCGAACTCCGACCGGTGCAGCAGGTTGTAGGGAACATCCAGTGCGGCGAAACGCGGGTACCCCGCCGAGGACAGGATGCGGGCCTCGACGAGCTGCATCGCGGTGTATCCGGCCGCTCCCAGCGCTCCGACCTTCCCGCTCTCGACGAGCCATTCCGCCGTCGCGAGAGTGTCTTCGAGCGCCGTGACGCCGTCGGTCGCGGCATCCAGGTACAGCAGGTCGATGCGATCGATGCCCAGCCGGCCGAGCGACGCCTCCACCGACCGTACGAGATTCACCGAGCCGAGCCCAGGATTGTCGGGGTTGCCCCCCACCCGCACCGTGACGACGATGTCGTCGCGGTTTCCCCGACTGGAGAGCCAGCGGCCGATGATGTGCTCGCTGCGACCCGAGGCGTAGCCGTCGGAGGTGTGCAGGGCGTTGCCGCCGCGCTGCACATAAGCGTCGAGGACGGCGTGGCTCGCTGCGAGATCGATGGTCCACCCGAACTCGGAGCCGCCGAGGATGAGGGGGAAGATCCGCTTGCCGGTCTCGGCCAGGTCGACGCGGATGTCGGCGCCCACGGGCTTGCCGTGCACCGGGATCGGGCTGGAGGGATGCACGGCCGCGGCGGGCGCACCAGCGGCTGCGACCTGAGCCACCCGGTCCCCCGACATCACACACCTCCGTCGACACCGAGGAATCGCGGGGCGCGGCTCCTCGGCGCGCACTTCGAGAGTAGGACACCCCGCACCGGTGGGCGCGTATTGTCGCGAACGGGCCGTGAATTCCAGATAACTGTTTCATCACGGCCGCTCTGGGAACGACGGATGCCCGCCCCCGAGACGGGGACGGGCATCCGGGTGATCAGGAGATTCAGCCTTCGGCGGGAGCCTCGGGGCCCTCGCTCGCAGCGGCCGAGCCGTCCTGGTCAGCGGTCTCTTCGAGAACCGGCTCGAGGGAGAGCTTGCCGCGGTCGTCGATCTTCGTGATGCGCACGAGGATCTTCTGGCCGACGCCCAGGACGTCTTCGACGTTCTCGACGCGCTTGCCGCCGGCGAGCTTGCGGACCTCGCTGACGTGCAGCAGTCCGTCCTTGCCGGGCAGGAGCGAGATGAACGCGCCGAACGTCGCGATCTTCACGACGGTGCCCAGGAACTGCTCGCCGACCTCGGGGTTGGTGGGGTTGGCGATCGCGTTCACGCGGGCACGAGCGGCCTCGGCCGAGGGGCCGTCGGTCGCGCCGATGTAGACGGTGCCGTCCTCCTCGATCGAGATGTCGGCGCCGGTCTCGTCCTGGATCGAGTTGATCGTCTTGCCCTTGGGGCCGATCAGCTCACCGATCTTGTCGACCGGGATCTGGACGCTGATGACGCGCGGGGCGGTCGGTGCCATCTCGTCGGGACTGTCGATCGCGGCGTTGAGGACGCCGAGGATCGTCAGACGAGCCTCCTTGGCCTGGGTCAGCGCGGCCGAGAGCACCGACGACGGGATGCCGTCGAGCTTCGTGTCGAGCTGGATGGCCGTGACGAACTCGCTCGTGCCGGCGACCTTGAAGTCCATGTCGCCGAGCGCGTCCTCGGCGCCGAGGATGTCGGTCAGCGCCGCGTAGCGGGTCTCACCGTCGACCTGGTCGGAGACGAGACCCATCGCGATACCGGCGACCGGGGCGCGCAGGGGCACACCGGCGTTCAGCAGCGAGAGGGTCGAGGCGCACACCGAGCCCATCGAGGTCGAGCCGTTCGACCCGAGGGCCTCGGAGACCTGACGGATCGCGTACGGGAACTCCTCGCGGCTGGGCAGCACCGGCACGAGCGCGCGCTCGGCGAGGAAGCCGTGCCCGATCTCGCGACGCTTCGGGCTGCCGACGCGGCCGGTCTCACCGGTCGAGTAGGGCGGGAAGTTGTAGTGGTGCAGGTAGCGCTTGCTCGTCGTGGGCGACAGCGAGTCGATCTGCTGCTCCATCTTCAGCATATTCAGCGTGGTGACGCCCAGGATCTGGGTCTCACCGCGCTGGAAGATCGCCGAGCCGTGGACGCGCGGGATGACCTGCACCTCGGCGTCGAGCGGACGGATGTCGGCCAGGCCGCGACCGTCGATGCGGACGCCCTCGCTGAGGATGCGACCGCGGACGATCTTCTTGGTGACCGACTTGTAGGCGGCGGAGAACTCCGCGAGCGCGGACGCCGGGAGCTGCTCGGCCTCGACGGCAGCGGCGACCTCGCCCTTGACGCGGTCCTTGATCGCGTCGTCGGCGTTCTGGCGCTCCTGCTTGTCGGCGATCTGGTAGACGCTCGTCAGCTCGCCGTAGGCGCGCTCGGCGACGAAGTCGTAGACCTCCGGGGCGTACGGCGGGAAGACGGGGTAGACGCCCGGCTCACGCGACGCGGATGCCGCCATCGAAGCCTGCGCCTCGACGAGCTGCTTGATGAAGGGCTTCGCGGCCTCGAGGCCCTGTGCGACGACCTCTTCGCTCGGCTTGACGGCGCCGCCCTTGATGAGGTTCCAGCTGCCCTCGGTCGCCTCGGCCTCGACCATCATGATGGCCACTTCGCCGTCGGGGAGGACCCGGCCGGCGACGGTGAGGTCGAAGACGGCCTCTTCGACGACCTTCTGGTTCGGGAAGACGACCCACTGGTCCTCGTGCTCACCGTGACCGGGAACGAGCGCCAGGCGAACACCGGCGATCGGGCCGGAGAACGGCAGGCCCGAGATCTGCGTCGAAGCGGATGCCGCGTTGATCGCGAGGGCGTCGTAGTACTCGCCGGGTGCGATCGAGAGGACCGTGATGACGATCTGGACCTCGTTGCGCAGGCCGTCGACGAACGACGGGCGCAGCGGACGGTCGATCAGACGGCAGACGAGGATCGCCTCGGTCGAGGGGCGTCCCTCGCGGCGGAAGAACGAGCCGGGGATCTTGCCTGCGGCGTACGAGCGCTCTTCGACGTCGACGGTGAGCGGGAAGAAGTCGAAGCCTTCGCGCGGGTGCTTGCCGGCGCTGGTGGCCGAGAGGAGCATCGTCTCCTCGTCGAGGTAGGCGGCAACGGCGCCCTGCGCCTGCTGTGCCAGGCGTCCGGTCTCGAACCGGACCGTGCGGGTGCCGAAGCGGCCGTTGTCGAGGACGGCTTCGGCTGCGGTGATTTCTGGACCTTCCAAGAGGTCCCTCCTTCTTTGTTTAGACTCGCACGCGCGTTTCGCGCACGAGATCGTGCGAAGGAGCGGGGCAGATATGGGCGCGCGGACGAAACCGCGAGAACCGCCTGCGCTGGTCACCAGTCGAAGATCACCATCTCCGCGATCGGCATTCGATCGGGATGGGAACCCACCACAGGGGACCAGCTTCCTGCCGGATCCGCTCCATGAGCTCAGTGTTGAATTGAGCGGGTGCCGGACGGCAACCTGCCCCAGCCTACCAGCGAGACCCTCGCCTGCGTATCGTGGCCTCATGAGCGAAGCAGACAAGCCCGCGGGCGCGGCATCCGACGATGTGAAGCGCAAGTTCCGCGAGGCGCTCGAAAAGAAGAACGCCCAGCACCGCACCGGAGAGGCACACCTCGACGGCGATTCGTCGGTGCACGCGTCGCACGGTGCCATGACGAAGCGGGAGTTCCGCCGCAAGAGCGGGTGACGCCGAACGGCCGCCCGCGAACGGGGCTCGGATGCTGACGCGTCCGAGCCCCGCCTGTATTTCTCGGGCGCTTCGGGGTGTGTGCAGAGTGGCGGGGCGATGTCGGAGGTTCGTGACAGTATTCGAACATGCATTCGAATGATGGGATCGGTAGCCGGGCAGGCTGCGGGATGGGCAGCGACAGCGATGTCGACGCGCTCGCTCAGCTGGTCGCGGATGCCGAGGGCGTTTCGGATGCCGCGCGAGCCGTGCAGATTCGTGAGGTTCGGGTGCTCGCAGCGGCTGGGCTGCTGGCCGAGAAGCAGGCCGCTGGGGCGTCGGAGAAGGTCAAGGCGCGCGAGATGGCGCTGCGGGGCATCGCCGCGGAACTTGCCGGAGTGTTCGTCACGACCGACCGCACTTTGCAGCGGCGGATCGACGAAGCGCGGGACCTGGTTGAGAACTACCCGGTGACGATGGCGGCCTGGGAAGCCGGGCGCATCGTCCGCGGGCATGTCCGGGTGATTCAGGAGACGGGATGCCTCGTGCCCGCAGAGGGCCGGGCGGAGTTCGAGCGGGTCGCGATCGAGCGGTGCGAGGGCGAGAGGCCCAACCGGGTGCTGGAGACATTGCGGATGCTGGCGGAGCAGATGCACCCGCGGTCGTTCACCGAGCGGCACGAGGAGGCCGCGGCGGGGCGGTGCGTGCGAGTGCAGGCCGGGGCGGATGGGATGTCGGACCTGATCGCGACCCTGCCGACCGTGATCGCCGACGGAATCGTGGACCGGCTCACGCGGCAGGCGCGGGAGATCATCAACGCGCGGGCCCAGGCTGACGGGGCGGGTGGCGGCGCTGACGCTCGAGCCGACGCCCCTGACGCTCGAGCCGAGGCGCCTGGCGTTCGAGCCGACGCGAACGGCGGCTCACCCGGCGCCGACACGACGATTCGCGACGGGTCGTCGTTCGTCGACGATGCCCGCACGATCGATCAGGTCCGCGCCGACGTGTTCAGCGACCTCCTCCTGACTGGATCGCCGGCGCTCGACCCGACTGGCACCGGTGACGGCGGCGGAACGCTCGGGGCAATCCGGGCACACGTGCAAGTCGCCGTGTCCGCGCTGACACTCATGGGGCAAGACGAGGGGCCTGCCGATCTGGCGGGGCGCTCCCCCATCGATGCGAACACCGCACGCGAACTCGCCGGCAACGCGACCTCGTGGGACCGGCTTCTCACCCACCCGGTCACCGGAACCGTCCTCGAATGCGACAGCTACCGGCCCACCGCTGCCATGGTGCGGCTGCTGCGAGCCCGAGACCGGCACTGCCGGTTCCCCGGATGCCGGCAACCCGCCATCCGCTGCGAGATCGACCACACCATCGCCGCATCCGACGGCGGCGCGACGCACGTGTGCAACCTCGCGAACCTCTGCAAGAGACACCACGACGTCAAACACCACACCCGATGGCGAGTACGACAACTCCCCGGCGGAAGGCTGATCTGGACCTCACCCACCGGACGGATCTATCGCGAAGACGCACCACCACCCCTCGTCGCATTCACGGTCGCCTTCACGTCCACAGAGCCACCCGGCCCCGGGGCCGCGCCATTCTGAGCGGTCGCGTTCCACCTTCTCCTCGCGGGGCCCGTCGCCCTGCGCGCCAGCGAGCCGGTTTCGCCTGCCGTCGAGAATGCCGGTGGCCACGGCATCCGATTTCTCGGATCCGCGGCCACCGGAGATCGGGAACCGTCAGCGCGTCGCGGCCTCGCGGCGGAGGCGAGCGCGCTCCTCCTTCGCCGCGGCCTCCTCGAGGGCGGCGTCACCGAGTCCCTGCGTGTTGACGGCGCCGGTGTCGTTCGACATCCCGTCGTGACCGTGACCGGTGAGCATCGCCTCGTCGAAGGGGCGCTCGCCGCTGAGCACGGCGCGGGCCTGGTCGCGGTCGAACTCGCGGGTCCAGGTTCCGATGAGGATCGTCGCGACCGCGTTCCCGGTGAAGTTGGTCAGCGCGCGACCCTCCGACATGAACCGGTCGATGCCGACGATCACGCCGACGCCGTTGACGAGGTCGGGCCGGTACGCCTGCAGACCGCCGGCGAGGGTCGCGAGGCCGGCGCCGGTGACTCCGGCCGCGCCCTTCGAGGCGATGATCATGAAGACCAGCAGTCCGATCTGCTCGGGGATCGACATCGGAGCGCCCATCCCGGCGGCGATGAACAGCGACGCCATCGTGAGGTAGATGGCCGTCCCATCGAGGTTGAACGAGTATCCCGTGGGGACCGTGATACCCACGACCGGCTTCGAGACGCCGACGTGCTCCATCTTGGCGATCAGGCGGGGCAGCGCGGACTCGCTCGACGAGGTCCCGACGATCAGCAGGTACTCGCGGGCGAGGTACTTCATCAGGCTGAAGATGTTGATCCGCGCCACGGCGTAGAGCAGCGTGCCGAGCACCGCGACGATGAAGACGATGCACGTGATGTAGAACGCGATCATCAGCACACCGAGGCTCACGATGGCGGCGACACCGGTCTTGCCGACCACCGCGGCGATCGCACCGAAGGCGCCGATCGGAGCAAGCCACAGGATCATGCCGAGGATGCGGAAGACCAGCGTCTGCAGGTTCTTCACGGCGCTCATGATCGGGGCGCCCTTCTCGCCGAGTCCCTGCAACGCGAAGCCGACCAGCAGCGCGATGAACAGCACCTGGAGCACGCTCTCACCGGTGAACGCCGAGAAGAAGGTGGTCGGGATGATGCCGAGCAGGAAGTCGGTCGTCGACTTCGCCTCGGCCGCCGCCCCGGCGTCGTAGACCGCGCTCTGCATGTTGAGCCCCTCACCCGGGTGGATGATGTTGCCCACGATGAGTCCGATCGCCAAGGCGAAGGTCGACATCACCATGAAGTACAGCAGCGCGAGACCGCCGATGCGCCCGACCGTCGCGGCCTTCGCGATGGAGCCGACGCCCACCACGATCGTGCAGAAGATGATCGGCGCGATCATCATCTTGATGAGGTTGACGAAGCCCTTGCCGAGCGGCTCGAGACCGACGGCGAAGGAAGGCCATACGAGGCCGACGACCGCGCCCAGCACGACCGCCAGGATGACCGAGACGTAGAGCCACGTGTGCTTGTCCCAGGCCTGCTTGCCTTTCCGGGCGTTGTACCCCGGCAGGCGGAAAGATGATGTGAGAGCCATGGTCTCCTCCAGCTGAACAGTCGTTGTCCGATGCCGACGTCTCTGTCGGTGCGCTCTCAGCGTCCGGCCGTTCCGCGCGGACGCCGATTTATGGTCGTATTGGTCACGGCCTGCGACGTGGCAGCACCCGACGACGACGACGAGAGCGAGAGCGGCATGACAACGCGCACCCGCAGCGCCGCTTCGCTCGTGTTCGTCGCGGTCGCGGTGGCCGTGGCGCTCCTCACCCTGGCGATCGCCGGCATCCTCATCGCCGACGGCCAGCGGTCCGCGCGGTCCGAGGCCGAGCGCGTCACCCAGGCCGTCGCGCAGACCGTCGCCGACTCGGCGCAGGTCGCCGACCTCCTCGCCGCCGGCGACCGCGACCTCGCATCCGCGGAGCTGCAGCCCCAGGTCGAACAGGTGATCGTCGATGCCCGCGTCGACTTCGTCACGATCATGGACCCGAGCGGCATCCGGATTACGCACCGCGACGCCGAGCGGATCGGCGAGCGCTACCTGGGTTCGATCCCCACCACGTCACGCGCGTTGACGGAGGAGTTCACGGGCACCCTCGGCCCCTCGATCCGCACCATCGTGCCCGTGGAGAGCGGCGGCGCCGTCGTCGGGTGGGTCTCTGTCGGCGTGACGATCGGCAGCATCGCGGCGACTCTGGGGCCCCGCATCCTCGTCGTCGTCGGCATCGCGGCCGCGCTCCTGGCGGCTGGTCTCGTCGGAGCCGTCGTCGCGCGTCGGGCGACGCGGCAGGTCACCGGAGACCTGCCCGCCGGCGCCGTCCGCGACGCCGTCTCGTCGTTCGAGTCGCTCCGTACACTCGGCGAAGCCCTGCGGGCGCAGACCCACGAGCACGGCAACCGCATGCACACCGCCATCGCCCTGCTCGAGCTGGGTCGCACCCCCGAGGCGATCGAGATCCTCGCCGAGACCTCGCGGCAGAGCCAGGTGCTGGTCGACGAGGTCGCGGCCCGCCGCGAGGGCGACCCGACCGTCGGGGCGCTGCTGCTCGGCAAGGCCTCGCAGGCCAAGGAACGCGGCATCCGGTGGCGCTCCCGCATCGAACCCGACGCGCCTCGCTCGGTGCTCTCGCCGGTCGACGCCGTCTCGGTCGTCGGTAATCTCATCGACAATGCGCTCGACGCCGCCGCCGGCGGGCCCGAACCGCGCTGGGTGGAGATCAGGATGACGCGCACCGAGGAGGACGAGCTCGAGATCGCCGTGTCGGACTCGGGAACCGGCGTCCCTCCCGAGCTCCGGCGCCGGATCTTCGAGCACGGCTTCTCCACGAAACCCGCCGGCGCCGAAGGACGTGGTGTCGGTCTCGCCCTCGTCGCAGCGATCGTCGACGACGCCGGCGGTAGCCTCACCCTCGATCACGACCCGACGACGTTCCGCGTCATCCTGCCGAGGAGGGAAACATGATCGGCGTGCTGCTGGTCGACGACGAAGCCCTCACCCTCGACCTCCACCGCCACTACATCGAGCGGCTGGACGGATTCCGGGTCGTCGCCGAGTGCAGCGGCGCACGTGCCGCCCTGCGAGCCCTCCTCGACAGCCCGGCCACGGACGAGATCGACCTCGTGCTGCTGGACATGACGATGCCCGACGGATCGGGACTCGACGTCCTGCGCCATGTGCGCGCGCGAGCCCGGGATGTCGACGTCATCGCGATCACCTCGGTGCGGGATGCCGACGTGGTGCGCCAGGTCGTCGGCCTCGGCGCGGTGCAGTACCTCGTGAAGCCCTTCACCTTCGCCGACTTCCGGGAACGGATGTCGCAGTACGCGCGCTACCGCGAGCGCGCGAGCGAGACCACGGGCGCGGCGACCCAGGCCGAGATCGACGCGATGCTGGGGGCGCTGCGCCCGGTCACGGCGCCCGTCCCCAAGGGGCTCTCTCCCGAGACGCTCGAGCACGTGTCGAACCGGCTCCGCGAGGCCGGAGCCCTGTCCGCCCGCGAGGCTGCGGAGGCGCTCGGGATGTCGCGCGTCGCGGCGCGACGATACCTCGAGCACCTCGCCGACGCCGGCCGCGCCGAACGGGCCCAGCGCTACGGGGCCCCCGGCCGCCCCGAGGCCGAGTACCGCTGGCGCCCCTGACCGCGCGTCGCTCTCGGCGGGCGGGGCGGGGCGGGGCGGGCTACTGCTGCGGGAGGGACGAGCGGCGCGGGGCCGTGGGGCCGATGCGCACGTAGGCGGGGAGCTTGGGGGCGACGCCGTCGCCGGCCGTGCGGCCGCGCAGGCGCCGCCACATCCACGGGAGTGCATCGCGACGCAGCCACGTTCCCGGCACGACGGGATCGTCGTCGAGATGGAAGGCCTCGTCGAGCTCGGCGAGCGCCTCGGCGTGCGGCACCCCGAGCGCTTCCGCCGCGCGATAGGCCACGAGCCGATGCCCGCGCGAGCGCAGATGCACCTTGTCGTCGGCCCACAGCTCGAGGCGGGCGAGTTCCGGCACAGCCTCGAGGTCGACCAGGATGGCGCCCGTCCTCGACGCGATCGTTCGCAGCCGGGCGTTGTAGGCGGCGAAGCGCCGCGCGAAGATGCTCGCCGCGGCCCGCCCCGGAAGGAACACCGTGGCGAGCAGCACGTCCGCCCCGGATTCCCGCAACCGCCGGACCGCGATCTCGACCTCGTCGGCGACGCTCGCGACGTCCACCCGGGCCTGCACGAGGTCGTTGGCACCGATGAGCACCGAGACGAGTTCGGGCCGCAGCGCCAGGCACGCCGGAACCTGCTCGTCGACGAGGTGCCGTACCCGTTTACTGCGCACCGCGAGGTTCGCGTACTGGAAGGCTCCGGTTCCCCCACCGGCTCGCGGCGCCGCCGAGGCGAGCAGCTGAGCGAGACGATCGGCCCATCCCCGGTGCATCCCCGCCGGCATGCGCGACGTGTCGCAGAGCCCCTCGGTGATCGAGTCGCCCAGCGCGACGTAGCGCCGCCACAGCGGGGGTCCGTCGCCCGCGGCGGGCAGCTCGGCGCGCGGCCACACGCGAGCCCGCCGGGCACGGTCGATCGCATGCAGCTCGCCCGCACGCTCGTAGTGGCCGAGCAGGGCATCGCCGAGGCTCTCCCAGGTGCGCCCGGCGACGGCCTCCCGGGCCGCCGCGCCGAACGCGCGCCGCTTCGCCGCGTCCCCCGCCAGGTCGGCGACCCGGCTGCGGAGATCGTCGGCATCGCCGGGCCGGTAGAGCCACCCGTCGACACTGCTGCGCACCAGGTCGAGCGGGCCGCCGCGACCCGTCGCGACCACCGGTACACCGCTCGCCTGCGCCTCCTGGATGGTCTGGCCGAACGTCTCGCTCTCGCCCGGGTGCACGAAAACGTCGAAGCTGGCCATCACGGTGGCGAGCTCGTCCCCGTGCAGATGGCCGAGGAAGACGGCATCCGGCAAGAGGCTCTCCAGACTCGTCCGCGAGGGCCCGTCGCCCACGATGACCAGTCGCACGCCGGGCAGCGAGCTGAGTGCCGCCAGATCCTCGATCTGCTTCTCGGGGGCCAGCCGCCCGACATATCCGACCATGACGTCGCCGTCGGCCGTTTCCGGAACGACCCGCGCGCGCCACGCCTCGTCGCGGCGGTGGGGCGCGAAGCGGATGCCGTCGACCCCGCGGCCCCAGATCGCGACGCGATCGACACCGAGGTCCTGCAGCTGCAGCCGTGCCGCGTCGGCGGGGGCGAGCGTCAGCGTCGCGCGGCGATGCAGCCGCCGCACGTGAGCAGCCGTGAGCGCCGTGGCGTGCGGCACACCGTAGCGCTCGGTGTAGGCGATGACATCGGTCTGATAGACGGCGACGCTCGGCAGCCCGAGGCCCTCGGCGGCGAGAAGCCCCTGCCAGCCGAGAAGGAACGGCGATGCGAGGTGCACGACGTCTGGGCGGAACTCTCGCAGCGCCCGCGCGACCGAGACCACGGGCGGGGCCGCCACGCGCACGGCGGGATACCGGGGCATCGGGATCGACCGCACCGCTCGACCCGGAACGGCGAGCGGATGCCGTCGCCCCGCGCCC
The DNA here is from genome assembly GCF_044903545.1 of Microbacterium sp. NPDC006705. NCBI lineage: Bacteria > Bacillati > Actinomycetota > Actinomycetes > Micrococcales > Microbacteriaceae > Microbacterium > Microbacterium sp. NPDC006705. Next base: position 946,158 of record NZ_JBJDQQ010000001.1, read on the forward strand.
GGCGCGACGACGAAGGCCTCGTGCCCGCGATGCTCGAGATGCTCGAGCACCCGCAGGACCGAACCGGTCACGCCGTTCATGTGGGGAAGGAAGGACTCGGTGACCACCGCGACTCTCACAAGACCAGGGTGTCGCCGACGGCGCGCCACTGTCTGCTGAACCAGCCGGAATCGCGCACTGTTCACACGATCCTCCGCGCTCGGTCACCTCGCGGACGCCTGACCGTCGCCGTTCCCGCTCCGTTCATCCACGGCTGATAGGGATGCCGCGTGCTCGACGACCTGCTGACCGCGATGTCCGGCGGCCCCTGGCTCCTCGTCGCGGTCTTCGCGCTCGTCCTCCTCGACTCCGTCCTGGTCGTCGTCCCCGGCGAGATCGCGGTGACGGCGGCGGGAGCGCTCGCCGCGTCGACCGGCGATCCCCCGCTGGCGGCCGTCGTCGGTGTCGCCGCATCCGCTGCGTTCTGCGGGGATGCGCTCTGCTACGCCGTGGGGCGTCGGATCGGCCTCCGCCGGTGGCGTTGGATGCGGCACCGGCGCGTGCAGCGCGCGTTCGCGTGGGCGGGGGGTCGGCTGCAGCGGGGAACCGCGACGGTCGTCTTCACCGCCCGCTTCATCCCCTTCGCGCGCCTCGCGGTCAATCTCACCGCGGGCGCCACGCGAATATCGGCCGTGCGCTTCCTCGCCATCGCCGGAGTCGCGGCGACGGCCTGGGCCACCTATCAGAGCGTCATCGGCGCGGCGATCGGCGCGCTCCTGCCCGATGCCCCGCTGCTTGCGGTGCTCCTGTCGGTGGCCGCGGCGCTCGCGCTGGGCGCCGCGATCGATGTGATCACGGCCGCCCTCACGCGGCGCCGCGAGCGGGTCACTCCCCGGCGAGACCGCCGAGCAGGTGACCGAACGACTTGCCCTCGCCCAGGTACGAGGCGGGGTCGAACGGATCCGCGTCCGTGACGGGCGTGCGTGCCACGACGGCCGCAGCGAGCTCCCGTGCGCCGCGCTCGACCCGCGCGCTCAGCGGAGCGACCTCGTCGGCCTTGCTCCCCCAGTCGCTCGACGCCGCGAAGACGCCGGTCGAGACCGGGGCCGCGTGCAGGTACGCGAACAGCGGCCGGATGGCATAGTCGATCGCGAGCGAGTGACGAGCCGTGCCCGCGTTCGCCCCGATGAGCACGGGCTTCCCGGTGAGCGAGTCGGGGTCGAGCACGTCGATGAACGACTTGAACAGCCCGGAGTAGCTCGTCGAGAAGATCGGCGTCACAGCGATGAGCGCGTCGGCCGAGACGACCGAGTTGATCGCCGACTCGAGGGCGGGCGGGGCGAAACCCGTCAGCAGGTTGTTCGTGATGTCGTGCGCGAGATCGCGCAGCTCGATGACGTCCGCTGTCGCGGTGATGTCGGATGCCGTGAGCTCGGCGATCGTCGCCGTCGCGAGCCGGTCGGCGAGCATGCGGGTCGACGACGGGTTCGACAGGCCGGCCGAGACGACCGCGATACGCCGCGCGCTCATCGTGCCGCCGCCACACCGAAGGCCGAACCTGCGGGCGCGGGAGCGTCCTGGTAGGGCGAGGGGCCGCTGAGGTTGTCTCCGCGATTGGCGCGGGGCCGCGCTTCGCGCGCCGGGCCGTCGCCGTACACCTCACGGACGCGCGCGGCGTGCGTCGGGGCGTCGGGCACTGCCGCGCCACGACCCTGCGCGAGCTCCTTCCGAAGCACCGGGACGACCTCGCCGCCCAGGATGTCGAGCTGCTCGAGCACGGTCTTCAGCGGCAGGCCCGCGTGGTCGATGAGGAACAGCTGACGCTGGTAGTCGCCGAACGTCTCGCGCATCGCCGCGTACCGGTCGATGACCTGCTGCGGCGACCCGACGGTGAGGGGCGTCATCTCGCTGAAGTCCTCGAGCGAGGGGCCGTGACCGTAGACGGGGGCGTTGTCGAAGTACGGGCGGAACTTCCGAACGGCATCCTGCGAGTTGGCGCTCATGAACACCTGGCCGCCGAGACCGACGATCGCCTGCTCGGGCGTGCCGTGGCCGTAGTGCGCGAAGCGCTGACGGTACAGGTCGATGAGGCGCTGGTAGTGCTCCTTGGGCCAGAAGATGTTGTTCGCGAAGAAGCCGTCGCCGTAGTAGGCGGCCTGCTCGGCGATCTCGGGGGTGCGGATCGAGCCGTGCCAGACGAACGGAGCGACGCCGTCGAGCGGACGGGGCGTCGAGGTGAAGCCCTGCAGCGGAGTGCGGAACTTGCCCTCCCAGTCGACGACGTCCTCACGCCACAGCTTGTGCAGCAGGGCGTAGTTCTCGATCGCGAGCGGCAGGCCCTGACGGATGTCCTTGCCGAACCACGGGTAGACCGGGCCGGTGTTGCCGCGCCCCATGATGAGGTCAACGCGGCCGCCCGACAGGTGCTGAAGCATCGCGTAGTCCTCGGCGATCTTCACCGGGTCGTTCGTCGTGATGAGCGTCGTGGCCGTGGAGAGGATGAGGCGTTCGGTCTGCGCCGCGATGTAGGCGAGCGTCGTGGTGGGCGACGACGACCAGAACGGCGGGTTGTGGTGCTCGCCGATCGCGTAGACGTCGAGCCCGACATCCTCGGCATGCTTGGCGATGGTCACGGCGGCGCGGATCTTCTCCGCTTCGCTCGGGGTGTGGCCGCTCGTCGGGTCTGCCGTGATGTCGCTCACGGAGAAGATGCCGAACTGCATCCCCGACCAGCCGGTGTTTTCGCTCGTGTGCGTGTTCACGTCGGTCCGCCTTCCCGGATGCCGCGGCATCCGTTTCATGCAAATGAATATAAACCATGCAACGCGGTCGCGCTCGGACTATTCCCCCGGGATAGTGTTTCATCCACGATGACGCATCCCGCCACCGGCACGACCGGAACGCGCCCGAAGCGGCGCGTGCCCTTCTGGGACAACGCCCGCTTCGCCTGTATCGTGCTGGTGGTGCTGGGTCACGCGATCCAGCGCCTGACGTACGACTCCGACATCGCGATGGCGATGTACCTCGTGATCTACGCGTTCCACATGCCCGCGTTCGCGATCATCTCGGGCTACTTCTCCAAGTCCGACCCGCAATCGCGGCGGCAGATGGCCCGCGTCATCACCGACATCCTCGTGCCGTACGTGATCTTCGAGGGACTCTGGACGCTCACGAAGTTCCTCGTCGAGGGCCACGCGAACCCCAACCCGACCCAGCCCTCGTGGACGCTGTGGTTCCTGCTGGCGCTCGGGATCTTCCGCCTGGTCCTGCCCTACCTCGCGCTCCTGCGGTGGCCGCTCCTGTGGGCCTTCGCGATCTCGGTGATCTCCGGGTACCTCCCGAACATCGATTCGACGCTCTCGCTGTCGCGAACGCTCGGCTTCCTGCCCTTCTTCGTGCTCGGCTGGTGGCTGCGCGACCGCGACGTCGTCGACCGGTTCGACCTGCTGCGGCGCACCCCGACGACCGTGACGGCGGCCGTCGCGACGCTCGGGCTCGCGGGATGGGCGGCCTGGGCATTCATCGGAACATGGCGCGACATCAACCTCGGAAAGTGGATGTTCTACGACGCGAGCTACTCGGATGCGGGCAGCTCCGAATGGTGGGCGGGAGCCGTGCGGGTCGCCCTGCTGCTCGTGGCGCTCGCCCTCACGGCATCCTTCCTGGCCCTCGTCCCCCGCGGTTCGCACCGCTGGACCCGGCTCGGGCAGTACACGATGTACATCTACCTGCTGCACTCGTTCGTGCTGTACCCGTTCCGGGAGTCGGGCGTGCTGCGAGACGCCGAACCCACGTGGGTGTGGCTGCCGCTCGTCGTCGTCGCGTCGATCCTCATCGCTCTGGGTCTGGCCACGGCTCCGGTTCGACGAGTGTTCCGGCCGCTCGTCGAGCCCCGCCCGGCGTGGCTCTTCCGCGACCCGCAGCTCGCGGGCCGCGAGGGCCGGCGCAGCGACCCGACGGGGTCGCGCCGTCCGCGCGAGGCCGGCGAGGTCATCCCGCGCAACAAACGAGCGGATGCCGCAGAGGGCTCGTAGCCTCACTGCATGAGCGAGCTCTCCCTTCCCGTTCTCGACTTCTCCCAGCTCGACGGCGACGCCGCCGATGTCGCCCGCTTCCGCGACGAGCTGCGCGCCGCGACGCACGACGTCGGCTTCTTCTACCTCACCGGCACCGGCATCCCCGCCGGTCTCGAGGACCGGCTCCACCGCGTCGCGCGCGAGTTCTTCGACCTGCCCGAGGCCGACAAGCTCGCGATCGAGAACGTCAACAGCCTGCACTTCCGCGGCTACACGCGCGTCGGCGGCGAGCTCACGCAGGGCCGGGTCGACTGGCGCGAGCAGATCGACATCGGTCCCGAACGGTCCGCGGTCGACGACCCCGACGCGCCCGACTACGCCCGGCTCATCGGCCCCAACCTGTGGCCGGCCGCGCAGCCCGAGCTGCGCGAGGTCGCCGACGCGTGGGTCGCGCACCTCTCCGAGGTCGCGCGGCGTCTGCTCCGCGCCTGGGCCGAGGCCCTCGGCGCCCCCGCGACGTACTTCGACGACCACTTCGGCGAGCCCCAGACCCTGCTGAAGATCGTCCGCTACCCCGGCAAGGACGACCCCACCCCGCAGCAGGGTGTCGGCGCGCACAAGGACTCGGGCGCCTTGACGCTGCTGTGGGTCGAGCCCGGGAAGGGTGGCCTGCAGGTGCAGCGCAACGGCGAATGGGTCGACGCTCCGCCGGTGCCGGGAGCCTTCGTCGTCAACATCGGCGAACTGCTCGAGTACGCGACCGACGGCTATCTCATCGCGACGAACCACCGCGTCGTGTCGCCGCGCTACCCCGACGACCGCATCTCGGTGCCGTTCTTCTTCAACCCCGCCCTCGACGCCCGATTCCCGCTCATCGACCTGCCCGCCGAACTCGCCGCCGAGGCGAGAGGCGTCACGAAGGATCCGACCAACCCGATCCACGGGGTGCACGGCGAGAACGCGCTGAAGTCGCGCCTGCGGGCCCACCCCGACGTCGCCGAGCGCTGGCACGCCGATCTGCTCGCCGCGGCCCGCCGCTGAGCACACACCACCGAACACCCGCCGCCGAACACGCACCGTCTCCGCGACAACGCACCAGACGGCGTACGTTCTCGCGGTGAAGGTACGTTCTCGCGGCGCGGGCTCGGGAAAAGCCGAAGGCCGCCCCACACCTGGGACGGCCTTCGCAAGAATGTTTTGCGCGATTGTGCGCGGAGTCGCTCTCCTTAGCGGCGGAGACCGAGGCGCTCGATCAGCGTACGGTAACGCTGGATGTCGAGCTCCTGGAGGTAGCCGAGCAGTCGACGGCGCTGACCGACGAGCAGGAAGAGCCCACGGCGCGAGTGGTGGTCGTGCTTGTGGGTCTTGAGGTGCTCGGTGAGGTCCTTGATGCGCTGCGACATGAGCGCGACCTGCACCTCGGGGGATCCGGTGTCACCGGGGTGCGTCGCGTACTCTTCGATGATCGCCTTCTTGACGTCTGCTTCGAGTGCCATAGATGGGATCCCCTTCCTTCTCATTGCGCGGCGCCCGTCACCCGATGTGCGAGCTCTCTTTATCCGCGGCCGATCGAACGGCAACCGCTCTACTGTACCAGTCATCTAGGCTCGCATGATGCGCCTGCGTCGGGATCACCTCATCGATCTGCGGCCGTTGACCACCTCCCCCGCCTTCGCGCGCATGTGGGTCGGCTCGACCCTCGCCGGCCTCGGCGGGCAGTTGACCATCGTCGCGATCATGCTCCACATGTACGACCTCACGGCGTCGACGTTCGCCGTCGCGATGATCGCGGTCGCCGGGCTCGTGCCGATGATCATCGCCGGCCTCTACGGGGGCATGCTCGCCGACGCGTTCGACCGGCGCCGGGTCGCCATCATCGCGGCATCCGTGACCTTCGTCTCGACGGCCGTCCTGATGGTGCTGACCTGGAGCGGCGGCGAGACGGTCGCGTGGCTCTACGCCATCGCGGTCGTGAACTCTGCTGCCAATTCGGTCGTCATGGCGGCACGGCAGGCGATCGTGCCGCGGCTGATCCCCCGCGAGCTGCTGCCCGCAGCCTCGGCGCTCGGCGGCATCACCATGGGGATCATGGTCTCGGTCGGGCCGGCCGCGGCCGGGCTGCTCGTGGCCTTCACCGGCTACGGCTGGACCTACACGATCGACCTCGTGCTCATGAGCGCCCTCTTCCTCGGCCTCTGGTCGTTGCCCAGCATCCGCCCGGAGGGCGCCGTCGTCCGCCCGGGCCTGCGATCGCTCGCCGACGGCTGGCGCTTCATCAAGCGCGCGAAGAACATCCGGCTGCAGTTCATCCTCGACATCATCGCGATGACGTTCGGTCAGCCCACCGCACTCTTCCCCGCCATCGGCGCAGTGCTGCTCGGCGGCGGCGCGATCACGACGGGGCTGCTGACAGCCGCCATCGCCGTCGGCGCGTTCTTCTCGAGCCTGTTCTCGGGACCGATCGCGCGCTATCCCTTGCACGGCCGTGGCATCGAGAGGGCGATCATCGCCTACGGCGTCACGATCGCCCTGTTCGGCGCCGTCCTGCTCGCGGGGTCGTTCGGTGTACTCGCCCCGGGGACCGTAGGCGAGGAGTCCGCGAACGTCGCCCTGATCGCCCTCGCCGGCCTCGCGCTGGCCGGTTCCGGCGCGGCCGACAACGTCAGCTCGATCTACCGCAACACGATGGTGCAGGCCGCCGTCCCCGATGCGATCCGAGGCCGACTGCAGGGCCTGTTCATCGTGGTGGTCGCCGGCGGTCCGAGGCTGGGCGCGCTGTACGCCGGGACGCTCGCGACCGTCACGGCACTGTGGTTCCCGCCACTGTTGGGCGGCTTCATCATCGTCGGTCTGGTGGCGCTCCTCGTGCGCCTCGCCCCCGCGTTCCGCGCCTACGACGCGGCCCACCCGACCCCGTGAGCCGGACGACGCGCCCCCGGAGACACGACGAGGGGCGGATGCCGCAGCATCCGCCCCTCGGAGAGAACCGGGCGATCAGGCCTGGATGGAGCCCTGCAGGTCGAGCTCGATGGTGACGTCCTTGCCGACGAGGACGCCGCCGGTCTCGAGCGCGGCGTTCCAGGTGAGGCCGAACTCCTCGCGGTTGATGACGGTCTTGGCCGTCGCGCCGGCCTTGTAGTTGCCCCACGGGTCGGTGCCGAAGCCGCCGAACTCGACCTCGAAGGTCACCGGCTTGGTGACATCCTTGATGGTGAGGTCGCCGTCGACGAGGAAGTCGCCGCCCTGCTGACGCACGCCGGTCGAGACGAACGTGATGTTGGGGTAGTTCTCGACGTCGAAGAAGTCGGCACTGCGGAGGTGGTTGTCGCGCCCCTCGTCCTTGGTGTTGATCGAGGCGACGTCGACCTTGGCGTCGAGCGTCAGCTCGAGCGGGTTCTCGGGGGCGACGATGGTCGCCTCGGCGACGGCGAAGGTGCCGCGCACCTTCGAGATCATCATGTGGCGGACGCTGAAGCCCACCTCGCTGTGGGAGGCGTCGAGCACCCAGGTGCCAGCCTTGTAACCGGGGATGTCGGTGGTCGTGGTCATGATCGTCCTTCGTCGTAGGTGTCCGGGAGGGCTCCGGCGTACAAGGGGTCGGCAACGCGGCCCGCGCACAGCCTATTCCCGCGAATGTAAATTTCCGGTGCCGAATGGCGACGGGCGGATGCCGCGCTGTGCAGCATCCGCCCGTCGAGCGGTGTCCGTCGGGTCAGCCGACCGCGAGCAGGTCGATGATGAAGATCAGGGTCTTGCCGCCGAGGAAGTGACCGCCGGCGGGGCCGTAGGCCAGGTGCGGCGGGATCACGAGCTCGCGGCGTCCGCCAACCTTCATGCCCGGGATGCCGTCCTGCCACCCCTGGATCAGACCGCGGAGCGGGAACTGGATGCTCTCACCGCGGTTCCACGACGAGTCGAACTCCTCGCCGGAGGTGTACTCGACGCCGACGTAGTGAACGGTGACGGTGTCGCCGGGCTTGGCCTCGGCGCCGTCGCCGACGATCAGGTCGCGAACGACGAGGTCATCGGGCGCGGGCCCCTCGGGGGCGTCGATCTCGGGCTTGGTGCGGTCGTCAGTCATGGTGTCCATCCAACCCGAGGGCGAGGACGGGTGCAACGCGGCGCCCACCCGAGCGCACCTCTTGACGCGGCGCGGCGGCGGGAGGATCATGAGGGCAGGCCAACTCAGCGCCCGGGAGACATGCAGGCATCGCCGCAGCACCGGGCGCTGAGTCTTTCCCGGGCGGTGTCGTCCCGGTCGAGGGTCACGGTCGCAGCAGGGCCTGTCGCAGGCGCGTGGCCCGGGCGAGATGCTCGCGCTCGTCGGAGAGCGCCCGATCGTCGCGGCCGGTCAGCGCCCGTTGGCGTGCGGCGGCGAGACGCGTCGCCTCGGCGATGAATGCCCGCATCGTCTCGGTGCGGTCGCCGGGAAGTGTCCGCGCCCAGGCCAGCGCGCGCCTTCGGCCTCCCCCGGTGGCGAGCAGGTCGACCTCGACGGGGGTGAACCAGCCCGCCGCGGCGTAGTCGTCGAGCCGCTCGCGGGTGAGGCGCGCCTCCTCGCGGCGCAGCAGCAGCACGCCGATCACGAACCCGATGAACAGAGGCACCTGGAGCGTCACGTAGAGGGCGAAGAAGTCGGCGAAAGCAGCCGAGCCGTTCCAGAGCGCGTGCAGCAGGATCGCGACGGCGAGGCCGGTCGCCCAGGGCCCGAACACGGCGGCGCCCCGTGCTCCCCGCCGCACGGCGAGTCCGACCGCGAAGCCGGTCGCGGCCGTGAACATGACGTGGGCGAAGGGCGAGAGGATGCCGCGCAGCACGAACGTGACCGACACCTGAGCAAGACCGCCGGTGATCAGGCTGTCGGCGAAGTAGAGGATGTTCTCGGTGAAGGCGAACCCCGCCCCGATCATCGCCCCGTAGACGACGCCGTCGACGGGTCCGTCGAAGTAGCGGCGCCCGAGACGGAGCATGAGGAGGATGCCGAGCCCCTTCGCGATCTCCTCCACGATGGGCGCCTGCACGACGCTCTTCATCGCCTCGAGGAGCGGGTCACGCGCCGGACCGGTGGCGATGGTCACGAGAAGGTCGACGCCGAGCGCGATGACCACCGACGCGACGGCGCCCCACAGCAGCGCGATCCACAGCAGCCGTGGCGGCTCGGGCTCCCAGCGATCGACGATGCGGACGACCCACAGCACTCCCAGCAGCGGCAGCAGCGCGAGCACGGCTCCCACGATCGAGGCGAACCAGCCGAGGAACGACACGAGGTAGGCCGCCAGTCCGAGGAGCAGCACCACGAGGACCGCGCCGACCCAGAGCGCCGCCCAGCCGCCGGGACGCGCCCGAACGGGGACGACGGGCGGCGAGGTCGGCGCGGCCGGGATGGGACCGGGGTGACCGGGCTGCGGCTGCGAGAGAGGCGACGGGAACGACACGCCCCCACCCTAGAGCGCGCGCGGCGTCCGCCCTATGGCGAGGACGTCGCGCCGCGACCGAGTCGTGAGCCGGGTAGCCTGAGAGCATGCGCTTTGCCCACGTGATGACCGCGGGGGCCGACGATCCCCGCCTCGTGCTCGTCGAAGACGACCGGGCCACGTTCGTCGGCGACCTGTTCGCCGGCGCACCCGAACGACTGCAGCAGCTCATCGAGCTCGGCGACGACGGGCTTGCGCGCGTCGCGGACGCGTCGACGAGCGAGGGCGTCGCGTGGCACGACATCACCGGCTCGGCGTTCGCATCGGCCGTTCTGGCCCCGCCGATCGTGCTGGCTGTCGGGCTGAACTACGCGGCGCACTCGAGCGAGCTGGGCCTGAAGGCCGACACCGCGCCCACCGTGTTCACCCTGTGGCCGAACTCGCTCACCGCGCACGACGCGATCACGTCGTGGCCGCGGAGCCTCAGCGAGTCGGTCGACTACGAGGCCGAGCTCGGCGTCATCATCGGCACCGCGGCCAAGGACGTCCCTGCCGACACGGCTCTCGACCACGTCTGGGGCTACACGGTGGTCAACGACATCACCGCGCGCGACATCCAGTTCTCCGAGGCGCAGTGGTCGCGCTGCAAGTCCTTCGACGGGTTCACGCCGACAGGACCCTACGTGGTGACCGCCGACGAGGTCCCCGACCCGCAAGACCTTCACATCTGGGCCGTCGTCGACGGCCAGACGGTGCAGGACGCCTCGACGGGACAGATGATCCGCTCGGTCGCGACGCTTGTCGCGCACCTCTCGACGGCGGCCACGCTCCTGCCCGGCACGCTCATCTCGACCGGCAGCCCGGGCGGCGCCGGCTACTCGCGCGACCCGCAGATCTTCCTGCGCGACCGCTCCGTCGTCACCGTCGGGATCGACGGGATCGGTGAGCTGCGGACGCACTGCCGCATCACGGACTGACCGGGCACCCGCAGCTTCCGCCGACCCGGAGCCCCACCTCGACGCGCACGCTGCGCCGCGCCGAGCCGTCTCCCGGATCGGTCAGCAGCAGGTGGGCGGCGATGCGCCCCATGAGCTCCATCGGCTGGCGCACGGTCGTCAGCGGCGGCGACGACATCCCGGCCGCCTGGATGCCGTCGAAGCCGGCGAGCCGCACGTCGCGGGGCACGACGATACCCCGGGCGTGCAGCACGTCGAGCGCGGCGAGCGCGATCTGATCGGTCGCGCACAGCACCGCTTCGGGGAGCGTGCTCTCGCGTGCTCGTGAGCTCAGCCCCGGGAACACCGGTGCGCGCTCGAGCTCGACGGTGTCGATGATCTCGGCGCGCGCGCCGGGGTGAGAGGCGACGGCATCGAAGAAGGCGGCGCGGCGCTCGTCGGTGTCGAAGCCCGCAGGCGCGTCGATCCACCCGAAGGTGGAGACGCCGTGGACCTCGACGAAATGATCGACGAGCATCCGCTCACCACCAGCGTTGTCGGCGAGGACATGGTGCGCGTCACCCAGCGGCGAGCTCAGCACGGCGACCGGGAGCGTCGACGACACCGAGCCGAGAGACGCGGTCACCGTCGGGCCCGGCAGGATCGCGAGGCCGTCGACCTGCCCCGCCGTGTCGGCGATCTCGGACGCCCCCAATCCCCCGGTGCTGAGCAGCACCGCGGTGCCGGCCCGCTTGCACTCGAGCACGAAGCCGCGCTGGATCTCATCGACGTAGAGCGGGAACGTCCGGGGAGCGCTCCGGCGGACGTCCTCGTCGGCGTCCCACGCGATCAGGTCGACGTCGAGGTCGAGCTCGGCGAGATCGGTGAGCCCGGGCGGCGTCGGCCGCTCGGGAGCCGCACCCGAGGTCAACCCCGTCTCGACGGGCGGCGCCGATTCGACCAGCAGATCGAACAGATGCAGCCCGAGCACTCCGGTGCGGCCGCGCGCGAGGTTCCGGGCCGAGCCGCTGGGGACGTACCCCAGCTCGCGTGCGACCCGCAGCACCATGTCGCGGGTCTCGGTGCGCACCTTATCGGGGCGCCGGAACGCGAACGAGACCGTCGCGATCGACACCCCGGCTCGTTCCGCGACGTCGTAGACCGTGGGTCGTCCGACCACCATGACTACCTCGATTCCCCGGGGAGTCTACCGACGCACCTCACGCCGGCACGATCGACAGTCCGGTCCCCCGCGGGAAGATCGGCTCGTCCGTGTCGCCCGGGACGTCGGTCCGGGAACGGCGCACGGCGTCCATGGATCGCGGGATCTCGACGGGCAGCGTGCCCCGCGGCGGCACCGCGCCGGTGAGCGCGGCGAGCACCGCGGCATCCGAGCTGCCGTAGTCGGCGACGATCGCCGAAGCGACGGGAACGAAGGGGGTGAGGACCGCGGGCCGGTCGAGGCCGACGACCAGCACGAGAGGGGCGTGCGTCGCGACACGACCCAGTCGCGACACCAGCCCGGGGCCGAAGTCGAGGGAACCCTGGTGGAACCACTTCTCGAGGAACAAGTCGTCGCGAGGCTCGAAGGGCGCTCCGACACGGACGATCGCGACGTCGGCGTCCTCGGGCCGCTCGACGCGGTCGCCGTACGGGGCGATCGCGGCGTCGCCGACGTTCTCGGCGTAGATCTTCGGACGCGGCGCCGAACGGATCGGCAGCACCTCGTCGCGGTTCTGCAGAACGGTCAGCGACTCCGCCTGCGCGCGGGTGCCGAGCGCGCGGAAATCGGCGTTGCCGACGATGCGCTCGGCCTCGTCCTCGTCGACGTACGGGTCGTCGAAGAGGCCGAGCCGGAATTTCACGAGCAGGATGCGCCGGGCCGAGACGTCGATGCGCTCGAGCGGCACGGTGCCGGATTCGACGAGGCCGACGAGCAGCTCCGTGCACTCCTCGCCGCCGAACTGGTCGACCCCGGCGTCCAGCAGCCGCAGCATCCGCTCCGTCGGGTCGAGCTCCTCGACGCCCCACGCGCGAGCGGGCAGCACCTGGTCGCCGACGTGGTTGTCGTTGACGAGCTCCCAGTCGGTGACGACGACGCCGTCGTAGCCGAGCTCGTCGCGCAGGAGGTCCGTCACGATCTGACGGTTGTAGGCGAACCCGACCTCGGCGATCGGCACGCCGTTCCGTTCGAGTCCGACCGGCATGCCGTAGTACGGCATCATGCCGGCCGTGCCGCGCCGGATCGCCTCGCGGAAGGGCTCGAGGTGATAGTCGAACATGCCGCCCGGGTAGACCTGCTCGCGTCCGTACGGGAAGTGCGCGTCTTCACCGTCGAGCTGCGGTCCGCCGCCCGGGAAGTGCTTCGTCGTGCACGCGACGCTCTCAGCGCCGAGCACGTCGCCCTGGAAGCCGCGCAGGTAGGCGGCGGTGATCTGCGAGACCCGCTCGGCATCGAAGCCGAACGTCTGGGCCTGACGACCCCAGCGAGCTTCGGTGGGGAGGTCGATCTGCGGGTGCAGCGCCGCCCGGATACCGACCGCGCAGTACTCGCGACGGGCGACGTCGGCGAACTGCTCGATGACCTCGAGGTCGTCGAGCGCGGAGAGCCCCAGCGGCTCCGGCCACTGCGAGAAGGGACCCGCGGAGAAGGCGACGCCGGTGTTCTCGACGAACGCGTGCCGCGGATCGGTGCTGATCGTCACCGGGACGCCGTGCGGCGTGCTCTCGGCGAGTCTCTGCAGGTTGTTGTTCCAGCGAGCGCCCTCACGAGCCGTGCGGATGGCGTGCACGTTGAAGTGCGTCATGTTCTTGCCGACCACGACGTCGGTCGTCGGCGACTTCGAGATGGCGCCCGGTGTCTCGAGGAGCTCGCCATCGGGACCGATCTCGATGACGGTCTGGAACATGAGGCCGATCTTCTCGGCCGGCGACATCCGGCTGAGCAGATCGTCGGTGCGCTCCTCCGGGGTCAGGCGCGGGTCCTCGTAGGGGTCGAGGACGCCATTGCCGTTGAGGTCGCGGAAACGGGTTCCATCGGGCGCGGTGTGGAATTCGGGTCGCATGAGGTGCTTTCGCTTGTGGGGGACGGATGCGGCGACGCGGAGGTCGGCGCGTGGGTCACTTCAGACCGGTGGTGGCGACGCCCCGGATGAACCAGCGCTGCAGGAAGACGAACAGCACGATGATGGGCGCGATGACGAGCACGGATCCGGCCAGGAGCAGTCCGTAGTTGGTCGCGTTCTGTCCCGTCGAGTAGAGCGAGAGCGCGACGGGAAGCGTGTACATCTCCTCGGTCTGGGCCGCCACCAGCGGCCAGAGGAAGTTGTTCCAGGAGGCGAGGAACGTCAGGATGCCGAGGGTCGCGAGCGGCGGCCCGCACAGCGGCATCACGATGCGCGAGAAGATGCGCCACTCCCCCGCCCCGTCGAGGCGGGCGGCCTCGAGCAGCGCGTCGGGGATGCCCATGATGAACTGCCGCATGAGGAACACGCCGATGGGGGCAGTGATGAAGGGGAGGATGAGCGCGGGGTAGGTGTTGACGAGCCCGAGCGAGGAGACCATCACGAACAGCGGCACGAAGGTGACGACCCCCGGCACCATGAGCGTCACCATCACGAGGAGGAAGAGGACCTTCTTGCCGGGGAAGTCCATCTTCGCCAGGGCGTAGCCCACCATCGAGCAGAACACGATGTTGCCGAGGACGGTGACCACCGCGACGATGAGGCTGTTGGCGAAGAAGTGTCCGAAGTCGAGAGGCCCGAACCACTGCGCGAAGTTCTCGCCCGTCGGGTTCTCCGGGAACCACGTCGGCGGGCGGCGCAGAATCTCCCCCTGCGTCTTGACCGATCCGAGCACCATCCACAGGAACGGGATGAGCCAGAGGGTGAGTCCGACGGCCAGGACGGTGTAGGTGATCGCACGCGGGCCGAATCGACGGCGGCGGCGCCGCGGAGCGGGCGGCGGCGTGACGGTGTCCACCACGGGAGCGGGGATGGTTGTCATCGGGTCAGTCCTTCGAACGGAGCAGTCGGAACTGGAGCAGGCTCAGCAGAGCGATGGCCAGGAACAGGACGTAGCTGGCGGCGGAGGCCAGTCCGTACTCGCCGAAGCCGAACTGCTGGAAGGTGTAGTACGCCACGGACAGGGTCGAGTCGAGCGGCCCGCCCTTGGTCATGACGAACGCCTCCTCGAAGAACTGCAGGTAGCCGACGGAGATGAGGACCGCCCCGAGGAGGATCGTGGGGCGCAGCAGCGGCAGGGTGACCGAGATCAGGCGCCGCCACGATGACGCGCCATCCATCGTCGCCGCCTCGTTGACGTCCTGCGGAACGGCCTGCAGGCCCGCGAGGAAGATCACCATGAGCGTGCCGACGTTGCGCCACACCGCCATCATGATGAGCGAGGGCAGGGCGAAGGCGGGGTCGTTGAGCCAGTTCGGGCCGTCGATGCCGACGAGCGCGAGGGCCGAGTTGAGGAGGCCGTCCGGCTGGAGGATGTAGCGCCAGACGACCGCGACCGCGACGATGCTCGTGACGACCGGCGCGTAGAAACCCACCCGGAAGAACGCGACGATGCGGCCGCCGCCGCTGTTGAGGGCGAGCGCGAGGGCGAGCGCCAGCACCATCGTCACGGGGATGCCGACCACGACGAAGACCGCGGTGACCCCGAGGGACGTGATGAAGCGCGGGTCCCCGAAGAGCGTCGCGAACTGGTCGAGCCAGACGAAGTTCACCGCGAACGGAGAGGTGATGTCGCGAGCGGTGAAGTCGGTGAACGACATCGCGAACGACCCGACGATCGGGAAGAGCATGAAGACGGCGAACACGGCGACGAAGGGCAGGCAGAACGCCCAGGCGATGAGTGCCTGACGCTTGCGCAGCCGTGCGTGCAGCCCGTCGGGGCGGGAGGCCCCGCGGCCGGAGTCGGCTCCGGCCGCGGGGAGGGTGGTGGTGGACATCGAGGTCACTCGAGTCCGATCGCGTCGGCGTCGGCCTGCAGCTTCTGCAGCACCGCGGGAACATCCGCTCCGCCGCGACGCAGCTGCTCGAGGGCCTGGTCGCCCTTGGCGGCCACCTGCACCCAGCTGGTCGTCACGGGCGGGGCCTTGGCGGTCTGCAGCTGCTCACCGAAGGTCGTCAGGCTCGCGTCATCGGCAAGGGCGGGCGCATCCCACGCGGCCTGGAGAGCGGGCAGGTCACCCGTCTGCTCGTAGAACGCCGCCTGAGTCTCCGGCTCGCTCAGCCAGCGGACGAGCTTCCACGCCGACTCGGCGTTCTTGCTCTGGTTGAACACGACGAGGTTCGCGCCGCCGCTGAAGGACACCGACCCGGTGTCGGCGGGCAGGACGGCGGTGGCGTACTTCGATGCGAAGTCCGCACCGCCCAGCAGCTCGAGCTGACCGCGCAGGAACGGCCCCTCGACGACCATCGGCGTGGTTCCGGCCACGAACTCGGCCTCGGTCGCGCCGGCGGAGATGTCGGCGTTCGCGTCGGCGAGCCCCTTGTCGAAGAAGCTCTTGTAGTACTCCAGCCCCTTCGTCATCTCGGGGGTGTCGAGGGTCCAGGCGTCACCGTCGGTGAGCTCCGCACCGGCGGACCACGGCATCCACATCGCCCCCTGGAACGAGTCGTTGCCGCCGGGCATCCGGATGCCGTACTCGGCGCCCGCCTTCTCCTTCATGTCGGCGGCGAGCTGCTGCAGCTCGTCCCACGTCGTCGGAGCCTGGGACCAGCCGGCCTGCTGCGCGAGGTCGGTGCGGTAGTACAGCACGCGCGTGTCGACGTACCACGGCACACCGGCGGCGCGGTCGTCGAACTCCGTCGTGCTGAGGGCGCCGGGGAAGAAGCCGTCGGTCGCGATCTCGGCCGGGACGGTGGCGAACGCGTCGCCGAAATCCGCCATCCACGTCGAGCCCACCATGGCGACGTCGGGGGTGTTCCCACCCGCGATCGCCGTCTGGAACTTGTTGTGCGCTGCGTCCCACGGAATGGCGGTGACGTCGATCTTCACGTCGGGGTTGGCTTCCTGGAACTCCTTGACGAACTCCGGCAGGGCCTCGCCCTCCGCACCCATCGCCCATACGCTGATCGTGCCCGTGGCCGGGCTGTCATCGATCGTCGTGACCTCTGCGGGCCCGGCCGCCGACTCGTCTGCACGGCCGCAGCCGGTCAGGATGAGCGACACCGCAGCGAGGGTGGCGATGCCGCCTGCCACTGTCTTGAACTTCACGTCTTCCTCCTTGAATCGCGGGATCGCCGCGGCGATCAAAGCGCTTAACCGTTGCGCTGGCGTCGAGTTTAAGCGCTTTGACTGCGCGGACGCAAACGTCCCGAGCGACTCCTGAGGTGGGCAGACGAAGAGCCCCCGCGGACGATGTCCGCGGGGGCTCTTCGGGACGCGAACTACCGCGCGGAGGAGCAGGACTGCGTCTGGCCCCACACCGTCACGGTGTCGGCGCCCTCGACCACGCAGGTCTGGTAGATCTCGTTCGCCGCGTTACCGAAGACCGAGAACAGGACGATCGCGACGACCACACCGATCACCATGAAGACGGCGCTGATGATGATCGCGGCGAGAGCGAGGCCGTTCTTACGGCCCGCTTTCTTGCTCTGGACGAGCGCCACGATTCCGAGGATGAGACCGACGAGCTGCAGCCCGACGGGAACCAGCGCGAGGATGAACGCGACGATGCCGAGGGTCTTTCCCGGCACCGGGGCGTTCGGGTTCTGGTACGACGCGTCGGAAGACGACGTCGGGTACGCCGGCGGCTGGTAGGCCGGAGGCTGCGGCGCGGACGGGTTGTTCGGGTCGGTCATGGGATCCCCCGGTCGGTCGGAAAGCGATGAACAGCCTCGACGTTATCGACAGCGGACCCCGCGGCACAAAGCCTTGTCAGCCCGAGACGCTCTCCTCGGCGTCGGCGAGGACGATCGGGATGGCCGCCGTCACGGCCTGCAGACCCGACAGGCGCGCGGGCGAGAGCTGCTTGTCGACCTCTTCGCGCGACATCAGCCCCGCCTCGACGACGAGATCGCCCACGTTGCGGTGCGTCAGCAGCGCGGTCTTGGCCAGGGCCGCTGCCGCGGCGTAGCCGATGAAAGGCGTCAGAGCCGTTACGACACCGACCGAGGACCCGACCATGGCCCCGAGGCGCTCGCGGTTCGCCGTGATGCCGTCGACGCAGTTGACGCGGAGCGTCCGCATCGCCCGCCGCATCCAGGTGATCGACTGGAAGATGGAGTGCGCGATGATCGGCTCGAAGGCGTTGAGCTGCAGCTGACCGCCCTCGACCGCCATCGTCACCGTCAGGTCGGCGCCGGCCACCGCGAAGGCGACCTGGTTGACGACCTCGGGGATCACCGGGTTGACCTTGCCGGGCATGATGCTCGACCCCGCCTGCCGGGCCGGCAGATTGATCTCACCGAAGCCGGCCTGGGGTCCGCTCGAGAGCAGCCGCAGGTCGTTGCTGATCTTCGACAGCTTGATCGCGTTGCGCTTCAGCGACGACGAGAACGACATGAACGAGCCGGTGTCGCTGGTCGACTCGACGAGGTCGACGGCGCTCGACAGATCGAGGCCGGTGATCTCGCGCAGATGGCGGACGACAGCGGGACGGTACTCGGGATGGGTCGTGATGCCGGTGCCGATGGCGGTCGCGCCCATGTTGATCTCGTAGAGCAGCGACGCGTTCTCGCCGAGGCGGGAGTGATCCTCCCCCAGCGTCGTCGCGAAGCCGTGGAACTCCTGCCCGAGCGTCATCGGGACGGCGTCCTGGAGCTGCGTGCGACCGACCTTGAGGACGTCGTGGAACTCGACGGCCTTCGTGAGGAACGATTCGCGCAGCAGCGCCAGCTCGTCGAGCAGCCCCTCCAGGTCGAGGGCGAGCCCGACCTTGATCGCCGTCGGGTAGACGTCGTTCGTGGACTGGCTGCGGTTCGTGTGGTCGATCGGCGACAGGAACGCGTAGTCGCCCTTGGGACGCCCCGCGAGCTCGAGGGCGATGTTGGTGATGACCTCGTTCGCGTTCATGTTCGTCGAGGTGCCGGCACCGCCCTGAACGACGCCGACGACGAACTGGTCGTGGTACTCGCCGTCGATGACGAGCTGAGCGGCACGGTCGATCAGGTCCGCGCGCTCGGCATCGAGCACCCCGATCTCGCGGTTCGCGCGCGCCGACGCCTGCTTGACCATCGCCAGGGCCCGGACGAGGTCGCGATAGACGGAGATCGGCCGCTGCGAGATCGGGAAGTTCTCGAGGGCACGAGCGGTGTGCACGCCCCAATAGGCGTCGGCGGGAATCTCGAGCGAGCCGAGCGAATCGGTCTCGGTGCGGGTGGCGGGAGTGGACGACATCATGCGCTGGTCCTTGTGGGTCTCACGGCGATGGGAGGGACGGTCCCAGCCTAGTCAGCGCTTGCGCGAAAACGCCTCGAGACGCTCCTGCGGCGACAACCGCGCCATGTCGGCGACCCATTCGGCGGAGAAGTACTCGCCGGTCGGAGCCTCGACGACGGGCACGACGGTGTGGGTGATCACCTCGTCGTAGACGTGCACGAGCTGGAACGCCTGGCCGGCGTCCATGCCGTTGACCGCCTGCGGCGGGCGCTGGAGGTTCATCGTGTAACACGTGGCGGAGGCGACGGAGACGGGAATCCCCGCGAAGGTGCCGGACGTGGAGTAATGCAGGTGACCCGCGAGGATGCCGCGCACGTCCGTTCCCGCGATGGTCTCGGCGAGGGCGTCCTGGTCGCGCAGCTCGAGGATGTCGAAGAAGGGCACGTGGCTGGGCAGCGGCGGGTGATGCATCGCGAGCATCGTGCCGTGGGGCGCGGGCTCCGCGAGGATCTCGCGCAGCCAGTCGCGCTGACGCGCGTCGATCTCACCGTGGTGCCAGCCGGGCACCGTGGAGTCGAGGGCGATCAGGCGCAGGCCCGCCAGATCCCAGACCCCGGTCAGCGGTTCCTGCGTCGGGGGCCCGCCGAACAGCCCCACGCGCATCGCGTCGCGCTCGTCGTGGTTGCCGGCCACCCACACGACCGGTGCACCCAAGCGGTCCGCGACGGGCTCGACCGCGTCGCGGAGGCGGCGGTAGGCGTCCGGCTCGCCGAGGTCGGTCAGGTCGCCGGTGAAGACCAGCGCGTCGGGTCGGACGCCGGTGCGCTCGATCGCCGCGAGCGTGGCGTCGAGGTTGGCCTCGACGTCGTAGCGCCCGCCGAGCGCGGCCCCGCCCGCCAGCAGGTGGGTGTCGCTGACATGGACGAGGACGTGCGCCGCGGGCTCGTGACGCCCGAAACGCACGGATGCCGCGCGGTCGCGGGGCTGCGTGGAACCGTCCGACGGCACTGCTGAGGTCATGGCCACAGCCTATGCCGGGGGTCCTACCGTCCCGCCACGATGAGGACGATGCCGCCGAGGACGGCGAGACCGCACAGGGCGAAGGCGCCGTAGGCCGTGACGAGCGCGATCCTCTTCTGCCCCGCCGTCAGCGGATTCTTCTTCGCCGCCTTGGCCGCTGCCTTCGCGTGACGGCGCGCCTGCTTCTCGCTGATGACGGCGATCGCGTCGGTGAACTCCGCGGGAGTCACCACCGGCACCCGGCCCGCGCGCACCAGCATCCGGAGCCCGAGTGCGTAGAAGCCGACGACGAGCACGGCGCCCGTGATGGCCGCCGCGAACACCTGGACGAAGGCGAACCAGTCGATCGAGACGTTCATCGCTCGCCCTCCGTCTGCTCCGAGCCCGAGCTCTTCGCCGCGGCCGCCGCCTTCGCGCGCCGCTGCCGCCGCGTGGGCGGCGGATCGGAGGGCACGTCGACGGCCAGGCCGGAGTCGGCGACCTCGCTCATGGCGTTGCCCGCGTGCACCTCGTTGCGGCGCGAGCGGAGGAACAGCGCCAGCACGATCGCGACGGCGGCGATCGCGTCGATGACGATGCCCACCGGGCCGAGCCACACGACCAGGAGCGCCGCCACGGCGCCGACCGCGCCCGACGCGGGGAGCGTCAGCAGCCAGCCGACGGCGATGCGGCCGACCGTGCCCCAGCGGACCGTCGAGCCGCGGCGTCCGAGTCCGGAGCCGATCACCGAGCCGGATGCGACCTGCGTCGTCGACAGCGCGAAGCCGAGCGCGCTCGAGGCGAGGATCGTCGACGCCGTCGACGCCTCGGCCGAGAAGCCCTGCGCGGGCTTGACGTCGGTGAGCCCCTTGCCGAGGGTGCGGATGATGCGCCATCCGCCCATGTAGGTGCCCAGCGCGATCGTGACGGCGCACGCCACGATGACCCACAGCTGCGGTTCGGCGTGCTCGGCGCTCTGCCAGCCGGCCGCGATGAGGGCGAGCGTGATGACGCCCATCGTCTTCTGAGCGTCGTTCGTACCGTGGGCGAGCGCGACGAGCGACGACGTGAAGATCTGGCCCCAGCGGAATCCGTCGCGGCCGTCCGGCTTTCCGTCGTGGCGACGGGTCACGGCGTAGGCGACCTTCGTGACCGTGAAGGCGATGAGGCCGGCCGTGACGGGGGCGATCAGCGCCGGGAGGATGATCTTGCTCAGCACGACGCCGAAGTCGATGGCCATCGCGCCGACGCCCACGAGGGTCGCGCCGATGAGGCCGCCGAAGAGGGCGTGCGACGAGCTCGACGGGAGGCCGAGCAGCCAGGTGAGCATGTTCCACGTGATGGCGCCGATCAACCCCGCGAAGATCAGCGGCAGCAGCGCGGTGGCGGCGAGCTGATCCTCGTGAATGATGCCGTGCGAGACGGTCTTGGCGACCTCCGTGGACAGGAAGGCTCCGACGAGGTTGAGGCCGGCGGCCAGGAGGACGGCGACCTTCGGTTTCAGGGCCCCCGTCGCGATCGGCGTCGCCATCGCGTTGGCGGTGTCGTGGAAGCCGTTGGTGAAGTCGAAGAAGAGTGCCAGTCCGATGACCAGCAGAAGAATGAGTACAGCGGTTTCCACTGTGCGCTCTCTGTGCGTGCGGGCCCGCGAGCGCGGGTCCTCGAGTACGGGTCGGGATGCCGCGGCAGCGGCGGGCGCGAACGAAGAGTTCACCGTCTGTTCAGGGTCCGGCAACCGGACCATCGAATCCTGCCACACCATCGCCGTCACCGTGAATCCGAGCGGCCGGATCAGGCGGCCGCGGCGCTAGCGTGGAACGGTGACCGACACCCGCGACATCCCCACTCCGTCCCCCTCCGACGCGCCGGCGGCCCCCGTTGCAGCCGTGCGCGAGCACCGCCGTACGCACCACGACGACGAGTTCGTCGATCGCTACGAGTGGCTGCGCGAGAAGGAAGCCGGCGAGGTCGTCGCGCACCTCGAGGCCGAGAACGCGTACACCGACGCCCGCACGGCGCACCTGAGCGGGCTGCGCGAGCGGATCTTCGAGGAGATCAAGGGGCGCACCCTCGAGACCGACCTGTCCGTTCCGAGCCGCCGCGGCGACTGGTGGTACTACAGCCGCACGGTCGAGGGCAGCCAGTACGGCATCCACTGCCGCGCTCCCCTGGTCTCACCCGATGACTGGACTCCCCCGCAGCTCGAACCCGGCGTCGACGTCCCCGGCGAGCAGGTGCTGCTCGACGGCAACGTCGAGGCCGAAGGAGCGGAGTTCTTCTCGCTGGGCAGCTTCGAGGTCTCCACCGACGGTTCCCTGCTGCTGTACGGCGTCGATACCGAGGGCGACGAGCGGTACACCCTTCGCCTGCGCGACATCGCCAGCGGCGAGAACCTCGCCGATGAGATCGCCGGCACCTTCGCCGGAGCCTCGCTGTCACCGGACGGCCGGTTCGTCGTCTATTCCACCGTCGACGACGCCTGGCGACCCGACTCGGTCTGGCTGCACGAGATCGGCACCGACACGGCCTCCGACGAACGCCTCTTCCACGAGCCCGACGAACGGTACTGGGTGGGTGCCGGCTTCACGCGCAGCGACCGGTATCTGGTGATCGAGGTCGGCTCGTCGATCACGAGCGAGGAGTTCCTCGTGCCGGCCGACGACCTGCGGGCGGAGCCGCGCTCGGTGTGGCCTCGCCGTGAGGGCGTGGAGTACTCCGTCTCGCACGCGATCGTCGACGGCGCGGATGTGCTCTACGTCCTGCACAACGACGACGCGCTCGACTTCGAGCTCGTGCGGGTCTCGGCCGAAGACCCGATGGGTGCGCGCGAGGTCGTGCTCCCCCACCAGCCGGGACGCCGTCTGGAGGGCCTCTCGACGTTCCGCGACTGGGCGCTGCTCGGCTACCGGCGCGACGGGCTGCAGCGTCTCGGCATCTTCGACTACGCCTCGGGCTCGGTCATCGAGCTCGAGTTCGACGAACCCCTCTACACGGTGGGCTCCGGCGGGAACCCCGAGTGGGCGCCGCCCGTCCTGCGTCTCGGCTACGGCTCATTCGTCACCCCCGGCACCGTCTACGACTACGTCGTCGCGACCGGAGACCTGCTGCTGCGCAAGCGCCAGCCGGTGCTGGGCGGCTACGACCCCGCGGACTACGAGCAGCGACGGGTGTGGGCGACGGCCGATGACGGAACGCGCATCCCGGTCTCGGTCGTCTGGAAGCGGTCGTTCGGAGACCCCGCGGACGGGGCGAGCGGTCAGCCCCGCGCCCTGCATCTGTACGGCTACGGCTCATACGAGCACTCGATCGACCCGGCCATGTCAGTGGCGCGCCTGTCGCTCCTCGACCGCGGCGTCGTATTCGCCGTCGCTCACGTGCGCGGTGGCGGCGAGATGGGGCGGCAATGGTACGAAGACGGGAAGCTGCTGCACAAGCGCAACACCTTCACCGACTTCGTCGCCGTCGCCCGCCACCTCGTCGAGACCGGCTACACCTCGCCCGACCGGATGACCGCCGAGGGCGGATCAGCGGGCGGACTGCTCATGGGCGCCGTGGCCAACCTCGCCCCCGAGCTGTTCGCCGGAATCCTCGCCGCGGTCCCCTTCGTCGACGCGCTGACGACGATCCTCGATCCCTCCCTGCCGCTGACGGTCATCGAGTGGGACGAGTGGGGCGACCCGCTGCACGACCCGGACGTCTACGCGTACATGAAGTCGTACTCGCCGTACGAGAACGTCCGCGAGGACGCGACGTACCCGCGCATCCTCGCGGTCACCTCGCTCAACGACACCCGCGTGATGTACGTCGAGCCCGCCAAGTGGGTCGCCCGCCTGCGCGAGGCCGGTGTCGACGCGCTGCTGAAGTGCGAGATGGTCGCCGGTCACGGCGGCGTGAGCGGCCGGTACAACTCGTGGCGCGAACGCGCCTTCGAGCTCGCCTGGCTGCTCGACGTCGTGGGTCTCGCAGACCCGCAGGCCTGACCCCGGCCTCGAGGGATGCCGTCAGAGCTGGCGGCGTCCCTCGAACGCCCGGCCCAGCGTGACCTCGTCGGCGTATTCGAGGTCGCCCCCGACGGGAAGGCCCGATGCCAGGCGCGTGACCCGGATCTCGAGGGTCGTCAGGAGGCGGCTGAGGTAGGTCGCCGTCGCCTCGCCCTCGAGGTTCGGGTTCGTGGCGAGAATGACCTCCTGCACGGTGCCGTCGGCGAGGCGCTGCATGAGCTGCGCGATGCGGAGGTCGTCGGGGCCGACGCCGCCGATGGGGCTGATCGCTCCGCCGAGCACGTGGTAGAGGCCCCGGAACTCACGGGTGCGCTCGATCGCGGCGACGTCCTTGGCGTCCTCGACGACGCAGATCAACGTGCCGTCGCGCCGCGGGTCGCGGCAGATCGCGCAGCGGTCCTGCTCGGACACGTTGCCGCAGATATCGCAGAACCGTACGCGTTCGCGCAGCTCGCCGAGCAGGTGCGAGAGCTTCGAGACGTCGAAGGTCGGGGTCTGCAGGATGTGGAACGCGATGCGCTGCGCCGATTTCGGTCCGATGCCGGGCAGTCGGCCGAATTCGTCGATGAGGTCCTGGACGATGCCGTCGTACATGGCTTAGCCGAATCTCGTGGGTGAGGTGAAAGGTTCTTCGCGGACGAAGGTGGCACCGAGCATCTGGCGCACGACCGCCTCGCCGTATCGCTCGATCCCGCCCCGCGCGGGCGCCGCGTTCGCTCGACCGTTCGAGGGCGCGGCAGCGGGCCGTTCGGGACCGGAGCCGTTCCGGTCTGCGGTCGGAGGCGCGGCAGTGGGCCGCTCCACGGCAACCGGCGCGCGCGGGGGCAGCGGCGCGTAGTCGTCGACGGGCGGCGGCGGGTAGTCGCGGTCCTCCTCGTCGATGGGCGGCAGAGGCTCGGGGTACGGGTCGACGTCACCGTCGTGGGGGGCCGTGAGCGTGCGCACGGGCGCCGCGACGGCATCCTCGGGCTCGTCGTCCACCGCGAACTGCGGCGCCGGGTCGCCCTGCGGAATCGGCGCAACCGCCCACTCCGTGACGGGGGCGGCGTAGGAGGAGGAGCCGGAGGGTGACGCGGTTGCGGTCGGGCGGCCGCCCGCCGGCGCCGAGGGGGCACCCGCGGCCCGCTGACCGCCCGGAGCCTGCTGCGACGAGGGCGCCTGCACCGGCTGCCGCTGATCCGTGGAGGGCTGCTGCCGGGGAGCGCCGCCGGGCTGCCCGCCGGCAGGCGGAGGTGTGGGCCCGCCCGGGGCCGGTCCGCCGCCGGGGTCGGAATCGTGACGAGCGACGTACTTCACTCGCACCCCGAGAACGCCGAGGATCGCGCCGCGCAGGTCTTCGCTCGGGCCCTTGCCGGCGTTGAGCTTCTTGAACTGCAGGACGTCGGACTGGCTCTGGAACGAGAGGGTGAGCACGCCGGTCTCGGAGAAGGCGACGGGCGAGGCGACGGAGGCGATCATCCACGAGGTGCGGCTGATCGTCTCGAGACGCTGCAGCACCTCGGGCCAGGCGTCGCGCATCTGCGCGAGCGTCACGGTCGACGGATCGCGCGGTTCCGCCGGGGCCGCGGCCGCCGAGCCGGATGCGGCCGCCGCAGCGCCGGTCGCCGGCGCGGACGGCTGTGCCGTGGGAGCGGGCGAGGCCGCTGCACGGTCGGGCTGCGCGGAGGCCGGAACCTGCGCCGGAGCGGGGGTGACGATGCGTGGCGGGGCTGCGGGCGCGGACGCGGACGACGAGGCATGCGACGCGGGGGCCGCGGCGACCGGCGCCTGATCGGCTGCGGGAACGCCGTGCTGGGCCGCGGCGAGCACACGCGCGACCAGCAGCTCGAGCTGCAGCCGCGGTGATGTGGCCCCCGACATCTCGTCGAGCGCGGTCACGACGAGATCGGCCGTGCGCGAGAGACGGTCGGTGCCGAAGAGCGCGGCCTGGCGTCCCATCCGTTCGAGCTCTTCGGCGGACACGCCGCGCAGCACGGCGGATGCGCCCTGGCCGGTCGCCGAGACGATGATGAGATCGCGGAGGCGCTCGAGCAGGTCGTCGACGAACCGCCGCGGGTCCTGGCCCGTCTGGATGACGCGGTCGACGGCCGCGAAGGCCGCCCCAGCGTCGACGGCGCCGAACGCCCCGACGACCTCGTCGAGCAGCTCGGCGTGGGTGTAACCGAGCAGGGCGACGGCGCGCTCATACGCGACGGCGCCGTCGTCGGAGCCGGCGATCAGCTGGTCGAGCAGCGACAGCGTGTCGCGCGGCGACCCTCCCCCGGCACGCACGACGAGCGGGAGGACACCGGCTTCGACCTGCACGCCCTCCTGGGCGCAGAGCTGCTCCACGTACTCGAGCATCGCCGCGGGCGCGACGAGACGGAACGGATAGTGGTGCGTGCGCGAGCGGATCGTGCCGATGACCTTCTCGGGCTCGGTCGTCGCGAAGATGAACTTCACGTGGGCCGGCGGCTCCTCGACGAGCTTCAGCAGGGCGTTGAAGCCCTGAGCCGTGACCATGTGCGCCTCGTCGAGGATGAAGATCTTGAAGCGGTCGCGAGCCGGGGCGAAGACGGCGCGCTCGCGCAGGTCGCGAGCATCGTCGACACCGTTGTGGGATGCCGCATCGATCTCGACGACGTCGAGCGATCCACCGCCGCCGCGGCTCAGCTCGACACAGCTGTCGCAGGTGCCGCACGGGGTGTCTGTGGGTCCCTGCGCGCAGTTGAGGCAGCGGGCGAGGATGCGGGCCGAGGTGGTCTTGCCGCAGCCGCGGGGACCGGAGAAGAGGTACGCGTGACCGACGCGGTCGGAGCGGAGCGCCGTCATCAGGGGTTCGGTCACCTGCGACTGGCCGATCATCTCGCCGAACGCTTCGGGACGGTAGCGGCGGTAGAGGGCGGTGGTCACCCAGACAGACTACGGCGTACCGCTGACACCGGCCCTGTCGGCATCCGCCACCGCGGGAACAGCGCGCGCCCGCGCGCGGTTGCACCGGGCATGGAAGCCGCCCGGGTCGACGTCGTCGTGATCGGCGCAGGGCAGGCCGGTCTCTCCGCCGCCTACCATCTGCGGCGTCGCGGGTTCGTCCCGGTCGCCCCCGGAGACGCACCCTCCGATGCGCCCGTGCGAACGTTCGTCGTGCTCGACGCCGAAGACGGCCCCGGCGGCGCCTGGCAGCACCGGTGGGAATCACTGCGGATGGAGACCGTGAACGGCATCCACGAGCTGCCGGGATTCGCCGTGCCGCCGGCCAATCCGCGGGCTCCGGCACGCACCGTGCTGCCGGCCTACTTCGACGACTACGAGCGCCGCTTCGACCTCCGCGTGCATCGCCCCGTGGAGGTGCGGCGCGTCGAACGCGAAGACGCCGATCCGCGCGGTCGTCTGCGCGTGGTGACGGGCACCGGGTCATGGTCGGCCCGCTGGGTCGTCAACGCCACGGGGACGTGGCGCCGCCCGTTCTGGCCCCGCTACCCGGGAGCCGAGACATTCGCCGGCCGTCAGCTGCACGTACACGACTACGTCTCGGCCGACGAGTTCGCCGGGCAGCGGGTCGTCATCGTGGGCGCCGGGATCTCGGCCATCCAGTTGCTCGACGAGATCTCCCGCGTCGCCGACACCTTCTGGGTGACGCGCGACGAGCTGCGGTGGGATGCCGGCGGGTTCGACACCGCCGCGCGCATCGCGGCCATCGCGGGGGTCGAGGAGCGCGTGCGGCAGGGGCTTCCTCCCGGTAGCGTCATCTCGGTCACCGGCCTGCACTGGAATCGCTGGGCGGAGTCGGCGCAGCAACGCGGCGTGCTCGTGCGGCATCCGATGTTCGAGCGGATCGAGCCGACCGGGGTGCGCATGCCGGACGGCGGTCTTGAGCGCACCGACGCCATCCTGTGGGCGACGGGATTTCGAGCCGACATCCCCCACCTGGCACCGCTGGGCCTGCGGACCGCCGCCGGCGGCATCCGGGTCGCGAACGGGCGGTCGGTCGACGAGCCGCGGCTCTTCCTCATCGGCTACGGCCCGTCGCAGTCGACGGTCGGAGCCAACCGCGCGGGCCGCGACGCCGTCCGCGCGATCATGACCGACGCGACCGCCACGGCCGCCGGGGCACGCGAGGTCGCTGCGCGGGCCTGACCCGCCGCAGATGAGGACCGGATGCCCCGGCGTCCGTCAGGAGTCGGTGCTCACCTGCTGGTCGGCGAAGGTCTGCGCGTAATCATCGACGACGGGGATCTCGCCGGTGATAACGGGGACCTCCGTCGTCACCGTGGGGATGGACGTCGTGACGGTCGCATCCGGGATCGACGCCGACAGCAGCGACCCGTCCTCGCGCCTGGCGTCGGCGAGCTGACGCAGCGACGGCCGCCCCGAGAGCAGCGGGCCCTGACCCGCGAGCGGTATCCGGACGGTCTCTCCGCCCTCGACCCGCACGTCGCGTCCGCGGACGGAGAATTCGACCGCGTCGCCGGGGCCGGCGGCGACCGTCATCGCATCGGCCGTCAGCGTGATGTCGAGGCGCGTGCCCTGCCAGTGCAGCGTGTACTCCAGCGAGGGCCAGTCACGCGGCAGACGCGGGTCGAAGCTCAAGGCGCCGTAATGGTCGCGCATGCCGCCGAAGCCCGACACGAGGGCGGTCCACACACCGCCGGCGGAGGCGACGTGCACCCCGTCCGACGCGTTGCTGTGGAGATCGCCGAGGTCGACGTAGATCGACTCGAGGAAATACTCCAGCGCGAGGTCCTGGTATCCGACCTCGGCCGCGAGGATCGACTGCACGACACCCGACAGAGTCGAGTCGCCGGTCGTGAGCGGGTCGTAGTACTCGAAGTCGGCCAGCTTCTCCTCGTCGGTGAAGTGGTTGCCCTGGAGGAACAGCGCGAGCACCACGTCCGCCTGCTTGAGCACCTGGTAGCGGTAGATCACGAGCGGGTGGAAGTGCAGCAGCAGCGGACGCTGGCTGTCGGGGGTGTTCTCGAGGTCCCACACCTCGCGTTCGAGGAAGACCGCGTCCTGAGGGTGGATGCGCAGCGACTCGCTGAACGGGATCAGCAGCGCTTCGGCCGCCCGCTCCCACCCGTCGGCCTCGGCCGGGTCGAGGTCGAGACGCTCGGTGAGGGCACGGTACGCCTCCGGCGCCTGCTCGGCCATGTCGCGGACCGTGCGCGCCGCGAAACGCAGGTTGAACCGCGCCATCACGTTCGTGAACAGGTTGTCGTTCACGACCGTCGTGTACTCGTCGGGGCCGGTGACGCCGTGGATGTGGAACGACTCGGCGTCACCGTTCTCGCTGAAACGCCAGAACCCGAGCGTGGACCACAGCCGCGCCGTCTCGACGGCGATGTCGACCGCCTCGCGGTAGAGGAAGTCGACGTCACCGGTCGCCCGCACGTACTTCGCGAGGGCGAAGCTGACGTCGGCGTTGATGTGGTACTGCGCGGTGCCGGCGGCGTAGTAGGCCGACGCCTCTTCGCCGTTGATGGTGCGCCAGGGGAACAGGGCGCCCGCCTCGTTGAGCTGCCGGGCGCGGCGGCGTGCGGCCGGCAGCATCAGGTAGCGCATGCGCAGCGCGTTCCGGGCCCAGAGGGGCGTCGTGTAGGCGAGGAACGGCAGGACGTAGACCTCGGTGTCCCAGAAGTAGTGTCCGCTGTACCCCGAACCCGTCACACCCTTGGCGGGGACCCCCTGCCCGTCGGCGCGGGCGGCCGCCTGCGCGAGCTGGAACAGGCACCACCGGGTCGCCTGCTGCAGGTCCTCGTGGCCGCCGATACGGACGTCGGAGCGGCGCCAGAAGTCGGCGCACCACGCCGCCTGCCGCTCGAACTGGACCTCGACGCCCTCCTCGCGAACCCGGTCGAGCACGCGACGGCTCCGCTCGACGAGCTCGCGGGCGGGCACGCCGCGGGAGGTGTGGTAGCTGACGAGCTTGGTCACGGTGATCGGAACGCCCCGGCGCGCGTTGACGCGGAAGACGTTCTTGGCGATGTCGGGTTCGACGAGTCGCCGTGTCGAGAACTCGTTCTCGGTCTCGATCAGATGATCGGCGACGACCGACACCGTCATGCCCGAGTTGGACGACTTGTAGGACAGCACCGACCGGCCGTCCTCGTCCTGCCAGTACTCCTGGGGCTGGAGGACGCGTTCCTCGATCTTCTCGGTCTTGCGCGGGTCGAAACCGGGAGCGGCACGGCCCGGCGCCGAGCCGCCGTAGACGTCCTCGCCGTCCTGGCGGTTGACGATCTGGCTGCTCACCGACACCGGAGCGTCGGAGTTGAGCACCGTCACCGTCAGCCGCATGATCGCCAGGTGCTTCTGCTCGAACGACACGAGGCGCTCGAAGTCGACCTGCACTTCCTTGCCGCTGGGGGTGACCCACAGCAGCTTGCGCGTGAGGACGCCGGTGCGCATGTCGAGCACCCGCTCGTAGTCGCGGATATCGGCGATGTCGAGCGAGAGCGGCTCGTCGTCGACGTAGACGCGCATGACCTTCGCGTCCGGCGCGTTGATGATCGTCTGACCGACCTCGGCGAAGCCGAAGGCCTGTTCGGCGTGGCGGATCGGGAAGATCTCGTGAAAACCGTTGATGAAGGTGCCGTGCTCGTGCGCGTATCGCCCCTCGGGGTGATTGCCGCGCAGCCCGAGGTAGCCGTTGCCGACGGCGAAGAGCGTCTCGGTGACGCCGATGTCCTCGACCGAGAACCTTCTCTCGACGAGACGCCAGGGGTCGACGGGGAAGCGATCGCGATCGATCATGATGGCCTTCCGGAGGACGGGTTCCCGCTGCTGGAGGCGGGCGATGCGGGCGGGTGTAGACGTGATCAGACGAAGGCGTCGAGGTCGTCGACGACGACGTGGGCTCCGAGCGCACGCAGCGCATCGGCGCCGGCACCGCGATCGACGCCGACCACGAGAGCGTAGCCTGCCGCGACGGCCGACTCGACACCCGAGTGGGCGTCCTCGATGGCGACGGAGCGGGCCGGGTCGACGCCGAGCATGCGCGCCCCCTCGGCGAAGACGTCGGGCGCGGGCTTGGAGGGCAGATGACGCTCTTCCGCGACGACGCCGTCCATGACGACGGGGAACCTCTCGAGCAGGCCCGCGACGGCGAGGACCTCGCGCGCGTTCTTCGAGCTCGAGACGACCGCGATGGGGGTCCCGGCTGCCTGGAGCTTGTCGACCAGGGCGAGCGATCCCGGGTAGGGCGCGATGCCTTCGGACCGCAGGACGCGCTCGAACACGGCGTTCTTGCGATTGCCGATGCCGCAGATCGTGTCCGCTGACGGGTCGTCGCTCGGATCGCCCCACGGCACCTCGACGTCACGCGCGCGCAGCAGGCTCGCGACGCCGTCGTACCGCTTCTTGCCGTCGAGGTGGCGGAAGTAGTCGTCGGCGGTGTACGCCGGTGTGATGCCCCAGGCGCTGAAGAGCTCGGTGAACATCGTCTGCCAGGCGTGCATGTGCACGTCGGCGGTCGGAGTGAGCACGCCGTCGAGGTCGAACAGGACGCCGTCGTAGGTGGTCAGGTCGGGAAGCTCAGCCGAGGTCACGGAACCAGCGTAATGAGTCGGGCAGTCACTCCGTCACGGCGATGGTCTGCCGGGCGATCTCCAGCTCCTCGTTGGTCGGGACGACCAGGACCTCGACGCGCGAGGCGTCCGTGGAGATCCGGCGGATGCCGCGCCCGCGCTGCTCGTTGCGGGCCGGATCGATCGCGATCCCGGCGAACCCGAGCGTCTCGAGTGCCGCGGCACGCACCTGCGGAGAGTTCTCGCCCACGCCCGCGGTGAAGGAGATGACGTCGACCCCGCCGAGCTCCGCGAGGTACGCGCCGGCGTAGGCGCGCAGCCGGTGGGCGTAGACCTCGAACGCGAGCGTGGCCGCCTCGTCGCCGCGGGCGACGCCTTCCTCGATGTCGCGCATGTCGGAGACCCCGGCGAGGCCGAGCATTCCGCTGCGCTTGTTGAGGAGGTCGTCGAGCTGCGGGATGGTCATCTCGGCGCGTCGGGCGAGGTGGAAGATCACCGCGGGGTCGATGTCGCCCGAGCGCGTGCCCATGACGAGGCCCTCGAGGGGCGTCATCCCCATCGACGTGTCGACCGAACGACCGCCGTCGATCGCCGTGACGGATGCGCCGTTGCCGAGGTGGAACACGATCTGGCGCAGCTCGGCGAGCGGTCGCCCGAGGTGAGCGGCCGCGGCTTCGGAGACGAACTTGTGGGAGGTGCCGTGGAAGCCGTAACGGCGGACGCGGTGGGCCTCGGCCAGCGCGGTGTCGATCGCGTAGGTGTAGGCGGCAGGTGGCATCGTCTGGTGGAAGGCGGTGTCGAAGACCGCGACGTGCGGCAGGTCGGCGAAGGCCGCCTTCGCCGCGCGGATGCCCTGCAGCGCACCGGGGTTGTGCAGCGGCGCGAGCACCGACAGCTCGTCGATGTTGATCTCGACGAGAGGCGTGATGAGCGTGGGCTCGAAGAACCGCGCGCCACCGTGGACGACACGGTGGCCGACGGCGACGGGCGGATGCTGCTCGAGCGACGGGCCGTTCTCGGCGAACGCGTCGAGCATGAGCTGGAAGCCGGCCGTGTGGTCGGCGATCGGCAGCTCGCGCTCGGAAGTGGCGTCGGTGGCGGTCACGGCAGGCTCGCCGGCAGCGGCGGGCGGGAAGAACACGGTGTGCTTGACCCGGCCCTGCTCCTGCCCGATGCGCTCGACGAGACCCGATGCGTGAGGGATGCCGGTCTCGGCGTCGATCAGCTGGTACTTGAACGACGACGAACCGCTGTTGATGACGAGCACGATGCTCATGCGGATGCCCCTCCCTGGGCCTGGATCGCGGTGATCGCGATCGTGTTGACGATGTCTTCGACGAGGGCTCCGCGGGAGAGGTCGTTGATGGGCTTGTTCAGGCCCTGCAGGACGGGGCCGATCGCGACGGCACCGGCCGACCGCTGGACGGCCTTGTAGGTGTTGTTGCCCGTGTTCAGGTCGGGGAAGACGAACACCGTCGCCTTGCCTGCGACGGACGACCCGGGCATCTTCTTGGCCGCGACGGCGGCGTCGGTCGCCGCGTCGTACTGGATGGGGCCTTCGACCAGCAGCTCGGGAGCGCGCTCGCGGACGAGGGCGGTGGCCGCGCGCACCTTGTCGACGTCGGCGCCGGTCCCCGACTCCCCCGTCGAGTACGACAGCATCGCCACGCGCGGGTCGATGCCGAACTGGCGGGCCGTCTCGGCCGACGACACGGCGATGTCGGCGAGCTGCTCGCTCGTGGGGTCGGGGATGACGGCGCAGTCGCCGTAGACGAGGACGCGGTCGGCGAGCGCCATGAGGAAGACGCTCGAGACGACCGAGACGCCCGGCTTCGTCTTGATGATCTCGAAGGCCGGACGGATCGTGTGCGCCGTCGTGTGCGCGGCACCCGAGACCATCCCGTCGGCGAGACCGAGGTGCACCATGAGCGTGCCGAAGTACGACACGTCGGTGACCGTGTCGGCCGCCTGGCCGTACGTCATGCCCTTGTGCGCGCGGAGGCGCTCGTACTCGCGGGCGAACTTGTCGACGTGCACGGCGTCGAAGGGAGAGAGGATCTCCGCTCCGCGCAGGTCGAGACCGAGCTCGAGCGCGCGCGAGCGCACCTCGATCTCCTCTCCCAGCAGCGTGATGTCGG
Organism: Microbacterium sp. NPDC006705; assembly: GCF_044903545.1. Classification (NCBI taxonomy): domain Bacteria; kingdom Bacillati; phylum Actinomycetota; class Actinomycetes; order Micrococcales; family Microbacteriaceae; genus Microbacterium; species Microbacterium sp. NPDC006705. The sequence goes on from NZ_JBJDQQ010000001.1 coordinate 979,482, forward strand.
CGATGCCGCGGGCGAGCACGATCGAGGCCGCGTGCAGCACGCGATCATCGTCGGCTTCGGGGAGGACGATGCGGCGGCGGTCGGTGCGGGCCCGCTCGACCAGGCCGTAGGCGAACATCAGCGGGGTCACGACGGTCGAGCGTGCGAGCCCGAGTGCCTCGGTGAGCTCATTGGTGTCGATGTGCCGCTCGAACAGGGCCGCCGCCGCCTCGTAGTGGCGCCGGGAATCGGCCGCGAGGCGCCCGCGGGTACCCATGATGCGGGCTGCGGTCTCGTAGGTGTCGAGGTCGGTCGCGATGATCGGCAGCGTCTCGCCGACGCCGTCGATCAGACGGTCGACCGCCTCGGGCAGGGGGAATCCGCCGTTGATGACGATCGCCGAGAGCGAGGGGAAGGTCCCCGACCCGTGCGCGAGCAGGGTGGCGAGCAGAACCTCGGCACGATCGGAGGGAATGACCACGACCGAGCGCTCGCTGAGCCTCGGCAGCACGTTGACCATCGACATCGCACCGATGACGACCCCGAGCACCTCGCGCCCCAGGAGGTCGGCGTCGCCCTTGACGAGCGACCCCTCGACGGCGGCGAGGACGGTGCTCACCGACGGCGAGACGAGGAAGCGGTCCTCCGGCACGGCCCAGACCGGGACGTTCTGCGGTACCGCACCGCGCACGGCCTCGACGATCTCGTCGAGACGATCGCCGTCGGCACGGTTGGCGACGACGGCGAAGAGCTCGGCGCGGTCGCCCCGCAGCTCGGCGACGGCCAGCGAAGCGATCTGCCCCATCTCGTCGGGGGTGCGTGCCGCGGCCGAGCCGAGCTTCTCGCCGCCGCCCTGGCCTGCTCGGCCGCCGAGCACCAGCAGGACCGGCGCCCCGAGGTTCACGGCGATGCGACCGTTGTAGCTCAGCTCGGCGGGAGAACCGACATCCGTGTAGTCGCTGCCCATGATGACGACGGCGTCGCACTTGGCCTCGACCGACTTGTAACGCTCGACGATGCGGGAGAGCGCACCGTCGGGGTCGCGCCGCATGTCGTCGTAGGTGACCCCGATGCACTCGTCATACGCGAGGTCGACGCCGTCGTGGTCGAGCAGCATCTCGAGGACGTAGTCGCGTTCCTCCGTCGACCGGGCGATCGGCCGGAAGACTCCGACGCGAGGCGCGACGCGGCTGAACGCCTCGAGCACCCCCAGCGCGATGATCGACTTCGCGGAATGGCCTTCTGCGGACGTGATGTAGATGCTCTGAGCCACGGGTTCAGCCTAAGAGGGAGAGGCCTGACCACGAGCCGTGAATATCCCCACGGGTCGTGGCGGCGGGTGCCGCAGGCCACGACGGTGGGGGAAAAGTAAGACTCTCCGCGAACCCGGCAGAGCCCGGTTACCCTTGCTACGTTTCCGTCCTGGGGGAGTTGGCCTGGATGCCGCCTCGCGGAGAGCTGTCACCATCCTAACCCGGAACCTGAGTCCTCCCGTCACCGGGGACGGTTAGGCTCTCGCCAGATGGGCGCGACGCGGCGGGGCACGCGGCGCCGAGAACGAGGGGATCGCATGACCAACGACGGCACCCAGGCGGCTTTCGGCCCGGACCGGTTCGCCGCCACCACCGAGGCGATCTCGGCGAGCATCGCCCGCGTCATCGACGGCAAGCCCGAGGCGGTGCGCTCCGCGCTCGTGTGCCTCCTCGCCGAGGGGCACCTCCTCATCGAGGACGTGCCCGGGGTCGGCAAGACGATGCTCGCGCGGGCGCTCGCCGCGACGGTGGATGCCACGGTGCGCCGCATCCAGTTCACCCCGGATCTGCTCCCCGGCGACGTCACGGGCGTGAGCGTCTTCAACCAGGCCGATCGCGAGTTCGAGTTCAAGCAGGGGGCGATCTTCGCCCACATCGTCATCGCCGACGAGATCAACCGCTCCTCCCCCAAGACGCAGTCGGCGCTGCTCGAGGCGATGGAGGAGCGTCAGGTGACGGTCGACGGGCGAACCCACGCTCTACCCGCGCCGTTCCTGGTGGTCGCCACGCAGAACCCTCTCGAGATGGAGGGCACCTACGCCCTGCCGGAGGCGCAGCGCGACCGCTTCATGATGCGGATATCGATGGGCTATCCCGATGCGGCCTCCGAGGCGCGGATGCTGCGAGAGCGCGACACCGTCAACCCGCTCTCGTCGCTCGCACCGGTCATCACCGCACGCGAGGTGCAGGATCTCATCGCGTGGGCCCGCAGCCTGCACGTCTCACCCGCTGTCGAGGAATACGCGGTCGCGATCGCGCGGGCGACCCGCGACCACCGCGACCTGCGCCTCGGGGCCAGTCCGCGAGCCACGCTGCAGCTGGTCCGCGCCGCGAAGGTGTGGGCAGCGCTCGACGGGCGCCCCTTCGTCATCCCGGACGACATCGTCGCCCTGCTGCAGCCGGTCTTCGCTCACCGACTCATCCCGGCACGCACGACCGGCGCCTCCCGCGGCAAGAGCGGTGCCGAGGTGGTCGAGGCCGCGCTCGCCGACATCGCCGCGACGGTGCCGGTGCCTCTCCCGGTCCGCTGAGCCCGCCATGTCCGCTTCTCCCGCCCCGGCTCGACGCCGGCTGCACCCGCTGGGACGCGTTCTCCGACGGATGTGGCCGCTGACGCCGCGCGGGGTCGGCGCGGTCGTCATCGGCATCGCCGCCATCGTCTGCGCCCACGCCTTCGGCGTCGTGGAGCTGGTGTACGTCGGCGTGCTGCTGCTCCTGATCGTCGCGCTCGGGTGGGTGTCGCTGTGGTTCGTGCACCGCTACGGGGAGGTATCGCGCTCGTTCTCCCCCGACGTCGCCGCGGTCGGAACCGAGAGCGTCGTCACGGTGCACGCGACGGCGCGCGGCGGTCTGTCCGGCGCGATCGCACGATGGACCGACATCCTGCCCGAAGGCGTGGAGGGCGAGGCCTCCGGGATCCTGGCCGGCGCCGCAGCCCTCGACCACGTCCGGCTGACCTACCGCATCCGGGGCACGCGACGGGGCATCCGCGACGCGGGACCGTTCTCGATCGTCGTCACCGATCCGTTCGGGTTCACGCGTCGCAATGTGCGGGCGGGTGGCGTGGAGCCGATCACGGTCGCGCCGGCGACGGTGACGCTGCCTCCCCTGACGGAGTACCCCGGCGAGGCAGGCGGCAGCCTCCACACCGCGACCCATCAGCTGGGCGAGGGCGCCGACAACCTCATCCCCCGGGCCTACGCCCCCGGCGACTCGATGCGGCGCATCAACTGGCGTGCCAGCGCGCACCACGACGAGCTGATGGTGCGTCAGGAGGAACAGGAATCCACCCCGGAGGCGACCGTCGTGCTCGATCGCGCGGCGGCGCGCTGGGCTCCCGCCGCGTCACGACCGGGCGAGGACCCGACGTTCGAGGCCGCGGTGACCGCCACGATCTCGGCCGCCGCCCGTCTCGCCCGCGAAGGCTACGACGTCACCGTCATCGACACGGATGCGCACCCCATCGGCGCACCCGTCCCGGCGGGAGACATCGTCGCGGTCGAGCAGCTCGCCCTCGACCTCGCGACGATCGTCACCGGATCGGACGACCGTCTGGCCTCGCTCCCCCGCCTCTTCGCGGGCACCGTCGCCGGTCCCGTCGTTGTCGTGTCGGCGCGGGTCACCGCCGCCGATGCCGAGGCCCTGGCACCATTGGTCGCTCACAGCGCGCTCCCCGTGCTGCTGGCCGCCGATTCCTCGGACGACGCCCTCGAGCGGGCGTCCGCGGCCGGCTGGCGGGCCGCCGCCCTCTCCGCCGACGGCGACCTCACCGAGACCTGGCGCGCCGCGACCGAATGGGGGACGGCTCGTGCCCGCTGATCCGTCACGCCGGTTCTGGCGCCGCCCGGCGCCGATGCCCGCGCGCGGTGAGCTGACTCGAACCGGTGACGTGCGCCTGGCGACGGCCCTCCTCGTCGCCATCATCGCGGCGATCCTTCCGCTGCTGCGCGTCGTCGCCGCCGGCACGTGGCTCGTCGTCGCGGTCACGGTGGCCGCGGCCGTGCTGCTTGTCGGCATCGGATTGCGACGACTTCGCACGCCCGCCGTCGTCGTGACTCTGACCGAACTGGTGGCCGCCGGCGCGCTCGTCACCGCGGTGTACTTCGGCGACACCGCGTTGCTGCTGGTGATCCCGACGCCCGGAACATTCGCCGAGGTGCCCTCTCTCGTGGCGGGCGCGAGCGACCAGATCATCAACGGCATCGCGCCGCTCTCGGCGGAGCGGCCACTGTCAGCCCTGGCCGTGACCGGTGTCGCGGCTCTCACGGTGCTGCTCGACCACACCGTCATCACCGCGCGGATGCCCGTGCTGGCGGCCATCGCTCTCGTCGCGGTATGGCTGATCCCCGCCCTGTCCGTCCCTTCCGCCGTCGACCTGGTCGGGTTCGTCGTCTTCGCCGCCGCGCTGCTGCTGCTCATCCGCGCCGAGACCCGGTCTCGCGAGCGCGCCCTCGCCCGATCCGTCGCCGCTGCGGAGAAACCGCGCGGTGAGGCGGCCTCCGCCGCGCGTCCGCGCCGCGCGGGAGCGGTGCTCGCCGCCGGCCTGGCCGTGACCGCGATCGTCGCGACCGTCATCGTGGTCCCGGAACTCCCCCGCCCGGCGCCCCGCATCGGAGTCGGCACGGGGCCCGCCACGACCATCAATGCCAGCCTCGAGCTCGGCGACGACCTGCGACGCCCCACGGACGTCGAGGTGCTGACGACGCGCACCAACGCGCCGAGCATGCCGTACCTGCGGGCGGCGACGCTCTCTCGCTTCGATGGCCGGGTGTGGGAGCCCGACCGCGACGAGACCACACCGCTCACCCCCGAGGCGCTCGGTCCCGTCGTCGCCGACCCCGACATCCGTGTGACGGAGTACCAGACAACCGTCAGCATCACCCAGCTCTCGTCCGCCTGGCTGCCGGTTCCCGGCCCGGCCGTGCGCGTCGATGACCTCTCGGGCGCGTGGGAGGCGATGCCATCGAACCGCACGGTCATCGCAGGAGACGCCGTCACGCAGGGCCAGGAATACGTCACGACGACGCACGTCGTGCGACCGACCCTGGAGCAGATCCAGGCGGCCGGGACCACGATCGACGGCCTCCCCGAGACGGTCAGCGAACTGCCCGCCGAGATGCCCGCCTCGATCGAGCGGACGGCGCGCGAGGTGACCGCGACGGCGGAGAACGACTTCGACCGGCTCGCCGCCCTCCAGCGCTGGTTCCGCAGTGGGGAGTTCACGTACTCGCTCGACGCTCCGGTCTCCGACGGGTTCGACGGATCGGGCGTCGATGCGATCGCCGACTTCCTCGAGGTCCGCAGCGGCTACTGCGTGCACTTCGCCTCGGCGTTCGCCGTCATGGCGCGGACACTCGGCATGCCTTCCCGCATCGTCGTCGGATACCTGCCCGGGACGCTGACCGGCCGGGTCGCCGACGGCGAGAGCGTCGCGACGGTGCTCAGCTCGCAGCTGCACGCGTGGCCGGAGGTGTATTTCGCCGGCATCGGCTGGGTGCCGTTCGAGCCCACCAACAGCCTCGGGACCCCCGCCACCTACACGCGATCCACTCAGCCGGTGCCGGACGACGGCGGGCAGGACGTGCCTCCGGCGCCCGCGCCGCAGCAGACGGCGACGGTCGCGCCGGACGGCGTGCCCACACCGACGCCGACCGCCTCGACGGGGACGGGAGCGGGCTCCGGGACGTCGCCCCTCTCGCTCGTGCTGCCCTACGGCGGAGTCGCCCTCGGCTTCGCGGCCCTCGTGCTGCTGCCGGCCCTCCTCGGAGCGGCGCGGCGGCGGTGGCAGGCGACGGCGGCTGAACGCGGCGATGTGCTGGCCGCGTGGCGCATCGTCCGCGAGAGCGCTCGCGACGTCGGCCTGCGCGTGGACGACGCCGAGAGCCCCCGTGCCCTCGGCATCCGGCTGGCGGCGGTGCCGACGGTTCCCGCGAACAGGGTCGAGCCCCTCGTCGCCGCGGTCGAACGCGCGAGCTACGGCGTTCCCGGCAGCGAACGCGACGCGGAGATCGGCCGCGCCGCGGCATCCGACGCCCTCGCCGTCCGCCGTGGGCTGCTCGCGTCCGTCTCGACGCCGCGGCGGATCGGCGCCGTCCTGCTCCCCCGCGCCCTCGTTCACGCCTGACCTACCCGCTACGCGCGCCCCGTGCACGCCGATGGGGCGCACTTCCTGAGGTCGAGCGCAGAAGAAGCTGCGCCGGATGCCGGAAAGTGCGCCCCATCGCGGGTGGGCGCGAGCGTCAGGCCCGGACGGAGGGCTCCAGCTCGTCGGCGCTGTCGTCGGCGAACGGGTCGCCCGAGCGCTCCGCGTCGTACAGCTCGCGGTCGAGGATGCCCTCGCGCTTGGCGACGATCGTCGGCACGAGCGCCTGGCCTGCGACGTTGACCGCGGTGCGCCCCATGTCGAGGATCGGGTCGATCGCCAGCAGCAGGCCGACGCCCTCGAGCGGCAGGCCCAGGGTCGTGAGCGTCAGTGTGAGCATGACGGTCGCGCCGGTCGTACCCGCCGTCGCCGCCGAGCCGACCACCGACACCACCACGATGAGCAGGTACTGCACCGCGTTGAGCTCCAGGCCGAAGAACTGCGCGACGAAGATCGCGGCGATCGCCGGGTAGATCGCGGCGCAGCCGTCCATCTTGGTCGTCGCCCCGAACGGCACGGCGAACGAGGCGTACTCGCGCGGGACACCGAGGTTGCGCTCCGTGACGCGCTGCGTGAGCGGCAGCGTGCCGATCGAGGAACGCGAGACGAACGCGAGCTGCACGGCGGGCCAGACACCCGAGAAGTACTGCCGGATCGACAGGCCGTGGGTCTTCAGCAGCACCGGGTACACCACGAACAGCACGAGCGCGAGGCCGATGTAGATCGCCACGGCGAACCAGAGCAGCGTCGTGAGCTTCTCCCAGCCGTAGGTGACGACAGCGGATCCGATGAGGCCGAGGGTGCCGATCGGGGCGATGCGGATGATCCACCAGAGCACCCGCTGGACGACCTTCAGGGCCGACTCGGTGAACGACACGAACGCCTCGGCGCGCTTGCCGAGCTTGAGGGCGGCGATGCCGATCGCGACCGAGATCACGATGATCTGGAGCACGTTGTACCCGACGCTCGAGCTCGCGGCACCCGTCTCGGGGTTGATCGAGGTCGACACCGACAGACCGAGGAAGTTCTGCGGGATGAGGCCCGTGAGGAAGCTCCACCACGAGCCGACGCTCGAGGGGACGTCGGGCGTGAGCTCACCGGCGTCGACACGCGCGCCGGGCTGGATCGTGACGCCCAGCACGATGCCGATCGTCACGGCGATCAGCGCGGTGATCCCGAACCAGAGCAGCGTCTGGCCCGCCAGGCGCGCGGCGTTCGTGACGTTGCGCAGCTGCGTGATCGAGGCGACGATCGCGAGGAAGATCAGCGGCACGACCGCCGTACGCAGCAGTGTGACGTAGCCGCTGCCGATCGTCGACAGCGTCGCGGCGAGCCCGTTCGGGTTGCCCTCGGCATCGGGCCCGAGCTGACGTGCCAGCAGGCCGAGGAGGACGCCCGCGACGAGGGCGATCGTGATCTGGAAGCCGAACGAGCGGTAGAAGGGCTTCTTCCGCTTCGCCGGGGCGGCGGCGTTCTTCGAGGTGGCAGAACTCATGGTGGTGCTCCTGAGAGGGATGACGTCGCGATGGCGACCCACCGACGCTAAACCCGATTCGAGGTCGTCGGGGCCATATGACCCTCCGTGACACCCGCTGACTCCGACACGCCGTCGCTTTCGGGACACGGCCGCTCTGATGTCTGCCGGAGTCGGCAGCGGGGCGGTCCGGGCCGTCGCCGCCACCCCAGAATGAGCGCATGATCCGTGATCTCGACCGTCTCCTCACCCCGCCGACGCCCACCGCCGCGCTGGCTCTCGAAGCGGTGAGTCAATGGTCCTCGCCCGCGCTCGTGAACCACGGCATCCGGTCGTGGGCCTGGGCGCGGCTGCGCGCCGAGGCGCTCGGGCTCGACCACGACCCCGAACTGCTGTTCGTCGCCGCAATGCTCCACGACCTCGGCGTGACGCCGGCGTTCGACGCGCACGAGATGGCGTTCGAATCGGCCGGCGGGGCGGCGGGGTGGCTCTTCGCGGCCGGTGCGGGGTGGCCCCCCGAGCGCCGCGAACGCGTGCGCGAGGTCATCGAGCGGCACATGTGGCTGAGCGTCGACCCGGCACTCGACCCCGAGGGTCACCTGCTGGAGGTCGCGACGAGCCTCGACGTCTCGGGAGTCGCGCCGGAGCTGTGGGATGCCGCGACCCTGCGGGCGGTCACCGAGCGGCATCCGCGCCGAGACTTCACCGCGCAGTTCGCGGGATGCATCCACGCGCAGGCGCGCCGCAAGCCCGGCACCGCCGCGGCCCGGCTCGACGCGTCGGAGCGCATCAGCGAGGGCGGGCGGGTGTGGGACGGCATCCTGGCATGACGAAGGGCGCCACCCGGATGAGTGGCGCCCTTCGTTGTGGCGGAAGTGACAGGATTTGAACCTGCGAGGCGAGTTACCCCGCCTACATGGATTCCAGCCATGCTCCTTAGGCCGCTCGGACACACTTCCGTCGTCGAGTTTATCAGTCCCCGGCGTGCTCGCCCGCCGCGTCGGTCTCGGGCCGCGGAGCTAGGCTCGTGATGTGACTGATTCCTCTCTCGTCCTGGTCGCCAACGCGGGTGACAGCACCATCAGCGTGTTCCGTCTCGACGGCGACGCCCTCGAACGACTCTTCGTCGCCGAAGGCCTCACCGGAACCGGCACCTTCGCCATCGACGGCGAGCGCGACCTGGTCTACGCCGGGGTCAAGGGCGCGTCCTCGGACGAGCCTGCTGCGATCGTCACGCTCACGCTCGATCGCGGCACGGGCGAGCTCACCCCCCTCTCGCGGTTCGCGCTTCCGGACGGGTCGGTCAGCTACATCGCGCTCACCCGCGGGGGCACGGCGCTGCTCGCTGCGTCGTACGGCGGCGACTACGGCCTCGTCGCCCCGATCACCGACGGCGTGATCGGCGACCCTACCGGCCGCGTCGAGTTCGCCAAGCTCCACTCGGTGCTGCCCTCCTCCGACGGCCGCTTCGCCTACTTCGTCTCGCTCGGCGACGACCTCGTCGGGCAGTTCGCGCTCGGCGACGACCTGACGCTGACTCCGGTCGGCTCGGGCACCGCCGCAGCGCCCGCCGGCAGCGGCCCCCGCCATCTCGTGCTCAACAGCGCCGAGGACGCTGTCTACGTCATGACCGAGTACTCCGGCGAGGTGCTGCACTACATCCGCGATCTGGAGACGGGCGGCCTGCAGCTGCACTCCCGGGCCAACGCGGTCGACCCGGCCGCCGGGCTCGTGCGCGGTGAGATCGGCGGCGACCCGGTCGCCAACCACGCCGTCTGGGGCGCCGACATCCACTTCGGCGCGGACGAGCGGTACCTCTGGATCTCGGAGCGTTCGACGAGCACGCTGGGCGCCGCGCCCGTCGCCGAGGACGGCACCGTGCAGGACGTCGCGTCCTTCATCCCCACCGAGCCGCAGCCGCGCGGATTCGTCCTCTCCCCCGCCGGCGACCGCCTGATCGCGGCGGGCGAGAAGTCGCGCACGGTCTCGCTCTACGCCGTCGACGGTGCCGAGCTGAAGCTGCTCGAGCAGGCCGAGACCGGCGCGGGCGCGAACTGGGTCCGCTTCGCCTGACCCGCGGCGCCCCGGGTACCGTGGATGAGGTGGCCCTCTCCTCTCGCACCGCTACCCGTACCCCGCGCCCGAGCATTGAGCTCGAGGTGGTCGGAACCGAACGCCTCTCGGCGCACCTGGTGCGCGTGACCCTCGGCGGCGAGGGCTTCGCTGCGTTCCAGAACCGGCCCGAGACCGATAAGTACGTCAAGCTGAAATTCACGACCCCCGCGCCCGAGTCGGCGCCGGTCACTCGGACGTACACCGTCCGTCGGGTGGATGCCGTCGCCGGCACGCTCTCGATCGACTTCGTCGTCCACGGCGACGAGGGCCTCGCCGGACCGTGGGCGGCGCGCGCGCAGGTGGGCGACCGGATCGAGCTGATGGGACCGGGCGGCGGCTACGCCCCGGATGCCGCGGCCGACTTCCACCTCTTCGCCGGTGATCTGTCGGCCGCTCCGGCCATCGCGGCGACGCTCGAGGCCCTGCCGTCGGATGCGGTCGGACACGCGTTCATCGAGGTGGAGTCCGACGACGCGATCCTCGCCCTCGAGGCGCCCGCCGGGGTAGAGGTTGAGTGGATCGTCGACCCCACCCACGATCCCGAGGCTCTCGCCGCCGTCGTGCGGCAGTACGACTGGCCGGCGGGCGACGTGCAGGTCTTCGCCCACGGCGAGCGCGAGTCGATGAAGGCTCTGCGACGCGTGCTCTTCGACGAGCGCGGACTCGACCGCGGCCGGGTCTCGCTGTCGGGCTACTGGGCCCGTGGGCGCAACGAGGACCGGTTCCAGGCGGAGAAGCGCGAGCCCATCGGCCAGATCCTCTGACCAACCCGGTCTCTACAAACCTGCGGGAATGCCGGGGCCGGTTCCAACGGTTCACCTCCCCATGACCACTGTGGGAATCATCGGAGCAGGACACATCGGAAGCGCTCTCGCCGAGGGGCTCGTCGCACGCGGCTACGACGTCGTGATCGCCAACTCGCGCGGGCCGGAGACGCTCAACGATCTCGTCGCGAAGCTCGGCGACCGTGCACGGGCGGCGACCGCCCAGGATGCGGCAGAGGCGGCCGATTGGGCCGTCGTCACGGTGCCGCTCAAGGCGCTCGAGGACATCCCCGCCGAACCACTGGCGGGCAAGATCGTGCTCGACACGAACAACTACTACTGGGAGCGCGACGGCCGCATCGCCGAGCTGGAGGCGAAGCGCACCACGACGTCCGAGATGGCGCAGCGGCACTTCGCCGAGTCGAAGGTCGTGAAGGCGTTCAACCACATCCCCGCCGCCGACATCAACACCGGGGGCTCCCCCGCCGGCACCCCCGACCGTCGGGCGCTCGCGACCGCGAGTGACCACCCGGATGCCGTCGCGCACGTCACCGCGCTCTACGACGAGTTCGGCTTCGACACCGTAGACATCGGTTCGCTCGCCGAGAGCTGGCGGGTCGAGCGCGACCAGCCCGCCTACGTCGTCCGGCAGAACGCCGACGAGCTGCGCGCCAACCTCGCCCGCGCCCAGCGCTGAACGAAGCGCGGCTACGCCTCCGCGGGCCGGTTCGAGCGGATCACCATCCCATCGAACCCGGGATGCCCTTGAACGGGCCCGCGAGGTTCGACGTCACCCAGCCGCCGTAGAAGCCGCCGGGCTGAGGCACGACGACCTCGCCGTCGACCGTGCACCGGTCCATCCCTCCCGCATAGACGGCGACGCGGCCGACGAGCTCCTCATAACCCGGCGACGGGTTCGGGTACCCCCACGCGGCGCGCTCGCGTACCGCCGTGCCGCGCACGACATCGAAGTACTCGGCTGCGCCCTTGAACTCGCAGTACGAGCTGCCTGCCGCCGGGACCAGCGAGCCGGGCACGAACGCTGCGGCCGGCAGGTAGTACACGGGCGGATGGCTCGTCTCGAGCACCCGCACCACGTCGTCGGTGTCGACGATCGTGACAGCGGCGAAGTCGATCGTCACGCGCGAGTGAACGCGTTCGAGGCGGGGCGGACGGGGATAGTCCCAGACGGACTCCTGTCCGGGACCGACAGGATCGGGAGTGGGGCGGCGCATGCCCGACAGGTTACGCGCGGCGAGCGACATCCCGGCTGCGAGACCGCTCACCGCGGCGCGAGCGCAGCGAACGGATGCCGCGGGCGACGAGGCGCCATCCGACCAGAAGCGCGAGCAGCGTCAGCGTCGCGACGATCACGAACGGCAGCGCCGTCCCCTGACCCGACACGGCGCGAAGCAGCATCCCGCTGACGACAGTGACCGCCCACACGACGAGACCCGTCGGCACGATCCCGGTCGGCGATCGCCATGCCCGCACGGCCACCCACGCCACCAGCAGGCCGGCGAGGAACGGCCACGAGGTCTGCCAGAGGCCTGCGAGCACATCGGAGTCATGGCTCGCCCGGCCCGTCGCCGCGAACGCCACCACGAGGACGGCATCGAGCAGGAAGGCGAGGACGGACGCACGGATCATGTCCCCATCCTCTCCCGCCACAGCGGTGTCGGCCGCCCTCGATAGCGTCGCAGGCGTGCGACTGCTCCTCCTCTCCCTGCATCCCGGCGCGCTGAGCTCGTTCCTCGACGGCTGTGACCGTCCGGGCCCGATCGTGTACATCGACGACGCGCAGGCGGCGTTCCGCGATGCGCCCTTCGTCGCCGCCGAACGCGAGGCGGTGAGCTCGTGCGGCCGCGACGTGATCGACGCGACGCTGCGAGACACCGCCCCCGAGGACGCGGACCGTCTGCTCTCGCGTGCGGGGGCGGTGTACGTCGCCGGCGGAAGCACCTTCGCTCTGCTCGAAGCCCTGCGGATCTCCGGCAACGACGACGTCCTCGTCGACCACGTCCGGCGCGGGCTCCCGTACATCGGACTCAGTGCCGGATCGATCGTGGCGGGACCGGATGTGACGCCCGCATCGCTCATGGACGATCCTGCCGACGGTCCCGCGCTCGAGAACCACGAAGGGCTCGGCCTGATCGATGTCACGCCGATCCCCCACGCCGACGGAGCACTGCCGCCCTACCCGCCGGAACTGATCCGCCGCACCTTCGACACCTACGGACCGGACTTCGCGCTCCTCGCGCTACGCGACGATCAGGCGCTGCTCGTCGAGGACGGCAGCGCCACGGTGATCGCCTCGCGCTGAACCCGCGCATCCCATGCTTCGCCCAGCATCCGCTCCTTCCTAGACTCGGAAGGCGTCCGCCGCGCCTGCTCCGGACGAGAGAACAGATCCGAGGCCCATGTCTTCTCCCGATGCGACGGCGGCGACGGCCGCATTCCGCGCCGCCCGCGACTTCCTGCTCGACAACGCGCACTCCCCCGAGGCAGCCCACGCCGGGTTCAGCTGGCCCGACGTCGGCGACCACTTCAACTGGGCCGTCGACTGGTTCGACGCCATCGCCTCGGGCAACGACCGCATCGCCCTGCACGTCGTCGACGAGGACGGCAGCGAGACGCGGGTCACGTACGACGAGATGCGTCGTCGCTCCAACCGCGTCGCCAACTGGCTCACGGGCCTGGGCGTCGGGCACGGCGATGCCGTCATGCTCATGCTCGGCAACCGTGTCGAGCTGTGGGAGGCGATGCTGGCGATCCTCAAGATCGGTGCCGTCATCCTGCCGACCTCCGTCGTGCTGGGCGCCGACGACCTCCTCGAGCGCGTCGACCGCGCCGACATCCGCGCCGTCCTCGCCGACCCGGTCGACGCCGCCAAGTTCGACGGGATCGCGGGCGGCTTCGAGCGCATCGTCGTGGGTGGCGAGCGTCCGGGATGGCACTCGTTCGCGGACGCGGCCGACGCCGACGACGCGGCACCCGGTGTCGTCGTGGCCTCCGACGATCCGGCCATCGTCTACTTCACCTCCGGCACCACGTCGCGACCCAAGATGGTCGTGCATACGCACGTGAGCTATCCGGTGGGTCACCTGTCGACGACGTACTGGATCGGCGTCCGTCCCGGCGACATCCACATGACGATCAGCGCCCCCGGCTGGGGCAAGCACGCGTGGAGTCTGTTCTTCGCGCCGTGGATCGCCGAGGCGACGATCTTCGTCTACAACTACTCCCGCTTCGATGCCGCACGCCTGGTCGATCAGCTCGACCGCAACGACGTGAACACCTTCTGCGCCCCGCCGACGGTCTGGCGCATGCTGATTCAGGCCGACCTCGAGAAGCGCCCCCGCGCACTGCGCGAGCTTCTCTCGGCGGGCGAGCCCCTCAACCCCGAGGTGATCGACACGATCCAGCGCTGGTGGGGACTGCAGATCCGCGACGGCTACGGGCAGACCGAGCTGACGGCGGTCATCGGCAACACCCCGGGAGTCGCCGTCAAGCCCGGCGCGATGGGACGCCCGCTCCCGGGCAACGACATCGTGCTGATCGACCCGCTCACCGGACGCATCGGAGATGAGGGCGAGATCTGCCTGCCGACCGCGCCGACCCGTCCGCTCAACCTCATGCCCGGCTACCTCGGCGAGCCCGAGCGCACCGCCCGGGTCGACCACGACGGCTACTACCACACGAGCGATGTCGCCGTCCGCGACGCCGACGGACAGCTGACGTTCGTCGGACGCACCGACGACGTCTTCAAGGCCAGCGACTTCAAGGTCTCGCCCTTCGAGGTGGAGTCGATCCTGTTGACGCACCCCGCGGTGGCCGAGGCGGGCGTCGTCGGGGCGCCCGACGCCGTACGGCTCAACATCGTGAAGGCGTACGTGGCGCTCGCGGCATCCTGGGAGGAATCCGCCGAGACCGCGCGGGCGATCCTCGCGCACGCCCGCGAGCACATGCCGCCGTACATGCGGGTGCGCCGTGTCGAGTTCTTCGAGCTGCCCAAGACGATCTCGGGCAAGATCCGCCGGGTCGAGCTGCGCGAGCGCGAGGTGGCCGCGGCGGATGCCGGCGAGCGCGTGACGACCGAGTGGCGCGAGTCGGACTTCCCCGACCTCAAGGGCTGAAGCGCGGGTCGCCTGCCGCTCAGGCGAGCCATTCGCAACCCCTGGCACGCGCACAGGCGGCGGGAGAAGACTGAGGGTGTCCCGACAGCCTCAGCAGAAGGAGCCCCCGTGCCGCAGAACATCGCCGAACAGATCGTCGCTCAGCTGATGGATGCGGGGGTGAAGCGGATCTACGGCATCGTCGGCGACTCGCTCAATCCGATCGTCGACGCGGTGCGACGAACCGGAGGCGCGGCGGAGGGCGGGATCGACTGGATCCACGTCCGCCACGAGGAGGCCGCCGCGTTCGCCGCCGCCGCTGACGCCGAGCTCACCGGCGAGCTGGCGGTGTGCGCGGGCAGCTGCGGTCCCGGCAACCTGCACCTGATCAACGGACTGTTCGACGCGCAGCGATCGGGTGTGCCGGTGCTCGCGATCGCCAGCCACATCCCGAGCCTGCAGATCGGGTCGGGGTACTTCCAGGAGAC
The DNA here is from genome assembly GCF_044903545.1 of Microbacterium sp. NPDC006705. Classification (NCBI taxonomy): domain Bacteria; kingdom Bacillati; phylum Actinomycetota; class Actinomycetes; order Micrococcales; family Microbacteriaceae; genus Microbacterium; species Microbacterium sp. NPDC006705. Next base: position 994,591 of record NZ_JBJDQQ010000001.1, read on the forward strand.
GCATCCCGAGCGCCTCTTCACCGAGTGCAGCGACTACTGCGAGATGATCCTGACGCCCGAGCAGTCGCCGCGCGTCGTGAACTCCGCGATCCGTCACGCCACCGCGGGGTCGTCCGTCTCGGTGATCGTGCTGCCCGGTGACCTCGCCGAGTTGCACTCGACCGGCGAGTTCCCGCCATTCGTCGCCGCTCGCCCCGGTCGCATCGCGCCGGACGAGCGTAGCGTCGCCGACCTCGCGGCCGCCATCGACAAGGCCGAGAAGATCGCGATCTTCGCGGGCGAGGGCGTACGCGACGCCCGCGAGGAGGTCATCGCGTTCGCCGAGCACCTGCAGGCACCGATGGGGCACTCGCTGCGCGGCAAGCAGTGGATCCAGTACGACAACCGATTCGACGTGGGCATGTCGGGTCTGCTCGGCTACGGCGCCATCGACCAAGCGATGCACGAGGTCGATCTCCTCCTCATGGTGGGCACCGACTTCCCCTACGACCAGTTCCTCCCCGACGGCGCGAAGACCGTCATCGCGCAGATCGACGTCGATGCCCAGCGGCTCGGACGTCGAGCGGGCGTGACGCATCCCATCCACGGCGATGTCGGCCTCACCCTCGCGGCCCTGCGCGCACAGACCGCTGCGAAGACCGACGACACGTTCCTCGAGCACACGCTCAAGCGGTATCGGAAGGCGATGAAGGACTCGGTGGCGGCGTACACCGACTCGGATGCGCAGCCGATCCATCCCGAGCGCGCCATGTCGGTCATCGACCGGGTCGCGGCATCCGACGCCGTCTTCACCGCCGACACCGGCATGGGCAACGTCTGGCAGGCCCGCTATGTCACTCCCGGGCCCGAGCGCCGTCTGCTGGCGTCGTGGCGGCACGGGTCGATGGCCAACGCCCTCCCCCATGCCTTCGGAGCGCAGATGGCGTATCCCGACCGGCAGGTCATCGCGATCGCGGGCGACGGCGGACTCTCCATGCTCCTCGGCGAGCTCATCACCGTCGCCGCCTACGACCTGCCGCTGAACGTGTTCGTCTTCAACAACTCGACGCTCGGGATGGTCAAGGCCGAGATGCTCGTCGCCGGCTTCCCCGATTTCGGCGTCGACGTGCCGATGGTGGACTTCGCCGCCGTCGGGCGCGCGCTCGGGTTCCACGCGCAGCGCGTGACCGACCCGTCAGACCTCGAGGTCGCCGCCTCCGCCGCCCTCGCGCACCGCGGTCCGTCCATCGTCGACATCGTCACCGACCCCGATGCCCTCTCGATGCCGGCGTCGATCACCGCCGAGCAGGTCGCGGGCTTCGGGATGTCGATGGCGAAGATGGTGCTCGGCGCGAAGGACTCCGGGGGCATCGGCGCGGTGCTCGAGACGGCGAAGTCGAACATCAAGCACATCCGCAGCCTCTGATCCCCGCCGGCCCGCGCCCGCCCCGCCCGTGTCCGCCGATACATTCGTCGGAGGCGCGAGGCCGGTGCAGTCTCGCCGCTTCCGCGAGACGACACCAGCCCCGCCGGTCCGACGGGTGTATCGCCTCAGGCGAGGTCGGCGGGCAGCGGGAAGCGCAGCACAGCGGCCACGGGCGCGCCGTCGGGCAGATCGGTGCTGCGGACGGCCCGCACCCGACCGCCCGAGCCCAGGACGCGCGCGGCGATCTCGTCGAGGATCGCGTAGGTGCTCGGCCCGGCGTCGGGCGCGCGGGTGATGTGCCCGGCCTCGTCGATGACGCCCTCATGCTCGAAGGCCAGGTCGAACAGCAGCTCGTCGACGGCGGCGGTGCTCGCGGCGACGGCGGCCTCGCGGACGGATGAGGTCGCGAGCCCCTGCGCCCGGAGCGAGCCGAATCGCTCACGCCACTGCGCGAGCTCATCCTGCTCGTGGGCGTCGAGGATGTCGCGCGCCGCCTGTTCGAGATCGGCGCTCGAGAGCGAGTCCGGGTGCGCGTCGATGCCGCGCTCCAGCAGCAGGCGGTGGGTGTTGACCGCGCGGTAGGCCGGCTCGAGGTCCTGGGATGCGGCGAGGATCAGCGGAACGTCGGCGGGAACGACGCGCACGACGGCGTCCTGGATGATTCGGCTGAACTTCTCGCGCTCGATGCGGTCGCCCGTCGTCCCCTGCGGCCTCGGCATGTCGCGCTGGCCGTCGGTCGTGGTGTGCTCGAGCGCGGCCCACAGGTCGTCGGGAAGCTCGAGTCGACGCTCGGTGAGCCCCAGATCGGGCCCGAGTTCGCTGAGGCGGCCGCCCTCGCGCGACACCTGGATGACGAATGCTCGACGCGGGAACGACACGGCGCGCAGCAGCTGACCGGCGTCGAAGCGGTCGCCGACCGATGCGCGCGCCTCGAGGCGGCTCGGCAGACGGAACGCCTCGACGCGGCCCGGGGATGCGAGCACCACCGTCGAACGCGACTGGCTCTGCCAGAACTCTTCGTCGTCGAGCAGCGCGCGCAGCGATGCGAGCACCGCGTCACGATCGGCGTCGTCGACCTCGGCCTCGGCCAGTTGTCGGGCCGCCTCGTCGATGCCCTCGCGCAGCTGGAGCTGCGCGTGATGCCGATCCGTGGGGATCGGCGACGACGGGGCCACGATCGTCACGCTCGCGGGGTGGCGGGCGCCGATGAGGTCGAGCAGGGATGCGGTCTCAGGAAGATCGGATGCCAACATCGTCTCAGGGTAGGCAGACGACCGCGCGCGGCGTCGAGGGGTTGCATCCAGCCGTGGATGCCGTTAGGTCGTGAACCCGGCGAGACCCGATCAGGCGAGGAACTCCCACGGGTCGAAGGTCTCGATCGGGATGACGCGCACGCGCGGCAGCGGGGCATCGAACGCGTGCACGTCGTACTCGAGGTCGAAGAACTCGACGCCGGGGATCGCCGTCAGCTCGCTGCTGCGGAACTCGGAGAACGCGAGCACGCCCACGCGTCGGTCGGGCCCGGTCAGGGCGGCCACCTCGGCGACGAAGTCACGGTCGTGACTGACGAGCACGACGTCATCGGTCCGCTCCTTCAGCGCCGCGAGCGTGCGCTGGATGGCGATGTCCACGACCTTCTCGTCAGCGTCGCCCGACAGGGGAACCGGCTTGTAGCCGAGCGCCAGCAGAGCCTGCACGAACGACATCGGGAGGTGATTGCTGGCGTTGAGGAAGAACAGGCCGCGCGCCGGCTGCTTCCACTGCTCGTCGACGAACTGCAGCAGCCGGTCCCAGCGGGGGCGCTCGTCCGGCAGCGGGCGACGGCCGAGGATCGACTGACCGAGCGTCGCGTCGATGTTCTCGCCGTCCACGAGCAGCCACGTCACGCGTTCGGTCATGAGGTCCCCTGTCTGCGGATGTCCTCTGAGAACGCTATCAAGCCGGTTCAGCCCTCGGGCGCGAGCGTGACCCGCGCCAGCCGGTCATCACCGGCCGCCGCGTTCCCGCGGCCGTCGGTGTTGTTCGTGAGCAGCCAGAGTTCGTCGCCCGCGACGACGGCATCCCGGACGCGGCCGAGCTCACCCGGCCAGAGCGCGACCGGCTCGCCGACGAGAGCGCCCGCTTCGACGTCGATCTCCCAGACGCGTTCGCCGCGCAGGCCCGCGACGAAGAGCGTGTTGCCGCGCGCCGCGACGCCGCTCGGGCTCGCCTCCTCGGGCGTCCAGGTGATCAGGGGCGCGATGAAGCGCTCGTCATCCGATTCGCCCTCCACGACGGGCCAACCGTAGTTGCCGCCCGCCTCGATGCGGTTGAGCTCGTCGAAACGGTCCTGTCCGAACTCGCTCGCCCACAGGATGCCGTCCTGGGTCCACGCGAGACCCTGCACGTTGCGGTGTCCGAGGGAGTACACCTCCGACCCGAGAGGGTTGCCCGGGGCGGGCTCTCCCTCCGGCGTCAGCCGCAGGATCTTCCCCGCCAGCGAAGCGGGGTCCTGCGCGGCGTCGGACTCTCCCGCATCTCCCGTGGCGACGTAGAGCATGCCGTCCGGCCCGAAGGCGATGCGCCCGCCGTTGTGAACGCGGTCGCGCGGAATGCCGTCGATGACGACCTCCGCACCGCCGAGCCGGCGGTCGCCGGCCTCACCCTCCAGCTGCATCCGCACGACGCGATTGTCGTCAGCCGTCGTCACGTAGGCGTAGAGCAGCGCATCGTCCTCGCCCTCGCGGACCGCGATGCCGAGAAGACCCCCCTCGCCGACCGCGGCGGTGAGGTCGATCTCGCCGACGACGCGCGCGAGCCCGTCCGCGTCCACCTCGAGGACAGCACCGTCGTCGCGCTGGCTCACCAGCTGCGTCCCGTCGTCGAGGACGACGACCGACCACGGCACCTCGAACTGGGTGACGACGTCGATCGGACTGCCGGTCGGGCGCCACCAGCCGGGAGAGGCATCGACCGGCGCGGTCGACGTCTCGTCGGGAGTGGGCGTCGCCTCGTGGTCCGGAGGCCGCCGGTCGGCCACGCCGGTGCATGCGGAGAGCAGCAGTGTCGAGGCGAGCAGGGCGCCGGCCACGGCCGCCGGTCGAGACCGGCGAGCAGGGATGCCGGTTCCCGTCGAGCGCGTCATCGTTCCAGGCTACGGGCCGGAGAGGATCGCGGCTGCGTCCTGCGCCCATCCGAGCGCCACGGCAGGGCTCGCGAACGTGGTGGCGTCGTCGGCGCGCGCGAGCACCGTGATGACGACCGGCGCGGCGCCCTCGCGTTCGAGGTACCACGATCCGGCGAGCACCCCGACCGAGCTGCCGCCCTTGAACGCGACGAACGTCCACTCGTCCCCGAACGCGAGACCGGGATTGGCCGACAGGATGTCGCGGACCGGCGCTCCCGCCTCGGTTCGCGCCCGCTCCTGCAGCGCCTCGTGCGCCGCGGCCAGATCGTCGGGGGTCGCGAACCAGTCGGCGCCGTCGCGCCATCCCGGAGTCGCCGCGGATGCGGCGGAGAGGTCGGGCACACCCGCGGGGAGCCGCTCGATGACGGAGCGACGCGCCTCGGGATCGTCACCCGCTCCACCCCACAGTGCGCGGAGGTCGGGGTCGCCGAACAGGAGCCAGAAGAGCTCGCGCGTGGTGAGGAACGGCGTGTTCGCGCCCGGGTCTGCATGCCCCATCGAGACCATCGCCGATTCGACGGCATCGCGCCCGACGGCACGGATGAGCATGTCGGTCGCGGTGTTGTCGCTGATCGCGATCATCTTCTCCGCGGCCTCGCGCACGGTCACCTTCGTGCCGTCGGGACGGTCCTGCAGCTCGCCGCTGGGGAGGCTCCGCACTTCGGCGTCGACGACCAGCTCGTCATCCCAGGCGAGCCGGCCGGCCGCGACGGCGTCGACGACGGCTCCGAGCACCCACAGCTTGAAGACGGATCCAATGGGTCCGGCCGCCTGATCGCCGCCCTCGTAGAGCACCTCGCCGTCGACCTCGCGGACCTGAACGCCGACCGTGAAGGCGGCCTCGTCGATCTGTTGCGTGAGCTCATCCCACGAGGCCGCGGGAGTCCGCTCGGGCTGCGGCGGGGCGAAGAGGAGCATCGCGATGCGGGCGTCGGGGGTCACCGAGATCGACATGTCGTACGTCACCTGCTCGGACTCGATGGTCACGCGGGCCTGGGTCTCGACGCCGTCGTACGCCACGGCCGTCCACGGGGCCGCGGCCTGCATCTGCGTGAACACCTTCTGCAGTTCGGCGGGCGCCAGCTGATCGAGCGCTGCGTCATCGAAGTGCGTCTCGATGTCGTCGACGTCGGTGGTCTCATCGCCGTTGATCTCGTCCATCACCCAGCGGACCTGCTCGCCGACCGGTGTGGCGGGAATCTCCACCGAAGCGGCAGACGAGGCCGATGCGTCGTCGGGTGCGGGGTCGGCCGCGCAGCCCACGAGGACTGCGGCGGTCGCAGCCGCGACGGCCACGGCAGCCGAGCGCCGTCTGGGGGCACGGGCGGACGAACGGGTCGAAGGGGTATCGATGGGGGAACTCACGCATCCAGCTTGGCGTGGCGCACCTTCGGCCACCTCCCCCCACAGGAGGAAATCGCACCGGCGTTCACGCTCGCGGCGGCATTCGCCGGCTTCGGGGATCCGACGGTGCCGTTCATCGCCAGCCTGTTCCTCGACGCTCGCCACCGGCGCCATCACTGCGGCGGGAGCGGCAGCTCTCGGTCGAGATCCCAGTCCTCGGTCCACCCGAGTTCGGTGAACAGGCCGTCCAGCAGCATCGCCGTGAAACCCCAGACGAGGAACTCTCCGGCATCCTGACGCACGACGAAGCCCGGCCCCCGCCATTCGGCGCCGTCGCGGCGCAGCACCGTGACACCGCGGTTCGCCGGCGCGAGCAGGTCGGCCACCGGCGCTCGGAACACAGCCGCCGACTCCGCGACGTCGACGACGCGAACGGGTGACGGGCGGCGCCACCAGGCGAGCACGGGCGTGACGAGGTGGCGGGAGTACTCCAGCGGCAGCGGCGGAAGCGGGCCGAGCACTTCCACCCCGGCGGTGTCGAGGCCCGTCTCCTCCCGCGCCTCGCGCAGCGCCGCGGCGACGACGTCCTCGTCACCGGGATCCACCCGTCCGCCCGGCAGCGCCACCTGTCCCGGATGCGACCGGAGCGTGGCCGCGCGGGCGAGCAGCAGGACATCGAGATCACGCGAGAGAGCGGCTTCGGGCGCGCGATCGCTCGGACGGTCGTCGAGGATGCCGAAGAGCACGAGCACGGCGGCGGCACGGGTGCCCGGCGCGGCCTCGGACCGATGGAGCAGCCCGCCCCCGGCGAACCCGGGCCGTGCGGCACGCGCCGCGAGCGCGGCGAGCTGTTCGCGCGCACCGGTTGCAGGCGTCTCGAGGGGCATGACCTCAGGCTACCGAGCCGTCAGTCGCGGCGACCGAAGACGCCCGCCAACAGGACGTGCAGCAACGGCAGCGCCGACAGCCCCATGAGTACCGTTCCGAGGGTCTCGTCGTCGGGGCGCAGGAGCACTCCCCCGACCAGCAGTCCCGCGAAGAGGATCCCCGAGACCGCGCGTCGTCCCAGTCGTTCCAGGCGCGACATGCGCCGTTCGAGCCTGCCGCTGTCGAACCCGAGGTTCCCGTCCTCGAGATGCGTGATGAGCCCGTCGAGCCGCTGCGGCAGGCGCATCGTGACGTCGGCGAGGCCCATGGCACGCCGCGCCATGTCGCGCATGAGATCTCCGCGTTCCTCGCGGAGCAGCCGAGCCGCGTACGGCTCCACCGCGTCCCAGAGGTTGAAAGCGGGGTCGATCGAGGTGCACACACCCGACGTGAGCGAGGCGGCCCGGATGACGAGCAGGAAGTTCTCCGGCAGCTGGAAGGGCAACGCGCGGGCGAGCTCGCCGAACTCCCCCGCAAAGTCGCGGAACTCGCGCGGATCGACCTCCTTCAGCTCCGCGAAGCCCATGCCGCCGAAGCGTGCGAACAGCTGCGTCATGGCGCGCTCGAGCTCGCGGACGTCGGCCGAGGGCAGCAGCGCGCCCACCTGCGACATCCCGGCAACGAGCCCGCGGCCGTCGCGAGCCGCGGCCGCGACGAGCACCGTGCGCAGCGCCTCCCGCGTCGAGGGCGATATCTCGCCCATCATCCCGAAGTCGATGAACGTCAGCAGCCAGACGGGCCGGTCGTCGCGGCGCTGGTCGGACGGCACCGGCGTGACGAAGACGTTCCCCGGGTGCGGGTCGGCGTGGAAGAACCCGAACCCGAAGAACTGGTCGAACATCACGGAGGCGAACACGCTCGCCACCTCGTGAGAATCGATGCCCGCGGCCCGGAGACCGTCGACGTCGGTGACCTTGATCGCGGTGACGTCGGCGAGCGTCAGGACCCGCGACGTCGAGCGCTCCCAGGCGATCTCGGGAACGGCGACCCGGGGGTTGTCGGCGAACTTCTCCCGAAAGCGTTCGGCATTGGCCGCCTCGTGCCGGTAGTCGATCTCCTCGAGGCTCGTGACGGCGAACTCCTCGACGAGCGCGGGCATGTCCGCGCGGCGCGAGACGAGGCGGATGCGGCGGAGCCATCGGGCGATACGTCGCAGCGCAGCCAGGTCGACGTCGACGATCGTCTGGATGCCGGGGCGCTGCACCTTCACGATGACGTCGGTGAACCCCGCGTCGGCGGCCTGCTCCGGCGTCAGCCGGGCGCGGTGCGCCTGACCGAGGGATGCCGCGGCCACCGGCTGTTCGTCGAACGACGCGTAGGCGTCGCGCAGCGGCATCCCCAGCTCCGCCTCCGCGGCCGCGCGGATCTGGTCGAAGGGCACCGGCGGCACCTCGTCCTGCAGGCCGGCGAGCTCGGTCGTGATCTCGGGAGGCAGGACGTCGAGCCGGGACGACATGAACTGCCCGACCTTGATCATGAGCCCGCCGAGCTCGACCGCGAGCGCATGGAAACGACGGGCCAGTCGGCGCAGTCGCGCGGTCCGACCCCGTTCGGCGAGGCGCTCGAGGCCGAAGCGGGGCAGGACGATCTCAAACCACCACGTCTGCACGAGTGCGCGCGCGGCGAACCGCAGGATGCGGCGGTAGCGCGAACGCGCGCGCGCATCACCCGGCACCGAGGGGATGCCGGGTGATGCGACGCGATGCGAGTCGGCCGAGGCCACCCGCGTCAGGCCTGCGCGAGCAGGGCGTACAGCTTGCGACGCGCGTCGTCGAGGATCTCGACGGCCTGCTGGACCTGCTCGGGTGATCCGCTGCGGCCGACCTGGGCGGCGGCCTGCGCGAGCTCGACGCCTGCCTTGGGCAGTGCCGTCACGCGGCTGTGGTCGCGGCTCGTGCCCTCCCACGGCGCCGACTTCTCGCCCGCCTCGCCCGCCGCTGCGCGGCCGGCCTCGGTGAGGGAGTAAGTCTTGCGTCCGTTGGACTCCTGGGCGCTGACGAGGCCCTCGTCGGCGAGCAGCTGGAGGGTCGGGTACACCGAGCCGGCGCTGGGCTTCCAGGACCCGCCGCTGCGCTCCTCGATCTCGTGGATGATCTGGTAGCCGTGCATGGGCTGCTCGGCGAGGAGGGCGAGCACGGCGGCGCGGACGTCGCCGCGTCCGACCCGGGTGTTCACCTTCTGCTCGAAGGTCGACTTCAACTGGTCGAACGCTTCGAACACGTTGTTTCCGAGATCGGAGACGTTGAATCCGCCGCGACCTCCGAAGATGTTGTCACGGCCGCCGAAACCGCCGGTGGGGAATGTTCCGCTCATGCTGACCTCCCGGTCGTCGATACGTTAGCGATACCTGACGATATATCGTTACCGCCACGGACGACAGGGTTCGCATGGAATACCCAGCCTCACTCGCCGCGGTCGACGATCTCGTCCGCGTGCGCCGCGATCCACTCCATGAGAGGCATCATCCGCTCCATCAGCTCGTCGCCACGTTCGGTCAGCGAGTACTCGACGCGGGGCGGGACCTCGGGGTACGCGGTGCGGTTGACGATGCCGTCGGATTCGAGCGTTCGCAGCGTTGAGGCGAGCATCTTCTCGCTGATGCCCGTGACCGAGCGACGCAGCTCACCCCATCGGGCGGTGCCGTCCGTCAGAGCCATCAGGACGAGCACACCCCATTTGCTCATGACGTGGTCGAGTACGACTCGCGTCGGGCAGTTCTCCGTGAACACCTGATCGAATGTCGCCCGGATCTGCGCGAAACTCACTGCCATGTAGGTAGCTTACCGAAAAGTGGGTACCCATCGTCTGGAATGTTGGCCCGCCCCGGAACGGTTGACCCGAGCATCACCCGATCGAAAGGATCACCGATGACCATCCTCATCACCGGAGCGAGCGGACAGCTCGGCCGCCTCGTCGTCGACGCCCTGCTCGCCCGCGGCGCCGCCCCTGACACCGTCGTCGCGGGAGCGCGCGACGTCGCGAAGATCGCCGATCTGGCGGACCGCGGGGTGCGCACCGCCCGCGTCGACTACGACGACCCGGCCTCCCTGCGCGAAGCGCTCGCGAACGTCGACAGCGTCCTGCTGATCTCGGCGTCCGAGCCGGGCAGGCGCTTCGCGGGCCACAAGAACGTCATCGACGCTGCCGCCGCGGCAGGCGTCTCTAAGCTCGTCTACACCAGCGCCCCGAAGGCGACGACCTTCGAGTGGGCCCTCGGCGCCGAGCACAAGGCGACCGAGGAGGCCATCGCGGCCAGCGGCGTTCCTGCCGTCGTGGTGCGCAACAACTGGTACATCGAGAACTACGTGCCCGACGTCCAGCGCGCCGCCGAGAGCGGTGTCATCGCGGCATCCGTCGGCGACGGCCGGATCGCGCCGGCCTCGCGCGCAGACTTCGCCGAGGGCGCGGCCGTCGTCCTCCTCGAGGACGGCCACCTCGGCGAAACATACGAGTTCGCCGGAGACACCCGTATCGGGTACGACGCGATCGCCGCCGCGGCCTCCGAGGTGCTCGGTCGCGACGTGACGTACGCCCGCGTCTCGACGGACGACCATGTCGCCGCCCTCGAGAGCGCCGGACTCGACGCCGGCACCGCGCAGTTCGTCGCCGGGATCGACACCGGCATCCGCGACGGCGTTCTCGACGTGGACGACCACACCCTCTCGCGCCTCATCGGGCGACCGACGACGTCGTTCGCCGACGGGCTTCGCGCCGCGCTGGCCTGAGCCGCGGCATACCGGCGCGCACCCACCTCGGGGGCGGTGCGCGCCGGCTCTGCGGGCCTCAGTTCAAGGGACGCGTGGACGGCGGGATGACCCCGTTGGCGTACAGCTGCTGGGCGACATCCTGCAGCGCCGTCAGAGCGACCCGCTGTGTCGTCGGGCCGTAGGAGATGCGGGCGACGCCGAGATCCTCGTACTCCGCCGCGGTCAGCGCACCGGGAAGCCCGATGACGCTGAGCTTGCGCTCACCCAGACCCTCCACGAGGCGCCGGGTGATGTCGGCGTCGAGGATGCCCGGGACGAACACCAGGTCGGCGCCGGCGTCGAGATACGCGCGACCGCGCTCGATCGCGTCGGCGATCGACTCCTCGGTCGACCGGTCGCCCGCGCGCACGAAGGCGTCGGTGCGGGCATTGAGGGCGAACCGGACGCCCTCGGCCTCCCCCGCCCGGACGATGGCCTCGACCGCGCGGACCGAGTCCGCCAGCGGCTGCAGGCGGTCTTCGACGTTCGCACCCACGATGCCCACGCCGATGGCCCGGCGCGTCGTCTCACCGGGGTCGCCGAAGCCCGCGTCGAGGTCGGCCGACACCGGGACGTCGCCCGCCACCGCGACGATGCGGCCCACCATGTCGAGCACGATCTCGAGCGGGATGTCGGTGCCGTCCTCGTATCCGAAGGATGCCGCGATCGAGTGACCGGCCGTAGCGATCGCACGGGTCTCCGGCAGAGCCAGGATGGCCTCGGCCGACACGACGTCCCACACGTTCACCACCCGCAGGATCTCGGGGGCGGCATGGAGGGCGGACAGGGTCTGGGCTCGCTCAGCGGGAGTGCTCATGTCGCTCACGCTAATCGTGCGGGGCAGCCGGAGGGCATATGTTGCGCGGATCGACGGCACGTGTCATCGGGCCGCGCCTCAGCCCTGGCGCCCCTTGAAGCGCGGGTTGAGCTTGTTGATGACGTACACGCGGCCACGGCGGCGCACGACCTGCGCGCCGGGCTGGTTCTTCAGCGACTTGATGGATGCGCGAACCTTCACGATGACCTCCTATTGAGAACTGTTATCAACAACAAGGTACGGTGGAGGATCGATCGCCACAACTCGAGCCGGAGAGAACACCGTGACCACTCACCTCGCCGTCACCGGCGTCTGCAGCGCCGAACGCCGTCGTTACGCCCGTCTGTGCGTCATCGCCGGGCGCCACCGCTCCCTCCGCGTCGTCGATCTCGCCAGCGACGCCGACCCCGCTCACGTCCACGCCACCGTGCACGGCATGCCGTCGCTCTGCGTGCTCGATGCCCGCCACGCGATCGACGACCTGCGCGACGAGGCGCCGCTGCGTCGGGCCGTTCCGCACGGAGACGGGCGAGCCGACGTCGGCGCACGCGCGCGGTTGGCGGCGCAGCTGATCGAGGCGGCGAGCGCCGTCGTGATCGTCAACTGGGAACGGATGCCGACGGCCGACCTCTCGATCCTCATGGCGCTCGCGTCGCACCTGGCGCCGACCGCCCGCATCCGGCTCAGCCGCGGCGTCGTCGACGACCTCTCCGCGCTCGGTTTCGGCACCACCCTCCCCCTGCGGGACGCGGGCGACCGCGCCGGATGGACGCGTGCCCTCAACGGCGAGCACGATCCGTTCCTCACCGATCGGCGCGTCGCCACGATGCGCTACGAGCAGTTGCGCCCGTTCCACCCCGGCAGGCTCGTGCTGGCTCTCGATCTGCTCGATTCCGGCTCGTGCGGACTGGTCGTGCGATCGGTCGGGGTCTGCCGTCTCGCGACGCGAGCCGCCACCCCAGCCCGATGGGAGCAGGCGGGTTCGGCCATGTGGATCGATCCGATCGAGGCGGGTCACGGGCTGGACGACGTCGGCCAGGACATCGCCCTGACGGGCATCGACCTCAACACCGCCGCTGTGCGGCACGTCCTGGATGCCGCCGTGCTCGACGACGCCGAGCTGTCGGCGGGCCCGATGGCCTGGCGACGGCTGCCCGACCCCCTGCCCGAATGGAACGTGGCGGTCGGGTCCGAGGACCCGACCGCCGACTGAGCCGCTGGGTGCGGTTCAGACCCGTCCGCGACGATGCGCGCGCCGGCGGATCGCCGTGAGAAGCGCACCGCCCACCAGGAGCACGAGAGCGATCCCGGTCACAGTGGCGGTCGTCGAGGCTTCCCCGCCGGTCGCAGCGAGATCGCGACGTGAGCCGGTCCCGTCACCCGCGCCCGCCGCCTCGGGGTCGGCCGCGCCGGTGCCGCCGGACGGAGCATTACCCGCGCCACCGCCGGTGTCGCCGCCGCCCGTGCCGCCGCCCGCGCCCGGGTCCGACCCTCCGCCCGAGCCGTCGCCGGGGTTCTCGGGCTCGGCCGCGGCGATGACCGTGAACAGCGACACCCGCGAGTCGTCGACGGCGCCGAACGGATCGCTCGTGCGCACGTACCACCCCCGCTCACCCTCCTCCGCGAGCGGCCATGCGGCCGAGAGGATCGAGCCGCTCGCGACGTCCGAGAACGTCGCGATCTCGGTGTCCCCCAGAACCTCCGCCGAGAAGGCGTCGGTGCCGAGCGTTCGCGTGCCGGGCTCGATGCGCAGCTGGTCGTACGTCAGCGCGAACTCCTGCTGCGAGTAGTCGCCCGCCCCCGCCGGGCCGAGCAAGCTCGGCTCGTCGGAGTTGTACACGTCGAGCGAGGGCGAGTAGGTGCGCACGAGCATCTGCCGGCCCTCGTTGTCGAAGTGCAGGAGACGCAGGAACCCGAGACCGCCCTCCGGGAGACCCTGATAGTCGAACAGCATCGAGTACACCGCGCGGTCCAGGGCGCCGTCACCGTCGTCGTCGAATCCGTCCTCGCGCAGGAACGCGTCGTGGTAGTGACCCGAGAAGACCATGCGGACGTTCGGGTTCGTCGCGACGACCTCGTCCATCACCCGCTGCGGGATCGCCCCGAGCCCGCCCGTGGTGAGGATGAACTCGTGCTGGGCGATGATCGCGACGCGGTCGGGGTACTGCGCGAGCACCTCGTTCATCCAGGCGATCGAGGCGTCACCGGGAAGCCACCCGGTGTAGAGCATCAGGAAGTCGATGCCGCCCGCCGAGATGAGGTCGTAGTGACCGCGGTTGTCCTCGAAGCTGCCGCCGTACCAGGGGTTGCCGGCATAGCGGTCCGCGCCGAAGTACGCACCGTAGTTCGAGTAGTCCTCGAGGTGGTGGCCCACATCGTGGTTGCCGGCCAGCACGCCGTACGGCAGCCCGGCCTCGTCGAGGCGGCGGTACTCGGGGTCGGCCCGCTCCCACTGCTCCATCACGTCGTAGTCGTCGATGATGTCACCGGTGTGGAAGAGGTACTGCAGGTTCAGCTCGTCGCGCCGATCGAGCAGGTACGAGTGGATCGCCTGCTGGTGGCGGTAGGGCTCACCCGGCATGGTGTTCTCGTTGTAGTACTGCGTGTCGGACTCCCAGGCCAGAGTGAAGTCGTAGTCGCTGCGCGGCACATCGGCGACGTTGTGCGGCGTGACCGGAGTCGTCCGGTCGGAGCGGTCCGCGCCCGCGAAGCCCTCCGAGTGCTGGACGAGCATCCGCACCACCCGGCCCGCGCCGTCCGACGCGGCGAAGGCGTAGTCGTCGACCGCGACGACGGCGTCGAGCGAGAACGACTCGTCATCGGCCGCGCTCACGTGGCGATCGACCTCGTCCCAACCCGACCCGTCGGCTCGCTGGACGTAGAGGATGACCGTCGCCCCCGCGTCGGCGTGACCCGACCACGTCGAGCGGACGTCCGAGCCGGCGTCGGCATCGGTGACCGCGACGTCGAACGACTGGTACGGGAACGCCCGGTCGCTCGTGATCTCCTCCGAGACGCCGTCAACGGCGGCGAGGGTGCGCAGCTCGTCGGCCGTCAGCTGCTCGGCCTCGGCGCGGTCGACCGCCCGAGCGTCCTGCACGGTGCCGGACTGCGCGCTGACGTCGCCGTCGGACAGATCGAGCCGGCGCCCCTCGAGGAAGCTCACGTCGAGTACGTCGCCCGTCGGGTCCTCGACCTTCGCCTGCAGGGTCACATCACCCGCTGCGACCTCGGCCCCTTCGGCCGGGGCGAGGACACCGGCGCTCGGCTGCTCCTCATAGGTCGTGAAGGCGGCCGTCCACGTGTCGGTGTTCCCCACGTGGTCGGTCGCGGTGATCTCGACGCGGTGATCCCCGGCCGCGAGGTCGACGGACGACGTCTCGTGAGGCAGCGCGATCTCGACGCCGTCGAGCCGGGCGACGGTGCTCGCGACGCCCGATCCCGCGTCGGCGACCTCGGCGTCGATGACGATGGGCCCCTGATAGGCGGTGCCGTCGACGATCTGCGAGGTGACGACGGGAGCGGTGTTGTCGACCGTCACCGTCCGCGAGAGGGTCGTCTCGCCGTCGGTGGCCGCCACGACGGCGGCACCGTCGGCGCGGGCGGTCGTGTCCCACGAGGCCGAGAGAGCGGCGAACGCGTCGTCGGGCAGCGCGAAGCGCGCCTCGTAGTAGTCGAGCTTGCCGGTGGCCGCCCCCGTGTCGGTGACGCTGTCTCCCATCCGCAGGACCGCCGCGGGATCGTCGTACCCGATGGGCGTGAGCGTCCGCCCGTCGGGCAGGACCAGGCGCAGACCCCGGATCTCGAAGTCGTCGTTGTTCTCGGCGAGGTCGATCTCGGGCGCCTTCTTGGTACCGGCCCACACGCTCACGACGAGCTCGTCACCGCGGACGACGTACTCGACCGGCACCGGGGTCACGATGGTCTCCCACCCCTGCGTGCCGATCTCGAAGATGTTGAGGACGTCGTCGCCGATGCGCACGCCGTTCTTGAAGTAGTAGTTGACGTTCGTCGTGTCGAAGACGAAGCGCGGCTGGTCCTCCAGGGTGGGGGTGGTCTCCACGGCCGCGCCGTCGATCGTCAGCTCGATCGGGCTCGGGTACGCGTCGCCCGCGGCGACGATCTCGGTCGTTCCCGAAACGAACCGGCCGTCCTCGAGGTTGAGTCGGACCGGGTTGGTGTCGACCCCGGCCACCGGAACGCGACGGGTCGACGTCGAGGTGGAGTTCGTGCCGTCGCTCGCGGTGATCGTGTACTCGTACCAGCTCTTGCCGATGAGGTCGGCGGCGTTGACCACGAACGTCACCGAGCCGTCGCCGGCGTCGAGGAGGTTGATGCGCGCCGGAGCGGGGTCGACGTCGTTGGCGAGCTGCAGTGTCACGGTCCGCGCCAGGACGTCGTCGGTCACGGTCGCGGTGATGGCGAAGTCGGTGCCCGGCTGGATCTCGGCGGCGGTGCCGTCGACGATCGTCGGCGCCTGCGTGTCGGGCGCAACGATCATGAGACCGCCGGGAACCTGGTCTGGCTGCACGGCACCCGGCGATGCCGGGGCGAGGTCGACGATCCGCTGCGTCGCGACATCCGCTCCGACGGTGTAACGGATCCCCTGGTCGGCGACGGTGTCATCGGCGCCGTCGAGGTTGTACAGCGCGGTGCTGACGTGACGGCCGCTGTTGGTCTCGATCGCGACGCCCCGAGGCGAGCCGTTCGCCATCCCGGCCGAAGAGATCTCGACGAGGCTCTCCCCCGCGACGAGCCGCGAGCCGAAGTGGTCGTTGAAGTCGGCGGCGGTCAGGGCGTCGTTGGCGCCGTTCTTGATCCACAGCACGAGCGTCTCGCCCGCCGGGATCACGACGTCACCGGGAACGGCCGGCCAGACGCTCGACGAGCCCTCGACGGGGTAGAGGTAATCGATCGTGTAGTCGGAGAAGTCGATCGGATCGCTCGAGGCATTGTAGACCTCGATGAACTCGAAGGCATCGGAGCCCGCGACGTTCGCCGAGTCCGGCAGCAGCTCGGTGATCTGCAGCGGCGCGGTGACGACGCTCGGGTCGGGCTTCGGGTCGAAACCGGGCTGTCCCCCGGGCTCCTCTCCCGCGGGCGGGGTGATGGCCTCGGGCGCCACGACACCCGGGGTGGCCGGGGCCGGCTCGGCGAGGATGTCCGTGCCGCCGTCGACGCGCTCAGCGGGCAGGCGGAAGTGCGCCGATTGCCCGGCTGCCGTCGCGGTGCGCCCGTAGGTCGACCATCCGACGGTCTCGTCGTTCTGGAGGATGCGGATGCCGCGCGGCGCGCTGTTGGCCATGCCGGCCTGCCCCGTCACGCGTACGACGGGGGTGCCGGCGTCGGCGCCCCAGTGAGCGCGGAACTCGTCGATCGAGTGCGCGAAGGAATCCACGCTCCCCGCGGTGTAGCTCAGCCAGAAGACCGCGGTTCCGCCGGCGGGGACCACGACCGGATCGGCCACGGTGAGCGGCACGTCGCGGGCACGGTCGGCACCGTCGACGTACGTGTAGGCGAACGAGAAGCCCGCCGCCGCCAGATCGAGGTCGGTCGCGCCGCGGTTGTGGACCTCGAAGAACTCGTAGTCGTCGACCCCGACGTTGTCGGGGGCGATCTCGGTGACGATCAGCGCGCCGGATGCCGCGTCGGCCGCCGTCGGCACGAGAGCGGTGGGCGATGCGAGCGCGGGCGCCGCGAGCGCGAGCGAGAGGGCTCCGGCGGCGAGCGTCGCCGTCGTCGCGATGGTCAGGAAACGGGCGCGTGGGCGCTCAGCGGGCATGACAAGCCACCTTCGGTGCAAGAGGGATGCTGCCGACCGTAGGGACCGCGCACGATCACGGAGTGAACGATCCCTCCCCGCGAGATGTCCGCCCGGTGACGCGCCACGTCATCTCGATGTGCTAATCGCGCGTGGCGTTCACCGGCTGTTCACGGATCGGTGGTGCGCTGGACGGGTGTCGAACCTCGCCGCCGTGTTCGCGGTGTTCCTGCGCCTCGGACTGACATCCTTCGGCGGCCCGATCGCGCACCTCGGCTACTTCCGCGACGAGTTCGTCGAGCGCCGGCGATGGATCGGCGATCGGACCTACGGCGAACTCGTGGCCCTGTGCCAGTTCCTGCCCGGGCCCGCCTCGAGCCAGGTGGGGTTCGCGATCGGCCTGCGCCGCGCGGGACTCGCGGGCGCGGTCGCGGCCTTCGCCGCATTCACCCTGCCCTCCGCCGCACTCATGGTCTGGGCGGCGAGCGGAATCGGGGCCGTGACCGGCACCATCGCGACCGGAGTCGTCGACGGGCTCAAGGTGGTCGCGGTGGCCGTCGTCGCACACGCCGTCTGGGGCATGGCGAGAAGCCTCGCACCCGACCGACCGCGCGGGACGATCGCGATCACGGCAGCCGTCGGGGTCGCACTGGTGGGCGGGCCGTTCGCCCAGTTGGGGGCGATCGCCCTCGGCGCCCTCGCGGGGATCCTGTGGCTCGGCGAGGGGTCCTCCGACTCGGTTGACGCCGCCGACGCGGACGCCCTTCCGAGCGCGAGCACCCGTGTCGGGGTCACCGCGCTCGTGATCCTGACCGGCCTCCTCGTCGCGAGCCCGATCGCGGCTCGGGTGACGGGAGACGGCTCGCTCGCACTGTTCGACGCCTTCCTGCGCTCGGGCGTGCTCGTGTTCGGCGGCGGCCACGTGGTGCTCCCCCTTCTCGAGAGCGCCGTCGTCGGCCCGGGCTGGGTGGATGCCGGGACGTTTCTGGCCGGCTATGGTGCGGCGCAGGCCCTGCCCGGTCCGCTGTTCGCCTTCTCGGCCTATCTCGGGGCGCTCGCGAGCGTCGGCCCGGGTGGCGTGGCCGGGGCCATGATCGCGCTCGTCGCGATCTTCCTGCCCGGCTTCCTGCTGCTCCTCGGTGCGCTGCCCGTGTGGGCCGTCGTGCGGCGCTGGTCCCGGGCACGAGGCCTGGTCCGCGGAGCGAGCGCCGCGGTCGTCGGCATCCTCGGCGCCGCCCTCTACGACCCGGTGTTCACGACGTCGGTCACCCGCGTCGACCAGTTCGCGCTCGCCCTCGTCTGTTTCGGGCTGCTGACGCTCTGGCGCTGCCCGGCCTGGGTGGTCGTGATGCTGGGCGCCGGCGTGGGGGCGACGACGGCAGCGCTGATCAACGGCTGACGAGCGACGGTGCGGAGTGGGCTCCACCCGATGTCCGGGCCTGTTCCTCCGCGCGTTCACGTCGCTCGATCACGACGTTGACGACCCCGAGCACGAGGACGAGGACCGCGGCGATCGTCGGCAGGAGCATCGCCAGCCGGACATCACCCGCCTCCGCGATCGCGCCGGTCGCGGCTGACGCGAGCGCTTGCGCCAGCGTCAGCGCCGATCCGAGGAGCGTCATCGTGGTCGCCGACCGGCCGACGGGGCTGCGGTGTCCCGCGATGCTGAACAGCGTCACGAGCGTCGGTCCGACGCCGAGCCCCATCAGCAGCAGCATGACGATGACCGCGCCCAGCGAGTCCGAAGCGGCGTAGCCGCCCGCCGAGACGGCCAGCACGGCGGCGAAGACGAGCCAGCGGTGACGCAGGGCGAAGCCCGACGGCAGGAGCACCACCGCGAGGGCGAGGGCGGCCGAGCCGATTCCCATGAGGCCGTAGAGCAGCCCGGCCTCGACGTCGTCGCCGGCGGTTTGCGCGAACGCGGTGAGCGAGGTCAGCGTCGCTCCGAAGAAGAGTCCCACGCCGAAGGTGCCCGCGACCAGGACGAGGACGCGCCCGCGCAGCACCTGCGCGATCGGCGCCCGCTCCTCGCTCTCACCGGGGTCGAGGGCGGTCGCGGCGATCCGCCCGCTGGGGTGGAGGGCGAAGGCGGTGACGAACACGAGGCTGAGAGCTGCGGCGATCGCGATCGGGGCCCAGGGCGCGATGACGGCCGCGAGGATGCCGACGAGGAACGGGCCGATCACGAACGCCGTCTCGTCGGCCGCCGACTCGTACGACATGACGCGCGAGAGCGTGCGTGGCCGGTGCTCGGCACCGAGGCGCGCCCGGATGATGCCCATCAGCCGGCTGCGCGACATGGCTGCCGCTTGCGGAGCGCTCAGGCCGATCGCCGCGGCGGCGGTCAGGATGAGCGGGTCGGGTGATCCGGCGGTGACGACGATCGGGAACACCCCGAGCAGGATGCCGTTGAGGATGCCGAGTGGAACGAGCACGCGCCGCTGCCCGAACCGGTCGACGGCGTCGCCGATCACCGGGCCGGCGATGACGACGCCGATGCCGACGGCGGCCGACGTGAGCCCGCCGAGCCCCACCGACCCGGTCGCAGAGACGACGAGGGTGAGGACACCGACGACCATCATCGCGAAGGGAAGCCGGGCGATGAACGCGATCGGGAAGAACGCCCAACCCGTGTGGCGGATCAGGGAACGATCATTCGACGTCATGCATGCCTCCGAGCAGTCAGCTCGTTCTCACGTGCCGCCTTGCTCCGTCAGCAGGTAGTTGCATCGCTTCGTCCGGGCCGGCGCCGCGGACTGCTCGATTCTACCGGCGGAACAGCTCCTCGGCCACGAGCGAGAGATCGTGCAGGTCGGAGACCCCGGCGAGTTCGCGCGCCGAGTGCATCGAGAGGATCGGGATCCCCACGTCGACGGTGCGGATGCCGAGCCGCGTGGCGGTGATCGGCCCGATCGTCGACCCGCAGGGCACGCCGTTGTTCGACACGAACTCCTGGCTGCGCACGCCCGCCGCGTCGCACCAGCCGTTCCATGCGGCGGCCCCGACGCCGTCCGTCGCGTACCGCTGGTTGGCGTTGATCTTCAGGATCGGCCCCGATCCGAGCACCGGCAGTACGACGGGGTCGTGCTTGTGGGCATAGTTCGGGTGCACCGAGTGCCCGACGTCGCTCGAGACGCACCAGGATGCCGCCAGGGCGCGCATCCCCTCCTCGCGATCGGCACCGAGGCCGAGCTGGATGCGCTCGATGACATCGGCGAGGAAGGGACCGGCCGCACCCGAGCGGGTCGCCGACCCGACCTCCTCGTGGTCGAAGACGGCGAGCATCGCGATGTGCCCGGCGTCGAAGCCTCCGGCGGCTCGCTCCAGCGCGACGACTCCGGCATGGACGGAGGCGAGGTCATCCAGCCGACCGGCCGCGAAGAAGACGTCCCCCGCGCCGAAGACCGAGCCCCGGGCGGCATCGGCCGTCACAACGTCGTAGCCGCGGATGCGGGCGGCATCCACTCCCGCCTCGCGGGCGAGCTCGCCGAGCAGGTCGGCGGAGTCGGCGGACCCGAGCCCCCACACCGGCTGCGTCTGCGTCTGCTTATCGAGGGCGAGGTGGTCGTTCGCCTCGCGGTCGAGGTGGATGGCGAGCTGCGGCAGGCGGAGGAGCGGGCCCGTCGCGGTGAGCACCGCGGTGCCGTCGTCGAGCACGAGGCGGCCGGCCAGCCGCAGCTCGCGGTCGAGCCACGAGTTGAGCAGCGGTCCGCCGTAGACCTCGACCCCGGCTTGCAGCCAGCCGAGCCGGCCGGTGGTGGGGCGGGGCTTGAGCTTGAAGGCGGGCGAGTCGCTGTGCGCGCCGAACACCCGGACGGGCGTCACCGCGGTCGCCGCTGCCGGCACGATCCACGCGAGCACGGCTCCGTCGCGCACCACGAGGTAGCGCCCGCCCGGTTGTTCCGGCCACTGCTCGTCTTCCGCCAGCGCGGTGAAACCGGCTGCGGTGAGGCGTCGCGCCACCTCGGCAGCGGCATGGAAGCTCGACGGCGACGCGGCGACGAACTCGGCGAGGTCGTCGGCGTGGGAGCGGGCGGCGGCGGTGACGGCGGACACGGTGACTCCTGGATCGTTGAGGGGCTCCCTCGATCGTAGGCGCACCCGCCGCCGCGGCCCGGGCTCAGCCGTTGGCATCGGTGCGCATCGGCGGGCACTCCGATCCCGGCGTGGTCGCCAACTCGAAATGCCACGGCTCGTTGCCGTAGGTCTGGCAGATGCCGAACTCCGAGCCGTACGAGATCAGCCAGTACTGCGCGTCGACCGGCCCGATGTCGATGGCGTCGGCGCTGACGTGACGCGACTGCTCGGGGGTGGCGACGTAGGCGCGGGCGGTCTCCTCCCCCACCGAAGCGATGCGGTCGTCGAGGAGCCACTGCTGATACCCCGCGCTGCGCCATCCGCTCGTCACGCCCAGGCGGATGCCGTCGTCCGCGGCACGCGCCTCGGCAGCGCGCATCGCCGCCAGCAGCTCCGGGTCGATGCGCGAGATGGCCGGCAGGTCGTCATCCCACAGACTCACCTGCACGCCGTCGTCGATGAACCCGTCGTCGGCCGACGGCGTGAAGACCGCGCCCGGGAAGACCGGCGGCATCGGCGGCAGCTGAAGACCCGATGAACCGGCGAGCGCACCGATGGCGGAGGCGCCGAGGGCGACCGCACCCGCGACGGCAACCGCGCCGAGGGCGAGGCGGCGACGGCGAACACGACGGGATGTGCGCGCTCGCGGGCGCGGCGGCACGAAAGTCACCCGCCGTCCGGATTCGGTCGTCGGCAGCGCGAGCGGGCGGGTCGGAACCGGGGCGGAGGAAGTGCTCATGCTCCCAGTGGACGAGAGCGGATGTTGCACCGGTGTCGCCGATTCCGCATACGCCCGCGATACATGCGCCCGCCTATCCTGAGGCCATGCGTGTGCTGATCGTCGAGGACGAGCTCTTCCTCGCCGAGGCGATCCGCGACGGCCTCCGCCTCGAGGCCATCTCGGCCGACCTCGCCGCCGACGGCGATACCGCGCTCGAGCAGCTGGCGATCACCGCGTACGACGTGGTCGTGCTCGACCGCGACATCCCCGGCCCGAACGGTGACGAGATCGCGCGCCACCTCTCCCAGCAGACCGGGGCGCCCCGCATCCTCATGCTGACCGCGGCCGATCGGCTGGACGACAAGGCGTCGGGCTTCGAGTCCGGTGCCGACGACTACCTGACCAAGCCGTTCGTGATGCGCGAGCTCGTGCTGCGACTGCGTGCGCTGGCGCGGCGCTCGGCCAGCTCCGCTCCCCCGATCCGCGAGTTCGGCGGCGTGAGGCTCGATCCCTTCCGCCGCGAGGTCTACCGCGATGGACGGTACATCGCGCTGACACGCAAGCAGTTCGCCGTGCTCGAGGTGCTCCTCAGCGCCGGCGGTGGTGTCATCAGCGCCGAGGCGCTGCTCGAACGCGCCTGGGACGAGAACGCGGACCCGTTCACGAACGCGGTCCGCATCACGATCTCCACGCTCCGCAAACGGCTCGGCGAGCCCTGGGTCATCGAGACCGTGCCGGGTGTCGGATACCGGATGTCGGAACCCGCGCTGTGATCGCCCGCCGCCGCGGGCTCTCCCTGCGGGTCTCACTCACCCTCAGCTACGCCGGGTTCCTGGTCGTCGCGGGCGCGGTGCTCTTCGGCGTCGGGCTGCTGGCCCTGCGGTTCGTGCCGAGCGGCGACCTGTTCAGCCAGTCGACGGGCGGGTGGGCGCCCGGACGCGGCGACCTCACCGACGTCTTCGTCAAGTACGCGTGGTGGGCTCTGGCCGCCCTCCTCGTCGTCGGACTCGTCGGCGGCTGGTTCCTCGCGGGGTGGATGCTCGCGCCGCTCGGACGGGTCACCGAAGTAGTCGGCCGGGCCGATGCCGGAACGCTTCACCGCCGAATCGCGCTGCGCGGACGCCGGAACGAGCTGACCGACCTCGCCGACGCCTTCGACGACATGCTCGACCGGATCGAACGCGCTGTCGCAGAGGAATCGCGGTTCGCGGCGAACGCGTCGCACGAGCTGCGCACCCCGCATGCCGTCATCCGGACGATCATCGAGGTGGCGCGCGCCGATCCGGGCGGCCGCGACGTCGACCTCGTCCTGAGCAGGGTCGCCGAGACGAACGAGCGGGCGATCGCCACGACGGAGGCCCTGCTCGACCTCGCGCGCGCCGGACGATCCGGCCTCGACTTCGCGCCGGTCGACCTCGCAGCCCTGGTCGAGCAGGTCGTCGCAGACGCACGCGACGGCGCGGATGAGGCGGCCCGTGGAGGGTCACCGAGCATCCGCGAGGAGCGGGGGCCGGCCACGGCGCGCGGGAACGCCGCCCTCCTCCGGCAGCTGGTGTCGAACCTCGTCGCCAATGCCCTCATCCACAACCTCCCGGACGGGGCCGAGGTCGCCGTACGCACCCGGACGGCACCCGATGGCTCAGCGCTGCTCGAGATCGCCAACACCGGTCCCGACCTCGATCCGGCTCGCGTCGCAACGCTCACGGAGCCGTTCGTGCGCGCGGGAGACCGGACCCGCGCGGCATCCGACCGGGGGATCGGTCTCGGACTGACGATCGTCTCGGCCATCGTCCGCAGCCATCGCGGCGATCTGCGGATCACCCCGCGTGAGGGCGGGGGCCTGATCGTCCGCGTGACACTGCCCGGCGCCTGACAGCGCCTAGGCCGTCTCGGCCCGGCTCTGACACTCGATGCACGCGGGAGCGTAGGGCACCGCTTCCAGGCGTGCCGGCGCGATCGCGCGGCCGCATCCGACGCAGCGCCCGTACGAGCCCGCGTCGACGCGATCCAGGGCCTCGGTGATCAGGGTGATCGTGGCGCGGTGCGATGCGGCGGTCTGATATGCCACCGGGTCGACGGAAGGAACCGCGCGCGGCTCGATATCCTGCAGCAGCTCGCGGCGTTCGGCGAGCAGCGCTTCGAGGCGCATTCGAACGTCGCTCGACGTCGCGTCGGCGGTCTTTTCCATTTTTCTTCCGTTCTGATTTTTCTGGTGCGCGAAAAACCCCGGTCTCAAGCCTGCAAGGGCGAAACAACGGGGCGGTGACCACCCACCATAGCCAGTCCGCACAGAAAAGCAAGCTGCGCCGAGGCGGCCCGAAAAGCGGATTTGACTTCTTTTTCTTCCGGGCTATGGTCGGGAGTCACACGCCAGCCACGAGGGGAAGCGAGTTCTCATGTCGACCAAGACACCACGCACACGAGGCGACAAAAAGGCGCCGCAATTGTCGTTGAAAGAAAAACGCGCGGCCAAGCGCGAGAAGCAGGAGGACGGCGCGTTCCTGAAGCCCCGCAAGGGGTCCTCCCGCTGACACCGCGAGCGCGCATGCGGGATATCCCTTGGCGCATCTCGAATCGATTCGATACACTGATTGACGGCGGCGCTCCGGCGCCGCCGTTGTCGTGCCCGCATCTTCTCGAAGGCCACCGCGATGTCCCGCACCCTCACCACCGGCAGCCCCTGGCGCGTCATCCTCGCGTTCTCGGTGCCTCTCCTGATCGGCAACGTGGTGCAGCAGATGTACCACATCGTCGATGCGGTCGTGGTCGGGCGCTGGCTCGGCGTCGACTCTCTCGCCGCCGTCGGCGCGACCGGCTCGATGCTGTTCCTGCTCATCGGGTTCGCGTGGGGACTCACCTCCGGATTCGCGATCCCGACGGCGCAGGCCTTCGGCGCGGGCGATCACGCCGCGGTCCGCCGGTCGGTCGCGGCCGGCGCCACGCTGACCGCGATGACGAGCGTCGTCCTCACCGTCGTGGCTCCGTTCCTGTCGCGTCCCCTGCTCGAACTGCTGCAGACTCCCCCCGAGCTCCTCGATGATGCGACGACCTTCGCCGTCGTCAGCTTCCTCGGCGCCGGGGCGACGATGTTCTTCAACTACCTGGCGGCGATCATCCGCGCGATCGGCGACTCCCGCACTCCGCTGATCTTCCTGACGGTGGCATGCGTCTTCAACGTCGTGCTCGTCGTGCTGATGGTCGGGCCGCTCGGATGGGGCGTCGGTGGCGCCGCCCTGGCGACGGTCGTGTCGCAGGCGTTGTCGGTCGGGCTGTGCCTCGACTACATCCGCCGCCGCATCCCGGTCCTGCGCATGCGGCGCGCCGACTGGCGCATCACGCGCGCCGACCTCGCCCTGCACCTGCGACTCGGACTGCCGATGGGTTTCCAGGCGTCGATCATCGCGATCGGCACGCTCGCGGTGCAGGTGCGCCTGAACGAGCTCGGCGCCGACGCCGTCGCCGCCTACACGACCGCTTCACGCGTCGACGGGCTCGCGATCGCTCTGCTGCAGTCGCTGGGACTCGCCGTCTCGATGTTCGTCGCGCAGAACTACGGCGGTGGACGTCCCGACCGCATCCGCCAGGGCGTCGCACAGGCGACGTGGATGGCCGTGATCGGCGCTGTCGGACTCGGCGCGGTGCTCATCACTCTCGGGGCGCCGCTCGTCCGCCTGTTCGTCGGTGACGGCTCGGACGACGTGGTCTCGCTCGCCGCCCTCATGCTGATCATCAACGGCGCGACCTATACGGCGCTGGGCGTCCTGTTCGTGCTCCGCGGGGCGCTGCAGGGCCTCGGCCACACTCTCGTGCCGACCATCACCGGAATCGTCGAGCTCTTCATGCGCGCCGGAGCCGCTGTCGTGCTCGGCGCGCTCATCGGTTTCGCGGGGGTCGCGTGGAGCAACCCCCTCGCCTGGCTCGGTGCCACCGCCATCCTGATCCCGGCCTACCTGCGAGCGCGTCGCGAACTCGCGAGCATGCCGGTCGCACGCGCGGATCACATCAGCGCGGCCACGACTCCCGTTCCGGTCGTCGGCCCCGCGAGCGGATCGATGGTCGTCGATGCGGTGGTCACGCAGCCGGTCCCCGTCGTCCCGGCCCGGCGACGCCGGCGTACGGTCGCCGCAGCGCTGCGCCGCAGCCGCGGCTGACCCCGGGTGACCTGCGGATCAGCTCGCGGATGAACCGGGGCGTGATGCCCGGCGTGGCGTCCGCTTGACGGGGGCGGCTGCCGCCGCGGGCTCTTCGGCGCGCGGCTCCACGGCGGGCTCCGCGGGAGCGTCCGTCACCGGAGCCTTCCGGCTGCGGGGTGCCCGCTTCGGCCGAGTGGGCGCCTCGGCATCGGCCCCGGCTTCGGCTTCGGCTTCGGTATCGGCTTCATCCGACGGTGTCTTCGGAGCGGCGGCCCGGCTCCGCGAAGCGCGCTTCGGCCGAACCGGGGCGTCGGTCGAAGGCTCGGTCTCAGCCGGAACGGACTCGGCGACGGGCTCGACGTCAGCCGCGGGGGCGGACGCCGCATCGGTGCTCGGAGCCGGCGCAGCCTCGTCCGTCTGCGTCTCCGTCGACGCGTCGGCGTCCGTCGCGCGCTTCGCGGCGGTGCGGGCACCGGTTCTGCGAGGGGTCCGGGTCTTCGACTCGCCGCTCGCCGACGTCGTCTCCGCTTCGGACTTCGCGCTCGTCTTCGCCGCTGTCCTCCCGCCGGTCTTCTTCCCGGCCCGGCCCGCAGCGGGCGCCTCATCCGTGACCGGAGCGGCGTCAGCCGAAACCGCCGGCTCGTCAGTGCTCGCGACGTCCGACGTCTCGGTCGCGTCGGATGCCGGCGCGGGCTCGATAGTTGCCACGCCGGCCGCCGTCTCCGTGCTCTCCGACGGCGCTGCGGACGCTGCGGCGTTGCCGCGCGCCGCCGACGAGACCGCGTCGAGAGCCGCATCCAGGGCTGCGCCCAGCGTGAGCTGCTCGATCATCGGACGGCGGTTGCGCGGCGTCGATCCGCTCGTCGGTTCTGCCGGAGGCATCGCCCGCGAGCCCTCGTCACGCGCCTCGGCGGCGACCTCCGGGGCCGGCGGCTCAGCGTCCTGCGCGGCGCTCTTGGCGCGGGACGGCTTGCGCCGCGAGCGACCGCCGGTCGTCCCGGCTTCGGCCTCGCCGCGAGCGTCGCCGCGCCCCTTCGCGGACGCATCCGCAGGGGTGTCGTCGGAGCCCTTCACGCCCGCTGCGTCCTTCGGGCGAAGCGACATCCCGCCCGGCTTCGACTCGATCGTGAACAGCCCCACCGCCCGCACGAGATCCGAGAGTTTCGCGTAACCCCAGTTGCGGGGGTCGAAGTCGGGCTGCTGCTTGCGCATGAGCTGCCCCACCGTCCCGAGGTCGGACCAGCCGTCATCGGCGGAAGCCGTCTCGACGGCGCTCCGGAGGAGAGCCACGAGGCGCGCATCGCCGCGCAGCGCCGCGGACGTCCAGCGCTCAGCCGTCGTCGAGCGGGCGGCATCCTTCTCGTCGACGACTCCGAGCACCTCGAGGTAGGTGAACTGATCGCAGGCGTTGCGGAAGGCCTCGGGCGTCTTCCGCTCGCCGAAGCCGTAGACGGTCACACCCTCCTCGCGGATGCGCGAGGCGAGGCGCGTGAAGTCGCTGTCGCTCGAGACGATGCAGAACCCCTGGAATCGGCGCGTGTACAGCAGGTCCATCGCGTCGATGATCAGCGCACTGTCGGTCGCGTTCTTGCCCGTCGTGTTGTCGAACTGCTGCATCGGCTGGATGACGTGCTCGCTCGCGGCATCCTTCCATCCGCGCAGCTGCGACTTGGTCCAGTCGCCGTACACGCGCTTGACCGAGGCGGTGCCGTAGGTGGCGATCTCGGCGAGTACTCCGCCGATCCGCGATGGCGAGACGTTGTCGGCATCGACGAGGACGGCGAGGAGATCGCTCTGCTGAGGCATACCTCCAGCATGTCATTGACGGCGGGCCGGAGCACTGTCAAGCCGCTCCCGCCGCTCCCGCGCCCGCCGTAGCGTGAGGTCCGATGACACTCGAACGCCAGCCCCCGCTGCACCGTCCGACCGTCTCGGTCGTGATCCCGGTGAAAGACGATGCTGTGATGCTGCGGCGGTGTCTGCGCGCTCTCGCCCAGCAGTCCGAACAGCCCGATGAGATCGTCGTCGTCGACAACGGTTCACGCGACGACTCCGCCGAGGTCGCGCGAGCCGCGGGTGCACGGGTCGTCGAGTGCGTGACCGCCGGCATCCCGGCGGCGGCCGCCACCGGCTACGACCATGCGACCGGCGATCTCGTGCTGCGCCTGGACGCCGATTCGCTTCCGGATCCGACGTGGGTCGCGGACTTCCGTCGCGACTTCGCCCAGCGGCCTGACGTCGATGTCCTGACCGGCGCCGCGCACTTCGTCGACGGGCCCCGCGCCCTGCGGGTACCGCTCGCAGCGACGTACCTGGGACTCTATGCACTGCTGGGCTTCGCCGCTCTCGGCCACCTGCCGTTGTTCGGCTCCAACCTCGCCTTCCGTCGCGCGGCCTGGCGCAGCGTACGGACGGAGGTCCACCGCGGCGACGCAGAGGTGCACGACGACTTCGACCTCGCGTTCCACCTCGGCGGGCGACACCGCATCGCGTACTCGCGCCGTGCCGACATGGGGATCTCGATGCGACCCTTCGACGACGGGCGAGCCTTCCGCACGCGTATCGCCCGCGGCTTCCGCACCGTCCTCACCCACTGGCCGGACGAGCTGCCGCACCGCCGCGTCGCCCGGCGGCTCCGCCGCGCGCAGCGCGTGGCCCCGGAGCACCCGGCCTCGGCGCTGTCCGCGCAGGTCAGCCCATGACGGT
Organism: Microbacterium sp. NPDC006705; assembly: GCF_044903545.1. NCBI lineage: Bacteria > Bacillati > Actinomycetota > Actinomycetes > Micrococcales > Microbacteriaceae > Microbacterium > Microbacterium sp. NPDC006705. The sequence continues at coordinate 1,023,394 of NZ_JBJDQQ010000001.1, forward strand.
CTCGACGGGCACGGCTGCGGCGATGCCGCGCATGTTCGGTCCCGACGAGATGCATCCTCACGACCTCCACGTCGCGACCTGGAACATCCGGCGCCGCATCGACGGCCCCACCTGGCCCCCGAACGACCGTTGGTCGGTGCGCGGCCGGCGCCTGGCCACGGTGCTCCACGCCGACCCGCCCGCCATCCTCGGAACGCAGGAGGCGATGCCCGATCAGGCCGACCTGGTGCGCGCCTCGCTCGGCACGGCCTACCGCTTCGTCGGTCATGGCCGGGGCGCCGACGGCCGCGGCGAAGGCTGCCCGATCTTCTTCGACAGCGACCGGCTGCAGCTCACCGGTCACGAGCAGCTCGCTCTCTCCGAGACGCCCGAGGTCGCGGGATCGATGTCGTGGGGCAATCCCGTGCCGCGGGTGGTCGTCCGGGCCGCCTTCCGCGATCGGGTCACCGGCAGCGGCCTGACCGTTCTCAACACCCATCTCGACGTGTTCTCCGCGCGGTCACGGCTGCGCTCGGCATGGCTCCTGCACGACCTCGCCGCCGAGACCGCGGGCCCGGTGGTCGTCATGGGCGACATGAACGCCGGGCCGGGTTCGGCACCTCTCGCGGCGTTGTTCAGCAGCGACCTGGTGGATGCGTGGCATGCGGCGGAGGTCCGGACGACCCCGCTCTGGGACACCTACGGCGGATATCACCCACCGCGCGTGCGGAAAGGCCCGATCGACTGGATCGCGGTCGACCGGCGCACCCGCGTCATGCGCGCCGCGGTCGACACCCGGACGAGCGACGGCGCCGCGCCCTCCGATCACCTCGGGATGCACATCCTCCTCCGCCTGAGCAGGGAGCAGTCGTGAGCCGGCCCGTCATGATCGACAACTTCCTCCGACCGCCCCGCACCACGAGCGCTGTCGCCGCGGACGCGGTGCGGCTGTGCGGCGTCCTCAGCATCGTGGTCGCGGTGCTGAGGTTCGAGCCCACGGACGCCGGCATCCTCGCCTTCGCCCTTCCCGCACTCGTCGCACCGCGGTTCGTCGGCGTCCGTCCCGCATTCGACATCGTGTGCGGCATCACGGTCCTGGTGGCGGCGTGGAGCAACGTCGTCGATCTGTATCGCAGCGTCCCACCGTGGGACATCCCCGTGCATCTCGTTTGCACGGGCGTCCTCGCAGCGCTCGCCTACATCGCGGCGGCTCGGGTCTCGATCGTGCCGCTTCCCGGCGCCGCGGGCTTCCGGCGGCGGACCGGCCTCATCAACACGACGGCGTTCGGTCTCGCCTTCGCCGCCCTCTGGGAGATCGTGGAGTGGGTCGGCAAGGCGTTCGTCGACACCATCCTCGTGACCTACGACGACACGATCGGCGACATGGCCGTCGGTGGACTCGGCGCGCTGATCGCCGGCATCCTCGTGGCCCGCGTGCGGCTGACAGTCGAGCGCACGCCCGCGGCGGGCAGCGACGCCGACCACGACGCCGCGGGCGTCACGCCCTCCCGGTGAGGATGAGGTTCCAGTAGACCCAGGGCAGCACGCGCCGGTCGAAGAACCACGACAGCGCGCTCTCGCGGTACATGCGGCGGAAGAAGGGGATCGTCGGCATGAGATCGCCGGTGGGCCCGAACTCGGCCCACACGACGCTCGAACGCGACACCGTCATCGGGCATACGCCGTAGCCGTCGTACCGCGCACGGGGTTCGCCACCCGAGGCGACGGCCGCGAGGTTCTTCGCGAGCACCATGGTCTGCTTGCGCAGCGCTCCCCCGCTCTTCGAGTTCGTCGTCGCGGCGGCGTCACCGATGGCCCACACGTTGCCGAAGCGCCTGTGGCGGAGGGTCTCGGGGTCGACGTCGACGAACCCGTCCGCATTGCCGTCCGCTGCCAGGCCCGAGGCGCGGATCCAGTCGGGCGCCGACTGCGGCGGCACCACGTTGACGAGATCGAACCGGAGGCGTTCGATGCCGGAGGGCGAGCCGATGACGACTTCGGAAGCCGCGGCATCCACCTCGATCAACGCGCTCTGCGTCCGCAGCTCGATGCCGTAACGGTCGATCGCCCGCTGGATCTCGTGGTCGAAGGCCGGGATGCCGAACACGGTGCTCTCCGGCACGACGAGGACGACTCTGATGTCGTCGAGCACACCGGTGCGCTGCCAGTAATCGCACGCCTGGTACATGGGTTTCTGCGAGGCACCCGCACACGAGGCGGGGCCTGCGGGCTGCGTGAAGACGACGGTGCCCTGCCGCAGATCGCGCAGGCGCAGCGACGTGCGCGCCGCGAGGTCGCCCTCGTAGTGCGTGGTGACGTCGCCCGTGCCGATCGACTCGGCGAGGCCCGGAACGCTCGCCCAGTCCTTCTGCATCCCGGGGCTGAGGACGAGGTGGTCGTAGCCGATCTCGTCGCCCGAGATCAGGCGGACGACCGATCGACGCGGGTCGACCGAGACGACGGCATCCTGGATCCACCGGACGCCGTCGGGGATGACGCTGCGCTGTGGCCGGACCGTCTCGCTGATGCGCGCGGTGCCGCCGGCGACGTGCGAGAACAGCGGCTGATACTCGTGGACGTCCTTCGGCTCGATCAGCGCGATGTCGTCGAGTCCGCGCCGCTGCAATCGAGCCGCGGCGGACACCCCGCCGTTGCCGCCGCCGACCACGACGATCCGGTGATGCGCGTTGTGCGACCGGGTCGCTCGGGGATCGGATGCTGCGTCTGCCGTCGCCATGCGACCACGGTAGGTGGCAGGCGCGGAACGACCGAGGTGCTTGCGTCGCGCGACGGCGGGGTCTAGAGCGTCTCGGTGATGTAGATGAGCACGAAGATCGCGAGAGACCCGACGGCGAGGATGCCCATCGCGACGGCCAGCCGCCGATTGCGGACGGGGGCATCGGCCGACGACCGGGCGGCGACGACCATCATCGCCCAGCCGACGACCGCGAAGATGATGCCGACCGCGGGCAGCGCCGTCTGCAGCTGGAATGCCAGCACGTAGAGCACGATCGCGACCGCGGCCAGGACGCCCGCGGGCACGAGCCACCGCGAGGCCGATCCGTGTCGGAAGCTGGCCTGATTGGTGAGATCGGTGGGATCGGGCCGGGGGTGGCGGTCCGGCATCTGCTCGGGTCCGTGGGGCTCGTTGCGCTTGTCGACCATGTCGTCCTCCCGTTCGACCCCACGGTATGCGCTCCCCGCGCCCCCGCCGACCCCCTTGCGCATCCCGCGCCGAGCACGCACCGTCCGCGCGAGAACGCACCCTGCACGGTGCGCTTTCGGCGCGACGGTGCGTACTCGCGCAGCACAGCCGGCGCGGGCGGGTCAGCGGGCGAGGGCGACCATCTCGGCACTCCGGTCCCAGAGCTCGCGGGCGAGGTCGGCGTCGGTCGCATTGCGGTGGGAACGGGTCGGACGGTCGTTCTCGTAGTAGGCGCCGGGCACCCAGTCACGGTTGGGGATGCCGTCGGCGAGGAAGACCAGTCGAGCGCCGCCCTCGTCGGTGGTCGTGAGCAGGCGCCGGGCGAGGGGGTTGTGGTAGACCCAGCGGAGCGGGCCGGGAACGTTCGCGGCGAACTGCGTCGCGACGACGCCGGGGTGGAACGCGGCCGCCGAGATGCCCTGTTCGCCGAACCGGGTCTGGAGTTCCCGCGTGAACAGGATGTCGGCGAGCTTGGCGTTGCCGTAGGCGATGCGTCCCGAGTAGTGCTTCGCCGCGTTCAGGTCGGTGACGTCGAACCGTGAGAACAGGCGAGCCGCCACACTCGCCGTCTGGATGACGGATGCCTCGCTCTCGATGAGCCGCTCGAGCAGCAGGTTCGTCAGCAGGAACCCGGCGAGGTGATTGACCTGGAAGGTCTGCTCGTAGCCGTCGACGGTGAGGGCACGCGGGCCGAAGATGCCGCCGGCATTGTTGGCGAGTACGTCGATGCGCGGATAGGCCTCGAGCAGCTCGTCGGAGAGCCGACGCACCTGCGCGAGCTCGGCGTAGTCGGCCAGGTGGTAGGGCGCGCCGAGCTCGCTGGCGAGAGCCCGCGTCTTCTCCGGCGAACGCCCGACGAGCACGACTCGATGCCTCTCTCGCGCGAGGCGCCGCGCCGCGGCCGCCCCGATTCCGTCGCTGGCTCCCGTGATGACGATCGTGCGCATGCCCGCAGTCTCGCAGGCTGCGGCCGGTCGACGGGAGTGCTGGCGCATCCGACCCCGGTGTGTCAACGACTTCTCCCCCGGCACCGGCCGGCGGAAGGATCGCGGCAACCGAAGCACAACGGAAGGAGCCGGCATGGCTCAGGAACTGTCGAAGGGCGACCGCGTCAGCTGGGACACCTCCCAAGGGCGGACGCAGGGGAAGATCGTCGAGAAGAAGGAGAAGGACTTCCAGTTCGCGGGTCAGAAGTTCACAGCATCCGCCGACGAGCCGGCCTTCATCGTCGAGTCGGAGAAGAGCGGCGACCAGGCGGCCCACAAGCGTTCGGCGCTGCGCAAGCTCAGCGATTGAGCGGCAGCCACCCCGCAGCGCGACGAGAGGCCCCTCCGCCGAACGGAGGGGCCTCTCGTCGTAGCCGTCAGCGTCGAGGTCAGTTCTCGATGTCGCCGCGCCAGGCTCCGGTCTCGGTGCCGCGCGACTCGATGAACTCCTTGAAGCGCGTGAGGTCCTTCTTCACGGCGTGGTCGTCGATGCCGATGGCCGCGCCGACCGACTCGACGAAGCCCTCGGGCTTCCAGTCCAGCTGAACCGTGACGCGGGTCTCGTTGTCGCTGAGCTTGTGGAAGGTCACGACACCGGCGTGCTCGTCCTTGCCGCCGACGCTGTTCCAGGCGACACGCTCGTCGGGGTGCTGCTCGGTGATCTTCGCGGTGAACTCGCGCTCAGCCCCGCCGATCTTGACCTTCCAGTGGGTCGTGCCGTCGTCGAGCTGGGTGACCGACTCGACGAAGCTGAGGAAGTGCGGGAACGACTCGAACTGCGTCCACTGGTTGTAGGCGACGGAGACGGGAACGTCGACGTCGATGGTCTCGATGATGCGAGCCATGGGCGGCTCCTTTCGTTTCGATTGCGGGGCTGTCACCATGCTTCGCCGTCACCGGCGCCATCGCGACCGACTTGCGACCTCGACGGTCGGCTGGTAGGCCAGGGGCGGAGTCAGTCGAGTCCGCGTACCGGCACCCCGAGCCATTCGGCCAGGTCGCGGATCTCCGCCTCGACCATCTCGCGCTCCTCGCTCTCCCAGGGCACGAGCTCGTGCAGCGCCGCGACGACGAGGTTCTCCTTCGGTTTGTCGAGCGCCGCGTCGAGGAGGCCGATGAACCGGTCGCCGCAGAGGATGGGATGCGCGAAGTAGCCGTAGACGCGCTGCGCCTTCGGCACGAACTGCTCGAGCTTGTAGGTGAAATCGAAGGCCTCGACCAGTCGCGGCCGGTCAAACAGCATTCCGTCGTACGGATTGAGGATCGCCACCCTCCCGCCGGGGTCGTCGTCGATGGCTTCGAGCGCCCGCGGGTCGACCCGCCACTTCCACGTGCTGCCCTCGACGGAGGCCGGCTCGCCGGCCATCCCGACCCCCGACCACGACGACTTCTGCCGCGCGAGCCCCGCGCCCTGCAGGCGGCGCTCGTCGAGGATCGCCCCCGCCTCGTCGTAGGTCAGGTCAGCGGGCTCGGGACCACGCGCCCGCTCGGCGACATCCCAGCGGCGCAGCCGACCGGCACGCCCCACGACCGCGACCTCGCCGAGCCGCTCGAGCAGGTCGAGCATGCGCGGCACCTGGTTGTCGCTGTACCAGCCGCTGTCGTTGCCGGCGGGCACGGCGGCGGTGTCGGGGATGTCGGCCGCCAGCAGCGGTCCGTCCGCGCGCAGGCGCGCCAGCACGTCGGCCCGGAACGCGCTGTTGGCCTCGAGCCACGCCGCGGTGCTGTCGCGCACAGGACGCATCCGCATCCGCACGCGCATCGCGGGCAGCATGCTCGCGGGGTGGAACGATCCGGCGTACTCGAAGAGCTGCCGGTCGTCTTCGACGGCCTTCGTCAGCTGCCCCGGCTCATATCCCCAGCCGATCCTCGCCCACGGGATGGCCTGCTCGCTGGGCGCGATGACGGCCGTCGGGTCGATCTTGATGGCGCCGATCTGCTCGGCCACCTCGACGACGTCGCCGGGACGGTCTGCCTCGAGCAGCTGCGCCCGCACGATGACGCGGCGCGCCTGCTCGCGCGTGAGCCGATGCGGTTCCATGCGATGACGCTACCGCCGACCCCCGACCGCGACGCTCAGAAGCGGGCGACCCACTCGGGAACGGTCGCCGTCGCCGGGCCGAGCAGGACGTCGTCGAACAGGCGAAGGTCCTCGTAGGCCTCGAGGTTCAGCAGAGCGGTGCGGGCCCCGGCTTCCGCCGCCACCGCGACGAGGGATGCCGCGGGCGTGACCGCCCCCGACGTCCCGATCACCCAGAACTGCTCGCACAGCGCCACCGCGTCGAAGATGTCGTCGAGCCCATATACCGCCTCACCGAACCAGACCACGTCGGGGCGGAGCGCTCGGGCTCCGCACACGGGGCAGGGCGGCCCGTCGGCGAGGTCGCCGTGCCACGGCATCCGCTCTCCGCACGCCTCGCAGAGCGCCGACTCGAGCTCACCGTGGATGTGGCTGACGCGCACCGACCCGGCACGCTCGTGCAGGTCGTCGATGTTCTGCGTGACGATGAGCACATCGCCCGGGCGCCGTGCTTCGAGGTCGGCGAGGGCGATATGCGCCGCATTGGGCTCCGCGGCGGCCGCCGCGCGACGACGCTCGTCGTAGAACGCGTGGACGAGAGCCGGGTCGGCCGCATAGCCCTCGGGAGTCGCGACATCCTCGATGCGGTGGTCCTCCCAGAGCCCGTCGGCGGCGCGGAACGTACGGATGCCCGACTCGGCGGAGATGCCGGCCCCCGTGAGGACGACGATTCGCGCCACCGTCAGCGCCGCGCCGTCAGGTCGGGGGCGAGAGCCTCGCGCTCGTCGAAGACGAAGCACTCCCCGTTCCAGTGCGCACCGCCCGCGTGCTCGAAGTAGCCGAGGATCCCGCCCTCGAGCTGGTAGGCGTCGACCCCCTCCTCGCGCAGGACGATCGCCGCCTTCTCGCAGCGAATACCTCCCGTGCAGAAGCTGACGACCGTCTTATCGGCGAGCTGGTCGCGATGCACGGCCGCAGCATCCGGGAACTGGGTGAACCGCTCGATCCGCCAGTCGATGGCGCCCGCGAAGGTGCCGTAGTCGACCTCGAACGCGTTGCGGGTGTCGAGCAGCACGATCTCGCGGCCGGTGTCGTCGTGGCCCTGGTCCAGCCAGCGCCGCAGGTCGTCGGGCGACACGCTGGGCGCGCGTTCGGCGGCGGGGCGGATCGCGGGGCGGTCCATGCGGATGATCTCGCGCTTGACCTTCACGAGCATCCGGCCGAACGGCTGATCGTCGGACCAGCTCTCCTTGGCCGTCAGCGCTGCGAAGCGCTCGTCGGCGCGCAGGTCGTCGAGGAAGCCCCGGACATCGCTCTCGGGACCGGCGAGGAACAGGTTGATGCCCTCCTCGGCCAGCAGGATCGTGCCCTTGAGCCCCGCGCCCACGGCACGCTCGCGCAGCACCTCGCGCAGTGCGGCGGGGTCGGCGATGTGCGTGAAGAGATACGCCGAGACGTTGAGAACGGATGCCACGCCTCCAGCCTACGAAACCGGCGGCCGCACGCGGATCGGGCGCAGTTCCCGACGTCCGCCGCAGAAGAATCTGCGCGGGATGCCGAGAACTGCGCCCGAAGCCGAAGCCGGAACGGCCCGAGGGGGGTCAGTTCACCTCGGAGGGGTGGGCGCTCACGCGGCCCGAGCCGTCGCCCGGGTCGAGCGCCGAGATCGCGTCGACCTGCGCCGTGGTGAGCTCGAAGTCGAACAGCGATGCGTTCTCGACCATGCGCTCGCGGCTGACCGTCTTGGGGAAGACGATGAAGCCACGCTGCAGGTGCCAGCGCAGCACGACCTGAGCCGGGCTCTTGCCGTGCGCGGCGGCTGCCTCGGCGACGGGCTCGGCGCCGAACAGGTCGTACTTGCCCTGACCGAGCGGACCCCACGACTCGATGCGCACGCCCTTGTCGGTCGCCCAGTCGACGACATCCTTCTGCTGGTAGGCCGGGTGCAGCTCGATCTGGTTGACGGCGGGGAGCACACCGGTCTCGGCGTGGATCTTCTCGAGGTGCTCGACGAGGTGGTTCGAGACGCCGATCGAGCGGGTGTGGCCCGCGTCGCGCAGCTCGATGAGCTTCTGCCACGCGTTGACGTAGTTGCCGTTGGCGGGGGCCGGCCAGTGCACGAGGTAGAGGTCGACGTGGTCGAGCCCGAGCTTCTCGAGGCTCTCGGAGAGTGCCTTGCGGGGCTCATCGCCGCCATGGCGGTCGTTCCACAGCTTGGTCGTGATGAACAGCTCGTCACGCGGGATGCCGCTCGCGGCGATGGCGCGGCCGACGCCCTCCTCGTTGCCGTAGATCGCGGCGGTGTCGATGTGGCGGTAGCCCGCCTCGAAGGCCTCGGAGACGAGACGCTCGGTCTCGGCCGGGTCGACCTTGAAGACGCCGTAGCCGAGCTGCGGGATCTCGAAGCCGGAGTTGAGTGACACGTTCGGAACGTGGATCTGATCTGCCATGAGTCCACCCTACGAGCGCGCTCCGACCGCGTCGCCGGGATTGACGCGGGGCGCTCCGAGGGGCATGGCAGCACTCAGCCGGCGAGCGCGTGCAGGGCGTCGCCGGTGAGGCGCTGCGTCGTCCACTCCGACATCGGCTCGGCCCCGATCGAGCGGTAGAACGCGATCGAGGGGGCGTTCCAGTCGAGGACGGTCCACTCCAGCCGCGAGTATCCGCGTTCGACGCAGACCTCGGCGAGCGACGCGATCAGCGCCTTGCCGTAGCCGGTGCCGCGCTGCGATTCGTCGACGAAGAGGTCTTCGAGCCAGATGCCGTGGCGTCCCGTCCAGGTCGAATAGGTCAGGAACCAGATCGCGATGCCCATGATCGCGCCGTCGCGCTCGACCACGTGGCAGAAGGCGCGGGGCTCTGGTCCGAACAGCGTCTCGGTGAGCATCTCGGCGGTGTTCTCGACGGCATCCGGTTCGCGCTCGTAGACGGCGAGGGCGTGGATGCAGGCGAGGATGCCGGTCTCGTCACCGGGGCGGGCGGCGCGCAGGACAGCGCCGCCGGGAAGGTCGCGCGGGGTCATCCCGCCAGCGTATCGAGCGTGGCGTCCGCCGCCACGCCGCGCCAACTCCTCACTTTCGGGCGTTGCCCGCACCGGACGGCCCGGGATGCCCGCGATGGCCGCCGAGACGACTTCCGACCATGAGGAGTTAGCGCGAGCGTCGGGAATCACCCGACGAGCGGGCCGCCGTGCCGCCAGTACCCGAGGAACGAGATGCGCTCCTTCGGCATGCCGACCTCGGCGGTCAGGAACCGGCGGATGCCGGTGACGACGCCCGACTCGCCGGCGAGCCACACGCCGTAGCCCGGGTCGGCCGCGGCGGCGGCACCGTGCTCCGCGGCCCAGGACCGCACCGCCGTGGAGAGGGCGTCGTCGCCGGCGCGGTGCTCGACACGCGTCACGAGGGCACGGTCGGCGATCGATCGCGTGACGAGGTCGTCGGCGGGGTCCGCCGCGCCGACGATCACGTGCGGCTGCGCCTCCTCCGGCAGCGAGTCGACGATGTTCCGCAGGGCGGGGAAAGCCGTCTCGTCGCCCACGAGGAGGAAACGGCTCGCCTCGCCCGGCGTCCAATGGATGCCGTATCCCGTCCATCCCATCCGCACGTCGGGTCCCGTGATGACGAGCGGGTCGCCGGGGCGGGCGGCCAGGGCCCATGCCGAGGCGGGGCCGACGGGCTCGTGCAGGAAGAAGTCGACGTCGATCTCGCGTTCGGCGACGCGAATCGCCGACGGCGTATAGGTGCGCAGCACGTTGCGGTCGTCCTCGTCGAGCGCCTTCCACCGGGCGTACCAGTCGGAGGGGTGCGGGGTCGGCTCGTCGAGCAGGCCGAACTCGGCGAGCCCCGGGTGTGGGCGCCCGGGCATCGGCAACACGATCTTGATGCGCTGGTCGAGCCCCCACGGCGCGAAGTTCGCCAGCGCCTCCCCGCGAAGGGTGATGCGGATGAAGCCGGGGCTCAGTCTCGCCACGGCGGCGACCTCGACGACGAAGGCGCTGTACGCCCAGGGACGCTCAAGGCTCACGGTGCTTCCTCCCCCGTCACTGCCCTGGGCCGACGCGCGCGCAGCGGCACGACGAGCGGCCCACCCGTGACCGGATCATCGACGACGATGTTCGCGAGCCCGAAGACCTCCTGCACCCGCTCGCTCGTGATCACCTCCGCCGGGGGTCCCTCCGCGAGGATGCGCCCGTCTCGCATCGCGACGATGCGGCTCGCGTACCGGGCGGCGTGGTTCAGGTCGTGGAGCACCGCGACGATCGTACGGCCCCGCTCGTTCAGCTCGGCGAAGAGCTCCATCAGGTCGACCTGGTGGGCCACATCAAGGAACGTCGTCGGCTCGTCGAGCAGCAGCAGGTCCGTCTGCTGCGCCAGGACCATTGCGACCCAGACGCGCTGCCGCTGGCCGCCCGAGAGGGCCTCGACCGCGCGCGAGGCGAGCTGCGTCGTTCCCGTCGCCGCCAGCGCCTCGTCGACGGCCGCATCATCGGCGGCCGACCACTGCCGGAAGAGGTTCTGGTGCGGATAGCGCCCGCGTCCGACGAGCTCGCGTACGGTGATGCCCTCGGGCGCGATCGCCGATTGCGGCAGCAGACCCAGTCGGCGGGCGACCTCCTTCGCGGGCAGCTCGGTGATCGCGCGCCCGTCGAGCACGATGTTCCCCGCACGCGGCGCGAGCAGGCGCGACAGGCCGCGCAGAAGAGTGGATTTGCCGCAGGCGTTGGGCCCGATGATGACGGTGAACGACCCGGGCTCGATTCGCACCGACAGATCGCGGACGATCTCGGCGCCGTCGTAGGCGAGGGTCACGGACTCGGCGGCGAGCGATGTCGCCGAAGGGAACGGGTCAGGCACGGCGGCGGACCTCCAGCACGATCATGAGGACGAGGTAGGCGCCGCCGAGCGAGACGGTGACGACGCCGACGGGAAGCGGAGCGGGCAGCACGTGCTGCGCGATGAGGTCGGAGGCGATCAGCAGCACGGCGCCGATCAGGGCGGAGAGCCCGAGCGACAGGTGCGGAGTGCGCGCGATGAGGCGCCCCACCTGCGGCGCGGCCAGCGCGACGAAGGCGATGGGACCGCCGACGGTCGTCGCGGCCGCGACCAGCACGACCCCGACCAGCAGCGCGAGCGTGCGAACGAGCTGCGGTCGGGCGCCGGTGGCGGCAGCGAGGTCGTCACCGAGCTCGAGCTGACGCAGCCGCGGTACGAGCGCGAACGACAGGGCGACGAACGGCACCGCACACGCGAGTGCACCGGCCACCGCCGGAGCCGTGACGCCGTTGAGACTGCCTGCGCCCCAGGCCGAGGCGAACATCGCGGTCTCGAGCTCGATCTGCAGCAGCATCCAGGTGTTGAGCGACGCGAGCATCGCCGAGACGCCGATGCCGACGACGATGAGGCGGAACCCCTGCAACCCGCCGCGCCAGGCGAGCGCCCAGATCGCGACCGCGGTGCCGAGAGCACCGATCAGCGAGCCGCCCACGAGCACCGGCCAGCTCGACGACACCAGAACGAGCGCGGCGAGCATCCCGGTGAACGCTCCGCTCGACAGCCCCAGGATGTCGGGGCTCGCGAGCGGATTGCGGGTGACGGTCTGGAAGAGCGCCCCCGCGATCCCGAGGATCGCCCCCACGCCGAGGGCTCCGAGCGCTCGCGGCAGCCGCCACTCGCGGACGACGGTCTGCACGAGCGCATCGTCGCTCGCGCCGGCCAGCGCCGCGATGACATCGCCCGGCGCGACGGGGAACGTACCGGCGCCGAGGGCGACGACCAGCAGGACGCCCGCGACCACGAGAGCAGCCATCCCGACGACGACGCTGCGCAGGCGGACGGGAACGTGCAGTCCACCGACCCGCAGGCGCAGCATCCGCGGCCCGCCGCTCACAGTGCGCTCGCCCGGCGTCGGCGCGCGAGCGCGATGAGGATCGGAGCTCCCACGAACGCCGTGACGATGCCGGCCGGCAGTTCCGCGGGCGCGATGAGCACGCGCCCCACGACGTCCGCGGCGAGCACGACGACCGGGGCGAGCAGGGCGCTGACGGCGAGGATCACCCGGTGATCGGCACCGAACAGCCAGCGTGCGATGTGCGGCACCATGAGCCCGACGAACGAGATCGGCCCCGCCAGTGCCGTCGCCGCCCCGGCCAGGAGGGTCACCGCGACGGTGACGCCGATCCGGATGCCGGCGAGGTTCGCCCCCTGCGCCCGAGCGACGTCATCGCCCAGTGCGACGGCGTTGAGTCCGGCGCCGAGCACGAGCGCCAGGACGAGCCCGAGCGCGATGAAGGGCGCGACCGGCACGATGGTGTCCCAGCCGCGACCCAGGAGCGACCCGGCGTTCCAGCTGCGCATCGCGTCGAAGGCGTCGGGATCGCTGAGCACGATGCCCGTCGTGATGCCCGACAGCACGGCACCGAGCGCGACACCCGCGAGCGTGAGCCGGATCGGTCCCGCCGCCCCGCGCCCGCCCGAGCCGATCAGGTAGACGGCGACCGTAACGACGAGTGCGCCGACGAACGCGAACCAGACCGCTCCCGACGTCGCGTGGACGCCGAGGACCGCCATTCCGAGCGCGACCGCGAGAGCGGCGCCGGCGTTGACTCCGAGGATGCCGGGATCAGCGAGCGGATTACGCGTGAAGGCCTGCATCAACGCTCCGGCGACACCGAGGGCAGCACCCGCGATAAGCCCCACGACCGTCCGCGGAACGCGGAGCTCGGCGACGACGAACGTCGCCTCGGGCGAGCCCTCGCCGCGCAGCACCCCGATGACGGTGTCGAGTGACAGCGGATTCGCCCCGACGGCCAGGGATGCCGCGACGACGAGCACCAGGGCCAGGGCGATCGCGGCCCCCGCCGCCGCGCGTCCGGCTCTCGAGCTCACCGCCCGTCGAGGAAGCGCTCGATGTCGCTCAGCACGCTCTGGGCGCCGCGCGGACCGACACCGGCCACCCAGGTGCTCGTGTCGACGAGGGTCACCGACGGGAAGGCATTCGCGTTCTGGGTGATCGCCGCCGGAACCGCCGATGCGTCGGTCGTGTCGGATGCCGTGACGAAGACGGCGTCCGCACGCGCGTCGAGGACGTTCTCGGGAGAGATGTCGGCCTGCAGTCCGTCGGCCCAGTCGTGCGCGGGCGTCGTGTAGCCGACGCACTCGAGCAGGCTGCCCGCGAACGAGACGGGTCCGTACAGGCTGAGGGTCGTCTCGTCGCGGGGGCGGATGACCTGTGCCGTCTTGCCGGCGAGATCGTGGGCTTCGCCGATTTCGGCGCAGCGGTCGTCGACGGCGGCGATCTGCGCCGCGACCTCATCCTCGCGCCCGAGCGCCTCGCCGATCAGCTCCGCGTTGTCACGCCACGGGTCCGCCTGCGTCGCGATGAAGACTGTCGGGGCGATCGCGGACAGCTGGTCGTACAGCTTCGAGTGACGCGCCTCGGTTCCGAGGATGAGATCGGGCTTGAGCGCGGCGATCGCCTCGAGGTCGGGCTCGGGTACCGTGCCGACCGGTTGAACGCCATCGACGCCGAGGTAGGCGGGGATCCCCGCGACGTTACTCGCGACCGCGGCTCCGACCGGCGTGATGCCGACGGAGACCGCGGTGTCGAGTTCGAGGGGCTCGAGGGTCACGACGCGCTGGGGCTGCTCGGGAATCTCGGTGACGCCGCGGGCGTGCTCGACGGAGCGAGCCGCGGCGCTGGCCTCAGGGGCGACGTCGGCCGCAGAGGGCTGCGCCGCACATCCGGCCACGACGAGGGCCGCGGCGGCCGAGATGGCGACGGCGCTCAGGGCGCGCCGAAGGGGACGAGACAGCATGTGGGGGCCTTCCCTCGGGTCGATCTCGCGGCGAGCGCGATGAGGCAAGGCAACCCTAACAAAAACGGTCAGTCGGCTGTGAGGGCCGCCTCGATCGGGGTGTCGCCGCCCGTGAACTCGATCATGCGTCCGGCCGTCGAGGGCTCGGCGAGGACGGCTGCGATGACCGCCGCGACATCGCCGCGGGGAACGGACTCCTCGCCCGAGCCGCCCACCGTGATCTTGCCGGTCGGCTCGTCGAGCGTCAGGCCGCTCGGCGCGACGATCGTCCAGTCCAGCCCGCTCTCGCGCAGGTGCGCGTCGGCCTCCGCCTTCGCCTCGGCGTAGGCGTAGAAGGAGTCGTCCTCGGGCACGCCGTGATCCGGTCCCGCACCGAAGTACGACACCATGACGTAGCGGCGCACGCCGGCTGCCGCGGCGGCGTCGATCGAGCGGATGGCCGCGTCGCGGTCGACGGCCCAGGTTCGGGCGGCATCCCCTCCTCCGGCTCCGGCAGCCCAGACGACCGCGTCGTTGCCGCTGAGCAGGTTCGTCAGCTGGTCGACGTCGAAGGACTCGACGTCGGCGACGAGTGGCGTGGCACCGGTCGCGGCGACGTCGGCCTCGTGATCGCGGTTGCGGATGACGGCGGTGACGGTGTCACCGCGCTCGGCGAGGATCGGCTCCAGGCGGAGCGCGACCTTGCCGTGGCCTCCGATGATCAGGATGCGGGACATGGGTGTTCCTTTCGTCGGGGGGGTGTGGATCGGATGCGGCTGCGCCGGCTCTTCGGCCGGCGCGTCAGCCGCGGAAATCGTCGGGATCGATGTCGTCGAGGAACTCGCGGAACTCCGCGACGCGCTGCTCGGCCGCCTCGGGAGTCTCGGCCCCCTCCGGCGCTTCGCTCACGGTATCGGGGATGCCCGCCTCGGCGAGCACGTCGTCGGCGACGAAGATCGGCGCCCCGGCACGCGAGGCGAGCGCGATCGCGTCGGAGGGGCGGGCATCGACCACCCGAGATCCGGTGAGGGCCGTGACCGTCACCTCGGCGTAGAAGGTGCCGTCGTCGATGCGGGTGACCTCGACACGGTCGACGGTCGCGTCCGTCGCGTCGAGCAGGCGGATCATGAGGTCGTGCGCGAGGGGACGCGGGGGCGAGACCCCTTCGACCGCGACGAGGATCGACGTCGCCTCCTGCGAACCGATCCAGACCGGCAGCACCCGATCCGACAGCGCGTCGACGGGCTTGAGCAGGATGACGTGCTGCTGAGCGGGATCGAGCGCGACCCCGAGAACGCGGACCTGGACCATGACACCTCCCGGGGTCGGTTTCGCCCAGCCTATGCACGGGGGAATGCGAACGGGGCCACGGGCGTTGCGGGTTGACATGCAGCGTTTCGGCACTCTCTCGTTCGGTCACTACGGTCCCCTGGGCGGCGGTCGCGAGCTCACCGCCGGTGATTCGCTGCGTCAGGCCATCGACCTCGCGCAGGGAATGGACGACCTCGGCGCCGTGGGCGCCTACTTCCGCGTGCACCACTTCGCACGGCAGCAGGCGTCGCCGATGCCGCTGCTGGCCGCGATCGCCGCGACGACGAAGAACATCGAGATCGGCACCGGCGTCATCGACATGCGGTACGAGAACCCGCTCTACCTCGCCGAGGAGGCCGCGGCCGTCGACCTGATCTCCGACGGGCGACTCGCGCTCGGCGTGAGCCGCGGGTCACCCGAGACCGTCGTCCGCGGGTACGAGGCGTTCGGGTACACCGGCTCGCAGGATCCGCGCGGCGCCGACATCGCACGCGAGCACTTCGACACCTTCCTCCGCGCCATCGAGGGCGAAGGACTCGCCGAGCGCGACCCGAACAGTCCCTTCGGCGGCGGGAACGGGATGCAGCGGATCGAGCCCCACTCCTCCGGACTCCGCTCCCGCATCTGGTGGGGCGCCGGCACGACCGAGACCGCTGAGTGGGCCGGACGCAAGGGTGTGCACCTGATGTCGTCGACGCTCCTCACCGAGGCGGACGGTACGCCGTTCGACATCCTGCAGGCCCGACAGCTCGATGCGTTCCGCGCCGCGTGGCGCGAAGCCGGGCATCCCGGTGAGCCCCGCACGTCGGTCAGCCGCTCGGTCTTCCCGATCACGACCGCCGAGGACGAGCTGTACTTCGGCGGCAGCAACGACCAGGACGGCATCGGTTACATCGACGGCATGCGCTCGACCTTCGGCAAGACGTACGCCGCGGCGCCCGACGTCCTCGTCGAGCAGCTGCTGCAGGATGCCGCGGTCATGAGCGCCGACACCCTCATGCTGACGATCCCGTCGCAGCTGGGCGTCGAGTTCAACCTGCGCGTCGTCGAGTCGTTCGCGAAGCACGTCGCTCCCGCGCTCGGCTGGAAGTCGGCACCCGCCACCGTCTGACCGCCTAGGCTCGGCGGCGTGACGAAGCTCGACGTCCATCCATCTGCACCGCTCGCGATCGCGTCGGGCGCGGTCGTACTCGCGGGACTCGACGTCGCGTCCGGCCTGATCGCGGTGCGAGATGACGAGGCGTATCTCGCTATCGCGGTGTCCGCTGGCCTTCGTCTCTTCGCGGCGCTGTGCCTCGTCGTCGCGCTGGTTGCGGCGTTCCTGACCCCGAAACGGCGGGGCGTGCAGATCGCCGGGGTTCTCGCGGTGGCGGTGGTTGCGATCGCCGTGGTATCCATCGGCGAACACCTCGCCCGCGAAGCGAGCGCCTTCATCCCCTGACCTGACACAGCCCAGCCAGCCGTTAGCGTTGAGCGCGAGCGCCGCTGACCGGCGCACGGCTGCCGCGACCGCGGCACCGCCCGCCCCCGAAGCGAAGGCGCCGCCATGATCATCGAGCTCGTCCGTATCGACCCGACGGGAGCCGACCGCGAGGAACTGATCGCGTTCATGACCGGCGAGGTGTTCCCGTTCCACGTCGGGACCCGGCCGACGCGCGAGCAGGTCGAGGACGGCATCGCCGCGGGACGGTTCCGCGACGACGACAACGACTCGTTCTGGATCGACCATGTCGAGCACGGCCGCATCGGGTTCTTCCGCCTCGAGGAGATCAGCGACGGCGCACCGCTGTTCGATCTCCGGCTGGCGTCGGCGTGGCGGGGCCGCGGCCTCGCGAAAGACGTGCTGGCGACGGCGGCAGACCACGTGTTCACGACGATGCCCGACGTCGACCGCTTCGAGGGGCAGACCCGCGAGGACAATCGCGCGATGCGCCGCGTCTTCGATGCGTGCGGCTGGGTCCAGGAGGCCTACTACCGCGAGGGATGGCCCGTCGAGGGGGCCGAACCGCTGGGATCGGTGGCGTACAGCATCCTCCGTCGCGACTGGGAGACGGGCGAGGTCACGCCACTGCGCTGGTCGTAGCTCGCGCCGAGCACGCACCATGGCGGCGAGAATGGAGGGATGACGCAGCACCGCCGCACCATCATCGACCGTGACGGCGTCTCGCTCACGGTGACCGAGGCGGGAGGGTCGGGTTCCGCGGTCCTGCTGCTGCACGGGTTGGCGGGCAGCTCGCGCGAGCTCATGCCCACGGCGGACGCGCTCACCGACCGGCATCGCGTGCTGCTGCTCGACCAACGCGGTCATGGCTGCAGCACGCGGCGACCCGACGATCTCTCCCGCGACGCCTTCGTTGCGGATGCCGTCGCCGTGATCGAGCGGTTCGCGCCGGACGAGCGGGTGGCGCTGGTCGGACAGTCGATGGGCGCGCACACCGCGTTCCTCACCGCGAGCCGTCATTCCGACCTGGTGAGCCGGCTCGTCATGCTGGAGGGACACCCGGCGGGAAGCGCCGATCCTCAGGATGCCGCCGACCTCGGCGCCTTCTTCGCCTCGTGGCCGACCCCGTTCGCCGACGCTGCCGCCGCGCGGGCCTTCCTGGGCGACTCGCCGCTCGTCGACGCCTGGGTCGCCGACCTCGAGAAGACGCCGTCGGGATTGCGGCCGCGCTTCGACGCGGACGTCATGCAGGCCGTGATCACCGCGGTGCACGAGCCGCGATGGCCCGAGTGGGAGAGCCTCACGGTGCCGACGACCGCCGTCTTCGCCCACCGCGGCATGTTCTCCCCCGAGCAACAGGCCGAGCTTGTCCGCCGACGCCCCGGCACCCGCATCCTGCCTCTCCCCGACGGCACCCACGACGCACATCTCGACGCATTCCCCGCTTGGCTCGCCGTGCTGCGTGAGGCGCTTGCCTGACGTAGCTCGGCCGAGTACGCACCCATGGCGCCGAGAGCGCACCGTCGCGGGTGCGTTCTCGCCGCGACGGTGCGTGCTCGCCGCTCGCACGGGCCCGCAAGGGTACAACCACGGCGGGAGTGGGCGAAAGAGCGAACGTGATCCCGCGGGCGCGGCCATAACCTGTCGTCCGCCCCCGGGTGCCCACCGGCACCTGTTCCAGCGAAGAAAGAAGAAGCACCATGCTCTGGACGATCCTCGGCCTCATCCTCGTCGGACTGATCGCCGGCTTCATCGCACGCGCCGTCATCCCCGGCAAGCAGAACATCGGCATCCTGATGACCATCGTGCTCGGCATCGTCGGCTCGTTCGTCGGCGGATTCCTCGGATTCCTCATCTTCAACCACAGCCCCGAGGGCGGCTTCCTGCAGCCCTCCGGCATCATCGGCTCGATCATCGGCGCCATCATCGTGCTCGGCATCTACGTCGCCGTCACGCGCCGCGGCTC
The DNA here is from genome assembly GCF_044903545.1 of Microbacterium sp. NPDC006705. Taxonomy (NCBI): domain Bacteria; kingdom Bacillati; phylum Actinomycetota; class Actinomycetes; order Micrococcales; family Microbacteriaceae; genus Microbacterium; species Microbacterium sp. NPDC006705. Next base: position 1,042,097 of record NZ_JBJDQQ010000001.1, read on the forward strand.
GACCCGCACGCGCTGACACCGCCGCGCACGCGCACCGCGCCAACTCCTCAGATTCGGCGGCCCCCTCCCCTGGCGGGGGCTCGGCACCGCATGGCGGGTCGGATTCTGAGGAGTTGGCGCGTCGTCGTTGGACCGGAATACGAACTCGCCCCCACACCTTGAACCCAACATGAGCACGATCGGAAACAGCGACCTCTCCGTCTTCCCCCTCGCCCTCGGCGGCAATGTCTTCGGCTGGACCGCCGACCGCGACGCGTCGTTCGCGATCCTCGACGTTTTCGTCGAGGGAGGCGGCAACTTCGTCGACACCGCCGATTCCTACAGCGCCTGGGCGCCCGGCCACAGCGGCGGCGAGAGCGAGACGATCATTGGCGAATGGCTCGCCGCGCGCAGCCGCCCCGAGGTCGTCGTGGCGACCAAGGTCAGCCAGCATCCCGACTTCCGCGGCCTGTCCGCCTCGAACGTCCGCGCTGCCGCGGAGGCATCGCTGAAGCGCCTGGGCGTCGACGCGATCGACCTCTACTACGCCCACTTCGACGACGAGGAGACCCCTCTCGAAGAGACGGTCGGCGCGTTCGGCCAGCTCGTCGCCGACGGCCTCGTCCGCCACATCGCCGTGTCGAACTACACCGCCGAGCGCATCGAGGAGTGGCTGCGCATCGCCGATGAGACCGGCGTCGCCCGCCCCGTGGCCATCCAGCCCCACTACAACCTCGTGCACCGCAACGAGGTCGAAGACACGATCGTGCCGATCGCCGAGCGCGAGAACCTCAGCCTCATCCCCTACTTCGCTCTGGCGAAGGGCTTCCTGACCGGCAAGTACCGGTCGACAGACGCCTCGGCTCACAACACCCCGCGCGCCGAGGGCGCCGCCGTGTATGCGACGCCGCAGGGCCTGCAGATCGTCGACACGCTCGAGCGCATCGGCGCCGCACACGACGTGTCGATCGCCTCGGCCGCTCTCGCGTGGCTGCGCTCGCAGCCGACCGTCGTCGCGCCGATCGCGAGCGCCTCGCGCCTCGAGCAGGTGCAGGGCCTGCTCGACGGCGGACGCGTCGAGCTCACGGCCGACGAGATCGCCGAGCTCACCCGCGTCTCGACGTGGAGCCCGGAGGCCTGATCGGCAGCATCCGTAGCTCGGAGAATCACGCGAACCTCGGAGCCCCGCGCACGCGGGCTCCGAGGTTCGTCATATGCTCCGACGTTCGCGTCGACGCGCGCTCATCGCCGCAGGTCGACCGCAGTGGAGTCGCGGGCATGCAGCGAGGGCAGCACGTGGGTGCGCTGAACGGGTCGCGCGGCCCCGCCGGCCAATCGCGCCGTCACCGCCTCGACCGCGAGCCTGCCGATGTGCTGCTTCGGCGGCCGCAGAGCCGTGATGGCGGGCTCGGCGCTCGCAGCGACCTCGTCGTCGTAGGCGATGATCGCGAGGTCGTCGGGCATGGACCACCCGAGGTCGCGCGCCTGCTGCTGCACGAGGACCGCCTGAGGGTCGGAGTGGACGAGCAGCGCGGTCGTCCTGCTCCGGCGGCACTCGGCGAGCAGGTCCGCCACGACGCTCTCGCGCGTTGCGGCGTCGAGCTCGTCGAGGGAGAGATCGCGGTCGATCGTCAGGACGAGCCCGTCGTTCTCGATGGCACGCCGCCAGCCGCGTCGCAACGGGGGTGATGTCGGCGAACCGGCCGATGTCACGAAGCCCACGCGGACGTGTCCGCGCGCCGAAAGATGGGCGGCGGCCAGCGATCCTCCGAAGTCGTGGTCGGTCGTCACCCACTCCAACCGGGTGAGCGCGAGGTGCGAGGGAGCGCTGCGCTCCGCCAGGACGACGGGGATCGGCAACGCGTCGAGCCAGTGCAGCAACGCCGCGCCGTCGGCTCCGAGCGTCTCGGGCGCCACGATGAGCCCGTGAAGATCGCCCATGTCGAGCAGCGACGAGATCTGACGGCGTTGGTCGTGCACCGAATAGCTCGCCCCCCGCAGGATGAGCTGCACGCCCGCATCCGTCGCCGCAGCACGGGCACCGATCACGATTTGCGGCCAATAGTAGGTCAGCGACGGGACCACCATTCCCACCCGGAACAGAGTCGGACGTCTGCCGCCCACCCCGAGCGGTACCGAGGTGTCGAGGCGGCTGCGCAGAGTGGCTCCGCCATGCACCCGCGTGAGCAGCCCGCGGTCGGCGAGGTAACCGATGTCGCGGCGGATCGTGAGTTCCGCGACTCCGAAGCGGCGAGCGAGATCGGCGACACGGACCGAGCCCGCGTACCGGAGCTCGTCGAGGATCCGCTCGCGGCGCGACACCGCGAATCTCGCCCCCGTCGGCTCCTCCACGCCACCCACCATAGCGATCGCCTCGGTTCGAGTGTGTTCGAACGCGATCGGATGCCTCGCCTCGATGGCGCCCGGGTGGTTCCCTCGAAGCATCCCCACTGGACCTTCACCGACGAGGAATCCACCGATGACGAAGATGTCATGGGCTCGGGCGTTCGCGCCCGTCGCCGCCGCTCTCATCACGACGACCGGACTGGTCGTCCCCGCAACCGCGGCGAACGCCGTACCCCTCTCGTCCGTCGCAGCGGATGCCGCCACGGCGACCTCCGGCGCTTCCGAGCTGCCCACGCTCACCTATGACGACGTCGCAGAATGGGCCGAGCTGCTCGTGGACGGCGAGGACGTCGAGCGCGATGCATCGGGCTCGCCGTTCAACACATTCGGCGGCTTCGGCTCGGTGTCGTGCAACAACACCTCGAACCTCCTCCTCGATTACAAGGAGGAGCACCCGGACGTCTATTGGCGCATCCTGCGGATGCTGTTCGACCCGGTGGAGGGCGCGGGTCTGAAGCACATCAAGGTCGAGCTCGGCGCGGACAACAACACCTCGTCGGGAACCGAGCCCGCCACGAAGCGCTCCGCCGACGAACCCGCCAACGTGCTGCGCGGCGCCGGCTTCCACTTCATCGCCGACGCGCAGTCGATCAACCCGGACGTCGAGGTCGAGGCCCTCCGCTGGGGCGAGCCGTCGTGGACGAAGGCCGAGCCCGACCTGCGATACCAGTGGTACAAGGAGACGATCGACGCCGCCTACGACACCTACGGCGTCGAGTTCGACTACCTGAGTCCGTCGCAGAACGAGGTCCACGCGAACTACATCGGCTCCGAGCTCGCTTGGACCGTCGACTTCGCGAAGCGCCTCGAGGCCGACGCGCAGGCGGAGGGTGCTCGCTACGACTACGGGAACATCAAGATCGTCGCTCTCGACTCCTACCGCAACGTCGGTCAGGTCTCGCGAGCCATCCTCGCCAGCCCCGAGGCGCTCGAGCAGGTCGATGCGATCGGCTACCACTACGACATCTCCGGTGATCCGGCGCTGACCCGCCTGAACAAGGAGTTCGGGATGGAGGTGCTCTACTCGGAGGGCGTCGCGCCGATGATCGACCCCGAGTACCGCGTGCAGGCCGACCCCGCGCGCGGCGGCATCGGGGGCACCGTCGGCGCCGTCGACATCGCCGACCGGTTCATCAACGCCTACCGGTGGAGCGGCTCGAGCGCCGACCCCGGACACATGACGACGTTCCTCTTCCAGCCCGCCGTCAGCGCGCTGTACGAGGGCTCGCAGTACTCCCCGAAGCACCTCATCCGGGCGTCCGACCCGTGGTCGGGCTACTACGAGGGCGGTGTCGGCATCGCACTGGTGCGGCACTTCACGCAGTTCATGGACGAGGGCTGGGAGTACATCGAAGGCGCCTCGGGCGGCGACGGGCAGAAGGGCGACGGCGGAACCGTCGTCGACACCTCGACCCGCACAGCCCTGACGCTGCGCACGCCCGCAGCCGACGTCGCCGCGGGCGAAGATCTCGAGTTCAGCCAGGTGCATGCCAACAACACCTCACGCGTCCGGAACTTCGAGGTGAAGGTCGCGAACCTCGACACCGACGACGACACCCCGCTGTACGTCTGGGAGACGACGGGGCCGGATGCCGGTGACGCGTTCGACGCGGACTGGTTCCAGAACACCGGGAAGGTCGTCCCGGTGCGCACCGAGACGAAGGACGGCGTCGAACACGACGTCTACCGGGTGCAGGTGCAGCCGTACTCGATCCTCACTCTGGCGACACAGCAGCACGGCATCCACGACGCCGCGGCCGACTACGCCAGCGGCCAATACGCCGCCACCGCCACCGACGACGTCCTGCCCCTTCCCTACACCGACGACTTCGAGTACGCCGAGTACGCCGTTCAGGACGTCGGGGGCGTCCCGATGGACTACGTCACCCGCCGGGGCGGGTCGCCCCGCTACACCGCCGACCAGAACGGCGCGTTCGAGGTCATCGGCACGGATGCCGGCAACGTGATGCACCAGGCGATCCACGCCGACAACCGCGGCTACACCTGGAACGTCTGGGGCGACGGCTCGCAGCGGAACCCCTCCACCACGACGCCGGCGACGGTACTGGGCGACCACACCTGGACGAACTACACTGCGAAGATCGACTTCCGCCTCGACGGTGTGGTGCGTGACGCATCGCTGGCGAACTTCGCGGGCCTCGGGGTGCGGCAGACGACCACCGAGGGCACCGGCGCGGACCTCGCGACCTACACCGCTCGCGTGCACGCCGACGGAACGTGGGAGCTGCGCAAGCTCGGCCAGAACGTCGCGACCGGCACCATCTTCATGTTCGACGCCGATGCGTGGCACGAGCTCGAGGTCGAGGCCCGCGAGAACGTCATCACCGTCCGCCTCGACGGTCAGCAGCTCGGCACCTACGCCGACACCACGCCGAACCCGACGATGGCCGGGCGCGTCTCGATCGTGAGCGGCTACTACAACACCCAGTTCGACGACCTCGCGATCAGCCCCATCGAGGATCTGTCGTGGCACGCCGTGAAGGTCGATGACGCCGACGCGCGCATCGCGTACCCGCAGGGCTCGTCGTTCACGCAGGCCGGCTATGCCCACTACAACCGCACGCAGCACGTCGTCGCCGCGGGCCGCTCGTTCGCCTTCGACCTCGAGGGCACCGGCTTCAACCTCAACGGCGCGACCGGCGCCTCGGTCCTCTCGATCATGATCGATGATCAGCCGGCACGCTCCGTCACCGTCTCGGGCATCGGCAACCGCCAGACCTCGGCATGGGTGCGCGGACTCGAGGACGCTCCGCACCGCGTCACGGTGCAGGTCGTCTTGGGAACCTTCAGCCTCGACAGCATCGACTTGCTCGTCGGCGGATCGAGCGGTGGCACGGCCGACCCCGAGCTGCGGCCGGTCGAGGTCCTGACGGCGCTTCCCCGCCTGTCGACCGCTCCCGCGGCGGTCCCGGGGCTGCCCGACACCGTGCGCGCTCGCAGCGAGGCCGGCGGCGAGATCGACGCCCCGGTGACGTGGAGCACGACTCCCGCGCAGTTCGGCACCGCCTACGATCTCGTGAAGGTCGACGGTGTGTTCCGTGACAACCCGGCGCTGGCGGTCAGCGCCTACGTCGAGGTGGTGCCCGCCGGCATCCGCTACTTCGTCGATGCCAACGCCCCCGCCGATGCGCCGTCGTACCCCGCGGTTCGGGATGCCGCGGCCGACACTCTGCGCAACACCGCCGCCGACGCCGCCTACTCGGCGAGCGCCGGATGGGGCCGCGTCGGATCGGCGTCGGCGAAGGGCCGTTTGAATCAGACGCCGTACGACAAGACGCGCGAGACCGGCTGGTACAGCGCGAACGCGGCGACCCCCCTCGTCTACCGCTTCGCCCTGGAGGCGGGCGAATACGACATCGCGACCGGCCACACCGAGTGGTGGAACCCCGGCTCGGGGCGCAGCCGGGTGGTGACGGGGACGGTCGAGTACACCGCGGGCGGCGAGACCGTGCAGGTGTCGATTGGCAGCCACACCTTCGCCAACGGCAGCATCGGCCAGAACACCGTACTGCGAGGTGGATTCACTCTCGACGCAGCGACCGACGTGACGGTGCGGATCAGCGGAACCGGCGGAACGGAGGCCCCGGCCCTCAGCTGGATCGGCATCTCCGACCACACCGAGACGGCCGATCGCACCGAGCTCGCCGCGGCGTTGGCCGAAGCGACGACGGCGCCGCGGCAGGCCTACACCCCCGAGACCTGGCAGGCATTGCGCGACCAGGGCCTCGCGGCCAAGGCCGTTCACGACGACCCGACGGCGACGCAGGAGCAGGTGGATGCCGCGACCGCGGCGCTGCGCGCGACGATCGACGCCCTCGTCGAGGTCGCCTACCTAGCACTGCCCGACTACCGCGTCGCCGTGGTGGCAGGCGAGGAGCTCGATCTCCCCGACACGGTCGAGCTGGCGACGCGCAGCGGTGCGACGCAGGAGGTCCCCGTGCAGTGGCAGGAGACGCCGACCGCCGAGACGCCCTACGCGGTCGTCCCGGTCGCAGGTCGCGCCGGTCAGACCGGTCAGACACCGGTGACGCTCCAGCTCGAGGTCGTGCCGGACGGCGTCGTTGCCTTCGTCGACGCGGCATCCACGCAGGGCGCCGCCGACCCCGAGGCGCCGGGGGCGTCACCCGCCTTCGATGCTGTCGCCGAGCTCCGCGGCGACGCGCTCATCGGCGACGTCCCCGATCAGGTGTTCGACGACGAGACCGGGTGGGGGCTGCGCAACCCGATCGGGTCGGGCGAGAGCTATGTCGGCCTCCGCGCCCGCGGCACCGGCGTCTACGACAAGAGCCGCACCACCGGGTGGTGGGCGAGCTCAGGCGGATCGGTCGACTACGGCTTCACCTTCCCCGCCGGCTCGTACGAGCTGACCAGCGGGTACCAGGAATGGTGGAGCGTGACGCGCCAGGTCGCACCGAGCGTCGAGATCGGCGGCGAGCGGATCTCCGGCGATCGGGTGAACCTGTCGGGATCGACCCCCCAGGGCACCTCGACGATCGCGTTCACGCTCGACGAGGAGACCGTCGTCGACTTCCGGGCCGCGCGCGGCACCGGGACCGCGGACCCCGTGCTCAGCTGGATCGCCATCGCCGATGTCACGGCGCCCGGCGCACCCTCCGGCGTCGCGGCCGAGGCGACGTCGACGACGACCGCGACGGTGTCGTGGCAGGCACCAGCGGGTGCCGGTACCCGGTACGACGGTTTCCGTGTCTTCGTGGGCGACGCGGCCGAGCCGGTGTGCGAGGTGGCATCGGATGTCACCACCTGCGAGGTGACCGGGCTGACCGCGGGCAGCACCTCCGACGTCTCCGTCGTCTCTTTCGACGCCGATGCCGAGAGCGAGCGCGCCACGGTGAGCCTCGTCCTGCCCGAGGTGCCGGCCGACGACGCCCGCTCGGTACCCGGCAAGGCGGTGCTGAGCTCGGACGACGGCTGGGACACGGGCCTGAGGGACGGGACGTTCCGGGTCACCATGAACCTCTGGTGGGGTCAGAACGGTTCGCTGTTCAAGCTCTACCGCGACGGCGAGCTGGTCGGGTCGGTGCCGTTGGAGATCGCGAGCGGCCCGAGCGCACAGCAGGCGGTCGTCGACATCGCGGGGCTGCCGAACGGCACCTACCGGTTCACCGGTGAGCTGGTGAACTCGCGCGGGACGACGGCGACGGCACCGCTGACGGTGACCGTGACCGACGCCTCCCCCGGCTCGCCCGTGCTCTCTCACGACAACCACGACGGCGACGGCAGCTACACCGTGCGCGCCGACATGTGGTGGGGCACGAACGCGACCTCGTACCGGTTCCTCGAGAACGACGTCGAGGTTGCCACGGGAGACCTCGCGTCCGCCAGCCCACGAGCCCAGATGGCGACGCTCGCGGTGTCGGGCAAGACCCCCGGGCGGTACCGGTACGTCGTCGAGTTCATCAACGCGGCGGGCACGACGGTGAGCAGGCCGCTCGTGGTGACCGTGCGGTAGCGGCATCCGTAGCTCGGAGAATCACGCGAACCTCGGAGCCCCGCGCACGCGGGCTCCGAGGTTCGTGGCTTTCTCCGAGGTTCGCCGGCCGAAGTGCTCGACGGCGTGAGCAAAACGACAAAATTCACGGTGTGGTAGGACCACACCGGTTTTCCGTGTTTAATGAGTCCTATGAGCACCGCGACCGTCGGATACAGCGCCATCTCGAGCTACTCCCGCGTGGAGATCCTGCACCTCATCCAGGAGCAGCCCCGCCGGACGATCCTCGAGCTCCAAGAGGCCACCGACCTGCACCCCAACACCATCCGCGAGCACCTGGCACGCCTGATCTCCGACGGGTTCATCGTGGCCGAGAAGGAGCACCGCACCACCCGCGGCCGCCCCCGCGTGCTCTACAGCGCCGCTGACGGCGACGCGACCCGTAGCGCCATCCAGCGCCGCAAGGTGCGGGATGCCGCGCAGCGCGGCGACCTCATGCGCCGCGTCCTGACCCTCGACGTGCCGGACGTGCTCGAGACCCGCGCCCTGCACCAGATCGATGCCCTCGTCGAGGAGCTCGAGGACGAGGGCTTCGACCCGATCATCGACGACGCCGCGCTGACCGTCGACCTCACCCCGTGCGCCCACGCGACGGCGCAGGCGGATCACCGCGAGGTGCTGTGCAGCGTGCACTTGAGCCTGCTGCAGGGTGTGCTCACCGAGGCGGGCGGACCGCTCGCTGTAGATGGCATGCGCTCCTCGTGCGACCCGTCGGTGTGCATCATCCAGCTGCTGCACGCAGCGACCACCCACGACTGACCCCGATCGGGCTGGGCACGGCACCCGAGCCCGGCGTCAGACCCCGGCGGCCGCGATCAGGATCGCCGCCGTCGAGCGCGCGTGCGCGGTGTCGTGATCGCGCTCGCGCAGCCGCATCGCCAGGTCTCCGCTGACGACGAGAAGCAGCCGCTCCGCAAGCTCGTCCGCGGCGGCGCCGGCGACGGGACGCGCGAGCGCCGTCAGCCGCGCCCGCATGCCCTCGGTGTCGGCGCGGACAGCGGATGCCACCTCCGGCGGCGGGTCGGCATACTCCGCGGCCGCCCCGAGGAAGGCGCACCAGCGCGACCCGCGTGGCTCGTCGCGGAACGCCGCCAGCGCGTCGAACACCGCCAGCAGGCGCTCCACGTCGTCGGCGCTGCGCGCCACAGCGGCATCCCACGTCTCCAGCCACACCCGCTGCCGCCGCTCGAGCGCCGCCGCGAGCACCGCCTCTTTGCTGGGGAACCCGCGGTAGAGCGTCGCCGCCGACACGCCAGCACGCGCGATCACCGCATCGATCGGCGTCGCGGCGATGCCCTGCGTGAAGAAGAGGTCCTCGGCGGCGTCGAGGATGCGTTCCTCCGTGCGCGGCCGCATTCCCATGCCAGCACTCTATGCTCGGTAAAGTGAAACGGTCGTTTTTGTTTTGGCGGTGGCCCCTCGTCGCTTCGGGTGTCGCGCTCATCGCGGCGACCTACGGCCTCGTGCGACTAGCCTTCGGACTCCATCTGCCCGATATGAGCGACGACCTCGGGATAGACACCGGCGCGGCCGGCCTCATCTCGGCGGCGGGCTCGATCTCGTACGCGGTCGCCGCGGTGATCGGGTTCCTCGCCGCCGAGCGCCATCCCCGGCTCCTCGTGATCGCAGCGACCCTCACCGCAGGCGGCGGCGCCGTCGGGATCGCCGTGGCGACGGATGCCGCGACCTGCGCCCCCGCGGCGGCGATCGCCTCGGCCGGGGCCGGGCTCGCCTCCCCCGCCCTCGTGCGCCTGGTCGCTCGCACCTTCGCCGAGCATGAGTCGAGCACGCCGCAGGCGATCGTCAACGCCGGAACCGGCCCGGGCCTCGTGGCTGCCGGAGCAATCCCCCTGATTCTCACCGCCGATTGGCGCATGTGCTGGATGATCGCGGCCGTCGCCACCGCGGTGGCGGGGATCGCCGTCCTCATCACCGACCGCGCGCGCGAAAGCGCACCGGTCGACACGCGCGCGAACCGGCCCGCCATCCTCCCGCCGCGCGAATGGTGGGCGGCGCATCGGTCCGCGGTCGCGGCATCCGTCCTCCTCGGGGTCGGCGCGTCCGCGATCTGGAACTACGGCCGTACCGTCCTGGTCGAGGCGGGAGCATCGGAGGCGCAGTCGGTGACGTCCTGGATCCTGCTCGGATGCGGCGGCGCCGCCGTCATCGTCACGTCGCGGCTTCTGCGCGGGCTGCAGCCGCGCGCCCTCTGGCTGATCGGCGCGAGCCTCATCAGCGTGTCGACGCTGGCGATCGGCGCTGCCCCGGCCCAGGGCACGCTCTCCGCCGCAGCGTGCGCCGTGTTCGGGTGGGCGTACGTCACGGCGTCGGGGGCCCTCATCGGATGGACGACGCAGATCGATGCTGCCCACGCGGCAGCCGGCACAGCCCTGCTGTTCGTGACCTTCATGGTCGGCCAGGCGCTCGGAGCGGCGGTTCTCGGCGCCCTGCTCCCCCTCGTCGGGCCCGTGACCGGGTTCGCCGCCGCGGCCGCTCTGGGCATCGCCGGCGGCGCGAGCCTGATCGCACCGGCCCGCCGCGAGGCGACCGCACCCCGCGTCTGAGCCTCGACCTCGGCCTAGCCGCCGATGGCGTTCATGCCGCGCGCAGGCTGCAGGAAGGCGGGGTCGTCGATCGCGTGACCGGCCTTCTTACCCGCGATGCAGTTGCGCAGCACCTGATCGATCCGGTCGGCACGGCCCTCGGGCGTCATCTCCGAGCGGAGAACCGGGAGCAGGTCGTACTCGTCGATCGAGAAGAGGCAGTTGCGCAGCTGACCGTCGGCCGTCAGCCGCATCCGGTCGCACGCACCGCAGAACGGCGCCGTCACCGACGCGATGACGCCGACCGTGTGCGGGCCGCCGTCGAGGCGCCATCGCTCGGCGGGCGCACCGCCACGCCCGGGGACGGGCTCGAGACTCCAGCGCGCGGACAGCGCCTCGAGGATCTCCTCTCGGGTGACCATGGTGGACCGGTCCCACGTGTGCCCGGCATCGAGCGGCATCTGCTCGATGAAGCGCATCTGGGCGTCGTGCTCGACGGCGAAGGCCACGAGGTCGGCGAGCTCGTCGTCATTGACGCCGCGCATGGCCACCGCATTGATCTTCAGGGGGCGGAGCCCGGATGCCTGCGCGGCGCGCACGCCGTCGAGCACGTCGTCGAGACGGTCGCGACGCGTGAGGTTGCGGAACCGTTCACGGTCGAGGGTGTCGAGCGAGATGTTCAGGCGAGCCAGCCCGGCGGCGACGAGGTCGGGCAGCACCTGAGGCAGCCGGATGCCGTTGGTGGTCATGGCGATCTCGATCGGGCCGTCGGATGACTCGATCGCCGCGAGCCGCCGCACGATCTCGACGAGGTCCGTCCGCAGCAGCGGCTCGCCGCCCGTGAGCCGGAAGGTCGTGATGCCCGCCGCAGCCGCGACGGTGGCGATCTCGACGATCTCGTCGAGGGTGAGGATGCTCTGCCGAGCGAGCCACTCGTTGCCCTGCTCGGGCATGCAGTACGTGCAGCGCAGCGAGCAGCGGTCGGTCAGCGATATGCGCAGGTCGCGGTGGACCCGGGCGAATCTGTCGACGAGCGGCTCCCCCATGGGTCGAGCGTAAGCGGCTCCGGTGCACCCGCGGGTCGATCCCGCCCGATCGGCCCGCGTCGGCTGTGGTCTGACAGCACCTTGATAAGTGGTCAGACCACGCGTAGCATTATTCCCGGCCGCCCCTGAGACCGGGGAAAACCACACTCGATACCTTCAGCCTGTCGAAACCTTCGCCTCCCGAAAGGCACCTCCCGATGGACTTCCTCGATCCGCTCCTGCTGGCCCGCTGGCAGTTCGGTCTGACGACGCTTTACCACTACCTCTTCGTGCCGCTGACCCTCGGGATGGCTCTCGTCGTGGCGATCTTCCAGTCGGTGTGGCACCGCACCGGCAACGTGAAGTGGCTGCACCTGACGCGCCTGTTCGGCAAGATCTTCCTCATCAACTTCGCGATGGGCGTCGTCACGGGCATCGTGCAGGAGTTCCAGTTCGGCATGAACTGGTCGGCCTACTCGCGTTTCGTCGGCGACATCTTCGGCGCACCGCTGGCCTTCGAGGGCCTCCTCGCCTTCTTCTTCGAGGCGACCTTCATCGGCCTGTGGATCTTCGGCTGGGACAAGCTCCCGAAGGCGCTTCACCTGTTCTCCATCTGGATGGTCGTGCTGGGTTCGACCCTGTCGGCCTACTTCATCCTCGCGGCCAACGCGTTCATGCAGAACCCGGTGGGGTATCAGATGGCCGCCGACGGCGGCCGCGCCGAGCTCATCGACTTCGGGGCGGTCCTCACCAACCCGATCGTGCTGGCCGCCTTCCCGCACACGATCTTCGCCGCGTGGATGTTCGCCGCCGCCGTGGTCATCGCGGTCGCCGCCTGGCACCTCTCTCGCGCGCAGCACATCGAGACGATGCGTCCCGCGCTCCGCTTCGGCATGTGGGGCATGATCGTCTCGTTCGTCGGCGTCGCCCTCTCGGGCGATCAGCTGAGCCTCGTGATGGTGGCGACGCAGCCCATGAAGATGGCCGCGGCCGAAGCCATGTTCAACAGTGCCTGCGGCGCGGATGCATCCTTCTCGATCTTCTCCATCGGAACGCCCGATGGCACCGAGGAGATCTGGTCGCTGCGCGTGCCGTACCTGCTGTCGTTCCTCTCGACCCACAGCTTCGACGGGTGCGTCGAAGGGCTCAACGACCTGCAGGCCCAGTACACCGAGACCTTCGGTGTAGGCGTCGATTACCGCCCGATCGTCTGGGTCACCTACTGGTCGTTCCGCTGGATGATCGGCCTCGGCGGTGTCGCCACCCTCATCTCGGTCGCCGGCCTCTGGCTGACCCGCAAGAAGGCTCAGCGTCCCGTGGCCCGCTGGATGTGGAAGGTCGCGATCTGGTCCGCGCCCCTCCCCCTCCTCGGCAGCCTCGTCGGCTGGGTCTTCACCGAGATGGGCCGCCAGCCCTGGATCGTCTTCAGCCTGATGCTGACCGAGGACGGCGTCTCACCGAACGTCCCCGGCTGGACGGTCCTGATCTCGCTGATCGCGTTCACCGCGGTCTACGCCTCGCTCGCCGTCGTCGAGTTCGGCCTCATCCGCAAGGCCGCACAGAAGGGCCCCGACCCGCTGCCCGAGCCGGGCTCGCCCGAAGCCGAGAACCCCTCGGCGTCCCACACGCAGACCACCGTCTACTGAGGAGCACGACATGGATCTCGCATACGTCTGGTTCTTCATCGTCGGAGTCCTGTTCGTGGGCTACTTCGTCCTCGACGGGTTCGACTTCGGTGTCGGGATGTCGCTGCCCTTCCTCGGGAAGGACAACGTCTCACGGCGCCAGATCATCAACACGATCGGTCCGGTCTGGGACCTCAACGAGACCTGGGTCATCGTCGCGGGCGCGTGCCTCTTCGCGGCCTTCCCGGAGTGGTACGCGACCCTCTTCAGCGGGTTCTACCTGCCACTGCTGCTGATCCTCATCGCCCTGATCCTGCGCGGGGTCTCGTTCGAGTACCGCCACCAGCGCGATGATGCCACCTGGCGCAAGCGCTTCGACCTCATGATCGTCGTGGGCTCGGCGCTCCCCGCCTTCCTCTGGGGCGTCGCGGTCGCCAACATCGTTCAGGGCGTGCCGATCGACGCCGACAAGGAGTTCACCGGCACCCTGTTCACGCTGCTGAACCCCTACGGCCTGCTCGGCGGGGTCGTGACGCTCCTGCTGTTCTTCACGCACGGCGTCTACTTCGTCGCTCTCAAGACCGACGGTGACGTCCGCGAGCAGGCCCGCCGGCTCGCGACGAAGTCGGGACTGCTGACCCTCGTCGCGGCGGCCGTCTTCCTCGCCTGGACCGTGCTGTCGGCCATGGGGGCCCAGGCGCCGCTGCTGCCGCTGGTGTTCGTGACGGCCACCGTCGCCGCGGTCATGCTGATCGGGGCCATTCTCGCCAACGCGACCGGGCGTGAGGGTTGGGCCTTCGCGGGAGGTGCGGGAACCGTGATGTTCGCCGTCCTGACGCTGTGGCTCTCGCTCTTCCCGAACGTCATGCCGTCGTCGACGGATCCCGCATGGAACCTCACGATCGAGAACGCGTCGTCGACGGATTACACGCTGACGATCATGACCTGGGCGGCCGTGATCTTCCTGCCCCTCGTGCTCCTCTACCAGGGCTGGACGTACTGGGTCTTCCGCAAGCGCGTGACCCGGGCACGCATCGAAGAGGCCGAGCTCGTCACCCACTGACCGAGTGACGGGATGCCTCGGATCCGCGCGATCGCGCCGGACCCGAGGCATCCCGGTCCCGGGGTAAGGCAGGATCGAAGGGTGAGCATGGACGACCCCGAGGCGCCCGCGCGCTCGAGCGGACGACCCGTCGATCCGCGGCTGCTGCGCTACGCCCGCACCTCGCGCCTCTTCTTCGTCGCGATCGGCGCGATCGGCCTCGCCCAGACCGCCGTCGTCGTCGGGTTCGCCTGGCTGACCACGCAAGCGATCGTCGGAGCCATCGGCGGGATGCCGGTAGCCGACCTCATGCGCGTCCTCGCCGCCCTCGCCGCCGTCGTCGCCGCGCGCGCCGGGCTCCTCTGGCTGCGCGAGGGCGTCTCTGCTCGCGCCGCCGCCCGGGTGCGCAGCGAGCTGCGCGGCGGGCTCACCTCGGCCGTCGGCCGCCTCGGCCCCGGCTGGCTCGCGAACCGCAACTCTGCTCAGCTCGCGGTGACCGCGGGCCGCGGCCTCGACGCGCTCGACGCCTACTTCGGCCGCTACCTGCCGCAACTCGTCCTGACGGTCATCGCGACCCCGGTGCTCATCGCCGTCATCTGGTGGAGCGACTGGATCTCGGGCGTGACGGTCCTGCTCACGATGCCGTTGATCCCGCTGTTCATGGTGCTGATCGGACTCGCCACCCGCGCGGTGCAACGCGCGCAGTGGCAGACCCTCCGCCAGCTCGCAGCCCGCTTCGCCGACACCGTCCGCGGACTCTCGACCCTCACGGTGTTCGGCCGGCAGCACCGCGCCGCGTCATCGATCGAACGGGTGACCGAGAACTACCGCATCGAGACGATGCGCGTGCTGCGGGTGTCGTTCCTGTCGGGCTTCGCGCTGGAGTTCCTCGCGTCGATCTCCGTCGCGATCGTGGCGGTGTCGATCGGCTTCCGGCTCATCGACGGCTCGCTCGCCCTGTCTGTCGGACTCTTCGTGCTGCTACTGGCCCCCGAGGCCTACCTTCCGCTTCGTCAGGTCGGGGTCCAGTTCCACGCCGCCGCAGAGGGTGTCGCGGCCACCGACGATGTCTTCGAGGTACTCGACGCGGCGCGCGCGCTGCCGCCGCAGGATGCCGCGAGCTCAGCGTCGACGACGGACGCCGCGACGAGCGTCGCGGCGGAGCGCGGCATCCTCCGCGCCCGTGAGCTCCGGGTGCGGCGCGGCGATTCGCTGCTCGCACCCGTGTCGTTCACGGCGAGGCCGGGCACGATCACGCTCCTGTCCGGGCCGAGCGGCGCGGGCAAGTCGAGCGTCTTCGCCGCGCTGCGCGGCGTCGCCCCGTTCGAAGGGGAGCTGACCCTCGACGGCGAGCAGGTTCCGCCGCCGGCGTCGTGGCTCGCCTGGGCCGGACAGGACGCGGGGCTGATCGCCGGCACCGTCGCCGAGAACGTCACGCTCGGCGCTTCGACGGACCGCGTCGCCGGGCCCGCGGGTGAGCGCGCCGTCGTCCGCGCGCTCACAGCCGCCGGCGCCGCTGACCTCGACCCGGCGCTCGAGCTCGGCGTGCGCGGCGCGGGCCTCTCCGGCGGGCAGGCGCAGCGCGTCGCGGTCGCCCGGGCTCTCTTCCGGCACGTGAACAGCGGTGCGCCGGTGGTCGCGCTCGACGAGCCGAGCGCCGCACTCGACGCCGAGACCGAGGCCGCGCTCTGGCAGAGCCTCCGCCGTGTCGCTGACGACGGCGCGACTGTCCTGCTCGTCTCGCACCGGGAGTCTGCCCGGTCGATCGCCGACGTCCTCGTCGACGTACGACCCCGATTGGAGGTGACGGCATGACCACGACGTCCGAGGTGCTCCGCGGCGCGATGCCCCCGCCGCGACGATTCTGGCGCGCCCTCGCGACCGGGTTCGCCACGGAGGCCTCGGCCGTCGCGCTCCTCGCGTGCAGCGCGTGGCTCATCGTCCGCGCGAGCGAGCAGCCCGCGGTGATGTACGTGATGGCGGCCGTCGTCGGGGTGCGGGCGTTCGCGATCTCGCGTGCCGTCTTCCGCTACCTCGAGCGCCTCACGTCGCACGATGCGACGCTGCGTCAGCTCGCAACGACGCGGACCGACCTCGTCCGACGCCTGATCCCGCTCGCACCCGACGGGCTCGGCCGCATCCGCCGCGGATCCGCGCTCTCCGCCCTCGTCGACGACGTCGACGACCTGCAGAACCTGCCGCTGCGAGTGGTGGAGCCGCTCGTGGCCTCGGCCACCGTCGCTCTCGCCGCCGTCGTCTTCGTCGCGACGGTCTCGTGGCCGGCCGGGCTCACCCTGCTCGGCTGCCTCGTCGTCGCCGCGGCGGCGGCCACCGGCTGGGGCTGGGTCGCGGGTGCTCGCGCGGAGCGCACGATCGCCCCGCTCCGCGCCCGGCTCGCCGACGCCGTCGCCGACCATCTCGGAAGCCTCGACGTGCTGCTGGCGTACGGGGCCGAAGAGCAGAGCCGTCGCCGTGTCGAGGCAGCGGACGCCGACCTCCGACGTGCGGTCGTCCGCCGCGCCGGTGCGCAGGCCGGAAGCGCAGCCATCGTCTCGCTCGCCGCGGGCGCCGCATCGATCCTCGCCGTCATCGTCACCGCCCCGGATGTGACCGCCCTCGGCGGTCCGTGGCTGGCCGTCGCCGTCCTCGTGCCGATGGCCGTGTTCGAGGTCTTCCAGACGGTTCCGCTCGCAGCGGCATCCTGGCGTCAGGTGCACGCGTCGGCGGAACGGATCGCCGAGACCGTGCCCGGCGACATCCCGTCGGGACTCGTTGCGAGCAGCGTCGCTCCCACGGGCGTCGCGCCCGCGCTCGGCGACGGACTCCACCTGCGCGACGTGTCGGTGACGTGGCCCGGAGCAGATCGGCCGGCCCTCGCGGGCGTCGACCTGGACGTCCGCCCGGGTGAACGCCTGCTCGTCGTCGGGTCGAGCGGTGCGGGCAAGTCGACGCTCGCGCATGCCCTCGTGCGCTTCCTCGACGTCGACGGGAGCTACCGGATCGGGCGCACTGACGTGCAAGGCCTCTCTCCCGACGACGTGCGGCTGACAGTGGGACTGTGCGAGCAGCAGCCGATGCTCTTCGACGAGGACATCCGCCAGAACCTCCTGTTCGCCCGCGACACCGCGACCGACGCCGAGCTGGAGGCCGTGCTCGAACGCGTCGGCCTGGGCGGCTGGCTGCGCGAGCGCGGCGGTCTCGACGCTCGCGTCGGCGAGCACGGCGCCCTCGTCTCGGGCGGCCAGGCGCAGCGCATCGCGCTCGCTCGTGCGCTGCTGCACGGCTTCCCCGTGCTCGTGCTCGACGAGCCGACGGCCGGGGTCGACCCCGCGGCATCCGACGCGCTGATGCGCGATCTGCTGTCCGCCGTAGACCCGGAACGTGCCGTCGTCCTCATCTCGCACGTCCGGGTGCCGAGTGCGCTCGTCGACCGCACGGTCCGCATCTCCGACGGGCGCCTGCTCGCCGGCTGACGCGCGGCCCCCACCCCGCGCGGTCCCATTTCGGCCGGGAAACCCGCCCCCAAACCCGGCCCAACGGGGACCTCGGCGAGCCGCGTGACCGGGCCTCAGCGGTCGAGGTCGATGCCGAACGCCTGCGCGCCGGGCGAGGAGGGCAGGCGCTCGAACCCCAGGCGGTCGTAGAAGGCGAGCGCCCCGTCGTTGGCCGCCGACGCGACCAGGTGCAGACGGATGACGCCCGACGCGCGGAGCTGCTCCGACACCCGGTCGATCAGCCGTCGCCCCCATCCCTGCCCCTGGGCCGCGGGCAGCAGGTCGATGTGCAGGTGCGCGGGATAGGTCGCGGCGAGCGGCTCGGCTCCGGGGCGTCGACCGTAGGCGTATCGCAGCGTCCCCGCCTGCCGCGAGGTGTCATCGGGCGAGGGCTCGGGCCAGCGGTCGGCGAACCGCGGCCACCAGTCGCCGCGGAACCACTCCTCGAAGGCATCGGTGTCCGGCGTCGCGACGACGTAGCCGATCGCCCGGTCCTCGTCATCGGCCACGACGAAGGCGGAGTCGGGATGCCGCTCGGCGTAGGGCAGCACGAAGATCGCTCCCCAGATGTCGTCGTCGTCGAAGAGTCCGGTGGCATCGGAGCCGTGGTCGGCGGTCCGCAGACAGATCTCGCTCAGCGCGGCGTCATCGCCGGGCCGGACGGCGCGCATGTGGGGCATTCCCCCATCGTGCCACTCAGTCCCATGTGATCGCGGCGGTCGGCAGCGAGAGCTGCACGAGGCCGCCCGCGCCGAGGTCCGCGGCCAGATCCACCGGGATGTCGACCGCCGCCGGCGGATCGGAGACGATCACCCGGACTCCGCCGACGGTGGGCTCGAGCCGAACGACGCGAGCCCACCACACGACGCGGTCGGCGTCCGACGGCGCAGCCCCCGACCGCGCGAGCCCGTCGCCGGCCGCGACCCCCTCGAGCCGGACGTCGCTCGGGCGGAACAGAGCGGCAGCGGCACCACCGTCCGCGCCGGGCCGGGGCACCGCGAGGGTGCCGGCCTGCCAGACCGTGTCATCGCCCTGGCCGACCACGTTGCCGACGACACGGTTCACTCCCGCGATGGCAGCACCGAACGCCGTGGCGGGGGTCCGCAGCACCTCTCGGACGGCGCCGCTCTGGGTCACGAGTCCCGCTTCGAGCACCACCAGCCGATCGGCCACCGCCGCCGCATCGAGGGCGTCGTGGCTGACGATCACGGCCGTCGCCCCGGCAGCCCGCAGCTGTTCGCCGAGCATCGCCCGCAGTGACGCGGCCGTCGCCGGATCGAGCGCCGTGAACGGCTCGTCGAGCAGGATGACGCGCGGCCGCGCCGCGAGCGCGCGGGCGAGGGCGACGCGCTGCTGCTGCCCCCCGGAGAGCTCCCGGGGATGCCGGCCGCCGACCCCGGCGAGCCCGACCCGCTCGAGCCATTCGTCGGCGATGAGGCGCGCCCGGCGTGCCGGCTCTTTGCGAGAGCGGAGCCCGAAGGCCACGTTCTCGCGCGCCGAGAGGTGCGGGAAGAGGCCGGGGTCCTGACGCAGCATCACGATGCCGCGGTGCTGCGGCGCCACGCGCCTGCGGGGGCTCGCGACCTCGTCGTCGTCGACGCGGATCGATCCCGCGTCGAGCGGCACGAGGCCCGCGATCGCCTCGAGCACCGTCGTCTTCCCCGCGCCGCTCGGCCCCATGACCGCGACGACCTCCCCCGGTTCGGCGACGAGGTCGACGGTCACGGTGAGGCCGGGCCGCTGCACCCGGACGCGTGCCGTGAGCCGGGCACTCATCGGGCACCGCCCGGCCGCCAGGCCCGCACGAGCAGAAGCGCGGCGATCGCCGTGATGAGCAGGAGGAGCGCCAGTGCCACAGCCGTGCCCTGCGACACCCCGGCACCGTTGAACGCCGTGTAGATCGCCAGCGGCATCGTCTGCGTGACGCCGGGCGCGTTGCCGGCGAACAGTGCGGTGGCGCCGAACTCGCCGAGGGCGCGGGCGAAGCACAGCACGGTCCCCGCGATGAGCCCGGGCGCGGCGAGCGGCAGGGTGACCCGGAACAGGATGCGCCACCGTCCCGCCCCGAGCGCGGCGGCGGTCTGCTCGTACCCGACTCCCGTGGCCCGGAGTGCGCCCTCGAGCGCGAGCACGAGGAAGGGCAGAGCGACGAAAGTCTGCGCGATCACGACAGCCACGGTGGTGAACGGGATGCGGATGCCGGCTTCGCCGAGCATCGCGCCCAGCCAGCCGGTCCGCCCGAACAGGAACAGCAGGGCGACGCCGCCGACCATGGGGGGCAGCACGAGCGGGACCGTCACGATGGCTCGCAGCACCGCCGCTCCGCGGGCGCCTACCCGGGCGATCGTCAGGGCGAGCGGAACGCCGAGCACGATGCACGCAGCGGTGGCCGCGAGCGCGGTCTGCAGCGAGAGCGCGAGCGCCGCGCCGGCCTCGGGCGACGTGACGTCGGTCCACACCGTCGCGGGGTCGACGCGGCCCACCAGGGCGGCCAGCGGGACCACGAGCAGCGCGAGCCCGACGACCGCCGGCACCAGGAGGACGCGCGGCACATACCCCGGCGCACTGCGGCGCGTCGCCCGGTGACCGCCTACCCCACCGCCGCTCACGGCGCCCCGAAGCCGAGACGGCGCAGCACCGCCTGGCCGTCTTCGGACAGCACGTAGGCGACGAACTCCGCGGCGGCCTCGGGCGACCGCGCGTCGGCGAGCGCCGCGATCGGATACCGGTTGACGACTCGCTCGGCGCCGGCGACCTCCACCGTCTCGACATCGCCGGTAAGGGCGGCATCCGTGACGTAGACGAGGCCGGCATCGGCCTCACCGCCCGCGACCTTCGTCAGCACCGCGGTGACGTTCTGCTCGTAGCTGTCGACGCTCGGAGTGACACCTGCGTCGCTGAGAAGCGTCTCCGAGGCCGCGCCGCACGGCACCGCCTGTGCGCACAGCACGACGGTGCGGTCGGCGTCGGCGAGGTCTGCCAGGCCGGTGATCGAACCGGGGTTCCCGGCCGGCACCACGAGGGTGAGCCGGTTCGTCGCGAAGACGTCCGGGGCGGCGGCGAGCCCGGCGTCGACGACCTTCTGCATGTTCGCCTCGTCGGCCGAGGCGAACACGTCGCCGGGGGCTCCCTCGATCAGCTGCGTCGCGAGCGTCGACGACCCGTCGTAGCTGATGGGCGAGATCGTGACGGAGGGATGCCGCTGCTCGAACTGCGACGCCAGCTCGTCGAATCCCGTCTTCAGCGACGCGGCAGCGAAGACGGTGACCTCGCCCGAGACCTCGGATTCCGCGGTGCCCGGCCCCGACTCCGCGACGCCGCCCGCGGCGCACCCCTCCAGGAGGAGCATGACAGCCGCGAGGGCGGCGACGGTGATTCGCCGTGTGCGCACGGCTCAGTCCTTCGGAGTCTCGACCACGACCGTCGTGGCCTTCACGACCGCGACCGCGAGCGATCCGGGTTCGAGCTCGAGTTCGCGCGCCGCCTCGGCCGACATGAGCGACACGATGCGGTGCGGTCCCGACTGCACGTCGACCTGGGCCATCACCCCGTCGATCTGCACGCGGGTGACAAGGCCGACGAAGCGGTTGCGGGCGCTCGAGAGTCGGTCGGAGGGGTCCGCCGCGGCGGAAGCGAGCTCGACCGCGTGCGCGGCGAGCGCGTCGCCGGGCACCCTCGCCGGGCTGTCACCCGAGACCGGAAGGACACCCTGCTCGATCCAGCGGCGCACGGTGTCGTCGCTGACTCCGAGCAGGCGGGCCGCCTCCGAGATGCGATACGTCGTCATGGGCCGAACATACCCGCAACTGCGGAAGAGGGGGGCCGAATCCGCCGCATCCGCGGATGCTCGCCCGGGTCCCACCCGCGCCCGCCCCGGGTACCCCTATGCGCGTCTAGCCTGATCCCATGACCCTGCCGCCCCTCGTCGATCCCGCCGAGACCCTGTCGAATCGTGAGCGCGAGCGCACCGCGAGGCATGCCGTCCTCGCGGGCCTGGGCGACCAGGGTCAGCGACGGCTGGCGGCGGCCCGCGTCGCGGTCGTCGGCGCCGGCGGTCTCGGCTCGCCGGTGATCCTCGCCCTCGCCGCCGCCGGGGTCGGGACGATCACCGTCATCGACGACGACGTGGTCGAGTACGCCAATCTCCAGCGGCAGGTGATCCATCGCGTCGACGACGTCGGTTCACCGAAGGTCGCCTCCGCGGTCCGAGCCGCCACCGCATTGTCGCCCGAGACCCGGATCGAGACGCGCCGCGAGCGGCTGGATGCCGATAACGCGTCGCGTCTGCTGGCGGCGAGCGACCTCGTCATCGACGGCACCGACACGTTCGAGACCCGCACCGTCGTGGCCGCGGCATGCGCGGCACTCGGGCTGCCGCTCGTCTGGGGCGTCATCCAGGAGTTCCACGCGCAGGTCACCGTCTTCTGGACCGCGCCGCCGGCAGGCGTTCCGGCCGTCGGCCTCGACGACCTCTACCCCGCGGGCAGCGCGGACGACCTGCCGACGTGCGCCGAGGTGGGCGTGCTCGGGTCCCTCTGCATGACGGTGGGCGGGATGCTCGCGACCGAGGCGATCAAGCTCATCACCGGGGTCGGCGAACCGCTCCTCGGCCGGCTGGCCGTCGTCGATGCCCTCACCGGCGCCCAGCGCGAGGTCCCGCTGCGCGCGGCGTCGAGTGCGGCGTCCCCGGCCGCGGTTCCTCCGCCCCCTGCAGAGCCGAGACGGACCGCGGCACCCGAGGTCGATCTCGAGCAGCTCCGAGCGCAGCAGTCCGTCGGCGCGGTGGTGCTCGATGTGCGGGAGCCCCACGAGACGGCGACCGGTGTGCTGCCCGGCTCGGTGCTGGTACCGCTCGGCGAGCTTCTCGCTGATCCGAGCCTCGCCGGTGCCGACCGGGTCGTGGTGGTGTGCGCGCACGGCATCCGCGCCCATCGCGCGGCGGATGCCCTCCGGGGCCGCGGTGTCGCGGCATCCGTGCTCGCGGGCGGGCTCGCACGGTGGCAGTCGTGAGCGGCGGGCTGCGCACCGTCGAGGAGCAGCTCGCGGACGTCCTCGCCGCCGTCCGCCCGCTGCCGACCCGCACGGCCGGGCTCGCCGACGCCGCCGGCTGCGTCCTGCGCGAGGCTGCGATCGCGCGCGGGGGGATCCCCGACTTCGACAACTCGGCGATGGACGGCTTCGCGGTGCGCTTCGACGATGTCGCAACGGCGTCCGACGAGCGTCCCGTCGACCTCGCGGTCATCGCCGATCTGCCGGCCGGCACGGCGGACGATCCGCATCTGACCCCCGGCGAGGCCGCACGCATCATGACGGGCTCCCCGGTGCCCAGCAGCGCCGACACCATCGTGCCGTTCGAAGACACCGCGGGCGGCCTCGATGATTCGCTGACGACCGCACGCGTGCTCACCGCCCCCGCGAGGCGGGGCATGTTCGTCCGGCGCGCACACGACGACATCCGCCCCGGCGACACGGTGCTGGACGCCGGGACGCTGCTCGGCCCGCGGCAGCTGGCGGCCCTCGCCGCCGCCGACATCGCCCGGGTCACCATCTCGGAGTCCCCGCGCGTCGTCGTCATCTCGACCGGCAGCGAGCTCGTCGAGCCCGGCTTCCCACGCATCCGCGGACAGATCCCCGAGTCGAACGGCCTGCTGCTCGAAGCGCTCAGCCGTCAGGCGGGCGGTACGGTCATCCGCCGCGTGCACGTCGACGACGGCGGCGCCGCCTTCCGGCACGAGATCGCCGCGGCCACGACCGGCGGATCCCGAGCGGACGTCGTCATCACCTCGGGCGGGGTGAGCGCGGGCGCCTACGAGGTCGTCAAGACCGAACTGGGCGACGCGCTGCGTTTCTCGCGGGTGGCGATGCAGCCGGGCAAGCCGCAGGCCTTCGGGGTCCTGCCGTCGGGAACGCTCGTCTTCGGCCTGCCGGGCAACCCGGTGAGTGCGGCGGTGTCGTTCGAGGTGTTCGTGCGCCCTGCCCTGCTCGCCCTCCAGGGCCGCTCCGACCTGCGGCGGCCGGCGCTTCGGCTTCCCGCGGCCGAGTCCTGGCGCACGCCACCGGGTCGCCGGCAGTACCTGCCCGCGGTGGTCGACCGCACCGACCCTGCAGGATGGTCCGTGCGCCCGGCGACACCGGGCGGCTCGGGCTCGCACCTCGCGGGCGCACTCGCCCTCGCCGAGGCGTATGCGGTCGTCCCGGAGGAGACGGCCGTCGTCGAGCCCGGCGACCTCATCGACGTCGTGCTGCTGGAAGGATGAGGGCATGAGCTTCACACACCTCGACGACGCCGGTCACGCCCGCATGGTCGACGTCACCGCGAAGCAGCCGACCGTCCGCGCGGCGACTGCTCGCGGATTCGTCCGCTGCTCGCCCGAGGTGGTCGCAGCGCTGCGCGACGGCGCCGTGCCGAAGGGCGACGTCCTCGCCGTCGCACGCATCGCCGGCATCCAGGCCGCGAAGCGCACCCCCGAGCTGCTTCCGCTGGCGCATGTGATCGGCGTGCACGGCGTCGTCGTCGACCTCGACATCACCGACGACGGCATCGAGATCGAGGCGACCGCACGCACCGCCGACCGCACCGGCGTCGAGATGGAGGCGCTCACCTCGGTCTCGGTCGCCGCCCTCGCCGTGGTCGACATGGTGAAGGGCCTCGATAAGGCGACCTCGATCGAGAACGTCCGCATCACCGCGAAATCCGGTGGCCGCAGCGGCGACTGGCGACGTCCCGGCGAGGACGCCTGATGGCCCGCGTGCGCTACTTCGCCGCCGCCGCTGAACGCGCCGGCCGGAACGAAGAGCATCGCTCCGAGACGACCCTCGGCGCCCTGCGCGACGCGTTGTCGCGCGAGATCACTGGGCTGGCGGCCATCCTGCCGAAGTGCGCCATCCTGGTCGACGGCGCACGCGTCGCCGACACCACCGAGATCGGCCCCGACGTCACCGTCGACATCCTGCCGCCCTTCGCGGGCGGCTGAGATGGCCCGGGTTCGACGCGATCAGCCGCCGATCCCCTTCCACGCCGTCGTGCCATCGGCCTCGATCTGCTGCTTCCAGATCGGCAGCTCGCGTTTGATCGCCTCGATCAGCTCGCGGCAGACGTCGAACGCGTCGCCCCGGTGCGCCGTGCCCACCGCGATGACGACCGCGGCGTCCCCCACCGCGAGGTCGCCGATGCGGTGACTGACCGCGACGATGCCGTCACGGTCGCCGAGGGCCGCCTCGGCGATGGCTCGGAGCGTCGCCTCGGCATCGGGATGTGCCTCGTAGCGCAGCGCGGCGACCGTGCCCGCGGCATCCGGGTCGTGGTCGCGCACGGTGCCGACGAAGCTCGTCACCGCTCCGACGGCGGATGAATCGACGGCCTCGAGGTGCTGGGAGACGTCGAGAGGCTCCGCGGTGATGCGGGCGATGCGGATCTCGCCCATCAGTGATCGTGCCCGTCGAGCTGGGCGACGACGTGCCCGGCGATTCCCGTCACCACGTCCATGCCGGATGCCACGGCGCGCGGCGACCCCGGCAGGTTCACGATGAGCGTTCGGCCGGCCACCCCGGCACGTCCGCGTGAGAGCACCGCAGTGGGCGTCTCGGCGACACCGCGGCGTCGCAGCTCTTCGGCCACGCCGGGCAGCTCGCGCTCGATGACCTCGCCGGTACCCTCGGGAGTCTCGTCGCGCGGTGCCACGCCGGTGCCGCCCGTCGTGACGATCAGGCGTGCTCCGTCGGCGATCGCGACGCGCAGCGCCTCGGCGACGGGGGCGGCTCCGTCGGCGACGACCACCGCATCGCCACACTCCCACCCCGCGGCGCGCAAGGCCTCGACGGCGACCGGGCCGGCCGCATCCGGACGCTCGCCGCGCGCTGAGCGGTCGGAGACGGTGATGACGACGGCGGAGCGGCTCATGACCCCACCCTAGAAGCGTCCGCGCCCGCGGGGGCGGTGTCATCGTCGGCGTGGGTGTTCTCGACGGCGATCCGCCCCTCTTCGACCTTCCCCTCGGCCATCTCCGTGATGCGCGTGGCCATCGCCGTGAAGATGAGCCCGTGGAACGGCAGCACACCGAGCCAATACAGCCGCCCGGCCAGTCCGCGCGGGAAGAAGATCGCGCGCTGCTCATAGCGGGCACCACCATCCCGCGGTGCGACTTTGAGCTCGAGCCAGGCCTCCCCCGGCACCCGCATCTCGGCACGCAGCCGCAGCAGGCGGCCCTCCTCGACGGCCTCGACGCGCCAGAAGTCGATCGCATCCCCCACCCGCACCTTTCCCCGGCTGCGGCGGCCGCGCGCGAGGCCGATGCCGCCGACGAGACGGTCCATCCAGCCGCGGATCTCCCACAGCGCGCGAGCCGAGTACCAGCCGTTCGTCCCGCCGATGCCGGCGATCACCTCCCACAGTCGCTCGGGCGACGCGCTCGTTTCGGCGGAGCGCTCGTCGGTGAACACGGTGCGGCCCGCCCATTCGGGGTCGCTCGGCAGCGGATCGCTCGGCGCGCCGAGCACGTCGGCGTCCTGCCAGCTCGTCTCGACCTCGTCGGCGTCCACCCGGCCCAGCGCCAGCCGCACGCTCGTCCGGTACGACGTCAGGCCGCCCTCGGGCTGCGGGATGATGTCGTCGATGTCATGGTCGTCCATGACGCACTCGTTCTGAAGCGACGCGATGAGCGGGCGGGCGATGGCGCGCGGCACCGGCGTCACGAGGTTGACCCAGTGGGAGGCCAGCCCGGGCGTCAGCACCGGCAGGGCCGCGATCGCGCGCTGCCGCAGGCCCGCCTCGAGGGCATAGCCGTTCATCATCTGTCCGTACCGCAAGACGTCGGGACCGCCGATGTCGACGGCACGGTTCAGCTCAGGATCGACGCGGGCTGCGCCGAGCAGATAGTGCAGGACGTCTCGCACGGCGATCGGCTGGATGCGGTTGCGCACCCACTTCGGCGCCGGCATGTACGGCAGCACATCGGTGAGATGACGCACCATCTCGAACGACGCCGACCCCGACCCGATGACGACTCCCGCCTGCAGCACGAGGGTGGGCACGCCGGACTCCAGCAGAATCTCGCCGACCTCCACGCGCGAGCGCAGGTGCGGCGAGAGCTCCGCATCGGAGGGGTGCAGGCCACCGAGATAGACGATGCGCTTCACGGATGCCGCCGCCGCGGCGTCAGCGACCGTGCGGGCGGCCCGCTCGTCGGCCTCCTCGAACCCGGCCCCCGCTCCCATCGAGTGGATGAGGTAGTAGACGACATCCACGTCGTCGACAGCCTCGGCGACGGCATCCGCGTCGTCCGCCGAGCCGCCCACGATCTCGACGGCGTCTCCCCACGGGAAGCTGGCGACCCGCTCGGGCGTCCGTGCCAGCACGCGCACGCGGTACCCCGCCGCGACGAGGCGAGGCACCAGCCGTCCGCCGATGTACCCGGTGGCGCCGAGGACGAGGGCTCGCGGGGCGGATCCGTCCGGTCGGGGCTGCGCCTGCAGCTCGGGCTCGTGTCCGGTGGGTGCGGTCAGCTCGGTCATGATCAGACGGTAGGCGTCCGTCGGCCCCGTCCGACACGACTTGACACGTGACGGATGGACGGTCGCCGGCCGGGCGTACGGGCCGTTCGCCTCACGCGCGCGCGATAGGCGGCGACGCACCGGACCGCAACGCCCGTCCCCGAGGTTCGCACGACCCCGCACCGGGGTCTACGCTCCCGTGAGCGAAGGACAGTCGTCTGGCGACCCGAGCCCGGCGGCGCTGCCGGAGGAGAATCGAATATGTCACGCACGCGCACCAAGCGGCCTGCCCGCCGACGTCTCGAGATCGACGACGTCATCGTCGTCGAACGCAAGAAGGTACGCACCGCGATCTCGGGCACCGTCGTCGGCAACTTCATGGAGTGGTTCGACTTCGGGATCTACGGCTACCTCGCCGTGACCCTGACGGTGGTGTTCGCGGAAGACATCCCCGACCCGTGGGGCCTTCTCGTGACGCTCCTCGGCTTCGCCGTGTCGTTCCTCGTGCGTCCCCTCGGCGGGATCGTGCTCGGCCCGCTCGGCGATCGGATCGGGCGCCAGAAGGTCCTGTTCCTGACGATGGCGATGATGGCGACCGCGACCGCGCTCATCGGACTGCTGCCGACGTCTGCGCAGATCGGTATCTGGGCTGTCGTCCCCCTGTATGTGCTGAAGATGGTGCAGGGCTTCTCGACCGGCGGCGAGTACGCCGGGGCGTCGACGTATGTGACCGAGTTCTCCCCCGACCGCTCGCGCGGTTTCTGGGCATCATGGCTCGACGTCGGCTCGTACGTCGGCTTCGCCGCCGGCGCTACCGTCGTCGCGCTGACCACCCTCATCACGCAGGGGCTCTGGGGCCCCGACGCGATGGTCGACGGCGGCTGGCGCATCCCGTTCCTCGTCGCCATCCCGCTCGGCATCGTCGCCATCTGGTTCCGCCTGCGCATCCCCGAGACCCCGGCATTCGAGCAGGAGTCGGAGTCGGCCGCGGCGCCCAGCAAGGACGACCCGATGGCTCGTCACGGCATCGGCGGCATCCTGCGCCACCACTGGCGGACGATCCTGGTCGCCGTGGCGATCGTCGCCGCGACCAACACGGCCGGCTACGCGCTGACCAGCTACATGCCGACCTACCTCGAGAAGGAGGTCGGACTCTCGAACCTCTCGGCCGCGGTGGCGACCGTGCCGGTGCTGATCGTCATGTCGGCGACGCTGCCGTTCGTCGGGCGCCTCAGCGACCGGTTCGGCCGGCGTCGCATCTACGCTTTCGCGATCGGCGCGTCCCTCGTCCTGACGATCCCCGCCTTCGCCGTCATGCAGATCGGCGAGCTGTGGGCCGTGTTCATCGCGCTGGGCATCATCGCGGTACCGGTCGCACTGTTCGTCGCGATCTCGGCGAGCGCCCTGCCGGCGCTGTTCCCCACCGCGACCCGCTTCGGCGCGATGGGCATCGCGTACAACCTGGCGGTGTCGCTCTTCGGCGGTACGACGCCGCTGTTCAGCCAGGCGCTCATCGAGTGGACGGGCAACACCTACATGCCCGCGTTCTACATCATGTTCTTCTCGGCGCTCGCGGCCGTCGCGCTCTTCGCGATGCGCGAGACGGCGCAGCGGCCGCTGCTCGGGTCGGTGCCGACGGTCGAGACGATCGCCGAGGCCGAGGCGCTCGTCGCCGGGCAGGACGACGATCCGCGCATCGACACCTCGACGATGCCACTCGACATCATCCGTCCCTGAGACGCCCGCGTCCCGGGCGCGCCGTCAGCGCCGTCCGGTGCTCAGCGCCGTCCGGTGCCGAAGATTCCCCGGATGACGCCGGTCAGCACCTCCTGGGCCGCGCGCGAGCCGAGGATCTGCTCCGCCGGCGTTCTCCGGCGCGAGCGCGTGTTCGAGGTCATGCTGCGCAGCATCCGGTCGTCGTCGCGTCGCTCCTTCGCCTCGTCGGCCGCGGCCTGCTTCCGGATGGCGGCGAGCTCCTTCGCGTAGGCGGCGTCGGCCTTCGCCCGCAGCTTCGCGGCGTCCTGCTCGGCCTTGCGGCGCGCGGCCTCGGCCTCGGCCGCATCGAGAGCCGCCTGCGCGGCGTTCATGCGAGCGGTGAGGATCTCGCGCGCCGACTCGCGATCGACCGCCTCGGCGTAACGCGGCCGGATCTCGGATGCCGCCACCCGGGCCTGGACGTCCTCCACCGCTGCCGGCGACATCGACGCCTGCGGCGCACGGAGCCGTGTCCACGCGACGGGGGTGGGCGCACCTTTCTCGTTCATGACGGTGACGACGGCCTCGCCGGTGCCGAGCTCCTGCAGAACCCTCTCCAGGTCGTAGCCCGATCGCGGGTAGGTGCCCACACTCGCGCGCAGCGCCTTGACGTCATCCGGGGTGAAGGCACGAAGCGCATGCTGTACGCGCGAGCCGAGCTGCGCCAGCACATCGGACGGCACGTCCTTGGGCGTCTGCGTGACGAAGAAGACGCCCACACCCTTCGACCGGATGAGCCGGACCGTCTGCACCACCGCGGCGAGGAAGTCCTTCGACGCGTCGCGGAACAGCAGATGCGCCTCGTCGAAGAAGAACACGAGCTCCGGCTTGTCGACATCACCCACCTCGGGCAGCACCTCGAACAGCTCCGCGAGCAGGTACATCAGGAAGGTCGAGTAGAGCACCGGGCGGTCGGCCACACCGGGCACCTCGAGGAGGGTGACGATGCCCTCGCCCGCGTCCGTGGTCCGCATCAGGTCTCGGACGTCGAACTCCGGTTCGCCGAAGAAGACGTCCGCCCCGGCGTCGGCGAAGGTGATGAGTTCGCGGAGGATGACGCCGGCCGTCGCCTTGGAGAGTCCGCCGAGCTCCGCGAGCTCGGCTTTGCCGTCATCGCTCGTGAGGTAGGTCAGCACCGCCCGCAGATCGGCGAGGTCGACGAGAGCCAGGCCGTTCGCGTCGGCGTAGTGGAAGACGAGACCGAGACTCGACTCCTGCGTCGCGTTGAGTCCGAGCACGCGGCTCAGCAGCAGCGGGCCGAAGCCGGAGACGGTCGCGCGCACCGGCGTTCCCGCCCCACGGCCGCCGAGCGCCAGGAACTCGGTCGCGAAAGAACGCGGCGACCAGTCCTGCCCGATCGCGCTCGTTCGCGAGAGGAGCTTCTCGCCCGGCTCGCCCGCCGAGGCAAGACCCGAGAGATCGCCCTTGATGTCGGCCGCGAACACCGGCACGCCGTTGGCGGCGAGCTGCTCCACGAGAACCTGCAGCGTGCGGGTCTTGCCGGTGCCAGTGGCGCCGGCAACGAGACCGTGACGATTCGTCATCGCCAGCGGGATCCGCACGGGCGCATCACGCTGAGGCTCGCCGTTCAGGAGCGCCCCGAGCTCGAGGACGGGACCGTCGAACGTGTAGCCCCGGCGGATGTCGTCGACCTCGGATCCGTCGAGCGGAACCGCCGCCCCGGAGGGCTCGGCTTCCCCGGCCGCCGACGGCTCGGGTTCGCCGGTCGGAGCCGACGGCGCCGCGTCCCCGGCCGGGGCCGACCCGGCTCGCGCGGCGGCTGCCTCGGCGGCGGCCAGGGCGGCTCGAGCTCGGGCGGCGACGAGCGCGGCCTCAGCGGCTTCCGCTTCCGCACGCAGTCGTGCGAGATCGGCTGCGGCGATCGCGTCGTCGGAGGGCATGGCCGGGTCGTCGGGCGAGACGCTCATGCCGGCGAGCCTAGCCCCGCCGCTCTCGCACGGCGCGGCGCTCGCGTTCGAGCTGCTCGGTGAACATGGCGGCCACGATCAGGGCGACGCCGGCGCCCAGCAGCATCCCACCGACGGTGTCGGAGAGCCAGTGAGCGTGCACGACCGTACGGCTGAGCGCCATCAGCAGGGTCCAGACGATTCCGACGAGCGCGACCCAGACGCGCGGGAAGAGGATGATCGCGACGATCGCGATCGTGGCCGCATTTGCCGTATGCCCCGAGGGATATGAGCCCGCATCTGTCGTCACGAGGATGTCTTCGGGTCTCGACCGATCGATGAGGTTCTTGATCAGCTGGACCACCAGCGCGCTCAGCGCCGACGCCACGAGGAAATAGCCCGCAGCCCAGGGCCGTCGCAGCAGGACCAGAGCCACGGCGACCGCGATCGGGATCGCGAAGACGCCGACCCACGTGCCGCCGATCCGGTTCATCACGAGCCCGAACACCAGGCCGACCGCGCCCGGGTCGGCCGGCAGCGTCTCGTTCCACCACCGGTCGATCGCGAAGGGCTGGCCGAGCTGCGTGAACAGCCACCATCCCAGCAGCGCACCGGCCACCACCAGCACGAAGCCGATGGCGGCGCGGCGCGGCCAGAGTCGGCGGGGGTCGGTCGGCGGAGCGTCGTTCATCCGTCCATTGTGTCGACGGCGGCGGATTCGACCCCGCCCCTTGCGCTGAGAGCAGCGATCAGGGAGAGAGCTGCGGCACGCTGCGCGGCCGCACGACGAGCCACAGCGAGAGGACCGCCACCACGGCGCACCCCGCCATCACCGAGGCCATCGTCGTCGCGGTGATGCCCGAGCCGCCCGAGATCCACGCCGCGAGCGGCGAGATGAAGCCGGCGACGCCGAAGTTGACGGCGCCGATCAGGGATGCCGCGGTCCCGGCGGCTCGGCCGTGACGGTCGAGAGCGAGCACCTGAACGCAGGGGAAGGTGAAACCGCACGCCGTGATGAAGAAGAACAGCGGCACGACCGTGCCCCACAGGCCCAGCCCCAGCTGGTCGGTGACGATGATGGTGGCCCCCGCGATGACGAGCACGGCGGTCGAGACCGCCATGACCCACTGCGGGCCGAAGCGGGCGGCGAGCCGCGACGCCGTCTGCACGCCCAGCACGACTCCGAGGGAGTTGACGGCGAACAGGACGCCGTACTGCTGCGGATCGAAGCCGTAGGTCTGCTGGAAGAGGAACGACGACGACGACAGGTACGAGAACAGTCCGCTGAAGGTCATGCCGCCGATGATCAGCACGCCGATGAAGATGCGATCGCTCAGGACGCTGCGGTAGCGCTGCCAGACCGTGGCGGAACCGCTGTCGCGGCGGCGCGCTTTGGGCAGGGTCTCGGGCACGAGGAAGAGCGAGGCGATCAGCATCACCGCGCCGTACGCGGCGAGCACGACGAAGATGCCGCGCCAGGGCATGACCGTCAGCAGGCCCGAGCCGACGAGCGGGGCGGCGACCGGGGCGACACCGGAGACCAGGGCGAGTCGGCTGAGCATCACCACGAGCCGGCGTCCGCCGAAGAGGTCGCGCACGATCGCCATCGCGACGACACCGCCCGCCGCGGCGCCGATCCCCATGAAGACCCGGGCGGCGCTCAGCAGCTCGAGGGTCGGGGCGATGGCGGCGGCCGTGCTCGAGAGCACGTGGAGCGCGGTCACGCACAGCAGCGGGACCCGGCGCCCCAGCTTGTCGCTGAGCGGGCCGACGATGAGCTGGCCCAGCGCGAAGCCGACCATCGTTCCGGTGAGCGTCAGCTGAATCGCCGCCGCCGTCGTCTGGAAGTCGGCCTCCAGCGCGGGGAAGGCGGGCAGGTAGAGGTCGATCGTGAAGGGCCCGAGCGCCGTCAGCGCGCCGAGCAGGATGATGTAGATGACGCGGCGTGAGGTCGGGATCGCGTCACCCGGATGCAGCATGATGGGCGCGGTAGCCGGGTTCGAGCCCAGCGTGCGGATCGCCCCGGTGGCGGAGGAGGAATGATGGGGAGGAGTTTCGGGCACGTCTTCTTCGTTTCGTGGCAGCAGCGTTTTTGAGCGACCTTCTATCGTAACCCGCCGCCGCTCCGCGTCGTTCGCGCCTCTCAGCCGATTCACCATTCACGCGCATAGGCTGGCTCCGCGCCGCGCGCGCTCCGACACTCCCCTTGCCCCCGAACCGAGGTCACAGCAATGACTCCGTCCGCCGACAAGCGAACGAGCGGCAATCCTGCCGCCCAGGCCCAGATCAACCTCACCGTCAAGCAGCAGCGCGAGCAGCAGAAGCAGGCCAAGCTCGCCGAGTACCAGAAGCAGCTGGCGAAGCGACGTCGCAGCAAGCTGACGTGGTGGGTCGTCGGCTCGACCGCCGCGGTCGCCGTGGTGGGCCTCATCGCCGCGTCGGTCATCCTCGCGCCTCGGCCCGTCACGTACGAGGCCGGCAACAGCACGGGTCGCGAGATCCCCGGCGTCGAGACGTTCCAGAACATCACGACGCACGTGGAGGGCACCGTCGAGTACCCGCAGAACCCGCCGGCCGGTGGCGAGCACAACCCGTACTGGCTCAACTGCGGCGTCTACACCGAGCCGCAGGCGAACGAGAACGCGGTCCACTCGATGGAGCACGGCGCCGTCTGGATCACGTACGACCCGGCCCAGGTATCGGATGCCGACATCGAGACCCTCGAGGGCTACATGCCGAGCACGTACGCGCTGCTGACGCCGTACCCCGACATGGACACCCCCATCGCCGTGAGCGCCTGGAACGCGCAGCTGAAGGTCGACTCGGCCGACGACGAGCGCATCCGCGACTTCTTCACCGAGTACTGGCGCAGCCAGAACGTCCCCGAGCCGAACGCGATCTGCTCGGGCGCGATCGACGGCCCCGGCAAGGCGTGACGGACGACGTCACGGCGGAGACGGGCGCGCAGATCCCCGTCCCGTCATCCACCGGCCTGCGCTGGTGGGCGGTGCTCCTCATCGTCCTCGCGGTCGCGGGCTCGGCATTCGCGGTAGGACGATTCTCCGCCTTCGGCACCTCCCCGTCGGTTCCCGGCGGCTCCTCCCCCGAGGCCGGGTTCGCCCGTGACATGCAGGTGCACCACACGCAGGCGATCGAGATGGCGATGACGATCTATCGCAAGACCGAGGATGAGGGCATCCGCACGCTTGCGTTCGATATCGCCACCGCACAGGCGGGCCAGCGCGGCGAGTTCTACGACTGGCTCGTCCAGTGGGGGCTGCCGCAGGCATCCACCGCGCCCCTCATGCAGTGGATGGTCGGGCACCCCGCTCACAACCACGGGACTCAAGCGCAGCAGCCGAGCGACGAAGAGCTCCGCGCCGAGATGGGCATGGCCACGCCCGCTCAGCTGGCGCAGCTGGATGCCGAGACCGGGGTCGCCGCCGACTGCACGTTCCTCGGCCTCATGATCCGGCACCACGAGGGCGCGATCCCCATGGCGCAGGCTCTCGTCGACCTCGGCAGCGACCCGCGGGCCGTCCAGGTCGCCGGCGGCGTCATCGAGACGCAGAGCGCCGAGATCGACCTGATGCGCTCGATCCAGCAAAGACTGGGGTGCGAGGGCTGACAGCCCCCGCACCCCAGCGGCATCCGATCCTGCCGATCAGCCCTTCGTCGCACCTGCCAGCAGGCCGCGCACGAAGAAGCGCTGCAGGGCGAAGAACACGATCAGCGGCACGATGATCGAGATGAAGGTTCCCGCCGACTGCAGGAACCAGCGGTTGCCCCACGTGCCCGACAGCGAGTTGAGCGCCTGCGTGATCGGCAGCGCGCCCGGCGACGCGAAGATCGTCGCGACCAGCAGGTCGTTCCACACCCACAGGAACTGGAAGATCGCGAACGATGCGATGGCCGGGGCTGCCAGCGGGACGATGATGCGGAAGAAGACCTGCCCGTGGCCGGCGCCGTCGACCCGCGCCGCCTCGATGATCTCGCCCGGGATCTCGGCGATGAAGTTGTGCAGCATGAAAGTCGCCAGCGGCAGGGCGAAGATCGCGTGGGCGATCCAGACGCGGGCGAAGCTGTACTGCACCTCGTTCAGGCCGAAGCCGGGGAAGATGGGCACGTCGTTGATCGTCAGGCCCTCCGAGAAGAGGCTGAGCAGCGGAACCAGGGCCATCTGCAGGGGCACGATCTGCAGTGCGAAGACGAACACGAACAGCGCACTGCGGCCCTTGAAGTCGATCCAGGCGAACGCGTAGGCGGCGAGGGCTGCCATCACGATGGGGAACACCGTCGCGGGGATGGTGATCGCGAGCGAGTTGATGAACGCCGACGCGAGCGTCGTGGACGTCCCTCCCGACGTCAGCGCCTCGGCGTAGTTGTCGAGGGTGAACTCGGGATTGGTGAAGACGGTCCACCAGCCGGTGGACTGGGTGTCGGCACCGGGTCGGAACGACGTCACGAACAGGCCGAACGTCGGGATCGTCCAGAAAACGGCGATGATGACGGCCGCGATGGTCGCGCCCTTAGACGTCAGCTTCTTGTGGGCGATCGCCTCGTTGCGGCGGGTGTCGCGCGCCACTTGGCGCTTGGTGCGGGTGTCGACGGGCGCGGCCGGGGCTGCAACGGTCATCAGCGGATCTCCCTCTGCTTGGCCATCGATCGGGCGTTGTAGATGATCAGCGGCAGGACGAACAGGAACAGCACGACGGCGAGCGCGGACGAGTGCCCGTAGCTCTGGAATCGCTGCTGCTGGTTGACCATCTCGAAGCCGAGCACGGTCGTCTCATCGCGACCGCCAGTCATGACCGCCACGATGTCGTACACCTTGAGCGACGCGATCGTGATGGTCGTGAGGACCACGATGAGCGACGACCGGATGCCGGGCACCGTGACGTTGCGGAACCGCTGCCAGGCATTGGTCCCGTCCAGCTGCGCCGCCTCGAGCTGCTCGGTCGGCACCGCCTTGATCGCGGCCGACAGAATCACCATGGCGAATCCGGTCTGGGTCCAGATGAAGACCACCAGGAGCATGAGGGTGTTGATGACCGGCTTGATGGCGAGCCACTGGATCGGATCGCCGCCGAATGCCGTGACGATCGCGTTGAGCAGGCCGACCTGCTCCCCCTGGCGGGCGTCGTACATGAACTTCCAGATGATGCCGGCGCCGACGAACGAGATCGCGACGGGCATGAACACCAGGACCTTCAGGACCTTTTCGCCGCGGGCACGATCGATGAACACCGCGTACGCCAGGCCGATGGCGACGGAGATCGTGGGAGCGAGGAGCGCCCACAGGATCGTGTTGACGACCGAGGCCGTGCCCGTCGGGTTCGTGAACACCCAGAAGTAGTTCTCCAGGCCCACGAACTGCTCGCCCGACTTGTCGTAGAACGACTTGAAGATCGTGGCGATCGCGGGGTAGATCAGTCCGAGCGCCAGCATGATGCTGGCCGGGGCCATGAAGAGGATGAGCTGGAACAGATAGCCCGCGCCCTGACGCGACCGGAAGTCCGCGAAGAAGAGCAGCGCACCGACGAGCAGCGCGATCGCGACGACGTAGAGGACGGCGTTGGCGTAGGGCCGCAGCAGCAGGAAGGCGAGCACCGGGATGACCAGGCACGCGACGAGCCGCATGATGAAGTAGCCGCGACCCGGGCGGGGCGCGTACTCGATGAGCACCAGGATGATGCCCACGACGAGCCCGAACACGGCCAGGATGACGGGGATCTGGATGAGCGGATTCATCGCGCCCAACCAGAGGAAGAAGCTGTTGAGCGAGAACCCGATCGTGATGCGCGACGATTCCTCGCTCGATCCGGTGAAGATCAGCAGCAGGAGGATGGCGACGATCAGGGCGAATCCGGCGGCG
This sequence comes from Microbacterium sp. NPDC006705, assembly GCF_044903545.1. Lineage (NCBI taxonomy): Bacteria > Bacillati > Actinomycetota > Actinomycetes > Micrococcales > Microbacteriaceae > Microbacterium > Microbacterium sp. NPDC006705. Next base: position 1,078,767 of record NZ_JBJDQQ010000001.1, read on the forward strand.
ACGATGATCCGAGTGATCGACCGCCCCTTCGGATCGGTGGCGTGCGTGGTGGTGGGAGGTTCGGTGTCGACGGGTCTGTCGACGGTCGTCTGCGACATGTGGATCCCCTTCTGAGTACAGCGGCGTACCCGGGCGGTACGGACGGGAGGAGCGGGGCCGGGCTTGTGCAGCCCGACCCCGCTCGGCTCAACCGATCGTCAGGCGACGATCAGTTCTCGTAACCGGCCTGGATGTCGGACAGGACCGTCTCGGTGTCCTTACCGTCGATCCAGTCGACCATGCCCTTCCAGAACGAGCCCGAGCCCACCGTGGACGGCATCAGGTCGGATGCGTCGAAACGGAAGACCGTGGTCTCGTCCTGCAGCGTCGTCATGGCTTCCTGGAGGAACTCGCTCGAGGCGAGCGAGGGGTCGGCGTTCTTGTTCGCCGAGATCACGCCGCCGAGCTTGACGCGCGCGTCAGCGAACTCGGGCGAGGCCATGAACTCGAGAACCTTCTGCGTCGACTCGTCGTCCGAGAACGCGGCGACGAACTCGCCGCCGCCCTCGACCTGGAGCTCGCCTTCGGTGTACCCCGGCGTCAGGAACGCGTAGACGTCACCGTCGGGAGCGACCTCGGGGGTCGCGCCGTCGGCGGTCTGCACGTCGAGGAAGTTCGCCGACAGGAACGAGGCCTGGTGCGTGAGGGCGCAGTCACCGCTGGCGACAGCCGCGGCCACGTCGCCGAACGCGGTCGAGTTGATGCTCTTGACGTCGCCGTAGCCCGCGTTGACGTACTCGGGGTTGAGCAGGATCTCGCCCACCGCGTCGAACGCGGACTTGATCTGCGGGTCGGTGAACTTCACGTCACCGGCCACCCACTGGTCGTACACGTCGGGGCCGGCCTGGCGCAGGACGAGGTCCTCCACCCAGTCGGTGCCCGGCCAGCCCGAGGCGGCGTCGGAGGCGAAGCCGGCGCACCACGCGGGACCGCCGGTCGTCTGCACGATCTTGTCGGTGAGAGCGATCATCTCGTCCCACGTCTTGGGAATCTCGACGCCCCACTCGGCGAACTGCTTCGGCGAGTACCAGACGTAACCCTTCAGGTTCGCGAGCATGGGTGCCGCGTAGAAGGTGTCGTCGAACGTGCCGTACTGCTTCCAGTCGGGCGACCAGTTCTCGTCGACCGCGCTCTCGACCGCCTCAGTCGCGGGCAGCACCTTGCCGGTCTCGACGAGCGTCTTCAGCAGGCCGGGCTGCGGGACGATCGCGATGTCGGGGGCGTCGCCACCGGTCACCTTGGTGACGATGTTGCCCTCGAACGACTTGTCGCCGGTGTACTCCACCTTGATACCGGTGTCCTCGGTGAACTGCGCGAACGACTCGTTGAGTGCGTCAGCCTCACCACCGGTGATGCCGCCCGAGATGCGGACGGTCGTCTTCGCGTCGCCGCCGCCCTCGCCGCCGCCTTCGCCGCCACCTTCGGCGCACCCAGCCAGCACCAGTGCTGCCGCGCCCATGAGGGCGACGGGGGCAAGAAGACGGTATCGCTGTGACAATGCCATGTACTTCTCCTCTATCGGGATCATCGTTCACCCAGAGGAGCCTTGTCCGCATCCATTGGGGAACCGATTCCAGGACAACCTACTGTCCTGCGGAGTCCGGCACAACCAGCGGAATATCACGGATTGACAACCATCCCATGTGGTAATAAGCGAGGCCGTGGGAGCGCTCACACTCGAGGCGCCTGGAACCGGTTCCCGGTCGCGGTCGAAACCGCTACGCTCTGGTGGGAGTCCCCCGGCAGGTCTCCCCGAACGGACGAGGAGGTCCCATGAGCACCATCGCCGACGTGGCCACCCGTGCAGGGGTGTCGAAAGCGACGGCGAGCCGCGCCCTCACCGGACGCGGGTACGTGTCCGACGAGACCCGCAGGCGCGTCGCTGCCGCAGCACAGGAGCTGTCGTATGTCGCGCACTCGTCGGCGATGAGCCTCGCGACCGGTCGCACGCAGACCGTCGGCGTCGTCATGCCCCACGTCAGCCGATGGTTCTTCGGAGAGGTTCTCGAGGGCATTCAGGCGGCTCTCCTGGAGCACGGCCTCGACCTGACCCTGTACGACGCTCGCCCGGGGACGGAGACGCGGCGCCGGGTGTTCGAGGACTTCCTGGCCCGTCGGCGCTTCGACGGTGTCATCGCGGTGGGCCTCGAACCTGCCGAGAGCGAGCTGGGCGCACTGCTGGCGCTGGGAAAGCCAGTCGTCAGCGTCATCGGCACCGAGGGCGACACCAGCCTCGTCACGCTCGACGACGCGCACGCCACCGCTCTCGCGACCGCGCACCTCGTCGAGCTGGGGCATCGCCGCATCGCGTTCCTCGGTGGCACCGACTCCACGCACTGGCCTCACGTCGAGTCCGAGCGATACGCCGGCTACGAGTCGGAGATGCGTCGCGCCGGTCTCGCCGACGAGATCTCGCGGGTGCCGGCCGAGCTCTCGATGCCAGCCGGGTACGCTGCCGCGGTCGACCTGCTGAGCGACCCCGCCGCCCGACCCACGGGCATCGTTGCGGCCTGTGACGACGTCGCGATCGGAGCGATCATCGCCGCCCGCCGCCTCGGCATCCTCGTCCCGTCGTCGCTGAGCGTCGTCGGCATCGACGATCACGTCAATGCCGAGATGTTCGCCCTGACGACGTTGCGACAGGTCCCCCACGAGCAGGGCCGGGCCGCCGTCGAGCTGCTCCTGCGCCACATCGAGGACCCCGAGGCCGACACCGTGACGATGCGGATCAAGCCGCGCATGGTGGTCCGGGGGACGACAGCGGGAGCACCTGGACACAGCTCCGTCGCCGTCCGCGACTCGACCCTCTCCCGCCGGGACTGAGTCCGGCGCAGACGACGACGGCCCCGGATGCAGCATCCGGGGCCGTCGTGCTGCTCTCGAGTGAGAGCGGGGAATTACTTGAGGGTGACCGTCGCGCCGGCCTCTTCGAGAGCGGCCTTCGCCTTCTCGGCGGTCTCCTTGTTCGCGCCCTCGAGGACGGCCTTGGGAGCACCGTCGACGACAGCCTTGGCCTCGCCGAGGCCCAGCGAGGTGAGCTCGCGGACCGTCTTGATGACCTGGATCTTCTTGTCGCCGGCAGCCTCGAGGATGACGTCGAACGAGTCCTTCTCCTCCTCGGCCTCAGCGGCACCAGCGCCACCAGCGGCGCCGGCAACGGCGACGGGGGCAGCAGCGGTGACGTCGAACTTCTCCTCGAACGCCTTCACGAACTCGCTGAGCTCGACGAGGGTCAGGCCGGCGAACTGCTCGAGCAGCTCCTCGGTGGAAAGCTTCGCCATGATGTATCTCCTAGATAGATGGGGTTGGTGTAAGAGCTCGCCTGTCGCTCACGCGGCGTCGGCGGTCTCCAGCTTTTCGCGAAGCGCGTCGATGGTGGCGGCAGCCTTGCCCATCGTCGCCTTCATCATGCCCGCGGCCTTGGCCAGCAGAACCTCGCGGCTCTCGAGCGAGGCGTACTTGTTGACCTCGTCGGCGGTGAGGGCGTTGCCCTCGAAGATGCCGCCCTTGATGACGAGGAGCGGGTTGGCCTTGGCGAAGTCACGCAGAGCCTTGGCGGTGGCGACGAAGTCGCCGTGCACGAACGCCACGGCCGAGGGACCCTTGAGGTCCTCGTCGAGCGCCGTGATCCCCGCGTTGTTCGCGGCGATCTTGGTCAGCGTGTTCTTCACCACGGCGTAGTTCGCGTCCTGACGGATGCTGTTGCGCAGCTGCTTGAGCTGGGCCACCGTCAGACCGCGGTACTCGGTCAGCAGAACGGCAGTCGAGTCCTCGAATGACTTCGTGAGCTCGGCGACCGATGCGTCCTTCTGCACCATGGTCACTCCTTGATGTGTGCCTGACGCCCCGCGGTGGCGGAGCGCCGGCCTCGACCAGCCCCGGACATGACAAAAGCTCCGGCGCAGAGGCACGGAGCTCGGTTCCCGAAGGAGAAGTTCAGTGTCACCTGCGCGGGCCCCTGCAGTGCAGAGCTTCGATCACGAGTGCGCTCACGCGCACACCGATGACCAGCGGTCTTTGGCTTACCCCCACCATACCCCCACACCCCCCATCCCCCAAATCCCCCCGCTTGTCGCCGAGTGCACGGCATCCCGCCCACTGCACGGCACCGCTACGCAGCGTGCCCGTGCACTCGGCGCGAGCTCGTTCGCTCGGCGCCGGCCGCGAGTTCTGCACACGTGGGGGTGGGGTGGGGGTGTCCACACATAAGTGGGGGGATGGGGTGGGGTGTGGGGGTGGGGGTGAGCATGGGCGGGATGCGCAGACGACGAGGACCGGATGAGGTGCGGGCATTGCTCCACCGCCGACGCGACCTGCTCGTGGCGGGTGAGAGCGAACGCTCGATCGACCGCTCGGTGCGGGACGGCATCCGGGTGCACGTGCGACGCGGCTGGTACGTCGACCGCGCCGCGTTCGATGAGCTCTACGCCGAGGACGCGCATCTGCTCCATGTGATGGCGGTTGCGCACGAGGTCCGGGGCCACGCGGTCGTCTCGCACGAGTCCGCCGGGGTGCTGCACGGCCTCGACCTCTATCGCGTCCGGCCGGCCCGCGTCCACCTCACGACGGCCCCGGGCGCCCGGGTCTCCAGCAGTCCCGATGCATTCCGCCACTGCGCGCCCCTCGATGCGCAGGACGTCGTCGAGGTGAACGGCATCCGCTGCACCTCCCTCGCGCGGACGGTCTTCGACGTCGCACGCACGATGACTCCCGAGGCGGCGCTCGTCATGGCCGACCGCGCGGAACGGATCTGGTGCGACCGCACGGGCCGCTCCCCCGACGACTGGCGGATGGCGATGTCCGCTCGGATCGCCGAGGCGGGGGCGGCGCGAGGGATCCGGCGGGCTCGATGGGTGGCGGGCTTCGCCGACGGCCGGGCCGAGTCGACCCTGGAGAGCGTGAGCCGGTTCCGGTTGCACCAACTCGGCTTCCGGTCGGTTCGGCTACAGGTGCCGATCGCTGGCCCGCGCGGTGCGGGCTGGTACCGCGTCGACTTCGGCCTCGACGACGCCGATGCCTGGGGCGAATGCGACGGCGTCGGCAAGTACCTCGACCCGGAGCTCCGCTCAGCCCGCTCGGCAGAGAGGACGGTCCTCGACGAGAAGCGCCGCGAAGACTGGATCCGGGGTACGACCGGGCGCCGCCTCGTGCGCTGGGAACCTCGTCACGTCACCTCCCCGTCAACCCTCGCCGCCCACCTCAGGGCATTCAACATCCACCCTCCCCGTTGAGCGCACGGCTTGCCGCCGAATGACCGCGACATCTACGCACCGATGCCGTGCAATCGATGGGATGCCGTGCACTCGACGCCTACGCGTGAGGTGGGGTGGGGCGGGGGCACGCCGAGGGGCAAGGGCGGGGAGGGAGGGCGGGCGGGGTTAGGGTCTAATGCGTGTCACCCGAACTCGCTGCTCGCATCGTCGCGGACTCGCGCGACCGCGTGGCGTGGATCCGGGCTCGCTCGCGGGGCATCACGGCGACGGACGTCGCGGCGCTGACGAGCCCGAAGGCGATTGCGCGCGCCGCCGACGCCAAGCTCATGGGCTCGGGGTTCTCCGGCAACGCGTACACCGACCACGGTCGCCGCCGCGAGCCGGAGATCGCCGCCTGGGTCGCTGCGACGCACGGCATCCAGCCATCGTCCGCGCTCTTCCACGCCCTGGTCGAGAAGCGACACCTCGCCACGCCCGACGGCGTGATGGTGGATGCCGACGGCCGTGTCACCCTCGCCGAGATCAAGACCACGAACAAGAGCTGGCGCTCGATCCCCCGCACCTATCTGCGTCAGGTGTGGTGGCAGCAGCACGTCCTCGGCGCCGAGCGCACCCTCGTGGTGTGGGAGCAGCACGACGACTTCGTCCCCATCGACGACGAGCCGCGCTGCGCGTGGGTCGACCGCGACGAGCGCGAGATCCGATCACTCGTGAATCTCGCGACCGATCTCATCGACGAGCTGTACCGCCGCACGATGCAGCGGCGCGCGGCGGAAGCGCCGCGGATCGTCGCATCGCGCCCGCGCGAACCCTTTCGAGCCCTCGCCCTCAGCGACTGACCGGCCTCTCGTCACGGGCGGGGCGATCACGCCAGCGGCGTGACCACCTTGGCCTCGGCATCCCAGAGGCGCAGTCCGGTCAGTTCACCCTCGAGGGTCGGCGCCCCGACGATGCCGAGCGCGCGTCCGATCTGCTCCGCCGTCATCCGGCGCGCCAGGGTGATGTGGGGTGTCCATCGGTCTGCCGCGGTGACGGCGTAGCGCACCGGCGGCGGTCCGATGAGGTCGACGATGCGGGCGTGAAACCTCAGCAGCGCGGCCGTCATGACGAGGGGCCGGGCCAGGACGAACCTCTCCCCCGCAGCGAACACCACCGCGCCACCGAGCCGGCACTCCACCGGCAGGGCGTCACCGAGACGCGCCAGTTCGCGCCCAGCATCCGTCGACAGGTCGTCGCGCACCGCGAGAGTCACGTGGGGGCGGTTCGATTCCGAGGGATGCCGCCCCGCGCTGGGCAGGTCGGCTTCGATGAGCCGCTGCCAATCGGCCCGCACGGCCACCTCGATGCGGGTATCGGGAAGCGCCTCCACACTGAACACGTCCCCATCCTCGTCGCAGCGAAGCGCGCGCGGGAATAGTTGACGTAACTCAACGATTGAACATATAGTTGACCGATCTCAACGGTTGACTTTCGTCAACCAGTTACGCCGCCCCGCGGCTACCGAAATACCGTCCGCCGACGATCCGCGCCAACGCAGCCGCGTCCGTCCGAATCCCAGGAGGACTCATGTCCGCTTCCGCATCCACTCAACCCGAGGGGAAGAACATGTCGCGCCGCGGCGTGCTCGAGGCCCTTTCGGGCCTTCTGCTCGGCATGTTCGTGTCGATGCTCGCCTCGACCGTCGTCTCGACCTCGCTGCCGGTCATCATCCACGATCTCGAGGGCACCCAGGCCGCGTTCACGTGGGTCGTCACGGCGACTCTGCTGACGACCGCGATCTCGACCCCGATCTGGGGAAAGCTCGCCGACCTCACCAACCGCAAGGTGCTGTACCAGCTCGCGATCGTCATCTTCGTGCTGGCGACCGCTGCTGCCGGCTTCTCGCAGTCCCCCGAGATGCTGATCGCGTTCCGCGCGGTGCAGGGCATCGGCGCCGGTGGCCTCGCCGCCCTCAGCCAGGTGCTGATGGCCGACATCATCAGCCCGCGCGAGCGCGGCCGCTACATGGGCCTGTTCGGCGCCGTCATGGCCGTCGCCACGATCGGCGGCCCGCTGCTCGGCGGCGTCATCACCGATGCCTGGGGCTGGCGCTGGAACTTCTTCGTCGCCCTCCCCGTCGCCGTCGCCGCCCTGCTGATCGTGCAGCGCACGCTCCACATCCCCGCGCACCCGCGCAAGGAGACGCGCATCGACTACCTCGGCATCGTGCTGCTGTCGGCATCCGTCTCCCTGCTGCTGATCTGGGTGACGCTCGCGGGCGACTCGTTCGAATGGATGAGCGTCGAGACCCTCCTGATGGTCGGTGGCGCCGTCATCGGCGCGGTGCTCTTCGTGATCACCGAGCTCAAGGTGCGCGAGCCGCTCGTGCCCCTCACGCTCTTCCGCAACCTGACCTTCACCCTCTCGGTGATCGCCTCGATCGCGACGGGCATCGCCATGTTCGGCGCCTCGGTGTTCCTCAGCCAGTACATGCAGCTCGCCCGTGGAGCCACCCCCACCGAGGCCGGCCTCATGACCATCCCGATGATCGGCGGACTGCTCGTCGCCTCGATCGGCGTGGGCGCGCTGATCACGCGGACCGGCCGCTGGAAGCCGTTCCTCATCGTCGGCGCACTGCTGCTGATCGGCGGAGCGAGCCTGCTCTCCACGATCCACTACGACACCGACTTCACGCTCGTCTCGATCTACATGGCGATGCTGGGCGCGGGCATCGGCATGACGATGCAGAACCTCGTGCTCGTCGTGCAGAACACCTCTCGCCCCACCGAGATCGGCGTCGCGAGCTCGGGCGTGACGTTCTTCCGGAGCCTCGGCGGCACGATCGGCGTCTCCGTCATGGGGGCGGCGCTCGCCTCGCAGGTCACCACGCTCGTCAGCGATCGGAAGGACGACATCCAGGCCGCGCTGGTGTCTCTCGGCGACCAGGCCCCGACCTGGGCCGCACAGCTGCAGTCGGACACGCTCCCCCAGGTCTCGGCGATGCCCGAAGCGCTGCGGATCGTCTTCGAGGACATCTACGCCACCGGCATCTCGCACTCGTTCCTCATCGCCGTGCCGTTCGCGGTCCTGAGCCTGATCGCGATCGTGTTCCTGCCGAACAAGCCGCTGACGACGATGACCACCACCGAGCGTCTGCAGGCCGGCGAGGCCGACCTGGCCACCGTGTCGGTTCCGGAAGGCATGAACGCCCTCACCGCGACCGGCGCCGTCCACACGGATGCCGCAGACTCCGACGCCCCGGTCGACGCGGAGACGCGCCGCTCGGCTCGATAGGGTGATCGGGATGACCGCGCGAGAGTCCGCCGAGTCCCGGGGGTGCACCACCCCCGGGACTCCCGGCCCGTGGGGATCGGTCTTCGACGACGAGCGCACCGCGGCCGTCCGAGCGCTCGAGCTCGAGTTCGGTGAGCTGTTCACGCACGTCCGGCGGCTGTTCGCCGAGAACGCCGACCGGCTGAGCCCGGGAATGCTCCCGGGCGCGTACAAGGTGTTCACGACGATCGCGCGCCGTGGCGAGATCACGCTCTCCGCCCTCGCCGAGACGCTCCACTCCGACAAGGGCCAGATCAGCCGCACGGTCCGCGAGCTCGAGGAGCTCCAGCTCGTGCAGCGCACGCCCGACCCCGCCGACGGCCGCTCGAGCCTGCTCTCGGCCACCCCCGACGGCATCCGCCGGCTCGACGCCGTCCGCGCGCCGCGCGAGAACTCGCTGCTGACCGCGCTCGAGTCGTGGCACGTCGACGACATCCGCGAGCTCACCCGGCTGCTCCACGCCCTGTCGTCATCCGAGACGCCCGACTGAACGCCCTCGCTCCCGCTTCCGGCGACGCCGAGCTTCTCCCTCCGGTGACCGCGGCGTAACACGGTCGAGACAATCTCACGATTGACTGAGATCGACCGAGCATCATCGCCGCCGACGCCGCGGTGTGAGGAAGGAGCGACGGATGAGATTCCGGCCGCTGCGCACAGCAACCGCCTCCCAGCCGACGACGCCGGCCGAGGCGACGCCCGAGACGATGCGAGCGGTCGTGTTCGATGAACCCGGCGCGCCCGAGGTTCTCCGCGTGACCGATGTCCCGGTGCCCTCTCCCGCCCTGAGCGAAGTGCTCGTGCGAGTGGTGGCCGCCGGTGTGAACCCCATCGACACCAAGACGCGGCTGGGACGCGGTGTGGCAGGACTCATCGATCGCTGGCCGAGCACCCTCGGCTTCGACTTCAGCGGCGTGGTCATCGCGAGCCCCTACGAGACCCACGAGCTGCAGCCCGGCACCGAGGTGTTCGGCATGCTACCGTTCCCCCGCTCGGGTGGCAGCTACGCGGAGTACGCCGTCGTGCCCTCGTTGTCCGTCGCCCGAAAGCCCGCGAGCCTGTCGCATGTGGAGGCGGCGGGGGTTCCCCTCGCCGCGCTCACCGCTTGGGGGCTGGTGGTCGAGACCGCCCACGCGCACGAGGGACAGCGAATGCTGATCCACGCCGGATCGGGCGGGGTCGGTCACTTCGCTGTGCAGCTCGCCGCGTACTTCGGCGCACAGGTGACCGCCACCGGCTCGGACCGCAACCTGCCCTGGCTGCGCGAGCTCGGCGCTTCGGTCGCGATCGACTACGCGACGACGCGCTTCGAGGACGTCGTCGGCGAGATGGATGTCGTCATCGACCTCGTGGGCAACGTGCACGACGACACCGGTTCCCGCTCGCTCGGGGTGCTGCGTCCGGGCGGTCTGTACGTCATGGTCCCGACCGGCGGATGGCCGGGGTACGCCGAGGCTGCCGCAGCGGCGGGCGTACGCGCGACCGGGTACAAGGTGATCCCCGACGGCAGCGTGCTGGCCACCCTCGGCCGCCTGCTCGACTCGGGCGCCATCCAGGTCTTCGTCGACAGCGTCCACGACCTCGCCGATGTCGCCGCCGCTCACATCGAGGTCGAGCGGGGTCACTCCCGCGGAAAGGTCGTCCTCACGGTCGCGGAGTCCTGAGTCCCTCCCCGCCCGGCGGAGCGGCTTCGCCGAGCACGCACCGTCCAGCCCACCACATACCGTCACAGCGACACTCTCGCGCCGAGGGTGCACTCTCGGCGAGCCGAGCTCGGGATCAGGCGGCGGGCTCGAGCACGCGCCGGGCTTCTGCGACGATCTCCTCGGCGACCGCGTCGAGGAGCGGCGAAGCGAGGTTCCACTGCTGCCAGTACAGCGGCACGACGATGTCGTCTCCCCCGAGCCGCACCAGCTCGCCCCGTTCCACGTGCACGCGTGACTGCAGTGTCGGCAGGAGCGCCCACCCGAGGCCGAGCAGCACGGCGGTCGCGAAGTCCTGGGATGCCGGGACGCGGTGCCGCGGCGGTGCGTCGGCAGCCACACCCGCGCCGCGCAGCCACCGGGTCTGCAGCTCGTCGCGGCGGTCGAAGTCCACGACCGGCGCCGACGCGAGTCCGGCGCGATCGGGTCCTGCGCCCACGCCCGCGCCCTCCGCGAACCATCGCCTCGCAAAGGCGGGCGTTGCGACCGCCTCGTACCGCAACGCGCCGAGCGCCGACACCCGGCATCCCGCCACCGGAACCCGCCGAGAGGTCACCGCGCCCATGACCGTTCCGCTCTCGAGCAGGCCGGCGGTGAAGTCCTGATCGTCGCGATGCAGGTCGAACACGACATCCCGTGCGGACGCGACCCGGGCGAGCGGCGGCAGGAACCACGTCGCGAGCGAGTCGGCGTTGACCGCGAGCGGAACGCTCGTGGCCTCTTCGTCGGCCCCCTCGAACGCGTCGCGCTCGAGCAGGGCGAGCTGGCGGGCGTAGCGCACGAAGCGGTGCGCCGCCTCGGTCGCGCGCGCAGGCTTCGACCGCACGAGCAGAACCTGGCCGGCGACGCGCTCCAGAGCCCGCACCCGCTGGCTCACGGCGGATGGCGTGATGTGCAGACGACGCGCGGCGGCATCCAGGCTCCCCTCGTCGAGGATCACCGCGAGGGTCTCGACCAGCTCGACCGGAACGCGCATCTTCAGCTGTGCTGCATCGACTGCAGATCCATGAACTGGACTGTACCGACCTGCGACCCTAGCGTCGACTCGTGCTCTCCGCTTCCCTCTCGGGCCTCGGCCTCGGCCTGTCGCTCATCGTCGCCATCGGCGCGCAGAACCTGTTCGTGCTGCGGCAGGGCATCCGGCGGGAATACGTTCTACTCGTCGCGACCATCTGCGCCGTATCCGACGCCGTGCTGATCGTCGCGGGGGTGACCGGCCTCGGCCTCGTGGTGGCGGGCCTGCCGTGGCTGGTGCCCGTCGTGCGGTGGGCCGGCGCGGCGTTCCTCCTCGCCTACGGCCTCCTCGCTGCTCGTCGTGCCTGGCGCCCCAGCGGGCAAGCTCTCGACGCGCGGGCGGCGACCGAGCGCCCCGCGCCGGCCCGCCGCGCCGCCGTCGCGCTCACGTGCCTCGCGCTGACCTGGCTGAACCCCCACGTCTACCTCGACACCGTCTTCCTCCTCGGGAGCATCGCCGCGACCCACGGCGACGACCGCGTCTGGTTCGCTGTCGGCGCTGTGACGGCGAGCGTCGTCTGGTTCTTCGCGCTCGCGTTCGGAGCGCGCCTCCTCGGGCGCGTGCTCGCGACCCCGGGCGCGTGGCGCGTGCTCGACGGGCTCGTCGCCCTGGTCATGATCCTCCTCGCCGTGAGCCTCGTCTGGCCGTGAGGCAGGATGAGGGGATGCGAAGCGTTCACGTGGTCGTCGAGGGCCGTGTCCAGGGCGTCGGATATCGCTACAGCCTGCTGCTCGAAGCTGATAGGCGCGGCGTCGCCGGCTGGGTGCGCAACCGTAGCGACGGCACCGTCGAGGCTGCCCTGGAAGGCACGGATGACGCTGTCGACGCGGTGCTCGCCTGGATGGCGGAGGGCCCTCCCGGGGCGCGGGTCGACGCGGCGCGGGTCACCGACGCGGTGCGCATCGGCTCGATGGGCTTCGAGGTTCGCGACACCCAGTGACCGAAGCCGCGGCACCGCGCCGGCGCCGCGACCGGCCTCACGACGCCGGCAGCCCGGCGGCGAGCTCGCGCAGCACGTCTCCCGCGTTGTCTCGCGTGGCGAGACCTGCGGCCTGGCCCGCCCACAGCGACGAGAGCTCCGGGTCACCCCCGGCGGCGGCGCGGAAGACTCCCGTGAGCCAGTTCTGCGCCGGGAATGGCGCGATCACCCCCGCGGACTCGATGTGGCGGACGGCGCGATTCGGGATGCCGCGCGCGAGGCGCCCGCTCATCGCACGCGTGAGCACCGTCGAGGTGTCCTGCGCCCCGGCGATCGCGGCGCGATGGCCCTCGGATGCGGCCGACTGCCGCGTCCGGAGGAAGGCGGTCCCGACCTGCACCCCCGAGGCCCCCAGGGCGAACGCTGCGGCGACGCCGCGCCGGTCGGCAACGCCGCCCGCGGCGACCACCGGCACGGACACGGCGTCGACGACCTGCGGCACGAGAGCGAAGGTCCCCACGAGGGAATCCTCCGGCGCCCCGAGGAACGAAACGCGGTGACCCGCGGCCTCGGCGCCGCTCGCGACGATGACGTCGACGCCGCCGGCCTCGAGCGCCCGCGCCTCGGCGACCGTCGTGGCGGTCCCCATCACGCGGATGCCCAGCCGATGCGCGTCTTCCACGACCGCCGACGCGGGCACGCCGAACACCACGCTCAGGACCACGGGTCGTGCCTCCCAGATCGCAGCGAGCTGCTCCTCGAGCGGCGGCAGGAAGCGCTCCGGCAGCTCGGGTACGGCCGCGCCCGCGACTGCGTAGAGCGGCCGCAGCGCGTCGCGCGACGGCGCGGCATCCACTCCGTGCGGCGTGACCTCGTCGCCGAGCGGCAGCCACAGGTTGAGAGCGAACGGGCGAGCCGTGCGCTCTCGGATCGACGCGACGGTCTCGCGGATCCGCGTGCCGTCGTACCCGTAGAGCCCGAACGACCCGAGTCCACCTCCCTCACTGACCGCGGCCGTCAGCGCCGCGGACGACAGACCCCCGAAGGGGCCGAGCACGATGGGCAGATCGATTCCGAGGACATCGGTGAGGGAATGCCGCATGAGCCGACGCTAGCGCGATCCGGGCGAGCCCGGAACGACGAACGGGGCCTCACCCGAAGGTGAGACCCCGTTCATGCGAATCGCGATCAGACGAGCGCGTTGACGTCCAGCGGGATGCCGGGGCCGAACGTGGTCGACACGGCGCCCTTCTGGATGTAACGACCCTTGGCGCTCGAGGGCTTCAGACGGACGATCTCCTCGACCGCCGCGTTGAAGTTCTCTTCGAGCTGCTCGGCCGAGAACGACGCCTTGCCGACGACGAAGTGCACGTTGGCGTGCTTGTCGACACGGAACTCGATCTTTCCGCCCTTGATCTCCTCGACGGCCTTGGCCGGGTTGGGGGTCACGGTGCCGGTCTTCGGGTTGGGCATGAGGCCTCGGGGACCGAGGACCTTGCCCAGGCGGCCGACCTGGCCCATGAGCTCGGGCGTCGAGACGGCCGAGTCGAAAGCGGTCCAGCCGCCGGCGACCTTCTCGATGAGCTCGGCGCCACCGACCTCGTCAGCGCCAGCGGCGATGGCGGCCTCAGCGGCCGGGCCCGTCGCGAAGACGATGACGCGAGCGGTCTTGCCCGTGCCGTGGGGCAGGATGACCGTGCCACGGACCATCTGGTCCGCCTTGCGCGGGTCGACAGCGAGCTTCAGCGCGACCTCGACGGTCGAGTCGAACTTCTTCGAACCGGTGTCCTTCGCCAGAGCGACGGCCTCGGTGGAGCTGTAGAACTTGTCGCGGTCGATCTTCGCCGCGGCTGCTTCGTAAACCTTGGACTTAGCCATTGTGTTCTCCCCCTCAGCTCTCGACCGTGATGCCCATGGAACGGGCGGTGCCGGCGATGATCAGCGAGGCGGCCTCGATGTCATTGGCGTTCAGGTCGGGCATCTTGGCCTCGGCGATCTCGCGGACCTGGTCCTTCGTGAGCTTCGCGACCTTGGTCGTGTGAGGCGTGGCCGAACCCTTGGCGACTCCGGCGGCCTTCTTGATGAGCTCCGCGGCGGGCGGGGTCTTCAGGATGAACGTGAAGCTGCGGTCCTCGTAGACGGTGATCTCCACGGGGATGACGTTGCCGCGCTGCGACTCGGTCGCGGCGTTGTACGCCTTGCAGAACTCCATGATGTTGACGCCATGCTGACCGAGCGCGGGGCCGATCGGCGGCGCCGGGTTGGCTGCTCCGGCGTTGATCTGAAGCTTGATCAGGCCGGTCACCTTCTTCTTCGGTGCCATTCGTTTTCCTTTCGTCGAGCGGATGCCGGCGGCATCCCTCTCCCGCACGCCCGGCATCTCCGAGCGGCGGTTGTGTCATGCAGGCGCACAAGCGCCCGCAAACTCCCCAAGCTTACCGCATCCTCGGCTTCGAGGATGCTGGCGAGGGCGGCGCCGGGACGACGAAGCGCCCCGGCCGCCGGGTGGCGGAGGGGCGCTCGTCGACGTGATGTCGCGTTACTGCTTGGTGACCTGGTCGAACGAGAGCTCGACGGGCGTCTCGCGCTCGAAGAGCGACACGAGCACCGTGAGCTTGCCGCTCTCGGGCTTGATCTCGCTGATCGAGCCGGGAAGGCCGGCGAACGAGCCCTCCTTGATCGTGATGGTCTCGCCGATCTCGAAGTCGACCTCGGTGACGACGCTGCGCGTGGGGGCGGCGACGCCCTTGGCCGCGCCGGCCTTGGCGGGAGCCGCTTCCTTGACCTCGACGAGCGACTTCAGCATGTTGAACGCCTCGTCGAAGCGCAGCGGCGTGGGGTTGTGGGCGTTGCCCACGAAGCCCGTGACACCGGGGGTGTGGCGGACGACCGACCAGGTGTCTTCGGTGAGCTCCATGCGGACGAGCACGTAGCCGGGGATCCGGACGCGCGTGACCATCTTGCGCTGACCGTTCTTGATCTCGACGACGTCCTCCATCGGGACCTCGACCTGGTAGATGTCTTCCTCGACCTCGAGCGTCGACTTGCGCTGCTCGATGTTGGCCTTCACCTTGCGCTCGAACCCGGCGTAGGAGTGAATGACGTACCACTTGCCCGGCAGCATGCGCAGCTCGGTACGGAACGCCTCGTACGGGTCTTCGTCGTCGCCGACGGAGATCTCGATGCCGGCGGCGGCCTCGAACTCGGAGAGGTAGTCGACGGCCTCCTCGGAGACCTCGACGTCGGGCTCGGGACCGTCGTAGGGCTCGACCTCGTCGGCCGCCTCAGCGGCCTGCTCGGCGATCTCCTCCTCGAGGGAGTCGGTCAGGACCTCCGCGGCGGCTTCGGCCTCGGCGGTCTCGTCGATCTCGAGCGCGTCGTTCACGACGGCGTCGGCCTCGGGGTCGTCGATCTCCACACCGTCGAGGTCGGTGTCGTCCTGCTCGGCCTCATCGTCCACGACGTGGACAGCGGCGTGCTCGGCGGCGTCGGAGGCGCGCTCCTGGCCTGCCAGCACGTTGCCCTCCTGGGCTTCGTCGTCCTCGCTGGACTGCTCGGCGGCCGTGGCCCAATCGACGTCGTCGGGGATGCGTTCTGACACTGCGTTCTCTTCCATCGGTTGTCGGGATGCCTGGCTGGCAGGCATTCGCGGGTCGTGCGGGCTGGGCCCGTCGATCAGCCCGGGACGCCGAAGACGACGGTCGTGATCCAGACGAACAGGACGTCGAGGCCGTAGACGAGCGCCATCATGACGACGACGAATCCGAGGACCACTGCCGTGAACTTCACGAGCTCCTGGCGGGTCGGGGTGACGACCTTGCGGAGTTCGGCGAACACCTGGCGGATGAAGATGATGATCCGCGCGAAGATGTTGGGCTTCTTCTCGCGGGGCGCGCCACCTGCGGCGACGACTTCGCCACCCTCTTGGACCATCGAACCCACCTGATACCTTCCGTGTGCCGGCTGACGCCGACGCGCAGGGCGGACAGGAATCGAACCTGCAACCTGCGGTTTTGGAGACCGCTGCTCTGCCAATTGAGCTACCGCCCTAGAGATCCTTCGGACCCCGGGGTCTACGCCCGCATTCCTCCACGGCCGTCGAGTCTTCGACGCTTGGGCATGGCGAAAGAATGCAGATTTCGACTGCTCCTCTCAGTGTACGTCATGACCGCCGGGGTCGCGAACGTCGGCGCGATTTCGGCACGGGCTCCTCCCCTGGCGCGACGTGGGACGAGTTGCCCACAGGGGCACGTACGTTCGACGGGAATGTCTGAGGCTGGTGCCAGGATGGGAACATGACAGCGAACCGTGGTAGCGGGCTCGGGGGTGACGGCGCCGCGGATGCGTCGCCGCACGCCGAGGCGTTCTCCGTGTTCGCTGAGGCGCTCGACCTGTTCCATGCGGCCGATGTTTCGCGGGTTCGGGCGTTGGCGGAGCTGGGCCGGTCGGCGATGCGTGAGGCGCGGCGTGACGGCGTGCGGGGGATGGCGTCGGACATGGAGTTGCGGTCGGTCGCGGCCGAAGCCGCGGGGATGGCGCGGCTGACGGACCGCAGGTTGCAGGGTGAGATCGACCACGCGATGACGGTCATCGACGACTACCCCGCCGTGTTCGAGGCGTGGGTTCAGCGGCGGATCGAACGCGGCCACGTCGATGTGGTCGTGCGGGTCGGCGCCGGGGTGCCGCACGAGGTGCGGTCGGCGTATGCGGAAGCGGCGGTCGGGGTGTGTGAGCGGGATGTGCCTTCCCGGGTGCGCGGGACGCTGGAGGCTCTTGCGGCGAAGTTGCACCCGCAGACCTTCACCGAGCGGCACAAGACTGCGGCGGCGGAGCGGTGCGTGCGGGTGTTCCACGGCACGGACGGGATGTCGAACCTCGTCGCCAACCTCCCGACCGTCATCGCCGCGGGGATGCTCGACCGGCTCACGCAGATGGGGCAGTCGGTGAAGGACGCCCGGGTCACGACTGGTCCGGAGGGCGGGTCGGATGCCGCGGGGTCGGGCGAGCCGGCGGATGCTGGTGGGGCGGATGCCGCCGACTTGGCCGCGGACCCCGATACGCGGACGATGGATCAGCTGCGGGCCGACATCCTCGGGGACCTCGTCCTCGGCGGGGCACCCGTCGTCGACCCCACGTACGGGACCGACCGGGCCGGTGGGCTCGGCGCCATCCGGGCACGCGTGCAAGTCGCCGTCACCGCCGAAACCCTGATGGGGCGCGACGAGAACCCCGCCGAAGCCGTGGGCGCGGGGCTTGTCGATGCCGACACGGTCCGCCAGCTCGCCGGGCAGGTGTCCGAATGGGACCGACTCTTCATCGACCCCGTCACCCGCACACCGGTCGAGATCGACACCTACCGGCCCACGGCCTCGATGAAGAAGCTCTTAATGGCGCGGGATCAGCACTGCCGGTTCCCCGGATGCCGCCGCGCCGCGATCCGCTGCGAACTCGACCACACCATCGATTACGCCCTGAGTGGGCACACCCACATCTTCAACCTCGCCCACCTCTGCCAAAGACACCACTCCATGAAGCAATTCACGAAATGGGAAGTCCGACAGGTCGGCGGAGGAGTTCTCGAATGGACCTCACCCCTCGGCCGGGTCTACCGCGAAGACGTTCCCATACCGGCGGTCTGCTTCACCATCGACACCACGGATCCGCCACCGGATGCGACACGCGGCGGACCACCGCCGGACGAACCGCCACCCTTCTGAACCGGTCCGGTTGCCATGAGCATGAGGCGGCGGTCGATAACTGCGCGTCGATTCTGGACGCGAATCAGAAATGCGCCCTTACCGGGAACTGTTACGCTCTGCTGTCGCACCGAGGACGCCATCGGTGGTGCTTACCCGAAACGAAATCAGGCGGATGAATACCGGACGATCACAGCAGTTCCAGGTCGACCTTCGCGGCATCGTCGACCTCCTGAGTCGACACATCTACTCGGGTCCTCGCGTCTTCCTGCGAGAGCTGATGCAGAACGCCTGCGACGCGATCACCGCTCGGGCAGAGTTCGAAGCGAGCACATCCCCCGCCGGGATGCCGCGGCAGTCGAGCGGCATCCGCATCACCCCGCTCAGCGACCGCAGTGACGAGTTCATCGTGCGCGACGACGGCATCGGGCTCACCGCCTCAGAGGTGACGGACCTCCTCGCGACGGTCGGCCGCAGCTCGAAGCGCGACATCTTCGACCTGCCCAGGAGCGACTTCCTGGGGCAGTTCGGCATCGGACTGCTGTCGTGCTTCATGGTGGCCGAGACGATCGTCATCCGATCGCGGAGCGCGCGCGGGGGCGACGCCGTCGAATGGCAGGGCAACGCCGACGGCACGTTCACGGTGCGGACGATTCCCGACGACCTCCCTGTCGGCACGAGCGTGCACCTGCGTCCGCGCCCGGGCCAGCGCGATCTCCTCAGCACGCCCGCGACGGTCGAGCTGGCCGAGACCTTCGGCGAGTTCCTCCCCATCGCGGTGCGCGTCGACCTTCCCGGCGGCGGCGAGCAGCTGACGACCCGCACGCCTCCCTTCCGTGCCGCCACGACCGGCATCGACGAGGCGGCGCGCTGGGCCTACGGGCGCGATCTGCTCGGCCAGGACCCGTTCGACGCGATTCCCCTGCACGTCCCGGGAACCGACACCGTCGGAACCGCGTACGTCCTCCCCTACGCTCCCCCGCCCGGCGCCCGGCAGGCCACCCGCGTCTACCTCGGCCGGATGCTGCTGAACGAGAACGCCGACGACATCCTGCCCGACTGGGCCTTCTTCGTCCGAGCTGTGATCGACTCCGCAGCGCTCAGCCCGACCGCGAGCCGAGAGGCGCTGGTCGAAGACGAGGCTCTCGAGCACACACGCCAAGAGCTCGGAGCCGCGATCCGGCGCTGGGTGCTCGACCTCGGCCTGACCGAACCGCACCGTCTCGCGCAGTTCGTCGCGGTTCACGAAGTCGCTCTCAAGTCGCTCGTGCGTCATGACGACGAGCTCGCCGCCTTCATCGTGCGATGGCTGAGTGTCGAGACCACGCACGGCCGGATGCGGGTCGGCGACCTGATCGGCCGCTTCCCCCACCTGCGATACGTCGAGACGGTCGACGAGTACCGCCAGATCGCCGGCATCGCCGACCCGCGGCAGCCGCTCGTCAACGGCGGATATCTGTTCGACGCCGAACTGGTGCGCCTGCTCCCGCTCGTGTTCGACGGCGTCACGGTCGAGCACGTCGACCTCGCTGAGGAACTCGACCGGCTCGATCCGCCCCCGCTCGACGACCGCGCCCGCGTCCTCGCACTGGAGGAGCGCGCGAGCTCCGCCCTGTCGGCTGTCGGCTGCACCGTCGCGGTGCGTTCTCTCGACGCCGCCGAGATCCCGGCGGTCTACCTCGCAGGCGCCGAAGCGCTGCGCGCGATCGACCGTGGCCGCGCCCGATCAGTGGGCAGCCCGCTGTGGGGAAGCGTCATGGACCGCATCGACGCGACCGCCGAGAAGCTGCGCCCGGCGTCGCCCGAGAGCGCGTCCGGGGGCGTTCGGCTGTGCCTGAACTGGCAGAACTCGGTCGTGCGCTCGCTCCTGGACATCCCCGACGACCTCGCCTTCGCACGCACGGTCCACCTCCTCTACGTCCAGGCGCTCCTCGCCGCGCAGCGCCCCCTCAGCGGCGACGACCGCGCGCTCATGATGGGCGCGCTCCATGCGCTCGTCGAACTCTCCGCGCGCCCTGCGTCCTGACCGCATCCCGCGCCTCGGCCCCCACGAAAGGACAGCATGACCAGCGACCGCATCCTCGAACTGTTCGAGCAGATCGACCGCACCCCGGTCGGCATCGAAGAGCGAGCCCTCATCAACGAGGCCATCGCCCTCGCCGTCGAGGCAGGCGACGAGCCCCTGGAGTACCGGGCCCGGATGCGGCTGACCTCGTCCGCCTGCATGAGCGGCGACACCGAGGCGATGCTGACCTCCTTCGCGTGGTGCCTCGGCAAGCATGACGACGACCCCGAGCGCTTCCCCGCCGACCTCGGCGACGAGACCGCCGACCTCATGTGGCAGTTCAAGTGGATGGCCGACAGCCTGGCCGCATCCCCGGCGTTCGACCGCGAACAGATCTCCGCCGTGCTCGACGACATGGAGAACCACTACCGCGCCGCCGGGCTCGGTCAGAGCGGCGTCCTCATGGCCCGCTTCGAGAACGCGTGGATGGCCGGCCGCCTCGACGAGGCCGAGCAGCTGCGCACCAAGCTCGAGACGACACCCCGCGACAGCCACAGCCACTGCGAAGCGTGCGTCCGCAGCGTCGTCGCCGGATACCTCATCGACACCGACCGCGAAGACGAGGCGATCCGCCTCGTCGAGGAGCTCGTCGAGGGCGACTTCTCATGCGGTGAAGAGCCGGAGCACGCGCTCGCCCGGTCGCTCGTGCCGTACCTGCACGCGGGCGAATACGACAAGGCACGCCTCGCTCACCTGCGCAGCTACCGCCTGGCGAAGGACAACGCGGACAACCTCGCCATCGTCGCCGACAACATCGTCTTCTGCGCCATCACCGGCAACGAGGCACGGGCGCTCTCGCTGGTCGAACGCCACCTCGACTGGCTCGCGCACGACGCGCTCGGCGTCGACGGGCATCTCTCCGCCCTCACCGCCTTCGCGATCGCCCTGGAAGCGGTCAGCGCCGCGGGTCACGCCGACACCATCGTGCGCGGCGCCGACTCCGAGCGGCTTCGTGCCTTCTTCGGCGACCACGACGGCCCGTGGCGTGCCGCCGAGCTGGCCGCGGTGATGCGTTCGGAGGCCGAGCGGATCGCCGGCGAGTTCGATCGCCGCGACGGCACCGACGGTCACCGCCGACGCCTCGACCGGGCCTGGGCCGTCGGGCAGGAGCGCTATTCGCTCCCCCTCAGCGCCGAGCCCCTGCTCCCCCGGGTCGCCCCCGTGGCCGCACGGTCGGCCGAAGAGCTCGTCCAGCGGGCTATCGACCTCGGCGACTACGGAGCCTCGGAAGCGCTGGCTGCGGCGGATGCCGCACTCCCCGGCGCGACCCTCGAGCAGCGCGCCAAGCTCCACTCGGCGCGCATCGCCGCTCTTGTCGCGCGCGACGACCTCGAGGGCGCCCAGGCGGCTCTGCAGGACCGTCTCGACGCCCTCCGCGCCGCCGGCCGCGACGCGGAGGCCCAGGTCGAAGAGCGCGCCGGGCTCGCGCTCTTCGGACGCGGCACCCCCGACGACCTCGAGACGCTTCGCGCGGTCCTCGCCGACGGCGAGAGCCTGCCGCCGCGCCTGCACGCGATCGTGGAGGTCGTACTCGGCATGGCTGTCGCCGAGAGCGACCCGGAGACGGCCCGCGAGCTCTTCGACGACGCGCGCGACCGCGAGGCCGCGCTCGGCGACGACGACCTGCGCCGCATCGTCGCGCTCGCGCGTGCGTCATTCCAGGGCGCCATCGGCGCGTTCGACGAGTGCGACGCGACGATCGCCGCCGCGCTCGAGAGCCCCGCAGTCGGCGCCGGCGCACGAGCCCGGCTGCTCGGGCTGCGCGCTCGCATGCGCGGTGGCCAGGAGCGGTTCCTCGACGGCGTGACCGACGCCGACGAGCTCTGCCGCATCCTCGTCGAGCTCGACGCGCGCAGCGTCCTCGCCGGGGCATACGTGCTCGCGGCCGCCCTGAACGAAGACGCCGGCGCTCCCGGCGAGGCGGTCGCGCGCTACCGGTTCGCCGAGCGCGCCGCGACGGAGAACGGCGACTCCGTGACCGCGGTGCAGTACCGCCTCGCGCGGGCACTGCTCGCATCCGGCTCTGCCGACGAGGCCGCCGAGCTGCTGGTGAACGTCTACTCCGACGAGACCGACCGCGACGAGCCTGCGGCCTCTCGCGCCCAGACGCTCATGCTGCTGGCCCGCGCCTTCGAAGACGCCGGCGAACCCGGCCGTGCCGTCGGCGCCTGGGATTTCGCCGCCGAGCTGTTCGACGAGGGAGAGGCCCCGGTGGGTCGCGCCAACGCCCTCCTGTCGCACGGTCGCCTGCTGCACCGGTTCGGAGAGTTCGACGACGCCCTCGCCTCGCTCGAGACGGCGGTCGCGATCGCGCGCACGGAGCCCGACCAGGGCGGCCTGCTCGCCGAAGCGCGGCACTCGGAGGGCCAGGTCCGCGCCGCCCGCGGCGAGCAGGAGGCGCTGACAGCCCTCGACGAGGCCCGCGAGATCGCGTCCGGTCTCGGTGCCCCGTGGCTCGCCGCCGACATCACCGACTCCCGAGCCCGCGCGCTCGCGATGCTCGGGCAGGCGGACGAGGCGGTCGCCACCGCTCTGCAGGCCGCCGACGGCTTCGCCGAGGTCGGCGACGCGGGCTCTGCCGGCGCGTCCGAGCTCTTCGCCGCACGCGTCCTCACGCAGCACGAGCGCGCGGCCGACGCGGTGCCGCTCTATCGGTCGGTCATGGAGCGTGCCGCGGAGATCCCGCCGCTGCTCCAGGTGGCTGCGGGCGAGCTCGGCGACGTCTACGAGGCTCTCGGCCGCCCCGCCGAGGCCGCGGAGGTCCGCTCTCTGCTCGACGCCTGAGCCCGGTCACCCCACGACCCCGATCACCCACGACGAAGGGCGCGCCGATCCGCTCGGCGCGCCCTTCGTGCTGCTCCGTGGGCTCCCGCGACGGGTCAGGCGCCGGTACGGATGAGCTTCTTGTTCACGAACTCGTCGGCGGCGAGGAGCCCGAGCTCGCGTGAGGTGCCGCTGCGCTTGACTCCGCCGAACGGCAGCCCGGCCTCGTCCGCGAGCACGAGGTTGATGTAGACCATTCCCGCGTCGATCGCATCGGCCACACGCTCAGCCTGCTCGGCATCCGTCGTGAACACGTACGACCCGAGCCCGAACGGGGTGTCGTTGGCGAGCTCGATCGCCTCGGTCTCATCCGCGACGCGGTAGACCACGCCGACGGGACCGAAGAACTCCTCGCGGTAGGCATCCATCTCCGGTGTCACGCCGGTGAGCACCGTTCCCGGGTAGAACGCGCCGTCGCGGCGTCCGCCGGTCACGAGGGTCGCCCCCTGCGCCACGGCTCGGTCGACCTGCTCCGCCAGCCGCTCCGCCGCCGTGAGCGACGACAGCGGTCCGAGGACCGTATCGTCGGCGAACGGATCGCCGACCTTCGCGTCGGCCAGCGCCGCGGCGAACTTCTCGACGAAGGCGTCGTAGAGTCCATCGACCACGATGAACCGCTTCGCGCCGTTGCACGACTGGCCCACGTTGTCGAGGCGCGCCTCGGCGGCCGCCGACACCGCGGCATCCAGATCGTCGGTCGAGAGCAGGATGAAGGGGTCCGACCCACCGAGCTCGAGCGCGACCTTCTTCAGGTTGCGACCGGCGATCTCGGCGACCGCCGATCCGGCGCGCTCCGATCCGGTCACCGAGACGCCCTGCACGCGGCGGTCGGCGATCACATCGGCGGCCTGCTCGTTGCTCAGGTACAGGTTCGTGTAGACCCCGGCCGGGAAGCCCGCGTCGCGGTAGATCGCGTCGATCGCTGCGGCGGACTCGGGGCACTGCGGCGCGTGCTTGAGCAGGATGGTGTTCCCGACCGCGATGTTCGGCGCCGCGAAACGGGCTACCTGGTAGTACGGGAAGTTCCACGGCATGATCCCGAGCAGCACGCCGAGCGGGCTGCGACGGATGACCGCCGCACCCTCCCCCTCGATCGGGATCGGGGTGTCGCCGGTGATCTCGTCGATGTGGTCGGCGTAGTACGCGGTGATATCGGCGGCGAAATCGACCTCGCCCTCCGCCGCGGCGAGCGGCTTGCCCATCTCGCGCACGATGATGGCGGCCAGCTCGTCGCGGCGCTCGCGGTGCAGCTCGGCCACGCGGCGCAGACGCTCGGCCCGATCGGCCGGCGCGACGACGCGCGACCACGTGCGGTAGGCCGCGTCCGCCGCGGCCAGGGCGCGCTCGACGTCCTCGTCGGTCGCGGGGTCGTACGTCGCCAGGGTCTCGCCGGTGGCGGGGTTGGTCACGGCATACGTGCTCATCGGTTCTCCTTCGTCTCGTCAGTCGGCGGGGATCAGGGTGTACTTCGTCGAGAGGTATTCGTGGATGCCCTCGAGTCCGCCCTCGCGCCCGATTCCCGACTGCTTCACACCACCGAACGGGGCCGCCGCGTTCGAGACGACTCCGACGTTCAGGCCCATCATGCCGGTCTCGAGGCGATCGATCATCCGGTGGCCGCGCGCGAGATCCTGCGTGAACACGTACGACACCAGTCCGTACTCGGTGTCGTTGGCCAGGCGCACGGCCTCGTCCTCGTCGGAGAAGGTCGCGATCGCCAGGACGGGTCCGAAGATCTCCTCGCGCAGGATGTCGCTGCCCGCGGCGACCTCGGTCACGACCGTGGGCTCGAAGAACGTCCCCTCCCCGTCGATCGCCGAGCCGCCCGTGCGCACCGTGGCGCCCCGCGCGACGGCGTCCTCGACGAGCGCGCCGGTCTTCGCGACCGCCTTCTCGTCGATGAGGGGCCCGATCTGCACACCGTCCTCGGTACCGCGACCGATCTTCATCGCCGAGACGCGCTCGGTGAGCCGGTCGGCGAACTCGTCGGCGATCGACTCGTGCACGATGAAGCGGTTGGCCGCGGTGCAGGCCTGCCCGATGTTGCGGAACTTCGCGAGCATCGCGCCCTCCACCGCCTTGTCGAGGTCGGCGTCGTCGAACACGACGAACGGGGCGTTGCCGCCGAGCTCCATCGAGACCCGCAGCACCCCTTCCGCCGCCTGCTCGATGAGCTTGCGTCCGACCGGGGTCGAGCCGGTGAACGAGAGCTTCCGAAGCCGGGGGTCGGCGATGATGGGCGCGGCGACCTCGCTCGAGCGCGTCGCGTTGACGACGTTGACGACGCCCGCCGGGAGGCCCGCCTCTTGCAGGATCTGGACGAACAACGTCGTGGTGAGCGGCGTAAGCGCCGCGGGCTTGACCACGACGGTGCACCCGGCCGCGAGCGCCGGAGCGATCTTGCGCGTCGCCATCGCGAGCGGGAAGTTCCACGGCGTGATGAAGAACGACGGGCCGACGGGACGCTGCGAGACGACCATGCGGCCGGTCCCCTCGGGGTTCAGGCCGTAGCGGCCCGAGATGCGCACCGCCTCCTCGCTGAACCACCGTAGGAACTCACCGCCGTAGACGACCTCGCCGCGCGCCTCGGCGAGGGGCTTGCCCATCTCGAGCGTCATCAGCAGCGCCAGGTCCTCCTTGCGCTCCTGCACGAGGTCGAACGCGCGGCGCAGGATGTCGCTGCGCACGCGCGGCGCGGTGGCGGCCCACTCCTCCTGCGCCGCGACGGCAGCGTCGAGGGCGCGGATGCCGTCCGCCGGCGAGGCGTCGGCGATCTCGATGAGCGTGCGGCCGGTCGAGGGGTCGGTGACCGGGAAGGTCGCGCCGCCCTCCGCATCCACCCACTCGCCACCGATGAAGAGGCCGCGTTCGATCCCCGCCAGCAGTCGTGTCTCGTTCTCGTGCGTCATCGCGCCGCTCCTCTCGCGCGCCGGCTCACCGGCGCATCCTTGGTCAAAGTCTCGCCCCGGAAGAACGCGGGGCGCTTCACGGCCTGCCACACCATCACGACGACGCCGACGAGGATGACTCCCACGCCGAGGATGAACACCAAGCCGATGCCGCCGATCTGCGATCCGCTGCCGTACGCGGGATCCATCGTGTCGATGAGCGTCGTGACGAACAGCACCGCCAGGATGACGCCGCCCACGAGCGGGAAGAGGAACGTGAAGAAGACGTTCCGCACCGAGTCGAACCACTGGCGCCGGAAGTACCAGACGCAGGCGAATGCCGTCAGGCCGTAGTAGAAGCAGATCATCATGCCGAGCGCGAGGATGGTGTCCCACAGCACGTTCTCGCTGACGATACGCATGACGACGTAGAAGCCCGATGCGACGATCGCCGAGACGATCGTGGCGTAGCCGGGCGTGAAGAATCGGGGGCTCACTTTCGCGAAGCTCTCGGGGAGGGCGCCGTAGTGGCCCATCGCGAGCAGTGTGCGCGCCGGCCCGACGAAGGTCGACTGGAGCGACGACGCCGAGCTGGTGAGCACCGCGAGCGAGACGAGGAACGCCAGCGGGCCGAGGATCGGGCCCGACAGGTGGAAGAAGACGTTCTCCTGGATGTCCTCGTTGCCGAGCCCGAGCTCGCCCGTGCCGACGCCGGCGAACATGATCATCGCGATCGCGAGCAGCAGGTAGAGGGCGACGATCATGACGACCGTGATCGTCGCGGCGCGTCCCGGCGTGCGCTCGGGGTCCTTCGTCTCCTCGTTCATCGTCAATGTGACGTCCCAGCCCCAGAAGATGAAGATCGACAGCGAGAGCCCGGCGGCGAACGCACTGAACGTCGGCACCGCGAACGGGTTGAACCACGACCAGTCGAACGCCGTGGCGTCGAAGGCGTTGCCCGACACCGACTCGACGATCGCCGCGATCGCGAACAGCACGAGGACGACGACCTGGAAGGCGACGAGTCCGTACTGCAGCTTCTGCGTCGTCTGCATGTCGCGGTACGAGATGAACGTCGCCGCGGCGACGAACAGGACGCAGACGAGGACGTTGATCCAGACCACGGAGGCGAGGCCGGCAATCGACTCCTGTCCGGTGAGCTGGGCGATCAGCAGGAAGAGGAAGTCGACGGCGACCCCCGCGAGGTTCGAGAGCACGAGGATCGTGGCGGCGACGAGCCCCCAGCCGGCCATCCACCCGATCCACGGGCCGAAGGCGCGCGTCGCCCACGTGAAGCTCGTACCCGAGTCGGGCATGCGGTTGTTGAGCTCGCGGTATCCGAAGGCGACGAGCAGCATCGGGATGAAGCCGACGAGCACGATCGCCGGCACCTGAGTGCCCACGACGGATGCCGTCGGCCCGACCGCCGCGGTGAAGGTGTAGGCCGGGGCGATGCAGGAGATGCCGATGACGACTGCTCCGATGAGGCCGACCGTTCCGGCGCTCAGCCCCTTCCGGGAGATGCCGCCGGTGACGGGGTCGCCCGCGGGCACCCCCGCCTGTTCTGCTCGGGTCATGCGCTCGCTCCTTCGCGGTCGCTGCGGGTGCGGGGCACCACGATCATGGGGGCGGTGACGACGCGCAGCATGCGCGCCGCCGTGGAGCCGAGGAAGAGCCGTCGCGGCTGCGCGAGACGGCTGGAGCCGACGATAACGACCTCGCCGGCCTCCCATTCGAGGTGCGACACGGCGTCCTCGATGCCGTCGCCGGCCGCGACCACGGCGGTGACCTCGGCCTCGGCCGGAAGAGCTCCGCGGACCTCGTCCAGGACCTCCTGCGCGTGGTTCTGACCGACCGTGCGGATGGCCCCGGTGTCGAGGCCCGCGGGCAGGTCGAGGGCGACGAGCGAGAGCAGCCGCACCGGCGCCGCGGTCGCCGCGGCGAGCCGGATGGTCGCCTCGACGAGGAGCTCGGTGCCCTCGCGCTCCCCCACGGCGGCGGTCAAGCGCGTGATGCCGGTCTCGACCGGAACCCGGCGCGCGCCGCGCGGAACCAGGGCGACCGGCACGTCGGACGAGTGCACGAGCTCGGTCGTCGTCGTGCCGAGCCGGTGCCGGCCCCGATTGCCGCCGTCGGCGGCCCCGACGACGATGAGTGACGCGCCGAGCTCATCGGCCGCGTCGATGAGCCCCGCGGCGACCGACTCGCCGTAGCGGACGTGTGCGCGGTGCGACACACCCTCGGGCACCTCCGCGGCGCCCTCCCGCAGCCAGCCGGCGGCCTGCTCGCGCAGCAGCCGTTCGTAGCCCGCGTCCGGCGGGACGACCCCTGGCTTCTGGGCGGGGAGCACGAGCACGAGGTGGAGCGCGGCCCCGGATGCCGTCGCGAGGCGACTCGCGAAGGCCACGGCATCCCGCCCCGCCTTGGTCGCGGTGTATCCGACGACGATGCGGCCGCCGGACGCCGAGCGGCTCATGCGCGGTCCGCTTCGAGGATCTCGTCGGCGACGCGGTGGCCCATGCGGATCGCTCCGTCGACGTGCTGGTAGCCGAGTCCGGCGAGATCGCTGCACGCGACGTGCAGCGGTGCGACGAGCTCGAGCTGCTCAGCGCCGTAACGGGTCAGGCCGCCGAGGTCGAAGCTCGCGGCGTAGGCGCCGCGCGTCCACTCCTCGCTGCCCCAGTCGCTCTCGTAGTAGACGATCGGGTTCTTCGCCTCGGGTCCGTAGTAGTGCGAGAGCGACTCGAGGATGCGCTCGCGCCGCTCGTCCGCGGAGAGGCGGAAGAGGTCGTCCGCGTTCTGGTCGGACACGAACCCGACGAGCGTGCCCCGCTCGTCGCCGTGGTTGGTGTTGTCGTACGCCTCGTGCGACAGCTCGTACGGGCTGAAGGCGGTGCCCGACAGCCCCTGCTCGCGCCAGAACGGCCGGTCGTAGACGGCGTGCACCTTGATGACGAAGCCCATCGAGAAGTGCTGGTGCATCTGGTGCTTCAGACGCGGCAGCGGCGGCGAGAACGAGATGCGGTTGTAGAGCACCGGCGCCAGAGCGAGCACGACGTGGCGTGCCCGCACCGTGACCTCGTCGGTGCGGACGACCGCACCCGCGTCGGAGTACTCGATCGAGCGCACCGGCTGACCCAGCAGGACGTCCTCGCCTAGCCGCTCCGCGAGGCGCAGCGGCACCTGCTGCAGACCTCCGACGACGCGCTTGTCGAGGATGAAGTCCGCATCGACCAGGTGCGAGTACGAGCCCGCCGACGCCGCCATGAGCAGCGACTGGAGCAGCGAGAAGGTGTGCGTCGGCTTGGTGAGCATCGCCGATCCCGTGGCGAAGGCGAGGTTGCGCACCGCCTCGTCGTCATCGGTCTGCTGACGCAGCCACGCGTCCCACGAGATGCGGTCCCACTCGGCCGCCTTCTCGTGCGCCCACGGCCGGTCGGGGTCGATCTCGGCGACCATCTCGTCCAGCCGCGCGGTGATCTCGTCGATGACGCGCTCGGTCTCCGGCGCCACCGGGAACATCTCGCCGCGGAAGCGCCGCGCCTGCCCGTCCGGACCGACGTACACGCTGTCGCCGTCGCGATACCGCGTGTACGTCTCGAGTCCGAGGTCGGCGAGCGTGTCGATCAGCGCGTGCTGGTCGGGCGAGACCCACTGTCCGCCGAGCTCGAGCATGGCGCCGTCGATCTCGTCGGTCCACAGGCGTCCGCCGACGCGGTCGCGCGCCTCGAGCACGACGACCGACAACCCGGCCTTCCTCAGGTCGTTCGCGGCCGTCAGTCCGGCCGCGCCGGCTCCGACGATCGCGACGTCGCGGGTGATCTCAGTCATTTCCGACTCCTTCGTTGGCAGAACCCGTGACCGGGGCGACACTCTCCCGGTCGAGCCGACGGGCGCGCAGGTTGCGGCGCACGAGCGGCCAGAACACCAGTAGTACACCGGTGGCGATGAGACTCGTCCACACCTGCGAACGCCCCGACTCGGTCGTGAGCATGACCACCACGACGGCGGCGATCGCGACGATCAGGAAGATGTTGAGCCACGGGTGCAGCCACATCTTCAGCTTGAGCGCGGCCACCTCCTCGGGCGTCATCCGCTGACGCAGGCGCAGCTGGGTGAGGGCGATGAAGACGTACACGAAGAGCGCGACGAGGCCGGCCGAGTTCATGATGAAGTCGAAGATGCCCGACCCCGGCGTGAGGAAGTTCACGAGCGTCGCGATGAGCCCGCCGATGGTCGAGGCCAGCAGCGCCATCACGGGAACGCCGTTGCGCGAGCGCCGCGCGACGAGCTTCGGGGCGAAGCCCTTGTCGGCCAGCGCCGAGAACATCCGCGAGGCCGAGTACAGGCCCGAGTTGAGGACCGAGATGACGGCCGTGAAGATCACGAGCTGCATGATGACGTCGGCCCCGGGGATGCCGAAGCGCGACAGCGCGACCGTGAACGGCGCGTTCGCGACATCCGTCGGCGCCGGCAGCTCATCCCAGGGCACGACGGTGACGATCACGAGCACCGACCCGACGAAGAACAGCAGGATGCGCCAGATGATCGTGCTGGTCGCCTGCCGGATGCCCTTGGCGGGATCGACGGATTCGGCCGACGCCATGACGGCGATCTCGGTGCCGAAGTACGAGAAGATCACGAGGGCAACGCCGGTGAAGGCGACGCCGATGCCGTTGGGGGCGAACCCGCCGTGCTCCCACAGGTTGGGGACGGCGAAGGTCGCCTGCGGCCACAGCCCGAGGGCGAAGAGGATGCCGGCGCCGAGGAACACGACGATAGCGAGCACCTTGATGCTGGCCAGCCAGAACTCGACCTCGCCGAACGTGCGGACCGAGATGACGTTCGTGCCGACGAAGACCCCGAGCAGGATCAGCGACCAGCCCCAGGAGGGGATGACCGGGAACCAGGTGTGCATCGTCTCGCCGCCGAGCACCGCCTCGTAGGCGAGCACGCCGACCCAGAAGTACCAGTAGAGCCAGCCGACGAGATAGGCAGCCCAGTCACCGAGCCCGACGCGGGCGTACTCCATGAACGAGCCGATCGCCGGACGCGACGCCGCCATCTCGCCGAGCATGCGCATCGCGAGGAAGACCAGCAGACCGCCCAGCAGGTACGACAGGACCGCGGCCGGCCCGACCGTGCGGATGACGTTGCCGGATCCGACGAACAGGCTCGCGCCGATGATGCCGCCGAGAGTGATCATCGTGACGTGGCGCGACCGCAGCTTGTTCGAACGCGCCTTCGTCACCGCCCCGAGCCCCGCGGACGTCTCGGGCGAGACCGGGTTCTCCCAGCCGCTGGAGCTCGGGGCCGCCACGCTCAGGCCCGCCCGAGAGCCGCGGCGATGACGTCGAGACCGTCGTCGAGCAGCTCGTCGCCGATCGAGAGCGGCGGAAGGAACCGGATCACGTTGCCGTAGGTGCCGCACGTGAGGACGATGACGCCCTCCGCGATGCACGCCTTGGCGATCGCCGAGGTCAGCGCGGCGTCGGGGGCGCCGGTGGCGGGGTCGACGAACTCGGCGGCGATCATCGCGCCGAGCCCGCGCACCTCCCCGATGCGGGGGTCGCTCTCGCGCATCGCGTTGAGACGAGCTGTCAGGCGCGCCCCGATCTGCTGAGCGCGCTCGATCAGGCCGTCGTTCTCAAAGGCGTCGATCGCGGCGAGGGCCGCCGCGCAGGCGACGGGGTTGCCGCCGTACGTGCCGCCCAGGCCACCGGGGTGCGAGGCGTCCATGAGGTCGGCGCGGCCGGTGACGGCCGCGAGCGGCAGGCCCGCCGCGATGCCCTTCGCCGTCGTGATCAGGTCGGGGACGATGCCGAAGTGCTCGCTCGCGAACATCGCACCGGTGCGGGCGAAGCCGGTCTGGACTTCGTCGGCGATGAACACGACGCCGTTCTCGCGGCACCAGTCGGCGACCGCCGGCAGGAACCCGTCGGCGGGGACGATGAACCCGCCCTCGCCCTGGATGGGCTCGATGATGACGGCGGCGAGGTTGTCGGCTCCGATCTGCTTCTCGATCTGCGAGATCGCGCGGGCCGCGGCATCCGGGCCCGACAGTCCGTCGCGGAACGGATACGACAGCGGCGCACGGTAGACCTCGGGGGCGAAGGGCCCGAATCCGCTCTTGTAGGGCATCGACTTCGCGGTGAGCGCCATCGTGAGGTTCGTGCGGCCGTGGTAGCCGTGGTCGAAGGCGACGACCGCCTGACGGCCGGTCGCCTTGCGTGCGATCTTCACGGCGTTCTCGACCGCTTCGGCGCCCGAGTTGAACAGCGCGGTCTTCTTCTCGTGGTCGCCGGGGGTGAGCCGGTTGAGGGCTTCGGCGACGGCGACGTACGACTCGTACGGCGAGATCATGAAGCAGGTGTGGGTGAACTGCGCGACCTGCGCCTGCACAGCGGCGACGACGGCGGGATGCGCGTTGCCGACCGAGGTCACGGCGATGCCCGAGCCGAGGTCGATGAGCGAGTTCCCGTCGGCGTCGACGACGACTCCGCCACCCGCGGCGACGGCATGGATCGGCGCGGTGTGGCCGACACCGGCCGGGACGGCGGCTGCCTTGCGTGCCAGCAGCTCCTCGGAGCGGGGTCCGGGGATCGCGGTGACGACGCGGCGCTCCTGCGGGAGGGTCGGGCCGCCGAGGGGGATGATCGGCGTCGAGGTCGTGGTGCTCATTCCGCGACAGTAAGACGCGCATCGCGCAACCCGCATTCACCGGGTTGTACAGTGATGCCACCTCTTATCGCCAGCACGTACAGGATGCCGATGCCCGCCGCCGCTCCCCCGTCACCGACGATCCGCGCCCTGCTGGCCCGGCGTGAACTCGATCTGCGCCTCGCGACGCCTGCCGACGACGCCAACCTCGACGCGCCGGTGCGCTGGGTGCACAGCTCCGATCTTGCCGACCCCACCCCCTTCCTCTCGGAGGACGTCGTCCTGCTCACGACGGGCACCCAGTTCGCCGGGGACTCCGATGCGGATGCGGAGGTGGAGGCCTATGTCAGCCGCCTGCGGGCGCGCGGTGTCCGCGGGCTCGGCTTCGGCACGGCGGTGGTCCGCGACGGCATCCCCGATTCCCTCCGGCTCGCCTGCACGACGGCAGGCATGCCGCTGTTCGAGGTGCCGTATCGGACCCCGTTCATCGCCGTCGCCCGAGCCGCCGCGGAAGCCATCGCCGCGCAGGCGTACGCTCGGCGCAGCTGGGCGCTGGACGCGCAGCGCGCCCTCGCGATCGCCGCCCTGCGGCCCGACGGGTTCGACGCGACGCTGGCCGAGCTCGCGCGCCAGCTCGGCGCGTGGGTCGGCCTCTACGACGCCTCGGGGACGCTGACGCACGAGCACTCCTCCGCCGGGTCCGCGGTCGACGGCGATCTGCGCGGGGCCGTCGGAGCAGAGGCTGCGGCACTGCTGCGACGGGGAGGGGGAACTGGCGCGGCGATGCGGTTGGCGGGCCATCCGGTGACGCTGCAGACGCTCGGCTCGGGGGGGCAGCGCGGCGTCCTCGTCACTGCCTGCGCCGAACTCGACCAGGACGCCCGCGCCGTCGTCACCGCCGTCGTCGCGACGACGGGCCTCGCTCTCGAGCAGCGCCGGATGACCGCGGGCGCGTGGAGCGGGCTGCGCGCTGCGCTCGTCGACCTCCTCGCCGACGGGCACCTCGCCCTCGCACGGAAGGTGGCGACCGATGCCTGGGGCGGCTTCCCCGCCGCGCCCTACGTCGTCGCGGTGGCGGATGCGCACGCGCCGACCGGCGCGCGCGAAGTGCTCGACAATCACGCCGCAGGCGGCCGGCTGTTCTACGGTCGCGACGAGGACGGCGTGCTCCTCATCGTCGGGACGAACGAACGGCACCTGCTCGACGAGATCGCCGCGCGGCTGTCGTGGCGACTCGGGACCGCGGCGGCCACGACCGACGACGACGTGACGGCGGCCCGCGACCGGGCCCGGCTCGCGCGCGACCGCGGGCGTCCGGGTGCCGTCACCGATGTCGTCGATGCTCCAGGCGACCTGCTCGACGATCTCGCGACGGCGCCCGCTCGCGCCCGCGCCGGAGCCGAGCTCACCCCGCTACGCACCCACGATGCACGTCACGGCACGGCGCTCGAGGCGACGCTCGTCGCCTGGCTCGACCACGACGGCGCTCACGAGTCGACGGCGCGCGCCCTCGGCGTGCATCGACACACCGTCCGCACGCGCATCGCCCTGGCCCAGCGCCTGCTCGGCCGCGACCTGTCGAGCTTCGCCGACCGCGCCGCCGTCTGGACGGCCCTCCGCCTCTCCCCCTGACCCCGTGCTCAAGCCCCGAGATTGTCGGAGAGGACCTCGAGCACCTGCGCGCGCACGGCGCTCGCGCCGCCGGGCAGGCGCGCGGCCACCTCGTCGGCGAGAGCCTCGACGAACAGCGCGTGCGCGGCCCGCGACGTGTGCTCGAGCTCATCGCGGAAGCTCGTCCCCGCCGGCGCGATGACGAGCGCGTGCGTGGCTCGTTCGACGAGCGGGGATGCCGCGAACGAGGTGATCGCGATGACGACGGCTCCCCCGGTCGCGGCCGCCGCCGCGGCCCGCAGACTCGCCTCGTTCGCGCCCGAGCCGCTCACGACGATGCAGACGTCACGACTGCCGAGCTGCCGAGCGGAGATCTGCTGCGCAATGACGTCGGCGATCACCTCGGCGGGCCGCCCCACGGCGGTCAGGCGCATCGCGAGATCGCTCGCGACCGGCGACGAGAGTCCGTTGGCGACGACCAGCAGCCTGCCGGCGCCGACCACAGCCGTCACCGCTCGCTCGACCTCGTCAGCCTCGAGCAGGCTCGTCGACGCCGGCAGCGACGCCGCGGCTCGATCGATCGACCTGCGCACGCGCCCGAGCGCCCCGTCGCCGTGGTCGGATGGCGCCGGCGCGGCCGCTCCGAGTTCGGCGGCGAGCGCGACCCGCAGCTGCGGATAGCCGCGGAACCCGAACGTCTGACAGGCGCGGACCACCGACGAACGCGCGACGCCCGCACGGTCGGCCAGCTGCTGCGCGGTGAGTTCGACCACGACCTCGGGCGCGTCGAGGATCACGTCCGCGACGCGGCGCTCGGTCGGCTGCAGCCCGTTGCGGAGCGCCTGGATGCGCACGGTCGGCGGAGCGTTACCGGACACGTGCGCCCTCCATGATCCGTCGGCGGATGCGGCCCGAGATGCCGTCGATCGTCATCGTGACGACGATCACGACGATCAGCAGCATCCCCACCGTCGACCACTCACGGTACTGGGTGTAGGTCGTCAGCATGTCGCCGATCCCGCCGACTCCGATGAGCCCGAGGACAGCCGACGAGCGCACGTTGATCTCGAAGCGGTAGAGCCAGAACGACAGGAACACCGGGGTCGCTTGCGGCCACACGCCCCATCGCAGCACCTGCGCCGGGCTGCCCCCGGCCGCGCGCGCCGCTTCGATGGGTCCGGCGGGGACGGCTTCAACGGCTTCGTACCCCCACTTGCCGAGGGTGCCGATGCCGTTCACCGCGAGGGCGAGCGCCCCCGTGAGCGGCGTGAGCCCGGTCATCGAGAGGATGATGATCGCGAAGATGATCTCGGGAACGGCGCGAATCGTCGAGAACACGAACCGCAGGATCGAGCGCAGCCATGCCGGACCGAACCCTCGGGCCGCCACCAGGCTGAGCGGTGTGGCCACGATGACCCCGAGCACGGTCCCGACCCACGCCATCTGAACGCTCTGCCAGGTCTGCCACAGA
The DNA here is from genome assembly GCF_044903545.1 of Microbacterium sp. NPDC006705. Lineage (NCBI taxonomy): Bacteria > Bacillati > Actinomycetota > Actinomycetes > Micrococcales > Microbacteriaceae > Microbacterium > Microbacterium sp. NPDC006705. The sequence continues at coordinate 1,114,179 of NZ_JBJDQQ010000001.1, forward strand.
GCGTCCGGCAGCTTCTCCCACGTCGGCGACGAGAACATGAGCCAGCCGTAGCGCACGAGCTCGGCGGGCAGGTCAGCCAGCCGCGACCAGGTGATGTCCACCGACCAGAAGGCCAGGATGACGACGATCGTCACGGCGGCGGCGACCACGGTGCGCACCCGTCGACGCGGGCGGGAGGGCACGGCCGGCGCTGACGTGCGTCGCGGATCGGCGAGAACGGGAGCGGTCATGCGAGCCTCCGTCGCAGGGCGGAGCTGGCGGCGTCGATGACGAGCACGACGACGAGGATCTCCAGGATGATGAGCGACAGCTGGTCGTACCGGTAGAAGGTGCGCACGGCGTCGATGATGAGGCCCATGCCGCCGGCGCCGACGAGCCCCAGGACGGTCGACGCGCGGACGTTGAGCTCGAGGACGTACAGCGTCTGCGCCGCGAACGCGGGCCAGGTGTCGGGCAGGGCGAGGGCACGATTGATCTGAAGCTGCGTCCCGCCCGCGGCGCGGCCCGCTTCGAGGGGCCCCGTGTCCATCGCGTCGATCTGCTCGGAGACCAGCTTCACGATGATGCCGACGTTGAAGATCACGAGGGCGAGGATGCCGGGCAGCGCGCCGACCCCGACCATCGCCACCAGGATCGCCGCCGACAGCAGGTCGGGAACGCTCCGGACGATGTTGAGCATCGCGCGGACCGCACCCCGCAGCACCGGGCGCGGGTTGGTCGGCCGAGCCGCCCACAGACTCAGCGGCAGCGAGAGCGCGGCCCCCACCGCGGTGCCGATCACCGCCATCTGGAGCGTCTCCAGCAGCGGGGCGACGGTCCGCGGGAAGAACGTCCAGTCCGGCTGCAGCAACCCGAGCACCTTGTCGGCGCCGTGCTGCCAGTTGCGCGCGATGCCCGACAGGTCGAGGCCGACGCCGATGCCGGGGAGGCAGGTGACCACCGTGATCGCGGTGACGATCCCCGCGACCAGCCACGGCACCGCACGTCCGCGGGGTCGCGGCGGGACGACGAGTGCGGGCGCGCTCATGCGTCGAGCCGGTCCTCGGCCGTCAGCGATCGCCCGTAGATGCCGGCGAAGTCCGCGTCGGAGGCATCCGCTGCCGGGCCGTCGTAGACGACCTCGCCCGCCCGCATCCCGATCAGTCGCACGCCGTAGGTGCGCGCCAGGTCGAGCAGGTGCAGGTTCACCAGCACCGTGATGCCGAGCTCGGTGTTGATGCGCTGGAGGTCTTTCATGACCCCGTGCGCCGTGGGCGGATCGAGGCTCGCGACCGGCTCGTCGGCCAGGACGATGCGCGGCTGCTGCGCGAGGGCGCGGGCGATCGCGACGCGCTGCTGCTGACCTCCCGAGAGAGCGGCGGCGCGATCCCAGACCCGCGGCAGCATCCCCACGCGCTCGAGCGCCTCGAAGGCGAGGCGGCGGTCGTCGGACCGGTAGGCGCCCAGCAGGGTGCGCCACACCGGGGTATGGGCGAGGCGACCGACCAGGACGTTGTTGAGCACGCTCGTGCGACCGGCGAGGTTGAAGCCCTGGAACACCATGCCGATGTCGCCGCGCAGGCGACGCAGCTCGCGCCCACGCGCCGTGTCGACGCGCACGCCGCCGACCTCGAGCACGCCCGAGGTCACGGGGACGAGGCCGTTGATCGTGCGGATGAGGGTCGACTTGCCCGATCCCGACAGCCCGACGACGGCGACCATCTCGCCCGCACCGATCTCGAGCGAGACCCCGCGCAGGCCGAGAGTGCCGTTCGGGTAGCGCACCGTGACGTCGTGCAGCCGGATGCCCGACGGCGATGCCGGGGCCGCGGCCCCGGCATCGCGTGCAGTGGTGTCGGTCACTGCAGTCCGAGCGCCTGCGCGGCGCGTGCGACGACGTCGAGCGACGAGGCGTCGGCGGGTGCGAGCTTCGTGATCGAGTAGATGCTCTGCAGCACCTCCGAGCCCTCGGCGGTGTTCGAGAAGTCCTCCAGCGCGGTCGCGATGCGCTCGCGCAGCTCGGGCGAGAGGTCCGAGCTCAGCGCGACACCGTCGTTCGGGATCTCCTCGGTCATCGCGAACACGACGACCTTCTGCCCGACGTCCGGGGTGTCCTTCTTCACGATCGTGCGCGCGTCCCAGAAGCTGAACCCGACTTCGGCGTCACCGTTGTACACGGCGAGCACGGACGCGTCGTTCGCGGTCACGGGCAGCTGATCGATGTCGCTGTCGGTGTCGAGCCCGGCCTCCTGCAGCGCGAGGATCGGGTAGATGTAGCCGGCGGGCGACCCGGGTCCGAGCACGGCGACCTTCGCGCCCTTCACCTTGGTGATCGAGTCGAGGCCCGCGGGACCCGTCATCGCGTCGGCGCCGTTGCAGAAGAGCATCCCGTCGCGCTCGACGGGAGCGTCGTCGCAGTACTTGTCGGGGTTGTTCGTCATGAACTGCGCGGGGTAGCTGATGTTGCCGTTGCGCTCGGTCTGCAGCACGACGTCAGCGCCGTACATGTCGTTGGCCTGCCACAGCTGCAGCGACGGGAGGAAGCCGATCTGCGCCTGGCCGGCGCCCATCGCCTCGACGGCGGCCTGATAGTCCTTCGAGACCACACCGGTGACCTCGATGCCGAGCTCGTCGCTCAGGTAGTCGGTGAGCGGAGCCGCGGTCTCGACGAGCCCGTTCTGGTCCTGCGAGGGGACGAGCGCGAGCACGAGCGACGTCGGGTCGGCGGCGGCCTCAGGGGTGTCACCGGCGGCGGGCGAGCCCGCGCAGCCGGCGAGGGTGATGGCGGCGATGGCGCTGACGGCGGCCGCGGCGAGAAGTCGGGTGGTGCGCATGAGTGGATGTCCTTCGGGTGAGGGGTGGGAAAGGAGTGGTGTGAGAGGTGTACGGAGTCAGGGGGCGGATGCCGCGGCCCACGCTTCGATGCGCGGCAGCAGTTCGGTGAGCGTGTCGGCGTGGAAGGTCGGGGATGCCGCGGCATCCGTCCACGGACCGACGAGCGCGGTGTCGTGTCCGCGCCGGTGCGCGGGCTCGAGGTCGTTGCGCCAGATGTCGCCGACCGCGAGCACCCGGCGGTCACGGACCTCGGGCGCGTCGAGCAGCCGTTCGAGTCCGGCGGGCTTGCCCGCGTCGGTGACGATGCGCGCGAAGGCGTCGCCGAGCCCGAGCGCGTCGAGGGTCTCCGCGACGCGGGTCGCCGGGGCATTGGTGACGAGGACGCACTCGGCCGGCAGGCGTTCGGCGACCGCGGCGAGCCCGACCGGCGCCTCGACGGGAGCGAGATCGGTGCCCAGCAGTGCGCGGCTGTCGAGGTAGGCACGCGACAGCGCCTCGGCGCCGACCCCCGCATCCTCGGCGACGAGGCGGATCACGTCGTACGCGTCGAGGGGCGCCCCGGCCCCGGCGGGTCGGCCACGCAGTCCGTCGTCGACCCGGGCGAGGAACCGGTCGGGCTCGCCGGAGGCAGCGGCGGCAGCACGCGCGTAGGCGAGCACCGGCCCGTCGCCGAGGGCGACGGTTCCGTCGAAATCGAAGATGATGAGAGCAGGGTTCGGCACGGATCGGACTTTCTGAGTGGACGCTTCGTCCATCGTTAGGTGCACACGTGGACACAAATCCCACAGTCGATGAACTGCGGATGAACGAGATCCGACGACTCGATGCGGCGGCCGCGACCGCCGCGCGCGGCGACGCCGGGCAGGCGTTCGACGCGGTGCCCTGGCTCTCGCGATCGATAGCCCAGGATGCGGCATCCGGTCGCTTCGCACGCTGGTCGCGGTCGACCATCGTCGACGAGAACGTCGGTGCGCCCGTGCTCGACCGTGCGGTCTTCGACCGGCTGCACGACCTCGCCGGCGAGCCGAGTGCCTGGCCGGTCGGGAACGCGGGCCTCCTTCACGTGTACGGCTACCTGCTCTCGCTGACGCCGACGCCGTACGGCCTGAAGCGCGAACGCTGGCTCGGCCCCGAGCTCGCCCGCGCGTTCGGGCTCGCCGACGCTGCGTTCGCGCCCTGGGCGGACGGGCCGACGCTGCTCGAACGGGTGACGGACGCGGCGACGAGCCTGCTCCGCTCCCCCGCGGCGGCGCGGTCCGAGGCCGGCGGCGAGTACCTCACCGTGCTGTCGGCATCCACCGGTGCCGCCGCGCTCGTGTACGCGCGTGTCACCGACGACGGCATCCGCCTGGTGACGACCTTCCCCGTCGCCGACGCTGCCGCCGTCCTGACCGCGATCGACACTGCCTCGCCCGCCCCCGGCACCCCCTACCGCCCCCGGTGGAACGCCGCCCCCTGACCCGAGTCGACGGGGTGCTTCAGGAGGGGGCGTGTGCCTCCAGGAACGCGTAGAGGTCGGTCGTGTCGACGCCCGGGAAGGCGCCGGTCGGCAGAGTCGCCAGCAGCGTGCGCGGGGTCTTCACGTTCGGCCACGCGGCGGCACGCCACCGCTCCTCGAGGTCGGCCGGCGCACGTCGGCAGCACACGTCGACCGAGTGCCGTGACACCCCGCGATGGGGTGTGTCGCGCCCGAGGAACCACTTCGTGTCATCGAACCGCACGCCGACGCTGACCGAGTGCGCGCCCTCGCTCGAATGCTCGACGCGAGCCGTGCACCAATAGGTCCCGTTGCCGGTGTCGGTGTACTGGTAGTACGGGTTGAAGCGGTCATCGACGTCGAAGACCGCGCGGCTCGTCCACTCCCGGCAGCACAGCTGCCCCTCGATGGCGCCGAGGCGGTCGGTCGGGAAGTCGACGTCGTCGTTCTCGTACGCCTTCGTGATCGTCCCCGACTCGTGAACCTTGAGGAAGTGCACAGCGATGCCCAAATGCTCCGTCGCGAGGTTCGTGAATCGGTGCGCGGCGGTCTCGTAGGTCACCGAATACGCGTCGCGCAGATCCTCGATGGAAATCGCGCGCCGCTCCTTGGCCTCGCGCAGGGCGGGCGCGGCATCGGCCTCGGGGATCAGCAGGGCACCGGTGAGGTAGTTGGTCTCCACCCGCTGCCGCAGGAACTCGTCGTAGCTGGCCGGCTCGGTGTGACCGAGGATGCGGCTCGACAGCGCCTGCAGCACGGCGGTCCGCGGATCGGCGGACGTCGCGGCAGCGAGGCGGCTCGACAGGTAGAGCCGCCCATGGGCGAGGTCGGCGACGCTTCTGGTCGTCTGGGGCAGATCCGCGACGTAATGGATGCTGAAGCCGAGATGCCCCGCGATGTCGCTCGCGGTGCGCTGCGTCAGCGGCCCGCCCGGGTGCCCGACCGCCGCCAGCAGCTCCCGCGCCTGCTGCTCGAGCTCGGGGAAGTAGTTGTTCTGCGTCCGCATAAGACGCCGCAGGGCGACGTTGGCGCGCCGCGCCTCCTCGGGGGTCGCGGCGCGCTCGTCGTGCAGCCGCTCGATCTCGCCCTGCAGCGCGAGAAGGGCGCGCAGCACCTCGTCGGGCACGGCGCGCGGGATGCGGAACGGCGTGATCCCGGCGCTTCGGAACGTCGGCCCCGCCATCGCGCGGGCGACCTCAATCTCCAGGGCGGCACGGGGATCCAGCTCCTCGGACTCGAGGAGCGCATCGAGCGAGGTGCCGAGGGCGCGCGCGATCGTGCGGAGCAGCGAGAGCTTCGGCTCGCGGCGACCGTTCTCGATCATCGAGAGCTGGCTCGGCGCACGCCCGACGGCAGCGGCGAGGTCGTCGAGGGTCATCCCTCGTCCGGTGCGGATCTGCCGGATGCGCCGGCCGATCGTGAAGGCGTCCATGTCCTCATCGTCGAGCGCCACGCCCGCGGCGGCGACGGCGTCCTTGCGCGTCATGGCGGGATTCTGTCACGAAAGCAGAAGATCGGCCGATCTTCTCCTCGAACCCGGCGGTGCTGCGCCCGGTAGTTCGCCCACAGTGGTCTCCACGACGGGCAGAGCCGCCCGTTCCGACGAAGGAGACCGAGATGACCACGATTCCCGCTCCGGGTCCGCTGCGGCCCGGCGACCAGGTTCAGACCGCTGCCGAGCTCGAGGAGCTGTGGCAGACCGACCCCCGCTGGGACGGCATCGAGCGCACGTACCGCGCAGACGACGTCATCCGGCTGCGTGGCTCCGTCCGTGAGGAGGCCACCCTCGCCCGCCGGGGTGCCGAGTCGCTGTGGAACCTCCTCCACACCGAGGAGTACGTCCGCGCCCTCGGGGCCTACACGGGCGGCCAGGCCGTCCAGCAGGTGCGCGCCGGCTTGAAGGCGATCTACCTGTCCGGCTGGCAGGTCGCGGCCGACGCGAACCTCGCCGGGCAGACCTACCCCGACCAGAGCCTGTATCCCGCCAACTCCGTGCCCGCCGTCGTGCGGCGCATCTCGAACGCGCTGCTGCGACAGGACCAGATCGAGCACGCCGAGGGCGGCCGCACCCGCGATTGGCTCGCCCCGATCGTCGCCGACGGCGAGGCGGGGTTCGGCGGTCCGTTGAACGCCTACGAGCTCGCGGCATCCCTCATCGCCGCTGGTGCCGCCGGCACGCACTGGGAGGATCAGCTCGCGAGTGAGAAGAAGTGCGGCCACCTCGGCGGCAAGGTGCTGGTGCCGACCGCTCAGCACATCCGCACGCTCAATGCCGCGCGGCTCGCCGGGGATGTCGCGGGCGTGCCTGCGATCGTGATCGCGCGGACCGACGCGCTGGGCGCCGACCTCATCACGAGCGACGTCGACGAGCGCGACCGCCCCTTCCTCACCGGCGAGCGCACGAGCGAGGGCTTCTACCGCACCCGCGCCGGGATCGACCCCGTCATCGCGCGCGGCCTCGCGTTCGCGCCCTACGCAGACCTGCTGTGGGTCGAGACCGGCGAGCCCGACATCGAGCTGGCCCGCGAGTTCGCCGCAGCCGTCCACGCGGAGCATCCCGGCAAGCTGCTCGCGTACAACTGCTCGCCGAGCTTCAACTGGAAGCGGCACCTCAGCGACGCGCAGATCGCGACGTTCCAGGCGGAGCTGGCCGAGCTGGGCTACCGGTTCCAGTTCATCACCCTGGCCGGATTCCACGCCCTCAACCACTCGATGTTCGACCTCGCCCGTGGCTACGCCGACCGTGCAATGAGCGCGTACGTCGAGCTGCAACAGGCGGAGTTCGACGCCGAGGCGCACGGCTACACCGCCACCCGCCACCAGCGCGAAGCCGGCACCGGCTACTTCGACGCCCTCTCGACGGCGCTCAACCCCGACAGCGCCACCCTCGCCCTGGCCGGATCGACCGAGGCATCCCAGTTCTGACCCGAGCGTCACAGATCACAGGAGACGAGACCATGACCATCACAGAGACTCAGCGCCGGCGGCGCACCTGGACGGGGCCCGTACCCGTGCAGACGCACGAACCCGCGATCGAGGTGCGCGGCGAGATGCACCCGCGCTTCGACGAGATCCTCACGCCCGACGCGCTCGACTTCGTCACGGCGCTGCACGACCGCTTCGCGGGGCGACGGCACGACCGCCTCGCCGACCGGATGCGGCGCCGCTTCGAGATCGGCAACGGGGCCGACCCATCGTTCCGCAGCGACACCGCGCACATCCGCGAGGACGACTCGTGGCGCGTCGCGGGTGCGGGCCCGGGCCTCGAGGACCGCCGCGTCGAGATCACAGGACCCACCGATCCCAAGATGACGATCAACGCCCTGAATTCAGGCGCCCGCGTGTGGCTCGCCGACCAGGAGGACGCCACCTCGCCGACCTGGCGCAACGTCATCGGCGGGCAGCTGTCGCTGCGCGACGCGATCCGCGGTGAGCTGGAGCACACCGGTCCCGATGGGCGGCGCTACACCGTCACCGCCGAGCGCACGCCGACGATCGTCATGCGCCCGCGCGGCTGGCACCTCACCGAGAAGCACCTCGCCTACACCGACCGCACAGGGCGCACCCTCGACGCCTCCGGGTCACTCGTCGACTTCGGGCTCTATGCGTTCCACAACGCCGTCCGGCTCGTCGAGAGCGGCCGGGGACCGTACTTCTACCTCGCCAAGCTCGAATCCAGCGCCGAGGCGCAGCTGTGGGACGACGTCTTCTCGTTCACGGAGCGCCGGCTCGGACTGGCCCACGGCACCATCCGGGCGACCGTGCTGATCGAGACGCTGCCGGCGGCGTTCGAGATGGACGAGATCCTCTTCGCTCTCCGCGACCACTGCGCGGGTCTCAACGCCGGACGGTGGGACTACATCTTCTCGATGATCAAGAACTACCGCGGACGCGGGGCCCGGTTCGTGCTGCCCGACCGCAGCGCGGTCACGATGACGGTGCCGTTCATGCGCGCGTACACCGAGCTGCTCGTGAAGACCTGCCACCGCAGGGGCGCGCACGCGATCGGCGGAATGAGCGCCTTCATCCCCAACCGGCGGAACCCCGAGGTCACGCGCGCCGCGTTCGAGAAGGTCGCCGCCGACAAGCGTCGCGAGGCCGGCGACGGTTTCGACGGCACGTGGGTCGCGCACCCCGACCTCATCCCCGTTGCGCGCGCCGAGTTCGACGCCGTCCTCGGCGACCGTCCGAACCAGCTCGACCGGCAGCGAGACGACGTCGAGGTCGCAGCATCCGAACTGATCGACTGCCACATCGGCCTGCCGATCACGACCGCCGGTGCGCGCGCGAACGTGTCCGTCGCCGTGCGCTACCTCGAGGCCTGGCTGCGCGGGATCGGCGCGGTCGCGATCGATGACCTGATGGAGGATGCCGCCACAGCCGAGATCAGCCGCTCGCAGATCTGGCAGTGGATCCACCAGGACCGCACGACGGATGACGGCACGCCGATCACCCGCGCCTGGGTCGACGAACTGGTCGACGACGTCATCGCCGAGGTCGAGCGCCGCGACGGCGACCGCTTCGACGATGCCGCGGCCCTGTTCCGCGAGGTCGCGCTCGGCTCCGAGTTCCCCGCGTTCCTGACCCTCCCCGCCTACGCGAAGTACCTCTGAGCCGCCTCCCCTAGCCCCCGTCGGGGCTGGGGGTAGGTCAGGGGGACAGGAGGGGGATCAGAGACGGAGGGGCGGGGCGGGTCTGGAAGTCGCTGCCGACGATGCGCTGACAGCCGTCGAGCTCGACGGTCACAGTGAGAGGCGCGCCGCCCGCGGCGGCCGTGACGTCCGGGTGGACGACGACGAAGCGGGATGCCGTCTCGGAGCAGTGCGCGCCCGCACGCGTCGCGCAGCCGGCCGCCGTCGCCTCGTGCAGTTCGACGCGCCCCGCCCCCGAGAACGTGCGGTCGACGACTTCGAGCCGAGCCAGAGCGGCGAGAGGTTCGTCCTCCTTGGGTCCGCCGCACGCCGTCAGGGGGAACGACATCGGCACGAAGCGTCCCGCCGCATCGGTCGCCCAGATCGCGCGGAACCCGTACCCCACGGCGGGGCAGACCGCTGCCGGCCCAGGATCGCTGGGCGCCGCCATCGCGTCGAGGAATTCCGTGAGGTCGCCCTCGTAGCGCCGCACCTCGTTGCCGGCGATGACGCCGTCGGCATCCTTACGCGTCACGCCGTTGGCGCACTCCAGCACCGCGATGACCTCGAAGTCCTCAGGGACGAGACCGGCGCCGGGAAGCGGGTTGAGGATCGGGTCCGGGCACGACATCGTGTCGGACACGGTCGCCACCTCGCGGACAGGCGGCGGTCCGAGCGGGATCGACGCGCACCCCGCCAGAAGCAATAGCGTGGCGAAGCCCGTGGCCAGAGCCGCCCGCATCCGCATCCCCGCAGCCCTCCCCCGCCCTGTTCCTTCCGTTCCCTCCCACGCTACGACAGCGCCCGCTCCCGCATGTGACGACCCCATAACGGGGGCTTCGGGTCAGGGAAGCAGGCCGCGCTCGAGGGCCAGGGTCACGGCGCGGGTTCGGCTGTCGACGCCGAGCTTGTCGTAGACCCGCAACAGGTGCGTCTTGACGGTCGACTCGCCGATCCCGAGCTGCACCGCGATCTGCCTGTTGCCGTGCCCGGCGGCGACGAGGCGCAGCACGTCGGTCTCGCGCGGAGTGAGAGCGGATGCCGCCGGCTCGGGCTGCCGCATCCGTTCCACCAGACGCACCGCGACGGCCGGCGAGAGAGCCGACTGGCCGGCGGCGACCGAACGGATCCCCGCCACGATCTCCTCGCGCGGAGCCGCCTTGAGCAGATACCCGCTGGCTCCGGCTTCGATGGCGGCGAGGATCTGGTCGTCGCTCTCGTAGGTCGTGAGGATGAGCACCCGCGGCCCCGCGGCCCCATCGCGCGCCGTCACGATACGAGCGGTGGCTGCGACGCCGTCGAGCACCGGCATCCGGAGGTCCATGAGGATGACGTCGGGATGCGCCTCGGTGGCGAGCCGGACGGCCTCGTCGCCGTCGGCGGCCTCCGCGATCACCTCGAACCCGGGCTCGTCGGCGAGCAGACCGACCAGCCCCGCCCGGACGATCGGGTGGTCGTCGACGATGAGCAGACGGATCATGCGCGCACCGCCGCGCCAGCGCTCGGCACAGGCGACCCGGGCAGCCGAACGGAGAGCGTCGTCCCCGAACCCGCGACGGCCGTGATCTCGAGGTTCCCCCCGGCGAGTGCGACTCGCTCGCTCATGCCGTCGAGACCGTACCCGGTGCGCGGAGACGAGACGTCGAACCCGCGCCCGTCGTCCTCGACGACCAGTCGCAGGGCGCCGTCGTCCTCGCGCGTGAGCGCCACCGTGATCCGCGCGGCTCCCGCGTGCTTGCGCACGTTGGCCAGCGCCTCCTGCAGGCAGCGCAGCGCGACGACCTGCGTCTCGCGATCGGCCCCGGAAGCCGTGTCGACGACGGAGATCTCGAGCCCGGTGTCGGCGCGGAAGCGTTCGGCGAGCCGCTCCACCGCAGCGCCGAGCACGGGGTCGTCGGGGACGGCGGCGGTGCGCGCGACGATCGCACGGGCCTCGCCAAGCGCGTCGCGAGCGGCCACCTCGAGGCGCTCGACCGCGGTCGCGGCGCCGCCTGCATCCCCCGCGCGCGAACGCCGCCCGGCTTGTTCGGCGAGCATGACGATTCCCGCGAGGGTCTGCGCGAGGGTGTCGTGGATCTCGCGGGCCAGATGCTCCCGCTCGTCGGCCGCGCCCTTGTCGCGGCTGAGCGCCTCGACCTGCTGCTGCGCCCGGGAGAGCTCGTCGAGCAGGCGCGCACGCTCGGTGCCGTATGCGGCGATCGCTGAGATCCACCACCCCATCGCGATCGAGAACGCAACCGAGAGCACCGCGACGGCAGCTGCCTCCAGCAGCGCGTCGGGAGCGAAACCGAAGCCGCCGGCATACCCGACGAGCATCCCAGCGCCGACCGAAAGCGATCCCACGACACCATCACGGCGCAACGGAGCGAAGATCCACACCAGCGGATACACGATGACCTGCATCGTCGCGAGCGAGACCTCGCCGAACGTCATCGCTGCGATCGAGACCGTCACGACGGCGAGGAACACCGCGAAGCGCCGGGGATCCTCCGCGCCGGCGGAGGGCCGCGCGATCAGATACGCCGCGAGCAGGAGCACCAGGCCCGCGACCGCCCACGGCAGCCGGTCCGTCTCTCCCGCGGCTGCGAGGATGCCCACGCCGAGGGCGAGCACGACACCGACGGCGACATCCACCCAGCTGCGACTGATCACGCTCCCATCCTGCCCCTCAGCGGATGCGCGAGCGGATGCGGGCCGCGGCGAGCACCGTGAACGCCACGGCCACGACAGCGAGCACGACCGCCGCGACCCAGACCGGCACCGCCGCCGACCCCACCTGCAGGTCGAGCCCGTAGATGCGGCTGAGCTCCTCGACCGCGCCCGGCGCCCCGCCCGCGAGGCGATCGAGCGGATCGGCGGCGAACTCGCGCCGCACGAGCATCGCCGACTGCGCGAACGGGAGCACGCCGACGGCATCCCGAACGGCGTCGGGGAACGAGCCGACGGGGATGTACGCACCCGCGACGAAGCCGGTCAGGGTTCCCACGAGGGTCGACAGTCCCGAGTACGACCCGCTCGTGCGAAGGAACGACACCACGAACGCCCAGAGCGCCGTGTAGGCGGCCACCGAGAGCACGGTCCACAGCACGATGCGGATGATCTGCCCGGCGTCGGGGAGCGTCCGCCCGGTGAGCCCGAGGTAGGCCAGCGCGACGGCGAGCACGATCAGCGTGGTGATCAAACCGATGATGAACGCCGACCCGAGGTAACCGAGCACGAGCTGCGCGCGGCGCACCGGCGAGACGAGGAAGTCGCGGAACCGTCCGGACGCGGCATCCTCGACGAACGTCGACAGCGCGCCGAGCGGCGTCGTGACGGCGGCGACGGCCACGACCCCGGCGAACATCCACGAGTCGACGAAGTCGCGGGCGGCGTCGGCATCGAACCCCGGAGTCGCGGCGAGCGAGTCCACCTGCATCTGGCCGAGGAACAGGGCGTAGAGGAGGAACACCACCAGGGCGCCGGTGAGCGAGAAGAACACCCCGAGCGGGTCCCGGTAGAACAGTCGGAGATTGCGCCCGACGTACGCCTGCACGGTCTTCATCGCGCCGCCTCCCCTGTTGCTGTCTCCCCCGCCGCCGCCTGTCCGGTGAGGGCCAGGAAGACGTCGTCCATGCGTCCATGACAGAACTCGAAGTCGAGCACCGCGTCGCCCCGTTCGGCGAGGATGCCGCGGGCTTCGGCGGCATCCGCCACCGCGATGCGCTCGTCGCCGTCGGCCGTGACGAGCGACAGGATGCTGGAGCTGTACCGCGCACGCAGCTGCGCCGGAGTGCCGTCGGCGACGACGCGCCCGCGGTCGATGATGCAGACCTGGTCGGCCTCTTCCGTCTCCTCGAGGTAATGCGTCGTGAGGAACACGGTGAGACCGGCGCGCTCGCGCAGCTCATGGATCGTCCGCCACACCATCTGCCGGCTCGCGGGATCGAGTCCCGTCGTCGGCTCGTCGAGGAAGACGATCTCCGGGTCGTGGAGCAGCGCGCGGGCGATGTCGGCGCGGCGACGCTGCCCGCCCGAGAGCCGGCCGTAGCGACGGTCGATGAACTCGCCCAGGTCGATGATCTCGGCGAGGCGGTCGATGCGGTCGCGGATCGCCGCCGTCGAGCCGAGGTACGGACGCGCCCGCACCGTCAGGTTCTCGCGCACGGTGAGGGCGGAATCGAGGAGCGAGTCCTGGAAGACGACGCCGATCGCGCGGCGCACGGCGTCACCGTCGGAGCGCACGTCGTGACCGGCGACCTCGAGCTGCCCCGCATCCGGCTCGATCACAGTCGTGAGAGCGCTGATCGTCGTGGACTTGCCGGCCCCGTTCGTCCCGAGGAACGCGAACACGCCCCCGGCGGGCACCTCGAAGCTCACGTCGTCGACGGCCGTCACGTCGCCGTATCTCTTGGTCAGGCCGCGCACGACGGTCGGTGCGCTCGCTCTCGTGGTCATGCCTCCAGCGTGCCGGTTCCGTCGCCGGCGCGGGAGAGGTCATCCGGTCGATCCCCGTCCACCATTCGGTGGACCACGCCGCTACTCTCGAAGGGTGACCGAACGCGCACCGCTGTCCCGCAAGCTCTCCGCCATCGCCGAGTCGGCGACCCTCAAGGTCGACGCCAAGGCCAAGGCCCTGCAGGCCGCCGGCCGGCCGGTCATCTCGTACGCCGCGGGCGAGCCCGATTTCTCGACGCCGCAGTTCATCGTCGAGGCCGCTCAGCACGCCCTCGCCGACCCGGCCAACTACCGGTACACCCCCGCCGCCGGCCTCCCCGTGCTGCGCGAGGCGATCGCCGCCAAGACGCTGCGCGACTCGGGCCTCGAGGTCCAGCCCTCGCAGGTCATCGTGACCAACGGCGGCAAGCAGTCGGTGTACCAGGCCTTCCAGACGGTCGTGAACCCCGGCGACGAGGTGCTGCTGCCCGCGCCGTACTGGACCACCTATCCCGAAGCGATCGCCCTGGCCGACGGCATCCCGGTCGAGGTCTTCGCCGGCGCAGACCAGGAGTACAAGGTCACCGTCGAGCAGCTCGAGGCCGCGCGCACCGAGCGCACCACCGTGCTCGTCTTCGTCTCGCCCTCCAACCCGACGGGGTCGGTGTACACGCCCGAGGAGACCGCGGCGATCGGCCAGTGGGCTCTCGAGCACGGCATCTGGGTCATCAGCGACGAGATCTACCAGAACCTCGTCTACGAAGGCGCCCGCGCGGTCTCGATCGTCGAGGCCGTACCCGAGCTCGCGGGTCAGACGATCCTGGTCAACGGCGTCGCCAAGACCTACGCCATGACCGGATGGCGCGTGGGCTGGATGGTCGGCCCCGCCGACGCCATGAAGCTCGCCGGAAACCTGCAGTCGCACCTCAGCTCCAACGTCAACAACGTCGCGCAGCGCGCGGCTCTCGCCGCACTCACCGGCCCGCAGACCGAGGCCGAGGAGATGCGCTTGGCCTTCGACCGTCGGCGCCGGCTCATCGTCGAGGAGCTCGCGAGGATCCCCGGCGTCGAGGTCCCCAACCCCCTCGGGGCGTTCTACGTCTACCCCGACGTCACCGGACTCCTCGGACGCTCCTGGGGCGGCGTCGAGGCGAACACGAGCCTCGAGCTCGCCGACCTGATCCTCGAGCAGGCCGAGGTCGCCGTCGTGCCCGGCGAGGCCTTCGGTCCGTCGGGCTACCTGCGCCTGTCGTACGCGCTCGGTGACGATCAGCTGCTCGAGGGCCTCCAGCGCCTCCAGCGCCTCTTCTCCTAACCCCTCCTTCTCCCGTCGAGTCGCCAAGAAACGCGGATGCCGGTACCCGACCATCCGCTTTCTCTGGCGAGTCGACGGCAGCGACGGGGTTAGAGCTCGACACCGACGAGGACGGGCTCGGGCTGCAGGATGAGGCCGAACTCCGCCTGCACGCGCTGCTGGACGAACCGCGCGAGTGCGGCGAGCTCCTCGGCCGTCGCTCCCCCGCGGTTGGTGAGCGCGAGGGCGTGCTTGGTCGACAGGCCGGCTCGCGATCCGGGCAGCGAGAAACCCTTGCCGATACCGGCGTGCTCGATGAGCCAGGCCGCGCTCACCTTGACGTCCGGCTCGGCCACCTCACCCGTCGGCGAGACGCCGTAGTACTCGTTCAACGGGATCACCCGGTCGCTCACAGGGTCGGGTGCCACCGGCCAGCGCGGGCAGGCGTCGGGCAGCGTCCGAGCGAAGGCGGCGGTCACCACGGCGTTCTGGAAGAACGACCCGGCGCTCCACGTGTCGGGGTCGGCGTCGTCGAGCACCATCCCCTTGCTGGCCCGTACGGACAGCACGGTCTCGCGCACCCAGCGCAGCGACACCGTCGCCTCCGGGTCGAGCCCCAGGGCGCCGCGCAGCTGCGGCCCGCTGATCGCGAACTCGCCGTGCCCGACTCGGTCGAGCTCGAGCGTGATCGACAGGATGACCGCGGAACGCGCCGCGACCGATCCGTGGTGATGCTTCAGCACCGAGGTGCGGAAGCCGAGGCCCAGCTCGGCTGCCGGCACGACACTGACCTCGCCGGTCGACTCGTCGAGCAGCTCGACCTCGACGAGGGTCTGCACGACCTCCTGACCGTAGGCGCCGATGTTCTGAACGGGAGCTGCCCCCGCGGTGCCCGGGATGCCCGACATCGCGGCGATCCCGCCGAGACCGGCCGCGACGGCGTACTCGACGAGGTCATCCCACGAGTGTCCGGCCTGCACCTTCAGACGCGCACGCCCGGGATGCGGCGACGGCAGCTCTTCGATCCCGGTCGTGCGCACGGCGACGACGGTGCCGTCGAACGGCTCGTCACCCACCAGCAGGTTCGACCCGCCTCCGACGACCAGCCAGGGCTCACCGGCCGTCCACAGCTCGCACATCGTGGCGACGAGCTCGTCGGCCGTGTGCACCTCGACCATGCGGTCGGGCACGGCGCCCGCGCGCAGCGTGGTCAGCTCCGCGAGGGGTCGCGGTTCGATCTCGGCCACGGTCACTCGGCGGTGCGCACGCGCACTTGCGCCTTGCCGAGCACGACGGTGCCGTCGTGGCTGACGGTCAGGTCGATGCGTGCGACGCCCTCATCGACGGCGCCCACCTTCGCGACGACGGTGAGAGTCGCGCCGGTCTCAGCATCGACGACGACAGGGCGGGTGAAACGCACGCCGTACTCGACGATGCGGCCGCTGTCGCCGAGCCACTCCACGATCGTCTCGACGGCCAGCCCCATCGTCAGCATTCCGTGGGCGAGCACACCGGGCAGGCCGACGCGTGCCGCGACGTCGTCGCGGTAGTGGATGGGATTGAAGTCGCCCGATGCCCCGGCATACCGTACGAGCGACTCGCGCGTGAGCTCGACGGTGCGTTCGGCGACGACGGACCCGACAGTCAGATCGCTCATGCGTCCTCTCCCCCGACCAGCAGCACGGAGACGGCGGTCACGACGTGGTCACCGGCGACGTCGCGGATATCCGCCTCGCTCGTCACCATCGCCCCCTTGCCGAAGGCACGGATGCCGGTGACGGTGAGCTGCGCGGTGAGCTCATCGCCCGCGACGATCGGGCGCGTGTAGCGGAATCGCTGCTCGGCGTGCACCGTCCGCTCGAGGGCGATGCCCGAGTCGGCCTCGCCCAGGAGCTGCTGCAGCGTGAGGTCCTGGATCACCATGGCGAAAGTCGGCGGAGCGACCACGTCGGTGTAACCCAGCGCACGTGCCGCTTCGGGGTCGGTGTGCTGCGGATCGGTCGCGAAGACGGCGCGGGCGAACTCGCGCACCTTTTCGCGACCCACGAGGTACGGGGCGGTCGGCGCGAAGGCGCGGTCGACCAGATCGGGGTTCACGGACACCGTCCGATTCTACCGGTGGCCCCCCGACGGCTGCGCGGCCCGCTTCGTCGCGCGTGCCGCCCGGTGCGCCTTCACGGCGCGGATCGCCATCTGAGACGCGATGAAGGTGAGGAACACGGCGAAGAGGATGTTGGCCGTCAGCGGGTTCAGCAGCGTCGCGATCCACGCCCCCAGCGCCGTGGTTGTACACGCGGCGAGCCCGACGACGAGGGCCGCCACGAGGTCGACGTTGCGTCGCCGAGCGTTGCCGACGGTTCCCGAGATCGCGGTCGGGATCATCATCAGGAGCGAGGTGCCCTTCGCGATGAGGTCGCTCGTGCCGAAGAGGAACATCAGCGCCGGAACGACGATCACGCCTCCGCCCACACCGAGCAGGCCGGCCATGATCCCCGTGAACAGCCCGAGCCCGGCGAGCCCGATACCGACGCCCCAGTTCAGTTCGAGTACCGCGTCACGCGAGGGCACCACGATGAAGAGCATCACGATGACCACGACGAGGAACCCGACGAAGCCCCACCGCAGCGCGTTCTGCGGGATCTTCGCCAGCAGCCAACTGCCGATCTGTGCGCCGATCACGGCACCCGCGGCGAGGATGATGGCCGGGACCCAGGCGACGGATCCGGTGAGGGCGTAGGAGATGACGCCGACCGAGGCCGTGGGGACGATCGCGGCGAGGGAGGTTCCGGCAGCCAGCCGCTGATCGAATCCGAGCAGCAGCACCAGGAGCGGGACGATGACCGTTCCGCCGCCGACGCCGAACAGTCCCGACAACAGGCCGGCCGCGAGCCCGACCCCGGCACACGCCAGATAGAACCGCGCGCTCCGGCGCGCACCACGCTCGACCATCACTGCTCGACGTAATCGTCGATGAGCCAGCCGGAGCCACCCGGAACGAGCGTGTAAAGCGCTGAGAAGCTCGCGGGAACGGGGTTCTCGAGCGGAGCACCGGCGGCGTCCGCCGTCTGCGTGAAGGTCTCGACGGTTTCGACGTAGATGGTGTCTCCTTCTCGGGTCGTCGAGATGAAGCTCACCTCGTAGTCCTCGACCGAGTTGTTGAACTCGCGGGCCGCCTGGGCGAAGTCCGCGCAGTCGGACAGCCCGCCGCTCGCGAGGAACTCGGGAGTCAGGATGGCCTGGTAGGCCGCGCAGTCCATCTCGTCCCATGCGTCGTCGTACGCGTCGACGATGTCTTCGGCCGCCCGCAGATCGGCCCCCTGGACCGCCGTCGCACCGGGGCGATCGCTGCTCGGATCCAGGATCCCCACGATGAAGCGCGGAATGAACACGGCGGCGAGGACGACGAGCCCGACGAGGACGACGCCGAGCGCGACGAAGACGATCCAGAGCCGGGAACGGCGCGGAGGCGCTGCGTCGGTTTCGCCGACGGCGCCGGTCACGGCCGCCGTCGCGATCGACGGATGCGCGCCGGGATACACCGGCGCGAACCCTCCCGGCGACGGCGGGATCAGCGGCAGCGCGTCGGTCGGCGACGCGGTGTCGGATGCCGCGACCCCGTGCTGGCTCTCGGTGAGGGAGGCCTCCGTCACGGCCGGCGGTTCTTCGGGCTGAGGCTCGGTCTCCGGCTGCGGCTCGGGCTCGACGGGGGCGTGCGTGTGCTCGGTCCACCGCGAGCCGTCCCACCATCGCAGTGCGCCGTGCCCGTCGTCGTACCAGCCCGGAGGCGTCGAACCGCTCAACTCTGCCTTCTCTCGCGTCGGGCGCAGATCCGCCTCGTTCAGACTACCGATCGGCCGAGACCGGCCGGCCGCCCGCGGTATCATCGGCCGCGCCGAGCTCGGCGACCGAATCCGGCTGCTCCGTCGCCGCCTGCTCGAACTGCGATTGGTACAGACGCCAGTAGGCGCCCTGAGCCGCGATCAGCTCGTCATGCGAGCCCTTCTCGACGATGTCGCCGTGCTCCATCACGAGGATGAGGTCGGCGTCGCGAATCGTCGACAGCCGATGCGCGATGACGAAGGAGGTCCGCCCCTCGCGCAGCGCCGACATGGCCTGCTGCAGCAGCAGCTCGGTTCGCGTGTCGACGGAGCTCGTCGCCTCGTCGAGGATGAGCACCGCGGGCTGCGCCACGAACGCGCGCGCGATCGTGATGAGCTGCTTCTCGCCGGCCGAGACGTTCGCGGCATCCTCGTCGAGGACGGTGTCGTACCCGTCGGGCAGCGAGTGCACGAAGCGGTCGACACGCGTCGCGATCGCCGCCTCGACGATCTCGTCGTCGGTCGCGCTCTCGCGGCCGTAGCGGATGTTGTCGCGGATCGTGCCGGCGAAGAGCCACGGGTCTTGCAGCACCATCCCGGTACGCGAGCGCACGTCGTCTCGGGAGAGCTCGGAAATGTCCTGACCGTCGAGGAGGATGCGGCCGCCGTCGAGCTCGTAGAAGCGCATGAGGAGGTTGACGAGCGTGGTCTTGCCGGCCCCGGTCGGACCGACGATGGCGACCGTCTGGCCCGGCTCGACCCGGAAGGTGAGGTCGGTGATGAGCGGCTTCTCGGGTGAGTAGGCGAAGCGGACATGCTCGAACTCGATCACGCCGCGGCCACCACGCGCCGGCTCGACATCGGGAGCGTCGGGGTCCTGCTCGTCCTCGTCGAGGAGCTCGAACACCCGCTCAGCGGAAGCCGTGCCCGACTGCACGACGGCGGCCATGCCGCCGAGCTCCGACAGCGGCTGGGTGAACTGCTGCGAGTACTGGATGAACGCCTGCACGTCGCCGAGTCGCAGCTGGCCCGAGGCGACCATCAGACCGCCGAGGACCGCGATGCCGACGTACGTGAGGTTCCCGATGAAGGTCATGCCCGGCATGATGAGGCCCGAGAGGAACTGCGCCTTGAAGGCTGCTTCGAAGAGCTCGTCGTTCTCGGCCTCGAACTTCTCGCGGGCGTCTCGCTCGCGACCGTACACGCGGACGAGGGCGTGCCCCGAGAACGACTCCTCGACACGAGCGTTCAACCGGCCGACCTTGCGCCACTGCACCGCGAAGGCCTTCTGCGACCGCGGCCCGATGACACCGAAGATCACGGCCATGAGCGGCAGCGAGACGAGCGCCACGAGCGCCAGCTGCCACGAGATCGAGAACATCATGAACAGCACGCCGACCACCGTCAGCACGCTCGTGAGCGCGGTCGAGAGGGACTGCTGCATCGTCTGGGTGATGTTGTCGATGTCGTTCGTGACCCGCGAGATCAGCTCGCCGCGCTGGACCCGGTCGAAGTACGACAGCGGCAGCCGGTTGATCTTCGCCTCGACCGACTCGCGCAGTCGCCACATCGTCCGCACCATGATGATGTTGATCACGAAGCCCTGCAGCCAGGTCAGCACGGCGGAGCCGACGTAGATCGCGAGGACGGTGACGACCACCCACTTCAGCCGGTCGAAGTCGACGCCCGCGCCCACCTGGAAGTTCTGCATCGCCCCGACGATGTTGGCGACATCCGTCTGCCCCGCGGCGTTGAGCGCCGCGACGACGTCCTCCTGGCTCGTACCCGGGGGGAATTGCGAGCCGAGGTTCGCGGAGACGACGCCCTCGAAGATGAGGTTGGTGGCATCGCCGAGCACGCGCGGGGCGAGGACGGCGAGGACCACGCCGATCGCACCGAGAACGGTCATGAGACCGAACACGAGAGCATAGGGGCGCAGCAGACCGATCATCCGCACGAAGCTCGGCCCGAACTTCGCCGCCTTGCCGGGAGCCACGCTGTCCCAGCTGCCGGAGTTCTGGCGAGCCTGTTCCGCCAGCTCGAGCTCGGCGCGCTCGTCGTCTGTGAGGTTCTCGGCGCTCATGCGTCCACTCCCAGCTGCGATTCGACGATCTCGCGATACGTCTCGTTGGACTCGAGCAGTTCGTCGTGTGTGCCGAGACCCGCCATCCGGCCGTCGTCGAGCACGAGGATGCGGTCGGCACCGGTCACCGTGGAGATCCGCTGTGCGACGACGATCTTCGTGACCTCCGGCAGTTCGCGCCACAACGCTTCGCGCAGTCGGGCGTCGGTGGTGAGGTCGAGCGCGGAGAACGAGTCGTCGAAGACCAGGACGTCGGGGCGCCGCACGATCGCTCGTGCGATGGCGAGCCGCTGGCGTTGCCCTCCCGAGACATTGGTGCCGCCTTGCGCGATGCGCGCTTCGAGGCCTCCCTCCATCTCCGCGACGAAGTCGCGCCCCTGCGCGATCTCGAGTGCCTTCCACAGTTCGTCGTCGGTCGCGTCCTCCCGCCCGAACCGGAGGTTCGACGCGACCGTGCCGGTGAACAGGAACGCGCGCTGAGGGACGTAGCCGATGCCGCTCCAGAGCAGGTCGAGGTCGGCCTCGCGCACGTCGACGCCGGCGACCGTCACCGATCCCCCGGTGACGTCGAACAGCCGGGGTATGAGCGAGACGAGCGTGGTCTTGCCCGACCCCGTCGACCCGACGACGGCGACCGTCTCGCCGGGATCCGCGCGGAACGAGATGCCCTGCAGCACCGGCGTCTCGGCGCCCGGGTACGTGAACGCGACGTCGTCGAACACGATGGCGCCCGGCTCGGGGAACTCCCGCACGGGCGAGGCGGGACGCTCGAGCGCATCCTGAGAGGAGAGCACCTCGCCGATCCGGTCGGCGGAGACCGCGGCGCGCGGGATCATGATCGTCATGAACGTCGCCATGAGCACGCCCATCAGGATCTGGCCGACGTACTGCATGAACGCGAAGAGTGTGCCGATCTGCACGTTGCCCTGATCGACCTGGATGCCGCCGAACCAGATCACGCCGACGACCGTGACGTTGAGCACCAGCATCGCCAGCGGGAACATCAGCACGAACAGCGACCCGACCTTGCGCCCGACGATCATGATGTCGGTGTTCGCACCGCGGAATCGCTGCTCTTCGATGCGCTCGCGGACGAACGCCCGCACGACCCGGACGCCGGTCAGCTGCTCGCGCATGATGCGGTTGACGTTGTCGAGCCGGGTCTGGAACTGGCGGAACAGCGGCACCATGCGGCCGATGATGAGCCCGGCGACCACGAGCAGGAGCGGCACAGCGACCCCGATCAGCCAACTGAGCCCGACATCCTGCTGCAGCGCCATGATGACGCCGCCGATCGCGAGCATCGGAGCTGTGACGAGCATCGTGGCGCCCATCATCGCGAGCATCTGCACCTGCTGCACGTCGTTCGTGTTGCGGGTGATGAGCGTGCCCGGGCCGAAGCGCGACACCTCGCGCTCGGAGAAGCCGCTGACCTTCTCGAAGACGTCGCGTCGGATGTCGCGTCCCGCGGCCATCGCGGCACGGGCAGCGCACAGCGTCGCGATGACCGACGCGACGATCTGCCCGAGCGCGATGACCAGCATGATGGCCCCGCGCGACCAGATGTAGGCGGTGTCGCCTCGGGCGACGCCGTTGTCGATGATGTCCGCGTTCAGTCGAGGCAGATAGAGCGAGGCCATCGCCGAGCCGAACTGGAACACCAGCACGCCCAGGAGCAGCCACCGATAGGTGCGCAGATAGCGGAACAGGAGCTTGCCGAGCATGGGTCTCCTTGAGCGAGTCGACCGGACGGTTCATGGTAGCGCCGGGCTCCGACACGCGAACGACCGTGGATCCTCACAGCCGCCGCCGATGCCGGATCGGTACCGTCGGTGCCATGACGACCGGCAGCTCCGTGCCCCCGCTCTCGATCACCGACGGTCTCCAGAACTTCACGCCACAGGAGCTCCGGAGCCTGCGCGACGAGTTCCAGCAGTTCCTCCTGGAGTACCGCTTCGGCATGCAGGAGATCGAGACGAAGCTGCAGATCCTGCGCGACGAGTTCCAGCAGCTGCACGACTACAACCCCATCGAGCACCTCTCGAGCCGGCTGAAGTCACCCGACGGCATCGTGGAGAAGGTCGTCCGGAAGGGGGTCGAACCCGAGTTCGCGTCGATCCGCGAGCACATCACCGACATCGCCGGCGTCCGCGTCACCTGCAGCTTCACGCAGGACGCCTATCGCCTGTTCGACCTGCTCACGGCCCAGGACGACATCGAGGTCCGGACCGTCAAGGACTACATCGCGGAGCCCAAGCCCAACGGTTACAAGAGCCTGCACGCGATCGTGGAGGTGCCCGTCTTCCTCTCGACCGGACGCATCACCGTGCCCGTCGAGGTGCAGTTCCGCACCATTGCGATGGACTTCTGGGCGAGCCTCGAGCACAAGATCTATTACAAGTTCGCCGCGAACGTGCCGGCGGAGCTGATCGCGGAGCTGAAGGATGCCGCCGAGACGGCGGCCGAGCTCGACGCGAAGATGGAGCGCCTGCACCGCGAGGTGCGACACCGTCCCCGCGTCGTGCGCATCTGAGCGCGCGACGCGGGGACGCGGGGATCAGTCCTCCGAGACCGTGATCTCGACGGGGATGTTGCCGCGGGTCGCGTTCGAGTACGGGCACACCTGGTGCGCGGCGTCCGCGAGCTCCTGTGCGACCTCGCGATCGACGCCGGGCAGCACGACCTCGAGGACGACCGAGAGCGAGAACCCGCCGGCATCCGTGGGGTGGATCTGCACCTGGCCGCCGACGGCCGAGTCGGTCACGTCGATCTTCTTGGAGCGCGCCACCATCTGCAGGGCGGAGTGGAAGCAGGCGGCGTAGCCGGCGGCGAAGAGCTGCTCGGGGTTCGAGCCGCTGCCCGAACCCCCCATCTCCTTCGGAATGGCCATCTCGAGGTCGACCCGGCCGTCCGTGGTGCGGACGTGCCCGTTGCGGCCGGCGCCCGTCGAGAGTGCTTCGGCGGTGTAGAGAGCGCTCATGCGTGCTCCTCCTTCATTTCCTTTTCGGGGGTGGTCTTCGTCGCGCGGGTATCCGCGCGCAGATCGGTGGCGGTGTCGCGCATCCCGTCCGCCAACTCGGTGAGGGCGGCGATCAGCTGCCGGGCACCATCGACGGTGACGCCCATCCCCTGCGCGATGCAGGCGGGCACGTGGGCGAGCTCCGAGCGCAGTTCGCGGCCTCGGGGGGTGAGCGACACGGTCACGACGCGCTCGTCGACACTGTCGCGACCCCGTTCCACCAGGCCGTCGCGCGTCATCCGGCGCAGCAGTGGCGACAGCGTGCCGGAATCGAGGTCGAGCGCCTGGCCCAGGTCACTGACGCTGCGGCCGTCGCGGTTCCACAGCAGCACGAGCACGAGGTACTGCGGGTAGGTCAGCCCGTGCGGCTCGAGGAGAGCCGCGTACGCCTTCGTCGTTGCCCGCGACGCGGCGTAGAGCGAGAAGCAGACCATGTGCTGCGTCGGTTCCATGTATGCACTGTACACAACTAGGTTGTGCGCAATCAATACGCTGGAAAAGTGCGCCGGCAGCCGCGGCCACCGGCGCACTCGTCAGCGATGACGTCAGGGCGTGGGCATTCCGCCGTTGACGTTCAGGGTCTCCCCCGCGACGTAGCTCGACTCCGCCGACGCGAGGAACACGTAGGCGGGCGCGAGCTCCGCCGGCTGACCCATACGTCCCAGCGGGGTCTCCTCGCCGAAGCTGTCGATCTTCTCCTGCGGCTGGCCGTCGCTCGGCTGGAGCGGCGTCCAGATCGGCCCCGGCGCCACGGCGTTGACGCGGATGCCCTTCGGCGCGAGCTGCTGGGCGAGCGCCTTGGTGAACGTGTTGATCGTCGCCTTCGTCGAGGCGTAGTCCACGAGCGTCTCGGACGGCGAGTAGGCCTGGATCGACGTGGTGTTGATGATCGAGGCACCTGCCGGCAGGTGCGGCAGCGCGGCCTTGGTGATCCAGAACATCGCGTAGACGTTGGTCTTGAAGGTGTCGTCGAACTGCTCGTCGGTCAGATCGGCCAGCTCGTACTGGAAGATCTGCTTGCCGCCGTTGTTGACGAGGATGTCGATGCCGCCGAGCGCCGAGACCGTGTCGGCGACGAGCGAGCGGCAGTACTCCGGGTCGCGCAGGTCGCCGGGAAGCTGCGCCACCGTCACACCCGCATCCTTCAGGATGCCGGCGATGCGCTGCGCGTCCTCTTCCTCCTCGGGAAGGTACGAGATGGCCACGTCGGCACCCTCGCGCGCAAAGGCGATCGCGGTAGCGGCGCCGATTCCCGAGTCGCCGCCCGTGATGAGCGCCTTGCGCCCGGTCAGGCGGCCGCTGCCACGGTAGCTCTCCTCGCCGAGATCGGCCTTCGGCGTGAGGTCGGCGTCGAGGCCCGGCTCGTCCATGTGCTGCTTCTCGGGCTCGATGTCCGCGTACAGCTCGGCGGGGTTGACGAAGGTGTACTGGTCACGGGACATGGTGTCTCCTTCCATCGGTCTTCCTGGGGGTGGTCGTCACTCGGGTCCGTCGATCAGGCGATCGACGCAGACCCGAACGTGTGGATGGCGCGGCCGGTCGCGCCGGGTTCGAGGCGGAGGATGCCGCCCGAGAGAGGATGCCGCTGCAGCTGCTCCTCGGTGAGGTTCTCGCGCGCCGATCCGACGAGGAGGACGTCGAGGTCGGGCCCGGCGAACGCGACGGAGGTGATGTTGGGCACGGGCATCGTGCTCTCCTCGACGAGGTCTCCGTCGGCGCTCCAGCGCGCCACCATGCCCTCGCCATAGAGCCCGTTGAAGAACGAGCCGTCGGTCGCCATTACCAGCCCGTCACTCGACCGGCCGACAAGGTAGGGCTCGAGCTCTCCGAGCTCGCCGGCGGGACCGTAGGACGCGCGGTAGACGGTCGAGGTCGCGGTGTCGGTGATGTACATCGTGCGCCCGTCGTCGGACCACTCCATACCGTTCGCGATTCCGTAGCCGCCGCCGAGCACCCGCACGTCGCCGTCCGGGTCGACCGACCATACCGCCGCATCGGGGTCGTCAGTCGTGAGCTCCATGGCGCCGACGATGAAGCGGCCGAACGGGTCGACCTTTCCCTCGTTCAGCCGCATGCCGTCGTGGCGGTGACGCAGCGAGGCGAGGTCGCGCTCGATACGGCCGTCCGCGTCGAGAAGGACGACGCGGTCCTTCAGTGCCGCGATGTAGCCGCCTCCGGCGGCCGGCTGCACCGCCGATAGCGGCGGGGGCAACTCGACGACCCGGTCGTCGCTGCCGTCGACCGCCCCGTCGAGCGGGCCGCGATGCAGCAGCCCTGCGGTGATGTCGACCCACACGACCTCGTCGGTGCGGTCGTCCCACCAGATGCTCTCGACGAGCACGGCACGAGTGTCGCGGAACACTCCGATCTCATCTGCCACGGAGGGCCTCCTCGGGGACGACGTCGCGGATGGTGAGGACCGTCGCGATGAACGCGAGGTGGCTGAGGGCCTGCGGGGTGTTGCCCCAGGCGGTGCCGTCGTCAGCGTCGATCATCTCGGCGTAGATGCCGACGTCGTTCGCGAGGGCGACGAGCTGGTCGACGAGGTCGAGCGCCTCGTCATGCCTGCCGACGCACGCCAGCGCCTCGGCGCGCCAGAACGCGCAGGCGACGAACGTCTTCTCCTCCGCCGACACCCCGCTGTAGCGGTACAGCAGCGGGCCGGCGCCCAGTTCGTCGGTGAGGGCGTCGATCGTCGTCGACATCCGCTCGCCGCGGTCGAAGCCGGTGGGCGCGTGCAGCAGCACGGAGGCGTCGAGCTCGTCCGAACCCGCGTAGAAGGCGTAGGCCGACTTCGCCTCGGACCAGCAGTTCTCGTCGATCCAGAGCCGGATGCGCTCGCGCTCGGCCTTCCACCGCTCGGCGCTCCCGGGGATCGCGCCGCTCTCGGCGAGCGCGACAGCGTCGTCGAGGGCTTTCCAGCATCCCATCTTCGAGGAGGTGTAGTGCCGTTCCTCCGGCAGCTCCCACATTCCCGAGTCGGGATTGCGCCACAGGTCGCAGGTGCGGTCGGCGACGCCCGCCAGCATCCGCCCCGTACCGATGTCCAGGACGTTCCCCGCATCGACGTACGTCCGGCAGATCGCCATGAGGTCGCCGTAGACGCCGAGCTGAAGCTGCTCGCGCGCTGGATTGCCCGTGACGACCGGACCGACGCCTCCCCAGCCGGGCACGGGGTAGTCCTGAGCATCGGGCACGAGTTCGCCGCCCAAGGTGTACATGACGTGCAGCTCGGGCCCGTGCTCGCGGATGGTGCGCAGCATCCATGACAGTGCCGCGTGCGTCTCCTCGCGGAGACCGAAGCGCACGAGCGCGTGAGCGGTGTAGGCGAGGTCGCGCACCCAGGCGTAGCGGTAATCCCAGTTCTTGCCGCCCTCGGGATTCTCGGGCAGCGACGTGGTGGCGGCAGCGGCGATCGCGCCGGTGGGACTGAAGATGAGCAGCTTGAGGGCGAGCGCGCTGCGCTGGATGCGTTCCTCCCAGGGGCCTTCGTACGAGAAGACCTCGGACCAGTGCCGCCAGTTGTCGATCGTCCGGTCGATGCCGACGTCGACGTTACGGGGGTCGGGAAGGTGCAGGGGCTCGTCGTGCGTCGCGGCGAGCGCGATGAGGTGACGCGAACCCTTCGAGGCGGTGAACGAGCCGGTCAGGCGGGGGCCGCTCGTGCCGTCGGGATCGGGAGCCTCGGGCCCGTGCTCGAACCCCACGACGACGAGAGCGGTCTTGCCGCTGCGGATGACGTCGCCGTGCTGGGTGCGCTCGATCCAGGGCGACGCCGTACGCAGCGAGGTGCCGGGATGGATGCGCCAGGCCATCGGCACGGTGCCCTCGAGCCCGTCGATGCGACGAGCCAGCTCCGCCCACGGCATCCGCCCGGCGACTCCCGACACCATGGCGTCGGTGACTCTCACGGACCCGCGAGCCGTTGTGAACGTCGTCTCGAGAACATTGGTGTCGGGCACGTACCGACGGGTGGTCTCGAACTCGTCCGTGGGCGCGAGCTCGAGACATCCGCCCGTCTCGCGATCGAGCAGGCGCGCGAAAACGGGCGTCGAGGTCAGATCGGGGAGCGGCAGCCAATCCACGCTGCCGTCGAGACCGATCAGCGCGACGGTGCGGCCGTCGCCGATCGGCGCGTACGACTCGATCCCCGGGGTCACATGCCCTCGTCGTTGATGTCGCCCTCGCCGTCCTCGCCGAGTTCGGCGATGACCGGGTCGTCTCCCTGGGTCTCCGGCTGGGCGTATCCCGTGGGCAGGTCCTCTGCGGGGATCTCGTCTTCGTCCGACGGGATGTGCGCCGGGTCGTCGCTCGTCGCCGTCGCGACATCGAGTTCGGCGGGGTCGACGCCGGAGTCGAGCGCCTCGTCGATCGCGTCGGTGCGGTCCCACTCGCGCTGGGCCGGGTCGAGGTCGGGGTCGGCCACGCTGGTCGCATCGCCGTCGCGCAGCGGCTGGATGCCGGCATCCTCGGCTGCGGCGGGGCGGGCGAGGTCGTCGTTGAATGCGTTGGACATGCCTCCACGATGCGGCGGGGCGGCGAATCCGTCGAGCCACTTGCACCGGGCCGGAGTGCGCGGTAACGCGCGCACCCCTCGATCGCTCAGGTGCCGTCGGTAGGCTGGCACGCTCCGTCCCCGCTCTTCCCGGAGGTCCCCCATGCCCGTCGCCCGAATGCTGCTGGATGCCGGACGCGGCGCTCTCATCGGAACCGTCGAGATCATTCCCGGAGTCAGCGGCGGCACCGTCGCGCTCATCATCGGCGTCTACGAGACGCTCATCGAGTCGGCCGGCCACCTCGCCCGCGGGGTCGCCCGTGGTGTCGCGGACGGCGTGCGAGGCCGCGGGCTGACGCGCGCTCGTGCCGAGTTGGCCGCCGTGCGCTGGTCCGTCGTGCTGCCGGTCGGCATCGGCATGATCACCGCCGTCCTCGTCGCGTCCGCCGTCCTCGCCCCGATCATCGAGGCCGAGCCCGTCGCCTCACGCGCCTTGTTCGCCGGGCTCATCCTCGCGTCGCTCGTCGTGCCGATCCGCATGGTCGGCGGCCGGTGGCGGATGCGCGAGTACGCCGTCGCCCTCGTCGGCGCGGTCGCCGGCTTTGCCCTCACGAGCCTCCCCCAGGTCGACCCCCTCGACCCTCCTCTCCCGGTCGTCGCACTCGCGGCGGCGTTCGCCGTGTGCGCTCTGGTGCTGCCCGGCGTCTCGGGGTCGTTCCTCCTGCTGGCCGTCGGGATGTACGCGCCGACGCTGGCCGCCGTCAACGAGCGCGATTTCCTCTACCTGGGCGTCTTCATCCTCGGCGCCATGATCGGTCTCGGCCTGTTCGTCTCGGTGCTGCAGTGGCTGCTCGTCCACCGTCGGCGCATCATGCTCGCGACGATGACCGGCCTCATGATCGGCTCGCTCCGGGCGCTGTGGCCCTGGCAGGAGGGCGGCGCCGTCCAGGCCCCCGGGCCCGACGCGCTGCCGGCGCTCCTCCTGGTGGTGCTCGGCGCGGCGGCGGTGGGCGGCGTGCTGCTGATCGAGTCGGCCGTGTTGCGGCGGGCCGCGCGGCGCCTCGAATCCGGAGCCGCGGGCTAGCACACGGCGGTCCGATCCGCCTCCCCCTCGGCTCATCGGACCCGACGTGTGAGCGTGGAGACATGATGTCTTCGATCGCCGCCGCTGCACGCACGCTGACCGACGACTCCCCTCAGCTCCTGCTGCGTGGGTACCGATTCGGCGACCGCATCTGGAGTCGCGTACGGGCTGGCGCCCGCTCGGCTCCGATGGGCCTGCTCGGCGACCCGACCGTCTTCGTCCGCGGCGCGGAGGGCGTCGAGGTGTTCTACGACGAGGAGCGGGTCCGGCGCCACGGGGCGATGCCGGGAATCGTGCAAGAGACCCTGTTCGGGCATGGTTCGGTTCACAGCCTCGACGGCGAGGACCACCGGCACCGCAAGGCGACCTTCCTCGACGTCGCCTACGAGGACGAGCAGGTCGAGCGTCTGCGTCCGCTTCTGGCTGCCGAATGGCAGGGCGAGCTCGACGACTGGTTCGCCGGCGGGGAGCGTTCCGCCTACGACGCGGCAGTGGGCGCCTTCGGCCGCGCCGTCATGCGGTGGGCAGGACTCCCGGGAACGCCTGCGGCGAAGACGCGGTGGGCGGCTCGTCTCGCCCAGATCGTCGATGGCTTCGGCGTCCCCTACTCCCCCGAGTACCTCCTCGCCTGGATCAATCGCCGCTGGTCAGACCGGCACACCCAGCACCTCATCGAGGCGGTGCGCGACGGCGACCTCGAGCCCGAGCCCGGAACGGCCCTGCACGCATGGGCCTGGCACCGGGACCGCGCCGGTGTCCTGCTGTCCGCCCGCCTGGCCGGCATCGAACTGCAGAACAGCATGCGTCCGATGATCGCGGTCGCACGCTTCGTGGCGTTCGCCGCGAAGGAGCTCCACGAGCGTCCGGAGTGGCGCGATCGCATCGCCGCGGAGGCGGCCGAGCGTGAGACGCTCGACGGCGGGCCTCTCGCCGTGGCGTTCGCGCAGGAGATCCGGCGCACGGCCCCGTTCGTCCCCATGCTCCCCGCGCGTGCGGTCGCCGATATCGAACTCGACGGCCAGAGCGTCGCGGCGGGTGGCCGCGTCGTCCTCGACATCCTCGGCACCAACCTCGATGAGAACTCGTGGGAGCGTGCCGACTCGTTCGCGCCCGAGCGTTTCGTCGGCGTCGACGACTACGAGGCTCTCCCCGCATTCATCCCCCACGGCGGTGCCGATGTCGCGACGGGCCACCGCTGCCCTGGCGAGAAGCTCGCGATCGCCGGACTCGCGACGGCGATCACGGCGATGAGCCACCCGGATGTCACTATCCTCGACTCGGGTCTCGACGTGAACATGCGCCGGTTGCCCACCAAGCCGGCGTCGGGCGGGCGCGTGCGGGCGACGGGCACCGGCGGCGGCTGCCCGTTCCACCGGCGCTGACGCGTCACCGGCAGACGACGTGTCCCCCGAAAGGCCGACTCGACGGACCGGCGGGGAGGCCCTAGCGTCGATGACGTCGACGATCTTCCCCCCGGATCGTGGAACGCCCCGCATCCTCCGATGACGGGGCGTTCTGGTTTCTGCGGGACGCGCGGCGCCACGTCATCCGATCGGATGAAATCCTGCGCGGAAATTCAGCCCATACGTAGCTCGCAAATGGCACCGTTGCGCCCCGATTTCACTGCTTCACCGGCCATTTTCCCTCGAGGTGGACGGATGGTCGGCGCGCCCCAGCATCCTGCCACGCGAGGCATGATCGTGACGTCGGGTGCGATCCAGCGCTGATGGGGAGCAGGGCGGGCCTGCTCGATCCCTCGGCCGCGAGTTAGGTCCTCGTCTCGCGTCCGACCTGCGCCCGGGACTCTGGAGGGGTCCCGGGCGCCTTCTCGTTCCCGCGGACTTTCGCGCGCGGTTGCCGTTGCCGAATACGACAAAACCCCCGGTGCGTCCGGGGGTTTTCATCTGTAGCAGGAGCGGGGCTTGAACCCGCGACCTCACGATTATGAGTCGTGCGCTCTCACCAACTGAGCTACCCTGCCGCATCGCATCCGAGGATGCTGCGAGCCCCGAGTCAGGATTGAACTGACGACCCCTTCCTTACCATGGAAGTGCTCTGCCACTGAGCTATCGGGGCGTGCTACCCGCAAGCGGGCAACTAGAAGAGGATACCATCTCGGCGGCCTCACTTCGAATCAGGTCAGCGCTTCGTGTGCTCTTCGAGCCAGGCGATCGGGTCGATCTGCGTCGTCCCGCCGAGGAGCACCTCGAGGTGCAGGTGCGCGCCGGTCGACTTGCCGGTGCTGCCGACCTGTCCGATGATCTCGCCGGGCTCGATCGTGTCTCCGACCTTCACCCGCAGCGAGCCGTACTGCATGTGGCCGTAGCGCGTCGAGACGAGCTCACCGTCGATGTTGTGGTCGATGACGACGGTCACGCCGTAGTCGCCGCCTGCCTCGGTCGCGATGCGCACGGTTCCGCCCGCGACGGCGTGGATCTCAGCCCCGGCCCCCGGCGTCAGGTCGACACCGCGATGCGGGCGGGAGAACTCGGACAGGTACGAGACCGAGCCGAACTGCGCCGAGATCGGAACCCCGACCGGGAACGGCCACTGGATCGCGGCGTTGGGGTCGTTGACCCACGTACCGGCGAAGTTGGTCACACCCGAGTCGGCCGCGATCTCCGAGACGGACGTCACATCGAAGGTGTCGCTGCGATCGAAGGTGACGCCCGTGTTCGGAGACGAGACGTACGCCTGGATCTCTTCGGGCTCGATCGACGCGGATGTCCGGGGCGCCTCGGCCGTGATGTCGCGACCCGTGTCGCCCGAGGCGAAGACGGCGGCGGCAGGGCTCGTCAGGCCGACGGCCAGGAGACCGACGGCGGCGACGGCGCTCATCGAGACGGATGCGGCAGCAACTCGCTTGCCCACGCGACGCAGGCGACCCGGACGCGCGACCGTGACCTCGCGGGTGCGCTGCTGGTGCTCGGCGATGGACTCCTCGCCCACCTGCACCGGGGTCTGCGCTGTGAAGGAGAACAGCCGCGCGGCGAACTCGAACTCGTCGACGTCGTGCGCGTCGGACGGCTTGCGCGTCTCATCGCTCGCGTGCGCGTCGCTGTGCGAGCGCGCGTCATCGGCATCCGGCGTCTCGGTCGTCGCGGAGTCGACCGCGGCCGGGCCGAACGACTCGCCCTGCGCGGCGGCATGCTCGGCGGCCGGGCGGGTGCGACGACGGCGGGATGGCGCGACGAAATCCGGTCCCGCGTAAGCGTCGCCGTCCACGACGGTGAGGACCATCTCGTCGGCTACGGTCTCGCTGGTCGCGGCGGCCTGCGAATCGACGGCTTCGACGTCCGGCGTCTGCGGTGCCTCGTCGATCGTTGCGACGTCATCGGCCGGAACGGCGGCGACCTTCGCGGCGAGCTCAGCTTCAGCTGCCAGCCGCCGCCACTGTGCCCGGGTGAGACCGGCAGCCCGCGTGAGTCCCGCCGAGGCTTCCCCTGCCGAGGGTCGCGAGGACGCGGCCTCAGTGGGAGTGGTCTCAGAAGTCAAATCGCAGGCTCTCGAAAACAGCGCGCGCTCGTGCGCAGCGGAACAGTCCGGGTTGCGTTCGATCCCTCGGCTCGGGTTCCGAAGATAACGAACGGGTAAACACTAACGTCTTACAGCTGGGAACGCGATCCACGCGTCAGCTTTCGTGGAAAACCCGTTCGGTCAGCCGACTGTGGAGCGACGACGACGCGGCGATCGTCATGGTACGGCCGGGCCGCTCGCCGGGCATACCGGTGACGACGCCGCCCGCCTCGGCGACGAGAAGCGCCCCGGCGGCGTGGTCCCACGGCTGCAGCCCACGCTCGACGTAGCCGTCGAGACGCCCCGCCGCGACGTAAGCGAGATCGAGCGATGCGGCGCCGGCTCGGCGGATGTCGCGAGCGACCGGCATGATCCGCCCGAGTCGCGCGAGGTCGCCCGCGTGCGTCGCCGGGTCGTAGCCGAAACCCGTCGCCAGGAGGGCACCGGCATCCGTCGGCTCGGACACCGCCAGGCGCGCATCCCCGAGCCACGCTCCCCCGCCCGCGGTCGCCCGGAACATCTCGTCGACAGCCGGCGAGAAGACCGCCGCCACGACCGCCTCCCATCGCTGAGGATCGGGTTCACCGTCGACGACCGCGATGCTCACGGCGTAATGCGGGATGCCGTAGGCGTAGTTGACCGTTCCGTCGATAGGGTCCACGACCCAGGTCAGCCCGCTGGCGCCGCGCTCGGCGCCGGACTCCTCGCCGAGGAAACCGTCATCGGGGCGCGCATGTGCGATGCGATCGCGGATGAGGAGCTCGACCTCGCGGTCTGCTTCGGTGACGATGTCGGCGAGCGCCGACTTCGTCGCGGCGATCGCGACTCCCTCGCCGCGGCGTCGGCGCGCGAGCGCACCCGCCTCGCGGGCGATGTCGACGGCCAGGTCTTCGAGCTCTCGGGCATCCACCATGCCTCCACGCTACGCGGTCGTGCCGGAGGCCAGCCTCGAAGCCGGATCGCCCAGGTCGAGGACTCGGGGTTCGACCGCCTGCAACGCCTCCTCATCATGCGTGGCTCACACCACCGCACCGCCCTGAGCGAGATGACCGGTCAGCAGCTCTCGGAGCGCGCGGGCGGAGCTCCCCCCAGATCAATCCCGCCCAGTTAGCGAGGTCGAGCCCAATGAGGATGACGGCGCCGGCCGCTGTCTGCGACGGCACCCCGAACCGGGGCAGGCGAAGTGTCGTCAGGGCAGCAGCGACGATCCATGCGTGGGGCAGATCCACGATCACCGGCGCACCTCGCTCCGAACCGCCGGCATACGTGACAGCGAAGCTAGTGACGACACGGACATCAGCGCGTCGGCAGGAAGTCGCTCTACCGGAAGCTGACGAGTCCGAAGCGCGCCGCCGTGATGAGAACCTGCACCCGGTCGCGGGCGTTCCACTTCAGCATGATGTTGCTCAAGTGGGCTTTGACCGTTCCTTCGGATACGTGCATCGAACGGGCGATCTCGCCGTTGGACTGGCCCGCTGCCAGATATCGCACGATCTCTGCCTCGCGCGCCGACAGCTTCTCCGACTCGGTAGGCAGTCGCAATGCACCGGTTTCAGCTGTCTGCAGGGCTCGGATCAGCTAGGGCGGCCCTCCTCGGTGGAGCTTTCGACTCCCGGCGTGAGGGGCGAGAATGGGTGGTGACGGCAGCCCTGCCCATCACCTGACGTGCGGCCGCGGAAGGCCTCAGCGCGGGGCGATGGGCTGGTCGGGCAGCGGCGGAGGCGGCGGATAGTCCCCGTACCCGGGCTCGGCGTGGGCCGCCTGCTGCGGCGGGGCCACCTGCGGTGCGGGGGCGGACTGCTGCGTCGGCGCGGGGGCCTGCGGCGCCGGCTGCGCGGGAGCGTAACCCTGCGGGTAGGTGGGGCGCCCCGTGTAGTACGCCTGCCAGTCGGGCGATCCGTCGGCGAGGACGGGGAGAGGCGTCCGGCCATCGGCGTAGGTCGGCCATGCCGGGGCAGCCGGCTGAGGAGCGCGAGGCATCAGTAGCGCGTTCACGAGGGGCACGAGGGCCGTGCCCACGGCGGCGAGGATCGTCAGTGCGACCACGACCCGCCAGTAGATCGGCAGGAAGTCGAACCACTCCCCTCCGACCAACGGCACGATGAGCATGACGGCCACGATGCCGAGGAAGGCGATCGTCACATAGGTGACGATCGACAGGAAGGTCGTGGGGTTGCGCAGGTACGCCTTGGTGAAGAGTCGCAGGTGCAGCAGCGCCAGCTGCAGGATGAGCAACACCAGCAGGAAACGCATGAACCGCTCGTACCCCCAGCCGAAGCTCTCGGTCGGGGATGGAAGCCAGATCATGACGGCGCCCACGAGCAGCGCCCCGACCCACGTGCCCATACTCGTCAGAGCGAACCACGCCGGGCGACGACCCGCGAGGTGCGACTCGAGGATCGCGATGCCTGCGAAGCCGGCGAGCAGCAGGACTGTCATGAACGCGCGGGCGACGATCCCGGTGCCCGACCCGATCAGCACCCAGACGACGCAGACGATCGCCGCCGCGATGAGCGCGCCGATAGCGACCCAGATCGCGGCTCGCAGCAGCTTGTTCGATTCCGGAGATGTGATGGGTTTGCTCATCGACAGGGTTTCCTTCCGCGCTGACACCTCACATCCTGGCACGCGCGAACGTTCCGTGCGGGGCTGAGAGGATTCTGTGGTGAACCCACCCCGAGAGCCTGGCCTTGAGTTCGACGCATCCGCGACGCGCACCTTCTTCCGCACGCGTCGCGCGGCGCTGATCCTGGTCGCGATCGTCTCGGTGAGCACGACCGTTCAGGTGCTCGCAACGCCGATCACCGCAATGATGGCTGGCCCCGTCGATTGGCCCTTCGACATATCGATATCGCTGCTGTGCGTCATCCTCGCCCTGGCATGCGTGGCCCAAGCCTCGGCTGTCCTCCTGAGCGATCGGTGGCCCCGCATCGCGGTCTTCGCAACCGTGGCCGTCTACCTCCTCCTCCTCGGCGCCTTCGACATACCGAACTGGCTCATCGGCATGTATCTCGTCGTGGCACTCGCGCAGTTCCTTCTTGCCCGCCGGGTCTCGGCCGGCTCGGCCGTCGTGTGCTTGCTCGGCGTCGTGGTCGCCGGAATGGGCGGGCTCTTCACCTGGGCCGTCTTCTACTCGGGTGATGTCGGTACCGCCCTGAGCTTCATGGCGAACGAGTTCTTCCGCTTCACCGCGCCGGCCCTCGGTGCGACCGCCCTGGGGATCTGGTGGGGCGCCCAGGTGCGTCAGGTGACCCTGGCTCGCGAGCAGGCCGAGCTCGCGCGCCAGGAGCACGACGCGCGGGTCAACGACGCGCGCGAACGCGAGCGCGCCCGCATCGCGCAAGAGCTGCACGATGTCGCGGGCCAGCACCTCGCCGGGCTCGTGACGCTGGCCGACGCCGCTATCTCCCTCGCACCGGCACGCCCCGACGAAGCCATCCGCCTGGTCGGCGAGGTGCGCAACGAGGGCCGATTCGCCGCCGCGAGCCTGGCGGGTGCGCTGAGCGACCTGCACGCCGCCGACGCAGCTGGTCCCGCCGAGACGACCCGCGACCTGCGTCGCGCCGGCGAGCTCGTGGAGTTCTGGTCGCAACGCGGCATGCCGGTCTCATTCGACCTAAACGGGGCCGTGTCCGATCTGCCCGCCGTCGTCTCGACCACCGCCTACCGCGTTCTCCAGGAGGCACTGACGAACGCGGCGAAACACGCCCCCGGAGCGCCGGTCACCATCTCGGTGACCGTGACCGAGGAGGAGCTCCATGCCCGCGTCGTCAACCAAGCACCCGGCACTGATTCGATGCCCGTTCCGGGCCTCGATCTCGGCTGGGGCCTGCGCGGGATGCGCGAGCGCGTCGAGCTGTTGCGCGGCACACTGTTCGCAGGGCCGACGCCGACCGGCGGATGGGATGTGCGGATCGCGATCCCGATCGACCCGATCGCCTGACAAGGAGAACGGTATGAACCGTGGGGCCGAGCGCATCCGCGTTCTGATCGCCGACGACAATCGCGCCGTGCGGCGGGGGCTGCGGCTTCAGCTCGAAGGCGCCCCCGGCATCCAGGTCGTCGGCGAGGTCTCGAACGGCGTCGACGCCGTTCATGTCGCACGCGCCGAACGCGCCGACGTCGTGCTCATGGATATCCAGATGCCCCAGATGTCGGGATTGTCCGCCACCCGCATGCTCGCTCGTCCCGACGACGGCCGCTCCCCCATCGCCGTCATCGTCATGACGAGCTTCGCCGTCGATGGCTACGTCAGTGAGGCACTTGATTCGGGCGCCGTCGGATACCTGCTGAAAAGCCACGACTCGGACCAGCTCGTCGGCGCGATCTACGCCGCAGCGCGGGGCGAAGCACTCGTGTCGTCGCGAGTGACGGCGCCGCTGATCCGAGAGTTCGTGCGCCGCGGCGGCGCTCCCGAAGACCCCGAAGCAAGCGCTCTGCTGACCTCGGCCGAGCGCCGCGTGATCTCCGTGCTCGCCGGCGGAGTCACGAGCAACGAGGGCATCGCCGAGACGCTGCAGGTGTCGGTTCACACCGTGCGATCGCAGCTGCACTCCGCACTCAAGAAGCTCGATCTCGCCGACCGCACCCAGCTCGCGCTGTGGGGCGCGCGCAACCGGGTGTGAGATTACTTCATCCATCCGGGTGAAACTTCGACACGGGTTTTCACCGCACGACCGACCGCACGACCGTCCCCCTCCCGCTGACCAGCGAGAGGGGGACGGTGCGTGTCAGGCTCAGCGGACCGCGCGCTGACGGTGGACCCGCAAGCCTCCCACGAGCAGGAGCAGACCGACCATCATGCTGCCCAGTCCGAGCATGAGGGCCAGGTGCGGTTCGCTGCCACCGGTGGCGGGCAGGGCGCTGTGGCCCGGGACCACCGGCTCGCCGCCGCGGACGTCGTTCACGAGGGCGGCGTCGACGGTGTCGCCCGGTTGGATCTCCACCGTGACCGGGTCGGCGGTGGCCACCTGGACCAGTGCGGTCGTTCCCGCCTTCGTCTCCGTGACGACGCAGTCCGAACCGGCGGGCAGGTCGGTGTACACCTGCTCGTAGTCGCCCGCTGCACTCCTCGCGGGGATCGTGAACGTCTCATCGAGCACGGCCCCGTCATCACAACGGACGGTGAGTTCGATGTCCGCCTGCAAGCCGGCGCCGCCACCCGTGATCGTCTTCACAACCCGCAACGAACCGGACAGATACACGACGTCGTTGGCCAGGGCGGCATCGACCGTCGCGCCCGGCTCGATCGCCACCGTGACCGGGTCGCCGGTCGTGACGTCGACCTGCGCGGTTGCGCCCGATTCGAGCTCCGTGACGGTGCACTCGGTACCCGCGGGGATGTCGGTGAAGAGCTGTTCGTACTCCCCCGCGGCAGCACCCGCGGGGATCTCGAACGTCTCGTCGAGGACGTCTGCGCACACGATGCCGAGCTCGATCGCTCCCTGCTGCCCGGCCGCCACTCCGTCGATGGACTTCACCACGCGCAGCGAACCGGGCCGGTAGGTCACGGCGTTCGCCAGGGAGGCGTCGACCGTCGCGCCGGGCTGGATCTCGACGGTGACAGGATCGCCGGTCGCGACCTGCACCTGCGTCGTCTCACCGGTCTCCGTCTCCGTCACCGTGCACTCCGTGCCGGCAGCCAGGTCGGAGTAGACCTGTTCGTAATCACCGGCCGCGCTCCCCGCGGGAATCTCGAAGGTCTCGTCGAGCACGTCGCCGCACACGATGCGCAGCGAGATGGCGCCCTGCTGACCCGCCGCGTCGCCGTCGATGTTCTTGACGACTCGCAGCGCTCCCGGCCGATAGGTCACCGTGTTGGTGACGGTGACGGCCGCGCCCTCTGACGTGATCTCCGCGTCCTGGCCGGCATCCGTCGAGACGTCGACGACCGTGTTCGCGCCCGTGACCGGTTCGGTCACGGTGCAGGTCGTGCCCACCGGTATGTCCGAGTACGTGAAGGTCTGCGTCGACGCGGTACCGGCCGGGATGTCGGCGGTATAGGCGTAGCCCTCGCCGCAGTCGATCGTCAGCTGGATATCGCCCTGCAACCCGAGCGCTTCACCGGCGAACGCCTTGCTGACCGTCAGCGAGCCCACAGCGAGGAACTCCGCCACCGCAGAGTCGACCGCGTCGAGTTCGGCGGTATCCGCGAGGATGAGCCGCTGCGCGTCGGCGAGATCCGGGGTGTTGCCGTCATATAGGTAGACCTGGCCGCGCTGAACGGTCACCGTCGCGCGCGCGTTGATCACCGCGTCTCCCGGTGATCCGTCGGGGACTCTCACCCAGATGTCGGTGCCCGATGGGACGGTCGCGGGGTTTGCCAGGGGCTCCATGCCCGCCTCATCCGTGAACATGGCGTACCCGCCGGGAACGGAGACGGTGACGTCGGTCGCTCCCTCGGCGGTGACCGTGTAGGGCCCGGCACTCGATGTCGCTCCGACCGTGTCGGACTCCGGCGTGATGCTCACTTCAGGCGCGGGCGGCTCCACGACGGGACCGGCGGCCTGAGCTGCCGCGACGATCGCCGCCGTGGCCTCGCGCACCGTGGAACTGGCCGCGGTGTTGAGCACATAGCCATCGGTGAAGTACCAGATCGCGGACTGCACGGCGGCAGCCTGCTGGTTCGCCGACAGACCCGCCGGCTCCGGAACGGTGGGGTAGAAGTTGTTGAGGATGTAGGTCACGTACCCGATGTTGGGCACGTTCGACTCCTCCCAGCTGCCGGACTCGTATCCGATCCCCACGTAGGTCGAGACGCGCAGATTGATGCAGTACATCTCAGCGGTGAGCGACGGGTCCGAGACGCTCGCCGCGACGATCGTGCCGGCGAACGTCGAGACCGATGCGTATCCCTCCGGGTTGCTCGCCGGGTACGGCGCCTGCGGGTCTTGGGTGATGGGCGACGGGGGTTGGAGACCGGGAAGCGTCGCACCCGGGCCGAGGCTCGTGATCTGGATCTCGGTGTTGGGACCGATCTGACCATCACCGATGGGCGTCGCATCATCGATGCGCGCATGTGCGGCGGGACCGAGCGGGAACAGAACGAGCGCCGCGACGACGAGAGCTCCCAGTGCGGCGATGATGCCACGGCTGCTCGCGCCGACTCGATCACCGCCAGGCGCGATGACTGAGCGCACCGTCACGGCGCGACCTGCTTTTCCTTCGACGAGTGATGCGCGGCTTCATGTCTCATGCCAGTCATGGCGTCGTCCTCTCTCCGGGGCGGGGGTGCAGACGCTCCCTTTCACGGGGATGCGTACGGTCACCCTCGACCACGACGGAGCGAGATCGGCAGTGCCATTCGTCCCTTCGATCTCCAGAAATCGAAAGAACTATCTCGCTCATAAAGGGCCGCTGTGCGTGCTTTCGTCGTGAGTGACGCGATACACGGCGGCTTGCGTACGACTTTCCAGATGCAACTTGGCGAGCAGTCCCGAGACGTAATTCTTGATGGTCTTCTCCGCCAAGCCGAGCCGGAGGCCGATCTGCCGGTTCGTCATTCCGGCGGCGATGAGACGGAGGACCTGCCGCTCGCGCAGGGTGAGGTCGGACACTCCCGGTTCGTCGGCGGGAACGACCGCGGTGGGCACCGCCTGCAGCCCATGGGAACCGTCGCCGCGCGCGATCCGCCGCACCAGCTGCAGGACGTCCTTCCCGCGGGCGTCATCGAGAAGATATCCGTCGGCTCCAGCCGCCCACGCGATGCGCTTGGCTTCCTCGGCGTCGGTGCGTCCGTGCACGAGCACGGGAACGTTCGCCTGCACACGACGGATCGTGTCGACCGTGTCGACGATGCGCGCGGTGGGTTCCGTCGCATCGAGGATGGCGACATCCAGCTCGGTCCGGTCGATCATTCGTCCCGTGTCGTCGAGTCGAGCCGCGTCGCCCACCACGACGACGTCGTCCGAATCCTCGATGACCGCTCTCAAGCCTCGTCGGACGACATCCCGTCGATTGATGAGGAGGACCCGTACTTCGTCTTCGGCGTCGAGGTCCTCATCAATTGACTCTGGCTGCGTCTCCACTTCGTCATTCATAGCCTCCGTGCCTCTCCCGGGTGGCCCCAGTCAAACACCTGCACCCGGGCGCGCCTAGGGGGTGCCCGGGTTTTCGAACGGTTTCAGGCCTTTAGTCCATACCACCTCCTTGCGGCGCGCATTCTGGACAAACGCGACTCCTTCATCCATTCGGATGAATTTTCACGACTTGTTTGCGGACCGCCTCGGTGCCCCTGCACCACTGCAACGCGGCACCACCGGTAGCTCAGGGCGCCTTTGTGCCGGGAGCGACGCAGGCGACGCCGCTCGAGCGGACGGATGATGACCCTGGGCCCGTCGTTCCGGGCCATGGGGGAAGCAGATGGAACCGATTTTCGGGCGCTTCGCGACACGAGGTCGGGTGTTCTACGACGCGCCCGGCACGGGTGACGCCAGCGCCGAAGCCGAGGGGCGTACCGCT
The DNA here is from genome assembly GCF_044903545.1 of Microbacterium sp. NPDC006705. Lineage (NCBI taxonomy): Bacteria > Bacillati > Actinomycetota > Actinomycetes > Micrococcales > Microbacteriaceae > Microbacterium > Microbacterium sp. NPDC006705. Next base: position 1,155,286 of record NZ_JBJDQQ010000001.1, read on the forward strand.
GCGTACGTACCGGCGACGACCCTCGCGTGGCAGGGCTGGCGGCACAGCCGACGGGGCCCGTGGTCGGTGTGGCTGCCGCCCGCGCATCGTCTGCCCGAACAGGGATGGAAGGTGCACATCACCGCACTTCCCGATGCCGCAGCGACCGTGCTGGACACCGCCTCGAGGTACTGCCACCGCCACGGCATCGCTTTCAAGCACCTGCAGAACGCGCACGCGCTCGGCGCCGTGCTCGCCAAGGATGCCGACCGCTCAGGCGCGGGCAAGTTCATCACGCTCTATCCGCCATCCGAGCGCAGCCTCGAGCACTGCCTCGTCTCGCTCGACGACGCGCTCGGCGGCCAGCCCGGCCCGTACGTCCTTTCGGACCTTCGCTGGAACACGGGCCCCCTGTTCGTGCGGTACGGCGCGTTCACCGATCGCGAAGTCCTCGTCGGCGGCGAAGCCCTGCCCGCCATACAGGATCTGCGGACGGGAGAGTGGGTACCCGACCGGCGGACCGCGGGGTTCCACATCCCACCTTGGGTCGAACTGCCGCCTTTCCTTCAGCGGCAACTCGACGCGCTCGGACACGAGCCGCCGCCCGGCTTCCCGGAGATCACCGGCGCCCTGCACTACTCCAACGCCGGCGGTGTCTACACCGGAGCCCTCGACGGCGCCGAGGTCATCGTGAAGGAAGCTCGCCCGTTCGCGGGCTGGACGCCCGACGGGCGCGATGCCGTCGCCCGGCTCCGCGACGAGGAACGCACCCTCCGCGCTCTCGCCGGAAGGGTCCGCGTCCCGGCGGTCCGCGCTGCCTTCGAGGCGCACGGTCACCGCTTCGTCGCCATCGAGCAGCTGCCGGGACAGCCCCTGGACCGGCTGGTCGCAACGACCAGCCCGCTCACCGCCGCCGTCTCGACCGCAGCCGAGCGCCGCGCGTACCGCGATCGGATGCTGCAGCTGCTCGACGCGCTGCGGAGGGAGATCACCCGGCTGCACGCCGCGGGCGTCACCCACGGCGACCTGCACCCGGCGAACGTCATGGTCGACGCCGACGGCTCGGTGAGCCTCCTCGATCTCGAGATGTCCCTTCCCGTCGACTCCCGCGCGCCCGCCGTCCTCGGCGCAGCGGGATTCTCCCTCCCGGACGAGCCGGACCCCGTGCGCCGCGATGCACACGCTCTGGCGTGCATCGAGCTCTACGTCTTCCTTCCGATGACGAGCCTGCTGGCGCTGCAGCCGGCCAAGGCGGATGCCCTCGTCACCGAGGCCGCGACGGTCTTCGATCTGCCCCGCGAATGGTGCGAGCGGATGAGCGCCCGGCTTCGGCCCGCCAACTGTGCGGCGCGGCATCCTGCACCCGTCGTATCGATCGAGCGCGTCGCCGAGCAGCTCGTGGCCGACGCGACGCCCGAGCGGACCGACCGGCTGTGGCCCGGCGACCCCCGCCAGTTCGGGCAGCCCGCGTTCTCTCTCGGTCACGGCGCACTGGGGGTGGCCGTCGCGCTGGATGCCGGGGGCGTCGCCCTCCCGTCGAAACTGCGATCGTGGGTGTCGCGCTCGATTTCGAGGTCGCTCACCGGGCAGGCACGCCTCGGGCTGATGGACGGCGCGGCCGGCGCGCTCTGGGCCTGCCGGCGCCTCGGCTTCGCCGACGAGGCGACGGCACTCGACGAGTACCTGCACGACGACGCCGTCGGGTCACTCGGCTCCGACCTCGCGACGGGTCTTCCGGGGATCGGCATCGCTCTGCTCGACGAGCCCGATTCCGGGCGCGACATCGAGCGGGCGACCGCGATCACCGACGTCCTCGGCGCACGCTGGGGGCTGCTCGGCCCCGCCGCGCCGTCGGGAGCGCCGTCGCCCGCGCCGTCACGACGGCACGGCGGCCTGATGGGCGGCGCGAGCGGGACGGCTCTTCTGGCTCTCCGGGTGTTCGAACTCACCGGAGAGCGCCGCTTCCTCGAGATCGCCCGCCGGGCGCTCGACGTCGACCTCCGCACGTTGCGCCGCGACGCGGACGGGTCGGTGCAGGTCGACCAGGGATGGCGCATGCTTCCCTACCTCGCGCACGGGTCGGCCGGCGTCGGCCTCGTGCTCGCACGGTACCTGGCGCATGAGCCTGCCGATGACGAGCTGCGTGTCACGCTGCACGGCATCATCCGCGCGGCGTCGGCGCCCTTCGTCGTACAGGCGGGACTCTCCGCCGGCCGAGCCGGATTGGCCCTCTTCCTTCATTCTCTGGAGGCGACCGGACACGCGAGCGCAGACACGGTCCGCGCGCGCGACCATCACCTCGGGCGAATGACGCTGCACGCCCTCGACGCGCCGGTCGGCGCGCGTTTCGTGGGCGACGGGATGCTGCGCGCGTCGTGCGATCTTGCGACCGGCGCCGCGGGCGTGCTGCTCGCGCTCGCCTCCGCGTCGCCTCCGGCTTCGAACAGTGACCAGCCGGTCCTGCCCTTCCTCCCCCCGGTGCTCGTGCCCGCCGGTTCTCCGGCGGCGAGAGGATGAGGGAGGTGAACAAATGGGTTTCATCCTGGCATTGCAGACGCTCGAGAAGAGCGAAGAGGAACACCGCACTGTCGTGGGCAGCACAGTAAGCATCGGCCTGTGCCGGAGCACCGTGTCGACGGCCTGCTGATCCCGCCGTGATCGCGCGCTCCGCAGCGAAAAACGAAGGGCCCCCGCTGAGCGGGGGCCCTTCTCGATGTGGCGAGTGAGGGATTCGAACCCCCGAATGCAATGCAGTCTGATTTACAGTCAGATCCCTTTGGCCGCTTGGGTAACTCGCCAGTGCGCACCCGCCCGGCTTGTACAGTCGACCGGAGGCGCGAGAACCCATATTACCCCCTGTGGCCGGGTGCTCCGAACCACGGGGGTCGGCCGTCAGTCGTTGCCGACGACCCGTTCGACGAAGGCCTCGGTGCGGTGGCGCGTGCCGTCGATTCGGCGATCGACGCTCGCGCGGATCTCGCTGGGCGCGAGCGGGCCAGCGATCCGCACGTTGTCGTGGCATCCGAGGTCGGCGCAGATGTACGTGCCGATCGTGTCGCCGGCATCGCCGGCGGGCCCGGCCTTACGCGCACTGAAGAGGGTGACCTGGTCTCCGGGCTGCATCGTGTGACAGAGGTTGCACAGCGCGGACCGTGCGCGTGAGCTTCCCGACGCCGCGCGCATGACGACTCCGACCGGGGCGCCCTCACGCTGCGTGATGACGTATCCCCGCTCGCGCGAGTTCGGATCCCGCCACGCGAGGAAGTCGAGGTGGTCCCAGTCGAGCAGCATGAAGTCGATCGGCATCGCCATGATCCGGCGATCGTCGACCGTCGCGTTCACGAACGAAGCGCGGACTTGGTCTTCGGTCAGAGCTTGCACGCGTTCCAGCCTACGAAGCGCACGGCATCCGCGGGCCGCGTGCGCGGACGCCCTCCCGCGGTCACTGCGATGCGACCCATGCCTGCCAGTCGGCCTCGGTGAATTCGGTGCTGTCGACGAAGAATCCGCCGCCGAGGACCGAATCCACTGCCATCGTCCAGGCCGACCCGTCATAGGCATCGGCGTAGGCGTAGAACGAGCCCGCGGCGTCGTACGCGAGGTTCGCGTCCTTGCTGCGCAGCGCCTCGTCGGTGAAGGCACCCATCCCCTGCGCGGCGACGGCGGCCTTCACCTCAGGCCGGAGGTACCCGGGATCGGCGAGCCCCGATTTCCATTCGACGAAGCGGGCGAATCCCTCGTGGACCGCGACGGGCGGTGCGATGAACGACCCGGGCGCCGCTGCGTAGTGAAGGCCGTGTGCGAACTCGTGGACGAACACCTGCTCGCGACCCGACGCGCTGCCCGGGCCCATCACGATGAGCGTTCCGGATGTGTCGGATCCCGTCGCGATCACGGGGTCGAGGAAGCGCTGCGCGATCTGCGGACGCAGGGTCGGACGGGCATAACCGGCGACATCCATGTCCCACGGCGTGCCCTTGCCGTACTGCCAGCGCTGGAAGCGGTCATCGTCGTCGGTGATCGCCGATACGAAGCCGTCCTGCGTCGGCTCGCCGCCGAGGGCGCGGATCGTGTCGAGCGCGATGACGGCCGATCGCTCGGCCGCATCCGCGTTCTGATCGACCAGCTCGGCCTCGTCGCTCATCCCGAACAGGACGACGTGATCGCGCTTGGTGACGTAGATTTCGCCCTCGTCCCACGGGTTCGGCTCGCGCGCGGGGACGATGGACGTGATCGTTGCGGGCTCGGGCGGTTCCGTCTGCTCGTACCGGTCGAACGACCGGCTGGGGACGGTACCGGGCTCGAAGGTGACGGTGTAGGCGAAGCCCTGAATGAGGTCGAGGCCGGCGTCACGGTCGCCGTCGCCTCGCTGCGGCTGTGCCGCGAAGGCGTACTGAGCGCCGAGGATCACCTCGATGGTGCCGGTCTCGTCGACGTCGAAGTCCGACGGCGCGATCGCCGCGACATCCCACCCGATCTTGCTGGAGTTGTCCCACCACAGCGCGAGCTGCGTCGCCGCGTCACCCGTGGCGTGAGCGAGGAACCGCTCACGATCCTTGTCGCGCATCGCGGCGTTCATCTCGGCGAACGTGGCGCTGGTGGGAGTCGCGAGGTCGTTGTCGGCCCACGGCGCCCAGCCGACCGGAACATCGGCCGTCGGCCCGGTCTCGGGCGTCCGCGGCCACAGCACGACGCCCGCGGCGACGGTCATCAGCAGCGCACCGATGCCGAGGGAGGCGATGACGATCTGCATCGTGCGCGCCGCGCGATTGCGAGGCTTCGGCTGCGGTGATGCCGCAGGGTGCACTTCAGTCGTGTCGGTCATCGGGTCTCCGCCTTAGAGATGAGGATGATGCGGCGTTCGGAGTCGGTCGTCAACTCGCCGCCGACGCCTGTCGAGGCGAGAACGAAGACGTAGTCGGTGCCACCGGAAGAGATGAGGTACTGCTCGAGCGGCGCCGGGGTGTTGGGGTCGTTGTGCCAGCCCATCAGATCGGTCATCGGTGCAGCCTGGCCGACGACGGGGAACCCGGCGGCGAGGGCGTCGATGTCGATGCCGTCGTCGAAGGAGGTCGAGGTTCCGCCGCTCAGGCAGACCGCGGCCAGCACGCCTTCGGTGCGCGCGATCTCGGAAATCTGCGACAGCACCACGTCGGAGGTGTAACAAGCCTGATCGATAGGGGCGGGCTCGAAGCTCGTGGTCGCGACGACCGCTCCGTCGTACGCCGACGCCGAGGCGGCGCCCGTCACCCGCCAGGGGCCGATGGCCGTCGGAGTCTCCCCCTGGCGAGCGCCGGAGGGCACATCGTCACCGTAGTAGTAGGGCCGGGTCAGCCAGATCTCGCGGGTCGAGGTCGCCGTCTGCGGCGTGCCGTCGACGGTGAAGGTGTAGGTCATGTCGACCAGTGCTTTGGCGGTGTCCGCGCCGCTCGGCGACTCGTAGCCGGCGGTGCCGTTGGTTCCATAGAGGATGCCGCGCCGGTCGTACTCGATGGAGAGGTCGAGCACCTCCGCGGCACGCGCATCGCCGAACAGGGGCGTCGCCGACCCCGAGATCGCGATGTACCCGGGCGAGGCGTACTGCGTCCAGCTGGGCTCGTCTGCTGTGGCGGCGGCGAGGAAGCCGTCGACGACATCCGGCGCCTCCGAGGTCGCGGCGGCGTTGGCCGAGACGACGGTCCAGCCGACGAACCCGGCTGCGCCGCCGACGATGAGGAGGGTGGCCGCCAGCACGATCCAGGTCACGCGCGTCATCACCTTCTGCCCGGGGTTCTTGGACGCGGGACCGGGCGCGGCAGCGGGGGCCGCCGCCGGCGCGGCATCCGACGCCGACTGCTCCGCCACAGGGTAGGGCGAGACATGGTCGGTCCATCGCTGGCCGTCCCAATACCTCAGCTGCTGCTGTCCCGATGGGTCGGGATGCCAGCCGGCCGGCGCGGTCGGAACAAAGTCCGGCACGTCGTTCACACGTCCCCCTCGCCCCGGCCGCGAGCACCGCCGGTCCGTGACGATGCTATTGGCATGCGCGAAGTGGCTCGTACACCTGCTTTTCCGCGCCGGATCTGCTAGTCGTGACGGACACCCTGGGCGTCAGATGAACCAGCCGTTCAGGAATCCGGTCCCCAGCAGCACCTGCCCCCAGCCGAGGATCAGCGCGACCACGGGCCACCCGTATCCTCCTCGGTCACCGCGCGCCGCGATCAGCCCGATGATGCCGAGCACGCCGCCGAGGGCTCCGGCCGCGATCGAGATCGGCAGTGCGATGAACAGCATCCATCCCCAGAGCGGATCCACCGCGTACCCGAGGACGACCACGACAGCGACCGGGAGGATGCCGATGCCCGCGAGGATCGTCGCGGCGATTCCCCACCCGCGGCCGCGGCGGCGCCAGGGCCGGTTAGCGGGCTCACTCGTCATGGCGCGAGCCTAGCCTCCCCCGGCGCGCGGCCACGGGCGCGGCTAGAGTAGCGGCATGGCAGATTCCTCGTTCGACATCGTCAGCAAGATCGATCGCCAGGAGGCCGACAACGCGCTGAACCAGGCACGCAAGGAGGTCGAGCAGCGCTACGACTTCAAGGGCACCGATGCCTCCATCGAGTGGTCGGGCGAGTCGATCCTCATCAAGGCGAACTCCGAAGAGCGCGCCAAGGCCGTGCTCGACGTCTTCCAGACGAAGCTCATCAAGCGGGGCATCTCGCTCAAGAGCCTCGACTCGGGCGAGCCCACCGCTTCCGGCCGCGAGTACCGCATCGTCTCGACGCTGAAGGAGGGCATCTCGTCGGAGGATGCCAAGAAGATCAGCAAGATGATCCGCGACGAAGGTCCGAAGTCCGTCAAGTCGCAGATCCAGGGCGATGAACTGCGCGTGCAATCGAAGTCGCGCGACGACCTGCAGGAAGTGCAGCGGATGCTGAAGGCCGCCGACCTCGACGTCGACCTCCAGTTCGTCAACTACCGCTGACGCTCCCCCGCACCATCCCGGGCTGAGCGCTCACCGGTCGAGGCCGCTGACGAACGACACCAGTCGGTCAGCGGCTTCGGCGCGTGCGGGCGCAGCCGAGAGGAAGACGTCGTGCAGGGCGCCCTCGATGCGGGCGATCGTGACGGTGGCGGCGATGCGGGTGGCCGCGCGTGCGATGTCGTCGACGACGAGCACCGAGTCGGTCGAGGTCATCGTGTCGTTCCAGCGCAGCGGCGACGTCGACCGCGCCGAGAGCAGAACGAGGGCCGGTGCGCCGACCTCCACGCCGGCCGCGACGCGCGCATGCCCGGCGATGACGGCGGCGAGCCATGCGGGATGCGTCGGGAAGCCCCGTTCGGGACGCCAGCCGTCGGGCGCATCGGGCAGGCTGCCCACTTCACGCTGGGCCCGCGTGTAGAACCCGAGATCGACGGCGGGGTGGGCACCGCGCGGGTCGAAGCGCGCCCGCACCTCGACGAGCGGCGCGACCGCCTGCCGCCCGAGGGGGCCGAGCTGCAGCTCCAGCCACGGACTGTTCAGCACCACGGCGGCGGCTCGCCCCGGGTGACGCGCCGCCCAGAGGGTGAGCGTCAGCCCGCCGGTGCTGTGCCCGAGGAGCATGAGCCGCCGGCCCAGACGCTCGGTGTCCATGGCAGCGAGCGCCGCCTCGATGTCGTCGTCGTAGACATCGAGCGATGTGACGTACCCGCGCGCCTGTCCGGGACGGATGCTGCGCCCGTACTTCCGCAGGTCGAGCGCGTGGAACCGCGCGCCACGATCGGTGAAGATCCGCGCGAGGTCGGTCTGGAAGAAGTAGTCCGACCAGCCGTGGACGTACAGCACGTCGATGTCGCGCCACGCGCCGAAGAGGCGGAGCCCCGGATGCGGCATCGCCCGCACGAGTGTCGCGACCACGTCGCCCTCGTCATCCGACCCGAGCGGAAGCGTCGTCTGCTCGAAGCCGGGACCCAGCAGGTCGGGACCCCACGTCACCTCATCCGCCCGCATGCCCCCACCCTAGGTCGTGGACATCCGCGGGCGCAGGGGGTCAGGCGGCGGAACTCTGCTGCGAGCCCGAGCCCGCACCGGAGCCGGTGCGACGGGCCTCACGCTCCTGGGCACGCTGGAGCGCGCGCTTGCGCTGCTCGCGGGCGTCGTCCTCGAGCTTCGCTGCCCTCTCCTCGTCGCGCGTGAGGTTCTCTCCCGTCTCGGGGTCGAACACGTGCAGCGAGTCGGGCGAGAACCACAGTGTCGCCGGATCCCCCGCGCGGATGTTGCTGAGCGAGTCGAGCGCCACGACGAGCTCCGTGCGGAGCCCCTCTCCGTCGAGATCGCGGTCGAGCTCGGCGAGCTTCTCGCGTACCGATTCCTCGACCTCGAACGGAATGTAGGCGTACAGCACCTCGCCGAGCCACTCGGTCATCTCGACATCGACCTCGGCGCGCACACCACCCTCGAGCGGACGGTCGGAGGTCTCGGCATCCTCGAATGCATCGGGACGCACGCCGACGATGACGAGCTCGCGGTCTCCGATCGCGCGGCGCAGCCGGTCATCGAGCGGAACGTCGAACATCGGCAGCTTGAGGGTGTCGCCCTCGACCGTGCCGTGCAGGAAGTTCATCGGCGGCGAGCCGATGAAACCGGCCACGAAGAGGTTCACCGGCTGCTCGTACAGCCCGCGCGGGCTGGCCACTTGCTGCAGCTCGCCGCGGCGGAGCACCGCCACCCGGTCGCCGAGCGTCATGGCCTCGGTCTGATCGTGGGTGACGTAGACGGTCGTCGTTCCCAGCGAACGCTGCAGCCGGGCGATCTCGGTGCGCATCTGCCCGCGCAGCTTGGCGTCGAGGTTCGACAGCGGCTCGTCGAACAGGAACGCCCGAGCGTTGCGGACGATCGCGCGGCCCATCGCCACGCGCTGACGCTGGCCACCCGAGAGATTCGCCGGCTTGCGCTCGAGGTGCTCGTCGAGCTCGAGAAGGCTCGAGGCCCGCCGCACGCGCTCGTCGATCTCGTCGTCGGGCACGTTGCTCGACTTCAATCGCATCGGGAAGGCGATGTTCTCGTACACCGTGAGGTGGGGATACAGCGCGTAGTTCTGGAATACCATCGCCAGGTCACGATCCTTCGGCGCCTTGTCGTTGACGAGGTCGCCGTCGATGAGCATCTCGCCGCTCGTGATGTCTTCGAGGCCCACGATCATCCGCAGAAGCGTCGACTTGCCGCATCCGGAGGGTCCGACGAGGATCACGAACTCGCCGTCGGCGATGTCGAGGTCGACGCCCTTGACCGCCGTGAAGCCGTCGTCGTACGTCTTCACGATGTTCTTCAGCGTGATGGAGGCCATGACGTTCCCTTCGAGGTAGACGCGGCGGCGGCGGGGATGCTGGGGGTCATCCCTTGACCGCGCCCTGCGTGAGGCCGGAGACGATCCGGCGCTGGAAGATGACGACGACCACCACGATCGGGATCGTCACGATGATGGCGGCCGCCGAGATCGCGCCCGTGGGCTGCTCGAACTGCGACGCTCCGGTGAAGAACGACAGAGCGGCGGGCACGGGGCGCGCCGCACTTGTCGAAGTGAGCGAGATGCCGTAGACGAAGTCGTTCCACGCGATGAAGAACGCGATGATCGCCGTCGTGAACACTCCGGGTGCCGCGAGCGGGACGACCGTCTTGCGGAAGGCCTCGAACGGCGTCGCGCCGTCGACCTGCGCCGCCTGCTCGAGCTCCCAGGGGATCTGGCGGAAGAAGGCCGCGAGCGTCCAGATAGCGATCGGCAGCGTCAGCGAGAGGTACGGGATGATGAGGCCCAACCAGGTGTCGTAGAGGCCGATGACCCGCCACAGGTTGAACAGCGGCGTCACGATCGAGACGATCGGGAAGACCGACACCGCGAGCGCGGTGACGAGGATGATGCGCTTGCCGCGGAACTCGAGTCGCGCGATCGCGTAGGCGCACAGCGTGGCGAGAACGACCGCGACGAAGGTGGCGATGAGCGAGATGCCGACGGAGTTGCGCAGCGCCGGAAGGAACAGGTCTTGTGCCCCGCCGCCCGGCGCGAGGATCTCGGTGTAGTTCTCGAGCGTCCATTCCTGCGGGAGCAGGGTTCCCGAGAACAGACCCGACGGCGTCTTGAACGACGTCATGAGGATCGAGAAGACGGGGAAGAGCGACCACACGAGCACCGCGATGATGATCGCGGCCCATCCGATCCGCTGCGGCCAGGTGAGCGTGCGCATCAGGAGTTCCGTCCCGTCGCCAGGTCGACTTTGAAGCCCTTGATGAAGATCGCGGCGATGACCAGGACGCTGAGGAACAGCAGCACCGAGATCGCCGAGCCGAGCCCGATCTCGAGGCGCCCGATCGAGGTGTTGTACGCGAGCAGCGACAGCGCCTCGGTGTCATTGGCGCCACCGGTCATGATGTAGATGTTGTCGAAGATGCGGAACGCCTCGAGCGTGCGGAAGAGCACGGCGACCATGATCGCGGCCTTCATGTTCGGCAGGATGACGCGACGCATGACCTCCCACCCGGTGGCTCCGTCGACCTTCGCGGCCTCCTCCAGATCGCCGGGCACCTGCGCGAGGCCCGACAGCAGCAGCAGCGAGATGAACGGCGTCGTCTTCCACACCTCGGAGAAGATGATCACCACGAGGGAGGTGCCCTGCTCAGCGAACCAGTTGAGCTCGGGGTCGAACCGCGGGATCCAGCTGAGCCAGTTGTTGACGTACCCGCCCGAGTTTATGTCGAACGCGTAGAACCAGGCGAAGGCCGCCACGACCGTGATGATGCCGTACGGCACGAGGATCGCGGTCCGCACGAGCCCGCGGAGCTTCTTGATCGCCCGGTGCATCACCAGCGCGAGGAGGAAGCCGAGGATGAGCTCGAACAGCACGGTCACGACCGTGATGAAGAGGGTGACCCCCATCGACCGCCAGAACGCGGGGTCGCTGAGGACCACCCGATAGTTCTCGAAGAGGACGAACGACCGCTCGTCGGGGGCGGTGAGCCGCAGGCTGAACAGCGAATCGAACAGGGCCTGTCCGATGGGGTACATCGTGACCAGCAGCATGATGACGAACGCCGGGCCGGCCAGCATCCAGCCCAGTCGTCCCTCCGCACGCGCCCGGGCCGAGCGTCCGGGCCGCGGCGACGCGCTCTCCCGCGTGCTCACAGCAGACGCTCCCCTCGCAGGACGGCGAGGATGAACTCGCTCGATGTTCTCGGGGTGGTGTCGGGGTTCACAGCTGCCGGCGGGTGCCATGTCCGCTGGAGCCCGATCGAGATCTCGTTGTAGTACGGCGTCTGCGGACGCGGCACACCGAGGTCGAGCGACTCGCGGATGGTGTCGGCCATCGGGAACTCCTCCTGCACGCGAGGGTCGTCGTAGGCGGCGGCGTTGGACGGCGGGTTGCCGTCGGTGACGAAGTACTCCGACTGGTTCTCGGGCTGGACGATGCACTCGACGGCCTGCCAGGCGAGGTCGGGGTTTTTGCTGAAGGCGCCGACGCCGAGGTTGATGCCGCCCACCGGAGGTGCGGCCGGGGTGTCGGCATCGACACGCGGATACACCGCCCAGCCGAGGTCGTCGGCGATGGCGGGGTCGGCGCCGGTCATCGCCGGCCACACGAACGGCCAGTTGACCATGAAGGAACCCTGCTCGCCCTGGAACAGGTTCATGTTGGCGTTCTCGTCGGCGGTCGGGAGGCCCGGCCCGCCGAGCCCGTCGGCCCCGATGCGGTGGATGATCTCCGCCGCGGCACGTCCCGCGTCGCTGTCGAGCCCGAGCTCGAGCTCGTCAGCGGGCGCCTCGGGGTTCTTCAGGATCTCGCCGCCGGCCGACGCGACGAGAGCGTTGATCCACACCGTCAGCGACTCGGCCAGCGCGCCCTGAACGCCGAGCCGCAGATCCTGCTCCTGGGCGACGGCGATGATGTCGTCCCAGGTGACCGGCTGCGACATGTCGAGGCCCGCCGCCTCGACGACCGACTGCCGATACCAGAGCAGCTGCGTGTTGGCCCAGAAGGGAACGGTCACCAGCTCGCCGCCCCAGCTCGCGGAGTCGACCGCGCCCTGGACGATGCCGTCGGTGTTCTGCAGTTCTTCCGGGACGTCGTCGAGGAAGCCGGGCTCGGCGAGCTCCGGGATGAACGGCGGGTCGAGGCTCATGATGTCGAGCGAGGTGTCGCCGGCTGCCAGACGCCGGGCGAGCTGCTCGCGCTGCGACGCCGCATCACGCGGCAGCAGCGACGTCTCGATGCGATACGCGCCGTCAGCGGCATCCGTGCAGGCGGCGGCGATCCGCGCCTGCCCGCCGTCGTCGGGGTTGATGTACCAGGTGAGCGTGGGCACACCGTCATCGGGGGCGCAGGCGCCGAGCGTCGCTGCGAGCGCGACCACCGACGCGGCTGCCAGGACCCGGGTCGTGCGCATCGGGCCTCCTCGTTCCGTATCGTCGCGACCCAGCGCGCTCACGGCACCGGGCGTTCCCCCATCATGGCGTCGGAGGAATGCAGCGACCACGGGTTGCCCAACCCGACGCGCTGTAGTACGCCGGGCGGGCGAGGATGCCGGTCAGTTCTCGGCGACCAGGCTCACGATCTCAGCGGGGTCGTCGCCCGCGAACGCGTGCGATTTCGTCTCGAGGAACGCGCAGAGGGTCGACACCATCGCGAGCTCGGTCGACAGGGCGAGCGCGGCGCCGGCTCCGAGCCGCAGTTCGGTCTCGCGCGCCTCGAACGTGATGCGCCAGGTGTTTCCGCCCGGCACGTCCGGCTCGATGTACGTCACGGTCTGCGCGTTCATCATGTTGATCGCGACGAGCCCCGTGTCGCGGCCGAGACTGCCGTCCTGCGGGATGACCTTCACGGCGAGGGAGTATCCGAACTGCCGGAACTCCTCGATCCACGAGACGAGCGTCTCCTTGCTGCGGAAGGTCATCGCCCGACCTCTTCGCCGCGCGAGATGGCGACCATGTCGTCGCGGTCGACGACCTTCACACGCGCGCGATCGGCAGCGGCGCCGAGAGCGATCTCGTGCTCGTCGAGACGGTGCCACCCGTCGAGGTCGGTCCAGGCGACGCCGCGCTCGGTCAGCAGATCGAGGACGCCCTGCTCGGACGGGTCCACCGGCTGCCACCACGACCCCTGGTCGTTGATGACATGGCGCACGGTCTCCATCGCGTCGGACTTCGTGTGGCCGATGAGTCCGACGGGTCCGCGCTTGATCCATCCCGTCGCGTACACGCCCGGCACGCGCTCGTTCGAGTCCTCGTGGAGCACCTGACCCTCGTGGTTCGGGATGACGCCGTGCGTGGCGTCGAACGGCACGCCCGGCAGCGGCGACCCGAAGTACCCGACCGCGCGGTAGAGACCCTGGAGGGCGACCTCGCGCATCTCGCCGGTGCCCTCGACCCCGCCTTGCCCGTCGGGACGCGTCCGCTCGTAGACGAGCGCGGCGACGCGGCCCGCGGCATCCTTCTTGACCTCGACCGGCTTGGCGTAGAAGTGCAGGTGCAGGCGACGTGAGGCCTCTCCCCCGGCGCCGTTGACGCCCGGGCGCTGACGCCATGACTGCAGCACGCGGTCGATGACCATCACCTGCTTGTTCGACGCGATCGCCGCCTTCGAGGCCTCGTCGTAGTCGAAGTCCTCGTCGTAGACCACGAGGTCGACGTCGCGCAGATCGCCGAGCTCGCGCAGCTCGAGGGGCGTGAACTTGACCTGCGCGGGTCCGCGGCGTCCGAAGATGTGGACATCGGTCACGGCCGACGAGCGGAGACCCTGGTAGACGTTGTCGGGGATCTCCGTGACCAGAAGGTCGTCCGCGTGCTTGGCGAGCAGTCGAGCCACGTCGAGCGCGACGTTGCCGTTGCCGATGACGCCGACGGATGCGGCATCCAGCGGCCATTCGCGTGGGAAGTCGGGGTGACCGTCGTACCAGCTGACGAAGTCGGCCGCGCCGTACGAGCCGTCGGCATCGATGCCGGGGATGTCGAGGGCTGCGTCGCGCACCGCGCCGGTGGCGAAGATGACGGCGTTGTAGTGGTGCTTCAGGTCATCGAGCGTGATGTCCTCGCCGAAGCGCACGTTGCCGAACAGGCGGATGTCGCCGCTGTCGATCACGTCGCGGAGGGCGTTGATGATGCCCTTGATGCGGGGGTGATCGGGCGCGACTCCGTAGCGGACGAGCCCGTAGGGGGCGGGCAGGTGATCGAACAGGTCGATCGAGACGTCGAACTTGCGCTCGGCCTTCAGCAGCAGATCCGCGGCGTAGATGCCGGCGGGCCCGGCTCCGACGATGGCCAGCCTCAGCTTGGTCATGGGTGTTCCTCGTTCCTGGTGGCACCCGAGCGCGGGCGCAGCGGGGGTCTGTGTCAGCTGGCGCGGTCGACGACGACCTCGGCGAACCGGGTCAGCGCGTCGCGCACGGCGCCGGTCGGCAACGGTGCGAGGGCCGCGACGGCGTCGTCGGCCCACTTCTCGGCGAGCTGCCGCGTCTGGGCCGTCACCTCGTGGTCGCGCAGGCGGGCGAGCGGCTCGTCGAGGATCGCGGGATCGGCTCCCTCCGCGATCTCGGCGACGCCGCGGTCGATCGTCGCGGCGAGCTCGCGCGAAGCGGCATCGTCGGCGCGGGTCAGCAACAGGTAGGGCATCGTCGGCACCCCGGCACGCAGGTCGGTTCCGGGAACCTTGCCCGTGGCCTCGGGGTCGGCGGAGAGGTCGATGACGTCATCGAGCAGCTGGAAGGCGACGCCGGCCTTCTCGCCGAACGCGAGCAGCGGCTCGGCGAGCTCCTCCGGTCCGCCGGAGAAGAGCACGCCCACCTGCGCCGCAGCGGCGATGAGCGAGCCGGTCTTGTCGGCGAGCACCTGGATGTAGAACTCGACGGGATCATCGCCGGGCTGAGCGCCGATGGTCTCGTGCATCTGACCGAGCACCAGGCGCTCGAAGGTGTCTGCCTGCACGCGGATTGCTCGCTCGCCGATGCGCGCCATCAGCTGGCTCGCCCGCGAGAAGAGCAGGTCGCCGGTGAGGATCGCGACGTTGTTCCCCCACACCTCGTGTGCGCTGGGGACGCCGCGTCGCTTGTCGGCACCGTCCATGACATCGTCGTGGTACAGCGATCCGAGGTGGGTCAGCTCGAGCGCCGCAGCGCCGGCGATGACGTCCTCGGTCGCACCGTCGCCGAGCTGCGCGGTGAGCAGAGCCAGCATGGGCCGCAACCGTTTGCCGCCGGCTTCGTAGAGGTATCGGGTCTTGGCGTCGACGAGCGCGTCGCTGACGGTGAGCTCATCGCCGAGGCGCGACTCGACGCGCTCGAGCCCGGCTTCGACGGTCGCGAGCAGCTTGCGGGTGCGGGGTCCGGCGAAGATGCGCTCGGTCATCCCGAGGTGCTTCGCCAGCCGCGGCGCGGATGGGCTCGATGTCACCTCTCCAGCCTACCGGCCGGGCGACCGCGCCGATCCGCGCGAGCCGGTTCAGACCGCGGGCTTGACAGCGCGGTGGAGCGCCACGATGCCGAAGGACAGATCGCGGTGCGCGACCTCGTCCCAGCCGGCCTCGCGGATCCACCCGGCCAGGGTGCGCTGGTCGGGCCAGTCGCGGATCGACTCGTTGAGGTAGTCGTAGGCCTCGGCGTTGGAGCTCACCGCGCGCGCGACCAGCGGCAGCACCCGGTCGTTGTAGAAGCGGTAGAGCCCAGCGAACGCCCGGGAGGGCGGCTGCGAGAACTCGCTGATGAGCAGGCGGCCGCCGGGCTTGGTGACGCGCAGCATCTCGGCGAGCGCCTTCTTCGGCTCGTTGACGTTGCGGAGTCCGAACGAGATCGTGACGACGTCGAACTCGGCATCCTCGAAGGGCAGGTTCGTGGCATCCGCCTCGACGAACGACAGGTTCGGGATGCCGCCGCCCGGCGCCTGCGCTCCGTACCGGCGGACGCCCTCGGCGATCATGCCGGGCGAGAAGTCAGCGGCGACGACCTCGGCACCGCTGCGGGCGAGCGAGACCGAGCTCGCACCCGTTCCCGCGGCGAGGTCGAGGATGCGCTCCCCCGGCTTCGGGTCGATCGCGCGGGTGGCCGCGATGCGCCAGAGGCGGTCCTGGCCGAGGCTCAGGACGTCGTTGGTGCGGTCGTAGGCGCCGGCCACCTGGTCGAACATGCCGCTCACACGCGACGGGTCCTTGCCGAGGTCGGCGCGGTTGGGCTCGCTGGTCACGCTCCGAGTCTAGGCGCGGCTGTGCCCGCTCAGCCCCGCCCCGCGAGGTCCCACTTCGGCCGGGTATGGGCGCGGCTTTCCCGGCCGGAGTGGGACCTCGGCGGGCGGACGGGAGTCAGGGGCCCGCGGGGGCGGGGAGGGATGCCAGGATGCCGAGCCAATGGGCGGCCGTGGGGGCGTCGAAGGGCGCTCGGTGCGCGGTGACGGCCGCCTCGAGGTCGACGGCCAGGGCCTCGAGCTCGGCGACGATCTCCCGCGGGTACCCGTAGGCGACGCGATGCTCGTCCCACTCGTCGCGGTCGTCGATCCAGATGCCGCGGGTGGCGGAGTCGACGACATCCAGGTCCATGTCGATCGCCGTGGGCTCGCCGCCCTCGTCCCACCGGGCGTCCCAGGCGATGTCGATGTACACGCGGGTGGGATGCGGCGGAGCGTTCATCGTCAGCACCCACTCGCCGACCGGAGGCAGGAGCATCACGCACGGATGCGTCGCGACGAAGTCGCGTCCGGGCCGGTTGCTGCGGTCGCCGGGGCGCTGGCCGAACCAGTCGCCGTGCTCGTCGCTTCCGAGGTAGGTGCAGGCGTGCACCCAGTGGGTTCCGCCGTTCCACTTGCGCCAGCGGAAGGTCATCGGGGTTCCCGGCACGGGGCGGAGCATCACGCGCCGAGTCTAGGCTGGTCGAGTGAACGATTCTGCGCCCGCCGCCCGGCTGCGCGTGGTCACTCGCGAGATCGAGGCCCCCGACGAGCTGCTGGTGTTCGCCGACCCGCAGCACCCGACGGTGTGGTCGCGACGCGGCGACATCCTCGTGGCGCGCGGCACTGCCGCGGCCTTCGACTCAGCCGACGCGAACCCCGGTCCACGCGAAGCCGCCGACTGGTGGCGCAGAACGGTCGCCGCCGCCGAGATCGACGATCCGGTCGGATTGCCCGGATCGGGAATCCTCGCGTTCGGCGCTCTGCCGTTCGATCCCCGCCCCGACGACCGCGCCGACGCCACGACACCGCCGCTGCACTTCGCGGTGCCTCGATTCGTCGTGGGTCGCCGCGGGTCACGCGCCTGGGTGACCGCGATCACCGCCGACGGCTCCGACCCGGATGCCGCCCTCCCCGCCGCGACCGGCTTCGGCCCGCACTGGTCGGCGACGACCGGCCCCGGAGCGCTGACACCCGACGGCTACCAGGAGATCGTGCGCGCGGGCGTCGACGCGATCCTCCACGGCGACCTGCAGAAGGTCGTCCTGGCGCGTGATCTCGCCGGCACCGTTCCCGCGGATGCCGATCTCCGGCGCCTCGTGCGCGCACTGTCGTCGGCGTACCCGGACACGTGGGCGTTCGCGGTCGACGGTCTGATCGGTGCAAGCCCCGAGACTCTCGTGACGGTGTCGGGCGGCACCGTCACCGCGCGCGTCCTCGCCGGGACGATCGCACGCGGGGCCGACGCCGACGCCGACACGGCGGCATCCCTGTCCCTCGCCACCAGCACGAAGGACCTCGACGAGCACGGCTATGCGGTGCGCAGCGTGCTCGACGCACTCCGCCCGTCGACCTCGTCGCTCGTCGCCGGCGAGCAGCCGTTCATGCTCAAGCTGCCGAACGTCTGGCACCTGGCGACCGACGTCGAGGGCGAGCTCGCCGGGGATGCCTCCGCCCTCGACCTCGTCGCCGTGCTGCACCCTACCGCGGCGGTCGCCGGCACACCGACCCCGAACGCACTCGACGAGATCCGCCGCCTCGAGCCCTTCAGCCGGGGACGGTACGCGGGACCCGTCGGATGGATCGACGCGCACGGCGACGGCGAGTGGGCCATCGCGCTGCGGTGCGCGCAGTTCCGTCCCGGCGACCGCGCCGACGGCGGCGCCTCGATGCCCTTCACCGCCTACGCCGGTGCGGGCATCGTGGGCGCGAGCGACCCCGAGTCGGAGATGCTCGAGACGCGAGTGAAGTTCCGGCCGATCATCGACGCGCTGGCCTGAGCGGGCGCGCACGGACCGCACACCGGGCGGAGCGACTCAGCGGGCGAGCGGGACCTCGATGAGCTGACGTCCGCCGACCGGCGAGGTGAGCACCTGGTCGAGCGCGGAGCGCGTCGTCACGCGGCGGTACTCCCACCCGTAGGCGAGCGCGAGCTGCTCGAGCCGCGCCTCATGCGGCGTGAAGAGCACCCGGTCGGCGGCCTCCGGCGGTGCGGTGCCGGCGACCTCGAGCCCGTCGAAGATGGTGCCCCCGCCGTCGTTGCCGACGATGACCTGGATCCGGGGTTCGTCCTCGGTGCCGGGAAGCAGCAGCGCGCCGACGTCGTGCAGCAGAGACAGGTCGCCGGTGAGCACGCGGGTCACGCCCGCCCGTGCGTCGTCCTGGCTCGCGACCGCGATACCCATTCCGGTGGCGACGATGCCGTCGATGCCCGCGAGCCCCCGATTGGCGTGCACGGGCACCTTCTTGCCACCGAGCACCGTGTCGGCCACGCGAACGAGCCTCGACGAGGCGAACAGCAGACGATCGTGCGGCCAGCTCGCCCGCCAGACGGCGTCGACGAGCGACTCACGGTCGAGCGGAGCCTTGAGAACGGCCATCTCCGCCGAGATCGCGCCGAGTCGCTCCTGCGGCACCGCCGACGCGAGCCCGTCGACATCGGGCGCCGCGGGGCTCAGGTCGACGGCCTCCTCACGCGATGCGCGCATCCAGGCGCCGAGCCAGGCCCGGTCCGCCTCTCCGGGCTGAACGGACACCGCGGCGACCGCTGTCGTCGTTCCGTTGAGATTCAGGTCCTCTCCTGGGCCGCGCACGGCCCAGACCTCGACCTCCGGTCGCGAAAGCAATGCGGCCACCTCGCGGCTGAGCGTCGGGTGCCCGAACACGACGACCCGTTCCACGGCGTCGGCGAGATCGGGGCGGGAGAGCACCGCACGGTAACCGTGGACGGTGTTGCGCCCGAACCGCGCACCGCTGACGATCTCGGCGACGAGCGGCCAGCCTCCCGCGTGAGCGAGATCCTCCGCCGCCGGACCGGCATCCGCGCCCGCGACGACGAGCGTGTTCGGCCCGCGGGTGAGCTCCACCGGCTCGAGGGGCATCGGGGGTTCGGCTTGGCCGATGCCCCCACCGCCCTGATAGTGCGCGCCCGACACTGTGGCGTCGACTGTTTCGCCCGGCTCGGCGCCGCGGGCGGCCGGGGCGGGCGCGGGCTCGGCGTCCGCGTCGATGAGCCACGGCGGGAGGCCGCCCGACAACGGGTTCCGATACGGCAGGTTCAGGTGCACGGGGCCGGCCGGCCGCGATCGGTCGCCGAGCGCCGCGGTGAGCGCGTCGGCGGCCAGGACGGCGATCTCCGCCGACTGCGCCCCGGTGGGGGCGTCGTCGATGTCCTGCGGCGTCACGGCGTCGACCTCGAGCCGGACGAAGCGCGAGAACATCCCGGGCTGATGCGTCGCCTGATTGGCCCCGATGCCGCGCAGCTCCGGCGGCCGGTCGGCGGTCAGCAGCAGCATCGGCACGCCGGAGTGGTGCGCCTCGAGAACGGCAGGCATCAGGTTGGCGACCGCCGTTCCCGACGTGCATACGACAGCCGCCGGCATCCGGGTGTCACGTCCGATACCGAGCGCGGTGAACCCGGCGACCCGCTCGTCGATGCGGACGTGCAGACGGATGAGGCCCCGCCGCTCCAATTCCGCCGCCACGAGCGCGAGCGCCTGGGAGCGCGATCCCGGGCTCAGGACCACGTGGCGCACTCCCCCGGCGACGAGAGCACCGAGCAGTGCGGCGGCGGCGTCGGTCGCCGGCGCCCGATCCGCCGGCGTCGGAGCGTGTTCGGCCCCGCTCATCTCAGGCGCGCGGGCCGCGTGAGCCGGCCGGACCTTCGGCGTCGTCGTCGCTCGACGACGAGGAAGCGGGCGGAACGTCGCGAGGGTCGTCGGCCTCGGCGTCGAGGGCCGCGAGCTCCTCCTCGAGACGGCGGATGCGCTCGTCCTGGTCTCGCACCGACCCGAGGCTGCCGAGGAAGTCGGGGTCGTCGTCCGGGGCTCGGCGGACGGGAGCGCTCGCGCGGCGGGCGCGTCCGACGACGAACCAGAGGATGCCGCCCAGCACGGGCAGCAGGACCACGATGAGGATCCAGACCGGCTTGCTGACGCCGCGGTGACGGGTCGCGTCCTGCAGCGCGCAGTCGACGATGCTGTACACCCAGAAGGCGAGTGCCAGCAGCACACCGATGAGCAGGAGCCGCGCCATCCCCCCATCCTAGGCGTCCGGCGACCCCCTCGGCCCGGACGTAGAATGGCCGGATGAATGCCCGCTCGGCCGTCGTCTACTCGGTGCTGCGGCTCCTCGCCTTCCTGGTCCCGTTCGGCATCATGATGCTGTTCCCCATCATGCGCGAGTACTACTGGCTCTCAGCGATCTTCGCCGCCCTCATCGGCTTGAGCCTGTCGATGATCTTCCTGCGCCGGCCGCTCGACGATGTCGCTTCGGGCCTCGCCGAACGACGCACGCGCCGCCGCTCCGGCGCCCAGACCGACGCCGAGGCCGAAGACGCCGCGTCCTGACCTCAGGTCTTCCGGGCCTCAGCCGACGAAGGCCCAGAACAGGAACGCGCCGTACGCGACGGACGTCAACGAGGTCAGCGCGAGGGCGACGACCAGTTCACGCGGCTGGCGGTACGTCCAGACGATGAGGATGGCCGACAGAGCCGGCAGCAGCGCGAAGAGGCTCAGCCAGGCGATCGGATAGACCAGGGCGAGCAGCACGGCGATCGCGAACGGCGCCAGGACGAACAGGGTGAAGACGATGCGCGTCGCCGTCCGGCCGATCAGGACCGTCAGGGTGCGCTTGCCGGCGATGCGGTCCTGGTCGATGTCGCGCAGGTTGTTCGCCAGGAGCACGGCGCACGCGAGGAGCCCAGCGCCCACCGCGCCGAACCAGCTCTCCTGGGGAACGAATCCGGCCTGGACGAAGGTCGTGCCGACGGTTGCGACAATGCCGAAGAAGACGAAGACGAAGAGCTCGCCGAGACCCGCGTAGCCGTACGGGCGCTTGCCACCCGTGTAGAACCACGCCGCGACGACGCAGGCGGCCCCGACCAGCAGCATCCACCAGTGCCCCGTCCGCACGACGATCGCGATGCCGGCGACGGCGGCGATACCGAAGAACCCGAGGGCGACGATGAGCACCGTTCGGGGCTTCGCCAGCTTGCCGCCGGTGAGTCGCGCGGGACCCACGCGCACATCGTCCGTGCCCCGGATGCCGTCGCTGTAGTCGTTGGCGTAGTTGACGCCGATCTGCAGTGCGACCGCGACCACGAGGCAGCACAGCGCGATGACCCAGTGCAGGTCGCGGTCGACGAGCATCGCCGCCCCCGTGCCGATGAGAACCGGGGTGATCGCGAGCGGCAGGGTGCGCAGCCGCGCCGCGCCGATCCAGTCGCGAGCCGTCGCCTTCCGCGGCGGCGGAGCCGAGACGAGGCCGCGCTTGGCGGGGTTACCGCCGCGCGGCGCGGGACGAGACGACTTCGGGGAGCGAGACGAGCGAGCCACGAGGGATCATCCTAGATCGCGAGCATGCGACGCAACGCCGCACGGTCGGGTTTTCCGCTCGCGAGCACCGGCATGCGCTCGACCGGGACGACCCGTGCCGGGCGCGCCGGCTTGCCGAGCCGGTCGCCGACCGTGTCCCGGATCTCGGACAGCAGAGCCGACTCGTCGGCACCGATCTCGGCGAGCGCTGCGATCTCGACGACGACGGCGGACGCCTGCCCCCATCGCTCGTCGGCCGTCGCGACGACGACGGCCGACGCGAGTCCGGGTCGCTCCCGGACGACGGCCTCGACGCGGTCGAGCGAGACGTTGACGCCACCCGAGATGATGACGTTGTCGACGCGCCCGGTCACCCGCAGCACGTTCTCGTCGAACTCCCCCGCGTCGCCGGTGCGGTACCAGCGCACACCGTCGTCCACGATGAAGGATGCCGCCGTGCGGTCGGGCTCGCCGAGGTAGCCGTCGGCGAGCATGGGGCCCGAGAGCTGCACCTCGCCGGCCACGATCCGCACCCCTACCCCGTCGAGCGGGACGCCGTCGTAGACGCATCCGCCACTGGTCTCCGTCGAGCCGTAGGTGCGCACGATGCGCGCCCCCAACCGCGTGGCGCGCTCGCGCTGCGACGCCGGGAGCGCCTGCCCGCCCACCAGGATCGCCTCGTAGGCCCGCAGGGCGTCGGCGACGGCGGCATTCGTCTCGGCCGCATCGAGCAGATCGGCCAGCTGGGCGGGTACCAGCGAGGTGAACGTCGCCGCACGCTGCCCGCCGACGCTCGAGTGCGTCGACGCGGTGACCGCGGCGAAGGCGGCGGGCGAGAACGACCCCGTGAGGACGGCCGGCTGGTGCCCCGCGAGGAGGCTGCGCACCATCACCTGCAGCCCCGCCACGTACCCGGGCGACAGGGCGAGGAGCCAGCGCCCTTCGCCGATGCGGGCCGCGGTCGACGCGGCGCTGGCGATGAGGGCCGAACGGCTGAGCACGACGCTCTTGGGCACCCCCGTCGACCCCGACGTCGTGACGACGGCGACGGTTCCCGGCGGCGCCTGCGCCGGAGCGCTCGTGCCGGCGGGCGCGCCGAGGGCGAGCGCCGGCCCGGCACCGTCGAGGGTCTGCCGAAGGGCCCGGAGCACCGCGCGGGGCTCCGACGCGACCGGGACGAGGTCGACCGCCATGTCAGAGGCGAGCCATCTCAGAAGTGGTAGGGGTAGGGCGACCAGTCGGGGTCGCGCTTCTGCAGGAAGGCGTCACGCCCCTCGACGGCCTCGTCGGTGCCGTAGGCGAGCCGCGTCGCCTCGCCCGCGAACACCTGCTGGCCGACCATTCCGTCGTCGATCGCATTGAAGGCGAACTTCAGCATGCGGATCGCGGTGGGCGACTTGCCGAGGATCGTGCGGGCCATCGCGATCGCCTCGCGCTCGAGCTCGGCGTGCGGGACGACACGATTGACCGCGCCCATCTCGTAGGCGCGCTGCGCGGAGTACTCCTCCGCGAGGAAGAACACCTCGCGGGCGATCTTCTGGCCGACCTGCCGCGCCATGTACGCCGAGCCGTACCCGGCGTCGAACGACCCGACATCCGCGTCGGTCTGCTTGAACCGGCCGTGCTCGGCCGAGGCGATCGAGAGGTCGCACACGATGTGCAGGGAGTGCCCGCCGCCCGCAGCCCAACCCGGAATGACGGCGATGACGACCTTCGGCATGAACCTGATGAGGCGCTGCACCTCGAGGATGTGCAGGCGCCCGGCCCGGGCCGGATCGGCGACCGCGCTCTCGTCATCGCTGTACTTGTAGCCGTCGCGGCCACGGATGCGCTGGTCACCGCCCGAGCAGAACGCCCAGCCGCCGTCCTTCGCGCTCGGACCGTTGCCGGTGAGCAGCACGACGCCGATGCGCGGGTCCTGGCGCGCGATGTCGAGCGCGCGGTACAGCTCGTCGACCGTGTGCGGGCGGAAGGCGTTGCGCACCTCGGGACGGTCGAACGCGATGCGCGCGATGCGCCCGTCGGTCGAGACGTGAGCGGTGATGTCGGTGTAGGCGTCCGCCCCGGGGGCGAGCGACCATTCCGCGGGATCGAACAGTTCCGAGACCATGCCGCCAGCCTATGCCGCGGTGGGAGGATGAACGCGTGGACCCCGCCATGCCCCTCCCCTCCCTGGCCGAGCTGCTCGACCGATCGCACGTCGTGGCGCTGCCGCTGACGACGCGTTTCCGCGGCGTCGACGTGCGAGAGGCGCTGCTGCTCGAGGGGCCGGAGGGCTGGACGGAGTTCTCGCCGTTCACCGAGTACGACGACGGTGAGGCCGCGACCTGGCTGGCCGCCGCGCTCGAGTTCGGCTGGACCGCGATGCCCGCGCCGGTCCGCGAGCGCGTCGCCGTGAACGCCACCGTGCCGGCCGTCGCGGCCGAGCGCGTCGCCGAGGTGCTCTCGCGGTACGACGGATGCCGCACGGTCAAGGTCAAGGTCGCGGAGCGCGGCCAGGTGCTCGCCGACGACGTCGCCCGCGTGCGGGCGGTCCGCGAGGCGCTCGGCCCCGAGGGGCGTGTGCGGATCGACGCGAACGGCGTGTGGAACCTCGACGAGGCCGAGCACGCGCTCCACGCCCTGGCGGAGTACGACCTGGAGTACGTCGAGCAGCCGTGCGCGAGCGTCGAGGAGCTCGCCGAGTTGCGCCGCCGTGTGCGTTACATGGGAATTCCCATCGCCGCCGACGAGAGCGTCCGCAAGGCCGACGACCCGCTCGCGGTGGCGCGAGCCGGTGCCGCCGATCTGCTCGTCATCAAGGCGCAGCCGCTCGGCGGCGTCCGGCGTGCGCTCGCTCTGGTGGCAGAGGCGGGTCTACCCGCGGTGGTCTCGAGCGCCCTCGACACGAGCGTCGGCCTGTCGATGGGGGTCACCCTGGCGGCGGCCCTGCCTAACCTCGACTTCGACTGCGGCCTGGGAACGGCCTCCCTCTTCGTCGACGACGTCGCGACCCCCGCCCTGCGTCCGCTCTCGGGTGAGCTCGCGACCGGACGGGTCACGGTCGACCGGGATGCCGTCGCCGCGCTCGCCCCGTCCGCGGAGCGGCAGCGGTGGTGGCGCGAGCGGCTCGAGCGCTGCCACGCGGTGCTCGCACAGGCGCGCTGAGCGCAGGTCGCTCGGGCCTCAGGCGTCGAGGAGCGCGGTCGCGAGCTGCCCGATGCGCTCGTGCAGCAGCCGCGTCGTCTCGGGTTCGCCGAGCCCTTCGACCGCCGCCCGCTCGCACGTTGCATCGGAGAGGTCGACCATGAGCTGCGCGACCTCCGAGACCGGCAGCCGGAACCGCAGCTCGTAGACCTTCCGGATGTCGTCGACGATCACCCGGACCCGTTCGACGATGCCGTCCTGCAGGCGAAGGTACGCCTCGGCCATCCTTTCGTCGCGCAGAGCCTGCGTGCGCAGCTCGGACACCAGCCGGGGCTCCATGCCGGCGAGCGAGACGCCAACGACCTGGGGGACGAGCGAGGACGGGTCGGGCGCCGCGGTGCGGTCGAGGGCGCGCACGCGGTCGGCGACCAGGTCGAGCTTCTCGCTGGAGGACCGCTCGACCAGGGCGAGGAAGAGCTCGCCCTTGGAGTCGAAGTTCGAGTAGAAGGCGCCGCGCGAGAATCCGGCGCGGTCGCAGACGGCCTCGACCGACGCGGCATCCAGCCCCACCTCGGCGAACACCTCGGCGGCGGCGTCCAGCAGCCGGGCGCGCGTGTTCTCGCGACTGCGGGTGGCCGGGCGGGCCTCGGCATCCATGGTGCTCCTCGTGTTTCACACCGATCGTCCAGCCTGATCGATGGGTGATCAACCTAGGATACATTGGTGTATCGGATACAGCGCTGTATCGAACAACCATGACGATCGATCAGACCTGGAGCGCCCGTGTCCACACTCCTGTTCACCCTCGGACGCTGGTCGTTCCGTCACCCCTGGCGGGTCCTCGTCTCGTGGCTGCTGATCCTCGTCATCGCCGGCGGCGGAGCGGCGCTGCTGAACAAGGGCACCGACAACTCCTTCTCGATCCCGGGGACCGAGGCGCAGGAGGGGCTGGAGTTGCTGAACCGCACGTTCCCCCAGGCGAGCGGCACGAGCGCGCAGCTCGTCGTCGTCGCCCCCGAGGGAGACAGCGTGCGCGACGAGCCGTTCGCCGGCGAGATCGCCGACACCGTGACCGCGTTCGGCGACCTGGGTGATGACGTCCTCGCCGTGACCGATCCGTTCGACCAGACGGTCTCCGGCCTGGTCTCGGAGGACGACCGGGCCGCGATCGTCCGCGTGCAGTTCGACGGCGAGGCGACCTCGGTCAGCGCAGAGACGAAGGACGCGCTCACCTCGGTGGCCGACCGGATGCGGGCGGACCTGCCCGACGGCACGCAGATCGCGCTGGGCGGTGACCTGTTCTCGACCTCGATCCCGGCGCTGTCGATCGTCGAGGTGATCGGTGTGCTGGTGGCACTGTTCGTCCTCATCGTCACGTTCCGCTCATTCGCCGTCTCGTGGTTCCCGCTCGTCAGCGCTCTCATCGGGGTCGCGCTCGCGACGGCGATGATCTTCGTGGCGACGCAGTTCGCCTCGGTGTCGTCGACGACCCCGCTGCTGTCGGTCATGCTCGGCCTCGCCGTCGGCATCGACTACTCGCTCTTCATCGCCGCCCGACATCAGGACCAGGTGCGTGCGGGCATGGACCCGGAGGAGTCCGCCGCCCGTTCGACCGGAACCGCGGGATCGTCCGTCGCGTTCGCGGGCATCACGGTGCTCATCGCACTGATCGGGCTCAGCTTCGCCGGCATCCCCTTCCTCACGACGATGGGCATCGCTGCAGCCGTTGCCGTCGCGATCGCCGTCGTCGTCGCCGTCACCCTCACTCCCGCGCTCCTCGGTTTCGCCGGAGCTCGTGTCGCCGGTTGGCCCCGCCGAGCGAAGCGGTCGCGGAAGCGACCGGCCGCGCCCCGTCGATCGTTCTCGGAGCGCTGGGTGCGCGGCGTCACGCGGCATCCGCTCGTCACCACGATCGCGGTCATCGCGGGTCTCGGCGTCGTCGCGATCCCGTCAGCGAGCCTGACCCTTGCCCTCCCCAACGCGGGGGTGCAGCCGCCCTCGAGCGAGGCCCGGCAGGCGTACGACCTCACCGCCGAGCACTTCGGTCCCGGCGCGAACGGTCCGCTGATCATGACCGGGACGATCGTCACCTCGAACGATCCGCTGACCCTGATGCAGGACATCGGCGATGACATCGCCACCATTCCCGGGGTGAAGGAGGTCGCGCTCGCCACCCCCAACGAGACCGCCGACACCGGGCTCGTGCAGATCGTGCCCGAGACCGCACCCGACTCCCCCGAGACGGCCGACCTCGTGCGCGAGTTGCGGGCACAGCACGACCGCCTGCTCGACGAGTACGGGGTCGACCTCAAGGTCACCGGGTTCACCGCCGTGGGTATCGACATCTCCGATCGGCTCGGCGAAGCCCTGCTGCCCTTCGGTGTCTTCGTCGTCGGGCTCTCGCTCATCCTGCTGACGATCGTGTTCCGATCGATCTGGGTGCCGATCAAGGCCGCGCTCGGATATCTGCTGTCGGTGCTCGCCGCCTTCGGCGTCGTCGCCGCCGTCTTCGAGTGGGGCTGGTTCGCCGACCTGCTGCACGTCACCCGCGAGGGGCCCGTGATCAGCTTCATGCCGATCATCCTCATGGGCGTCCTGTTCGGCCTCGCGATGGACTACGAGGTCTTCCTCGTCTCGCGGATGCGCGAGGACTACGTCCATGCCCGCCGCGACCGGGGCGGCCGCGCGGATCGCCTCACCGCCGTCGGGGCCGTCCGCTCCGGTTTCACCTCGTCGGCGCGCGTCGTCACGGCCGCGGCGGTGATCATGTTCGCCGTCTTCGCCGCGTTCGTCCCCGAGGGCGACTCGTCGATCAAGCCGATCGCACTGGGGCTCGCCGTCGGCATCGCCGTCGACGCATTCCTCATCCGCATGACGCTCGTGCCGGCCGTCATGGCGCTGCTCGGTGAGAAGGCGTGGTGGATGCCGCGCTGGCTCGACCGCATCCTCCCCCACTTCGACATCGAGGGCGAGGCCGTCGAGCGCGAGCTCTCGCTGCGCGAGTGGCCGGAGCGCAACACCTCCGCCGCCCTGGTCGGAGAGGATGTCGCCGTCCACGCCGACGACGACGGCCACGCGGCGGTCTTCTCCGACGCGACCTTCCGGGTCGAGCCCGGCGAGTCGCTCGTCGTCTCCCACCCCGATCCGCGCGTCGGCCGCGCCTTCGCCCTCGCCGTCTCCGGGCGGCTCCGCGTCGACGGGGGGCTGCTCCGCGTCGGCGGGCACCTGCTGCCCGAGCGGGCGCCGTGGGTCCGCTCGCACGTCGGCCTCGCGCTGCTCGACGACACGACCGACCCGGTGGCCGAGCTGCGTCGCGCCACCTCGGGCGGAGCGACGATCGTCGTGGTCGACGGACTCGACGCCCTCGCCGGCGCTGACCGCGATCAGGCCGCCGCGGTGCTCCGCGATGCGGCATCCGACCTCGACGAACGCCACGCGGGGGCCGGTGCCCTCACCGTCGTGGCGATCGTGCGGCGCGAGCTCGGCGTGCTCGACATCCTCGCTGAGGCCCATCGCCCGGCGCCCCACACCCTCCCCCTGCACGGCGGTGCATCCGCGACATCCGCGTCCGAACCGTCGCACCCGAACACCGAGGTGATCCCGTCATGACCCTGTTCATCGAGCGCGCCCGCTCGCGCAAGCCCGTCACCTGGCTCACGATCGTGGGCGTCATCCTGCTGCCCGTCCTCATCGGCGGCGTCTTGGTCGCAGCGCTCTACAACCCCGTCGAGCGCCTCGACAACATGCGGGCGGCGATCGTCAACGACGACCAGGCGGTCGAGGTCAACGGTCAGCTCGCGCCCCTCGGCCGGCAGCTGACCGCCGGTCTGGTCGCCGGGTCGGACGAGGTCCCGAGCAACCTGGACTGGGTCATCTCGAACGACGAGGACGCCCGGGCCGGGCTCGCCGACGGCACCTACGACGCCGTCGTCACGATCCCGAGCGGCTTCTCGGCTGCGGCCACCTCGACCGCCCCGGGCGGCACGCCCGAGAAGGCCACCATCCGGGTCGACACCGCCCCGGACAGCCTCGTCGTCGACGACGCCATCACGGCGCAGATCACACAGGCGGCCACCTCGCTCATGGGCTCGCAGCTCTCGACGGTCTATCTCGAGAACGTGTTCCTCGGCTTCACGACGCTGGGAGATCAGCTCGGAGATGCCGCCTCGGGCGCCCGACAGCTCGCCGACGGCGGGCGGCAGGCAGCCGACGGCGCCACGCAGCTCGCCGACGGTGCGGGCCAGTTGGCCAGCGGTGCGGGAACCCTCTCGGACGGGGTCGGCCAGCTCGCGACCGGTGCCTCGCAGCTCTCCGACGGGGCCGCGGCGACCCAGACGGGCCTGACGACCTGGGCGCAGGGCGCGCGCACCCTCGCGGGCGGAACCAACGAGTTCGCGACCCAGTTGTCGCAGTCGCTGAGCGGGCTGAGCGTTCCCGAGATCCCCGCCGAGGCCGTTGCCGGAGCGCAATACCTCGCCGAGAACTCCGACCGCATCGCGACCGGCGTGACGCAGGCCGCCGACGAGCTCGCGGCCGTCGCGGCGAGCTGCGAGGCCGACGGCGGATCGGCGCAGGTCTGCGACGCCCTTCGCACCGTCTCCGCGCGCACGCAGAGCGCCCTGCCCGAGGTCACCGGTGTGATCGGTCAGTCCGGGCAGATCGCCGGACAGGTCTCGGGACTGGCGGCCTCTGCGCCCGAGCTGATCTCCGGTCTGCAGCAGGCCGCCGGTGCGGCGACGCAGCTCGCGAACGGCATGACCGAGCTCGCCGACGGTGCCGACGCTCTCGCAGCCGGAGGCGGCCAGCTGGCCTCCGGCGCCTCGGCCCTCGCCGCAGGTGCCGGATCGGCCGCCGACGGCGCCTCACAGCTCTCGTCCGGCGCCGGCGAACTGGCCGGCGGTGCGACCGACCTCGCCACCGGCGTCGGAACCGTCGCCGACGGCACGGGCACCCTCGCCGACGGCCTCGACACCGCGACGGCGGCGCTGCCGTCGTACACCGACCAGCAGGCGACCGACCTCGCGAGCGTCGTGGCCGCCCCTGTCGAGGCAGAGGGTCTCGGGTCCGACCTGTTCGGCGCCTCGGCCATCCCGCTACTCACGGGCCTCGCCCTGTGGCTCGGCGCGATCGGATCGTTCGTCGCGCTGCAGGCCGTCCCCCGCGGCGCGCTGACCTCACGTCGCCCGTCGTTCCTGCTGACGCTGCGGGCCTTCGCCCCCGCCGCGGTGGTCGGGCTCGTGCAGGGCGTCCTGGTCGCGGTGGTCGTGCAGCTCGCGGCGTCGTACGACCCGTGGACGTGGGCCGCGTTCGCCGGACTCTCCGCCCTGGCGGGTGTCGCCTTCGCCGCCGTGAACCAGGCCCTCGTCGCGCTGCTCGGCGGAGCGGGCCGATGGGTCGCGGCCGGTGTCGCCGTGCTGGCGGTGGCCACGGGAGTCGTCTCGACCGTGCCCGGAGTGCTGTCGCAGATCGCGGGGCTGCTGCCGACGGCATCCGCCTACCAGGGCCTGCTCGCGGTGCTCACCTCGGCCGGAGGTGCCGGAGCCGCGGTTGCGGGGCTGCTCGTGTGGACGGCGATCTCACTCGTGGTCACGGTCATCGTCACGGCCCGGGCGCGCACGACCTCGGTGCGCGACGTGCTGCACCCCGCCGCCGTCTGACACGCGTTCGCCCCGCCTTCTCGTGAGGCGGGGCGGAGCGAGTGAGTTGGCAGTTCACGCCCCCTCGAGCGAAAGGAATGGGCGCCTGCTGCCAACCGAGCAGACGCCCCGCACCCCGGCGAGGTTGAGTTGGCAGTTCACGCCCCCTCCCGCGACGAGAACGGGCAGCTACTGCCAACCGAAGCGACGCCGCGCACCGCGGGCGACTCCCAGCTGGCAGTTCGCGCCCCCCTCCCGCGACGGGAATGGGCACATGCTGCCAACCGAGCCGACGCCCCGCACCCCGGCAAGGTTGAGTGGGCAGTTCACGCCCCCTCCAGCGACGAGAACGGGCAGCTACTGCCAACCGAAGCGACGCCGCGCACCACAGGCGACTCCCAGCTGGCAGTTCGCGCCCCCTCCCGCGACGGGAATGGACACATGCTGCCAACCGAGCCGACGCCCCGCACCCCGGCAAGGTTCAATTGGCAGATCACGCCCTCTCCCGCGACGAGAATGGGCGCCTGCTGCCAACCGAGCCGACGCCGCGCACCACAGGCGACTCCCAGTTGGCAGTTCGCGCCCCCTCCCGCGACGGGAATGGGCACATGCTGCCAACCGAGGCGACGCCCCGCACCCCGGCGAGGGGTCAGCTCAGGCCGCTGTAGGCGTGCAGACCCTTGAAGAACTGGTTGACGATGATGAAGTTGAACAGCACCGCTGAGAAGCCGACGATCGACAGCCAGGCGCTGCGGTTTCCGCGCCAACCGCGCGTCGCGCGAGCGTGGATGTAGCCGGCGTAGAGCACCCAGATGACGAAGGTCCACACTTCCTTCGTGTCGAAGCCCCAGTACCGGCCCCACGCGTCGTTAGCCCAGATCGAGCCGGCGATGAGGGTGAAGGTCCAGAAGATGAAGCCGATGATGGCGAAGCGGTAGGCGAGCGACTCGAGGGCGTCGGCGCTCGGCAGCGTACGCAGGAACCGCGCACCGTCGCGCTGCGGAGCGGATCCCGCGGATGCCGCATCCCCAGCCTCGGCGCTGACCCGAGCGATCGCGCGTGCCTCGCGTCGCGCCTGCATGAGCTGCACGATCGACAGGGCGAACGCGAGCGCGAAGAACGCCGACGCCAGCGAGGCAACGAAGACGTGGATGACGAGCCAGATCGACTTCAGCGGGTCGGCGAGCGGCACCACCGCGACGTAGAAGTTGAGGACCGAGCCGCCGAGCAGCACGACCGCGAGCCCGGTGATGAAGGTACCGAGGAACCGGAGGTCGTACCGGAAGAGCACGACGAGGTAGACCATCACCACGAGGAGCAGCCCGGTGAGGGCGAACTCGTACATGTTCGACCACGGCACCCGCTCGGCGGCGATGCCGCGCAGCACGGTCGCTCCGAGGTGGAAGAGGAACCCGATCCAGGTCAGGGTCGTGCCCATGCGCGCCCACAGCAGGCGCGGGCGGTCGGCGGGACGGGCGTTGAGCGCGAGCTCGGCCTGCGCCTCCGCGGCGCGGATCTCGCCGATCGTCTGCGCACCGCCTGCGGCGACGAGGGCGGGAGCCGCCGCCGCGGCGGGGACGGAGTCTTTCGTCTTCAGCGCGAGGTCGGAACGACGAGCCAGATCGATCGCGTAGGCGATGAAGGCGAGCGCGTAGACAGCCACCGCTGTCCAGACGAGCAGGACCGAGACGGCATCCAGCGACAGGTCTTCGGGCATGATCCTCAGTTTACGTCGGGCGCTTGCGCGCGGGCGGGGCGGGGACGGCGCGGACGCTCGGCCTCGGGCGGCAGCTCGACCTCATCGCGCCCGAGGGCGGCGAGGTGACTGCGGGAGATGTCGGCGACCGCCTGCGCGATCGCGGGGTCCTCGCCGCGGGCGAGGCCGGCGTACTCCAGGCGGATCGCTCCGTCTACCGGGGTCGCCTTGACCCACAGGCGCCGGCGCGGCACGAAGAGCCCCGCGAGCAGGCCGAGGGTGGCGAGGATCGCGAAGACGAGCACGAACGGCGCCCCCACGTCGCGGTGGATCGACAGCGAGACGTAGCGCTTGACCGCCTCCTGAGCGCCGGATGCGCGCTGGTCCTCGAAGGTCACGGTGCCACGACCGCCCGGGAGGTCGACGGTCTGACCGGGTTCGAGCTCGAGCGACGCGGCCTCCGCGTCGCCGCCGGCGATCTGCTCCATGCCGGTCGGATCGAGCGTGTAGACCGAGCGGGGCGTCCCGTCGTCGATGCCGAGGTCGCCCTCGTAGACACGGAAGGTCACGAGCGGGTTGGTGAGGTCACCGTAGGCGGAGGCGATGGCCCCCGTCTCGAGCGTCGCTGCCGTCGGGTAGAAGAAGCCGGCGAATCCGAGCTGCTTCGGCATCCCGTCGGCGATCTTGACGACGCCGATCGAGGTCATGTTGTTGTCCTGCGGCAGGAACGGCACGTCCTCGCTGAACACGACCTCGCCGGCGGCGTCGCGGACGGTGATCGTGGGGGCGTAGCCGTTGCCCATCAGATAGACGCGGTCACCCTCGATCCCGTAGGGGTGGTTGACACGCACCTCCCCGTCGCGCGGCTCCTGCCCGGGCTCGGTCACCGTGAGGTGGGCGAGGAAGTCTCCGGCCATCCCGTGACCCGGTCCCCCGCTGAACGGGCCGTACGTCACGTCGAACTTGTCGAGGGTCAGCGAGTACGGCGGCATCTGGTCGGTGTCGACGAAGCGGCCCGGGTTGAACGAGGTGTACCCGAGACCGAGCGAGTTGACGAACGTGTCACCCTCGACGATGACGGTCTGACCCGTGTACGTCAGCCCGCCGCCGATGCCGACCGAGATCAGCACGCCCACGAGCGCACCGTGGAAGACGAGGTTGCCCGTCTCGCGCAGATAGCCCCGCTCGGCCGAGACGGATGCGACCTGGCCCGAGTCGTACCGCTCGACGCGGTAACCCGACTTGCGCAGCTGTCGCTGAGCCTCGTCGACGGCCGCCGACGCCGCGGCCGCGGCATCCTCGTCGTCGCGCAGGGCGACTCCGACCGTGCGGTGATCGGCCAGCCGTGACAGGCGCACGGGGGTGCGGGGCGGGCGCGACTTCATGGCCTGCCAGTGGTGCTTCGTTCGCGGGATGACGCACCCGACGAGCGAGACGAACAACAGGATGTAGATCGCCGAGAACCACACCGAGGTGTAGACGTCGAACATCTGCAGCGCATCGAGGATGGGGTACAGATCGGGGTTGTCGGTGCGCCACTGGGTGACGCCGTTGGGGTCGGCGCTGCGCTGCGGCACGATCGACCCCGGGATGGCCGCGATCGCGAGCAGGAGCAGCAGGACCAGCGCCGTGCGCATGCTCGTCAGCTGCCGCCAGCCCCACCGCAGCCACCCGACGAAGCCGAGCTGGGGCTGGGTGATCTCGCGGTCGCCGTCGGCGGGTTCGGCCGCGGGAGCGGCGTCGGAGTGGTCGCCCGGTCGCAGCGGCGCCGAGGGATCGGCCTGGTCAGAGGAAGGTCGGGACACCGGCCACCACTCCTTGGAAGACGGACATGATCGTGGTCCAGACGCCGGTGACCATCAGCAGGCCGAGGACGACCAGCAGCGCTCCCCCGGCGATGTTCACGACGCGGATGTGGCGGCGCACGAAGGCCACCGAGCGGGTGGCCCAGCTCGCGCCCAGCGCCAGCAGGACGAAGGGGATGCCGAGCCCCAGCGAGTACGCCACGGCGAGAACCCCCGCGCGGGTCGGGTCGGCCTGGCTGAGGGCGATCGAGAGGATCGCGGCGAGGGTCGGACCGATGCAGGGCGCCCAGCCGATGCCCATCGCGATGCCGAGCAACGGCGCTCCGGCGAGGCCGAGATTCTGCCGCAGCTGCGGCCGGTAGATCCGCTGCGCGAAGCCGAACATGCCGACGAACACGAGCCCCAGGACGATCACGACGGCGCCGAGGACGCGCGTGATGACCTCCTGGTACTCGAAGAATGCGCGGCCGATCGTGCCCGCGAAGACACCCATCGCGAGGAAGACGACCGTGAACCCCGCGATGAACAGCCCGACACCGAGCAGGAGGCGTCCGCGGCCCGGCGCGGACGTCGGAGAATCCGTCGAAACGCGGACCGATCCGGCGGCATCCTCCGAGCTTCCCGACATTTTCCGAGCTTCACCGCGGCTGACAGCCCGTCCGGCGGGCTCGCGCGGCGTGACCGCGCTGCCGAGGAAGCCCAGGTAGCCGGGGACGAGCGGCAGCACGCACGGCGACAGGAACGACACCAGTCCCGCGAGCACGGCGATCGGCACCGCGAGCCACAGGGCTCCGCCGAAGACGATCTCGCCCGGGTTCACGACGATCCCGCGCCGGCGCCCGCCTTCGCGGCGTCCTCGACGAGGGTGCGGAGGATGCCGGCATCCCGCAGCTGGCCGACGATGCGGGCCGCTACGCGCCCTTCGGTGTCGAGCACGAGCGTCGTCGGCGCCGCCTGGACAGACGCGGATGCCGCGAGCGCGAGCTTCAGCTCGCTGTCGCCCTGCATGAGGAGCGAGGGGTAGCTGATGCCGTAGTTCCGCTCGAAGGCCGACGCCTGCTCGGGACCGTCGTAGATGTTGACGCCGAGGAACTCCGCGCCGACCTCCTGCGTATCGGTGTAGACCTCTTCGAGCAGCGGCGCTTCGGCGCGGCACGGGCCGCACTGCGCGTACCAGAAGTTGAGGACGAGCGGCTTGCCGGCGTAGTCCGCGCTCGAGATCGTCGAGCCGTCGACGGCCGTGCCGCTGAACGCGATCGGAGCGCCGCGCTCGGCCTCGGGGATCTCGGTGGTCGTGCCATCGCCCGAGATGAACCCCTTGTTGTCGCCGTCGCGGTACTGCCCGGCGAGGTCGTCGTTGGGGCTCGAGCAGGCGGCGAGGCCCGCCGCGAGTCCGAGTGCGAGGACGGCGGCCACGAGGCGGCGCTTCATCAGACTGCTCCTACATCGACGGCGCCCGCGGTCGATGCGGGCTCGGCGTACGCGACCTCGCGCCACGCGGCGCGCTCTCCCCCGTCAGAGAGCTCGAAGCTCGTGACGCTCGAGAGCGCGCATCGGCGCCGACGCGGGTCGTGGCGCAGCGGCTCGCCGGCGATCGCGAGGTGGGTGATCCAGATCGGCAGCTGGTGCGAGACGATCACGGCATCGCCCGAATCGGTCGAGTGCCACAGGTCGCGCATGGCCGCATCCATGCGCGCGACGATCTCGAGGTAGGGCTCACCCCAGCTCGGAGTCGCCGGCGTGCGCAGGTGCCACCAGTTCCAGGGGTTGACGAGGGCGTTGCGCATGCGCCGACCCTCGAAGACGTTGTGCGGCTCGATGACTCGTTCGTCGATGACAGGATCGAGGCCGAAGAGCTCGGTGAAGGGCTCGGACGACTCGCGCGTGCGCTGCAGCGGCGACGACATCAGGGCGGTGACCGGGCGGTCGAGCGACGCGACGTGCTCGGCGGCCGAACGGGCCATGCGCCGTCCGTCCTCGCTCAGTCCGAAGTGCGGCAGCCGTCCGTAGAGCACGCGCTGGGGGTTGTGAACCTCACCGTGGCGCACGAGATGGAGACGGGCTGCGGGCACGGTCTCCAGTCTACGGCGGCGGCTCCTATGCGGACCCTGAGCGCCCGATCGGCCGGCAGCCGGTGGGTCAGGATCCCTCGGCGCTCGGCTCCGGTGCCGGCCCCGCGCCCGCGGCTCGATCGCGACGCAGATCGCGCACGCGCTTCACGACGAACCAGACGATGAGCACCGCGACGACGACGATCACGATCAGCTGGAAGGTCTCGGCGTAGCGCTCGACGATGTGCCAGTTCTCGCCGAGGAGGAAGCCGGCCATCACGAAGATCGAGTTCCAGATCAGGCTTCCCGCGGTGGTGAGCAGGCCGAACTTCCACCAGTGCATCCGCGCGACCCCGGCTGGGATCGAGATGAGGCTGCGGAACAGCGGCACCATCCGTCCGAAGAACACCGCGATCGAGCCGTGCTTCTCGAACCAGTGGACCGACCGCACGACGTCGTCGCCGGTCACCAGCGGCATCCGGTCGGCGATGCGGCGCAGCCGGTCCGCTCCCAGCCAGCGGCCGAGGAAGTACAGGATGTACGCGCCGAAGACCGACCCGAACGTGGTCCACAGGATCGCCTCGGCGAGCGTGAAGGATCCGCGTGAGGCCGCGAGCCCGGCCATCGGCAGGACGACCTCACTGGGGATCGGCGGGAACAGGTTGTCCATGCCGACCGCGATCGCCGCCCCCGCCGGCCCGATCGTGTCCATGAGCGAGACGGTCCAGTCGGCGAGCGTGGTCAGCCACGACCCGCCCTCGTCTGCGGAGGCCTCCGACGCGTGGGCGTAGGCGGTGCGGGTCATGACGGTCATCGGGTGCCTTCGCGCTCGGTGATCGGATGCCCGGCCGGGCCCCGCGCACAGCCTAGGACGGCAACGTCGGAGATTGCTGGACGCGTAGACTCTCCCCTCGTGAGTGAACGCGTTCTCGTCCAGCAGCTGCAGGCCCGCCCCGACGGCCCCGTTTCGGTGTCCGGATGGGTCGAGACCGTCCGCGATCAGAAGAAGGTGCAGTTCGTCATCCTCCGCGACGAGACCGGCGCCGTGCAGCTGGTCAACCCCGCGACGCGCCCGGCCGAGGACGGCAGCGAGCAGGATGCCGCGGCCCTCGCCCTCACCGAGCTGATCTCGAACCTCTCGACGGGCACGTTCCTCACCGTCACGGGCGAGCTCAAGCACGACGAGCGCGTCAAGCTCGGCGGCGTCGAGATCAAGATCGGCGCCCTCGACATCGCGGCCGCCGCCCTCCCCGAGACGCCCATCGCGGCCGACTCCGGTCTCGACAAGCGCATGGACTGGCGCTTCCTCGACCTGCGTCAGCGCCGCAACAACCTGATCTTCCGCGTGCAGACGACGCTCGAGCACGCGATGCGCACGTACTGGATCGAGCGCGACTACATCGAGATCCACTCCCCCAAGCTCATGGCCTCCGCTTCCGAGTCGGCCGCCGAGCTGTTCGAGGTGCCCTACTTCGAGGACAAGACGGCGTACCTCGCGCAGAGCCCGCAGTTCTTCAAGCAGATGGCGCAGTCGGCGGGCTTCGGCAAGATCTTCGAGATCGGCGACGTCTTCCGCGCCGACCCGTCGTTCACCTCGCGGCACGCGACCGAGTTCACCTCGATCGACGCCGAGATCAGCTGGATCGACTCGCACGAGGACGTCGCTGCGATGCAGGAAGAGCTGCTGCAGTTCGCCTTCCAGGCCGTCAAGGACAAGCACGGCGACGAGATCGCCGAACTGTTCGGTGTCGAGGTACAGGTTCCGCAGACCCCGTTCCCCCGCATCCCCCTGGCCGAGGCCCGTGAGATCGTCGCGGCACGCGGCTACGACATCCCGCGCACCGACGGCGACCTCGACCCCGAGGGCGAACGCCAGATCTCGGCGCACGTGCTCGAGACCTACGGTCACCAGTTCGTCTTCATCACCGACTACCACCCCGAGATCCGCGCTTTCTACCACATGCGCGACGAGGAGACCGGGCTGACCAAGTCGTACGACCTGCTCTTCAACGGCGTCGAGATCACGACCGGCGCGCAGCGCGAGCACCGCGTCGACGTTCTCATCGAGCAGGCGAAGGAGAAGGGTCTCGACCCCGAGCACCTCGACTTCTACCTCGACTTCTTCCGCTACGGCGCCCCGCCGCACGGCGGCTTCGGCATGGGCCTCGCGCGCGTGCTGATGCTGCTGCTCGGTGAATCGTCGATCCGCGAGGTCACGTACCTCTTCCGCGGGCCGACGCGCCTCGCCCCGTAACACAACACCCCACGCACCCGGCAAGCGCTCAGGCAGCGTCCGCCGCCGCCCGTATCGTGGCTTCTCCCGTGACGGAAGGAGTACGACGTATGTGGGACGGGTGGATGGAGTTCGCCATCGCGGTGCTGGTGGGTCTCGCGATCGCCGTGGTGATCGCTGTGGTCGCTCATGTGGCGCTGAGCATCGCCGCGCGACGGCAACGCTGGCCGGAGGTGCTCGGCCGCCGCTCGCGCGCGCCGTTCCGTTCGCTGCTCGTCGCCATCGTCCTGTGGGCCGCCGTGCAGACCGCCTTCCCCGACGAGCTCTGGCGGTCGGTCCTGAGCCAGCTGCTGACGATCGTCATCATCGCCGCGAGCGCCTGGCTGCTCGCCTCTCTCGTGCTGGTCGTCACCGACATCGCGCTCGGCCGGTACCGCATCGATGTGCCGGACAACCGCGTCGCCCGCCGTATCCGCACGCAGATGCTCATCGTGCGGCGTCTGGCCGTGGCGATCATCATCGTGATCGGCATCGGCGCGGCCCTCCTGACCTTCGACTCGGTGCGGGCGGTGGGGGCGAGCGTCCTGGCCTCCGCGGGAATCGCGTCGGTGGTCGCGGGACTGGCCGCCCAATCGGTGCTCGCCAACGTCTTCGCAGGGCTGCAGATCGTCTTCAGCGACGCCTTGCGCGTCGACGACGTCGTCGTGGCCGACGGCGAATGGGGCCGCGTCGGAGAGATCACCCTCAGCTACGTCGTGCTCGACCTCTGGGATGACCGCCGACTCGTCCTCCCCTGCACCTACTTCACCACGACGCCGTTCGAGAACTGGACGCGGCGCGGCTCCGAACTGCTGGGGGCCGTCGAGATGGATCTCGACTGGAACGTCTCGCCCGCCGCGATGCGCGCGCACCTGCACGACGTGCTCGAGAAGACCGACCTCTGGGATCGCCGGACGTCGGTGCTGCAGGTGACGGATGCCGTCGCCGGCTACGTCCGCGTGCGCATCCTGGTCACCGCGAAGGACGCTCCCACGCTGTTCGACCTCCGCTGCCTCGTGCGCGAAGCGATGGTCACGTGGGTGCAGCGCACGATGCCGCAGGCCGTTCCGGTTCAGCGGATCGTCATGTCGGATGCCACGGCCCCGGGGCACCACACCGACCACCCGATCACGCACGACCCCACCCCGACCAACGACGGGCTCTTCACCGGCAGTGCCGAGGCCGAACGACGGGCGAGCACGTTCACGAACGCGATCCCGGTGGTCATGACGGACGAGCTCGCCGAGCGCGATCGGCGGGACTGAGACCCCCTCGGGGCGAGCCGGTCGAGGCCGGGTGGCTCAGACCTCGAAGTCGACCGAGATGCGACTCGCGACGACGCCGCGGACGAAGGCGGCGACCTCCTGGTGAGCCGGGTGCACCTGGTACGCCTCGAGACCGGCGACATCGTCGAAGTCGGCGACGAGGGCGACGTCGCCGTTGACGTCGGCGTAAGCCGCGTTCGGCCCGATGCTCAGCGAACGGATCGAGGGGACGACACCGACGAGACCCTGGATGCGGCGCGCCACCTCGGCGGCGTGCTCGGCCCGGGTCTCGGGGTCTTCGGCGGCGAGCTTCCAGGCGACGACGTGGCGAATGGTCATGCGGACTCCTCGGTCGGGGTCGGGGTTTCGTCGGTCAGCGCGGCGCGCAGCCGGTCGGCCGACACGCGCCAGTGCGCGTGGAGGCGGTCGTCGATCAGCACGACGGGGATCTTCTCCCACCACTGCTCGAAGAGCGCCGGGTCGTCGAAGATCGACCTCTCGACGACCTCGACGTCCGCTTCACCGGGCAGGTCGGCCACGACGGTGTCGACGATCTCGCGGGCGACGTCGCAGAGGTGGCAGCCGGGCTTGGAGATGAGCGTCAGCGTGGACATCAGTGGCGCGCCGCTGTCAGCGCTCGAGCTCGAAGCCGCGCGAGGCCCACTCGCCCGTGCCGCCGGTGACGTTCGTGGCGTCGTAGCCGCGTGCCTCGAGGGCGGCGACGACCTGGGCCGACCGTCCGCCGGCCTGGCAGATGACATCGAAGGCGCCGTCGGGCAGCTCGTCGATCCGCTCACCGAGCTGCGACATCGGGATGCTGATCGCGCCGGGGACCCGTCCCGCGGCGAACTCGTGATCCTCGCGGACGTCGATGAGGGGGATGTCGCGGCCCGCGCGGAGCTCGTCGATGGTGATGGATTTCATGCTCGTTCCTCCACGTTCAGCCTAGGCCGCGGCGCAGTGGGGCGGCCGCATCCGGAAAGCACGAAGCGCCCCTCGGCCGGAGCCGAATGGGGCGCTCAGTGACGTCGCCGCGACTTACTTCTTGTTGCGGCGCTGGTGGCGAGTCTTGCGAAGCAGCTTGCGGTGCTTCTTCTTCGCCATGCGCTTGCGGCGCTTCTTGATGACAGAACCCACGGAAAACCTCACTATGTCAGGGTCTGGACGCATCTCGTCTGCGTCCGGGAACAGGCACCTCGCGAAAAATGCCTCGGATCAGTCTAGCCGACGTCGGCGATCGGCCGTTGCACGGCGTCGCGAACGGCAGATTCGGGCACGCGATAGCTCCGACCGAAGCGGACAGCCGGCAGCTCGCCGGAATGCACGAGGCGATACACCGTCATCTTCGACACCCGCATGATCTCGGCCACCTCCGCAACGGTGAGGAAGCGCACATCGGGCAGCTCGGCCATCGTCATCCCTTTCCCCCGGATGCGAACACTCTAGGGGCGCGGCGCGACGCGTGTAAACCGGAGTGACACGTGTTGCGGACCGGGCACGGATCCCGCCGTGTCAGCGACCGGAGCGCTTGCCGAACACGCTCGTGACGGCGTGCTTGGCGGATGCCGCGGCCCGGCCGACGAGCTCGGCCGCAGCCACGGCCTGTTCGGGGAGGGCGGCGACGGGCTCGGCGTCGTAGGCCTCGGAGGACAGGAAAGGGACGAGCCAGTCGTCGACGACGTCGAGCGGCTCGGGCGACAGGCTGTAGTACCGGTGCTGCCCTTCCTCTCGGACCGTGACGAGCTCGGCACCCCGGAGGACCTTCAGATGCTTGGAGATCGTCGGCTGGCTCACCCCGAGCTCACTGACGATCTGCGAGACGCTCGTGCCGGACGAGCGGGGATCGGAGTCCCGATCGAGCAAGAGCCGCAGGATGTCCCGACGGGTACCGTCGGCGATCACGTCGAAGATGTCCGCCATGCCATCAGGTTAGTCGGCGCACGCGCCCGAGTACCATGACATCGGCACCGACCTACTGCGGCGCCGGGAGCAGCAGCTGCGATCGTGGGGAGGAACACGCATGGCGGACAGGTCCGTCGGCGCGATCGTCCTCCACCGCCTCGGTGGTTTCGGGCGCAGCGCCTGGGACGCCGGGCGTGATCTGGCGACCGCGTCGCCGTCTCGGTTCGCGGTGCTGATCTTCTCGACGCTGATCCTCGTCTTCACGACGCTGTTCTCCCTGCCGGCGGCATCCGCATCGGGCCGGGCGACCCCGTTCGCCGACGCACTGTTCACCGCGGTGTCGACGATCTGCGTCGCGGGGCTCGCGACCGTCGACATGGCCACGCACTGGTCGCCGTTCGGTCACGTCCTGATCTACATCGGCGTCAACGTGGGTGCGCTCGGCGTGCTGACCCTCGCGTCGATCCTCGGCCTCGTCATCTCCAAACGCCTCGGTCTGCGCGCGAAGCTCATCGCCGCCGGCGACAGCAATCCGATGCGCGCGCACGGCGGTCCCGTCAACGAAGGTCAGGCCGTCCGCCTCGGCGAGGTCGGCTTGCTGCTGCGGACCGTCGCGCTATCGACGCTCGTCATCGAGGCGGGGCTGGCGATCCTGCTGTATCCCTCGCTGCTGTTCGGCGGCGTCGATCCGCTCACCGCGCTGTGGGAGGCCCCGTACTACGCGGCGATGGCCTTCACCAACACCGGCTTCTCACCGAATGCCGAGGGCCTGCAGCCGTTCGCCCAGGACTACGTGATGCTCACCGTGCTCATGGCGGGGGTGTTCCTCGGCTCCATCGGCTTCCCGGTGATCTTCACGCTCTGGCGCCACCAGTGGCACGTGCGGGCGTGGTCGCTGCACGCGAAGCTCACGATCATCACCACGATCATCCTGTTCTTCACCGGCGCCGGAGTCTTCCTGCTCCTCGAGTACGACAATCCGGCGACCTTCGGGTCGATGGAGGCGTGGGACACCACGTTCCAGGCGTTCTTCATCTCGGCGATGACCCGGTCGGGAGGCTTCTCGATCATCGACATCGGCGAGATGCACGGCTCATCCCTCATCGTCGGATCAATGCTCATGTTCGTCGGCGGCGGCTCGGCCTCGACGGCGGGCGGCATCAAGGTCACCACCCTCGCGGTGCTCGCCCTCGCCGTGTGGTCCGAGGCGAAGGGGCGCCCGTCGGTGCAGGTGTTCCGCCGCCGCATCCCCAGCGACGTGCAGCGCGTCGCGCTCTCGGTCGTCGCCTGGAGCGCCACGATCGTCGCGATCGGCACCGTCACGATCGCGCAGATCACCAAGGCCCCCGTCGACGAGGTGCTGTTCGACGTCATCTCCGGGTTCGCGACCGTCGGCCTGTCGACAGGCTTGACGGCCGAACTGCCCGACCCCGCGGTGTACGTCATGGCCCTCGTCATGTTCATGGGCCGCGTTGGTACAGTGACTCTCGCTGCAGCGGTGGCCGCGGCATCCCGTTCGCAGTTGTACGCCCTGCCCGTCGAAAGGCCGATCGTTGGTTGAGCAGATCCGAAGCGACGCTCCCGTCCTGGTCATCGGGCTGGGGCGCTTCGGTGCCGCCTGCGCGGGAGAGCTCGACCGCCTCGACCGCGAGGTGCTCGCGATCGACGACAACCTCGAGCTCGTCCAGAAGTGGTCGGAGCGCGTCACGCACGCTGTGCAGACCGACGCCCGCAACCTCGACGCGCTCAAGCAGATCGGTGCGCAGGACTTCCAGGTCGCCGTCGTCGCCGTCGGCTCGTCGATCGAGGCGTCGGTCCTCATCACCGCGAACCTCGTCGACCTGAAGGTCCCGCAGATCTGGGCGAAGGCGGTCTCGCAGTCGCACGGCAAGATCCTCGCCCGCGTCGGCGCCAACCATGTCGTGTACCCCGAGCGCGAGGCCGGCGAGCGCGTCGCGCACCTCGTGAGCGGGCGCATGCTCGACTTCATCCGTTTCGACGACGACTTCGTGCTCGCGAAGATGTACCCGCCGAAGTTCATCCGCGGCGTCGGCCTCAACGAGTCGGGCGTGCGGACGAAGTACCGCGTCACGGTCGTCGGCGTGAAGAGCCCCGGCAAGCCGTTCCGCTATGCCGAGGCCAACACCGTCGTGACCAACCACGACCTCATCATCGTCTCGGGCACCAACTCCGACATCGAGCGCTTCGCCTCCCTCGACCGCTGACCCGGTTTGGTCGCCGCGGTGTCGCGGTGTGCCGGGGTCAGGCGCCGGCGGCGAGCTCGCGGGCGCGGGCCAGCGCCGCGTCGGTCGCGCGGGCGAAGACGTCGTCGAGGCGGGCCTCCTGCAGCACGGCGATCGCCCGCTCGGTGGTGCCCTTCGGGCTCGTGACGCGTCGGCGCAGCTCCGCCGGGTCCTCCCCCGAGGAGTCCAGCAGGGCGGCCGCACCGATGAACGTCTGCTCGGCCATCACCCGCGCCTCGGGCTCGGCGAAGCCCTTGTCGATCGCGGCGCGGGTGAGCTCCTCGATCAGCAGGAAGACGTAGGCGGGGCCCGAGCCGGAGATCGTCGAGAGGGCGTCGATCTGCGCTTCCGGAACCTCGACGACGACGCCGCACGTCTCGAACAGCGCACGCACGGTCGCCCGGTGATCGTCGGATGCCGCGGGGCCGGCGGCCAGCCCGGTGACGGCCTTTCCGACGACGGCGGGGGTGTTGGGCATCGACCGGATGACTGCGACATCCGACCCCAGGATCCCGGCGAAGGTGTCGATCGTGACGCCCGCGGCGAGACTCACCACCACCACCCCCGGGCGCAGCACCGGCGCGATCTCGCGCAGCAGGTCGGGCACCATCGCGGGCTTGACGCCGATCAGGACCACATCGGCCGCGGCGGCGGCATCCGTGTTGCCCGTGGGAGTGTCGGCGAGCGCGACGCTCGTCACTCCCGGCAGGTCGGCGAGGGCGGCGGCCTTCTCGGCGGTGCGGTTGGTGACGGTCACTCCCCCGGCCGCGGCGCCCGAGGCCACGAGCCCCGACAGCACCGCACCCCCCATCGAACCGGCTCCGAGGATGGCGATCGGGGGCAGGGCGACGAGGTCGGGCATGCGGCCATCTTAAGTCCGGCCGTTTCCCAGCGGAGGGAACGGGCGCGAGGTAGAGTCGAAGCGTCCGCGGGCGCGGAGGCGCTCGCCGCGCAGAGCAGAGCGAAGGATCCCGCCATGCCCCTCTTCGACGG
This sequence comes from Microbacterium sp. NPDC006705, assembly GCF_044903545.1. Classification (NCBI taxonomy): domain Bacteria; kingdom Bacillati; phylum Actinomycetota; class Actinomycetes; order Micrococcales; family Microbacteriaceae; genus Microbacterium; species Microbacterium sp. NPDC006705. The sequence continues at coordinate 1,199,942 of NZ_JBJDQQ010000001.1, forward strand.
CATCACGCCACGCACCATCGAGACGTCGCGCCTGGCGGTGAACATCCTCGAACGCGCTGCAGACGACCCCGAGACGCCGGCCGACCGCACGCTCGTGCTGCTTCACACGGCTCCCGGGTCGAGCCTGTTCTGGCACGAGATCATCGAAGACCTGCCGAGCGACGTCCGCCCGATCGCCATCGACCTCCGTGGCTTCGGCGACACCGAACGGCTTCCCGTCGACGCGACCCGCGGCGTCCGCGACTTCTCGGACGACGTGCGGGCGACGCTCGAGGCTCTGGGCCTCGATGCCGTGCACCTCGTGGGCTGGGGCCTGGGTGCCGCGGTCGCGATGCAGTACGCCCTCGATCACCGGGTGCTCTCGCTGAGCCTGCTCTCGCCCGTGTCGCCGTACGGCTTCGGCGGTACCCGACTCGACGGCACGCGCCTGACCGACGATGACGCCGGATGCGGCGCGGGCGCCGTCAGCCCGGCCCTCGTCGACCGCCTCACGGCTCGCGACGCGGGCGACGACGAGGGCACCGCCCGTTCGTTCTTCCGCACGTCGTTCGTCTCGCCCGACTACGAGTCCGACAACGAGGACACGTGGGTCGAGGCGATGCTCACGACCTCGACGGCCGAGGGCAACTACCCCGGCGACAGTGTTCCGAGCGAGAACTGGCCCGGTTTCGCCGCGGGCCGGCTCGGCGTTCAGAACGCCCTCGCCCCGGGACACTTCGACGTCTCGTCGATCGTGGACCTGGCGGCCGGTTACGACGCTCCCCCGATCCTGTGGGTACGGGGCGGCGCCGACGTCATCGTCGCCGACGGCTCGTTCGCCGACAGCGGTCACCTCGGCGAGATCGGCGCGATCCCCGGCTGGCCCGGCGTGGAGGCCGCACCGGCTCAGCAGATGGTCGCGCAGACCCGTGCCGTGTTCGAACGGTACCGCGAGGCGGGCGGTCAGGTGACCGAGGTGGTCATCGAGGGCGTCGGGCACGCCGTGCACCTCGAGCGCCCGGGCAAGGTGCGCACCGCGATCCTGTCGACGATGGGCTACCTGGGAACGCCCATCTCGCCGGCTCCCCCGACCGAGGCGATCATCCTCAGCTCCTGGGACTGACCGGACCCGTCATCGTTGCTGCGCGAAGAACGTGCGCAGCAGCGCCGACGACTCCGCGGAGCGCACGCCCGCGACGACCTCCGCCCGCACGGGCAACCGACGGTCGCGCACGAGGTCGTACTGCGACCCGGCGGCTCCGGCTTTGTCGTCCCACGCCCCGAAGACGAGTCGTGAGACGTGCGCCTGGAGCATCGCGCCCGCGCACATGATGCAGGGCTCGAGCGTCACGGTGAGGGTGCACCCCGACAGGTTCCACGACCCGGTCGCGACCGCCGCCGCGCGCAGCGCGACCACCTCGGCATGAGCGGTCGGGTCGCCGGTCTCCTCGCGGAGGTTCCGGCCCTCGCCGATCACCGTGCCCGCGGCATCCGTCACGACCGCGCCCACGGGGATGTCGCCGGCCGCCGCAGCCGCCTCTGCGAGCTCGAGGGCGCGCGCCATGCTGCGGATGTCGCCAGCGGATGCCGTGAGGGTCACCGCACCAGCGTAGAGCCGAGGACACACGGGCCGTCCGCGTAGGATCATCACATGCGTGTTCACGTCGCCGACCACCCCCTCATCACCCATAAGCTCTCGGTCCTGCGCGACAAGAACACCACGTCGCCGGTGTTCCGCCAGCTCACCGAAGAGCTCGTCACCCTGCTCGCGTATGAGGCCACGCGCAACGTCCGCACCGAGCAGGTGGAGATCGAGACCCCGGTGACCCGGACGACCGGTCTGGCGATCGCGAAGCCGCGTCCCCTCGTGGTGCCGATCCTGCGGGCCGGGCTGGGCATGCTCGAAGGCATGACCAAGCTCCTCCCCACGGCCGAGGTGGGCTTCCTGGGCATGGCACGCAACGAGGTCACGTTCGAGCCGACCACCTACGCGGAGCGCCTGCCCGACGACCTGAGCGACCGCCAGTGCTTCGTGCTCGACCCGATGCTCGCCACGGGCGGGTCGCTGGGGGCCGCAATCGACTTCATCTTCAAGCGCGGCGCGCAGGACGTCACCGCGATCTGCATCCTCGGTGCTCCCGAGGGCCTTGCTGCGATCGAGAAGCAGGTCGGCGACCGCGACGTGACCCTCGTCCTCGGCTCGCTCGACGAGCGTCTCGACGAGCGTGGCTACATCGTGCCCGGTCTCGGCGACGCCGGCGACCGCCTCTACGGCACCGTCGACTGACCCGCGCCCGCACCTGCACCCTACCCGGGGCATCGAGCGCACCTCCGCGAATGAGGCGCAGTTCAAGCTGCGCCTGTCGGTGGGAAGTGCGCTCGATAAGAGCGACCAGCGCGCTTCAGACCGCCCCGACGAGGCGAGCGAACGCGCTCATCCGCGCGACGCCCTCGGGCGTGCGCGGCAGATCGTCGAGGATGCCGGTGCCGTAGACGATGTACGCCGTGTGCTGAGCACGTGAGACGGCGACGTTGAGGCGGTTCTGCAGCAGCAGGAACTCCAGTCCCCGCGGTGCGTCGCGACCCGAGGATGCCGCGAGCGACACGATCGCCACCGCCGCCTCCTGACCCTGGAAGCGGTCGACCGTTCCCACCGGCACCTCGGCGTAGCCCGCTGCGGCGAGCGCTTCTTCTACGAGCACCTGCTGCGCGTTGTACGGCGTAACCACGATGATGTCGCGCTGTTCGAGCGGACGCGGTGCGAGCGCGGCGTCGGGCAGCCACGCGCGGCCGAGGAGATCGCCGACCAGGCGTACGACGACCTCGGCCTCTTCGGGAGAGGCGGTGGCGTTGCGCCGATGGGCGACGGGCACCGGCACGACGCCCGGGGCCACGCCCTCGAGCAGCCGATCGGCCGTCGACGCGTGCGCGGCGAGACGTCCGTCATAGGCCAGCACGGAGACCGGTTCGGCGACCTCCGGCCGCATCCGCCGGGTCTCGGCGAGGAAGAACCCGCGGTCGGCGGGGATGACGTGCGCGCCGTCCATGATCCAGCCGAGAGCCGACGTGTCGACCGGCTCGGGGTGCGTACCCTGGCTGACCTGCGGCAGCTGCTGCGGGTCGCCCAGGAGGAGGAGGCGGGATGCCGCGACCGAGACCGCGATCGTCGAGGCGAGCGAGAACTGGCCCGCCTCGTCGATCACGAGCAGATCGAGGCTGCCGCGCGGGATGCGACCCGCGTGGGTGAGGTCCCACGCTGTGCCGCCGATGACGTAGCCATCCGGACGGGTCGCGGTGAAGTCCGCCACGCCGTTCTTCGGGATGACGGTGAAGGCCTCGTCACCGGTCGGCTCGCCCTTCACCGCCTTGGCGATCTTCTCGCGGGGCACACCCGCCGCCGCGATGCGATCGAGCATGTTCTCGACGACGGCGTGCGACTGCGCGACGACCCCGACGCGGTAGCCGCGTTCACCGACCAGACGCGCGACGACGTGCGACCCGACGTAGGTCTTGCCCGTCCCCGGCGGGCCCTGGACGGCGAGATAACTGCGGTCGAGGTCGACGATGGCGCGCGAGATATCGGCAACCGGGTCCGATCCATCGCTCGGCAACCCGCCCGAAAGCGTCCGCGGCGGCCGGCGCAGCAGGAGATCGGTCGCGGGGTCGGCGGGCAGCTCGGGCGCTGCGGCGATCACGCCGTCGGCCCACGTGTCGATCGCCGCCTGCTGGCTGCCCGCGGGAGGCGGGGCTGCCGGGGTCAGCGCGATCGGCAGCTCCGACCACATGTACGCCCCCGCAGCGAGCTCCTCGACGATCGCGCCGTCGTCGAGGAGCTCGACGACCCGGACGCGCCGGTCGGCGTGGATGAAGCGCGGCCGCGGTTCGGTCGGGAACGGCGCGGGCGACTCGTAGATCGCGAAGGGGGACGAATCGACGCTCAGCCGCGTGCCCGGCGCGACCTCGCCGCGGAGCTCGAGGATGCGCCGGTCGGTCCGGGCGCCCTGGGGGCGATGCCAGTCCTCGAGCACGCGGCTGCGCTCCGCCGCGACGGCGACGACATCACGGGTGTCCTCCCACATCGAGAGCGGTTCGCGCAGACGGAGGAAGTGGGTGGCCCAGAACGACTTCGCCTCGCGCGGGTAATAGTCGATCGCTGCCGCGCCGAGCCGGAGTGCAACCGCGGCCGGCGCTTCGACGCCCGCGGGGTCGTCGGCGGCCGCGGCATCCGCGAGCCGTGAGAGCGCGGTCGCTCGCGGCGACGGCTCGTAGGCGCGCTCTTCGGGCTCGACGTCTGCCGACGGCCGCAGCTGCGCTTCTCGCGCCCGATCGACGAGCCAGTCGCGCAGGCGCCGAGTGGAGACGCAGTCGTAACGGTTGTAGTCGGCGAGGTCGGCGAGGATCGCAGCGGCTCCGTCGGCGTCACCGGACTCGGCGAGCGCCCGCGCCTCGACGTAGCGGACGATCGAGTCGTCGCCCTTCTGGACATCGCTCGTCCGGACCTCGGCGCCCATGTACAACGGTTCGAGCTTCTTGATCGAGTACGACCGCGACCCCACGCGCAACGCGCGGCGGACGATCGGATACAGGTCGACGAAGACGCCGTCGCGCAGCAGCCGGTCGACCTCGGCCTCGCCGACGCCGTACCTCGCGGCCATCGCGAGAAGGTGCGTCGGCTCGTACGGTGCGTAGTGGTAGATGTGCATCGCCGGGTGCGCGGCGCGGTGCACGGCGACGAAGTCGAGGAAGGTCTGGAACGCCGCCTTCTCCTCGTCGAACGTGTGAGCCCACAGCGCGGAGTACTGCTCGCGCAGGTCGACCCACCCGAACAAGTAGTCGATGCCCCAGTGGCGACCCGGCCCTTCGGTGTAGAGCGGGTCGCCCTCGAAGTCGAAGAACAGGTCGCCGAGATCGGGCCGGGGAAGCGCGCCGAGCGCCTGGGGGAAGACGACCTCGAAGGTCGGCAGGGCCGCAGCGCTCGGGGAGTTATCGGGGTCGCCGTCGACCGCGGCCGTGACGCCTCCCGCCGGGCTCTCGAGTTGCAGCCGCGCCTGGGTGCGGAGCCCGGTGAACGTGTCCCACGACATCCGCGCGGGCGCTTCACGTGCCGCGGCGAGCTCGTCGATCGTGGTGACTCCGGCGGCCCGCAGACGCTCGCGCTGGATCGGCCGCATCCCCGCGACGAGCAGGAGATCTCGCGCGGCCACGACCTCGAGGTCGCAGGTCGCGCAGCGTCCGCAGGCCGCGATCCGCAGGTCGCCACGGTCGTCGCCCCACGCGATGGGCTCACCTGCCGCGCCCGTAGCGACATCACGATCGGCGATGAGCGAGCGCAGACGCTCGCGACGCAGGACGAACACCGGCGCGATGTCGGCCCGGGCGTGCCGCGACACCGTCCCGTCGCCGAGCAGCAGCTCGACGTGATCGGCCACGCGGGCGCCCTCGCGATCGAGCTGGACGGCATACGCCTCGAGCTGCATCAGCGCGGTGACGCGGGCGTGACGCGCGAGCTTGGTGTCCTGCACGATCCACCGGCCGTCGTCGTCGCGCAGCAGGAAGTCGGCGAACCCGACGAAGTCGGTGTCGGAGAACGCGGCCTGGTAGATCACTCGCGCGTCCGATGCGAGGGCCTCGCGCGTGAACGCGACAGCCTGTGCCAGGCCCGCGGCATCCGATGACCGTGTCTCGGGAATCTCGGTCACGCGGTCACCGAACTCGGCGCGGTACGCCGCGAGCTGGCGCTCTTCGTGCCGGTCGCCGAGACGTCCGGCCCGCTCGAGCGTCGGGTCGTCGGGCTCGTCGACCGCCGCGACGCGTCCGAGCTTGGCGTCGATCGCGCGCAGCCAGGCGAACTCGCACTCGGCCGCGGCCTTGAGGTCGCTCGCGCTCCAGACGACCCGGCCTTCGTCCTCGATGTATCGCATGATCCCCTTCCGTTCAATGACCCTAACCGCGGGGTGCGACACCGCCGACGCCGGTGCCAGACTGAGGAGGGTGAACGAGTCGCTCCCCTTCGCCAGCGCGTACGCCCACGGCTTCGCGCGGATCGCCGCCTGCACCATTCCGGTGGCCATCGCCGATCCCGCCGCCAACGCCGAGGCCGTGCTCGCCGAGGCGCACGCGTGCGACGCCGACTCCGTCGCGGTCGCCGTGTTCCCCGAGCTCTGCCTCACCGGGTACGCCATCGAGGACCTCGTGCTGCAGGACGCCGTGCTGGATGCCGTCGACGCGGCGATCGAGCGCATCGTCGAAGCATCCGTCGATCTCATGCCGGTGCTGGTGGTCGGTGCCCCGCTCCGCCACCGCAGCCGCCTGTACAACTGCGCCGTCGTCATTCATCGCGGCGAGATCCTCGGTGTCGCGCCGAAGGCCCACCTGCCCACCTACCGCGAGTTCTACGAGCGTCGCTGGTACGCCGCGGGTGAGGAGTGGGACGGCGAAGGCATCCGCATCGGCTCGCACGAGACCGTGTTCGGGACCAACCTCCTCTTCGACGTCCGCGACGTGCCCGGGCTCGTGCTGCACGCCGAGGTGTGCGAGGACATGTGGGTACCGGTGCCGCCCTCGTCGCGTGCGGCTCTCGCGGGAGCGACGGTGCTCGTGAACCTCTCGGGCTCGCCGATCACGATCGGCCGGGCCGACGACCGCCGCACGCTGGTGCAGTCGCAGTCGCTGCGATGCCTCGCCGTCTACGCCTACGCCGCGGCGGGTCTCGGCGAATCGACCAACGACGTCTCGTGGGACGGCCAGACCATGATCTACGAGGGCGGTTCGCTCCTCGCCGAGACCGAGCGCTTCCCCGACGGGCCGCGGCGCAGCGTTGCCGACGTCGACCTCGACCGGGTGCGCCAGGACCGGTACCGGCAGGGCACCTTCGACGACAACCGCCGCACGACGGCGACCGACTTCCTCACCGTCGAGACGTTCCTGCACCCGCCCGCCGAGGACATCGGCCTGCGGCGCACCCTCGACCGCTTCCCGTTCGTCCCGGACGACCCGGCACGTCTCGACCAGGACTGCTACGAGGCGTTCAACATCCAGGTGTCCGGACTCGAGCAGCGGATGCGCGCGATCGGCGGCCCCCGCCCCGTCATCGGCGTCTCGGGCGGACTCGACTCCACCCATGCGCTGCTCGTCGTCGCCCGCGCGATGGACCGCATGGGGCGACCGCGCAGCGACATCCTCGCCTACACGATGCCCGGCTTCGCCACGAGCGACCACACGAAGTCGAACGCCGTCGCCCTCGCCGAGGCGATCGGCGCGACGATCGAGACGATCGACATCCGCCCCGCCGCGAACGAACTCCTGCGCGGCATCGGACACCCCTACGCCTCCGGCGAGCCGGTGTACGACGTGACGTTCGAGAACGTCCAGGCCGGTGTGCGGACCGACTTCCTGTTCCGGCTCGCGAACCGCCTGAACGGCATCGTCATCGGCACCTCCGACCTCTCGGAGCTCGCGCTCGGCTGGGCCACCTACGGCGTCGGCGACCACATGAGCCACTACGCCGTCAACGTCGGCGTTCCGAAGACCCTCATGCAGCACCTCATCCGGTGGGTCATCGCGCATCGCGAGGGCACGGGCACCGACCTGTCCGACGAGGCCGTCGCCGTGCTGCAGTCGGTCCTCGACACCGAGATCAGCCCCGAGCTCGTGCCCGCCGGCGAAGACGGCAAGGTGCAGTCCACGGAATCGACGATCGGGCCCTACGCCCTGCACGACTTCGCGCTGCACCACGTCCTGCGCTACGGGTTCCGCCCGTCGAAGATCGCCTTCCTCGCTCAGCACGCGTGGTCGGATGCGGATGCCGGCGACTGGCCGGTCGGCTTCCCCCGCGACAGCCGGTACGCGTATGACCTCGCCGAGATCACCCAGTGGCTGCAGGTGTTCATCAAGCGGTTCTTCGGCTTCGCGCAGTTCAAGCGCAGCGCCATCCCGAACGGGCCCAAGGTCGCCGCGGCGGGCTCGCTGTCGCCGCGAGGCGATTGGCGCGCGCCGTCGGACGGCAACCCCGAGGCGTGGCTCGCCGAACTCCGTCGGGCGCTGCCCGATCTCGTCGACTGACCGGCCTGACCGGGAGGACCCGGGTCAGGCTGTCGGCAGGGTGCCGGAGGCCAGGGTGATGAGCCACCCGTCGCGCGAGATGTCGACGAGCGTGTACTTCATGTTGCGATCGGGGATCCAGCCGCGGTGCCGGCCCGGGTCGAGCCGGACCTGCTCCGGCGCGACGCGGACACCGCGACCGTCGGCCTCGAGCACCGCCTGCACGTGAACCCAGTGGTCGACCAGGTCGAGTGTGTCGGTGCCCGCGAACAGCCGCGAATGCTTGCGCATCCGGGCCAGGTCGGCCGGCTCGGGGTGCGCGTCGCGGATGTCGATCCCGAGCGGCAGTCCCGGGTCGCTGACCGCGACGACCGTCGCCGCGCGGAAGCTGGCCGTCGTGATCGCCAGCGGCACCTCGACTCCGTCGCGTGAGGCGACGAGTCGCGTGTGATATCCGAACCCCCGCGGCGCCTCGCGTTCGATCCGCACGTCTTTCTCGTCGCAGCCGAGCGCCTGTGCGACGAGTTCGCGTGCGATCATCCGCCGCCGGTGGTGCACCGTGATCGCCGGGTCCCAGCCGAGCCGAGCCGTGATGCCCGCGGGCGTGTCGAGAAGTACCGTCTGCATGTCGTCGCTCCCGCCTCTGGATGGTCTGACCTCAGTTCGAGTCTAACGATCACGCCTGCCCGTACCAGGGTGTGCCGCCGGGTCAATCCGGCCACCTGGCCGCTCGCGCTTCCGGTCGACGCGACCTCGCCTAGGCTGGCGGGATGAGCCTCGACAACGGCGACGACAAGCGACCGTCCTCCGCCCGCATCGCGATCTGGGTCGTGGTGGGCGGCATCGGCGCCTACCTGCTGATCTCCGGCATCCTCGGCATCATCGCTCGGGGCGGTGCCTGACCGTGCGACGCCTCCTGGTCGTCGCCCACCGCGACGAGCTGACCGGCTTCCCCGCCGACATCCCGGGGTTCGACATCCTGCTCACCGGCCCCGGCAAACTGCTCGCCGCGCATGAGCTGACCCGCGCTCTCGATCGCACCGCATACGACGAGATCGTCGTCGTCGGGACGGCGGGGGCGGTGGCCGGCGCTCTGGGACCCGGCATCTACGAGGTCGGCGACGCCGTTCAGCACGACGTGTTCGATCTGGCCGGCGTGCGCGGGCGACACCTCTCAATGCCCGAGCGCGTCGAGGCCGGGGGCGCCGGGGTGCGCATCGCGACGGGTGACGTCTTCGTCGACGATGCCGAGGCGGTCGCCCTCATCCAGTCACTCGGCGCCCAGCTGGTCGACATGGAGGCGTACGTCTACATCTGGGTCGCGCAGCGCTTCGGCATCCCCATCCGGGTGCTCAAAGCGGTGTCGGATGATGCCCAGGACGGCGCGACGACCGGGTGGGATGAGGCCGTGGCCGCGTGCAGCCGGGCTCTGTACGAGCGGATCCGCGCCGACTACGGCGTCTGATCGCTGCTGCGCGCGAACAGCCGGCGTAGCAGCAGGAACACGACGAGGGCGACGACCGCGACGAGCCCGAGCTTGACCGCGAACACGGCCAGGCGCAGCACGATGTCGACGATCACCCACGCGACGAAGATCGCGGCGATCACTCCGACGACGGTCCAGAAAGTCCTCACGACGCCAGCCTAGTCGCGCTCGCTGAGCGCCTCCTGCCGGATGATGCTCGGGCCCTCGCGCGTCGCCTCGACGACGATCTGTGCGGCGAGCTGCTCCTTCATGCCCTCGACGTGACTGATGACGCCGACGGTCCGGCCGCCCGCGCGCAGCTCGTCGAGAGTGCGCATCGCAAGCTCGAGGGTCTCGGGATCGAGCGACCCGAAGCCCTCATCGACGAAGAGCGTGTCGAGACGGATGCCGCCGGCACGACCGGTGACGACCTCGGCGAGACCGAGCGCGAGGGCGAGGGAGGCGAGGAAGGTCTCTCCTCCCGACAGCGATTGCGGCGAGCGGAGACGGCCGGTGTGCGCGTCGAGCACCTCGAGCCCGAGTCCGGATGCTGCGCCACGGGCCTGCAGCGCGTCGCTGTGGTGGAGGGTGTAGCGACCCGACGACATGTCGCGCAGGCGCAGATTGGCGGCCGCGACGATCTCTTCGAGCTCGGCCGCGAGTACGAAGGTCTCGAGATCCATCTTCCGGGTGTTCGGGGCCCGACCCGCGACGGTGTCGGCGAGGCGGGTCACCGTCGCCGTCCGCTCGGCGAGACCGGCCACCGCGACGAACGCGTCGTCGATGCGCAGGAGGAGGTCGCGCATCGTCTCGGCGGCGTTGACGGCATCGCGGTGCGCCGCGATCGCCGCACTCCGCGCGCGGTCTCCGCTGGCGACCGCCTCCGCAGCAGCGTCGAGATCGGGCCGCTCGTCGGGCAGCCCCGCGGCGGCGAGTTCGAGCTCGAGAAGGCGGGCGCGCGTGGCCGCGACGTCCGCGGCGTGCTCGGCGACGCGCCGCGTGAGGGCGGTTCGCTCGTTCTCAGGGAGCAGCGCCTCGCGCACCTCGCCGACGTCCGCGAACACCGATGCCTCGATCCGCTGCGCCCGGTCGTTCGCCGCATCACTCGCGGTCGCCTCGCTGTGGGCGAGCGCCCGCCGGCTCTCGAGCACCGCGCGCGCGAGGTCACGCCGCTCGGTCGCCGCCGCGATGCGCTCCGCGACCGTCGCGAACGGACCCCGCGCGTCGGCCACCTCCCTCTCCAGGCGCGCGAGCGTCGTCGTCGCGACGGCGGAGCGCTCGCGCGCATCGGCCAGGGCGGCCGCGAGGCGAGAGCGTTCCTCGGTGGCCTCCGCGTCGAGACGGTCGAGCACGTCGCGCTTCTCGGTGAGAGCGATGACTCGCTCTGCGGCGCGTTCGGAGGATGCCAGCTCGTCCCGGGCCTGAGCGAGCAGGTCCGCGAGCTCGTCGCTCCCGCGTGCGCCCGCGCGCGCTGTCGCGGCGGCGAGCTCTGCGCGCAGCAGGGCGGCGCGCTCGCCCGCGTCGCGGGCCTCGGCGGCGGCGGCATCCCGCGCCGACTCCGCGTCGGCCAGATCGTCGTCCGTCACACCGTCGTCCGCCGGGGGTGCGGGATGCGGGTGATCGAGCGCCCCGCAGACCGGGCAGGCCTCGCCCTCGGTGAGTTCGGCGGCGAGCTCTCCCGCGCGACCGGCCACCCGTCGCCGCAGCAGGTCGGTGACGGCGGCGGCTGCCGCCTCCGCGTCACCGCTCGCCCGCAGGTAACGCTCCTCGGCCTCGCCGAGCTTGCCAGCAAGGCGTCCCGCGTCGTCGGCGGCCTCGGCCCGGGCGGTGAGATCACTCACTCGCACGCGCTGCTCGTCGACGCGCGCCGCCGCGAGCGTCTCTGCCGCGACCTCGGCCGCGACGCGTTCGCGCTCCGCGGGCAGAAGGGCATGCTGCTCGTCGAGCAGCGTCGCCTGTTCTTGAAGGAGGGCGATCTCGGCCGCAGTCGCGTCTCGGGCGTCGGTGGCGTCCGTCAGCTCGTGCTCACGGGCGAGCGCGTCGGTCCAGCGCGCGATGTCGCCGGTCAGGGTCTCGACCAGAGCGGAGATGTCGTCGTCGGCGGCTCCGCCCGCTGCGGTCCAGCGCGTCTCGGCCCGCTCCACCATCGCGCGGGCCTGCCCCGCCGCTTCGCCCGACCGGTCGGCCTGCTCCAGTGTCGCGCGGAGCGCTTCGGCGGCGCGCGCACGCTCGAGTCGGCGTTCAGCCGCAGCTACCTCATCGGCGACCGCGTCGAGGTCGTCCAGACGTCGCCGCGCCGCGGCGAGGTCATCGAGCACCCGCACCCGCTCGACGAGCTCGGCATGCGCCGCCACGAGAGCGGCCTGCCGTGACTCCGCCTGCTGGCGGAGTTCGTCGGCCTGCTCCACGCGATAATCGGCGCGACGGTGTGCTCGCTCGACGACATCGCGTCGACCGGCGAGGTCGAGCGGCGCCGCCTCGTCCGTCGCGCCGTCGTCGCCGATGGCGCTGCTCTGCTGCGTCATCGCGGCCTCGGCCAGCTCGAGAAGCGTCCGCACCTGATCACCGGCGGCGTCGAGCTCGCGCTGCGCGGCGCGGCGACGCTCCTCGAGGTCGTCCTTGTACTGCTCGAACCGCTTCGTGCCGAACAGGGTGCGCAGCAGCTGCTGCCGCTCGTCGTTGCGGGCGAGGAGGAATCGCGAGAACTTGTTCTGCGCCAGCAGGATCACCTGCTGGAACTGCTGCGCGTTCAGCCCCAGCACCTCGTCGAGCAGCAGGGCGACCTCGCGGGGTTTCGCCGCCCGGCCCACCCACTCACCGTCGACGTGCTGCTCGAGCTCGGCGCGCGCGATCTCGGTCGTGAGCTTGTCGCCGCGCTTCGCGGGCCGCTCGTACTCCGGCGCTCGGGTCACGCGCCAGCGCTGCCCGCCGACGGTGAACTCCAGCCGCACCTCGGTGGGGTCGCCCAGGAAGCTGTGGTCGCTGCGAAGACGCCGCTCACCGTTGTCGTAACGCGGCACCGAGCCGTAGAGCGCGAAGCTCACCCCGTCGAGGATGCTCGACTTGCCCGCGCCGGTCCGCCCCGAGATGAGGAAGACGCCGTCGCGATCGAAGGCGTCGAAGTCGACGGTCTGCTTCTCGCGGAACGGACCGAAGCCGGTCAGCTCCAGGCGATGGAGCTTCACGCCATCGCCTCCACGCGGATCCGCTCGTCGAGGACGTCGGCCAGCAGCTCGCGCTCGCGCTCGTCGGCCCCAGCCCCCTCTCGGACGTGCACGAGGAACGCTTCGACGAGCTCGGCGTCGCTGCGCGCGGCGCGCACGCGGTCGACGTAGGTGCGCGCGTCGCTCGGCGCGGCATCCGCCGGGGCGTGCACCACCTTCGCGCAGAACGGGAAGCGTTCCTGCAGACGACGCATCGGATCGCGCTCGGGCAGCGTGTCGGTGTACTCGACGCAGACCCACGCATCGGCGTGCTGCTCGTGCGCGGGATCGGCGAGAACGTCGGCCAGCGGCCCGCGGAGGGTGACCACCCGACGCGGGACCGGCAGCTCGAGCCACCGCGCATCCGCGAAGCCGTCGGCGTCGAGATCGACCAGCCACGAGCCCCGGGGCTTCTCACCCTCGCCGAAGCTGTAGTGGAGCGGCGCACCCGCGTAGCGGACGGCGGGGGCGAGCTGCTGGCGTCCGTGGATGTGCCCCAGCGCCATGTAGTCGACGCCCGCGAAAGCAGACAGCGGCACGACGTCGAGACCGCCCTGCTGGATGTCTCGCTCGAGGTGCGGCGTCGGCTCGACACCCGCGGCGAAGCAGTGGGCGATCGCGACGGACCGCCCGCCCCGCATCGCCAGGTCGTCGCGCACGAGCCCCATCGCGCGATCGATCACGGCCGCCTGCGACCGCGCCTCGGGCCACAGGTGTCGCAGCAGTGCCGGCTCGAGGTACGGGATGCCGTAGAAGTGCACGGGCCCGTCGGCATCCGTGATCGTGATCGGAGTGCCCACCGCGGCCGGGTCGGTGAGGACGTGGATGCCCTCGCGCAGCAGGCCCGCCTGAAAGCCCAGGCGCGCGGCCGAATCATGGTTGCCGCTCGTGACGATGACGCGCGCGCCGGTGTCGGCGATACCTTGCAGCGTGTCGGAGAGGAGGGCGTAGCAGCCCGCCGCCGGCGCGGCCGAGTCGAACACGTCGCCCGCCACGACGACGACGTCGACCTCGTGCTCGCGGACCTGAGCCGTGAGCTCCTCGAGCACGCCGCGAAGCGCATCGAGCGTCGAATGACCGTGGAAGGTCCGCCCGATGTGCCAGTCGGAGGTGTGGAGGATCCGCATGCCGACCAGGGTAGGAGCAGGCTCGGACATCGCCGGGGTGCCCCGCGGGGAAGCAGCCAGACTCAGGCCTGACGGGCTCGCCTGCGCCGCGAGGAAAGGTCGGCGACGCCGAGCACGAGCGCGAGCGCGAGGAACAGGCCCACCGAGACCATCCCCAGCGCATAGGCGTCGTGGTAGACATCGATCCGCGGTGTCGACCCGCCGCCGAGCCGGTTCACCGTCGAGTAGAACAGCGACAGCGCGACGGCGGTTCCGACGGCGGTTCCGATCCGCTGCACGAGCTGACCGACCGAGCCTGCGAGACCGCCCTGCTTCACGGGTATGTCGGCGAGGGTGAGGGTCTGGTTCGGCGAGATGACGAGGCCACCGCCGAAGCCCCCCACGGTCAGGACTCCCGCCATCGCGAACTCCACGATCCCGGGCGGCACGAAGTACGCGACGAGGGCGAGAGCGACCACGGCCGAGAGCATGATGACGAGGCCGCCGACGACGAGCGGGCGCCCGACGCGCGTCACGATCCGGCCGCCGACATACGAGGCCGCGGCGCTCGCGACGGCGAATCCGATCGAGACCATCCCCGCGAAGACGGGCTCGAGGCCGACGCCCAGCTGCAGGAAGAGGGTCGTCAACAGGAACATCGCCGGCAGCGCCATGAAATAGACCGCCTGGATGAGAGTGCCGTTGCGGTACGACGAGATGGCGAAGAGCTGCAGCGGAATGAGCGGATGCTTGCCGGATGCTGCATAGCGTCGCTCCCACCACACGAAGAGGGCGGCGAAGACGCCGAAGGCGACGAGCGACCACCAGCGCTGCGGATCATCGCCCGGCGCACCGGTCGTGAGGAGGAAGGGCACCATGAGGGCGATGACGACGAACGCGAAGAGCAGGAGACCGACGGGATCCAGCTGCAGCCGCGCCGGCCGGGATTCGCGCGTCTTCGGAAGGAGCCAGACGACCCCGGCGAGTACGGCGAGGGTCAGCGGGACGTTCATCCAGAAGATGTAGCGCCAGCCGTCGTCGGCGCCGCCCAGCGCGATCATGAGGCCTCCGAGCGTGGGGCCGAAGGCCGTCGAGATGCCGATCGTGGCACCGAACAGCCCGAATGCCTTGCCGCGCTCGGCCCCCTGGAACATCTCCTGGGCCAGTCCGATCACCTGCGGCATCTGGATGCCGGCGGCGACGCCCTGCACCAGCCGTGCGGCCAAAAGCACCTCCGTGTTCGGAGCGAGCGCGCACGCGATACTCGTCACGGTGAACAGCGAGAGTCCGATCACGAACAGCGCGCGTCGCGAGCGCTGGTCGCCGATACGTCCGGCGGGAACGAGCGTGAGCCCGAAGGTGAGGACGTAACCCGACACGATGAGCTGGAGCTCGGTCGAGCCCGCACCGAACGCCTGCTCGATCGAGGGCAGCGCGACGTTGACCTTCGTCAGGTCGAGGATCGTCAGCGCCGCGACGGCCACGCAGACCCAGAAGGCCCGCCACCGCTGGTGCACCGACAGCGGGATGCTCGCCGTGTCACTCATCGTGGGTCAGGGTATGCCCGCATGAGCGCGGCAGGCCCGCCCTTGCACTCTCGGGCCGAGCGTCGTACAGGGCACCGCCTCGACACGACGAATGCCCCGGGGTCCCACCCGGGGCATTCGTACCGTCGTCCGTCAGTCGGCGGCGAGGTCGTCGACGATTCGCGCGATCTCGTCGTCGCCGACACTCAGGCCGACCTCCGAGACGCGCTGACGCACGTACTTCTCGACCGTCGCGCGGTTCTCGCCCGGGAGATCAGCCCGCAGCTGCGCGACGAGCCCGTCGAGGCGCTCCTGCTCGGTCGTGTCGTGCATCGACAGCGCGGGGCCGTCCTGCACGCCCGGGGGCGAGACCGGGGTGTCCTCCTTCGGAGGCGTCACGTCGCCGCCGGTGCCCGCAGTGGTCGACCGCGTGCCGCCGCGGCCGGTCTCGGGCGCGTCCTGCGTCGCGGAGTCAGAGACGCTCGAATCGATCTCGTCGGCCTGACCGCTCATCGCTGCTCCTCCTCGTCTGCCTGCTCGTCGGTGACGAGGTCGGGGTCCAGGCCCTGCTGGATCTCGGCGCTCTCGACGAAACCGTCGGGGCTGTCGCCATCGGGCATCGGGACGTCGGCGGGGCTGTCCGCGTCGCGCACGGCGTCGTCCTCGGCCTCGCTCGCGGCGAGCGACGTGGCACCGGCGCCGTCAGGATCGACGACACCCTCGGGTAGATCGCGGTTCATGACTGTCTCCTTCGATCGATCGCCCCAGTCTGGCCCCGGCGTCCTCTCGCGAGCACCGTCTTGACAGCCGCGCGGCAGGAGACGTATCTGCGGCTTCGCGGGTCAGCGCCGCGGCTGCAGAATCCCCGCGCGATCGGGGTGCGCCTCGAACCAGTCGGCGACGTACCAGCAGACCGGGCTGATCGTCCGGTCACCGAGCGCCTCGATGTCGGCGACGGCGCGCTCGACGACCTCCGCCGCATAGCCGTGCCCGCGGAACGTCGGAATCGTGTACGCGCGGGTGAGTGCGACCGTGCGCCCGTCGTCGCGGTAGTCGAGCACGCTGACGAGGTCGTCTCCCCGGTGCAGCGTGTAGCGGGAGGCATCCCTCTCATGCGTGAAGGTCAGATCGCTCATGCGCCCACGCTACGCCCGGCCGGTGGCAGCGAGGCGAGCCAGGCGTCGATCTCCGAGCGATCGCGCAGCCGCACGATGCGCTCCCCCGCGGCGATGCGCCCGAGCATGCGCTCGCGCGTGACGGGATGGTTGGTCCACGCGAACCGGATGATGTTCCGCTCCGGATGCCATCGGAAGAGATTGCCCGCGCGCTCGCGGTTGCCGTGCCAGAGCTCCTCGCGCCGCACCACGCGGCGCAGCGTGCGTCCGACGACCTGACGCATCACGCGTCGGCGCGGCAGGTCGAGCCACACGACCGTGTCGGCGCCGTCCGGCGAACCCGGGTCGAGCAGGTCGCCCAGGCGCGACGTCCAGTTCCCGTCCGCGACCCACCCGTCCGGATGCCGCCGCACGAACTCCCGGACCCGGGCCCGGGCCTCGTCGAGATCGCGCATCCGCCAGCCGGCATCCCAGAAGACGGCGTCGAGCTCGAGCCGCGGCAGCCCGGTCCGCGCCGAGACGCGGTCCGCGAGCACGCTCTTCCCCGAGCCGGAGGTGCCGACGATCCGGATCCGCGTAGCCACGATCGTGCACCGTAGCGAGGATTGAGCAATCTGTCACATTCCGTCATCGAAGGACGCGCGGCGCTGGTGTGTTTGACACATCCGGACACGGATCGTCATAATCAACCCCATGACTGACATCGCACGCACTCTGTCCGCCCGGGAGGCGAACGGAACTGCCGACATCATGATGATGTCGCAGCGTGCTGTCATGTGTTGCCGAATGTGCCGCTGACAGGTGAACCCCGCCTGATCCTCCGCCGCTTCTGAACGCGGCCGCGGATCCCCGAGTTCCGATGGCCCGGCCCACAACGCCGACATCCGGATGCTCGCTCACCGGCCCCCGCTGGGCCTCACGCAACGCACACCCGAACCCGCCGCAGGCTGACAGCCCGGGTTCACGTTCCGAGGACGAACCTCCCATGTCGAACACCGCTCTTCTCGCCCCCGCCGCCCCCGCTCGCCACCTTCGCGCCGTCGAGACGCCTCCCCCGGCGCCCGCCGCTGCGACCTCGACCGCACCCCGCGGCTTCGCCCTGTACGTCGGCATCGACGAGGCCAAGGCCGCCGTCGACGGCGTCTCGCTCTCGACCCTCGTCGAGGCGCTGCGCCGCACGCTGGGCGAGCTCGCCCCCCACGCCGAGACCTACGCGACCGTCGCCCTGGCACCGGTCGGCGCGGGCGGACGCGACGTCGACGTCGTCCGTCTCGCGCTCCACGAGCCCAGCGCGGTCGCCCGCACGAAGCAGGACGTCCCGGCGGAGGACCACGTCCCCGGCGGCGTGACCGTCGACATCTCGCGCAAGCGCGTCTTCATCGATGGCGAGTCGGCGGCCTTCACCTTCAAGGAGTTCGAGCTGCTGCAGTACCTGGTGCTCCGTGAGGGACGCACCATCGAGCGCTCCGAGCTCGTCGAGTCGCTGTGGAGCAACGGTTCCGACGACGAGGCGCCGGGCGAGCGCACGATCGACGTCCACGTCCGCCGGCTGCGTGCGAAGCTCGGCCGCTACGAGGACATCGTGCGCACGGTACGCGGCGTCGGCTACCGGTTCGACCGCCACGCCGACGTGGTCATCCGCTACGGCCACGGCACGCCCTCGCCCGACCGCTTCTGATTCGCGCCGCGTCACCCCGACGCCGATCGACGTCGCTCACGGCGGGATGTCGGAGGTTCCGACGTAGGGTGTCGGCATGAGCGCGGTGACGACGGGACGGATGCCGGGTCGCCGCCCGGCGATCCGCGAGCGCGATGCCGCGCCGCCGCCGCCGTCATCCCGCCCGATCGAGACCGAGTACCGACCGGCTGCGCCGATCGACATCGCCCGCGCGGTACGTCACCAGCAGCACGGCGCCCACGATCCCACGATGACGGTCTCAGGCGACGTGATCTGGCGCGTCAGCCGCACGCCGCGCGGCGTCGCGACGCTCGCCCTGCGGGTGGGCCGCTCGCTCGTGAGAGCAGCCGCCTGGGGTCCCGGCGCCCAGTGGGCGATCGAGCAGCTGCCGCGGCTGTGCGGCGCACACGACGATCCCGAAGGGTTCGACGGGACGCGGCATCCGCTCATCGCCGACATCCACCATCGGCATCCCGACATCCGCCTGGGCGCGACCGACCTCGTCTTCGACGACCTCGCGAGCGCGATCTTCGAGCAGAAGGTGACGGGCCTGCAGGCCTTCGGCGCTTGGCGCGCGATCGTCACCTGGTACGGCGAGCGCGCGCCGGGACCGACGCCGCGTCCGATGTTCGCCCCGCCCGCGGACTGGCACCTGATTCCGAGCTGGGCGTGGCATCGCGCCGGCCTCGAGCCGCCGCAGTCGCGCACCGTCGTGCGCGCGGCACAGCGACGGGCGTCGATCGAGCGCGCGGTCGCCGGCGCCCGCGGCGGCGACGAGCACGAACGCATCCTGACCTCACTGCCGGGGATCGGGCCGTGGACCTCCGCGGAGACCCGCATCCGCGCCTTCGGCGATCCCGATGCCGTGAGCGTGGGCGACTACCACCTGTGCCACACCGTGGGCTACGCCCTGACGGGCCACCGCGTCGACGACGACGGGATGCTCGAACTGCTCGAGCCGTGGCGGGGCCACCGGCAGCGTGTCATCCGGCTCATCTACGCGGGCGGCGTCTTCGAACCGCGCCGCGGCCCGCGGCTGCATCCCGAAGACCACCGCGACCGCTGACCCGCGCGGCACCGTAGGCTCGGGGCATGGCGAATCGGGGATGGCAGCGCGGACACACCTACTGGGCGCTCGGCGCCGCCCTCGTCTTCCTGCTCGGCATCGTGTTCGGCCTCGTGATGAACAACGTGTGGCTCGGCCTCGTGCTCGCCGCGGCGATCTCGGTGGGATGGCTCATCGCCTACGAGTCGCGCCGGGGACGCAACGAGGGCGTCTACGACCGCGACGACGACGGCGCGCAGCTCTGACCGCCGCGCGAGCCGCTTCACCTGACACTTTCCGCCCCCTTCACGCGCCGGATGCGGCCACAACTGCCAGGTGAAGCCCTCTCGGTGCGCTGCGATCAGCGGAAGTACACCGCGAGCGGGTACTCGCCGTCGTCGCGGACCGCGATCGGCGTCTGGAACACGCTCTCCAGCACGTCGGGGCGCATGATGTCTCGCGGTGTCCCCGCGCACGCCACCGTTCCCCCGGTGAGGGCCACGATGCGGTCGGCGTAGGCGGCGGCGAAGTTGATGTCGTGGATGACGACGACGACGGTCTTGCCCAGCTCATCCGCCGCACGCCGCAGCTGCCGCATCATCCCCACGGCGTGACGCATGTCGAGGTTGTTGAGCGGCTCGTCGAGCAGGATGCAGTCGGTGTCCTGCGCGAGCACCATCGCGACGTAGGCGCGCTGGCGCTGCCCGCCGGAGAGCTGATCGAGGTAGCGGTGCGAGAGGTCCTCCAGATCGAGGAAGCGCAGCGCCTCGTCGACGTGGCGCCGGTCGTCGGGAGTGAGGCGTCCCCCGGAGTGGGGGAACCGCCCGAAGCCGACGAGGTCGCGCACCGTGAGCCGCGTGACGAAGTGGTTCTCCTGCCGCAGGATCGACACCACGCGCGCCAGCTCGCGGCTCGGGGTGCGCGCGACATCGAGACCGCCCACCGTGACCGTGCCCGTGGTGGGCTCGGTCAGGCGCCCGACGATCGTCAGCAGCGTGGACTTGCCGGCGCCGTTGGGCCCGACGAGGGCGGTCACCCCGCCGGCCGGGATCTGGAGGTC
Organism: Microbacterium sp. NPDC006705; assembly: GCF_044903545.1. NCBI lineage: Bacteria > Bacillati > Actinomycetota > Actinomycetes > Micrococcales > Microbacteriaceae > Microbacterium > Microbacterium sp. NPDC006705. The sequence goes on from NZ_JBJDQQ010000001.1 coordinate 1,220,159, forward strand.
GATGGGACCCAGCACGCGCAGGCCCCCGTAGGACTTCGAGACGTCGGTGAGGGTGATCACAGCGCGCCCTTTCGCAGCAGGTAGACGATGAAGAAGAGGCCGCCGACGAACTCGATGATGACCGTGAGCATGCCCGCGGCGTAGAACACGTGCCGCAGCACGAAGTAGCCGCCGAGCAGCGTCGCCGCCCCCAGCAGCGCCGCGAAGGGCAGAATCACGGCGTGGCGGGACGATCCGCCGAGCTGGTAGGCGAGGGTCGCGACGATGAACCCGAAGAAGGTCATCGGGCCGACGAGCGTCGTGGAGACCGAGATGAGCACGGCCACCAGGATCAGCAGGACGGTGACCTCGCGCTTGTACGCGAGGCCGAGGTTCGTGGCGACGTCGCGCCCGAGGGTCAGCACGTCGAGACGTCGGCGGCGGCGCCACACCACGACGAGGACGATCGCGACGATCACCGCGGCCCACGGCAGGTACTCGGGGTTCGAGTTGCTCAGGTTGCCGAACAGGCGCGCCGAGAGCAGGTCGAAGTCGCTCGGCGTCAGCAGCCGCTGCATCACCGTCGAGAGCGAGCCGAAACCGACCCCGAGCACGATCCCGATCAGCAGCATGATGTGCAGGTTTCCCCGCTTGCCGGCGAAGAGCCACCCGTAGAGGAGGGTCGCGAACGCCACCATCAGCAGGCTCTGGAGGGCCACCTTGGCGAGCCCGTCGGTGGCCGCGAGCGCAGCTCCCCCGAAGAAGAACACCAGGCCGGTCTGCATCACGACGTAGAGCGCGTCGAACCCCATGATCGAGGGCGTCAGGATGCGGTTGCCCGTCGCGGTGTGAAATAGCACCGTCGCCACCGCCTGGCAGCAGGCGACGATCGCGACCGTCGCCACCGTCGTGACCCGGAGCTCCACGGCGAGCCAATAGCCGCGCTGCGCCGGATCGAGAGGGATGTTCCAGGTCAGCAGCAGGACGGCCGCCGCGGCGACCATGATGGCGAGAACGACGAACCGCAGCCACACCCGCGATCGGACAGTGCCGCGCAGCGTCTCAGCCATCGTGCCCTCGCTGCCGCAGGAGCAGCACGACGAACACGGCAGCACCGAGGACGCCGAGGATCATCGAGACGGGCACCTCGAACGGCATCCGGATGACGCGGCCGACGATGTCGCAGACGACGATGACAGCCACTCCGCCGAGACACACCCAGGGGAGGTTCGCGCGGAGATTGTCTCCCCGCCACATCGACACGAGGTTGGGCACGACGAGCCCGAGGAAGGGCAGGAACCCCACGACGACGGTCGTGACGCCGGTCGCGACGGCGACGAGGGCGGTGCCGAGGAGGAGCACCCGGTCGTAGTCGACACCGAGCGTCGTTGCGACATCCTTCCCGAGGCTCGCCGCCGTCAGCCGGTCGGCGAAGAGCGCGACGAGCACGACGACGATGCCGACGACCCACAGGACCTCGTAGCGACCACGGACGACGGCGGTGAAGCTGCCCATGAACCACGTACCCAGCATCTGCAGGGCGTTCGCACTGACCGCGAGGTAGGTCGTGAAGGACGAGACGACGGCGCCGAGCATGATGCCGATGAGCGGCACGATCAGCGACGAGCGCAGCTGGATGCGACGCAGGATCGCGAGGAAGACCATCGTGCCGACGAACGCCGCGAGGCTCGCGAAGAGCATGCGTACGACCAGCGGAGCGTCGGGCGCGAGGAGCACCGTCGCGAGGAGGCCGAGCGCTGCCCACTCGGTGGTCCCAGTGGTGGTCGGCTCGACGAAGCGGTTCTGCGTCAGCAGCTGCATGACGAGGCCGGAGACGGCCATCGCGCAGCCCGCGAGGACCAGCGCGAGCGTGCGCGGAATCCGGGTGATCCACAGCATCTCCGAGCCGACGTCGTCCGAGGCGAGGTCGTAGACGCCGACGAAGAGGGACAGCACGACGAGACCGGTCACGACGGTGATCGCGGCCGGGAGGGCGAGACGCCCGCGGATGCGGGCGGGGGCGGTGAGCGCAGTCATGACGGATCGCGGCGCCCCGGCCGGCAGTACCGGACGGGGCACCGCGCAGGACGATCAGGCCGCCGCGGCGAAGGCCGTCGCGATGTCGGCGTAGAGCTTGGTGTACGCCTGGATGCCCTCGTCGAGGTAGAAACTCGGTGCGAGGTAGACGATCTGCCCCTTCTGCACGGCGGGCACGTTCTGCAGCGCTTCGGACCCCTCGATGAGCTCCTTCGCCGAGACATAGCCGTCCTCGCCGAACATGGCGTCCCGGTCCAGCACGATCAGCCACTCGGGGTTCGCCGCCGCGATCGCCTCGACGCTGATGTCGTCGCCGTGCGAGGCGTTCTCCGCTCCGCGATCGATGCCGGGGACGAGTCCGAGCGTGGGGAAGACGGCACCGACGCCGCGCCCCTCCCCCGGGGCTGCGAACGAGATCTTGCCGCCCGAGGTGAGCAGGCCGACGACCGTGTCGGTGCCGTTGTAGGCCGCCTTCGCGTCGGCGACGGCGCCGTCGAGGGCGTCGGCGAGCTTCTTCGCGTCATCCTCCCGATCGAAGACCTGTCCGAGGATCTCGACCTGGCGCTTCAGCTCGGCGACCTGCTCCTCGCCCTCGCGAGCACTGGTCTCGATCGTCGCGGGCTGGATCGCCGTCAGGTCGTCGTAGATGTCGCGGAAGCGGTACCCGCCGACGATGAGGTCGGGCTGGGCCGAGATGATCGCCTCGAGGTCGGGCTCGCGGTGCAGCCCGACGTCGAGCACGTCGTCGCCCCCGGACAGGTTGGGCCACAGGTCGTACATCAGCGGCTTGGGTGCCGCCACGAGGTCGATGTCCCAGTCGCTGAGCGTCTGGAACGTCGTGTTATCGAGCGCGACGACGCGTTCGGGGGCGACGGGCACCTCGATCTCGCCGTGGTTGTCGGTCACGGTGACGGTCGTGGGCGCGGTCGCGTCACCGCTGGGCGCGGCATCCGGGCTCGCCGACGACGCGCACCCGGCGAGGCCGAGCGCTGCGACGAGCGCGATCGAGACGAGTGCGGGACGGCGGATGGCATGGCTCACGTGACGTAACTCCTGGTGCGGTGCGTATCGGATGCTGGTCGACGGGGCGACCGGATGCCGGGATCGAGAACCGGCGACTGTGTAGGTTAGCCTAACCTTCATGTCCGCCTCGACCGCAACCCCCTCGTTCCGGATCGCTCGCCGAGCGCTCGACCTGCGTTTTCGCTTCGTCCGCCTGGCAGCCCGACAATGGCTCACTCCCGCCTATGTCCGGGTGCGGCTCGAGGGCGCCGATCTGCGGGACTTCGATTCCCCGGGGTGCGACGACCACGTCCGTGTGTTCTTCCCCGAGGTGGCCCCCGAGAGCATCGACGAGCTGCGTGCGGCGCCGAGCCGCGAGTACACCCCGCTCGCCTGGGACGCCGACGAGGGCTGGCTCGACCTCGAGTTCGCCCTGCACGGCGACGGCGTGGCTGCGGACTGGGCGGCGACGGCGGAGATCGGGTCGACGATCGGCATCGGCGGACCGCGCGGATCCGCCGTGCTCACGGGACGCCCCGACGGCTGGTTCCTGGCGGGAGACGAGACCGCGGTCCCCGCGATCCGGCGGTTCGCCCATCACATGGATGCCGCTGCCGTCGGGCGCGTGCTCATCGAGGTGCCCGACGCCGATCACGAGCTGCCCATCACCACGCCGCCGGGGGTCGTCGTCGAGCAGGTGCACCGCGGATCGGCATCCGCCGGCGCTCCCCTCGCCGCTCGTCTCGCCGCGCTCGGCGACGACGACCGACCGGACGGCGCCGTCTTCGCTTTCGTGGCGGCCGAGCAGTCGATCGTGCGCTCCGCTCGAACGCTGCTCCTCGACCGCTGGCGCCTCGACCCCGAGCAGATCACGGTGAAGGGCTACTGGAAGCGGGGCGAGCCCGAGTATCACGCACCCCACTGACGCGCACGGGTCGGTTCACCTGACGCTTCCCGCCCCCTCTCCGCGCGGGATGGGGCCAGAACTGACAGGCGAAGACTGCGCCGCCCCGCGACGCTCCGCTAGCATCGCGGGATGGAGGCCGTCTCGACAGCACCGCTGCCGAACGCTTCGCTGCCCCAGGCGATGCGCCGTTTCGTGGTGCACGCCTTCCGCCTGCGCGGGCGCGCCAGCCGCAGTGAGTACTGGTCGTGGATGGCCGTCGGCTTCACGGCCGCCGTCGTCTTCCTCCTCGTGATCCCGCGGATGCTGTCGGGGCGCTGGCCGCAGCTCGACCTCGGGCTGCACCCCTTCGGCTGGTGGGGATGGCGCGGGATCGAGCTCCTCGGGCCGATCGCTCCGACCGATCCCCTCTCGACCCTGGTGGCGGTCTACCTGTGGACCTCGACCGTGTGGGTGGTGGCCACCTTCATCCCGGGTTTCACCGTCGCGGTGCGGCGGCTGCACGATTCGAACCTGTCGGGATGGTGGGTGCTGCTGAACCTGATGCCCATCGGCGGGTTCGTGCTTCTCCTGCTCGCCCTGCGACGGTCGCGCCCCGAGGGCGCGCGTTTCGACGGGGATGCCGCGCTGCTGGAGCGCGCCGCGGGCTGGGCCCCGACAGGGGTGGTGGCGTGATGTCCCTCCTCTCCACGCTCCCGATGCTGCTCTCGGTCATCGGCGCCCTCTCGCTCGGCGACTCGAGCGGGCTCGCAGCGGCGACCGCGGTGGCGCTGCTCACGATCGCGATCGCGGTCGCCTCGATCGCGGGCGCCGTCACGGCGACGGGGGCGGCGGGTTCGCGGCGCCCCCACCCGCGGCGATCCATCTCGCCGTCGACTCTGCTGGCGCAGAGCGACCCGGACGCTCCCGGGAGACGACGCCCCCGCGCCCCGGGGCTCGCGGCTCCAGCCGCGTAGCCACGTCCGGAACGACTCGACACCCGCGCACACCCCCGCCAGCGCCACGTACTCCGCGTCGTCCGGCGTCCCCTCGCGGCTGACCCCCCGTGCTCAGCTTCGTCGATCGGACTCTCCATGGACCTGTACTCCTTCCCGCCCATCGCCGCGGCGCTCGACGCCGTGGCCTCGATCCTCGCCGCACTGACCGCGGCGCTCGGACCCGCGCTCGGCGACCTCGCCGCCGCGGCATCCGTCATCCTCATCACCGTCGTCGTGCGCACAGCACTGATCCCCGCGGGCGTCGCCCAGGCGCGAGCGGATCGCGCTCGTGCACGCCTGGCGCCGCGGCTGCGCGAGCTCCAGCAGCGATACCGGACCGACCGCGAGAAGCTGCAACGCGAGACGCTCAAGCTCTATCGCGACGAGAACGTCTCGCCGACGGCGAGCTGTCTGCCGCTGCTGGTGCAGGCTCCCGTCGTGGGGCTGCTGTACGGGGTGTTCATCCATTCGACGATCGCGGGCCACACCAACGGGCTGCTCGCCGAGACGCTCGCCGGGGTCCCCCTCGGGTCGAGCCTGGCGGGCACCGTCGCGTCGGGCACACTGCCGCTCGCCGCCGCCCTCGTGTTCGGCGCCGTCATCGCCTCGATCGCGCTCGTCGGCGAGCTGACGCGGCGAGCCTTCCGGGTGACGGATGCTCCGGCCGCCCTGTCGGGGGTGCTCGGGGTCGCGCAGTTCGCGACCGCCGTCGTCGCGGTGTTCGTTCCGCTCGCGGCGGGCCTGTACCTGGTCGTGACGGTCGCCTGGACGCTGGCGCAGCGGCTCATCCTCCGTCGCATCCTCCCGCCCGTCGCCGCGTGAACCCGTTCATCTGACAGGAGTGGTCCCCTCCCACGCGGGGAAGGGGCCACTCCTGTCAGGCGAGCGCCGCAAGGCGCGACTGAGACGCGACTCAGGCGCGCGCGGGCAGGTTCTCCTCGAGGAACGCGAAGACCGTCTCGTACCAGACCCGCGCGTTCTGCGGCGAGAGGATCCAGTGGTTCTCGTCGGGGTAGTACAGGAACCGGTGCGGGCTCGTGCCGTCCTCGGCGGCGTGGTGCTCGTTGAGGTCGGCCCACAGCCGCAGACCCTCGCCGATCGGCACCCGGTAGTCACGGTCACCGTGGATCACGAGCATCGGCGTCCGGATGTCGGCGACGAAGCGATGCGGCGAGTTGGCGACCGCACCCTCGGGGCTGAAGATGCTCTGCCAGTACGGCGCGAAGTCGGTCGTGCCGGCGAACTGGTCGAACGCCCACAGGCTCGCGTGGGTCACGATCGCGTCGAAGCGGTCGGTGTGACCCGCCACCCAGTTCGCCATGTAGCCGCCGAACGATCCGCCCATCGCGGCCGTCCGGGTCTCGTCGATGTCATCGCGCGCGACGACCGCATCCGTGATCGACATGAGGTCGGTGAAGGGCGCGGCGCCCCACGCGTCCCACCCGCGCGCGATGAAGTCGAGCCCGTAACCGGTCGACAGCGCCGGGTCGGGCAGCAGCACGGCATAGCCTCGTGCCGCGGCCAGCAGCGGGCTCCACCGCCAGCTCCACGCGTTCCAGCTGTTGAGCGGTCCGCCGTGGATCCACAGCAGAAGCGGCGCCGGGGTCGCGGCATCCGCCCCCTCGGGCAGCACGAGCCAGCCGCGCACGCGGGCTCCGTCGTCGGCGGTCGTCTCGACCTCGACCATCGAGGCGGTCGTCGCGGGGGACGGCGCCGGGTTCGCCAGCGGCGTGACAGAGCCGTCGGCGGCGACACGGACCGGATGCGGCGGCGTCATCCAATTGGAGCGGAGCGCGATGACGTCCGTGGTGCCCGAGACCGGCTCGACGTGCGTGTACGCGAAGTCGTCGTGCGTCGTCTGCGAGACAGCGCCGCCGTCGAGCGGCACGCTGAAGACGGGGCCGCGACCGTCGTGGTCGGCGGTCACCACGAGCGCCGCGTCGTCATCGGAGAATCGGATGCTGCTCGGCCAGCGGTCCCAGTCCGAGGCCAGGCGCTGCGCGTCGGCACCGTCGAGGGCGCTCGCCCACAGCTCCTGATCGGCGGGCCCCGCTGGGGTGGACTTCACCGTGCGGACGTAGGCGACACGGGCGCCGTCGCGGCTGATCGCGGGCATCTCGACGTCGACGTCGACCTCGTCGCGGATGACGCGCAGCTCGCCCGTCGCGGTGTCGATCGCGACGAGACGGTACCGGGCGTCACGCCCCTGCGGCTCGGGCACCGAGGCGACGAGGGTCGCACCGTCGGGCGTGAGCGCCATACCCGCCGTCGAGGCCGCACGACCACGGAGCAGGATGCGCGGGCGCGGCAGCCCCGCGGGGTAGGGCTCGTCGGCAGCCTCCCCCGCTTCGGCGCCAGCGCCGACGACCTCGTCGACGGCCTGGTCGGCGGTCGCGATGACGGCGGGCGCGTCGCCCAGCTCGTTCAGATCGAGGGCAAGCAGCGCGGGCTCGTGGGGGCCGAGATCGTGGTCCCAGTACCGCACGGGGTAGGTGTCGTGGATGATCGCGGAAACCTTGAGCTTCTTCCGCTCCGCCCGCAGCTTCGCGTCGGCCTCGATCGTGGCGGCCTCGGGGAGCAGCGACGACGCGATCACGATGCGGTCGGAGTCCGCAGCCCTGACGACCGCGGAGACGCCGCCGGCCAACCGCGTCACCGGGCGCGCCTCGCCGCCGGCGGCCGGAAGCAGCCAGAGCTGAGCGGGTGCGCCGTCCGCGGCGTCGTTGTCGGGGCGGGCCGACACGAACAGCAGATCGCCGGAGGATGTGAACACGGCGCCGGACTCGCCGGTCGTCGAGCGGGTCAGGCGTCGCGGCGCACCGGCGCCATCGGCGGGCACCGACCACAGCGAGCGCTCGTAGCCGGTGCGATCCTTCGTGAGGGTCGCGACCGTCAGCACGACGTGCGAGCCGTCGGGCGCGGTCGCCGCCGCGTCGATGCGGGGAAGGGCGTAGTAGTCGTCGAGAGAGTCGAACGGCGTCGTCATGCCTCCACGCTATCCGGCGCGGGCTACATCTCCTCGTGGGTGTCGGGGTCGCCGTCCCAGAGCCGGCCACGTTCGAGGGCGCTGATCGCCGCGATCTCGTCGCCCGACAGCAGGAAGTCGAAGACGTCGGCGTTCTCGCGCTGGCGGACCGGGTCGGCAGACTTCGGGATCGGGGTCGACGACAGCTGCGTGTGCCAGCGCAGCACGACCTGCGTTCCGGTGACGCCGTGGGATGCCGCGATGTCGGCGATGACCTGCTCGTTCAGCAGCTCGCTGCGCCGAGCCAGGGGGCTCCAGCTCTCGGTGCGGATGCCGTTCGCAGCGTGGAACGCGCGCAGGCCGGCCTGCGGGAAGTAGGGGTGCATCTCGACCTGATTGACCGCCGGGGCGACTCCGGTCTCCTCGATGAGGCGGGCGAGCATCGGCTCGGTGAAGTTCGAGACGCCGACCGAACCGACCTGCCCCTCGTCGCGGAGCGCCAGCATCGCACGGTAGGTCTCGAGCCACTTGCCCTGGCTCGGGTTCGGCCAGTGGATGAGGTACAGGTCGATCTTCTCGACGCCGAGCCGGCCGAGCGAGCCTTCGGCGCTGCGGATCGTCTCGTCGAAGCCGTGGTCGCGCCCCGGCACCTTGGTCGTGATGATCAGCTGGTCGCGGATGCCGCTGCGACGCACGGCTTCCCCGACCTCCGACTCGTTCTGATAGTTCACCGCGGTGTCGAGCAGCCGGTAGCCCGAGTCGATCGCGGCGGCGATGGCGTCGATGCCCTCGGGGCCGCGCAGGTTGTAGGTGCCGAGCCCGAGCTCGGGGAAGTCGGAGCCGTCGTTGAGCGAGACCGTGGGAATCGTGACCATGCCGCACACGCTACGCCGTCGCCGTGGTCTTCGGTGCGGGCTTGCGCAGAGCGATCCCGTCGCTCAGCGGGCCAGGAACTCCTCGATGACCGTCAGCACTCCTGCCTCGGTGTGCGAGGGCGCGCTGTAGCGGGCGACGGCCGCGATCTCGGGGTGCGCCTCGGCCATCGCGTACGAGTAACGGGCCTGCTGGAGCAGTTCGAGGTCGTTGAGGTAGTCACCGAACGCCATCGTGTGCTCGGGGCCGATCCCGAGCGTCTCCTGCAGACGGGACAGCGCCCGCCCCTTGTTGACCCCCGGGTTCATGATGTCGACCCAGTGCTGCCCCGACACCACGACCTGGTGCGTCTCGCGGAGGTCGAACAGCTCGGGTGCGACCGAGTCCTCGGCGAGCGCGAAGTCGTAGACGGCGAGCTTGAGGATCTCGTCGTCGACCGAGGTCAGGTCGTCCACGACAGCGAGCTCGGCGTAGTACTTGTCGGCCTCGGCGAAGAAGGCTGCGTCCGCGCGCTCGATGTAGGCCGACCGCTTGCCGCAGACGACGAGGCCGACATCGAGGTGGTCGAGACCGCGGATGCGGCGGACGACGGATGCCGCGAACGCGGGGTCGACGGCATCCGAGCTGACCTCGGCGCCGTCTCGGACGACGTACGCACCGTTCTCGGCGATGTAGTCGAGCTCGACCGGCGCATCCGCGAACTGCCGGCGGAGCGTCGCGAGCTGGCGTCCGCTTGCGGGAGCGAACACGATGCCCCGATCGCGCAGCCGCGGCAACAGCCGCCACAGGCCCTCGGGGATGCGGCCGTCCGCGTCGAGGAGCGTGCCGTCCATGTCGACGGCGATCAGGCGGATGTCGGGAGAGGTCACTCCCCCATCCTCTCCGACACGACCGGCGGCTGCGGCCGTGCGCCCCCGGGGGATAACCCGAAAGGGAGTCTCCGGGCGGCTCGCCTGCGCGGCACCCGGCCGCGGTCCTAGCGTGGAGCCATGACCACCGCCGTCGCCAGCACCGCCCCTCCATCCCGTGCTCTGACCTGGGTGCGCCCGCTCGGAGCGCTCGCCCAGCTCGCCGCCCTCGGCTTCGCGGGCACCGCCGTGTTCACCGTGCTCCTCACCCTCATGGCGACGGGGATCGGCCTGACTCCGGCACTCGGACTCGGCCTGCCGATCCTGGTGGGTTTCGTCTACGCGCTCTGGCTCACCGGCTGGCTCGAATACGCCCGCGTCGACGGCCTGTACGGGTGGGGCCTGCCCTCGCTTTCGCCGCGCAGCAGCGGCCGGCCCGGGTTCGGCGGCTGGCTCCGCACGGTCTGGCTGCAGTTCACCGACGGGCGGATGTGGCGCGGGGTCGCCCACGCAACGATCTCGACGGTGCTGGGGCTCATCGCGCTCAGCCTGTCCGGACTGCTCGCGTCGGGCTTCGCCCTGATCTTCGCCCCGCTCTACGCGGAGCAGACCGTCACCGTCGCCTCGACCTGGATCAGCGTTCCCCGCGAGGGCGCCGTCGTGGCCGGGGTGCTCCTGGTCCTCGTGCCGGCAGCCCTCCTCGTGGGGATCACCCTTCTGCACGGCATCCTCGCCAAGGCGATCCTCGTCCCCTCGCGCGAAGCGCAGCTGGTCGAGGCTGCCCGCACCGCGGGGGTGCAGCGCGAGGGCGCGGTCCGCGCCGGTGAGCTCGAGCGCACCCGCATCGAGCGCGACCTGCACGACGGCGTGCAGCCGCGGCTCGTCTCGGTGGGCATGACGCTGGGACTCGCCCAGCAGAAGATCGACGACGACCCGGATGCCGCGAAGGAACTGCTTGCCGAGGCCCACACCTCGACGAAGGCCGCGATCACCGAACTGCGTCAGCTCGCCCGCGGCATCCACGCCTCGGTGCTCGACGATCGCGGACTCGACGCGGCACTGTCCGCCCTCGCCGCCCGCTCGCACGTGCCCGTCAGCCTCGACGTACGGGTCGACCAGCGGTGCAGTCGCACCGCGGAGGCGGCGGTGTACTTCGCGATCGCGGAGTCGCTCACCAACGCTGCCAAGCACTCGCGGGCCGGGGAATGCCGCGTGGTGGTCCGTCACCGCGACGATCACACCCTCTGGGCGCGGGTCGAGGACAACGGCGTCGGTGGAGCCCGGGTCATCCCCGGAGGCGGGCTCGACGGGATCATCAACCGCATCACCGCCGCGGGCGGCACGACACGCCTCGACAGCCCGGCCGGTGGACCGACCGCTCTGGAGGTGAGCGTGCCGTGCGCATCCTGATCTGCGAGGACTCGACGCTGCTGCGAGAGGGGATCGTCCGGCTGCTGGCCGACTCGGGCCACGAGGTCGTCGCGGCCCTCCCCGATGCCGACGGTATCTCCGCCGCCGTGGCCGAGACCCAGCCCGACCTCTGCATCCTCGACGTCCGGCTGCCGCCGACGTTCACCGACGAGGGCATCCGCGCGGCCCTCGCCCTGCGTGCCGAGAACCCCCGGCTGCCCATCCTCGTCCTGAGCCAGTACGTCGAGGAACGCTACGCGAGCGAGCTCATCACTTCGCAGGGGGCGGCCCTGGGCTACCTCTTGAAAGACCGCGTGGCCGACGTCGGCGAATTCCTCGCGACGATCGAACGCATCGGCGCGGGAGCCACGGTTCTCGACCCCGAGGTGGTCGCGCAGCTGCTCATGCGCCGATCGCGTGACGAGCGGATGTCGCGGCTCACCGAACGCGAGCGGACGGTGCTCGCCCTCATCGCCGAAGGGCGCAGCAATCAGGCGATCGCCGCCGCGATGTTCCTCAGCGAGGCGAGCGTCGAGAAGTACATCACCTCGCTCTTCCAGAAGCTCGACCTCGAGCAGGACGAACACGGAAACCGCCGCGTGCTCGCCGCTCTCGTCCATCTCGAACACGGCGGCTCACAGCCGCAGAACGGAGCAGTGCGATGAGCACGACCCTGACCCCGCCTCCTGCCACGCCGCCGGGAGCCGCCGACGGGCCGCCGTCGGCGGGCGGGCCGCCCCCGACGGGGCCGACGTCGACGCCGTCGTCCGCAGCTCGCGTGATCGCCGGGCTCACGATCGCCGCGGGCGCAGGCCTCCTCGTGTTCACCGCCGGAACCAGTGTCGTGTCGACGGTCGTCAGCGGCGGCACCGCGACCTCGACGATCTCAGCGCCGACCACGGGTGTGAGCATCCTCGAGATGGATGCCGCGGCTGCCGACGTCGAGGTCTCCTTCGGCGATGTCGACGAGGCGACCCTCACCGTGACGGGCACGGGAGGCGCCGAGGCGTGGGAGCTCGCCCGCGACGGCGACCGCCTCGTGGTCGACTCGGACCGTGACTGGTGGAGCGGATGGCGCCTGTGGGGCGGAACGTCGCGGGCGACGCTCGTCCTTCCCGACGACCTCGCGGGACTCGACGCCCAGCTGACCGTGGGGGCGGGGGCCCTGCGAGCGGACGGGGAGTTCGGCGCTCTCGCGCTGCGCGCCGATGCCGGGTCGATCGATACGGCCGGCTCCGCGACGAGCCTCGACACCCGAGTGTCCGCCGGACGCGTTTCGGTCGAGCTCGACGGGGTCCGTGAGGCGACCGTCGACGTCAGCGCCGGCCGGGTGTCGGGCTCCCTCGCGGGCACCGCTCCGACGTCGGTGACGATCGCCGCCGAGGCGGGCGGGGTCGACCTTGCGCTCCCGCGTGGTGATTACGCCGTCAGCTCGACCCAGGAGGCAGGCTCGTTCGTCAACGGCCTGACCGAAGACCCCTCGTCGCGCAACCGCGTCGAGGTCCGGGTCTCGGCGGGGTCGGTCGTCCTTCGGGAGGGTCGCTGAGGGTCCTGCCGCGATCCTGAACGATCACTATGCAGCGCTGATGAGAACGGCCCAGCCGTTGCATCCCGTTACCTGGTCGTTATAACTTCGAGGCACGCAGTTCCCCCCAACTGCGCGGTGTGATCTCTGGTGCAAGGGATGACAGGGCCGGTCGACGATTCTGAGTCGACCGGCCCTTCTCACGTCCGGCTGGCGGTCGCCGCGGTCGTAGGCTGGCCCGGTGCGTGCGTTCACCGGTCATGTTCCCGGGTCGCCCGCTTACCGCCGGCTCATCGCCGGATTGTTCTTCGCCGGCGTCGCGACCTTCGCGCAGTTGTACTCGCCCCAGGCGGTCCTCCCCTTCATCGGCTCGGAGTTCGGGGTCGAACCGGCCACGGCCGCATTGGCGGTCTCGGTCTCGACGCTCGGTCTCGCCGTCGGCGTCATCCCCTGGTCGGTCGTGGCCGACCGCATCGGTCGCGTACCCGCGATGGCGACCGGGGTCATCGCCGCGACCGTGCTCGGCCTGCTGGCCCCGCTCGCCCCGACGCTGCCGCTGCTGCTCTCCGCCCGGCTGCTCGAGGGCGTGGCACTCGGGGCCGTGCCCGCCATCGCCCTCGCCTATCTGTCAGAAGAGGTCGACGCCGCCCACACCGCGACGGCAGCCGGCAGCTACATCGCCGGCACCACGATCGGCGGACTGCTCGGAAGGCTCGTCGCGGGCCCCTTCGGCGATGTCGGTCTGTGGCGCGGCGGCGTGTTCGCCGTCGCGGCGGTGTGCGCGGCGTCGGCCGTGCTCTTCCTGTGGCTCACCCCGCCGGCCCGCGGCTTCGCGCCGCAGCGGAGGACCGGAACCTCCGGCCCCTCGCTCGTCGCCCGGCTCGCGACGAACCTGCGCGACCGTCGCCAGCTGTCGCTCTACGCGCAGGGATTCCTGCTCATGGGCGGCTTCGTCGCCGTGTACAACTACCTCGGTTTCCACCTGGTCGCGCCGCCGTACTCGCTGCCGCTGTGGGTCGTGAGCTTCCTGTTCCTCGCCTACCTCGCCGGGACCGTAGCCTCTCCCTGGGCCGGGTCGCTCGCGGGGCGGTTCGGACGTCTGCCGGTGCTGCTGGCGGCGCTCGCGGTCATGGCGATCGGCATCGTCGTGACGGCGGTGCCCCACGTGATCGCGGTGCTCGTGGGGCTCCTGATCCTGACCGCCGGCTTCTTCGGCGCCCACGCGATCGCCTCGGGCTGGGCTCCCGCGGCCGCGAGGCCGGAGACGCGCGCTCAAGCCGCGTCGCTGTACTACCTCGGGTACTACGGTGGCTCGAGCCTGTTCGGCTGGCTCCTGGGATATGCCTTCCACGACCTCGGCTGGGCCGGTGTCGCCGGATGCACCCTCGTGATGGTCGCGGTCGCCGGCCTGCTCGCGGTGCTCGGGCTCAGGGCGCCGCGTCAGCCGGCCTGACCGGGGCCGGGTCCGGCAGCGCAGCGGCGGCAGCCGCGGGCTCCGGCGGCGCTGCGTCGGCGTAGGCCCGGCTCAGTCGCCGGTACTGCGGCGAGAGGAACGCGAGCAGCACCACCACGAGCATGAGCGCGCTCGCGGCGACGAAAGCCAGGGCGATGCCCCGCGCCTCACCGCCGCCGAGGAGCCAGCCGAAGCTGCGCTCACCGGCATCCGTGCGCATGAAGGGAATCAGACCGAACTGCGCGAGCGGTCCGACGAGGTACGCCGAGATCGGCGAAGCGGCCGACTCGACCGACGCCGCGAAGCCGAAGACGCGGCCCTGGGTCTGGAACGGGACGACGCGCTGGATGACGGTCTGCTCGGCAGCCTCGGCTGCGGGCATGAGCATCATGAACACGAAGATGCCCAGGGCATAGAGCCACCACCACTCGCGGATCGCGAAGGTCATCCCGAGCACCGCGACGCCGACGTTGACCAGCAGGAGGGTGCGCACCGGGTTGCGGCCGAGACCGCGGGCGGCGACCAGCGCGCCGCCGACGATGAACCCCGCGGTGACCGCGAGCACGATCCCCCACGCCTCGACGGTGAAGAGCGTCAGCCCATACGGATCCATGAGCGCCATGAACACCCCGCCGACGAGGTTGTTGAGGGTCGTGAACAGGATCAGGCCCAGCAGCCCCGGGACGGATCGGATCGCCGGAACGACGCCGCGGAACGTGAAAGCCGGTGCCGCAGCCTCGTGCGATGCGGCGATGCCGCGCTCGGGGATCGACACGAATGTCAGATGCGCGAGGGCCAACGCGGTCGCGGACACCGCGATCACGACGGTCCAGCCCATCCCGAGGAGGCCGATCGAGAGACCGGAGAAGACGCTCGTGACGATGAACGCCACACCCTGAACCGTCCCGACGAGGCCGTTCGCCCGGTCGCGGCGGTCGCTCGGCACGAGAAGGGTCACGGTGGTGGACAGCGCGATGTTGCGCAGGTTCTCCACGACTCCCCCGACGAGGATCAGGCCCGCGAACACCCAGAACCAGGGGCGCCCCCAATCGACGAGGATCGACTCGGGAAACAGCAGGTAGACCGCGCCGGCACCGAGATAGGTCGCCAGGGTGATGAGGCTCGAAAGCACCATCACGGCCTTCTTCTTCATGTGGTCGACGAGGGCCCCGAAGACCACCCCGAACACGGCGACGAGCAGCATGTACGAGCCGCCGATGATGGATGTCGCCAGAACGTTCTCCGTGGCGAGGTAGGCCCAGAACGTCAGGGCGAACCAGAGGAAGCTCGAGGTCACGTTCGCGAGCAGAGTGTTGCCGAGCACCTGGTGGAACGCGCGTATGCGCGAGGTCTCCAGCGCGCTGAGCGGGGCGGTCATGGGACGAACAGTAGACCCGCTCGCGAACGCGGAGAAGAACGCGTTTCGGGTCGACGGTCAGGCTCGCAGCGCGGGATCGGCGAGCGACCACTTCTGGGCCGTCTGCATCATCCAGAACACCAGGAACAGCGCCAGGGCGATGAGCTCTCCCGCCAGCACGACGGGGATGTCGAACAGCACCGCCGACACGACGGTCGCGGCGAGGTCGAGCAGGAGCGCGATCGCGACGATGACGTACCCGATCCGCGTCCGCCTCGCCGGTGGGTGCGCATCGGAGGGCCGCAACGCCTCGGCGAGCGCGACGAGGGCGATGAGGATGAAGAAGCCGAAGGCCGCGACGGCGTGACCGTAGCGGACGAGCAGTTGCGGTGCGAGCGTCCACACGAGGGCCACGCCCGCGAGCACCGTCGCCGCAAGGGCGAGCGTCGGCCCCGTGTCGCGGAGGGCGACGTCTCCGCGTCGCGCCAGCACGAGACCGATCGCGAGCACGACGGCGCCGATCACGAGGTACGTCGCCAGAGCGTTGTCGAGGTCGTCCGTGAACCCGGCGGGGACGCACGGGGCGGCGCAGTCGACGACGACGCCGGGCACCTCGCCGGCCGAGATCGGCGTCGGGATGATGGCGATGAGCGGGGCCAGGAGCGCCGCGACATCCAGCAGCACCCGCTGCGGGCCCCGCCCGGAGAGCGCGAGCAGGCAGGCCGCGGCCGCGACGAGGGCGGCGGAGAAGACGGTGCGGGCCGAGCTGTAGAAGTAGTGGCTGACGCTGGGCAGCACTCCCGCGTCGGGGATCGCGAAGAGCACCGCGAGCATGATCGCGACGGGTGCGCCCGCGAGGGTCAGGCGCAGGTAGCGATACGTGCGCTGCGAGGTCGAGACGGGCGGCACGACGCCAGGCTAACGGCGACGTCCGACGTCCGCCGCATCCGCCCCGGTGACCGGAGCGGATGCGGCGGCGCGGCGCGTCAGGAGACGGCGGCGATCTCGTTCGGAACGTGCGGCAGCTTCACCGTCTGCACGATCTCACCCGTCGTGAGGTCGACCGCGACGAGCTCGCTGTCCGCCGGGTCGGCGACGTAGGCGATGTCGCCCGCGACCTTCACGGCCGGGTGCGGAGCCTGCCACTCGGCCGGACCCTCCCACGGGTCGACAACGGGCAGGGACTTCGTGATGCCCCCCGTGGCGGGATCGATCCAGTGCAGCGATCCGTCGGTGCCGATCAGCACGGCCTCGCCGGCCGGCCCGCGCGCGATGCCGCGGAAGGTGTACTCGACGCCGGCGGGCAGCGCGACCTTGGTCAGCGACTTCGCCTCGGTGTCGACGAGGGCGATGTTGCGCAGCAGGTAGCCCTCGGCGTCGGGGTCGTCCTTGTAGTCCATGACGACGAGCGGGCTGTCCTCCGCGACGAAGGCGTTGCCGATCCGGCCGTACGAGTCGGGCGAGGTGACTTTGGTGATCTCGCCGCCGTCGTAGATGATCGCGCCGTTCTCGCAGCCGAACACGACGCGCTCGCCCTCGGCGGTGCCCTCACCGTGGACGCCCGGGCAGTCGGCGTTGGACGCGACCTCGGTGCCGTCCGCATCGAGCACGCGGATGCCGGTGCGCCCGGCCTCGCCGCCGACGGTGGTCAGCAGTGTGCCGTCCTCGAGCTCGACCGAGACGCCGTGGTGCGCCTCGACGCCGGCGATCACCTCGGCGTCGGGCAGCTTGCCGTCGAGCTGTGCGAGGTCGGCGGTGTCGAAGATCGTCGTATCGCTCGTCGCGTCGTCGTACAGCACGGTCTTGCCGCCGTGGACGACGACGTGTCCGGCGGCGTCCGCCGGGACGACGAGGTCGGTGAGCTCGGGCTGCTGCACGTCGAGCAGCTGGAAGCCCTCCGACGTGGTGACCATGACGTGGCGGCCGTCACCGGCCGCGTTGAGCCGGATGAAGTCCTCGGAGTCGAAGTCTCCGATCACCTCGAGCTCGTCGCCGCCGAGCACGAGCACGCCGCCCTCGTAGCCGAGCGCGACCCGGGGACCGGCGGGGACGGATGCCTCGGCCGACGCGTCACCGGACGGGCTGGACGTCGCGGAGGGCGAGGACGAGCATCCCGCCAGCACCAGGGCTGCGGCGCCGGCGAGGGCGCCGAACTGCAGGGTTCTCTTCATGGGGTGGGTTTCCTTTCCAGGGAAATGCCTCATCGGGTGAGGCCGTCGGTGATGCGCTGAAGGTTCTGGCGCATCATGTCGAGGTAGGTGTCGCCGGGCTGTCCCTCTGGCGCGAGCGACTCGGTCAGCAGCGGCACGACGGACACGTCGCGCCCCGCTTCGTCGGCGAGGACGCGCATGAGCCGGTCGGGCTGCGACGAGTCGGCGAAGATCGTGCGCACCCCGGCGGTGTCGATGGCGTCGACGAGCTCCTGCAGGTCGGACGCGCTGGGCGCTGCGAGCGTCGTGCCGCCCGGCGCGGCCGCCCCCAGGATGCGGACGTCGTAGCGGCGCGCGAGGTAACCGAACACGTGATGGTTGGTGACGAGCGCGCGGTGCTCGGCGGGGATGGACTCCAGGCCCGCCGCCATCTCGGCATCGACGGCCTCGAGTTCCGCGACGTACGCGTCGGCGGCGTCCGTCACGGCCTGCCCGCCGTCACCGGCGAGGTCGGCGAGGACCGGAGCGAGGGCGTCGACGACACGAGCGGTCTGGGTCGGATCGGTCCAGAAGTGCGGGTCGACCGCGTCGGAGTCGAGGTACCCGAGGGTCTCGACGTGATCGCCCGCGACGAACTGGGCCACACCGTCCGCGGCGGACGCGTCGACGTGGTGCTGCACCCCCTCTTCGAGCCCGAGCCCGTTCGAGACCACGAGATCGGCACTGCGCATCGTCGCCGCGTCCTGGGCCGAGAGCTCGAAGGAGTGCGGATCGGCGTCCCGCGGCATGAAGGTGACGACGTCGAGCTCTTCGCCGGCGAGGTTCTGCACGATGTCGCCCAGGATGTTGGTCGTCACGACGACGGTCGGGCGGTCGCTTCCTGCCCCCGAGCAGCCCGCGAGCGAGACCACCCCGGCGACGACGAGGCCGAGAGCCAGCGCCGCCCGCCTCATCGGCCCGTCTCCGTGAAGAGGGCGGGGGCGTGCTCGGTCGCGAAGCTTCGGGCCACCCGCCCGCCGTCGGCGGGATCGAGCTCGAACAGCGTTCGCTCCGCGGGCCCGTTGAGGTAGGTGCGACGCTGGTCCGCGACGAGGTCGACGCCCGCGGCGAGCGCCGGGTCTGCGACGGATGCCGCCACCAGCGGCTCCGTGCGGGAGAGCTGCTCGCCCGTCGCACCGGAGATGACGATCACCGAGCCGTCGGCGGCGAGCGCGACCACGGTCTCGTCGGCGTCGTCGACGGCCGTCACGCGGACGATCGGCTGGCCGGCGTCGTGCGCCGTCCACGAGCGCTCGCGGGTGTCGAGCAGCCAGAACGCCGAGGACTCGGTACGACCGGCCACGGTGGGGCGACCCTCGCGGTTCGCGAACGACAGGGCACGGCTCGGCCCGCCCGCGGGATACGGGATGCTCTCGAGAGCCGTGCCAGCGGCATCCGAGACGGCGAGCACGGCACCGTCGGCGCATCCGATGACGACGCCCACATTGGTCGCGATGGATCCTGCCGGGTCGACGCAGGGCGCGGTGTCGAGTTCCGATCCCGAGGCGTCGACGCGGCGGATCTCGCCCGAGCCGGCGTCGGCGATCAGCGCTCCCCCGGGGATCGGTGCGACGAGGGACCCGGGGGCATCGAGGTCGAGGCGGAACCTCTCGACGATGTCGCCCTTCTTGAGCGCGTCGAAGTCGAGCAGCACGGCCTCGCCGCCGCGGTCGCCGTCGTCGAAGTAGACGCCGACCCCGAGATCGCTCGTCACGGTCCGCGGTGTGCCGGAACCCTCGAGCTCACCGAGGATGCGGGACGGCGCCTCGTAGTAGTGGAAGTGGTCGACGTGGTTCCACGTCCACACGCCGCTGTCGATGATCGACACCTCACCCTCGCGGCCCGCGAAGAGGAAGCGTCCTTCGCTGTCGAGCGTGTCGGCGGGAGCGATGTCACCGAGGACCTCGGACTGCTCGTCGATCAGGTCGAGGTGGTGCACGGCACCGTCGGTGCCGATGCTGGTGAGGTGCAGCGCGGGCTCGGCGAGTTCGCGCGCCCCGGCGATGGCGCCGTGACCGTCGCCGAGGGCTTCGCCACGCGCGGTGGCATCGGCATCCGGAGTCGCGGCGGAGTCCGACGGAGCGGCCTGGCAGCCGGCGAGCAGGGCGGCACCGGCGGTGAGAGCGATGAGCGAGAGAGGTGCACGAGTTCTCATGCGGTCCTTTCCGGGGTGTTCGGGATGACGGATGCCGGCGCGCGGCGCCCGTCCGGGCGGGTCAGAGCGCGCACGAGCGCGCGGATGCCGGTGGAGACGGCACCGGAGCAGATCGCGGTGAATGCGACCGTGGCGCCGGCAGCCGTGGCGGCGTGCCAGGAGATGAGCAGGCCCACGGCGACGGAGAGCGTGCCGATCAGGGCGGCGAGGATCATCGTGGGCACGATGCGCCGGGTCCACTGCCCGGCCGCGACGGCGGGGCCGAGGAGCATGCCGACCACCAGCAGCGAGCCGACCGCCTGGTAGGCCGAGACCACCGCGAGCGTGACGAGCCCGACGAGGACGATGTGGGCGGCGCGGGGACGGAGACCGAGCAGCTGCGCCTGTCGCGGGTCGACGGTCAGCGCGACGAACGCGCGGTGCCCGAGGGATGCGACGACGACGGTGACGATGACCGCGACGGCGAGGGCGACGAGTTCGGAGGGACCGATGGCCAGGATGTCGCCGAAGAGGATGGCCGAGGCATCCGTCGCGAAGCTCCGCGACGCCGAGATGACGATGATGCCGAGCGAGAGGCTCGCGACGAACAGGAGTCCGATGCTGGTGTCGGCCGAGAGGCGGCCCCGGCGCTGCAGGGCTCCGACCCCGAGCGACATCGCTGCCGCACTGATGGCAGCGCCCGCCATCGGCGGGAACCCCGTGAGGGTCGCGACGGCGACCCCGGGAAGCATGCCGTGCGCCATGGCCTCGCCCAGGAACGCCATGCCGCGCAGCACGACCCACGTGCCGACGATGCCGCACACGATCGCCACGAGCGCACCGCCGAGCAGGGCGCGCTGGACGAACGTGACGGCGAAGGGATCGAGGAGGAGGGACACGGTCGACGACCTTACATGAAAGTGAGAACCGTTTTCATTTGCAATACTGGGTGGATGTCCAGCTCCACCACCCCACTCGTCCCCGGTGGCTCCGTCGTCGCCCTGCGGGAGGTGACCGTCGCCTTCGACGGGCACCTCGCCCTTCGCGGCGTGGATCTCGACGTGACCGGCGGAGAGGTCCACGCGATCGTGGGCGCCAACGGGTCGGGGAAGTCGACCCTGATCGCCGTCGCGGCCGGGCTCCTCTCCCCCACCTCGGGAACGGTGCGCCGGGAACCCGGCATCCGCGTCGGTCTCGTACCGCAGACCTCGAACGACGGCGCCCGCCTGCCGCTGACCGTGGCCGACCTGGTCGCGATGGGGCGCTGGCGCGAGCGGGGACCATTCCTGCCGCTGCGGCGCAGCGACCGCGCGCGCATCGCCGAAGCGATCGACACCGTCGGGCTGGCCCCGCTCGCCCGGCGGCCGCTCGGCCTGCTCTCGGGCGGCCAGCGCCAGCGGGCGTACATCGCGCAAGCCCTCGCGCAGGAGGCCGACCTGCTGCTGCTCGACGAACCGATGAGCGGACTGGATGCGGCATCCCGCGACGCCGTCGCATCCGCTCTCGCCGCCGTGGCGAGCACGGGCACGGCCGTCGTCGCCGTCACGCACGATCTGGCAGAGCTCGGCGACGTCGATGCCGTGTGCCGCCTGGTCGACGGGCGCGTCGTCGAGAGTTCTTCCGCCGCGCCGCGTGGACGCGGACACCGCGGCGCGGCTACCGTGAGAGCGTGACCGCTGCTCCCATCGATGCCACCACCACCGCCGCCTGGACCGACCTCGAGTCGCTGAAGAAGGGCTTCACCCCCGACCTCCGCGGGTGGTTCGACAGCGACCCCGGGCGCGTCGAGCGTCTGAGCCTGCCGCTGGCCGACCTGCACGTCGACCTGTCGAAGAACCTCGTCACCGATGAGATCGTCGCCGCCCTCGTGCGCCTGGCCGAGCAGACCGGCGTCGCCGAGCGCTACGCCGCGATGGTCTCCGGCGAGCACATCAACACCAGTGAAGACCGCGCGGTGCTCCACACTGCCCTGCGTCGCCCCGCCGGCGCCTCACCCGAGCTCGTCGTCGACGGCCAGGACATCGACGCCGACGTCCAGGCCGTGCTCGAGAAGATGTCGGCCTTCGCCGACCGGGTGCGCTCGGGCGAATGGACCGGCATCACCGGCAAGAAGGTGACCCACGTCGTCAACATCGGCATCGGCGGCTCCGACCTGGGCCCGGTCATGATCTCCGAGGCGCTTCGGCCGTACGCGACCGCCGGCATCCAGGCGCGGTTCGTGTCGAACATCGACCCGTTCGACATCGCGAACAAGACCGCCGACCTCGACCCCGAGACGACGCTGTTCATCGTCGCGTCGAAGACCTTCACGACCCTCGAGACCCTCACCAACGCGCGCCTCGCCCGCGACTGGCTGTGGGCCGGGCTGCAGGAGGCCGGCGCGATCGACGACGGCGAGGCGCAGAAGACGGACGCCGTCGCCCGCCACTTCGTCGCCGTCTCGACCGCGCTGGACAAGGTCGAGGCCTTCGGCATCGACCCCGCCAACGCGTTCGGATTCTGGGACTGGGTCGGCGGCCGCTACTCCGTCGACTCGGCGATCGGCCTGTCGCTCGTGATCGAGCTCGGCCCCGACGCGTTCCGCGACCTGCTCGCCGGCTTCCACGCGGTCGACGAGCACGTGGCATCCACCCCGCTCGAGAAGAACGTGCCCGTTCTCATGGGCCTGCTCAACGTCTGGTACACCAACTTCCTCGGCGCGCAGACGCACGCGGTGCTCCCCTACGCTCAGCAGCTGCACCGCTTCGCGGCCTACCTGCAGCAGCTCACGATGGAGTCGAACGGCAAGTCGGTGCGCTGGGACGGCACCCCCGTCACCTCCGACACCGGCGAGGTGTTCTGGGGCGAGCCCGGTACCAACGGCCAGCACGCCTTCTACCAGCTCATCCACCAGGGCACGCGGCTGATCCCCGCCGATTTCATCGCCTTCGTCAACCCCGCGCACCCGCTCACGGACGGCGGCCGCGACGTGCACGGACTGTTCCTCGCGAACTTCCTGGCGCAGACGAAGGCGCTCGCCTTCGGCAAGACGGCCGACGAGGTCGAGGCCGAGGGCACGACCGGAGCGCTCGTCGCCGCACGCACGTTCGCCGGCAACCGTCCGACGACGTCGATCTTCGCGCCCGCGCTCACCCCGAGAGTGCTCGGCGAGCTCATCGCGCTCTACGAGCACATCACCTTCACGCAGGGCACGATCTGGGGCATCAACTCGTTCGACCAGTGGGGCGTCGAGCTCGGCAAGCAGCTCGCCCTGCAGATCGCGCCCGCGATCGAGGGCGACGCCGACGCGCTCGCCGCGCAGGACGCCTCGACCCAGGCCCTCCTCGCCTACTACCGCACGCACCGCGATTCCTGACCCACAAACACACACCGTCGACTCGCCAGAGAACGCGAATGCTGGGGCACCGGCATCCGCGGTTCTCGGCGAGTCGACGCGCAGGGGCCGGGGTCAGGAGGGGGCCGTCAGGGTATGCATGCGCTCACCGGCGGCGTTGAAGATGCTGATGACCTCGGCGGGGCGCGTACCCACCGCGCTGATGGAATGCGGGGTGCGGGTGTCGAACTCCGCCGCCTCGCCGCGCGCGAGGATGAGCTCCTGGTCGTCGAGCACGAGCCGGATCCGCCCGCTCAGCACGTAGAACCACTCGAAGCCGTCGTGGACCCGAGGGGCCGGCGCCTCATCAGACGGCGGGAACGTCACCTTGTAGGTCTGCACGGGTGAGCTCTCGCGCGTCAGCGGCGCGACGACATGACCGTGCCGGGTCGTCGCGGGCCGACGCACCCGGGGATCGGGATGCTCGGCGGGCACGAGATCGTCGATCCGGATGCCGAGCTGCCGCGTCAGCGGCACGAGAAGCTCGAGGTTCGCTTGACGCTTGCCCGACTCGAGCCGCGAGAGCGTGCTCGTCGACATGCCCGCCCGCTCCGCGAGCTCTTCGAGGGTGAGCCCGCGTTCCTGCCTGGCCGCGCGCAGGCGCGGGCCGATTTGATCCAGTCCGGTCATGCATCCAGTTTGCCATTTCCGCAAACCTGTTTGCCAGACCGCACTCGAAACCGGATGCTGTTCGACATGCAGAATCTCGATCAGGACGTCGTCATCGTCGGCGCCGGCCCCGCCGGCCTCAGCGCCGCGCAGATGCTCGGACGGGCCCGCCGCCGCACCCTCGTGCTCGACTCCGACAGCCCGCGCAATCGTTTCGCCGAGCACATGCACGCCGTCGTGGGCTTCGACGGGACCTCGCCCGCCGAGCTCCGCCGGCGTGGCCGAGAAGAGGCGGAACGCTACGGCGTCGTCTTCCGCTCAGCACGCGTCGCGTCGGTGACCGAGATCGACGCCGGCCTCGAGGTCGTCCTCGCCGGCGGCACCGAGCGGATCACGACGCGAGCGCTTCTCGTCGCGACCGGCGTCTCCGACCGCATGCCCGATGTGCCGGGGCTCGCCGAGCGCTGGGGACGGACCGTGCTGCACTGCCCCTACTGCCACGGGTGGGAAGTGCGCGATCGCCGTATCGGCGTGCTCGCGACGTCGCCGATGAGCCTGCACCAGATCGAGCTCGTACGGCAGTGGAGCCCCGACGTCGTGGCGTTCACCGCTGCGGCGGGTGACCTCGGGGACGACGTGCGGGAGCGGCTGCGCGCTCGCGGCATCCGCACCGTCTCCTCGCCCGTGGTCGCCGTCACCGGCCCGGCGGAAGCGGTGGACGACGCCGGCGACGCAGCGATCGGCGATGTCGTGACCGCCGATGGGCAGCGCGTGGCGATCGACGCGATCTTCACCGGCGGACACCTCGAGCCTCACGACGGCTTCCTCGCCGGGCTCGACCTCGCCCGCGCCGACGGACCGGTCGGGTCGTTCATCGCCGTCGATGCGGCGGGGGCGACGAGCCACCCCCTCGTGTGGGCCGCCGGCAACGTCGTCGCACCGATGGCGAACGTCCCCCTGTCGATGGGCGCCGGGTCGATGGCCGGCGCCGCGGTCAACGCCGCGCTCGTCGGCCGCGACGCTGCCGCAGCGCTCGAGCGCCGCCGCGGTCACGCCGCCGACTGGGAGGCGCGATACGCCGAGACGGACCGGGTGTGGTCGGGGCGCGTGAACGAGACGACCTCGACGGTGATCGCCGAGCTCGAGGCGGCGGGCTCGCTCACTCCGGCCGCGGCGCTCGATCTGGGCTGCGGCGAGGGCGGCGATGCCCTGTGGCTCGCATCGCGCGGGTGGTCGGTGACCGGCGTCGACCTGTCGCCGACGGCGGTCTCACGGGCCCAGGCGGCCGCCCGTGACGCTCAGGTCGACGCGACCTTCGTCGCCGGGGAGATCGACGCGGCCGAGCTCGGCGAGTTCGACCTTGTGACGACGAGCTTCTTGCACTCGTGGGACCCGGAGTTCTCCCGCATCCCGCTCCTGCGCGCCGCCCTGCGCCACGTCGCCCCGGGCGGACGACTGCTCGTCGTGTCGCATGCCGGCGGACCGCCGCGCGGGCCCGAGGACGGCGAGCCGCACGACCATCTTCCGTTCCCCACGCCCGCCGAGGAGCGCGCCGCGCTCGACCTCGACCCCGCAGAGTGGGTGGTCGAGCGCGAGGAGATCGTCGAGCGGCGAGAGATCCGCGAGCACGCCGCCTCTGCGGCATCGGGCCACGCGGCATCCCGTCCCCCGCACCCGCTCGACGGCGTCCTCCTGCTCCGCCGCCTCCCCTGACCCCACCTACGTAAAACGTCGACTCGCCAGAATCTGCGGATGCCGGGGGCCCGGCATCCGCGATTCGTGGCGAGTCGACGTTGGGGGTCGGGGGTTGGGAGTTACTTCTCCAGGACCAGGAGGGGGGCGCCGGTCGTCGTCGGGCCGAAGCCCACGGGGTCGACCGTCGCGAACGCGTCACCGTTGAGGACGATGACCGGCGTGATCAGCGGGTAGCCCGCCTTCTCGATCACGGCACGGTCGAACGTCACGAGGGGCGTGCCCTGCTCCACGCGGTCGCCGGCCTTGACGTGGACCTCGAAGCCCTCGCCCTTCAGGTTGACGGTGTCGATGCCGACGTGGATGAGCAGTTCCACCCCGTTGTCGAGCTCGAGGCCGAACGCGTGGCCGGTCGGCTGTGCAGCCGCGACGGTTCCGGCACCGGGCGAGACGACGGTGTTGCCCGTCGGCTCGATCGCGACACCCGGACCCATGACGCCGCCACCGAAGACGGGGTCCGGCACCTCGGAGAGCGCGAGGGCCGTGCCGTCGAGCGGAGACGCGATCTCGATCGCCGCCGACACCTCATCGGTGGCGCCGGGCTTGTCGAGGGTCGCGGTCGCGGTCCCCTGCGCGGTCTGCGCGGGTGCCGCGGTCGACGAGCCCGAGGCCGCAGCCGCAGCGGGCGCTGCCGCAGCACCGGCAGCCGTCGCGCCGGCCTTCGCCTCGGCCTTATCGCGCTGCGCCTCGAACTCGGCGCGCTGCTCGGGCGTGCGGTAGTCGCTGATGATGACGAGGGCCATCGCGACAACGAACGCCGCGAGCACGGCGATGCCGTAGAGGACGACCGAGTCGAAGGCGGGGATCGTCAGGAGCGACGTGAACACGAACGCCTGCGTCTTGACGCCACCTCCGATGCCGATGATGAGACCACCGACGAGGCATCCGACGAGCATCCGGGGGTAGATGCGCTTGAAGCGCAGGTGGATGCCGTAGAGCGAGGGTTCCGAGATGCCGCCGAGCAGACCGGCCGCGAGGGCTCCCGTCGCCGTCTGCCGCATCTGCTTGTCACGGGCACGCCACGAGATCCACAGCACGCCGGCGGTCGCGCCGAAGCAGGCGAAGTTCCACGCACCCATGGGGCCCTGGATGAAGTCGTAGCCGAGCGTCTGGATGTTCAGCAGCATGATCGCGTTGATCGGCCAGTGCAGCCCGAGCGGCACCATGAAGGGGTAGGCGAGCGGGATCACGATCGCGAAGATGAACGGCGAGAAAGTGTTGATCGAGCTCAGGACGTTCGCGAGACCGGCACCCGCGTACACACCGATGGGTCCGATGAGGAAGGCCGTGAGCGGGATCATGATCAGCATCGCCAGGAACGGCACGAAGATCAGCTGGATGTTCTCGGGGATGACCTTGCGCAGCCCCTTCCAGAGCAGCCCGAGCGCACCCGCCATGAGCAGCGGCGGGAACACCTGCGAGCTGTAGTCGAAGATCGTCAGCGGCAGACCGAAGACCGAGACGGTCGTGATGTCCGAACCGAGGAAGTTGATCTGCTGCGCGCCCTCCTGGGTCGCCAGACCCGAGAACTGCGGCAGCATCACGACGGCCATGATCGCGAAGCCGACCCACGGGTCGGCCCCGACCTTCTTGGCCGCGTTGTAGGCGACCATGAGCGGCAGGAAGATGAAGACGCACTGCCACATCAGGTTGACGAACTGCCACGACGGGTCGAGGACGACGCCCGGGGCGTTCCAGGCCGGGATGACGCCGAGAGTCGCCATCAGCGCCATGAACGTGATGAACAGGGATGCTCCCAGCAGCGCGCCGAGGATGGGGCGGAACGAGTCCGACAGGAACTCGAACAGGGAGTCGAGCCAGGCGACCTTGCCGCGCGGGCCCTTCGCGCGCTCGCGCGCCTTGACCGAGTCGATGTCGTCCTCGTCGACAGCGCCACCGCCGGCGCCCGACATCGACGGGAGCGCGTTGATGTCGTTGTAGACGTTCTGGACGGCTCCGCCGATGACGACCTGGTAGCGGTTCCCGGCCTGCGGCACGGCGCCCATGACGCCGGGGATCGCCTCGACCGTCGACTGATCGACGTTCGAGGAATCGCGCAGTTGGAAACGCAGGCGCGTGGCGCAGTGCGTCAGACTCTCGATATTTCCCGGACCGCCGACGGCGTCGACGATCGATTCAGCGGGGCTTGTCGTCATGGCTTCTCTCCTGTTCTCCGACGGGTGGCCGGAGTTCTTCGCCCGGAACTTTACCCTGAGAATTCGCCGGGAACGAGGGCTTGACCGGTCATGGCCTGACCACACTCGTTTCCGCTCCCCCGGAGGAAGATCTCCGCGCCCGACGACCCCGGGCGCCCTGTACGAGCGCATCCCCGATGACGAACGCGGCGAGCGGCAGGCCGACGAGGGGAAGGAAGTACCCGATGCCGATCGCGACGGCCACCACGAGCACGACACCCCATACCGGCGCGTTCGGAAGGGCCTCGCCGGGGACCGTGCCCATCCGGCGAGCGGGGTCGCGGGTGGGCCGGCGCTTCCACCACATCAGGTACCCGAGCACGACCATCGTCGCGATCCCTGCGGCGACCACGAACAGGACGAGCTGATTCACGAGGCCGAACATCGACCCCATGTGGAGGTCGACGGCCCACCGCGCGAGCTTCGCCATGAACGGGTAGTCCGCGAAGTCGACCCGGTCCACGACCGCGAGCGTGTCGCCGTCGATCGCGACACCGTCGACCTCCGTCGGGAAGCTGCGCTGGATCTCCTGGACGACCCACGCCTGCCCCGCAGCCGAGGGCGGCCGGATCTCGATGAGGCCGACGTTCACGTTCTCGGTGCGCGCGACCGCGAGCACGTCGTCGAAGGTGTCGGGTGAGACCGCGGCGGTCGGCGCCGCGACGACCCCGTGGTCCGCATGGGCTCCCGCAGCACCACCGGAGCCGGTGTCACCGAGCGCCGTCGACAGCGCCGGGTTCTGCCACGACAGTGCCGCTCGCAGCGTCGAGACGTTCGCACCGCCGTAGGTGGACCACGTGATGCCGGAGGCAGACAGGAAGAGCGCTCCGAGTACGAGCCAGACTCCGAGCGACGCGTGCCACCCGAAGAGGCGTCGGTAGCCCCGCGCTCCGCGCTTCGGGCGGAGCAGGTCCTTCTTGGCGCGCGCCGTACGCAGCCGCACCGCCCAGAGCGTGAGCCCGGCCACCACGACGATGCCGAGCCACGAGGCGGCGAACTCGCTGTAGAGGCGGCCCGGCTCGCCGAGGTGGAGATTGCGGTGCAGGTCGCTGACCCACGCGCGAAGCGGCAGCGCGCCGCTCGTGCCGTAGACCGTCAGGTCGCCTCGGATCTCGCCCGTTCCGGGGTCGACGAAGACAGCGCGGGTCTGGCTCGGACCGAGCCCCTCCTGGGCGAACATGACGCGCGTCGTGTCGCCCGCTGCGGGCGCGGGCCGCACCGCCGCGAGCGAGGCGGCGTCACCGATGTACCCCTCGGCGATGCGGACCTGGTCGCCGATCGGGAGTGTCGTCTCGGTGACCGGCGCGCTGAGCTCATGGGCGTAGATGACGCGCTCGAGCTGCGGCGTCACGACGTAGACCGCTCCGCTGAGCGCCGCGATCAGGATGAACGGGCCGACCAGGATGCCGGCGAAGAAGTGGATCCGCAGCAGCAGCGGCATGACCCACGCACGCGACCGCCGGGGCGGAGCGTGTTCGCGGGGCGTGGTGGCGGGCGCGCCGCCCGTATCGGCGGCGCCGCCGGTGGACGCGTATGACTCGGTGATGGACATGGGACTCCTCGGTCATCGGGGTGCCGGCACGCGAAGCATGGTCAGCGCGCACGACGGATCGCCCCGACGGGCGCCGGGGCGTCAGAGAGCGAGGAGAGCGGGCGGGCCGCGACGCGCGGGCGCCGCGACGAGGGCGCGAAGGCGCGGTGTGCGAACGCTCGACGCGAGGGGGCGCAGACGCGGCGGCATCGGCGCGGAAGGGACGGCATCCCGAGTCACAGACCGCAGCCGCGTCGCGATGCGCCGCGCGAGATCGGCGAGCGCCGCGAGCAGCCGTTCGCCGCGATGCAGCAGCAGGGTCGTTATGGCGGCCGCCAGGATGTGGGCACCGATCATCGCGGCGTCCGGGGCTGCCGCAGCGATCGCACCCGGCGCGGACGGGGATGCCGGGAGCGACATATGTCCCGCGTGCAGGCTGAACGGCCCCGTCAGGCCCGACGCCGGCGTGGGCATCCGTGCGGAGCCTGCGAGCGGCACGACTCCGAGGGCGAACATGACGTGGAAGAGCGTCTGCGCGGCCGTGACCGCGGCACCGAGGCGCACGACCGAGACGCGGCACCCGACGACGGGGAGGCTGATCATCAGCGACAGCGCCCACGGGAGGGCGGCACCCAGCGCCGAGGGCGGTTCGCCTCCCGCTGCGACGTGCGACAGCAGCGCGACGAACGTGGCCAGGGTCGCGGCAGCGGCGGCTCGCAGCGCGCGCTGGTGGCGAGAAGGGGTCACGTCGCGGCGGTCGGTCGGCTGGCGTCAGACGCCGACGCGGGAGAAGGCGTCGAGGCTGATGCCCTGATCGAGGACGGTCTTCGACCACTCGCGGGCCGAGTGCAGCGAGTGGTCACGGTAGTTGCCGCACTCGAGAGCGGAGACGCCCGGAATGTCGGCCTCGACGGCCTCCTCGGCGATGAACCGCAGGCTGCCGGTGAGCGCCGCGACGACATCGGCGACCTCGGGCTCGCCCCACATGAGCAGGTGGAAGCCGGTGCGGCATCCGAACGGCGAGATGTCGATGACCCCCGCGATCCGATCGCGGAGGAGACCCGCGAGCATGTGCTCGATGGTGTGGATGCCGGCGGTCGGGATCTCGCCGGCGTTGGGCTGCACGAAGCGGACGTCGAAGTTGGTGATGGTTCCGCCGTCCGGTCCGTGCTCGACGCCGATCCGGCGCACGTACGGGGCCAGCACAGCGGTGTGATCCAGCGTGAAGCTCTCGATTTCAGCCACGTGTTCCTCCTTCGACGCGGACGGTCGGACGGCCGCCGAGCGCCGCCGTTCCGGCCAGAGTAACGCTCCCCGTCATGGGCTCGGCGCGCTCGGGCATTCAGGTTACGTCCAGGGACTGTCCGGGACTCGTCCAGACTCAACCCGCAGACTCGGGGAGTTTTGTGCGTCCGCCCGAGACGCCCGCCGCCTGTCGCGGTGCCCGCAAACATCGAAGGACCGCCCCTGTTCGCATGACTTCTTCGTCGAACCAGACCACCCGCCGCGACCTGCGGCGCTCCGCCAGCGTGAGCTCCAGCTCCGCATCCCGCCGCTTCGTCCGTCCCGCCGCCCTCACCCTCGGGCTGGCCATGGGGCTGACCGCGGTCGTGGGCACGACGGCCTCGGCCGCACTGCCCACGGCATCCGGCCCCGCACCGGTGATGCAGCGCGCTGCGCTGGTGACCGCCGCGGTCACGTCGACGGCGAAGCCGCTCAGCGCGATCGAGCAGGCCACGAGCGACGCCGTCGCCGCGGCTGAGGCATCGGTCGTCGAGGCCGCCACCGTGACCGGTGACGTCTCGGCCGCCGCGCTTCCGATCGAGGGCGATACGACGATCGACACGACGCAGCTGCGCGAGCGCATCGAGGGCCTGAAGGACACCGAGGTCATCCCGACGCTGCTCCTGCCCGACCTCACCGACAAGCTCACGGACGCGACCGACGATGTGCAGGCCGAGACGGCCGACCTCCGCGGACGTCTCGAGGCCGCACAGGCGCAGAAGGCCGCCGAGGAAGAGGCCGCGCGGATCGCCGCCGAAGAGGCCGCAGCCGCTGAGGCCGCCGCGAAGGCGAAGGCCGAGGAAGAGGCCGCAGCCGCAGCCCAGCGTTCGAGTGGCTCGCGCTCATCGTCCTCGTCGTCGTCGTCCGCGCCCGCTGCTTCGGCGGTCGCTTCGACGGGCGACAACTCCCCCGGCGCCGCGCAGCAGGCCGCGAGCAACATGCTCGGCGAGTTCGGCTGGGGCCAGGACCAGTTCTCGTGCCTCGTCTCGCTCTGGAACAAGGAGTCGGGCTGGAACTACCAGGCCTACAACAGCGGCAGCGGTGCGTACGGCATCCCGCAGGCGCTTCCCGGCAGCAAGATGGCTTCGGCCGGTGGCGACTGGCAGACCAACGCCGTCACCCAGGTTCGCTGGGGCCTCGGCTACATCTCCGGCCGCTACGGCTCGCCCTGCGGCGCCTGGGGCCACTCGCAGTCGGTCGGCTGGTACTGATCACCGCTCGCTGACGGTTCGCGAAAGCGCACGTCCGCACGGTCCGCTCACGCGGAGACCGTGCGGACGTGCGCTTTCGCCGTTCCGGAGCGGGGTCAGTCCTCGTCGAGGGGGTCCTCGTCGAGGGGGTCCTCGTCGAGGGGGTCCTCAGCCGTGACCTCGAGCGTCGGAGCTTCCTCGATCGGGTCGATGGGCATCTCACCGGGTGCGACGAAGGGCACGTTTCCATTGAGGCTCATGGTGGTTCCTCCCTGCAGTTCGTGAGTGGCTCACGCTACGACGTCGCCAGCGAGCGGTCAGCCCCGTTGCCGTCCAGCGATACCGGGTGTACCCACTGTCGGAGGGCGGGAGTACCGTCGGTCGCGACGAGGAGGTCACCGGCTCGAAGCGGGGGCGCAACCGCCTGCACATCGACGTGTCGGTCGCGCCCGTCGACGGTGCTCGCCGCGCGACGGCCGAGGCCGTGGATGCCGAGAAGGATCGTCTCGTCGGGCTCGGGGCGAGCGTCGTCCGGCTGGTGGAACAGCAGTGGGGTGCGTGGCCCGAGCGGTACTGGCAGATGCGAGACCCCGAAGGCAACGAGTTCTGCCTCCCGTGATCGTCCGGCATAGGGTCGAGGGCATGGCCCCCCGCATCCTCGCCGTCGTGAACGGCCGCATCGTCCCCGTGTCCGCGCCCGTCATCGAGAGCGGGACGGTGATCGTCACGGACGGCGTGATCACCGCTGTCGGCGGGGCCGAGACGCCCGTGCCCGACGGCGCCGAGATCGTGGATGCCGCGGGGCGCTGGGTTCTGCCCGGGTTCGTCGAGGCCCACGGCCACCTCGGAGTCCACGAGGACGGCGAGGGCTGGTCGGGCAACGACACCAACGAGATGACCGACCCCAACGGCGCCCGCTTCCGCGCGCTCGACGGCATCGACATCGATGAGGTCGGGTTCCGCGACGCCCTGCGCGGCGGCGTCACCTCCGTCGTGATCAAGCCGGGGTCGGGCAACCCGATCGGCGGACGCACCGTCGCCATCAAGACGTGGGGCGGGCGCACCGTCGACGAGCAGGTGATCGCCGAGAACGTGTCGGTGAAGTCCGCCCTCGGCGAGAACCCGAAGCGCGTCTACGGCGACAAGAAGCAGACGCCCTCGACCCGCCTGGGCGTCGCGTCCGTGTTGCGCGACGCCTTCGTCGGCGCCCAGAACTACGTCGCGAAGCGGGATGCCGCGGCGGCCAAGGGCGAGCCGTTCGAGCGCGACCTCGGCAAGGAGACGCTGGCTCAGGTGCTCGACGGCACGCTGCTGTGGGATCAGCACAGCCACCGTCACGACGACATCGTCACCGCGATCCGGCTCGCCGAGGAGTTCGGCTACCGGCTCGTCGTGAACCACGGCACCGAAGGCCACAAGATCGCGGACGTCCTGGCCGAGAAGGGCATCCCCGTCATCTTCGGGCCGATGCTCACCTCGCGCTCGAAGGTCGAGCTGCGCGACCGGGCGATCGGGGCGCTCGCCCTGATCGCCGAGGCCGGCGTCACCGTCGCCATCACGACCGATCACCCGGTGGTGCCGATCGACCAGATCCGTCTGCAGGCGATCCTCGCCGTGCGCGAAGGACTCCCCGCGGACATCGCCCTCCAGGCGCTGACGACCAACCCCGCGAGCATCCTGCGGCTCGACGACCGCGTCGGCGCGCTCGAGGCCGGTCGCGACGGCGATCTCGTCCTGTGGTCGGGCGACCCGCTCGCGGTGGAGTCGCGAGTCGAGCACGTCGTCATCGGCGGCACCACGGTGCTCGAGACCACGGACGACGGCGATGTGCACATCGTCGAGCGGTGGGAGCGGTTCGGCCGGTCCAGCTGGCTCCGCTGAGCCGGAGTCCATTCCGGCCGCGAACGCAAGCGGTACGCCGTCGCGCCGGTTCGGGTGTGCACTGAGGGGATGTCGAACCTGCCCCTCTGGCTGCTCCTCGTGGTCTTCGCCGCTGCCGCCGCTGTCGTGTGGGTCGCCGGCATCCAGCTGTCGAAGTCGACCGACGTCCTCGACGATCGCTGGCACATCGGCAGCGCGTTCGGCGGGCTGATCGTGCTCGCTGTGGCCACGAACCTGCCCGAGATCGCCATCACCGTCAGTGCCGCCATCGCGGGCAACCTCGAAGTCGCCGTGGGCAACATCCTGGGTGGCATCGCGCTGCAGACCGTGGTGCTGGTGATCCTCGACCTGTTCGGCAAGCGCGGTCGCGGGGTCAGGCCGCTGACCTATCGCGCCGCATCCCTCGTCCTCGTGCTCGAAGCCGTGATCGTGGTCGCGGTGCTCGCCGTCGTGATGGCGGGGAGCCAGCTTCCCAGCGACCTCGTCGTCGCACGCCTCACCCCCGATGTCGTGCTCATCGCGGCACTGTGGCTCGCCGGGCTCTTCCTCGTGCAGCGCGCCGGCACGCACCTCCCCTGGCACGAGAACGGCACGTCGCCGGGTGCGAGTGAACACACCCCGGGGCACCGGCGCGCCAAGCCGCGGCATCCGCATCATTCGATGAGCACCGGGGCGGTCGTCGCGACCTTCGCGGTCTCCGCGCTCGCGACGCTCGGAGCCGGTGTCGTGCTCGAGCGGGTCGGCGACGCCATCGCCGACGAGATCGGACTGTCGGGTGTGCTGTTCGGCGCGACCATCCTCGCGCTCGCGACCGCGCTGCCGGAGATCTCCACGGGGCTGCAGGCCATCCGTCAGGGCGACGACAATCTCGCGATGAGCGACATCTTCGGCGGCAATGCGTTCCTGCCCGTGCTGTTCCTCGTGGCCACCCTGATCTCGGGGCAGGCGGTGCTGCCGCAGGCGAATGGAGCCGACATCTACCTCACCGCGCTGGCCGCGCTGCTGACGCTCGTCTACGTCGTCGGGCTCATCTTCCGGCCGGCGAAGCGGATCGCCGGGATGGGTGTCGACTCGCTGACCGTGCTCGTTCTCTACGGCGCGGGGATCGCGGGGCTCTTCGCCGTCGCCGCGTGACCGGACCGCGACGGGCGGGCGACTCAGACCTCGTCGGAGCGCGGCGACCGCACCGACCATCCGACCCGCCGCAGCGCATCGGCCAACCGCGCGGCCTCTGTCGCCGCGACATCCCACGACACGTCCGAGCAGACGTCGACGGCAAGCGGCGGCGGGTCGGCGAACTTCGGGATCTGCACCTCGGCCCATACGTCCCGGCCCAGCCCGACGCGCGGGAAGGCCGTACCCGCATTCTCGATCGCCCCGTCCGATACGAAGGCGATCGTCTCGAGGGCATCGGGCTTGGCGATCGGCAGGTCGACGACGAGCGTGACCACGAAGGGTCCGCTGGCGGTGTCTCGGCCGTGGGCGTGCACGCGCTCATCCTGACAGAACTGCGGCACTGCGAAGGCCGAAAACCGGATGTCGTCGAGGTGCCGGCTCAGCGTTTCCGATGATTACGAAAAGATAACGGGAAAACCCTTGCTCGTCGTTACCTCGCCGTTATAGAGTGCTCGCACGGTAGCTGTTTTGCTGTGGCAGCCACCGGCATGTGATTGCAGGAAACTCTTGGTGCAAAGGGACGAGGGTCCGACCGAATGCCTCTTCGGTCGGACCCTCAACTGCTTTCCGGCTACGCGAGCCGACTGCGCGGACGACGCGTCAGGCGCCGCCACCACCGCCTCCGCCGCCTCCCCCGCCGGCAGACCCGCCGCCGCTCGACCCGCCCGACGTCGACGACGACGACGATGCCGCCGACGACAGCGTGCCGATGCCCGCCGCGAACGATGACGCATCGAACGCCGCCGTTCCCACGTACCACCCCGGCGTCGCGATGCCCGCGTCGCCGTAGAGCGCCGTCAGGTGCGCAGCCCACTCCTTCTCTCGGCCGAACAGCACGGCGTACGGCAGCAGCCGCTCGTAAATCCGGAGCATCTCCCGGGGGTCGTCCGTTGCGACCGGCTCGCGCTCAGCGCCGGTCGGCGACTGCAGCATCCGGATGCGGTCGGCTTCGGCCCACCGGATGAAGAGGTCGAGCCCGCGCAGATGGTCGCGGATCTCCGCCCCCGTGTCCGACAGCGGCTCACCGGCGACCGCGAAGACGACCACCAGGAACGACGCCGCCGCCAGAACGATGCCGACGATGGGCAGTGCGGGGTGGACGTAAGCGTTCAGCGCGAGCGCACCGAACAGGACCACCAGACCCGCCGCGATCGCCCACGCGGCGACGGGCCAGCCGCGCACTCCCGCCGGCACGGGCTTGTACATGCCGCGACCGCGGAGACTGTCTTTGGCCATCTTCAGCGCCCGCTGGGTCTCGGTGGACAGCCGGGTGTCGGAGGATCCGAAGCGGTAGACCTCGCCACGACGGTGATGCGGGAACATGCCGCGCAGGAGTCTGCGCCCGTTCTCGTCGGCGGCCCGAGGGTCGACGAGCTCCGCCTGCAGCTTCGCACGTCCCCAGCGGCTCTTCCCATCGTCGACGATGCGGATGGCGCCCACCAGCGCCAGCTCGAGGACCTCGGCGGGAATCGCCTTCGACGTCTTCTGCAACAGCGCCGCCGCGTCGATCGCATCGATGCGGCGCGGCGGCGCGTACTCGGCGATGACCGTCGGGCGCCCGGGCTCGTCGCGGAGGTACCGCCGGCGATTGCGCAGCGCCCAGCCGGTGGCGCCGGCGAGCAGCGCCGTCGACCCGGACTGGAGCCATCCGAGCGGCGACGCCAGGAACCCGGTGTCGTACACCTCGAACGTGCCCTCCTCGAACCCGACGGCGAAAGTGAGCGTCTCGTGCGGCGCGAGGTCGGTCGCCGAGGCGGTGATCGCGGTTCCGTCCGGTGAGGCGACGATCTCGGGACACGGCGTGGTGCTGTCCTGCTCGCCGACATAGCAGGCCTGCCGGCCGGCGAGGGCGTCCGCGATAGCGGGGTCGACCCGCAAGGTGGCCGTCACCTGCCGGAACGGCTGATTCCAGTCGGTGCCGTTGACGTCCCAGTAGAACTCGAGCCCGGTGTCCGGGAAGTCCCACACGACATTCTCGAGGTCGTAGGTGAAGACGAAGGTGTTCGGCCCGTGCAGGTACTCGGGCCCGCGCGTCAGGATGCCGAGGGTGCCGTCCTCGCTGTCGGTCTCGACGGGACGGGCATCGCCGTTCTCGTCGG
Source organism: Microbacterium sp. NPDC006705 (assembly GCF_044903545.1). Lineage (NCBI taxonomy): Bacteria > Bacillati > Actinomycetota > Actinomycetes > Micrococcales > Microbacteriaceae > Microbacterium > Microbacterium sp. NPDC006705. The sequence goes on from NZ_JBJDQQ010000001.1 coordinate 1,256,902, forward strand.
TGACCGAGATGAGTTCCGGATGCAGCGGCTGCCCGTTGTAGGTCTCGGGCAGAAGGCGGCGCATGCCCCGGTTCTGATCGGACGGGGGGAAATCGGCGACGAAGGTCTCGACGACCCGCATCCTGGCCGTGCCGTCGTCGTCGCGGCTGAGGGTGTAGTCCACGGCGAGCGAATCGAAGACGAAGGCGTCGAGATCGGTGGATTCGTCGGCGGATGCCGCGGCAGGGACCGCCAGCCCGAAAAGGCCCGTGATCAGCACGAGGACCACGATCGCGAGTGCCGCCCGGGTGCGACGCATCATGCCGACCAGCTTAGGCGGGCAGTAAAGTTGTCGCCATGAACGATCGTCGTCGCGCCGTTGCCGCGTGGGAGAGTCTCTTCCGCGCGCAGCACGAGATCTTCGACGACATCAGCAATGACTTCGCCGGCGATGAGCTGACCCAGGCCGAGTACGACGTGCTCCTGACGGTCGCGCGAGGCACGGGCCATCGCGCTCGCCTGCGCGACGTCACCGCGAACATGCTCATCAGCCAGCCGAGCGTCTCGCGCCTGGTCGATCGGATGGTCGCGCGCGGCCTCATCACCAAGTGCGGCGACCCGACGGATGGCCGCGGCGCAATGCTCACGGCGACGCCGGAGGGGCTGTCGGCGTTTCGTCGACTCGCCGCCGCCCACGGCCGCTCCATCGCCGAACGGATGTCGGTGCTGTCGACCGAAGAGCTCGAGCAGCTCGAGCAGCTGACGACGAAGCTGCGACGTCTGTCCTGACGACCGCGGTCGGGGTTGCGGGTCGCGCGGCGTCTCGCGATGTCGATTCCTCCCCCGGCGGGACGGTGCCCCGACTTTCGACAACCGAACATAGGTTCGACTCGGATGTCGTACCCCGCTGTCACACTGGGAACATGACAGCGAGTGACGGGGGTGGCGAGGCGCGACGCGACGACGTCACGCCGTCGCAAGCGCTCGCTTTTGCGAGATACGCGGCGGCCCTTGACCTCTCTCACGCCGCCGATGTCGCGCGCACTCGGGCACTGGCGGACCTGGGCCACGCTGCACTGCACGACGCGCGGCGCGATGGGGTTCGTGGGATGGCGTCGGACATGGAGCTGCGGTCGGTCGCGGCCGAGGCCGCGGGGATGGCGCGGTTGACGGACCGGCGGCTGCAGGGCGAGATCGACCACGCGATGACCGTCATCGACGACTACCCCGCCGTGTTCGAGGCGTGGGTTCAGCGGCGGATCGAACGCGGACACGTCGATGTGGTCGTGCGGGTGGGCGCGGGAGTGCCTGCGGAGGTCCGGGGGTCGTTCGCGGAGGCCGCGATCGCGGTGTGCGAGCGGGACGTGCCGTCGCGGGTGCGGGGTGCGCTGGATGCGTTGGCAGCCCGGCTTCACCCGCAGACGTTCACCGACCGGCACAAGACCGCGGCGGCGGAGCGGTGCGTACGGGTGTTCCACCGGTCGGATGGGATGTCGAATCTCGTCGCGAACCTTCCGACGGTCATCGCCGCCGGGATGCTCGACCGGCTGACGCAGATGGGGCAGTCCGTGAAGGACGCCCGGGCGGAGGGCGATGGGGCGGAAGGTGCCGGGGCGGATGCCGCTGGGTCGGGTAAGCCCGCCGACACCAGGACGATGGATCAGCTGCGCGCCGACATCCTGGGCGACCTGGTGCTCGGCGGGGCGCCCGTCGTTGACCCGACGTATGGGATCGACCGGGCTGGTGGGCTCGGGGCGATCCGCGCACGGGTTCAGGTGGCGGTCACCGCCGAGACGTTGATGGGGCGTGACGAGAACCCGGCCGAAGCCGTCGGGGGCGCGCTGATCGATGCGGATACGGCGCGCGAGCTCGCCGGGCAGGTCAGCGAGTGGGACCGGCTCTTCATCGACCCCGTCACCCGCACACCGATTGAGATCGACACCTACCGGCCCACGGCTTCGATGAAGAAGCTCCTGATGGCGCGGGACCAGCACTGCCGATTCCCCGGATGCCGCCGGGCCGCGATCCGCTGCGAGCTCGACCACACCATCGACCACGCCCTCGGCGGGCACACCCACATCTTCAACCTCGCCCACCTCTGCCAGCGACACCACTCGATGAAGCAGTTCACGAAGTGGGAGGTTCGGCAGGTCGGTGGCGGGGTCCTGGAATGGACCTCACCCCTCGGCCGGGTCTACCGCGAAGACGTCCCCGTACCGGCCGTCTGCTTCACCATCGCCACCACGGACCCGCCACCGGATGCGACACGCGGCGGACCGCCGGCGGACGAACCGCCACCCTTCTGAGGGCTGCAGCCACGCAGTCGGGCGAGCGCATCGCGCACCTTCGAATCGGTCGCGGGCTAGGGGATATACGCGAAAGGGCGGCCGCCGCCCCCGAAAGAGCTGCGGCCGCCCGTCGTGCGCACGCGGATCTGCGCGATCAGTTCTCGATCGGCACCACCGGCGCGGCTGCGTCGGTCGTGACCTCGACCTTGCGCGGCTTGGCCTTCTCGCTGACCGGGATGGTCACGGTCAGGACGCCGTTGTTGTAGGTCGCGGCGATGCCTTCCGTGTCGACACCCTGGCCGAGGTTCAGCTGACGCAGGAAGCTCGCGGCTTCACGCTCGCGCGTGATCCACTTCACTCCGTCACCGCTCGCGAGCGTTCGCTCGGCGCGGATGGTCAGCAGCTGGCCGTCGACGTCGATGTCGACCGAGCCCGGGTCGATGCCGGGCAGGTCGGCGGTCATCACGTAGTGGTCGCCGTCACGGTAGAGGTCCATCGGCATGCGACGGGGGCCGCGGCGCGTGTCGAAGAGGCTCGAGGCGATGCGGTCGAGGTCGCGGAACGGGTCATAAGTAGCCATCGATCTTTCCCTTCTCTGATGCTTCGTGTTGAGATCTGAAAGTTGAGCCATACCGGCTCAACTGCATCCAGATTAGCACTCTCCCCCATCGAGTGCCAAGGGTTCTCGCACGGCGAACAGCGCCCCGAAGATGGGGCGCAAGGACCTCTCAGCACTCGACGACGTTCACCGCGAGACCGCCCTCGCTCGTCTCCTTGTACTTGTGCGACATGTCTATCCCGGTCTGGCGCATCGTCTCGACGACGGCATCCAGCGACACGTAATGCTGCCCGTCACCCCGCAACGCGAGTCGCGCCGCGGTGACCGCCGTCGACGCCGCGATCGCGTTGCGCTCGATGCACGGGATCTGCACGAGGCCACCGACCGGGTCGCACGTGAGCCCGAGGTGGTGCTCCATCGCGATCTCCGCCGCATTCTCGATCTGCGCGCTGTTGCCGCCCATGACCGCCGTCAGGCCTCCCGCCGCCATCGCGCACGCAGATCCGACCTCGGCCTGGCAGCCGCCCTCCGCACCCGAGATGGACGCGTTCGCCTTGAACAGCGACCCCAGAGCCGTCGCGGTCAACAGGAACCGCCTGATGCCGCGGCGCCGATCCAGATCCTCCGACGCGAGCCGCGACTCCGCCGCGAACCGCCACCAGTACATAGCCACCGCCGGAAGGATTCCTGCGGCGCCGTTGGTGGGCGCGGTGACCACGCGTCCACCCGACGCGTTCTCCTCGTTGACGGCGAGCGCGAAAGCACCGAGCCACTCCCCCGGCAGCTCACGCCCGCCGGCCGCCTCCGCCTGTTCGAGCTGCGCCCGCATCGCCCCCGCCCGGCGCCGCACGCGCAGCATCCCCGGCAAGGTGCCGTCGGCTCGAAGCCCCGCCTCTACGCACCCCGCCATGGCATCCCAGATCGCGTCGAGGCCGGCAGCGACCTCGGCCTCGGGCCGGAGTGCCTCCTCGTTGCGGCGCGCGAGGCCGGCGATGCTCATCTGCTCGCGCTCGCACAGCTCGAGCAGCTCCGCCGCGGTACTGAAACGGTACGGCCAGGCGACAGCGCCCGCACCTCCGCGCCGCCCGCCCGACTCGGCGGCTTCGCCTGCGCGACGGATGAAGCCGCCCCCGACCGAGAGATACGTTTCCGACGCGACGAGATCGCCCGCGGCGTCCCACGCGCTCAGGGTCATCGCGTTGGGATGCTCCGGAAGCCGCGTCCGCGGTTCGAAGGTCACGTCGCTCCGCGAGAACGGCACCGCGTGCCACCCCGCGAGCACCAGGGGCGACCCGTCGACCCATTCGGTCCACGCGCCGCGAACCTCGTCGGGATCGACGGTCTCGGGCGCATGACCCTGCAGCCCTGCGACCACGGCGTCGGGCGTGCCGTGCCCGATCCCGGTCGCTCCGAGCGACCCGTACAGCACGCAGCCGACACGTGCGACCTCGGGAAGCCGCCCCGCGGCCTCCAGCCTGACGACGAAAGCACGGGCAGCACGCAACGGGCCGACCGTGTGGGAGCTCGAGGGTCCTACACCGATGGAGAACAGCTCGAACGCCGAGACGTAAGCGCTCACTCGCCCAGGCTACGCCAGCATCTGCCGTACGGGCCCGGCGGCGTCAAGGGGCTGCTGTCGGGCGCACTGTACGCCTATCGTCGCGATCGATGACCGCCCTACCCCATCCCCGCCTTGTCTCGCTGAAAGCCGCGGCGCGGACCGCGGGCGGCGAGGCCTTCGCGCTCTCTCGTCTGCTGCTCGCCGGCAAGGCGGCCCTCGCCGCGGCGATCGCCTGGTATCTCGCGCCGTACGTACCCTTCGCGCACGACGAGTACTCCTACTACGCGCCGCTCGGCGTGCTCGTGAGCATGTATCCGACGATCGCCGACTCGGCCAAAGCCGGCCTGCAGGCGGTCGGCGGCCTGGCGATCGGCATCGCGATCGGCCTGGTGGGCCTGTGGTTCGTGTCGGGCCCCAGCCCCCGCATCGTGGGCGTGGCGATCGTCGTCGGCGTCGGCGTCGCCGTCGGCGGCATCCGGGCGCTCGGCACCGGCCGAGACTGGATCGCCATCGCCGCCCTGTTCGTGCTGCTGCTCGGGGCGAACGACGCGGGCGGCTTCTCGGTGTCGTACCTGGTCACGATGGCGTTCGGCGTCGTCATCGGCGTCGCCGTCAATCTCGCCATCATTCCGCCCCTCTACCTCCGCCGCGCCTCCACACGCCTGTCGCAGCTGCGCGACGCCGTATCGGACCGGCTCGAGATGCTCGCGACCTCGATCGCCGACGGCGAACCGGCCGACGAGGCCGGTCAGCGCTATCTCGAGGAGATCCTCGACGCTGTGTCGACCGACGTCCGCGAGGCCGCACGCAGCCGCAAAGCGCATCCGCTCGCCCGTCGCCGACGGGGCATCGAGACGGAGAACAACCGCCGATTGCGCGCCCTCGAGAACACCGTCCGCCAGACGATCGAGCTGGCCGACGGCATCGACGGGCTGCCCCTCACACCGGATGCCGCGCCCCCGCGTGCCGCACTCGCCGAGGCTGTCCGTGCGACCGCCCGAGCCGTGGCTCGCCCTCTGGGCGACCCCGCCGCCGCGACCACGGTCGAGGATGCCGAGAAGGCGCTCGCCCGCGTCGTCGAGACGGTTCCCGCCCGCAACGACGGGCGCATCTCACCGTGGACGCGGACCGCCGTCGACCTCAGCCGCATCATCGACGCCTCGCGACCCTTCACCTGAGCCGCGGGGCACGTCAGCGCGCGGGGATGCCCAGTACCCGCTCGAGGTAGGGGCCCGAGAACTTCCCCGTCGGGTCGACGCGCGCCACGAGCTCCCGGAAGTCATCCAGGTGCGGCAGCGATCCGCCGATGGGCATCGAGAAGACCTTGCCCCAGTGCGGGCGCGGATCGAAGGGGGCGAGCACCCGCTCCACGTGCGAGATGGCCGTGCGCACGGCATCCGGCTCGTTCTTCCAGGTGAAATGGATGCACACGCTGTCACGCCCGAACCCGGGAGAGAGCCAGAGCTCATCGGCGGCGACGGTCCGCAGCTCCGTGACGAGGAGGGCGGGCTCTACCCGGTCGGCGATCGAGCGGACGGCGGCGATGGCGTCGACGGCGACAGCCCGGTCGACCCAGTACTCCGTCTGGATCTCGTCACCGTTGGACGGCGTCGCGTCGATGCGGAAATGAGGCAGACGCTCGCACCAGTCGCCCGGGACGCCGCCCTGCTCGGTCGTGTTGTCGACCCCGTCGGCCGCCGGCGAGTCCGCCTTCGCCGTCACCCGGCGCGCGCTCAGCACCCGTTCCGGCATGTCGGGAGCCGAAGTGTCGTCGAGGCGCTCCTTGACCCATACCTCGCCGACGTCGCGCGTGTTCCAGCGTGTGAAGACACTGACGCTGTAACCGGCTGCCGTCACCTCGTCGAATCGCTCGAAGAGGTCGTCCCACGTCAGGCCGGCGTAGGTGTCCTGCCTCACCTGATACGTCGGCTCGATCGCGAGCGTCAGCCGGACGACCGGCCCGAGGGCGCCGAGGTGGACCACACTGCCGGCGAAGTCTGCGTCGCCCGCGGAGACCGTGCGGAGCTCGCCGCCCGGGCCGATGAACTCCAGCGCTCGCACGGCGGTGGCGAGGGATCCGTTGCGATCCCCCGAGCCGTGCGTCGATGTCGCCGTCGCACCCCCGACGGAGATGTGGGGCAGCGACCCCATGTTGTGCAGCGCCCAGCCGTGATCGGCGAGGTTTCGCGCGACCACCGCGTAGCGCGTGCCGGCCCCCACTGTCACCGTGCGGGCCGTGTCGTCGACCTCGATGTCGGGCGCGATCGCCGTCAGGTCGAGAAGGGTGCCGGGAGTATCGGCCAGATCGTTGAAGGAATGCCGCGTTCCCAGCGTCCGGATGCGCTCGTGCGAGGCGACCATCCGCTGCGCCTCGGCGATCGTCGTCGGTGTCAGCACAGCTTCGGCGGCGAAGGTGTGCGTTCCGGCCCAGTTCCGTTCGGTCACGACCCCACGCTACGCGATACCCGTCGAGAATGTATAGGAACACAACAAAGTCGGCGGGAGCAACCAGGAAACAAAGAAGCCCCCGCAGAGCGGAGGCTTCTCGTTCACTGTCTCAACACAGTGTGCGCCCGAAGGGACTCGAACCCCTAACCTTCTGATCCGTAGTCAGATGCTCTATCCATTGAGCTACGGGCGCATGTCCCGGAATCTCTCCCGGGCCGTCGTCAAGCATAGCCCGCTCTCGCGCAAAGAGCGAATCGAGCGCGGAGTGGCTAATCGATCACCGGCGCGACCGCGGAATCCACGGCCTCGTCGCGCTCGACCGCCTGGCGCTGAGCATTGCGCCGCTGCGAGCGCAGGCGCGGCAGATCGACCATCCGCAGGGCCTGCATGCGGGCCGTGCGCATGCGCTCGTAGTCGGGCTCGAGATCGGGCCGCGCCGCCTCGATCCGCAGCGTGCGATCGATGTTGCCGGCCACCTCGCTCCACGCGGCCTCGCGCGCGTCGGCGATGAGCTTGCGCAGCTCGGCCTCGTCGGCGGCGCGCTCGCGCAGCTCCTTCGCGATCCGCAGCGACTGCTTCCGCCGTCGCCGCAGGTTCGACACATCACGGCTGCGATAGTCGTGCGTGCCGCTCGAATCGCTGTAGCGGCCGCTCGCCGCCTTGCGTTCACGGTGGGTGCGTTCGGCGTCGGCCTCGGCCTCCTCGGCGAGCGAGATCAGCGCGTCACGCGCGTCGTCGAGGAAACGATCGGCCTCGAAGTCGCGCCCATCGGCGAGGATGTCGACGAGAATGGCGTTCTTGAGCGCGAGGCGGGTCGCCGCGGAGGCGATGTACAAACCTTCGGCGACGATCTCCGAGCTTTTGGTACGCGCTTGACGGGTGGCCAACGCTGCCCCTCCTCACCTCACCCCAATCCTACGGGGCGCGCGTGTCAGCCGAGCTTGGCGACGACCGCCGCGATCCGCCGCGCGCGCGTCTCGGGCGCCTTCGCGGACTCGATGTTCACGACGTGCGCCTTGCGCGCACTCGGCGACAGCGCGGCGAACGCCTCACTCGCCCCGGCATCCGTCAGGGCGGTGGCGAGATCGGCCGGCACCTCGACCTCGCGCGGCGCGTCGTCGAGCTCGATGTCGACGACGATCCGGTCACCTCCCGCAAGCCCGCTCTCGCGCCGTCGCTCCGCTGAGAAGGGGATGAGGGCGAGACCCCGCATCGACCCCACCGTGCTGCGGAAAGCGAACCCGTTGACCGCGACCGAGACCGCCGGGCGACGACCGCCGCCGAGGGCATCCAGCACCGAGAACGGCACCTCGATGCCGGTGTTGTTGCCGAACTGGGACAGCGTGGTCTCGAATCGCACGCTCCTCCATACCACCGTCCGATAAGGACGCACAAGGCCTGTGAGCCGTGAGATCGCTGACCGTAGCCTCGCGTTCACGGCCTGGGCATTACTCCCCATCGATATCGACGACTCACACAAGATCGGACGCCCCGGGCTCCGTCAGAGGCAAACCGATCTGCCACTGTCACCGAACAACCGCAGCACCGCGACATCCGTCGCCCAATGGGAGGGAACCCTCATGCGTACATCACCGAACCGCCTCGTGGCGATCATCTTCGGCGCCGTCTACATCCTCGTCGGCCTCCTCGGCTTCACCGTGACCGCGGGCGTCGACTTCATCGCCACCGAGGGTGGCCTGCTGCTCGGCATCTTCGAGGTCAACCCGCTGCACAACATCGCGCACCTCCTGATCGGTGCCGCGCTGCTCATCGGCGGCCTCTCGGGCGTCCGCGCCGCCAAGGGCGTCAACGTCACCGTCGGAGCGGCCTACCTGCTGCTCGGCATCATCGGCTTCTTCATCCAGGACAGCGCTGCGAACGTGCTCGCCCTGAACACCGCCGACCACTTCCTCCACCTCGCCAGCGCCCTCGTGCTGCTGGGTGTCGGCCTCGGCACCGACCGCGCCGTCGACAACCGTCGCCACGCCGTCGCCTGATGAACACCGCCGCGCTCACCCGCTCCTGGCCCACGCTCGCCGCGTGGGGGGCTGGCCTGCTTCAGCTCGGCGTGGGCGCGGGCATGATCACGCAGGGCACCGGCGTCGCTGACCGCGGCGTCGGTGTCCTCGCGGCCGTCGTCGGGGCGGCCGCTCTCGGTTGGGGCGTCGCCGCCCTGACCCGCGGCCGCCTCGTCGCTCCCCGCGTCGCGATGGCCATCGCCGTCGTCGGCACGGTCGTATCGGGGCTCGCTCTCGCAGCGGACCCGATGCGGATCAGCGTGCACGCCGTCGGCGTGACCGCGCTTCTCCACGTGGCGTACGGCGTGGCCGCGGCGGCCGTCGTACGCCGGGCGCGCTCGACGTCCGCCGACACCTCCCCCTCCGACGCCCGCGTCGCCCCGCGGACGAGCGTCATCGGGCTCGTCGCAGGCTGCGTCATCGTCGCCGGGCTCGTCACGCCCGCGCTGGGCGCGACGGAAGCCGGCCGGGCCGCCCCGAGCCACTCCGACCACCCGCTCTTCTCCACCGAGCACAGCCACTGATCCAGCCGCCGCTCGGCGGCTCGGACAGCTCGGATCCGGTCAGATCGCGCTGATGCGCCAGGAGGCCTCGACCGTGTCGGCCGGCTCGATGAAGACGAGCCCCGCGTCGTAGTCGTACCGTGAGGCGTTGAAGGCATCCGGCGCGCACGTCATGGGCTCGACGGCCAGACCCGCGCGGTGCCCCGGTTGCGCCGGTCCCCCGGGGAGGTCCGCCGTGTGAACTTGGACCCACGGGCACACGGCATCCCACGAGATCGCGACACCGGTTCCCGACGGGTCGGTCACCCGTACGGCGGCGATGCCGTCCTCGGCACGTGAGAGCGCCGTGAACGCGTGGTCGATCTCGACGGGGCCCAGCGTCCGCGGCTGGCGGAAGTCGAACTCGGCGACATCCGTGACGTCGGACAGCCCGACCGGCGAGAGCCGATCGGGGGTGACCTCGAGCACACGGTCGGCAGGCAGCTCGAGCGTCCACTCGTCCAGCGGCGCCGATCCGGCGACGAGATACGGGTGCGGGCCGGTGCCGAAGGGCGCGGCATCCGCGCTCTCGTTCGTCGCACGCACTGTCTGCGTCAGGCCGTCGGCCCCGAGCCGGTAGGTCGTCTCGATGCGCACGGTCCACGGGTAGGCGGTCTGCGCGACGATCGTGGCGCAGAGCGTCACGTGGTCGGCCCCGACGACCATGGGCTCGAAGTCGAGCCACGCCACCAGGCCGTGCAGCGCGTGGTGGCGCTCGGGCTCGGTGAGCGCGAGGCGGTAGCGCGTGCCCGCCACCTCGTACTCACCGTCGACGACGCGGTTGGGCCACGGTGCGAGCGTCGCACCGCGGTATCCCGGGCGCACCTCGTCCTCGCCGTAGGGCACGACGAGGTCGCGTCCGGCGACCTGGAAGGAGCGCAGCGACGCCCCCACGCTCGCCACGATCGCCTCGGCGTCGCCGAATCGCAGCACGTACGACGTTCCGGATGCCGCCACGGGCGTCCCCTCTCGGTTCTGGTCCTCGGAGCTCACAGTCCGCGGGCCAGGCGGTAGTAGGCCTGGTTCCAGCGGAGCTCCTTCTGGAATCCTCGCACCGTCGTGTCCTCGTCGATGACCACGAGCTCCGTGCCGGCGATCTCGGCGAAGTCGCGGAACACCTCGATGCCGACGGCCGTCGTCATGACGGTGTGGTGGGCGGCACCGGCGGCGAGCCAGCACGCGGCCGACGTGGCGAAGTCGGGGGCCGGCTTCCAGATCGCCCGGCCCACGGGCAGCTTCGGCAGGTCGGGAGCCTCGACGTTCTCGACCACGTTCGCCGTCAGGCGGAAGCGGTCGCGCATGTCGCTCATCGCGACCACGAGGGCAGGACCCGGGTCGGCGGTGAAGACGAGGCGCACCGGGTCGTCCTTGCCGCCGATGCCCAGCGGGTGGATCTCCAGACGCGGCTTGGCGGTCGTCAGCGACGGCGACACCTCGAGCATGTGCGCCCCGAGGATGCGCTCCGAACCGGGAACGAGGTCGTACGTGTAGTCCTCCATAAGGCTCGCCCCGCCGGGCAGGCCCGAACCCATGACGTTGGCGACGCGCACGAGGATCGCGGTCTTCCAGTCGCCCTCGGCGCCGAAGCCGTACCCCTCGGCCATGAGGCGCTGGACGGCGAGCCCGGGCAGCTGCTTGAGCGCGCCGAGGTCTTCGAACGACGTCGTGAAGGCGCCGAACCCGCCCGCCTCGAGGAACGAACGCAGCCCGATCTCGATCGCCGCGCCGTCGCGCAGCGACTGGTGACGCTCTGCCCCGGGAAGAAGTTCCTCGGCGACGTCGTACTGCGCGAGGTACACCTCGACGAGCGCGTCGATGTCGGCGTCGGAGGCCGCGGCGACGGCATCCGCCAGCTCGTTCACGCCCCACGTGTTGACCTGGACGCCGAACTGCAGCTCGGCCTCGGTCTTGTCGCCCTCCGTGACGGCGACGTAGCGCATGTTGTCGCCGAAGCGCGCGAGCTTGAGCGTACGGGCGGCCTGCCAGCCGGCCGCGGCTCGCTGCCAGTCCTCGATCTGGCGCGTGACCTCGGGGTTCGAGACGTGGCCGACGACGGTCTTGCGCGAGACGCCGAGGCGGGTCTGGATGTAGCCGAACTCGCGGTCGCCGTGAGCGGCCTGGTTGAGGTTCATGAAGTCGAAGTCGATGTCGGCCCAGGGCAGCTCTACGTTGGCCTGCGTGTGCAGGTGCAGCAGCGGCTTGCGAAGAGCGTCGAGGCCCGCGATCCACATCTTGGCGGGGCTGAAGGTGTGCATCCACGCGATGACGCCGATCACCGAGTCGTCGGCGTTGGCCTCGAGCGCAAGTCGGCGAATCGACTCGGAGTCCTTGAGCACCGGCTTCCATTCGACGCGCACCGGCAGCCCGGCGAGGCCGTCGACGACCTGCTGCGACTGCTCGGCGACCTGGCGCAGGGTTTCCTCGCCGTAGAGGTTCTGGCTGCCCGTCACGAACCAGACGGTGTACTGCTCGAGAGAGGTGGAGAGGGTCATTGTTCTTCTTCCGGTGATGTCGGACGGGTCAGGAGAGGGCGGCGACGGCGGCGCGCTCGACGGCGAGCCCCGCGTCGTAACGGTCGAGGTAGGCGGCGAAGCCGGCGGCATCCGCCTCGTCGGGCTCGGCGACGTCGATCGACGCCGACGCGAACACGCGCTCGCGGAGATAGGCGCCGAGATCGAGACCGTCGCCGTGGACGAGGTAGTCGGCGAGGACGGCGATGCCCCAGGCCCCGCCTTCGGAGGCGGTGTCGCCGACCGCGACCGGGGCGCCGAGGGCGGCGGCGAGGAATCGCTGGGCGACCCCGGCGGTGCGGAACATGCCGCCATGGGCGAACATCCGGTCGAGCTGCACCCCCTCGCGGTCGAGCACGCGCATGCCGAGCGCGAGCGTGCCGAACACGCCGTAGAGCTGCGCCCGGATCGCGTTGGCGAGCGTGAACCGGCTGTCGGGGGTGCGCACGAAGAGCGGACGGCCCTCCTCTGTGCCGGCGATCGGCTCGCCCGCGAGGTGGTTGTACGCCAGCAGGCCGCCGGCGTCCGGGTCGCCCGTCAGCGCCTCTCGGAACAGGGTGTCGTACACCGCGTCCGCGTCGAGCGCCGATCCCGATGCCGCGGCGAACCGCTCGAACATCCCCACCCAGGCCGCGAGCTCGCTGGCCCCGTTGTTGCAGTGGACCATCGCGACGAGGTCGCCCGCGGGGGTGGTGACGACGTCGATCTCGTGATGCGTGGACTGCAGCGGGCGCTCGAGCACGACCATCGCGAAGATGCTCGTCCCGGCGCTGACGTTGCCGGTGCGGGGCGCGACAGCCTCGGTGGCGACCATGCCGGTGCCCGCATCGCCCTCGGGCGGGCAGAACGGGATGCCGGGCCGCAGCGCTCCCGACGGATCGAGCAGCGCGGCACCAGCCGCGGTCAGCGAGCCGGCGACCTGACCCGCCACGCGGACCTCGGGCAGCAGAGCACGGAGGTTCGCGGGGAGTCGCCCGGCGCTGTGCGCGTCGAAGAGGTCGACGCGGCGCTGGTCGTAGTCGCGCGTCACCGGGTCGATCGGGAACATCCCCGATGCATCACCGACTCCGAGAACCTTCTCGCCGGTGAGGCTCGCGTGCACGTACCCGGCGAGGGTGGTCACGTGACGGATGTCGGCGACGTGCGCCTCGCCGTCGAGCACCGCCTGGTGCAGGTGGGCGACCGACCACCGCAGCGGGATGTTGATGCCGAGCAGCTCGGTGAGCTCGGCCGCGGCCGGGCCCGTGCTCGTGTTGCGCCACGTCCGGAACGGCACGAGCAGCTCGTCGTCGGCGTCGAACGCGAGGTAGCCGTGCATCATCGCCGAGACGCCGATCGCGCCGAAGGTCGCGGGCACGACGCCGTACTCCGACTCGACCGCGGACGCCAGGTCGGCGTACGCCGCCTGGAGACCCGACCAGACGTCGTCGAGGGAATACGTCCAGCGCCGCTCTTCGAAGCGGTTCTCCCACGCGTGCGAACCGGTCGCGAGCACCTGCGTGGGGTCCGAGCCGATGAGGCACGCCTTGATGCGCGTCGACCCGAACTCGATGCCCAGGCTCGTGCGACCGGCGAGGATGTCGTCGCGCTCTGCCGATCGGTCGCGCGTGGCGGTGTGGGTCACGGATGCCTCCATTGGTCGTGCCGCGGTGGGATCATGTTACCGGTAACACAGCGCCGACGCGAGTGCCGGCGGGGACGGATCGACGAACCTCAGACCCGGCGAGTCGAGTCGCGCACGACGAGCCGGGGCGACGTGGGTTCGGCGGGTGCATCGTCGCCCAGCAGGAGGCGCACGCACCGCTGCGCCTCCCCCGCGATGTCGAGACGCACCGTGGTGAGGGCGGGCCGGTAGAACGCGGCGTCGGGATGGTCGTCGAAACCGACCACGCTGACGTCCGCGGGCACATCCACCCCGAGGCGGGCCAGCCCGGAGATCAGGCCGAGCGCCATCTGATCGTTCGCGACGACGATCGCGGTCGGCCCGGCTGCGTCGCCGACGGCGGCGGCGATGCGGGAAGCGATGGCTGCACCCGAGCCGGCGGACCAGTCGCCGCGCCATCGACCCGCGAGCTGCAGTCCCCGGCGCGCGAGCGCAGACTCGGCACCGGTGTCGCGCGCGACGGCCTCGAGCCAGGCAGCGGGGCCCGACAGCTGAGCGATGCGGCGGTGCCCGGCGTCCAGCAGGTGATCGACGGCGAGCGCCGCTCCCTCGGCGCCGCGGTCGCCGCCCCCGCTCGCTCGCTCCCCCGCGGCATCCACTCGTGCATGCAGCGGCACGACGGGAACTCCGAGGGATGCCGCAGCAAGAGCCTCGAGGGCGGCGGTATGCGGCGCCACGACGACGATCCCGTCCACCCCCTGCGCGAGCAGGTGATCGGCGGCAGCGGTGACGCTCCCCGCGTCGGAGCCGTCGGCGTAGGCCGTGGCGATCCACCGGCCCGCCGCGCGCGCCGCACGTTCGAGGGCGCCGATGCCCGCCGCGGGGCCGTACAGGTCGGTGTCGGAGGCGATCACCCCGATCGTGCGCGTCGTTGCGGTCCCGAGAGCACGGGCCGCGTTGTTGACGCGGTAGCCGAGCTCGGCCATCGCTGTGATCACGCGCTCCCGCGTCTCGGGCCGGATGTGGGGGTGGTCGTTGATGACACGCGAGACCGTCTGCGTCGACACCCCCGCGGCGGCGGCGACATCCCGCACGCCCACTCGCGCCCGCCCGGGCATCGCTTCGCTCACTGCGCCAGGCTAGCGGGCACGCCGAAGGGCGGCACCGGCCGAAGCCGCGTGCCGCCCTTCGAGACCTCTCGGTCGGACCGGATCCGGTGGATCAGCGGTCGCCGAGGATGCCGCCGACGAGGTCGTCGACGTCGGAGGTCACGTCCGAGGTGATGCCGCCGACGAGGTTGTCGACGGTGCTGCCGATTCCGCTCGTGACATCGCCCGTGCTGACCTCGCCGGTGCTGACGTCGCCAGTGCCGACGTCCGTGCCGTTGCCGAGGTCGGTGTCAGTCTGGTTGCCGTTGCCGACCTCGTTGCCGTTGCCGGTCTCGTTGCCGTTGCCGGTCTCGTTGCCCGAGACGATGGGGGCGTCGACCGGGGCGTCCACGGCGGTGTCGTTGCCCGAGGCGATCGGGGTGTCGTTGCCCGAAAGAAGCGCGCCGTTGCCGACGTCGCTGATCAGCGGGCCGTTGACGAGGCCGCCCTCGAGCCCGAGGTTGCCGACGTTCGCGTTCTCGCCCACGCCGTTGCCGTTGGCCTCGAGGACGCCGTCGATCCACGTCGACAGCGCATCGAACGACGATGCGACATCCGTGGTGGTGGTCGTGTCGGTGGTGGACGAGTCGACTGCGGTGGTGTCGTCAGCCGACGCGGGCAGGGCGAATCCGGCGGTGGCGATCGCGGCGGCACCCAGGCCCGCCGTGCCGAAGATTGCTGCTCGCTTCAGGTTCGTACGCATGTCTCTTCCTTCCGTCACGTGCGCTGGATTGCGGCACGTGGGGCTATCCGGGACGACCCCCGGATGCGGATTGGACACCTCGGGCGAAAACCGTGCATCCGCCCCCGTTCGGGCCGCCTGCGATCCGCGCCCTCATGCGGATCGCGGCGGTTTCCTGGCAGTCGCCTGAGAGCGGTCGATCCGGCTCAGGCTTTGACCGGGCGCCCGCGCTTGGGCTTGTCGGTCGACAGCTCGATCGCCATGGCGCGTCCCGGATGCTGCGCGAGGCGATGCTCGGCGTGGTCGAGCCACCGCACCTCGGCCTCGGCCGCGAAGACCATGGAATCGACCACGAGCGACCAGGCGAGCTCCTCGGGGCCCTCGGGGTTCGCGCCGGCGTACTCGGAAGTGCGGAGCTCCTGCAGCCGCGCGAGCGAGGAGCGACGCTGCGCCGCGATCACCTCGCCGACGTCGACTCCGGGGAGGGTCGCCGCGACCGCGAGCTTGATCGCGAGCTCATCCCGTGTGCCCGCCGGCCGTTCGACGGGCGAGGCCAACCAGGACGCGACCTCGGCGCGCCCGGCATCCGTGATCTGCCAGTAGACGTGGCCCTGCCCATCGACCGCCCCCTTCTCGACGAGCCCGTCCCGCTCGAGCCGGTCGAGGGTGTTGTAGATCTGGCCGACGTTCAGCGGCCACGTCGACCCGGTCCGACGGTCGAACTCCGCCCGCAGCTGATAGCCGTAGCAGGGGCCCTGATCGAGGATCGCCAGAAGGCTGAGTCGAACCGACACGATCGTCCTTTCGCATACCGGGTATGTAGTTTGCGAGTATATGCATACCGGGTATCGAACGACCTACCGGCGCGGCCCCACCACGATCAGGCTGCTGAGGATGCCGAGCCCGACGCCCACCGCGGTGTCGACGACGCGCTCTGCCGCGAGCTCCGCACCGCCCGCGCCCGCCGCGCTCAGGATGAGCAGCACGAGCGGCGTGATGAAGACGAGCGCGAGCGCGTAATGACGCACGACGACGAGCTCGATGACGAACTGCAGTGCGCCGAGCACGATGCCGAGCACGACGCCGCCGAGCGGCACGACGCTGATCGCGAGGAACACCGCCGCACCAGCCGCGGTGCCGAGCGCCCGGTGGATGCCGCGCGACAGCGCGACGCGCCGACTCGCGCTGACCCCGAGCACGGCGATCCCCGCCCCGACGATCCAATAGGCGCGCTCGGGATCGACGAGGAGCGCGATCGCCGTGCCGACGACCGCCACCGCCGCCGTGCGCGCGACGAGTGTCCGCGTCGTCGCCCCACCCCAGGCGGCGGGGAAGAGAGAGCGCAGCGCGCGAGGCTGCGTGCCGCGGTGCGCGCGCCGCACGAGTGGGGCCGCCGTGACCAGCCATCCGAACAGGAGCGACGCCGCGAGGATGCCGAGGTACAGCGCCGAGTTCACCGCGTGCGATGACTGCGGCGCGGTGACGTGGGCCGACAGCCCGTAGATGAGCACGGCGAACAGCGGGCCCGGCGGCCCCACCGAGCGCCCGAAGACCAGAACGGATGCCGCGACGGCGACCACGATGAGGCCGACGGCCACCGCGACGGGACCGATGGCCGCCGCCGCGACCCCGACCGCCGCGCACGACCACAGCACCGCCGCGACGATCGGGACGAAGCGCAGGCGCTCGAGCGGCGACAGACGCCCACCGTAGAGCGTCGCGAACGCTCCGGTCGCCGCGAGCAGCGCGATGCTCTCGAGCCCTAGCGCCGAGAGCACGATGACCGGCGCCGCCATCGCCAGCGCGGCCTGCAGCCCCAGATGCCAGCGTGGCCCCGGCGACGGCCCGAATCGCGTCAGGCTGCGGCCCAGCTCGCCCGCCTCACGCCGCCACCGGCCGGAACTGTCGGGCGTCGGTTCGGGCGAAAACGGCATTACCCCATTGTCTCGCGAGAACGGCGACGCCCGCGCACCGGCACGTACCCTGGAGGCGGAGAACGACATGAGCGACGATTCCCCCGCATCCCCGACGCCGGAGACGCCCGCGCCCGGCGCGCGCGAACGAGCCGCCTACATCGAGACGGCGATCCAGCAGGCCATCCGCCGCGGCGACTTCGACGACCTGCCGGGAGCCGGCAAGCCGATCGCCGACCTCGGCCCGCACCATGACCCCGACTGGTGGATCAAACGGAAGATCCGCGAGGAGCAGCTCACCGGCCTCGGTCCGCCGGCGCTGACCCTGCGGATCGAGCACGCCGAGTTCGATGCCCGCGTCGACGCGCTCACCCGCGAGGACGATGTGCGCGAGTACGTCGCCGACTTCAACCGGCGCGTCGTCGAGGCCCGCCGGCAGCTGCAGGGCGGCCCACCGGTGGTGACGCCGACGCGCGACGTCGAGACCGAGGTCGCGGCCTGGCGTCAGCGTCGCGCGGATGCCGCCGCCGCGGCATCCGCCGCTCCCCCGGTCGAGCCTCGACGCCGTCGGCGGCTGTTCCGGCGCTGAGCGGTTCGCCGGCGCCCGGACGTCAGCGCAGCGCCTGCTCCACGTCGGCGAGCAGATCGTCCACCGACTCGATGCCCACCGACAGCCGCACGACCTCGACCGGCACGGCGGCCTCCGTGCCGCGGACCGAGGCGTGGGTCATCGCATCGGGGTAGTTCACGAGCGACTCGACCCCGCCGAGCGACTCGGCGAGCTGGAACAGCCGCGTCGACTCGGCGAAGCGACGCGCCGCCTCGCCGGACTCGAGCGCGAGCGAGAGCATCCCCCCGAAACGGGTCATCTGCGACGCGGCCAGCTCGTGTCCCGGGTGCGAGGCGAGCCCGGGGTAGAACACGCGGGCGACACGCTCGTGCCCCTCGAGGAACGCGGCGATGGCCCCGGCGTTCTCACTGTGACGCTGCATGCGGACATCGAGCGTCTTGATGCCGCGCGTCGTGAGCCAGGCATCCATCGGTCCCGACACCGCACCGGCGGCGTACTGCAGGAAGCCGATCTTCTCGGCGAGCGCGTCGTCATCGAGCACGAGCGCACCGCCGACGACATCCGAGTGTCCGCCGAGGTACTTCGTCGTGGAGTGCACGACGACGTCGGCCCCGAGCTCGAGCGGACGCTGGAGCGCGGGGGTCGCGAAGGTGTTGTCGACGACGACCAGCGATCCGGCCTCGTGTCCGATCGTCGCGAGCCCGGCGATGTCGGTGATCCGCAGCAGGGGGTTCGACGGCGTCTCCACCCACAGCACACGGGGCGCACGCTCGGCGACCGCGGCCCGCACGGCGTCGAGGTCGCTCATGTCGACGACACGCAGCTTGACCCCCCAGGGCGCCAAGACACGGGCGATGAGGCGATGGGTGCCTCCGTAGACGTCGTTGCCGAGCAGCACCTCGTCGCCGGGCGTCAGCGCGGCACGCAGCAGCCCGTCCTCGGCCGCGAGGCCCGACGCGAACGAGAAGCCGTGCGCGCCGCCTTCGAGCGCCGCGAGCTGCACCTGGAGCGCCGTCCGGGTCGGGTTGCCCGAGCGGCCGTACTCGTACCCGCCGCGGAGGCCGCCGATGCCGTCCTGAGCGAAGGTGGTCGAGAAGTGCACCGGCGGGATGACGGCCCCGGTGGTGGGGTCGAACTGCTGGCCGGCGTGGACGGCGAGGCTGGCGAGGCCGCGGGCGGAATCGTGCGTGCTCATGCGTCGCTCCTGGTGTCGTGGGTCGTGCGGGGATCAGGGGTGTCGGTGCCGGGTTCGTCGACGAGGTCGGCGAACCCGTGGGTCCGCATCCAGTCGTCGTCGTAGATCTTCGAGAGGTAACCGCGGCCGTGGTCGGGAAGCACGACCACCACGACGTCGTCGGGTCCGAGGTCGCGCGCCGTCCGCAGAGCGGCGACGACCGCCATGCCCGACGAACCGCCGACCAGCAGCCCCTCTTCGCGCGCCAGGCGTCGGGTCATCGCGAACGATTCCCGGTCGCCGACGCGCTCGTAGCGGTCGACCACCGAGGGGTCGAAGGTCTCCGGCCAGAAGTCCTCGCCGACGCCCTCGACGAGGTACCGCCCCACCTCGCCGCTGTAGATGGATCCATCCGGATCGGCGCCGACGATCGTGACCGCGCCGCCGGAGGCTTCGCGCAGGTAACGCCCCGTCCCGGTGATCGTGCCGCCGGTGCCGACCCCAGCGACGAAGTGCGTCACGCGTCCCACCGTGTCACGCCAGATCTCGGGTCCGGTCGTGTCGTAGTGAGCCCGCGGTCCGGCGGCGTTGGCGAACTGGTTCGGCTTGAACGCGCCGGGGATCTCGCGCGCGAGCCGGTCCGAGACGCTGTAGTACGAGTCCGGATGCTCGGGCGGGACGCTCGCGGGGGTCATCACGACCTCGGCGCCGTACGCCTTCAGCACGGCCACCTTCTCGCCGGCGAACTTGTCGGGCACGACGAAGACCATCCGGTAGCCCCGCTGCTGCGCGACGAGGGCGAGTCCGACACCGGTGTTGCCGCTCGTGGGCTCGACGATCGTGCCGCCCGGGCGCAGCAATCCGTCGCGCTCGGCGGCCTCGATGATCCTCGCGGCGATGCGGTCCTTCGCCGAACTGCCCGGGTTGAAGTACTCGACCTTGGCGAGCACGGTCGCGCGCGTCGAGGCGGCGACGCGGGTCAGACGAACGAGCGGGGTGTTGCCGACGAGATCGGCGATGTTCTCTGCGTAGCGCACGAGGGTTTCCTCACGGTGTCCGCGCGCTCAGAGGCGCGGGTGCTGTCGGGGTCGTCTGAGGTGAGCGCGGCGGCGCTCAGCGACAACAACGACAGGTCTGCACGCGTCAACCCTAAGCCAGGGCCGCGCCGCTGTCGAGGGTTCCGGCTGTCGGGCTCAGCGCGACGACAGACCGCGGCGTTCGAGCGAGCGGCGCATCGTGTGGCGCCCGTGCAGGCTCGCGGCATCCCGCACCCGGGCGATCGCGGCGCGGAGCCAGCCCCGCGGCTCGCCCTGCGTGCGGTAGTACGCCGTGACGGCGTCCTCGTATGCGGCGATCTCGGCGTCGTCCGGCAGACGGTAGGTCTCGCGGTGACGGACGACCCGCTGCGGCAACCGGGGCTTCACCCCCGCCCGGTCGTTCGGGTCGGGGTGGCCGAGGACGACGCCGAACGCCGGGAAGGCCCCGTCGGGAAGCTCGAGCAGGTCGGCGATCTGCTCGGGATGGTTCCGGACCGCCCCGACGTAGACGGCGCCCAGGCCCAGCGACTCGGCGGCGATCACGGCGTTCTGTGCGGCCAGCGCCGCGTCGATGAAGCCGACGATCGTGCTCTCGATGTACTCCACGGCATCCGAAGGTTCCCCCGCGCGATGCGCGAGCTCGCGCGCCCGCGCCCAGTCGGCGACGAAGACGAGAAAGACGCCGCCCCGGCGGATGAAGTCCTGGTCGCCCGCGAGTCGTGCGAGCGCATCGCGTCGGTCGTGGTCGCGCACCTCGATCACCGACCACGCCTGCAGGTTCGAGCTCGTCGAGGCCGACTGGGCGGCGGCGATGATCGCGGTCAGCGCCGCATCGTCGATCTCGCCGGGCCCGAATCGCCGCACGGAACGGTGACGGTAGAGCACATCGAGCACATCGTTGCGCGGGAGGCCCTCGGGAGCGGGCGAACCGTACCGCCGAGTCCAGCCGTCGTGTGGTTCCGTCGTCACGCGGGGCACGTTACACGGCGTCATCGATCGTCTCCGACGTTCACGGAACATGCGACGGGTCGTCGTGGTTACTAACGTCGTGATCATGTCGCAGCCGAACCTCGACCCGTCCGCGGAGCACCCCTCCCGTCATCTGGGCGGTTCGCTGTCCGCCGATGACTTCAAGACGCTATTCCGCGGGCACCCCGGCGGTGTCGCCGTCATCACGGCCGACGCCGGCGATGGTCCGGTCGCCCTGACGGCGACGTCGGTCTCCTCGGTGAGCGCCGACCCGCCGCTGCTGGTGTTCTCGGTGTCGGCGCAGTCCTCCGCCTCCGCCGTGCTGTCGACGGCCGAGACCGTCGTGGTGCACCTGCTCGACGCCGACGACCTCGCGCTGGCGAAGCTCGGCGCGACCAGCGGCATCGACCGCTTCGCCGACGCCTCCGCCTGGTCACGGCTGACCACCGGCGAGCCGGTCTACCGCGGCGTCCGCGCCTGGGTCCGCTGCGCCGTCGTCTCTCGCATGGATGCCGGCGGTTCGATCGTCATCGCCGGCCATGCCCTGCAGTCGCACGTCGAGCGCGACGTGGAGCCGGGCGGGCACGGCGATGCGCTGGTCTACCACAACCGCACGTGGCACCGGCTCAGCGAGGGCTCGGCGATCCGCGACTGACGCGGTTCCCCGAGCCCGGTCAGACCACGCCGATCGTGGCCGCCGGACTCGGCCCCGTCGCGACGGGGCGTCCCGGATCGCGGGACCACTGACTCCACGATCCCGCGAACACGCGCGCCCGGCGGTACCCGGCCACCGCGAACGCCAGCGCGGTGTGGGCTGAAGCGACGCCCGAGCTGCACGTGATGACGACGTCCGTGTCGGGTCCGACTCCGACGGCCGCGAGCGACATGCGGATCTCGTCCGGGTCGCGGAGAAGACCGTCCGGGCCGATGTGGACGACGGTCGGAAGGTTGCGAGCCCCCGGGATGTGGCCGCTGACGGGGTCGGCCCCCACCGCCTGACCGCGGTAGTGCTGGGGTGCGCGCACATCGAGGAGAACCCCGCGCGCCGGGGCGACAGCCGCTTCGTCGATGCCGGCGAGGCCTCCGCTCCCCTCCGGGACATCGACGTCACCGGTCGCCGCGGCGCGGTCGCTGTGCTCCAGGCGACGGCCCGATCCGACCCAGGCGCGGAAGCCGCCGTCGAGCACCCGGATGTCGAGGCCGTGGCGACGGAGCAGCCACCACGCACGAGCCGCGGCGACCCCGTCGTTGTCGTCGTACGCGACGAGCCGGTCGCCCGCGTTCACACCCCACCGCCGGGCAGCGGCCTCGAGATCTGCGCGGCTGGGAAGCGGATGCCGTCCCTGTTCCGGAACACCGGGACGAGCGAGCTCGCGCTCGAGATCGACGTACACGGCGCCGGGCAGATGCCCGAGCAGATAGTCGGGTCGTCCTTCGGCACGGTCCAGGCGCCACCGGACGTCCAGCAGACGCACCGGAGCGTCCGCGGCAAGTTCGGCGGCGAGGTCGTCGACACTCACCAGGGGGGACATGACCCCATGCTCGCCACCGCGCGCTCCCATCGTGAACGGGGCCGAAACAGTCGGAAACCGGAGAACACAGAGAGACACACGAGGGCGAGCTCCGGTCACCGCGTGACTCCGGATGACGGCGGAGAAGCGCCGCCGCGGCCGCCCGCCGTACTCTTCCCCCCATGCCCGCTCTCGAGAACCACTCCGAATCCCTCGCCTTCGCGACGCGCCAGCTGCACGCGGGCGCCCGTGGCTTCGACGCGTATGGCTCGCGCGCGACTCCCATCTACCTGACCGCCGGCTTCGAATTCGACGACATCGCCGACGGCGAGGGCCGCTTCGCGGACCCCGCCACCGGGTTCAGCTACACGCGCGTGGGCAACCCGACCGCGGCGGCGGCCGAGCGGCGCATCGCCGACCTCGAGGGCGGCGTGGGCGCGCTGCTCGTCGGCAGCGGCCAGGCGGCGACCTCGACGGCGCTGCTGACGATCCTCGAGTCGGGAGACCACATCGTCGCGGCCTCCGCGATCTACGAGGGAACGCGCGAGCTGCTGCGCTCCGAGTTCGGGCGCCTCGGCATCGCAACGGACTTCGTCGACGATCCGCGCGACCCGGCCGCCTGGGAGGCGGCGATCGGCCCGCGCACCCGCGCCCTCGTCGCCGAGACGATCGCGAATCCGCGCGGCGGCGTGCTCGACATCCCGACCGTCGCCGAGGTCGCACACCGGCACGGCATCCCGCTCGTCGTCGACTCGACCCTCGCGACGCCGTACCTGCTGCGCCCGCTCGAGCTCGGGGCCGACATCGTCATCCACTCGGCGTCGAAGTTCCTGTCGGGCCACGGCACGGGTCTGGGCGGCGTCATCGTCGACGGCGGACGCTTCGCCTGGGATGCCGCGCCCGGCCGTTTCCGCCAGATCGCGGCCGAGACCGGACCCGACGGCCGCACGTTCGTCGAACGCTCGGGCGAGCGCGCCTTCCTCGACACCGCGCGCCGCGTCGCGATGCGCTTCGGCCCCTCACCGTCGCCCCTCAACGCCTTCCTGCTGCTGCAGGGCATCGAGACCCTGTCGCTGCGAGTGGAGCGGCAATCGCAGACGGCGGCGACCCTCGCCGGCTGGCTCGAGACCCGCCCGGAGGTCGCCGGCGTCGACTACAGCGGACTCCCCTCGCATCCGGACCACGACCTCGCCGTGCGCCTTCTCCCCGCGGGGCAGGGCGCGCTGTTCTCCTTCACCCTCACCGGCGGGCGGGCAGCTGCGGAGGCCTTCACGCGCAGCGTGCGGCTGTTCACCCCGATGACCCACCTGGGCGATGTGCGGTCGCTCGTGCTGCATCCGGCGACCACTACCCACGCGAGCCGCAGTGACGCCGACCTGGCGCGCATCGGGGTCGGGCCGGGCCTGCTGCGGCTCTCGGTCGGCCTGGAGGACGCCGGCGACCTCATCGCAGACCTCGACCGCGGACTCGATGCCGCCCGAGCCGCGACCGCCGCAGCACCGGAAGCGGTGTCGGCATGACGCGCGCCCAGCACTTCGGCTGGTTCCTCTCGCGCGGTTTCGGTCCCCACGGCTGGGCGCGGCCGTACCAGCGGTGGAATTGGCCGTGGCAGAAGCCCGACCTCTACCAGCACTCGGCCCGTGAGCTCGAGCAGGCGGGGTTCGACTTCGTCCTGATCGAAGACGCGCTCTCGGTCGGGATCACTCCCGAGACGCTGAACCTCCGCGTCCGCAAGGCCTACGGCGGGCCCAAGCACGACCCGTGGACGCTCGCCCCGTACCTGTTCGCCGCGACGCAGCACCTGGGCGTCATCCCCACCGTCAACCCGGCCGCGTGGCCGCCGTACCTCGCCGCTCGCCAGTTCGCGTCGCTGCAGCACCTCAGCGGCAGCAGGCTGGGCCTGAACGTCGTCACGGACGTCGGGTCGGCGCATCATTTCGGCACGGAGCGCCTCGGGCACGACGCTGCCTACGACCGTGCGCAGGAATGGCTCGATGCGCTGCGCCTGCTGTGGCACAGCTGGGACGACGAGGCCCTGATCGCCGATCCCGACACGCAGATCTACGCCGACGGCTCGAAAATCCACGCCGTCCAGCACCGGGGCGAGTACTTCTCGTTCGACGGTCCCCTCAACGCCGAGCCCCTGCCCGCCGGCGACCCGATCGTCGCCTCCCCCGGCGGCTCGCCGCGGGGCATCGGCTTCGCCGGGGCGAACTCCGAGATCCAGCTCGCCCTGTCGAACCTCGACCCCGCGAGCATCCGCGCGTACCGCGGCCGCGTGCGCGAAGCGGCGATCGCCGCGGGGCGGGACGCCGACGCGATCAAGACTCTCTTCGTCGTCAAACCGATCGTCGCGAGCTCGGTCGAGGAGGCGGAGCGCATCGTCGAGGCATCGCGGCATCCCGACGAGGCGACGCTCGTCGAGGTGGCCGAGGCATGGTCGAGCGACCTCGAGACCGACCTCACGTCGCTCGACCTCGACCGCCCGCTCGATCCCGCGATCTTCGGCGATCACGTCTCGAAGGGCACCATCCGGGGGCTGCTCGGGCGGTACTCCGACTTCTCCGAGGCGCCGCTGCGCGACATCCTCGCCGGCAAGGCGCGGCTCGGACGTGTGACCGACGGTGCCGGAGGCACGGTGGGGACCGCGGAGGAGATCGCCGACGTCATCCAGGCGCTCGGCGACGACGCCGACAACGACGGGCTGATCTTCTCGGGCGACTTCCACCCCGTGACGCTCCACCGCGCTCTCGACGAGCTCGTGCCGGTACTGCGACGGCGGGGCATCCTGCGCTCGGAGCACACCGGGCAGGGCCTGCGCGCCGACCTCGACGCGTTCTGACCCCGGCCGGCGCGCTCAGACGTGCGGGTGCGTGCGCTCGAGCTTGGCGCCCTCGACGTCGACATCCGGGAGGATGCGGTCGAGCCATCGGGGCAGCCACCACGCACCGCGCCCGATGAGGTGCATGAGCGCGGGCATGAGCAGCATGCGCACGACGAGCGCGTCGACGAGGATGCCGAAAGCGAGACCGAAGCCCATCGAGCGGATGATCGTCGCCTCGGCGAAGATGAAGCCGCCGAAGACGGACACCATGATGAGCGCGGCCGCGATCACGACCGAACGCCCGGCGCGGAAGCCCTGCATGACGGCGAGCCTCGCCTCGGAGCCGTGCACGAACGCCTCGCGCATCCCCGACGCCAGGAACAGCTGGTAGTCCATCGCGAGGCCGAAGAGGATGCCGACGAGGATCACCGGAAGGAAGTTCAGGATCGGACCGGTCGTGTGCAGGCCGATGAGCTCGGCGCCCCACCCCCACTGGAAGACCGCGACGACCGCGCCATAGGTCGCGAACAGCGACAGGATGAAGCCTCCGGTCGCGATGAGCGGCACGACGAGCGAGCGGAAGACGACGATCATGATCACGAGCGAGAGCCCGACCACGACCGCGAGATAGATCGGCAGGATGCCGACGAGCCCCTCGGAGATGTCGATGTTGATGGCGGCCTGACCGGCGACACCGAGCGCGTACTCGCCGTCGACCGGTGGCAGTGAGCGCAGGTCACGCACCAGGTCTTCGGTCGCGACGCTGCTCGGCCCATCCGTGGGGATCACCTGGAACGCCGCGATGGTGCCGCTGTCGGAGACCGCGATCGGCGCGACGGCACTGACGTGGTCGCGGTCGGCGATCGCCTCGGCCACAGCGACCTGCGCTCGCAGCCGCCCCGTGTCGTCGAGGCCCTCGGGCAGGCTCGCGGTCACCAGCAGCGGCGAGTTCGCACCGGGGCCGAACGCGTCCTCGGTGAGCTCGAACGCACGCTGGCCGTACGATCCCTCCGGCTCGGACGCTCCGTCGGGCAGGCCCACCCGCATCGACAGCGCCGGAACCGCGAGGGCGAGCAGGAGCCCGACCGACACGACGGCGGTCGTGATGGCGCGCCAGGTCGGCATCGCGCGCGTCGGGGTCGATACCGCGTCGGGCTGGCCTACGCGCGCACGCGCACGACGGCCGAGCACGCGCATCCCGAGCAGCCCGAGGAGCGCCGGCAGCAGCGTGATCGCGATCAGCACCGCGATGGCGACGCAGACGGCTCCCGCCGTACCCATGAGACCGAGGAACGGGATGCCGGTGATGTTGAGGGCGAGGAGGGCGACGACGACCGTCGATCCGGCGAACACGACGGCGTTTCCGGCGGTTCCGCCGGCGAGGCCGATCGACTCGTGCAGGTCGATCCCGCGCAGCAGCTGCTTGCGGTGCCGATTGAGCACGAACAGGGCGTAGTCGATGCCGACCGCGAGCCCGAGCATCACGCCGAGCACGGGCGTCACCGAAGCCATCTGCACGACTCCCGACAGTGCGAGCACCCCGAGCACGCCGACGCCCACTCCGACGATGGCGGTGACGAGCGGGAGGGCGGCGGCGATGAGGCTGCCGAGCATGACGAGCAGCACCACGGCGGCGACCGCGACGCCGACGGCCTCGCCGACGCCGAGGATCTTCGGCACGCCCTGGGAGATCTCGGTCGAGAAGCCCACCTCGACGCCGTCGATCGGCGCGGCGGTGAAGTGCTCGACGACGGCGTCCTTCGCATCCTGCGGCAGCTCGAGGCGCGGCAGGGTGAAGGCGACGTTCACGGTCGCGGTCGAGCCGTCCGGCGAGACGAGGGCGATACCGTCGGCGAGGTCGAGCAGGCGCCCGCCGAGGTCGGCGGTCTCGGCCTGCGCCTCGAGCTCGGTCCGCCCGGAGTCGAGGGTCGCCTGCTGCCGCTCCAGCTCGGCGCGGCCCGCGTCGAGCTGAGCCTGCTGAGCGGCGAGCGCGGCGAGCTGCGCGGCCGGAGCACCGGCTGCCTCGAGTTGGGCGCGCGCGGCGTCGAGCTGGGCCTGGCCCGCCTCGAGCTGCGCCGCGCCCTGATCGAGCTGCGCCTGTCCGGCGTCGAGCTGGTCGCGCGCGGAGAAGATCTGCGCTTGACCGTCAGCCAGCTGCTGGGCCTGCGCCGCGCGCTGCGCCTCGGCCTCGAACGGGTCGTTGACGGTCGCGACGTCGGGCAGATCCGTGGCGGAGGCGACGAGGTCGGAGATCGCCGCACGCTGATCGTCGGTGAGCGCGCCGTCCTCAGCGTGGAACACGACGGTGCCCGCCGCTCCGGCGAAGTCGGGCAGCTCCTCGGCGAGCTGGTCGGTGACCTTCGACGAAGCGGTGCCCGGGATGTCGAAGCTCGATGAGAGTCCGCCGAAGCCGAGCGCGAAGGCGCCGCCGGCGATCCCCAGCACGGCGACCCAGGCGACGACGACGAGCCATGCGCGACGCGCGGCTCCCTTGCTCAGGCGGTACAGCAGCTCGGCCATCAGCGACTCCTTCGGAATGCGGACGCCCTTGACGAGACGCAGCGTCTCGTCAACCCTAACCCGGGACCAGCGCGTGGACGATCGCCCGGATGCCGTCCGGCGTCGGAGCCGCGCCCATGAGCACCTGCATCATCATCCAGCCGGCGATCGCGTCGCCGATCTCGACCGCGGCGACCGCGGGATCTCCGTGCGCGACGACCCGCGCCCGGATGCCGCCGTCGGCGCTCAGCCGATCGCGCATCAGCTCGCCGATGGCCGGGTGCTCGGTCGCCGCGGCGACGAGCGAACGCAGCAGCATCCGGCCCTGCGGCGCATCGAGGACCGACCACACCCGCGACATCCACTCCGTGAGATCGCGGCGCAGGTCTCCGGTGTTCCGCACCGCGAGCTGCTGTCGGAAGATCATGCCCTCGAGCAGCGCCTCCGTCAGGATCGCCGCACGCGAGGGCCACCACCGGTAGATCGTCTGTTTGCCGACCGATGCCTGCCGCGCGATGGCCTCGATGGTGAGATTCTCATAGCCGTTCTGCGCGAGCAGGTCGGCCGCCGCCGTCAGGACCGCGAGGCGGGCCTGTTCGCTCCGCCGCGGACCGGCCCGGTGCTCCTCCATCCCCCCACCGTATCCAGCCGAACGCTACGGTGGAGGCCATGCTCGCCGTGCTGGTCCTGGCCGATCACGACCTGGTGCGCCGCGGCGTGGCCGACCTGATCGACGCGGCCGCGGGCATGCAGGTCGTCGCCGAGGCGGCGACCGCACGTCAGGCGAAGGCTCGCGCCGGGGTGACACGACCGGATGTCGCGATCCTCGGCTATCAGCTGGCAGACGGCACCGGCGCGGCGGTCTGCGCCGCCCTGCGCGCAGCGGATCCGCGCCTGCACTGCATCATCCTCTGCGCCTCGGACGACGACGAGGCGCGTCGCGAGAGCGCATCGGCGGGCGCGTCCGCCTTCCTCCTCGAGGACGTCGCGGCCGGAGAGCTGATCGACGCCGTGCGCCGGGTGGGATCGGGCCATCCGCTGGGCGCGACGCTGCATACGACCGCGTCCTCCGCGCCGTCTCCGGACCCTCTCCCCCGGCGCCAGCGGGAAGTGCTGGCGCTCGTCGCCCGCGGGCTGTCGAATCGCGCGATCGCGGCCGAGCTCGGCATCGCCGAGAAGACGGTCAAGAACCATCTGACAGGCATCATGCGAACGCTCGGCGTCACCAGCCGCACGCAGGCCGCTCTTCGCGCGGCGCAGCCCGCGCACGAATGAGCGAAGGCGCGGACCCCCGGGGGGGGGATCCGCGCCTTCGGCGGGGCGACTCGGTGTCAGACGAGCCACCGGAAGCGCTGCACAAGAGGCAGCTTCTTCCACATGGCGCCGAGGCCCCAGGTGTCGCCGGCGTGGAGCACGGCGATCACGATCAGCGCGAGAGCGTAGACGATGTGGTAGTCGACGAGGGGGTTGGTAGATGCCGCACCCCAGGCGAACGGCCACTCGGCGAGGTACATCAGGAGCATGACGAGGCTTCCGGCTACCGCTGCGACGCGGAGACCGATGCCCGACATGACGGCGACTCCGATGGCCAGCATGCCCGCCATGAACAGGACGTCGGCGAGCGGGCTCGCCATGCTCTGGAACCAGGGCTGAAGGGGGCCGGTGACGGCGGGGCTGTTGAGGAAGCCCTGCGCCGGGGTGCCGCCGTTGATCCACGCCCGCTCGAACGGCGTCGAGAATCCGAGGCCGAACAGCTTGTCGAGGAACGCCCAGAGGAAGATGAAGCCGGTCGCGTAGCGCAGCGCAGCGAGAGTGCGGCGCCCGGCGAGCGAGGTCACGATCTCGTCCTGGCGGGCGATCGCCTGGGTGCGGGTCCGAGCCTCCGTGCGGGGGATGGCTGCGTGGACCGCGTGCGTGGTCATTTCTGTCTCCTTCGTCGTATGTGGTCTGACCACATAACTATCTCGCATTCGCGATGACTACACCAGGGACCAAAGTCCCAGTCGAGCTCTGCGCCTCCCGCGCGATATCACCGTGCCGAATCGGAGACAATCCCCGCACGCGTCTCCTCCACCGGTGCTTAGGGTCGCGCCAGGAGGAGAAATGACCCACATCGATGAACTCGCCCGGCTGGCACAGGAGAGCGGCACCGTGATCGCGGTGGCGGAATCGCTGACCTCGGGCAACCTCGCCGCCACCATCGGCGCGGCGGAGGGCGCGGGCGACTGGTTCGCCGGCGGCGTCGTGGCCTACCGACTGGAGACGAAGCACCGCGTCCTGGGTCTGGCCGAGGGGATCGACCCCTGCTCCCCGGAATGCGCCGAGCACCTCGCACGCGCGGTCCGCGACCTGACAGGCGCGGATCTGGCGGTGTCGGTGACGGGCGTCGGGGGTCCGGAGCCGCACGACGGCCACGAGCCGGGGACGGTGTACCTCGGGTGGAGCGACGGCGCAGAGACGGGCCACGTCCTGCTCGACCTCGACGGCGAGCCCGAACAGGTCATCGACGACAGCGCGAACGCAGCCGTCGGGTTGCTGATCGATCGGATGCGGCGCTGACCGCACCCGAGCCTCAGGCCCGCGAAAGCGGCGGACGGTGCGCGATGGGAATCGGCTTGGTCGCCAGCGGCGACCCGGTGCGGCGGGACGCGGCGTGTCGGTCGGCGATCGCGCAGGCGGCTTCACCGATCGCGACGAAGGTCTCGGTCCCCGCAGTGCCGCAGAGCCACACCACCTCGAAGACACCGTCCCGGCGCCGTTCGACGTAGGCGACGACGGCATCGGCATCGGAGGACGGGCGCGTGGGATCGCATACCCGCCAGGCATCCTCAGCGATCTCATCCCAGCGCAGTCCCGTGTGGTGCATGGGACGAGCCTGCGTCGACACCGGCTGAAACCCCAGGGCCTTGACAGGGCGCTCAGCGGATGCGTCAGCCGGTTGTCGCCTGGCGGATGCGCTCCATGGTCCGCAGCGTCGCCGCCGTGCGCGCCTGGTCCTCGTCCGGAGCGATCGCGCCGCCCACGAGCTCGACGAAACGCGCGACCTCGCCGTCGAGCGTGTCGACGGCAGCATCCGACGTCCACGCGGACTCCGCACCGTCGAGACCGACCCGTGTCACGCGGCGCGGACTGGCCAGGTGATCGATGAGCAGCGTCGCATCCTCGCCCTGGATCTCGCTCGACCGGAAAGCGGTGGTGATCTTCGAGTAGCCGACGTCGACGACCAGCCCCGGGTATTCGAGCACCGCCAGACCGGCGCCGTCAGCGCCCGTGGCGATCGTCACCGACGACCCGGCCACGCGGGTGGGTTCACCGAACAGGAGGACCGCCGCGTGCACGCCGTAGACACCCAGATCCGCGAGCGCTCCGCCGCCCATGGCGGGATCGAAGATGTTCGGCGTCCCACCCGCCAGCACGGCGTCGTAGCGCGACGACCGTTTGGCGTAGTGGAACGAGGCGCGGCGGAGGGTTCCGAGCGATCCGAGCTGCTCGCGGACGGCCGCGATGCCGGGGTCGTACGCCGTGCGCATCGCCTCGAGCAGGATCACGCCCGCGCGGCGCGACCGGTCGACGAGGTCATCCCACTCCCGGGCTGTGGCGACCGCGGGCTTCTCCACGAGCACGTGCTTGCCCGCCGCGATGGCGGACTCGACCTGCGAGCCGTGGGCGGCGTTCGGCGAACCGATGTAGACCGCGTCGACTTCGGGATCGGCGAGGACGGTATCGAGGCCGGCGATCGCCCGTGCGACACCCAGACGATCGGCGTAGGCCTGCGCCTTCACCGCATCTCGAGACGACACCGCGACGACCTCGATCCCCGGGGTGCGAGAGGCCGCACCGATGAAGGCGTCGGTGATGACACTCGTGCCGATGGTGGCGATGCGGATCATGTCCCCCAGCCTAGGAGGCCGGAGGACCGCTGCCGGGCCGCGCCTCAGTGACGCCGGGTCGAGCGCAGCGTCTGCACCGCTTCATCGAAGCGGAGCGTCTGACGCAGCTCGACGGCAGCCGAGTACCAGGGCCCGCCGAGGGCTACGAAGACCGCGCCGACGACGTCGATGTAGCCGAGGGTGACCTCTCCCTCTCGCACCTCGTAACGGTCGACGTCGACGAGCTCCCAGCGGACGTCCGCCTCGGTGCTCGGCGCTTCCGGCCGCCGCGACGGCAGCTGACGCAGAGCGCCCGACGTGGCCAGGCGCACCGCGCTGGGCTTGCGGGCGATCGGTGACATATCCAAGACCATGATCACTCCCGTCGCTCTGACACGACTATCGCGGCCCGAGCCGTCTGCACCTACCCGCTTGACAGAAGTTCACGAGGGGTTTACGCGCCATCCCTCCTCTAACTAGTTCGCCTAACTAACCGGAATTAATTAGGCGGACCCCCGCCAGTACCCTCGCGTCCGTGGGAACACTCGTTTACGGCAGTCAAGGACGGACGTTCGACGTAGAAGACCGTCTGCTCGCGCACCTGCGGGTCGTGTTCATGAACAAGCTGCGCCGCAACGAGCCGTTCATGTTCCACCGTTCGACCGACAGCGGGCTGTTCAGCGTGTGGGTGCACCCGGCCGTCCCGATGGTGTTCCTCTTCAGCGGCAGCCGTCCGCCGACGATCAATCGACATTGGGTCGAGGCCCTCCTGCTCGAAGCGGGCGGAGCGAACGGCCTGCGTGTCGTCCCGGAGCCCGCGACCGGCGACGCCTGACCTCAGCGACACTCCTCGTCGACCGCATCCGCGATCGCGTCGAGAAGGGTCGTCAGCTTCGCGGCGGTGTCGTCATCCAGCCCGCGCGCGATGTCGCGCACACGCAGCGTCAGCGGATCGACACCCTCGACGTCTGCGTTGCGATCGGTCGGCACGACGTACTTGCTCCGACCGTCGTCGGGGTTGCGCTCGAACGCCACCAGTCCCCCGTCGCGGAGACGCTTCAGCATGGTCGTCGCCGTCGGCGTCGAGATGCCCAGCGAGGCGGCGATGTCGGTCGGGGTGACGCGCCGGCCGGCATCCGCGCTGTCGTACACCACCCGCATTGCGGCGCGCGCCGTCTCACTGGGACCGCAGTCGCTCTGACGCCGCCGAGCCAGGCTGGCCTCTGCCAGACGGAGCCGTTCGACGGCTCGCGCGACGGATTCGGGCTCGGAAGCACCGGACACCATGAACCTCCCGCAGACGACAATGGTGCGTCCACTGTACGAGCGCGGCGACGGGGCGCTCTTCCGCTTGACTCCGGCGCCTCCCACCCCTAGAGACGCGGTGAGAGGTCGGGACGCGTGAGCACCCCGAACTCGTGCCGCAGAGCGCTCAGAGCCGACCACCATCCGGCCAGCCCATGAACGCCTGGGCCCGGGCTCGTCGAGGACGAGCACAGATAGACGCCGCCCATGGGCGTCCGCCACGGGTCGCGTGCGAGCAACGGGCGGGCGATCAGCTGATCGAGCGACGGGATGCCGGCGGAGATGTCACCCTCGGGATAGTTGAGGTTGCGCGCGGCGACCTGCTGCGCGGTCTCCGAGTGGGTCGCGAGGATCGTGTCGCGGAAGCCCGGCGCGAACCGCTCGATCTGGCGCACGATCGCCTCGGTCCGGTCGACCTCGCTGCCCGCGGGAACGTGCGTGTATGCCCACAGGGTGTGATGGCCCTCCGGCGCCCGGCCCGCATCGAACAGCGACGGCTGCGCGACGAGCACATACGGCGCGTCGGGCAGCCGGCCGGCGCGCACCGCGTTCTCGGAGGCGGCGATCTCCGGCCGGGTCCCGCCGACGTGGACAGTGCCGCTCTGCGCGATCGCGGGATCGCGCCACGGCACCGGCGCGGACAGGGCGAAGTCGACCTTCGCCACCGCGTCACCGTACCGGAAGCGCTCGAGGCGGTGCCGATAGCGCGTCGGCATCCGGTCCCCGGCGATCGCGATGAGGGCGCGCGGCGTCACGTCGAGCATCACGGCGCGCGCGCTCGGCAGCTCGTCGAGCGAATCGATACGGCGTCCCGAGAACAGCTCGCCGCCGTGCGCACGGATGTCGTCGACCATGGCGGCCACGATCGCCCCGCTTCCGCCGATCGGGATCGGCCACCCGCGGGCATGACCGTATGTCGCGAGGGTGAGGCCGCCGCCGGCTGCCGCGAGACTCGGGAGGCCGAGAATGGTGTGGGCCGCGACCCCCGACATGAGGGCCGGGGCCGCCTGCTCGCGGAACCGCAGGCTCCATGCCGGTGTCCCCTGCTCGAGGGTGCGCAGGCCGAACCAGGCCGCGGCGATCGGATCGCCGGGCACGCGCAGCAGCGATCCACCGGTGAAGTCCGCGATGCCGCGCACGCGCTCGACGAGCGGCGCCATCAGCCGGGCATACGCGCGGCCGTCGGCACCGAGCCCCTCCGCCGTGCGGTCGAGATCGCGGTACGCCAGCGCCGCGCCGCCGTCGAGAGGGTGCGCGTACGACACCTCGGGCACGACGAACTCGACGCGGTGGCGCAGTCCGAACTCGCGGAAGAAGGCGGATTCGAATGCGAGCGGGTGCACCGCCGAGCACAGGTCGTGCAGGTAGCCGGGGAGGGTGATCTCCCCGGAGGCCGCCCCGCCGCCGAAGTGATCCTCGGCTTCGAACACCGCGACCGAGAGCCCGGAGCGCGCCAGGGTGACGGCCGCCGCCAGCCCGTTCGGCCCGGAGCCGACGATGACGGCGTCGTACTCGGTCGTCACCGTCCCGCGCCGCCCTCCGCGAGGTGCGCGAGCCGACGCAGGGTCTCGGCGTTGCGCACGTGCAGGGGCAGGTCGAGCAGCGGTTGCGGGATGAACGACCCCGGCCCCTCCGCGGCCACTTCCTGAATGCGCACGACGCAGTCATCGCCTCGGGGCTTGACGTCGATGGTGATGTGGGCTTCGCCGATCGGCCAGCCGCGCGCCTGCAGCACCATGCGGTGCGGCGGATCGAATTCGAGCACCGACGTGCTGTCGTCGATGACGAAGGGCCACACCCCGAAGGAATGGTGCAGACGCGACCCCTTCTGGGGCCAGGCGGGACTGACATCGCGCATGCGCGAAGCACCGACGACCCACGCCGGGAACAGCCAGCCGTCGTTCAGGACCGCGAAGACGTCTTCGGGGGCGCAGCGCATGAGTCGGACGTTACGCGACATGGCAGTCTCCTCTCCGGGGCGGAGTCACGGCTGCAGCACCACCTTGATGCAGCCGTCCTCCTTCTTCTGGAAAGTCTCGTAGAGGCCCGGCGCGTCGGACAGCGGCGCGCGGTGGGTCGTCAGATCCATGACGCCGAGCGGGTCAGCGGGGTCTTCGACGAGAGGCAGCAGGTCATCGATCCACCGCTTGACGTTGCACTGACCCATCCGAAGGCTCAGCTGCTTGTCGAACATCGTCTTCATCGGCATCATGTCGGCCTCGCCGGCGTACACGCCGCTGAGCGAGACGGTGCCGCCGCGGCGGACGATGTCGATCGACGAGTGGAGCGCCGCCAGCCGATCGAGCCCGCCGGTCTCCAAGACCTTCTGAGCCAGGGCATCGGGCAGCAGCCCCAACGCCTTGTGCACCGTCGAGACGGCGGGGTTCCCGTGGGCCTCCATGCCGACGGCATCCACGACGGCGTCCGCGCCGCGCCCGTCGGTGAGGTCGCGGAGTTCGTCGACCACCGAGTCGGTCAGGTCGAACACGTCCGCACCGTGCCGCTCCGCCATCGCTCGCCGTTCGGCGACCGGGTCGACCGCGAGCACCCGGTACCCTCGGTGCACACCGACGCGCGCGACGAACTGGCCGACGGGCCCCAGCCCCATCACCGCGAGAGTGCCGCCCTCGGGAACATCGGCGTACTCCACGCCCTGCCACGCGGTCGGCAGGATGTCGCTGAGGAAGAGGTACCGGTCGTCGGGGAGGTCGTTGCCGACGCGGATGTGGTTGTAGCCCGCGAGCGGCACCCGCAAGTACTCGGCCTGACCGCCGGGGACCTGGCCGTACAGCTTGGTGTAGCCGAACAGCGACGCGCCGCTGCCGTACTCGGTGACCTGCGTCGTCTCGCACTGCGACTGCAGCCCGCGCCGGCACATGAAGCAGTGCCCGCACGAGATGTTGAACGGCACGACGATGCGGTCTCCGACCGCCAGGTTCGTGACGGCCGAGCCGACCTCGACGACGACGCCCATCGGCTCGTGTCCGAGCACGTCGCCGCTGTCGATGAACGGCCCGAAGATCTCATACAGGTGCAGGTCGGAGCCGCAGATCGCGGTCGAGGTGATCCGCACGATCGCATCGGTGGGCTCGAGGATCTCGGGGTCGGGCACCGTCTCGACGGAGACGTTGCGGCGCCCCTGCCAGGTGAGGGCCTTCATCGCTCGACCTCCGGCTCGTCACCGTCGGCCTCGGGCGTACCGGGCCCAGGTCCCGGACGCACGGCGGCCGAGTCGGCGATGTCGATGCGCGTGACGCCGTCGTGCTCGCTCGTCTCGATCCGCGGCGCCGCGTCGGCCTCGGTCGATCCGCCGGCGCGCAGCAGTTCCTCGCGGCGGGCGTCTTCGTCGGTCAGGGGTTCGGATGCGTCGGACATGGGGTGACCGTAGGCACATCGTCCCGCCCGGGGCGAGGGGATGGCGGGGGTTGGACAAGCGTGATAGCCAGAGACGACGACCCCATCTCGGAAGGAGACCGTCGATGTCACGAGACGACGCGAAGCCCAGCCAGGCCGAAGGCGCCGACCCCGATCACCCCGACACGGGCGAAGCCCCGGAAGAGGAGACGGGACACCCCTCGCAGGCTGAGGGCGAAGACAGCTGACACGACGAAGCGGGGGCCGACACCACTGATATGGAGTCGGCCCCCGCTTCGTTCGGGAGTCAGGCGCTGCGCTCGGCGATCTCGTCGAGGGCGGAAGCGAGGAGGTCGATGACCTCGGCCGCGATGGCGGTACGCTCAGGGTCGAGCTCATCGATGACCGTCACAATCGCTCGGTGATGGGCGGCGAAGGCGGCATCCACCCGCTCGACGGCGGCGGCGGTCGGAACGAGGTAGTGCGCCCGGCGGTCGCTGGGGTGCTGCACGCGCTCGACCAGGCCCTTCGAGGCGAGACGCTCGACGACATTGGTGACCGTGGCGCTCGAGGTGGCGAGCATGACGATGAGGTCCTTGGGCCCGAGATCGCGGCCGTCGCGGTGTCCCTGAACGAGGTAGCGCAGCGCGGTCAAGTCGATCGCCGACAGCTCGGAGGCGCGCACGGCGAGCCCGGCCTGCACCTGTTCCGCACGCCGCAGACGCAGGACGGCGTCGCTCAGCCGACGACCGACCTCGTCACGAGGTTGATCCGCGTACAGGTGAAGTCCTTCATGACGGACGACGTTTCGAGGCATCGGGTTGCCACCTCCTCCGACAGCATCCTAGAACACTAGCCCAGCTTGACAGATTCTGTCTTTCACAGATGGTGAGATACATAGGATCTAAGAATTGACAGAAACTGTCTTGTCTGGCTAGATACTTAACGAGGGAACCAACACTTCACTCGCTCATCGACGATCTCAGGAGGACAGCATGGGACAGCTCCACTACGGAAACTCCGACACCCGAATCGAGATCCCGGACCGCCTGCTCGCGCACCTCAAAGTCGTCATCGCGACGAAGCTGCGGCGCAACGAGAGCTTCATGATGTCGTGGACGGCCGACGACGGTCGTTCCTCGATCTGGCTGCAGCCGTCCATCCCGCTGCGCTTCGTCTTCGAAAGCGCCGACATGGAGGTCCTCAACCCGGCCGCCATCCGCGACATGGCCAATGCGGCGACGTCGTCCGCCGGACTCGTCGTCGCGCTGGACCAGGAGATCCCCGAGGCCCCGCAGCGTGAGCTGCGGCCGGTGACCGCCGGAGTGCCGCGACTGAAGGTCCCGGCGTAACCCGTACCGAACACTTCACGCCGTCGTCGGTCGTTCCTATAATCGGAACGTCCGGCGGCGGCGTTGCCGTCGGTGCTCGAAAAATGGGCACGAAGCGGCATCCGCGCGTGAGACACATACGGCCTCCATCACCGTTCCGTCTCGAAAGGCATCGCCATGCCCTCCGTCTCCGCGCACGTCGCCGCCGCCCTCTCCCGACACGTCTCGCACGTCTTCGGCGTGATGGGCAATGGCAACGCACACCTGCTCGATGCGCTCGAGCGCTCCCCCGGCGTCACCTTCACCGCGCTCCGTCATGAGGCGGGCGGCGTGGTGTCCGCCGATGCCCACTACCGTGCCGGCGGAGGCCTCGCGGCCGCGACCGCGACGTACGGAGCGGGGTTCACCAACACCCTGACACCGCTCGCGGAGGCAGCGCAGGCACGCACCCCGCTGGTCCTCGTCGTCGGCGATGCGCCGACGTCCGGCCCGCGCCCGTGGGACGTCGACCAGATCGCGCTCGCCTCGGCGGTCGGAGTCCGCACCTACACGGTGGGCCGGGCGGATGCCGCGGCCGCGACCGTCATCGCGATCGAGCACGCCCTCGCGTACTCCTCCCCCGTCGTGCTGGCGATCCCCTACGACGTCGCCAAAGCCGACGCCGGCCCGCTCACCCGTACCCCCGAGCCGCGGCGAGCGCCTGAGCTCGCTCCCGCCACGCCGTTCGCGACCGGAACCGTGACGCAGATCGCCCGCGCACTGGCGGGCGCGCAGCGGCCCCTCCTCCTCGCGGGCCGCGGCGCGTGGCTCGCCGGAGCGGGCACCGCTCTCGGCGCGATCGCCGACGCGACGGGAGCGGTGACCGCGACCACGGCTCTCGGGCGCGGGGTCTTCCCGCGTCCGGAGTTCGATCTCGGCGTGACCGGCGGATTCGGCGCCGACGGGGCGATGTCCGTCATCCGCGACGCCGATGTCGTGCTCGTCGTCGGCGCGTCTCTCAACCAGTTCACGATGCGGTTCGGGACTCTGTTCGCCCCCGGGACGACGGTCGCTCAGATCGACACGGCACCCACGGCGACGCATCCGCACGTCGGGCTCTACCTGCGCGCCGACGCGGCCCTCGCGGCCCGGGCGATCGCCGACGAGCTCGCCGCGCTCGTCGCTCCGGCGAGCGGATGGCGCGAGTCGCTCGACATCGCCGCCCTGCGCGACCATCTCCCCGGCGACGCCCTCGCCCCCGACGGGCGTCTCGACCCGCGGTCCGCCGCGCGGCGGATCGGAGAGCTGCTGCCCGAGGACCGCGTCGTCGTGTCGGACGGTGGCCACTTCATCGGATGGGCGAACATGTACTGGCCCGTGTCGTCACCCGACCGGATGATGATGGTCGGCACCGCCTATCAGTCGATCGGCCTCGGCTTCCCCTCGGTCCCCGGCGCAGCCCGCGCCCGTCCCGCCGCGACGATCGTGCTGACGACGGGCGACGGCGGCGGTCTCATGGCCGTCAGCGACCTCGAGTCGGCCGTCCGGGTCGCCGGCGGCCGCGGCCTCGCCGTCGTGTGGAACGACCGCGCGTACGGCGCCGAGGTGCACCTGTACGGCGCGCAGGGCCTCGCCCCCGCCCCCATGCTCATCCCCGAGGTCGACTTCGCCGCGCTGTGCCGCGCGGTCGGCGGCGAGGCCGTCGTGGTGCGCACGCTCGACGATCTCGAGGCCCTCGCCCGGTGGCGCGATCGCCCCGCCGATGAGCGCCCGTTCCTCCTGCTCGACCTGCGGGTGTCGGCGACGATCCGCGCCCCGTACCAGGAGGAGATCCTCCGCGTGAACTCCTAGGGCGAAGCCCTAGGCGCGCAGCAGGGCTCCCGCGAAGAAGGCGGTCAGCTCGTCGGTCGCGGTGAGCGGCAGCACAGCCGCGACGTACTGGTCGGGGCGGACGACAACGACGACTCCGTCGCGCGAGAGCCCGCGCTCGTCGAAGATGTCGGCATCGTGCCACGCGCTCGGTGCCGCGGCGAACACCTTCTCCCAGTCCGTCAGGCCGAGCGGGCCGGTGCGGGGGCGGAAGATGTCGGGCACGAGCGGCAGCTCGATCTCGTCGTACCGCTGCTGGTACACCACCTTGACGTCGAACACCGCGTCGACGTCCGCGCCCGCGGGGGTGTGCACGGACACCGGCGACACGGGCGACGCGAGCCACCGCGCGAAGTCGTCGAGCGCGGACGGCGCGCCCGGCAACGGGGCGTCGGCGAACGCGTAGATGCGCCACCGCCCGTCGGCCCGGGCATGGTGACCCAGGTGCACGGCGTTGCCGTCGGCGACGCGCGCGACCTCGACCGACGCGAATCGCATGCCGATCGGGAAGCCCGAAGCGAGGTCCTGGTGCGCGGCATCCGCGACGATCTCCGACGGGTCGTACCGGGTGCGGAAGCCGGAGGGGAACTCCGCCGTCGCGAGGTAGTGGGTCGCGAGATCCTGCGGGTCGGTGATCTCCTCGGGCTTGCGCGCCATGAGGGCCGACCACTCCCGGTCGAAGTCGATCAGCTGCTGCGCGACGGGGCGTCGTTCCGCCCCGTACGTCGACAGCAGCGACGGCGCCGCCAGGCCCGTCAGGACGTGGCCGAGCTTCCACCCGAGGTTGAAGCCGTCCTGCATCGAGACGTTCATCCCCTGCCCGGCCTTCGCGCTGTGGGTGTGGCAGGCGTCGCCGGTGAGGAACACGCGCGGCGCGCGCGGGGCGGCCGCCGGCACGTCGTCGAAGCCGTCGGTGACGCGATGCCCCACCTCGTAGACGCTGTGCCAGGCGACTTCTCTCACGTCGATCGAGTACGGGTGCAGGATCGCGTTGGCTCGCCGGATGATCTCGTCGATCGGCGTCTGCCGCACGCGATGATCGTCGTCGGGGGCGACCTCGCCGAGGTCGATGTACATGCGGCTGAGGTAACCGCCCTCGCGTGGGATGTGCAGGATGTTGCCCGCCGCTGAGTTGATCGCGCACTTGATGCGCCAGTCGGGGAAGTCGGTGTTCACCAGCACGTCCATGACGCCCCAGGCGTGCGCCGACGCCGCCCCGACGTGGACCCGGCCGATCGCGTCGCGCACGCGGCTGCGCGCGCCGTCGCATCCCGCGACGTACTTCGCGCGGATCGTGCGCTCCTCACCCGCCCGGGCGCCCCCGACATGACGCACCCGCACCTCGACCGGGAACTCGCCCTCCTCGCCGACGGTCAGCCCGAGGAACTCGACGCCGTAGTCGGGCACGACGCGCCCCGGTCCCTGCGCCGCGGCCTCGGCGAAGTAGTCGAGCACGCGCGCCTGGTTGACGATCAGGTGCGGGAACTCGCTCATCCGCAGCGCATAGTCCTCCGTGCGCATGGTGCGCACGATGCGCGTCGGATCCTCCGGGTCGGGTGCCCAGAAGTTCATCCAGCCGATGTTGTAGGCCTCCGCCATGATGCGCTCGGCGAATCCGAACGCCTGGAAGGTTTCCACGCTCCGCGGCTGGATGCCGTCTGCCTGCCCCAGCTCGAGACGCCCCTCGCGGCGCTCGATCAACCTCACGTCGACATCGGGGAACTGCGACAGCTGCGCCGCCAGCAGCATCCCCGCCGGTCCCGAGCCGACGATGAGGACGTCGGTCTCGTCGGGCAGCTCGGCGGGGCGGTGCAGCCCGCGACCGGCCGCGGGCTGCACGCGCGGATCTCCCGAGACGTAGCCGTGATGATGGAACTGCATCGTGCCCTCCTCGCCGCCGCGGTCAGCGCCGGCCGGTGCCGACGATCGGGCTGACCGACTGCTCGGCCTCGTGGTCGGGGTCGAGCGGGATGCCGCTGCGGTCGCGCAGCAGCAGCGTCGCGACGAGCCCGAGCACCGTCATCCCCGCCAGGTACCAGGTCACCGACATGGTCGATCCCGTCGCCTGCACGAGCGCGGTGGCGATCGTCGGCGCGAACGCGCCGCCGAGGATGGCGCCGATGGCGTAGGAGATCGA
Source organism: Microbacterium sp. NPDC006705 (assembly GCF_044903545.1). NCBI lineage: Bacteria > Bacillati > Actinomycetota > Actinomycetes > Micrococcales > Microbacteriaceae > Microbacterium > Microbacterium sp. NPDC006705. Next base: position 1,298,582 of record NZ_JBJDQQ010000001.1, read on the forward strand.
GACGCCCGAGAACCGGATGGATGCCGGGAAGAGCTCGGCGTACAGGGCGGCCTGCGGACCGTACGTCAGGCCCAGGCCGATCGTCAGGATCGCCAGCCCGGCGAAGAGGAGGCCGATGCTTCCGGTGTTCACGAGCGGGAAGAGAGCGAACACGCCCGCGAGCTGGAGGATCCAGCCGGCGATGTAGGTCGTGCGGCGCCCGATGCGGTCGGAGAGGAACCCGGCGATGAGCGTCGTGACGAGCCAGGTGACCGCCGAACCGGCGACCGCCCACAGGACCGGTTCGCGGTCGAACCCGAGCGGTCCGTCGGGGTTGGTGGCGTAGTTCTGGATGTAGCCGCCGGTGGTCATGTAGCCGACGGCGTTGTTCCCCGCGAAGACGAACGCGGCGATGATCACGAGAGCGGCGTGCTTGCGGAAGAGCTGCACGATCGGCATGTGGGCCTTCTCGCGCCGCTCGGCGAGCTCGGTGAACACGGGGCTCTCCTCCACGCGGCGACGCACGTACCAGCCGACGAGGATGAGCACGACGCTCAGGAGGAACGGGACCCGCCAGCCCCAGGCCAGGAACGCCTCGCCGGGAGCGATCATGGCCATGAGCGCCATCACTCCGGACGCGAGGAGGAGGCCGAGCGGTACGCCGATCTGCGGCGACGCGCCGAATGCGCCACGGCGCGTCTTCGGGGCGTGCTCGACGGCCATGAGCACGGCACCGCCCCATTCGCCGCCGGCCGAGATGCCCTGGACGATGCGCAGCAGCACGAGGATGACCGGCGCGGCGAGGCCGATCGTCTCGTACGTGGGCAACAGGCCGATCAGTGCCGTCGCGACGCCCATGAGGATGAGCGTCCACATCAGCACGAGCTTGCGCCCGAGCCGGTCGCCGAGATGGCCGGCGAGGAAGGCGCCGAGGGGCCGGAAGAGGAAGCTCACCCCGACGGTGGCGAAACCGATCAACGCGCTGTTGGCGCCGAGCGGAGCGAAGAAGAGCTGGCCGAAGACCAGCCCGACCGCCGTGGCGTAGATGAAGAAGTCGTACCACTCGACCGTCGTCCCGACGACGGTGGCGAAGACCACGCGGCGGCGGTCGGCGGCGGTGGCGATGGTCCCGGTCGGAGTGAAGCCGCTGCGTGCGGCCGGACCGGGGGTGGATGTGGGGGTGCTCATCTTCGTGCTCCCGAGGTGTCGACGACGTTGTCTGCAGACGTTGTTCTGCTGGCAATGATCATATACGATTTCGAATATGAGACAAGAGCGAGGAAGCTCCGGTCGACCGGGCAAGATCATCGCGGTCCACCTGAGCTATGCATCCCGGGCCGCGCAGCGCGGGCGCACGCCCGCCGCCCCCTCATACTTCCTGAAGGCGTCGAGCTCGATCGCCGGGAGCGGCGACACGGTCGAACGCCCGGCGGGTACCGAGCTGCTGGCGTTCGAGGGCGAGATCGCGCTCGTCATCGGGCGCGACGCGCACCGGGTCGGCCTCGCCGAGGCCTGGGACCACGTCGCCGCCGTCACCGCGGCCAACGACCTCGGCGTCTACGACCTGCGCGCCGCCGACAAGGGATCGAACCTCCGCTCGAAGAGCCGCGACGGCTTTACTCCCCTCGGCCCCGACCTCATCGACGCCCGGACCGTCGACCCGCACCGTCTCCGCGTCCGCGCCTGGGTCAACGGCGACCTCGTGCAGGACGACACCACCGGCGGCCTGCTGTTCCCGCTGGCGCAGATCGTCGCCGACCTCTCGCAGCACCTGACCCTCGAGACCGGCGACGTCATCCTGACCGGCACGCCGGCCGGATCGTCGGTCATCGTCCCCGGCGACGTCGTCGAGATCGAGGTCGACGCGCTCGACACCGGCGCCACGTCGGGACGACTCGTGACGACCGTCGTCGCCGACGAGGGCGCCGCGTTCGATCCCGCGCTCGGCTCGCTTCCCACGGTCGACGACATCCAGCGCGAGGAGGCCTGGGGATCGCGCGAAGCTGCCGGGCTGCCGGACGAGCCGGCATCCGGCCTTACCGACGATCTCCGGGCCAAGCTCGAGCGCGTGCCCGTCGCGGCACTGTCGCAGCAGCTGCGCAAGCGCGGGCTCGACGACGTGACGATCGACGGCGTGCGGCCGATGCACCCCGCCAGCAAGCTCGTCGGAACGGCCGCCACGCTGCGGTTCGTGCCGTTCCGCCCCGACCTCTTCGCCCGGCACGGCGGCGGCTTCAACGCGCAGAAGCAGGTGTTCGACGCGGTCTCGCCCGGCGAGGTCATCGTCATCGAGGCGCGCGGCGAGACCGGATCGGGCACGCTCGGCGACATCCTGGCCCTCCGCGCCCGGACCCGGGGAGCCGCCGGCGTCGTCACCGACGGCGGCGTGCGTGACTACGCCGCCGTCGCCGAGATCGGGCTGCCCGTCTATGCCGCGGGCGCGCATCCGGCCGTGCTCGGGCGCAAGCACGTCCCGTGGGAGGCGGGCGGAACCATCGCCTGCGGCGGCGCGACCGTCCAGCCCGGAGACGTCATCGTGGGCGACGCCGACGGGGTCATCGTCGTCCCGCCGCCTCTCGTCGCCGAGGTCGTCGATGCGGCCCTCGCTCAGGAGGACGAGGACGCCTGGATCGCCGCGCGCGTGGCGGAGGGCGCCTCGGTCGACGGGCTGTTCCCGATGAACGCGGCCTGGCGCGCCCGGTACGACGGCGAGCGCGGCGCATGACCTCCCCGACGCCTCCCCTGCCCGAGACGCAGAGCAAGTCGCAGCGCGCGTATCACTGGATCCGCGAGCGCATCGCCGAGCAGGAGTTCACCCCGGGGTACCGGCTCGTGCTCGGGACGATCGCCGGCGAGCTCGACATGAGCGTCGTCCCGGTGCGCGAGGCGATCCGCCAGCTCGAGGCCGAGGGCCTCGTGACCTTCGAGCGCAACATCGGCGCCCGCGTGGCGATGGTCGACGACTCGCAGTACCGCTTCAGCATGCAGGCGCTGTCGATCCTCGAGGGCGCCGCGACGGCGCTCGCGGCGCGCGCGCTGAGCGTCGACGACATCCGGCGTGCGCGCGAGATCAACGCGCTGATGACCGAGTCTCTCGATCACTTCGATCCGCGCTCGTTCACCCGGTTGAACCAGGAGTTCCACGCGACGCTGTTCGAGCAGTGCGCCAACCCTCGAATGCTCGAACTCGTGCAGGCCGAATGGGCACGGCTCGGACACCTGCGCGACTCGACCTTCAGCTTCGTCCCGGGCCGCGCGCAGGAGTCGGTGCGGGAGCACGAGCACATCCTGGCGCTGATCGAACGAGGGGCGCCCCTCACCGAGATCGAGCACGCCGCGCGGCGCCACCGCTCGGCCACCCTCGACGCCTACATGACGCACGAGCACCCCGATCAGGCGCTCGGCCTGCCCAACTTCTGACCGCCCCCTGCTGCAAGGACGCACGAGATGACCGACACGACGCTCACCGCCCCCCACACGCCCGCGGACCTGCCCGGCGCCATCCGTCACTACATCGACGGGTCGCTCGTCGACTCGGTCGACGGCGCGACGTTCGACGTGCTCGACCCCGTCACCGGACGCGTGTACCTGCAGGCGGCCGCCGGCAAGAAGGCCGACGTCGATGCGGCCGTCGCGGCAGCCCGCCGCGCGTTCGCCGAGGGGCCGTGGCCGCGGATGCTCCCGCGCGAGCGCTCGCGCGTGCTGCACCGCATCGCCGACCTGGTCGAGTCTCGCGACGCCCGCCTCGCCGAGCTCGAGTCGTTCGACTCCGGACTCCCCATCACGCAGGCGCTCGGCCAGGCCCGGCGGGCCGCCGAGAACTTCCGGTTCTTCGCCGACCTGATCGTCGCCCAGGCCGACGACACCTACAAGGTGCCCGGCCGTCAGATCAACTACGTCAACCGCAAGCCCATCGGCGTCGCCGGCCTCATCACGCCGTGGAACACCCCGTTCATGCTCGAGTCGTGGAAGCTCGCCCCGGCGCTCGCCACCGGCAACACGGTCGTGCTGAAGCCCGCCGAGTTCACGCCCCTGTCCGCGTCGCTGTGGGCGGGCATCTTCGAGGAGGCCGGACTGCCGCCGGGGGTCTTCAACCTGGTCAACGGCCTCGGCGAGGACGCGGGCGACGCGCTCGTGAAGCACCCCGACGTGCCGCTCATCTCGTTCACGGGCGAGAGCTCGACGGGGCAGCTGATCTTCGCCAACGCGGCGCCGCACCTCAAGGGACTGTCGATGGAGCTGGGCGGGAAGAGCCCGGCGATCGTCTTCGCCGACGCGGATCTCGACGCGGCGATCGACGCCACGATCTTCGGTGTGTTCTCTCTCAACGGCGAGCGCTGCACGGCCGGCAGCCGCATCCTCGTCGAGCGCGCGGTGTACGACGAGTTCGTCGAACGCTACGCCGCGCAGGCCCAGCGGGTGCGAGTCGGCTTCCCCCACGACCCGGCGACCGAGGTGGGCGCGCTCGTGCATCCCGAGCACTTCGAGAAGGTCATGTCGTACGTCGAGCTCGGAAAGAGCGAGGGCCGCCTCGTCGCCGGCGGCGGACGCCCCGAGGGGTTCGAGAGCGGCACCTTCGTCGCCCCGACCGTGTTCGCCGACGTCGCTCCGACGGCGCGGATCTTCCAGGAGGAGATCTTCGGCCCGGTCGTCGCGATCACCCCGTTCGACACGGATGCCGAGGCGCTGGACCTCGCCAACGACACGAAATACGGGCTCGCCGCCTACGTCTGGACCAACGACCTGAAGCGGGCGCACAACTTCTCGCAGGCCGTGGAGGCGGGGATGGTCTGGCTCAACTCCAACAACGTGCGCGACCTGCGCACCCCGTTCGGCGGGGTCAAGGCGTCCGGCCTCGGCCACGAGGGCGGCTACCGGTCGATCGACTTCTACACGCACCAGCAGGCGGTGCACATCACCCTCGGCGCGGTCCACAACCCGACTTTCGGCAAGAGCTGACCCGCCGCCCGGAACCGCCGGACCCACCCGACATCGAGAGCAAGGACGCTGTCATGACCCACCGCGACCAGATGACCCGGACCTCCTCGGGCTACTTCGTCAGCCAGGAGGCGCCGATCACCTGCGACGACCCGATCCCGACGCCGACGGCGCCGGCGCCCGACATCCTCCGCTGCGCCTACATGGAGCTGGTCGTCACCGACCTCGCCGCCTCACGGGAGTTCTACGTCGACGTGCTCGGGCTCTACGTCACAGAGGAGGACGACGAGGCGATCTACCTCCGTTCGACCGAGGAGTTCATCCACCACAACCTGATCCTGCGTCAGGGACCGGTCGCCGCCGTCGCGGCGTTCTCGTACCGCGTCCGGTCGGCCGACGACCTCGACCGCGCCGTCGCGTTCTACACCGAGCTGGGCTGCCGGGTGGAGCGGCGGCCGGGTGGCTTCGTGCGAGGCATCGGCGACTCTGTCCGCGTCGAGGATCCGCTCGGCTTCCCGTACGAGTTCTTCTTCCAGACCGAGCACGTCGAGCGCCTCTCGTGGCGCTACGACCTCCACACGCCCGGCGAGCTCGTGCGTCTGGATCACTTCAACCAGGTGACCCCGGACGTCCCGCGCGCCGTGCAGTTCATGCAGTCGCTCGGGTTCCGGGTGACCGAGGACATCCAGGATGACGCGGGCACGGTGTACGCGGCATGGATGCGGCGGAAACCGACCGTCCACGACACCGCGATGACCGGCGGTGACGGCCCCCGGATGCACCACGTGGCCTTCGCGACGCACGAGAAGCACAACATCCTCGCGATCTGCGACAAGCTCGGCGCGCTCCGCCGATCGGACGCGATCGAGCGGGGGCCGGGGCGCCACGGCGTCTCGAACGCGTTCTATCTCTACCTGCGCGACCCCGACGGACACCGCGTCGAGATCTACACGCAGGACTACTACACCGGCGACCCCGACAATCCCGTCATCACGTGGGACGTGCACGACAACCAGCGCCGCGACTGGTGGGGCAACCCCGTCGTGCCCTCCTGGTACACCGAGGCCTCCCTCGTCCTCGACCTCGACGGGAAGCCCCAGCCGCTCCGCGCCCGCACCGACGACTCGGAGATGGCCGTCACGATCGGCGCCGACGGGTTCTCGTACACCCGACCGGGCGACGACGGGTTGCCCGAGTACAAACAGGGCGAGTACAAGCTCGGCAACCAGCTCTGACCTCCAACCAACTCTGAGAGGACGCTCATGCTCTCCCCCGACGACATCGCCGCCATCGCGGACGACCTGGCCGAGGCCGATCGCACCCACGGCGTCATCCCGCGCATCACGGCACGGTATCCCGGCGCCACCGTCGAGGACTCGTACGCCATCCAGGGCGTGTGGCGCGACCGGATGATCGCCTCGGGCCGCCGGCTCGTGGGACGCAAGATCGGTCTGACCTCCCGAGCGATGCAACAGGCGACCGGAATCACCGAGCCCGACTACGGCGTCATGTTCGACGACACGGTCTACGGCTCGGGCGCCGAGATCGCCACCGAGCGGTTCTCGAACGTGCGCGTCGAGGTCGAGCTCGCCTTCGCGCTCGCCCGTCCCCTCGCCGGGCCGGACTGCACGCTCGACGACGCGCTCGACGCGATCGACTATGCCGTCCCGGCCCTCGAGATCCTCAACTCGCACATCGAGCTCGAGGGGCGCACGATCGTCGACACGATCGCCGACAACGCCGCTTACGGTGCGATGGTGCTCGGCACCGAGCGGCGACGTCCCGACGAGATCGACCTGCGGTGGGTGCCGGCGCTGCTCTCGCGCAACGGCGAGATCGAGGAGACCGGGGTGGCGGCGGGTGTCCTCGGCCATCCCGCGACGGGGGTCGCCTGGCTCGCCAACAAGGTGTCGCAGCACGGCGCGCGCCTGGAGGCGGGTGAGCTGATCCTCGCCGGGTCGTTCACGCGGCCGATGTGGGTGTCGCGCGGCGACGAGGTCCGCTGCGACTATGGCCCGATGGGAGTGATCGCATGCCGTTTCGTCTGACACCGACCTTCCGCGACGCCCTCGCTCGCGCGGACCGCCCGCTCGCGGGGATGTGGGTGTGCTCCGGGTCGCCGCTGGTCGCCGAGATCTGCGCCGGCGCCGGACTCGACTGGCTGCTCATCGACATGGAGCACTCTCCCAACGGAATCGAGTCCGTGCTCGCCCAGTTGCAGGCCGCCGCCGCGACACCGGTCACGACGATGGTGCGGGTTCCGACCGCTGACCCCGTCGTGATCAAGCAGGTGCTCGACCTCGGTGCGCAGAACCTGCTCGTGCCGATGGTGTCGTCGGTCGCCGAGGCCGAGGCGGTCGTGCGCGCGGTGCACTATCCGCCCCGCGGCATCCGGGGCGTCGGTTCCGCCCTCGCCCGTTCGGCCCGCTGGAACCGCGTCGACGACTACCTGGCCGAGGCCGAGCAGCACGTGTCGCTCGTCGTGCAGATCGAGACCGCCGCGGGGGTCGACGCCGCCGCGGGCATCGCTGCGGTCGACGGGATCGACGGCGTGTTCGTCGGCCCGAGCGATCTCGCCGCCTCGATGGGGCTGCTCGGACAGCAGTCCCACCCCGACGTGGTCGCCGCCGTCCGTCGCGTCTTCGCCGACGCCCGGTCCGCCGGCACACCGGCGGGCGCGAACGCCTTCGACCCCGCGCTCGCGCGCGGCTACGCCGAGGCCGGGGCGGACTTCCTGCTCGTCGGCGCCGACGTCGCGCTGCTGGCCCGCGGCTCGGAAGCGCTCGCGGCGGCCTGGGTGCCCGAGGCCGACCGCACCACCCGCGCCGGATACTGACGCGGGATCACCCCGGCACGGCGCGTGCGATGTGGAGAGCGAGGTAGGCGACCTCCTCGTCGGTGATCTCGATGTCGTGCTGCGTCCGCACGAGCGCACGCACGCGTTCGGCCGTCGCCGTCGCCCGAGGATGCCGCCGGCTCATGCTCTCGAAGAGGAAGCCGTCGTCGCTGTCGAGCATGCGCCCCGAGAACACCCGCTCGGCGAAGAACTGCAGGTGCACGAGGAAACGCGACGAATGCAGGTCGTCGCCGAAGGCGATCCCCGTGGTGTTCGACACGATCGTGGTCGCCGCCGAGATGAGCCGTACGACATGCATCGTGTCGGCACCGGCCCGCCCGTTGGCGGCGTTCGCGAGGTGGAACGCGATGTTGGCGGCCTCTTCGTCCGGCACATCCACGCGCATGCGCGCCCGCAGCAGCTCGACACCGCGGGATCCGACGGCGTACTCGTCGGGGTAGACGGTGCGTAGTTCCCATGCGAGCCGGTTCACGACGACGAGACCGCGACGGTGACGCTCGACGGCGAAGTGAAGGTGGTCGGTGAGCGTGAGGTAGATGTGCGGATCGAGATCGAGCCCCGAGGCCACGGCGTCACGGACGATCTCCCGGGTGAGCTCGACGAACTCACCCGGGATCTGCGCGAGCAGCTCGACGAGGTTCCGCTGATCGGCGTCGTCGAGCGCGACGAACACCCGATCGGTCGCGCCCTCGTCGACGACGTCGCCGGGTTTGGCACCGAATCCGATGCCCTTGCCCAGCAGCACCCGCTCGACGCCGCGCTCGTCATCGACGAGCACGACGCTCGAGTTGAGCACCTTCTTGATGATCTGCATGCCCGTCCTCATCGACCCGGCCTCACGCTCGTGGAGCAGGAGGGTCACCCGAGATCTGCGCCGTTCGTGGCGATCACCCGCTGGTACCACCAGAACGAATCCTTGCGCCGACGCTCACCGCTGCCCTGACCGAGATCGTCGAGGTCGACGTGAATGAAACCGTATCGCTTCGAGATCTGCGACGACGACGCACTGATGATGTCGATCGGCGCCCAGCTGGTGTAGCCCATCAGCTCGACGCCCTCGTCGACGGCCCGGATCATCTCGCGGAAGTGCGCCCGGAAATAGTCGATGCGGTAGGGGTCGTGGACGCGCCCGTCGGCGGTCAGCTCATCGCGCATGCCCAGCCCGTTCTCGACGATGAACAGCGGCTTGCCGTAGCGGTCGTACAGATCGATGAGCGAGATCCGCAGCCCGACCGGGTCGATCTGCCAGCCCCACTCGCTGGACTCGAGGTAGGGGTTCTTGACCCCGAGCACCGTGTTCCCCGGGGTCCGCTCGGCATCCGGGTCGACGGACTCGGCGAGGGTCATGTAATACGACAGCGAGATGAAATCGACGGGGTGCTCGCGCAGCAGCTCGGCATCCCCCTCGGCGAACGGGATCTCGACGCCCTGTCGCGCGAGCGCGTTCAGGGCGAGGCGGGGGTAGGCGCCGCCGGCCTGGACATCCGTGCAGAGGTAGAGCAGCCGGTCCTTCGCCTGGGTCGCGGCGATGTCGTCGGGGTGGCACGTCAGCGGGTAGGTCTTCAGCATGGTCAGCATGCAGCCCATCTGCGACTCGGGCCACATCTCGTGCAGCATCCGCGTCACCGAGGCCGAGGCCACGAACTGGTGATGGAGGGCGGTGTAGCAGGCCTGCAGGATGCTGCCTTCGACGGTCTCCTCGATGATGCCGCCCGAAGTGAGCGGATGCCGCACGATGCCGTCGATTTCGTTGAACGACAGCCACAGCTTGACCAGGTGCCCGAAGCGCTCGAAGCACGTGCGGGCGAAGCGCTCGAACAGGGCGATCGTGCCGCGATCGACCCAGCAGTTGTTCTTCAGGGCGAGGGCGAGCGGCGGGTCGTAGTGCGAGAGCGTGACGAGCGGTTCGATGCCCAGCCGCCGCATCTCGGTGAACAGCCCCTCGTAGAAGGCGATGCCGTCCTCGTTGGGTTCGGTCTCCTCGCCCGTCGGGTACAGCCGCGTCCACGCGATCGACACGCGCAGCACCGTGAACCCCATCTCGGCGAACAGGGCGAGATCCTCGGGATACCGGTGGTAGAAGTCGATGCCGCGGCGCTTGGGGTAGTACGTCTCGTCGTCATCGGCCATGGCGGCGGTGATGCTCTCGACCGTGTGCGCGTGATGGATCGCGTATTCGCGGGGGTCGACGTTCGGACGATACTTCGCGATGTCCGAGACGGCCGGACCGCGGCCGCCCTCGCGCCACGCGCCCTCGGCTTGATTGGCGGCGAGCGCGCCGCCCCACAGGAACGAATCAGACAGTGCCACGAGCGGCCTCCTTGGTACGAGCGGTGAAGATGCCGGTGCCCGCCTCGACGGGCCCGGTGAGGGCTTCGACGACCTCGAACGCGTCGCCGTTGAGGACGACGACCGGGGTGATCGTGTCGAAGCCGGCGAGGTGGATCGCCTCGAGGTCGGCCTCGAGGATCAGCTGCCCGCGTTCGACGCGATCGCCCTGCGCGACGTGGGCGACGAAGGGAGCTCCGTCGAGCTTGACCGTGTCGAGCCCGACGTGGACGAGGATCTCGACGCCGTCGTCGCCGGTGATGCCGAAGGCGTGCTTCGAGGGCAGCAGGCTCGAGACCACTCCCGACAGCGGCGCGTACACGGCGCCCGCACTGGGGCGGATCGCGACGCCGTCGCCGAGGATGCCGCCGCCGAAGACCGGGTCGTCGACGCGGTCGAGCGGGACGACCTCGCCCGCGACGGGGGCGACGAGGCGGCCGTCGCCGACCGGGTCGGGCGCGATCCCGCCCGCCGGGCCGGTCTGAGCCTCGAGGGCGCGGATCGTGCCCGAGTCGGAGTCCTTCCAGATGACGAGCGCGACGACGAAGGCGGTCGCGAAGGCGACGAGCGCCCCGATGACGGCATGGATGAGGTTCCACGGGTTGAGCACGTCGATGAACATCGAGATGCTCGCAGCCCCCGGGCTGACGAGCGCGAAGGCGCCCACGGCGGCGATGCCCAGGTAGACGCCGCCGGTCAGCGAGCCGGCGATCACCGCGAACAGCGCACGGCGGTTCTGCAGCGTCACGCCGTAGAGCGCGGGCTCGGTGATGCCGAAGAACGCGGAGATGCCCGACGAGATGGCCGTGCCGCGCAGAGTCTTGTTGCGGGTGCGGATAGCGACGGCCAGGCTCGAGCCCGATTCGGCGATGTTGTGGGCGAGCGAGGCCACGAGGTAGAAGGGGTCACGCCCCTGCTGTGCGACGGTGGCGATCGTGGGGGGGATGAACGCCTTGTGCATGCCCACCGAGATGATGAAGGGGAGCACGGCTGCCAGCAGCGCGATAGCGACCCAGCCGAGCGTGCCGTACAGCCAGAGCATGCCGCCGGTGAGCAGCGATCCGAGGCCGTAACCGAGGGGCCCGAGGGCGAAGATCATGATCGGCGAGACCACGATGAAGCACAGCAGCGGCACGAAGAAGGTGCGGATGGGCCCGGGCGTGATCTTCGTCGCCAGCTTCTCGACGGGCCACAGCAGCAGCACCGCGAGGATCGGCGGGAAGACCTGGGCGTTGTAGGAGATCGCGGGGATGGCGAGGCCGAAGAGCGCGACACCGCCCTCCTGCGTCAGCAGACCGGAGAACGTCGGGAACACCAAGAGCCCGACGATGCCGAGAGCCAGCGGGATGTTGACGCCCAGCTTCTTCGCGGCAGTGTAGGTCACCAGCAGCGGCAGGAAGAAGAACACCGCGTCGGGGATCGCCGAGAGCACCTGGTAGCTGGGGTCGGTCGTCTGCATCCACCCGAGCGCCGAGGCGAGGATCAGGAACGACTTGAAGATGCCCGCGCCGGCGATGGCCGGGATGATCGGGGTGAACACCGCGACGACGAAGTCCATGATCGCCGAGCCCGCGCGCTTCCATGTCAGCTTCGGACGGGTCTCCCCCGCCGCACGTGCCGCCGCACGCCCGCCGCGCAGCTTCTCGATCTCGGTGAAGTAGTCGCCCACCTTCGACCCGACGATGATCTGGGTCTGCGGACCGCGCACGACGCCGATGACGCCGGGCACCGCCTTCAGAGCCGCCTCATCGGCGCGGGCGTCGTCGACGAGATTGAATCGGAGCCGCGTCGAGCAGTGCTGCAGGGCGGCGATGTTCTCGGGTCCGCCGACGTGCTCGAGGATCGCGCCCGCGGCGTCCTTCGTGGTGGTCATCTTCGTTTTCCTCCTGTGGAATCCCGGACCGTACCGCCGGAGCGGCTCCGCTCCGGCCCCGGTCGGAGGCAATAAAAAAAGGACCCGACCGCCGTGCGATGCACGTACGTTCGGATCCTGCCTGCATGACCAGTCACATGTCCGAGATGATCGTCGCACGTTCCACGGCGGCACGCAAACGAGCACGGCGGGGCCGTCGCGCGGATGCGACGATGGGTGCATGACGCAGACGCATCTCATCACGGGCGCGGGCTCGGGCATCGGACTCGCGATCGCGCGCCGGCTCGCCGACCGTGGCGACCGGCTCGTGCTCCTCGGCCGGAACGAGGCCCGCGCGGCCGAGCTCACGGAGCTCCTCCCGGACGCCGTCGGCGTCGCCGCGGACCTGCGCGAGCCCGCGGCCCTCGCCGGCGCGCTCGCGGACCGGCTGCCGGAGGCGATCGACACCGTCATCCACGGCGCGGGCGTCGTCGAGCTGGGTCCTGTTGCCGAGCTGCCCGTCGCCGCATGGACCGATCAGCTCACCGTCAACCTCATCGCCGCCGCCGAGCTCACCCGCCTCGCTCTGCCCGCGGTACGGGCCGCGCGCGGTCAGATCCTGTTCGTCAACTCCGGCGCCGGCCTCACGGCGCACCCGGCGTGGAGCGCCTACGCCGCGTCGAAGCACGGACTCAAGGCCCTCGCCGACGCGCTGCGCGGCGAGGAGGCCGCCCACGGCGTCCGCGTGACGACGGTATACCCGGGGCGGACCGCCACGCCGATGCAGGCGGAGGTGCACCGCCAGGAGGGCCGCGACTACGACCCCGCCGCCTTCATCGATCCCGAGTCGGTCGCGACGACCGTGCTCGCCGCCCTCGACCTGCCACGAGACGCCCTGGTCCCGGACGTGTCCGTGCGTCCCGGCCCCCGGTGACGTCGACGTGGCCGGCTCCGACCTTCCTCCCGGGCGTCACCTCGCACTGACCTGGGGCATCGCCGTTCCCTACGGGGGCATGACCACCGCCCTGCTCGATCGCAGCCGCCTCTTCGCCGAGGCCGGAACTCCGGTCGACGTGCTCACCCTCGACGACCGCGCGTTCCCCCTGCCGCCGGTCACCGACCCCGACGCCACGACGCCCGTGACGATTCGCAACCTCTACGACTGGCCACGGACCGGCGGCGTGCATCCCGGCACGGGGCTCCCCGACGCACCGCCCGCGCTCGATCCCGCGGACGACGGCGTCATCATCGATGAGGCGAACGACGTCATCCTCCGCCGCCTGCGGCTCGGCGCCGACGGCAAACCGGTGGACATCGACCACCTCCGCCCCGATGGCACGATCGCGCTGTCGGAACGACGGGTCGGCGCCCGGGGCCGCCTCCTCCTGGCCCGCGACGCCGACGGCCGACCGGTCCGCGCCTGGCGCCGACGCTACGACTTCTACGCCGACTGGCTCGACCACCTCGTGGGCGACGGCGAGGCGTTCCTCATCGTCGACAGCAAAACCGTTGCGCCCTTCGCGGCGGGATACCGGCGACGCCGGGTCACGACCGTGCACGTCATCCATGGCTCGCACCGGGGGCCGAAACCGGGCTCGGTGCGAGCATCGCGCCAGGCGGTGTTCTCGCGACTGACCGATTTCGACGCCGTCGCATTCGCCACCGACGCCCAGGCCGCCGACGTGAGGGCGATCGTGGGGCCGCGTCCGTTCCTGACGAGCGTCGCCCACCCGGTCTCGCTCATCGACGCCGCGACCCTGCCGACGGAGGCCGCACGAACCGGCGCCGTCGTCATCGCCCGGCTCGAAGCGATCAAGCGGGTGGAGGATGCCGTCGCGGCCATGCGCCTCGTGCACAGCGACGACGGACCGCGCGTCCCCCTCGACATCTACGGCACGGGTTCTCGCGCCGCCGAGCTCGCCGTCCTCGCCGAGGACGACGACGCGATCCGCTTCCACGGGCACACCGATGAGCCGGCAGCGGCCATGGCCACCGCCAGCGTCCTCCTGCTCACGAGCAGATCGGAGGCGTTCGGTCTGGTCCTCCTCGAGGCGATGGCCGCGGGCTGCCTCCCCATCGCCTACGACATCGCCTACGGACCGGCCGAGCTGATCCGCCACGGCGAGAACGGATGGCTCGTCGCGGACGGCGACGTCGGCGCCCTCGCGGACGCCGTGCGAGCCGCGGCCGAGCTCGACCCCGCCCGGCGGGCCGCGATGCGGGAGAACGCCCGAGCGACCGCATCCGAGTACAGCGACGCGCGCATCCGCCGCCGCTGGGCGAGCATCTTGCGCGCGGCTCGCCGCCGGGGGCGCACCCGCGGCGGACTGCGCCGGTTGTCGGCGGCGGCGCGTCGCGTCGTCGGCGACGTGCGGCGACGACTGCACCGCCCCGCCCGTTAGCCCGCTCTCCACCGGCTCGTCAAGGGGCACTCGGAAAAGCGGACGGCTGTTGCACCCTGTCGTGGCACGAGGGGAGGCGAGCGCCGCGATGGGAGAACTGAGATACGGATCGGACCTCATCGCCGTTGCCATGCCCGACGACATCCTCGCCCACCTCCAGCTCGTGGTCGCCGCCAAGCTCGGCGCGGGCGAAGGGTTCACGGTGAGCTGGAGACACAGCGACGGACAGGGGCGCAGCACGCTGTGGCTCGAGCGGTCGATCCCCCTCCGGTTCGACTTCGCGTCGCCTCATCCCGTCGCCACCGATCCGCGGCGGGTGCGGGCGATGCTCACCGAGGCCGCCGCGGTCACCGGGGTCTCCCTCGGCACGCTGCCGCTCGAGGCCCCATGACCGGCCTGCTCACCTCGCGGACCGGAACGCGCTGGCTCGTTGCGACTCCCGAGTACGCCGGCGTCACCGCCTACACCGGCGGGATCGGTCGCCACTACGCCGCGCTGCTCCCGGCCCTGGCTCGCCAGGGGGTCGCCGTCGACCTCGCGCTCGGGCTGAGGGACGATCTCGTGTCCGACGACCCGGGCGACGGGGTCAGGCTGGTCGATGGCGGCGTGCGTCGCGCCTACCGCGCTCATCACCATGACGTCGTCTTCGCTCCCGAGTGGGGTGGCCTGGCCGCGCCGCTCCCCCGCACGGCACCCCTGCTGACGAATCTGGCGACCGGCGTCCGCCTCGCCGACCAGGTGTCCGGGCTCACGCCGGGAGACCTGCCGATCGGGCAGCGGCTCGCCCGCCTGCGGCAAGCGTCGGCGGAACGGCATCAGCTGTACCGGTCCGCCGGTCTCATCGCCATCTCGCGGGCGATGCTCGAGCGCACCAGCGACCTGTACCCGGGCCTGCCGCCGGCTCGCGTTGTCCGCAACTGCATCGACGTCGACGCGGTCGCGGCCGCAGCGACGCGCGCGGCCGCACCCGACGGCTGGCCCGACGATGACGCGCCGGTCGTGCTCTTCCTCGGCCGTTCCGAGCGACGGAAGGGCGTCGAGGACGCTTTCGCGGCGTTCCGGCTCGTGCATGACGACGTGCCGGGCGCGCGCCTCGTCCTCGCCGGCGCGGGTGGGGATGCCCGGTACGAGCCGACGCGCGCCGCACTCCTCGAGATGCTGCCGCCGACGGCGCGCGACCGCGTGATCTGGCTCGGGCACGTGCCGGGCGAGGAGCTCTACGGAGCGATCTCACGAGCGGATGTCGTCATCTGCCCCTCTCGCTGGGAAGGCTTCGGCAACGTCGCCCTCGAGGTCAAGGCGATCGGCACGCCGCTCGTGGTGACTTCCGGCAGCGGATACGACGACTTCTGCACCGACGGCCAGGACTGCCAGAGCGTGCCGGCCGCCGACCCGGGACGTCTTGCCGCCGCGATCACCGTCGCCGTGCGGCATCCCGCCTGGGCACGGACACTCGCCGAGCATGCGCGCGCGCAGGTCGCCGATTTCGCCCCCGACCCCGTGGCCCGCGACCTGCTCGCTGCCGCGGCCGAGTTGCTCGCCGGCGCGGTCAGACCGAGGCTCGACGCCAGCCGTCGTCCTCGCGGGTGATCGCTCCGGCTCGCTCGAAGGCCTCCAGCCAGCCCGTCATGGGCCACTCGCCCCACTTCTCAGCGAAGAGGGCGCCGTTGCGCAGGATGTCGTCGAGGTGCTGCCAGGGCGGCGACGAGGTCTCGTGATGCTGGTGATAGGCGTCGGCGCCGCCGACCCAGATCATCGGGACGCCGGCGCGACGCAGGGAGAACGCGAAGTCGGTGTCTTCTCCCCCGTAGCCCTCGTACCGCTCGTCGAACCCGCCGACGGACCGCCACACGGCGATCGTGGTCGCGAACGAGAGCGACCAGAACAGCGGGTACTCCGCGGGCTCGGCACGTTGCAGGGTGCCGGCGGGCGGAGCCGGGCGCGCCGCGTGGGGCGCAGTGGCCGCGCGGAGGGACGCCGCGTCGAGCGCGGCCCTCGCGGGCAGATACGTCACCGGCCCGCACAGGACCGCATCGGGGTGCTGGGTCGCCGCGTCACGGTAGCGATCGACGAGCTCGGGCCCGGGGACGCAATCGGCGTCGAGAAAGACAAGCAGGCGCGCCCCGAGCGCCTCGGCTGCACGGGCGCCGGCGTTTCGCGCCGCCGCGAGCCGCAGACCGGCCGCCCCCGGGGGAACGCGCACCACGGACTCGGCGTCGAGGAGGGGCGCATCGTCGTCGCCGATCCAGACGACGACCCGCGGCACACCCGCCGTCGCGCGCAGCTGATTGCGCAGGTGCTCGAGGCGCGGTGCCGAGCAGAGCGTCACGATCGCCATGTCGCTCATGCACCGGCTCCCGCCGCCGCTTCGGCACGGACGATCTCCGCCGCGCGCTGCGCCGCTCCGTCGGCGCGCCACGCGGTCCATCCCTCGCCGCAGGCCGAGGCCTGGTCGAGCAGATCCGGCCAGCGCGCCGGCTCGGGCCACCGGGGCACGGCGACGGCGAGGCCCGACCGCCCGAGCGCCAGGGCGGTCGCCCGCTGCTCGGAGAACGGACGTTCCTGCGGGATGACGATCGCAGGTGCGCCCGCGGCGGCGAGATCGGCGACCGCGTTCTGACCGCACCACGACACGACGACGGCTGCCGTCGTCAACGCATCCCAGGGGTCGGCGGCCCACGCTCCGGAACCGGCGCCGAGCACACGCCACGGACGCCCCGACGCGCGCTCCGCGGCCGCGATGTCGTCGGCCGAGACGTCGGCGCCACCGCCGCCGCCGAGCAGGACGACCTCGTCGCCGCGCGGCTGCGCGGGCCGACGACGACCGGCGAACCGCGAGATCCCGCCGACGAACGCGACGCGGTCACCGAGCGAGGTCAGGTGCTCGGGAGCATAGATCTCCTCCGGCCAGGGCGCGATGACCCGCCGCGCCGCGGCATAAGCCAGCCGGTGCGGCTCGTCCGTGCGGTCACCGGGCTGCGTGATGATCACCACGGGCACGCCGAGGAGCCGGACGAACAACGTCACCTCGGCCGAGACGTCGACGACGAACGCGTCGATGTCGCCCGCCCCGACCGCTGCGGCGATGACCGCGAGCCGCGAACGGTGGCCGACGTGGTGCAACGGAGCCCAGTGGAGCAGGCCGCCCGCCGTCGGGTCATCGGCGGGGACGGCCGGTGCGGGCACGTCATCGCGGGCGAGCTCGACCCACGAGACGTTCGCGGGCAGCTCGGAGGGAGCCAGCATCGAGCTGAAACAGACGACGTCGACATCGAGGTGGGGCGCGATGGCGAGCATACGGGTCAGGTGGCCGCGACCATGATGGTGCACGTACCAGCCGATGCGCCCCGTCATGCCGGCAGCTCGGCTGGCGCCGCGCGCGTGCTCAGCGACGCGAAGATCTCCTCGAGCGCACTCGTTCGCGCGTCGAGCGAGAACCGCTCCACCGCCCGCCCCCGGACCGCGCGACGGAAGCGCGGATCACGGGCCTGCGGCCAGATCTCCGCCACGGCATCCGCCATCGCGGCGACGTCTCCGGCGCCCACGAGGCGCATCCCGACGGAGGCCGCCGCGATCTCGGGCACGCCGCCCACCGCGAAGCCGACGACGGGCGTCCCGCACATGAGGGCTTCCGGACCGACGAGCCCGAACGGCTCGGCCCACGCGGGAGTCGCGAGCGCGACGGCCGACCGACCGACGAGCGCGGCGAGTTCGTGAGGGGTGAGCTCACCGGCCAGCGTGACGTCGTCGCCGAGCAGCGGGCCGAGCACGTCGTCGGCGTACGCGCGGTCGCCGACACGACCGGCGATCGTGAGCCGTCGCCCGAGCGATCGGGCGACGGCCACGGCCAGGTGCGGGGCCTTCTCGGGAACGATGCGGCCGAACCAGACGAGGTCGTCGCCGCCCGGCCCTGCGGTCCAGACGCGGGGGTCGACGCCGTTGGCAAGCAGGGTCGAGGCGACACCCGCGTGCTGCCACTCCCGACGCGTGTGCTCGCTGACCGAGAGGAACGTGCTGCCCCGGCCCGCCGCGGCACGGTGGGCCCGCACGAAGTCATCGTCGACGGGCGTGTGCAGGGTCGTCACCATCGGCACGTCCAGCTGCGGTGCGAGCTGCAGCGGGAGGGCGTGCAGGCAGTGGTTCGAGATCACGTCGAAGTCCGCGGCCCGCGCGCCGATCGTCTCGAGGGCACGCCGGAGCATCGGCACGCTGAGGGTTTCGTAGGCGGGCGGATACGTCTTGTCGGTGCGCACCGCGTCGGCGTCCCAGCCCAGCTCGGGCATCTCCCAGATGCTGCCGGGCTCGACGTGGTCCGACCCGGTCACCGCGACGACGGTCACCTCGTGGCCTCGGGCGCGCAGAGCCTCGACCTCCGACCACACGGCGGCCTCGAGCCCGCCGGCGTGAGGCCTCCGGATCGGAAACCGGAGCGGCGCGATGACCGCGATGCGCAGCGGACGCCCCGTCACGAGGCACGCTCGCTGCGAAGACGGCGGTACAGCGCGGCATGCGCTTGCGCCGTCCCGGCATCCTGCTCGCGGCGACTGTCGCGACGCGCCTCGATGAGATCAGCCCGCGCGACCGAACCGGGACGGGCCGCCTCGTCGCACGACAGCAGCGTGCGCAATGAAGCGGTGAGCGTCTCCACATCGCCCGGGTGGAAGCTCGCGATCGAGTCGTCGTCATGCTGATCGGCGAAGTGGCCGACATCGGGGACGGCGACGGGGACGCCGAGGTCCCAGCAGAGCTCGAGCCAGCCGGAATGACTGCCGAAGCGGTAGGGCAGCACGCAGACGTCGAGTCCGCCGAGCGCCGTGTTCAGCGCGGCGTCGGGAAGTCGGCCCTGCTCGACGAGGACCGCGTAAGGGTGGCCGGCCACGGCCGCCCGCACCTCGTCGCGGGCGTCGTGATCGCGGACCGACCGGTGCATGCGGATCTCGGCGACAGCGTGATGGCCCTCATCGCGGAGGCGCTCGACCGCGGCGATCAGCGTTCGCGCGCTGGTCGGCCCATCGGTGCCGGGGCGGAGGTCCTTCAGGTGCATTCCGATCCGCAGCTCTTCGCTCACCGCGACGACCGACGGGGTCTCGCCCTCGCGCAGGATGGCGGGATGCGGCAGCACGACCGCCTCGCGTCCCCAGCGCTCGCGCACCTCGGCTGCGGCGCCTGCGGTGAGCGTCACGAGAGCGTCGACGCGCGGAATGAGCTCGTCGAGCTGGGCGGCGTACGGACCCTGGTCCGCGAGCTGGGGGTGAGTCAGATCGTGGACGGTGAAGACGACCGCCCAACCGGCGGCATGGGCCGCGTCGATGCACGCCGTCAGATGGCCCGCGGGGAAAGACTCGGTGCCGAAGTGCACGTGCAGGATGTCGGCACGATCGGCGTGCTGAAGAATCCAGTCGGGGTCGAGGGCGACGGGGGGCCACCACACGCCTTCGGCCGCGCCAGCCACCGGCGGGTCGGGCAGAAGCTCGATGCCCGCGGCGTGCGTGACACGCTGCACGTAGGGATGCCCGGCGGGCACCGCGACGACGCGCACGTCGGGCGCACCGGACATCTCGTCCAGGGGCGCACTGGCGGTGACGATGGTCACGGTCCTCCTTGCTGAAACCGCCGAAACGGGGGCGATCCGAGTCGGACGCTAGCCGAGCGGGACGCCCGGCGCCTCGCACTTGCGCGAACCACAGGCGACCGGTAACGATGACCGGATGCCCGTCGACACCCCTCCCCTGTGCCTCGTCTGGGGTCCTGCCGGACACGGAGTGACCGACTACGGCTCTGACGTCGCCGCCGCCGCGCACCGTCTCGACCCGGCCGTGCGCGCCACCGCCGTGACCGACCTCAGCGCCGTGCTGACAGCGGTCGCTCCCGACGAGCCCGTGCATCTGCACGCGACCGACCGCCTGCTCGGAGCGAGCCTGGAGGATGCCGCCGACGCGGTCGAAACGCTCTCGCGCGCCTGCCGGCTGACCCTGACACTGCACGATCTGCCGCAGCCGTCAGACGGCACGAAGTACGACCGCCGGGTCGCCGCCTATCGCCGTTTCTTCGCCGCCGCCGACGCCGTGGCCGTCAACAGCGAGCACGAGCGGCTGCTCGTGTCGGAGCACCTCGGCGACGACCTGCGGCCCGAGGTGATCCCGCTCGGAACCCGGCTCGCTCGCGCTCCTGAGCCGGGTCCCGCCGACGCCCCGGACCGACCCGGCGCCTCCGCCGACCTCATCGTGCTCATCGCGGGGTTCGTGTACCCCGGAAAGGGGCACGAGCCGGCCCTGCGCGCCGCCACCGCGGCAGTGAACGCGCTGCGTGCGTCGGGCCGACCGGTCGGCGAAGCGGTCGTCCGCGCTCTGGGTGCCGCCTCGCCGGGCCACGAGGGCGACGTCGCGACGCTCGAACGCTTGGCCGCCGACCTCGGCGGCCGCTTCGAGATCACCGGATTCCTCGACGACGCCGAGTTCGCCCGGCGGCTGCGCGAGCCCGGCATCCCGGTCGCCGCGCACGAGCACGTGTCGGCTTCGCGATCGATGCTCGACTGGATCGAAGCCGGACGTCGTCCGCTCGTCGTCCGGTCGCGCTACAGCGACGAGATGGACGGCCTGCGCCCCGGGACGACGGTTCTCTTCGACCCGGCGGAGCTGACCGGCCGCCTCGCGGAGGCGTGGGAGAACCCGGCCTCGACTCGTCTGGCCCCCGGGCATCCCCTGCGTCCCGACCTGGCCGACGTCGCTGGGTCGTACCTGAACTGGTGGCGCGGGATGTCGCGATGAGCTCGGGCCCACTGCCCGGCGAAGCCCTACCCGGCAACCGGTGGGACCTTCTCGACGGCCGATGGCCCGAACAGCCGCCGACCGTCTCGGTGATCGTCGCCCACTACCGCCAGCCCGAACAGCTCGCTCGGACGCTCGCCGCGCTGCGGTCGCAGGATCACCCGGCCGACCGGCTGCAGATCATCGTCGCGGACGATGGCTCGCCCGAGCCGCCCTCCGTTCCGGACGGGGTCGAGCTCGTCCGCCACGAGGACCGGGGCTTCCGGCTCGCGGCCGTCCGCAACCTCGGTGCCGCGGCGGCTCGCGGAGATGTCCTCGTGTTCCTCGATGCCGATACGGCCCCCGAGCCCGCCTTCATCCGCGAGCTGACCCGGCTGCCCGCACTCGCGCCGGACTGCGTCACGGTCGGGCGGCGCCGGCACGCAGACCTGCGCGGCGTCGACGCCGCCCGGCTCGCCGAAGAGGCGGCGCACACGGCCCTGCCCGAGCCGGAATGGCTCGCGGCGGAGTATCGCCGAACCGCGAACCTGCTCCGCGCTGACGACCGCAGCTATCGCCACGTCATCGGGGCTGTCATCGCGTGCTCGCGGGTGCTGTTCGACGCGACGGGAGGCTTCGACGAGTCGTTCACGTCGTATGGCGGGGAGGACTGGGAATGGACCTATCGCGCGTGGCTGCGCGGCGCGCTGCTCGCCCACGTGCCCGCAGCCGTGGCGTGGCACGACGGACCGGATGCCGCCGGACGCGATGAAGGCGCGGTGGCGCGCCGCAACGCGGAGACCATCCGGCTCAGCGACCTCATTCCCGTCGCCGGTTCCGCCGGCCGGGGCCTGCGGCCCACCCACCCCGACATCGCGATCACCGCGCCGCCGCGCGCGAGCGACGGGCAGCGGTTCCTCGCCATCGACAGCGTGCTCGCGGCTCTGGGGCCGGCTGCGGGGCGCGCCGCCGTGCTTCCGGAGGAATCCGAGCCGGATCCCGCGTTCGATCGCGTCCGGATCATCATCGAGCTGCTCCGCCCGGTCCGCATCGACGCCGACGACGACGTCCTCACCGCCGCACTGGCTCGCGTCGACGGCGAAGGCCTCGGCGAGCTGACCCTGTGCTCCCCCGACAGCGAGCCCCTCCTGCGGGTCATCTCGGTGCGCGCCCGCGCGCGGAGCGACCGCTGGCGCCGTGGGGATCTCTTCCCGACCGCGTCGGTGACGACGCGTGCGATCCGCGTCGTCACCGACGAGCCCGATCTCGCCGCCTACCTGGGCGGCTGGGGCTGACCCGGGCTCACTCCGCCGGGTAGCGGGCGGCGCGCAGCACGCGCGCGAGATGCGCCGCATTGCGTGCGAGAGTGGCGGTCGTCGAGGCGACCGGGTCGGGGGTCTTCTCCAGATCCTTGAAGTCGACGGTCTGCATCGCCTCGCCGTTCCAATACGTGCCGCCCTGTGCGGGGATCGTGAACCCGACGTCGTTCAGCCCCTGGAAGAGGTCGGCGGTGGCCTTGTGCGCGCCGTCCTCGTTGCCGACCACGGCCACCACGGCGACGCGGTCGAAGAGGATCGGCCGACCGGCGTCGTCCGTCTCGGAGAGTTCGGCGTCGAGGCGCTCGAGCACGCGCTGCGCGAGGCTCGAGGCGTGTCCCATCCAGATGGGCGTCCCGACGACGAGGATGTCGGCGGCGAGGATCTGCTCTCGAACGGAGGGCCACTCGTCTCCGTCCCCCATGTCGGTCTCGACGCCCGGCGCGATGTTCAGGTCGGCGATGCGCACCTGCGTGCCCGAGGCGCCGTGCTCGGCGAGGGCGTCGAGCACCTGCTGCAGCATGAGCTGCGTGCTCGACTCCGCAGGCGCGGGCTTCAGCGTGCAGTTGAGGGCGACGACCCGGAGCGGGGCGTCGGAAGCGGGCATGTCTGTCGTCATGGCGAGTCCTTTCGTCTGCCGCCATCGTCGGCGACGCCCCGCGGTGGGCGACAGGCTGTTGACAGCGCGACGTCAGGCCGGAACAGCGGCATCCCACCACCGCAGCACGCGCAGGGCGACCATCGTCAGCCAGGGCGACGGCTCGCCCGCGGCGACATCGATGTCGAACCAGATGCGTCCCGCGAGCGGCGTCCCCTGATGCCAGGTGCCGTCGGCGGCGCGCGCATTCCGCACCATGTCGATCGCCTCCGCCAGCCGCGGATCGGGTGCGGCGTTTTCGAGAAGCGCGGCGGCGCGGAAATGATCGAGGGCGACGAGCGCGCTGTAGCGGTGGCGATTGGGATAGACGAACTCCGTCACGAAGTCGCCGACGGGCTCGCCGGTCGAGGCGCGGAAGGCGAGCCGGCGCGACAGCAGGTACTCCTCCCCGCGGTGCCGGCTCTCGCGGAGGGCCGGGTCGCCCGTGATCTGCTCCAACGCGAGCATGCCGCGCAGAGCGTTGAGCGTCGAGTGGAATGACCCGCGCACCGATCGCCCCTCCTCCGCCTCGCAGTTCCACCCGCCGTCGGCCAGCTGGTGCTCGCGGAACCACCGCGCCAGGCCGCTCATGTCGACGCCGAGCCAGGCGCCCGTCGCGAGCGTGAAGGAATTGATGCAGACGTCGATCTCGCCGTCCCAGTACGGCAGGTCGTCGTACTCCCACCGGCTGTTACGTCGCAGCCGTTCCGCGGTGTCGCCGAGGACGGCGGCATCCAGACCCCACTCCCGCAGATCCTTCAGGGTCCAGGTGGTCGCCGTCCAGGGCTGTCCCGGCGCGCGGGCCTCCGGACTGTCGAAGAACCCCGCGGGGAAGTACGCGCCGCCCTCCCACTGACCGTCGTCGCCCTGCTCCCGCAGGAGGCGTGCGCCGTTGCCCTCTGTCGCGACGCGAGCCCGCGTGGCCTGCCACACGGATGGCGGAGCGTCGGCGAGATCACGCTCCACCTGCCAGCGCAGCGACGGGTCGGTGTCCAGAAGCCACGCCAGCGTGCCGTCCGTGTCGGTCATGCGGTCATTGTCGCGCGGCTCAGCCCTCCTGCGCGAGCACCGCGACACCGCGCGGGGCGATCGCGACGGCATCCGCGGAACCTCGCTCGGCGGCACCCGCGATCAGGTCACCCGCTGCGGCCACCACCACCTCGGCGTCGGTGCGGTTCGCGAGGAACACGAAGCGCCCACCCTCGTGGCGGCGGATGATCACGTCGACGTCGCCGTCGGCCGCGAGGGGGTCTGCCGCGAGCGCCGGGATGTCGCTGGCCAGGCGCCGCACGACGTCCGCGGCACCGGCGCGACCGATCGCAGCCGACACGTACGTCGCGCTGCCTCCGCTGCCCTGGCCGCTTCGGCGTCGGGTCACGGCCGGGGCGCCGTCGAGGTCGCCGCTGGCATAGGCGTCGAGCACCTCGACATCGGGTTCGACGCGCGCGATGCGCTCGCTCCAGTCGCGGACGACCGTGCCGGAGGCGAGGGATGCCGTCTCCCCCGGCAGCATCGGCACGAACTCCTCGATCGTGATGCCGAGCAGGTCGCGCAGCGCGCCAGGGTACCCGCCGAGCCACACCCGGTCGTTCTCGTCGACCACACCCGAGAAGTACGTCGTCACGAGGTGCCCGCCACCGGCGACGAAGGCGGTCAGGCGCTCGCGCAGCGCCGCCGGCACGACGTGGAGCATCGGCGCGACGACCACCTCGTAGTCACCGAGGTCGGCCGCGACGGGCACGACGTCGACGCGCACGCCGAGGTCGAGGAGCGCTCGGTACCACAGCAGCGTCTCGTCGTCGTAGGCGGGCGACTCGGAGGGGTGCGAGTCGCGTCCGCTGACCCACCACGACTCGTAGTCGAACACGAGCGCCACGCGCGCCCGCTCGCGCCGGCTGCCGGTGACCGGCGCCAGGTCGCGCAGCTGCGAGCCGAGGTCGACCACATCGCGGAACACCCGGCTCTCGGCGCCGGCGTGCGGGACCATGCCGGAGTGGTAGCGCTCACCCCCGGCGCGGGACTGCCGCCACTGGAAGTAGCAGACCGCGTCTGCCCCGTGCCCGACGTGGGTCAGAGCGTCGCGGACCAGCTCGCCGGGCCGCTTGGGCGGATTCACGGCGCGCCAGTTCACCGCGCTCGGCGCGTGCTCCATGAGGAACCACGGCCGGCCGCCGGCGATGTTGCCCGTGAGGTTCGACCAGAACGACAGGTCGTCGCGCCCGAGCTCGCTCGGGCGCAGGTAGTGGTCGTTCGACACGAAGTCGACGTCGCCGACCCACGAGGGGTAGTCGATGTCGCGGACGTTCTGGGCGACCATGAAGTTCGTCGTGCGCGGGATGCCGGGCGTCACCTCGGCGAGCACCGCGTTCTCGGCGCGCAGGTGGTCGCGCACGGCATCCGACGAGAAGCGCTCGAAGTCGAGCTGCTGTCCGGGGTTGCGCTGCGTCGGCGCGGCACGCGGGGGCAGGATCTCGTCCCACTCCTCGTAGTGCTGCGACCAGAACGCCGTGCCCCAGGCCTCGTTGAGCGCGTCGAGGGTCGTGTAGCGCGCCTGCAGCCACACCCGGAAGGCCCGGGCGGCGTCATCCGAGAAGTCGTAGAGGTTGTGGCAGCCGAGCTCGTTCGAGATGTGCCAGGCGACGAGAGCAGGGTGATCGGCGTAGCGCTCGGCGAGCGCACGCGTCAGCCGCAGCGCGTACTCGCGGAAGACCGGCGACGTCGGCCGCCAGTGCTGACGCGACCCCGGCCAGAGGGTCGTTCCGTCGATCGTCTGCGGCAGGATCTCGGGATGCCGCTTCGCGAGCCACGGCGGCGGGGACGCGGTCGCCGTGGCGAGGTCGACGTCGATGCCGTTGGCGTGCAGCAGATCGATGATCTCGTCGAGCCAGCCGAAGTCCCACTCGCCCGGGCGCGGCTCGAGCAGCGCCCAGGAGAAGATGCCGAGCGAGACGATGTTGACGCCGGCCTCGCGCATGAGCCGGACGTCCTCGTCCCACACCTCGCGGGGCCACTGCTCGGGGTTGTAGTCGGCGCCGTAGCGCATCCGTCCCGGGCCGAGCGCCCCGTCCTTCACCCAGCGGTAGGTCGTGTCATCCGTTGCCATGCGATCAGCGTAGACCGAAACACGTGCAGATGCACGGGATTGATGTGTTCTACGCTCGGGTCATGCCATCCGACGCCCCTCACCCCCGTGGGCCGTACGCGAAGAGCGCGGCCCGGCGTGCGGAGATCGTGGCGTCGGCGACCGTCGTGTTCGGCACCCACGGCTACCGCGGCGGGTCGCTCCGGCAGATCGCCAAGCAGCTCGATCTGAGTCTCACCACCGTGATGCACCACTTCCCCACGAAGGTCTCGCTGCTGGCGGCCGTCCTCGAGCAGGAGGATGCCGCCGACACCGACTTCCCCGCGCGCGCAGCCCGCGACGGGTTCATCCCGAGCGTGCTGGCGATCGTCGAGCGCAACCTCGCCCGGCGCGAGCTCGTGCGCATGTTCTCGATCGTGTCGGCCGAGGCGACGCACCCCGAGCACGAGGCGCACGCGTGGCTGCTCGAGCGCTACCGCGCGGTCACCGAGACGTACGCCGCGGCCATCGCCGACGATCGCGCCCGCGGCCGACTCGATGCGGACGACGACCCTCGAGCCCTGGCCGACCTCGTGATCAGCGGGTGGGAGGGCATCCAGATCCGCTGGCTGACCGACGACACCGACCCCGTCGCCGCGATGCGCCTGCTGCTCGTCGGCCTGCTGCGGCCCCGCGCCTGAGCCGATACATTCGTCGGACTGGCGGGGCTGATGTGGCCTCGGCGCCCGCTGCAGGCGACACCAGCACCACCGGTCCGACGGCTGTATCGCCGCTTCTGGGTTCGGCGATCAGCCTCGATCGGCGATCATGCGCCCGTAGCCCTCGACGAACGTCGGGAACGTCAAGTCGAGCATCGCCGCGAGGCGCGAGCCGTCGAGCACCTTGCCGCGGTCAGCGTCGGGTTCGACCTCCGCGCGCGGCGGAGCGTCGACCCCGAGGCGATCCGCGATGAACTCGACCACCTCGCCGAGGGTCGCGGGTCGCCGGTCGACGCCGTGCAGAAGCGCAGGCGGCGCGTCCGCGTCGAGCAGCTGCGCGATCGCGCGCACGAGGTCGACCTCGTGGATGCGGTTGGTGCGACGCTCGTAGTCGACCGGCTCACCCGCGAGCACCTGCCGGATCAGCCGCTCACGTCCGGGGCCGTAGATCCCGGCGGGCCGCACGACGATCGCGTCGAACATCTCGCGGGCCGCATGCTCGCCGTCGACGAGCTGTTCGCCGCGCGTGCTCGTCGGCCGGGGCTCGTCGTCCTCGTCGAGGGGACGCTCCGGACCCCACCCCTCGAAGACCCGCGTCGACGACACGAATACGGTGCGCTCGGGCGGCTTCGGCAGCGCTCGCGCGATGCGCTCCAGCGCGGCGCGGTAGAAGCCGGGGTCATCCCCCGGTGGAAGGGTGACGACCATCGCGTCGACCGCGGGCAACGTCGTGTCGAGGGGCGCTGCGAGGTCGGCGACGATCGGCGTGAACGCAGGCCGGATGCCGCCGGCGCTCCGCCGGATCGCGACGACCTCCTGCCCCGCATCGACGAGACTCTCGCCGAGGCGAGTGGCGACCTTGCCGGATCCGACCAGGAGCGTACGTCGAGCAGTCATGCCCCCCATCCTCCCAGGGTGCGCCGGGGCCGGGGCCGGGGCCGGCTCGGGCTGGGGCCTCACAGATCCACGCCTCGCGACCCGAGGTCGCGGGTCAGGATCCCGACCCCCGCGGCGGAATCAGATCTCATCCCGCGGTTCGCTAGTCTGCGAGCGTGGCACAGAGCGCATCCCGAAACGAAATCGGATATATCGACCTTCCCCTGGACCCGTCGAGCGGCAGCGACCAACTCGGAATCGGTCATTACTACGATGGGCTCGCGGATTTTGTTCGACGCTGCCAAACCCCGATGACGATCGCCGTTCAAGGAGACTGGGGAACCGGCAAGACGACGGCGCTCAATTTCATCAGCAACCGCCTCGCCGGTTCCCGCGACGCCGCCGCCGGTGCCGTGAAGGTCATCGAATTCAACACGTGGCTCTACTCTCAGTTCGATCTCGGCGACTCGCTCGTCTTCTCGCTCGCACACGAGATCCTCCGCCCTATCGCCACGGCGTCTCAGAAGGCCAAAAAGCTCTTGCCGTTCCTGGGCGCCCTCGCCACCGGTGTGGCTGTCGGCGGCGCGAAGTCCATGGCGAAGTTCGCTCAGGTGGAGGGCGTGATGGATGCCGCCCTAACGGTACTCACCGACGCCGCAACTCCTGACGGGGAACCCGACTACATCTCTCGGCTCAAGCGCATCCGCGCGGATTTCGGAGACGCCGTCGAGCAGTACTGCAAGAGCGAGAAGGTCGATCGCATTGTGATCCTGATCGACGATCTGGATCGCGTGGAGCCGGGGCGCGCCATCGAGATCCTGGAGAGTCTGAAGCTCTTCTTCGAGGTCAAGCAGTGCGTTTTCGTGCTCGCCGTCGACTTCGAGGTGGTTGTCCGGGGAGTCCGCGTCAAGTACGGAAACGACGTCGATCCTCGCAAAGCGCGACAGTACTTCGACAAGATCATCCAGGTGCCCTTCTCGATGCCTGTCGGGTCGTATGACGTCCGCGGTCTGATTGGAGACGCACTTCAGCTCGAACCCGGCGCATCCGAAGAGGTCGTGCAGATCGTGCGGGCCACCATGGGCACAAACCCTCGTGCGATCAAACGACTACTCAACTCCTTCGAACTCTTGAAGCTCGTCTCGCCCGCACATCGTACGCACGAGCTGGAGCAGACGATGGTGGTCATGCTGTGCGCTCAAACCGCGTATCCGAAGCTGCACGATCGCATCGTCGACGCGGTGTACTCGACAAACATCGAGATCGACACGGAGGAATCCGTTCAGCTCGACATCCTCAGCGAGAGCCTGCTGTCAGACCTGGACGACGAGCAACGCGCGCGCCTCTTCGAGGACCTCGAGATCTCGCTGCGAGAACAAGCCGCCTTCATTCATTTCCATGCTCTGCTCGCGCGGCACCTGAGCGACACCGACGGCTTCACCGACTTCGTCCAGCTCCGAGACGCGGTGCAACTGACGCAGGTGACGGCGGTCGAGACGCCGCGGCGGGTCGACCGCGCCGACGGGGCGGCCCTACGCCCGGCGTCCATGGAGGAGATCGAGGCGCTCGTGAAGAAGCGCTCGCGCGCCACGACCGCCACCGCGGTAACCGACATCCTCGCGAACCTCGAACAACGCCTACAGCAGGCCGAGAAGCCGGTCTGCTGGCTCGTCCAGCCGGAGCTCCGCTACCTCGTGCTCTACGCGTCCGGTGACGCTTCGGAGATCATGAGTGCCGCACCTCGCGTGCGGCCCCGTGTGGCGGCACTGAGCTACAGCCGCAAGGGCTTCAGGCTGAGCTTCGGACGTCGTGTCGCGCTGAGGGACGGCGGTGCGACACACGGAGCCGAATGGGACGCGTTGGTCCGCGGGCTCGGGCCGGCACACGTCCGTGATGCGGGAATGGTCCTGCGCGAATCTCCGTCAGGGTACCCACTGAACGTTGAAGTGACCGCGCTGGCATCGTCCGACTCCGTCGTCGAACTGTTGACCGAGATCTACGACATCTCGCGATCGCTGCGGTGATTCCGACACCCGATTCGCTGCGCGAACGAAGAAGCCCCGGCGGACCGGGGCTTCTTTCGTGGCGGAGACGGAGGGATTTGAACCCTCGGTCCCCTTACGGGGACTCCACCTTAGCAGGGTGGTGCACTAGGCCTGACTATGCGACGTCTCCACGGCATCCGACGCGAGACGGCGCGGATGCACCCGGCAATCATAGCCCGGACTGCCTCAGGCTCCGAATCGAGGGCCGGAGAGCACCCCGGCTCACCGGGAGCTGACGGTACAGGTGACCTGCGCCGCCGTCTGGCCCGTGACCGACTCCGGCAGCACGACCGGTCCGCCCGCCTCGGGCGCGTCCGTCGCGGGCGCGTCCGGCGTCGCCGCCGGGTCGGCGGGCGCTGCGGAATCGGTCGGAGCGGGCGTGGGAGGAGCCGCCTCGCCGACGACCTCGGTGCCGTAGCCGTCACTCGTCGACCCGCTCAGCTGCACCGGCTGGTTCGCGGCGAGCGCGTCGAACAGCACCTTGGCGGCGCTCTCGACCGGCTGCACACGTGATCCGCCGTTGACGTAGGCCGTGGGGTACTGCACGAACACGATGTCCTCGTAGGGCACGCTGCGCATGGCGAGGGCGATCTGTACCATCCGCTGCGGGCTCGACAGCGACGAGCTCAGCTTGATCTGCCCGCTGGCGACCTGGTCGACGGCGGTGGTGGCGAGATTGAGCAGCGCCGTGGGGTTTCCGAGCACCCCGTCGGACTGCAGCTTGCGCACCATCGAGCTCATGAACTGCTGCTGGTTCGAGATCCGGCCGAGGTCGGATCCGTCGCCGATCGCGTACCGCGTGCGGAGGAACTGCAGCGCTTCCGTGCCCTGGAGGGTGTGGTTGCCCTTAGTCAGGCTCAGCCCCGTGTGAGAGTCGTTGACGTCATCCGACACGCAGACGTCGACGCCGCCGATCGCGTCGGACATGTTGATGACGCCGGTCCAGCGGGTCGCGGCGGCGAATTGGATGTCGATCCCGGTCAGCTCTTCGATCGTGCTGACGGAGCACGCGAGACCGCCGTACATGTACGAGACGTTGAGCATCTGCGCACTCATCGCCGAGTACTGGGTGCCGTCCTCACCGGTGCAGGCGGGGATGGGAACGATCATGTCGCGCGGGAACGAGATGACCGTCACGCGCCGCGGCTCGTCGCTGATGTGCACGAGCATCGTCACATCGTTGCGCTCACCGTCGGTGTCCTTCGCCTGGCAGGCGGACGAGAGCTCGGCGTTCGCGCCCTCGCACGAGTCGGTGCCGACCACGAGCATGTTCACGCCGCCCTCGATCTCGCCGATCGTCGGGGGGAGCTGCGAGTCGTCGTCGCCGATCGAGACGCCGGCATCGGCCACGACCTGCGTGGCGTTCCACACGTAGAAGCCGCCGACGGCGACACCGCTCACGACCACGACGGCGACCATGACGCCGAGCACCGCCAGGATCTGGGTCAGCGGGTTCGGCGACCGCAGCTGGCCGTGCCGGGCGACGGGACGACGACGGCGCCGCGACGCCTTCGCATCGGAACGTGCGCTCACGGGTGTCCTCTCGACGAGCCGGCGAGGAGTGCGTTCGGGTGCGCGCTCTTCGCGTCGCGCAGGCACTCCCGGTGACCGACTCATCATAGGGACGGATGTCTGGAAAGTCCGTGAGCGCCCCGGACATGCGAGGCGGTGACGCCCCCCATTCAGCCGCCACCGCCCGACATGTCGCCGTGCTCACCTGCACGCTAACCAGCCGCGAGCGGGCAACCGGCCGGAACGGGACGAGACTGGTAACCGCTCCCAGGGGCGAGTCGCGACCGGCGGTCAGGCGGGTTCGAGCAGACCGCGCTCGGCGACGAGCTCCGTGGCGAGCACCTTGTACCCCTGCGATTCGAAGAACACGGTGACACGGTCGTCCTCGACGGCCATCACGGTTCCCTCACCCCACTCGTGGTGGCGCACGACGTCGTCGACGCGGAAGGGACCGTCGGCGTGATCACCCCGTTCCTCCGAGGTTTCCTCGCGCGCCGCTCGGTCGTTCGCGGATGCCGCGCACGTGTCGCAGTTCTCGCACGGCTCGACGTAGTCCTGCCCGAAGTATCCGAGCAGCGTCGCCCGCCGGCACCGACGGGTCTCGGCATAGCTGCGGAGCATCTCGATACGGGAGGCGTCGATGCGTTCCCGCTCGGCCGACCTCTCCAACGCAGCGTCGACGGCGCGCTCCACGGTCATCCCCCGCCGCAGCGCGACCCCGGCGCGACTCGTCCGCATCGCGCCCGCATCGACGAGAACCGTCAGCAGCGCGGTCACGCGACGGGTCGACAGCCCGCCGGCCGCGGCGATCTCGGCGCGCGACCGCGTCGCGCCGGCGATGGCGTCGACGAGTCGCTTGAGCTCGCCCCGCTTCGGTGCCGACGCCGCGAAGAAACGTCGCAGCGACAGGTCTTCGGGCCGATAGTGAAGCGTCGCCGTCGCGGGCTCGCCGTCGCGGCCGGCGCGACCGAGCTCCTGGTAGTAGGCGTCGATGGAGTCGGGGATGTCGGCGTGGACGACGAAGCGCACGTCGGCCTTATCGATCCCCATCCCGAACGCGGAGGTGGCGACCACGACCTCGACCTCGCCGTCGTGGAACGCCTCGTGCACCCCGTGCCGCTCCTTCGCCGACAGGCCGGCGTGGTACGCGACGGCGTTGATCCCTCGTTCCTGCAGCGCCTCGGCGTACTCCTCGGTGCCGCGCCGGGTGGCGGTGTACAGCAGCCCCGGCTTGGGCAGCTCCACTACCTCGTCGATCACGGCGTCGCGCTTGCCCGACTTCTCGGAGTGACGGCGGACGTTCAGCTCGATGTTCGGCCGGTCGACGTCGCCCACGAGGATGGCCGGGTCGTCCATGCCGAGCCGCTCGATGATCTCGGTGCGGACGGGGCTGGTGGCCGTCGCCGTCATCGCGAGGATCGGCGGTCGCCCCAGACGCTCGGAGACCTCGCCGAGCATCAGGTAGTCCGGGCGGAAGTCGTGTCCCCAGGCTGCGATGCAGTGCGCCTCGTCCACGACCAGCAGCGAGACCCCGGCCTTGGCGAGCTCGGCGACGACGTCATCCTTCGCGAGCTGTTCGGGCGCGAGCAGGACGTACGAGGCCTCTCCCGACCGGATCGCGTCCCAGGCCTCGCGCTGGGCGCGCGCGCCACGGCTCGAGTTCAGGGCGACGCCGTCGGGCGCATCGGGTGCCTCCTCGATGCGCGCGAGCTGGTCCTCCTGCAGCGCGATGAGGGGCGAGACGATCGCGGTCAGGCCGGGCCGGAGAGCCGCAGCGACCTGGTAGACGGCCGACTTCCCCGCACCCGTCGCCCAGACGACCAGCACGTCTCGCCCGGCGACCGCCGCCTCGATCGCATCGAGCTGCTGCGGGCGCAGCTCCTCGATGCCGAAGGACTCTCGGGCGACACGGGCGATCTCGTCGGGCTGCACCGATTCAGTCCATCGCGCCCGCTGCCACAGCGCACGCCGGTTGCGCCGGCGCTTCCGGTGTGGAAGGCGCGTCGTCGGCGGGCAGCCCGCGCCGCTGCACACGGTCATAGGACGGCTGGCGCAGCGCGCGCACCCAGGGGTAGACCCGCGCGCCGGGCAGCACCCGCCGTCCGGCGTCGAATCGAGGCTGATCGCCGGGCCATGCAGCGCGCGTCAGCCGCAGGAGCACGAACGGACGCCACGGGCCGAGCGGTGAGGCGAACGAGAGCACGAGCCGCCAGTCCGCGGCATCCGGGCCGCCGTCCACGGTCGTCGCCGAGAGCAGCACCGGACCGCGACGACCGCGGTAGGGCAGCAGGATGCCGAAGCGTGCGCGCTCGGGCCGGCGCAGGGGCAGCAGCGCGTAGCGCAGCGGCACGCCCCGTCCTGTCGAGGCGAACTCGATGTCGCCGGCGTCGACCTCCGGTGATGCGGATTCGCCCGAGAGGCGCAGAGCGAGCCCGAAGATGTCGGGCAGGGCGTCCGGCAGCCCCACGGAACGCGACAGTCGGGCGACGACCCTCGCCTCACCCGACTGCGGTGGCTCGTCGATCCACGAGATGCCCGACCGGCGCTCGGGCCCGACCCAGCGGACCGTGCCCGTCAGCATCGTGCCGCGCACGTGGATCGGGCGCGGTCGACGCAGCATCAGCAGAGCGCCGAAGAACCCGCGGAGCAGCATTCCGGCGCCGCGGGCGAGAGGTGCTCGAGGAAGAGCTGTCATAGCACCACCGAACCCGATTTCCCGCATCTTGCGCACAGGGGTTGCGTTCGGACGTCGATGCGCTATGAGATCGCTCCCACTACACTCGGGGACGCCCTTCCGGACGCCATGTGAACAGCCCCACGCTCTCCCACCCGACGCCGCGACGCGACATCCAGGGCCTCCGGGCCCTCGCCGTCCTCGCGGTCATCGGCGCGCACGCGGTCGGCTGGTCACGTGGCGGATTCGTCGGGGTCGACGTGTTCTTCGTCGTCTCCGGCTTCCTCATCACCGGCGCGCTGCTGCGCGAGGCGCAGCTGACGGGCGGCATCCGCCTCGCCGCCTTCGCCGGTCGGCGCGCCCGCCGCATCCTGCCCCTCGCGGTCGTCGTACTCATCGCCACAGCGGCGAGCGCCTTCGTCGTCTTCAATCGCCCGCGCGCCGAGCAGACGCTCCTCGACGCCCTCTGGTCGGCGGGGCTCGCCGCGAACTGGCGATTCACCGCGGTCGGCACCGATTACTTCCACGCCGACGACGCGGTCTCGCCGCTTCAGCACTTCTGGTCGCTCGCGGTCGAGGAGCAGTTCTACCTCGCCTGGCCGCTGCTCCTCCTACTGACCGTCTCGCTCCTGCCTGCCGCCCGCCGTCGCGGTGCGGCGGCGACCGGGGCCGTGGCCGTGCTCGCAGCGGTCGTCGTCGCCGCATCGTTCGCGTGGGCGCTGCTGCAGAGCGCGGATGCCGCCGTCCCGGCCTACTTCTCCACCTTCACCCGCGCGTGGGAGCTGGCCGTCGGGGCGCTCATCGCCGCGGCGGTGCCGCTGCTGCGCCGCATCCCGCCCGTCGTCGGCGGACTCGTGTCGTGGATCGGTGTCGGGGGCCTCATCGTGGCCTTCGCCGTCATCGATCCCGAGGCGGGCGGATTCCCGGCTCCGTGGGCCGCCCTTCCCGTCGCCGCGACGGCGCTCGTTCTCGCCGGCGGCGTGCCGGGCGACCCGCGGCACCGGCATCTCTTTCCGCTGACGAACCCGGTGAGCGTCTTCGCGGGCGACGTGTCGTACTCGCTGTATCTGTGGCACTTCCCGGTCATCGTGTTCGCCGCGGTGCTGCTGCCCGCCCGAGAGGCCACGACGGCGCTCGTGCTGGCGATCACCCTCGTCCTGGCCGTGGCGTCGTACCACCTCGTCGAACGGCCGTTCCGGTTCGCGCCGTACGGCCGGCCGGTCGGCGGCGAATCGGCCGAGACGCCGCCCGAGGATGCCGCCGCCGCGCTGGTGCCCACAGCGGTGCGCGCTGCCGAGCTGGTTCGGGATGCCGCTCCAGCACCGGCTCCACGCGCGCTCAGCACCCGCCCCGCGGGCTGGACTCCCGGGACGCGGTACTACCCCGGGGCGCCCTCGGCCACGTCTACGAGCCCGTCGAGCGGCGCTCCTGAGTTGAGCCGCGCGGACCTCGGCGACGGCCCGGGCGTTCCGGAGGTTCCAGCGCCGCGCGCCATCGCAAGCCCCGAACCCGCCCCCGCCGCCGCGCCCGAGCCGGTGCCCGCTTCTGCGCCCTGGGCCGCGTGGCGCGCCCGCTTCGGCCCGCCGGCGCTGCTCGCGGCATCCGGGCTCGGCATCGCCGCCCTGGCCGTCGTGCTCGTCGTCCAGAACGTCTTCGGCGGCCTCACGGCATCGCTCGTCGCCTTCCCGCCCGCGGGCGCCGCCGACGCCGCGAGCGACGCGGCGGACGCGGACCCCGGCGACCCGATCGCCGCCCTGCAGGCCGAGCTCGCCTCGGCCGCGACCGCGACCGAGTGGCCCCAGCTGCATCCCTCGCTCGACGAGGTCATGACCCGGTCGTCGGCGAGCAACCCGGCTCGCGACTGCTTCTCGCCCGAGGTGTCGCCGACCGCCGCGGGCTGCTCCACGGGCAGCTCCGACGCCCCGGTCCACGTCTATCTCGTCGGCGATTCGACCGCGATGGCCTACGCCCCGGCGTTCCGCAAGCTCGCCGACGACAGCGACGGCGGCATCCGCGTGACGACCGTCGGCCTCTACGGATGCCGTTTCACCGACGTCGCGGTGCAGAACGACGGCGCCGGCGTCATGACGGCATGCCCGCAGCGCAAGGCCGATGTCCGCGCCATGATCCTCGCCGACGCGCCCACCCTCGTCGTGATGTCGAACGCGTACACGCTCGGCCACACCCCCGACGGCGCCGACCTCTCGGCCGATGCGCTGCTCGCCGCCCAGGAGGCCGAAGCCGACACCTACGGGATGCCGGGCCGCATCGTGCACCTCGCGCCGCCGCCGGAGGGCGCCGATCTCGGGCGCTGTTACTCCCCCGCCGCCTCGCCGTACGGATGCGCGGCCGGCGTCTCGAGCACGTGGGGCCAGATGGAGTCGGCGGCCGAGCAGGTGGCGGCCGCATCCGGCAACCACGCGGTGAGCTCACTGCCCTTCACCTGCTGGGAGCTCGTCTGCCCCGCTTTCGCGGGCGACATCCCGACGCGGTACGACCGCACGCACCTGACCGTCGCGTACGCGGAGCACATCGTGCCCGCGCTGCGCGCCGAACTCGCCGCTCGCGGGCTGCTCTAGCCCGCGGAGCGAGACGCGGACGGGAGCCTTCATCCGTTTGGATGAACTTCGGGCCGTAATGCGCGGGGCACGTGCCACGGACGGCAGATCCTTCGCCCGACGCCGGTCGTGGTTTCGCCCGCGTTTCCGGGCGTCGGCAGCACCGGATCGTCGCGTCGGAGGCGGCCGCCAGCGACTCGCGCGTCCAGAGCAGCGCGAGCGGAGGACTAGCTTGAGGTGCCCGCTCGACGTGGCTGCTCTGGGGGCGCCACCTGACGACGCTCGTCGTGTCTGCGTGGCATCACACCGTTCAATCTGGAGATCCGCATGACCACCACTCCGCCGCCCTTCGGCGCGCCCGAAGCGCAGCCCGCCCCTTACTACCCGCCTCAGCCCGCGGGGGTGATGCCGACGAAGCAGCGCAACATCGTCGGCATCGTCGCGCTCGCGATCTCCGCCGTCGGATTCATCTTCGCGTGCGTGCCCGCTGCACTGATCCTGGGCTGGATCCTCCTGCCGGCCGGCTTCATCCTGGGCATCGTCGCCGTCTGCCTGTCGGGCCGCGTCAAGTGGCAGGGGCTGACGGCGATCATCGTCTCGGTCGTGGGAACCATCGTCGGCTTCCTCGTCTTCACCTTCGTCGTCGCCACCGCGCTCTCGGACGCTGTCGATGAGGCGACGGGCGGAAGCACGACCGTGAACGAGGCCCCGGCAGGTGCCGCGCCGCAGGACGAAACGGCCGACGAGGCCACGAGCGACGCCCCTACCGGCACGCGCGAGGACCCCCTGCCGTTCAGCGCCTCGATCAGCAACAACGACTGGGACGTGATCCTCAACTCGTTCGAGCGCAACGGAAACGACGCTGTGATGGCCGGGAACTCGTTCAACACGGAACCCGGCGAGGGCACCCAGTACGTCATCCTCGACATGACAGCCACCTACAAGGGGAGCGGCGACGGTAGTTCTGCACTTGTCCAGGTCGAGTACGTCGCGGCGGACGGCACCGTCATCTCGACCTGGGACAACTTCGTCTCCGGTGTCGAGCCCACCTTCGGCACGGCGAGCTTGCTGGCAGGCGCCTCAGACACCGGCAAGCAGGTGTACCTCGTACCGTCCTCGCTCGATGGCCTCATCCGCGTGACGCCGGGAATCCTCGCCGACGAGGTCTACTTCCAGCTTCCGTGACCGTCAGCTGTTCGGCTGGGTACGTCGCCGTGCCCGGCCGAACGGGGCTATCCGCGGGCAGAGCCCCAGCTCTCACGCGAGGGGGAATCCGGCGGCGGCCGCGTCCCGCTCAATTCACGCGTTCGTCTCGCCGTGTCGACAACGAGCGACAGCCTGTCCAGCCCCGCCGATCCGGCCTCCACATGTCGCCAGGTTCGCGGGTCGGCGCGCGCATGCCCGATAGCGTTCATCATCAGCTCGAGCTCGCGCTTGTCCAACCCGGGGTGGCCGTCAACGTCATCCGGTCCCAGCAGCGTCGCGAGGAGAGCGAAGTCGCCGAGATGTCGGGCGCGGTTCCGGTCGAGCGGGACGGTGTAGGCGGCCGCCTTCGCGATCAAGGCGCCGAGAAGAGACGGCCGCGGCGCGCTTCCCACACGGTCTCCGATTCGCACCTGCACCGTTTCTGTTCGATTTACGGCCTTCTGTGCGCCAGGCGTTTCGATCGTCCGGCCGCCACCAACGCCAGTTCTGTTTGCCGCAACCGGCCCGAGATGCCGAGGGATGAGCACGTCGACAGCCGCTGCACCCTTGCGCCACCGGTGCTGAACTCCTGAACCGGTTGTCTCTGCTTCGAAACCGCGTCGGCTCAACGCGGCGGTGAAGACGCGAAGGATTTCCGGCTCCGACCGCACATCGAGGACAGTGTCTGCGTCGTCTGTAGGTCGCGCCATCGCAACACCTCGTTCGGCGCACCAGAGGTGCACCATTTGGCCTCCGACGATGGTCCAACCCGTCGCGAGCTCCTCATAGATGTCGAGCAAGGTCAGCCACGCTTGCTCCTGCGCCACAGTCATTGTCGGCAAGTCGATCATGTCAACCGTCGCCCACCTGTTTCCTGAAAAGCACGAGAGCTTGCTGCGCTTCCCGCGCTCCGCCTTCAGATAGGTCGGCCACGACGGCGAGCCAGGGCAGAGGGCGAGGCACTGGACCATCTACTGCTCGAAGAACGACATTCTCCGGGCCGACTGCAGGCAGCAGCAGGTGCTTCCTCTTGACGCTTTCAAGATCGAGCGAGTGAACGTACCCTTCTGCGAACTGGGCCGTGGACATCCCCGCCCGCGGATCGCTCGCCCCCGTCGCGATGACACGAGGGTCACCACCCACTCGGCTGGGCTCGGGGCCGGACAACCGCGACCGAACCGCCCGTCGCGCGAGGCTGGAGCGTATGACCGGCAGCGGGTCGGGGCTGTCCCGCAACTTTCGCCATCGCGATCGCAGACGGGAGAGTTCGGAAGGCGAGACCCAGTCCGGAGTCTTGCCTTCTGCCACAGCGATGAAGGCCCACGCCACCCGTGGACTGAAAGGCTGTCCCGCGCGGCGTCCGAACGAGGGAAGGCTCGCTGATTCCACCATCCACTGCGTACCGATGCGCTCGCCGCTGATGTCCTGAGAAGCGAGCATCGCGCGGACACGCCGCGGCGAGACGCCGAGTTGTGAGGCGGCATCAGCCACGCTGATCAAGCCCATGAACAGTATTATTCCACCGCCGGAATAATACTGTCAACGCGGCCTGGTCTGGCATGGCGGAGGGTGTGGGATTCGAACCCACGGGACATTGCTGCCCACCAGTTTTCAAGACTGGATCCTTCGGCCGCTCGGACAACCCTCCCAGCGGCGTGAACCGCTGAGCTTCGATCCTAGCCGCCCGCGGCCCCGGTCAGAGCGAGCGGAGGATGGCCGCGACGCCGCCCTCCTGAACCGACACGGTGGTCTCGGATGCCTCGGCCAGCAGTTCGGTCGCGCCCTGCGCCATCGCGATCGCCCGCCCGCCGCGCTCGCGCGCCCAGCGGAACATCCCGATGTCGTTGCGGCCGTCGCCCATGACGAGGACGTCGGCCGGCTCGATGTCGAGCCACGTGCGCACCCGCTCGAGCGCCGTGGACTTGTCGACGCCCTGCGGCGCGATGTCGAGCCAGGCCGACCAGCCCACCGCGTACGACACCTTGTTCAGGCCGATGCGGTCGACCAGCTCGACGAAGTCGGAGTCGGTCTCATCAGGAGAGACCACGACGACGCGGCACACCTCCTGCTCCGACAGCTCGGCGAAAGCGACCTTGTCGGCGTCGTGCAGGTTCCAGTCGTGGAGCTCCTCGGTGTAGAGGCGGCGCCCGTCGGGCAGCTCGACCATGTAGCGGGCGTGCGGCAGGTGCTGACGCAGCAGGCCGAGCACCTCGCTCGGGTCGAACGTCTCGATGAAGAAGCGCTCGTAGGCGAGCACGTCGGCGAAGTCGTCGTCGATCCGCTTGAGGATCACGGCACCGTTCGAGCACACGACGTAGTCGGGGTTCAGCGCGAGCGAGCCGAGGATGCCATGCGTCCCCTCCCACGAGCGTCCTGTCGCGAGCATCACCTCGTG
This sequence comes from Microbacterium sp. NPDC006705, assembly GCF_044903545.1. Lineage (NCBI taxonomy): Bacteria > Bacillati > Actinomycetota > Actinomycetes > Micrococcales > Microbacteriaceae > Microbacterium > Microbacterium sp. NPDC006705. The sequence goes on from NZ_JBJDQQ010000001.1 coordinate 1,338,662, forward strand.
ACCGGCCGCGTGCGCGTCGGCGACCGCCTCCACCACGCCGGGACTGAGCGTCTCGTCCTCGAGCAGCACGGTGCCGTCGATGTCGAGCACGATCATCAGGCGCGAGGCGCCGGCGACCGCCGGCATGACCTCGGCGACGTCCTCGACGATCTCGGCCGCATCGCGCGGCGCGACGACCTCGATGCCGCCCTCGTCGGGAAGCGCGTCGGGCGCCTGCGTCATCCCGCCGTCGGCGCCGGTCATGCGATCGGCTCCGCGACCTCGAGGCCGCCGAGATAAGGCCGCAGCACCTCGGGGATCACGACCGAGCCGTCCTCCCGCTGATGGGTCTCGAGAAGAGCGACGATCCACCGGGTCGTGGCGAGCGTGCCGTTGAGGGTCGCCACCGGCTCGGTCTTGCCGCCGTCGGGGCGGTGACGGATGTCGAGGCGACGCGCCTGGTACGTCGTGCAGTTCGAGGTCGACGTGAGCTCGCGGTACGCGCCCTGCGTGGGCACCCACGCCTCGATGTCGTACTTGCGCGCCGCGCTCGAGCCGAGGTCGCCGGCAGCGACGTCGATGACGCGGTACGACAGCCCCAGGTCCTGCAGCATCCGCTCCTGCATCTCGACGAGGCGCAGGTGCTCGGCCGCCGCGTCGGCGGGCGTCGTGTAGACGAACATCTCCAGCTTGTTGAACTGGTGCACCCGGATGATGCCGCGCGTGTCCTTGCCGTACGAGCCGGCCTCGCGCCGGTAACAGGTCGACCATCCGGCGTAGCGCTTGGCGCCGCGCTCGAGGTCGAGGATCTCGTCCATGTGGTACCCGGCGAGGGGGACCTCGCTCGTGCCGACGAGGTAGGCGTCGTCCTCCTCGAGGTGGTACACCTCGGCGGCGTGCTCACCGAGGAACCCGGTGCCCCGCATGACCTCGGGACGCACGAGCGTCGGCGGGATCAGCGGCGTGAACCCGGCGGCGAGGGCACGGTCGAGGCCGAGCATCATGAGCGCGATCTCGAGGCGCGCGCCGATGCCGCTGAGGAAGTAGAAGCGGCTGCCGGCGACCTTCGAGCCGCGCTCCATGTCGATGGCGCCGAGCTTCTCGCCGAGGGCGAGGTGGTCGAGCGGCTCGAAGTCGAACGACGGCGGCTCACCGTGCGTGCGAAGCGTGACGAAGTCGGCCTCGCCGCCCGCGGGCACATCATCGATGACGATGTTCTCGATGCGGGCGAGCGCGGCGTCGGCGGCCTCCTCGGCGGCGGTGACGGCCTGCTGGGCCTGCTTGACCCGTTCGCTGAGCTGCTTGGCCTCGGCGACGAGCGCGGCCTTCTCGTCCTTCGGCGCTTGCGCGACCTTCTTGCCGTGGGCGTTCTGCTCGGCACGGAGCCGCTCGAACGTCGTGATGGCCTCGCGGCGCTCGCGATCGGCGGCAATGGCGTCATCCACGCTCTCCGACGAGTTCCCGCGCTTCACCTGCGAGAGTTTCACCAGGTCGGGCTGTTCACGGAGCAATGCGAGGTCGATCACGCGTCAAGTCTAGGGTCGCCCGCATCCGCGCAGCCGGATCAGCGCACCCCGTACCGCCGCGGCCGTCCGGCGCAAGGGGCAATCCGCCACGGGCGGCCACCCCTAGGGTGTAGCCATGGCGACCGAGTCCGACGACACCTCCTCGCGGGAGCGCTCCGACGATCCCACCTCCCAGACCCCCGACCCGGAACAGGCGGCGGCTCCCGACGACGTCATCCGCGAGCCCGAGGACGTCGCGCCCGACACGACCGACGGTGAGACCGGCGAGGCACGCCGCGTCGGCCCCGAGGGCGAGACGGAGCCGATGTCGGGCGGCTCGGAGAAGCCCAATCCCAAGGCGGCCCTCGTCTACAACCCCATCAAGGTCGACGGCGACGCTCTGCGCGAGCAGGTGCTCCGCGCCGCCGAGGCGGCCGGGTGGGAGGAGCCCCTCTTCTACGAGACGACGGTCGACGACCTCGGCGACGACGTCACGCGTCAGGCGCTCGAGTCGGGCGTCAACGTCGTGCTCGTGGCCGGCGGCGACGGTACGGTGCGTGCCGTGTCGGGAGAGATGAGCGGCAGCGGCATCCCGCTCGCCATCGTCCCCAGCGGAACGGGGAACCTGCTCGCCCGCAACCTCGGTCTGCCCCTCACCGAGCCCGAGACCATGATCGAAGCGGCCTTCAGCGGCGACCGGACCGCGATCGACGTCGGCTGGGCGCGGATCACCCGCGAGAGCGGCGAGGTCGAGAAGCACGCGTTCGTCGTCATGGGCGGCATGGGGCTCGACGCGGCGATGATCGCCAACACCAACCCGCAGCTGAAGAAGTCGGTGGGCTGGGTCGCATACGTCGACGGCGCGACGCGCTCGCTCGTCAACGCCAAGCCGTTCCGCGTCGTCTACCAGCTCGACGGGCACCGCATGCACGCGGCTCGCGTGCAGAGCGTGCTCTTCGCGAACTGCGGGTCGCTGCAGGCCGGCATCGCCCTCATTCCCGAGGCTTCGATCACCGACGGCCAGCTCGATGTCGTCATCATGCAGCCGAAGGGCTTCTGGGGCTGGCTGCTCGTGTGGCGCCGCGTCGCGTGGGATAACAGCTTCCTGCGGAAGTTCCGGGCCGGACGCCGTGTGCTCGCGCTGCGGACGAAGGACAACGCGGTCGTCTACTCGCGAGGCCGCGGCGTCGCTCTCGCCCCGCAGGAGCCGCACCCGGTGCAGCTCGACGGCGACGAGTTCGGCGAGGCGAAGCACGTGCAGACCCGCATCGACCCGCGCGGTCTCGTTGTCGCCGTGCCGGCCGGGCATAAGCTGCCCGGCGGCTGAGCCCCCGCGCGTCCGCGCTGTCAACCGCTCGCTGACGCCGGGGTGGCCCGACAGGATGACGGGATGAGCTCGCCTTCGATCGTCTGGTTCCGCGACGACCTGCGCCTGGCCGACCACCCCGCGCTGCGCGCCGCCCTCGACCGCGGGGAGCCCGTCGTCGGCCTGTACGTGCTCGACGAGGAGTCTGCGGGCATCCGCCCGCTCGGCGGCGCCGCACGGTGGTGGTTGCACCACTCGCTCGCATCGCTCGCCGACGATCTGCGCGCTGGCGGGTCGCATCTCGTGCTGCGCCGCGGAGCTGCGGCATCCGTCGTCCGGTCACTCGTCGACGACATCGGTGCCGGAGCCGTCTACTGGAACCGCCGGTACGGCGGAGCCGAGCGTGCTGTCGACACCGACCTGAAGGACGGTCTGCGCGCCGACGGCGTCGAGGTCGAGTCGTTCGCGGCGAACGTGCTGTTCGAGCCGTGGACGGTGAAGACCGGGAGCGGCACTCCGTTCTCGGTGTTCACCCCGTTCTGGAACGCGGCACGCAACCTGCCCGCCCCGCGTGAGCCGCTCCCCCGGCCGGACGAGGTCCCCGGCCTGCGCTCATCGCCCGCCGGCGACGACCTCGACGATTGGGAGCTGCTGCCCACCCGGCCCGACTGGGCGGGCGGTCTGCGCGAGCGCTGGCAGCCCGGCGAGGCGGCGGCGCGCGCACGCCTGCGCGAGTTCCTCGACGACGACCTCGGCACCTACGACGCGGCCCGCGACGAACCCAGCGCGGGAGCGACCTCGCTGCTCTCGCCGCGCCTGCGATGGGGCGAGCTGAGCCCGCACACCGTCTGGCACGCAGGAGTCGAAACCGGCGGCGGCACCGGCGCCCATGCGACCTCCGCCTCGCGCTTCCTCTCCGAGCTCGGCTGGCGCGAGTTTGCGTCGCACACGCTCTACCACTTCCCCGATCTCGCGACGAAGAACTGGCGGAGAGGCTTCGACGCCTTCGCCTGGCCGGCCCTCGACCCCGCACACCTGACGGCGTGGGAGAAGGGCGAGACCGGCGTGCCGATGGTGGATGCCGGGATGCGCGAGCTCTGGCACACCGGATACATGCACAACCGGGTGCGGATGGTCACGGCATCCTTTCTCACCAAGAACCTGCTCATCGACTGGCGACTCGGTGAGCAGTGGTTCTGGGACACCCTCGTCGATGCCGACGGTGCCAGCAACGCCTTCAACTGGCAGTGGGTCGCGGGGTCGGGCGCGGACGCGTCGCCGTACTTCCGCATCTTCAACCCCGAGCGCCAGGCCGAGAAATTCGACCCGAGAGGGCTCTACATCGGCCAGTGGGCACCCGACAGCGCCGCGCGCGAGCCGATCGTCGACCTCGCGGCGACCCGCAAGGCGGCGCTGCAGGCGTACGAGGCGGTGAAGCGGGCGCGGTGAGGCGGGCGCGGGAATGCCCGCGGCGGCCGCACGGTTGACAGAGGCGATATGACTGATGCATCCCGCCCCGCCCTGTCCGTGCTCGACCTCGTGCCCGTGCGCACGGGACAGACCAGCGCGCAGGCCATCGCGGCGTCGCTGACCGTCGCGCAGCGGGCGGACGAGCTCGGCTACCGCCGCTACTGGTTCGCCGAGCACCACAACATGCCCGCCGTCGCCTCGACGACCCCGCCGGTGCTCATCGCAGCCGCGGCAGCGCGCACTTCCCGCATCCGGGTCGGCTCCGGCGGCGTCATGCTTCCCAACCACTCGCCCCTCGTCGTCGCCGAGCAGTTCGCGGCGCTCGAGGCGATCGCCCCCGGACGCGTCGACCTGGGCATCGGGCGCGCCCCCGGCAGCGATCCCGTCATCACGCAGCTGCTGCGTCAGTCGGGCACGACGAGCGACGTCGACCGGTTCCCCGACAACGTCCGCGACATCCTGGCCCTCGTGACCGGCGACGGCGCGACGGTGCGGTTCACGTCGGGCGGGACGTACGACGTCCACGCGACGCCCGCCGCCACGACGACGCCGGATGTCTGGCTGCTCGGATCGAGCGACTACTCGGCGCAGCTCGCCGCCGCCCTCGGCCTGCCGTACGTGTTCGCGAACCACTTCTCGGGTGAAGGCCTCGACCGTGCGCTCGGGCTCTACCGCGACCAGTTCCGACCGTCCGAGACCCTCGATGCGCCGCGGACGTTCCTCACCGCGAACGCCGTCGTCGCCGACAGCGATGCGGAGGCCGAAGCCCTCATGCTGCCGCAGGCCCGCATGATGGCACGCCTGCGGGGAAACCGTCCGCTCATCGCCCTCGAGACCGTCGAGGAGGCCGCCGCCGCCGAGGCGACCGACCACCTCGCCGCACCGCTGCTGGATGCCCTGCGCTCGCGCTGGTTCGTCGGCACCGGCCCCGAGGCCCAGGCCGCCCTCGCCGCGTTCGCCGCGCAGCACGGCGTCGACGAGGTCATGGTCTCGCCGGTGTCGGCCGCGCACGACGGCGAGCAGCCGGATGCCGCTCCCGCCCGCATCCGCACCCTCGAGCTCCTCGCCGCCTGACCCTGACCCGGCCCCGGCCCCGGCGGTCGTGGGGAGGCGGTGGGTCAGGCCTCGGGCTCGCCGGAGATCAGGGCCCGCAGCCAGTCGCGCGCCTCGACGAAGACGTCGTCGGAGTACCGCTGCGGGTAGCGGACGATCGCCCGGTCCGCGCGCGGGTACGACCCGAGGAACAGCACCTTCGGGCTGAAACGCCGCACGCCCATGAGGGCGTCGGCCATGCGCTCGTCGGCGACGTGGCCGTCGGCGTCGATGACGAACCGGTACCGTCCGAGCGCGTCGCCGATCGGCCGCGACTCGATCAGCGAGAGGTTGATGCCGCGGGTCGAGAACTGCTCGAGCAGCTCGAGCAGCGCACCCGGGTGGTCATCGGGCAGCTCCGCGATGAGCGAGGTCTTGTCGGCCCCCGTCGGCGACGGCGGGGCGACCGTGCGGCTCACGAGGACGAACCGGGTGACCGCGTGCTCGTTGTCGCCGATGTCGGATGCGAGCAGCTCGAGGTCGTGATGCTCGAGGATGCCGGGGGGCGCGATCGCCGCGTCGGCGTCGCTGACCCCGTCGATGAGGCCGACCGCGGCGGCGACATTGCTCGCGGCGGGCAGGTGCGCGTGCTCGGGGAGCGTCTTGAGCAGCCACTGCAGGCACTGTGCGTAGGCGACCGGGTGCGCCGCGATGAGCGACACGTCCTCGATTCGAGTGCCGGGCCGCGCCACGAGCACGAAGTTCACGGGCACGAGGTACTCGCCGACGATCCGCAGACCCGGCATCGTGGCCAGCGCGTCCTGCGCCGTCGAGACTCCGCCGTCGACGGAGTTCTCGATCGCGATCATCGCGGCATCCGAGCGTCCGTCCACGACATCCGCGAGCGCTTCGCCGACGTTGCGCACCGACCGCCAGATCTGGTCCCGCGCCTCGGGCACCTGGGCGAGGGCGGCCTCGGTGAAGGTCCCCGCCGGCCCGAGATAGCTGTAGGTGCGGCGGGCGGGCTGGTCGTCGTGCTCGGGCGTCACGCAACGAGCCTAGACCGGCGCGCCCACGGCACGCGCACGCTGGTCACGAGCACGCCGAGCACGAGCACCGCTCCGCCGACGATCTCGGCGGGGGCGGGGATCTGTCCGAGCAGTGCCGCGGCCGCCGCCATCGCCACGACGGGGGCCAGCAGCACCCACGGCACGACGGCGGCTGACGGATTGCGCGCCAGCAGACCGTTGAAGATCGCGTAGCCGACGAGGGTGCAGAGCCCCGCGGTGTAGACCGTCGAGACGAGGGCGCGGATGCCGAACCCGGCAAGACCCGCGCCGATCGCTTCCGGGCCCTCGAACACCAGCGCCAGCACGAGCGCGGGCACCGGCACGACGAGGGCGGACCAGACGGTGAGCGAGAGCGCCCCGAGCGGACCGCGCCCGGTGACCACGCCGGCGCGGCGGGCGATCACGTTGCCGACGGCCCACGACAGGGCGGCGCCGAGCGCGAGCACGACGGCGAGCGCCGGAGCGTCTCCCCCACGGCCGGCGGCGACGGTCGCGAGCCCGGCGATCCCGAGGCCCACGCCGATCACCTGCCCCGGTGTGGGGCGCTCGCGCAGCACTCCGGCCGCGATGACGACGGTGAACACCGCCTGGGCCTGCATGAACAGCGCGGCGAGACCCGGCTGCAGCCCGAGCCCGAGAGACAGGTACAGCAGCGCGAACTGGCCGAGGCTCATGAACAGCCCGACCCCGATCACCGACCCCCAGCCGGCCCGAGGGCGCGGCACCACGAGCGCGAAGACGGCGACGGCGGCGAACCGGATCGCCACGAACAGCAGAGGCGGGATGCCGGCCATGCCCCAGTCGATGACGAGGAAGTTGAACCCCCACAGGGCCGCCACCGCAGCCGCCAGGATCATGTCGCGTCGAGTCACGAGGCTCAGTCCACCGCGCCGGACCATCAACGACAAGCGATGCTTTCTCCACTCGAATCGGTAGCATCACTTCATGATCGATCTGGATGCCGTCCACTCGCTGCGAACCGTCGCACGGGAAGGCAGCGTCGCGGCCGCGGCATCCGCTCTGGGATTCACACCCTCGGCGGTATCGCAGCAGATCAAGCGTCTCGAGCGCGAGACCGGTGTCGCGCTGCTCGAACGCGTCGGCCGCGGTGTGGCCCTCACGGCCGCCGGAACGCAGCTCGTGGTCGGGTCGACCCCGATCCTCGCCGACCTCGAGCGACTGCGCGCCGACCTGCACGCCGGCGTCGGTGCGGACGGAGACGGCCGCGTCACCGGCGAGCTGCGCCTCGCCGCGTTCTCGACCGTCGTGCGCGGGCTGCTCGCTCCCGTGCTCGTGGGTCTGGCCGCCGCCCACCCCGACCTGCGGCTGCCGGTGCGCGAGAGCGAGCCCTGGGAGACGGTGGCGCTCGTCGCCTCGGGCCAACGCGACCTCGGCATCGTCCACCAGTGGGGCGGCGTCGCCCTCGCGATCCCCGAGAACCTGGTCGTCACGCCGCTGTTCACGGATGTCGCCGACGTCATCCTCCATCGCGACCATCCGCTCGCCGGCCGCGACGTCCTGCACCCGGCCGACCTCGCGCGTGAGCAATGGGTCGCCACCTTCGACACGACCATCTGCCGGCAGTGGCTGCGGCGGCTGTTCGACGGCATCGGCGGCGCCCCCCGCGTGCTGTACGAGTCGATGGAGTTCGAGAACCACATCGAGCTCGCCCGAACCGGAGCGGTCGTCGCGCTCGTTCCGCGCCTGGGACGCGGCGATCTCGGCCCGGATCTCGTCGCGGTGCCGACCGAGGCTCCCGCGTCGACGCGCGATATCTCCGCGGTGCATCGGCGCTCGCAGGCCGACTCCCCCGCGCTCAGAGCAGTCCTCGCCGCGCTGCTCGCCGCGACGAACGCGCACGATCGGCCGTGAGTGCCGTGTCAATCCGTCACCGCCGCGCCCGGAAACGGGCAGACTAAGCACTATGAGCCGTGCAGGAGCGCCCGCAGAAGCATCCGACCTCATCGACATCGATGAGCTGATCGCCGCCTACTACGACCGGAAGCCGGATGCCGCGGTCCCCGGGCAGCGCGTCGCGTTCGGAACGAGCGGCCACCGCGGTTCGTCGCTGTCGACGAGCTTCAACGAAGACCACATCCTCGCCACAACCCAGGCGATCGTCGACTATCGGCGCGCTCAGGGCATCGAGGGCCCGCTCTTCCTCGGGCGCGACACGCACGGCCTCTCCCTTCCCGCAGAGCGCAGCGCCATCGAGGTTCTCGTGGCCAACGGAGTCGACGTACGCGTCGACTCCCGCGACTCGTGGGTGCCGACGCCCGCGCTCAGCCACGCGATCCTGACCTACAACCGGGGCCGCGCGCTCGACGACGCGGGCCGCGCCGACGGCATCGTCGTGACGCCCTCGCACAACCCGCCGCGCGACGGCGGCTTCAAGTACAACCCCCCGCACGGCGGACCCGCCGACACCGACGCGACCTCGTGGATCGCCGACCGCGCGAACGAGCTCATCGCCGCAGGTCTCGAGGGCGTGCACCGCACCCGTCACGCCGACATCGACCTCGACGCGCTCGGCCAGTACGACTTCCGCGACGCGTACGTGCGCGACCTCGCCACGATCATCGACGTCGACGCGATCAAGGCGTCGGGCGTGCGCATCGGGGCCGACCCGCTCGGCGGCGCCTCGGTCGAGTACTGGGCGCTCATCGCCGAGGTCTACGGCCTCGACCTGACCGTCGTGAACCCCGAGGTCGACCCGACCTGGAAATTCATGACGCTCGACTGGGACGAGAAGATCCGCATGGACCCGTCGTCGCCGTCGGCGATGGCCGCGCTCGTGGCGCGCCGCGACGAGTACGACATCCTCACAGGCAACGATGCCGACGCCGACCGCCACGGCATCGTGACGCCCGACGCGGGTCTGATGAACCCGAACCACTACCTCGCCGTCGCGATCGACTACCTCTTCGCGAACCGCCCCGGCTGGCCGGCGGATGCCGCGGTCGGCAAGACCCTCGTCTCGTCGATGATCATCGACCGCGTGGCCGAGTCGCTCGGCCGCGAGCTGCTCGAGGTCCCCGTGGGCTTCAAGTGGTTCGTTCCCGGCCTGCTCGACGGCTCCGTCGCCTTCGGCGGCGAGGAGTCGGCGGGGGCCTCGTTCCTCCGCAAGGACGGCAGCGTGTGGACCACCGACAAGGACGGCATCCTGCTGTGCCTGCTCGCCGCCGAGATCCTCGCGGTCACGGGCAAGACTCCGTCGCAGCGCTACGCCGAGCTCGAGGCCCAGTTCGGGTCGTCGGCCTACCAGCGCGTCGACGCCGCGGCGACGCCGGAGCAGAAGGCCGCGCTCGGCAGGCTGTCGGGCGACGCCGTGACCGCCACGGAGCTCGCTGGCGAGCCGATCACCGCGAAGCTCTCGCACGCGCCGGGCAACGGTGCAGCGATCGGCGGCCTGAAGGTGCAAACCGAGCACGCGTGGTTCGCCGCGCGCCCGTCGGGCACCGAGGACGTCTACAAGCTCTACGCCGAGAGCCTGCGCGGACCCGAGCACCTCGCCGAGGTGCAGGCCGAAGCGCGCGCCGTGGTCTCGGCCGCGCTCGGCGCCTGACCCCGCGGCATCCTCGCATCACACGCCCAATGCACGGCTGAGCGCCGGTTGCACGACCTTCGAGCGTGAGCGGGCCGTGCGCTCGCGGCGAAGCCGTGCGCTCGGGCGCGTACCGCGGTCAGGACGGGCGGCGCCGGGATGCCGAACGGGGCGGCGCCGAGCGCAGGTGCGTCGTCACGCTGCCGAGGATGCGCGCGAGGTCGGCGGCGTCCGCGTCCGACAGCCGCGCGAACAGCAGCCGATGCACGGTCTCGATGTGACCGGGGAACACGGCGGCGAGCACCTCGCGCCCCGCGTCAGTCAGCACGACCACGGTGCTGCGCTCGTCCTCCGGAGACGGTGAGCGCGTGACGTATCCGCGCTGCTCGAGCAGCGTGGCCTGATAGGTCAGCCCGCTGCGGCTGTACACCACGCCGTCGGCGAGGTCGGTCATGCGCAGCGTGCCGCCCGGGGCGTCATTCAACCGCGCCAGCAGCTGGAACTGGACGTAGCTGAGACCTCCGGCATCCTTCAGCTGCGCCTCGACGGCGGGACGCAACAGGCTGCCCACCTCTGTGAAGGCGAGGTAGGCCGCGAGCTGCGTCGACGTCAGGGAGCGTGGCGCGTTCGTCATGGTTTCGATCATACCTATTGCTTCACATTCGAAGCAGTGCTACGTTCTCCATATCGCTTCGAATTCGAAGCACTTGAGCGTAAAGGATCACATCATGAAGGCAGTGCAGTTCTCTCGGACCGGTGGCCCCGACGTCCTGGAGGTCGTCGACATCGACCGCCCCGAGCCGGCCGCGGGGCAGGTCCGCATCCGAGTAGCCGCATCCGCGTACAACGCGGCAGACGGCGGGATGCGCGCGGGCTTCCTCCCCATCCCGATCGAGTTGCCCCACGTGCCCGGGTACGACGTCTCCGGGCACGTCGACGCGGTCGGCGCGGGCGTGAGCGACCTTGCCGTGGGCGACGCCGTCATCGCGTTCCTCCCCATGGAGCACGACGGCGGAGCGGCGGAGTTCGTGCTGGCTCCCGCCGACGCCGTGGTCGCCGCGCCCACGAGCATTCCCCCCGCCGATGCCGCCGCGCTGCCCTCCGTCGCGCTGACCGCATGGCAGGCCCTCTTCGACGACGGTCGCCTCGAACCCGGCCAGCGGGTGCTGATCGTCGGCGCCGGCGGCGTCGTCGGAAAGTACGCCGTCCAGCTCGCCAAGCGCGCCGACATCCACGTCATCGCCACCGCGAGCCCCCGCAGCGTCGACGCCGTCCGCGCTGCCGGAGCCGACCAGATCATCGACCACACTACGACCGACGTGCTGGGCGCGATCGACGGACGAGTCGACGTGCTGCTGAACCTCGCCCCGATCGAACCCGAGCTGTTCGAGGCCTACGTCGGGGCCGTCGCCGACGGCGGCGCGGTCGTCAGCACGACGGCGTTCATGGCCACGCCGAGCGACGAGGCGCGCGGCGTCCGTGCCGCGACGGTGTTCGTCCGCCGCGATAGCGACCGCCTGGCCGAGCTGGTCCGCCTCGTCGACGAGGGCGCGCTCACCGTCGAGGTCACGCGGCGCATCCCCCTCGCCGAGCTCCCCGCGCTGCACGCCGAGGCGGCTGAGAGCGGCATCGCGGGCAAGGTCATCGTCCTGCCCTGAGCGGCGCCATCCTCGCATCACCCCCCATGCACGGCTGCGCGCCGAGTGCACGACCTTCGAGCGTGAGCAGGCCGTGCGCTCGGGGCGAAGCCGTACGCTCGGGCGAGTCAGCGGGCGAGGAGCTCGGCCAAGCGGGGCAGCTGCGACTCGTCTTCCAGCGCTGAGCCGACGGCCACCACGCGTACGCCGGCGTCGAGGAAAGTCGCGGCGTTCGCGGCATCCATCCCGCCGGTCGCGACGAAACGCACACCCGGGAACGGCCCGCGGATGTGCTTGAACCAGTCCGCGCCGAGCCACTGGGCGGGGAACGCCTTGAGCCACGTGAGGCCGAGTGCCACCGCCCGCTGCACCTCACCCGGGGTCGCGACGCCGGGCAGGATCGGGATGCCGTGTCGCTGCGCCGCCCGCACGACCTCGGGATCGAGCCCCGGCGAGACGACGTAGGCCGCGCCCGCGTCGACGGCGAGAGCGACCTGGTCGACGGTGACGACGGTTCCGGCGCCGACGGCCTTGCCGCGCTCAGCGCCGAGACGCACGACCTCGCGCAGCGCGCGTTCGTCCTCCGCGGTCTGCAACGGCACCTCGACCGAGTCGATACCCAGGTCCCACGCGGTGGTCGCGAGACGCACGGAGCGTTCGAGACCCATCCCCCGCAGGATCGCCATGAGCGGGGCGCCGGCGAAGATGTCGTCGAGCGCCGTGTTCGCGTCGGTGTGCAGGGTGGTCATGAGACAGTCCTCTCGAGGGGTGGTTCGTTCTGGTCGGGCGCCGGGGCGGGGTCGGGGAAGTCGCCCGTCGTGGCCATCGTGAGCGCCGCACGCTCGTGCCCCGACCGCAGCCGGTCGTAGGGCGGGGCGCCAGCGAGCAGCGCCGCGAGGTACCCCCCGGCGAAGGCGTCGCCGGCCCCCACGGGCTCGACGACGTCGACGACGAGAGCAGGCTCGAAGACCGCGCCGTCGCGCGTGAACAGCGTGGCACCGACGGCACCGTCCTTGACGACGAGCTGCGGGACGTCCGGCAGCAAGGCGCGGGCGGCGTCCGCTGTCGCGGCATCCCACAGCGTCTCGGCCTCGTCGCGACCGACGAAGACGATGTCCGCGCGGCGTGCCAGGTCGAGCAGCGGGTCGGCAGCCGCAGCCGCGGCCCACAGCGGCGCCCGGTGATTGACGTCGACGCTCACGGACACGCCCGCCGCGCGCGCCCGATCGACGATCCGACGCAGGAACGCCGGGGCCGTTCCGCCCAGCGCGGCCGTGATCCCCGAGACGTGCAGCACCGCGACGCCGTCCCACGAAAGCGCGTCGGCGTCGGCTTCCGAGAGCTGCGCGGCCGCCGACCCGGCCCGGTAGTAAGTGACGCCGTGACCGGGGTCCTTCAGGTAGAGGCCGGTCGGGTAATCGGCGTCGATGACGACCCGCGAGACGTCGACTCCGCGGGCACCGACCCGCGACAGGACCCGTCGACCGAGGGCATCGTCGCCGACGCGGGAGAACCACGCGGCGGGCTGACCGAGCGCGGCCGCGTGCGCGGCGACGTTCGACTCCGCTCCCCCGGCGTCGATGCGGAACACCTCGGCGTGCTCGAGGCGCTCCGCCGCAGCGGGCGCGACCATCGCCATGGTTTCGCCCGCCGTCAGCAGCGCCCCACGCAGCTCCCCCCGCATGGCCACGCTCACTTCAAGGTCGTGACGGGTGCGGCATCCATGTCGTCGAACGTCTGGTTCTCGCCCGCCATCGCCCAGATGAACGAGTACGCCGCAGTACCCACTCCGGAGTGCAACGACCAGCTCGGCGAGATGATCGCCTGCCGGTCGGCGACGACGAGGTGCCGGGTCTCCTCGCGCTCACCGAGCAGGTGGATGATGCGGGCGTCCTCGGGGACGTCGAAGTACAGGTAGCACTCGGTGCGACGGTCATGGGTATGGGCGGGCATCGTGTTCCACATCGAGCCCTCGTGCAGCGTCGTCACGCCCATGACGATCTGACAGCTCTGCACGCCGTTCTCGTGGATGTACTGGTTGAGCGTGCGGCGGTTGCTCGTGGCCTGGTCGCCGAGCTCGCGCACGGTGCCCTCGCCGGGCGACACGAGCGCCGCCGGGTAGGCGGTGTGCGCGGGCGCCGAGAACAGGTAGAACTGCGCGCCCCCCTGGCCATCGGCCGCGTCCGCGTCGGCGAAGACGACGTCGCGGATGCCGCGGCCGAGGTACAGGCACGCGCCCGTCACGAGCGTGTAGACCTCGCCGTCGGCGGTGACCGTGCCGGTGCCACCGACGTTGATGATGCCGACCTCGCGGTGCTCCAGGAAGTAGTCGCTGCGGATCTCGGGGTAGCCCGGAAGCACCAGCTCGCGTCCGGCCGGCACGGCGCCGCCGAGGACGATGCGGTCGTGGTGGGTGTAGACGACGGTGATCTCACCCGGCACGAACACCTCGGGCACGAGGTACTGCTCGCGCAGGTCGGCGGTGGTCATGCCGGGGATCTGCGCGGGGTTGGTCGCGTAACGCTGCTGCATGGGGGTTCCCTTCTGGGGCGGTTCGGCGGGATGCCGGTGATGGAACGGGGAGGACCGGGGCCGGCTCAGCGGACGAGCCAGCCGCCGTCGACGGGCACGATCGCGCCGGTGACGTACGCCGCGGCATCCGAGGCGAGGAAGACGAAGGCACCCTGCAGGTCGCCGGGGGTGCCCCACCGGCCGGCGGGGATGCGGGCCAGGATCGATGCCTCGCGGTCGGCGTCGGCCCGGATCGGCGCGGTGTTGTCGGTCGCCATGTACCCGGGCGCGACCGCGTTGACGGTCACCCCCGACGCGGCCCACTCGTTCGCGAGCGCCTTGGTGAGGCCGGCGACCGCGTGCTTCGACGCCGCGTAGCCGGGCACGAGGATGCCGCCCTGGAACGACAGCATCGACGCGACGTTGATGATGCGCCCCGAGCCCTGCGCGATCATGCGGCGCCCGGCGGCCTGCGACAGATGGAACACGGCGTCGAGGTTGACCGCGAGCACGTCGTCCCAGTCGGCGGCCGGGTGGTCGGCGGCCGGGGCACGACGGATGATTCCGGCGTTGTTGACGAGGATGTCGATGCCGCCGAGCTCGGCGACCGTCTCGGCGACCGCTTCGGCGAGCTGCTCCGGCGTCGCGGTACCGAGATCGAGGCGGATGCGGTGCGCGCGGCGACCGAGCGCGGTGATCGCCTCCGCCGTCTCGGCCGCGTCGCCGCGGTCGAGTAGCGCGACATCCGCGCCTGCCTCGGCGAGAGCGACGGCGGCGCCCTGGCCGAGGCCGCGAGTGGAACCGGTGACGAGGGCGACGCGGCCGTCCAGCCGGAAGGAGTCGAGGATCATGCGGGGCCTCCGATGAAGGTGGTGGTCAGTTCGCCGAGACGCTCGATGCGCACGGTGACCGTGTCGCCGGGACGCAGCGGGCGGTGGCTGGCCTGCGCGTCCGGCAGCTTCTGCGGCGTGCCGGTCGAGATGACGTCGCCGGGTTCGAGCGTCATGACGCTGCTGAGGTACGACACGACGCGCGCGACCGAGAAGATCGTGGTGGCGGTGGACTGCGAGACGGTCACGACGCCGTCGCGGACGACCTCGACGAGCATGTCCTGCGGGTCGCCCGCCTCGTCGGGTGTGACGAGCCACGGCCCGAGCGGCGCGAAGCCGTCGAAGCACTTGCCCATCGCCCACTGGCTCTGCCGCCGCTGCCACGAGCGGTCCGACACGTCGTTGAGAATCGTGTAGCCGGCGACGTGCGAGAGCGCCGTCGCCTCATCGACATCCTTGGCCCGCCGCCCGATGACGACGGCGATCTCGCCTTCGTAGTCGACGTCGTCCGCGACCGCGGGCACCACGACGGGGTCGGCCGGTCCGGCGAGGGTGTTGGGGGTCTTCACGAAGATATCGGGGAACGCGGGGTCGTCGGCGGTCGGGTCGGCGCCGTCGGGCACATGCCCCCGGTAGTTGTAGCCGAGGCACAGGATCTTCCCCGGACGCACCGGCGCCTCGAGCCGCGCTGCCGACAGCTCGAGGTCGGCGACATCCGCACGCGCTGCGGCGCGGTCGAGCGCGTCGCGGTCGGCCGCGAGCAGGTCGGTCAGCGCCGCGGGTCCGAGGTCGACGACGCGGTCGACGCCGTCGACCGTCACGACGACGCCCGACCGGACGGCCCCCTCGGCATCGGCCGCGCGGACCGCGCGGTAACGGACGAGCCTCACCAGTACGGCTTCCAGTCGGGGCGCGCCGCGCGAACCAGAGCCTCGAGGTAGAAGTAGTCGCCCCACAGCGTGCCCTCGTCGACGCCGACGGACTTCGGCAGGTCGTAGACGCTGTGCAGCAGCACCGCGTCGGCGGCTTCGGGGCTCTCGGGCGTGTAGTTCTCGATGAGCGACGCGAGGATCTCGTGAGCCGCCGCACGATAGCGCGAGGCGGCCTCGGTATCGGCATCCGTCCCCGCTTCGAGCACGCCGGCGAGTTCGAACAGCCCCGACACCGCGATCGCGGCCGACGAGCTGTCGCGCGGAGCGTCGGCGCCGTCGGTGTAGACCATGTCCCAGAAGGGCACGCGGTCGCTCGGGAGGTGCGAGAGGAAGCGTTCGGCGCAGCGACGCGACGCGTCGAGCAGCGCCGGGTCGCCGGTCGCGCGGTGGTTCATCGCGAAGCCGTAGATTCCCCACGCCTGACCGCGCGCCCAGCACGAGTCGTCGAATGCACCCTGCTCGGTCGCTCCGCGCAGCGGCTCACCGGTCTCGGGGTCCCAGTAGAAGGTGTGGAAGGTCGTGTCGTCGTCGCGCAGGATGTGCGTGCGCAGCTGCGTCGTGTGGCGCCGCACCGCGTCGGCGAAGCGCTCCTGCCCGGTCTGCTCGCCCGCCCAGGTGAGCAACGGCATGTTCATGAGGCTGTCGACGATCGTGCGTCCGCGCTGCGCGGGGTCGGAGAGATCTCCCCATGCCTGGATGATGCCGGCGGGCTCGAGGAAGCGGCGCATGAGGTGATCGGCGGCCGCCAGGGCCGTCTCACGCGCGTCCTCGTCGCCGAGCAGCCGGTAGGGCGCGACCGAGGCGAGGCTGTACAGGAACCCCAGGTCGTGCGTGTCGAGGTCGTCCTCGTCGCGGATCCGTCGCGCGAAGTCCGCGGCGTGGGCCAGCCCGGCGTCGCGGAAGAAGGCGTCGCCGGTGATCTCCCACGCGATCCACATCATCCCCGGCCAGAAGCTGGTCGTCCAGCCGCGGTTGGCGCCGGCCGGGAACCCGTTCGCCGCGGGGCGGATCGGGTACCGGTCATCGTGCGTCGTGTCGTCGGGGTAGCTCAGCCCGAAGGTCTCGATGTTGCGGCGGAGCGTGCTCAGGGCGTCGGCGATCGCCGCCTCGATGGCGCCGCTGTCGCGCGCGAGGGCCGCGTCCGCGGGTACGCCGAGGTCGGTGCCGGGGAGGGATGTCATGTCGAGGGGTTCCTTCGGGGTTCAGACGGTCTGAGGCTCGGGATCACCGAGCGCCGGACGGAGGATGTATCGGGCGTTGGCCCAGGCGAGGTAGAGCGCCGGCGCCGAGGTGAGACCGATCGCGATGGCCGGCATCGAGACGAACAGCCCCGCCTGCAGCGCGATGACGGCGAGCGAGACGAGGCTCAGCCACCACCGGCGCACGCTCAGGAGCACCGCCGCTCGGGCGATCGAGCGCAGCGAGGCGTCGGGCTCTTCGGCGAGGGCAGCGAACGCGACGAGACCCGATGCGAGCAGGAGCACGGTCAGCACGCCGAGCACGGGGACGACCGCGACCCCCGCCTGCATCGGTGCGAAGAAGCGGACGTCGACCAGCACGACGACGAGGGCCGCCACGACGATCCCGCCCAGCACGATGGCCTTGCGCCACGAGCGCTTCCAGCTGCGGACGAAGGTCCGGACGACCTGGTTCTCACCCTCGCCGTGGGCGCGGAAGGTCGCGAACGCCGCCGTGATGCCCGGTGCGCACACCGGTGCCACGACGGCGAGCATCGGCCACGACAGCGCGGGGTCGGTGATCACCAGCAGCACGACGAGCGGCAGGCACGATGCCAGCAGCAGCAGGTTCGTCATGAGCCCGAGGTAGACGACGCCGAAGACGGTCGCGTAGGTGTTGTGCGAGATGCGCTTCACGGCCTCAGCCCTTCATCCCGCTGGTCGCGATGCCCTCGACGAAGTACTTCTGCCCGACGAGGAAGATGATCGCGATCGGCACCACCGAGATGACGAGTCCGGCGAACAGCAGGGCGTAGTTGGTGTCGTAGAGGTTGCTCACGAAGCTCTTGAGTCCGAGCTGGATGGTCCACAGGTCGGGGTTGCGCAGGTAGATGAGCGGCCCCAGGTAGTCGTTCCAGGTGTTCACGAACGTGAGCAGCGTGAGGCTCGCGAGGGCGGGCACCGAGAGGGGCAGCATGATGCGGCGCCAGATGCCGTACTCGCTCAGGCCGTCGAGGCGCGCGGCCTCCGAGAGCTCCTCGGGGATGGTCTCGTAGAACTGCTTCATGAGGAACACCCCGAAGGCGCCGAACGCCTGGATGAGGATGATGGCCCACAGCGTGTTCGAGACCTTGACGTTGGAGAGCAGGATGAACTGCGGGATCATGTACGACTGCCACGGCACGGCGATCGTGCCGATGTAGGCGAGGAACAGCACGTCGCGGCCGGGGAAGCGGATGCGGGCGAAGCCGTAGGCCGCGAACGACCCGGTCAGCACCTGCAGGAAGGTGACGACGACCGCGAGCACGAGCGTGTTGCGGATCCAGGTCAGCATCCCCGACTGGTTCCAGATGTCGACGTAGTTCTGCCAGACGAACACCTCGGGGATCCACTGGATCGGCACCGAGAAGACCTCGTTCGCCGTCTTGAGCGAGCTCATGATCATCCAGAAGAACGGCAGCAGCAGTGCCGCCGCGGCGATGATGAGCGCGACGTAGCCGGCGAGGCGTCCGACGCGGCGCAGCGGCGACACGGTGTCGGGGCGGTGTCCCTCGGGCAGGCCGTCGGCTGCGATCTTGCGCAGCGCCCGGCGGTCGTCCTGGGGTACGAGAAGATTCGTCATCAGACGTTCCTCCGCTTGTTCCAGATGAACTGGAGGATGGTCACGAGGATGCAGAGGAAGAAGAGCGCCACGGCGGCCGCGGAGGCGTAGCCGAACTGGTTCTCCTCGAACCCCTTGCGGTAGATGAACTGCGAGATCACGAGCGTCGACTGACCCGGCCCGCCCTCGGTCATGACGAGGATCAGGTCGAAGATCTTGAACGAGTTGATCGTGAGCATCACGGTGACGAAGAACATCGTCGGCCGCAGGCACGGCAGGGTGACGTTCACGAAGCGCTCCCACGCGTTCGCGCCGTCCATGCGGGCAGCTTCGTAGAGCTCGCGGGGCACGGTCTGGAGCCCCGCGAGGAACAGGATCATGTAGTAGCCCATGTCTCGCCAGGTGCTGACGATGACGACGGCGGGCATCGCCCACTCCGACGAGGTGAGCCAGCCGGGCGGGTTGGCGATGCCCACGGCGCGGAGGATCTCGTTGATCGGGCCGTACTCGGGGCTGAAGAGCAGGTTCCACACGACCGCGATCGCGACGATCGAGGTGATGTAGGGGAAGAACGCGGCGGTGCGGAAGAACGCGACGCCGCGCAGCTTGTTGTTCAGCAGCAGCGCGAGACCGAGCGACGCGATGATCGTCAGCGGGATGTGCAGCGCGGCGTAGTACAGAGTGTTGACGAACGAGATGCGGAAGCTGCCGTCACCGAGCAGCCGCTCGAAGTTGGCGAGGCCCACCCAGTTCGCCGTGCCGAAGATGTTCCAGTTCGTCAGCGACATGTAGAACAGGGTGATGACCGGCACGAGGGTCAGCAGGGCGAAGCCGACGAAGTTCGGCAGGATGAAGCTCCACCCCAGCAGCGTGTTGCGCAGGGTCAGCTTCGATCGCCTGCGGCGCTGCGCCGGCTCGGGGCGGCGCGCCTTCGGTGAGGCGGCAGTGGTGGTCATGGTGTCTCCTGGGGAGGACGGCGGGGGATGCGGCCGGCGCGGGGTGCCGCGCCGGCCGCGGGGTGCCGTCGGCGAAGCGACGGCGCGCGGGATCAGTCGAGACCGACCTCGTTGGCGACACGGTCCTCGGCCTCGGTGATGGCCCGCTCGACCGGGGTCGAGCCCGACAGGATCGCGCTGTGCATGTCGTTGAGGATGTTCTGGATCGCCGCCGTCTTGTTCGACGTCGGGTTCTCGGGGTGGACGTCGCCGGTCGACCACGCGAACTTCGACAGCTCGTCGGTCGGAGCGCCCTCGACGGCGAAGTACGCCTCGGTGACGGCGTCGTTCGACGCGGCCGGGGTGATGCCGATCTTCGCCAGCTCCTCGGCGGCCTCCAGGCTCGCGGCATAGGCGAGGAAGTCCTTCGCCGCCTGCACCTTGGCGCCGTCGATGTTGGCGTTGATCGAGAAGCCGGTCGGGTCGCCGAACGTCACGGGCGTGTTGTCCATGCCGGTCGTCGACGCGTCGAGCTGCGGGATCGGCGCGATGCCCCACTCGAAGTCGTTGGCCTCACCGGAGGCCTGCTGCGAGATCAGGGTCGCGACGTACCACGTGCCCATCGGCAGCATGGCGGCCTTCTGCGTGCCGAACTCGCCCTGGTAGGTGAGCTGGTTGGCCGTCGAGGTGTTGAAGTCGACCTGCGCGCCGGCACCCTGGAGCGCGAGCACCCGGTTGTAGTAGTCGGCGAAGTAGCCGTAGTCGCCCGAAAGCACGTCGGTGTCCTCCTGTGCCGAGGCGAAGCCCTGCACGGTCGACTGCCAGCGGTGCTGGTAGGTGCCCTTCGCGACTCCCGCGGTGTTGATCGCCTCGGCGGCCGCGTCGTAGTCCTCCCACGTCCACGAGCCGTCGGGGTACTCCTGGCCCGCGGCGTCGAAGAGCGTCTTGTTGTAGAACAGCACCCAGCGGTCCTGGCGGTAGGGCACGCCGTAGGCGGTGCCGTCGACCTCGTACGACGAGGCGCCGCCGACGCCGTCGGGCAGCTCGACGTCGGAGACGTCCATGAGCTGGCCGCCCTCCTGGAACGTCGTGACGAACTTCACCTCTTTCTGGGTGATGATGTCGGGTCCGACGCCCGCGGCGAGGTCGGCGGTGACCAGCGTGTTGTACTCAGCCGCGTCGTACTGCTTGAGCTCGACCGTGACGTCGGGGTTCTTCTCGTGGAAGGCGTCGGCGAGCACCTGGAACTCGGGGGTGGTGTCGAGGCTCCACCCCGACAGGGTCAGGGTGACGGGGCCGTCGGCGGTCTGGGCGGGCTCGGATCCCCCGCCGCAGGCGGCGAGCGACAGGGTGGCGACGACCGCCATTCCTGCTGCGGCTGCGAATTTGCGCTTCATGCGTGCTGCTCCTTTGCGATTGCGTGCGAGGTCCCACGTCGGACCTCGTGATGCCGAAGCGCCGGGGCAGGCGATTCGGAGTCGATGAGACGGCTCACGGTCCGGGCCCCGTCGGGCCAGGTGACCGTGACCGAGGCGCCGTCGACGGCGACGGCCGCGTGCGGTGCGCTGCGCTCGCCACCGGCGAGATCGAGCAGGGCGACGACGGGCTCGCCGACGCGCACCGCGTGCTCGATGACGGGCACGAGCGTGCGGACGCCGAGCGGATCGGCGTCTGCACGAGACACGAGTCCCGCGACCCCGCCGGTGGTCAGGGCGCGGATGCCGCTGCTGCGGCCCCGCGATGACACCCACGCTCCGGTGTCGTCGGTACCGCCGACCACCTCGTCACCCGAGAGCGGCCAGCCGCCGAGGCGGAGTCGCAGCGATGCGGCATCCTGCCCGGGCGCGAGTGCGTCGACGACGATGACACGCACCTCCGACGATCCGCGGACGATCGAGGTGGTCGTGACGGTGCCCACGGACGTGGCATGTCCGACCAGCCCGGATCCGTGACGATGCGCGCTGGGGACCGGGTCGACGAGGTGCGCGTCCCAGCGGGATGCCGCGATCCCGACCCGCCCGTCCGCGTCATCCTGCACGCGCACGTCGCGCAGGGTCATCGCCGTGCGGTGCGTCGCACGTCCGTCCGAGTCGACGAGTGCGACCGACTGCTCGAGCGGCTCGAGCCAGCCACGCTCGTCGACGATCGGCGAGGTGGCCGTGGAGTAGCCCAGTCGCGCATAGAGCGGTGAATCGGTCGTGCGGTCGCCCGGGAACGCGTGGTCGGTGCCGTGGTTGACGATGCGGACGATTCCGTCGGCGACCGTGCCCGACACGATCCAGCCGGGCGATGCGATCGCGCGCAGGTCGTCCCCCGCCTCGATCGGCAACGGCTCGGCCGGGGCCGTCCAGGCCGGGTGGTCGGCGGGCAGCAGCAGACCGAGGAAGCCCTTGACGGCCCAGTACGGCGAACCCGGGCCGGAGTACGACTGTGCGAGCCCGCGCCAGGTGCCGTGCCAGCCCATCGTGAGCAGGCCGTCGGCATCGGGGGCGCCGTGTTCGGCGAAGTGCGTCACGATCCGGTCGGCGGCGTGGCGGAGGCGGCCGGGGCTGTGTGAGGGCACATTCGCGATGGCGCCGGCCCAGAACGGCGCGGCGGCGGCGAAGCGGTAGATGAGGCTGCGCCCCTGGATGAGGGGCGAGCCGTCGCCGCCGACGAGCGCGAAGGCGTCGTGGAGGAACGCGTCGAGTCGGGCGACGTCGGCGCCCGTCCGGCCCCCGGCGAGATCGGTGGCCCCCGTCATGCGCGCCCACAGGATCGGATAGACATGCAGAGCCCACCCCACGTAGTGGTCGTAGGAGCGCTGGGCACCGTCGGAGAGCCAGCCGCCCTCGCGGACGAACGAGTCGTGACGGGCGAGGTCGGCGGCGATGTCGTCGGCCGACCAGGGGCCGCCGACCGAGCGCAGGAAGGTCTGCACGACGATGCGGAACCAGACCCAGTTGGTCTGCGGATAGGTGTCGTCGCCGACGACGGGAGCGAGGTAGTCGACGACGCGCTGCTGCGTGAGGTTGTCGAGACGCTCCCAGATCCAGGGGCGGGTCAGATCGAGGACGAGGGCGAGGGATGCCGCCTCGACCTTGGCCTGCGCGTGCTCCTCCATCCGAACCCACCGGTCGGGTGCGTTCGGGTCGACGCCCGAGACGATTCCGCGCGAGTAGTGCGCGATGAGCTCGTCTACCCCCTCGCCTCGTGCGCCCGCGATCCGGAATCCTGCGAGCAGGAAGGTGCGCGCGAAGCCCTCGAGCCCATCGACGGCGTGACCGTAGCCACCCTCGGCGCCCGGGAAGTGGATGCGGCCCGCGCCGGGCGTCGCGTGACGGAGCGCGGCATCGAGCAGAACGTCGGCGCGGGCGACCCAGGTGTCACGCTCGGTCGCGCCGTGTGGCGGGTTCGGGTGCTCAGAAGTCACCGGTTCTCCTTCGAAGGGCTTCATGGTCGTCATCGTTGATCGCGACCGATTCGGAGATTAGCAACCCGATTCGATCATTGCAAGATCTTCTTCGTTTTCTTATGATCGATACTGATCGATTTATTCGTCTGGACTGGTGACACCGCCGTCACCCGAAGGAGCAGCCGTGCTGTGGAACACCGAGGGATTCGCCGGCCCGCTCGCGGCCGTCTGCGGCGATGTCCCGGCTCGCCTCCGCCCGCCCGCCGACGCCCTGCCCGTGCCCGACGCCGACCACTGGGCCCGACTGGTCCCGTCATCCGCCGTGCGCCCGCTCGTCGACCGGGCACGCGCGGACCTCGACGCACCGTGGCCGCAGCCCCGCGCGAGCGCGGCAGCGCGCGTGCATCGCGACGGCGACCGCGACGGCTACGAGCAGCAGGTCTTCACGCGGCAGCGGCGGCTGAGTCGGGCGGTGGTCGCAGCACTGTCGGACCCCGACCCCCGATACCTCGATGAGGTCGCGGACGGCGTCTGGCTGCTGTGCGAGCAGTCGACGTGGTGCTGGCCCGCCCACGACGACACCTTCTCGCGGCACGGGTCGGTGCTGGCGACCGTCACCGACCCGTTCCTCGATCTCGGCGCGGGCGAAGTCGTCGGACAGCTCGCGTGGATCGACCACGTGCTCGGGCGACGACTCGACGACCGGTACCCGGGACTGCGGCAGCGCATACGTCACGAAGCCCGAGCGCGCGTCATCGACCCGTTCCTCCGGCGACGCGACTGGCACTGGCTCGGACTCGACGGTCACGTCCACAACTGGAACCCGTGGATCCACGGAAACGTCCTGGTCGCCGCGCTCGTGCTCTGCGACGACGGCCGCGAACGCGACGAGCTCGTCGCCCTCGTGGCGCAGGGTCTCGACCGCTACGTCGCGGCTCTGCCCGCCGACGGCGCGATCGACGAAGGCTACGCGTACTGGTGGAACGGCGCGTGCCGGGCGCTCGAGGCCCTCGACCTGCTCGCCTACGCCACCGACGGCGCGTGGGATCCCGTGCCCGAGGTGGACTCCTTGCGTGAAACGATCGCGTTCCCGCATCGCTCGCATCTCGGCGGCCCCTGGTACGTCAATCTCGCCGATGGCCCCGCCCGTCCGCCGGCGGACCAGCCGTGGCACGCCCTGCACCGGGCGGCTCTCGCCGTCGGCGACGACGACGCCCGCCGACATGCCGCCGCGCATCGCGCCGACGACGCGCCCGCCACCGAGGACGCCGGGCTCGGTCGCCTGCTGCGCGCCCTGTCCGACGACGCGTGGCTCGCGGAGCCGCGCGAATCCAGCCCGTTGCCCCCTGGGGTCTGGCTTCCGTCCACGCAGGTCTGGCTCGCCCGCGGCCACGCGGGCAGCGCCGCCGGACTCACCATCGTGATGAAGGGCGGCCACAACGACGAGAACCACAACCACAACGACGTCGGCTCGATCATCGTCGCGTCCGACGGCGTGCCGGTGATCGTCGACGCCGGCCGGCCGACCTACACGGCGCAGACCTTCGGCCCCGGCCGATACGACATCTGGACCATGCAGAGCGACTGGCACAGCGTGCCCCGCATCTCGGGCTCGGCGCAGCCGCATGGCGCGGCGTTCGCGGCATCCGATCCGGTCATCGTCCGAACGGATGAGATGGAGGCGCTGGATCTCGAGATCGGCGGCGCCTACCCCGCCGGCTCGGTACGCTCGTGGCGACGCCGGGCTGCGCTTCACCGCTCGGGACACGTCACGATCGACGACCGCTGGGAAGCCGCCGGACCGGATACCGAGGTGCGCCTGCTCCTCGCGGGCTCGGTGACGACGGGCGACGGATGGGCTCGCGTGACACCGCTGGACGGCGCGACCCCGGTGCGCATCACGTGGCCCGCCGGGGCACCGCACACCCTCGTCGTTCGCGAACTCGACGATCCGATGCTGACCGACGTCTGGGGCGACCGCCTGAGCCGCCTCGCGATCAGCGCCGGTGGTCGTACCGAGCTGCGTGTCACGGTAGAACAGGAACGGAACGAGGACGAGCGACCATGACCGACCCCACACCGGCGCTGCTGGCGGCCGAGCGCCGCGCGCACATCCTGGCGACGATGGAGCGCGAGGGCGCCGTGCGCATCTCGCAGCTGACCGACGAGCTGGGCGCCGCCACGGTGACCCTGCGACGCGACCTCGCGCAGATGGAGCAGGAGGGGCTGCTGCAGCGCGTGCACGGGGGCGCCATCCCCGCCACCGGTCAGCACACGCACCCGCCGGTCGCGGGCAGCGGCCCCGAGTCTGCCGCCGGCTCGATCGCCGTGCTCGTCCCCTCGCTGAACTTCTACTGGCCCGGGGTCGTGCGAGGCATGGAGGCCGCCGCACGCCGCCACGGACTCAAGGTCCACCTCCGGGGAGCGTCGTACGAGCTTCAGGACGAGCGTCCCGTGCTCGAGCGTCTCGTCGCGAGCGGCGACATCCGCGGCCTGATCGTCGCGCCGAACACCGACACCCCGCATTCGCAGGACGTCGTTCAGTGGCTCGCCGACTGCGGCACACCGAGCGTTCTCGTCGAGCGCGACGCGATCGTCCAGCCCGCCGGGGTCCCCGTCGAGGCGGTGACGACCGACCACGCGCTCGGCGCGGTCCTCGCGGCGCGCCACCTCGCCTCGCTCGGACACCGCAAGGTCGGGCTGGTGCTCTCACGCAACTCACCCACCTCGCGCAAGATCGCCGCCGGCTGGCAGGCCGCGTGCGAGGAGCTCGGGCTCACGCCCGCCCAGCACATCGAGACGACCCTGCCCGACCGGGCGAGCGCGGAGTTCTCCGCCGCGGTCGACACGACCCTCGACCGGGCGCTCGGAAGCGGTGTCACCGCCCTTCTGGTGCACTCCGATCCCGAGGCGATGGCGTTCGTCGACCTCGCGCTCAACCGCGGCATCTCCGTGCCCGACGACCTGTCGATCATCGCTTACGACGACGAGGTGGCGGAGCTGTTCACGCCCGCGCTCACCGCCGTCGCACCGCCCCGCGTCAGCGTCGGCGAGACGGCGGTCGAGCTGCTCGTCTCGCGGATGGCCGACCCCGGCCGGCCCACCCGTCGCGTGATGCTCAACCCCACCCTCGTCGTGCGCGAGTCCACCGTCGCACCGCGGGCGGACGGCCCGGCGTGATCGACCGTCACGACTACTCGCCGTGGGACTTCTGGTCCACGGCATCCGCGGAGAGCCGGCGCCGCCAGCGCGAGCATCAGGCGGCGCTGGCGAACCAGCACGCGGACTGGTCGTTCGGCGATGACTGCTTCGTCTCGGAGCTCGCGGCGCTCGACGCCGACACCCTCGACCTGGGCGATCGCTCGTACATCGCCGCGGGCGCATATCTCACCGGCACCCTGCGCATCGGCGCGGACTGCTCCGTGAATCCGTCGACCGTGGTCCGCGGCGACGTCGTCTTCGGCGACGGCGTCAGGATGGGCGCGCACAGCTCGGTGCTCGGCTTCAACCACTCGATGGAGCCCGGGACGCCTGTCTTCCGGCAGCCGCTGACCAGCCGCGGCATCCGCATCGCCGACGACGTCTGGATCGGCTCGCACGTCGTCGTCCTCGACGGGGTCACCGTGGGCGCCTCGGCGGTGCTCGCAGCCGGTGCCGTCGTGACGAAGGACGTGCCCGCCGGCGCGATCGTCGGCGGCAACCCCGCTCGTCTGCTGCGGTGGCGCGTACCGCCCGGGGACGAGGCCGCGGCGCCGAACCGTCTGCGGGTGCGTCTGACCGACTTCGCCGACCGGGCTCGCGCCGAGGCCGGCGAGGTGCTCCGGCGTTCGCTCGACCCGGATACCGGGCTGTACGCCGACCGGCCGGGCGCCCCGCCGACGGTGCGGGCGCAGGGCGATGCCGTCGAGATCGCCGACCTCCTGTTGGGGTCGACGCCGCCGGACAGCGACCGGTCCGAGCTCATCGCCCGGCTGCGCGGCTGGCAGGATCCGGAGACGGGCGCGGTGCCGCCGCTCGGCGCGGTCGGCGTCCCCGGCTGGGATGACGGCGACACGGCCTATCACGTGCTCTCGACCGGCTACGCGCTCGACCTGTTGGGGTCGGAGTTCGCCCACCCCATCGGACTGATCCGCGACGCCACGGCCGATTCCGTGATCGCACGGCTCGATGCATTGCCCTGGGACACCGATCCTTGGAACGCCGGACATCACGTCGACGCGATCGGGACGGCTCTGCTCTGGGCCCGGCGCCGGGGCGACCGGATCGCGCCGGGCTTGGCCGAGGCCCTCTTCGGATGGCTCGTGACGCATGCGGATGCCGCGAGCGGCATGTGGGGCCGGCCTTCCGCCGACCGCGGCCTGCTGCTCGTCGTCAACGGCTTCTACCGGGCATCGCGCGGGACCTTCGCGCAGCACGGCATCCCCGTGCCGCATCCGGAGGCCGTCATCGACACGGTGCTCCGCCACGCCCGTGACGACCGCTGGTTCGACCCGGCACGGCTGGATGCCTGCAACGTGCTCGACGTCGCCCATCCCCTCTGGCTCACGCGGGCAGCCGGATACCGCCGCGCCGAGGTCGAGAACCTCGCGGCGCGCCTGCTCGACCATGTGCTCGACGAATGGCGAGCGGGGTCGGGCATGAGCTTCCACCTCGCCGGTGCAGAGCCGGGACTCCAGGGCACCGAGATGTGGCTCGCGATCGTCTGGTACCTCGCTGACCTGCTCGGCCTCTCGGACGCGCTGGGGTATCGACCACGGGGCGTCCACCGCCCCGAGCCCCCGGCATCCTCGCATCAGTCACTCAATGCACGGCCAAGCGCCCAGTGAACGACCTTCCTACGTGAGCAAGCCGTGCGCTCGCGGCGAAGCCGTTCACTCGGGCGAGTCAACGCGCGGGCAGGCTAGATACGGGCCAGCGCGGCGCCGGCGGCGCGGAGCCAGCGAGCGGGGTCGGCGAGTGAGGCCGCGGCGGATCCCGCGAGGTCGGTGAGCGAGACGGATGACGCGAACGCTGCGATGTCGGCGTCAGCGGCGATCCGCCCCGCGACGAGGGCGACCGGCACCCCGGCGCCCGCGGCGAGCTCGGCGACGAACGCGGGGACCTTGCCTGCCGCGGACTGCCCGTCGAACGAGCCTTCGCCCGTGATGACGAGGTCGGCTCGGGCGATGGCGTCGGCGAGGCCGATGAGCGCGGCGACCTCGCGGGCGCCCGGGCTCAGGCGCGCGCCCCACGCGAGCAACCCGAACCCGGTGCCGCCGGCGGCTCCGGCCCCCGGCGTGGCAGCAAGCGACGCCCCATCCGGCACGAGGTCGGCGAGCCCGCTCAGCGCCGCGTCGGCTGCGGCGACCTGAGCCGTGTCGAGCCCCTTCTGCGGTCCGAACACGGCGGCAGCGCCACGCGCACCGAGCAGCGGGTTCGACACGTCACTGAGCACGTCGACGCCGCCCGGGGGAAGCGGTCGGAGCTCCGACAGGTCGACGTGCGCGATGTCGGCGAGGCCGCGCGCGCCGGGCACGACGTCTCGTCCGGCGGCATCCGTGAACCGGGCGCCCAGCGCGCGCAGCATCCCGGCTCCGCCGTCGGTCGACGAGCTCGATCCGATGCCGAGCACGAGGCGGTCGACTCCGGCGTCGAGCGCGGCGGCGATCGCCTCGCCGAATCCGGTGGTGTCGGCGTCGAGGCCGCGTCGCTCGTCGCCCAGCAGCTCGATCCCCGAGGTCGAGGCCAGCTCGACGACTCCCACGGAGCCGCGACCCGACGGCGCGGACCGGTCGCCGGATGTCGGGGGAAGCAGCAGCCAGGACGCATCGACGGCTGTCCTCGCGGGGCCCGTGACGGTCACGGGCATCGGGCGCGCCTCGGGGATCGCCGCGGCGAACGCGTCGAGCGTGCCCTCGCCGCCGTCCGCCATCGGGCGCAGTTCGAGAACCGCGTCGGCGTCGGCGGATGCCCACCCCGCGGCGAGCTCACGCGCAGCCTCAGCGGCCGCGATGGACCCCTTGAAGCTGTCGATCGCGACGACGACGCGCGTCACGTCACGCGCTCCGCGGCGGGGTGCTCTCGCGCACGAGCACCTCGAGGGGCAGCGCAGCCGCGGCCCCGTCAGCATCCGTGTCGACGGCGGCGCGGAGCGCGCTGTACCCGACATCGGGGAGCGGCACCCGCACGGTCGTCAGGGGCGGTGTCACGTCGCGACCGGTCGGGATGTCGTCGAAGCCGGCGAGCGCGATGTCGGTGCCGGGCTCGCGTCCTGCGGCACGCACCGCGGTGAGGGCTCCGATGGCGACGACGTCGCTGATGCCGAACACGACGGTTCCCGGCTCGACGCCGTCGGCGAGGGCCGCTGACATCGCCTCGGCACCGGACTCACGGCTGAAACCACCGCGGTACACGCGGGGCTCGGCTCCCCCGCCGCTCGTGAAGCCGTCGGCGAAGCCGGCGAGACGGTCGTCGCTCGTCACGACGCCCTCGGCGGCGGCGAGCACGATGGCCGAGCGGTAGCCGCGCGCGGCGAGTGCGGCCCCGAGCTCGCGGGCGCCGCCGCGGTTGTCGATGGCGACGCTGCGGATGCCGGGGGCGCCCGGGCCCAACGCGACGACGGTTCCCCCGCTCGCGGTGATGAGGTCGAGCTCGGTTCTCAGCTCGTCGGACATCTCGCGCGACGTGCGCGAGGCGGCGAGGATGATGCCGCGAGGGCGCTGTCCGCGCAGCGCACGGACGAGCCGCAGCTCACGCGCGGGATCGCGCTCGGTGATGGCGACCGTGACGACGAGCCCGGCTTCGTCGGCGCCGCGCGCGACGCCTGCCGCGAGCTGCCCGAAGTACGGGTCGGCGATGTCGGCCACCAGCAGCGCGACGATCGCGGACGTGCCGCGCGCGGTCGCCTGCGCCGACAGGTTGGCCGTGTAGCCGAGCCGGGCCGCGGCCTGCTCGACGCGTTCGCGATAGGCGTCGGCGACCTTGCGGGTCGAGCCGTTCAGCGCCCGCGAGGCGGTCGCGAGCGACACCCCGGCTTCTCTCGCCACATCGTGCAGCGTGGCCGAGCCACGCGGCGACATCCCCGTCTGTCCCACGAGCCGAGTCTATGCGGTGGGGGTGCGCGCGCCCGAGAGGTGCGGCGTCACAGCGGCACCGAACGCCTCGGCGGTGCGGCGCACGACCTCGGCGGGATCGGCGGCCCAGATGTCGGCGTTGAAGATCTCCACCTCGATGTCGCGGTCGTACCCCGTCGCCTCGACGGCCCGGGTCAGCGATGCGAAGTCGATGACCCCGTCGCCCGGATAGTGGCGGCTGAGCAGGACGTCCGCGGGCAGCGGCGTTCGCCAGTCGCACACCTGGTAGGTCGCGATGCGCCCCTCGCGCCCGGCCCGATCGATGGCGGGCAGGACGTCGGGGTCCCAGAAGATGTGGAACGTGTCGACCGTGGCGCCGACGACCTCGGGCTCGAAGTCGGCCGCGATGTCGAGGGCCTGGCCGAGCGTGGAGACGACGCAGCGGTCGGAGGCGAACATCGGATGCAGCGGCTCGATCGCCAGCGTCACCCCCGCCGCCTTCGCGTGGGGGGCGAGCTCGCCGATCGCGTCGCGCACCCGCTCCCGCGCGCCGACGATGTCGCGCGACCCCTCGGGCAGTCCGCCGGCGACCAGCACGAGGATCGCGGTGGAGCCGGGCGCACCGGCGGCGGCGAGCGCGGCGGCCTCATCGATCGCGACCCGGTTGTCATCGATCGAGGAGCGCCGGGCGGGACCCTCCGGCATCGTGAAGAAGCCCGCCCGGCAGTGCGTAGTGAACCGCAGGCCCGAGTCCGTCAGCATGGCGGCGGCGGTGGCGAGACCGACCTCCTGCACGGGCTCGCGCCACAGTCCGATCGCCTCGATTCCGGCATCCGCGGTGACCCGCAGCGCGGTCGCGAGGTCGGCGTACTTGATCGTGGCCTGGTTGATCGACAGGCGCGGGTCGACGACGCTCATGCCCGGACTCCGTTCAGGCGCAGCATCGCGTGCCAGCGGTCCGCGGTCAGTTCCGGCTGTTCGAGCGCGTACGACGCGTTCGCGAGCTCGACGATCCGCGAGAGGTGCGGCAGGCTGCGCGCCGAGTGCAGTCCGCCGACCATCTGGAACGCAGCCTGATGGCCGTTGAGCCACGACAGGAACGCGACGCCGGTCTTGTAGTAGAACGTCGGTGCCGCGAAGATCTGCCGGCTGAGCTCCTCCGTCGGTCCGAGGATCGCGAGATACCGGTCGGCATCCCCGGCGTCCAGAGCCTGGATGGCGGCGGAGGCGACCGGAGTGATCGCCGCAAAGGCGCCGAGCAGCGCGTCGGAGTGCTGCCGCGGCGAGGCGAGGTCGCGCTCGGGCTGGGTCGCCTGGGGCACGTCTGCGCCGCCGATGAGGCCGACGTAGTTGAAGTCGTCGCCGGTGAACATGCGCACGCCCTCGGGCAGCCGCTCGCGCACCGACACCTCGGACGCGGCGTCGAGCAGGCTCATCTTCACGCCCGCGACCCTGTCGGCGTTCTCGCCGATGATCTCGACGAGGACGTCCGATGCCGCGCGCCAATCGGGCGAGCCGAAGTAGCCCGCGAGGATCGGGTCGAAGGCGGTGCCGAGCCAGTGCAGGACGACGGGACCGGATGCCGCGGCGAGCACCTCGCGGTACACCCGGCGGTAGTCGTCGGCCGATGACGCCGCACGGGCGAGGTGCCGCGACGCCATGAGCACCGGACCCGCACCCTGGTCCTCCGTGAACGCGAGCTGGCTCTTGTAGGCGTCGATGACCTGATCGAGCGAGATGTGCTCGTCGTCGACGTGATCGGTGTTGACGCCGACGACGACCGAGCCCCCCTCCTCGCGCGCGACCTCGGCGGAGCGAGCGATGAGCTCGCGCGTCGCGGCGGCGTCGAGCCCCATGTTCCGCTGCGCGGTGTCCATGGCGTCGGCCACGCCGAGACCCCAGGAGTACACGGCGCGGCGGAAGCCGAGGGTCGCGTCCCAGTCGATCTGCGCCGGCTGGCCCGGGGTGTTGTCGGCCGAGACGACGGGAACGACATGGGCCGCCGCGTAGGCGACCCGGCTGCGCAGCGCGCTCGTCGGCCGGGCGAAGCCAGGCGCGTCGTTCAGCGGGACGGAGGTGAGGGCGCCGTCGGCGCCGAGGAGGGTGAGGTCGGTCATCGTGCGGCGCTCAGATGCTCAGCGCCGGAAGCTCGACCTTGCGGCCCTCGCGGCTCGACTGCAGGCCCGCCTCGGCGAGCTGCACTCCGCGGGCCCCTGCGAGGAGGTCGAACTCGTACGGGGTCTCGGTCACGTACGAGGTGAGGAACTCCTCCCACTGCTGACGGAAGCCATTGAGGAAGACGTCGTTGGTGGGCACGTTCTGCCAGTCGGCGTCGTAGTCGTGCGTGTCCTCGAGGTCGGGGTTCCACACCGGCTTGGGGGTCGCGTTGCGGGGCTGGATCTTCGCACCGAACAGCCCCACGACGGCGGAGCCGTGCGTGCCGTCGACGTGGAACTCGACGAGCTCGTCGCGGTTGACGCGCACGGTCCACGACGAGTTGATCTGCGCGACGACCCCGCCCTCGAGCTCGAAGACGCCGTAGGCGGCATCCTCGGCCGTGGCGGTGTAGTGCTCGCCCTTCTCGTCCCAGCGGTCGGCGATGTGCACGGCGGCCTGGGCGTAGACGGTCTTGACGTCGCCGAAGAGGTTCTCGAGCACGTAGTTCCAGTGCGGGAACATGTCGACGATGATGCCGCCGCCGTCTTCGGCGCGGTAGTTCCAGCTCGGGCGCTGCGCGGGCTGCCAGTCGCCCTCGAACACCCAGTAGCCGAACTCGCCGCGCACCGAGAGGATGCGGCCGAAGAAGCCCGAGTCGATGAGGCGCTTCAGCTTCTGCAGGCCCGGGAGGTAGAGCTTGTCGTGCACGACACCGGTCTTCACCCCCGCCTCGGCGGCGAGCTTCGCGAGTTCGAGCGCCTCGTCGACCGACTCTGCGGTGGGCTTCTCGGTGTAGATCGTCTTGCCGGCGGCGATCGCCTTGCGCAGCGCCGACGCGCGGGCCTTCGTGACGAGGAAGTCGGCGTAGATCTCCCAGCGCGGGTCGGCGAGAGCGGCGTCGAGGTCGGTCGTGTAGTCCTCGATGCCGTGCTTGGCGGCGAGGTCGGCGAGCTTCGCCTCGCTGCGACCGACGAGGAGCGGCTTGACCGTGACCTTGGTCCCGTCCGGAAGCTCGATGCCGCCCTGGTCGCGGATCGCGAGGATCGAGCGGACGAGGTGCTGGCGGTAGCCCATCCGGCCCGAGACGCCGTTCATGATGATGCCGATCTCGCGGACCTGCGGGGCGGTCGCCGTCTCCGGCGCGGGGCTGAGGGTGGTCGTCTCTGACACGGGCGTTCCTTTGCTTCGTCCGCTCACCGGTGGGGTGGTAAGCGCTTTCCCATACTGTAGATGGCTGTCACCCGCGGGCGCAACCCTGTGCTCGCGGGGTGCCGGAGCGGCTCAGCCCAGGCGGATGGCCGCCCACGAGATCGGGGGCAGCGACAGCGACAGAACGTCGTCGTCGAGCGCGATCCCGGGCACCGGAACCACGCCGACCCGGTCGGGGTCGTCGAGCGTGTTCGCGGCATATCGGTCGTCGTCGTGGAGGAGGTGCGATTCAACGATCGACACCGCTGCACCGGGATCGGTCGCGAGAGCCGACACGTCGATGCGCAGGTCCTCCGCGTCGGTTGTCGAACGGTTCACGACGAACAGTGTCGCGCCGTCGTCGTCCACGGTGGCGACGGCGTTGACGTTCGGCACCGCACCGAAGCGCTCGCTCTCGAACGTCCCGGACTCGACGGCGACCGAGATCGCGCGCTCCCCCGCGAGGCGCGACGTGAGCGAGAACGGGAAGAACGTCGTCTGTCGCCATGCCGGGCCGCCGGGCTCGGTCATGACCGGGGCGATGACGTTGACGAGCTGCGCGAGAGATGCCGACCGCACGCGGTCGCTGTGCTGAAGGAGCGTGATGAGCAGGTCACCGAAGACGACGGCATCCAACGCGTGGTACTGGTCTTCGAGCAGCCGCGGCGCGACCGGCCAGCCCGGCTCGCGCGGCTTGTCGTCCTGGCCGCCGTCGTCGTTGTGGAGGTACCAGACGTTCCACTCGTCGAAGGAGATCATGATGCGCTTGTCGCTCTTCTTCGTCGCCGCGACCGCGTCGGCGATGGCGACCACCGACTCGATGAAACGCGACATGTCGACGCCCGACGCGAGGAACTCCCGCGCGTCGCCGAAGCGCTCCTGGTAGTAGGAGTGGCACGAGATGAAGTCGACGTCGTCGAACGTGTGCTCGAGCACCGTGCGCTCCCACGATCCGAACGTCGGCATGCCGCTGCCCGACGAGCCGCAGACCACGAGCTCGACGTCGGGGTCGAGCATCCGCATCGCCTTGGCCGTGCGCGAGGCGAGCTTGCCGTAGTCGTCGGCGTTGCGGTGACCCAGCTGCCAGGGGCCGTCCATCTCGTTGCCGAGACACCACATCCGCACACCGAACGGGTCGCGCCGCCCGTTCGCGACGCGCTTTCGGGTCCACGCGGTGTCGGCGTCGGCGTTGACGTACTCGAGCAGGTCGATCGCCTCCTGCGTGCCCCGCGTTCCGAGATTGACGGCGAGCATGAGATCGCTGCCCACGAGCTCGAGCCAGCGCGCGAACTCGTGCAGGCCCACCTCGTTGGTCTCCGTGGAGTGCCAGGCGAGGTCGAGACGTCGCGGCCGCTCCTCGCGCGGCCCGACACCGTCCTCCCACCGGTATCCCGAGACGAAGTTGCCGCCGGGATAGCGGATGGTCGACACCCCGAGCTCGCGGACGAGCTCGACGACATCCGACCGGAAACCGTCGGCGTCCGCGGACGGATGACCGGGTTCGTGGATGCCGTCGTAGATGTGACGGCCGAGATGCTCGACGAAGCCGCCGAAGATACGGCGATCGATGCGGGAGATCTCGAAACGGGGGTCGATGGCGGCGTTCGTCGGCGTCATGTCATTCCTTGGGTCAGCGGGGATGCCGCGCTTCCGCGCGCGGCATCCCCGACGTGGCGGTCTTCCTCAGCCGAGCACGACCTCGGCTTCGGAGAAGAACTGGTCGACAGCCTGGTCCACCGACGTGGTTCCGAGCCCGAGCGA
This sequence comes from Microbacterium sp. NPDC006705, assembly GCF_044903545.1. Lineage (NCBI taxonomy): Bacteria > Bacillati > Actinomycetota > Actinomycetes > Micrococcales > Microbacteriaceae > Microbacterium > Microbacterium sp. NPDC006705. The sequence continues at coordinate 1,373,743 of NZ_JBJDQQ010000001.1, forward strand.
CTTGCCGAGCTCCCAGAACGTCTGCTCGAGCGATCCGTATCCGGCCACCGGCACCGGCGGCGCATCGCCGATGCGGTCCGCGGCCGACTCGATGTAGTCGGCGACCTGCTTGTCGGCGCCCTCGAGGGTCGCGCCGGCGAGTTTCGAGGTCGACGCGGGGAAGCCGAGCGTCGTCCCGAAGACCTGACCGGCGGCCTCGGAGTTCACGACGAAGTCGAGGAACAGGGCGGCCGCCTGCGGGTGCTCGGTCTTGGCCGAGATCGCGACCTGCAGGCCGGCCTGGCGGTAGAGGTCCTTCGAGCCCTCCTTCGCCGTCGGCGGTGCGACGATCGAGATCGACGAGGCGCCCGAGTCGGCGAGGTAGCCGCCGAGGAAGTTGCTCCAGCTCATCTCGCTGGCGGTCAGCGCGGCCCCGAAGCCCGACTTGGGCGACAGCTCTTCGAGCCGCTGCTGCGGCACGGCCGCACCGTCGCGCAGGCCGGCGCCGCTCTCCCAGAACTCGCGCAGCTGGTCCTTGGTGAACCCGAGCTCGCCGTCGTCGGTGTAGAGGTTGCCGCCGTCTGCGCGGAGCACCAGCTCGAAGGCCTGGATGCGCTGGGTGTAGTCCGTGCCTCCGTAGACGGCGCCTCCTGTCTTCTCGGTGACCTCGGCCATCCATTCGTCGAACTCGGCGAAGTCGGTGCCCCCTTCGGGCGCCGCGACCCCGGCCTGCGCGACGAGGTCGTCGTTGACGAAGTTCGCCCACAGGCTGTACCCGGTCGGCAGCGAGTACTGCGTGCCGCCCAGCGCGCCGGTGCCCAGGAGCCCGTCGTCGAAGGTGGTCATGTCGATCTGGTCGGCGACCTCCGCGAGATCGAGCAGATTGCCCGACTCGCCGTACTGACGCAGGTAGCTGTCGGAGAACTGGAAGACATCCGGCAGTCCCCCGCCCGCCGCCTCCGTCTGCCGCTTCTCCCAGTAGCTCGGGAAGTCGGTGAAGCTGACGTTGACGGTGATGTTCGGGTATTCCTCGTTGAATGCCGCGATCAGCTCGTCATAGCGCTTCGCCCGGTCGTCGTTGCCCCAGAACGCGTAGGTCAGCGTGACCTTCTCGTCGGGGTCGAATGCGGCTGCGGGAGGCGTCTGCGCGCCGCCGCATCCGGTCAGTGCCAGCGCACCGGCGGCGACGATGCCGACGGTGGCGAGCAGGCGGTGTGCCTTCATGGGAGTCCTTTCATCGGGAGCGGGCCCGGGGGGACGGGTCTCAGGTGCGGCGGGGCCGGGCGGGGATCGCCACGACCGCGAGCGCGGCGCAGCCGATGCCGGCGACGAAGAGGGGCGGCAGCGCCCACGTCACGATCACGACGAAGGCCGCCGTGGCGAGGAGGTAGAGGCTTCCGACGACGTCGCCGCGCGCGGCATCCGGGATCGCTCGGACCGCTCCGCGCCACCCGAGCTCGGGGCTCCAGGAGCCGGCCGCGGTGAGGAGGGCGACGGCGAGCGCGGCGAGGCCCGCCCAGCCGACCGCTTCGATCACGACGCCGCCCGGGAGGAATCCCGATCGGGCCAGGTCGATGTCGAGCAGCAGGATGAGCGCCACGACCAGGGCCGCGAGACCGACGACCGCCCCCGGCAGCAGCCCTGCGCGGACATCCGCCCAGAACAGCGACAGCCGCGAGTCGTCGGCGGCGACGTAGCGGCGCAGATGCCGCACCCCCGCCGCGAGCGCGACCGGAAGAGTGACGACGGCGAGCGAGACGGCGCCGATGAGGAGTCCGATCAGCAGCACTTCGCCGAGCAGCGCGAACGCCCCCGCCGCACCGGGATGCCGCAGCTGCGGACGGCCCTCGAGTGTCGGTCCGCTGCCGGAGCGGTCGGCCCGCACCGCGGCGCGCTCCTCGCGCCGCGTGCGGGGACGCTCGTCGGTCGGCATCGCTAGCCCTTCAGACCCTGGGTGGCGACGCCGTCGACCAGGAACTTCTGGAAGACGATGAAGAACAGCAGGATCGGGACCAGGGCGATGAAGGATGCCGTCACCGTCGCGCCGTAGTCACTCGACGAGGTCTGGTCGTTGTAGAGGCGCAGCGCGATCGGCAGCGGGTAGTTCTCGGGGCTCGTCAGGTAGAGGAGTGGGCCGAGGAAGTCGTTCCACGCCCAGATGAAGCTGAAGATGGCGCACGTGATGAGCGCCGGCTTGATCAGGGGCAGGATGATCGACCAGAAGATGCGGAGGTGTCCCGCGCCGTCGATCTTCGCGGCCTCGTCCATGTCGCGGGGCATCTGCCGGATGAACTGCACGAGGAGGAAGACGAAGAACGCCTCGGTCGCGAGGAACTTCGGCAGCAGCAGCGGCCAGTACGTGTCCACCATCCCGAGATTGTTGAAGATGATGTACTGCGGGATGATCACGACGTGGAACGGCAGCAGCAGCGTGCCGATCATCGCGGCGAACAGGATGCCGAGCCCTTTGAACTGCAGGCGGGCGAAGGCATAGGCCGCGAGAGCCGACGACAACACGGTTCCGATCACCGAGACGCCGGCGATGAGCAGCGAGTTGGCGAAGAACCGCCACATCGGGACGCCCGCGATGCCCTCGGCGACCTTGATGTAGTTCTCGATCGTCGGCGCGTTCGGCAGCAGGCCCATGTTCTGGCCGAACTCGCTGTTGGGCTTGAACGTCGACAGCAGCAGCCAGACCAGCGGGTAGAGCACGACCGCGGTGATGACGATCAGCACGGCGAACCAGATGATCGTCTGCCAGGTCTTGCGCTTTACGCGGCGCCGGGCAGGCGGCATCGGCGTGGTCTGCTGCTCGGCGAAGATGGCCTCGCTCGTCAGCGGTGAGGTGGGTGACGTGGTCATCGGTTGTCTCCCGAGTAGTGCACCCACGACTTCTGGGTGCGGAAGAGGATGAGGGCGATGATGGCGACGACGACGAGGAGGACCCAGGCGATCGCGGCGGCGTAACCCATGCGTCCGTCGGCGAATCCGGTCTTGTAGAGGTACACCGTGATGAAGTTCGTCATGCCGGCGGGGCCGCCGGTGCCGTTGGAGATGATGTAGGCCGATCCGAAGACCTGGAACGCCCCGATGAGCCCGAGCAACAGGTTGAAGAAGATCACGGGCGAGAGCATCGGCACCGTGACCGCGCGGAAGCGGCGGAGGGCGTTGGCTCCGTCCATCTCGGCCGCCTCGTACAGCTCCTTCGGGATCTGCTTGAGGCCGGCGAGGAAGATGACCATCGTGGCACCGAACTGCCAGACCGCGAGCAGGATCATCATCGGCAGGATGAGGCCGGGGTTGCCGATCCAGCCGCCGAGCTCGATGCCGAACACGTTCAGGCCGTTGTCGACGGGACCGTCCGTGGCGAACATCGCGCGCCACACGATCGCGACCGAGACCGACGCCCCGATGAGCGACGGGGCGTAGAACGCCGACCGGAAGAAGGCCGCGCCCTTGTCGCGGTAGTTCAGCAGCAGCGCGATCAGAAGTGCGGCGATGAGCGAGATCGGGGTGCCCACGAGCACGTAGATCAGGGTGATCTGCGCCGACTGCATGAAGCTCGGGTCGTTGGTGAAGAGTCGGATGTAGTTGTCGATGCCGACCCACTTGGGCGGCGAGAAGATGTTGTAGCTCGTGAACGACAGGTACAGCGAATACGCCATCGGCACGAGCGTGAGTCCGAAGAATCCGACGAGCCACGGCAGGAGGAAGCCGTAGCCCGCGATGTTCTCGCGGACGGCGCGCTTGCGAGCGCCGGGGCGATCGAGATGTTCGGGCCGCTGCTTCCGGACCAGGCCGCGACGCGACGAGTCCTTGGTGACGATCACCCGTGTGGCGGTAGTGGTCACGATGCTCCTGAGGATGCGGGGAGGATGCGGGGCCCGCGGGCCGGCGCCGTGCGCCGGCCCGCGGGATCGGGTCATCCGTTGAGGGTGATGTCCATCTGCGAGAAGAAGCGTTCGACGGCCTCATCCACGGTGATGGTGCCGAAGGCGAGCTCGGTGCCGAGCTTGCGGAACTCCTCCTCGATCGTGCCGTAGCCGACGATCGGGACCGGCGGGGCGTCGCCGAGGCGGTCGGCGATCGACTCCTCGTACTCCTTCACCTGCTGGCTCAGCGGGTCGAGGTCGGCCGCGTCGAGGGCGGTCTGCGAGGCGGGAAGGCCACGGTTGGTGCCGAAGATCTCACCCGACTGCGGCGAGTTCACGAGGAAGTTGACGAGCGTCGCCGCGGCCGCGGGGTGCTCGGTCTTCGCCGAGATCGTGTGGAGCATCGAGGGCTTGAGGTAGAGGTCCTTCGCGCCCTCCTTCGTCACGGGCGGCGCGACGAGACCGAGCTCGGTGTAGCCCTCGCCCAGGTTGCCCAGGTAGCCGCCGCCGAAGTTGTCCCACGTGAGCTCGCTCGCCGTCAGCGCGGCGTCGAAGCCCGAGAGCGGCAGGGCCTCTTCGAGGCGCTGCTGGCCGATCACGGCTCCGCTCTCGCGGAGCTCGGCGCCGTCCTCCCAGAACTGCGTCAGCCGCTCCTCGTCGAACCCGGGCTCGCCGTCCTCGTCGAACAGCTGCGACCCCTCGGCTCGCAGCTGCAGCTCGAAGTTCTGGATGCGTCCGGTGTAGTCGGTGCCACCCCAGTAGGCGCCGCCCGACGCGTCCGTGACGCTCGCCATCCACTCGGAGTAGTCGTCCCACGAGCCGCCGGCGAAGTCCTCCACGCCCGCCTGCTCGAGCAGCTTCGGGTTGGTGAACATGCCCCACGCGTTCGTCGAGGTCGCGATGCCGTAAGTCGTGTCGCCGACGACACCGATGTCGAGGATGTTCTGCGGCAGGGCATCGGTCTCGATGATCTCGCCGAGGTAGGGGTCGAGGTCGAGCAGGAGGTTGTTCTCGGAGTACTGGCGCAGGTACGAGTAGTCGAACTGCATGACATCCGGCAGCCCGCCGCCCGCGGCCTCCGTCTGACGCTTCTCCCAGAACTCCGGGAAAGTCAGGAACGTCGCGTTGACCGTGATGTTCGGGTACTCCTCGTTGAACGCGGCGATCGCCTCGTTGTAGAGCTGTGCGCGAACGTCGTTGCCCCAGAACGCCAGGTTCAGGGTGACCTTCTCATCCGGGTCGAATGTGGCATCCGCGGCCGGGGTCTCTCCGCCGGCGCAGCCCGCCAGGGTGAGCGCGGCGCCTGTCGCGATGGCGACCGTGGCCAGTGCCCGCTTTCTGTTGAACATCGTTGTCCTCTCTGCCGAACGTCGTCGTCTCGGTGCGCGCGAACGTCCATTGTCCGTGTGTGCAGGTGCGCGCCTCCGATGGTTGGGAAAGCGCTTGCCGGCAACGGTACTACGCGATGAAACGTTTCGCAAGGAAGTCGGGTCAACCGATTCCGACCCGTGATCTCGCGACTGTTACCGGTCTCAGTGCGTCGACTCAGCCTCGCACACCAACCGACCCGCGTCGACACGCAGCCGCACTCGGTAGACGGCGCACCGGCGGGCCTCGACGTCGTACGCACCGGCCCCGTCGCCACCGGCATCCGGGGTCGTGGCCGGCTGTGCGAAGAAGTAGTACCAGAGGGAGTCGTCGTCGCGAACGGGGGCGCCGTGGTGCCCGAACCCTCGGCCGGGCACGGCCCCCGCGCCGAGGACGATGTCGTCGGGACCGCCTTGGCGCACCCAGTGGACGGTGTCGTCCGAGACGAAGACACCCATCCCCCGCCACTCGTCGACGATCATCCACCAGCGGCCGTCGAGCTCGAAGACGCTCGGCCCCTCGTGCGGGCGTCCGCCGATCGCGACCCCGCCGTCACTCCACGACTCGAGGTCCTCCGACACCGCTACGCGGGTGACGGAATCGGCGGCTTCATCCTTGTACCAAAGCCGCCACTTCTCGTCGGGACCGCGGGCCACACCGGCGTCGATGACGCGGTCGCTCGCGAGATCGAGCGGTCCGAGCCGGTGCCACGACACGAGGTCGGTCGAGCGGTAGGCGACGATCGTGCGGGCATGACCCGGCCAGCGATCGGGCACACCGTCGATCTCGGTCAGATACATCCGCCATCCGGTGCCGTCGAAGACGACCTCGGGGGCCCAGTGGGTGCGGTCGACGTCGGCCGGAGGCTGCCCGGCGGTCAGTTCGAGCCCGCCGACATCCGGTTCGAGGGTGCCCGCGTACTGCCAATCGACGCCGTCTCGCGAGCGCGCCACCCCGATGCGCGAGCCGTGCACCCAGGAGACGCCCGGCCCCGGGTCGGGATGCGTCGCCCGCCGCTGCGTGTAGAACATCCACCATCCGCCGTCGCCCGGCTCGATGACGACCACCGGATCGGTCGCCCCGTCGTACACCGGGTCGCGATAGATCTCCCTGAGCATGAGTTCTCCTGTCTTATACCCGTCGACTCGCCATGAAATGCGGATCCGGGGGCACCGGCATCCGCACCTTCTGGCGAGTCGACGGAGGGGTGAGGGGGGAGGGTCAGGACTGGGTGGCGTGGAGGTGGGCGTAGCGGCCGGCGGCGGCCAGCAGGTCGTCGTGCGAACCCTGCTCGACGATCCGCCCGCGCTCGAGCACGATGATGCGGTCGGCACGCCGGATCGTCGACAGCCGGTGAGCGACCACGAGGGTCGTGCGGCCGGCCATGAGGCGCGCGAGCGCGTCCTTCACGAGCTCCTCCGACTCGGGATCGAGCGCCGAGGTCGCCTCATCCAGCAGCAGGATGCGGGGATTGCGCACCAGCGCCCGCGCGATCGCGAGCCGCTGCCGCTGCCCTCCCGACAGGCGCGCGCCCCGCTCGCCGACCACGGTGTCCCACCCGGCCGGCTGGTCGCTGACGAACTCCCACGCGTTGGCGTCGCGCAGCGCCCGCTCGATGCGCTCGTCGGAGACGTCGGGCAGCCCGTAGGCGACGTTCTCGCGGATCGTGCCCTCGAAGAGCACCGACTCCTGCGGCACGACCGACACCGCGCGGCGCACGGTCCGCAGGTCGAGCTCCTGCACGTCGGCCCCGTCGATCGTCAGCCGCCCGCTCGTCGCGCGAACGAACCCGAGGACGAGGTTCAGCAGCGTGGACTTTCCTGATCCGGACGAGCCGACGAACGCGTAGGTACGGCCCGCGGGGATGTGCAGATCGATCTCGTGCAGCGCGTCGTCGCTCGCCCCCGCGTACCGATGGCTGGCGCGCTCGAGCCGGATGTCGCCGACGACGCGATCCACGCGGCGCTTGCCCTCGTTCTGCTCGAGGTCGGGTTCCTGCAGCACCTCGGCGATGGAGCGCACCGACTCGAGCCCGCGCGCTCCGACCGGGATCAGCATGAGGAGCTGGGTGAGCCCCTGCGTGAGCAGCGTGAAGTAGGTCGAGAGCAGCACGACCTCGCCGGGCGATATCGGCAGGATGCCGGTGAGCGAGAAGATCGCGGCGAGCACGAGGCATCCGACGCCGAGCAGCTGCATCGCCACCCACGAGATCGAGGCGACGTGACCGTTGAGCATGTCGAGGTGAAGACCCGCGCGTCGCACTCCCTCGGCGCCGCGCGAGACGCGCGTGACGGCCGTCTCCTCGAGGCCGTGGGCGCGGGTGACCGGGATGAGCGAGGCCATCTCACCCACGCGTGCCGAGAACACCTCGACCTCGCGGCGGAAGACCGCGTTGCGCTCGCGCGAGCGGTTGCGCATGCCGTACCGGATGCCGATCGCGATCGGTACGGCGAGCGCGTAGACCGGCAGGAACTGGGGCACCGCGATCGCGGTCATGGTGAGGGCGCCGATCATCACCATCGTCGCCGACAGCAGCGGATGCGTGACCTGCTGCAGCATGAGCTCGACGTTCTCGACATCGCGCACCACCTTGGTCTGCACGATCGAGGAGCTCACCCGCGAGTGGTATCCGATCGACAGGCTCTGCAGCCGCGCGGCGAGCGCGTTGCGCAGGTCGGCCCCGGTGTCGCGCACGACGGTCATGAAGCTGCGCGTGTAGAGGATGTGGTTCGGGTAGTTCTGCAGCAGCAGGGCCGCGGCCAGCAGGAACCAGCCGATGACCGCCGAGACCTCACCCCCGCCCGCGACGATGTCGATGATCGCCGCGGTGATCACCGGGAGGAACCACATCGGGATCTCCTTCAGCGCGAAAGCGCCGACGGCGACGCTCATGCGCCCCGGGCGACGGGCGAGCAGCCGCAGGACGGATCGCGCCGGATGAGCGCCGTCGATCAGGCCCGCGGGATGGGAAAGCGGTTTCCGTGCCACGCGACCATGCTAGGCGCCCGTCGCGACCGTGCACACCCCCTCGGCGCGAATCAGCCGGCCGCCTGCGCGATGCGGTCGACGAAGAGCTGCGTCGCCTGCGGCACGTAGTCCGCGCTCGCCTCGGGATCCCAGCCCACGAGCGCGAGGACGTTCTGACCCGTGCGGACCGTCGCGCCGACGAGCGCGAACGGAGAGCCGCCCACGTCGCCGGTCACCCGCCACCCCTGGACATCGTCCGCGCCGCTGACGGGGAGATCGAACGGCTCGACCGAGGTCGTGACCGGCACCCCCTGCATGGCGAACAGCTCCTGCCCGTCCGCGCAGCGCGCGATGGCATCCTCAGCCTGAGCCACCAGCGCCTCGGCGGCTGCGTCGTCGGCCGCGGAGGCCACGACCGCCGTCATCGATCGGTCGTTGCTCGTGCCCCATTCGACAGCATCGCCGGCCGATTCCCACCCGGCGCCGAAGGGAGCGAGGCACCCGGCGTCCGAGACCGTCAACCCGGGATAGATCGACTCGAGCATCGCGGCGATCGTGTCGTACTGGGCGGGGCGGAACTGGATGCCGCTGAACAGGTCGGCGAGCTCGGTGCGGTCGAGCGCACCGGATGCCGCAGCGGGCGCCGACGCCGAGGGCGACGCCGCGGTCGTCTCGGGCGCAGCGCTCGAGGCCGCTCCGCTCGGTCCACCCGCCGGCGTGCAGCCCGTCAGCGCCGCCAGGCCGAGGGCCGCGACGACGAGCCCGGCGTTCAGTCGCGTGCGCGGGGTGCGGGATGCGGGTGATGCCATGGCGGTTCTCCTCGGATCGATGTGCCTCGACGCTAATGCCTGGCACCCGGGCCCGTCGCGGGCAGCGCTCCCCATCGACGGCCGGTGGCGCCTGCCGTAGGGTGTCGCTTCACCGCTCCCACCCGAAGACGTCAGCGCGCGTCGCGAGACCCATGGGAAAGCGCTTGCTGGCATGATGGGAGCGACGTCAGGAGAATCGGATGCCACGCACCACCACCATCGCCCTCGTCGGCGTCCACGGCTACGGAACCGTGCACCTCGACAATCTCCGCCGTCTGGGCGATCGCGTGCGGCTCGTCGCGGCGGCCGACCCCCGCCCGCCGGCACCGGGCACCCTGCCGGAACACACCCGCGTCTTCCCCGACCTGCCGACCCTGCTCGCCGCGACCGACGACGTCGATGTCGTCATCGTCGCCACGCCGCTGCATACCCACCTCGAGCTCGCGCGCACCGTCGTGGACCGCGGTATCGACCTGTACCTCGAGAAGCCGCCGGTGCTGACCCTCGCCGACCTGCGCGTGCTCGAGGACGCCGCCGCGCGGTCGGGCGCGCGGGTGCAGGTGGGCTTCCAGAGCCTCGGGTCGCGGGCGCTTCGAGCCTTCGCCGACGACCAGTTCGACCTGGGCCCGGTCCGCGCGATCGGAGCCGTGGGACTCTGGGCGCGCGACCGCGCGTACTGGGAGCGCAGCCGCTGGGCCGGGCGCCGCGAACTCGACGGTGTCGCCGTCGTCGACGGGGTCACGACCAACCCGCTCGCCCACGCGACCGCCACCGCTCTCGCGATCGCCGGCACGACAGCCGTCGCCGACATCACGCAGGTCACCGCCGATCTCTACCGCGCCAACGCCATCGAGGGCGACGACACGAGCCTGCTGCGCGTGTCGACGACGCGCGGCATCCGCGTCACCGCGGGGCTGACGCTGTGCGCCGACGAGCAGGTCGACCCGTACGTCGAGGTGCATGGCCGCCGCCGCTCGGCACGCTTCTTCTACACGGAGGACATCGTCGAGGTCGACGGGCGCAGCGAACGCTTCGAGCGTGACGACCTGCTCGAGAACCTCCTCGATCATCGCGACGAGGGTGTCGCGCTGCTGTCGCCCCTGTCAGCCTCGGGCGCGTTCGTCGCGGTCATCGATGCCGTGGGACGCACCGCGCCGCACGAGATCGACCCCGCGTTCGTCACTGCGCGCGGCGAGGGCCCCGCCCGGCGGCTCATCGTGGACGGCATCGAAGACGCCGTGGTCCGCGCCGTCGACGCCGAGGCGACCTTCGCCGAGCTGCACCTTCCCTGGGCTCGGCGCACGGCTCGCGACATCGTGCTGACCCTGCCGGGCGACGGCTCGCCCCTGGCGGAGCTCGTCGACGGCGCTGGCACCGCGCGGTCGTCGAGCCCGCGCCCGTACCTGCATCCGCTCCGCACCCCCGGCGGCGTGACCGTGACCGACCACCATCCCGCCGACCACGACTGGCACCTCGGTGTCAGCGTCGCCCTGCAGGATGTCGACGGCACGAACTTCTGGGGTGGTCGCACCTACACCCCGGGCGAGGACTACATCTGGCGCGACGATCACGGGCGCATCGAGATCGCCGGCGTCGAGCGGATCGCCGACGGCGCGGTTCTCGATCTGCGCTGGATCGGCCCCGACGGCAGCGTCGTCATGCGCGAGCGCCGCGAGGTGCGGCTGATCCATCGCGACGAGCGCGCCGCTGTCATCACCCTGTCGTTCGAGCTGTCGTCATCGACCGACCGCACCGTGATGCTCGGGGGTCCGGGCAGCAACGGTCGCGTGGGCGGCGGCTACGGCGGGCTCGCGTGGCGCCTCCCCGCCTGCGTCGGCGTCGACGTGCGCACGTTCTCGGCCCGTGGCGAGGAGGCGGTGCACGGAACGGTCGCGCCGTGGCTCGCATGGTCGGCGGCCTTCGCAGGCCCGACCGGCGGCGCTGCTGCGGAGGCCACCGTCGCACTCGCTGCGGCAGACGAGTCGTCTGCCGGCGATCCGTGGTTCGTCCGGGTCGCGGACTATCCCGGCATCGGAGCCGCGCTGGCCTGGGACCGCGCGGTCGCGGCATCCCCGGGCGCTCCAGTACGGCGCGCCTATCGGCTCCTCGTCGCCGACGGCCGGCTGACCGACGCGGAGGTCGCGGCGCTCCTCGCCTGACCCGAACGCGTCAGCACGCGTCGTTCCAGCGGCGCTCGAACTCGTCGGCGGTGATGGGCGTCGTGAGCTCATCGTCGTCGAGTTCCGACGCGGTCGAGGGCTGATCGGAGAGCATCCCCCAATCGTCGACGACGACCGCACCGGCGCCGTATCGCCGGGCACCCGCGGGGTGCTCATCGATCTGCCGCACGACCCACCAGAGCCCATCGGCATCCGCCTCAAGCTGCTGATATTGCGCGAAACCCGCCAGGTCCGCGTCGACGACAAGGTATCGAGGCATGGCTCCATCATCCCGAGTCGCGATGGCGATGCGGCGCGGGGCGTGGGATGGGGGCTGTGGAGAGCCGCGGGGTGATGTCGGAGGTTCGTGACAGTGTTCGAACATGCATTCGAATGGCGGGCTCGGTAGCCGGGCGGGCGGTGGGATGGGCAGCGACGGCGACGTCGACGCGCTCGCCGTTCTCGTTGCGGATGCTGAGCGGGTTTCGGATGCCGCACGGGCCGTGCAGGTTCGGGAGGTTCGGGTGCTCGCCGCGGCTGGGGTTCTGGCCGAGAGGCAGGCGGCTGGCGCGTCCGAGCGCGTGAAGGCCCGGGAGATGGCGTTACGTGGCATCGCCGCCGAGCTGGCCGGGGTGTTCGTGGCGACCGACCGGACGTTGCAACGCCGGATCGACGAGGCCCGAGACCTGGTCGAGAACTATCCGGTGACGATGGCCGCCTGGGAGGACGGACGCATCGTCCGGGGGCACGTGCGGGTGATCCAGGAGATCGGATGCCTCGTCCCCGCGGCCGAACGGGCTGAGTTCGAGCGGGTCGCGATCGAGCGGTGCGAGGGCGAGACCCCGAACCGCGTGCGGGACGCGCTGCGGATGCTGGCCGAGCGGACGCACCCGCGCTCGTTCACCGAACGACACGCGGAGGCCGCGGCGGGGCGGTGCGTGCGGGTGCAGGCCGGGCCGGACGGGATGTCCGACCTGATCGCGACGCTCCCGACCGTCATCGCCGACGGAATCGTCGACGACCGGCTCACCCGACAGGCGCGCGAGATCATCAACGCGCGCGCGCACGCCGATGCCGCCGGTGCCATGCCGGACGGTGCTCGAACCGACGCGAACGGCGGCATAACCGACGCCGATACGACCCTTTGCGACGGGTCGACGTTCAACGACGATGTGCGAACCATCGACCAGGTCCGCGCCGACGTGTTCAGCGACCTCCTCCTCGCCGGCGCGCCCGCCCTCGACCCCACCGCGACCGGTGACGGCGACGGAACCCTCGGCAAGATCCGGGCGCACGTGCAGGTCGCCGTGTCCGCCCTCACCCTCATCGGGCAAGACGACGGGCCTGCCGGTCTGGCGGGGCGCTCGCCCATCGACGCGGCCACCGCGCGAGAGCTCGCGGGCAACGCGACCTCCTGGGACCGGCTGCTGACCCACCCGGTCACCGGCACCGTCCTCCAATGCGACAGCTACCGGCCCACCGCCGCCATGATCCGGCTGCTGCGCGCGCGGGACCGGCACTGCCGATTCCCCGGATGCCGGCAACCCGCCATCCGCTGCGAACTCGACCACACCATCGCCGCATCCGACGACGGGCAGACGCACGTGCGTAACCTCGCCCACCTCTGCAAGAGACACCACGACGTCAAACACCACACCCGATGGCACGTCCGACAACTCCCCGGCGGGAAGCTGGTGTGGAGCTCACCGACCGGACGGATCTACCGCGAAGACGCACCACCACCACTCGTCGCGTTCACGGTCGCCGTCACGACCGATCGACCACCGGGTAGGCGGGACGATGGACGATCGCCCGGCGCTTTGTCCCCGGCACAGCGGCGAGAGCGGCGATTCCATACCTTCCTCGGGTCAGAGCCGCCGTTCTGACGTGTTCATCCCCTTGCCGCACCCCGTGCGGAGGCCCCTCCGCGCCTGCCCGAACGACACACGCGCACATGCGCACGCGCGAACCCACGCTCAGGTTCGAGCGGAGCACAGGTCGGCACGGCGCGCTTCAGAAGAACGGGCGCGCGACGGGCCGGGCGATTCCGCCGACCGTGGTCGTAGGCCACCTCGGGTCGACCGTGAGCACCTCGACGCCCGCGTCCGTGACGACTACGGTGTCTTCGACCTTCGCCCCGGGCGCGCTCGGATTCCACGCGAATGCGTGCGGCGAGCGCACGAGATCACGGGTCCCTGCCGTCGCCCGCGGATCGCGCCCGGCATATCCGGTCGGCCCTCCCTGATGGTGGCGCTCCCACTCGTCCGGATCGAACCCCGCATCGGCGTAGCCTCGACACCCCGCAGCGAACACTCCGTCCAGGTGGGCGCCGGGCCGAGTCGCCGCGAAGAACGCCGCTTCGACCTCGAGGATGCGTGCGTCATCGCCACCGGCCGCACCCACCCAGCGGGTCGCGTTGGCGATGAGCCCGCGGCGACGTCCGCAGACGACGAGCATCGCACGTGCGCCGAGCGGCGACTCCGTCGGAAGGGGATGCCGGTGGGCCAACCGCCCCTCTCCCGCCACCAGCACCACCAGAGGATCGATACCGCGTGCCACGAGTCCGGCAGCCAGCCCGGCAGCCGCGGCACGCTCGGGTATGAGGGGAGAGAGTTCCGCGGCGACATCCGTCAACACCTCGGCCACCTCACGACCGAGCGTCCGATAGCGATCGACTTCCTCCGGCACCAGCGCGGCACGCGCCGCCCGAAGATGGGCGCCGACCTCCGCCTCGCCGACCACGAGTTCCCCGCGCGCCTCCGAGGCCCCGCCGGGAGCACCGGCCCGGGCGTGCGCGACGACCGACTCGAACCACGGAACCCGGACGACGCGCGTGGCATCCGCCGGCGCGAGCTCCTCCGCGATCAGCCGGTCGGCCTCGTTCGCCGAGACGAAGAGAGTGTCGCCGCCCTCAGCGACGCGGACGGCCAGCACGGGCGGACCCGCGAACGAGACGTGCGTCCGAATACCGCCGAGGTACCACGAGAGCGCCTCATGCGACGAGAGCACGAGCGCATCGGCGCCGGCATCCTCACGAACGGCTGCCAGGCGACGGCGCTTGACGTCGCGCTCCGTCGTCGCGGTCGTGATCGCAGACATCGTCGTCTCCCGTCATAAAACGTTTCCTCGCATAGTATGGCCGGACGAAGGGCGGGGGAACGATGGCCGGAGCGAAGCAGACCACGATCACCGACGTCGCCGCGCACGCCGGCGTCTCACTCGCCACCGTCTCGCGCGTCATGAACGGCAACGCCACCGTCGATCCGGCTCTCGCCGAGCGGGTGCGCGCTTCGGCCGCGCAGCTCGGTTACTCGGCGAATCCGCTCGCGCGCAGCCTCGTGCTCGGCCGCACTCAGACCATCTCGGTCGTCGTGCCCGACCTGGCGAACCCCACCTTCCAGGGGATGCTGCGCGGCCTCAGCCGGGCCGCGGTCGCCGACGGCTACCACGTGCTCATCGCCGACTCCGACGAGAACGTCGACGAGGAGCGCCTGCTCGCGCTGGAGTCGCGGCGGCGCTCGGACGGACTGATCCTGTGCGCGCCACGCATGAGCGACGACCAGCTCGCCGACGTCGTCGCCGACGTCGCCCCCGTGGTCCTGGTCAACCGCACGGGCGACGCTCCGAGCGTGGCGGCCGACTATCGCACGCCTCTGCGCGCCATCATCGACCACCTCTACGCGCAGGGACACCGCCGATTCGCGTACCTCGCCGGCGCGGCGCGCAGCGCCTCGAGCGGGCAGCGACTGTCTGCACTCGAAGACGCGCGACGCGAGCTGGCGGACTGCGAGATCGCCGAGATCCCCGCCGGGGTCGACTTCGCCAGCGGCGCCGGCGCTCTCGACGATGTTCTCGCGTCAGGGGCGACGGGGGTGCTGGCATTCAACGATCTGTCGGCGATGGGGCTGCTGAGCGCGGCGACCGAACGCGGCATTCCGGTGCCCGGCCGACTCTCGATCGCGGGGTTCGACGACATCCCCTTCGCGCGGTACACCTCCCCCGCACTCACGACCGCCGCCGTGCCGATGGGCGAGCTCGGCGCGCGAGCGTGGTCGGCGCTGCACGACCTGCTGACGGGCCGCACGCCCGAGCCCGCCGTGACGGTCTCGCCCGACGTCATCGTCCGCGGCAGCACCGGCGCTCCCGCGGCCTGAGCCGCTCACCTTCGGCCTGAGCCTCGCGTCCGGAGGAGGGCTCGTGCTAGGCTGAGAAAACGTTTCCTGAGAGCGCTTTCCCACATAGACGGCCTCTCAGCTCTTGGCACGAAGGAGAGCCATGACCCGCACGCGGTACGCCCTGGTGGGCGCGGGACACCGCGCCCAGATGTACGTCGACGCCATCACCGGGACCCACGCCGATCGGGCGGAGCTCGTCGCGATCTGCGAGCCGAACCCGGTACGCGCCGAGCACTACCGCGATCAGCTGGTCGAGCGCGGCGTGCCCGCCCCGACGCTGTGGTCGCCGGACGACCTCGAGCAGATGATCCGCGATTCTCGCGCCGAACGCGTCATCATCACCGCGCGTGACGACCTGCACGCATCCCTCATCGTGCGCTCGCTCGATGCCGGCGCGGACGTGGTGGTCGAGAAGCCCCTGACGATCGACGCGCCGAGCGCGGCGGCGATCGAGGACGCCGTCGAGCGCACCGGTCGATCGGTCGTGCTGACCTTCAACTACCGCTACTCGCCGCGCAACAGCGCCCTCCGCCAGGTGATCCAGGACGGCCGCATCGGGCGGGTGACCTCGATCGACTTCTCGTGGATGCTCGACACGAAGCACGGCGCCGACTACTTCCGCCGCTGGCACCGCGAGAAGGAGCACTCGGGCGGCCTCCTCGTCCACAAGGCGAGTCATCACTTCGACCTCGTCAACTGGTGGATCCGCGACGAGCCGCGCCGCGTGTTCGCCTCGGGCGGCCTGCGGTTCTACGGGGCGGAGAACGCCCGGGCCCGCGATCTCGGCGAGCGGCCGCAGCGCGGCACGCACGACGGCCGCCACGACCCGTTCGAGCTCGACCTCCGCGACGACGAACGCCTGCGCGCGCTCTACCTCGAAGCGGAGAGCCACGACGGCTACCTTCGCGATCGCGACGTGTTCGGCGAGGGCATCACCATCGAGGACAACCTCGCGCTCGTCGTCGACTACGCCGGCGGGGCGACGATGTCGTATTCGCTGAACGCCCACGCCCCGTGGGAGGGCTACCGCGTCGCCGTCAACGGCACCGAGGGCCGCGCCGAGCTCGAGGTGGTCGAGCGCGGCGCCGTCCTCGAGGACGAGGGTCTGCACCCGGTGCTCGACCCCTCGGCCGTCGACTCCGCCGGCCCCGCCTCCCTCCGCCCGCAGGGCGAACGACTGATCGTCCAGCGCCACTGGGAGGACGCCGTCGAGATCCCGATCGAGGCGGGCGAGGGCGGCCACGGCGGCGGAGACGACCTGCTGCTCGCCGACGTCTTCGTCGGCCCCGGCGATGACCCGCTGGCTCGACCCGCCGGCTGGGCCGACGGCGTCCGCTCGATCGCGGTGGGCATCGCGGGCAACCTGTCGCTGGCGTCGGGTCTTCCCGTGCACACCTCCGAGCTCCGCATCCGACTGCTCGACGGCCGGCGATGAGCCGGGTCGTCGTCACCGGCGGCTCCGGCCGCCTCGGTCGCAGCCTCGTCGGCGGCCTCGTCGCCGCGGGGCATCGGGTGGTCTCCTTCGACCGGACGGTCTCGGACGCCCCCGAGCTGCAGGGCGCCGACCAACTCGCCATCGACCTGCTCGACGCCGAGGCCACCGCCGCGGCGCTCCGCGCGCAGCGGGCGACCGCCGTCATCCACCTGGCCGCGATCGCCGTCCCCTTCAGCGCCCCCGAAGACGTCATCATGCGCACGAATGCGGCCCTGGCCGTCTCGGTGCTCGGCGGTGCCGTGACCGCAGGGATCCCGCGGATCGTCGCCGCCTCCAGCCCCACCGTGCTGGGCTACGGGGCGCCGCGCGGCTGGGTGCCCGACCGCTTCCCGCTCGATGAGGACACGCCGCCACGGCCGTGGAACAGCTACGCCCTGTCGAAGCTCGTGATCGAGCAGACGATGCGGATGCTGCACCGACAGACCGGCGACGCCGTACGCTTCGCCGCCTTCCGCCCGTGTTACGTGATCGCACCCGAGGAGTGGCGCGGAGCCCCCACGCAGCAGGGCCACACCGTTCGCGAGCGCCTCGACGATCCGAGCCTCGCCGCTCCCGCGCTGTTCAACTACGTCGACGCGCGCGACGTCGCCTCCTTCGCCGACGCTCTCCTGTCCGCTCTGCCCACGATCCCGAACGCCGAGACCTTCTTCGTCGGAGCCGACGACGCCCTCGCCCGCCGCCCGCTCGCCGAGCTCATCCCCAGCTTCCACCCCGGCACGGAGAAGGCTTCCGCCGTCCTCACCGGCACGGCGCCCGCGTTCTCGAACGCGAAGGCGCGTCGCCTGCTGGACTGGGCGCCCCGCTACTCGTGGCGCGACGCCCTGACCGAAGAACCCTCCCGCACCGACACCCGAAAGGACGTGCCGGTATGAACTTCGACGGCATCCTCTTCTTCCCCGTCACCCCGTTCGACGCCTCCGGCGCCGTCGACCACGAACTGCTCGCATCGCACGTGAGCCGCGGTGTCGAGGAAGGAGCCGGCGGTGTCTTCCCCGCGTGCGGCACGGGCGAGTTCCACGCGCTCTCGACCGCCGAAGCGGCCGCGGTCGTCCGCACCGCCGTCTCGAGCGTCGCGGGCGCCGTGCCCGTCGTCGCCGGGACCGGGGGTCCGCTCGGCCACGCCCTCGAGACCGCCCGCGCTGCCGCGGATGCCGGGGCCGACGCCCTGCTCGCCCTGCCGCCCTACCTCGTCGGCGGGCCGCAGGAGGGACTCGTCGCCTACGTCGAGGCGATCGCCGCGGCATCCGATCTGCCCGTGATCGTCTACCACCGCGCCAACGCGCAGTTCACGCCCGAGTCGATGCGCCGTCTCGCCGAGAACCCGCGGATCGTCGGGTTCAAGGACGGCACCGGCGACATCGGCACAACGCAGCTCATCGTCCGCGCGATCGCCGACGCCGGTCGCGACGACTTCGCGTTCTTCAATGGGCTCCTCACCGCCGAGCTCACGCAGGCCGCATATCGCGGCATCGGCGTGCCGCTGTATTCGTCCGCAGCCTTCGCCATGGCGCCCGAGGTCGCGAACGCGTACTACCGGGCCTACGTCGAGCACGACGAGGAGCGTCGCCTGGCACTGCTCGACGCGTTCTACACACCTCTTGTCGCGCTCCGCGACGAGACGCCCGGGTTCGGCGTCTCGCTCATCAAGGCGGGCCTGCGCCTGAGCGGGCAGGCCGTCGGCGGGGTTCGCGCCCCGCTCGTCGACCCCACCGCCGACCAGGAACGCCGCCTCGCGGCGATCCTCGATGCCGGGCGCGCCCTGCTGTGACGACGATCGCCGCGCTCGCAGCGCGCCTGATCCGGGTCCCGCTCACCCGCCCGTGGGCCGCCGACGTCACCTCGGTCGGCGTCATCGCGACGCACGTGCAGCGCAGTGACGGCGCCGAGGGGTGGGGCTTCTCGTGGACCCCGCAGATCGGGGCGAACGCTGTGCTCGCCCTGCTGCGACACGACGTCGCACCGGCCGCCGTGGGACGTTCCGCCGAGCCGGGCGGCGCATGGCAGGGCCTCTGGGAGCACCTGCACGAGGCGGGCGGTGGTGGCGTGACGACGATCGCCCTCGCGGGCCTCGACCTGGCGCTCTGGGATGCCGCGGCTCGCGCGGCCGGCTCGTCGGTCTCGACGCTGATCGGACGGCGCCGCGAGAGCGCCCGCGTGTACGGAAGCGGCGTGAACCTCCACTACTCACTCGATGAGCTCGTCGCTCAGGTCGAGCGGTGGGTCACGCGCGGGTTCACCGCCGTCAAGGTCAAGGTCGGCAAGCCCGACGTCGCGGAGGACCTCGACCGCCTTCGCGCCGTCCGCTCGGTGCTGGGCCCGGACCGGGGCCTGATGATCGACGCGAACCAGCGCTGGGACCTGGCCCGCGCGACGCGGTCGCTCGAGGTCCTCGCCGAGGTCCGACCCGACTGGATCGAGGAGCCCCTGCGCGCCGACGACCTCGACGGACACGCCGAGCTCGCACGGCGCCTCGGCGGCGGACCGCGCATTCCGATCGCCGTGGGCGAGAACCTGCACACCGCGTACCGCTTCGCCGAGGTGCTGCGACGCGGCGCCGCGCAGATCGTCCAGCCCAACATCGTGCGCGTCGGGGGGATCACGCCGCTGCAACGCATCGCCGCGATCGCCGAGGACGCCGGCGCCGAGCTGCACCCGCATCTGCTGCCCGAGCTGTCGGGCCAGCTCGCACTGACCCTCCCCGGCGGCGCGGCCGAACCCTGGGTCGAGGACGTGGAGGATGCCGGCTTCGCCGAGCTGGGCGCCCTCCGCGGCCCCTCCCCCGTCGTGATCCGCGACGGACGGCTCCGCGAGACCGACCACCTCGGCCTGGGCCTGCGCTTCACCGACGGACACTTCACCACTGACGACCGCGAGGAACACCGATGACCACCACCCCTGATCGCATCGACGAGCTGGCCGCCGCGGCGTCCGCCGCAGCCCCGATCTGGCGCGATTCGGATGCCGCGACGCGCGCCACCTGGCTGCGCGCTCTCGCCGACGCCCTCGACGGCGCTGCTGACGAGCTCGTCGCGATCGCCGATCGCGAGACGCGACTCGGCGAGGCGCGCCTGCGCGGCGAAGTCGCCCGCACCACGGGACAGCTGCGACTCTTCGCCGACGTCGTGACGGAGGGCTCGTTCCGAGAGATCACGATCGACGAGGCCGATGCCGCGGCGACGCCGCCCCGGCCCGAGCTGCGTCGCCTGCTGGTGGGCGTCGGACCCGTCGCGGTGTTCTCCGCCTCGAACTTCCCCTTCGCGTTCTCGGTGTGCGGCGGCGACACGGCGTCCGCTCTCGCCGCCGGCAACCCGGTGATCGTCAAGGCGCATTCCGGGCACCCGGAGCTCTCTCGCCGCACGGCCGAGATCGCCGTCGCCGCGCTCGACGGCGCCGGAGCGCCGGAAGGCTCCTTCGCGCTCGTCGAAGGTCGCGAGGCGGGCAACGCCCTCGTGCAGCATCCCCTCGTTCGGGCGGCGGGCTTCACCGGCTCGGTGTCGGGCGGCCGCGCCCTGTTCGACCTCGCTTCCGGGCGACCGGACCCGATCCCCTTCTACGGCGAGCTGGGCAGCGTGAATCCCGTGGTCGTGACGCCCGCGGCGGCCGAGGCCCGCGGCGACGAGCTCGCCCGCGGACTCGTGACATCGTTCACCCTGGGGGCGGGTCAGTTCTGCACCAAGCCCGGCGTCGTCTTCGTTCCCCGGGGCAGCGGATTCGTCGAGTCCGTCGCCGCCGCCGCCCACGGCGCGACCGGCGGCCCGCTGCTGACCGACCGCATCACCGAGGCCTTCCCGGCAGGGATCGCCGCGCTCGAGGCCGACGCGTCGGTGCGGGTGGCGGCAGAAGGCGTCCCGGGCGACGGCGCGCGACCCGTCGTCCTCGTGTCGGACGCGTCCGCGGTCGCCGCCCGTCCGGAGGTCCTGCTCGAGGAGTGCTTCGGCCCCGTCACCCTCCTCGTCGAGTACGGCGACGAGGGCGACGTGCACGCGGCCCTCGCCGCCGTGCCCGGCAGCCTCACCGCCACCCTGCACTCCGAGCCGGGCGACGACGTCGCCGCGACCCTCGCGCTCCTGCAGGAGCGCGCCGGACGCGTGCTGTTCGCGGGCTGGCCGACCGGCGTCGCGGTGACCTGGTCGCAGCACCACGGCGGGCCCTGGCCTGCGACGACCTCGCTGCACACCTCCGTCGGGGCCACCGCCATCCGCCGATTTCTCCGGCCGCTCGTCTTCCAGGACGCGCCGGCCGCGCTGCTGCCGCGCGAACTGCGTGACGAGTCGCTCGAGAGAACCCCGCACCGACGTAACGGCGTGCTCGTGCTGCCGTAACGGCCGGATGCCGGCGCGAACGGAAAACGCTTCCCGTAGGCTGGGGCGATGACATCGAGCTTCACCGCTGCGTTCGACTGGGCCCGCCGGCATGTGGCGGACGGCCGCCTGCCGTCCGCGGTCGTCGGGGTCGCCGATGCGAACGGCGTCCTCGCCCTCGACGCCGTCGCGGCGGACATCGACGATCGGTACGCGCTCTTCTCGATCACGAAGCCGCTGCTGGGCATCTCCGCTGCCCGCGCCATCCAGCGCGGCGAGCTCACGCTGCAGACTCCGCTGACCCGCGCCCTGCCCGAGTTCGGCCGCGACCGGGACGACATCGTGCGGCTCTCGCATCTTGTGAGCCACACGAGCGGCATCAGCGAGCCGCCACTCGACACCCGACTCCCGCTCCGTACCGAGCTGCTCACCCGCGGCCGTGACTTCGTCGCCGGCACGGCCTCGCGGTACTCCACGCTCGCCTTCGAGGGCGTCGCCGCACTCGTCGAGAGCGTGAGCGGCCGCATCTGGCACGACGACATCGCCGACTGGGCATCGGGCATCGGCGCCGGCGGCCTGTCGGCCGACCTCGACGGCACGGCGCCGATCGCGGATGCCGCCGCCGCGGGCGCCGACATGGCGGCCTTCGCCGCGCAGCGCAACCCCGGGGCCGGCCTCGCCGGGAAGGCGCACGACCTGCTCGCGCTCGGGACCGAACTGCTGCGGATCCACGCCGGCGCCCGCGACGGCATCCTCGCCCCGGCGACGCTCGCGATGATGCGGCGACCCCTGACCGGCGACATCCCCCGATTGGAGCCGTACCCTGCCGAGCGCGGGCAGGACTGGGGTCTCGCCTGGAACCTCCGCACCCGAGCGCCGGGCCTGATCGACCGCGACGTCTACGGCCACGGCGGCTGGGCGGGAACGGAGTTCTGGGTGCACCCGACCGCGGGCATCGCGTGGGTGCTGCTGACCAACCGGGCGTTGCGCTCCGGCGTCGACATCGACGAACTCGACAACGCGATCGTCGGCGCGCTGTGAGCGAGCTGCTCCGCGTCGAGCATTCCGCGTGGCCGCAGCCCGAACGGCCCGCACCGCTGCCCGCTCCCCACGAGCGCGCCCGCGGCATCTCGGTCACCGACCGCGCCCTGTACCGGCACGGTGAAGGCTGGGTGCCGGTGTCGGGCGAGGTGCACTACAGCCGACTGCCGCGCGATCGCTGGTCCGAGCGGATGCGGCAGCTGCGCGCCGCCGGCGTCACGGTCGCATCGACCTACGCCTTCTGGAACCACCACGTCGCCGAGCGCGGGCACCCGCTCTTCGACGGGAACCTCGACATCGGGGCCTTCGTCGACGAGGCGGCTGCGGCGGGACTCGATGTCGTGCTGCGCATCGGACCGTGGGCGCATGGCGAGTCCCGCAACGGCGGCTTCCCCGATTGGGTTCAGGCTCTGCCGGTCATCCTCCGCAGCGATGACCCCGGCTACCTCGACCTCGTCCGGGAGTGGTTCGGCCAGCTCGCCGCGTCCCTGGGCGGCCGCGCGCGACCAGGCGGGCCGGTCATCGGCATCCAGCTCGAGAACGAGTTGTACGACCGTCCGGAGCACCTGGTCACGCTCAAGCGCCTCGCCCGCGAAGCGGGCATGGCGGCACCCCTGTGGACGGCGACGGCCTGGGGCGGGGCGCAGCTGCCCGACGGTGAGGTCATGCCGCTCTTCGGCGGGTATGCGGACGGATTCTGGGTCGACCCGGGCGCACCCTGGGACCCGACGTTCCGCGCGCATTACTTCCCCTCACACGACTGGGACGACCCGGGGGTCGGGGCGGACGTGCGCGCGAGCCAGGGCTTCGCGGCGGCGAGCGCGACGGCCGACCTGCACGGCTTCCCCCCGGCGACCTGCGAGCTGGGCGGGGGGATGGCCACCGCGTACCACCGTCGCCCGGTGCTCGGGGGACGCGATGTCGCCGCGCTCGCCCACATCAAGATCGGCAACGGGTCGGCCTGGCAGGGCTACTACATGTTCGTCGGCGGCCGGAACCCCGGACCCGATCTGCAGGAGACGATCGACACCGGGTATCCCAACGACCTCCCCGAGTTCGGCTACGACTTCCACGCCCCGATCGGGCAGTCGGGCGACCTCGGCGACTCCGCTCCGCTGCTGCGCGCGCAGCACGCCTTCCTCACCGCGTTCGGCGACCGCCTGTCCGGCATGTCGTCTGCTCTTCCCGACGTCCGCGCCGCGTCGCTCGACGACCGGACCACCCTCCGGTGGGCGCTGCGTTCCGACGGAGCGGAGGGCGTCGTCGTGATCTCGCACCACCAGCCGTACGAACAGGTGGAGGACGTCGCCGACGTCCAGCTGCGCGTCGTCGTCGGCGACACCGAGACCGTGCTCCCGTCACGTCCGGTCACGGTCCCCGCGGGGACGCTCGCTCGATGGCCGGTCGGGCTCACCGTGGGTCGGGCACGGGTCGCCTGGGCGACGGCCACCCTGATCACGGTCCTCTCGGGCGGCCCGCGTCCGACGCTGGTGCTGCTCGAAGATCGCGGCATCCCCGCCGAGATCGCGATCGGCCAGGCCGGACCGCAGGTCGCCCGGCCGGGACGCGCTCCGCTCCGCTTCGACGACCTCGATGTCGTGGTGTTGCCGGCCGCCGACGCCGACCGGCTCTGGGTGCGCCCCGGGTCGCGCCCGGAGCTGTGGCTGACCGATGGCGAGCTGGCGTGGGATGCCGACATCGCGATGCTCCGTGGCGCTCGGGAGGCTCACCGCTACGACCCGCACACCGGCGAGTGGTCGATCGTCACGGGCGCGCCCGGCGCGCCCGGCGGGCCCGGCCGCGTTACCGCGATGGGCAGCGCGCCGGTGGGAGTCGAGCTCGTCCGCCCGCCGGCCGCTCCGGCGACGGACTACGGCTTCGGCGGCCCGCGTCACCGCGCGCCGTCGGACGAGACGTTCGCCGAGCGGGCCGCCCGGTACCGGGTGCAGCTCCCCGCGACCTCGCTGGACCCCGAGGCGGACGCGGTGCTCGACCTCGACTGGGCGGGCGACGTGGGACGGTTCCTGGTCGACGGCCGCATCGTCGACGACCGCTTCTGGGACGGCACGCGCTGGTCGCTGTCGCTTCGGGACGCCGGTGCGACACCGACGAGCGAGATCACCGTCGAGGTGCTGGCGTTGTCTCCGGCCTCGACGATCGCGCTCGCGACGGATGCGGAGTCGCGGCGAGCCGATGCCGTGGCGACATCCCTACGCGCGTCGCTCCGGCTGCGCGGTCCCTGGCAGCGCCTCGCGTGATGCTGCACACGGCGCGCGGCGCGCGGCGCCAGCGAACTCGGAGAATGACGCGTAGATCGGATGCCGCGCGGGCTGAAGCTCCGAGAAGCGTGGGATTCTCCGAAGACGGCGAGGCCGTGCCGATCGTCACATCGATCGGCACGGCCTGCGTCGTCGGGCGCTCAGGTCCTCAGGCGCTCAGGCCTGCGCGCGTCGGCGACGCAGCACGAGCGCTCCGGCGCCGAGCATGAGCAGCGCGAGCGCGCCCATCACCGTCGCGGTGATGCCGCCGGCATCCCCTCCCGTGCGTGCGAGATCGCGCGCGTCCGTCGAGGCAGCCGAGCCGTTCGCTCCGGCCCCCGTCGCCGAGCCGCTACCCGAACCCGAACCCGAGCCAGCGCCCGAACCCGGAGTGCCGGTGCCACCGTCGGTGCCACCATCGGTGCCGCCGCCCGTTCCCGGGTCGACGACGGCGGCGGTCGGGACGATCGCCGCTGAGCGGGCGGTGCCGTCGATGAAGCCGGCCGCCTCGGCGGCCACCTCGACCGAGATCTCCCGGCCTTCGTCGGCGGCGGTCAGCGCGTAGGTGTCGGCGGTGGCGCCATCGATCGCCGCCCCGTCGCGCAGCCAGACGAACGCGCGTGCCGCGTCCGCGGGATCGGTGACGGCCACCGCGCGCACGGTCGCGCCGACGCGCGGCTCGCCCGACACGACCGGCGTCTCGACGCCGACGGCGCGGTTCACGGTCACCGAGTAGGTGCGCGAGGCGCCGTCGGGAGCCGTGACCGTCACGGTTCCGGTGCTGCTGATCACGTCGTCGGCCGCAGGCGCGGCATCCGCCGCCATGCGCTGCACGTCGCCAGCCTGGTCCTCGCCAGGCTGGGTCACGACGACCGTGGCATCGTCGTCGACCGCGAGCGCGTGGAGCATCGGCCACGCGGACCCCGTCGTCGTGACGGTGTACTCCAGCGTGTCGGGCGCGAACCCGTCGACGGGCTCGTCGCCGACCGTGAGGCGCGCGAGATCCGCGATCCCGGCCGGCGCCGGTGCTGCGGCGAAGATCTCGACCTCCGACACGATCATGTGCGTGTCGGGACGGGCGTTCAGCACGACGCGCACCTCGTCGGCGGCGCCGGTGACCGGCACCTCGACGCGCGGCGCACCCGCGGTGGGCTCCGGCACCGGAACGAGGTCGCCCTCGACCCAGTCGCCGCCGCTCACGCGGTGGTCGACCCGCATGGTCGCGGGCCAGCTCAGCGAGCTGCCGTCGCGGTAGAACTGCACGGCGACACGCGTCAGGGTCTCGCGCTGCGCCAGGGCGTAGCTCAGGGTGTCCTGCGCGTTCTTCGTGCCCGAGCGCCAGTTCGACCAGCCCTTGTCGGTCGAGCTTCCGTTGATCGTGTTGCTCACCGCGTACTGCGCGCTCTCGGTGAAGGTCGCGCTCGGGCGGCTCTCGGGGGCGACGTTGCGCTCGGACGCGGCCGTGACGATCACGGTCAGCCGCGCGTCGAGCTTCTCGCCGCTCGGGCCCGTGGCCACTCCGGGCACCGAGACCGTGCCGGGCTCGGCGAACGCACCATCGGCGATGCCGTCCCACGCCCACTCGACCGGGACCGGGAAGCCCGCTCCCGAGGGTCGCAGCTCGGCCTCCACGGTGTCGTCGGCCTGGCTCCTGACGGCGTCGAGGGCGCTTCCGGCCGGGACGGTGACGGATGCCGGCCGCGTCGCGGTGTAGGCGCCGATCTCGACGGTCGCAGTCGCTTCGAACGAGCCGCCGAACAGCTCGGTGCCCGTGCCGGTGACCTCCACCGCACCGGGGCGCGAGAAGTCGACACCGTCGAGCTGCCACGTCACCGGCGCCTGTCGCACCGTCCCTCCGACGTAGCGCACGCTCACGGACGCGGGCAGCGTCGGGGCGACGCCGACAGCGGTCGCGACCGTGACGGGCTCGGTGCCCGCGACGCTCGTGCTCGCGATGCGCCACTGCTGGTTCCCGCCGCCGTTCGAGGTCCACAGGCCCACCGCAGCGCCGGACGTCGTGCTGCCGCCGTTCACGTCGAGCACGCGCTCCGCGGCGACGTTGAGCACCGAGTAGTACGTGCCGTCCGTCGTCGAGGCCATCCACTGCAGGGCGGGATCGGCCGCGGCTGCCCCGGGGTCGGCATCCACGAGCGCCGTGGCCGTGCCGCGCGAAGCGAGGAACTGCCCGGAACCGTTCTGCAGCGTGAAGCGATGGCGGTTGGTGCCCGCGCCCTCGATCGTGCGGACGGTCCAGGCCTGTCCGCGGGCGGCCTCGGCCGTGGTGGCGAGTGAACGGACCGCGAGGCTCGAGCTGCCGTCGAGGGCGAGTCCGCTCTGAAGGCCCGTGAGCTGCACCGTCTCGCCGTCGCGGAAGGCCGCGGCATCCGATGACACGCCCGAGACACCGTCGATGACGAAGGTCACGACCGACTTGGCGGGCACCGTCAGCGTCGCGGTGCGGGATGCCGCGTCCACGGCGACCGGCTGCCCCTGCCGGAGCGCGTTGACCGAGGGCTCCGCGGCGGTCGACTGCGTCGTCACGATGGGGGCCACGGTCGCCCCGGGGGCCACCGTGCCGAAGTCGCTCAGGTCGATCTCCACCGTGCGTTCGGCGGCCTCGGCGTTGACGTGCACGATCGTTGCGCCCTCGCCGTCGGCGTCGATCGCCGCCGTCGACTGCGCGTTGTCGGTCGCGATCAAGCGGTCGCCGGGGGTGATGTAGTGCGTGAAGTTGCGCACGGTGTTGAACTTCTCGTTCGTCAGCACCTTGCAGGATGGGTCGGCGTCACCGTCGCGGAGCCGGCGCTCGGACTGCCCCTCGTCGTTGCAGTCGAAGTCGATGAAGACGCTGCCCCAGTTCAGCTTCTCGACCTTCTCCATGTTGTAGAGGTCCTCGACCGGCTGCCAGAACACCCAGGCGTCGGGCTCGAGCTCGCGCAGGTCACCGACGATGTGCTGGGCCATGCCGAGGCCGTTGTCGATGTCGTCGGTGACGAACCCCTTGCTCTGATCGGTCCAGTTGCCCTCGACCTCGCTCATCCACAGCGGCTTGTCGGCGGCCTTGGCGATGTCGCGGACGACCTGGCGCCCGCCGGTGCCGTACGTGTGGACGTTCAGCTGGTCGACGAGGCCCTTCGCCTCCGCAGACCACGTGTTCCAGTTGGTGGCGAAGATGCCGGGGTTGGTCTCGTCCATCGCCGAGATGACCGCGTCGGTGGTCGTCCCCGGCTGCGCGAGGCGGTCGGCGAGGGCGGCGATCATCGCGTCCTGCGCCTCCGGCCCGATGTGCGCACCCTCCTGGCGTCCGCCGGTGGGCCACGTGGCACCGTCGGGGATCTGCGTCGACCAGTAGTTCGTGTTGGGCTCGTTGAACGGGTCGATCGTGTCGAACGAGATGCCGTGAACCCGCTCGAGCTCGTCGACGACGTTCACCAGATAGCCGGCGAACTTGTCCATGTCCGCCGGGGCGAGCTGCTCGCTCGTGGCGTTGTTGATCCCGCCCGAGACGTAGCCGCTCTGGGTGAGGAAGTAGGGCGGGGAGTTGCTGAACGCCTCCCAGTGCGTGACCTTGTCCTTCAGCGCGTCGAGCCACCAGCGCTGAGCGGAATCCTGGGAGAAGTCGAAGGCGTCGGGATCGTCGGGGTCCCAGGCATCCCGGTACCGGTCGCGGTCAGCGAAGGTCGAGGTGATCGCCCCTTCGTCATCGGTCGCCGGCAGGTTCGGATTCCAGAAGCCGGGAACCGCGCCGCCCGGCCGCAGGTACGGCGGGACGTCGGAGGCGTTGCCGCCGCCGATGTTGTAGCGCGCGATGTTGAGGTTCAGGCCTTCGTCGCCGAAGACGGCGTCGAAGAGGTCCTGCCGGACGTCGTCGGGATAGTCGCCGGTCGCGTTGGCGAACCAGACGAGGCTCGTGCCCCATCCCTCGAACGGCTTCTCCGAGGCGGTGGCGGGATTCGGAGTGATCCGCACGGCAGCGGCGTCGGCGGCATGCACCGGCGGGGGCGCGACGGCGGTCGCAGCGGTGAGCCCACCGGACGCGAGCGCCACCGCGCAGGTCATCGACATCAGTCGAGCTGACTTCATCGTCATTCCTATCCGGTCGCAACGATGCGACCTCAGGGGGGGTGATGTTGACGTAAACATGTTGACGTCAACATCGAGCCTACGGGACGCCTCTGTCCCGGTGCAACGGTTGATCAGCGGCGCGGGCCGGAACTCGCACGCACGACGAGCTCGGTGGGGACGAGCGTGCGCTCGGCCGGCACCTCTCCCCCGTCGATCTCGGTGAGCAGCGACCGCACGGCGGCCGCGCCGATCCGGTCGAAGTGCTGACGTACGGTCGTCAGCGGGGGCCAGAAGTTCGCCGACTCGGGAGCATCGTCGTACCCGACGACGCTGACGCTCGCCGGCACAGGGCGATCGGCCTCGTGCAGCGCGCGCAGCAGCCCGAGCGCCATGCGGTCGTTGGCGACGAAGACCGCCGTCACGCGGTGGTCGCCGGCGAGCGCCCGACCGATCTCGTAACCCGACTCCGCGGTCCAGTCCCCGACGTGCACCTCGGGCACAGCCGCACCGCGGGCGACGAGCGTGTCGTGCCAGGCGGCTCGCCTGCGCTCGGCGGCGAACGACTCCCGCGGCCCTGAGATGTGGCTCACCGTCTCGTGCCCGAGGTCGAGCAGATGCTCCGTCGCGAGACGGGCACCCAGCGTCTGGTCGTTGTCGACGACGGGATACGGGTAATCGGCGCTCGAGTCGACCACGACGACGGGGAGTCCGGTCGGCAGCGCCAGCTCGCGTTCGCCGAGACGATGCGTCTCGATCAGGATGATGACACCGTCGACGGCATGCTCGGCGAGGCGCACGAATGCCCCCGAGACGTCGGACTGCGTCGCCGACTGCGCCGTGATGACGGTGAGGGAGTACCCCGCCTCGGCGGCGACGGATGCCACGGCGTCGAGCGTGCGCGTGTTGCCGTAGCTCGCGAGCGAGAACATGATCACGCCGATGCTGCGGAAGCGCCCCGAACGCAGTGCACGCGCGGCACTGTTGGGTCGATAGCCGAGCTGCGCCATCGCATCCTGGACGCGCGCCCGGGTCTCGGGGTCGACGTTCTCGCGGCCGTTCGCGACCCGCGAGACGGTCTGACCCGACACGCCGGCCATCGCCGCCACGTCGGCCATCGACACTTCCCGACGCCGCGGTCGAGCGTCCGGGCGTACGGCTGGCCCTGCTTCACCCATGCCCGGATCCTCCTTGATGTTGACGTTGACATGCTAGCGTCTCCGAGTTATGTTTACGTCAACATCCGCGCTCAATCGGCGAGCGCCTGCATCACAGAAGAGGCACGGACGATGACGACCACAACGGCACCCCCTCCCGCCGTGCGCACCGCGCGGAAGCGGCGGCGCGTCAGCGTCGAACAGCGCGGATGGCTCTTCGTGGGGCCCTTCGCGATCGTGTTCGCCCTCGTCTTCCTCGCACCCCTCGCCTACGCGCTCTACCTCAGCTTCTTCCGTGAGCAGATCGTCGGCGGCAACGCGTTCGTCGGCTTCGAGAACTACCTGACGGCCTTCGCCGACCCGAAGCTGTGGGACGGCTTCCTCCGCGTGCTGCTGTTCCTGCTGATCCAGGTGCCGATCATGCTCGTGCTCGCCCTCGCTGCGGCCCTCGCGATCGACAGCGCGCGCCTGCACGCCTCGGGCTTCTACCGGATCATCATCTTCCTGCCCTACGCCGTGCCCGCCGTCGTCGCGGTCCTCATGTGGGGCTACATCTACGGCGACCAGTTCGGCCTCGCCGGCAACATCAACGATCTGCTCGGTGCCCAGGTCCTGCGACCCTTCCTCCCCGAGTGGATGATGGTCTCGATCGGCAACATCGTGACGTGGCAGTTCGTCGGCTACAACATGCTGATCTTCTACTCGTCGCTCAAGACCATCCCCGGTGAGCTGTACGAGGCGGCATCCCTCGACGGCGCCGGCGCCTGGCGCACGATCCTCTCGATCAAGATCCCCGCTCTGCGCGGCTCGATCGTCATCGCCACGATCTTCTCGATCATCGGCAGCTTCCAGCTCTTCAACGAGCCGAACATCCTCAAGCCCCTGGCCCCGAACACGATCACGACGTTCTTCACGCCGAACATGTACGCGTACAACCTCTCGTTCGCCGGCCAGCAGTACAACTACGCCGCCACCGTCGCGATCATCATGGGCGTCATCACGGCGGTCATCGCCTACGTCGTCCAGTTGCGCGGATCCCGTCAGGAGATGCGATGACCGCTCCCGCCCTCGCCCGCAGCACGCCGTTCGCCCGGCGGAAGTCCGTCGTGCTCACCGTCGTGATGAGCCTGTTCATCCTCTACACGCTGCTCCCGCTGTTCTGGCTGATCATCAACGCGACGAAGACCCAGGGCGACCTGTTCACGACCTTCGGCCTCTGGTTCGGCGACAGCTTCAACCTGTGGAACAACATCGTCGACACCTTCACCTACCGCGACGGCATCTTCCTCCGGTGGCTCGGCAACACGCTCCTCTACGTCGTCGTCGGCGCGGGCGGTGCAACGGTGCTCGCGACGATGGCGGGCTACGGCCTGGCGAAGTACAACTTCCGGGGGCGGAAGGCGGTCTTCGCGGTCGTCATCGGCGCCGTCGCCGTTCCCGGCACCGCCCTCGCGGTCCCCACGTTCCTCATGTTCAGCCAGCTGGGCCTGACGAACACCCCGTGGGCGATCATCATCCCCTCGCTCATCAGCCCCTTCGGCCTGTACCTGATGTGGGTGTTCGCCAGCGACGCCGTTCCCACCGAGCTGCTCGAGGCCGCTCGGATGGACGGCGCCAGCGAGATGCGCACGTTCTTCACCATCTCGACCAAGCTCCTCATGCCCGGCATCGTCACCGTGCTGCTGTTCGCGGTCGTCGCCACGTGGAACAACTACTTCCTCCCGCTCATCATGCTCAGCGACCCCGCCTGGTACCCGCTCACCGTCGGGCTCAACCAGTGGAACGCCCAGGCCACCGGAGCCGCGGCGCAGCCGATCTACAACCTGGTGATCACCGGATCGCTGCTGTCGATCATCCCGATCGTGGTGGCCTTCCTCATGCTGCAGCGCTTCTGGCAGTCCGGTCTGAGCGCCGGCAGCGTCAAGCAGTGAGCACACCCCCGAAGACCCTGTATTCCGCACCACCTGAATCCACAACAACCCGAATCCACAACAACGAAGTGAAGGAACTCCCATGACACCCATGCGCAAGGGATCGGCGCTGCGTCGCGCCGCATCCGTCGTGGCCCTGACCGCAGCCGCCGGCCTCGTGCTGGCCGCCTGCTCGTCCTCCGGCCCCGCCGCGGGCAGCGGCAACCCCGACGACCTCGACGCGGCCCTGAAGGCCGGCGGTGAGATCACCTACTGGTCGTGGACCCCGTCCGCCGAGGCGCAGGCCGAGGCGTTCATGAAGAAGTACCCCGAGGTCAAGGTCAACGTCGTCAACGCGGGCACCAACACGGAGGAGTACACCAAGCTCCAGAACGCGATCAAGGCCGGCTCGGGCGCCCCCGACGTCGTGCAGATCGAGTACTACGCCTTCCCGCAGTTCGCCCTCACCGACGGGCTGCTCGATCTCGCGCCCTACGGCTTCGGCGACCTCGAGAGCGACTACACCGCCTCGACGTGGAACTCCGTCGACTTCGACGGCAAGATCTACGGCCTCCCGCAGGACTCGGGTCCCATGGCGCTGTTCTACAACAAGGCGGTCTTCGACCAGTACGGCCTGACGGTCCCGACGACGTGGGACGAGTACATCGCCACCGCGCGTCAGCTCACCGCCGCCGACCCGACGAAGAAGATCACGAACGACACCGGTGACGCCGGCTTCGCCACCAGCATGATCTGGCAGGCGGGCGGCCAGCCGTTCTCCGCCGATGGCACCGACGTGACGATCAACGTCGCCGACGAGGGCTCGAAGAAGTGGGCCGACACCTGGAACACGCTCGTCGAGGACGACCTGATCGCCAGCACCCCGAGCTGGAGCGACGAGTGGTTCAAGGGCCTCGGCGACGGCTCGATCGCGACCCTCGTCATCGGCGCCTGGATGCCCGGCAACCTCGAGTCGTCGGTGGCCGACGCGGCGGGCGACTGGCGCGTGGCTCCCATGCCGACCTACGACGGCACCCCGGTCTCGGCCGAGAACGGCGGCGGCGGCCAGGCGGTCACGAAGCAGAGCGAGAACCCGGCCCTCGCCGCCGCGTTCCTGAAGTGGCTGAACAACGACGAGGAGAGCCTGACGATCTTCGCCGAGAGCGGCGGCTTCCCCTCGACGACCGCGCAGCTCGAGTCGGATGAGTTCCTGAACAAGGCGCCCGAGTACTTCGGCGGCCAGAAGATCAACGAGGTGCTCGTGCAGGCGGCCAAGGACGTGCGTCCGGGCTGGCAGTACCTGCCCTTCCAGGTCTACGCGAA
The DNA here is from genome assembly GCF_044903545.1 of Microbacterium sp. NPDC006705. Classification (NCBI taxonomy): domain Bacteria; kingdom Bacillati; phylum Actinomycetota; class Actinomycetes; order Micrococcales; family Microbacteriaceae; genus Microbacterium; species Microbacterium sp. NPDC006705. The sequence goes on from NZ_JBJDQQ010000001.1 coordinate 1,406,619, forward strand.
CAGCATCTTCAGCGACACCGTCGGGCAGTCCTACGCCTCGAAGTCCGACCTGAACGAGGGCCTCGCCACGTGGCAGGACCAGCTCGTGCAGTACGGCAACGACCAGGGCTTCACCGTCAACAAGTGACGCCCGACGAGGGGCGGGTCGCATCGAGCTTCGGTCCGGCCCGCCCCTCGCCATGTCCCCCCAGGAGAAGAGCAATGACCTCCCCCACCCGCATCTCGCTCGACACGGCCGCACCCGGGCCCGTTGTCCCGCGCCGACTCTTCGGCACCTTCGTCGAGCACATGGGCCGCTGCGTCTACGACGGCATCTTCGAGCCGGGTCACGCCACGGCCGACGACGCCGGCTTCCGCGCCGACGTCCTCGAGCTCGTGCGCGAGCTGGGCGCGACCGTCGTGCGCTATCCCGGGGGCAACTTCGTCTCGGGCTACCGGTGGGAGGACGGCGTCGGCCCGCGCGGCCAGCGCCCCGTGCGCCTGGATGCCGCATGGCACAGCACCGAGACCAACCAGGTCGGGCTGCACGAGTTCGCCGCGTGGGCCGAGCAGGCGGGGCTCGAGCTCATGGAGGCCGTGAACCTCGGCACGCGCGGCGTCGCCGAGGCCGCCGACCTGCTCGAGTACGCCAATCACCCGGGCGGCACCGCCCTGTCGGAGCGCCGCCGCGAGAACGGGCGCGCCGAGCCCTTCGGCATCCGGCTCTGGTGCCTGGGCAACGAGATGGACGGCCCCTGGCAGATCGGCCACAAGACCGCCGACGAGTACGGCCGCCTCGCCGCCGAGAGCGCCCGGCTCATGCGGTTCATTCATCCCGACATCGAGCTCGTCGCCGCGGGCAGCTCGAACCACGAGATGCCGACCTTCGGCGAGTGGGAGCGCACCGTGCTCCGTCACACCGCGGGGCTCGTCGACCACATCTCCGTGCACGCCTACTACGAGGAGACCCCGGGCGACCCCGCGAGCTTCCTCGCCTCCGGCGCCGCCCTCGACGCCTACATCGGCGAGGTCGCCGGCATCATCGACGAGGTGCGCGCCGAGCGCGGCATCACCGACCCCATCGGCATCAGCGTCGACGAGTGGAACGTCTGGAACCAGACCCGCTGGAACGAGGTCGACAAGCCCGAGGTGTTCACGGGCGACTGGCCCGTCGCCCCGCGCCTCATCGAGGACGACTACACCGTCACGGATGCCGTCGTCGTCGGGTCCCTCCTCATCACGATGCTCCGCCGCGCCGACCGCGTCTCGATGGCGAATCTCGCGCAGCTCGTCAACGTCATCGCGCCGATCCGCACCGAGCCTGGCGGCGCGGCCTGGCGGCAGACCACCTTCTTCCCCTTCCAGCTGACCGCGTCCGCGGCATCCGGCCACGTCGTGGTGCCGGTCATCGACACTGGCGTCATCCCGACCGCGCGCTACGGCGACGTGGGCGCCGTCGACGCCGTTGCGACGATCGCCGGCGACGAGCTGTCGATCTTCCTCGTGCACCGCGGACTCGACGCCGAGACACCCGTCACGATCGATCTCGACCGCTCGGCCGCGAGCGCGGAGGCGCTCGTGCTGACCGTCCCCGCCGACGGCGACCGGCACACCGTCAACAGCGCGTCGTCGCAGCCCGTCGCGCCGGCATCCCTCGCCGTCGACATCCGCGACAGCGCCGTGACCCTGACCCTTCCCCCGCTCTCCTGGGCGCGCGTGACCGTGCGCCTGAACCCCGGAACGAATCGAGTGACCGCGTGACGACCTTCAGCATCGGCGAGACCGACTTCCTCCTCGACGGGCGCCCCCACCGGGTCATCGCGGGAGCCCTGCACTACTTCCGCATCCACCCGGACCACTGGGCCGACCGCATCCGCAAGGCGCGGCTCATGGGGCTCAACACCATCGAGACCTACGTCGCCTGGAACGCCCATGAGCCGGTGCGCGGCGAATGGGATGCCACGGGCTGGAACGACCTGGGGCGCTTCCTCGACCTCATCGCGGCCGAGGGCATGCACGCGATCGTCCGCCCCGGCCCGTACATCTGCGCCGAGTGGCACAACGGCGGACTTCCGGTGTGGCTCACCAGCACGCCCGGCATCGGGCTGCGCCGTTCCGAGCCGCAGTACCTCGAGGCGGTGAGCACCTACCTGCGCCGGGTCTACGAGATCGTCGCCCCGCGTCAGATCGATCGCGGCGGCAACGTCGTGCTCGTGCAGATCGAGAACGAGTACGGCGCCTACGGCTCGGACCACGACTATCTCGGCACGCTCACCGAGCTCACCCGCGCCTGCGACATCACCGTGCCGCTGACGACCGTCGACCAGCCCGAGCCTCACATGCTCGCGGCCGGAACGCTGCCCGACCTGCACACGACCGGATCGTTCGGCTCGCGCGCCACCGAGCGCCTCGCGACGCTGCGCGAGCATCAGCCGACCGGGCCGCTCATGTGCTCGGAGTTCTGGGACGGCTGGTTCGACTGGTGGGGCGGGGTGCACCACACCACGGATGCCGCGGCTTCGGCATCCGAGCTCGACGCGTTGCTCGCCGCCGGAGCGTCGGTGAACATCTACATGCTCCACGGCGGCACGAACTTCGGCACCACGAACGGCGCGAACGACAAGGGCCGCTACGCCCCCATCGTCACCTCGTACGACTACGACGCTCCGCTGGACGAATCGGGCCACCCGACCGAGAAGTACCACGCGTTCCGCGAGGTCATCGCCCGGTACGCCCCGGTGCCCGACGAGGTGCCGCCCGCGCGGCCTGCGGCTCCCGTCCTGTCGGTCCCGCTGCGGACCACGGCTGACTGGCTGCCCGCGGCGGATGCTGACGGCGGCGCGGTCGACCTTCCTCCCACGTTCGAAGAGCTCGGACAGCTCGGACCTCTCGTGCGTTACGACATCGCGCTGCCCGCCGAGCCGTTCGGTGATTCCGACAGCGCCGTGCTCGCCTTCGCCGAGGTCCGCGACCTCGCCTGGGTCGCGGTCGACGGCGCTCCGATCGGCCGTCTGCAACGCGCGCTGCACGAACGGTCGCTGCCGATCCCGCGCGGGTCGCAGCTCACGGTCCTCGTCGAGGACCAGGGCCGCGTCAACTACGACGTCCGGCTCGGCGAGTCCAAGGGGCTCGTCGGCCCCGTGACCCTCGCCGGTCACGAGCTGACCGGCTGGTCGGCGCAGCCCGTCGACCTCGCGGCCGTCGCCGCCGGCATCCCGGGCGCCTCCGAGCAGCCGACCGCGGGCCGCACCGGCCTCGTGGGCACGTTCGACCTCGACGCACCCGCCGACCTCTTCCTCGACACGGATGCCTGGAGCAAGGGCTTCGCGTTCGTGAACGGCTTCTTCCTCGGCCGGTACTGGCGCAACGGCCCGCAGCGCACGTTGTACGTGCCCGCACCCGCCACCCGCGCCGGGGCGAACGAGATCGTCGTCGTCGAGCTCGAGCACGTCGTCGAGCCCGTCGCCGCGTTCGTCGCCGCGCCCGACCTCGGCCACCGCGAGGAGTGAGCGTGAGGGAGCCCCGCCGCGATCGGGCAGGATGGATGTCATGAGCTGGATGGTCACCGGTGGTGCTGGATACATCGGCGCGCATGTCGTGCGCGCCCTCGCCGCGGCGGGTCTCGACCCCGTCGTCCTCGACGATCTGTCGAGCGGGCACGCGGGGTTCGTCCCCGAGGGCGTGCCGTTCGTCCGCGGCTCGATCCTCGACCGTCCGCTCGTCGAGGGCGCGCTGCGCGAGCACGGCGTCGAGGGCGTCATCCACGTCGCCGGCTACAAGTACGCCGGAGTCTCGGTGACCCGCCCCCTGCACACCTACGCGCAGAACGTCGAGGGCACGCGGATCGTGCTCGAGGCGATGGAGACCGCGGGCGTCGACAAGATCGTCTTCTCCTCCAGCGCCGCCGTCTACGGCACCCCCGACGTGCCGCTCGTCACGGAGGACCTGCCCAAGCGTCCCGCGTCGCCCTACGGCGAGTCGAAGCTCATCGGCGAGTGGCTCCTGCGCGATCAGGCCGTCGCGACCGTGGACTCCCCCGCACCCCTGCGCCACACCTCGCTGCGCTACTTCAACGTCGTGGGCTCGGGCGACCCGTCCGTCTACGACACGAGCCCCCACAACCTCTTCCCCATCGTCTTCGAGAAGCTGATCGCCGGTGAGACCCCGCAGATCAACGGCGACGACTACGACACCGAAGACGGCACGAACGTGCGCGACTACGTCCACGTCGCCGACATCGCCGCGGCCCACGTCGTCGCCGCCCAGCGCCTCGCCGCCGGTGAGAGCGTCGAGCCGGCCTACAACCTCGGGTCGCAGAACGGCCTCTCGGTCCGCGAGATCATGGACGCGATGGCCCGGGTGACCGGCATCGACTTCACGCCGAGAGTCGGCCCCCGCCGGCCCGGCGACCCCGACCGCATCGTCGCCACCGGAGAGCTCGCCGCCCGCGACCTCGAATGGGCGAATCGCTACTCGGTCGACGAGATGGTCCGCACCGGCTGGGAGGCCCGCCGCGCGGCATCCGTCTGACCCGCTCGCCGAGCGCGGGGATCAGGCGCGGTTCCGGGGATGACGCGCGGTTCGAACCGCGTCGGACACCCGAAACTGCGCCTCATTCCGCCGCGAAACCGCGTACCGAGCTCGCGCGGACCACGAGTTCCGTGGGAACGGTGCGCAACGCGGCCGTTGAGCCCGACTCGATGACCTCCACGAGCGCCTCGACGGCGCGGGCGCCGAGGGCGTCGAAGTCCTGGCGGACGGTCGTCAGCGGAGGCCGGTACTCCGCGGCATCCACGACGTCGTCGAACCCGACGATCGCGACGTCGTCCGGCACAGCGCGACCGGCGTCGCTGAACGCCCGCAGCAGGCCGAGCGCCATCTGGTCGTTGGCGGCGAACACCGCCGTGGCGCCCGCGAGCCCCGCTCCCGCCGCGTGACCGCCGCGCGAGGTCCAGTCGCCGCGGACGACCTCGGGCGCGACGGCATCCGCGTCGATCAGCGCCTCGCGCCAGCCGCGTTCGCGCTCTTGCGCCGCGAACGACGCCTCGGGCCCCGCGAGGTGGTGCACCGTCGCGTGCCCCAGCTCGAGCAGATGCCGCGTCGCCAACCGGGCGCCGCCCGCGTGATCGGTCTGCACGATCGCGAAGCGCTCGTCGGGCGGCGAGTCGACGACGACGAGACGCAGGTCGGCGGGCGGTGCGGTGTCACGAGCGAGCCGCGTCGCCTCGTTGAGCACGACCGCCCCGTCGACGCCCTGGTCGCGCAGCTGCGCGAAGGCCTCCGCGATGTCACGCGCCCCGGCGACCGTCACCACGGCGAGGGCGTAGTCGCGCTCGCTCGCCGCGTCGGCGATGGCCTGCAGCATGCGGGAGTTGCCGACCGAGGCGAGCGTCGAGACGACGAGGCCGATCGTGCGGGTCTGGCCGGTGCGCAGGGCCCGGGCGGCGCGATGCATGCGGTAGCCGAGCGCCGCCATGGACGCCTCGACGCGGGCCCGCGTCGCGGGGTCGACGCGCGGGCTGCCGTTGGCCACGCGCGAGACGGTCTGCGCCGAGACGCCCGCGTGGGCCGCCACCTGGGCCATCGACACGCGCATGCCGGTCCTTTCGTCGGGTGTGTTGACGATAGCACGGCCGGAATGTAGCGTGTTATCGTGAACATCAGCGCTCCTCCCGCCGTGCCGCTCGGCGCGGGCGTCGTCAAACGCTCCACGCGACTCGACGACGGCCGCGAGCTCATCTACTACGACGACCCCGAGACAACGCTCGGCCCCGAGCGAGCGGTCGACGCCCGCACCCTCGACCCGCGCCCCGAGACCGCGACGATGCGGCAGGACGTCCTGACGGGTGACTGGATCTCGATCGCCGCATCACGGCAGAACCGCGCCTTCCTGCCCCCGGCCGAGCTCGACCCGCTCGCCCCGCAGACACCCACCAACCCTTCCGAGATCCCGTCGCGCTACGACGTCGCCGTCTTCGAGAACAAGTCGCCATCGTTCGGTCCCGCCCTCGCCGAGGCGTTCGGCGGCGCGCCCGCGGCATCCGATCCTCCCCGCGGCATCGATGACCTCGCCCACCTCGGCCTCGGCCGCACCCGCACGAGCGTCGGACGCACCGAGGTCGTGTGCTTCTCTCCCGAGCACGCCGGATCGTTCGGCACCCAGACGGTCACCCGCGCCCGCACCGTCATCGAGGCGTGGGCCGACCGCACGGCCGCGCTCTCGACGCTCCCCGGCATCGAGCAGGTGTTCCCGTTCGAGAACCGCGGCGAGGCGATCGGCGTCACCCTGCCGCATCCGCACGGGCAGATCTACGCCTACCCGTACATCACGCCCCGCACGACCCGCTTGCTCGACTCGATCGACCGCACGGCTCCCGACCTGTTCCAGCGCATCCTCGAGTTCGAGCAGGCCGGCCCGCGGGTCGTGCTCCGCGGCGAGCACTGGACGGCGTTCGTCCCGTTCGCCGCGCGCTGGCCGATCGAGGTGCACCTGCTCCCCCACCGGCACGTCGCCGACTTCGCCGAGACGAACGACGCCGAGCGAGACGAACTCGCCCCGCTCTACCTGCGCCTGCTGCGCGGCATCGACGCGCTGTACGACACCCCGACGCCATACATCGCCGCGTGGCACCAGGCTCCGGTCCGCCATGCGCGCGACACCGCGCGTCTGCACCTGCAGCTCACGAGCCCGCGCCGCGCCGCCGACAAGCTCAAGTTCCTCGCCGGTTCCGAGGCGGCCATGGGCGCCTGGATCGGCGACATCCCGCCCGAGACCGCGGCCGCGCGTATCCGCGAGGCCGTAGAAGGAGTGACCCTGTGACCGACACCGATCCGCGCACCGATGCGCGCGACCTCCTGACCTCGCTCGGCGCGACCGCGACGAGCGAGTGGTCGGCGCCCGGCCGCGTCAACCTCATCGGCGAGCACACCGACTACAACGACGGCTTCGTGTTCCCGTTCGCCACGCCCCACCGCACGCACGTGGCGCTCGCTACCCGCGACGACGGCCGGCTGCGCGTCATCTCGACGTTCGACACGGTGCCGGTAGAGGTGGCGATCGCCGACCTCGACGCGATCTTCCCGACCACAGGTGGCGAGCACGCCGTGCCCGAGTGGTCCGCATACCCGCTCGGCGTCGCCTGGGCATTGATCCAGGCCGCCGGCGCAGACCCGACCGCGCTGACCGGCGCCGATCTCGCGTTCGCGTCGAACGTGCCGGTCGGCGCAGGCCTGTCGTCGTCCGCGGCGATCGAGGGCGCCACCGCCTCAGCACTCAACGAGCTGTGGAACCTCGGACTCGACTCCGTCGCGCTCGCGCAGGTGGGCCGTCGCGCCGAGAACGAGGCCGTCGGCGCTCCCACCGGAATCATGGACCAGATGGCGTCGATGCTCGGCGAGCCGGATGCCGCCACCTTCCTCGACTGCCGTTCGCTCGAGACCGATGAGGTCGAGCTCGGCTTCGCCGCCACGGGGCTCACGCTGCTGGTCATGGACACCAACGTCAAGCACGCGCACTCCACCGGTGGCTACGGCGAGCGCCGCGCTTCGTGCGAGAAGGGCGCGCGGGTCATGGGCGTCCCGATGCTGCGCGACCTGTCGGTCGGCGACCTCGACCGTGCCGCCGAGCTGCTCGACGACGTCACTTTCCGCCGGGTCCGCCACATCGTCACCGAGAACCAGCGTGTGCTCGACACGGTGCAGACCCTCCGGGAGCAGGGGCCACGAGCGATCGGGTCGCTGCTGGACGCCTCGCACGCCTCGATGCGCGACGACTTCGAGATCTCCGTCCCCGAGCTCGACCTCGCCGTCGAGACCGCCCGCGCGGCCGGCGCCATCGGCGCGCGCATGACCGGCGGCGGCTTCGGCGGTGCGGCGATCGCACTCGTCGAGACCGCCGCCGTCGACGACGTGGCTGATGCCGTCGAGAAGGCGTTCGCTGCCGCCGGGTACGCGACCCCGACGATCTTCCCCGTCAGCCCGTCGGCCGGCGCGCGCCGCGACAGCTGACGCGACGAGACCACAAGAGGGGGATGCCGACACGGCATCCCCCTCTGCAGTCACGCGGCTTACTTGAAGGCGTCCTTGACGTCTTCGCCCGTCTTCTTCGCCTCGGCCTTGACCTGATCGGCCTTGCCCTCGGCTTCGAGCTTGTCGTTGTCTGTCGCCTTGCCGATGGCTTCCTTCGCCTTGCCGGCGATGTCCTGGGCGGCGTTCTTGATCTTGTCGTCGAGACCCATGATGGGCTCCTCTCTTTCGGTGGTGGCGCCCCGCGGGCGGGGCTGTGGACGTGCGCGATTCAGGACAGGCGGCGCTGGTCGTGCGCCAGCTTCGCGCGCAGCCCGGTGTGGATGGAGATGTAGGTCGTGAGCTGCTGACCCGTCAGCGTGCCGAGGTTGCCGACGAGACGTTCGACGGTCTCGGCCACGTGCAGCGGCGAGGTGTTCTGCCGCGGGGTCACGCTGACGTGCAGCACGGGCTGCTTCTTGATGTCGTTCGCGGTGACGCGGGCACTGAGGATCTCGTCGCGGTCGGCCAGCGCGTTCTTCAGCGCATCCGCCGCGAAGCCCTCCGTGACCGTGATGCGGCCGAGGTCGCTCTCCGCCCCGGTCGCCCGGAGCGCGGTCCGGCGGCGGCCGTGGATGCTGCGCACGACCAGCACGATCAGCAGCACGACCAGCAGCGCGAGCGCGGCGAGCACGCCGACGGCGAGCCAGGTGAGGCTCGTGGCCGCGATGACGGTGGCATCCCACGCCTGCTTCGCCCAGTCCTCGGCCCCGGATCCGACCGAGGTCCAGGTGTCGGCGGCCGCCGGCCACACCGCGCCGGCGATGATTCCGCCGCCGACGACGACGAGCACCAGTCCCAGGATCAGGAGGATCGTGCGGTTGACCGCGCGATTGGTGTTGTTCATGCGTTCTCCTCCTGTTCGCGGGGCCGCTCGATCCGCACCGCCGTGCGCAGCTTCGACGCGAGTCGATACGACTCCAGCTCCGCATCCGCGAGGGCGCGGACCTGCGTCTCGTCGACGGGGACTCCCACCGCAGGGGTGAGGGTCACGTCGACCGAGCGGTGTCCGACACCGACCCGCACCTGGTCGCGGGGCAGTCCGCTCTCGTCGCTGACCCGCTGCGCGATCGCCGAGGCGATCACGCCGTTGTCGGCGACGACGGCGCTCTCGCCGACGACGAGCTGGTGCTTCGACAGGCGGCCCGGGGCGACGGCGAGCACCACGAGGACCACGCCGAGCACCGCGATGACGGCGCCGATGGCGACGCTGACGCCGACCGGTACCTCCGTCGGGAGACCGACGACCCACCCGAAGGCAGCGGCGGGTCCGAGGAGAAGCGCCGGCTGACCCGCGAGGTTCAGCACGATCTCCGTGCCGACGTAGATCAGCGCGAGGATGACGAGGACGACGGCGACGATCATCGCGACGGTGCGCGGCGAGTGCGTCTCACGTCGCACGACGCGGCGCAGCACGGGACTGCTCATCGGACTCTCCTCCTTGCGGGTGTCGTGGCACCGGTGACGGTGATGTCGACGCGGGTGACGGGTTTACCCAGCACGCGGCCGAGCTCTTCCTGCACGCGGTGCTGGGCCTCACGGGCGATGTCGACGACGACTCCGGCGGCTCGTACCGCTTCGGTGTCGTCGAGCGACGGGACGGGGAACGGCGCCTGGATGCGGACGGCCACCCCACCCCGGTGATCGGATGCCGTGACCGACACGCGGTCGACGTCCACTCCGATGACCTGGGATGCGATCTGTTCCGAGACCTTCCGCACCACGCGCTCGCGCACAACGACCCGTCCGGCGAGACCGGACGCCCCGCCGGCGGCGGCCGTGACGCCGCCACCGGGACGGATGGCCTCTGCAACGGTCATGACGAGGTGCGCCGACCTGTCAGCACGTCGGCCAGCCCGCGGACGTCGAGCTTGCCGGACGCGATGCGACCGACCGCCGCGCCGATCGCCATGAAGAGGGCGACGAGGAGGAATCCCCAGAAGCCGAACAACAGGGCGGCGGCGGCGAGGATGGCGCCGATCAGCGCACCCGAGACGGTGGCACTCATGCGACGCGCGACTCGGACTCGTTGTCGTCGTCGTCAGCGCCGGCGATGTGCACGTCGTTGACCTCGACGTTGACCTCGACGACCTCGAGGCCCACGAGACGGCTGATGGCACCGGCGACGGCGGCGCGGACGTTGTCGGCGACCTCCTGGATCGGCGCCGGGTACTCGACGACGATCGTGAGGTCGGCGGCGGCCTGGGTCTCGCCGACCTCCACCTTCACGCCCTGCGACAGGTCGGTGGCGTTGATGGCGTCGCGGATCGCACCGAAGGCGCGTGCTCCGCCGCCACCGAGCGCGTAGACACCGGCGACCTCACGCGCCGCGATGCCGGCGACCTTCGCCACGACGCCGTCGGCGATCGTCGTCTTGCCCGCGGCGTCGGTGTCGGCCGGGACGCGCGACGACGAGAACGTGCGGTCGACGCGCGAAGCCTGCGGCGCGGCAGCCTGCGACTTCGTGGTCTCAGCAGCGGGGGCGGTGTTCTTCTGGTCCTCAGCCATGACGTTTCCTTATCTGTCTGCGTTGTCCGATGCAAGCTCTCGGCTCGTCATTCGGTGAGCGTTACGTTCGCTCTACAGATAAGAGGGCGGCTCATCCGGATTCGTCACAAAAAAGTTCGAGAAGTTTTCTAGGGGAACGATGCGAGCCGAAGACAGCGGGTCGGACACCGACCTGCAGGCCGCGCCCGACGGCATCCTGGCTGCCCGCGCGGCATCCGGCGACGCCGACGCGTTCGATGTCCTCCTCCACCGTCACTCCCGCCTCGTGCGCGCCTACGTGTACCGCATCGTCGGCACCCTCTCGGAGACGGACGACGTCGTGCAGGAGGCGTTCCTCACCGCGTGGCGGCAGCTGTCCACCCTGCGTGACCCGAACGCCGTGAAGGCGTGGCTCATGAAGATCGCGAGCCGCGAGGCGTACGCGCATCTCAGGAAGCGCCCCGACCATGACACACTGGACGGATTCGACAGAGCCGCGGAGGCGAGCCTCCTCCCCGAGGCGGCCGCCATCCGCAACGCACAGTTGCAAGCGCTCTCTCTTGCACTCGATGCGCTGCCGGAAGCCCAACGCCGCTGCTGGCTGCTCCGAGAAGTCGGGTCGCTCAGCTATACCGAGATCGCAGAAGAGATGAACCTCCCTCTCAGCACCGTTCGAGGAAACCTGTCCCGCGCCCGCGCCAGCATCACGATCCAGATGGCGGGGTGGCGTTGATGGATGCCGCCGACGTGACTCTCGAGTGCGGCAAGACGATCGACGAGATCAGTGACTACCTCGACAGCGGTCGCTCGCCGTACGACCCCGAGATCGAGACCTGTCCCGACTGCCTCAACGCCCTCGATGCCCTCGAACGGGCGGGGCGGTTGTCACGTGATCTCATCGCGGCGGATGCCGCCGAGATGCCCGAGCCCTCGGAGAACTGGTTCCACGGTGTGATGGACGCCGTACGCGCCGAGCTGCGAGCCGGTCGCTCGATCCCGCTGTCGCATCCCGATCCGCGGGTCTCGATGACCGTCACCGAGGGAGCCGTGCAAGCGCTCATCCGAGCCAGCGGCGACGCGATCGACGGCGTCTTCATCGGCCATTCGCGCATCGTCGGCGACGTCGAGGTGCCCGATGCGCCGATCGCCGTCGACATCACCGCGTCGGTCGCCTGGGGCGAGTCGCTGCCGACCGCCGCCGGAGCGGTCCGCCGAGCGGTGTCCGAGGCGCTCGCCCAGCACACCGAGCTGAACATCACCGCCATCGACGTCACCGTCGAAGACCTCCACCGTCCCTTCCCGCCCAAGGACATCGCATGATCGAGCCCGTCTCCGTCGTCGGCCCGTCGGCTCCGCGCCCCCTCGTCGAGGTGCCCGGGGTCAGCGCCGTGCACGATCCGCGCCCGCCGCTGACCCGCGTGCTCGGAGCGGCGGCCACGGCGCTCCGCCGAGAAGCGGCGGCTCCGACGAACGACATCCTCGTCTCGGCCGACGGCGAGGTGGTGACCGCGGCAGCCGCCATCTCCGTCGCCGCATCCGCGCGCACTCCCGAGGTGGCCCGCGCCGTCGCCGACGAACTCCGCGTGCAGTATCCGACCGTCGACCGGATCACGGTGCAGGTCCGCCGCATTGCCTGACCCGCAGCCGCCTCACCGAGGCGCCGCCGAGTCCGCTAGCTTCGGATCGTGACAGCGAGCGTCTCGGCATCCCTCTCCAGCGGTGAGGTGCGCGGCACGCGTCGCCCCGACGGCACTCTCGCGTTCCTCGGCATCCCGTACGCGAAGGCCCCGACCGGCACGCTGCGGTTCGCCGAGCCCGCGCCCGTCGAGCCGTGGGACGGCGTCCGCGACGCGACCGCCTACGGACCGACGCCGCAGCGCGGGAACGACGCCGACACCCTCATCCCCGAGCCGTCGATCCCGGGCGACGACACCCTGTCGGTCAACGTCTTCGCGCCCGACTCGCCCGCGCGGGCGGGCGGCGCACGGCATCCGGTGCTCGTCTACATCCACGGCGGAGCCTTCGTGCAGGGTTCGCCCGCGAGCCCCTGGTACGACGGCGGCTCGTTCGCGCGGGCGGGCATCGTCGTGGTGACGGTCTCGTACCGGCTGGGCTTCGACGGCTTCGGCCTCCTTCCCGGAGCCCCGACGAACCGCGCGGTGCGCGACTGGATCGCCGCCCTCGAATGGGTGCGGGCGAACGTGTCCGCCTTCGGCGGGGATCCGGATGATGTCACGATCGCCGGGCAGTCCGCGGGCGGCGGCGCGGTGCTCACCCTGCTCGGGATGCCGGATGCTCAACACCTGTTCCGCCGTGTGCTGGCGATCTCGGCGGCCCTGACGAACGTGCCGCCCGCCCGGGCCGCGACGGCGACAGGCCGGCTCGCCGCGCGCCTCGGCATCGCCCCGACACGCGAGGCGTTCGCCGGCGTCGACGAGCTCACGGTGCTCACGGCGCAGCAAGCTCTCGAGTCGGAGCGGCACGGCAGCATCATCGCCTCGGTGCGCTCGCGGCTCGCCGAAGGGCTCACGTGGGGTCCGGTCGTCGACGGCGAGCTCATCCCGCGCCCCACCCTCGACGCACTCGCGGCCGGCGTCGGCGCGGACAAGACGCTCGTGCTCGGCACCACCGACGACGAGTTCACGATGATCACCGACGGGGTCGCCGGCCCGTTGCGTTTCGTCCCGCCGGCGCTCGCGCTGGCTGCCCTCGGGGTCGGCCACGCGATGCGCTGGCGCTACATCCGCGACAACCGCGCGCAGCGACGACTCGGCACCGCCGCGTTCCTCGGCCGTTACGCCACCGACCGCATCTTCCGCGACACCGTGCCGCTCGTCGCCCGGGCACGAAGCGGCTCGCCGACGTGGGCCTACCGGTTCAGCTGGCCCTCCCCGACCAAGCGCTGGGCGCTGCACTGCCTCGATGTGCCGTTCTGGTGGGACGTCCTCGACGCCGACGGCGTCGCGAGGCTCGCGGGGCCGCACCCGCCGCAGGAGCTGGCCGATGCGATGCACGGCGCCGCCGTGTCGTTCGTGCGGACCGGCGACCCGGGCTGGCCGCGATGGACGCCGGACGAGCGGGCGACCCGCATGTTCGGCGCCGCGCCGTCGGTGCCGACGGTCGCGGCCGACGGCTACGCGTCGGTGCGGGCGCTCGTCGACTGACGGGGTACGGGTGAGAGCAGAAGACGATGCGTGAGAGCTCCGCCGCCTCCGCGGCCCGCGAACTCGTGGAGTCCGGGCGCGGATTCGACGCCGCGCTGATCGAGCGCGCCGCCTTCGCCGACGAACCGGCGGTCCAGGATCTGCTGGACGCGTCGGACGAAGAGCGCCGCCGCCCGGTCGGCCGCGGGTCGATGTTCCGCTCACTGGGCGTCGCACTGCTGGAGTTCCTGCCGATCATCGCCGCCGGGGTCGTCGTGATCCCCGCCCGAACGGCATCCGACCTGACCGTGCCGACCCTCGTCGCCGCTGCGCTGGCGATCGTGGCGGCGGCATCGCGTCCGGTGCTGTGGCGGCAGCTGGCGAGCGGGCGCGCCGAGGCGAACGGTTCCCAGCTGTCCATCAATGCCATCTCGGTGCTCTTCGCCGCGTTCGCGATCCTCATCGTCGCGCTGCGCTCCGATGACGCCGGTGCCCCCGGCCTCACCATCGGCGCCTTCGCCGTGCAGGGCATCGCGTCCGCCGTCACCGTCGCCACCATCGTCCGAGCCGGGCGTCGCGCCGGAGGGTCTTCGACTCCGCGCACGGGAGTCGAGGCCCTGCGCGCCGCCGTCGGCGCGCTGCCGGCCGCGCGACAGGAGCGGGCACGGGAAGACATCGCCACCGCATTGCGCGTGGCGGTCGACGGCGGCATCCTGAGCGAATCGGATGCCGCCATCCTGACGCGAGCGCCGCTCGGCGGTCTCACCCGAGCCCACTGGGCCCTGTCGCAGACGCGCCGCTGACGACGCCGCGGCTCAGGGAACGCGCTTGAGCCAGGCGTCCGTCGCGAACTTGGACTCGACGAGCGCTTCGGCCTCGGCGTACTCCTCGTCGGAGATCGTGCCGGGCACGGCGCCGTAGCGCTTCGAGAACACCTCGATGAACCGCTCGATGATCGCGTCGCGAGGCAGACCCGTCTGGCTGCGCAGCGGGTCGACGCGCTTGGCGGCCGAGACGGTTCCCTTGTCGCTGAGCTTTTCGCGGCCGATGCGCAGCACCTCGGTGAGGACCTGACCATCCATGTCGTACGACAGGGTGGCGTGGTGGAGCACCCCGCCGTTCGCGAGACGCTTCTGCGCGGCGCCGCCGATCTTGCCCGACGGTGAGGCGATGTCGTTGAGCGGCTGATACGTCGCCTCGATGCCGAGTGAGCGGAGTGCCTCGAGCACCCAATCGTCGAGGAAGGCGTACGAGTCGGCGAAGGTCAGCCCCGCAACGAGGGATGCCGGCACGTACAGCGAGTACGTCACGATCGAGTTGGCCGCCATCATCATCGCTCCCCCGCCGGAGATGCGGCGCACGACGTCGAACCCGTGCTTCGCGGCACCCTCGGGGTCGACCTCGTTGCGGTACGACTGGAACGACCCGATCACGACGGCCGATTCGTTCCACTCCCAGATGCGCAGGGTGGGGTTCCGCCGGCCGTCGCCGACGCGGGTGGTCAGCACCTCGTCGAGCGCGAGGTTCATGCTGGGCGACACGGCTCGGTCGTGGACGACCTCCCAGTCGAACTCGCGCCAGCCCGGGGCCGTGATCATGGCGCGCCGCACCGCAGTGCCCACCGACTCGGGCGTGAAGCCGAGCAGCTGGGCGCCGTCGGGCAGCGCCGAACGGACGGCGGCGGCAATGGTGGCGACATCAGACTCCTCGGGCAGGCCCGTCACTGCCGCATCGATGTCGGCGAGCGCGTCGTCGGGCTCGAGGAAGAAGTCGCCCGCCAGGTGGAAATCGGCGATGCGGCCGTCGCGCACCTCGAGGTCGACGACGACCAGCTTTCCTCCGGGGACCTTGTATTCGCCGTGCATGCGTCCAGCCTAGGACCGGGCGGAGGATCGGTCGCCCGACGGATGCCGTTACACCTCGCGACGGACGACGGCGCGGGCCCCGCTCGGAAAAGTGGATGACATGAACCCCACCATCGATTCCGCCCCCGTCCTCGAAGCCCGCGGGCTCGTGAAGCGCTACGGGGCGCTCACCGCGCTCGACCGCGTCGACCTGACCGTGCGCGCCGGCGAGGCCGTCGCGATCATGGGCGCCTCGGGGTCGGGCAAGACGACGCTTCTGCACTGCCTCGCCGCAATCATCTCGCCCGATGCCGGCTCCGTCCGCCTCGCCGCTCCCGGCGCCCCGGCGCAGGAGCTCGTCGGCATGCCCGACGCCGACCGCTCCGCCGTACGTCGCAGCAGCCTCGGCTTCGTCTTCCAGGACCACCTGCTGCTGCCCGAGCTCACCGCCGTCGAGAACGCCGCCCTTCCGCTGCTCCTCGTCGGCACGGCGCGAGCTGCTGCCGAAGCGCACGCCGCCGCCTGGCTCGGCGCCCTGGGCCTCGCCGGCATGGAGAACCGGCGCATCGGCGAGCTCTCCGGCGGGCAGGCGCAGCGCGTCGCCATCGCGCGCGCCCAGGTGACCGGAGCCCCCGTGGTGTTCGCCGACGAGCCGACCGGCGCCCTCGACTCCACCACCTCCGCGGAGGTCCTCGATGCGCTGCTGCACGCCACCACCGGCCAGGGCCGCAGCCTCGTCGTCGTGACCCACGATGCGGAGGTCGCGCGCCGCTGCGACCGCGTCCTCCGGATGCGCGACGGACGCATCGTCGATTCGTCCGTCGCGCCCGCGCGTGGGGCCGCAGCCGCCGAGGTGACCCGATGAGCGTCGTCGCGACCGGTTCGCTCCCGCAGCCTCCGACCCCGCTGGCCCGAGCGACGGAGACACCGGGCAGTGTGCGCCGCGTCGCGGCTCTCACGGTCCTGCTCTCCCGGCCGGCGCGGCAAGGGTCTGCGGCCATCGTCCTGCCACTGGTCGCCTTCGCGGTGACGACGATGCTCATGCTGATCGTCGCGGGCGGCACCCGCATGTTCCTCACCGACCCGCGCACGGGCCAGATGGCTTTCCTCTACGGCGTGCTCAGCGTCCTCGCGCTCATCCTTCTCGCCGTTCCGACAGCAACCCTCGGGGCTGCCGCCGCGCGCCTGTCGAGCCGGCGCCGCAACGACCGGCTCTCGACGCTGCGCCTCCTCGGCGCCACCAACACCGAGGTCGGAGCGATGGCGGTGGGTGAGGCATCCGCCGTCGCGTTCGCGGGAGCACTGGTCGGCGCCGCCGCCTACGGCATCGCCCTGCCGCTGGTCGGGCTGCTCCCCTTCTTCGGTGGCCCCGTCGGTGCCGCCGCCGTGTGGGCCGGATGGCCGATCGTCCTGGCCGTCATCCTGGGCGTCGGGCTCATCGCGACGGTGAGCGCGGCAGCGAGCCTGCGACGCGTGCGGCTCACTCCACTGGGCGTGCGCCGCCGCACCGAGGCGCCGCCGCGACGCACCCGCACCCTCGTGATCTCCGGGATCGCGATCGTCGCCGTCGGCACGATCGTGGCCCAGTTCAGCAGCGTGAGCGCGGTCCTCGCCCCCGCAGCGTCGATCGCCCTCCTGCTGGCTCTGTTCGCCGGGGCCCTCGCTCTGGTGAACCTCATCGGTACGCCCATCGTCGCCGCACGCGGCCGCTCGATGGCACGCCGCGCCCGGACGGCTGCTCAGCTCATCGCCGGCCGGGAGCTCGCCGCACATGCCCCCACCGCCTGGCGTCGAGTCTCGAGCATCGCGATGATCTCGTTCATCGCCGTCGTCGGGGGCAGCGGCATCGCGCTCACCGAGATCGCCGGCGACGAGCCTGGAATGACGCTGTTCGCCGACATCCGCACCGGCGTCCTCGTCACCCTCGGGGCGGGCTTCGTCCTGCTCGCCGCCTCGGTGGGCGTCAGTCAGGCGGCGTCGGTGCTCGACGACCGCGAGCTCATCGTGGGCCTCGACCGGCTCGGCATGGAGCCCGCGGAACTCGCTCGGGCACGTCGCATCACGGTGATGCTGCCCCTGCGCTGGGCTGCCGCCGGCGGAGCGGTCGTCGGCGTGGCGCTGGCTCTCCCGGTCGTGGGGATCAGCCTGGTCGTCGCGCCGCTGACGATGGCCGTCATCGCGGCGACCTTCGTCGCGGGCTTCGGGGCGGTCGCGCTGGCGCTCCTCGCGTCACGCCCGCTCGTCACGGCAATCCGACGCGGTCTCGCCGGGTGACACCGACGCTGCTTCCCGCGATTCAGTCCCGCGGGAAGCGGGCGTCGAGCCAGGCGAGCAGATCGGCCTGCACGTCGCCCCGGACCGCCTCGTTGAAGATCTCGTGACGAGCACCGGGGTAGACGAGCGTCGTCACATCCGTCAGGCCCGATCGCGTGCGGTAGGCGTCGGCGAGGCGATGGACGCTGCGAGGCCCGCCGACGGTGTCGTCCCGGCCGACCATGAGCAGCACCGGGACGTCGACACCGAGGTCGCGTCGGGGTCGGCCGATGAGCTTGAGCGTCTCGACCGGCCCGAACAGGCGGGGCAGCGCGGTCGTCGTCGTGAGCGGGTCGTCCAGGAAGCTCTGCTGGACGGCGGCATCCGTGCTCAGCCACTCGACGCCGTTCGCGCCGGGCGCCTTCCACGGCGCGTTCAGGTCGCCCGAGTTGAGCGATCCGGGCCAGCGCAGCGCCGACCCCGACAGCACGAGTGCCGCGTATGCCTCGGGCCGGTCGTCGAACAGCATCTGCGCGAGGAATGATCCCCACGAGTGGCCGAGGAGCACGATCGGCGCCCCGGGATGGTCGCGCTCGATGATGCGGGTCAGCTCGGCGCAGGCGTCGCGCGCGGCATGCAGCCCTCCCCGACCGAGCTTGCCGAGCTTGCTCGGATCACCGTGCTGCCGGATGCCGGTGCGGCCATGACCCCGGTGGTCATCGGCGTAGACGGTGAAGCCCGCTGCGGTGAGGATCCCGGCGAGTTCGGCATACCGGCCCGCGTGCTCGCCGACACCGTGCAGCAGCTGCACGACGGCCCGCTGCTCGCCATGCGCGGGATGGATGTCGTAGACGATCGCGACCCCGTGCGCGTCGATGAACTCGGGCATGCGGCGAGTCTACGTTTCCGGCCGTCGCATTCCGGACACCACAGACCGTTAGCAAGACTAATGAGCTAAGCTAAACATCACAGATGAGCACCTCTTCCCCCGCTTCCGCCCCACCGACCGCCATCGATCTCGCGCACGACGCGACCGACCTCCGCATGGCGACCTTCCGCCTCGCACGGCGGCTCCGCGCGCAGCGTGCCGTCGATTCGATGAGCGACGGGCAGTACGCCGTGCTCGCGAACCTGCACGTGCACGGTCCGCACACGCTCGGCGAGCTGGCCGACCGCGAGCGCGTATCGGCACCGTCGATGAACCGCACCGTCAACCACCTCGAAGAGCTCGGGTACCTGACCCGGACACCCGACGACGGCGACCGCCGCAAGGTGAACATCGCCCTCACCGACGAGGGCCGCACCGTCGTGATCGAGACGACCCGCCGTCGCGACTCCTGGCTCGAGCACGCGCTGGAAGAGCTCGAACCGGCCGACCGTGAGACTCTCGCGGCCGCCGCCGTCATCATGCGGGCGGTGGCCGACCGATGAGCTCCGCAATGTTCCGCTCCTTCTCGGTGTTCAACTACCGGGTGTGGTTCTTCGGCGCCCTCGTGTCGAACGTCGGCGCGTGGATGCAGGCCACAGCGCTCAGCTGGGTCGTCCTCACCGGCCTCACCGACAACGACGCGGGAGCGATGGGCGTCACGATGGCGCTGCAGTTCGCCCCGCCGCTCCTGCTCGTGGGCGTCACCGGGTGGGTCGCCGACCGTTTCGACCGGCGCCGTCTGCTCGTGGTCACGCAGAGCTCGCTCATGCTCGTCGGGCTGGTCATCGGCACGCTGCTGCTCACGGGCGTCATGACGCTCCCGCTCATGTACGTCTTCGCGTTCACGCTCGGCATGATCTCGGCCTTCGACAATCCGGCGCGCCAGGCGTTCGTCTCCGACATCGTCGCGCGCGAGATCGCGGCCAATGCGGTCGCGCTCAACGCGGCATCCTTCAACGGAGCGCGCATGATCGGCCCCGCTGCCGCGGGAATCGTCATCGTCGCGGTCGGCACCGGCTGGGTGTTCTTCATCAACGCGGCGACGTTCCTCGCGATGATCGTGGCGCTGTTCCTCATCCGACCCGGCGAGCTCATCCCGCGGGTCACCTCTCCCGGCGCGGCGCGCCTCGCCGACGGCTTCCGGTACGTGCGCGGACGCCCCGACCTCATGGTGACGTTCGCGATGGTGTTCCTCCTCGGCGCCTTCGGTATGAACTTCCCGATCTTCGCCTCGACGATGGCGATCGAGTTCGGACGCGATGCCGACGGGTACGGCCTCCTCAGCTCGATCCTGGCGATCGGATCGCTCGCGGGCGCCCTGATGGCAGCACGTCGCGATCGCGCCCGCATCCGCGTCGTGATCTTCGGCGCCGGACTCTTCGCGCTCGCCGCAGCGGTGTCGGCCTTCATGCCGGACTACTGGCTGTACGCGGTGACCCTGATGTTCACCGGGTTCGCGGTCGTGACCACCCTCACGACGGCCAACGGGTACGTGCAGACCACGACCGACCCGGCGCTGCGCGGCCGCGTGCTCGCGCTGTACATGGCGATCCTCATGGGCGGCACGCCCATCGGCGCGCCGATCGTCGGGTGGGTCGCCGACCAGTTCGGGCCGCGCGCGGCCATCGGCCTCGGTGCCGTCGCCGCCTTCGTCGCGTTCGGGGTCGGGGTGACGTGGATGCTCGTCTCCGGACGCGTGCACCGCTCGAGCTCGCGCCGGTTCGCCCTCTCGCTCGACGAGACGCGTCCGATCTCGGTCGTCGCCCCGGAGGAGTTCAGCGACGAGGTCGCGGGCACGACGCCCATCTCCCTGCCCGACGCCACGTCCGACCGCCCCCGCCGCTCCCGCTGACGCCCGCGCCCGCGCCCGATACATCCGTCGGACGGGTGGGGCCGGTGAGCATTCGCACTGCCTCACCGGCCCCACCCGTCACTCCGGCCCTGCAGATGTATCAGGGCATCAGGCCTGAGCGGGACGCCTCAGCACATCCGGGCGAAGTAGGGCACGTCGTAGGTGGCGTGGTAGCCGACACCGTCGACCCACTGATACGCCGTGACGGTCGCCGACCCGGGCACGAGCGAGTCGCGGCCCGAGTCGAAGAGCCGGTACGCCGCGTCGGCCGCCGCGACCTTCCGCTGCGCGTGCTCGCCGCCGACCGCGGCCAGCCGCACGTCGACCGGCGCCCCCGCCTGATTCGCGGCATGGACCGCGACGTGCACCGCGCCGTTGACGCACTGCGACCGCGCGCTGACTCGGAGTGGCACCGGCTGCCCCTCTCGCACTGTGGCCGTCGCCGACGGCTGCGACTGCGCCGCCGAGCCGAAGGTGCCCGCAGGCGTGACGGTCGCGGTCCACTCCCCCGGCGGGACCGTCGCGAACCGCGCAGAGCGAGCCTCGGTCCCGACCTGCTGCTCGATCATGTCGCCCGCCTCCGAGCGGAGGATGACGGTGAAGCCGGTGACCTCGGCGCCGGCATCCGTCGTCTTCCAAGTGACGTTGACGCCGGTCGAGTCGACCCCGATGCCGGGCGTCGCGACGGGCGCGGGAGCAGGCCGCAGCGGCACACCGGCGAAGTCCATGCCCGAGGCGAGGTGGAAGCCGGTGTAGCTCGGCTGGTTGTAGGTCGTCTGCTGACGGGCGACCTCGGCGCGGTACTGCGGATCGTGCATGAGCGTGTACAGCTTGTGCTCGGTCACCTCGGTCGAGACGTACACCCGCAGCGCCGACGAGTCGGCCGTGCGCACGACCAGCTCTTCGCGCCAGTCTCCCAGCACGTCGGCGACGAGTCCGGGGTTGCCCTTCGTGCCGTTGTTGGCGAGGGTTCCGGATGCCGTCAGTACGGTGCCGCGCGCCCAGTCATCGATCGTCGGGGTGACGTCACCGCTGCCGTTCACGATCTGCGTCGTGAGGTCGCCGCCCCAGCGGATCGAGGCGTTGGTGCCGGGCGTCGCCGCCGAGAGCACCTCGCCCTGGGCGGTCAGCAGGCCCGAGGCATCCGTTCCGCCGGGCATGCTCGACCAGACCTCCATGCCGGGCACATCGGGGCGGACGTCGCCGATCATCCCGCGCCCGGTGTCACGGCCCGAGTAGGCGCCGAAGATGACCTCGCCGGTGGCGGCATCCCGCAGTGCCGTACCGTACGGCGCGTACGCTCCGCCCTCGTGCACGGTGAAGATCTCCAGACCCGGGCGGGACGGGTCGATGTCGGCGACGTGCATCGCGTCGCCGTGACCGAGGCGCGCCATCTCGCCCGGCGTCGCCGATCCCTCGGGCATCTCGGCGAACGAGCTGTAGAGCAGGCTGCCGTCGTCGTCGAGCGTCGCCGATCCGTAGACGATCTCGTGGCGGCCGTCTCCGTCGACATCCGCCGCCGACAGACTGTGGAAGCCCTGCGTCGTGATCGAGCCGTACACGGGATCGGTGCCGTCGACCCCGTGGGGACCGTCGTTGAACGGGTTGGTCATCGGGGCATGCCCACTGTCGACGAACCACCGTTTCGAGAGGTTCTCGCCGTCCCAGTCGTAGGTCGCGATCGTCGTGCGGGTGTAGTAACCGCGAGCGAACACCGCCGACGGGCGCTCACCGTCGAGATAGGCGACGCCCGCCAGGAACCGGTCGACCCGGTTGCCGGGCTCGATGCGCGACATCGCGTAGTCGCCCCACAGCAGGCCGTCGTCGCCGCGGTCCGGCTCGTAGCGCACGGTCTGCAGTTCGGCTCCGCTCTCGCCGTCGAAGACGGTGAGGTACTCGGGCCCGTCGAGGATGAAGCCCTCGAAGTTCCGCAGGACGTTGCGGGCGCTGCGGCTCGGCGCGTACACGTCGATGAAGTGATCGACGAGGGCGCGGGCGTCGGCATCCGACAGCGGGTAGTCGTAGCGCGGCTCGATGCCGAAGGCCTCTTCCAGGGTGGCCGGCCACTGGCCCGAGACGACTTCGTCGCGCGTCGACCATCCGCGGAACATCTCCTCGAGGTGGTCGGCGTAGTCGGCGGCGCTCATGCGGTAGTCATCGGTGTGGGCGTAGCCCGCCGCGACATCCTCGTCCGGCATCGTGACGTACTGCTCCGAGGCCACCGAGCCGTCGTCGGCGTAGGTGATCGACTTCGTCCCGGGCGCGGTCTTGAGCATCGTCTCCGACCGGCCGTCACCGTCGAAGTCGTAGACGAGGAACTGCGTGTAGTGCGCGCCGGCACGGATGTTCGGACCGAGGTCGAGCCGGTTCAGCAGGCGCCCCTCGAGGCTGTAGGTGTCGATGTAGACCCCGCCGGTGTACCCGACCTGCGAGACATCCTTGGAGTTCGAGGGATCCCACTTCACGATGAACTCGTAGCGCCCGTCACCGTCGACGTCACCGACGGAGACGTCGTTGGCCGAGTAGGTGTACTCCTCGCCCGCCGGGGTCACGCCGCCTTCGGGCCGCTGCAGCGCGATGTCGAGGAAGCCGGCATCCATCGCGATCGCGGCCTCGCTCGCCGCCGCCTCGACGCCCGCCGTGACCGGCGCCACGCGATAGACGGATGCCGCCGTCCCGGCGTCGTCGCGGTAGTTCGTGCTGTCGGTGACGGTGGCGATCGGAACGTCGTCGCGGTAGACGACGAAGTCGGTGCCCGAGAGGCCGGTCTCGCCGGCACCGCTGGCCTCGCCCGCGAGCAGACGCCAGCTGAGGAAGACGCCCTCGTCCGTCGGCACGGCGACCAGGCCGCGATCGAGGGTCTCGAGCCGCGGTATCGGCGCGGACGGCGGCGCCTCGACCCCTGCCGCGGGAAGCGTTGCGACGCCCCCGACCGTGAGGGTCGCCGTGGCGAGCGTGCCCGCGGCGAGGCCGGCGAGCAGCGAGGAGCGGAGTCTGTTCTTCATTGAATGGATCCCATCGGAATGCGCTTTCCTGCGTTCCGATGAGCCTAGGCGCACCTCCCCCGCGCGCCGATGAGTCTTCTCTCATCCGGTCCGCGCGGCCTCCACCCGATGGTGCCGAGGTCCCACTTGGGCCGGTAAAGCGGCGCGCAGAACCGGCCGAACGGGGACCTCGCGGGGCGACAGGGCCCCGCGAGGCGACGGTGCCTCGCGGGGCGACAGGATGCCGCGGTCAGCCGGTCGAGTCGCGGACGACGAGCTCGGGGCGGAAGCGCACGCGGCGCTCGTGCTCGCCGGCGGGATCGTCGAGGCCGCGCAGCAGGAGGTCGACGGCGCGGTATCCGATCTCGTGGGCGGGCTGGCGGATCGAGCTGAGCGGCACGACGGTGGCCGACGCGAAGTCGATGTCGTCGTAGCCGATGAGCGCGACCTCCTCGGGCACGCGAAGCTGCCCGAGGACCGCGAAGGCCTGCAGCACTCCGACGGCGAGCAGGTCGTTCGCCGCGAACACGGCATCGACGCGGTCCTCTCCGCGGCGGTCGCGCAGCTGCTCGCCGGCAGCACGGCCGTGCAGCACCGACAGGGCGGGCACGGCGAGCTCTTCCAGGTGGGCACCGGCGACTTCGGCCACCGCGCGCCGCGCACCCTCGAGACGATCGGCGACCTGACGGATCGACACCGGTCCGCGGACGAACGCGATGCGCCGACGCCCGCGGGCCAGCAGGTGCGACACGGCGAGATAGCCGCCCTCGACGTCGTCGACCGACACCGAGGCGAAGACGTCGTCGGGCACCTCGCGGTCGACGAGGACGACCGGGACCCCCGCCGCCTGCAGCCCACGCAACCGGTCCAGGCCGTCGCTCGCGGGGGTCACGAGCACGCCGTTGACGCGCTGCTCGCGGAAGAGGTCGAGATACGCCGACTCGCGCTCGGGCTTCTCGTCGCTCGTGCTGAGCAGGACCGCCATGCCGCTCTCGGCAGCACGCTCCTCCGCGCCCCGCGCGACCTCGGCGAAGAACGGGTTGCCGATGTCGAGCACCACGAGGCCGATCGACCGGCTGCGTCCGGCCCGCAGCTGTCGGGCCGCATCGTTGCGGACGAACCCCAGATCGGCGATGGCCTGCTGCACGCGCGCGACCATCTCCGGCGACACGCGCGTCGGGTTGTTGAGGACGTTCGAGACGGTCCCCACCGAAACGGATGCCGCGACCGCGACATCCCGCACGCTCACTGCCATGCACACCACCGTAGCGCGAGCACGACGGCAACGGCAGGATGTGGGTAAGCGCTTGCCGTTTGTGCCCGCGCGCACAACCCGCTACGCTCGTGAAACGATTCACACCAGCTCACCAAGGAGCCTCGACGATGAGTGCATCTACCCACCGGGTCTGCTTCTCGCTGCAGATCCATCCGGACCTGCTCGACGAGTACGTCGCCCGGCACACCCCCGTCTGGCCCGAGATGCTGGCGGAGATCGCCGCGTCCGGCCGCCGCAACTACTCCCTGTTCCTCGGTGAGGGCGGCCGGTTGATCGGCTACTACGAGGTCGACGACGACACCGCGGCTCAGGCGTACCTCGCCGCGTCGCCCGTCGCAGCCCGCTGGGAAGCCGAGATGGCCCGCTTCTTCGTCGGACTCGAGGGGCGTCCCGATCAGGCCGCCACGCCCCTCACCGAGGTCTTCAACCTGCACGACCAACTCGCGGCGACCGCCATCGGCGCGGCGACCGCCACCGGCACGGCCCCGACGACATCCACCGAAAACCCCGACGAAAGCGACGACGCATCGTGAGCACCCTTTCCCCCGACCACTTCGCCCTGCTCGAGCGCCAGGGCATCGAGCTGCCCAGCTGGGCGTTCGGCAACTCGGGCACGCGCTTCCGCGTGTTCCCCACCGCGGGCACGCCGCGCGATCCGTTCGAGAAGATCGCGGATGCCGCCGAGGTGAACCGTGTCACCGGGCTCGCCCCGGCCGTCGCGCTTCACATCCCGTGGGACAAGGTCCACGACTTCGGCGCCCTGCGCCGCCACGCCGAGGATCTGGGCGTTGCGCTCGGCACGATCAACTCGAACACGTTCCAGGACGAGGACTACAAGTTCGGGGCGCTGACCCACGAGGATGACGCGATCCGCCGCAAGGCCATCGACCACCACCTCGAGTGCATCGACGTGATGGATGCCACGGGCTCCCGCGACCTGAAGATCTGGCTGGCCGAGGGGTCGAACTACCCCGGGCAGAACGACATGCGCGCGCGTCAGGACCGCCTGGCCGATTCGCTGCAGCGGATCTACGACCGCCTGTCGGGCGAGCAGCGCCTGGTGCTGGAGTACAAGTTCTTCGAGCCGTCGTTCTACCACACCGACGTCCCCGACTGGGGGACGAGCTACGTGCAGGTGGCGGCGCTCGGCGAGCGCGCGATGGTCTGCCTCGACACCGGGCACCACGCCCCCGGCACGAACATCGAGTTCATCGTCATGCAGCTGCTGCGCCTCGGCAAGCTCGGCTCGTTCGACTTCAACTCCCGCTTCTACGCCGACGACGACCTCATCGTGGGCGCGGCCGACCCGTTCCAGCTGTTCCGCATCCTCGTCGAGGTGCTGCGCGGCGGCGGCTTCGACAACCCCGATGTCGTCTTCATGCTCGACCAGTGCCACAACATCGAGGCGAAGATCCCGGGCCAGATCCGCTCGGTGCTCAACGTCCAGGAGATGACCGCCCGCGCGCTGCTCATCGACGCCGACGCCCTCGCCGCCGCCCGCACCGCGAACGACGTCCTCGGGGCGCAGGCGGTGTTCATGGACGCGTTCTACACCGACGTCCGCCCGGCCCTGGCCGAGTGGCGCGAGTCGCGGGGTCTTCCCGCCGACCCGATGGCCGCCTACGCGGCATCCGGCTACCAGGAGAAGATCGAAGCCGACCGCGTCGGCGGCACCCAGGCCGGGTGGGGCGCATGAGCACGACCCGCACCCGCCGCCCGCTGAGCGCCTGGAAGGCGACGATCGCCGTCGCCATGTCGAACTACATCGAGGCCGGCGCGATCATCGCGCTCGCCACGAGTCTGACGCTGTGGCAGGAGGCCTTCGGCTTCGACGACGGGGTCGTCGGCATCGTGGCCGCCCTGTCGGCCAACGCCTTCGGCGCCGCGATCGGCGCTGCGATCGGCGGTCCCCTCTGCGACCGCCTGGGCCGCAAGTTCATCTACACCTACGACCTGATCGTGTTCATGCTCGGAGCTCTCGCCGTCACGTTCGCACCGAACCTCGGGGTCCTGCTCGTCGGCGTCATCCTCATGGGCATCGCGGTCGGCGCGGGCGTTCCGGCGTCATGGACCTACATCGCCGAGGAGGCACCCAACGAGCACCGTGCCGCACACGTGGGCACGGCGCAACTCGCCTGGTCCATCGGCCCGGCGGTCGGGTTCCTGCTCGCGGTCATCGTCGGCCCGCTGGGTCTGCTCGGTTCGCGCCTGATCTTCTTCCACCTCTTCGTCATCGCCGCCGTGACGTGGTGGGTGCGCCGCGGACTCCCCGAGTCGCGCCGGTGGAAGAGCCAGCGCGAGGCCGCGCTCGTCGCGGGCGAACGCCCGTCGTTCTTCTCCGGCATCGTGGGCTTGCTCAAGGAACCGAATAACTGGGGCGCCCTCGCCTTCCTCATCGGCGTCTACGGCCTCTGGAACACCGTCGCGGGCCAGGCCGGCATCTTCCAGCCGCGTGTGTACGACGCCGCGGGCCTCCACGACCCGATGCAGCAGAACCTGCTGCAGGTGCTCGTCTGGAGCCTCACGGCAGCCGCGACTTTCTTCGGCTTCATGCGCTTCGGCGACCGGGTGCGCCGCAAGTGGCTGTACCTCGGCGGTGCGGCGCTCGGCGTCGTGGCGTGGGCGGTGCTGATCTACGCTCCCCCGGGCCTGTTCTCGCTGCTGTTCTTCGCCGTCGCGTGGGGTGTCTCCGCCGGCGTCGGGGCGCAGGCGTTCTACGGTCTGTGGACCGCCGAGCTGTTCGCCACCCGCTACCGCGCGAGCGCGCAGGGCGTGCTCTTCATGCTCGCCCGGGTCATGGTCGGGCTCCTGAGCCTCGTCTTCCCCGTCCTGCTGTCGGGACTGGGACTCGCCGGACTCGGCGTGATCATCCTCGGGCTGCTCGTCGCCGCGCTGCTGATCGGAACCATCTGGGCGCCGAACACCGAGGGCAAGTCACTCGAGGACATCGAGCTCGAGCGCTACGGCCGGCATGTCCCGACTCCCGCGGAAGAGCGGGTCGCCCGGTGAGCGCCCCCTCCCCGGCCGCGCCCTCGCCCACGTCCGAGGCGGGCGGGCTCATCCGGCTCTACCGCGCGGCCGAACCCGACGGCACCGGATTGGTATGGATGCACGGCGGCGGCTTCGCGTTCGGCGACCTCGACATGCCCGAAGCGGATGCCGTCGCTCGCGGGCTCGCCGCGGCGGGGACGACGGTCTTCTCCGTCGACTACCGCCTCGCCCCGGTGCCGCCCGCGTGGGACGGCGCCGACCAGCAGACGGACGACCGCAGCGGCAACCGCTACCCGGCGGCATCCGACGACGTCCTGCGGGCTTGGCAG
Organism: Microbacterium sp. NPDC006705; assembly: GCF_044903545.1. Taxonomy (NCBI): domain Bacteria; kingdom Bacillati; phylum Actinomycetota; class Actinomycetes; order Micrococcales; family Microbacteriaceae; genus Microbacterium; species Microbacterium sp. NPDC006705. Next base: position 1,434,749 of record NZ_JBJDQQ010000001.1, read on the forward strand.
TGGGCGGCGTCTCACGCCGAGGAGCTCGGTGTGACGCGCCTGGCGATCGGAGGCGCGAGCGCGGGCGCGAACCTCGCGACGGGCGCGACTCTGCGCCTGCTCGGCGAGGGCGGCATCCTGCCCCGCCTCGTCGTGCTGGCCTACCCCACCCTCCTCGCCGTGCAGCCCGCCCCCGGGCCCGCGCTGCGCGCCGCTCTCGCCGCTCACCCCGAGCACGACCGGTTCGGGGCCGACATCGTCCGTGAGATGTACGAGAACTACCTCGGCCACTCGGTGATCGGCGCGCCGATCGCGGCCGTTCCGGGCCTCGCGTCGACCGACGAGCTGCGTGGCTTCCCTCCGACGCTCATGATCAACAGCGAGATCGACGAGCTGAGCGTCTCGGGCGACGTGTTCGCCGCGACGCTGCGGGCCGCCGGCGGCGATGTCGACGTCGTCGTCGAGCCGGGCACCGATCACGGCCACCTCAACCGGCCCGAGCATCCGGGTTTCGCCGCATCGATGGCACGCATCGTGCAGCGATTCGCTGCCCTCGCCGCATCCTGACCTCCCCTCCCTACCCCGAAGGAAAGCCATGACCTCCGCCGCAGCCGCCGACCTCATCGCGCGCAGCAACCGCCTGGGCTCCGACCCGAAGAACACCAACTACGCCGGGGGCAACACCTCCGCCAAGGGCACCGACATCGACCCCGTCACCGGTGAGCCCGTCGAGCTGCTGTGGGTCAAGGGATCGGGCGGTGACCTCGGCACGCTGACCGAGTCGGGGCTCGCGGTGCTGCGCCTCGACCGGATGCGGGCGCTGGTGAACGTGTACCCCGGTGTCGAGCGCGAGGACGAGATGGTCGCCGCGTTCGACTACTGCCTGCACGGCAAGGGCGGGGCGGCTCCCTCGATCGACACCGCGATGCACGGGCTGGTGGATGCCGCGCACGTCGACCACCTGCACCCCGACGCCGGCATCGCCATCGCGACCGCCGCGGACGGCGAAGAGCTGACCGCGAGGATCTTCGGCGACGGCACCGGTTCACAGCGCGTGGTCTGGGTGCCGTGGCGGCGACCGGGCTTCCAGCTCGGCCTCGACATCGCAGAGATCAAGGCGCAGAACCCGCAGGCGATCGGCTGCATCCTCGGCGGGCACGGCATCACGGCGTGGGGCGACACCTCGGATGAAGCCGAGGCGAACAGCCTCTGGATCATCGAGACCGCGCAGGCATACATCGACGAGCACGGCGCGGCCGAGCCCTTCGGCGGCGTGCGCGCCGGGTTCGAGGCGCTGCCCGAGACTGAGCGCCGAGCCCGCGCAGCCGCCCTCGCGCCCACGATCCGCGGCATCGCCTCGACCGACAAGCCCATGGTCGGCCACTACACCGATGCCGACGTCGTGCTCGACTTCCTGGCATCCGAGAAGGCTCCCGCCCTCGCTGCTTTGGGCACGAGCTGCCCCGACCACTTCCTGCGCACGAAGGTCAAGCCCCTCATCCTCGACGTTCCCGCGACGGCAACGGCCGAGGAGCAGATCGCCCGCCTGCACGAGCTGCACGCCGAGTACCGCGCCGACTACCAGGCGTACTACGACGCACATGCCGACGCGGACTCGCCGGCGATCCGCGGCGCCGACCCGCTCATCGTGCTGGTTCCGGGCGTGGGCATGTTCTCGTACGGGGCGAACAAGCAGACCGCACGCGTTGCGGGTGAGTTCTACATCAACGCGGTCAACGTCATGCGCGGCGCCGAGGCCCTCTCAACCTACGCGCCGATCTCGGACGCGGAGAAGTTCCGCATCGAGTACTGGGCCCTCGAAGAGGCCAAGCTCCAGCGGATGCCCAAGCCCAAGACCCACCAGGGACGCATCGCGTTCGTCACGGGAGCGGCATCCGGCATCGGCAAGGCCATCGCCACCCGGCTCGCCGCTGAAGGTGCATGCGTCGTCGTCGCCGACCTCGACCTCGAGAAGGCGCAGGCCGCGGCCGCGGAGCTCGGCGGCACCGACGTGGCGATCGGCGTCGCAGCCAACGTCGCCGACGCGGACGGCGTGCAGGCGGCGATCGACGCGACGCTGCTGGCGTTCGGGGGCATCGACCTCGTCGTCAACAACGCCGGTCTGTCGCTGTCGAAGCCGCTGCTGGAGACGACCGAGAAGGACTGGGACCTTCAGCACGACGTCATGGCCAAGGGCTCGTTCCTCGTCTCGAAGGCCGCGGCGAAGGCGCTCATCGAGCAGAGGATGGGCGGCGACGTCATCTACATCTCCTCGAAGAACTCCGTCTTCGCCGGGCCCAACAACATCGCGTACTCGGCGACGAAGGCCGACCAGGCCCACCAGGTGCGGCTGCTGGCGGTCGAGCTCGGCGAGCACGGCGTGCGCGTCAACGGCATCAACCCCGACGGCGTCGTGCGCGGCTCGGGCATCTTCGCCTCCGGCTGGGGCGCCAACCGCGCCGCAACCTACGGCGTCAACGAGGAGGACCTCGGCCAGTTCTACGCCAACCGCACGATCCTCAAGCGCGAGGTCGTCCCCGAGAACGTCGCCGATGCTGTGTTCGTGCTCACCGGCCCCGAGCTCTCCCGCACGACCGGCCTGCACATCCCCGTGGACTCCGGCGTCGCCGCCGCCTTCCTCCGATGAGGGCAGGCATTCGAATGCACGGCTTCGCGCCGAGTGCACGGCATCCGCACGCCTCGAAGTCGTGCGCTCGGCGACAGGCCGTGCACTCGCGGGAAGGATGCCGCGGATGAGAGCATCAGGGAATGTGGTGGCGGTTGACCTCGGGGCCACCAGCGGGCGGGTCATCGTCGGGCATGTGGGGGCTGACGCGCTCCGCACCGAGACGGTGGCGCGGTTCGCCAACGATCCGGTGCACGCGGGCGACGGCCTCCACTGGAACCTCGTGGGGATGTACGGATCGGTGCTGGGCGGTCTGCGCGAGGCCTTCCGCGCGACGCCCGAGATCGCCTCGATCGGGGTCGACTCGTGGGCCGTCGACTACGCGTTGCTGCGCGGCGGGCGGATGCTGGGCGAACCGTTCCACTATCGCGACGAGCGCACCGCCCGCGGGGTCGAGAGCGTGCACGCGCGGTTTCCGCACGCCGAGCTCTTCGAGCGGAACGGCCTACAGTTCCTGCCGTTCAACACGCTGTACCAGCTCGCCGCTGAGGACCCGAAGGTGCTGGCGTTCGCCGACACCGCCCTCCTCGTACCCGACCTCGTCGGGTACTGGCTGACCGGCGAAGCCCGTGCAGAGCAGACCAACGCGTCGACGACCGGACTCCTGCGGGTGCTGCGGGCCTCGTGGGACGGCGCCCTCGTCTCGGCGCTCGGCATCCCCCGCGGCATCCTCCCTCCGCTCATCGCGCCGGGCGATCGGCTGGGCCCGCTGCGTGCGGACGTCGCAGCGTCGATCGGGGCGCCGAGCGACACGCCCGTGACTGCCGTCGGATCGCACGACACCGCCTCGGCCGTCGTCGCCGTGCCGATGCAGCCGGATGCCGCGGCCTACATCTCGTGCGGCACGTGGGGTCTCGTGGGCGTCGAGGTCGACCACCTCGTGCTGACCCGCGCCGCTCTCGAGGCGAACTTCACGAACGAGGGCGGCGTCGACGGCCGCGTGCGCCTCCTGCACAACGTCATGGGCCTGTGGGTCCTGAGCGAGGCCGTGCGGCAGTGGGAGCGCCGCGAGGGACACCGCATCGATCTGCCGACCCTGCTCGACGCCGCACGCGAGGCGGACGGCGTCGTCTTCGACGTCAACGACCCGCGTTTCCTCGCGCCCGGCGAGATGACCTCGCGCATCGACGCCTGGTGCGCCGAGCACGACGTCGCGCCGCCGCGCACGCGAGCGGAGTACACCCGGTCGATCGTCGAGTCGCTCGCGCAGGCGTTCGCCGACGCCGTGGCCGATGCCGCGCGCCTCGGCCGCGTCGACGTACGGACGATCCACATCGTCGGCGGCGGGGCGCTCAACGAGCTGCTGTGCCAGCGCACTGCCGACCGCGCCGGGATGCCGGTGCTCGCCGGCCCCGTCGAGGCGACGGCACTCGGCAACGTCCTGGTGCAGGCCCGCGCCGCGGGGTTCGTCTCGGGCTCGCTCGAGGCGCTGCGTGACCTCGTCGCCCGCACGCACGCGCCGCGTCGCTACGAGCCCCGCGCCTAGCCGCGGAGCCCGTTCGCGATACATTCGCCGGACCGGCGGTGCGGGAGTGGCCTCAGGCGGCCGCCGACACCACTCCTGCCACGCCGATCCGACGGATGTATCGGCACCACGGCCGGATCGCGTGTCAAGGGGTGCCGCGCGCGGCGACCGCGCGCGTAACGTCGCGGCCATGAGCAGCCACGACACCCCGGCCGGCGGCGCCGGCGACAGCGCGATCCCCTCCGAAGAGCCCACCGGCGACCGTCACCTCGACGATCCCAGCGCCGAGCAGTCGATCACCGATGACGCGCCCCGAGGCGGCGACGAGACCACCGAGGACGAGCTCACGGCCGACAACGCCGCCGAAGAGGACATGCTGAAGACCCTCGACCCGGGCGACCCGCCCGCCTGATCCACTTCTCCATCGAGACGGCCGGTTCCCCGCGGGACCGGCCGTTTTCGCGCTGCGCGAACCTCATCTTGTGTCCGCAATTTTGCTAGCTATTCTAGCAATCATGGAAACTTCGGCACGCCGCCGGTGGGCGGGACTCGTCTTCATCAGCATCGCCGTCGCACTCATCATCGTGGACTCGACGATCGTCAACGTCGCCGTCCCCTCGATCGTCGACGACCTCGGCATCACCTCCACTCAGGTGCAGTGGGTCCAGGAGGCGTACACCCTCGTGTTCGCCTCCCTGCTGCTCGTCTTCGGCAGCGTCGCCGATCGGGTGGGTCGACGACGGATGCTGCTGACCGGCGTCGTCGTCTTCGCGCTGGCCTCGGTCGGCGCGGCGCTCGCGTCGAGCGGTGACCTGCTCATCCTCGCCCGCTTCGTTCAGGGCGTCGGCGGCGCGATGATCCTCCCGACCACCCTCTCGCTCCTGAACGCGACGTTCCGCGGCCGCGAGCGCGGCATCGCCTTCGCCGTCTGGGGCTCGACGATCGGCGGCATGGCCGCCGTCGGGCCGCTGCTCGGCGGCTGGCTGACCACGACGTTCTCGTGGCACTGGGCCTTCGGCATCAACATCCCCCTCGGCATCCTCATCGTCGTGGGCGTCCTGCTGACGGTCGCGGAATCGCGCGGCGGCGCCGCAGGCGTCGACGTCGTCGGAGCCGTCCTGTCGGTCATCGCCATGGGCACCCTCGTGTTCGGCCTCATCGAGGGACGCACCTACGGCTGGTGGACGGTCGACCAGCGGCCCGAGCTCTTCGGTGCGTCGTGGCCATGGGACCTCTCCCCGGTCCCGATCGCGTTCGCCGTCTCCGCCGTGACGATCGCGGTCTTCATCGCCTGGGGCGTGCGCCGTCGCCGGGTCGGCAAGCCCACTCTTCTGGCCTTCGGGCTCTTCGGCATCCCGTCGTTCCGCAACGGCAATCTCGCCGCCCTCGTCGTCGCGCTCGGCGAGTTCGGCATCATCCTGGCCCTTCCCCTGTGGCTGCAGTTCGCGCTCGGATTTGAGGCGGTCCAGACGGGCCTCGTGCTGCTCGCCCTGGCCGCGGGCTCGTTCGTCGCCAGCGGGCTCGCCGGCGCCCTGTCGGGCAAGGTCTCGCCGGTCTGGATCGTTCGCGCGGGCCTGGCCGCCGAGATCGTCGGCGTCGTCGGCGTGGCCCTCGTCATCGCCCCCGATGCGACGTGGGGCCCGCTCGTCCCGGCGCTGTTCGTCTACGGGATCGGCGTCGGCCTCGCGACGGCGCAGCTCACCGGCGTCGTCCTCGCCGATGTCCCCGTCGCCGAGGGAGGGCAGGCGTCCGGAACCCAGTCCACCGCACGCCAGCTCGGCGCCGCGCTCGGCATCGCGATCCTCGGGACCATCCTGTTCTCGACGACCTCCGGCGCCCTCACCGCCAAGCTCGACGATCGCGGCATCCCCGCCGAGCAGCGCGATCAGGTCGTCAGCGCGGTCGTCGAGAGCGCGGGCGGCGCGATCGCGGGCCTCGAGGCCTCGCCGCAGACCGCCGACGTCGCGACCGACGCGAAGGCTGCCCTCTCCGACGGTACGCGCGCCGCGAGCTTCGCCGCGGCCGGCTTCCTCGTGCTGGGCCTCGCGGCGACGGCATCCCTCGGCCGGGGCGCCCGCCGCGAGCCGGTCGAAGCGGATGCCGCGGAGGTCACGCCTCGCGCGTGATCGTCACCGTGACGTGCAGAGCGCTCTTGTACGGGCCCGCGAAGACCCCGCGCAGCGGCGGGACGTCGTTGTAGTCTCGGCCGCGCCCGACCAGCACGTGCCGGTCGCTGATCTCGACGTTGTTGGTGGGGTCGAAGCCCTGCCAGTCACCGGCGAACCACTCGATCCACGCGTGCGACTCGCCCGTCACCGGCACGCCGACCTGAGCGTCGGGATCGGGATGCAGATAGCCCGAGACGTACCGCGCCGGGATGCCGACGCTCCGCAGAGCGCCGAGCGTGATGTGCGCGATGTCCTGGCACACGCCCGTGCGCTGGGGCCACGACTCCGCGGCGGTGGAGTGCACCCCGGTGACGCCGGGCATGTACTCGACGGCATCCCCGATCGCGATCGCGATCGCGTGGGCCGCCGGCCCCGGCTCGTCGTGCGACGCCGCGATCTCGCGCGCCAGCGCCACCACCTCCGGATGCGGCGCCGTGCGCGCCGTCTGCCCGAGTTGTTCAACCGTGTGGATCGAGCGCTCCGTCTCCGCGGCGAGCTCCTCCCACGAGATCTGCCGGTGCTCGATGGGGCGCGGCCGAACCTCGACCAGCGAGCGGGCCGTGATCGACAGCGCGTGATGCGCGGCGAGCACGTCGAACGCGGCGACCCGGGTGCCGAAGTAGTCCACGTAGTGGTTGACGGCCGTCGTCGGGTCGATGTCGAGCTGCGAACTCAGCACGAACTGGCTGTCGGTCGAGCCCGGCAGCATCCGCGCCTCGTTGTACGACGCGGCGACGTCGCCGGGATAGGTGAATCCGGTCGCGTGCTCGATGCGCAGACGCTTCACGAGGTCTCTCCGATCCAGTTCGGTTCCGCCGCCGTGGGGAAGAATCGACCGCGGATCGCTTCGGAGGCCTCGCGGGTCACCTTCTGCACGTTGTCCATGTGCTCGGGCAGCTCGGAGAGGATCTCGCCGAGCGGCCGGTACTCGAGGTCGTTGCGGATACGGCCGAGGGCCCGCAGCACCGCATTGGAGTGCCCCACCCGGTCGGCGACGGGGTCGATCGCGCTCATGCACTCCTCGGCACGTTGGATCGAGTGGATGATCGAACGCGGGAAGAGACGGTCGAGCAACAGGAACTCCGCCGCGTTGCGCGCGCTCGGCATCCCGCGATACGTGCGCAGGTACGCCTCGTACGCACCGCAGGAGCGGAGGATCGTCGTCCACGAGGGGCCGGACTCCTCCGTCAGCGAGCGGGTCGCGAGCAGCCGCGCGGTCATGTCGGTGCGCTCGATCGAGCGGCCCAGCGTGAAGAACTGCCAGGCCTCGTCGCGACTCGTCGACGAGTCGGTGACCCCGACGGCGAGCGCCGCGCGCTCGCGCACCCAGTGGAAGAACTCGTGCACCTTCTCGGCGTTGAGTCGCCGCGGCATCCGCGAGTAGGTGGTGTTGAGGGTCTCCCACAGCTCGGTCGAGACGATCTCGCGCGCGCGGCGGGCGTTCTCGCGCGCCGACTGCAGCGAGTACGCGATGCTGGACGGATTGGTGCGGTCGACCGCGAGCCGGGTCAGCACGTCCTGACGGGTGACGGTATCGAGCCCCTCGGGCGGGAACGACCCCATGACCGACAGGAGCGACCGGCAGGCGGTGTCCTCGTCGATCCAGGGGTCCTCGAGCAGCAGCTGCAGGTGGACGTCGAGGATGCGGGCGGTGCCGTCGCTCCGCTCGATGTAGCGTCCGATCCAGAAGAGGCTCTCGGCGATGCGGCTCAGCACGTCGCACCTCCGGTCTGCTGCTGCTGCTCCTGCTGCTCGCTCAGGCCGCCGGGGTGGTCCTGCGGCGAATGGGCCGGCTCGTCCTGCTCGTCGTAGATAATCGGGATCGCCTGCGTCGACGCCTGATCGGCGACGAGGCCGGCGAGGTTGCCCTGGCTGTACTCGACCGTGCGCGGCGCCTCACCGCCGACGACCCACGTGTCCTTCGATCCGCCGCCCTGACTGGAGTTGACGACGAGCTGCCCCTCCGGCAGCGCGACGCGCGTGAGGCCGCCCGGCAGCACCCACACCTCTTCGCCGTTGTTGACCGCGAACGGGCGCAGGTCGGCGTGGCGGGGGCGCATGCCGTCCTCGACGAGCGTGGGGATCGTCGAGAGCATGACGACGGGCTGCGCGATCCACCCGCGCGGATCGGCCAGCAGCTTCTTGCGCAGCTTCTCGAGCTCGGCGGGCGAAGCGTCCGGGCCCACGACGAGTCCTTTGCCGCCCGACCCGTCGACGGGCTTCACGACGAGCTCGTCGAGCCGGTCGAGCACCTCTTCGAGCGCGCCCGGGTCCTCGAGCCGCCAGGTGTCGACGTTCTTGAGGATGGGCTCCTCCGCGAGGTAGTACCGGATGAGGTCGGGCACGTAGGTGTAGAGCAGCTTGTCGTCGGCGACGCCGTTGCCCACGGCGTTGGCGATCGTGACGTTGCCCAGGCGTGCGGCGAGCATGAGGCCCGGGGCGCCGAGCATGGAGTCGGCACGGAACTGCAGCGGGTCGAGGAAGTCGTCGTCGACTCGGCGGTAGATGACGTCGACGCGCTGCGGACCCCGGGTCGTGCGCATGAACACCTTGCCACCCGAGCAGACCAGGTCGCGGCCTTCGACGAGCTCGACGCCCATGAGACGCGCGAGCAGCGTGTGCTCGAAGTACGCGGAGTTGTAGACGCCCGGCGTCAGCACGACGACGTTGGGGTCGTCGACTCCGGGGGGCGAGGAGGCCCGCAGGGCCTGGAGGAGCTTGTTCGGGTAGTCGCCGACGGGTCGGACCCGCATCGAGACGAACAGCTCGGGCAGGGTCTGCGCCATGACGCGGCGGTTCGAGATGACGTAGCTGACCCCCGAGGGGACGCGCACGTTGTCCTCGAGCACGCGCATCTCGCCGTGCTCGTCGCGGATGAGGTCGATGCCCGAGACCTGGATGCGCACGCCGTTGGCGGAGCGGATGCCGGCCGCCTGACGGTAGTAGTACTGCGACGAGGCGATGAGCTTCGCGGGCAGCACGCCGTCGCGGACGCAGAACTGATGTCCGTAGGCGTCGTCGAGGAAGGCCTCCAGCGCACGCACGCGCTGCTTCACGCCCGACTCGACGTGCGACCACTCGTCGTAGTCGATGACGCGGGGAACGGCATCGAGCGGGAAGGGGCGCTCCTCCCCCGCGAAGTCGAACGTGACGCCCTGCGCGAGGTACGAGCTCGCGAGCGATTCGGTGCGGCCGCGGAGCTCCTCCTGGGTCATCTGCGCGAGCGCCTGATACAGCTCGCGGTACGCCGCGCGCGAGCTGCCGGGGGCGGGCATCGTGCCCGAGACCTCGAACATCTCGTCGTACGGCGGCACCCCCGATACGGTCTTGCGCGGCGTCAGCGTCGAGCCGTATCCGTCGAAGAGGTCACCCATGGATGCGAGCCTAATCCGGGCTGTGTTGCGTCAGTATTTCCCGACCTGTTTCCCCCGCCGTGTTGACATCCGGCGCGCGGGCCGGGCCGGCGGGATCAGGCCGCGAGCACGACGCGCAGCTGCTCGATCGCCCAGTCGAGCTCGGTCGCCCGGATGACCAGCGGCGGAACCAGCACGATCGTCGCGTCGCCGACGACATCGACGAGGACGCCGCGCGCGACGAGGCGCCGGGCGACCTCGGCTGCGGTGACGACCGTCGGGTCGACGTCGACGCCCGCCCAGACCCCCGCGGTCCGGACGGCCACCGCGCCCGCCCCGACGAGGGCCTCAATGCGTCCGGCGAGATGTTCGGCGAGAGCACGGGCCCGGTTCTGCACCTCGCCCGCCTCGATCATCTCGACCACGCGGTGCGCGATGGCGCTCGCGAGCGGAGACACGGATGCCGGGTCGGCGGCCTCACCGAGCAGCGTGCGACTCCCGACGACGGCGGCGACGGGGACGATGCCGCCGCCGAGCGCCGGGCCGATCACACGGAGGTCGGGCGCCGCTCCCGTCCCCGCGAGCGCGACGGTGTCGCCGAGCCTGCCGAGGCCGCTGCGCGTCTCGTCGAGGATCAGGGCGATCCCGCGATCGGCGGTCGCCTGCCGTGCGGCTTCCAGGTATCCCGCGGGCGCGCCGACCACCCCCGCCGCGGCCTGCACGGGTTCGAGGACGACGGCGGCGACCGTGTCGTCGAGCGCCGCGGCGAGCGCGTCGATGTCGCCGAACGGCACCGTGACAGCACCCGACGCCGCAAGCTCGGGGTGGGAGCCCGCCGCGACCACGACGGTCGTCCGGAGCGCTGCGCCGAGCGCCGCCTCGACGGCGGCGCGCAGTGCGTCCCGTCCGGTGGCGGCCGGCAGCACCGCCTCAGCCCCCAGCAGCGCAGCCAGCGCGTCGGCGAATCCGTCGGCGCGGTCGTCGGCGACGACGGTGCTCGTGCTGGTCAATCGGCCCAGCTGCTCGGTGGCGACGGCGAGCAGAGCGGGATGGCGGTGCCCGAAGGTGAGCGCCGGATCGGCGGTCAGGTCGAGGTATCGGCGCCCCTCGACGTCGGTCACCCACGCTCCCTCGCCCGTCGCGACCATGACCGGCAGGAGCGGCGGCGCTCCCGCGAGAGCGCGCTTCGCGCTGTCCATGTTGTTCGCGTCCGGCGTCGGGTGGTGGTCGGCGATCGTCATTCGGACTCCTGGCTTCGGCGGTCGCGCACGCGGCGGCGGGTCGCCGCGCGGCCGGCATCCATTCTCCCCCGGCACGCTCTGGGGCCGCTGAGGACTGCGACGACGACCCGCGGTAGCCCCCTGACCCGATTGCGCAAGGTCCTGCCCGTTCGTCGTCGCGCCTGACAGGCTGGAGCCACACCACCGCGAATCGTCGAAGGAGACCCATGCAGCAGCGCACCCTCGGACCGTTCACCGTCTCGGCCATCGGCCTGGGCGGGATGCCCGTCTCGATGAACAACGACAAGCAGATCCCCGACCGGAAGGATGCCGTCGCGACGGTGCACGCCGCGCTCGACGCGGGCATCACCCTGCTCGACACCGCCGACATCTATGCCCCGAGCTGGGACACGATGGGGCACAACGAGGAGATCATGGCCGAGGCTCTGGCCACGTGGGGCGGCGACCGCTCTCAGATCGTGGTGGCGACGAAGGGCGGCATCACCCGCAGCGACGGCGAGAAGTGGGGCCGGGACGGCTCGCTCGACTACCTCCGGAAGGCGGTCGAGGCCTCGCTCCGGGCGCTCCGAGTCGACGTGATCGACCTCTACCAGTACCACCGCCCCGACCGCTGGATGGTCTACGGCGAGGTCATGGAGAACTTCAAGACCTTGCAGCAGGAGGGCAAGATCCGCGCGATCGGCATCTCCAACGCCAGCGTCGAGGAGATCGAGATCGCCCAGCAGGTGCTCGGCGAGGGCAACCTCGCGAGCGTGCAGAACGAGTTCTCGCCGCGGCATCCGGGCAGCTACGACGAGCTGCGCTACTGCGCCGACCGCGGCATCGCATTCCTCCCGTGGAGCCCCCTGGGCGGAACGGGCGGTGGCGCACGGTCGATCGGTGATCGCTTCGCGGTCTTCGGCGAGGTCGCCCGCGCCCACGACGTGAGCCCGCAGCAGGTCGTGCTCGCGTGGGAGCTGGGGCTCAGCGACACCGTCATCCCGATTCCGGGAGCGCGCCGCGCCGCGTCGATCGTCGACAGCGCGAAGGCCGTGCACCTCGAGCTCTCGGGCGACGAGCGCGCACGCCTGTCGCACTCGGTCGGCATCGACGCCTGATCCGGCGCACGCCGCTCACGGCCCGAGGCGATCTCAGGCCGTGAGCGGATGCTCGCCGACGACGGCATCCGGGTTCATGGGAATCGGCCCGTGGATGCGGGGCCGCCCGTCGACCCGCGTCACCTCGACGCCGTGGCGCGCGAGGCCCGCGACGCTGCAGTCGATCCGCAGGAGCGGCAGCCGCACGTCGGCGTAGACGGTTGCGACGACGTCGGCGACGTCGGCGGGGTCGCAGGCCCGGATGTACTCGCCCGGTTCCCACGGCACGCCCCGCGTCGCGACCTCGTACTCGCCGAACTTGCGGCTCATGCCCCAGTCATCGGCGATCGCGATGTGGCAGACGATCTCGTCCATGGCGCCTCCTTAATGAAACGCCACCGTATCATTCTGCTAGCCTGTCGTCATGCCCTCGACCGGAGATCGACGCCGCGGCCGCCCGCCCGCCCATGAACAGGCCGCGCGCGACGCCCGCATCGTCGCGGTGGCGGCAGACGTCTTCGTCGAGGTCGGCTTCCACGCCGCCTCGCTCGACGCGATCGCGCAGCAGGCGGGCGTGACCAAACGCACGATCTACGAACGCATCGGCGACAAGTCGGCGCTGCTGGGCGCCGCGGTGACCGATGTGCACGGCTACCTCGATGTCGCGGCCCGCGACCTCCGGCACGCCTGCACACTCATCGCGACGGCGCTGTTCGCCGACCGTGCGATCGGCCTGCACCGCGCGGCCGTCGCGGTCGCGCTCGACGACCCCGCGGTCTCGCGTGCGTTCTACGACGCCGGCCCGATCGCGGCGCAGCGTTACCTCGCGTCCCACCTGGACGGCGACGACCGTCGCGCCGAGCATCTGTTCGGTGCCCTGCTCGGCGAACCGCACCGTCGACGCCTCCTCGGCCTCGACCCCGAGCCGGCGGCCGCGTCGCTCGACGCCCACGTCGACGCCGTACTCGCCGCCTTCGTCTGAGGCGCCGAGCAGCGCTCAGCTCGGCTCGGCTCGGCTCGGCTCAGCGAGAGACGGAGGCCGGAGCGGACTCGAGCCGGTCGAGGGCGGCCGCGGCACGGGCGGCAGCCGAGCGGCGCAGGATGCCGTGGACGAGCAGCACCGTTCCCGCGCCGACACCAACGAGCACGGGCAGGTTGAGCCCCGGCGAGAGCGCCAGCGCGATGACGGTGATCGCGAGCGCCACCGCCCCGAGCCCGATGAACAGGCCACCGAGGAGCGACTCGCGCTCGACCGACAGGCGGGCGAGGATCAGCGTGGGTGCAGCGGCTGCGTCATCCGTCATCCCGCCACGCTACCGAGACGGCACCGCGGCCGCACGTCAGATGACCGCCTCGGACCAGTCGTCGGGATTGCCGAAACGGTGCGCGGTGATCGTGATGGACTGCTCGTGCACGAAGGGCAGCAGCTCGATCCGCGCCGCGGTCGTGACCTCGTCGGCGTAGACGGCGACATCCGGGTCTCCCTCGGTCGCTGCCGCGATGGCCGTCCGCAGCTCGGCCACCGTCTCACGCGAGCCGACCAGGCGGATGCGTCCCGGTCGACGCTCGGGGGCGGCGATGCGCTGCAGCCATTCGCCGTCGGTCTCGACCGAGACCGCGATGTCGACCTCGCCGAGCGCCCGCCGCACGTCGGCGGGAAGACCGACCGGCGAGCTCAGCGTCACGGCCGATCCGGCCCGCACGCCCGCGACGAGCACGCGGAGCACCGCCTGCCAGGTCGCGTCCGACGACGCTCGCACCGCCACGTCGACCGGGCGATACCGGAACAGGTTCCGCTCGACGCCGAGGCCGGACACGTCGCGCACCTGGCCGAACTCGCGGTCCCAGGCGACGGCATCCGAGAGCGCGCCGCGCCGCAGCCATTCGAACGATTCGTAGTCGAGGGTGGGCTGGGCCGACTCGATGATGGTCGTGATGCGCGAGTCGAGACCGCGCAGATGCAGCGTGCTGGATGCCGAGCCGTTCGACGCACGCCAGGAACCGAGCCCGACGAGGTAGTTCGGTCCGCCGGCCTTCGTGCCTGCGCCCACCGACGACCGCTTCCAGCCGCCGAAGGGCTGACGCTGGACGATGGCCCCCGTGATGCCGCGGTTGACGTAGAGGTTGCCGGCCTCGACCCGGTCGAGCCAGGTCGCCAGGTCGGCGGCGTCCTGGGTGTGCAGGCCCGCGGTCAAACCGTAGGCGACCGCGTTCTGCAGTTCGATCGCCTCGTCGAGAGTGCGCGCGTGCATGACGCCGAGCACGGGTCCGAAGAACTCCTCGAGGTGCGTGCGCGACCCGGCGCTCACCCCCACCTTCACGCCCGGAGACCAGAAGCGCCCAGCGGTCGCGTCACCGAAATCGAGGGGACGAGGCTCGACGAGCCAGCGCTCACCCTCCTCGAGTGAGGTGAGAGCCCATTCGAGCTTGCCCTGCGGCGGCTCGATCACGGGCCCGACCTCGCTGCGGGGATCGGTGGGCGGTCCGACCCGCAGCGACCGCGTGGCGTCGACGAGTTGACGCGCGAACCGCTTCGACCGCCCGACCGGCCCCACCAGGATCGCGAGCGACGCGGCGGAGCACTTCTGACCCGCATGACCGAAGGCGCTCTTGATCAGGTCGGACGCCGCCAGATCGAGGTCGGCGGAGGGCATGACGATGATCGCGTTCTTGCCGCTGGTCTCGGCAAGCAGCGGCAGCTCGGGCCGCCACGACCGGAACAGCGCCGCCGTCTCCCACGAGCCGGTGAGGATGACGCGGTCGACCGACGGGTGGGTGATGAGCCGGCGGCCGAGATCGCCCTCGTCGATGTCCACGAGCGCGAGGAGATCGCGGGGCACCCCGGCATCCCACAGCGCCTCGGCGACGACCGCCGCACAGCGACGGGCCTGCGGAGCGGGCTTGAAGACGACGCCCGATCCGGCGGCGAGGGCCGCGAGCACGCCGCCGGCGGGGATGGCGAGCGGGAAGTTCCACGGCGGAGCGACCACCGTGACCGACGCCGGCTCGAAGACGGCGCCGCTGACCCGATCGAGCTCGCGCGCCGTCGCGGCGTAATAGGCGGCGAAGTCGACCGCTTCGCTGACCTCGACGTCGGCTTCGGCCAGCACCTTGCCGGTCTCGGATGCGGCGACCTCGATGAGCTCGGCCCGACGTGATTCGAGTGCGCGCGAGGCGGCGAGCAGCACCGCACTGCGGTCGGCCGCGGCCATCGAGCCCCAGGCGGATGCCGCCGATCCCACACGCGCCACGATTCCATCGAGCTCTCCCGCGTCATCGACCCGGGCGGCGGCGATCGTCTCGTCACCGGCCGTGCTGCCCTCGATCCGCGACAGGATGCCGCGGGCCCACTCCCGGTTGACGGCGAGCGCGGGGTCGGAGTCGGGAGTGTTGGCGAACCCGGGCGCTCCGAGCGCCGGGGCCCGGCGCGTCTCGCGCGGGGCGTAGACGGCGGTCTCGACGAAGTGCTCACCGCCGAACAGGACATCGTCGGGCTCGCCCAGAGCCGTGGTCTCGTCGGACCGGCCCGCGGCGTCGGCGATGCCGAGCACCGCCTGCGTCAGCCCGTCGTCGCCCTCGGCGGGGTCGCGCGTGATGCGTTGCGGCGCGATGGGCCGCAACGACATCGTGCGGTCCTGCGTGCGGTTCGGCCCGCTGGGCAGAGCCGGGTCGGCCGCGCGCTCGAGGGAGGCGAGGAACCGGTCGCGTTCGCGCTCGAACAGGCTCGCCTCGGTCGCGAGGTCGAACGCCGCCGAGAGGAAGTTCTCGCTCGAGGCGTTCTCCTCGAGCCGCCGCACGAGGTAGCTGATGGCGACGTCGAACTCGTCGGGGCGGACGACCGGGACGTACAGCAGCACGTGGCCCACGTCGGCCGTGACCGCGGCGACCTGACCCTGCGCCATGCCGAGGAGCATCTCGATCTCGATGTCATCGCGCACACCGCGCTCGCCGGCGAGCAGCCAGGCGTAGGCGATGTCGAAGAGGTTGTGCCCGGCGACGCCGAGCCGCACCGCGGCGCTCCGCTCGGGGCGCAGGGCACGGTCGAGGCATCGCAGGTACATCGCGTCGGCGTCGAGCTTGCTCGCGTGGGTCGCCAGCGGCCAGCCGTGGATCGTGGCGTCCACGCGCTCCATCGCGAGGTTCGCGCCCTTGACCAGCCGCACCTTGATGCGGCTTCCACCGGCCGCGACGCGGGCCTGCGCCCAGGCGGTCAGCTCGTCGAGGGCGTCGGCGGCGTCGGGCAGATAGGCCTGCAGCACGATCCCGGCCTCGAGCCCCCGCAGCCGCTCATCTTCGAGGATGCGGGTGAAGACGGCGATCGTGAGATCGAGGTCGCGGTACTCCTCCATGTCGAGGTTGATGAAGGTGCCGTCCTCAGCCGCGCTCAGGTAGAGCGGCAGCAGCCGCTCGACGACATCGGCGACGACCTCGTCGAACGCCCACATCGAGATGCGGCTGACGATCGCCGAGACCTTCACCGAGACGTAGTCGACGTCGGGCCGGCGGATCAGCTCGTGGATGCCTTCGAGCCGGCGGCGTGCTTCTTCCTCGCCGAGCACCGCCTCGCCGAGGAGATTGAGGTTGAGGCGGGCTCCGGACTCGCGGATGCGGGCGATGGCGGGGCCGAGCTTGTGCGGTCGCGCGTCGACGACCAGGTGCCCGACCATCTCGCGCAGTGCCGTGCGCGCGATCGGCACGACCGGGGTCGGCAGCACGGGGGCCACGGCGCCGCCGATGCGCACGGCACCGCGGAGATACCAGGGCAGGAACTCCGGGACCAGCGGGGCGACGTGGTGCAGTCGGGTCGCGGCGGCGGTCACGCTCTCGGGGCGCATGACCCCGTCGACGAAACCGATCGTGAACGGCAGGCCGTTCGGGTCGCGAAGGACTCCCGCGAGGCGCTGCGCTGCGGCATCCGCGGGGAAATCGGCCGACGTGTGCACCCATTTCTGGGCCAGGTCCACCGCCTGATGGGCGAGGGAATCGTCGGCGGGGAAGCCCGGCGGGGTGGTGCCGGACGAAACGGTGTCGGACATGCCGTCAGCCTATGTCGCAAGCGCTCTCGAAGGGCGGCGCCTCGCCCGGGGATCACTCCCAGACGCTGGGCGCCTCGGCACGCGTCGACGGCAGAGCGGTCGCCGCAGCCCACTCGGTCATCCACGGCTCGAGCTCGGGCAGATCGTCGCGCCGGCCGAGCACCGCGAACAGCTCGTCGAGCGGCACGATGCCGCCCGTGCGACGCAGGAACCGCGAACGCACCAGCATCTCGGCGTAGACCTCGCCGCGGACGACCGCACGATGCACCATGTACACCGACTTGTCGTCGTGTCCGTGCAGGCGCGTCTCGATCGTGAAGCGCTGCCAGAGGTTCAGCGACTTCCGGAAGGTGATCGTGCTGCTCGCGACGACGCCGTACCAGCCCTTCTCCTGGAAGGTGTCCCAGATGCCGTTGCGCACCAGCAGGTCGAACCGGCCGAGGTCGAACAGCGAGGCGTACCGCCCGTTGTTCATGTGCCCGAGCAGATCGATGTCGGTGGGCAGCGTCCGGAGCTTCACCCGGCCGACCGCCATAAGCGGCCGCGGGCCGTTCCTGCGCAGCTGTCGCTTCGCTCGCCAGATCGTCAGCAGGGTCCGGAGCCACACGTTCACGAGGGCCGACGCTATCGGATGCCCCATGCCCCCACCCGCATCCGTTGTGCGCCTTCCACAACTCCGCGCCCGCCGCCCCGCGCGCAGGAACGGAGAATCGCGCGAACATCGGAGGATCTCGCGGGATCCGTCCGACGTACGCGCGATTCTCCGACGTACGCGACGCGCGGTCAGGCGCGGGCGGTGTCGAGCACGATCACCGCCCACGACAGCGCGGGCAGGGTCGCCCGCAGCGTGCCCTCGTCGAGTCCGACGCCGCGCAGGGGCACGAGGCCGACGGCATCCTGGTCGTGCTCGGTGTTGGCCGACCGCCGGTCGCCGCCCTCGGGCACCGTCAGCACCTCGGCCGAGACGACGCCCGACGCCCCGAGTCCGCGCAGCTCGAGCGACACCTCGGTCTCGGACTCGAGCGAGCGATTGGCGACGAACAGTGCGACGCGGCCGGTCGCCTCGTCCCACGTCGCGGCCGCGTCGACGACATCCACGTCGCCGAACTTCGCCGTCGGCGTCTGATCGGAGTCGATCGCGAGCCGCAGCACGCGCCCCTGCGCCAGCTGCGACATGCGGGCGAACGGCCAGAAGATCGACTGCCGCCAGGCCGGCCCGCCCTCCTCCGAGCGGATGGGTGCGATCACGTTGACCAGCTGCGCCTGGTTGGCGATGCGCACGCGGTCGCCGTGGCGCAGCAGGCTGTGCAGGAAGGTCCCGACCACGACGGCGTCGGTGACGTTGTAGGTGTCCTCGATGAGGCGCGGGTGGGCGCGCCACTCCTTCGCCGCCGAGACGATGTGCGGCTGGTCCTCGGTGTCGAGGCCCCGCTGGTACCAGACGTTCCACTCGTCGAACGAGATGTCGACCTGCTTGCGATGCTTGCCCGCAGCCTTGACCGCGTCGATCGTCGAGACGACGCCGTCGATGAAGGCGTCCATGTCGACGGCCTCGGCGAGGAAGGATGCCGCGTCCCCGCCGTCCTCCTGGTAGTAGGCGTGCATCGAGATGTAGTCGACCTCGTCGTACGCGTGCGTGAGGACCGTGTGCTCCCACGAGCCGAAGGTCGGCATCTGCCGGTTCGACGATCCCACCGCCACGAGCTCGATGTCGGGGTCGACCAGGCGCATCGCCTTCGCCGTCTCCTGCGCGAGCCGGCCGTACTCGTGCGCGGTCTTGTGGCCGATCTGCCACGGGCCGTCGAGCTCGTTGCCGAGGCACCAGAGGCGGATGTCGAAGGGTGCTGCGGCCCCGTTGCGGCGACGCAGGTCCGACCAGTACGTGCCGCCGGCGTGGTTCGCGTACTCGACGAGCGCGCGGGCCTCGTCGACACCGCGCGTGCCGAGGTTGACCGCCTCCATGACCTCGACCTCGGCCTCGCGCGCCCAGTCGACGAACTCGTGGAGCCCGAACGCGTTGGTCTCGACCGTGTGCCAGGCGCCGTCGAGCCGGTGCGGACGGTCGGCGACCGGCCCGACGCCGTCCTCCCAGTTGTAGCCCGAGACGAAGTTGCCGCCGGGGTAGCGGATCACGGTGGCGCCCAGCTCCTTCACGAGCGAGAGGACGTCGCGACGGAAGCCGCGTTCGTCGGCCTGCGGGTGACCCGGCTCGTAGATGCCGGTGTAGACGCAGCGGCCCATGTGCTCGACGAACGAGCCGAAGAGGCGGCGCGGCACGTCGGCCACGGTGAAGTCGCGATCGAGGACGATGCGGGCGCGGGGCATGATGCTCCTGTTCTTTCGGGGTGAGGGGATGCGGACGACGCGTGCCGGGCGGCGCCGGTCACTGACCGCCGAAGCCGGTCGTGGCGACGCCGCGGACGATCTGCTTCTGGAACACCAGGAAGACGATGATCAGCGGCACCGAGGCGAGGACGGCCTGAGCCATGACCTGCGCGTACTGCACGCCGTAGGCGCTGATCACGGTCTGGAGTCCCACCGGCAGGGTCATGAGGGTCGTGTCGTTGATGATGAGGAACGGCCAGAGGAAGTTGTTCCACGCGCCGATGAACACGAAGATCGCGACGGCACCGAGGATGGGCCGCGACAGCGGCAGCACGATCGACCAGAACACCCGGAAGCGTCCGGCGCCGTCGACCCGCGCGGCATCCTCGAGCTCGATGGGCACCTGGTCGAAGAACTTCTTGAGGATGAACACCATCGCCGGCGCGACGACCTGCGGCAGGATCAGGCCCCACGGGGTGTCGACGAGGTTGAAGGCGAGCATCTCGTAGAACAGCGGGATGATCAGCACCTGCGGCGGAATGACGATCGAGGCGATGACCGCGCCGTAGAGGAACTTCTTGCCGCGGAACTCGAGCCGTGAGAACGCGTACGCGGCCACGGCCGAGATCGCGACGGTGAGCAGGGTGATCACGGCGGAGGTCCAGAGGCTGTTGCCGGCCCAGACCCACACGTTGCCCTGCGAGAGGATCGAAGTGAAGGCCTCCGTCGTGGGCCCGCTCTCGCCGATCCAGCCGCCGGCGCCGGAGGCGGCATCCGTCTCGGTCTTGAAGGCGGTCGCGACCGCCCAGAGGAACGGCAGCAGCCACCCGATCGCCAGGAGGGCGAGGGCGACGAACGCGACGATGTTGAGCGCGCTCAACCGGCGCTGACCGGGTTTGCGGCTCCGCGGATCGGGGGCGACCCCCGGGGCGACGACGGCGCGCGTGGCCGTGGAGCTGGCGGTGGCGGCGCTCATGAGTGCTCCTTCCGGCGACGGGTGGCGAGGGCCTGGATGACGCCGATCAGCACGATCACGGCGAAGAAGACGTACGAGATCGCCGCCGAGTAGCCGAAGCGGTACCCGACGAAGCCGGACTCGTAGATGTACTGGACGATCGAGCGGGTGGTCTCGCTCGCGATTCCTCCGAGCATCTGGTACGCCTGGTCGAACAGCTTCAGCGACGCCAGCACCTGCAGGATGACGATGAGCACGGTGACCTGGCCCAGCTGCGGGATCGTGATCGAGAAGAGCTTGCGCCACTCCCCCGCGCCGTCGATGGACGCCGCTTCGTACTGCGTCTCGGGGATGTTCTGGAGGGCCGCGAGGTAGAGCAGGAAGTTGAAGCCGATCGTCCACCACACCGTCGCGACGACGATCGCGAGCATGTTGGTGTCGGGGTTCTGCAGCCACGCGATCGGCTCGAGACCGAACGCCTCCAGGATGCCGTTGGCCGCGCCGATCTGCGGGTTGAAGATCCACACCCAGATCTGCGAGATCACCGTGGAGGCGAGCAGATAGGGCATGAAGAACGACAGCCGCCAGAGCCACTGTCCGGGCAGTCCGCGCTGCACGAGCAGAGCCATGACCAGGGCGAGGACGACCAGCGGCACGGTCGAGAGCACCGTGAACCAGGCGGTGTTGCCGAGCGATCGCCACATGACGGGGTCGCCGAGCGCTTCGACGTAGTTCGCGATGCCGATGAACGATCCGCCGGCGCCCGTCAGCGACTGATCGGTGAAGCTCAGATAGAGCCCGTGCAGGAGCGGCCAGACGAGGAAGAGCAGGAAGGCGGCGAGGAACGGCGCGAGGAAGGTCCAGGCGATGCGCTGCTCGCCGCGGTCGCCGGCGTGCCGGCGTCGCCCCGCGCGGTCGCCGGTGACGATCGTGCGCGTCGCGGCGGTGTCGGCGAGTCCGGCGCGGCCGGATCCGGTGTCGAGGGTCATGCGCGGGCTCCGTCCGGTGCGGCGGGGTTCGGCGTCTGCAGGCGCAGGTCGACGCCCGCGCGGAAGCGGGAGACCGCGGCGGCCGGATCGGCGCCCTGCAGCAGGACGTTCTGCACCGCGGCGCCGAAGTCGGCCTGGAAGCGTGAGCCCGAGCCAGTGAACCAGGCCGGCGGGTCGTACCGGACGAGCTCGGCGGCCTCGGCGTAGTGCGCCTGCGGCAGCAGATCGGCGTAGGCGGGCGACTGCGTCACGGGAAGATACGCGGGGATGTGGCCGGCCCCGGCCCAGTCGAACGACCCCTTCAGGATGTCGGCGACGAAGCGGTAGACGAGGTCGCGGGTCTCCTCGTCGGGCGCGCTCTGGTGCGGCAGGGTGAACGAGTGCGAGTCGGCGTAGACCGACGGGGTGCCGAACACGGGCGGGATGATCGCGGCGTCGATCGGCAGGTTCTGCTGCTGCATCGAGCGCAGCTCCCAGACACCGGTGAGGAAGAGCCCGCTGCGCCCGGTGGCGAACTCGGCGATCGCGCTCTGGTAGTCGGCGCTGCGCGACGCGATCTCGTCGTCGAGGAGCTGCTGCATGAAGGTCAGCGCCGCGACCGCGGCATCCTCGTCGATCTCCGCCTTGCCGCCCTCGGGAAGCTCGATCTCTAGCCCGTGCTGCGTGTAAAGCGTGTAGAAGAGGCGCCACATCTGCGCGCCGTCGCCGAGATAGCCGAAGGACAGCCCGTGAGACTCCGACACGGCCGCCACGGCTCGCCCGAGCTCGAGGAAGTCCTCGGGCGAGGTGATCGGCGGCAGCTTGCCGTCGCTGTCGAGCACACCCGCCTCGGCGCAGATGTCGGTGTTGTACATCAGGATGAACGGGTGCGCGTCGAGCGCGACGCTGTAGAGGTCGTCGTTGATGAAGCCCTTGCGCCAGATCGCGTCGGTGAAGGTGCTCGCGTCGACGCCGAGGTCGGCCAGGCGCGCGGTGTCCCACGTGTCGAGCAGCCCGCCCGGCGCATAGCCGACGACGCGCGAGGCGTGCATGACCGAGACGTCCGGCGCCCGCCCGCCCGCGGCCGCCATCGCGAGCTTGGTGTAGTACGGCTCACCCCAGGCGAGCACGGTCGGACGCACGCGATAGTCGGACTGCGCCGCGTTCACGCCGTCGATGAGCCCGGACATCGTCACGCCGTCGGCACCGGAGAGCAGGTGCCAGAACTGGAGGGTGCGGGCGCCCGTGCCGCCGGGGAGACCGGCGCACGAGGCGAGGAAGGCGGTTCCGGCGAGGGCTGCGGCTCCCGTGAGGAATCGCCGTCTGCTGAGTTCTATGGGTGGGGCCATCGGTCACTCCTTTGTGACGGCACGACATCGTGACAACCAGGGACCCTCATACTTTTACATCGATGTAATCAATGCGCAAGGAAAATCCGGATGTCGTCGATGCCGACGGTCAGCGGCCGGGCGATACGCCTCGCGGCACCGCGTCCGTGCTCGCTCGAGCGACCACCCGGTGCTCGATCGCCACCGCTCGCACCGGAACGTCGCGCGCCGCGATGCGCTCCTCGAGGAGCGCGATCGTCGCACGCGCGAACTCGTTCCGGTCGAAGGACACGGTCGTCAGCTGCGGTGTCGTGAAGCGCGACTGCTCGATGTCGTCGAAGCCGCACACGAGCACGTCCTCCGGCACCCGGATGCCCGCACGCGCCAGTTCGTGCAGCGCGCCGACGGCGATCGAGTCGGTGAAGCAGAGGAGGGCGTCGACCTCGACCCCGCGATCGAGCAGTGTCCGCACGCCCAGCGCGCCCGCCTCCATGTTCCAGGGCAGCAGGTTGACCTCCCGGCGGCGGTCGTGCTCGAGCCCGGCCGCGGCGAGCCCGTCGCGCACGCCCGCGAGGCGCAGGCGACTGGTCGCCGTGGCGAGCTCGGGCTGATCGTCGCCGCCGATCGCGGCGATCCGCCGCGCCCCGCGCGCCACGAGGTGAGCCACGGCATCGCGCGCGCCACCCCGGCTGTCGACGAGCACCCGGTCGGTGACGTGCTGCTCGACCTCGCCGATCAGCACGACAGGCGGCAGCCGTTCGTCGCGATCGACGACGCTGTCCTCGATGCGGATCGGGTTGAGCACGACACCGTCGACGAGATGCTGACGCGCCCGCGAGACGAGGTCGCGCTCACGCTCCGGCTCGAGCGCGGTCTCCTCGATCTGGACCGCGTAGCCGCGCTGGTGAGCCGCGTCGACGAGGTGATGCAGCATCTCAGCGGAGAACGCCGTCGCGAGGTCGGGGAGCGCGATGGCGATCACACCGGAGCGGCCGTTCCGCAGGCCCCGGGCGCTGAGGTTCGGCACGAAGTCGAGCTCGCGCATCGCCGACTCCACGCGCTGCTGCGTCTGCGGCCGGACCGCGGCAGTGCCCGTCAGCACGTTGGAGACCGTCTTCGCCGATACCCCGGCGAGCGCCGCCACATCCTTCATCGTGGCTCGGCCGGCTCTCTCCTTCGGCATGAGCACAGACTAGGCCCCGCGCGCAGGCCCTCTCGCCCGTGTTGCGCCGGCCAGCGCTGCGATGGGCGCCTCGAAGAAGGCGAGCTCGTGGCGCATCGATCGCGCGAACGCGACGCTCATCCGCGCGCGCTCTGCCGCCGACGCGTCCGCCGCCGCCCGCTCGACGATCTCGATCGCGGCGCGGGTCGATGCGGCGAAAGCGGGGTCGGCGTAGGTCGAAAGCCAGTCCCGATACGGATGGTGCGGGTGCGACGCCGCCGCGAATCGCTCGCCCACATCGGAGTACAGCCAGAAGCACGGCAGGAGGGCGGCGACCAGCTCACCGTACGAGCCGCGAGCGGATGCGGCGTGGAGGTGATCGGTGTAGGCGAGCGTCGCGGCGGCAGGGTCCGCGGCGTCCGCGCCGACCCGCGAGCGGTGGAGCTCGGATTCGACCGCGATCGCCGAGGCGGCGGCCTCCGCCCAGAACACCTGTTCCTCGCCTCGCGGGGCGAGCGCGCTGGCTCGGGCGAGGACACGGGCGTACTCCGAGAGGTACAGCGCGTCCTGCTGGAGGTACCAGGCGAAGACCGGCTCATCGAGCTCTCCCGTGCGCAGCCCCTCGACGAAGGCGCAGGAGTCGACGGCGGCGCGGAGCGGAGCGGCGCCGGCCCAGGCGCGCTCTGTCCACGACACGGGCGACGGGAGGTGCGGGCGCAGCTCGTGCAGGTGGTCGACGGGGCCGTTGCCTCGCCCGACGCCGAGCGCCGCGCCCGCTGTGATCGAACCGGCCAACCATTCGGTCGCACGCGCGAGGGCAACGGTCCAGCCGATGCCACTCGCGCCGAGCGTCGCCATCGCCGACGACAGGGAGCACCCGGTGCCGTGGGTGTTGGTCGAGGCGATGCGGCGGCGCGACACCTCCGCCGCGACCCCGTCCGGCGTCACGATCGCGTCGGGGCAGTCGTCGCCGTCGAGATGCCCGCCTTTGACGAGCACCGCCGCACCCGATGTGCGCGCGAACCGCTGTGCCTGGGCGAGGGCGGCGAGCCACGTGCGTGCGACCGGCTCCTCCGCGAGCACGGCCAGCTCGGGGAGGTTCGGCGTCACGAGGGCGGCGCGCCCGCAGAGGGCGCGGATCGCGTCCTCTGCGGCGGGATCGAGCAGGCGATCGCCGCTCGTGGCCACCATGACGGGGTCCAGCACGACGAGGTCATGGCCCCGCCGAGCCAGCCAGTCGTCGACGACCGCGACGAGCGGCTCGGAATGCAGCATCCCGATCTTGATCGCATCGATCTCGACGTCATCGCCGACCGCGTCGAGCTGCGTACGCAAGAACTCCGGCGGAGGCACGTGCACGGCCCGCACACCACGAGTGTTCTGCGCCACGAGGGCCGTGACGACGGCCATGCCGTAGCCGCCCATCGCCGCGATCGACTTGAGGTCGGCTTGAATGCCCGCGCCGCCCGACGGGTCGGTGCCCGCGATGCTCAGCACCCGCGGCACGCGCGGCGCCCGCGCCTCCGCGGTCACCGGACCGCTCCGTCCGCAGTGTCGGAACCGCGCCCGCTCGCTGCGACGGCGAAGGCGCGCGCGGCCGCGGCGGGGTCCGCGGCACCGCTGATCGCCGAGACGACGGCGACCCCGGCCGCCCCCGCTCGGCGGAGGGCGGCGACGTCATCGGGACCCACGCCCCCGATCGCGACGCACGCGAGCGGCGTCGCCGCGGCCCGTTCCGCGAATCCCTCGATGCCCAGCGCGGGCGGGTGATCGGCCTTCGTGATCGTCGGCCGGATCACACCGACCCCGAGATAGTCGAGGGTGCCGTCCGGCATCGCGTGGGCGGCCTGCAGATGCGCCGCCGTGTTCGCCGTCCACCCGATGACGGCGTCCGGCCCGAGGACTCGCCGCGCAGTCGTGGGCGGGATGTCGTTCTGACCGAGATGCACGCCGTCCACGCGGGCCCCCGCATCGATGGCGGCGAGGGCGACGTCGACCCGGTCGTCGATGAGCAGCGGAACCCGCCCCGCGATCACATCCGACAGCATCCGGGCGCGGCGGATCAGCTCGGCCGCGGTCACTCTCTTGTCGCGCAGCTGCACCACCGTCACGCCCCCGTCGACGGCGGCGTCGACGATCGACAGCAGCGTGTCGGCGTTCAGCCGGTCATCGGTGACGAGGTGCAGGGCGAGGTCGACCCGGCGGGTCACCGGACGCCCTCCGCCGCCATCGCGCGGGTCGCGACGCGTGCGGCATCGAGGTCGCCGGGAGCGAGCGTCGCGAGCGCGTCGAGGAAGGCGACGGCGAACGAGCCGGGACCGGACGACACGGATGCCGCAGCCTCGGCGGCCTGCTTGTGCACGAGCGACGCTGCGACGGCTGCCGAGAAGGGCTCGACGACGCCGAGGAAGGCCGCCATCGTCGCGCCCAGCGAGCAGCCTCCGCCGGTCACCCGGGTCAGCAGCGGGTCTCCCCCGGGAACCCGCGCGACCCGTTCTCCGTCGGTGACGAGGTCCGTCGCGCCCGACACCGCGACGACCGCGCCGGACCGGCGGGCCAGGGCCGCCGCGGCCGCGTGCACCGAGTCCGGGTCGTCGATGCTGTCGACGCCGCGGCCGCCCGCGCCGGTTCCGGCGACCGCCGCGATCTCCGAGGCGTTGCCGCGGATGATCGCGGGGCGAGCAGCGACGAGCTCCGCGGCGAGGGCCGTGCGGATCGGCAGCATCCCGACCGCGACGGGGTCGAGCACCCAGCGCCGCGTCGCCGCCACGATCTCGCGGGCGCTGGCCTGCTGCTGCGGATTCGGGGTGCCGAGGTTGATCAGGGCACCGTCGGCGACGCCGGCGAAGATGCCCGCCTCACCCTCGATGTCGACCATCGCCGGACTCGCCCCGAGCGAGAGCAGCGCGTTCGCGGTGAACCCGGTGACGACGGCGTTGGTCACGCAGTGGGTGAGCGGAGCGGCATCCCGCAGCGCTCGGAGCGCCGCTTCCGGTCCTCGGACGGTGGGCACGACATCGCGCATTTTCGACATCCCTTCGCCAGCATTGCACTGGAGCAGGTTCGACGGGTCTGATCTCAGCTCGCGGTCGCGGGCACCCCGTGTCGGAACACGACCATAGCAGGCCGGTTTGCACGCTCTGGGCCGCTGTGCTTTTCTCCCGGCCCCCGAAGCGCGTAGGTTGCGAGTGAGCGCGCTTCACGGGCCGGCGCGCGAGGGGGTGGGGCCGTGCTGACAGCGGGATGCGCGCTGGTCTTCGCGTGCCTCATGACGATCATCGGTCTCGTCGTGCTGTTCACGCTGCGCCCGAGCTGGCGTCGGCGCGGCGCGCTCCTGCGCTTCGGGATCGTCGGCGCGCTCTCGGCCACCACGTCCAGCCTGCTGTACCTCGTCCACACCCAGACCGGCGATCCGGCATCGCTCGTCATCAGCGACATCGCCATGGTCCTCGGCCCGGGACTGATCTTCGCCGGGCTCGGCTCGCTCGGCGGCGGCGTCCTCGCCCGCGGCGGCATCGCCGTCTCGCTCGCTGCTGTCGTCGGCGTCGTGTCCGCGGCGATCGGGCTGCCCGTCTCGCTCGCGGTGAAGGTCCTGATCATGGCGGTCATCTGCGGGTTGACCAGCGTCGCCGCGAGGCACCCGGCCATCGCGGCGCGACGCGGGTCGTGGCTCCTCGCAGCGACCATGGCGGTCTACGCGCTCTTCTCCGTGTGCCGCGCCGGCGTGGGGCTCACGCTCGGATGGGATTCAGCGCTCTACCGCCTCGGGTTCTCGGTCGTGCCGACGACCATCGCGGGGGCCGTGCTCGTCCTCCTGAGCGGCGCTGCCCTCCTGATGATCCTGTCGGACCGCAGCGCCGCGCTGGCCGCGCAGCGCTCGCGCGGGGCCTCGGGCGACGACCGGGGGCCGGCGTGGACGGTCACGCTGGGTTCGTACGAGATCGTCCGAACCGCCCTCGGGGCCGCGCGCGCCGATCGGATGCGGGAGGACCTGATCGCCGCGGCGCGGACTATCGATCCCGGCGCCGTCGTCGAACCCGCGGGGGCCGGTGCACGGCTGCACAGCCCCAGCGAGCAGAGGGTCATCGAACGAGCGCTGCGGGCTCGACTGGTCGCGGCGGGCTGGAGCCCGGGCGAGGTCGGCCTGGTCTCGGTCGAGGTCGCCGTGGTGGACGGTGTCGGCGCATGACGGCAGGCGGCGCAACCCCGACTCCCCGATTTCACGCCGTCGCCGGCCGCGCGTAGAGTCTGGCCATGGAAGCCGAACTGCAGACCGACATCGTCGTCCGTCCGGTGCGGGATGTCGACGCCGAAGCCCTCGGGCGGGTGCACGCCACCTGCTGGCACGAGACCTACGACCACCTCATCAGCACCGCCGCTCTACAGAGCGTCTCGCCGCGACGACTCGCCGAGCTGTGGACCCACTGGGCCGCGCAGGGCGAGGACTTCCGGATGTACGCCGCGCTCGTCCGCGGCGAGATCGTCGGCTTCGTCGGGTCGGGCCCGGCGCGCGATCGCGACGCCCCCCGGATGCGCGAGCTGTACTTCATCTACCTGCTCGACGCCTGGCACGGCACCGGCATCGGTCAGCGGCTCTTCGACGCGGCCGTCGAGAAGGACGAGGGCGTCTACCTGTGGGTCGCGGAGGACAACCCCCGCGCGCACCGCTTCTACGAGCGAAATGGCTTCACGCTCGACGGGCAGACCCACACCGAGCCGTTCCTCGGCGAGACGCTGACCGAGGTCCGCTTCGTCCGCTGACCCGGCGCCGGCCGGGTGACGGCGGCGGAGCGATCGGCGCCGCTCCTCCCCCGCCGGTCTTCTTAGCGAGTTGCCCACATTCGCACCTCTGTTCGACTTCGATGTCGTACTCCACTGCCATCATGGGAACATGACAGCGAATGGCGCGGGTGGCGAGGTGGGACGCGAGGCACCCACGCCGTCGCAAGCGCTTGTTTTCTCGCGTTACGCCGAGGCGCTCGACCTCTCTCACGCCGCCGATATCGCCCGCACCCGGGCGCTGGCGGACCTGGGCCACGCTGCACTGCACGACGCGCGGCGCGACGGGGTTCGTGGGATGGCGTCGGACATGGAGCTGCGGTCGGTCGCAGCCGAGGCGGCCGGGATGGCGCGGCTCACCGATCGGCGCCTGCAGGGCGAGATCGACCACGCGATGACCGTCATCGACGACTACCCGGCCGTGTTCCAGGCGTGGGTGCAGCGGCGGATCGAACGCGGACACGTCGATGTGGTCGTGCGGGTCGGCGCGAGGGTTCCTGACGAGGTGCGGTCGGCGTACGAGGCAGCCGCGATCACGGTGTGCGAGCGGGATGTGCCGTCGCGGGTGCGGGGTGCGCTGGATGCGTTGGCGGCCCGGTTGCATACGCAGACGTTCGCCGACCGACACAAGGCTGCCGCGGCGGAGCGGTGCGTGCGGGTGTTCCACGGGTCGGATGGGATGTCGAACCTCGTCGCGAACCTCCCGACGGTCATCGCCGCGGGGATGCTCGACCGGCTCACGCAGATGGGGCAGTCGGTGAAGGACGCGCGGGCGGAGAGTAACGGGGCGGAGAGCGATGGGGCGGATGCCGCTGGGTCGGGGGAGCCCGCCGACACCAGGACGATGGATCAGCTGCGCGCCGACATCCTGGGCGACCTGGTGCTCGGCGGGGCGCCGGTCGTTGACCCGACGTATGGGATCGACCGGGCTGGTGGGCTCGGGGCGATCCGCGCGCGGGTTCAGGTGGCGGTCACCGCCGAGACGTTGATGGGGCGTGACGAGAACCCGGCCGAAGCCGTCGGGGGCGCGCTGATCGATGCGGATACGGCGCGCGAGCTCGCCGGGCAGGTCAGCGAGTGGGACCGGCTGTTCATCGACCCCGTCACCCGCACCCCGGTCGAGATCGACACCTACCGGCCGACCGCTTCGATGAAGAAACTTCTGATGGCACGGGACCAGCACTGCCGATTCCCCGGATGCCGCAGAGCCGCGATCCGCTGCGAGATCGACCACACGATCGACTACGCCCTCGGCGGGCACACCCACATCTTCAGCCTCGCCCACCTCTGCCAACGACACCACTCGATGAAGCAATTCACGAAGTGGGAGGTCAGGCAGATCGGCGGCGGCGTTCTCGAATGGACCTCACCCCTCGGCCGGGTCTACCGCGAAGACGTACCCATACCCGCGGTCTGCTTCACCATCGACACCACGGATCCGCCACCGGATGCGACACGCGGCGGACCACCGCCGGACGAACCGCCACCCTTCTGACACCGCCTGATCGCGCGGGCGTGATCTCCGACCGGCCGACGACGGTCAACGGGTGATGGTCGTGCCGAACAAACGCGCGATCGGTACGAGGACAGCGGGGCGAGCGGCGACGCACGCCCCGACGATGACGGCGAGCGACAGGACGAACAGCCAGAAGCCGGTCCAGTTGTCGGCGTAGGCCGTCGGGTCCGCCGATCCTTGTGCGGCGTACATGTGGTTGAGGTTGCGGAGCGCTCCCGTAGCCAGGACGAGAGCGACATGGGTCACGATGAAGACGACGAAGAAAAGCATCACCAGCACGTGCAGGCGTCGTGCCCACTCGAGCGGGTACAGACGGTTGATCCGCCCGTCGCCCCGCGGCCAGACCGTGCTGAGCCGCGCGCCGGTGACGACCGCGAGCGGTGCCGCGACGAACACGGTCGTGGCGTACGCGAGCTGCTGCAGGCTGTTGTAATTCACCCAGCCGTTCTCCGTCGGCCAGTCGAGCGACACGTACTGCAACGCCGCCGAGGCAGCATTCGGCAGCACGTCCCAGCTCGTCGGCACGATCCGCATCCACTGTCCGGTCGCGAAGAGCAGGATGACGAACACGATGCCGTTGCCGATCCAGATGACGTCGAGCGCCTGATGGAACCAGATCGTGAGGCTCGTCCGGCGCTTCGGCCTGCCCCGCGGTGACCAGAACACCCTCGGACGCTTCTCCTTCCGCGCCTGCAGACCCGTGCGAATGATCAGCACCATCAGGAAGGCATTGAAGAAGTGCTGCCAGGCGAGCCACGGCGGAATCCCGACCGGCGCCCCCGCCGGCAGCGGGTATGCGCCCGGGTACCGCTCGACGAACCCACGCATCGCATCGAGGCTCAGCACCCAGCGGGCGAACGCGACGGCACCCGCCGCCGCGAGCACCAGTGCGACGCCGACGGCCACGATCACCGTCACCCGTCGGCGTGCGGCGGCCCCGCGTTCGACCAACACCGCGGCAGGTCAGCGGTGGCGGAACTCGGGGGCGCGCTTCTCGGCAAAGGCGGCCATGCCTTCCTTCTGGTCCTCGAGCGCGAACAACGACGCGAAGAGCGTGCGCTCGAGGCGCAGCCCCTCCGCGGCACTCGTCTCCTGCGAGGCGCGTAGCGCCTGCTTCGCCGCATAGGCGACCGGCAGCGATCGCGACGCGATCCGCTCGGCGACGGCACCGGCTTCGTCGAGCAGCTGCGCCGCCGGAACCACACGAGACACGAGCCCCGCACGCTCCGCCTCCTCCGCCGGCATCCGCCGTCCGGTCAGCACGAGCTCCGCGGCCTTGTAGTAGCCGACCGCGCGCGTCAGCCGCTGCGTCCCGCCGATGCCCGGAATGACGCCGAGGTCGATCTCCGGCTGCCCGAACACCGCGGTGTCGGCGGCCAGCACGATGTCGCACATCATCGCCAGCTCGCACCCGCCGCCGAGCGCGAACCCGGCAACCGCGGCGACAACGGGGGTACGCACCCGCGCGAAGTCCTCCAACGCGGCGAAAGGGTTCTCCATCGACATGTCGCGGGCACTCTTGCCCGCCATCTCTTTGATGTCCGCGCCGGCCGCGAACGCCCGCTCCGAGCCGGTCACGACGATCGCGCCGATCGCCTCGTCGCGGTCGAACGCCATGGCCGCGTCGGCGAGCTCGGCGACGAGCGTCGAGTTCAGGGCGTTCAACGCCTCCGGTCGGTTCAGTGTCAGCCAGCCGACGCGCCCTCGCGTCTCGCTGACGATGGTCGTGTAGTCGCTCATCCCCTCATCGTGCCACGCGCCTCTCCGCGCGTCTCCGATCGGTTGCCGGGCATTCACATGCCGGACACGTGCGGAGAGTACTCACGACCTGCACCCGTTCACCCGACCAGAGGACACCTATGCCTTCGCCTGCCCGGAGCCGCACGGTTCCCCGCGCGCTCGCCGCCGTCGCGACGGCCGCACTCACCTGCACGCTGGCACTGACGCCGCTCACCACGGCATCCGCCGCGATCGTCAGCGAACCGATCACCGACTCCGCTCCCGGCGCGACGCTCGCGCTCACACCCATCGGCACCCACGAGACCGGCGTCTTCGATGAGTCCGCCGCCGAGATCGTGCAGTCGTACCGCGACCGCCTCTACGTCGTCAACGCGCAGGCCGGCTCGGTGACGGTGCTCGACAACAGCGACCCGACGGCTCCCGTCGAGCTGTTCACCATCGCCGATGCCGGCACGGCGAACTCCCTTGCGATCCGCGACGACGGTCTGGGCATCGTGGCGTTCGAGGCCGAGGACAAGACCGCGAACGGGTCACTGGTCTTCTTCGACGCGAACGCCGGCGACGCGGCAGCCGCTCGCCTCGGCTCGGTCACCGTCGGCGCCCTGCCCGATATGGTCACGATCTCGAAGGACGGCGCGTACGCGGTCGTCGCGAACGAGGGCGAGCCCGCCGACGACTTCTCGGTCGACCCGGAAGGATCCGTCGGCGTCGTCGCGCTCCCCAAGACCGTCTCGGCCCCCGCGCCGGCGGCCGTGCGCATCGCGGGCTTCGGCGCGTTCGAGCCCGGCGGCTCGAAGACGCTTCCGGCCGGCGTGCGCGTGTTCGGACCGGACGTCGCGGCACCGGACCAGGGAGACAAGCCCCTCACCGCCAATCGTGTGAGCCGCAACCTCGAGCCCGAGTACATCACCGTCGACGGCACGACCGCTTACGCGGCGCTCCAGGAGGCGAACGCGATCGCCGTCGTCGACCTCGCCAAGGCCGAGGTCACCAAGGTCGTCCCGCTCGGGTTCAAGGATCACGGCGCGGTCGGCAACGGGCTCGACGCGAGCGATAAGGACGGCGCGATCAACATCGCCGAGTACGCCGGGCTGAAGGGCATGTACATGCCCGACGGCATCCAGTCGTACTCGGCCACGGCGGGCGGCAAGGCCACGACCTACCTCGTCACCGCCAACGAGGGCGACGCCCGCGAGTGGGGCGACTACGCGGAGGCCGTCCGCGTGAAGGACCTCGGCAAGAAGGGGCTCCCGGCCGTCTGCGCCGATTCTCCCCTCGCGGCGCAGCTCGGCGATGCAGCCCTCGGACGTCTGAACGTCACGACCGAGAACGGTCTGCGCGCGGACGGCAGCTGCTACGACGAGCTGTACTCCTTCGGCGGTCGCTCGTTCTCGATCTGGGGCACCGACGGCTCGCTGGTGTTCGACTCGGGCGACCAGTTCGAGCAGATCCTCGCGCGCGTCGCGCCCGAGTACTTCAACTCGAACCACACCGAGGCCAACCTCGAGGGACGCAGCGACGACAAGGGCCCCGAGCCCGAGAACCTGTCGATCGGGACGGTCGGCGGCCGCACGTACGCCTTCATCGGCTTCGAGCGCGTCGGCGGCGTCATCGTCTACGACATCACGGATCCGAAGGCGGCGACGTACGTGACGTACGTCAACAACCGCGACTTCAGCGCCGCTGCCGACTCCCCCGCCGCGGGCGACCTCGGCCCCGAGGGCATCCAGTTCATCGGGGCGCACCGCTCCCCCACGGGCCAGCCGCTGCTCGCGGTCGGCAACGAGGTGTCGGGAACGACGACGCTGTACAGCATCGAGCAGCTCGTCGGCGGCGCTCCCGTCGCGCAGCCCGACATCCGCGTGCTGACGATCAACGACTTCCACGGGCGGCTCGTACAGGAATCCAGCGGCGTCGCGGGTGCCGCTGTCCTCGCGGGCGCGGTCGACACGTTCCGCCAGCAGAACCCGAACACCCTGCTCGTCTCGGCCGGTGACAACATCGGCGCGTCGGCGTTCGAGTCGTTCATCGATCAGGACACCCCCACGATCGACGCACTGAAGACGGCCGGCCTCGACGTCAGCGCAGTCGGCAACCACGAATTCGACCGTGGTTTCGACGACCTGACCGGTCGCGTCATCCCTCGATTCGAGGAGGACGCGGATGCCGACGCCTTCAGCGACTTCGCACTCGGTGCGAACGTCTTCGTGAAGGGCACCGACGAGCACGCGCTCAAGCCGTACACGATCAAGGAGGTCGACGGCACGCAGATCGCGTTCGTCGGCACCGTGACCGAGCAGACCGCGGGCATGGTGAGCCCACAGGGCATCGCGGGCATCGAGTTCCGCGACCAGGTCGCATCGGCCAACGATGCAGCGACCGACGCGGTCGCCGAGGGCGCGGACGTCGTGGTGCTGCTCGCGCACGAGGGCTCCGCGGGCTCCGACTGCACCGCGATCGCCACCGAGACCGGCGACTTCGGCGACCTCGTCCGTGGCGCGTCCGACGACATCGACGCGATCGTCTCCGCTCACACGCACCAGAAGTACGCGTGCGAGATCGGCGGGCGCCCGGTGCTCCAGGCGCACCAGTACGGCACGACGCTCGGCGCGCTCGACATCGAGCTGACCGACGCGGGCGAACTCGAGTCGATCACCCCCAGCACGGTGTCGCTGTACAACGCCACGCTGGGGCAGTACATCGCCTATCCCGACACCGAGACGGCCCAGGTCGTCGCGAACGCGGTGCGCATCGCGGACGAGAAGGGCCGCGTGCAGGTCGGCTCGATCACCGCCGACATCCTGCGCGGCAAGACCGCGTCGGGCTCGGAGGACCGCGGCGTGCACTCGACGCTCGGCAACACCGTCGCCGACGTCTACCTGTGGGCCACGTCGCAGAACCCGGCCTACGGTGGGCGCGACGCCGAGGTGGCGTTCATGAACCCGGGCGGCCTGCGCGCCGACCTGCTGTTCGGCGACGACAACGGCGCTGTGTCATACCGTGAGGTCGCCAACGTCCAGCCGTTCGCGAACACCCTGGTCACGCTCGAGCTCACCCCGGCACAGATCAAGCAGGTTCTCGAGGAGCAGTGGCAGCCCGACGGAGCGTCGCGTCCCAAGCTCGCGATGGGCGTGTCGAAGGGCTTCACCTTCGAGTACGCACCCGAGGGAACGAGGGGCTCGCACATCCGCTCGATGCAGCTGAACGGTGGACAGCTCGCGCTCGACGACACCACCACGAAGATCCGCGTCGTCACCAACTCGTTCCTCGCGGGCGGCGGCGACAACTTCGGCACCTTCGCGACGGGCACCGGCGCGGCGGACTCCGGCCAGGTCGACCTGCAGGCGACGGTGGAGTTCTTCGCCGCCGTGGGCCCGGTCTCACCGGCGCCGGCGAACCGTGCCTACGTCGCCGGCGAGCAGCCGCCGGTCGAGCAGCCCGGCTTCCCCGGCCCCGGCGCGCCCGGTGACGGCGAGCCCACGGAGCCCGGCGAGCCCGGCGAGCCCGCCGAGCCCGCACAGCCGTGGGCGACGGTCGAGCTCGGCGGCAGCACGGTCGCGCAGGGCGGCACGCTCGATGTCACGGTGACCGGCCTTGAGCCGGGCCAGCGGATCGCCGCGACGCTGTTCAGCGAGCCGATCGTCGTCAGCGGCATCCCCGCGGCCGACGCATCCGGCCGCACGGCGTTCTCGATCGCGATCCCGCGTGACTTCGAGGTCGGCGCGCACCGCCTCGTCGTGACGTCGGGGACGCTCACGCCGATCGAGGTCGCCGTGACGGTGACGGCCGCCGCGCCGGCGAGCACGATCGCCGTCACCGGCGGGACGGCTCCGATCGGGTTCGCGGTGGCGGGCATCCTCGCCCTCGCGCTGGGCGGCCTCCTGGTCGCCGCGCGTCGCCGCCGGACCGCCTGACCCGTCCGAGTCCGCCCCGAGGGAGCCGTCAGCCGGCGGCTTCCTCGGGGCGCTCTGCTGCCTCGACCTCGGCCTCGTCGGCGACATATCCGTCGACGTGGCGCTCATCCGGCCCGTCGTACGCCGACAGCGGCCGGATGAGCGCATTGGCGGCGTACTGCTCCACGATGTGCGCCGTCCATCCGACCACGCGGGCCGCGACGAACAGCGGCGTGAAAGTGACGGTGTCGAAGCCCATGAGGTTGTACGCGGGGCCCGACGGATAGTCGAGGTTCGGGTAGATGCCCTTGCGCTGGGTGAACTCGCGCTCGAGGGCGTCGTAGAGCTCCGCGACATCCGGCCGGTCGTAGTGGGCGACCAACGCGTCGAGCGCCGCCTTCATCGTCGGAACCCGCGAATCGCCGCGCTTGTAGACGCGGTGACCGAACCCCGTGATCTTTCGCTTCTCGGCGAGCGCCCGGTCGAGCCAGGCCTCGACGGCGGCGGCATCCCCGATCTCGTCGAAGACGTGCATCACCGCCTCGTTCGCTCCGCCGTGGAGCGGCCCCTTGAGGGCTCCGATCGCCCCGACGACAGCCGAGTACAGGTCGCTCAGGGTCGAAGCGATGACCCGAGCCGTGAAGGTCGAGGCGTTGAACGAGTGCTCGGCGTAGAGGATCAGCGACCGGTTGAACGCGTCGGCGACGACCGGATCGGGCTCCTCGCCGAAGGTCATCCACAGGAAGTTCGCCGCGTCGTCGAGGTCGTCGCGCGGCTCGATGGGGCCGAGCCCGCGGCGGCGACGCTGCCCGTAGGCGACGACCGCCGGCAGCACCGCGAACAGGCGCAGGCTTCGCTCCAGGTTGCGCTCGGGCGTCCCGACGGCGTCGAGCACGGATGCCGCGCCGGCGGTGTCGAGCGCGCCGAGAACGCTCACGGCGGTCCGCACCTCGTCCATCGGGTGCGCGTCCACCGGCATCCGGTCGATCGCCTCCCGCAGCTCCGGCGGCAGCGCCCGCTGCGGCCGAGCCCGCCGGCGCTGCTCGGCGAGCTGGTCGTCGGTCGGCAGTTCGCCGTGCCACAGCAGATGCGCCACGGCGTCGACCGGCTGCGTCGCGGCGAGCTCCTGCACCGGGTAGCCCCGGTAGAGCAGTGAGTTCGTCTCGGGGTTCACCTTCGAGATCGCCGTCACATCGGCGACAACCCCCACGAGCCCCTTACGGATGTCTTGCTCGGTCATGTTCTGTTCCCTCTCCGTCGAGTAGCCAGAATCCGCGGGTCTCAGCCCCGGTCGATCGACTCATTCTGGCGAGTCGACAGGGTGAAGTCGAAGACCGACGAGTCGAAGCGCGTGTAGCCCTCGTAGTCGACGAGGTCGTACAGGTCGGCGCGGTGCTGCATCTCACCGAGCTTCGCGGTCAGGTTCCCGGCCGCCGTGAGCTCGTCGAGCGCGCGGCCCGCCGCCCCCATCGCGATGCGCAACAACGAGACGGGCCAGATCACGATCCGCACACCCGCGTCTCGTAGCTGGTCCACCGTGAACAGCTCCGACTTCCCGAACTCGGTCATGTTCGCCAGGATCGGCACGTCGATGGCCGACGCCATCGCCTCGAACTCCGCGAGGTCGCGCATCGCCTCGGGGAAGATCGCGTCGGCCCCCGCGTCGACAAGCGCGCGGGCGCGGTCGACGGCGGCATCCATCCCCTCGATCGCCCGCACATCGGTGCGCGCCATGATGAGGAAGTTCGCGTCGCGCCGGGCGTCGACGGCAGCCCGGATGCGGCCCACGGCCGTGTTCTCGTCGACGACGCTCTTTCCGTCGAGGTGCCCGCAGCGCTTGGGGTTGACCTGGTCCTCGATGTGGCATCCGGCGAGGCCGGCATCCTCGAGCGTCTGGATCGTGCGGGCGACGTTCATCGGCTCGCCGAAGCCCGTGTCGGCGTCGATGATCGCCGGAAGCTCCGTCATCCGCGCGATCTGCTGGCCGCGCCCGGCGACCTCGCTCAGCGTCGTGAGGCCCACATCGGGCAGCCCGAGGTCAGCCGCGATGACCGCACCCGAGACGTACACGCCGTCGAAGCCGTGCCGCTCGATGAGCCGGGCCGAGAGCGGGTTGAACGCTCCCGGAAAGCGCAGCGTCTCTCCGCTGGCGAGTCGTTCCCGGAGGATGCGGCGCTTGTCGGCGGCGGTGGTCTGCGAATACAGCATCAGAACAGCCCTCGCGGGTTCGGCGCGGACGCGATGACGCCGTCACGTGCGACGATGTTCAGCTCGCGCACCTCGTCTGCCGTGAGATCGGGCAGACGCTGCGCGAGGTCGAGGAAGCGCTCGATCTGGGCCGGTTCGAGCACGGGCTCGGCGAGGATCCGGAACTTGCGGATGTAGTCCTCGCGCGCGAACGGGCGAGCACCGAGCGGGTGGGCGTCGGCGACGGCGATCTCGTCGACGATCGTCGAGCCGTCGGCCATCCGGATCTCGACGCGCCCGCCGAAGGCCTTCTCCGCCGGATCCTCCGAGTGGTAGCGCCGCGTCCATTCGGCATCCTCGGCCGTCGTGATTCGCTGCCACAGGGCGACCGTGTCGGGGCGGGCGGCGCGCTCGGGCGTGTACGAGTCGACGTGGTGCCAGCCGCCGTCCTGCAGTGCGACCGCGAAGATGTACGGGATCGAGTGGTCGAGCGTCTCGCGCGACGCGGTCGGGTCGTACTTCTGCGGGTCGTTCGCCCCCGAGCCGATGACGTAGTGCGTGTGGTGGCTGGTGTGGAGCACGATGCTCTCGACGTTCGCGGAGTCGAGCAGCTCGGGGTGCTCGCCGTGCAGCTTGCGCGCGAGGTCGATCCACGCCTGCGCCTGATACTCGGCCGAGTGCTCCTTCGTGTACGAGTCGAGGATGCCGCGCTTGGGCTCTCCCGGCGCCGGCAGCGGCACCGTGTAGGCGGCATCCGGTCCGTCGAGCAGCCACGCGATGACACCGTCCTCACCCTCGTAGATCGGGTTCGGGCTCGTCTCGCCGCGCATCGCGCGGTCGACGGCCTCGACCGCGAGCTTGCCGGCGAAGGCGGGGGCGTGGGCCTTCCAGGTCGAGATCTCGCCCTTGCGCGACTGGCGCGTCGCGGTGGTCGTGTGCAGCGCCTGGCCGACCGCCTGGTAGATCGTCGCGGTGTCGAGGCCGAGCAGCGTGCCGATGCCGGCGGCGGCCGAAGGCCCGAGGTGGGCGACGTGGTCGATCTTGTGCTTGTGCAGGCAGATGGCCCGCACGAGGTCGATCTGGATCTCGTACCCGGTCGCGAGGCCCCGCACGAGCGCCGCACCGTCGGCACCGACGTGCTGAGCGACCGCGAGGATCGGCGGGATGTTGTCGCCGGGATGCGAGTAGTCGGCGGCGAGGAAGGTGTCGTGGTAATCGAGCTCGCGCACCGCGACGCCGTTCGCCCACGCGGCCCACTCGGGGCTCGTGCGGTCAGTCACGCCGAACACGCTCGCCCCCGCGCCGCCCCGCGAGACCGGGTGGTCGAGCGCCTGCGCGCGGGCCGAGCTGACGGGCGCCCGGGTGAGGGATGCCGCCGCGACGGCGGCGTTGTCGATGATGCGGTTCACGATCATGTCGACCACGGCGGGCTCGACCGCCACGGGGTCGACGGCGACCTCGGCGATCTTCCACGCGAGCTGGTCCTCGCGCGCGAGCTCCTCGTCGCTGCGGTGGACGCGGACGTGATGGCTGACGGTCATGCGGATGCCTCCAGGGAGTCGAGGATGCTGGTCAGGGCGTTGTGCAGGTGCACATGGGTCGCGTGGGCGGCGAGGTCGGCGTCGCGGGCGGCGATGGCGCTCGCGATGAGCCGGTGCTCCTCGATCGACGCCGCGAGCCGCGCCGGGTTGTCGCGTGCGAGGCGGCGAACCCGCACGAGGTGAGCGCGGACCTTCGTCAGCGCCGACGTCAGATAGGCGTTGCCTGCGGCGTCGTCGAGCGCCGCGTCGAAGCGAGCGATGAGCGCGTAGTACGCGTCGGGGTCACCCGCTGCGGGCGCATCGGCCTGCGCGGTGCGGTCGAACGCCGCGGCGAGCTCGGCGAAGAGCGCGGCGTCGCCCCGGGATGCCGCGAGCCGTGCGGCGGTCTCCTCGAGCGCTCGCCGCACCTCGAACAGCGAGCGGATGTCGTCGCGATCGATGTCGGCGACGACAGTCACCCGCGGCGAGGCCTGGCGCACGAGGCCGTCGGCCGCGAGTCGCCGGAGAGCCTCGCGCAGCGGAGTACGGCTGACGCCCAGTCGCGTCGCCTGCTCCACCTCGCCGAGCACCGCCCCGGGAGCGAGGTCGCCCTTCTGGATCTCGGCCAGCAGAGCGGCGTAGGCGCGCTCTCCCGCCCGTGCTCCGCCCTCGGCCACCATGCGACGATTGTATACACAGAGCCCGCTTCGGCGGGCCAAAACCGCGGAATCGGACTCCAACGTATACAGAAACCGCATCGCACGACTCCCCGGGTACCCTTGCCCGAGTGAGTTCCGACCGATACACCGTGGCCACCGACGGCGCCTGCAAGGGCAATCCCGGACCGACCGGCTGGGCCTGGGTCGGCGAGGACGGCCACTGGGCCGCCGGAGCGATCCCGCAGGGCACGAACAACATCGGCGAGCTGCTCGGGCTGCTGAAGGCGATCGAGGACCACCCCGACGTCCGCGAGCTCGTCGTTCAGGCCGATTCCAAGTACGCGATCGACACGTACGCATCGTGGATGGACGGCCATCGCCGCCGCGGCTGGAAGACCTCGACCGGCGCGCCGACGAAGAACCGCGACATCCTCGAGCAGCTCATCGCCGCCCGCGACGCCCGCCGTGCGCGCGGCCTGCCCGACGTCATCCTCGAGCACGTCCGCGGGCACCGCGGCCACGTCCTGAACGAGTGGGCCGACGAGCGAGCGGTTCGCGGCGCCGAGCACGCGGCGAAGGGAACGGCGAGCGCCTGGTCATCGCTGGGTGGGCTGCACGACAAGCTCGACGTGGCGGAGGCCCCGAAGAAGAAGCGCTGACGGGACGGCGAGACCGGTCAGCCGTCCCGATTGTCGGGATGCCGCGGATCGTCCGTGGTGTACGCCGACCGCGCGAGCGCCTCCGGCATCCAGGTGAGCGGATCGGCGAAATCCGCGATGATGACACCGCCCGCGCCGTGCGCGTCCCCGTGCCGCGCGAGCCTTCTCCGCGCCCGCTCGGGCACGCGCTCGTCGGCCCGCACTCGTTCGAACACGGCGGCGCGGACGCGTTCGA
This sequence comes from Microbacterium sp. NPDC006705, assembly GCF_044903545.1. NCBI lineage: Bacteria > Bacillati > Actinomycetota > Actinomycetes > Micrococcales > Microbacteriaceae > Microbacterium > Microbacterium sp. NPDC006705. The sequence continues at coordinate 1,475,679 of NZ_JBJDQQ010000001.1, forward strand.
CGAACCGGGCTCGCTCCGGCGGCAGTGCAGCGCTCGTCTCGCGCTCGAGACGCTCGACATGAGCGGGAAGGTCCGCGATGACCGCCCGGTAAGCGGCGGTCAGACTGTCATCCACCTCGCGGGCCTGCTGCGGCTTGGCGCCCCGGATGATCATGCCTGCGACCAGGGAGGTGACGACGATGACCGGGGCAGCCACCAGCACGGCCATCGCGGAGGCGGTGGCACCGTTGCCGACGAGGACGGCGGCAACCGCCGTCCCGACGAGGGCGACAGCCTGCGGCCGCCACAGCGCACGATCGAGCGGGCGTCCTCGCGCGCCCGCGGCCGCCACCAGCACCGCCATCGCCGTCGCGGCGGAGAACGCGGCTGTGAGCACCACGTCCTTCGTCTGCAGCGCGACGGCGAATGCGAGTCCGGCGGTGAGGGCGGCGAGCACCAGCACCCACCCGATCCAGCCAATGCTGGATGCGCGACCGCCGAAGCGAAGCCGAGCCGACGACCGGGCGCGTGCGTTCGCTGACTCGCCGAGCCATCGGGCTGCATGCCAGATGCGCACGCCGTCCGCGCTCATGCCGCACGCGTCGAAGATCACCATCTCCGCTTGCCGCGGCGCGAAGTCCGCGGCGGCCGAGGCCCGGACGATGCGATCCGTGGCGACGGGGATGACGCGCGCCAGGTGCTCATCGGAGAACGGCTCCCACCGGTCGGCGGGAAGCATGCGATGCTGCGCCACCCTCGACTACCTCCCGCTCGCTTGAACGAGTTCATCGAGCCGGTCGAGGGCCGGTCGCTGACCCTTGACGAGCAGCTCGCGAGCGCGCCCCACCTCGACCCACTCGACCCGGTCGACCTCGGGGAACGACGCCGTGCGCCCCGACCGCGGCGGCCACTCCATCTCGAACTCGCCGAATGCCGCGTTCGAGGCATCGAACCCGCTGCCGTCGACGACGAACACCGTGATGCGCTTGCCCGACGAGTACGAGAAGGTGCCGAGCTCGGCGTACTCGCCGTCGGGCGGCTCGAGCCCGAGCTCTTCGCGGAACTCGCGCCGCGCGGCATCCAGGGCCGCCTCGTCGTCGGGGTCGTACTCGCCCTTGACGATCGACCACGCCCCGGCGTCCTTGGCCGCCCAGAACGGTCCGCCCATGTGGGCGACGAGCGCCGACACCGTGCCGTCCGCAGCGATGCGGTAGGGCAGGATGCCGGCGCTCGTTACCGCCACGATCAGGCCGGGCGGGTCTTCGGCGAGACCGTGTCGGTCTCGGCCGGGTCGGTCACCGCGACCCCGCCGAGGGCATCGTTGATCGCGTCGTACGCCGACTGCTCGAGCTTCACACCCGAGGCCTTCACGGTGTCCTCGAGCTGCTCGGGACGCGAGGCGCCGACGAGCGCCGCAGCGATGTTCTCGTTGTGCAGCACCCACGCGAGCGAGAGCTGCGCGACGGTGAGGCCCGCCTCATCGGCGATCGGCTTCAGCTTCTGAACGGCCGTGAGCACCTCGTCGTTCAAGAAGCGCTTGATGAAGTTCGCGCCGCTCTTCTCGTCGGTCGCGCGCGATCCCTCGGGTACGGGCTGGCCCGGCTGGTACTTGCCCGTCAGCACGCCCTGCGCGAGCGGCGACCAGACGATCTGCGAGATGCCGAGCTCCTGCGAGGCGGGAATGACCTTGCCCTCGATGACGCGCCACAGCGCCGAGTACTGCGGCTGGTTCGACACGAGCTGGAACCCGAGCTTCGTCGCGAGGGCGTGCCCCTTGCGCAACTGCTCGGCGGTCCACTCGCTGACGCCGATGTAGAGCGCCTTGCCCTGGCGGACGATGTCGGCGAAAGCCTGCATCGTCTCTTCCAGCGGCGTCTCGTAGTCGTAGCGGTGCGCCTGGTAGAGGTCGACGTAGTCGACACCGAGACGGCGGAGCGACCCGTTGATGCTGTCGAAGATGTGCTTGCGCGAGAGGCCCTGGTCGTTCGGCCCCTTGCGGCCGGTCGGCCAATACACCTTCGTGAAGATCTCGAGCGTCTCGCGCGGCTGACCCTTCAGCGCCTCGCCGAGCACGACCTCCGCGGCCGTGTTGGCGTACGCGTCTGCGGTGTCGAACGAGGTGATGCCGAGGTCCAGCGCCTTGTGGACGGTCGCGATGGCCGCGTCGTTCTCCACCTGCGACGCATGCGTCACCCAGTTGCCGTACGTGATCTCCGAGACCTTGAATCCACTGTTGCCGAGGTAGCGATACTCAACCATGGGAAAACGCTACCTCGCGGTGGGCCCCGGCGGGCCGGAGTTGCGTCTTATGACCTCAACCCGCGGGAACCGTGTCGGCCGCGCGCTGGTCGTCCTCGGTCGCGACGAGCTGACCGCACGCCCCGTCGATCTCCTTGCCGCGCGTGTCGCGAAGGGTCGTCGGGATGCCGGCCTCGTTCAGCCGTCGCACGAACTCGTCCTGCACCTCGGGCTCGGACGAGGTCCAGATGGAGCCGGGCGTCGGATTGAGCGGGATGGGGTTGACGTGCACCCAGCCGCGTCCGCGGGCGTTCAGCTTCTCGGCGAGGAGGTCCGCGCGCCACGCGTGGTCGTTCATGTCCTTGATGAGGGCGTACTCGATCGACACCCGCCGGCCCGTCTCGTCGAAGTAGGCCTTCGCCGCGTCGAGCGCCTCGTCGACCTTCCACCGCGAGTTGACGGGGATGAGCTCGTCACGCAGCTGGTCGTCGGGGGCGTGCAGCGAGAGTGCGAAGGTGACGGGAATGTCCTCCTTCGTCAGCTTCTGGATCGCCGGCACGAGACCGACCGTGGAGACGGTGATGCCCCGCGCGCTCATGCCGATGCCGTGATCCTTGTCGACCATCGTGCGCACCGCCTGCATGACGCGGGCGTAGTTCGCCAGCGGCTCGCCCATGCCCATGAAGACGATGTTCGTGACGCGCTCGCCCTCGTGCCCGACCTTGCGCGGGTCGCCGAGGCCGCCGTCGGCGATGAGACGGTTCGCCCGGACGACCTGCTCGATGATCTCGGCGGCCGACATGTTGCGGGTCAGGCCCGCCTGGCCGGTCGCGCAGAACGGGCAGTTCATGCCGCATCCGGCCTGGCTCGACACGCACAGCGTGATGCGGCCCGTGTAGCGCATCAGCACCGACTCGACGAGGGCGCCGTCGTGGAGCTTCCACAGGAACTTGATCGTGTCGCCGCGGTCGGTCTCGAGCCGGCGCACCTCGGTCAGGAGCGGCGGGAGCAGACCGGCGACGAGCTCGTCGCGCCCCGCGGCGGGCAGGTCGGTCATCTCCGCGGCATCCGAGGTGAAGTGCCGAAAGTAGTGCTTCTCGAGCTGCTTCGCCCGAAAGCCCGGCATGCCGAGCTCCTTGACCTTCTCGACGCGCTGCTCGGGCGTGAGGTCGGCGAGGTGGACGGGCGGCTTGCCGCGCTTCGGGCTCGCGAACTGCAGCAGCGGACGACCGGACTCGTCCTTCTGCTGCGACCAGCCCTCGGTCGCCGGGCGCACCTGACGCGGCTTGGTGGAGCGCACGGGCGACGAGGTCTCGCGCACGGACGACGCGGTCTCGCGCACGGGATCTGAATCGGTCATATGATCCAGGGTACCGGCGCCGCCTGCGCGAAGGCTGGCCGCCGGCGTTCGCCGCGCCCGGCGGCCCCCGCCCTGCTCCGCCCTAGACTGCAGCCATGAACCTCGACGACGTCGCTCCGCCCCCGCGGGGCACCGTCGTGCACAAGGTGCTGAACAACAACGTCGTCATCACTCTCGACGAGCATGGCCGCGAACGCGTGCTCATGGGACGCGGGCTCGGGTTCCAGCTGAAGCCGTCCGACACCCTCGACCCCGACAAGGTCGAGAAGACCTTCATCCTCGATGCGGGGGATGCCGGCGACCGCGAACGCCAGCTCCTCACCGACGTGCCCTACCCGGTGGTGGAAGCCGTCACTCGCGCCGTCGACGAGGCCGAGCGCCGTCTCGGCCACCACCTCGACCGGTTCTTCACGATGGCCGTCATCGATCACATCCAGTTCGTGCTCGAGCGGCTCGACAACGGCATCCAGATCCCCGCGACCAACATGCCCGAACTGCGCGTGCTGCATCCCCACGAGTTCTCCGCGGCGCAGCGCATGGCCACCGCGATCTCCGAGTCCCTCGATCGCGAGCTGCCCGCCGAGGAGGCGGTGTTCCTCACGATGCACCTGCTCAACGCGACCCGCGACGAGCCCAACGGCACGGCGGCGCTCCTCTTCCGCCGCCTGCAGCACGTCGTCATGACGGTCGAGAACGGCCTCGGCGTCAAGCTCGACACCGACAGCCCCGATTACGCCCGATTCATCCTGCACATCCAGTTCCTGCTGCAGCGCCTCGTCTCGAAGACGATGCTGCGCAGCGCCGACACCTCGTTCTTCGAGTTCGCCAAGCACAGCTACCCGCGCTCGTACGCGATCGCGGAGGAGGTGAAGGCCTACGTCCGTGCGGCGACGGAGTCGGAGCTGACCGACGAGGAGCTCCTGTACGTCATCGTGCACGTCGAGCGCCTCGCGACGCAGGTCGGTGCGAACGAAGCTGGCCAGAACCCCGGTCCCGTGCTACCGTGACCCTCGCAGGGCGTCGCTGCCCTGCGGAAGTCTCCGGATTGTTACCGCGGCAGCGGGCAAAACCTGAACTCACATCGTCTTGATCGGCGGTGAACGAGTTCAGGTTTTTTTGTTGCCCGGAAACAGGGATGCGGCGGCTTCCTCCACCCGAGTGCCGCGATGCTGCGGCAGAAAGCGAGCAGTCCCGATGGATTACTCGAAGACCGCGGCCGGCGTCCTGGCGGGCGTCGGCGGCGAGGAGAACGTCACCTCCCTCGTCCACTGCGCGACGCGTCTGCGTTTCGTGCTGAAGGATGAGTCCAAGGCGAACACCGCCGCCGTCAAGGCCGTGCCCGGTGTCGTCACCGTCGCCCAGGCCGGCGGCCAGTACCAGGTCGTCATCGGCAACGACGTCCCCGACGTGTTCGCCGAGATCGGCAAGATCTCGAAGTTCGGCGCCGGCTCCGACGCCGCGGCATCCGAGGGCCCGAAGGGCAACCTCTTCAACCGCTTCATCTCGATGATCTCGGCGATCTTCACGCCGCTGCTGTGGGCCCTCGCGGGCACCGGTCTGCTGAAGGCCTTCCTCGCAGCCGCGGTCACCTTCGGCTGGATCGGCACCGACAACTCGACCTACGCGGTGCTGAACGCCCTGTCGGACGGTCTCATCAACTTCCTGCCGATGGCGCTCGCGTTCACCGCGGCGCGCTACTTCAAGGCCAACGAGTTCACCGCGTTCGCGATCGCGGCCGCGCTGCTCTACCCGACCATCACCCCGCTCGTCGGGGTCGAGGGGCTGACGTTCTTCGGCATCCCCTTCACGATGGTCACCTACGTCTCGAGCGTCATCCCGATCATCGTGATCGTGTGGCTGCAGAGCCACGCCGAGAAGTTCCTCTACGCGAAGCTCCCGGGCGCGGTACGGCGCTTCGTCACCCCGATGATCGTCGTGCTCATCGCCGTCCCGATCGTCTTCGTCGTCATCGGCCCGATCTCCGCGATCCTCAGCGGCGCGCTCGGCAACGGCATCGGCTGGGTCTTCGAGAACGCCCCGTGGGCCGGCGGCGCCATCATGGGCGGCTTCTGGCAGGTCTTCGTCATCTTCGGTCTGCACTGGGGCCTCGTGCCGCTGTTCACGCTGGAGTACCAGACCACCGGTCAGATCCTGCTCATCGGCCCCGTGTTCGCAGCCGTCCTCGCGCAGGCTGCCGCCGTCGCCGGTGTCTGGGTGCGCGCCCGCAACAAGAACCTCAAGTCGCTCGCGGCTCCCGCGACGCTGTCGGGCTTCCTCGCCGGCATCACCGAGCCCGCCATCTACGGCATCAACCTGCCGCTCAAGCGCCCCTTCGCCTTCGGCATCGTCGGCGGTGTGGTCGGCGGCGCGATCATCGCGATGGGCGGCGTCTTCTCGACCGCCTTCGTCGTCCCCTCCGGACTGGCGCTTCCGGCCCTGTTCGGCAACGGGAACATGGTCATGCTCATCATCGGCCTCGCTGCCGCGATCGCCATCCCGTTCCTGCTGACCGCGATCGTCGGCTTCAAGGAGCCCGAAGAGGATGCCGCACCGGCGGCCACCCCGGCGGCATCCGGCAACGACGTCGTCGTTCTCAGCCCGGTCGACGGCACGGTCGTGCCGCTCAGCGAGACCCCCGACGCGGCCTTCGCCGAGGGCAGCCTCGGTGACGGCGTCGCGATCAAGCCGCGTTCCGGCGCCGTCTACGCCCCGTTCGACGCGACCGTCGCAGCTGCGTTCCCGACCGGACACGCGATCGGCCTGCGCCACGCCGACGGCGCCGAGGTGCTCATCCACATCGGCATCGACACGGTCAAGCTCGCCGGCGCTCACTTCGACGTCAAGGTCACCACCGGCCAGGAGGTCAAGGCCGGCGATCTGCTCGTCGAGTTCGACGGCGACGCGATCGAGCGGGCGGGCTACGACCTGACGACGCCCGTCATCGTCACCAACGGCGAGCTGTACCCCGCTCTGACCGACCAGGCGTCCGGCCCGATCGCGCACGGCGAGCCGCTGTTCACGGCGGTCTCGGTCGAGTCCGCGCTCGCGAGCTGACCGACGCACCCGAACGGAGGGGGCGGGCAACCCGAACCCCGCCCCCTCCCCCACCCGTCCCGCCATCCGCGGGACCAGCGATACACAGTCCCGTCACCATCGGGACAAGCGATACGAAACGAGAGAGTCATGAGCACCATCACCTTCCCCGACGGATTCCTCTGGGGCGGCGCGACCGCCGCGAACCAGCTCGAGGGCGCCTACGACGAAGGCGGCAAGGGCCTCTCGGTGCAGGACGTCATGCCCCGCGGCATCGTCGGCGCCCGCACCGACGCACCGACCCCCGACAACCTCAAGCTCGTCGGCATCGACTTCTACCACCGCTACGCCGAAGACATCGCCCTGTTCGCCAAGATGGGCTTCAAGACCTTCCGCTTCTCCATCGCGTGGAGCCGCATCTTCCCGAAGGGCGACGAGACCGAGCCGAACGAAGAGGGCCTCGCCTTCTACGACCGCGTGCTCGACGAGCTCGAGAAGCACGGCATCGAGCCGCTCGTCACGATCTCGCACTACGAGACGCCGCTCCACCTCGCCGAGACCTACGACGGATGGACCGACCGCCGGCTCATCGGCTTCTACGAGAACTACGCGCGCACCCTCTTCGAGCGCTACGGCGCACGGGTGAAGTACTGGCTGACCTTCAACGAGATCAACTCGCTCCTGCACGCCCCCTTCATGTCGGGGGGCATCAACACCCCGAAGGACGAGCTGACGGAGCAGCAGCTGTACCAGGCGATGCACCACGAGCTCGTGGCATCCGCCCGCGCGACGCGCATCGCGCGCGAGGTCGCCCCGAACGCGCAGATCGGCTGCATGGTGCTGTCGATGCCCGTGTACCCGCTCTCGCCCTCTCCCGCCGACGCACTCGAGGTCATGTCGTTCGATCACTCGAACCTCGTCTACGGCGACGTGCACACCCGCGGCGCCTACCCCGGGTACTTCCTGCGCACGCTCGCCGAGAAGGGCATCGAGCTCGACATCACCGACGAGGACCGCGACGACCTCACCAACACGGTCGACTTCGTGTCGTTCAGCTACTACATGTCGGTCGCCGCGACCGCCGACCCGGCGAAGAAGGTCACCGGCGAGGGCAACATCATGGGCGGCGTGCCGAACCCGACCCTCGAGGCGAGCGAGTGGGGCTGGCAGATCGATCCCGTCGGCCTGCGACTGGTGCTCAACCAGTTCTGGGATCGCTGGCAGAAGCCGCTGTTCATCGTCGAGAACGGCCTGGGCGCGAAGGACCAGCTCGTCGAGGTCGACGGCGTCAAGACGGTCGTCGACGACTACCGCATCGCCTACCTCAACGACCACCTCGTGCAGGTCGGCGAGGCGATCGCCGACGGCGTCGAGGTGCTCGGCTACACCTCGTGGGGCTGCATCGACCTCGTCAGCGCCTCGACCGCTCAGCTGAGCAAGCGGTACGGCTTCATCTACGTCGACCGCAACGACGACGGCTCGGGCACGCTCGAGCGCTTCGAGAAGAAGTCGTTCGGCTGGTACGCCGAAGTCATCCGCACCAACGGCGCCTCGCTGACCCGCTGAGACGCTGACCCGACCGGGCGCGGTCGCGGGGCCCTCCTTCTGGCCCGCGGCCGCGCCCTTCTCCGCATCCGAGAGGGGATCCGCATGACCTCGTCCGACTTCCGCCGCCGCGCCGTCTTCCTCGACGTCGACGGCACGCTTTTGCAGGACGGCACCCACCTGCCCGAATCCGCCGTCGCCGCCGTCCGCCGTGCCCGCGAGAACGGTCACCTCGTGCTGCTGAGCACCGGACGCGGCATGGCCGAGCTCCGCGGCCGCATCCTCGACATCGGCTTCGACGGTGCCGTCACCAACGGCGGCGCGTTCGCCGGGGTCGGCGACGAGCTGATCGTCTCGCGACTCATGACCGCCGCCGAGGTCGCGCGCCTCAGCGCCGCGTTCGAGGCCCGCGGCATCCACTGGTACTACCAGTCGTTCGACCGCATGTTCGCGAGCCCGGGACTGCCGGCTCTGCTCGCGGACCGTCTCGAGCGCGACCGCGCCCGCCACATCGAGGACGCGCGGGCCGCCGGGGCCGACCCGGAGGAGCTCGAGTTCTTCAGCGTCGGGATGAAGACCTTCGACGACGAGGTCCACTTCTCGGATGCCGAGGTCGCCAAGGCCGTCATCCTCGGGCACGACGCGGACGCGGTCGCCGACCTGCTCGCGGAGCTCGCCCCCGACTTCGCCGTCGTCTCGGGCACGATCCCCCTGCCCGAGGGCAGCTCGGGCGAAGTGGCGCCGCGCGGCGTGAACAAGGGCGCCGCGATCCTCGAGGTGCTCGCCCACCTGGGCGTCGACCCCGCCGACGCGATCGGCATCGGCGACAACTGGAACGACGCCGAGATGTTCGAGGTCTGCGGCACCGCGATCGCGATGGGCAACGCCGCGCCCGAGGTGCAGGCCCTCGCCGACGAGGTCACGACCGCGATCGACGACGACGGCATCCACAACGCCTTCGTCCGCCACGGCCTGCTGTGAGCCACCCGCATTACGCTGGAGGGGTGACGTCGGATTCTCGCATCATCTTCCTCGACGTCGACGGCACCATCCTCGCGCACGGCGAGACGATCGCCCCCTCGACGATCGCAGCGGTTCGCGCCGCCCGCGAACGCGGGCATCTCGTCTACCTGTGCACGGGACGCGCCGCCGGCGACATCAACCCCCGCGTGCTCGACATCGGCTTCGACGGCGCCATCTCCAACGGCGGGGCCCTCGCGGTCTCCGGCGACGAGACGGTGCTCGCCGAGCTGATGCCCCGCGCCGCCGTCGAGCGGGTCATGGCCTACTTCGACGAGCAGGGCACGAGGTACTTCATCCAGTCGCACGACGGGGTGTACGCGAGCGAGGGCGTGCGGTCCTTCATCGCCGAGTTCATCAGCGAACGCCGACGCCGCCACGCCGAGGACCTCTCGACCGTCGCCCTCGCCGAAGACGTCGTGGCCGCGCCGCGCTTCGCTCCCGTCGAAGAGGCCGATCTCGACCACATCGCGAAGGCGGTGTTCGTCAGTTCCGATCCCGACGCCGTCGAGAAGACCCAGCGCGCGCTCGGCGACGAGTTCCACGTCATCCCGGGCAGCATGCCCCTGCCCACCGGGGCGAACGGCGAGGTCGGGATGCGCGGCACGAACAAGGGAACCGGCATCCAGGCGATGCTGACGCACCTCGGCCGTGACGCCGCCGACGCCGTCGGAATCGGCGACAGCTGGAACGACGTCGAGATGTTCGAGGTCTGCGGCACCGCCATCGCGATGGCCGAGGCCGACCCCCAGCTGCAGCGCATCGCCGGCGAGGTCACCACCGGTGTCCTCGACGACGGCATCTGGAACGCCTTCGTCCGCCACGGCATCATCGACCCCGAGACGGCCGTCTGATGTCCCGCGAGGCCGGCGACCGCGACATCCGCCCCATCGACCCCGCTGACGCGGGCGAGGTGCTGACCCTGCAGCGCGCGGCATTCGTGTCCGAGGCCCTCATCTACGACGCCGCCGACATGCCGCCCCTCACGCAGACCCTCGATGAGCTCCGTGCGGAGCTGCAGGAGAACCTCGGCTGCGTCGCCGTCGACGACGGTCGCATCGTCGGAGCGGCGCGCGCCCGCCTCGACGGCGAGCTGCTGCTGATCGGCCGCATCGCGATCGCCCCCGACCAGCAGGGGTCCGGACTCGGCACGGCACTGCTCGCCGCTGTCGAGGCCCGCGGACGGGCGGCCGGAGCGCACGAGGCCGAGCTGTTCACCGGCTCGCTCAGCGAGGCCAACCTGCGCCTCTACGAACGCGAAGGCTACAGCGAGTCCGAGCGCGTGCCGCAGGGCGACGGCACCTTCCAGATCTTCCTGCGCAAGCCTCTCTGATCCCGACCCGTCAGTCGAGGAAGACGTCGGGGAACAGCTCGGCGTCGGGCGTTCCCGGGACGGCGGCGTAGCTCGAGAAGTCGGTCACGCCGGCGGCTTCGAGCACATCCTCGACGATGAGGGTCTGCCCCGTGTACTCGCGCGAGGGCTGGACGAGCACGTGGTAGGCGGCATCCGCGTAGATCTCCGGAGTGCGGCTCGCGGCCATCATGCGGTCGCCGCCGAGGGAGTACTTCACCGCCGCCGTCGCGATCGTCGTCCGCGGCCACAGGGTGTTGGCGGCGATGCCGTCGCCGGCGAACTCCGCGGCGACGCCGAGGGTCGCCATCGTCATGCCGTACTTCGCGAGGGTGTAGCCGGTGTGCGCGCCGAGCCACTTCGGCGAGAGGTTGAGCGGGGGCGACAGCGAGAGGATGTGCGGGTTCTCGGCCTCTCGCAGGATCGGGATGGCGGCCCGCGAGAGCAGGAACGTGCCGCGCACGTTGACCCCCTGCATGAGGTCGAAACGCTTCGTGGCGAGCTCCAGCGTGCCCGAGAGATCGATCGCCGATGCGTTGTTGACGACGATATCGATCCCGCCGAACTCGCCCTGCGTCTTCAGCACCGCCTCGGTGATCGAGTCCTCGTCGCGGACGTCGCCGACGATCGGCAGGGCCTGGCCGCCGGCCGCGACGATCTCGGCGGCGGCAGTGTGGACGGTGCCCTCGAGCTTCGGATGCGGCTGGTCGGTCTTGGCGAGCAAGGCTATGTTCGCACCGTCGCGCGCAGCGCGCAGCGCGATGGCCAGACCGATGCCGCGGCTCCCGCCCGACATCAGCAGCGTCTTGCCCGCCAGGGGCTTCGGGTCGGTCATGACTTCTCCTCGGGTCGGGTCCGGCGGGCGGATGCTGCGGCGAACGCGTCGATGCGGACACGCGCCTCGTCGCTGTCGAAACGCGCGCCGATCGTCCGCGCCTCGTCGTCGAGGTTCTGCGCGAAGGTGCGCCCGGCGCCCTCGCGCACGAGGCGCTTGGCCTGACCGAACGCGGTCGTCGCGCCGTGCAGCCACGATTCGGCGAGCGCCTGCGCGCGGGCGGCCGGGTCGTCGATGACCTCGGCGATCAGGCCCCAGTCGCGTGCGGTCGCGGCGTCGAGCGCCGTGTCGTCGAGCAGCAGCTGCAGCGCCCGGCGCTGGCCGATGGCGGCCGGCAGCAGAGTCGACACACCGAGATCGGGAGTGAGCCCGATGTTGGCATACTTGCTGACGAAGACCGCCGACGGCGACGCGACGATGTAGTCGGCGACCAGCATGATCCCGAGCCCTCCCCCAGCGACCGCGCCCTGGACCGCCGCGACGATCGGCACCGCCGCCTCGGTCAGCGAGGTGATGCCGTCGTGGATGACGCGGGCCGTCTCGGTGACCGCGGTGCCGCCCATGCCCGACGTAGACATCGACACGACGTCGCCGCCCGCGCAGAAGGCACGGCCCGCAGCATCCAGGATCACGGCCCCGATCGACGCGTCGGCCGCGACCTCGGCGGCGACCTCGCGCCAACGGGCGGCCATCTCGGCGTCGACCGCGTTGAGGGATGCCGGACGGTTCAGGGTGATGCGCGCGAGCGCGCCCTCGCGCCGCAGCAGAACGGTGTCGGATGCAGTGTCGGGTGCGATGTCGGATGCAGTGTCGGTCATCGTGGTGCCATTCTGATCGCGCCGTCGAGACGGATCGTCTCGCCGTTGAGGTAGTCGTTGTCGACGATGTGGGCGGCGAGCGCGGCGAACTCCTCCGGCGCCCCCAGCCGCTGCGGATACGGCACCTGCTCACCGAGCGAGCGCTGCGCAGCATCCGGCAGCCCCGCCATCATCGGCGTATGCATGATCCCGGGGGCGATGGTGCAGACGCGGATGCCGTAGCGCGCGAGCTCGCGCGCGATCGGCAGGGTCATCGCGTGCACTCCCCCCTTCGATGCGGCGTAGGCGGGCTGGCCGATCTGGCCGTCGAAGGCGGCGACGGAGGCGGTGTTGACGATCACGCCGCGGGCTCCCGAGTCGGTCGGCTCGGTCCGCGCGATCGCCGCCGACGCCTGAGCGACGACGTTGTAGGTGCCGACGAGGTTGATGCGTATGATCCGCTCGAAGTCCGGGAGCGGCGTGGGCGCGCCCTCGCGGTCGAGCACCTTGGCGGGCGGTGCGATTCCGGCGCAATTGACGACGATCCGCAGCGGCGCGGCACGGCCGGCTGTCTCGACGGCATCGGTGACCTCGTCCGGGTCGGTGACGTCGGCGGGGGCGAACCGCCCGCCGAGCTCGGCGGCGACCTCCCGGCCGGGCGACCCCGGCAGGTCGACGATCGTGACGTGCGCACCGTCGGCGGCGAGGCGCCGCGCCGTGGCCGCGCCCAGTCCGCTGGCGCCGCCCGTGATGAGGGCGGAGACTCCCGCGATCTGCATGTGTTCTCCTTCGAACTCGCCCCTCCACCCTAGAACGCCCGCGGCCGGCTTCCCGCCGGTCGTCGCGCGTGCCGTCGACAGGCTGAGCTGCAGGGGCAGGATGGGGCTGTGACCCTGCTGCCGCCGGATGCGCCGATCCCGCCCGACATCGCCGCACGGCTGCGCCGACTCACCCGCGGCGCGAGCTCGACGCCGCTGTGGCGCAACGCGATCGGTGGCCTCACGTTCCGCACCGACGACGGCCGCGTCGTCAAGATCGGCCCGCGGAATCTCGAGACCTCGATGCACGACGAGTCGGGGCGCCTGCGATGGGCCGCACAATTCACACCGGTGCCCGAGGTCATCGAGACCGGTGAGGACGGCGACATCGAATGGCTCGTGACCCGCGCGCTGCCCGGCCGGTCGGCGGTCGATCCTCGCTGGGTCGCGGATCCCGCCACCGCCGTGCGCGCCGTCGGCGAGGGGCTCCGCGCCCTCCACGACGCCCTGCCCGTCGCCGGCTGCCCGTTCGACTGGGGCGTCGAGCACCGGCTGCGCACCGCAGCGGCCCGCGGCATCGCCGTTCCGACATCCCTCCACGAGGCGCCCGAGCCCGATCTCCTCGTCGTCTGCCACGGCGACGCCTGCTGCCCGAACACCCTCATCGACGACGGCGGACGGTGGCTCGCGCACGTCGACCTCGGCGCGCTCGGCGTCGCCGACCGCTGGGCCGACATCGCCATCGCCTCGATGAGCACCGAGTGGAACTACGGTCCCGGCTGGGAAGACACGCTCATCGCGGCCTACGGTGTCGACCCCGACCCCGAGCGACTGGCCTACTATCGGTCGCTGTGGAACGAGACCTGACCTGGCGGATCGTCGACGTCGCCTACGACGATGCCCGCGCCCGCGACCTGCGCCGCCAGCTCGACGACGACCTCGGCGCGCGTTACGACGGCTTCCACGGCGACGAGCCGGACGAGCGACGCCGCGCCCGCGCCCGTGCACTCGCGACGCACCCCGACGAGATCGTCGCGACGCTGATCGCCCTCGCCGCCGAAGCCGGCGCCGACGAGGCCCCCGCGGGGCACGTCATCCTGCGCCGGCTCGGCGACGAGTGGGAGATCAAGCGCCTCATCGTGGCACCGGGCTTCCGAGGGCTCGGCATCGCCCGCGGACTCATGTCGGCCGCGCTCGAGGCCGCCCGCGCGGACGGCGCGGAGCGCGTGATCCTGCAGACCGGACTCCAGCAGCCCGAGTCCATGGCGCTCTACGCGTCGATGGGCTTCAGCCGCATCCCCGTCTACGAGCCCTATGTCGAGACGATGCCGCGCTCGGTCTGCTTCGCCCTCTCCCTCTGACCTCAGCGGACGTCGTCGTCGACCCAGTCCATCGACTTCGTCACGGCCTTCTTCCACAGCCGCAGCTGGCGCTCGCGCTCCTCGACGTCGTCGTTCGGCGTCCAGCGCTTGTCTTCCTGCCAGTTGGCCCGCAGCTCGTCGAGGTCGCTCCAGAAGCCGACCGCGAGGCCGGCTGCGTAGGCGGCACCGAGCGCCGTCGTCTCGGCGACGACCGGCCGCACGACGGGAACGCCCAGGATGTCGGCCTGGAACTGCATCAGCGTGTCGTTGGCGATCATGCCGCCGTCGACCTTCAGCTCGGCCAGGTCGACCCCGGAGTCGGCGTTGACGGCATCCAGCACCTCGCGGGTCTGGAAGGCCGTGGCCTCGAGCGCTGCGCGGGAGAGGTGGCCGCGGTTGGCGTAGCGCGTGAGCCCGACGATCGCGCCGCGGGCATCCGGCCGCCAGTACGGTGCGTACAGACCCGAGAAGGCGGGGACGAAGTACACGCCGCCGTTGTCTTCGACCGACAGCGCGAGCTGCTCGACCTCGGGAGCGGTCGAGATGATCCCGAGCTGGTCGCGCAGCCACTGGATGAGCGACCCGGTGACGGCGATCGAGCCCTCGAGCGCGTAGTGGGTGGGTCCGTCGCCCAGCTTGTAGCCGACTGTCGTGAGCAGGCCGTTCTCGGACTTCACGATCTCGGTGCCGGTCTGGAAGATCAGGAAGTTACCGGTGCCGTAGGTGTTCTTGCTCTCTCCGGCGTCGAAGGCCGCCTGGCCGAAGGTCGCGGCCTGCTGGTCGCCGAGGATGCCGGCCACCGGCGTCTCGCGCAGCAGAGACGTGTCGCGCGCCTCGCCGTAGACCTCGCTGGACGAGCGGATCTCGGGCATCATCGAGCGCGGCACACCGAAGTCGGCCAGGATGTCGTCCCGCCATTCGAGGGTCTCGAGGTCCATGAAGAGCGTGCGCGACGCGTTCGTGACGTCGGTGGCGTGGATGCCGCCCGACGGGCCTCCGGTGAGGTTCCACAGCACCCACGTGTCGGTCGTGCCGAAGATGAGGTCGCCGGCCTCGGCCTTCGCGCGTGCACCCTCGACGTTCTCGAGGATCCAGACGATCTTCGTGCCCGAGAAGTACGTCGCCAGCGGCAGCCCGACGATGTCCTTGTACCGCTCGACGCCCTCGTCGCCCGCCAGACGGTTGACGATCGACTGCGTGCGGGTGTCCTGCCACACGATGGCGTTGTAGACGGGGATGCCGGTGTTCTTGTCCCAGACGACGGCGGTCTCGCGCTGATTGGTGATGCCGATCGCGGCGATGTCGTGACGGGTCAGGTTCGCCCGGCCGAGCGCGATGCCGATGACCTCGCGCATGTTGTCGCGGATCTCGATCGGGTCGTGCTCGACCCAGCCGGCCCGGGGCATGATCTGCTCATGCTCCTTCTGCCCGACGGAGATGATCGACCCCTTCTTGTCGAAGATGATGGCGCGGCTCGAGGTCGTGCCCTGGTCGAGGGCGATGATGTAGTCGGTCATGATGTGACGTCCTTGTCTGTCAGCGTTGTCGGTTCGGGGGTGGACGGATCAGGCGAAGCCGAGCAGGGCGCCGGCAGCGAGTGCCGCGAGCGTACCGCCGATGAGGGGTCCCACGACGGGAACCCACGCGTACGACCAGTCGCTCGAGCCCTTGCCCTTGATGGGGAGCACGGCGTGAGCGATGCGGGGTCCGAGGTCGCGGGCCGGGTTGATCGCGTAGCCCGTCGGTCCGCCGAGCGAGGCGCCGATGCCGACCACGAGGAGGGCGACCGGGACGGCGGTCAGGGGTCCGAGCGAGCCCGGGGTGCCGATCTCGATGTCGCCGTAGTCGGCGAAGCCGAAGATCACGAACACGAGCACGAAGGTCGCGATGATCTCGGTCACGAGGTTCCAGCCGTAGGCGCGGATGCCGGGGCCGGTCGAGAACACCCCGAGCTTGTTGGCCGGGTCGGGCTCGGCGTCGAAGTGGTCGTGGTAGGCCAGCCAGCAGAGCACGGCGCCGAGGAAGGCGCCGACGAACTGGGCGGCGATCGCGACGAGGAACTGGACGAACTCGATCTTCCCGCCCACCAGGAGCCCGATCGACACGGCGGGGTTCAGCTGCGCGCCGGAGTACGACGACACGAGCACACCGGCGAAGACCGCGAGGCCCCAGCCCCAGTTGATCATCAGCGTCCCGCCGCCGAGACCCTTCGACTTGGCGAGGATGACGTTGGCGACCACGCCACCGCCGAGCAGGAGCAGCATCGCTGTTCCCACGAGCTCTGACACGAAGTAGAGCCCGAGATTGATGTCGTGCATGTCAGCGTCGACCTTTCTGCAGAATCATCGCGGGCGACGTCGCCGCGCGAGAGGGTGACCCGAGGGTGATCCGGCGTCGGGCCTCGCCGGGTCTGCGAGCGTCAGGCGTCGAGCGGCGCCAGGTGCGAGGTCCGCACGTCGATGCGGTGCGCCTCCTCGAGGGCCTGCGCCGCCTCCTCGACCTGGGCGCGCACGGCGTCATCGTCCCAGTCCAGCGCCGACGCAGCCGCCTCGGCGACCTCGGAGAGCGTCTCCATCGAGACGCCGCCGACGAACGCGATCGACGTGCGACGCAGCAGCAGGTCCATCAGCGACACGACCTCCTCGCGCTCCGCGAGGAAGGCGATCTCCTCGACCGAGTAGCCGGGCGCGTGCGCGAGCTCCTGCTGAGCGACAGGGAGGGCAGCGAGCACCTCCTGGGCGTAGGTGCCGTAGCGCTCCAGCATCCGATCGGCGAACTCCGCCGAGTGCGCACCGCGATGGGCGTCGATCCAGCGACGGCGCTGCGCGACGCTGCGGGGGTACCCGGCACCGCCGCCGATCGCGAGGTCGGTGGTGGCGACCCGGCGCGGACGCCGCATCAGACCGAGCACGTCGGTGGCGAGGTGCTCGGCGAGCGCCCGGAACGTCGTCCACTTGCCGCCGACGAGGCTCAGGACGGGCACATCGCCCAGACGGTCCTTCTCGATGCGGTAGTCGCGCGAGACGAAGCCCGGGGCGAGGTCGTCGTGCCGCGGGAGGGGACGGATGCCGGAGAAGGTGTAGACGATCTGCGATCGATCGACCGAGATGTCGGGGAAGACCTGCCCGATCAGATCGAAGAAGTAGTCGATCTCGTCGTCGGTGCAGACCGTCGCGCTCGCGGGGTCGGCGTCGATGTCGGTCGTGCCGACCATGACCCGGCCCTTGAGCGGGTAGATGAGGACGATGCGGCCGTCCGCGGCCTCGAAGAAGATCTCGTTGCCGCCCGTGGCCTCCAGCAGCGACGTGTTGTCGAGGACGATGTGCGAGCCCTTCGTGCCACCCATGAAGCGCGTCGGGGTGCCGAGTGCGGTGTTGGTCAGGTCGGTCCAGGGTCCGCTCGTGTTCACGATGACGTCCGCCGAGAAGGGGAACTCCTCGCCGGCGACGGCGTCGCGGATGATGACCGACGATCCGTCGGCACCGACCACCGGGGCGTAGTTCGCGGCCCGAGCGGAGTCCTCGCGCGCTCCGTCGCGCAACACGTCCAGCGCGAGGCGCTCGGGGTCGTGCATCGAGGCGTCGTAATACGTTGCGGTGTACCGGAAACGCTCGTCGAGTTCGGGGAACTGCGTCCGCGAGCTGCGGCGGCCGCGGAACCGGTGACGAGGCACCGATCCGCCGTCGCGCGAGAAGGTGTCGTACATGATCAGACCGACCTTGATCAGCAGAGCGCCGCGCTCGCGGGGCTTGCCGCGGCCGTGCGTCACGAGCAGCCGGAACGGGGCCGCGAGGATGCCCGAGAAGGTGCGGTGGATCGGGATCGTCGTCGGCAGCGGCTTGACGAAGTGGGGGGCGTTGCGCACGAGGCGGTTGCGCTCGGTCACCGACTCTTTCACGAGGCGGAACTCGCCGTTCTCGAGGTAGCGCACGCCGCCGTGGATCATGTGGCTCGATGCCGACGAGGCGCCGCTGACGTAGTCGCCGCGCTCGACGAGGGCGACGTCGACGCCCTGGAGCGCGAGATCGCGGAACGTCGCGATGCCGTTGATACCGCCGCCGATCACGAGGACCTCGGCATGGGGGCGCTCACGCAGGGCTCGGATGTTCGCTCGGGTGGTCGGCGTCGACTCGGTCATACATGCATCCTTTTCCACGGCTGTCCCGATCTACACTGGGGTCCACCGCACGGATGCGCAACGGTCGTGCACAGATGTGCACCGGCGCCGCGGCTATGCACGAACGTGCAGAACGGACGACGATGAGCGCGGATGCCGAAGCCGAAGCCCGGACGCGCGACGCATTGCGCGCCGCGCAGCTCTACTACGTGCAGGACCGGACCATGGATCAGATCGCGGCCGAGATGAGCCTGTCGCGGTCATCGGTGTCGCGTCTGCTCTCGCACGCCCGCGACATCGGTCTCGTGGAGATCACGGTTCACTCCCCGCACGAGGCGAACTCGGTGGTGGCACGGCGGCTCTCCGAGCGCTTCGGCATCTCGGTGCACGTCGTGAGCACACCGCCGCGCACGAATGACGCCGAACGGCTCGAGCGCACCGCACGGACGGCGGCCCACGTCCTGTCGTCGACGCTCGATCCCGACGCCAGCATAGGCATCGCCTGGGGAGCCACGGTGTCGGCGATCGCCCGCCACCTGCCGACGAAACGGCTGCACGACTCGCAGATCGTGCAGATGAACGGTGCGGCGAACGAGTCGACGTCGGGCATCTCGTACTCCGGCGCGATCCTCGAGCGGTTCGGGCAGGCGTTCGGCACCGACGTCCAGCAGTTCCCCGTGCCGGCGCTGTTCGACGACCCGCTGACCAAACAGCTGCTGTGGCGCGAGCGGTCGATCCGGCGCGTCCTCGACGCGCAGTCGCGCGTGCAGGTGTTCGTCTTCGGGCTCGGCTCCCCGCACGCCGACGTCCCGTCCCATGTGTACGCGGGCGGCTACCTCACCGGCGAGGACCTGCGCTCGCTTCTCCGCGACGGCGTCGTCGGCGACTGCGCGACGGTGTTCTACCGCATCGACGGCTCGGCGACCGGCATCGAGCTCAACGCCCGCTCGAGCGGACCCTCGCTCGAAGCGATCCGGCGCATCCCCCGCCGCCTGTGCGCGGTCTCCAGCCTGACCAAGCTCGACGCGCTGCGCGGGGCTCTCGCCGCCGGGCTGATCACCGAGCTCGTCGTCGAGGAGGCGCTCGCCCGGCGCCTGGCGGAGACGACGGTCGGGAGCCTCTGAGCCCCGATCTCGTGTCCTGATCTCAGGACGGGCCGAAGATCGGGTGAAAGGCTCCCACCGCGACCGACACGGCCACTGCCGTGACCGAGATCGCGAGCCCGCCCGCCATGACCGCGACATCGGATGCCGCGAGCCGCGACTCCCGCGCCCACGTGCGGCGCACCGGCGCACCGAAGGCCCGAGCCTCCATCGCGGTCGCGAGCGCCGAGCCCCGTCGAATGGCCAGCACGAGAAGCGCGAAGGCCATCCCCAGCGTGCGCCGCAGCCGGCCGGCGTCGGCCACGCCACGGGCCCGCCGCGCGAGGGCGAGCGCGCGCCAATCCTCCGCGAGCAGACCGAGCATCCGCATCCCGGCGAGTCCCCCGATGACGAAACGGGCCGGAAGGCGCAGGATCTGCGCCAGCCCGTCGGCGAGGTCGGTCGGGTCCACCGTGATGAACAGCACGACGGCCGGCAGCCCGATCGCGAGGACGCGGAGCGCAGCCGCCAGCCCCAGCGCGAGCGAACCCTCGCTGACGTGGACGAATGCCCAGGAGAAGACCTCGGCGCCGCTTCGCTCGCCGTAGAGCGAGATCGTCACCGCGGCCGCCGGCGCGGCGATCCACAGCGGCAGTGTCCGCATCCAGAACCGGCGCCACCCGACGCCCGACGCGAGCAGGAGCGGCAGCTCGAGGAGCAGGGCCACGCCGGCCGAGACCGGGTCGATCGTGATGACCAGCGGAAGTGCAATGAGGAGCGCCGCCAGCAGCTTCGCCACGGGGTTGAGCGTCGCGACGCCGCGCGGCGCAGCTTCGAGATGCACGGGAGCGCTCACGCCCGCACCCCCGCCGGCGCGAGCGCGAACCGGCGCGCCGCGAGCGCGTCGAGCACGGCATCGTCGTGGGTGATCGTGACGACGCCGAGCGGGCCGCGGTCGTCGACACCGTCGCGCAGGGAAGCGATGATCGCGACCAGCTCCGACCAGGTGCGCGCATCCTGGCCGAAAGTCGGCTCGTCGAGGACCACGACCCGGGGACGCGCCGCCAGCATCGCCGCGACAGTGAGGCGACGCTTCTCGCCGCCCGACAGTGTGTACGGGTTGGCCCCGGCGAGCGGGGCGAGCCGAAGCCGCTCGAGCAGTTCGTCGACGCGAGCAGTGATCTCCGTCTCCTCGAGACCCAGAGCGCGGGGCCCGACCTCGAGCTCGTCGCGCACCGATGCGCGCAGGATCTGGTGCTCGGGCTCCTGCAGGACCGTCCCGATCCGCGTCAGCAACGCCGTCGACGTCCACGCCGCGGGGTCGGCGGGGGCCGCGGCGACACGTCGCCGCGGCCGGCGGACGAGCGCAGCCCCGGCAGCGAGTCCGTCCGCCGCGCGCACGGCGCCGCCCTGCGCCCGGAGCAGTCCCGCAAGAGTGAGCCCGAGAGTCGACTTGCCGACGCCGTTCGGCCCGACGACACCGAGCACCTCGCCCGCGCGCACGTCGAGGTCGAGTGGCCCGGCGGCCGTCGAGCCGGCGGCACGTCCGACGACGAGATCCGCGGCCGACAGCAGCACATCGCCGGGCGCAGTGGCGGGCCGCGGCGGGAAGGAGGGGCGGATGCCGGGCACCCACACGCCCGCCGCAGCGAGCTCCTCGCCCCGTTCGGTCAGCACCATTCGAGGATCGCCGTCAGCGATGACCTCGCCGCCGGGCGCCAGCACGATGACCCGATCGACGACGGGAAGCCACGCCTCGATCCGGTGCTCGATCACGACGAGCGTGGCCCCGGTCGCATCGAGCGCGCGGGCGACGGCATCCCGGACGTCGACGACGCCCGCAGGATCGAGGTTCGCGGTCGGCTCGTCGAGCAGCACCGCACCCGGCTGCATCGCGACGATGCCCGCGAGGGCGAGGCGCTGCTTCTGCCCGCCCGACAACGCCGCGGTCGAACGATCCAGCGGGACGTCGAGTCCGACCGCATCCAACGCAGCCCGTACCCGGCGCCAGATCTCGTCGCGGGGCACGCCCAGGTTCTCGCAGCCGAACGCGACGTCGTCGCCCACCCGCGCGAGGATCGTCTGGCTGTCGGGGTCTTGCAGAACGAGCCCTGCTCGGCCACGGGCCTCCGCGGCCGGCTGCCCGTCCACGAGCAGCGTCCCCTCCTGCTCGCCTTCGTCGGCTCCGCCGAGGACCCCTGCGAGGCCTTGCAGCAGCGTCGATTTGCCCGACCCCGAAGCGCCGAGCAGCAGCACGCGCTCGCCGGCATCGATGCGGAACGTCGTCTCTCGTGCAGCCCACGCGCGTCGCGTCGCGTAGCGCCACCCCCACCCGCGGGCCTCGAGGGTCGCGGGCCGCGGAGCCCCGGCGTCGCCCACCGTCAGACGCGGGCGGTGGCTTCGCGCCCGGCCGCGAACCGGCCGAGGGCTCCCGTCCGCGCCAGCGCGCGCGTGATGAGCCATCCGCCGAGACCGGCGATGACGGCGCCCGAGATCGTCGTCGAGGCGATGTAGACCGACGTGAAGAGAGTGTCGGCACCGGGGTACCAGAGGATGCGGTCGTTGATGCCGCCGGCGAGACCCGCCCCCGCACCCGCGAGGAGCGCGACCGGAAGACGCCACGATGCGTAGAGGAACACCAGGAAGATCAGTTCCGCGCCCAATCCCTGGACGAGACCGGAGACGATCGTGAGGGGGCCCCACTGGTTGCCGACCAGCGCCGAGATCACAGCCGCGAGCAGCTCGGTGTAGAGCGCGGCGCCCGGCTTGCGGATGATGAGGCCGCCGAGAACGCCGGCGATGAGCCAGGGCCCGGCGAGCAGGCCCTGCAGTCCAGGAAGCAACGGCGTGAGCGCGGCGGACGGGCCCTGATAGGCGACGTTCCACAGCAGGAACACCGCGGCGCAGGCGACGCCGATGACGCTGGCGATGACGATGTCGACGACGCGCCAGCGGAAACGGCCGGGCGTGCGGCCAGTACGACGATCGGACTCGGTGGTGGACGCAGCAGCGTGCATTCTCTCTCCTCCCTGCGCCGGCATGATCCGGATCAGGTTCGACGGTCGAAGCGTGGATCGCTTCCTCTCAGCCCGGCTCACCGGACTCCCGTGGTTGTCGCTGAAGTATAACGTCGCGCGGGCGATGTACGTTGGGCGGGTGAGTTCTCCCGACGCGCGCGTCGCCCTCGCGTGGGTCGACGAGGACGCCGTCGCGCGCGGCGGCAGGCGAAACGAAGCGGCTGCCTCAGCAGGCCCGTACACGGTCGCGCACGCCGACCTGCTCACCGAGCCGCCGCGACGCTCCGCGGCGCCGGCCGCCCTGTCGACGCTGGGAATCGCCGCCCTCACCGTGGGCGGCTACGCGGCGGCGACGCTTCTCTGGCCGCTCGACGCCGTCGCGCCCGACATCCTCCCCGCCGCCGTAACCGCCCCCGCCGCAGCCGTCGCACAGCCGGCGTGGCCCCTCGAAGGCGCCGGCGCGACCGGCGTCGAGGGCTTCGCGAACGTCTCGACCTCGTCGAGCGAGCCCGAGTCCATCGCGAGCATCACCAAGCTCGTCACGGCCCTCGTCGTCCTCGACCGGATGCCGCTCGCCGACGGCGAGCAGGGTCCGGAATTCGCTTTCACCTCCGCCGACCGCCGGGAATACCGCGCCTACCTCGCCGACGACCAGTCGGCTCTCGACGTCCCCGTCGACGGCGTACTGACGCAGTATCAGCTGCTGCAGGGCGTGCTGATCGGATCGGCGAACAACTACGCCGACCGTCTCGTGTTCGACCTCTGGCCCGATGAAGACGCCTACGTCGAGGCGGCGAACGCCTGGCTGCAGGCCCATGATCTCGGCGGCGTCACCGTCGTCGATTCGAGCGGGATCGATCCGGAGAACACGGCGGCACCGGCATCCGTCATCGCCCTCGCCGAGACCGCGATGACGAACCCGGTCATCGCCGGTATCGTGGCGCAGCGCTCCGTCGAGCTGCCCGGCGCCGGTTTCGTCGAGAACACCAATGCTCTGCTGGCCGACCCCGCGGTCGTCGGCGTCAAGACGGGCAGCCTGTTCGGGTCGTACAACCTCGTCGCCGCGAAAGACACCGCCATCGACGGGGTGAACGTCCGCGTGTACGCGACCGCTCTCGATCAGCCCGACGACGAGACCCGCCACTCGGCGACGGCCGAGCTGCTCGATCGCACGATCACCGAGATCGGCGCCTCACCGGCCCTGCCCGCGGGAACCGTCGCGGGCACCGCGACCACCGCGTGGGGTGCGACAGCCGAGATCGTCACCGACGCCGACGTCCGGGTCGCGCTCTGGAACACGCAGTCGTCTCAGGCTGCGGCGAACGTCGAGCTCGGCGATTCCCGCGACGCCGGCGACGAGGCGGGCGAGCTGACGCTCACCGGCCCGCTCGGCTCGGCGACCACGACCCTGCGCCTGACCGCGGACATCCCCGACCCGGACATCTGGTGGCGCCTCAGCCACCCGCTGCAGCTGTGGGGTCTCGCGGACTGACCTCGCGACGCGCGAGCACGAACCCCTGCGCATGGCGCTCTCCGTCTCGCGCGGGACGCTCGAACTGCTCGAGCACCTCGAATCCGAGAGCCGCGAACGTCGCCGCGACGTCGCGCGGTTCGTGCAGGACGGCGTCCAGGGAGACATCGTGACCGTAGGCGCGCTCGATCCGGCGGGTTCCGCTCCCGCTCTGGAACCCGAGGAGGACGAGGCCGCCCGGCATCGAGACGCGGGCGAACTCGGCGGCGATCACCGCGAGCTCGTCCGGCGTCGCGTGGATCACGGAGTACCAGGCGAGCAGGCCGGCCGCGGACCGCTCAGGCAGCGGCAGCTCGCCGAGGTCACCTACGGCGAGGTCGGCGATCGGACAGCCCGCGCGCGCCTGTTCGATCATCCGCGGCGAGAGGTCGATGCCGGCCGTGCGCAGATCCGGGCGGCGGTCGTGCATGAGGCGAAGCATCCGACCGGCACCGCACCCGGCGTCGACCACCCGGGCGCCGCTCGGGAGCAGGTCGAGGAACCGATCGATCAGGGCGACATCATCCGGGGCCTCGAACGACGCATCAGGCAGGAGGGCCGCGTAGTCGGCCGCGACGGTGTCGTACGCCGCGCGCGTCGCACCTCGCGAGATCATACGAAGCGGACGGTCTGCTGCAGGCGGGTGCGGACGTCGAAGAGCTCGTTCCCGCCGATCTCACGCGCACCGGCGACCCCGCGACGGAGCACCGTGGCCAGCGCCGAACGTCCCACCACCGCGACCGCGAGACCGCGCACACGGCCGAGTTCCTCGATGGCCTGCACCACATCGTCGTCGGGGAGCACCACGATCGCGCCGCTGAACTTCACCCGCGCGGCGCGGCTGAGTGCTCGCGCTCGATGCACGAGCGTCGCGATCGGCGAGTCGACGCCCTCGCCGATCAGCTCGCCGCGCCGAGTGCGCACCGGAGCGCCGAAGTCCTCCGACAGCACGGCGTAGAGCCCGGAGGGCCCGAGCACCACGTGGTCGAGCTTCACGTCGGGATCGCGGGGGTCGGCCGCCACGTCATGCCAGACGGTGTACCCCATTCCGAGGTCCGCGACCACGCGAGCTGTCGCCTCCTCAGCGAGGGCGTCGGCCAGCAGCCGCCGGATCTCGTGGGGCGCGGTCCGGACGAGCGCGGGGTCGTACGGGTCGTCGACCGCTGCGCCACGTCCGACCCACTCCCGGATGAGGGTCAGGTAGCGCTCACGGCGCCAGCCGCCGGGCTGCCCGAACGACCGCGCCCGCGGGCGGGTGTCGGTCGGGCGCTGCGGCGGCCGCCACGTCGGGGCGTCGGGAGAGAAGGTCGGGGCGTCCGCGAAACCGTGTCCGCGGTCGTAGGCGGCGCGGGCGGCGGACGTGCCGACCAGGTCCCAGGCACGCTGCACCTGCACGAACTTCACGGCGTCGCCCCCGGTGTCGGGATGCGTCTGCCGCAACCGGAGTCGGTAGGCGCGGCGAAGCTCCTCGTCGTCGACGTCGGGCGCGACCCCGAGCACGTCGTACGCCGAGGCGGACAGCGGACTGTCGAACACGAACCCTCCCTCGCGCGGCGCAGCCCCGGGACGGCGCGGACGCACAGCATCCCGAGACTATTACCTCGCGGCCGGGCGGAGCCCGGGCGTCCGACGGAACTCAGTCAGTCCATAGGGCCGGGACGGGCTCGAACCCGAACGCCCGCGCGACGACATCGGGAGCGAGGTCGTCTCGAGACCCGGGCGACCACGACGGCGCCCCGTCCTTGTCGACGAGGCGGGCTCGGATGCCCTCGACGAGGTCGGGCTGCGTCGTGGCGAACCACAGCACCAGGCCGTACTCCTGCGCCAGGACCGTTCGCAGCTCGTCCTGCTCGCGCGCTGCGCGGACGGCCGCGAGGGTGACGGCAAGAGCGGTCGGCGGAAGCGTCTCGAGCAGCTCAGCGGTGGCGTGGGCCTCCTGCTCGGCGCGCCCCCGCAACCGGCCGATGATCTCGTCGACGGAGTCGGCGGCGAAGGCGCCGTCGATCCAGGGCCGGGCGGCCTCGAGGCGGGCAGGACCGGCCGTCTCGTCGAACAGGAGGACGAGCTCGGTCGCGGTCTGGGGGTCGGCGCGACTGACGAGGGCGTCGCGTAGATCATCGAGCCGCTCGGAGGGAACGAGGTGGTCGGCGAACCCGGCGTAGATCGCGTCAGCGGCATCCATCGACTCACCGGTCAACGCGAGGTACTCCCCCACGCGCCCCGGCGCCCGGGCCAGCAGCAGGCTGCCGCCGACGTCGGGAGTGAAGCCGATCCGCACCTCGGGCATCGCCAGGCGCGACCGTTCGGTGACCACCCGCACCGCCGCGTGACCGGCGAGCCCGATCCCGCCGCCCATCGTCACACCGTCGGCGAACACGACCACGGGCTTGGGGTACGCGGCGATCCGTGCGTTGAGGGCGTACTCGGCCCGGAAGAAGTGCGCCGTCTCGGCGACATCGCCCGCGACGATCTGGTCGTACAGCCCGCGGACGTCGCCCCCCGCGCACAGCCCGCGGTCGCCCGCGCCATCGAGGAGGACGGCGTCCACACCCGGGTCGTCCTCCCACGTGTCGAGCGCTGCGGCGAGGCGCTGGATCATGCCGAGGTCGAGGGCGTTGATGGCGCGCGGCCGGTCGAGAGTGAGATGTCCGAGTGCGCGATCGACACGGACTCGGACACGCGGATCGGATGCAGCGGCGTCGGTCACCCTCGCCACGCTACCGCTCGGAGTTCGCGGTGAACGCGGCGTGTCGGGCAGGATGGGAGCGGAACCACCCGGCGAGAGGGGGCGCGATGGCGGACGGACAGGTGCTGGAGTTCACCGACGTGGCCAAACGTTTCGGCACCGTCGCGGCGGTCGACGGCCTGACGGCGCGGGTCGAACCGGGCGCCGTCACCGGCTTCCTCGGACCGAACGGTGCGGGCAAGACCACGACGCTGCGCATGCTCCTCGGGCTCATCTCCCCCACGTCGGGCTCCGCCACGATCGGTGGCCGCCGCTACCGCGACCTGAAGCACCCGCTGCAGACCGTCGGCGCCGTCCTCGAGTCGTCCAGCTTCCACCCGGGCCGATCGGCCGCCGCACATCTCCGGGTCTACGCCCATGCGGCGGGGATCCCGACGTCGCGCGTCGACGACGCCCTGGGCATCGTCGGTCTCGGCGATGTCGCCGGCCGCAAGGTGGGCGGGTTCTCACTCGGGATGCGGCAGCGCCTCGGTCTCGCCTACGCCCTGCTGGGCGACCCCGGCGTCCTGGTCCTCGACGAGCCGACGAACGGGCTCGACCCCGAAGGCATCCGCTGGATCCGCCGCTTCCTCCGCGACCTCGCCGCGGAAGGACGCACCGTCCTGGTCTCGTCGCACCTGCTGGCAGAGGTGCAGCAGTCCGTCGATTCGCTCATGATCATCACGCGCGGGCGCCTCGTTTACCAGGGCGGCATCGAGCATGTCGTGCCGCAGGACGAGATCGCGACCGTCGTCGACGCCGAAGATCGCGACGCGCTCCGCCGCGCCCTCTCGGCCGCCGGCTTCGAGAGCGACGAACGCCGCACGGGCCTTGCCGTACGCGGTGCCGACGCCCCGACGGTCGGACGCATCGCCGCCGACGCCGGCATCGCCCTGACCGCGTTGCAGCGGAAGGGTCCGGCTTTCGAGGAGGTCTTCCTGGAGCTCGTCAGCGGCACCCGCGTGCACCCGTCGGCCGTGACCGGGGAGGAGACGCGATGAACCTCGTGAACGCGACCCGATCGGAACTGACGAAGCAGTTCTCCACCTCGGTCTGGTGGATCCTCCTGATCGTCCTCGTCCTGTACATCGGCGGAACGGCCGGCGGCATGGCCGCCGTCTTCGCGGCGGGCGAGAACGGCTCGCTCCCGGGCACCACGTCGCTGCCGACGGGGCTCGGCGATCGGCTGCCGAGCCTCATCTACGGGCTCGCCACGGCGATGGGATACGTGTTCCCGCTCGTCGTGGGTTCACTGCTCGTGACCGGCGAGTACCGCCACAAGACCCTGACGCCGACCTTCCTGGCCACCCCTCGACGTGGCGTCGCGTTGTCGGCGAAGATGCTCGCGGGCGTCGTCATGGGTCTCGTCTTCGGCGTCGCCGCCGTCGGCTCGACGGTCGCCGCAGGCGGTGGGATGCTGGCGCTGTTCGGCGTCGACCCGCAGCTCGGACGCCCCGAGACCTGGGCGTTCCTTGGACGGATGCTGCTCGCCCTCGTGCTCTGGGTGCTCGTGGGCATCGCGCTCGGCACCCTCATCCGCAACCAGATCGCCGCCGTCGTCGGCATCCTCGCTTTCACCCAGTTCGTCGAGCCGATCGCCCGCGTGGGCGCGAGCATGGTCGACGGGCTCGCCGACGTGGTGCGCTTCCTCCCGGGTGCGGCCTCGGATGCGCTCGCGGGCGACAGCGTCTACGCCGCCATGGGCGGGAGCGCCGGCCAGCCCCTGGAGTGGTGGGCGGGCGGGCTCGTGCTCGTCGGCTACGCCGTCGTGTTCGCCGTGATCGGCTACGCGGTGTCGTGGCGGCGCGACGTCGCCTGATCGACCAGATCCGCCACGTCAGCCGGCTCGTCCTCGACGTCGAGGCGCAGGGCGCGCACGAGCGCCACCCCGTGCCGCGTCGTGAGGATCAGACGCTGGAACTCGTCGTCGCCCTCGAGGTCGACGACGACCGACGGGCGGCGACGCCGGACCAGGACGAAATCGGTGCCTCCCGCTGACTCGAAGGAACCGGCCGCGATGACCGCAGGAACCAGCAGTCCGGGGCGCGGCACGCCGCGGAGCCACGACCACGCGTCATCCGTCAGCTGCACCCGCGCGATGTGCTCGCGAGACACCAGGACATTCCGCTGACGGAATGCTGCGGCGCGCTCGGTCGCCGAGAGCACGACTTCGAGCTGCGCGGAGTCGAGCAGAAGCGTCACCATGCGTCTCAGTCTGCCAGTCGGACACTCACGAAATGCTCACAGACCGGCAACGATCACCGCCGCGATCGCGTCAGGACGCCGATGCTCCCGATGCCGGGGCAGGCTGGCGGGCGATCGCATCGAGGAGGGACGAGATCGTGGTCTCAGCGGCCACCACATCGACGGTGAGACCGAGCTTGCGTGCGTCGCGGGCCGTCCGCGGGCCGATCGCCGCGATCAGGGTCGACGCCGGGAGATCGGGGAACTGCTCACTGACCTGCTCGGCGACCGAGCCGCTGGTCACGAGCACCGCGTTGATGCGCCCGCTGGCCACGTCGGCTGCGATGCGTTCGGTCACCGGGACGCCGACGGTGCGGTACGCCACGACGCTGCGGACGTCGTGACCGGCCTCGACGAGCATCCTGGTGAGGACGGGCTTGGCGACCTCGCTGCGCAGCGCCAGGACGCGTGTCGGCTCGGGCTCGATGGCGAGGATCTGCTCGGCGAGCCCGGCCGCCGAATCGTCCTCGTCGGGAACCAGGTCGACGCGGTACCCGACCGCCGTCAGTGCCGCAGCCGTCGTCTCACCGACCGCAGCGACGCGCGTGCGCGCAGGGATCTCCGCGCGATAGGCGTACAGGACATCGACGGTCGTGGCACTCGTCAACGTGATCCAGTCGAAGGCCCCGGCCGCGAGCTCGGAGAGCGCGCCCTCGAGATCGGCGACGTCCGTCGTGGGGGCGAAGTTCACCAGCGGTGCGATGACGGGCGTGGCACCGTGCGATCGCAGGAGCGCCGCCACCTGGTCGCCCCAGGGACCGCCGCGCGGCACGAGCACGCGCCACCCCCGAAGGGGCTTCTGCGGCTCTGGGTGGCCGGGCTCGACATGCATATGGTGGCTCTCATGAGGCGCGGCCACCCCCGGAAGAGCGGCCGACGCACGTTCCTTCTCCGGGCGGTGCAGACCCGGATGCGCAACATCGGCAGCATTCGCTCCATCGCCGCTGCCTCGTTTCCGAGCATACTCCGATGCGGGCGCGAGGCGAGGGCGGGAGGTATCGATCCGGACTCGGTTGGCCGAGAACGGACGGGTCAGCGGGCGATCAGCCGGGCGATGCCCCAGACCGCGGCGCCCACGGCGACCGCGACGCCTACTGCTGCCGCAGCAGCTCCGGCCGGGTTGCGCTGCGCATAGGCGCGCGCCTCGCGGCTGGCGCGGTCGGTGGCGATCACGGCCCTCTTGGGCAGGTTCGCCTTGTGCTCGATGGCCGCGAGCGCGGCCTTCAGCTCGGCGCGCGCCTTCTCGACCGGGTCGGAGATGCCCAGCGGGACAGCGGTGTCAGGGAGCTCAGAACTCATCGGCCACTTCCTTCACGATCTTGGCGTCGGTGGAGATCGCCTGGGCGGGGTTCTGCCGTGAGCTCAGACGCTTGAAGCGGAGGAGCCCCAGCACCGCGAACACGGCGGCGATCACCAGGAGGATTCCGATCACGATCAGCGACGCGGCCCACGCGGGCAGCCAGGACGACAGCCCGATGATCGCGAAAGCACCGATGGCGGGGATCGTCCAGAAGAGGAAGAACAGCGCGACGATGAACCAGACACCGCCGAGGCCGGCATCCTTTCCCGTCTTCTTGGCCCAGGCCTTCGCCGACTCGATCTCGGCGACGACGAGGTTGCGGACCAGCTCGGGGATCTCGCCGATCAGAGTGAACAGGCTGTCGTCGGCGCGATCGCGGAATCCGCGGGGCGTGCTCATCTCAGCTGTCCGCCACGGCGCTCGCGTCGGCGACCTTGCGCGCGTCGCGCTCGGCGGCCTTGCGCACGTCGCCGGCGGCCTTCTCGCCCTCGGCCACGGCCGCGTCGAGCTTCTCGCCGGGGGTGCCGCTCTTGCTCGCGGCCTTGACGACCTTCTTCGCGCTGTCCCAGACGACGCTGGGGACGGCGAGGGCAGCGGACTTGCCGAGCTCGGTCACCTTGCCGACCTGCTTCTGCACGGGGTCGAGCTCCCAGACCTGCTGGGCCTTCTCTTTGATCTGCTCGTAGCGCTGACGCCCGGCGCGTGCCCCGAGCACGTAGCCCGCGGCGAGTCCGACGGCGATGCCAATCTTGCCCCTCATGGGGTCTCCTCACGTTCGACGTTGCTGCGTGGTCCCAGGCTATCGCCGTATGCCGCCTCAGGTATCCACTCCCGAAACCCGGCTGAGCCGACTATCATGCCGGATCGACCCCTCGCCAGAGCACCGCGCGGCGAGCGGCGTCCGCCTCGGCGATCGCGTCGGCGGCGACCCGATCGAGGCTGTTGCCCGACAGCCACCCGCCCACGAGCGCCAGGGCGGGCAACTCACGCGCCCGCACCCGGACAGCCCGGACCGCCTCGTCATGACCCAGCAGCGACGCCGGAGCCGCGCGGGAGTACCCGACGCGGGCCGCCGCGCGTACGGCGCCCGCCGGGATCTCCACGCCGCACAGATCGGATGCCGCCGCGCGCGCGGCCGCGACGACGTCCGCGTCCGACCCGGCGGTGTGCGGCAGGGTCACCCGGATGACGTGCTCGTCCTCGGCCAGCGCTTCGCCGATCCATGGCCAGGTCCGCGAGATCGGACGCACGGTGGCCGGCTCGGACCCGGGCCCGATCACGAGCGACCCCCGCTCGGGCAGGTCGACCCCCTCGATGCGGAGCAGCACCACGTCGAGCGGCGCTGGCCGGGGCTCGGCGCTCGCGGGAAGCTCCACGTGCGGGGACAGCAATCGGCGGGCGGTGTCTTCGTCCGCGGCGACGATCAGCAGATCGGAAGGTACCGGCTCTTCGACGCTGTCGGCACGCACGAGCCACGTGTCGCGCTCGCGACGGATCTCCGTCACGTCCGCGCCGGTGCGGATGTCGACGTCGAAGTCCCGCAGGCGCGCCTCGAGCGCATCGATCAGGCGGAACAGCCCGCCGCGCGGCGCGCGGCGCTGCGCGGAACCGGGGCGCACGGTCTGCGCGACCGCGCCGCTGAGCGAGCCGGTCCGCGTGAGCGCGGGGTTGAGCGACGGCGCCGCGGCGTCGACGTCGATGAACTCGGGAGCGACGCCGTGGACGGCGAGCACATACGGGGCTACGAGCCGGTCGCGCACCCGCTCGCCCATGCGCGACGAGACCAGCTCGCCGAGACTGCGGTGACGCCCGACCGTCAGCGGCGGGCGCACGCGGTCGAGATAGGCACGCCAGGCGCCACGCCCCTCGATGTGTCGTCGCACATCCTCGGCCCAGGGGTTGGCGGGGATGCCCAGCACCGTCCCCGCGGGCGCGGGAGCAGGTCCGGCCGGACCGGCGCCGAGCCACAGCTCGTCGTCGCGGGCGGTCTCGAGTTCATCGCTCAGCCCGACCTCGTCGATGAGCTTCGCGAGCGTCTTCGCGGACGCCGGGATGCCGTCGGCCGCGGCATCCACCGTCAGGTCGCCCAGCGTCGCCCGGTCGAGGGAGCCGCCGAGCTGCGGCCCGGCCTCGATCAGGGTGACCTGCAGTCCGAGGCGCGCACATTCGAGCGCCGCGACGATGCCCGCCATACCGCCGCCGACGACGACGACCCGGGTGTCGTGGGCATGCGTCACGAGATCCGTCATGCCCCCATCCTGCCGTCTCGCCGATGAGAACATGGAGAGCATGAGCCTGCACATCACCGACGACTCCGCCGCCGACCAGCTGCTGACCGAGAATCCGCTCGCGCTGCTGATCGGGATGCTGCTCGACCAGCAGATCGCCATGGAGACGGCGTTCACCGGGCCGCTGAAGATCCGCGAGCGCGCGGGGTCGGTCGACGCGGCGACGATCGCGGGCTACGACCCCGACGAGTTCGTCGAGGTCTTCCGCCAGACGCCGGCCGTGCACCGCTTTCCCGGGTCGATGGCGGGCCGGGTGCAGACGCTCTGCCAGACGATCGTGGACGACTGGGACGGCGACGCGTCGGCGATCTGGACCGCCGGCGACCCGGACGGCCTCACCGTCTTGAAGCGGCTCAAGGCGCTGCCGGGGTTCGGTGAGCAGAAGGCGAAGATCTTCCTCGCGCTTCTGGGCAAGCAGTACGGCTTCACCGGCGACGGTTGGCGGGAGGCCGCTGGCTCGTACGGCGACGAGGGCTCGTTCCGCTCGGTGGCCGACATCGTCTCACCCGAGTCGCTGACGAAGGTCCGCGAATACAAGCGCGCGGCGAAGGCGGCAGCGAAGGACGCCTCTGCCTCCTGAGTCGCGGTTTTCGAAAAGACTGGCGGACGACACCGAATATGTTTGAGTAGTCGACATTCCGTACCCCCGGTCTGCGCAAAGGAGCGCTCGAACCATGCGAATTCGTCGACCCCGTTTACTGGCAGCCGCGGCGACCGCGGCGCTCGCCGCACCGTTACTCGTCGCGACGGGAGCCGCCGCGGCCCCCGGGGCGACTACCCCCGTCGTCGCCAACGACTTCTCGAGCCCGACGCTCGGTGACGCGCTGACGCAGAGCGGAGGCGACGGCTCCACGCTCGACTACGTCGACGGCGCTCTCGTCGTGCGGGACCGCGACGCCGACTACGTCGGCATCCAGACGGCGCTGGGCATCCTCGAGCCCGAGACCGAGTACACCGTCAGCGCCCGCGTCCGGCTGGCCGCGGGCACGCCCGACACGCAGGCGCGCTGGGTCGGCGTCCCGGGATACACCTGGATCGGGAACACGACCATCACGGCCGGCGACTGGACGACGGTCACCGGCACCTGGACGTCGCCGCAGACCACCGAGGACGTCCGGCTCTACCTCGGCACCGGCGACATCGCCGGCACGGCCGCGTACACCTACCTCGTCGACGACGTCACCGTCACGGCGACGGACGGCGATCCGGGCACGAATCCGGGTACCGGCCCCGACGCCCCGGGCACCGTCCTGATCGAGAGCACGTTCGACGACGGCGCCCTCGGCGCCTGGCAGCCGCGGGCCGGGTCGAGCGGTGCCGGCCCGACCGTGGAGGTCGTGCCCGGCGGAGCCGACGAGTCGTCGCACGCGGCTCTCGTCACCGATCGGACGCACGAAGGCGACGGCATCCTCCTCGATGTCACCGACACCCTTCTCGCGGGACAGACCTATGCATTCTCCGCGGCGCTGCGCTTCGCGCCCGGCGCGGACCCCGGCCAGGGCCTCACCGTCTCGATGCGCACCGACGACGGCGGCACGGTCGCCTATACCAACCTCCTGCAGGCCGAGAGCGTCTCGGCGACCGGATGGACGACCGTCGCCGGCGACATCACCATCCCCGGGTACGACGCCGCGGCCGAGCTCTACATCGAGGCGCGGTACAACTCCGGCAACACCTCGCCGTTCCTCGTCGACCAGGTGCGGGTCGCGGTGCCCGAAGCCGGCCAAGGCGACCTCGATCTCACTCCGCTGAAGGACACGACCGACTTCCCCGTCGGCGTCGCGATCGATCAGCGCGAGACCAGCGGCGCGGCATCCGATCTGCTCCGGCACCACTTCGACCAGATCACACCCGAGAACCACATGAAGGTCGAGGCCTGGTACGACCACCAGCAGCAGTTCCAGCGCCACCCGCAGGCCACCGCGCTGCTCGACTACGCGGCCGCGAACGGCCTGCGGCTCTACGGGCACGTGCTGCTGTGGCACGCCCAGACCCCCGACTGGTTCTTCCAGGATGCTTCCGGGCGAGAGCTCACCGACTCGGAGGCCGACAAGCAACTGCTGCGCGACCGGCTCGCGACGCACATCGACGACGTCGCCCGGTCGATCGCCGACGACTACGGCCTGTTCGGGTCCGAGACCAATCCCCTCGTCGCGTGGGACGTCGTCAACGAGGTCATCTCCGACCAGGCGACGCCCGACGGCCTGCGAACCAGCCGGTGGCACGACGTCCTCGGTGAGGAGTTCATCCACCTCGCTTTCCGGCTCGCCGACCAGGCGTTCAACCGCGACTACGCGGCCCCGGACTCGGACCGCCCCGTGAAGCTGTTCATCAACGACTACAACACCGAGCAGGACGCCAAGGGAACGCAGTACGAGGCCCTCGTCGGCCGGATGGTCGCCGCCGGAACGCCCCTCGACGGCGTCGGCCACCAGTTCCACGTCTCGATCAACACCCCTGTCAGCGCTCTCGCGAGCACGCTCGACCGGTTCGCCGGCCTCGGCCTCATGCAGGCGGTCACCGAGCTCGACGTCACCGTCAACCCCGCCACCGCGGCGAACCTCGCGCGTCAGGGGTACTACTACCGCGACGCGTTCGAGGTGTTCCGCGACTACCACGCCGGGGCGCCGGCATCCGAGGACCTCTACTCGGTCACCGTGTGGGGTCTCACCGACGCCCGCTCGTGGCGCTCGGAGCAGGTTCCGCTGCTGTTCGCGGGCGACCTGAGCGCGAAGTCGGCGTTCTTCGGTGCGATCGGCCAGGACGACGGTCTGCCGCCGCTGGTGACGACCGCCGATGTGTTCCGCGGCGATGTGGGGCTCGACGGCGCGATCGCCGATGCCGCCGAATGGCGCAACCTGCCCGAGCACCCGCTCACCGGCGACGCGGGCGGTTTCCAGACGCGCTGGAGCGACGATCACCTCACGGTGCTCGTTCGCTCGAACGTGCGGCCCAAGCGGATCGAGTTCACCTACCGTGACGAGCAGGCCGCTTTCGGCACCGGCGGCGACCTCGCCGGCCGGACCGTCGAGGCCGACGGCGCGTTCTACTCCGTCGTTCAGCTGCCGCACGAAGCCCCGGCCGTAGGCGCGACCGCCGCCTTCGACGTGCGCGTCTTCGGTGCCGACGGGCTCGTGGGATCGTGGAACTCGGCGGGTGCCATGGGTCAGCTGACCTTCTACGAGGAGCTGTCGTACCTCGAGATCCCCCGCGCTGACACGATCACGGTCGACGCGGTCGTGGATGACGCGTGGGCCGACGCTCCGCGGATCGAGACGGCCAAGCGCGTCGAGGGCGACGCGACCGGCGCCACGGCGACGGTCCGGACGCTCTGGCGCGACAACGTGCTCTACACCCTTTTCGAGGTCGTCGATCCCGAGATCGACACGTCGAACAGCGATCCCTGGAACCGCGACGGCGTCGAGATCTTCCTCGATCTCGGCAACACCAAGAGCGGCGCGTACGGTCCCAACGACACGCAGATCCGCATCACGGTCGACGGCGACGTCACCTTCGGCACCGGCAACGAGGCGCTCCAGCGGTCACGACTGCTCGAGAGCGCGACCGCGCGCACCGCGAACGGGTACATCGTCGAGGCGGCCATGGACCTCGTCGGTCAGTCCGGCGGGCAGAGCGACGTTCCGCTCGGTGGTCCCGGCACCTTCCAAGGCTTCGACGCGCAGGTCAACGACGCTCGCGGCGGCTCGCGCTTCGCCGTGCACACGTGGGCCGAGCCGACCGGCACCGGCTACCAGACCACCTCGCGGTGGGGCGTCGTGCACCTCGTCGACTCGCTGACCACGCCGGGCGAACCGGGCGGTCCGGGTGAGCCCGGCGAGCCCGACGCGTGGGCGACCGTCGACATCGGCGACGGCCGCGTGGCCCAGGGCGGATCGCTGCCCGTGCGGGTCTCGGGCCTCGAGCCGCAGCAGCAGATCGGCGCCACGCTGTACAGCGATCCGATCGTCGTCAGCGGCATCCCCGCGGCCGATGCGTCAGGCGAGGTGCGCTTCGCCGTCGCCGTCCCCCGTGACCTCCCGACCGGAGAGCACACGCTCGTCATCACGTCGCCCGGGTTCGACGACATCCGCGTGGCCGTGACGGTCGTGAGCGGCGCCTCGAGCGGCAGCGGCGCCGCGGGCGGCACGGCCAGCGGGAGCGGCAGCCTCAGCGCGACCGGGGGCGAACTGCCGTGGGGCGCGGCACTCGCGGCGGCGGCGCTGCTCACCGCGGGCGGACTGTTCCTGGCGCTGCGGCGACGCCGCACCCCCTGACCCGCGGGTCTGCTCTCGGGCGCGAACGTCGGAGAAAAGCGCGAACCTCGGAGTCCATCGCAGGATGGCTCCGAGGTTCGCGTCGTTCTCCGCCCGAAGGTGCGTCAGGCGCCGCGCAGGCGCTCGGCGAGATAGCCCTCGAGCGCGTCGAGCGCGATGCGCTCCTGCGCCATCGTGTCGCGGTCGCGCACGGTGACGGCCCGGTCGTCGAGCGAGTCGAAGTCGACGGTGACGCAGAACGGCGTGCCGACCTCGTCCTGACGGCGGTAGCGGCGCCCGATCGCACCGGCGTCATCGAAGTCGATGTTCCAGCCGCGGCCGCGCAGCGTGTCGGCGACCTCGCGCGCCAGCGGCGAGAGACGCTCGTTGCGGCTGAGGGGCAGCACGGCCACCTTGACGGGCGCCAGGCGCGGGTCGAGGCGCAGCACGGTGCGGGTGTCGACGCCGCCCTTCGCGTTGGGCACCTCTTCTTCGTCGTACGCGTCGACGAGGAAGGCCATCATGGCCCGCGTCAGGCCGAACGAGGGCTCGATCACGTACGGCGTGTACTTCTCGCCGGATGCCTGGTCGAAGTAGGTCAGTGACTGGCCGGATGCCTCGGAGTGGCTGCCCAGGTCGTAGTCGGTGCGGTTCGCGACGCCCATGAGCTCGCCCCACTCCTTGCCCGGGAACCCGAAGCGGTACTCGACGTCGATCGTGCCGGCGGAGTAGTGGGCGCGGTCGTCCTCGGGGACGTCGAAGCGCCGCATGTTGTCGGCGTCGATGCCCAGCTCGATGAACCAGTTCCAGCACGCCTCGACCCAGTGCTCGAACCACTGCTGCGCCTCGGCGGGCGGCGTGAAGAACTCGATCTCCATCTGCTCGAACTCGCGCGTGCGGAAGATGAAGTTACCCGGCGTGATCTCGTTGCGGAACGCCTTGCCGACCTGGCCGATGCCGAACGGCGGCTTCTTGCGGCTCGCCGTGAGGACGTTCGAGAAGTTCACGAAGATGCCCTGCGCGGTCTCGGGGCGCAGGAAGTACAGGCCGGTCTCGTCGTCGACGACGCCGAGGTAGGTCTTCACGAGGCCCGAGAACGACTTGGGCTCGGTGTACTGGCCCTTGGTGCCGCAGTTCGGGCACGGGACGTCGGCGAGGCCGTTCTCGGCCTTGCGGCCCTTGCGCGCCTCGAAGTCCTCGATGAGGGTGTCTTCGCGGAAGCGCTTGTGGCACTGCAGGCACTCGACCAGGGGGTCGGTGAAGGTCGCGACGTGGCCGGAGGCCTCCCAGACGCGCTTGGGCAGGATGATCGACGAGTCGAGGCCGACCATGTCGCCGCGACCGCGCACGAAGGTCTGCCACCACTGGCGGCGGATGTTCTCCTTGAGCTCCGTGCCGAGGGGGCCGTAGTCCCACGCGGAGCGCGAACCGCCGTAGATCTCCCCCGCCTGGAAGACGAACCCGCGGTGACGGGCGAGGGCGATGACTTTGTCGAGGCGGGACTGCTCGGCCACAGGTGGCTCCTCATGGTCGTTTTCGGGATGCGCCGGCGGCGCGGATGCCGCAGACAACGGCATCCTCGATTCTAGTCGCGCCGCGCAGGTCGACCCCGATACGGTCGAAGGACACATCGTTACGCACGGGAAAGGTCAGCATGGAAGCTCTATTCGCCGGAGGCGCGCTCGTGATCGGCGGCATCGCCGTGATCGCCGTCATCATCCTTCTGATCTTCCTGCTGATCATGGTGCGGGCCTGGTACAAGGTCGCCAAGGCCGACCAGGCACTCGTCGTCGTCGGTCGCAGCCAGAAGAACGCGGCGGGAGACTCCTCGCGCATCTCGGTGATCACCGGCGGCGGCGCCCTCGTCAACCCGCTGACCCAGCGCGCCGAGATGATCTCGCTGCGCGCACGTCAGATCAAGATGGAGCCCACGGCTCAGGCATCCAACGGCGTCACCGTGTCGGTGGCAGGCGTGGCCCTCGTGAAGATCGGCTCGGACCCCGAGTTCGTGCGTCGTGCCGCCGAGCGCTTCCTGTCGCAGGACGGCGCGATCGAGCAGTTCACGACCGAACAGCTCGAGGGCGCGCTCCGCGGCGTCGTCGCAACGCTGACCGTCGAGCAGCTCATGAAGGACCGCCAGAAACTGTCGGACCAGATCGCCGAGGGCATCAAGAGCGACCTGCTGGCCCAGGGCCTCATCCTCGACTCGTTCCAGATCCAGGGCATCACCGACAAGAACGGCTACATCGACGCCCTCGGCGCGACCGAGGTCGAGCGCGTTCGCCGCGAGGCCGAGGTCGCCCGCATCAACGCCGCCCGCGAGGTCAAGGCGCGTCAGCTCGCGACCGACGAGGCGAACCTCATCGAGCAGACCGCGTACGACAAGAACTCCGCCGCCGCCTCCGCCGAGGTCGGCCGCGCCCGCGCCGAGGCAGAGCAGGCCGAGGCTCTCGCCCGCGCGCAGCGCGAGCAGGACGTGCTGCTGCAGGCCGCCGAGAACCGGCAGGCCCAGCTCGACGCCGACATCAAGAAGGTCGCCGACGCCTCGCTCTACGAGCGCCAGCGCAAGGCCGACGCCGATGCGTACGCCGAGGTCAAGGCCGCCGAGGCCCGCGCACAGATCGCTGCCCAGGAGGCCGAGGCCACGCGCCTGCGCGCCCAGGCCGAGGCCGACGCCGTGCGCCTGGCCGGTGAGGCCCGCGCCGAGGCGATCGAGGCCGAGGCCGCCGCCATCGCCCAGAACCAGGAGGCCCTGCTCGCCCAGCGTGCGATCGAGGCCCTCGTGCCGCTGATGACCGAGTTCGCCCGCGGCTTCGACAAGGTCGGCTCCATCACGGTGCTCGGCGGCGACGGCGCATCGAGCCACATCGCCTCCGAGAGCGCGTCGAGCATGCGCGCCACCTTCGACGCCGTGCAGGCCACGACCGGCATCGACCTGCGCCAGATCATCCAGGGCCAGGCCACCGGCCGCGGTGTCGCCCAGGGCCTGCGCGAGGACGACGCCGCCGCGGCTTCGGCGCCGGCTCCGGCTCCGGCTCCGGCTTCGGAGGAGACCTCGGCGGAGTGACCCCGCGCTGACTCCTCAGATCCGACGACGCCCCGTCTCACCTCTCGCGTGATGACGGGGCTTCGTCGTTTCCGGGCGCCGGGATCTGAGGAGTTCCCGCGCGGGATTGTCAACCGGGTGCGACACCGCGCCGGGGGTTCGTAGCGTCGGGGCATGACGTTCACTCCTCGCCGTGCCATCGTGACCGCTTCCGACTCGGGGATCGGCCGTGCGACCGCCCTCGCCCTCGCCGACGTGGGGATGGACGTCGGGGTCACCTGGCACTCCGACGAGGAGGGCGCGAACGAGACCGCAGCGGGCGTTCGGGCCCGGGGCCGCAAGGCCGTCGTCGCCCAGTTCGACGCGACCGAGTTCGAGAAGGTCCCCGGTGTCATCGAGCACCTCGCCGAGGAGCTCGGCGGCCTCGACGTCTTCGTCAACAACGCCGGCGGCGGCACCGGCGGGCCCGTGCTCGACCTCGACCTCGACGGGTGGCGGACGGTCGTCGCGCTCAACCTCGACGGCGCCTTCCTCGGAATGCAGACCGCCGCGAAGCTCATGGCGGATGCCGGTGACGGCGGGCGCATCATCGCGGTGACGAGCGTCCACGGCTCGCAGCCGCGGGTCGGCTCGGCCGCCTACGTCGCCTCGAAGCACGGCCTCGAGGGCCTCGTGAAGACGATGGCGCAGGAGCTCGGCCCCCGAGACATCACCGTCAACTCGGTCGCGCCCGGCGAGATCGCGACCCCCATCAACGACATGGAGGGCGACGAGGCCGAGAAGACCCACCGCCCCGGCATCCCGATCCCGCGCCCGGGCAAGCCCGAGGAGATCGCCGCGGTCGTCGCGTTCCTGGCGTCGCCGGCGTCGTCGTATGTCACCGGTGCGACGTGGGTCGTCGACGGCGGGATGCTGCAGATGGGCCCGCAGGCCGGCTCTCACCTCGAGTCCGACGACTGGCGCGACGCCGGCGCGGAGTAACCACGCCGCGCGCGGCGCAGGTCAGGGTCGGACGAGGAGGTAGCCGCGCTCGTCGTCGAAGCCGCCGACGGTGAGCCCGGCCGCGAAGTGCTCGAGGAACTGCGCGCGCACGCGGTCGCGCCAGGCGGCGGCGTCCGCGGGAGAGGCGGCGCGGATGGCGTGGATGTCGGCGGGCACCTCGATCGTCGCGACGATCCGGTCGTCGGACGGACGCTCCTGCGGCGGCGCCGCGAGCGGCCACGTCACCATGAGCCGGTCGGTGACCTCGCCGCGATTGATGCCGTCGTCCATGAGCCCGTACTGGTCGACGAGGTAGTCGCTGATGCGGGCTCCGAGTACCTGCAGGTTGAAGTGCGCGTTGCGCGCGAAGAGCGGGTCGAACGTCCACGTGATGGTGCCGACCTCACGGGCGAAGGCCCACGCGCGCTGGTGCTGCTTGAGCACGCGCCCAAGTCCCTGCTGCTGGTACTCCGGCAGCACACCGGTCACGTGCGAGTGCATCGACCGCGCACCCGGCTCGGCGAAGAACGCCACCGACGCACCGACGACCCGGTCGCCGTCGAAGAGTCCGACCACGTAGTTGCCGGAGTAGGCGAGGGCGCGCATGAGGTTCGTGGGCACCGAATCGCGGTCGCCGCCCCACACCTCGCGCAGCACCGCGGCGCCGGCGAAGATGTCGGCGACGGTCTCGAGGGGGCGGATGTCGATCCCCGCGGGCACGTCGGCTGGGGTCGGGGGAACGCTCTCGCTCATGAGCCCACCCTACGCCGCCGCGGATAGCCTGAAGGGATGGCATCGGGTGAGAGCGGACGACGACGACTCACCCGGATGCCGCGACAGGGCGCGATCGTCACGGTGCTGGCGATCGCGGGACTGGCCTCGTCGTTCATGTTCACCCTCGTCGTCCCCATTCAGTCGAAACTGCCCGAGCTGCTCGACGCGAGCCGCGAAGACACGGCGTGGGTCGTCACCGCCACCCTCCTCGCCGCCGCGGTGTTCACCCCCATCGCGGGGCGCCTCGGCGACATGTACGGCAAGCGCCGCATCGTGCTCGTACTGCTCGGCCTGCTCATCGCCGGGTCGGTCGTCGCGGCGCTGTCCACGGACATCGTCGGGGTGATCGTGGGGCGCGCGCTGCAGGGTGCGGTGACCGGCGTCGTGCCGCTCGGGATCTCGATCATGCGCGACGTGCTGCACGAGAACCGCGTCGACGCGGCGATCGCACTGATGTCGGCGACCCTCGGCGTCGGGGGCGCCGTCGGCATGCCCGTGAGCGCGCTCATCACCGAGACGAGCGACTGGCACGTGCTGTTCTGGATGTCGGCGGGCCTGGGCGCGATCGTGCTCGTGCTGGTCGTGCTCGTCGTTCCCCCGAGCGTGCTGCGGACGCCGGGGCGCTTCGACCTCATCGGGGCGATCGGCCTCGCGGTCGGTCTGACCGGAGTGCTCCTCGCGGTCTCGCGCGGGAACACTTGGGGCTGGACGTCAGCGGCGACCCTCGCGTGCGGCCTCGGCGGCATCCTCGTCCTGCTGGTGTGGGGCCGGTTCGAGCTGCGCATCGCCGACCCGTTGCTCGACCTGCGCGTCGCCGCCCGCCCGGCAGTGCTGCTGACAAACCTCGCGTCGGTCGCGATCGGCTTCTCGCTCTTCGCCTCGAACGTGTCGTACCCGCAGATGCTCGAGCTTCCCGAGACGGTCGGCGGCTTCGGACTGACGCTGCTGCAGGCGAGCCTCATCATCATGCCGGCGGGTCTGGTGATGATGATCCTCTCGCCGTTCTCGGGGCGACTGGCCCGAACGGTGGGGCCGCGCCTGCTGCTCGTCCTCGGCTCGATAGCCCTGATCCTCGCCTACGGCTTCTCGCTGCTGTGGGCCTCCGAGGTCTGGCACCTGCTCGTGGCGAACCTCCTCATCGGCGTGGGCATCGGATTCGGCTACGCCGGCATGCCGATGCTCATCATGCGCTCGGTCCCGCCGACCGAGACCGGCGCGTCGAACGGCCTGAACGCCCTCTTCCGCTCCCTCGGGACGAGCACCGCGGCCGCTCTCGTCGGCGCCGTGCTGGCTGCCCTGTCGATCGAGCGCGACGGCGTCGCCGTGCCGACACCGGCCGCGTTCCAGGTCTCGTTCGCCCTCGGCCTGGGCGCCGCCGTGATCGCCCTGGCCGTGGCGCTGTGCATACCGCAGCGCCGCGATCCGCACGAGTCGCGCCCGTCGCTGCCCTGAGCGGCGTATCGTCGGCATCCATGAGCCACGAGGACGCAGACACCACCGCATCCCGCCCCCACTCCCCCGACGACAGCCGGAACGACCGCCGCTTCTTCGGGCAGCCGTGGGCGCTCACACACATCTTCGGTGTCGAGCTGTGGGAGCGGTTCAGCTTCTACGGCATGCAGATCGTCCTGGTCTACTACCTCTACTTCTCGGTCTCGGAGGGCGGGGCGGGCCTGCCCGAGGCCACAGCCGTCGGCATCGTCGGCGCCTACGGCGGAGCGGTCTACCTCTCCACGATCCTCGGAGCCTGGATCGCCGATCGCCTGCTCGGCTCCGAGCGCGTGCTCTTCTTCAGCGCGATCATCATCGTCGCGGGCCACGTCGCGCTCGCCGTGCTCCCGGGGCTGCTGTCTGTCGCGGTCGGACTCGTGCTGGTCGCGCTCGGCTCGGGCGGGCTGAAGGCGAACGCCACGGCGGTCGTCGGATCCCTCTACTCGGAGCACGACCCCCGCCGCGACGCCGGATTCTCGCTGTTCTACCTCGGCATCAACCTCGGCGCCTTCGCGGGGCCGCTGCTCACCGGCTTCCTGCGCACGAGCCTCGGTTTCCACTGGGCGTTCGGAGCCGCGGCGGTCGGCATGACCATCGGCCTGATCCAGTACGCGATCGGACGCCGGTCGCTGCCCGAGGCCGCACGTCGCGTTCCCAACCCGCTGCCCCGGTCGCGCTACCCGCTGGTCATCGGCATCGCGGTCGCAGCCGTCGCGGCCATCGCGCTCCTGATCGCCCTCGGCGTCATCCGGGCCGACAACCTGTCGCTCGTCGTCGTCATCGTCGTCATCGTCGCGACGATCGCCTACTTCACCGTGATCATCTCGAGCTCGCGGATCACCTCGACCGAGCGGTCGCGCGTGTACGGCTTCATCCCGCTCTTCATCGTCAGCGTCGCCTTCTGGTCGCTGTATCAGCAGCAGTTCACCGTCATCCCGATCTACGCCGAGAAGCGGCTGGACCGGAACGTCCTCGGGTGGGAGATGCCGCCGGACTGGGTCAATTCCATCAACCCCGTGTTCATCATCATCCTCTCGGGGGTCTTCGCGGCCCTGTGGACGAAGCTCGGAACACGTCAGCCCTCGACGCCGATCAAATTCGCCGCGGGCGTCATCGTCATGGGACTGGCGTTCCTGCTGTTCCTGCCATTCGCCGGCGGCGGCCCGGCCGCGACCCCGCTGCTCGGCATCGTCGGCATCCTGTTCGTCTTCACCGTCGCCGAGCTGCTGATCTCGCCCGTCGGGCTGTCGGCCGCGACGAAGCTCGCGCCGGCGAGGTTCCAGACGCAGATGGTCGCGCTGTTCTTCCTCTCGGTCTCGCTGGGAACGGCGATCTCGGGACTGCTCGCGCCGCTCTACAATCCCGAGAACGAGGTGCCCTACTTCTCGATCCTCGCCGCCATCGCGATCGGCCTCGGCCTCGCGCTCGCAGCGGCCCGCAAGCCCGTGCTCGCTCTCATGCGCGACGTCCGCTGACACACGCGAGAGGATGGACACATGTCCTCTTCCGTCGCGCGTCGTTCCAACCCCACCGCCTGGGCCGCCTTCTGGGTCGGCCTCCTCGGG
This sequence comes from Microbacterium sp. NPDC006705, assembly GCF_044903545.1. NCBI lineage: Bacteria > Bacillati > Actinomycetota > Actinomycetes > Micrococcales > Microbacteriaceae > Microbacterium > Microbacterium sp. NPDC006705. The sequence goes on from NZ_JBJDQQ010000001.1 coordinate 1,520,349, forward strand.
CTCATCCTCATGCCGATCCCGCTGTTCATCGGCTTCGTGCTCGGGGGCGGTCTCTCGCTCGTGGCCGCCGTGCTGGTGGTGATCGCCCTGCTCAAGGGCCTCGCGCGCAGCGGCGCGGGTATCGCTCCGGTCGTCTTCGCGGGCATCTTCGTGCTGCTCACCTGGGGCGGCATCTCGCTCGGCGGCGGCATCGTCTGGTGACCCACCCCCGCGGGCTGTCGGGCCGCGATGCACCCGCGACCGCGGGCGCCCAGCTGATTCGGCTAGCGTGAATGGTCGCAGGACACCGCGAGAGGGAGCCATGACCGACACACAGCCGCAGATCTTCGAGCCCGAGGGCCGCGCCATCCCCTACGTCGAGGATGCCGGCAGCGAGCCGGTCCTGGTGCTGATCCCGGGCTACAGCAACATCGCGGCGCTCGGAACGCTCGCCCACGTGCTGGCCGAGGAGGACTTCCGCATCCTGCGGGTCGGCTACCGCACGGCGCAGACCGAGGGCGTCACGCTGCACGACCTGGCACAGGATGTCGTCGACGTCATGGACCACGTCGGACTCGGCGACGCCTGGGTCGGCGGTCACGCCTTCGGCGGCGCCGTCGCGCGCACCGTCTCGATCGACCACACCGACCGCGTCGACGGCGTGCTGCTGCTCGGCGCCGAGGGCGACGAGCCCCGCACCGACCTCGAGCCGCTGCAGGCGGCGGCCGCGACGTCCGTGTCGCTCGACGAATGGCGCGCGCTCGCCCCGACGGTTCCGGTCATGCTCATCCAGGGCGCCGACGACGAGGTGCTGCCGCCCGCGAACGGCGAGCGCCTGCAGGCCGCCGCTCCCGGCCTCGTCAGCCTCGTGACCCTCGAGGGTGGCGGGCACCTCTTCCCGGCGACGCACGCCGGCGAGGCCGCCTTCGTCATCGAGGACTACCTCGACGTCGACTGACCCGGGTGCCGAACCGGGGGCTGGGACAGGGCAGAATCGAAGGATGACCGATTCGTCGACTGCGCTCCACCCCGCCCACGCCTGCCTCATCGTGCACGGGCAGGACCAGCCGGGCATCATCGCCGCCCTGTCGGCGATGGTCACCCGCGTGGGCGGCAACATCGTCGCGTTCGACCAGTACTCCGACGACCCGACCGGTGGCGCCTACTTCTGCCGCGTGGTCTTCCACCGCCCGAACTTCGCCGTCGACCGCCCGTCGATCGAAGCCGAGATCGGCGAGACGCTCGCCGGGTTCGATCTGCAGTGGTCGCTGACCGACCAGTCGGTGCCCAAGCGCATGGCGATCCTGTCGTCGAAGCAGGACCACTGCCTGCTCGACCTGCTGTGGCGCCACCGCCGCGGCGATCTGCCCGTGACGGTACCGATGGTCGTGTCGAACCACACCACCTCGGCCGAGGACGTCCGCTCGTTCAACGTCCCGTTCTTCCACGTCCCGTCGACGCCCGGCCCCGACAAGTCGGCGTCCGAGGCCGAGATCCTGAAGCTGCTCGTCGGCAACGTCGACTTCGTCGTCCTGGCCCGCTACATGCAGATCCTGTCGTCGGACTTCCTCGAGAAGCTCGGCGTGCCCGTCATCAACATCCACCACTCGTTCCTCCCCGCCTTCATCGGCGCCGAGCCCTACAAGAAGGCCAAGGAACGCGGCGTCAAGCTCATCGGCGCGACGAGCCACTACGTCACGACCGACCTCGACGAGGGGCCGATCATCGAGCAGGACACGATCCGGGTCACCCACGCCGAGACGGCGGCCGAGCTCGCCCGCCGCGGCGCCGACGTCGAGCGTCAGGTGCTCTCGCGCGCGGTGCTGTGGCACGCGCAGGACCGCGTCATCCGACACGGCAACCACACGATCGTCTTCTGACCGCGGGCCGCGCGAGCTCGCGGGCCGGGTCTCAGCTCGCGGGCTGCACCGGCTCGAAGTCGTCGGGGCCCGTCGCGCCGGTCGGCGACAGGAAGATGCGCGTCGTGTCGCCGGGATCGGCGGGATCGAATACGAGCGGACGCGTGTCACCGATCGCCGGCACCTCGCGCGGCGCGATGAGCACCATGGTCGTGACCCAACGATCCGTGCCCACGGCGTCGGTGAACTTCGCCACCAGCGACGCGGCCATCCGCGACGCGTCATGCGCGGGAAGGGGTGCCTCGACGATCTCCGCGTCGACGCGCGAGCCGGAGGCCAGGAGGCGTGAGATGACCGCGTTGTTGCGGCGGCGCGTCGCGAGGGAGCGCACCCGCGCGATGTAGCTCAGCACGGCGAGGAGCGTGAAGAGCCCGGGCAGCCACCATTGTCCGGCGTACAGGATCCACTCGCCGACACCCCAGGTCTCGTTGCCGCCGAATGTCGGGTCGACGGCGACGCCGACGGCGTCGGGCTCGATCCACATCGTCGTCGCGATCCACGTGCCGATCGCCAGCCCGGCCAGGATCATCGTGAGCGGGCCGATCGCCGCGTAGCCCTTCTCGCGGGCGCTGAACCGGTGGTTCCACTTGCCGTACTGGCCGATGCAGACGATCAGCAGAAGGATGCCGACGGGCAGGCCCCACCCGCGCGCAGCCATGGGGACGCCGGTGTCGCGCGTGCCGAACACACTGTTGATGTTCACGACCCGGAGCTGCTCGAAGATGCCGCCGATAGCGAACCCGACGACCGCCGCAGCGGCGACCGACAGGATGCCCCAGATCAGGCTCGCGGCCAAGGCGGAGGTGGTCCCCCGATACTTGGCCTGTTCACGTCGTGCGGCTTCTCGGGGATCCAGCAAACTCACTCCCCCAGGCTAGCGCTGCCCGCGCCGGCGCTCAGGACACGGGCTGCTGCAGGTCGATGACCCATCGGTCGCCGTCACAGGGCGTCTGCAGGTAGATCTCGCGGCACGCGCCGTCGGATCGCAGTCCGCGCCGCTCCGCTTCGGCGACCAGCGCCTGCCACGCGCTCTGGATGCCAGCGAGATCGTCGGCCTCGTAGCGAAGGGTGAGCGCTCGCGGTTCGGCCGAGACGACCGCCCGCTCGAGGCCGTCGGGCACCGGAGCGTCACCGATCTGCTCAGCCGCGGCGGCGATCATGCCGTCGCTTGTTGTCATGTAGACCGCGACGCCGGGGCCCAGCCGTCGCGCACCGGCGGCATCGATGCTGTCGTTCACGCGTTGGAACATGACGCTGATCTCGTCTTCGATCTGCGCCATCTCGTCGATGCGGACCGACAGCTGAGTCAGAGTCAGCTCGGGCAGTGCGGTCTCGATGAATGTGGACACGGGTATCTCCTTCTCGATCGATCGGAGCCTCGCCTCGACCTCGTGCAGCCGCTGTACGTCCGCGGTGATCTGACCGCTCAGCTCAGCCCTCCGCTCCCGCAGGAGCGCGGCCACCGATGCCGACGACATACCGTCGTCGAGCAGCCGGCCGACCTGTTCGAGGGTGAAGCCGAGGTCCTTCAGCGCGATCAGCCGGTTGGCTCGATCGAGCTGCGACGCGGAGTATGAGCGGTAGCCCGAGGCCGGATCGACGCGATGCGGATGCAGCAGACCGAGTTGGTCGTAATGGCGCAGCATCCGCACCGACACGCCGGCCAGCCGGGCGAACTCTCCGATACTCAACATGGTGATCCCACTCGACAGCCTGACACGGTGTGAGAGTCAAGCGAACAGCGGGATCGGATCAGAAGACGTACTCCATGAGATCGAGCCCGAACGCGCGGAACGCCTCATGAGCGCGCAGGCGGTCGCTCATCGACAGGTCGTCGAACGCGACCAGGAGCGCGTACGACACCCCGGCACGGGGGCCGGCGAGCACGCCGGCCTCGGCGCGGATGCCGTCGGCGCGGCCGGTCTTGTTCACGAACAGCAGCTCGTGCTTGTCGTCGTCGTGCGCGAAGGGGTCGAGTCCCGTCACCGAGCCGACGAGCGACAGGTCGTGGTTCAGGCTCAGCCACTCCGACACCTGGGCGCTGACGCCGGGCGAGACGACGTCGGTGTTGACGAGGGCCGCGAACATCGCGGCGAGCTCGCGTGCCGTGCCGAGCGCGTAGTGCGGGGCATCGTCGGGCCCACGGGTGTCACGGAACCGGTCGAGCAGCGCCGTGCGCGGCATCCCCAGGCTCCCAATCCGGGCGCGCACCGCATCGAGACCGACCCGCTCGAGCAGGGCGTTGGCCGCGAGGGCGTCGCCCGTCGAAGCCGCGAGCACGGCGAGGTCGCCGAGCGGGAGGGCCGGTGCCACGAGGTGTCGCCAGAGTCCCGCGACGGCGACGTCGCCCACTGTCGAACGATCGACGATCTCGAGCGGGTCGAGGGTCCCGGCGTCGAACCGCGTGGCCACCTCGATCAGCAGCGGGACGATCCCCATCCCCGCGACGGGCAGCGTGACGAAGTCGTCGCCCGCGAGCACCGGTGTGCCGCGGTCGAGGTCGCTGACCCGCACGGACACCCGTGCTCCTGAAGCCGCCAGCGTGTCGAGCGCCTTCTCGGTCGACGCGAACCCCCGGCGCGGCACGCTCGAGCGACGTCGCGGACGCGCGGCGCCCCGTCGCTCCGCGCGCGAGCGGGCGGTCCCGGAGGAGGACTCGGATCCATCCACCGTCATGTTCTCGTCTCCGTCGGAGTCAGTCTGAGCGATTCGGTTCGGGTGATCACCAGATCGTGACGCGGCGATCAGGGGCGAGCCACAGCTCGTCTCCCTCGGTGACGCCGAATGCGTCGTAGAACGCATCGATGTTACGGACGATCTGGTTGCAACGGAACTCGTTCGGAGCATGAGGGTCGATCGTGAGCAGTCGAATGGTCTCGGCGTCGCGGCCCTTCTGCTGCCAGATCTGACCCCAGCTCAGGAGCAGCCGCTGCACACCCGTGAAGCCGTCGATCACGGGACCGTCGGGCGCTTCGGCCAGCTCCTCCGGCGACATCGTCGCGGCGAGGTGGAGCCGGTAGGCCTTGAGGGCGATGCCGAGGCCACCGAGGTCGCCGATGTTCTCCCCGATGGTCAGCGCCCCGTTCACGGTGTGCTCGTCGCCGAGGCCCCGCGGCACGAGGGCGTTGTACTGCTCGATCAGGGCGCCCGTGCGCTCCTCGAAGGCAGCACGATCAGCGTCGGTCCACCAGTCGTTGAGCGCGCCGGTGCCGTCGTAGGCGCTGCCCTGGTCGTCGAACCCGTGCCCGATCTCGTGACCGATGACCGCCCCGATGCCGCCGTAGTTCGCCGCGGCATCGCGCTCGGACGAGAAGAAGGGCAGCTGCAGGATCGCCGCGGGGAACACGATCTCGTTCATCAGCGGGTTGTAGTACGCGTTGACCGTCTGCGGCGTCATGTGCCACTCGTCGCGGTCGATCGGCTGACCGAGCTTCGCCAGCTGACGCTCGTACTCCCACTCGGTGGAACGCAGCACGTTGCCCAGGAGGTCGGTGGGGTCGATCTCGAGCGCGGAATAGTCCTTCCAGCGGTCGGGGTAGCCGATCTTCGGAGTGAAGGCGGCGAGCTTCTCGAGCGCGCGCTCGCGGGTGGCCGGCGTCATCCACTCGAGCCCCGTGATCGACTGCCGGTACGCCTCGATAAGGTTGTCGACGAGGGCATCCATCTCGACTTTGGCCTGCGGCGGGAAATGCCGCTCGACGTAGATCTCGCCGACAGCCTCGCCGAGCGCCGCCTGCACGATGCTCACGCCGCGCTTCCAGCGCTCGCGGTTGACGGGCACGCCGGTGAGCTGGGTGCCGTAGAAGTCGAAGTTCTCGGCGACGAAAGCGTCGGGCAGGAACGGCGCCGAGGCGCGAACGACCTGCAAACGCAGCCAGGCCTTCCAGTCCTCGAGGTGCTCGTCGGTCAAGAGCGTGCCGAGCCCGGAGAGGAAGCTCGGCTGATTGACGTTGATCTCGGCGAAACCGTCACGGTGCCGCGGCGCGAGCCCCTCCAGCCACGGGTCGAGGTCGACGCCGGCGAGGGCCGTCACCTCGTCCCACGTGTGCAGGTTGTAGGTCGCGACGGCGTCGCGGTTTCGCACGTTGTCCCAGTGGTGCGCGGCGAGCTCCGTCTCGAGCCGTGCGATGCGCTCGGCCTGCTCCGCGGCGTCTGCGACCCCGGCGAGCTCGAGCATGCGCTCGGCGTATCCGCGGAAGGCCGTGCGCGTCGCGGCGAAGCCGTCGAGGCGGTAGTAGCTCTCGTCGGGGAGCGACAGCCCGCCCTGCACGAAGAACACGACGTAGCGCTCGGGATTGCCCGGGTCGGGCTCGATGAAGGTACCGATCATGCCGCCGATGCCCTCGCGCTCGAGCTCGCCGACGGTGCGCAGCAGCGCCGGGATCGAGTCGACCGCGTCGACGCGCGCCAGCTGCGGTCGGAGCGGCTCGGCACCGAGCTCGTCGATGCGAGCCGTGTCCATGAAGCTCGTGAACAGGTCGCCGATCTTCCGCTGCACCGTGCCCGGCTCGGCGGTCGTCGCCTCGTCGATGATGGCGCGGACGTCGCTCTCGGCCTGCTCGGCGATGACGTGGAACGATCCCCAGCGGGCCTTGTCGTCGGGGATCTCGGTGCGCTCGAGCCAGCTGCCGTTGACGTGCCGGAACAGGTCGTCCTGCGGTCGGATCTCGGGACTCAGCTCGGCGATGTCGATGCCGGAGGGAAGGACGGGGTCGGTCATGGCACCCATGCTAGGCCGACCGGACGACACGAACTTCTGAGACCATTCAGCGTTCCGTGGTGGTACACCCCTCGGCAACCGGGATGCCGGCGAAACGATCCCTCGTCCAGTCGAACAGCTCGTCGATGAGGGGCGACGGTCGCTCGACGACCCCCGCATGCTCGAACCCCGCGTACGTGCGGAAGTCGACGTCCTGACCGGCTGCGCACATGCGGTCGACGAATGCGGCCTGGGTCTGCACCGGGATGACGCTGTCGGCCCCGCCGTGCGCCAGCAGCACGGGCGCGGTGGAGCGCAGCGGCGCCGTGTTCTCGCGCAGGTGCCGCCCGAGCACTCCGGATGCCGGCGACCGCGAGAACAGCGCCGGGTCGCGGCTCATCCCGAGAGCCGCGGCGACGGAGAGCACGATCGTCGGGTCGGACAGGCACCGCTCCGACATCTGCCGCAGCACGGTCTCCGCGCCGGGACGCACATAGTCGCGGTACTCGATCTCGGGATAGATCGACGAGAACGAGGCGAAGGCGTAGGACGCGAAGATGCTGCCGCCGGTGACACTCGAGATGCCCTGCACGAGAGCTGCGGGGTCGCTCGCCGGCGCGAGGGCGGCGACGCCCTGCACCCAGACCTCGGGAGCGTACTCACGGGCGACCGCGCCCGTCCACAGCGCCGCCGCACCGCCCTGCGAATGCCCCCACACGACGGTGCGGGCGCCGAGGTCGGCCTCCTCGAGCTCGCGCGCAGCCCGAACGGCGTCGAGCGAGGCGTGGGCGCTCGGCAGCCCGACGAGATAGGGATGCGGCCCCTCGGTGCCGAGTCCGATGTAGTCGGTGCCGACGACGGCCCAGCCCTCTTTGATGGCTCGCGGCAGCATGTAGAAAGCGCCCGCCCACAGTCCGCGCGGCTGCAGCGAGGGGGCGCAGTGCTGCGCGAACCCGGTGGTCCCGTGGTTCCAGTCGATCACCGGCCATTGCCCGTCGCCCTCGCGCGGCACCGCGACGATGGCGCTCGCGACGCGGACATCTCCGTCGACGCCGGTCGTCGTGTAGAGGATCCGCCACCCTTCCGCGCTGGCCGGGATGCCGGCGTCGAACGGCTCCGCCCGCACGAGACGCCCGGGCTCGTCGGGCAGGTCACGCGGCGCCGCATAGAAGTCGTCGACGACGGTCGAGCCGTCGCGCAACGGCGCTGTCACGATCGTCGTGGTCACGGCCAGCGCGACGGAGGCGATGGCGACCACCGTCCGTCCCCAGCGCCGGCGGGGCCTGCCGTCCGGCCCCACGCGTTCGGCCACGCGGTCGTCGCGACGGCGGCGGAGCCGCGTCCAGAGGTCGACGACGCCGCTCATGATCAGCCGGGCGCCGAAGACGACGGCGGTCACGAGCAGGGTGATGTCGGGCCAGAACAGTGCGAGCGCGCCGAAGATGACGCCCGACGCGCCGAAAGCGGCGTCGGCGATGCGCGCGTCCCAGGTACGGCCACGCCCGAAGGCTGCGATGACGCCGAGGATGCCGCCACCGAGGAGAAGGATGCCGACGACGACCGCGACGACACGCACCGTCAATCCCGGCGCGAGGAGGACGATCGCGCCGCCGAGAAGCCAGGCGACCCCCGTTGCCGTGCGCCAGCGCGGGCGGTGCGCCTCGCCCTCGCGCCCGGTGAGCTCGAGGAGGCCTGTCAGCGCCATTCCGCCGCCGATCAACCAGGCGAGGACGTCGAGAGCCGTCGTCGGACGGATGACGATGACGACGCCGAGCACGACGGCCGCTGCGGCCACGACGACGCGGACCCACGTCGGCAGCCGAGCGTGCAGGCGCGCAATCGCCAGGCGTTCGAGCAGCCGCATCCGGCGTCCTCTCCCTCGGTCGATGATCAACGGTAACCGTCGTTGCGGTGGCGTTCCGCGCGCTCGACAGCGACCCGGCGGTCGTGCAAAGGCGGGTCCGCCGGCGTCACGCCTCTAGGCTCGAGTCATGGCGCCCACGCTCAACCGCGAGATCCTGCGGCTGGCCGTTCCCGCCCTCGGCGCCCTCATCGCCGAGCCGATGTTCCTCATCGTCGACGCCGCGCTCATCGGCCACCTCGGCGTCGTGCCGCTCGCGGCGCTCGGCATCGCCGGCGCCGTGCTGCAGACGATCGTGGGGCTGATGGTGTTCCTCGCCTACGCCACGACCCCGGCGGTGGCCCGTCGCTTCGGAGCGGGCGATTCGACCAGCGCCGTCAGCGCGGGGATCGACGGGCTGTGGCTCGCGCTCGGCCTCGGCGCCGTGCTCGCGGCCGCGGGCTCGCTCGCCACGCCGCTGCTGGTCGGCATGTTCGGAGCCGGCGAGGCCGTCGCGACGGATGCCGAGACCTACCTCCGCCTGTCGATGTGGGGTCTTCCGGCGATGCTCATCGTCTTCGCCGCGACCGGGCTGCTGCGCGGCATGCAGGACACCGTCACCCCGCTGTGGATCGCCGGCCTCGGCTTCGGCGCCAACGCGGTGCTGAACGTCCTCTTCATCTACGGGTTCGGCTGGGGCATCGCCGGGTCGGCGATGGGCACCGTGATCGCCCAGTGGGGCATGGTCGGAGCCTACGTGGTCGTGATCGGCCGCCTCGCTCGCCGGCACTCGGCGTCGCTCCGGCCCCGCGCCGACGGCATGCGCGGGTCGGCGCGTCTCGGCGGCTGGCTGTTCCTCCGGACGGTCTCGCTGCGCGCGGCGCTGCTCGCGACCGTCGCCGTCGCGACCGGCCTGGGCACGAGCGAACTCGCCGGCTGGCAGGTCGCCTTCACGATCTTCTCCACCGCGGCCTTCGCGCTCGACGCGCTCGCGATCGCCGCGCAGGCGCTCATCGGGCGTGGCCTGGGTGCCGGCGACGAGGCCTTCGTCCAGCGCGTCCTCGGTCGCACCGTCGCCTGGGGCGCCTGGTTCGGCGTACTCGTCGGGGGCGTCATCGCCGCGACGTCGGGGGCCATCGGGTTGCTGTTCACCGGCGACCCGGCCGTGGCCGCCCTGATCCAGCCGGCGCTGCTCGTCCTCGCGATCGCGCAGCCCGTCTGCGGCATCGTCTTCGTCCTCGACGGGGTGCTGATGGGCGCCGGCGACGCGCGCTATCTCGCGATCGCCGGAGGCCTGAACCTCATCCCCTTCATCCCCGCTCTCCTGGTGATCGGAGCGCTGCACCCGGGCGGCGCGGCAGGCCTCGCCTGGCTCGCCGTGGCGTTCTTCGGCGTCTACATGATCGCCCGGCTGGTCACGCTGGGGTGGCGCGTGCGGCGCGGCGCGTGGCTGCGCATCGCCGTCTGAACCCCGGAGACGCGAAGCCGAACTGTGATCGGGTCGAAACCCCATTCACGTGCGAACCTCAGATTCCGCGCTTAGCGTGGCGGCATGCCGAAGCTCACCTCTGCCGCCGCCGCCGGTGCCGCCGTGCTCGTGGTCGGGATGCTCGCCTCCGGCTGCGCGCAGGAGACAGCGCCGGTCGAGATCCCGACGCGCTCCGACGACCCCCGGACGCTGCCCCGCCCCACCGCCGACGACGCCCGGCAGTGGGCTGACACCGTGATCCCCGAGAACGGGCTCGGCGGGGCGTCTTGGACCCAGCGCGAGGCCGGTGTTCTCGAGCCCGGCAGAGAGCCGATCATCACCGTCACCGCCGGCGAGGCTCCCGCCGTCGTGACGATCGCCTGCGTCACCGGATCGGGAAGCGAGCTGACCTACACCGTCACCGTCGACGGCACGAGCACCGAGAGCGGAAAGGTGCCGTGCGCCGCCGTCGACGGGAACGCCGAGCCGCACGGCATCCAGGATGTCCCGGCCGGTGCGACGGTCGAGCTCAGCGCCTCGGCGACGGGCCTGTTCGTCTACGCCGTCACCCCGGACCGCCACCCGGAGCGGTGACCTCTCGCCGGTCGGGTCTCATCGAGCCCAGCGACGGCACCACTCGTACATCACGACGGCGCCCGCGGCCGATGCGTTGATGGAACGGGTCGAACCGTACTGCGTGATCTCGACGACGACGGATGCCGCAGCCACGGCCTCGGGCGACAGCCCCGGCCCCTCCTGACCGAACATCAGGACGGCCCGCTCGGGCAGGTCGGCGCGGTCCACCGGCACCGACCCCGCGACGTTGTCGACGGCGACGATCGGGAGGTCGTTCTCCTGCGCCCACGCGGCGAAGGAGGCGACATCCTCGTGGTGGCGGACGTGCTGGTAGCGGTCGGTCACCATCGCGCCCCGGCGGTTCCACCGCCGGCGTCCCACGATGTGTACCTCCGCCGCGCCGAAGGCGTTGGCGCTGCGCACGATCGAGCCGATGTTCATGTCGTGCTGCCAGTTCTCGATCGCGACGTGGAAGGGATGCCGATGCTCGTCGAGGTCGGCCACGATCGCCTCGAGCCGCCAATAGCGGTAGTGGTCGACGACGTTCCGGCGGTCACCGTCGGCCAGCAGCTGCGGGTCGTACCGGGGGTCGTCAGGCCACGCGTCCGGACCGCCCGGCCACGGCCCCACGCCGACCGGCAGCTGCGGTTCCGCGTCGACGCCGTCGCGGTCGCCGCTCGTGTCGGCGGGGTCGGGGCGGGTCACCGGGACAGGCTATCCCGCCGCCGCGGATAATCTGGAGTGTGCCCTCCCCCGCCGTCGACGACTACCTGAAGACGATCTACCACCACACCGAGTGGCAGCCGGCGCCGATCACCCCCTCGCAGCTCGCGGCGACGCTCGGGCTCGCACCATCGACGGTCACGGAGATGGTCCGCAAGCTCGCCGCTCAGGACCTCGTGTCGCATCGCCCGTACGGACCGGTGGCCCTGACCGAAGCCGGCCGGCGGCGTGCGGCATCCATCATCCGGCGTCACCGCCTCATCGAGACCTGGCTCGTCCGCGAGTTCGGCTACGCCTGGGACGAGGTCCACGACGAGGCCGAGGTGCTCGAGCACACCATCAGCGACCGGCTGCTCTCGGGCATCGCCGAACGGCTCGGCGATCCCCGGTTCGATCCGCACGGCGACGCGATCCCGGACGCCGACGGCGAGGTCCATCGCGAACCGTTCGTGCTGCTCGCCGAAGCGGCGATCGGCCACGAGGGCCGCATCCTTCGCGTGAGCGACCGTGATCCCGCCCTGTTGCGCACGCTCGAGGGCCACGGCGTCGACGTGGGCCACACCCTGACGGTCAGCGGACGCGACAGCGTGCGGCTCGACGGCGGCGGTTCCGTCGTGCTGCCACCCGGTGCCGCCGCGGCCATCTGGGTCACCGCCTGAGCGCGATCAGCTCTTCGCGCGCGTCCGGCTCGCCTTCAGATACGGCCACGGCGTGCGCGTCGTGTGCTCGCAGTACGACCACAGGCGCGCGGCGATGTCCGGATCGCGCGTGATCGCCGCGGGCGTCGCGACGCGCGGCTCGCCCCGAAGCACACCGGCCGGCCCGTAATACTCGCCGCCCGCGGCATCCGGGTCGACGAGTGCGCGCACGAGCGCCCACGCCCCCCGTTCCTTGGACTGCGTCACGGCGACCTGCAGGTTGTCGGTGAAACGCGTCATGCGCGAGGGCTCGTTGATGCCGGCGATGCCACGGGTGCGCCCGCTCGTGGAATAGCCGGGGTGGGCGACCAGGCTCGAGACCGGCACGCTCGCCGCCCGCAGGCGCTCGTCGGCCTCGAGGCCGAGTGAGGTCGTGGCGACCTTCGACTGCACGTATGCGCGCCAGGGCGAGTAGTCGCTCTCGAGCTCGATGTCGGTCGGGTCGTACTTCCAGATCGATGTCGACACGGAGCCGACCCAGACCATGCGGCCGCGGCCGGCGGCGAGCGCGATGAGCAGCTCCCCCGCGAGCGCGTAGTGGCCGAGGACGTTGGTGGCGAACACCAGCTCGTGACCGTCGGGCGTCGTGCGGCGCTGACGCGGCGGATGCACCACCCCGGCGTTCAGGAGCAGGCCGTGGAGGGGCTTTCGGCCGCGAGCGGTCGCCGCCGCTGCCCGCACGGAGCCCAGGTTGCTCGTATCGAGCAGCAGCGTCTCGACCGATCCCACCCCGTCGGGCAGGGCTCGCACGACCGAGGCGCGCGCCGTCGCGAGCCGCTGCGGGCTGCGGCCGGTCATGATGACGTGGGCCCCGGCCGAAGCGAGCTGCAGACTGGCGAAATACCCGAGTCCCGCGTTGGAGCCCGTGACGAGATACCGCTTGCCCGACAGGTCGGGCAGCTTGCGGGGATTCCAGTCGTCGTGGGCCACGAGTGAAGACTACGGCCGGATCGCCACAGCTAGGCTGGGGCCATGCGGACACGCGCCGATATCGAGTGCTGGCTCACGGACATGGACGGCGTTCTCGTCCACGAGAACCACCCCATCCCGGGGGCGGCGGAACTGCTCGCGCAGTGGCGCGAGACGGGCACGCCGTTCCTCGTGCTGACCAACAACCCCTTCTTCACGCCCCGAGACCTCAGCGCGCGTCTCGCGCGGTCGGGGCTGGAGGTGCCGGAGGACCGCATCTGGACGTCGGCGCTCGCGACGGCGGACTTCCTGCGTTCGCAGCATCCGGGCGGCTCGGCGTTCGTGATCGGCGAGGCGGGCCTCACCACCGCCCTCCACGAGGCCGGCTACATCATGACCGAGACCGACCCCGACTACGTCGTGGTGGGCGAGACGCGCAACTACTCCTTCGACGCCATCACGAAGGCGATCCGGTTCATCAACGCCGGCGCGCGGTTCATCATCACCAACCCGGATGCCACGGGCCCGACCCCGGAGGGCGTCGTTCCGGCGACCGGTTCGTTCGCGGCCCTGATCTCGCACGCGACCGGGAAGAGCCCGTACGTCGTCGGCAAGCCGAACCCCATGATGTTCCGTTCGGCGATGAACCGCATCGGAGCGCACTCCGAGAACACCGGCATGATCGGCGACCGCATGGACACCGACGTCGTGGCGGGCATCGAAGCGGGTCTGCACACCGTGCTCGTGCGCACCGGCATCTCGGACGACGCCGAGATCGAGCGGTACCCGTTCCGCCCCGACGAGATCCTCGACTCCGTCGCCGATCTGCTTGAGACGGAGCCGTACGAGACCGAGGATCCGGGCATCCTGTGAACGAGTTCGAGCAGAACCTCCTGCTGATCAGCGTCGCGCTCATGCTCACGACGACCCTCGTGGTCGTCATCGTGCAGTTCGTCCGGCGGCGCCGCGACGGGGACGACGACTGATGTCGATCGTCCTCGCGCTCACCGGTCTCGCGATCCTGCTGATCGCGCTGATCATCTTCGTGCGCAACCAGCAGATCGGCACCGACGGCACCAATCGCGGGTCGACCCGTCGCGGCATCATCCTGCTCATGTTCTTCGGCCTGCTGCTCGGCCTCGCGTCGCAGCTGCCCGTCTTCCAGAGCTGAGCCCGGATCGGCCGCCGGGAGTCAATCGAGGACCGCGGTCGCCTCCACCTCGACGAGGACGTCGGGCTCGAAGAGGTAGTCCACCCCGATGAGCGAGGCCGGCGGCATCGGTGTGGGCAGCCCGATCTCCGCGGCCACATCGTGGACGCCCGCCATGAAGTCGGCGATGCGGTCGGGCGCCCACCCCGTGACGTAGAAGGTCAAGCGGACCACATCGGCGAACCCCGCGCCGGCGCTCTCCAGCGCGGCGTGGGTGTTGCGGAGGGCGTGCGCGACCTGACCGGTGAGATCGCCGGGAGCCACCGACCTGCCGTCGGCGGTCCGGGCGATCTGGCCGGCGACGTGGACCTGGCGCGCGCCGGTGGCAACGGCGACGTGGTGGTACGGAACGGGCTGCATCAGCGAGTCGGGCGACGACAGGTGAACGGTCATGGTGAAGCTCCTTGCATCGTTATGGGTATCTCATGGATACCTGGTGCTCGGAAGTCACTTCAACGAGACTGGGTAGCGTGACCGATACCACCCCCGCCGACGCAGACCGATTCGAGATCGCGGCCCCGCATCGCGACCTGCTCGACCAGGTACTCGACAGGTGGTCGCTCGCGGTGCTGAACGAGCTGTGCGACGCGCCCGCCCGGTTCAGCACCCTCAGGCGCGCGATCCCCGCCGTCACGCAGAAGTCGCTGACCGCGACTCTGCGGCGGCTCGAGCGCAACGGCATCGTGGAACGCGTCGTGCTCAGCACCCGGCCGGTCGCCGTGGAGTACCGGATCACAGCGCTCGGCAAGACCCTGCGCCCGCCCGTCGACGTCATCCTCGCGTGGGCGCAGGAGCATATGCCGCGCATCGAGGACGCACGTCGCCGCTTCGACGAGGCGATGGATGCGACGCTCGGGTTCGGGTCCGGGGTCGCTCAGACCGCGCCGGCTGGCACCTCGTCGAGGAACGGGTAGTCGATGTAGCCCTCGGCGGTCGAGCCGTAGAAGAATTCGGGGCGCGCCTCGTTGAGCTCCGCCCGCTGCTCCCACCGGGCCGCCAGATCGGGGTTGGCGATCACGGGGCGACCGACGGCGACGGCATCCGCCCAGTCCGACGTCACGAGCGTCTCGGCCTCTTCGCGGGTCGTGGGCGACCCGAAGCCCGAGTTGAGGATGAAGGGGGCGGCGGCCGTGCGACGGATGTGCTGCACGAGCTCGCCCGTCGGGTCGGCGCTGAGCACATCGACGAACGCGAGCCCGAGGGGGGCGAGCCCCTCGGCGACAGCCGTGTAGGTCGCGCGGGCGTCGGCGTCGTCGTGCTCGAGCACACCCTGGATGTTGTGCTGCGGCGAGAGCCGGATGCCGGTGCGGTCGGCGCCCACGGCAGCGGCTACGGCCCGGGTGACCTCGACCGCGAAGCGCGCGCGGTTCGCGGGCGATCCGCCGTACTCGTCGTCGCGCACGTTCGAGACGGGCGAGAGGAACTCGTGCACGAGGTATCCGTTCGCGCCGTGGACCTCGACACCGTCGAGCCCCGCCGCGAGCGCGTTGCGCGCGGCCTGCGCGAACTGCTCGACGACCTCGAGCACCTCCGCCGCGGTCAGCGCGTGCGCGATCGGCATGTCGGCCTTGCCCTTCGGGGTGCGGGTCTGCCCGGGCGCGGCCAGCGCGCTCGGGCCCACGACCCGGTCGGCGCCGGTGATGTCGGGGTGCGACACGCGTCCGCCGTGCATCAGCTGCATGACCATGGTGCCGCCGGCCTCATGGACGGCGTCGGCGATGCGTCGCCAGCCCGCGATCTGTTCCTCGGTCTGGATGCCGGGTTGCCCGGGGTACGACTTGCCCTCCACGACAGGCCACGTGCCCTCGGTGATGATGAGGCCCTGCCCCGCGCGCTGGCGGTAGTACTCGACCATGACGTCGGTGGGAACACCGTCCTCGCCCGCGCGGGTGCGCGTGAGCGGCGCCATGACGACGCGGTTCGACAGGTTCAGGGCACCGAAGACGGCGGGCTCGTACAGGCTCATACTGAACCGCAACCGCCCAGGCCCCGCGCGCTATTCCTCGGCGGCTGCGGTTCACCTGGCAGTTCATGCCCCCTCACGCAGCCCGAAGCGGCGGATGCTGCCAGGTGAAGCGCCTTACTGCGGGGCGAGGCCCAGGTCGTCGAGGTCGATCGCGGCGAGCCACTGCAGCCCGGCCTCCTCGACCGCTGCCTGGGCGCCGGTCTTGCGGTCGACGATGACGGCCACCGCGACGGGCTCAGCGCCCTCGCGCCGCAGCGCCTCGACGGCCTTGAGTGCGGACTGGCCGGTGGTCGAGGTGTCCTCGACGACGACGACGCGCTTGCCTGCGACATCCGCGCCCTCGACCTGCCGACCGCGGCCGTGGTCCTTGGGCTCCTTGCGCACGACGAACGCATCGAGGGGGCGGCCCGCGCGCACCGACTCGTGCATGACGGCGTTCGCGATCGGGTCGGCGCCGAGGGTGAGGCCGCCGACCGCGACGACGCCGTCGACGTCCGAGATGAGGTCGAGCATGATGCGGCCGATCGCCGGCGCGGCGCGGTGGTCGAGCGTCAGCCGACGCATGTCGACGTAGTACGTCGCCTTCTTGCCGCTCGAGAGGGTGAAGTCGCCGTGGAACACCGCCTCGTCCTGGATCAGCCGGATGAGATCCTGGCGGTCGGCTTCGAGCTCGGGCGTGCCTGCGACGGTCATGACCCCGATTCTACGAGCGGGTCGCCCCGGCCCGACGCCGTCGCTCAGACCACGACGAGGTCGACATCGCGCAGCTCGCCCGCGTCGACCGTGAGCGTGAGGAACGTCTTGTGAGGCTGGCGACGCCGGTCGGTGGGCGAGCCCGGGTTGAGCAGCCGGAGTCCGCGCGGGGTCGTCGTGTCCCACGGGATGTGGCTGTGGCCGAAGACGAGCACGTCGTCATCGGGGTAGACGGCGTCCATCCGTCGCTCGCGCCCCGCCGCGGCGCCGGTCTCGTGCACGACGGCGAACCGCACCCCCTCGATCGTTCGACGCGCCACCTCGGGCAGTCGCGACCGCAGGTCGGCTCCGTCGTTGTTGCCCCACACCCCCAGCACCTCGCCGTGCCGCTCGAGCTCGTCGAGGACGGATGCCGCGACCCAGTCCCCCGCGTGCACGATGAGGTCGGCCGCGTCGGCCGCGGCGAGCACGGCATCCGGCAGGGCCCGCGCCCGCCCGGGGACATGCGTATCGGCGATGAGCAGCAATGTTGTGGCCATCCCCCGACGGTATCCGGATGCCGCGCAGCGGGCGAGGTCCGAGCCGCCGAATAGGCTGGGGGCATGCGTCTTGCCACCTGGAACGTGAACTCGATCCGCGCTCGCGTCGACCGGATCGTCGGCTTCGCGGTGAACGAAGACATCGACGTCCTGGCGATGCAGGAGATCAAGTGCAAGCCCGAGCAGTTCCCGATGGAGCAGTTCGAGGCGGCCGGCTACCACGTCGAGCTCCACGGCCTGAACCAGTGGAACGGCGTCGCGATCGCCAGCCGCGAGCCGATGACCGACGTGCAGATCGGGTTTCCCGGGATGCCGGGATTCCTCAAGGGCCACGAGGGCCCCGACGCGCCGCAGGAGGCGCGGGCCATCGCCGCGACCGTCGGCGGCGTCCGCGTCTGGAGCCTCTACGTCCCGAACGGCCGGTCGCTCGATGACCCGCACTACGTCTACAAGCTCCACTGGTTGCAGGCGCTCGAGCAGTACACGCGCGACACCCTGGCCGCATCCCCCGGCCTCCCCCTGGCGCTCACCGGCGACTTCAACATCTGCCCCACCCCCGAGGATGTCGGCGACCCGACCCTCGTCGAGGGCGTGACGACCCATGTCTCGCCGCCCGAGCGCGCCGCGTTCCAGGCGCTGCTCGACGCCGGCCTCTCCGACACCGTGCGCCCGCTGGTGCCGACCGGCTTCACCTACTGGGACTACAAGCAGCTGCGCTTCCCCCGCAACGAGGGCCTGCGCATCGACTTCATCCTCGGCTCGTCCGCGTTCGCCGATGCCGTCACCGGCGCCGCGATCCACCGCGATCAGCGCAAGGGCGAAGCGCCGAGCGATCACGTCCCCGTCGTCGTCGACCTCGACCTCGACGGCGACGACGATGACGACCGTCCGATGATCTTCTGATCGTCGCGATGACCGTCCGGCTCCCCCGCTCGGGGGATGTCGCACCCCTGCGCGCACCGTAGCGTGGAGGTCATGTCCGTGGCCTCCCCCGTACCCGACGAGCGTCTCGCCGCGACCCCCGAGCAACTGCGCAACGACCTGTGGCTCGCCGCCGCGCTGCTCGTGAGCGCGATCCTCAGCACCTGGCTCGGCAGTGTCGCGCAGGTCTGGGGCGACGACTCACCGCACCTCGGCTGGGGCCTGCTCTACAGCGTGGCGCTGACGGCACCGCTCGCGCTGCGTCGCCGCATCCCCGAGGTCGCGCTGATCGTCGTCGCGGTCGTCTACTTCGTCGGCATGTCGGCGCACATCCCCGAGATGTACGTCGGCAGCATCGCCCTCTTCATCGCGATGTACTCGGTCGGCGCGTGGGTGGTCGACCGGCGGCGGGCCCTGATCGTCCGCGTCGTGGTCATCATCGGCATGTTCTTCTGGCTGCTCGCGGCGATGTTCCAGGCGGCCAGCGAACAGGGCAGCGACAGCGCCGCGGAGTTCTCGCTGTTCTCCCCCGTCGCGGCGATGATGATGCTGCAGTTCCTCTTCAACGTCGTCTTCTTCGCCGGCGCCTTCGCGTTCGGCGAGCGCGCCTACGCGGGCGCGCTCAGCCGCGAGGAGCTCGAACAGCGCACGCGTGAGCTCGAGCACGAGCGCGAGATCACCGCGGCGCAGGCGGTGGCGCTCGACCGCGTCCGCATCGCACGCGAGCTCCATGACGTCGTGGCGCACCACGTCTCGGCGATGGGCGTGCAGGCCGGCGCCGCGCGCACGGTGCTCGATCGCGATCCCGAGGCGGCGCGACGCGCGCTCACCGTGGTCGAGGAATCGGCACGGGCGTCGCTGACGGAGCTCCGCCAGCTGCTCGAGACGCTGCGGACCCCGGATGCCGCGGCACCGCATGATTCGACGCTGCGGCTCGACGCGATCGCCGAGCTGGCCCGGTACTCGGAGGAGAACGGGATGCCGACCACCTTCACCGTCGTCGGCGAACCGGTCACGGCGTCCGAGGTCGCTCAGGTGAACCTCTACCGCATCGCCCAGGAGGCGCTCACGAACGCGCGCCGCCATGGCGGGCCCGACGCGCGCGCCGACGTGCGGCTGCGCTTCGACGGCGACGAGATCGAGCTCGAGATCGCCAATGACGGCCGCGTGCGCTTCGGGGCGACGCCGGGCCTCGGCCTCGTGGGCATGCGCGAGCGCGCGGCGGCATCGGGCGGCTGGCTCGAGGCGGCACCCCGTCCTCGCGGCGGCTTCCTCGTCCGGGCCCGTGTTCCCGCGAGCGCGCGGTCGTCCCACCCGAGCACCCAGGGGGTTCTCGCGTGAGCACGCCCACCTCGCCCGCGCCCTCCACGCCCACCTCGGTGGTGCTCGTCGACGACCATGCCGTCATGCGGGCCGGTTTCCGCATGATCCTCGAGGCGAGCGGCGACATCGCCGTCGTGGGCGAGGCCGGCGACGGCGCGGAGGCCGTCGAGACGGTCGCACGCCTGCAGCCGGACGTCGTCTTCATGGATGTCCAGATGCCCGTCCTCGACGGACTCGAGGCGACCCGCCGCATCGTCGCCGACCCTCGCAATTCCAGCGCGGTCGTCGTCGTGACGACCTTCGACCGCGACGACTACCTGTTCCAGGCGTTGCAGGCCGGAGCCAGCGGCTTCCTGTTGAAGAACGCGGGACCCGAGGAGCTCGCCGCCGCCGTGCGGGTGGCTGCCGCCGGTGACGCCCTCCTCGCTCCGGAGGTCACCCGACGGGTCATCGAGCGCTTCGCGGGCGGCCCACCCGACGCGACCTCCGCGGCCACCGAAGCACCCGCCGCGCCGCAGGCGTCGACTCCCGCCGATCACGGCCTCACCGAGCGGGAGGCGGAGGTGCTGCGCCTCCTCGCGCGGGCGCTCAGCAACGCCGAGATCGCGCGAGAGCTCTTCATCGGCGACGCCACGGTGAAGACGCACGTGTCGAACATCCTCATCAAGCTCGGCGCACGCGACCGCGTGGCCGCCGTCGTCCTGGCCCACCGCAACGGCTGGGCCTGACCAGCCGCGAGCTCAGGCCGGGTCGGAGACGGGCGAGAGCGAGGGGCGCGGCACGGGCATCGAGAGGGGCCGCACCGCGCGCGGCATCGCGATGCGCCAGAGCGCCTGGATGCTCCAGATGAACAGTGCGACCAGGAGCACGTTCCGGGCGAGAAGCAGGCTCGCCGCGAACGGGTCGGCGTGCACGAGCGGCATGTAGAAGATCGGGAAGACGAGCGTCGTCAGGAAGCTCGTCACGGCCATCCACTTCGCGGGCGTCCGCCACCGCTCGGGGTCGATGAGCAGCCCCACGACGACGATCGGGGCGAGCCACAGCATGTACTGCGGAGAGCCGACCTTGTTGAAGACGATCAGCGCGGCGGTGAGGGCGAAGGCGCCCAGCACCATGAGGCGACCCTCCGCGCGCTCGACGCGCTGGGCGCCGGCGACCCAGGTCATCCGGGCTCGCACGAGCAGCAACGCGATCGCGGCGAACGCGGCGATCATGAGCCAGCCGACGACCTCGCCGGCAGCCATCGCCCCGTGCCCGATCACCTCGCGGGTGGCGAGCTCGTAATTCTGCTGGATGCGGGCTCCGGGCAGCTCCCAGATCGTCGCCCACACCCACGGCGTCGCGACGGGCGCTTCGAGCTGCGGGGCACGAGTCCCTTGGATCGTGAGGAAGCTGAAGAGGTTCGATGCGCCCCCGGCGAGAACCACCGCGATCATGATGACGACGCTCGCCACGCCACCGCCCACGGCGATCCACCAGCGGCTCCGGCACACCGCGACCACCGCAGCCGCGATGGCGGCCGGCCACACCTTGATCCAGGTGGCGAGCGCGATGAGCGCTCCGGCGACGACGGGGCGCCGCGAGACCCAGACGAGCCCGGCGATGGCGAGCGGTGCGGCGAACCCCTCCAGGCGCAGCATCGACACGGGGGCGAGAAGGAGGATACTGAGCAGCCAGTACCAGGCTGCGGGGTAAGCCGAACGCCGCTGCAGCCGCGCGCCGGCGATCGCGACGAGTGCGAGCCAGTTGGCCCCGGCGAGCATGAGCAGCCAGACGAGCTGGTACAGGTAGGGGCCGAGCGCGATCGGCGCGACGATCGGCAGCAGCGCGCCCGCCGGATACACCCACTCGAAGTCGATGATGGGCCAGGTTCCCTGCACGGCATCCTGCGCCCACTGCCGGTACAGCGGGAGGTCGCCCTCCGTGCCGCCCGCGATGATCAGCGGCAGGAGGGCGAGGATGTAGGCCGCGTGGAAGGCCACGAAACCGGTGACGAGACCCCGACGGGTTCGGCCGAATGCCGCCAGTCGCTGGCGGCGCGTCGGGCGGCGGGGGGATGCCGGAAGAGACGTCACCCGGGCATCATAGGCCCCGCGCATATCTGCCCGATGAACGCCGAGGTGGCCGCTGTGGCGTACCGCCGGCCGGCTCAGCGCCGGTGCGCCGCGCGCCCGCCGTGCCCCGCCAGCGCATCGGCTGCGCCCACCAGCGCGAGGTGCGACAGCGCCTGCGGCGTGTTTCCCGCCTGGCGCCCGTCGGTGACGTCGTACTCCTCCGACAGGAGCCCGACGTCGTTGGCGAGTCCGCACAAGCGGTCCATGAGCCGGGTGGCGTCGTCGATGCGTCCGGTCGCCGCGTACTGCTCGACGAGCCAGAACGAGCAGGCGAGGAAGGGATGCTCGGTGCCGGCGAGACCGTCGACGCCGGCCTCGGTGCGGTAGCGCATCACCAGGCCCTCTCGCAGCAGCGTGCTCTCGATGCGCGCGACGGTCGCGAGCATGCGCGGATCGTCGGGAGCGCAGAACCCGACGGCCGGAAGCAGCAGCAGCGACGCGTCGACCTCGTCGGTGCGGAAGTGCTGCGTGAAGTGCCCGCCCGCGGCATCCACGCCCTGCTCGTCGATCTCGGCGCGGACGCGATCGCGCAGGGCCCGCCAGCGATCGGGATCCCCGTTCAACCCGTGCTCCTCGACGGCACGGACGCCCCGATCGAGGGCAGCCCAGACCATCGCCCGCGAGTGGGTGAACATCTGCGGTTCACCCCGGATCTCCCAGATACCGTGATCGGGCCGGTCGAGCCAGGCGACGACCTGATCGAGCAGCGCCCGCTGCAACGCCCACGAGAACGAGGTCTCGGTGACGCCGGCGAGCCGGGCGGCCTCGAGGGCGACCATCACCTCGCCGATGACGTCGGCCTGATACTGGTCGACCGCGCCGTTGCCGACGCGCACCGGCGCGGATCCCGCGTAGCCGGGCAGGCTCTCCAGCTCGCGCTCGGGCAGGTCGCGCTCGCCCGCGATGCCGTACATGATCTGCACGTCGGCGGGATCGCCCGCGACCGCCCGCAGCAGCCAGTCGCGCCAGCGCGCGGCCGCCTCGAGATAGCCGTGCGAGATGTAGGCCTCGAGAGTCAGGGCAGCGTCACGCAGCCATACGTACCGGTAGTCCCAGTTGCGCGAACCACCGAAATCCTCCGGCAGAGAGGTCGTCGCGGCGGCGACGATGCCGCCCGTCTCGGCGTGGGTGAGCGCCCGCAGCACGAGCATGGAACGCAGCACCCGGTCGCCCCACCGCCCGCCGTCGCGGATACGCCGCGCCCAAGTCGTCCACCACCCGCGCGTGCGCTCGAGGGCGCCGTCGACGTCGAAGGGCTGCGGGATGTCGCGGTACGAGGCCTCCCAGCGCAGCACCGAGTCGACGGTGCGCCCCGCCTCGACACGGAACTCGCCCCGGTGCATCGTGTCCCGGGCGACGAGCCGGGGCCCGCGCAGCGTGACGGCATCCGGCCCGGCCACCGCGAGCAGGACGCCCATCGGGCGGGCATCCGACGTGTCGGCCGCACCGATCTGCCGCACCCAGGGCACCGCCCGCGCATAGTCGAACCGCAGCCGCACCTCGCTCACGAAGTCGACTTCGCCCGCGACACCGACGACGCGCCGGACGACCGCATCGACCCCGTCGAGGACCGGCATGAACTCGTGCACCTCGGCGACACCGGCGGCGCACTCCCACCGGGTCACGAGCACGAACGTGTCGCCGTCGTAGCGCCGCGTCGCGGTCGCGTCCGGGTCGCGTGGCCGCAGGCTCCAGCATCCGTGCGAGCTGTCGCCGAGCAGGGCGCCGAAGATGGAGCCGGAGTCATAGCGGGGAAGGCACAGCCAGTCGAGGTCGCCCCGGTCGGACACGAGCGCCGCACTGCGGCAGTTGCTGAGGAGGGCGTAGCGCTCGATCGGTGCGGGCATGCTCGCATCATCGCGGTCGGGGGTCGGATCCGCCAACACGGCGATTCGCGGATGCTGGTTAGGCGAGGCTATCCTTCTGCGGTGCGTCATCGTCTCCTCGCCAGTCTCGCCATCGTTCCGCTGGCCGCTCTCGCTCTCGCGGGCTGCGGCGCATCGGAGGTCGTCCCGGCCGGCGCGGCCGCCCCGGCCGGCAACGGAGAGACGTCCTACCCCCTGACGATCGAGAACTGCGGCCGCTCCATCACGGTCGACGCGGCGCCCCAGCGCATCGTCTCGCTGGACCAGAACTCCACCGAGATCCTGCTCTCGCTCGGGCTGGAGGACCGCATCGTGGGCACGGCGTCGTGGACCGACCCGATCCTTCCCTCGCTCGCCGAGGCGAACCAGAACGTGCCCCGCCTGGCCGACAACGCCCCCACCTACGAGGTCACGCTCGGCGCCGACCCCGACTTCGTCACTGCCTCGTTCGGACGACACTTCGCGCAGGGCGGCGTCGCGACGCGCGACCGGTTCGACGAGACCGGGATCGGCAGCTACCTCTCGCCGACCGACTGCGACACCGGCGTCAGCATCAACGGCGGTGGCACCCGCACCACCCCGCTCACCGTCGACGCGCTCTATCAGGAGATCACCGAGCTGGGTCGGATCTTCGACGTCTCCGATCGGGCCGAGAAGCTCGTCGACGATCTGCGCTCGCGCGCTGCGGCCGCGACGGAGGGCATCGACGCCTCGGGCGCCACCGTCGCCTTCTGGTTCGCCGACACCAAGACCCCGTACGTCGCCGGCGGGCTCGGTTCGGCTGCGCTGCTCGCGGCGACCATCGGGTTCACCAACGTGTACGCCGATGCCGCCGACGACTGGCCCGCGACCACCTGGGAGGACCTCGTCGACCGCGATCCGCAGGTGCTCGTCCTCGGCGATCTGCAACGCGATCGCTTCCCCGGCGACCGGCTCGACGACAAGATCGCGTTCCTCGAGTCGGATCCCGTAACGCGCACGATCGATGCCGTGCGCAACAAGCGCTACATCGCGCTGCATGGCGCCGAGCTCAACCCTTCGATCCGCTTCGTCGACGGGCTCGAGAAGATCGAGAGCTGGATGGACGAGCACCGGGACGAGCTCTGAGCGTGCGCACCCGCGGCCCCGTCGCCACGGCCGGGTTGCTCGGGGGCGGCATCCTGCTGCTCGTCGTGTCGGTCGGCGTCGCGATCACCCTCGGCCCGGCCGACATCCTGCTCGTCAACGTCCGCGACATCGTCACCAACCACCTGGGCCTCACCGACATCCCCGTCAAGACCGCGAAAGACGCGATCGTCTGGGAGGAGCGACTGCCCCGCGCGCTGGTCGCCGCGGCGTGCGGTGCGGGGCTCGGGCTCTGCGGCGTCATCATGCAGTCGCTGCTGCGGAACCCCCTCGCCGAGCCGTTCATCCTCGGCATCTCGTCCGGCGCCTCGACCGGTGCCGTCGCGATCGGCGTGCTCGGCCTCGGCGGCGCCGCGCTCGGCCTCTCCGGCGGGGCCTTCATCGGAGCGCTCGTCGCTTTCGCGGTGGTGCTGCTGCTCGCACGCCTCGCCGGGGGCGGGAACGACCGTGTCGTCCTGGCCGGAGTCGCGAGCACGCAGCTGTTCTCGGCACTCACCTCTCTCGTGATCTTCGCGTTCGCCGACGCCGATGAGACGCGCGGGGTCATGTTCTGGCTCCTCGGCTCGCTCGAAGGCATCCGCTGGGACGACGTCGTGCTGTGCACCGTCGTCGTGGCGCTGGGCTCCCTGCTGTGCCTGCGCTACGCCTCGGCCCTCGACGCCTTCGTCTTCGGCGATGAGGTCGCGGCCTCCCTGGGCATCCACATCGCACGCACGCGCGGCATCCTGCTCGTCACGACCGCGCTGATCACGGCCACCCTCGTGAGCGTCGCCGGCGCGATCGGCTTCGTCGGCCTCGTCCTGCCCCACATGGCACGCCTGCTCGTCGGGTCGCGCCACGGGCGCCTCATCCCCACCACGATCGTCGCGGGGGCGATCTTCATGGTGTGGGTGGATGCCGGCTCGCGCGTCGCCTTCTCGCCTACCCCGCTGCCCGTCGGCGTCGGGACCGCCCTGGTCGGCGTGCCCGTCTTCATCGTTCTGCTCGCCCGCCGGAGGAACCGCGCATGACCCTCGCCGCACGCGACGTGTCGTGGACGCGCTCGGGCACGCTCGTCGTCGACGGCGTGAGCGTGCGCCCCGATCCGGGGCAGACCCTGGGCCTGCTCGGGCCCAACGGATCGGGCAAGTCGTCGCTTCTCCGGCTGCTGCACGGGCTCGTCCGCCCGACCGCGGGACTCGTGACCCTCGACGATGAAGACCTCGCCTCCCTCGGTCGGCGCCGAGTAGCGCGCACCGTGGCCGCCGTCACGCAGCACGCCGACACGGAGGTCGACATCACCGTGCGCGAGATCGTGCGCCTCGGGCGCATCCCGCACCGGACGACCTTCGGCGGCGACCCGGCGGCCGATGCCGCGGCGGTCGATCGCGCCCTGGAGCACGTCGGCCTCGCCGATCGGGCCGACCGCATGTGGCACACGCTCTCGGGCGGCGAGCGCCAGCGCGCGCAGATCGCCCGCGCGCTGGCGCAGGAGCCCCGCGAGCTGCTGCTCGACGAGCCCACCAACCACCTCGACATCCGTCATCAGCTCGACCTGCTCGAACTCGTCTGCGACCTGCCGGTGACGTGCATCGTCGCGATCCACGATCTGAACCTCGCCGCGATGTACTGCGACGCCGTGATGGTGCTGCAGTCGGGCCGGGTCGTCGCCGCGGGCGCCCCCGCCGAGGTGCTGACCGCCGAGCTCATCGCCGACGTCTACGGCGTGGCCGCCGAGGTGCGCCCGGACGCCCGCGACGGGCATCCGGTCATCACGTTCCTGCGCCGCTGACGGGGCCCACCCACCCCGCTCCCCCCGCGCGGCTCCCCCGCCGGGCGGGGCGTACTCCGCCACGATCCGCCGTACGGGGGATCCGCCCGACCCCGCCCGCTCCCTAGCGTGGAGTCATCGGCTAAGGAGGCGGAATGCTCGAACTGAGCGGCATCACCAAGAACTACGGCACGCACCGCGTGCTCGACGACGTGGGGTTCCGGGTGCCCGATGGGCGCCTGACCGGTTTCGTCGGCGGCAACGGGGCGGGCAAGACCACCACGATGCGCATCATGCTCGGTGTCCTCTCGCGCGACCGGGGCGAGGTCACCCTCGACGGATCACCGGTGACCGCCGCCGACCGCCGCCGCTTCGGGTACATGCCCGAGGAGCGCGGGCTGTATCCCAAGATGAAGGTGCTCGAGCAGATCGTCTACCTCGCCCGGCTGCACGGCTTCTCGAAGCCCGAGGCCACGTCGCGGGCCCGCGGCCTGCTCGAGGAGCTCGGTCTCGGCGAGCGCCTCAACGACAACATCGAGACGCTGTCGCTCGGCAACCAGCAGCGCGCGCAGATCGCCGCCGCCCTCGTGCACGATCCCGAGGTCCTGATCCTCGACGAGCCGTTCTCGGGGCTCGACCCCCTCGCCGTCGACGTCGTGGCCGGTGTCCTGCAGACCCGTGCCGCTCAGGGCGTCGGCGTGCTGTTCTCGTCGCACCAGCTCGACGTCGTCGAGCGTCTCTGCGACGACCTCGTCATCATCGCCGGCGGCACCATCCGCGCCGCCGGCACCCGCGAGGGGCTCCGCCGCCAGCACCAGGGTCACCGCTACGAGCTCGTCTCGACCGGAGATGCCGGCTGGATCCGCACCGAACCGGGGGTCG
Organism: Microbacterium sp. NPDC006705; assembly: GCF_044903545.1. NCBI lineage: Bacteria > Bacillati > Actinomycetota > Actinomycetes > Micrococcales > Microbacteriaceae > Microbacterium > Microbacterium sp. NPDC006705. The sequence continues at coordinate 1,547,548 of NZ_JBJDQQ010000001.1, forward strand.
AGGTCGTCGAGTTCGACGGCGGCTACGCCCTGTTCGACGTCGATGCCGACGAGACGGCTCAGCGTGTGCTGCGCCGGGCCGTCGAGCACGGCGACGTCGCGAGCTTCACGCCGCGGCATCCGTCCCTCGCCCAGATCTTCACCGAAGTCATCCAGGAGGTCGCCCCGTGAGCGCCGCATCCCCCTCATTCGCCCAGAGCACCTGGCTCGTCGCCGAACGCGAGATCGGCTCGAAGCTCCGCAGCAAGTCGTTCGTGATCTCGTTCGCCATCCTCTTCCTCGGCGCGCTCGCGCTCGTGATCTGGGGCGGCTTCTCGGCGGGGAACGACAGCGGCTCGCCCGTCGCGGTGACCCCGGACGCGGCCTCGTACGTCCAGAACGCGCCCGGCCTCGACGTGAAGGATGTCGCCGACCGGGCGGCCGCCGAGAGCGCCGTGCGCGACGGCGACGTCGACGCCGCGGTCGTCGCCGACGCGTCCGCGCCGAGCGGATACGTCGTCATCGGCGACACGTCGGTGTCGAACACCATCCTCCTGTCGCTCGCGCAGCTGCCGAAGGTCGAGCTGCTCGACCCCTCCGGCGACGCCGGCTTCCTCGGCTACATCGTCGCGATCGGGTTCGGCGCGATCTTCTTCATCTCGGCGCAGACCTTCGGTGCCACGATCGCCCAGTCGGTCGTCGAGGAGAAGCAGACGCGCGTCGTCGAACTGCTGATCTCGGCCGTACCGGTCCGGGCGCTGCTCGCGGGCAAGGTGATCGGCAACACGGTATTGGCGATGGGGCAGATCCTCATCCTCGCCGCGGTAGCGGTGATCGGGCTGACGGTCACGGATCAGACGGCGCTGCTGACGGGCATCGGCGCCCCCATCGCCTGGTTCGCAGTGTTCTTCCTGTTCGGCTTCGTGCTGCTCGCCGCGCTCTTCGCCGCCGCCGCCGCGATGGTCTCGCGGCAGGAGGACATCGGAGCGACGACGACGCCCCTCATCCTGCTCGTCATGGCGCCGTACTTCCTGGTCATCTTCGCGTGGAACAACCCGCTGATCCTCGGGATCATGTCGTACGTGCCCTTCTCGGCACCGGTCGGCATGCCGATGCGCCTGTTCCTCGGCGACGCGCTGTGGTGGGAGCCGCTGCTGTCGCTCGCGATCCTGCTCCTGACCTGCGTCGGGGCGATCCTCGTCGGCGCCAAGATCTACGAGAACTCGCTCCTGCGCATGGGAGCCCGCGTCAAGCTCGGCGAGGCCCTGCGCCGCTGACCCGGCCGCTGCGGGGCCGCCCGCCCTCCCGCCGCATCGCCGTCCTCCGGGTTCACGCCCGGAGGACGGCGATGAGTTTCTCGTGACGGGGAATGCCGGCGAACGCGCCGTCGTTCGCACGTGGCGGGACGATGGAGTCCGACGCTGTCCGCACGAACCCGGGAGAATCCCATGTCCCTCATCGAAGAGCGCGTCGCCGAGACCGACGCCCCCGTCCTCGACATCCTCGCCGCCCGCTGGAGCACGCGCCTGTACGACGAGGTCTCCCCCGTCGACGAGGACGCCCTCGCCAGCGCCCTCGAGGCGGCACGCTGGGCCCCGTCGGCCTTCAACGCACAGCCCTGGCGCTTCGTCGTCGCTCGTCGCGGCACCCAGACCCACGAGAAGGTCGTGTCGACGCTCGTCGAGTTCAACCAGGCCTGGGCCGGCCCCGCGGGCGCCCTCATCGTCTTCATCGCGCAGACCGAGAACGACGGCAAGCCCGTGCCCACCGCGCTCTACGACCTCGGCCAGGCCGCCGCGCACTTCACCGTCCAGGCCCACGCCGACGGCCTGTACACCCACCAGATGACCGGGTTCGATGCCGCAGCCCTCGCCGAAAAGCTCGGCATCGAGGCCCCGTTCACGCCCGTCACCGTCATGGCCGTCGGCGACCTCGGCGACATCGACGCCGCCCCCGCCGCCGTGCGCGAGCGCGAGCTCTCGCCCCGCACCCGCCGGCCCGTGGCCGAGTCGGTCGTCATCGACGACTGAGCCCGCCGGCAGCGGTTCGCACGGCGGCGGCCGCACCATAGACGAGGTCTGTGAGGTGCGACACCCCGGCGCCGCGGCGGTGCCGCACCGGTTATCGTCAAGCATGACCGCCCGCATCCTGTCGATCGGCACCGCCGTGCCGCCGGCCGTGCTTCACCAGAACTCCGTGCGCGACCTGTTCGCCGCACAGCCCGGCATCGGACGGCTGTCGCAGCGTCTGGTCCGCGCGGCGTTCGACGCCTCGGCCATCGAGACCCGGCACACCGTGCTGACCGATCTCGCCGAGGCGCTCGAGCCCGGTGGCGCGCGATCGGATGCCGCGGCCTCGGCTCCCGGCGACCCGGCATCCCTTCCCGTGATCTCCGGCGACGGAGCGCTGCTCTCGCCCTCGACGGGCACGCGCAACGACACCTATATCGCCCTCGCCCCCGAGCTGTCGGCGCGCGCGGCGCGGGAGGCCCTGTCTGCGGCATCCGTCGCGCCGGCGGAGATCACTCACGTCGTGACCGTCTCGTGCACCGGCATGTACGCGCCGGGTCCCGACTACCGGCTGGTGCGCGACCTCGGCCTTCCCACGACCGTCGAGCGCTACCACCTGGGGTTCATCGGCTGCGCGGCCGCCGTCCCGGCCCTTCGGGCAGCGGCACGCATGTGCGCCGCCCAGCCCGACGCCATCGTGCTCGTGGTCTGCGCCGAGCTGTGCACCCTGCACTTCCGGGTCGCCGACGACCCCGACCAGATCCTCGCGGCATCGCTGTTCGCCGACGGCGCCGCGGCGGCGGTCGTCAGCGCAGACCCGGCGCGTCGCGGAGAGCGGTGGCTCGACCTCGATCGGTTCGCGACCGCGGTGACCGGCGACGGTGAGCGCGACATGACCTGGACGATCGGGGACGCCGGCTTCGAGATGGTGCTGACGGCCGAGGTGCCGCGCATCATCGGGCGCGAGATCCGCGCCGCGGTGGCCGAGGTGATCGGCGACGGCCGGGTCGACACGTGGGCCGTCCACCCGGGCGGCCGAGCCGTCCTCGACCGCGTCGAATCGGGCCTCGACCTGCCGTCGGATGCCCTCGCGGCATCGCGTGCCGTGCTGAGGGACTACGGGAACATGTCGAGCGCGACGATCCTCTTCATCCTCCGCTCGCTCCTCGACGCAGACACCCTGCGCGACGGCGAGACGATCGCGACGCTCGCGTTCGGCCCCGGACTCACGATGGAGGCCGCGCTCCTCACGGCCGGAGTGGCCGCTGGAGCCGAGACCGGCGCTGCGGAGACCGCGTCGACGGATGCCGTGCGGGCGGAACCCGTCGCATCGTGGACCTGAGTCGTCGCGACGTCGAGCTGCGCGAGCTGATGGACGACCCGGACTGCGATCCGGAGGCCCTCGCGCAGACGCTCCGCCGCTTCGACCTCGTCAATCGCGCCGTGAGCGGCTGGGGAACGGTGTGGCGGCGGCATCTGCGGCCCGCCCTGGCGCGTCTGGATCGACCCGCCCGCGTGCTCGACATCGGGTCAGGCGGTGGCGACGTCACCGCGCGGCTCGCGCGGCTCGCGGAACGGGATGGCCTGGACGTCGGCTGGGTCGGGATCGACCCGGATCCCCGCGCCCTCGCCGTCGCGCGCGAGCGCAGCCGGCCCGACCTGGAGTTCCGCAGCACCGACTCGACGGCGCTGCGGGCGAGCGGCGAGCGCTTCGACGCCGTCATCTCGAACCATGTGCTGCATCACCTCGGCGAGACCGAGCTCGACGCCTTCATCGCCGACTCGCTGGCGCTGTCGCGCGGCATCGTGCTCCACGCCGACATCGAGCGGGGGCGCGCCGCCTACGCGCTCTACGCGGCGGCCATCCTGCCGGTCCAGCACGGGACCTTCCTGCGCACCGACGGGCTGCGCTCGATCCGCCGCAGCTACCGTGCCCGAGAGCTGCGGACGACGCTCGCGAGTCGCGGCGAGTGGCACGTCGTCCGCCCCGCGCCGTTCCGCGTGCTCGCCGTGGGAGCGGGGCGTGGCTGACGTCATCGTCGTCGGCGCCGGCCCGGTGGGGATGCTGCTGGCGGCCGAGCTCACGCGGCGGGGGGTCGACGTCACGGTGCTCGAGCGCCGCGAACGCAGCGGCGACGGGTCGCGGGCGATCGGGCTGCACGCTCCCGTCCTCGCCGCGCTCGAGGAGGGCGGTGCGACCGACCGCATCCTCGAGGACGCGGTCCGTGTCTCGCGCGGCGAGGCCCGCAGCGACGGAACACTGCTCGGCGTCGTCCGATTCGATCGCCTGTCGGTGCGGCATCCGTATGTCGCCACCCTCCCGCAGGCCCTCACCGAGCGCGCTCTCGCCTTCGGTGCACCGTCGCCGCTGCGTGGGGTCGCCGTCACCCGCGTGACACCGGGGCCGGCCGACGTACGGATCGAGACGTCCGGTGCTCGCGGGGCCGGCGAACTGTCGGCGCCGCTCGTCGTGGTCGCCGGAGGCGTCGGCGCACGCGAGCTCGTGTTCCGGCCGAACGCCGTGAGACGCACGAGCTACCCCGACCGGTACCTCATGAGCGACGCCGACGTCCCCGGGAGACCCGATGCCGACGTCGCGGTGGTTCACCTCGCGCGAGCGGGGGTGCTCGAGTCCTTCCCCCTGCCGGGAGGCCGACGCCGCTTCGTCGCCTGGGACGAGCCGCCCGGGCAGGATGACGGCGGGTTCGACGAGCCGGATGCGCGGCTGCGGCGGCTGCGCACGGCGATACGGGAACGGGGCGAAACGGATGCCGCAGAGGCACTGACCGGCGCGACGGGGTTCCGCGTGCGACGTGTGCTCGCACCGGCCCTGCGTCGCGGCCGGGTGACGGTGATCGGCGACACCGCACACGAGATCAGCCCGATCGGAGGACAGGGGATGAACCTCGGCCTCCTCGACGCGGCGACCCTCGCGCCGCTGCTCGCTGCCTGGGTCCGCAGCGGCACCGAGCCCGCTGCTGCCCTCGCACGATGGGAGCACGATCGGCTGCGTTCGGCCCGCACGGCGGGACGGCTGGCGGCGGTCAACATGCGTCTCGGCCGCCCGGTGAGTGCGGGCGCGGACGCCGTGCGCACTCGGATGCTCGGGCGCGTGCTCGCCGCGACCGGCTCCCTGGTCCCGAACGCCTATGCGATGGGGCTCGACGCCGCTGCTCGCTGAGTTCTCAGCGCAACGAGCCCGCAGCCACCACCAGCTGCGCGGCGAGCACGAGAGCCGCGGCCATGACGAGGCGGAAGCCGGTGCGGTCGGGACCGCGGAGCCGCATCCGCACCACCACCGCGACCGCGAGCACCAGCACCACGCCGAAGAACAGCCACGGCAGGACTCCCTCGCTCCGCCCGCCGATGAGCACGGCGATCGCGGCGACGACGATCCCGGCGACAGCGATGATGATCGATACCGGCGCTCCGAGGCGATGCGGCAGCCCCCGCACACCGGTGTCGCGGTCGTCGTCGAGGTCGGGCAGGACGTTGGTCAGGTGCACCGCCGCCCCGAGCGCAGCACCCGCCACAGCAGCGAAGGGCGCCGCGAGCGTCGGATCGGGTGACGAGAGCGTCGCCAGCGAGGGGAAGAGACCGAAGCTCACGAGGAAGGGCACGACCGACACCGGCGTCGACTTCAGCCCGAGGTTGTACGACCAGGCCGACACGATCGTCACGGCGTGCGCGAGCAGCATCCCCCATCCGAGCGCCGCCGAGAGAGCGAGCGCGATGACGGCGGAGCCCCCGGCCGCGATCCAGGCCGCACGATTCGAGACCTCACCGCGGACGAGAGGCTTGTCGGTGCGGCCGACGGCGCGGTCGCGTTCACGGTCGATCGCGTCGTTGGAGATGCCGATCGAGAGCTGACCGAAAAGCACGGATGCCACCAGCACCGCGAGCCGCCAGGGCTCGAGCCCGGCCGCGAGTCCGAGCGCCAGAGCCAGAGCCGTCACGACGACCGAGGGCCCCGGGTGTGAGGCGCCCCACAGGGCCCGGATCGCACGCATGCGTCCACACTCTCACGTCAGGGTCATCGGCTCCGACGGGGTTGCGCGCCTCGGCGTCGTGGGCAGGCCGCCGCCGCGATCAGTCGTCGAGCAGCTCGGCCTCGATCACGTCGTCGTCCCCTCCGGCGGCTGCCGGCGCGGCAGGCTCCGCCGCGGGACCGGCACTCGTCAGCACGAGCGCCGAGCCGTCGGCGGCCACGTCGACCCGGACGATGTCGCCGTCGCGCACCCCGCCCGACAGGATGGCCATGGCGAGGCGGTCCTGGATCTCGGACTGGATGAGGCGGCGCAGCGGCCGGGCTCCGAACACCGGGTCGTAGCCGCGCTCGGCCAGCCACGCGCGCGCATCGGGGGTGACCGCGAGCGAGAGACGCCGGTCCTTGAGGCGCCGCTGCAGCGCGTCGACGGAGAGCTCGACGATCTGTGCGAGGTCGTCCTGGCTCAGCGCCTCGAACATCACGGTGTCATCGAGACGGTTCAGGAACTCGGGCCGGAACGCCTGGCGCAGCAGGATCTGCACCTGCTCGCGCTTCTGCTCGAGGCTCAGCGTCGGGTCGATGAGGATCGGCGATCCGAGGTTCGAGGTGAGGATCAGGATGACGTTGCGGAAGTCGACCGTCCGGCCCTGGCCGTCGGTGAGGCGGCCGTCGTCCATGACCTGCAGCAGCACGTCGAAGACCTCGGGGTGCGCCTTCTCGACCTCGTCGAGCAGCACGACGGAGTACGGGCGGCGGCGCACGGCCTCGGTGAGCTGGCCGCCCTGCTCGTAGCCGATGTACCCGGGAGGGGCACCGACGAGCCGCGACACGGAGTGCTTCTCGCCGTACTCCGACATGTCGATGCGCACCATGGCGTGTTCGTCGTCGAAGAGGAACTCGGCCAAAGCCTTGGCGAGCTCGGTCTTGCCGACACCGGTCGGCCCCAGGAACAGGAACGAGCCCGTGGGCCGGTTCGGGTCGCTGATGCCCGCTCGCGAGCGACGCACGGCGTCGGCGACGGCCTTGACGGCGGTCTTCTGCCCGATGAGGCGCTTGCCGAGCTCGGACTCGAGGCGCACAAGCTTCTCGGTCTCCCCCTGCAGCAGGCGCCCGACGGGGATGCCGGTCCAGGCGGCGATCACGGCGGCGATGTCCTCGTCGGTGACCTGTTCGTTGACCATCCGCTCGGGCCCGTCGACGGCGGTCTCGGCGCGCTCCGCTTCGACGACCTCGCGTTCGAGCGCCGGGATCTCGGCGTACAGAAGCCGCGATGCCTTCTCGAGGTTGCCCTCGCGCTGCGCGCGCTCGGCTTCGACACGAGCCGCGTCGAGACGCGTCTTGAGGTCGCCGACGCGGTTCAGCGACGCCCGCTCGCGCTCCCAGCGCGCCTGCAACTCGTCGAGCTTCTGCTGCTCGTCCTTCAGCGTCGCACGCAAGGCGTCGAGACGCTCGCGCGAGGCGGCATCCTTCTCCTTCTTGAGCGCGAGCTCCTCGAGCTTCAGCCGGTCGACGTGCCGGCGCAGCTCGTCGATCTCGAGCGGCGCCGAGTCGATCTCCATGCGCAGGCGCGACGCGGCCTCATCGATCAGGTCGATCGCCTTGTCGGGCAGCTGGCGGGCCGGGATGTAGCGGTTCGAGAGGGATGCCGCGGCCACGAGCGCACCGTCCGAGATGGCGACCTTGTGGTGGGCCTCGTAGCGCTCCTTGAGCCCGCGGAGGATGGCGATGGTGTCCTCGACGCTCGGCTCGCCGACGTAGACCTGCTGGAAGCGGCGCTCGAGCGCGGCATCCTTCTCGATGAACTCGCGGTACTCGTCGAGGGTGGTCGCACCGATGAGGCGGAGCTCACCGCGGGCGAGCATGGGCTTGAGCATGTTGGATGCCGCGACCGAGCCTTCGCCGCCGCCCGCGCCCATGAGCACGTGCAGCTCGTCGATGAAGGTGATGATGCGGCCGTCGGACTCGGTGATCTCCTTGAGCACGCTCTTCAGGCGCTCCTCGAACTGACCGCGGTACATGGCGCCGGCCACGAGCGCGGAGATGTCGAGCGAGACGAGCTCTTTGTTCTTGAGGCTCTCGGCGACGTCGCCCGCGACGATGCGCTGAGCGAGGCCCTCGACGACGGCGGTCTTGCCGACGCCGGGCTCGCCGATGAGGACGGGGTTGTTCTTCGTGCGGCGGGTGAGCACCTGGCTGACGCGGCGGATCTCGCTGTCGCGCCCGATGACCGGGTCGAGCTTGCCCTGCCGGGCACGGTCGGTGAGGTTGATGCCGAACTGCTCGAGGGCGCTCTGCGCCTCCTCCTGTCCGGGCTGCTGTGTGGCGTTCATATCTCTCCTGAAATCTCTCGGCTCAAACTTGAGCCTGTGTGACTCAAGTTTATCACCGTGTCGTTCAGGACGCTACGGCCTCTGCCGCAGCCCCGGCCACCGACGCCGCCTCGGGCGTACAGGCGAAGCGGGCGCGGTACGCCGAGGGGCTGAGCCCGAGGGCGCGCGCGAAGTTCTGCCGCAGGACGGAGGCCGAGCCGAATCCGCTGTCGGCCGCGATCTGGTCGAGCCCGAGGTCGGTCCGCTCGAGCAGCCGCTGCGCCCGCAGGATCCGCTGCCGCCCGAGCCACGCCGCCGGGGTCGTCCCGTAATCGGCCTTGAATCGGCGCGCGAACGTCCGCGGTGACATGTGCGCGCGCGACGCGAGCAGATCGACGGACAGATCGAGGTCGAGGTTCGCGATCATCCAGTCGGTGATGGGCGCGAGCGACAGCGATGCCGCCTCGGGGAGCGGACGCGCGATGAACTGGGCCTGCCCGCCGTCGCGGAGGGGCGGCACGACCATCCGCCGGGCGATCGTGTTCGCCGCCTCGGCCCCGAGCTCGATGCGCAGCAGGTGCAGGCAGGCGTCGAGCCCCGCCGCGGTACCCGCAGACGTGATGATCCGGTCCGACTGCACGTACAGCACGTCGGGGTCGACCTCGATGCGCGGGTACATCTGCGCCATGGTCTCGGCGTAGCGCCAGTGCGTCGTGGCGCGCTTGCCGTCGAGCACACCGGATGCCGCGACCACGAAGGCTCCGCTGCAGACGGTGAGCACCCATGCGCCGCGCTCGACCGCACGTCGGACGACGGCTGTGACGCGGTTATCCACGGAGTCCCAGGCCTCGCGCGGGATGGGAGTGATGACGACCAGATCGGCCTCGTCGGCGAACTGGAGTCCCGCGTCGACGTTGAGTGAGAACGGGAGATTGGCGGGGACCGCCCCCGGATCGGGTGCCACCACCCGGAAGTCGAAGTTCGGGATGCCCTCGTCACTGCGGTCGAGACCGAACGCCTCGCACGCGAGACCGAACTCGAAGGGCGCGAACCCGGGCTGGATGACGCAAGCGACCGTGTGCATGGCAGGATTCCTCCGAATACCGTCTCATCCGCCAGTATCGGCAGGATAACGCTCATCGTAGCGTTTCTGCCATGCCTTCCGACATCCTTCTTCTCGCACTCGTCCTCCTCGTGATCGCCGCCGTGACAGGCACGCTCGCGGTGGTCGCACGCGACGGCTACCGCCGCGTCCCCACCGACCCGACACGCGTGCCGCCGGCAGAGGAATCGGCGCCCACACACCGCGAGCGCGAGCGGTCACCGCGCCGGAGCGCGGTCGCCGTCAGCGGTCGCGGCGCGCGCGGGCGCGACGGGATGCCGCGAGCAGTCGCGACGCCGATTCCGCCCAGGTGAATCGGGAGATGTGCGCACGACCCGCCGCGACGAGCGCCGCGCGGGCGGCATCGTCATCGAGTGACTCGACGGCCGCGGCGAAGGCTCGCGGGTCGCGCGGCGGCACGTAGAGCGCGCCGTCGCCGCCGACCTCATGGAAGATCGCCATGTCGCTGACCACCGCGGGCACCCCGAGCGCCAGGGCTTCCGCGATCGGCAGCCCGTACCCCTCGTCGAGGCTGAGTGTCGCGAGCATTCCCGCATCGGCGAGGAGCGCGGCGTACTCGGCATCCGTCACTCCGCCGTGGAAGATGATGCGGGCACCGCCGGGCGCGAGCTCCTCGAGCTCGGCGCGTCGACCGTCGGAGATCCGACTCAGCAGGTGCAGCGTGCGGCCGGGCAGCCACTGCATCGCCCGGACGAGCGTCTCGACGTTCTTGTAGGGCATGAACGAGCCCATGTAGACGATGTTCTGCGGCTTCGCAGCCCCGGGCATGGCCGTCGCGGGCGCCAGCTCGGCGAGACGCTGCGGGGCGTTGGGCAGCACCACCACCTCGCGCTTGGTCAGCTTGACGTCGGCGAACTGACGCTTGCTCGTCTCGCTGACCGTCGCGACGACGTCTGCGGCGTTCAGCGTCGCCCGCTGCGGCGCATACGAGAGGTGGAAGAGCCGCCAGCCCAAGCGCACGAACCACGGCAGATCGCGGGGCGGTGTGCGGTGCCGGTAGTAGATCGTGTCGTGCAGCGTGAGGATCAGCGCGAACCGCCGACCGAGGGCCCCGATCGTCTGCATCGGCGAGTAGACGACGTCGGGTCGGTGCCGGTTCAGCCGCAGCGCCGCGAACGGCTCGAGCATGGAGGTCGGCGCGTGCAGCGTGACGTGCGGCGCCCCTGCCGGGAGGAACGGCAGCTGCGCGGGGTCGTGCACGATGAACGTGACCTCGACACCCTCGGCGGGCGCCGCCGCGAACAGCGCGTGGGCGAGCTCATGGGAGAAGCGGCTGATGCCGTCGTGGAAGTCGGTGCGGATGTAGCGCGCGTCGAAGAAGAGCCGCATCGTCACGCGTCGAGCGGCTCGCCGCGGTAGAGCTTCTCGAACGTGTCGAGGGTGCGCTCGATGTCGTGGATCTCGACGCCGTCGAGTGAGGCCTGCTGCATCCGCAGGTACTCCGCGGGAGAGGCGGTCAGCACGCGCCGCAGCTTGTCTGCGAGGTCGTCGACGTTGCCGGGCTCGAAGAGGTAGCCATTCCCACCCGATTGGACGAGGTGCGGCAGGGCGACGGCATCCGCCGCCACGACGGGCAGGCCCGAGGCCATGGCCTCCATCGTCGCGATCGACTGCAGCTCGGCGATCGAGGCGATCGCGAAGACGTCGGCCCGCGTGTATGCCGCGCGGAGGTCGGCCTCGTCGGTGCGCCCGTAGAACGTGACGCGGTCGGTGATGCCGAGCTGCTGCGCGGTCTGCTCGAGGTTCCGACGCTGGTCGCCGCCGCCGACGATGTCGAAATGGACGTCCAGCTCGGGGGCGAGCTTGGCGACGGCCTTCAGGGTGACCTCGACGTGCTTCTCGGTCGTGAGGCGCCCGACGAACAGGATGCGGCGGTGCTCGCGCGGAGTCAGGTCGGGGGTGTAGTTGCGCTTGTCGATGCCGCAGCTGATCGGGATGACGCCCGAGATGTCGATCGTGTCCTCGAGGAACTGCGCGGCCTTGCGCGTCGGGGTGGTCACGGCGCGCGACATCAGGAACGTGCGCTTGGCGTCGTCCCAGCAGAGCTTGATGATGATCTTGTCGAGGAACGGCGGCAGCGTCGTGAAGTCGATGACGTTCTCGGCCATGACGTGGTTGGTCGCGACGACGGGGATGCCGCGCTTCTTCGCCTCGCGCGTGAGTCCGCGGCCGATGACGATGTGCGACTGGCTGTGGACGACGTCGGGCTTGACCGAGTCGAGCACGCGCCGGGCGTAGTGCTTCGAGCGCCAGGGCAGCACGAAACGCAGCCAGTCGTGCGGGTACCAGCGCCACCCGGGGAGGCGGTGGACGGTGAGGTCGGCACCCTCGATGTTCTCGGTGAAGACTCCCGACTGGGAGTGCTTCACGCTGGGGGTCACGACGTGCACGTCGTGACCGCGGGCGGCGAGGCCGGCGGAGAGGCGTTCGGCGAAACGGGCGGCTCCGTTGACATCGGGGGCGAACGTGTCGGCGCCCATCACGATGGTCAGGGGCGCGCGAGAACTCTCGGCGGGAACACCCTCGGTCGTCGTGGATTCGGTCACGGGTCAGGCCCAATCTGTACGGCGGCGTGCCGCCGGCTGTGGCCGACGCGGCGGCCCCGAGCTTACCCGAGCGGTATAGGGGCTCCCGGGAGGCGGCACGGCGTTGGGGGAAACCGACTCGGGCCGCGTCGGACGCTGCGCGCGACGCCCCGCGCGCACCCAGGCGGCATCCCTAGGCTGGGGTCATGGCCCGACTCGAAGCCGATGCCGATCCCGCCCGCTGGGTTGCCGTCACCGAATCGTTCGGATTCTCCGGACGCCGCGCTCGCAAGCGCGCGATCGGGATGCTGCTGAGCCAGGCGAACGCCGCGATAGGAGCGGCGCCCCGCCCCGGTGGACGCTTCGCCGCGTGGGCGGCGAGCCAGGCGGTGCCGATGCTCATGCGCCGAGCCGACGGGCGCGTGCGAGCGTGGATGTGGAAGGCCGACCCCGAGCTGCTCGTCGTCCTCGCGCAGATGCAGGAGGCGACCCCGAAGGTGCGCACCGCGCGAGCGATGATGCCGATGGAGTACGACGACACCGAGGACTTCCGCTCCCCCTACCTCGGGGCGGGCGAGAAGCTCGTCATGACGCTGCCGCCTGACCCGCGGACTCCCCCGTTCGTCTCGTACACCTGGGACACGGGAACCCATCTCGTCACGCTGTCGGCCGTGTGCAGCGACCGCGAGCGCGTGGGGACGGTTCTGGAGGAGCTCGATCACCTCGCCCGCTCGCTCCGCGTCGTCGACGACCTGACCCTCGACGAGTCCGCCAACACGCTGCGCCTCCCACCCGCCTGACCGCGCCCACTTGCCCCCGCCGACTTGCCCCCCCCCCCCCCGCCTGATCGGCGGCCGTACTGCGCGTCGTCGAGCCGGTGCTGCTGACCGTCGTACTCCAGGAGCACGCGCCGCTCGACGTCGACGAGGTCGCCATAGGCCACGAAGCGCCCGGCCTCATCGCGGATGACCGCGTTGACCTCGAAGGTGGTCATTCCGAGGTCTTCGGCGTCGAGACGCAGCTCCGTCTCCGCAACCGAGTCGGTGCGTTCCCGGCAGCGTTCGTACGCGAGTCGGAGCGCGCGTACGCCGCGCCGACCGGACCACTCCGCCACCGCTCCACGGAGCTGCTCGATCGACAAGACAGGAGCATGCCTGCGCATAAGGGAGTCTGCCGAGATGACGAGCTCGCGTTCGTCCATGAGCTCGGCCGATTGGCACCAGGCGACGGCCGGGTGCGCGATCGGAACGGGTCCGAATCGCCACAGACTCGCCGCGGCAGCTTCGTGCCCGCGCACCCCGACACCACGGGCACGCCCGAGCGGTCGCGGCGCTGCGACATCCACCTGCGCGCGCAGCCGCCCGGGGATCCAGCCGCCGACGAGAGCCACTGCCGTGGCATGACTGATGTGCTCGCCCGCGCGCAGTTTCGGCAGATAAGCGGTCACCAGCGCGCGCACGTCCGTCACGGGCGCACGCGAGCGGATGCCGTGGAAGGGCGCGGCCAGGTCGGCTGAACGGAGTCTGCCGCGCGTCACTCCGGTCGCGCGCGCCCTCCCGACCGTGAAGGCACCCGGCAGCGCCTCGGGGAGTTCAGCAGGAGTGCGTGCCACCCGTCCAGGCTGTCGGCCCTCCGCACCCACCCCGAGATCTCCCCAGCCCGTTCGACATCCGACCTCCGTCGCGCCGCCTGTGCAGGACCCCTGCCCACATCCCCGCCCCACGCTCGAACCGACCCGAATGGTCGGTGCGCGCGTCGGATAACGCCCCTTCGCGTCGGGTCGGCTACGACTGCGCGGGCGGGTCGGAGGGGCGGCGGTAGAGCACGACCTCGGTCGCCCGGCGCACGCGCGCACCGTGACGCAGGGTCACGACGGCACCCGTGGCGCCGGCGGCGAACACTCGCGCGCCGGGGCGCTGCTGCATCTCGTCGCGCAGACGCTGCTCGAGGTCTCGCACCTCGCGGCGGAGTCCCGCGACCTCGTTCTCGAGCTCCAGGATGCGTGCGATGGCGGGCAGGCTGATGCCTTCCGCCGACATCCGCGCCACTTCTCGCAGCTGCCGGATGTGACGCAGCGAGTATCGACGCGACCCTCCCTGCGTGCGCCCAGGCACCACGAGGCCCAGCCGGTCGTACTGCCGGAGGGTCTGCGCGTGCATGGCCGCGAGCTCCGCCGCGGCCGCGATCGCGAAGATCGGGGCGTCCTCGTCGATGTCGTCATCAGCCATGGTTGGTCACCTCCTGGGCGTCGAGAGTGTCGTCGGGCGACCCGCCGCGTCCGCCCGTGGGGATCGGATGCGACGGGTCGAGACGAATGTGTCAGCCGCGCGCCTTGTTCATCAGGTCGGCGCGGGGGTTCTCGCGGGGCTCGACCTCCGCGAATCGTTCGAGGGCCGCTCGGGCCTCTTCGTCGAGGTGCGCGGGAACGGCGACCTGGACCTCGGCCAGCAGATCGCCCGTGCCCTTCGACGTGCTCACGCCGCGCCCCTTGACCCGCAGGACGCGGCCCGACGGGGTGCCGGGCGCGACCCGGAGCTTGACGGGGTCGCCGCCCAGCGTCGGCACCTCGATCGTGGCGCCGAGGGCCGCCTCGGTGAAGGTCACCGGGACCACCACGCGAAGGTTGAGTCCGTCGCGCGTGAAGACCGGGTGCGGCCGGACCGTGACGCTCACGACGATGTCACCCGATTCACCGCCGTCCGGCGAGGGACGCCCGCGACCGCGGAGCCGGATCTTCTGCCCGTCCTTCACACCCGCCGGGATCTTCACCTTGAACGGCTTGCCGTCCTCGCCCTGGAGCGTGACGGTGTCACCGCGGACCGCGGTGGCGAAGTCGAGCGTCGTCCGTGCGGTGACGTCCGCACCGCGCTGCGGGCCGCCGAAGCCCTGGAAGCCCCCGGTCGAGCGGCCGAAGCCGCCCGACCCGAAGCGGCTCGACCGCCCCGTCTGCTGGTTGAACATCGCGAAGATGTCGTCGAAGTCCGCGCCGCGAGCTCCGGCACCGCCTCGCGCACCCTGGTTGAAGGCGCTGAAGACGTCCTCGAAGCCACCGGCGCCCTGGCCACCCGCGGTGAAGCGGGCACTGCCCGACCCCATCGCCCGGATCTGGTCGTACTCCGCGCGCTGCTCCTTGTCGGAGAGCACGGAGTACGCCTCGCTGATCTCCTTGAACTTCGCCTCGGCCGCGGGGTCTCCCTGCGTCGAGTCGGGGTGGTACTTGCGCGCGAGCTTGCGGTAGGTCTTCTTCAGGTCGGTGTCGGAGACGTCTTTGGAGACGCCCAGCACCTTGTAGAAGTCCTTGTCGAACCAGTCCTGACTGGCCATGTCGTTGCCTCCTATTCGGCCGGCACCGCGACGACGACCTTCGCCGGACGCAGCTCGATGCCGCCGAGGCGGTAGCCGACCTCGACGACCTCGAGGATCGTCGGCTCGGCCGTGCCCGGGGTGGGCGCCTGGAAGATCGCCTCGTGCTGCTGCGGGTCGAACGCGTCGCCGGCGGCGCCGTAGGACTCGACGCCCAGTCGTGCCACCACCCCGCGGAGCTTGTCCGCGATCACCGCGAGCGGCGATCCCTCGACGAGGTCGCCGTGCTTGTCGGCACGGTCGAGGTCGTCGAGCACGGGCAGCAGGCCCTTCGCGACCGAGCCCTTGGCGCGCTCGATCTCAGCCTCGCGCTGGTCCTCGGTACGCCGACGGTAGTTGGCGTACTCGGCCTGCACGCGCTTGAGGTCGAGCAGCAGGTCGTGCTCTTCGGCGGGTGCTTCCGCGACGGCGGCCTCGTCGGACTGCGTCGCGCCGAGGATGTCGTCGATGGTCAGTTCGTCGTCCGCAGCCGCGGCATCCGATGCTCCGGGGGCCCCGTGCGCGTCGGGGCCGGACGCCTGGGCGTCCGACCCCTCCTCGCCGAGGACCTCGTCATCGCCGTGCGGCTCTTCGAAGTCCTTGTCGGTCATGATTACTTCTTGTCTTCCTCGTCTTCGACGACCTCGGCGTCGACGACGTCCTCATCGGATGCCGTCGCGCCGGCGTCGCCGGTCGGAGCGTCGGTCGGGGCGCCCTGCGCCTGGTCGGCCTGACCCTGCGCGTAGATGGCCTCGCCGAGCTTGCCCTGCGATGCGTTGAGCTTGTCGAACGCGGTCTTCACCGCTTCGTCGTCGTCGCCCGCGAGTGCGGTCTTCAGCGCGTCGACGTCGCCCTGGACCTCGGACTTGACGTCCTCGGGGAGCTTGTCGGCGTTGTCGGCGATCAGCTTCTCGATCGAGTACGAGAGGGTCTCGGCCTGGTTGCGGACCTCGGCGGCCTCGCGGCGCTTCTTGTCCTCGGCCGCGTGCTCCTCGGCCTCGCGCACCATGCGCTCGATGTCGTCCTTGGGCAGCGACGAGCCGCCGGTGATCGTCATCGACTGCTCCTTGCCGGTGCCCTTGTCCTTCGCCGAGACGTGCACGATGCCGTTCGCGTCGATGTCGAAGGTGACCTCGACCTGCGGGATGCCGCGGGGCGCCGGTGCGATGCCGGTGAGCTCGAACGTGCCGAGCGGCTTGTTGTCGCGCGTGAAGTCGCGCTCACCCTGGAAGACCTGGATCGCGACCGACGGCTGGTTGTCGTCGGCGGTCGTGAAGGTCTCGCTGCGCTTGGTCGGGATGGCGGTGTTGCGCTCGATGAGCTTCGTCATGATGCCGCCCTTGGTCTCGATGCCGAGGCTCAGGGGGGTGACGTCGATGAGGAGGACATCCTTGCGCTCGCCCTTGAGGACACCGGCCTGCAGGGCGGCGCCGACGGCGACGACCTCGTCCGGGTTCACGCCCTTGTTGGGCTCCTTGCCGGCTTCCTTCTTCACGAGCTCCGAGACGGCGGGCATGCGGGTGGAACCACCCACGAGCACGACGTGGTCGATGTCGCCGACCTTGATGCCGGCCTCACGGATGACGTCCTCGAAGGGCTTCTTCGTGCGGTCGAGCAGGTCCTTGGTGAGGTCCTCGAACTTGGCACGCGAGAGCGTCTCGGACAGCGAGACGGGGCCCGAGTCGGTCAGCGAGAGGTACGGCAGGTTGATCGACGTCGACTGCGAGCTCGAGAGCTCCTTCTTCGCCTGCTCCGCAGCCTCCTTGAGGCGCTGCAGGGCGATCTTGTCACCGGAGACGTCGACACCGGTCGTGTCCTTGAACTGCTTGATCAGGTACTCGACGATGCGCTGGTCCCAGTCGTCACCGCCGAGGCGGTTGTCACCGGCGGTGGCGCGCACCTGGATGGTCGAGAAGTCGTCGTCCTTGCCCACTTCGAGGAGCGAGACGTCGAAGGTTCCGCCACCGAGGTCGAAGACGAGGATGAGCTCGTCCTCCTTGCCCTTGTCGAGGCCGTAGGCCAGGGCGGCTGCGGTGGGCTCGTTGATGATGCGCAGGACGTTCAGGCCCGCGATCTCGCCGGCCTCCTTGGTCGCCTGACGCTCGGCGTCGTTGAAGTACGCGGGGACCGTGATGACGGCGTCGGTCACTGTGTCGCCCAGGTACTGCTCGGCGTCGCGCTTGAGCTTCTGGAGGATGCGGGCCGAGATCTCCTGCGGCGTGTACGCCTTGCCGTCGATCGCCTGGGTCTTCCAGTCGGTGCCCATGTGACGCTTGACCGAGGTCAGCGTGCGGTCGACGTTGGTGACGGCCTGGCGCTTCGCGGTCTCACCGACGAGCACCTCGCCGTCCTTGGTGAACGCGACGACCGAGGGGGTCGTACGGAGCCCTTCGGCGTTGGCGATGACCTTGGGCTCGCCGCCCTCGAGGACGGCCACGACGGAGTTCGTCGTGCCCAGGTCGATACCCACTGCACGTGCCATGAGTTGTCTCCTTACTTGCGGTTCTATGGGATCGGAAGTCTGCGGCGGCCCAACCTGAGCCGCGATGACTCAACTGTACTCCCGGCCCGAAATGGTGTCAAGCGAACTTGAGTCAAGGCGTATCAAGTTCCGCATCGCGCCGCGCTGCACAATTTCGTGCGCCTGAGCCAAACCTGAGAAAGACTGAGGCACGATCATCGGTTCCTCCCAGGGGCGCGCTATATGTTGAGTCCACCCATGACAAGAAGCGTGATCCCGAACTCGCCTCTCGTCGACCTCGGACCCGCAATGGGCGGTCGTCGAGCGTTGCGTCGCGCCCGGAGACGACCATGACCCGCACCGCTGTCGTGATCGAGGATGACGACGACCTTCGCAGCCTGCTCACCCAGACCCTCGAGCAGCACGGCTTCGCCGTTCACGCTTTCGCAGACGGGCATGCCGGCGTCAACGCGGTGCGCGCCGTGCGTCCAGACCTGACCACCGTCGATGTCAAGCTCGACGGCATCGACGGGTTCGAGGCGGTCCGCCGCATCCGCGCCTTCTACGACGGATACGTGCTGATCATCAGTGCCGTCGACGACGAGACGGCGACCGTCGAGGGATTCCGCAGCGGCGCCGACGACTACGTCATCAAGCCCTGGCGCCCGTACGAGCTCCGGGCCCGCATCGACGCCCTCATGCGGCGCCCGCGGACGCTCCAGGCGAACGAGGCGGCACCGGGCGCATGGCTCGAAGCCGGCGGCCTGCGACTGAGCCCCGGCTCGCGCCGCGTCGAGCTCGACGGACGCTCCCTCGATCTGACGCGTTCCGAGTTCGATGTCCTGCAGGCCCTGATGCAGCGTCCCGGTGACGTCGTCGAGAAAGCGTGGATCGCGCTCATGCTCCGACGGCAGAGCGGCGCGCACGGCGAGCACGTCAGCCCCCACGACCTTCACGCGGTCGAGGTCCACCTGATGAACCTGCGCCGCAAGCTCGGCGACGACGGCCGGACCGGCCGCTGGATCGAGACGGTGCGCGGCATCGGCTATCGGTTCGCGCGTCGCGACTGAAAAGGGCGTCGACCCCCTTCCCGACGGATACGCTGGCCCCGTCGCGATGACGCGACGTGACGCCGCCGGCCGGCGGCACCGAGTGTTCACGGAGAGGTTCTAGCGTGCCCGGCATGTCACCCGAGACCGATCCGCCCCGTGGGCCCAGCTCCCCGATGTCTTCCGCGCGCGGCGTGCCCGCGCCGCCGACCGCAGCCGACACGCAGGCGCTCGGACGCATCGCCGCCATGCAGGGTCGCGATGTCGACGAGCAGCCGGTCCCCCGCAAGGCCGTCATCTCGTGGGCGCTGTGGGACTGGGCGACGCAGCCGTTCAACTCCGTCATCCTCACGTTCGTGTTCGCGTCGCTGTTCCTCGTGTCGGACTCGTTCCTTCCCGCCGACATCGCGGCACTGCCCGACACCGACCCGGTCAAGGAGGCGGCACTCGCCGAGTTGGCGAGCGGCTACGGCGTCGCCTCGACGGCCGCCGGCATCCTGATCCTGCTGCTGGCCCCGGTGCTCGGCCAGACCGCCGACCGGTCGGGACGCAAGAAGCGCTGGCTCGGGGTCTTCACCGTCGTCCTCGCGCTGCTGCAGTTCGCCCTGTTCTTCACCTTCGCCGACCCGGCCTTCTTCTGGTACGGCGCGATCGTCCTCTCCCTCGGCGCCGTCGTCTCCGAGATCGCGGGCGTCAACTATAACGCCATGCTCGTGGAGGTCTCGACGCCCCGCACGATCGGCCGGGTCAGCGGCCTGGGCTGGGGGCTCGGTTACATCGGCGGCATCATCGCCCTCGCACTGGTGGTCGCCCTCACCTTCGCCGATTGGTTCGGGATGGACACCAGCAACGGTCTCGCCTACCGGCTCATCGCCGTGGGCTGCGGCGTATGGACGATCGTCTTCGCCATCCCCCTGCTGCTGAACGTGCCCGAGCGCACCGCGCCGCACGACACCGAGAAGGTCGGCTTCCTCGCCGCGTACGCTCACCTCGTCACGGACATCGTCCGCCTCTACCGGACCGAGCGCCCGACATTCTGGTTCCTGCTCGCGAGCGCGGTCTACCGCGACGGGCTCGCAGGCGTCTTCGCCTTCGGCGGCGTCCTCGCCGCACGCGCCTTCGGGTTCTCCGCGACCGAGGTCATGGTCTTCGGCATCGCCGCGAACCTCGTCGCCGGCGCCTCGACCATCGTCGCGGGACGATTCGACGATCGCTTCGGCGCGCGCTCCGTGATCGTGGCCACCCTGTCGGGCCTCATCGCCGTCGCGGTGCTGCTGTTCGTCCTGCGAGATGCCGGCTCGATCGTCTTCTGGATCGCCGGGCTCATCCTCTCGGGCTGCGTGGGGCCGGCCCAGGCCGCGAGCCGCTCGCTACTCGCCCGGGTGACGCCGCCGGGGATGCAGGGCGAGATCTTCGGCCTCTACGCCACGACGGGACGCGTCGCGAGCTTCCTGTCGCCCGCCATGTGGTCGTTGTTCATCGCCTGGTTCGGCAGCATCATCTGGGGCGTGCTGGGCATCGCCGTCGTGTTGCTCTTCGGGCTCGTGCTGCTGCTCTTCGTTCGACTGCCGAAGCAGGCCGGCATCCGCTGACCGGGCTCAGGCGGGGCGGCGCATGGGGACGTGCGGGATGTCGTCCTCGGAGAACTCGGGTCCGTTGACCTCGAACCCGAAGCGCCCGTACCACCCGGCGAGGTGCTTCTGCGCGTCGAGGTCGATCGCGGTGCCGGGCCACCGCTCGACGGCGCGCTCGACCGCCGCGCGCATGAGCTGGGCAGACAGACCGCGGCCTCGCGCGTCGGCCGCGGTCGCCACTCGGCCGATGCGGGCGTTTCCCGAGACGTCGCGAAGCAGCCGGAGCGTCGCGAGCACGCGTCCGCCGTCTTCGATCCAGAAGAGTTCGGTGTCGGGCTCGAGGTCGCGGCCGTCGAGCTCGGGGTAGGCCGCGGCCTGCTCGACGACGAAGACGCTCACGCGCAGCCAGAGGAGGCGGTAGAGCGTCTCGGCGGGGACATCGGTCAGACGGGCGGAAGACACCGGAGGCATCCGCCCAGCGTACGACGAAGGCGCCGGACGGTCGTGCCCGGCGCCTTCGCGACGATTCGCTGCAGCGGTATCAGCCGCGCCTGCCGCCGATCCACGGGAAACGCACTCCCCGTTCGTTCGGCTCTTCGACCTCGAGCCCGTAGTGGTCGCCGATCCGCTCGATGAACTGAGCCCGCTCCGCGCGGGCGTACGCACGACGTTCGCGCTGGAAGGCCAGAACCGTCGACCAGCACATCAGCAGCATCACGATCGAGAACGGCAGGGCGATGAGGATCGCCGCCGTCTGCAGCGCCTGCAGGCCTCCGGCCAGCAGGAGCGCGCTCGCGAGGGCGGCGGTGATGACGACGAAGAAGGTGCGCACCCAGCGCGGCGGCTCGGGATTTCCGCCCGTCGCGATCATGCCCATGACGAGCGCACCCGAGTCAGCCGAGGTGATGAAGAAGACGGCGATCAGGACGATGGCACCGATGGTCAGCACACCACCGGCGGGCAGCCCCTCGAGCAGCTGGAACAGGGCGCCCTGCAGGTTCACCGACCCGTCGGCGGCGAGCATCGATCCGGGCTGCTCGAGCTCGCGGTACAGCGCCGAGCCGCCGAGGACGGCGAACCACAGGATGCCGATCAGCGTCGGGACGAGCAGCACGCCCGCCACGAACTGGCGCACCGTCCGCCCCTTGCTGACGCGCGCGATGAAGATGCCGACGAAGGGCGCCCACGAGATCCACCAGCCCCAGTAGAACGACGTCCACTGCGCCTGCCAGGCCTCGCCGGCCGCCCCCTGAAGCGCGCTGACGGTGAAGGAGAGACCGATGAAGTCCTGGATGTATGCGCCGATCGACTGCACCCACTCGCGCAGCAGGAACTGCGTGGGTCCGACGAAGAGCAGGAACAGCAGCAGCAAGCCGGCGACGATGAGGTTGAAGTTGGAGAGCCACTTCATCCCCTTCGTCACTCCCGACAGTACGGAGAAGAGGACGAAGACGGAGACGATCGCGATGAGCCCGATGAGCATCGCGTCGTTCATGGGCGGGAGGCCGATGAACTCGAGCCCGGATCCCATCTGCATGACACCGAGCCCGAGCGAGGTCGCGACGCCGAACAGGGTGCCGACGAGGGCGACCGCGTCGATGACGTTGCCCGCAGCACCGCGAACCCGGTTCCCCAGCAGCGGCTCGAGCGCCCAGCGGATCGAGATCGGGCGGCGGCGGCGATGGATCGCGTAGGCGAGGGCGAGGCCGACGACGACGTACATCGCCCAGGCGTGCACGCCCCAGTGCAGGTAGGTCTGGGTCAGAGCGCTCTGCGCCAGCTGCTGCTCGGTGCCCGTGACGCCGGGACGCGGGTCCACGAAGTGGCTGAGCGGCTCACTCACGCCGTAGAAGACGAGGCCGATGCCCATGCCCGCGGCGAAGAGCAGCGAGAACCACGATCCCGTCGAGAACTCGGGCTCGTCGTCGTCGCGTCCGAGCTTGATGTCGCCGAAGCGGCTGAAGCCGACGAAGATCGCGAAGCCGACGAAGAAGGCGGCGATGAGGACGTAGTACCAGTTGAACGAGTCGACGATCGACGTCTGGATGGCGCCGAAGAACGACTCGGCTGTGGTGGGGAAGATGATCGCGAAGGCGCTGAACCCGACGATGACGACCGCAGCCGGCCAGAACACCCAGCGGGCGATCGTGCCCGGGGTGGACACCGCGGCTATGCGTTCTGCGGGAGAGGGCTGATTCTCGGTGCTCACCGATACAGGGTGTCAGGATACCGACGCGACGCAAAGCGGGGAAGGGCAGTTGCCTGCCGCGATGACACCGGGTATGGCTCAGCCGCGCGGCCAGGCGTCGGCGAGTTTGGTGAGCAGCCGAGCCAGCTCGGCCCGCTCGTCATCGGTGAATCCGCCCAGCGCGCTGCCGAGGGCCGCCCGACGCTCGCCCCGCACGCTCTGTGCGAAGCTGCGCCCCTCGCCGGTCAGCGCGATGCGCGTGCGGCGGGCGTCGTCGGGGTCGGCCTCCCGACGCACCAGGTCGAGCTCGACCGCCTGCTGCACCAGCCGCGAGGCGCGTGGCTGATCGACGCCGATCGCCTCACCGATCTCGCTGACGCTGAGCGGATGGGATGCCGCGGCGAGCGCCTCGAGCATGCGGAGGCGGGCGAGCCCCGCCATCCTGCCGCGTCCCTCGGCGAACGGGCCGCCGTGATGGCCGTGCGGGCCGTGTCCGCCGTGAACGCCGAACGGTTCGTGCGCCTGCGGTCCGCGCTCGACGCCCGGCGCGGGCCGCCGCCGTCCGCGCAGGCGCCCCAGGGCGTCCGCGATGGCATCGATCCGCGGGTCGTCGTCGGCCGTCATGCTTCGAGAATACATGCGACTTGACATGCACCCGCGGTACATGTCATAGTGCATACACATGACAGATGACATGCATCAGAGGCCGGATAGGCCGGCCCACGAAGGGAACACCATGAACAACCACGACAGCACCCCCGAGACGCCCGACACCCGCCCGCGGTCGCTGCCCTTCTGGATGCGCGCGGCCGGAACCGCCCTCGCCGGCGAGATGAATCGGACGCTCGCCGCCGAGGGACTCGACCGCCGAGACTGGGCCGTGCTCGACGTCCTCGCGGGCGAGCGCGACATCCCCGGCCTCGCCGAGCGCGTGCAACGCGGCGGCAAGCGCGTCCACTCCCTCGCGGCTCGCGGCTGGGCCGTCGAGCGCGACGGCGCCTGGACCATCACCGAGGACGGACGTCGCGAGCGCGACCGCATCCACGGTCTCGTGAGCGGTGTCCGCGATCGCGTGCGCGGCGCCGTGACGGACGCGGACTACGCGACGACCCTCGCCTCGCTCGAGGCGATCGCCCGTGAGCTCGGCTGGGACGAGAGCTCACCGCGCCGATTCGGCCCTCGCGGCCGGCACGGTTTCGGGCGCGGCTTCGGTCACGGTCACGGCTGCGGCCCTCGCTTCGGCGAGCACCCGCACCACGGCGACCACCCGCACCGCGGTGAGCACCCGCGCCGCGGTGAGCGAGCCTTCGAGCGCGGCTTCACCGCGGGCTTCGCGGCCGGGCGCAACGCCGCCTGACCCGCGACATCCCGAACGGCGGCCCCGAGGTTCTCCACCTCGGGGCCGCTGTGCATCCCGGAACGGGCGTCAGGCGCCGCGCGATCCGGCGTCGATGGTGCCGACGTCGGTGCGGTGGAAGTTCTGGAAGGAGCGGGATGCCGTCGGCCCGCGCTGTCCCTGGTAGCGGTTGCCGTAGGGGCCCGACCCGTAGGAGTTTTCGCTCGGCGAGCTGAGCTGGAAGAAGCAGAGCTGCCCGATCTTCATGCCCGGCCACAGCTTGATGGGCAGAGTGGCCACATTGGCGAGCTCGAGCGTCACGTGACCCGAGAACCCCGGGTCGATGAATCCTGCCGTCGAATGAGTGATCAGGCCGAGGCGTCCGAGCGACGACTTGCCCTCCAGACGCGCGGCGACGTCGTCGCCCAGGCGCACCTGCTCGAAGGTCGACCCGAGCGCGAACTCCCCGGGATGCAGGATGAACGGCTGATCCGGCTCGACCTCGATCAGACGGGTCAGTTCGGGTTGGTCCTGGGCGGGATCGATGAAGGGGTACTTGTGGTTGTCGAACAGCCGGAAGTACCGGTCGAGGCGCACGTCGACGCTCGACGGCTGCACCATCGAGGCATCCCAGGGATCGAGGCCGATGCGGCCCTGGTCGATTCCGGCACGGATGTCGCGATCACTCAGCAGCACGGACACAGCCTAGAGCGCGACGCCGCCGCTGCCGGCATCCGCGACAGCGTCATCCGGCCCGACGCCCCGCGGGCGGTGCCGTGGTCTGCCGGGCGACCAGCTTCGTCGGAAGCCGCAGGTGCGTGGCCGGCGGCGTCTCGCCGCGCATGAGGGCCAGCAGCATCTGGACCGCGGCCGCCCCCAACCGCCCCATCGGCTGACGCACCGTCGTGAGGGGAACCGGGAGCCGCGTCGCCTCGGGGATGTCGTCGAACCCGACGATCGACAGATCGCGCGGCACCTCGAGCCCGAGCTCGGCGGCGACCTGCAGGATCGCGATGGCCGACACGTCGTTCGCCGCGAACACCGCGGTGGGGCGATTGTCAGCGGAGAGCATCTCGATCGCGACCTCGCGCACCGTCGCCTCGCGATACCGGCCGGCGCCGACGTAGGTCGCATCGAACGGGATGCCGGCGTCGGCGAGCGCTCGGCGGTATCCGGCGTCGCGCGCGATCGACGATCGCAGGTCGGCGCGCCCCGCGATATAGCCGATGCGCGTGTGGCCCATGCCGATGAGATAGGCCGTCGCCTCACGGGCGCCGCCGTAGCTGTCGCTCTCGACGATCGGCACGTCGGCCGGACCCGTGTGCGGGTCGATCGCGACGAGCGGCACGTCGGCGCTCGCCCTGACGACGGTCGGGGTGACCATGATGGCGCCGTCGATGAGCGTTCCACTCAGCCGCGAGAGCGATCGGCGCTCCCACCCCTCTTCGTCACCGCGCGAGCCCGAGTACGCGAGCAGGTCGTAACTGGTGTCACGCAGCGCCTCCCCCACGCCCTTCAAGATCTCGGCGCTGAACGGCTCGAAATCGGCGACGAGCACACCGATGACACCCGTCGAGCGCGAACGCATGCTGCTGGCGATGAGACTCGACTCGTAGCCGAGCTCGGCGACTGCCGCCATGACGGCATCCACGGTCGCCGTCGCGACGCCGTAACGCCCGTTGACGGCCTTCGACACGGTCGACACGGAGACGCCGGCACGCTCCGCAACGTCGTGGATGGTGGGTCGTCGTCGGTCCATGACCGCATGCTAGCCCGAAATGGAAACCGTTTTCGAAAACGTTTGACACCTCTTTGTTGCCCGCGCAAACTTTCGGTGTCCGACAGCACCAGCGAATGTCCGACGACTCCGAGCATCGCCGCTCGGCGGTTCGAGCAGCCCAGCCCGGGCCCGACGCGGCGCGCTCGGCAGATGTCCACTCAACGAAGAGAGAAGGAATCACATGGCACGCACCATCACGGCTCGCCGCAAGGCTGCCGTCACGGCTGCCGTCCTGGCGGTGGGGGCGCTCGCGCTCACCTCCTGCAGCGGCAACGGCGACGGAGGCAGCGCCGACGGCACCGTCGAGATGACCCTGTGGCAGAACTCCACGACCGGCCCCGGCCAGGAGTTCTGGAAGGACGCGATCGCCGCGTTCGAGGCCGAGAACGAGAACGTGAAGATCTCGATGCAGTCCGTGCAGAACGAAGACATGGACGGCAAGCTCCAGACGGCGCTCAACGCGGGCGACCCGCCGGACATCTTCCTGCAGCGCGGTGGCGGCAAGATGGCCGCCATGGTGCAGGCCGGGCAACTGATGGACCTCACCGACCTCATCGGCGACACCGCCAAGGAAGAGATCTCCGAGGGCTCGTTCAAGGCCGAGACCTATCAGGACAAGGTGTGGGCGATGCCGCTCGCAGTGCTCCCCAGCGGGTTCTGGTACAGCTCCGACCTGTTCACCCAGGCCGGCATCACCGAGGCCCCCGCGACGGTCGAGGATCTCGAGGGCGTCGTCGACCAGCTCAAGGCCGCCGGCATCGCGCCCATCGCGCTCGGCGCGAAGGACGCCTGGCCCGCCGCGCACTGGTTCTACAACTTCGCCCTGCGCGAGTGCAGCCCGGAGACGATCGAGAAGACCGGCGACTCGAAGGATTTCAGCGATGAGTGCTGGCTGAAGTCCGCCGAGGACCTCGCCGACTTCGCCGAGCTGCAGCCGTTCAACGAGGGCTACCTCACGACCTCGGCTCAGCAGGGCGCGGGCAGCAGCGCGGGCCTCATCGCCAACCACCAGGCGGGCATGGAGCTCATGGGCGCCTGGAACCCGGGCGTCATCGCGTCGCTCACGCCGGACGAGCAGCCTCTCCCCGACCTGGCGTGGTTCCCCTTCCCCGAGTTGTCGGGTGGCGAGGGTGAGCCCGGCTCGATCATGGGCGGCGTCGACGGATACTCCTGCTCGGCGAAGGCCCCGAAGGAGTGCGCCGACTTCCTGAACTTCCTCGCCAGCGCCGAGCAGCAGGAGGCCTACTACCAGGCCTTCAACGCACCGCCGGTGAACTCGGTCGCGCAGGAGGCGGTCGAGGAGGAGTACCTCCAGGAGGTTCTCGCCGCATACAACAAGGCGCCCTTCGTCTCGCAGTGGCTCGACACCGTCCTCGGACAGAACGTCGGCAACGCGCTGAACGTCGCCGTCGTCGATCTGCTGGCGGGCAAGAGCACGCCCGAGCAGATGATCAAGTCGGTCTCCGACGCAGCGAAGAAGGGCTGATCCGCATCATGTCGCTCAGCGAGACAGCCGTGGCGGACTCCGCCGGCGGCGTGGATCTCGCGGCCCGGGGCGAGGGCGTCACCACGACGCCCTCGCCCTCCCGGCGCCGCCGAGGCCTGGGCTGGTCGGGTCGCCTCGAGATCGCGGTGCTCGTCGGCCCCGCCCTGGTGATGTTCGTCGGGTTCGTCATCTTCCCCGTCGTGATGGCGGCCTACTACGGCTTCTTCCGGTGGCAGGGCTACGGGCCGCCCACCGAGTTCGTCGGCCTGCAGAACTACATCACGATCCTCACCGATCCGACCTTCGTCGAGGCCCTCGGCCACAACGCGATCATCGTCGTGGCATCCCTCGTCCTGCAGGGGCCGGTCGCGATCCTCCTCGCCCTGCTGCTCAACCGCCGCATGCGGGGGCAGTCGCTCATCCGGGTGCTGATCTTCGTGCCCTACGTCATCGCCGAGGTCGTCGTCGGCACGGGCTTCGGGCTCATGCTGCAGACGCAGGGCGCGCTCAACGGGGCCCTCGAGCAGCTCGGGCTGGGCGCGCTCACGCGCGACTGGATCGCCGATCCCTCGATCGCGATCTGGACGCTCATGGCCATCCTGACCTGGAAGTACGTCGGCTTCGCCGTCATCCTCTTCCTCGCGGGCCTCCAGGGAATCCCCGACGAGCTCTACGAGGCCGCCGCCCTCGATGGTGCGGGCTACTGGCAGATGCACTGGCGGATCACCCTGCCGCTGCTCGCCCCCACCCTGCGCATCTGGGCGTTCCTGTCGATCATCGGCGCACTGCAGCTGTTCGACCTCGTGTACATCATCTGGGGTCAGTACGTCGCGTCGACCGCGGGCACCTCGACGATGGCCACCTACATGGTCGTCAACGGCCGCAACGCCGGCAGCTACGGCTTCGGAAACGCCGTCGCCGTCGTCATCTTCCTCATCTCCCTCGTCGTCGCGATCGTCTACCAGCGCTACGTGCTGCGTCGTGACACCGCCGGGGCCATCACCGAAGGGAAGCAGGAGCGATGACCGCCCTCACCTCCCCCGCCACGCGCGCGATCGTCGCGCCGGCACCCACCGGCCGTCGCGGCCGCCGCACGGAGCGCCTGCCCTGGGGCAGCCCCGTCGTGTATTTCGTCGCCCTCGTGGTGATCGCGCTGATGCTCGCGCCGGTGCTGTACATCATCATCGGCGGCTTCCGCAGCAACGCCCAGATCACCGTGGACCCGGCCGGCTGGCCGTCGCCGTGGAACATCGAGAACTACCTGGCGGTGCTGACCGGCTCGCAGTTCTGGCAGCAGGTGCTCAACTCGACCATCGCCGCCGGCGCGACGACGATCGGTGCCGTGCTGCTCGGCCTCATGGCGAGCTACATCCTCGCCCGGTACCGGTTCCGCGGCCGCGGAGTGCTGTACGCCGTCTTCGCCTCGGGCCTGATGTTCCCCATCACCGTCGCGATCACGCCGCTGTACATCGTCATCCGCGACCTCGGCCTGATGAACTCGCTCGCGGGCATCATCCTGCCGCAGATCGCCTTCGCGCTGCCGATGACGATCATCATCCTGGTGCCGTTCCTGCGGGCGATCCCCGACGAGATCCAGGAGGCGGCGTTCATCGACGGATGCGGGCGCCTGTCGTTCTTCTGGCGGATGGTGCTTCCCCTGTCGGTGCCCGGCGTCATCACGGTCGGCATCCTCGCCTTCATCGGCAGCTGGAACAGCTACCTGCTTCCCCTGTTCATCCTCAACAACGAGGCGACCTTCACCCTGCCGCTCGGCGTGCAGGCGTTCTCGTCGCAGTACTCGGTCGACACGGCGAAGGTGCTCGCCTTCACATCCCTGTCGATGCTTCCCGCCCTGGCGTTCTTCAGCCTGTTCGAGCGCCGCATCGTCGGCGGTCTGACCGGCGCCGTCAAGGGCTGATCCCCCGTAGAGAAAGCACGAACTGTGACCCTCACCGATATCTCCGTCTCGACGCGCGTCTCCGACCTGATCGCGCGCATGACCCTCGACGAGAAGCTCGCCCAGCTGGTCGGCTTCTGGGTCGATCAGGGCGACGAGGTCGTCGCGCCGATGGCCGGCGAGATGGCGTCGTCGACCGCGTACGCCGATGCGACCGTCCACGGCCTGGGGCAGCTGACCCGCGTCTACGGCACGCGGCCCGTCGACCCGATCGAGCGGGCGGCATGGCTGTGGGAGGAGCAGCGCCGACTCATTCGCGAGACGCGCCTGGGCATCCCCGCCCTCGTGCACGAGGAGTGCCTGACCGGCCTGGCGGCGTGGCAGGCGGCGACCTTCCCCACTCCCCTCGCGTGGGGCGCGGCGTTCGACCCGGAGCTCGTCGAGGAGATGGGAGCGCTGATCGGCGAGTCGATGCGCGAGCTCGGCATCCACCAGGGGCTCGCGCCGGTGCTCGACGTCATCCGCGACCCCCGCTGGGGACGCGTCGACGAGTGCATCGCCGAGGACCCGTACGTCGTGGGCGTCATCGGCACCGCGTATGTGCGGGGCCTGCAGAGCACGGGCGTCCACGCGACGCTGAAGCACTTCGTCGGGTACTCGGGCTCGCAGGCGGGCCGCAACCACGCGCCGGTCCACGCGGGACCGCGCGAGATCGCCGACGTGTTCCTGCCGCCGTTCGAGATGGCAGTCCGCGACGGCGGCGTGCGGTCGGTGATGAACTCGTACGCCGAGATCGACGGGATGCCGGTCGCGGCGACGCCCGCCTACCTCACCGACCTCCTGCGCGAGACGTGGGGCTTCGACGGCACCGTCGTGTCGGACTACTTCGCCGTCGCCTTCCTCCACACGATGCACGCCGTCGCCCGCGACCGCGGCGAGGCCGCGCAGCTCGCCCTCGAGGCCGGCATCGACGTAGAGCTGCCCACGGGCGACGCCTACGTCGGGCCGCTCGCCGAGCGCGTCCGCGCGGGCCAGGTCGACGAGGCGCTCATCGACCGCGCCGTTCGTCGGGTGCTGATCCAGAAGGAGGAGCTCGGGCTCCTCGACGAGACCTTCGAGGAGCCGCCGACGAGCATCGACCTCGACTCGCCCGCGCACCGCGCGGTCGCCCGGCGCCTGGCCGAGGAATCGGTCGTGCTGCTGACCAACGACGGCGTGCTGCCGCTCGCATCGCCCCGCCGCGTCGCCGTGATCGGACCGAACGGCGACAGCTCGGAAGCCCTCATGGGCTGCTACTCGTTCGCCAACCACGTGCTCGCCCACCACCCGGGCGTGCCGATGGGATTCGAGATCCCGACGCTCGCGGCATCCGTCATCGACGCCATGCCGGACGCCGAGGTCACCGTCGTGCGCGGCTGCGAGGCCGAGGGCGACGAGCGGTCGGGCTTCGCCGAGGCGGAGGATGCCGCACGCGCGGCCGACGTCGCGATCGTCGCCGTCGGCGACCGGGCCGGACTGTTCGGCCGGGGCACCGTCGGCGAGGGGAACGACGCCGACTCGCTCGAGCTGCCGGGCGTGCAGCGCGAGCTCGTCGAGCGTCTCGTTGCGACGGGGACGCCGGTCGTGCTCGTCGTCCTGTCGGGGCGGCCGTACGCGATCGACTGGGCGCTCTCGGGCGAGGGGGCCGTCGCGGCAGCGCTGCAGACGTTCTTCCCGGGCGAAGAGGGCGGACCGGCGATCGCGGCGGTTCTGTGCGGCGAGGTCTCGCCGTCGGGCCACCTGCCCGTCTCGCTCCCCCGGTCGTCGGGCTCGCAGCCCTACAGCTACCTGCATCCGATTCTCGGCGGTCCGAACGAGATCACGAGTGCCGACAGCACCCCCGCGCTGCCTTTCGGGCACGGGCTCAGCTACACGTCGTTCGAGCGCTCCGGCCTGTCGGTGACCGCGTCGGTGGCGACGGGCGGCTCCTTCACGGCGAGCGTGCGGGTGCGGAACACCGGCGAGCGCGCCGGCACCGATCTCGTGCAGCTCTACGCCCGCGACGTGCACGCGAGCGCCACCCGCCCCGTCGCGCAGCTGCTCGGCTTCGCCCGCGTGCAGCTGGATGCCGGAGCCGAGGCGACCGTCTCGTTCGACGTGCCGACCGCGCGGCTGGCCTTCACCGGGCGCGAGGGGGTGCGCATCGTCGAGCCCGGCGACATCGAGCTGTGGGTTGGACCCTCGTGCGCGGAGCACGAGACCGAGGCGGCGACCGAGATCGTCGGCGACGTGCACCGCATCACGGCATCCGACCGGCGGATCGTAGAGGTCTCGATCGAGCGGTGATCGGGGGTCGTGCGCGGAGGGCGCGAGCGATAGTGTGCGGGCCATGTACAACGACTACGCAGGGCCCGCGGCGGCCTTCGGCATCGGCTTCGTCGTCCTCGGTATCGCGATCTACCTCGGGACGATCGCACTCGTCCTCTGGGTGAGCTACCTGCTGATGCGCACGGCGGTGAAGAACGGGATGCTGCTCGCGATGCGCGAGAGCGGCGGGCAGTTCCCGGGTGGGGGTGTCGGTGGTTATGGTGCCGGTCCGCGTCCGGCGGCGCCGCCGTACCCGCAGGCTCCGCCCGCGCCGGGCGGGCACGGGCCGGCTGCGCCGGGCGGGCCGGGCACCCACGGTGGGCCTGCTGCTCCTGGTGCACCAGGTGGTCCGGCTTCGGGCGGTCCGGGCCCCGTGGGGTAAGCTGACCGAGCACCTCCGGGTGCGTGGGGCTGTAGTTCAATGGCAGAACATCTGCTTCCCAAGCAGATAGCGCGGGTTCGATTCCCGTCAGCCCCTCCACAGCCCCGACGGGCGGCCACCGGCCGCGCGGCGGGGCTTTCCCGATGTTGCCGTCGGAACCACCCCGCCCCGCCCGCGCCGCGATGCAAGGGTTCTGGCCCGACACCCCGCTCAGCGGCATCCGGCCCGGGGTGTCGTGTCGGATCCCTTGCATCCCGGTCCACGCCGCCCGAGGCTCCGCAGAAGAGGCGCACCCGTCATCCGGGTGCGCCTCTGAGCTGATGCCGCGATTACTTCTGGATGAAGGCCAGCAGGTCGGGGTTGATGACGTCCGCGTGAGTGGTCAGCATGCCGTGCGGGTAGCCGGCGTAGATCTTCAGCTCGGAGTTCTGCAGCAGCTCGTGCTGCAGCAACGCGGCGGCCTTGTAGGGGACGACCTGGTCGTCGTCGCCCTGCATGACGAGGACGGGAACCGTGATGGCCTTGAGGTCCTCGGTCTGGTCGGTCTCAGAGAACGCCTTGATGCCCTCGTAGTGGGCGAGGGCGCTGCCCGTCATGCCCTGACGCCACCAGTTGGCGACGACCGGCTCGGACACCTCGACACCGTCACGGTTGAAGCCGTAGAACGGCCCCGAGGCGACCGCCTGGAAGAACTCGGCGCGGTTGGCGGCGAGAGCGGAGCGGAAGCCGTCGAAGACCTCGATGGGCGTTCCCTCGGGGTTGCTGTCGGACTTGAGCATGATCGGCGGAACCGACGAGACCAGGACGGCCTTCGCGACGCGCCCCTGCGGCTGACCGTACCGAGCGACGTAGCGGGCGACCTGGCCACCGCCGGTGGAGTGGCCGATGTGGATCGCGTTCTTCAGGTCGAGGTGCTCGACGACCGCGTTCACGTCGCTGGCGTAGTGGTCCATGTCGTGGCCGGTGCTGATCTGCGAGGAGCGACCGTGGCCGCGCCGGTCGCTGGCGACGACACGAAAGCCCTTGGCGAGGAAATACAGCATCTGCGCGTCCCAGTCGTCGGACGACAGCGGCCATCCGTGGTGGAACACGATGGGCTGGGCGTCCTCGTCACCCCAGTCCTTGAAGTAGATCTCGGCGCCGTCTTCAGTGGTGATGTATCCCATAATGAGTCCTTTGTCATGTCGTCGAACGAGTGGGCCCGACCGACGGGTGAATGGTGCGCGCCTCGACGATGTGGCGACGGGATTCACGGTAACTTTCGGGTCTGCGCGACGCCTCCGACAATTGCCGACTCCCGTTGCTACGTCTATCCAAGCCGGGTACGTCGCCGCGAAGAGGGGATACGGATCCCCCGGAGAGGTGATGTGAGCACACCCTCGTTCTCCTTACGGTGAAGTCTCTCCCCCGGCTCGGCACGAGTCGGGAGGACGGTTCGTGACAGTCAGGGAGCTCGGTGAGCGATAACAAGAGTGTTCTCGGGAGCTTTCTGCGTGCGCGGCGCTCGCGCGTCCGCCCGACGGACGTCGGCCTCCGTCCGACTGACGGCAGACGAGTCTCCGGGCTGAAGCGCGACGAAGTCGCGATGCTCGCAGGCATCAGCATCGAGTACTACACCAGGCTCGAGCAGGGACGGGGAGCCGACCCCTCCACCACGGTGGTCCGCGCTCTCGCGCGCGCTCTGAATCTGGACGACGTGAGCGTCGAGTACGTCAACCGTCTCACCGGAAGAGTCGACGAGCAGCGAC
The DNA here is from genome assembly GCF_044903545.1 of Microbacterium sp. NPDC006705. Classification (NCBI taxonomy): domain Bacteria; kingdom Bacillati; phylum Actinomycetota; class Actinomycetes; order Micrococcales; family Microbacteriaceae; genus Microbacterium; species Microbacterium sp. NPDC006705. The sequence continues at coordinate 1,581,069 of NZ_JBJDQQ010000001.1, forward strand.
GCATGATCCCGCCCGAGAAGAGCTACATCATGCGCGAACTGCTCGACACGTGGGCGCACATTCCGGCGTACATCACCAATGGCAACCTCGACATCGTCGCGGTCAACGAACTCATGCGTTCCCTGAGCTCCGGCACCATCCGCCCCGGCGCCAACGCCCTCATCGCGCACTTCGCGGCCGGGAACAAGCGCCAGATCGTGAACTGGGAGGAACTGGCGGCACGCGGTGTCGCGACCCTGCGGTTCCTCGGAGATCGAACGTCCACGCGGTATAACGAGATCATCCGTGAGTTGTCGACGGATCAGGACTTCGTGAGGCTGTGGGAGCTGCACGAAGTCGCTCGCCCGTCGGACTTCGATTCTCACCTGCGGTTGGACGGGATCGGCGAGATCCAGATGCGGGTACATAATTTCGAGGTCCCCTCCCTGCCGTTCCACACGTTGACGACCCAGTCCCCGAAACCCGGGTTCACCGCTCTCGCCGACACCCCCGTCAGCCGCGAAACGAGCTTCGCCTGAGCCCTCGAACGAAAGGCCGCCCATGCCGAGCATCCGCATCAAGCGCGCATATGACGCAGCTGCCGCAGACGACGGTTACCGGATCCTCGTGGACCGCCTCTGGCCACGGGGCGTGTCGAAAGAACGCGCTGCTGTCGACGAGTGGTTGAAGGACATCGCGCCCTCGCCCGATCTGCGCACCTGGTGGGACCATGACTCCGCGCGAATGACGGAATTCACCCATCGGTACGAGGCGGAATTGGAAGCGAATCCCACGGCCGTTCAGCACCTGCTCGAGGTCGCCCACGCGCAGGGCACGGTCACCTTGATCTACGCGGCGCACGACCCGGCGGTGAATCATGCCGTGGTCCTCCAGCGTTTCGTCCAAGAGCGGCTCGCCCGCACCGGGTCATAGCGGCAACTGCTCGCCGAGCCTCACCCCGTAACGCGCGATGCTCGTCGCCACCGGGAGCCGCTGCTCGTCGTACGAGGCGAGGGCTGCGTCCACGGTCGACGAACGCAGGAGGCGGGCGAGAGCGAGCGCGTCGCCCGCCGCTTTCGCGGCCCCCATCGCGGTGTGCGGACGGACCACCGCTGCCGCATCCCCGAGGAGCAGTGCGCGCGTCCGGGTGAGCCGAGGGGCGACGTAGTCGAGCACACCCTGGAGGAATGGCCGAGGCTCCATCGCGATCACGTCGGCGAACGGGGGCGGGAGGCGATGCTGGGCCGCCTCGATCAGGTGCGTCCTGACGTCCTCCGGCGTCTGCCCGGGCGCGAGGGACGTCGACAGGGGGAGGCGTCCCGCGGCGGTCATCAGCGCCGACAGGTCGCCGGAGCTCATCGACCGGTACCAGACCCAGTTGTATCGCCGACGCCCCGGCTGGGTCTGTCCGTCCGCCCCGGGGACGAGATAGCCGAGCGCGTGCTCCCCCGGTCCCGTGAAGAAGGTCATCCGACGAAACAGGGTGTCGGCGGATGCCCCGGGGACGAGGTCTTCGGGGATGAGGCCGCGCCAGATGGCGTAACCGGCGTAGCTGGGTTCGCCGCCGTCGGGTGCGACGAAGCGGCGCACGTGCGAGTGGGCTCCATCCGCTCCCACGAGGAGCGAAGCCTCCTCTCGTTCCTCGCCCGCAGTGAAGGAGAGGACGCCGGCTCGCGCGTCGACATCGGTGACCGGACTGTTCACGACATATCGAGAGTCGGGGATCGCATCGCGGAGACCGTCGTATAGGCGGTCCCACGACAACTGCGTCTGCTCGGCCCGCTCTCGGTAGCGAACGGCACCTCGCAGGTCGAGCGCGATCCGCTCGACGGATGTCACCCCGGGGACAGCGCCCGCCGGGACTCCGGCGACATCGAGTGCGGCGAAGACCTCGTCCTGGGCGACCAAGCCGGCGCCGCGCGCTCGGAGACCGTGCACCGACTTCTCGTACACCGTGACGTCGTGTCCCAGCCGGTGCAGCATGGCCGCCGCGAACAGCCCGCCGATGGAACCGCCGGCCACCGCGATGCGGTGCGCGGACGACGCGAAGCCGCTCATGCGGTCAGCGGCACGGCGTTGGCAGCGTCGACGATAAAACGTGCGATGTCGCCGGGGTGCGTGTGCAGGACGAGGTGCGGGCCCGGCAGCTCGAGCACCATGCGGGCCGAGGCTCGCTCGAGACCGAAACGGACGGCGTCCGGGTTCACGATCTGATCCGCCGTGGCGACGATTCCCCAGGTCGGGCGGGTATGCCACGCTGCGTGCGTGGCTCGGTCGCTGAGCACCGCGGCGTCCAGCGGGCGCTGGGTGACGGCGATGACGGCCGCCTCGTCGGAGGGAATCCCCAGGGCGGCGAGGAAGGGGAACTCGTCGATGGCGACGGATACCTCCTGCCGGGTCGCGCCGTCGGCGGTGGCGTATCGCCGGTAGTCGAAGTAGTCGGCGGCGTCGGATGCGGGGAAGCGCTGACTCAGGTCGTCTGCACTCTCGTCCACGTCGAGCACGAATCCCGCCACGAAGACGAGCCCGCGAACGTTCTGCGCCGTTCCTGCACCGGAGGCCACGGTGGCTCCATAGGAGTGGCCGACCAGGAGCACCGGTCCGTCGATGTTCTCGACGAACGATCGCACATACGCGACATCCTCCGCGAGACTTCGATTGGAGATGGCGGGAACGCGCACCTCGATACCCGCACCCATCACGCGCATCGCCACCGGTGACCAGCTCGCTCCATCAGAGAACGCGCCGTGCACCATCACAACGGTCGGCGTCTCGCGCATATCCCACTCCCTCGTTCCCGGAGATGACCCGGCCACGTCTCACGGTAGGAGCAGTGTCCGCGCCCTCCCTCCGAAGGTTGTCGCTACCTGACTGGACGGATGTCGGAAACCGCGTTCGCATCGAGGAACACTCGGACGACCTCGTTGAACGCCTCCGGATTCTCCAGGAACGGGAAATGCGAGCTGGCGACATCGCGCGGGAAGATGTGCACGAGCGCTCCGGGGATGCGCGAGGCGACGTAGCGTTGCGACTCGGCCGACACATGGCTGCCGTCGCACCCCAGCACGAGGGTGGGCTTGGCGATGGTCGGCAGGAGTTCCCGCCAGTCCTGCGCGCCGTGGTCGAACAGCAATGGCGCGGCGACACGGCGCGGTGTCTGAGCGACCTCCGATGACACGAACGACCAGAGGCCGTCGTCGACGGGCCCGGTGAACATGCTCCGCACGAAGGCGCGCACCGTGGCGTCTCCGCCAGTATCGTCGGCGATGGCGTTCGCGAGGGTACCGAGCCCATCCGCGGGCAGGATGCAGCCTGCGGACTGCTGCTCGATCGCACTCATCCACAGCTGCGCGGCGACCGCGGCGGGCTGGTCCACCAGCACGAGGCTTCGCACTCTCCTGTCGCCGAAGAGTTCGAGATACGACCAGATGACCGAGACCCCCATCGACCAGCCGAGGAGATGGACATCCCGGATGTCGAGATCTTCCAGGATGTCGCGGACGTCGGCTGCGAGACGAGCGATGCGGTGGCCCCGCCCAGGCTTCTCCGACCTGCCGTGTCCACGCATGTCGTACGTGATGACACGGCGTTCTCCGAGTCCGTCACGCTGGTGCCGGAACATCTCCTGCGATTGCGACCACCCATGGAGCATCAGGACCGGGGCGCCGTTCCCGCCCGTGTCGTACACCTCGAGGGTTACGCCGTCGCTGGTCTGGACCTGCCGGCTTTGCGCCCTCATTGGATGTGTCCCGCGTTCTCCCAGTACGAGGCGAGTTTCAAACCGAGGTGCAGTGCACTGCGCTTCATCCCGTCATCCATCGCGTCTTTGACCACCTGTGGCATGTTTTCCAATCGGTAGTACAGCGTCGTGCGGTGAATGTGCAGTTCTTCGCATACGACTTTGATCTGGTGGGCATGGTCGAGGAGGGTCTCGATGGTCTGGCGGCGCAGCGGGTCCGCATCGTGGATCAGGGCGTATGCGGCGGGTGAGTACCACTGCAGTCGGTTCGGATCCGAGACGACGTCGGCGATGAGCAACCACGGGCCGACGTCTTCGGCGCGCAGGCTCGTGCCCAGATCCGGCAAGAGCTCCGCGACCGCTGCCGTCGCGACAGCTCGCTCGGCGACCGGTCGCACGTCGATGTCGGTTCCGGTGAGATAGGCGGACCCGATTGCGCGCAGCGGCACACCCGCGCGCGCCGCCGTGGCCGCGATGAGGTCATCCGTTCGCGTGTTCTCATGTGAACGCTCCAGGAACAGCAAGGCAGCTCCGATCTCGCCCATGAACATGAACGTCGCTGTGGCCAGGCTCTCCACAGCCCGACCGAGCGAAGCGCGCTGGACCACGGAGGTGTCGTGCCCGACGGCCACGGCGCGAACGACGGTCGCCGAGCTGCGAGACACGCCGTAGGCGCGGACAGCAGTGCTCAGCGCATCCCGTCTGACGATCGGATCCGGGGCGAGGAGTCCTCGGAGGACCATGTCGCGCGTCGATCGGCCCGGTATCTCGTCCTGCGCGGCGGCGAGATACTCGCGTGCGATCTCCACCGCGGCGTCGACTGCACGAAACTGCGATGACGTCAGCGGGGGGAGCCCGCCCGTGATCAGCCACAGGACCCCGAGCAGTGCGTCACGGGAGCGGATCGGCACCGCCAGGCGTTCCCGTGCGCCGAATCGATCGAGGTTCACGGTCTGCGGTCGTTTGGCGGAGGACAGGTGGATGCTCTCCAGATACGCGCGCTCACGCGGAGGTGTCGCGCGTCCCAACAGTCCACGGGCGCGGAGCTCATCGATCTCCTCGCCCTGTGCGCTGGAAACGATGGGGCGGTACTGGGCGTCGTTGATGACGACGGAACGGCCGAGGTCTTCCGCGAGGTCATCCACGAGTGTCTGCAGGTTCATCCCCGTCCGCTCCCTTCTCGGCCGCACCCGCGCCCTCGGCTTGAGCGTAAGAACGGCCCTCCCGGGCGAGGAGGCCCAACTTGTACTACTCAGGCGGCGGCGACCTCCGCGGCATACGTCGCCGCGGAATAATGAGGGGATGCACGACCGGCACTCCGGCTTCGCCGTTGCGTCAGACCGCGCCTTCCTGGCCGGGTCTTCCACCGCTGCCAGCACCCCCCTGCGCGGGCGCGGCGACATCATCTCGTCCCTCACCGCGTCCATCGAGCGGTCTCTCTCGGGCGAGCCCACGCCCGCGCTCATCCGCGGGCGCGCGGGCATGGGAAAGACCCGCCTGCTCGCGGAGGTTCTCGCCGTCGCCGAGCAACGAGGCTGGCCCACCCTCACCATCACCCCGGACGTCGACTCCGGAGCAGTCCCCTTGGGGGCACTGACCGAGGCGATGCTGCGCGGCACACCGCGCCTGGTGACGGAGGAGGAGCTGCGGCCGGCCCTGGGCGCGGGAGAACCGCAGTACTGGATCGCGCGCCTCCTGACCGACCGATTGGAGTCGACGGCTACGACGGCGGGCGGTGCGATCGTCGTCGTCGACGACCTGCAGTGGTTGGACGCCGCGTCCGTCGGGATCCTGTTACGGTCAGCGGCCGCCCTGGCGGATCAGCCTGTCGCCTGGGTGCTTGCCAGCCGCTCCGGACAGTTCCGGGCGGCCCATGCTCGAGTCGCCGAGTATGTCGAGCGCACCGGCACGGTCCTCGATCTCGAGCCTGTCGCGGCGGATGCTGCGCTCGAGATCGCGGCAGACCTCACCGGCGCCACCCTCGGACCCAAGCTCGAGGCGGCCCTCGAGCAGACCTCGCACATCCCGCTGCTCATCGTCGAACTCGTGCGCGGGCTGCAGGAAGAAGCGCTCCTGGCGGCCCGTGGTGGCGTCGTCGACGCCATCGGCTATGCCGTTCCCGCCAGATTCGGGGCGGCATCGCGACAGCGGGTGGCGCACCTCTCCGACGACGCACTGACCTTCGCCCAGGTCGCGAGCTTGTTCGGCAGGCGGTTCCGCCTCTCCGACGTCTTGACCGCGACCGGCGGCACCGCGGTGGCCTCGATGACCGCGGTGCGCGAACTCCTCGGTGCCGATTTCCTGATCGAGGACGGGGCAACCCTCGCCTTCGTCCACGACACGATCCGGGAAGCGGTGGAAGCGTCGATCCCGGCATCCGTCCGTAAGGCGATGCTGCGCGAAGTCGCACAGCTGCGCCTCGCCTCCGGCGAACCAGCCTCCGCCGTCGCCGCGGCACTCGTGGAGGCTGCCGAACCCGGCGATCAGCAATCGTTCGCACTGATCCGCGACGCCGCGCAGCAGTTGGCTGCGTCCGACACATCGCAGGCCGCGGACCTCGCCGCAGCGGCACTGCGCCTCGCGAACAACGTTCCGGCTCTGGCGGAGGCCAGTACCGAGCTCCTTCCGTACCTCTGGGCCGACGGGCGCGACACCGAGGCGGACAACGCGACCCAGGCACTCGCGCCCTATCTCTCACCGGAGTCGCGGGCACGTGTCCTCCTCGGTGCCGCCCGTCGCCAGACCGAATCCTCCTTCGATCGCGCCATCGCCACCTGTGATCAGGCGCTCGCGCTCGCAGGCATCGAACGCGCGACGCGAGCGGACCTGCTCGCCGTACGCGCCCTGAACTGTGCGAACAAGGCGGACTTCGTCGAGCTGACCCGCACCCTGGCGCTCGCACGCGAGGTCGCCGACCCCGATGCGGACCACGAGGCGCTCGCCACCGTGGACGCGACAGAGTCGGTGTACGCGTTCAACAGCAACCGGTTCGACGACGCGGTCGCCCTCATGGAATCCGCGTCGAGACGCGCCGCTCTCGCGGGGCTGGATCCGGCGCGATGGGTGCCGGAAGGATTGTGGGACGCATTCCTCCACAACTCGAAGGGCGACGTCACGCGAGCTCTCGAGCTGGTGGACGAGGGGCTGAGCTCGGCGATCGCATCCCGGGCCGCTGTCGCCGAGGCGTATTGGATGATGGTCCGCGCCCGCGTTCTGCATGACCTCGGCCGGCTGGATGACGCGAGGCTGCAAGCGGAGTCGGTGCTCGCTCTTGCTGATGAACTCGGACTCGGCGATTTCGCGAATGCGACCGCCGGCATCGTATTGTTCCGAATCGCTCTTCGCACCGGTGACACCGCTCTCCGAAAGCAGACCGAACCGCTCGTCGAGACTCTCGCGTCCGGCGGCGGTGTCGTCCGAGCGGGTCAGTGGATGCTCGTGCTGCGAGCGCTCAACGACGGAAAAGTGGATGACGCTGTGGCGCACAGCGTCCTCGCACGGGAATCACTCCACGACCCGATCCCCACGATGACGACACCCTCGGACTTCGCCGACGACCTTCTGCTCATGGAGGTCGCGATCCGCTCCGAGGATGACGAACTCGCTCGTGAGGTCATCACGCGAGCCCGCATCCGATACGACGCCAATCCTGAGAATGCCTACTGCCGGGCCATTCTGCGGACCGCGGAGGGCTGCCACGGACGTGATGCGGACACGCTGACTGAGGCCGCGATGATCCTCCGGCAGTCGGATCGCCCGCTCATCCTCGCTCTCGTCCTCGAGTTCCTGGGCGTTGTGGCGCCCGACGCGGAACGCTCGGTCCCGGCGCTCGACGAGGCACTCGCCATCTATGAGACCGCGGGCGCGCATCGCGATGTCAACCGTGTGCTGCAGTCTCTCCGACACCTCGGAGTTCGCCGTCGCGCGCACGCGCACGGCGATCCGCAGATGCTCTCACCGCGTGAGCAGCAAGTGCTCGAGCGCGTCGCCGCCGGCGCGACGACGCAGCAGATCGCGGACGCACTGTTCATGTCGCCCCACACCGTCGTGTCCCACATTCGCCACATCTACGCGAAGTCGGGACTCAATTCGCGAAAGGACCTGCGCGAGTGGCACGGAAAGCGCGCGGCGCGCGCCCCGTCACAGCTCACGCGTGAATCTGGTTCCATGCGCTGATCTGGGCGCCCGCGACGCGGAAGCTCGCGAACCCCATCACCTCGACCGTCGACGTGCCGGGGAGCCTCAGCCGCAGCCGCTGCTCGGTCAGCACCGTGTCGCCGCAGACCGCCACGGACTCGAGGTGCGTGGTCCACTGGTCGAACTCCTCGTGCAGCTCGGCGATCATCCGTGTCACGGCGGGTCGCCCCCACACGCGCTTGTTCGCAGACGGACGATAGACGACATTTTCAGCGAGGAACGGATGCAGTTCGGCATGCGCGCGGTCGTTGAGGAGCGCGATGAAGTCGCGCACGACGAGTTCGCGTTCGAGTTGGTGGATCCCGGTGAGTGCCTCGCGGCCGATGGCGTCCATGGTGTCTCCGTCCAGGTCAGGTGGCACTCACGGTATGGCGGGTCGCGACCAGCGCTGTGCGACGTCCGTCCAGTCCGCGAAGGACACTTCGTGCAGATCGGCGACCCCGATCACCGGGCGATGCACTCGTCGCACGCAGTCTCGTCACGTGTCGGAAGCACATCGCTCCGGATAACGCGATGGTGGTGCCGTCAGACGAATGCGAGAGCGAGCGGACACCGGATGAACAACGTCGAGACAGGACCGACACAGGCACCAGGAGCACCTCTCACCGCGAATGCGGTGTTCCTGGTCGTGACCATCGCGCCAGGCGGCGTCGACATCGTGCGCGACGTTCTCGCCGATCTCTCCGATTCGATGAAAGCCATCACCTTCCGATTTCCGGAGGCGGCGTTGACGTGCACGGTGGGAGTCGGCAGCCGCGTGTGGGCGTCGCTCATGCAGAGCGCTCCCCCCGCGCAGCTCCGCCCCTTCACGCCGGTCGTCGGGGCGAGGCATACGGCACCCGCGACACCGGGGGATCTGCTCTTCCACATCCGCGCGGAACGCACGGACGTCTGCTTCTTCTTCGAGAAGCGCCTGCTGAGTGATCTCGGTGCGGCGGTGCACGTCGTCGATGAGACGGTGGGCTTCCGCTCTTTCGATCGTCGCGACCTGTTGGGTTTCGTCGATGGAACGGCGAATCCGGTTGAACCGGCCATCGATGCCACCGTCCTCGTCGCCGACGAGGACCCCGTACACACCGGAGGCACCTATGTCGTGACGCAGAAGTACGTGCACGCGATGGCCGAGTGGGATTCGCTGCCCGTCGAGACACAGGAGCGGATCCTCGGACGCACGAAGGTCGATGGGATCGAGCTGGATGACGCCCCCAGCGGCCAGCAGTCACACAAGTCCCTGGCGACCATCGAGGACGACCACGGTGTCGAGCACGACATCGTCCGCGACAACATGCCGTTCGGCAGGCCCGGAGCGGGAGAGTTCGGCACCTACTTCCTCGGGTACAGCCGCAACCTCTGGGTCATCCAGCAGATGATCGAGCGGATGTTCATCGGACATCCTCCGGGGATGCACGACCGGCTGCTCGACTTTTCCACCGCGTTGACCGGCACCGTGTTCTTCGCCCCGTCCGCCGCCGAGCTCGACGCGCTCGGCAGCGGATGAGCAGGCGCGTCTGGCGTCAGCTGTTCGCCCTCCGACCGGCTCCGCGCCAGTGGCCGGCCGCACTGCAGGCTGCTCTGGCCGTCGCCGTTCCCCCGCTGCTCGGACTCGTCATCGGCGAACCACGTTGGGGGTCGGTCGGTTCCCTCGGCGCTCTCATCGTCCTGCACCTCCCCGACCGGTCGCGCAGAGAACGTGCTGTCGCGCTACCGATCATCGCCGGCGCTCTTCTGGTGGCCGCGTGTGTCGGTGCGGCGCTGGGTACAGCGCTCATTCCCGGCCTCGTGGCCATGTCCGTCATCGCCGTCGGCGGGTCGTTCCTCGCGCAGGCGCTGGCGGTCGGTCCGCCCGGGGCGCTCTTCCTCGTCCTCATCACCGGCTCTGCCGGCCAGCTCGTGGCCCCCGCGGCTGCCGGCGGTGCCGGCATGAGCTGTCTCGAGGTCGTGGCTTCACTCGCCGGCGGTGCGCTCCTGGGGTATCTGATCGTGGTGCTGCCGCTGCTCGCGCCCACGATCCGAGCCCGCGACCGGATGATATTCGCGCAGCGAACGCCCTGGCGCTTCGCAGTCCCCGCATCCGCTCGCCTGATCGTCGCTCGGATCGCTGCGTCCGCGGTGCTCGCTGTACCGGTCAGCGCGACCCTCGGCCTGCATCATGCGGCGTGGGTCATGTTGGCGTGCCTCGGAATCCTTCAGAAAGACGCGGACGTCTATTCAGCAGTCCTGCGGGGTACGCAGCGCCTCATCGGCACCGGACTCGCCATCCTCCTCGTGATCGTCCTGGCGGCCATCGAGCCCCGGGGGTGGGAGCGCATCGCCTGGGCGGCCGGGTTGATCTTCCTCTTCGAGCTCCTGCTCCGACGGAACCTGACCTGGGCGCTCGCCGTCGTCACACCGATGGCGGTGCTGCTCGCCTCAACCGCAGGGCAACCCATCAGCGAGGTCGCGGCCGAGCGCGTCGTCGACACGATCGCTGGTGCCGGAATCGCGGGAGTCGTCCTTCTCGCCGCCGTGACAGGGGAGCGCCGGCGCAGCACGACCGGTTCGACACATGTCGGATGACGTTCGAACGCGCGGCCTACGGGAGCCCCATCTCACCCGAGCACAGTGAGGGTACGTTCAGAAAGGGCCGATCATGCGAGACATCCTGCAACCGGGGAACCATGCGCCGCACTTCAGTCTCCGGGTGACCGCCGACCAGTCGCTGAGTTCAGATGAGCTCCTCGGCAGCCCCGTTGTCCTCGCGTTCTACCCCGCCGACTGGAGTCCCGTCTGCGGCGACCAGCTGTCCGTCATCAATGAGGCTCTGCCGCTGATCCGCGCCCGGGGCGCGCAGGTGGTCGCCGTGTCCGTCGACAACGTGTGGTCGCACGAGGCGTTCACGGCAGCTCACTCACTGCACTTCCCGCTGCTCAGCGATTTCGAGCCGAAGGGGGCGGTCGCACGACTCTTCGGTGCGTACGACGACGCCGTGGGCGAAGCGCGCCGAGCGCTCTTCGTCATCGACCCCGCCGGCGTCATCGCTTGGAGCTACCTCGCGCCCGTCGCCGTCAACCCCGGCGTCGACGGCGTACTCGATGCCCTCGACACCCTCACCCACAACTGAAAGGAGAGGACCATGTCCTCACTTCGCGTTCCCGTCTCCTCACACGACCACAGCTCGGGTCCCGCCGACGCGGCGGTGGTTCTCGTCGAGTACGGCGACTATCAGTGCCCCTATTGCGGTGCCGCGTATCCCGTCGTCGCGAAGCTGCTCGCCGCATACGAGGGGCAGGTGCGTTTCGTCTTCCGGAACTTCCCGCTCGCCGAACTGCACCCCGAGGCGGTCGATGCAGCGTTCATCGCCGAGTTCGCGGCCGAACACGGCAAGTTCTGGGAGGCTCACGACCTGCTGTTCGAACACCAACGACAGCTGGGCCCCGACCTCTATGCGACGATCTGCGAGCGCCTCGGCCTGCCGATGGACGAGCTCCGCGCGGCGGTGGCCGAGGGACGCTACCTGTCGCGAATCCGCGCCGACGAAGAAGGCGGCATCCGCAGCGGCGTCAACGGGACGCCGACGTTCTTCCTCAACGGCCATCGCGTCGACTCCGGTACGGACGGCCTCGCCGACGCCCTCGCGGATGTTATTCGTCGCTCTGCGTGAGCCATGGCGATAGCGAAGGGCCGCCGGGAGCATCTCGGCGGCCCTTCCCTGTTGCTCAGCGCGCGGCGCGACGCATCCGCAGTGCCGCAGTCACCGTCACGACGCCCACCAGGACGACGAACGCCAGAAGCACGGTGGTCTGGGGCAGCACGGTCAACGCTCCCCCGATAGCGAGCACCGGAAGCGCCAGACCGCAATACGCGACGAGGAACATCGCGGCGAGCGTCTCACCTGTGCGACCCGGTTCCGCGATCTCCGAGGCGGTGGCCAGCGCACATCGGAACAGCGCGCCGACGCCCGCCCCGCCGACGATCCCGCCGAGAAGGAAGAGAGCGAGCGACGGCGCGAGAGCCCCGCCGGCGATCACGAGCAGACCGACTCCACAGGCGATGGCGGCGAACAGCAGCTGGGTGCGATACGCGACGCGGGCCAGAAGCCCCTGAGCGGCGGCGGCGGACCCGAAGACGAGGAAGACGGTAATCCCGGCCACGAGGTGGCCGTGCTCGTCGAAGATGCCGACGAGGATCGACGGGGCCAGAGAGGTGAACAGCCCGAAGAGCGCGAAACCTGCGAAAGCCGCGAAGGCGGCAGCCACGAAGCGGTCGCGGGACGCCGCGGGGACCGCGACCTTCTGCGGACGATATGTGCGCCGAGCCGCGGTGACGGTCTCCGGAACAAGCGCGACGGCGATGGCCAGGAGAATGAGGACCACGGCGAACACGGTGTGCGGAAGGTGCAGCGGGTCGGGCAGGAAGTCGGCGAAGAGCCCGCCGATGAGGGGGCCGAGGGCGAGACCGCCGAGGTTCGCTCCCCCGGCGACGGATGCCGCGACGACGGCGTTCTCGTCTGGTCGCGCCCGAGCCCGCAACTCGCCGAGGTGCGCAGTCGCGGTCGCCGTGAGCACGCCGATACTGACGCCGTTGACGATTCGGGCGATCAGCAGCCCCGGGACGTCGGTGAATACCGTGAACAGCATCGCGGACAGCGCGGAGATGACGATGGCGATGACGAGCATCCGTCGTCGCCCCATCCAGTCGCTGACGTGCCCGAGCAGGAACAGGCTCGCAACCACCCCGGCCGCGTATGCCGCGAACACGACGGTGACGACGGAGACGGGGAACCCGTCGAGCTGCTGATAGAGCGGGTACAGGGGTGTGGGGACGGTGGAGTACGCCATCACCAGGAGGAACGCGACCGCGACCACCCAGAACGGCGTGGTGCGGCGTGTGACGTGTGAGTGTGTGGGGGCCAACGCGTGCAGCTTTCTCGGGGAGCGTGCCGTTCATCGCCTCGGGCATGAACCCGAGGCGATGTCGCGGCTCATCGCAGCGGTGTGATGCCCTGCGAGCCGCGCGGGAAGGTCGCGAGAACCGCAGGGTCGATGTTGAGGTGCGCCGAGACGAGCTGCGGCGGCACGTGGGACAGCCAGTTCGCGAGGGAGATCTCCTCGTACTTGTCGGTGCGGAACACCTCGAGGAACTGCAGCACGTCGTCACCGGTGTTCTCGATGTAGTGGCCGAAGTTTTTGCGGACCACGCCCACGTCGCCGGCACGGAAGTCCGTGGTGTTCGCATGCGGTCCGGTGTTGAACACCGTCATGCGGGCAGAACCGCGAAGGTAGTACTGCCACTCATCGGCATTCGGGTGCCAATGCAGCTCTCGCATGGAGCCCGGCTCGACGGTGACGAGTGCCGCGGCGACCGTGGATGAGTACGTGTAGTTGGTCGAGTCGGCGATCTGGATGGAGCCGCCCGTGTTCTCGTAGAGCGGCTTCGATCGCGAGAGGCGGAAGATGACCGGCTCCATGCCCCACTCGACGCCGGCCGCGGCCTGGTCGGCCTCGAGCGCCGGCGGCTCGTCACCGGGGAAGATCCACAGGTTGTGCAGAGGGATGTCGGAGAAGACCTCCTGGGCAACGCCGAAGTTCTTCGCCAGGACCTCCGGCGGCGTGTGAGCGAACCAGTCGGTGAGGAGCAGCGTGTTCGACTCGGACTGGTCGCCGTCATCGAAGGCGAGGACGAACTCGGCCCCGTCGGGTCCGAGACCCTGGAGCGAGTGCGGCGTACCGGCGGGGAAGAACCACAGATCGCCCTCCTCCACGTCTTCCACGGCGGGAAGACCGGAGCGACTGAGGGTCGTGACGCGCGCTTTGCCCCGGGTCATGACGGCCCACTCGGCAGTCTGGTGCCAGTGCAGCTCACGAATGCCGCCGGGCTCGAGGTACATGTTGACGCCGGCGATCTCGTCGGAGATGTGGAAGTCCTGCTTCGTCAGCTCCCGCGCCCAGCCGCCCCGCTGGACGCGGCGCGGCGAGATGTTGAACGAGGACCAGAAGAACGGCTGGGTGCTGATGTCGGTCGCCGGCGCGTGAATCTGGTTGGGGAACTGCGAGGTGATAGCCGTGTTCTGCGGGCCGGTCATCGTGTTGCTCTGCGGGCGATCGGCGATGTTGACCTCGCCCTCCTGCGGCAAGTCGGGGTTGCCCAGCGTGGGAACCTCGTGCCCGACGGGGACGTTCTCAGACGAATCCATGGCTTGCTCCTTCGTGACGGATCCGGACGGTATTCAGGAGTCTGGCGATGCCCCGCGATGCGTCACAGGGATAGCTGACGAACGGGTATTCGACACTCGTCGGACGCCGTCGATCGCTCCGTTCGCTTGGGTGGAAGGCCCCGGGAGGTTCCATGTCGCTCGCCCACGCCTCATCGATTCGTCGCTACCCGCTCCTGGAGACGGTGTGGGCGTCGGCATCTCTCGCGTTCGTCTCCGGACTGCTCGACGCATGGACGTTCGGCCAGGTCGGCACGTTCGCGACCGTGCAATCCGGCAATCTCATCTCGCTGGGCTACGCCACCGCGGAGGGAGACGTCGACCGCGCGCTCCTTGCGGCCAGTTCCGTTCTCGTCTTCGCGGCCGGAGCCTTCGCGTGCAGCATCCTCATCCTCGGGCTCGCTCGCCGGGGGAAGTCGTACTCGGCGCCCGTCCTTCTCGGCGAGGTCGTGATCGTCACGGTCCTCGCCGTGCTGAGCGTCACCCGCGGATCGGAACCGATGTGGATCGCCGGGGCCGTCAGCTTCGTCGCCGGCGTTCAGGGCAACGCCTTTCACCGCGAGACGGGGATGCTCTATGGCAACATCGCCGTCACCTCGGTCATCCAGATGGCCGCCGGCCTGCTGGGACGCGCGGTCGCACGCCGCATCGCCGACGACGGTGAACAGCACCTCCGCCCGGCAGGGGCGTACGTGGCCGTGCTCGTCGCATTCGCTGCGGGAGGCGGGCTCGGCTTCAGCGCGAACGCGGTCCGGTCCGGCTTCTCGTTGATTCTCGCCGCTGCGGTTCTCCTCGGGCTGTGGACGTGTGCCGTCCGCGGACGCGGGGCCGTCGACCCGGCGCAGAACGCGCCGACGCCGTAGAAGCTCCCGCCGCCGACATCCCGGCTCAGCCCTCGAGCACCAACCCCGTACCGCGCTGCAAGGCGCCGCGACCGACACGCCGCTCAGCGGCATCCGTCCCGGGGTGTCGGTCGGGAACACTTGCATCCCGGCACCCACGAACGGATGCCGCCACCCGGTTCAGCCCTCGACGACGACCTCGTCGCCCACCCGCACCACTCCCCCGCCGTCGGCGGGGAGGAGCAGGATGCCGAGGGTCGGCTCGGCCTGATCGAACTCGGTCGTCAGCACGCGCAGCAGCCGCGCGTCGCGCTCGCCCGTGTCGGGGTTGGCCATGATCGCGGCGCACCGGCCGATGGGGCGCTGCACGTCGAACGCGACCTCACCGATGCGGGCGCGGCCGCTCCAGCCGAGTTCGTCCCACGCACCGACACCCGAAACGACGATGTTCGAGCGGAACCGGCGGCTGTCGACGGGCGCGGCCACCGCAGCATCCACGTCCTCGACCGAGGCGGCACCGTGCAGCGAGACGTAACCGCGGGCGCGGTCCTGGAAGCGCGAGGTCGCGCCGTCGCCGACGAGCCGCAGCGGCAGCACGCCGTCGCGGTCGAGGCGTCGCGCGTCGCCCGAGCCCCGCACGAATGCGGTGATCGCGTCCTCGAGCTCGCGCCGCCCGGCGTCGTTGAGCCCCGCGTCCGCGAGCACCGCGCCATCGACGCTCAGCCGCAGCCGCCGCGCGTCGGCGTCGAAGTCCAGCGCCACGCGCGCGAGCGCCGGGAAGTCCATGAGCGCGAGGCCGCGGCTCTTCGGCCATGACTCGAGGCCGTCGGCGTCCTCCGGCTCCACCGCGTCGGCGAAGCGGAACGCGAGCACCCGGTCGCCGGCGATCCGGCCGTCGGGCTGGACGACGAGCTCGTCGCGCGCTTCGGGAGTGAACCCCTTGACGGGATAGCGGTACAGGGCGGAGACGACGGGCACACCGCTACTCTGCACCACCCCGCCCGAATCGCCACCAGCGCGCCCGCGATCTCACAATCGCCGACGGCCCGAAGAGAGAAAGAGGTAACGGAACGGACGATCAGCGAGACCGCCGGGGAAACACCCCGCCTCTAGCGTCGAGCACCATACCCACCGGCTCTCGACCGAAGGAGGACGCGATGTCCTACGTCAAGCCCACCGAGCTCGTTCAGACCGTCATCGACGCGGGCGCGTCGAAGGTCATGCTCTCGACCCGCGACACGCTCATCCGCTCCATCATGGGCGGCGCCGTCCTCACGATCGCCGCCGCCTTCGCCGTGACCATCACCGTGACGACGGGGATGCCGCTGCTCGGCGCCGTGCTCTTCCCGATCGGCTTCATCATGCTGTACCTGCTCGGCTACGACCTGCTGACCGGCGTCTTCGTGCTCGCGCCGCTCGCCTGGCTCGACCGGCGGCCGGGGGTGACGCTCGGCGGCATCCTGCGCAACTGGGGGCTGGTGTTCCTCGGCAACTTCATCGGCGCCTTCACCGTCGCCGTGCTGATGGCGATCGTCGTCACCTACGGCTTCTCGACGCCGCCGAACGAGGTGGGCCAGGCGATCGGCCACATCGGCGAGGGCCGCACGGTGGGCTACGCCGAGCACGGCGCGGCGGGCATGCTCACGCTCTTCGTCCGCGGCGTCCTGTGCAACTGGATGGTCGCGACGGGCGTCGTGCTGGCGATGATCTCGAAGGATGTCATCGGCAAGATCTTCGCGATGTGGATGCCGATCATGCTCTTCTTCTTCATGGGATTCGAGCACTCGATCGTGAACATGTTCCTGTTCCCCTCGGGGCTCCTCCTCGGCGGCGACTTCACGATCATGGACTACCTGATCTGGAACGAGATCCCCACCGTGCTCGGCAACCTCGTCGGCGGCCTCGTCTTCGTCGCGATCCCGCTCTACTTCACCTACGGCCGGCCGACTTCGCCGCGCCGCGTGCGCGCGCCGAAGCGAACCCGCGCGACCGGGACCGCCGAGCCTGTAGCCACCGAGCCCGCCGCCGCGGAGCCGGCAGCCGTCGAGCCCGCGACCGCCCGGGTGTGACGCATGGTCCGCACCGTAAACAGCCGGAAACACGCCGCTGACGGCGCCGCAACCTCGCCCGCGTACGGTCACGACATGAGCTCCACCGGCCCCACCCGACACGTCGTCGTGGTGGGTGCCGGGATGGTCGCCCACCGTTTCGTGGAGAGCCTGCTGAGCCGCGCAGACGACACCTGGCGCGTGACGGTCGTCGGCGACGAGCCCCGCCACCCGTACGACCGGGTCGGGCTGACGTCGTTCTTCGCCGGCGCCTCCGCCGACGACCTCGAGCTCGACCGCTCTCCCTTCGGCGACGAGCGCGTCCGGTTCCTCCGCGGGCGCACCGTCACCGGCATCGATCGCGACGCCGGCGAGGTGCTCGTCGATTCCGGCGAGCGCATCGGCTATGACCGGCTCGTGCTCGCGACGGGCTCGTACGCGGCCCGGCTCGCCGTGGACGGATACGACCACGAGGGCTGCTTCGTCTACCGCACCCTCGACGATGTCGAAGCGCTCGAGGCGTTCGTGCAGCGCCGGTCGGCTGCGCTCGGCCGACGGCTGACCGGAACCGTCATCGGCGGCGGCCTGCTCGGCCTCGAAGCGGCGGGCGCGTTGCAGGGACTCGACGTCGACTGCACCGTCGTGCAGTCCTCCGACAGGCTGATGTCGGCTCAGCTCGATCTTCCGGCCGGAGATGCCCTGCGCCGCCTGATCACGGCACGGGGGATCGGGGTGCGCACCTCGTCACTGACCACACGGCTCGACGCCGATCGCAGCGGACAGGTCGTGGGCCTGGAGTTCCACGACGGCACGTGGGAGCGCACCGACGTCGTGGTCTTCACCGTCGGCGTCCGCCCCCGCGACGAGCTCGCCCGCGATGCCGGCCTCGCCGTCGACCCGCGCGGCGGCGTCGTGATCGACCAGGGGTGCGACACCTCGGATGCCCGAATCCTGGCGATCGGCGAGGTCGCCAGCTTCGGCGGGCAGTGCGTCGGGCTCGTCGCTCCCGGCTACGCGATGGCCGAGGTCGCCGCGACGCGCCTGCTCGGGCTCGAGGCCAGCTTCGGCGGCTTCGACGTGTCGACGAAGCTGAAGCTGTCGGGCGTGGATGTCGCGAGCTTCGGCGACGCGTTCGCCGAGACGCCCGGAGCGCTCGACGTCGTGTACGCCGACCCCGTGGCCGGGGTCTACAAGAAGCTCGTGCTCTCCGACGACGCGAAGACACTGCTCGGCGGCATCCTCGTCGGAGACGCGTCGGCCTACGGGGCGCTGCGTCCGCTCGTGGGCGGCGCGCTCGGCGGCGACCCGGTCGCCTACCTGATGCCGGACGGCGGCGTCGCGGCCCCGACCGGCGAGCTGCCCGATGCGGCCCTCGTCTGCACGTGCAACAGCGTGACCGCCGGTGGCATCCGTTCGGCCGTCCACGACGAGGGATGCACGGATGTCGCCGCCGTCAAGGCCTGCACGAAGGCGGGAGCCGCGTGCGGCTCGTGCGTCCCGATGATCAAGAAGCTGGTCGGCGCCGAGCTCGCGAAGTCGGGGGCGACCGTCAGCAACGCCCTCTGCGAGCACTTCGACCTGTCGCGCCGGCAGCTCTTCGACGCGGTGCGGGTGTCGGGCCTGACGACGTTCAGCGCCGTGATCGAGCGCTTCGGCTCGGGGCGCGGATGCGACATCTGCAAGCCCGCGCTCGCCAGCATCCTGTCGACCCTCACCGGTCGCCACGTGCTCGATGGCGAGAACGCGACGCTGCAGGACACGAACGATCACGTCATGGCGAACATGCAGAAGGACGGCAGCTACTCCGTCGTCCCCCGCATCCCGGGCGGCGAGATCACCCCGGGGAAGCTGCTCGTGATCGCGCAGGTCGCCCAGGACTTCAACCTGTACACGAAGATCACCGGCGGCCAGCGGATCGACCTCTTCGGGGCCCGGTTGGAACAGCTGCCGGCGATCTGGGGGCGACTCGTCGAGGCCGGCTTCGAGTCGGGTCACGCGTACGGCAAGTCGCTGCGCACCGTGAAGTCGTGCGTGGGGTCGACCTGGTGCCGGTACGGGGTGCAGGACTCCGTCGGCATGGCGGTGCGCCTCGAGCTGCGGTACCGGGGCCTGCGCGCTCCGCACAAGTTCAAGCTCGGGGTCTCGGGATGCGCCCGCGAATGCGCCGAGGCCCGCGGGAAGGACGTGGGGGTCATCGCGACCGAGACCGGGTGGAACGTCTACGTCGGCGGAAACGGCGGGTTCACTCCGCGTCACGCGGTGCTGCTGGCCGAGAACCTCGACGACGACGCCCTCCTGACGACGATCGACCGCTTCCTGATGTACTACATCTCGACGGCCGACCGACTGCAGCGCACGGCTCCGTGGTTCGAAGACCTCGAGGGCGGCATCGACGGGCTGCGGGAGGTCATCTTCGACGACTCGCTCGGCATCTGCGCCGACCTGGATGCCGCCATGGCGCGCCACATCGACGCCTACGAGGACGAGTGGGCGGCGACCCTCGCCGACCCCGAGAAGCTGCGGCGGTTCGCGTCGTTCGTCAACGCGCCGACGACGCCGGACCCGTCGCTGGCGTACACAGTCGAGCGAGGTCAGCCGCGCCCCGCGACCGCCGACGAACGCACGGACGACCGCGTGCTCATCGCCGGCACGACCCTGGAGGTGCGGCGATGACCCTGGTGGACGACACGATGAGCGAGACCGGCAGCGCACCCCGCGCGCGGAGCCGCAGCTCGGCGTGGACGGCGGTGTGCCGGCTCGACGACCTCGAGGTCGAGCGTGGCCGTGCGGCGTTGCTCGGAGACCGGCAAATCGCCCTGTTCCTCCTGCACGACGGTCGTGTTCACGCGACGGCCAACCTCGACCCGTACAGCGGCGCGAACGTCATGTCGCGCGGGATCGTCGGCACCCGCGGCGACGCCCCCACCGTCGCGTCGCCGATGTACAAGCAGGTCTTCGACCTGCGGACGGGCGTGTGCCTCGACACCCAGGGCAAGGAGCAGCGGATGCTGCCGGTCTGGCCGGTGGCCGTGAACGGCGAAGGCACCGTCTTCATCCGCGACGGAGGTGCGGCATGACGACGATGCTCGGGCTCTCGCTCACCGGCCGCCGCGTCGTCTTCGTCGGCGGCGGCGCCGTCGCCGCCCGCAGACTCGGCCGATTCCTCGACGAAGGGGCCGACGTCCGCATCGTCTCACCGGAGCTCGGTGACGCGATGCGCGCCGCAGTCGCCGCCCACGGGCTGACGTGGGCGTCCCGCGAAGCGCGGCGCGACGACATCGCCGACGCCTGGCTCGTGCACACAGCCACCGGCATCCCTCGCGTGGATGCCGCGGTCGCGGCCTGGTGCGAATCCGAACGGGTCTTTTGCGTCAACACGTCCGACGGCGCGCACGGCACCGCGCGACTGACGGCCGAGACCCGCAGCGGCGACGTCATCGTGGGGGTCGCCTCGGACGCGGGCGTCGACCCGCGGCGCGCCGTACGCCTGCGCGATGCAATCGCCGCCGCCCTGCGTGCCGGAATGCTGCCGCTGCGCCGACGCCGCCGCGGCGGCGGCCGCGTCGACCTCGTCGGCGGCGGCCCGGGTCCGGCCGACCTCATGACCGTACGGGGTCGGCGCCTGCTCGCCGAAGCGGATGTCGTCGTGGCCGACCGGCTCGGCCCCGTCGACGTCCTTCACGAGCTCGAGCCCGGTGTCGAGGTCATCGACGTCGGCAAGCAGCCCGGCCACCACCCGGTGACGCAGGACGAGATCAACGCCCTGCTGGTCGCTCATGCCCGCGCCGGCAAACGCGTCGTGCGCCTGAAAGGCGGCGACCCGTTCGTCTTCGGCCGCGGTGGCGAGGAGGTCGCGGCCTGCCACGCGGCCGGCATCCCGGTCGAGGTCGTCCCCGGCCTCACGAGCATCGTCTCGGTGCCGCAAGCCGCCGGCATCCCGGTCACCCACCGCGGCGTCTCGGGCGGGCTCCACGTCGCCAACGGCCAGGGGCCGATCACGCCGTCGACACGGGCGGCGCTCGGCGACGACGCGATCACGACCGTCTTCCTGATGGGCGTCGCCGCGCTGCCGCGCATCGTCGAGGCCGCGCGGGCCGGGGGCGCTCCTCTCGAGCGTCCGGTCGCCATCGTCGAGCGGGGGCACACGCCGCAGCAGCGCACGACCCGATCGACGCTCGCGACGGTGCTCGCGGATGCCGCAGCCGCCGGTGTCACGAATCCCGCCGTCATCGTGATCGGCGAGGTCGCCCGAGCGGGCCTGCTGCTCGCGCCGGCTGAGGAGCGGGAGCGCGTCATCCGGTGAACCAGTCCGTCCGTCCCGCGCTCTCGGCCGCCCTCGGCGGCTGCACGATCGTCATCGCCGTCGATCGGCGATCGAACGAGCTCGCGACGGCGCTCGAGAGACACGGAGCGACCGTGCGCCATGCCCCGGCGCTGAGCATCGTGCCCCACATCGACGACGAGGCACTCATCTCGGCGACGCGCTCGCTCATCGCCGATCCGCCGGATGTCGTCGTCGTGACGACGGGCGTGGGATTCCGGGGCTGGATGGAGGCTGCCGACGAAGCGGGACTCCTCGACGATCTGCACGACGCCTTCGCGGGTGCCCAGATCGTCGCCCGCGGGCCCAAGGCGCGCGGCGCGATCCAGCAAGCGGGTCTGCTGGCGGACTGGGTCGCCGAGTCGGAGACCTCGGGTGAGCTCGGCGAGTTCCTGCTCGCCGAAGGCGTGCGCGGTCGCCGCGTCGCGGTGCAGCATCACGGTTCGGGAGCCGATGGCCTCGACGAACTGTTCACGGGGGCGGGCGCGGAGGTCGTCAGCCTCACCGTGTACCGGTGGGGGCCGCCGCCGGATCCGGCCGCCGTCGCGCGCTCGGTCGTCGCGACCGCGCAGGGTGAGGTCGACGCGGTGCTGTTCACGTCCGCTCCGGGCGCAGCGGAGTGGATCGCGACGGCCCGGCGCGAGGGTGTCATCGACGAGATCGTCCGGCGGGCGCGGGGCCGGCGGCTGCTTCTCGCGGCCGTCGGGCCGATCACGGCGGCTCCCCTCCGCGGCGCCGGAGCGGAACCTCTCATCGCCGAGCGCGGGCGGCTGGGCTCGCTCGTCCGTGCCGTGGTCACCCACTTCGGCGGCGGGCACGCACCCTCGCTTCCGACGCCGGCGGGGCTGCTGGAGCTGCGCAGCTCGGCCGCCGTTCTCGATGGCCGCGTCATCCCGCTCTCGCCGACCTCGGCCCTCATCCTCGAAGCGCTGTTCACCGCGGCGGGTGGCGTCGTGAGTCGCGCCGATCTGCAGCGGTCGCTTCCGCGTTCGAACGCCGGCGACCACGCCCTCGACGTCGCGATCGCCCGCACGCGCGAAGCGCTCGGGTGCTCCGGCCTCATCCGGACGGTCGTCAAGCGCGGCTACCGCCTCGACCTCACGACGACGGGAGCGACACCATGACGCCGGTCCTCATCGCCTGCTCCCACGGCACGAGCTCCCTCGAGGGGCGCGCCGCGATCGCCGGCGTCGTGACGCGAGTCCGACAGATGCTTCCCGGAGTGCAGGTCGAAGAGGCGTTCGTCGACGTGCAGGAACCCGAGATCGACGCCGTCGTGGCGGGCGTGCCCGCGGGGGCGGCATCCGTCGTGGTGCCTCTCCTGCTCTCCACCGGCTTCCACACGCGGGTCGACATCGCACGTGCGGTCGCAGCGGCTCCCGGCCCGTGCGTCGCGACTCCCGCGCTCGGTCCGCACGACCTGCTGGCCGGTCTGCTCGCCGAGCGGCTGCGCGCCGCCGGCCTGGGCGCCGCCGACGCGCCGCCCGGCGCCGAGGCCGTCGTGCTCGCGGCGGCGGGATCGTCCGATCCGGCGGCCGAGGTCGACGTCGCGGCGATGGCCGACCTGCTGGCCGCCCGCCTGGGGATGCCGGTGTCGGTGGGTTTCGCCGCGGGCGCCGGCATCCGCATCGACGCGGCGGTCGCGGCCGCGCGCTCCGCCGGAGCGACACGCGTCTTCGCCGCGAGCTATGTCCTCGCGCCCGGGCACTTCGCGGGCGTGATCGCGGGCGCCGGCGCCGACGTCGTGACCGACCCCCTCGCGCCCGACGAGGCGGTGGCAGCCGTCGTCGTCGAGAGGTACCGCGCCTCGCTTCGCTGACGCGTCGGGTACCGCTGGCACGCGATTCAGCTGCCGGCGACCGCCCAGGCCGCGAGGGCGGCGACCAGCGTGCGATGGCCCGAGGCCTCGAAGGCTTGCGCGTCGTGGCCGAGCACATCGACCGCGATGCGCCCGCCGCCGTACTCCCGCACCCACGCCGCGGCCTCCTTCGCGCCGTCGCCCTCGTGCCACGCCACGACGGTGCGCTGCCCGAGCCGCTGCAGCGCGCAGTAGCGCTCGTCGTGGGTGTGGAAGGTGGTCGGCACCTCGGCGGGCACGGCATCCGGCTCGACCTGGACCGTCATCTCGCCCGCCTCCGGGTGGAACGACAGCTCGGGCAGCCAGATCGCGCCGAGCGCCGGCGCCCACTCCGGGTAGTCACGCAGCGATGAGACCGCCGAGTGCACGGCAAGGACGCCGATGCCGCGCTCGAGCGCCGCGGCGAATCCGGCCACGGACGACGGCGGAGCACCCCGCGTCAGGCTGGTGCCGCTGCGCCACGGGTCGCCCGCGCAGACCGCGACGAGGTCGTATCCGTCGAGGTTCGCCATGCCCTGGTCGACGTCGTCCGAGACGGCGACATCCCAGTCGCGGTGGCGAAGGATGTCGGCGACCTGCGCCCCGACCTCAGCGAAGGGGTGCCACGGATCGGCGTACCGACCCGATCCGGTCAGGACGAGTGCTCGATGTGCCATGGCGGTGTCCCCCTCGCTTGTGTGCTCCCCACCGTAGGGCGACCACCGGAGACGTCGCAGACGGGTTGAGATTGGACGCCGCCTGTGACAGCGACGTGGTCACGCGGCGGTGAGCTCCCCGGGCCGGAGTCCGAGCATCGCCTCGACGGCGGTCGACATGAGGCGGATGCGCGCATCGGCGTCGTGCCACGAGACGAGAGCGTGCGCGTTGAGCCCGTCGATCATCCCGAGCACCTGGGCCGCGACGGCGGCGGGGTCGTCGACCCGGAACGATCCCGCGCGGACGCCGTCGCGGATGATGCCCTCGAGGAAGGCGGTCCAGGCATCCATCTGCGCGCGCACCCGCTCGGCGAGCGCTTCGTTCCGGCGACCGAGCGCCCACGACTGCACCCACACGAGGGTGACGTCGGAACGGGTGCCGTCGAGGAGCGTGCGCAGCAGCTCGCGGACGAGGGCGACGGCATCGGGACTGCCCGCCCGCAGGTGCTCGAGGTCGCACAGCTCCGCCGCGACGATCGTCTCGAAGGCGGCGGCGACGACGTCGTCCATGCTCGGGGCGTGGTGCGCGACGAGCGCTGGCCCGACGCCGACGGCCGTCGCGACGGCGCGCAGAGTCACCGCGCTCAGGCCGTGCTCGCGGGCGATCCGCTCGGCGGCGGCGGCGATCTGCGCGCGACGCTGCTCTCCGCTCAGTCTCGCTCGCCCCGCAGAATCCTTTGACGCCATGCCCGCCAGTCTGTACGCTTCCCAGAAATTGATCAACTGATCAACTAGTCCGGGAGGACCGCGATGGCCTGGAGGATGCCGGCCGAGACCGCGCCGCACGATCGCACGTGGATGGCGTTCCCGCGCGTCGGGTTCACCCTCGGAGACACCGATGCCGACCGGGCCGACGGATACGCCGCCTGGACGGCCGTCGCCCGGGCCGTCGCCGAGTTCGAGCAGGTCTCGATGCTCGTCGATCCGACCGAGACCGCGCGGGCGCGCGACCTGCTGGGCAGCGGGATCGAGCAGCACGAGACGCCGGTCGACGAGTTCTGGATGCGCGATCACGGGCCCACCTTCGTCGTCGACGACGAGCGGCCGGGCATGCTCGGTGCGGTCGACTGGATCTTCAACGGGTGGGGCGCTCCCGACTGGGCTGACTGGCGCCTCTCGGCCGAACACGCGCGCATCATCGCCGCCCACGTCGGAGCAGAGCTGGTCAGCTCGATGCTCGTCAACGAGGGCGGCGGCATCCACGTCGACGGCGAGGGCACGGTGCTGCTGACCGAGACCGTCCAGCTCGATCCGCGCCGCAATCCCTTCGCCGACCGGGCGCGCGTCGAGGCCGAGATGCTGCGCACGATCGGCGCCGACACGGCCATCTGGCTGCCGCGCGGACTCACGCGCGACTACGACGAGTTCGGCACGAACGGCCACGTCGACATCGTCGCGACCTTCGCCGCGCCCGGACGGGTGCTCCTGCACGCGCAGCCCGACCCCGCGCACCCCGACCACGCCGTGATGCCCGAGATCCGCGCCGCCCTCGAGCCCGCGACGGATGCCGCGGGCCGGCACCTCGAGATCATCGACCTGCCCGGCCCCGCGCAGCTGCGCGACGCCGAGGGCTTCGTCGACTTCAGCTACGTCAACCACCTCGTCGTCAACGGCGGGGTCATCGCGTGCGGCTTCGGCGACCCCGCGGCCGACGACCGGGCCCGCGGCATCCTCGCCGACGCCTACCCCGGCCGCCGCGTCGTGACGGTCGACGCGCGCCCGCTCTTCGCCCGCGGCGGCGGCATCCACTGCATCACCCAGCAGCAGCCCGCCCTGCCCTCCCCCGCCGGACACGCACTTCGTGGCGACTCGACGGGAAGAGCAGCGGGGACAGAGCGGTGATCGAGGTCTACGAGGCCTCCATCGGCGAGCTGGGGGCGGCGCTCGCGAGCGGCGAGGCCACTGCGGTCGAGCTCGTCGAGGCCTACCTCGCCCGCATCGACGCCTACGACGGCCCCGATACCGCCACCGCACTGAACGCGATCGTGGTCCGAAACCCCGATGCCCTCGCCGAAGCCCGCGCGTCGGATGAGCGTCGCGTGCGCGGTGAGAGCCGGGGGCCGCTCGACGGCATCCCCTACACCGCGAAGAACAGCTACCTCGTGCGCGGCCTGACCGCCGCTGCCGGAAGCCCCGCGTTCGCGGACCTCGTCGCGCGACGCGACGCCTTCACGATCGAGCGACTGCGGGATGCCGGCGCCATCTGCCTCGGGCTGACCAACATGCCGCCGATGGCCAACGGCGGCATGCAGCGCGGTCTCTACGGGCGGGCCGAGAGCCCGTACAACGCCGACTATCTGACCGCCCCGTTCGCATCGGGATCGTCGAACGGCTCGGGGACGGCCACCGCAGCGAGCTTCGCCGCGTTCGGGCTCGGCGAAGAGACGTGGTCGAGCGGGCGCGGCCCGGCCTCGCACAACGCCCTCTGCGCCTACACCCCGTCGCGCGGCGTGATCTCGGTGCGCGGCAACTGGCCACTGGTGCCGACGATGGATGTCGTCGTCCCCCACACCCGCACCATGGCCGATCTGCTCGCCGTGCTCGACGTCGTCGTCGCCGACGATCCCGACACGCGCGGCGACTTCTGGCGGATGCAGCCCTGGGTCGAGGTCCCGGCCGCCTCGACCGTCCACCCGCCGAGCTACCGCGACCTCGCGGTCACAGGCCCCGCCGACGCCCGCGCCGTCCTGGCCGGTCGGCGCATCGGCATCCCGCGCATGTACATCGACGCCGACCCGGATGCCGGCACCGCCGACTCCCCCGGCATCGGCGGGCCGACCGGGCAGCGCATCGAGACGCGACCGGGCGTGATCGCGCTCTGGCGGTCGCTCCGCGCCGATCTCGAGGCCGCCGGAGCCGAGGTCGTCGAGACCGACTTCCCCGTCGTGTCGCGCTACGAGAACGACCGGCCCGGCGCGGGGTCCATCGCGACGAACGGCCGCGTGAACCCTGAGTACCTGCGCCGCGAGATCGTCGACCTGTCGGCCTGGGCCTGGGACGACTTCCTCCGGGCCAACGGCGACCCCGCCTTCCCCGGTCTCGCGGACGTCGACGGAGCACGGATCTTCCCGCATCCCGACGGCGCCCTGCCCGAGCGCTACGACGGGTTCGACGACGACATCGCCGAGTACCCCGCCTG
This sequence comes from Microbacterium sp. NPDC006705, assembly GCF_044903545.1. NCBI lineage: Bacteria > Bacillati > Actinomycetota > Actinomycetes > Micrococcales > Microbacteriaceae > Microbacterium > Microbacterium sp. NPDC006705. Next base: position 1,608,077 of record NZ_JBJDQQ010000001.1, read on the forward strand.
GGTCCGCGCACATCCGGGCGTCGCGCTCACCGACATCCCGCATCTCGAGGCCGGGCTTCGCGGCCTCGAAAAGACCCGGCGCGTCGACCTCGAGGAGTGGATGGATGCCGCGGGCCTCGACGCCGTCGTCTTCCCCGCCGTCGCCGATGTCGCTCCCGCAGACATGGACGTGAACCCCGCTTCGGCCGACATCGGGTGGCGCAACGGCACCTGGATCGCCAACGGTAACCTCGCCATCCGCCACCTCGGCATCCCGACCGTGACGGTACCGATGGGGCTCCTCCCCGGCATCGGGATGCCGGTCGGCCTGACGATCGCCGGACGCGCGTACGACGACAGTGCACTGCTCCGCCTCGGCGCCGCCGTCGAGGCACTCGCCCCTCGCCGGGTCGCGCCACCGCGCACCCCGCCGCTGACCTGACCAGACCCGACCCCGCCTCGGGCCCTGCCCCGCCCGAACTACCCTCGACGCAAGGAGGACCCATGACCGAGCGCTTCCCCGCCCGCATGCACGACGTCACCGATGAGACGCGCGCGATCGTCGATCTCGTGCTCGAGTACTCGCGCGGCCGGCTCCTCGCCGAAGACACGCCGCTCGACAAGCCCCTGCCGCCGACCGAACTGCGCCGCCTGGCCGGGCGCACCATCGACGCGGACGGCATCGGCGCCCGCAAGGCCATCGGCGTCTTCGAGCACATCCTCGCCCCGTCGTGCATCTCGACCGACGACCCCCGCTACCTCTCCTTCATCCCGAGCGCGCCGTCGAAGGCCGCCGCCGCGTTCGATCTCGTCGTCTCGGCGAGCGCGCTCTACGGCGGGTCGTGGCTCGAGGGCGCCGGAGCGGTGCACGCCGAGAACGAGGTGCTTCGCTGGCTCGCCGACGAGTTCGGGCTGCCCGCGAGCGCCGGTGGTGTCTTCGTGCAGGGCGGCACGCTTGGCAACCTTTCGGCGCTCGTTGCCGCTCGCGAGACCGCTCGCGCGCGCGGCATCCGTCCCGACCGCTGGCGCGTGGTGTGCAGCGCGGAGGCCCATTCGTCGATCGCGTCGGCCGCTCGGGTCATGGATGTCGAGGTCGTGGCGGTGCCCGTCGCGGATGACGGCGTGCTGCGCGGCGACGCGGTGCGGGCTGCGCTCGCGGAGCACGGCGAGAGCGTCTTCGCCGTCGTCGCGACCGCCGGGTCGACCAACTTCGGCATCGTCGACGACATCGCCTCGGTGTCGGCGGTCACGCGCGAGCACGGCGTCTGGCTGCACGTCGACGGGGCGTACGGTCTCGCGGCGATGCTCTCCCCGGTTGCGCGCCACCGCTTCGCCGGTGTCGAGAGCGCCGACTCGGTCATCGTCGACCCGCACAAGTGGCTGTTCGCGCCGTTCGACGCGTGCGCCCTGATCTACCGCGACCCGGAGCTTGGACGGCAGGCGCACACGCAGCACGCCGAGTACCTCGACACGCTGACCGAGACCTCCGACTGGAGCCCGTCGGACTACGCCGTGCACCTCACGCGCCGGCCGCGCGGCCTTCCGCTGTGGTTCTCGCTCGCGACCTACGGCACCGACGTGTACCGCGACGCCATCACCCGGTCGATCGAGCTCGCCGAGCGCATCGCCGCCGAGATCGAACGCCGCCCGGAGCTGACGCTGGTGCGCCGCCCGCAGCTCGGCGTCGTCGTCTTCGAGCGCGTCGGGTGGGAGCGGTCCGATTATGCGCGCTGGTCCTCGGATCTGCTCGAGCGTCAGCACGCGTTCGTCACCCCGAGCAGTCACGCCGGTCGGACGAACGCCCGCTTCGCGATCCTCAACCCGCGGACGACGTACGACGACCTCACCGGCATCCTCGACACGATGGCCTGACCGGCACGCGGGCGCTGACGGCCGCAGGGGCCGGCGTCAGCCGATGATGGAGATCCGCTGCTCGTCGCCCGCGGGCGACACCAGCACGATCTCGCCCGGGCGAGCGTCGTCCGAGACGCCCTCGACCGCGACCACGCTCAGCCGGGGCGCGTAGTCCATCGTGCAGACCTGGTCGGCGGCGGGCGTCGCCTCGGTGGCGCGCACCGCGTCGCCGTCGAGGGCGACGGTCTCGAACACGGGCGGGCAGCTCGACGAGCCCCAGGTCAGCAGAACGAGGCCCGCGTCGTCGAACCAGCCGGCGCTCGGCAGCATCTCGTCGTTCACCTCGCCCGTCGGACCCTCGAGACCGGCGACCCCGTCGAGGTCGGCGTCGCCGGTGTAACCGCCGGACACGACGATGTCGACGTCCTGCGTGGGGTCGACGCCCGTCGGCAGCCCGACGTACGACGCGCGCGGCGCATAGTCGCGCGTGCAGGCCATCCCTTCGGGATCGCTCAGCTCGACCGTGACCGTCTGCCCCGAGGCTGTCACCTCGCCGACGACGGGCTGACACGAGGAGCTGCCGTAGGTCACGAGGCCGACAGCACGCCCGCCGTCGAGCCACGCCGCCTCGACGTCGGCGTCCTGCGACGGCGCCGCGGAGCCGGCATCCGATCCGCTGGAACCCGTGTTTCCGGACGCGGCCGCGCCGGGGGTCGTGGCGCAGCCGGCGAGCGCGAGCGCCGAGAGGAGCAGCAGTGCGGATGCCGCGGTCGTGCGTGTCGTCGTCATGGTCTCATCCTTCCGTCATCCCGAGAGTGTCGCGTCACCGCGCATCGTCTCAGAACCCGATCACTGCAGGGCGGAGGTCAAGCGAGCGAGGTTGTCGAGCACCGTCGACCTGAGCGGCTGCTTCATCCACTCCTCGAGCGTGAGCTCACGCGAGAGCGACCGGTACTGGTCTTCGACCTGGCGCAGCTGGGCGATGAACTCCTCACCGCGCACGAGCATCGAGATCTCGAGGTTCAGACCGAACGATCGCATGTCCATGTTGCTCGAGCCGATGATGGCGACATCGTCGTCGATCGTCAGGCTCTTCGTGTGCAGGATGTAGGGCTTGCGGTACATCCAGATCTTCACGCCCGCGCGCAGCAGCGCCTCGTAGTAGCTGCGCTGGGCGTGGTAGACCATCGCCTGATCGCCCTCTTCCGAGACGAAGAGCTCGACCTGCAGGCCACGTTGGCAGGCTGTCTGCACCGCCAACAGCAGCCCCTCGTCGGGCACGAAGTACGGGCTCACGATGATCACGCGCTTCTGAGCGGCGAAGAGGAGCGCGGTGAACAGCTTGAGGTTGTTCTGGAACTCGAACCCGGGTCCGGACGGGACGATCTGGCAGTCCAGGTCGCCCGGCCCGCTCTCGAGCTCGAACAGACCCACGTCCTCCGATGGCGCCGAGCCGGTCTCGCTGTACCAGTCGGAGAGGAACACCGCGTCGATGCTGGCGACCACGGGACCCTGCACCCGCACCATCAGGTCGACCCAGTGCAGGCCGCGCTTGATGTTCTTCTTCAGGTTGTAGGTCGAGTCGGTCATGTTCTGCGACCCGGTGAACGCCACGCGGCCGTCCACGACGATGAGCTTGCGGTGGTTGCGGAGATCGGGGCGCTGGTACTTCCCCCGCAGCGGCTGCACCGGGAGCATGTGGTGCCAGTCCGCGCCCATGGCCGTGAGGCGCTTGACCGTGGCGCGATAGTTCGGCTTGCCTCGGTTGGCCCAGTAGTCCAGGAGTACGCGCACAGTCACGCCGCGGGCTGCGACCTCCTCGAGCGCTGCGAAGAAGACGTCGGTCGTCTCGTCGGACTGGAGGATGTAGAACTCGACGTGCACGTATCGCTCGGCCGTGCGCACCTCTTCCGCCATCCGGCGGATGCTCTCCTCGTAGTCGGAGATGATCTCCGCGCCGTTGTCGCCCGCGAGCGGCATCGCGCCCAGATTGCGGTTGAGCGTGACGACCGAGGTGAACCACGCGGGGGCGTCGGGTCGGAGGGTGCCGAAGTCGAGCCCCTCGCTGGTCTCGCGGATGTACTGGTTGATCTCGCGCTGCATCCGGCGCCGCTTCCGCGGCAGGCGCGGGTTGCCGATCAGGAGGAACAGCAGCACACCGACGAACGGGATGAAGTAGATCGCGAGCAGCCAGGCCATGGCCGCCGTGGGGCGCCGGTTGCGCGGGACGACGATCACCGCGGTGATGCGGATGATGAGGTCGGCGATGAACACCAGGACGAGCCACCAACCGGGGAACTCGAACGCGGTGAACTCGATCGTCACGCCGCCCCTCCGATCTCCTCGGAATCAGCGTATCGGGCGCGACCGCTCATCCCACGGGTTCAGGGGGTCGAGCTGTCGGGCGCCGGAGCGGCGAGCCCACGGGCCGCACGCTCTTCCGCCTCGATCTTCGCGTACGCCCGGCGCTCGGTGCGATCCATGCGCAGGATGCCGCGGAGGACGAAGACGAAGAGCACCGAGACCACGAGGGTCGGCAGCAGCGACCAGATGACCGCGCTCACGTATTCGTCCATGCCCCTATCGTACGGGTCCCCGCTGATGAAAGGTCCAGTCGGGCAGGTGACCGATCTGCGCGAACGACAGCAGGATCTCGGCGAGCCCGTGATCGGGATCGATCTCGAGGGCGCGCTCGGCGTACGACGCGGCATGCGACGATCGCCCCAGCGCCCAGGCGAGCCACGCGCACAGCGCGAGCGGTCCGGGCCGCAATCGGCGCGGAGCCAGCGCGGCGACCTCGCGCACGACTGCGAGCGCGGCGAGCAGGCGCTCGGGATCGGGCCGGTCGCCGTCGCCCCACATGATCCGGCCGAGCCGCTCGGGATACTCCTCGCCCTCCTCCCACCGCCGCTGCGCATCGAGGGCATCGTCGCCGCGGCCGGCATCGGTCGCCCACTGCACGAGGGCCACGTCGCGCAGCGAGGGACGCGAGAGGCACCACACCAGCAGCGCCACGACGAAGGGCTCGAGCTCGGCGGGATCGCCGTCGAGGACCCGTTCGAACAGTCGCGGCGGGTCGTCGAGTTCGCAAGCCGCCTCGAGCGCGGCGGGGTCGACGCCGCTCCCACCCTCTGCCCCCGTGCCTCGCGCCCGCCGCCGGCCGCCGCCCACCCGCGGGATGCCGCACAGCACCGCGAGGGCCGTCTCGAGCGAGCGGAGCGCGCCGCCCACCACGCGGCGCTCTGCGGCGCTGCGCCGCGGCAGCTCGGCGCCCGACGTGTGATCGCGATCGATCGCCGGCCCCGGGCCCGGATCGTCGTCGCGCGCGGCGGCCCGTTCGATCTCGCTGAGCGGCCTCCCGCCCGCCGGGCACGACGCGTCGAGATGCGACCCCCAGCCGTCCTCGGCGACGCTGAGCAGATCGACGACCCGCACGCCGCAGACGTCGGCCGCCCGGCTGACCGCCGCCAGGACGGCAACCGCCGGCAGCCCGTCAGCCGCGGACTCCGGAGCGTACGCGATCGCCGTCAGGGCATCGGCATCCGGAATGCGACACACCATTCCCACGATGGTCGCGGCGGCGCTGTCGAGGTCACCGAGCGCGCCGGTCGGCAGGTCGACGCGCATCGCCCCGAGGCTCCGTGACCCCGCGAAGGGCACCACGACAAGGCTGCGGCTCGGAGCGAATCCGAGCAGACGAGGAACGAGAGAGAGGAAGTGCGCGGCATCCGCGGCGCGAACAGTCGTGGTCATGCACACCAGGCTGGCGCCGGGCCGAGTGGTGCAGAGCCCGGCCGGGGCAGGATGTGGAAACCCGGACGGCCCCCTGGCCCTCGCAGGAACCGCCGGTTACTTGACGAGCGGGAAGAGGATCGTCTCGCGGATGCCGAGGCCCGTGATCGCCATCAGCAGGCGGTCGATGCCCATGCCCATGCCACCGGTGGGCGGCATGCCGTGCTCGAGGGCGCGCAGGAACTCCTCGTCGACGCGCATCGCCTCGTCGTCGCCGCGCGCGCCGAGCTTGGCCTGCTCGACGAAACGCTCGCGCTGGATGACGGGGTCGACGAGCTCGGAGTAGCCGGTCGCCAGCTCGAAGCCGCGGACGTAGAGGTCCCACTTCTCCACGACGCCCGCGATCGAGCGGTGCTCGCGGACGAGCGGCGACGTGTCGACCGGGAAGTCCATGACGAAGGTGGGGCGCTCGAGCCCGCCCTTGACGAAGTGCTCCCAGAGCTCTTCGACGAGCTTGCCGTGCGTCGCGACCTTCTCGGGTACGACGACACCCACCTCCGCGGCGAGGGCCTGGAGCTCCTCGAGCGAGGTGGCGGGCGTGATGTCGCGTCCCGCGGCGGCCGAGAGCGAGTCGTACATCGAGATGCGGTCCCAGTCGCCGCCGAGATCGAACTCGGTGCCGTCGGCCCACGTGACGGTCGTCGATCCCGCGACGGCGATCGCCGCGTTCTGGATGAGCTCCTGCGTCAGATCGGCGATGCCGTTGTAGTCGCTGTACGCCTGGTAGGCCTCGAGCATCGCGAACTCGGGGCTGTGGGTCGAGTCGGCACCCTCGTTGCGGAAGTTCCGGTTGATCTCGAACACGCGGTCGATCCCGCCCACGACGGCGCGCTTGAGGAACAGCTCGGGCGCGATGCGCAGGAACAGCTCGGTGTCGAAGGCGTTCGAGTGCGTGATGAACGGGCGCGCGGCGGCACCACCGTGCTGCACCTGCAGCATCGGGGTCTCGACCTCGAGGAAGCCGTGCTCGTCGAACGTGCGACGGAGCGAAGCGTTGACCTTGGCGCGGGCGACGACCGTCTCGCGTGCGGTATCGCGCACGATGAGGTCGAGGAAGCGCGAGCGCACGCGGCTCTCCTCGCTCAGCTCGGAGTGGAGGTTCGGCAGCGGCAGCAGCGCCTTCGACGCGATCTGCCAGGCGGACACCATGATCGACAGCTCACCGCGGCGGCTGGAGATGACCTGGCCCGTGACCGAGACGTGGTCGCCCAGATCGACGAGCTCCTTCCACGCCTGCAGCGACTCGTCGCCGACCTCGGCGAGCGAGACCATGGCCTGGATGCGGCTGCCGTCACCAGACTGCAGCGACGCGAAGCAGAGCTTGCCGGTGTTGCGGCTGAACACGACGCGCCCCGCGACCGAGGCGGTCACGCCGGTCTCGGCACCGGCCTCGAGGTCGGCGTAGCGCTCGCGCAGCGCCGGGATGGTGTCGGAGACGGCCACGGCGACGGGATAGGCGCCGCCCGCGGCATCCTCTCGCTCGCTCAGCAGCCGCTCGCGCTTGGCGAGGCGCACGGCCTTCTGTTCGATGACGTCGTCGGCGTCGTCGACGGGGGGCACGGGCGCGTCGCTCATGGCAGAAGAACTCCTCGGGATTCGACGTGCCAGTCTACCGAGCGTGCCGCGGGCGCTTGACGATACAGCCGTCGGACCGCTGGTGCTAGTGTCGCCTCGGCGGCGTCGCGGCACTACTCCAGCACCGCCGATCCGACGAGTGTGCACCTACCGGCCACCCGACGACCCCGAGCCGGGCCGCTAAGCGACGGCGCCGCGGGCGACGCGCAGGCCGATGTCGTCGTGAGCGCTGTCGGGGCGCGCCCCGCGGCGCGTTCCCGCCCGCACGGACGTCGCGGCATCGGCGAACCCGCCGCCCCGGAACACCCGGTCGCGCGACCCGGCATCGGGGGCGAAGAGGTCCCAGCACCACTCCGAGACGTTGCCGAGCATGTCGAAGAGGCCGAAGAGGTTCGGATGCCGCCCGCCCACGTTCTGCGGCGACGAGAGGTTGTCAGCGGCGGTCCAGGCGATCTCGGCGAGCGGGCCGTAGTGCGCGGCACGCGAGCCCGCACGGCAGGCGTACTCCCACTCGCGCTCGGTCGGCAGCCGATACCCGTCGGAGTCGTCGTACCAACGCACCTCGTCGCCGTCGACCGCGTAGGCGGGGTCGAGCCCCTCCCATTCCGACAGCGCGTTGCAGAACCGCACGGCTCTCAGCCACGACAGCTGCACCGCCGGACGCCGCGGGTGCGCGGCGGTCACCCCGAGCACCTCGCCGAGTTGCTCCTCGGTGACGGGATACACCCCGATCTCGAAGGACTCGACCCGCGGGCCCTGGCCCGCGCCCGCGACGGGCAGCTCTCCGGCCGGGATGCGGGCCAGCTCGACGTCGCTCACAGCAGTTCGTCGTCGGGGGTCGCGCCGCGGCCCGCCTCGGTCAGCGCCCGCTCGACGGTCGAGTGCACAAGGGTCGAGAGGAAGCGACCCGGGGCCGGCACTCCGGCGTCCTCGAGCAACGCGGCCGACTGCTGCACGATCGAGGCGGCGAACTGCGTCGCGGTCGCGATCGCCTCGCCGTAGGCCGGACGGTCGGCGTCGGCGACGACGACGGGCTCGCAGCCCAGCTCGACGGCGAGCGCCTGCCCGATCGGCAGGACGGCGGCCGGCGCGGTCACCGCGGCGTAGGCGCCCGTGAGCTGGCGGAGGTCGAGGGTCGACCCGGTGAACGCGATCGCCGGGTGCACGGCGAGCGGGATGGCTCCTCGTGCGGCGGCCGGCGCCAGCACATCGAGCCCGTGCCCGGGGTCGGTGTGCAGCACGAGCTGCCCGACCTGCCAGGCGCCGAGCTCGGCGAGACCGCTGACCAGCGGGCCGAGCTCGTCGTGCGGCACCGCGATCACGACCAGTTCGCTGCGACGCACGACCTCGTCGGCGTCGAGCACCGGCACCCCCGGGATGACCGCGTCGACCCGTTCCCGATCGGATCCCGCGGTGACGCCGGTCAGCGCGTGGCCGGCGCCCGCGAGCGCCGCGCCGATGACGGGTCCGACCCGGCCTGCGCCGATGATGCCGACGCCCAGGCGCGAGCTCGCGGTCATCGTTCGCTCTCCGGCGAGGTCTCCCCCGCGGGAGGCACATACGGCGGGGGCGGCACGGCGCCCGGCGGGAGCTCGGTCACGCTCGGCGGGGGCGGCACCGGGCTCGGGCCCGCGTTCGGGCTCGGCACGGGAACGGGCGCCGCCGGCACGGGAGGCACCGACTCAGCGACATCCGCCACCTCGGCCCAGCGGTGCGAGCGGTCGGATGCCGCGGCCGAGACGGCTACGTGGGCCACCCGCTCGAACGCTGCGATCACGTCGTCGCGGTCGATGCCCGCGACCGCGGTGAGCACCGGGCCCGAGACGGTATGAGCGCGCAGCGTCGCGACGCGCAGCGCGCGCGACACCGGCCCCTGGTGCAGCGCGACGGACTGCAGCCGGGCGAGCGGCAGCACCGCGAGCATGCGCCAGATCAGCCCGCGCCGCAGCATCAGCAGGTCACCCTCGATCGCGAGGCCGTTCCGCCGCCACGACAGCGGGCGCACGATGCGTGCCCGCCGCGGTGTCGTGACGTATCCCCCGGCGGACGAGCCGCCGAGCACACCGTTCCGGACGATCGCCGCGCGCTCCTCCTCGCTGACCGATGGCAGGATGAGGCCGAGCACCCGCTCGACGTCGGCGAGCGTGCCGACGGGAAGGACCGTGGTGAACTGATCGGTCGTCGTGTCGGAAGCGCTCCGGCCGGTCATGCGGTTGATCCGAACCGTCCACCACCCGAATCCGCGCCAGAGGATGGACTGCGTGATCTCTACGGCATGGATGCGTCCGGGAGGCAGGATCTCCGACACGGTCGTGAGCAGGCCGAACGTCACGCGCACGCCGTCGCGCGTCGGCGCGATCGAGTAGCGCAACGACTTCACGATCGTGCGCACCCAGTACGCGCCGAAACCGAGCAGCGCCGGGAAGTAGGCGAAGAGCACCCAGTACACGCCCTGCGACAGGGCGATCGCGAGCGCGGTAGCGCCCGCCAAAATCACGACGGTGCCCCAGCTGGCGAGCTGCGACCCGATGAGCCGCCCGGGTGGAATCCGGACGACCGACTCGGGCTCGGCGGCATCCGCGTCGTCGCCCTCGATGAGACCGGTGATGCCCCGGGCGACGGCGACGGCGACGGCGACGCGCGACCCGCCGGCCGCGGCCTCGGCGGCTCGCTGTTCGGCCAGACGCTGCCCCGAGGCCAGCCTCAGGATGTCGGCGCGGATCGTCTCGGCATTACCGGTGGAGAGGTATTCGAGCTTGACGTTCGCGTCGGCACCCGCACCCACGATCTCGAGCTTCGCCGCGCCCAGAAGCCGCGCGACGGCGGGGCGGGTGAGGTTGACGCCCTGCACCCGGTCGAGCGGTGCGCGACGATGCGTGCGCGAGAGGATGCCGCTGCGCACCTCGACGTCGTCGTCGGTGATGCGGAAGGTGTGGAAGCGCCACGACAGGTAGAACGCGCCGATGATGAGCGCGAGCACGCCGACGGTGACGAGCAGGGCGATCTGGAGGAGGTTGTTCGCCAGCACCCACCCGATCGGGTCGCCGGCGGCCTCGTACTCCTCCCACTCGTCAATGGGGGCGTCGGGAGCGAACGCCGGCACGAAGATGCTGATGAGCCGGTCGCGCATGTTCGCGACCACGATGCCGAGCACCACGAGCAGCGCCAGCCCGCCGCGCAGCAGCGGCGTCAGCGGATGCAGCCGGTGCCACTCACCGTCGCTCAGGGGTGAGCGGACGAGCTCGGCCGGCGGAGCGGAGACGGTCGCGTCGGCCGGGGGCGGGGTCGGTACGGGGTCGGTCACAGCCCGGTCCGCCGCGATTCAGCCACCGACATCAGGTGGTCGCGCAGCGCCTCGGCAGCCTGCTGCGTGAGGCCCGGGATCACGACGCCCGTCGCTGCCGCGGCCGTGACGAACTTCAGCTGCGCGATGCCGAACCCGCGGTCCATCGGCCCGTGCGTGATGTCGACGAGCTGCATGCGGCCGTACGGCACGGCGACCATGCGCTGCCACAGGATCCCGCGGCGGAAGACCAGGTCGTCTTCGCGCAGCTGGTATCCGATCGAGCGCACCTGGCGCGGCAGGATCGCCATGCCCGCCAGGGTCAGCACGATGAGGATGATGCCGGGGATCAGCAGCCAGGGCAGATCGAAGACCAGAAGCGCCACGAGCAGCGCGGCGACGATGATCGCCAGGATGAACCCGTTGCTGATCAGCTGCACGGTGAGGTATTTGCGCGAGATCTGGTGCCAGACGCCCTGCTCGAGGGCGAGACGCCCGGCTCCGCGGGGCTCGCGGATGCGGTCGTACGTGCCGGCGTCGAGGGTGGCGTCGATCGCGCCGGACTCCGCAGCGTCAGTGGTGGGAGGGAGTGGCGTCGGGCTCGGGTGGTCCGGGCTGGTCGTCATCGTCGTCCTTCCGAATGGTGCAGAGCTGTTCTGCGATCACACCGGCCGCCACGAGCACGACGGCTCCGACGATCGCGGCGACGACCGCTCCCGTCGAGCCTACTGACGGCGGGACCGGCCGTGTGAGAAGGAAGAGCAGGAGGCCGACGCCGATACCGCCCACGAGCGCTCCGACGATGCTCGACGCCTTCGCCAGCATCGCGACGCGCACGGCGCGGAACGGGTCGACCCGCGGAGCCTGACCCCGGGTCGCCCGACGGATCGGCAGCGCGAGGGCGATGACCGAGACCGCCAGCAGCACGAAAAGCACCGGGAGCATGACCGACGGGGTGAAGGTCGCGCGCCCCGCCCCCGTGAGCACCTGATCGATGACGAACCCCGCGGCGATGCCGAGCACCGCCGACACGATGAGGGTCGCGGGAGACGTTCGTCTCACGGCGTGCTCCCGGGCAGCGCGGCCAGCAGCGCGTCGACGCGCCCGCGTCCGGGGAGCACGGCGTCGGGGTCGACCGCGAGCCACGGCCGGAGCACGAAGTCGCGCTCGTGCGCACGCGGATGCGGCAGGACAAGCGTCGGGGTCTCGCAGACGACGTCGCCGTGCGCGATGAGGTCGAGATCGAGCGTGCGATCCTGCCACCGGGCCTGGTCGGCCGAGCGCGGGGCCCGGCCGTGACGCTCCTCGATCGCGTGCAGGTAACCGAGCAGCACGCTGGGCGCCAGCCGCGTGTCGACGAGGGCGACCGTGTTGAGATAGGCCGGGGCCGCGGCATCCGGTCCGTCGAGGGTCAGCGCGACCGTCTCGATCGGGCCGGCCGACCGCAGGACCCGGGTGAGCGGCAGCCGGTCGAGCTCAGCGATCGCTCGCGCGACCGTGTCGGCCCGGTCGCCGAGGTTCGCGCCGATCGCGACGACGGCTCGACGCGCGGGCGCGCTGTCGGCCGGGCGGGGCTCGGGCGATTCTTGGGCGAGGCGGCGGCTCATCGGTTCTCCCGTCGTCGGGTGAGGGTCACGCTGACATCGCCGAAGGGCACCGCGATGGGCGCCTGCGGCTTGTGCACGGTCACGGCGACGGCATCCACGCGATCGAAAGCGAGGGCCGCGCTGGCGATACGGTCGGCGACCGTCTCGATAAGGTCCGCGGGCTCGCCCGCCAAGATCGCGGCGACCTGCTCGGCCAGCTCTCCGTAGTGGACGGTGTCGGCGACGTCGTCGCTCGCGGCGGCGTCGGCCAGCGACAGGTCGAGCTCGACGTCGGCGATGAACTCCTGGCCCTCGCGTCGTTCGTGCTCGTAGACGCCGTGGTACCCGACGGCCCGGATGCCGCGCACCGTGATGCGGTCGCTCATGGGGCCTCCCGCCATCGCGCACGCACGGCCAGCGCGTCGCGGGTCGTCGCGACATCGTGCACGCGCACTCCCCATGCTCCTGCATCGGCCGCCAGCACGCTCGTGACGGCGGTCGCGAGATCGCGCCGGTCGATATCGGTGGCGCCCGCGTCGGTGCCGTCCGCGCCGGGGGCGTCTCCGATCGCCTCGCGCAGGAAGCCTTTGCGGCTCGTGCCGACGAGCACGCGCTTGCCGAGCCCGGCGATGCGTTCGAGGTGGCGCAGCACGGTCCAGTTCTGGTCGCCGCGCTTGCCGAAGCCGATGCCCGGGTCGAGGACGATGCGCGAGGGGGCGATGCCGGCCGCGGCTGCGGCGCTGACGCGGTCCTGGAGCTCGGCGATCACTTCTCCGACGACGTCGTCGTAGCGGGCCGTGGCGTACATGTCCGTCGAGTGTCCGCGCCAGTGCCCGATGACGACCTCCGCATCGGATGCCGCGACCGCCGCGAACATGTCGGGATCGGCCAGGCCGCCCGAGACATCGTTGACCATGCGGGCCCCCGCGGCGACGGCGGCCGCGGCGGTGCCGGCGTTCATGGTGTCGACGCTCACGGCGATGCCGCGCGCCGCGAGCGCCTCGACCACCGGGACGACCCGCTCGCGCTCGACATCGGGGTCGACGCGCTCGGCGCCCGGGCGGGTCGACTCGCCGCCGACGTCGACGATGTGCGCGCCGCTGCGACGCAAGGCCTCGGCGTGACCGACGGCGGCGTCGAGGTCGAGGTAGCGCCCACCGTCGCTGAACGAGTCGGGCGTGACGTTGAGGATGCCCATGATCGCCGTCATGCCGCACCGCCCGAGATGAGGGCGATGAGCTCGGCCCGCTCGGCCGGCCCGGTGTAGACGCCGCGCGCAGCGACCGTCACGGTCGAGGCATCCGTCTGGCGTCCGCCGCGCATCGTGACGCACTCGTGGGCGGCATCGAGCACGACGAGCACGCCGCGCGCGTCGAGTGCGCCGGCGATGGTGTCGGCGATCTGCTCGCCGAGGCGCTCCTGCACCTGCGGCCGCGCGGCGAGGGTGTCGACCACGCGCGGCAGCGCGCCGAGCCCGACCACCTGCTCACCCGGCAGGTACGCGATGTGAGCGTGCCCCGCGAAGGGCAGCAGGTGATGCTCGCAGAACGAGCGGAACCGGATCCCGCGCACCATGACCGCGCCCGACGGGAGCGTGTCGGGCGCCGGGCCCCGCGCGACCGAGATCGTGTGCGCGAGGGGTTCGGCGGCGTCAGCGCCGACTCCCGAGAAGAACTCCGCGTACGCGTCGGCGACCCGCTGCGGGGTCTGCTTCAGCCCGGGACGGTCGGGGTCCTCCCCGATCGCCTCGAGCAGGTCGCGCACGAGGGCGGCGACGCGTTCGCGATCGACGGCCACGCCCCGAGCCTACGCGGTCGCGGGTCGCGCCTGCCCCGAGGGGCGACGGTGCGGAGCCCGCTCGGCGGCGGTCTCGGCTTCGGTCTCGGCGACGGTGGATGCCGCCAGCCCGGCCTCCTCGCGACGCTTGGGGACGTCGATCGGGGGCAGGCTCGACACCGGGCGGTCCTGGCTCGAGAGCCACTGCGGGCGCGGCGGGAGCTTCTTGATGTCCTTGAAGATCTCGGCGAGCTGCAGGTGGTCGAGGGTCTCCTCTTCGAGCAGCGCGAGCGCGAGCTTGTCGAGGATGTCGCGGTTGGCGTTGATGACCTCGTACGCCTCGTTGTGAGCCTGCTCGATCAGCAGCCGGACCTCGGCGTCGACGCGCTCCGCGATGCGCTCGGAGAAGTCGCGGCCGTGACCCATGTCGCGGCCCATGAACACCTCGCCCGACGACGACCCGAGCTTCACGGGGCCGACCTCGGTCGTCATCCCGTACTCGGTGACCATCTTGCGGGCGATGCCCGTGGCCTTCTCGATGTCGTTGGAGGCGCCGGTCGTCGGGTCGTGGAACACGACCTCTTCGGCGACGCGTCCGCCCATCGCGTAGGTGAGCTGGTCCTGGAGCTCGTTGCGCGTGACGGAGTACTTGTCTTCGAGCGGCAGCACCATCGTGTACCCGAGCGCCTTGCCGCGCGGAAGGATCGTGACCTTCGTGACCGGGTCGGAGTGGTTCATCGCCGCAGCGGCGAGGGCGTGGCCGCCCTCGTGGTACGCCGTGATGAGCTTCTCCTTGTCCTTCATGACGCGGGTGCGGCGCTGCGGACCGGCGATCACGCGGTCGATCGCCTCGTCGAGCGCGCGCATGTCGATCAGCTGCGCGTTGGAGCGCGCGGTCAGCAGCGCGGCCTCGTTCAGCACGTTCGCCAGGTCGGCACCGGTGAAGCCCGGGGTCTTGCGAGCGATGACGGCGAGGTCGACCGAGGGCGAGAGCGGCTTGCCGCGTCCGTGCACCTCGAGGATCTTCTGACGGCCCTTCAGGTCGGGGGCGTCGACGCCGATCTGCCGGTCGAAGCGGCCCGGACGCAGCAGCGCCGGGTCGAGGATGTCGGGACGGTTGGTCGCCGCGATGACGAGAACCGAGACCTTCGGATCGAAGCCGTCCATCTCCACCAGCATCTGGTTGAGCGTCTGCTCGCGCTCGTCGTGACCGCCGCCCATGCCGGCGCCGCGGTGGCGGCCGACGGCGTCGATCTCGTCGATGAAGATGATGGCGGGCGAGTTCTCCTTCGCCTCCTTGAAGAGGTCGCGAACGCGGCTCGCGCCGACGCCGACGAACATCTCGACGAAGTCCGAACCCGAGATCGAGTAGAACGGGACGCCCGCCTCGCCCGCGACAGCGCGTGCGAGGAGCGTCTTACCGGTTCCGGGAGGGCCGTACAGCAGCACGCCCTTCGGGATGCGGGCGCCGACGGCCTGGAACTTGGTCGGGTCCTTCAGGAAGTCCTTGATCTCCTGCATCTCCTCGATGGCCTCGTCGGAGCCGGCCACGTCGCCGAAGGTGACCGTCGGGGTCTCCTTCGTGACGAGCTTGGCCTTCGACTTGCCGAACTGCATGACGCGGCTGCCGCCGCCCTGCGCGCTCGACATCAGGAACCAGAAGAGCAGGCCCAGCAGCACGAGCGGCAGCATGAGCGAGAGGAAGCCGTCGAACCACGTGGCCCGCGGCACGACGTCGTTGTATCCGTCGGCGGGGTTCGCCGCGTCGACGGCCGCGACGACCTCGTCGGCACGTGCGGAGGTGTAGTAGAACTGCACCTGCTTCGAGCCCTCGAAGTCGTCGGAGAGCGTCAGATCGACGCGCTGATCGCCGTCCGTGGTCTGCACCTTCGTGACGGTGTCGCCCTTGAGCAGCTCGAATCCCTGCTGGGTCGTGATCTGCTTCGCGCCGGCGAGGCTGGAGATCAGCATGAAGCCGATCAGCAGCAGCGCGCCGATGAGCAACACGTACATCAGCGGGTTGCGCGTGACTTTCTTGACGTCCATGGTGCGATCAGGCTACCCCGCGCCGACTATGCGGGCTCTGTGCGTTCGTTTTGGGCGTACCGGGAGCCGGCACGCGAAGCCCGTTCAGCTGTAGACGTGGGGCGCGAGGATCGCGACATCCCGCAGGTTGCGGTACTTCTCCGCATAGTCGAGGCCGTAGCCCACGACGAAGTCGTTCGGGATGTCGAAGCCGACGTACCGGCAGTCGATCTCGACCTTCGCGGCCTCGGGCTTGCGCAGCAGCGCGAGCACTTCGAGCGACTCGGCACCGCGCGACTGGAAGTTCTCGAGCAGCCAGCTGAGGGTCAGGCCCGAGTCGATGATGTCCTCGACGATGAGGACGTGCTTGCCGTGCAGATCGGCGTCGAGGTCCTTCCGGATCTGGACGACACCGCTCGACTTCGTGCTCGCGCCGTAGGATGACACCGCCATCCAGTCCATCGTGATGTCGCGCTTGAGCGCGCGGGCGAAGTCGGCCATGACCATCACGGCACCCTTGAGCACGCCGACGAGGATGAGCTCCTTGCCCTCGTAGTCGGCCTCGACCCGGGCGGCGAGCTCGGCGAGCTTGGCCTGGATCTCCTCCTCCGTGACGAGGACGTCGGTGAGCTGGTCGGCGATCTCGGCAGCACGCATGCGACGAGTTTAGGCGCCGCTCCCGCCCGCCGAGAACTCGACGAGTCGGCCGACGCGGCGGGCGCGGCATCCGGGAAGGTCGATCGGCCCCTGGCCGGAGTAATCGGTGACGAGCCGGGCGACCTCGAGGGTCTGGGTGCGGGTCAGGCTCTCGTGGAACTCGCTCTGCACGACGTGGCGGATGATGCGGTGGCGCAGCGCCGGCGGGTTGGCGGCGAGCGCGGCGACCGAGATCGCGATGCCCGCCTCGGCCGGCTCGACGATGTCTTCGATCGTCTCGGCGATCATGTCGTCGAAGGCCTGCGCGTCCTCGCGCAGATGCTCGGCGGTGCGCGCGAGCGCCTCGGCCACGCCGGGGCCGAGCTCGGCCTCGAGAAGCGGAAGGACGCGGTCGCGGACCCTCACCCGGCTGAAGCGATCGTCACGGTTGTGCGGGTCGAGCCAGGGCTCGAGCCCAGCCGCCGCGCAGGCCGCGACGGTGGTCTCGCGCCGCACCGCCAGCAGTGGACGGAGCCAGCGCACCCCGGAATCGTCGTCGGTGCGGTCGGGCGCCATGCCCGCGAGGCTCGTGGCGCCGGAACCTCGAGCGAGCCCGAGCAGCACCGTCTCGGCCTGGTCGTCGAGCGTGTGACCGAGCAGGACCGCGACGGCGTTCGCGTCGCGCGCGGCATGCCGCAGCACCCCGTAACGCGCGTCGCGGGCCGCAGCCTCGGGGCCGCCCGCGGTGCCGACCTCGACGCGCACCACCAGCGGGTCGAGGCCGAGGCCTGCCGCGGCCCGCGCGGCAGTGAGCGCGACCTCGTCGGAACCGGGCTGCAGCCCGTGGTCGACCGTCACCGAAGCCGCGCGCAGGCCGAGCTTCGGAGCCTCGAAGGCCGTCGCGGCGGCGAGGGCCAGCGAGTCGGGCCCGCCCGAGAGCGCGACGATCACGGTGCTGCCGGCAGGCAGCGCCGACAGCGATGCGCGCACGGCGCGACGGACCTCGGCGATGGCGGGGCTGAGCGACGGCACGCCCCTACGGTAGCCGTGCTCGTGCCGTCGCCAGGCTGGAGCGGCGCAGCGCGGCCCCGTCGCGGGCGCGAAACCCGGGCTGAGCCTTGTATAGGGCGCGGCGGGCGGCGCAAGTAGGCTGGACGGCGGCATCCCACCGTCTTATCGAAGGAGCACACGTATGGGCGCGTACGACGCCGTCATCGAAATCCCCCGCGGCAGCCGCGTGAAGTACGAGGTCGACCACGGCACCGGCCGGGTCTTCCTCGACCGCGTGCTGTTCACGCCGATGGGATACCCCAGCAACTACGGCTTCTTCGAGAACACTCTCGGCGAGGACGGCGACCCGCTCGACGTGCTCGTGCTGCTCGACCGCGACATCTACCCCGGCGTGCTGGCGAAGGTCCGCCCCGTCGCCGTGCTGAAGATGAGCGACGAGGCCGGTGGCGACGACAAGGTCGTGGCCGTGCTCGCGAAGGACCCGCGCTGGGCGCACATCCAGGATGTCGGCGACATCGACGACTGGACCAAGAACGAGATCGGCCACTTCTTCGAGCACTACAAGGACCTCGAGCCCAACAAGTGGGTCAAGGTCGACGAGTGGGCCGGCGCCGCTGAGGCCGAGCGTCTCGTCTCCGAGGCGTTCGAGCGCTTCGAGGAGCACGAGGGCCAGACGAAGACGCAGGGTGAGGGCGAAGCGCCCAACTCGCTCTGACGCTCAGACGAACGCGAGGAGGGGCGGATGCTGCGGCATCCGCCCCTCCTTCGTCGTTCCGGGCTCGCGAGCGCTGAGGCTCAGACCGAGATGCCCCGATCGCGCAGGAACGGCGCGGGGTCGATGCGCTCGCCGTTGCGGTAGATCTCGAAGTGCAGGTGGCAGCCCTGCGAGATGCCGGTATTACCGGCATAGGCGATGACCTGTCCGGCCGAGACGCGCTGCCCGTATCCGACGTTGAAGCCGCCGTTCTGGATGTGCGCGTAGCCCGAGATGATGCCGCCGCCGTGGTCGACCTTGATGTAGTTGCCCCAGCTGTTCGTGTACGCCGCGAAGACGACGGTGCCGGATGCCGCGGCATAGATCGGGGCGCTGCATCCGCCGGCGAAGTCGATGCCGCGGTGCCCGCTGGTGCACACACCGCCAGAGCAGATGGTGCCGCGATTGCCATACCAGGAGCTGATGTAGCCGGGACCGGGGCGCACCCAGCCGGAGGGCTGGACCTGTCCGGCGCCGCCACCGCCGCCGCCACCGCCGCCGCCGCCGCCACTGTTGCCGCCGCCACCGCCACCGCCGCCACCGCTGTTGCCTGCGGCGGCTGCCGCTGCTGCGGCCTCCTGGCGACGACGCTCTTCCTCGGCGGCACGACGGGCTGCCTCTTCTCGCTCGCGGCGACGACGCTCCTCGTCGCGACGGCGCTGCTCTTCGACTCCGGCCTGGTAACCGGCGACCGTCGTCGCCGTCTCGTCCTTGAGCGCCGCGAGCTGCGCCTGCAGGGTCGCCATGTTCGCGGTCTGCTCTTCGAGGGCCGCCTGAGCCGCCGTCGCAGCTTCCTGCGCGGCGATCATCTTCTGCTCGGCTTCGACCTTGAGGCGGTCGCGCTCGTCGCGCGCGACGCCGGCCTGGTCGCTGAGGCTCTGTGCGGTCTCGCGGGCGGCGACGGCATCCGTGTATACGCCTCGGTTCGCCTGCAGCAGCTTGTCCATGGTGCCGAGACGGGCCAGCAGATCGTCGGCGCTGGCCGCGGAGTCGGAGAAGAAGAGCTTGAGGCTCGTGTCGTCGCCACCGTTCCGGTAGAGCTGGGCGGCCAGCTTGCCGGCGCGGCGCGCGGCCTCAAGGGCGGCGGCGGACTGCGCGTCCGCCTGCTCCTGCAGCGAGGTGGCGCGGGCACTGGCGTCTTCGAACGCGGCTTGGGCCTGCGCGTACTCCTCGCCCAGGCGCGCGGCCTCGGCCTGCTTGTACGCGACATCTGCGGCGAGGTCGGAGATCAGCTTCTCGATACGCGAGATCTCGGCGGCCTTCGCCGCCTCGTTGCCCTTGGCGCGCTGCACGTCATCCCACGACGGATAGCCCTCGATACCGAAGGCCGACGGGATGCCGGGGGCGAGAAATGCCGTCGCTGCGACGAAGCCGACGGCGCCGAGGCCGAGGGCGCCACGGCGCGAGATCAGCTGGGAGAGCTTCTTGCTCTCTGCGGGCGTCGGGGCGCAGCCGCAGTCTTCCGGGGAGTCGAGGCTCTCGTATCGCACGCGGGTGATCCTCCATATCGCGTGAGCAACTTCGTTCACAGTAGCAACACACGTCACAACACCGGAAGCGTCGTCGACGACGTCCGGAGCGTGCGAACCCGGCCATTGTGACCCGGAGACACGCCCGGGCGGCGGACGCCACGCCCCCGATTCGCACATCCGCGCCGGATCGCATATGCTTGTCCCTCGGTAAGCGTGAACGTTTGACTCCCGGGTCTGGGTTCGCTCGGCCCCATCGTTTAGCGGCCTAGGACGCCGCCCTTTCACGGCGGTAGCACGGGTTCGAATCCCGTTGGGGTCACTCCCACAACTTAATAAGCATGGCCCTGTAGCGCAGTTGGTTAGCGTGCCGCCCTGTCACGGCGGAGGTCGCGGGTTCAAGTCCCGTCAGGGTCGCTCTAAAGCGACGGGCCCTTTGGTTTCCAGAGGGCCTTTCGTCTAGGACATGGCATCTCTGACGCCATGCGGCTCTGTAGCTCAGTTGGTAGAGCGCACGACTGAAAATCGTGAGGTCACGGGATCGACGCCCGTCGGAGCCACACGGACCGTCATTACAACGGTCCCAGAAACCCTCGCCTAGCTTCTACATGGCGGGGGTTTTGCTTTGGGCTGGCGCCGCAGCGCGTCGCGCCGGCCGGGCCGGCAAGCGCCGACGGCCGCTATCGTCTTGGCATGAAGGCGTCGCTCCAGCTGCAGAGTCCCCGCACGCAGCGCCTGCGCCGGTGGGCGGTGGTGCTGGCCGCATTCAGTGCCGCCGCGTTCATTGCGTCGATTGTTTTCGCGGGCCTGCTTCCGGATGCCCCGGCACTGGTTTACCCGGCACTGCACCTCGTCGGGCTCGCGACCGCACTCGCCGGATACATCCTGTGGCAGCGGTCGGACCCCGCGTACGACTACCGGCAGGAGCCGACAGCCGACGAGTGACGTCGCCGGACGGCGCGCCAGCGCAGGCGTCACGACGCCCCCCGCACGCCACCGGCACGACAACCGCCACCGGCTAGGCCACCGGGTCCAGCAGCGTCGGGTCGGCGGGATCGACCGTGCGGGAGTTGCTGACCTTGCGGTCGACGACGTGCTCGCGGATCGTCGAGGCGACCTGACCGGATGTGTGCTCGAGCATCGCGAGCGTCTCCGCCTTGCGGTCACCGGTGAGCTTCTCTGGGCTCAGCCAGGCATCCCAGGTATCCGGTGTCAGCAAGGCCGGCATCCGGTCGTGCACCTGTCCGCTCGCATCCCGCGCCTCGCGGGTGATGACGACGAAGCAACGCGTCTTCTCGCCGGTCGGCAGTTCCATCGACCAGGTGAGCCCGGCAGCCGAGAGCAAGCGGTCGCCGTGGAGGAAGTGCGGGGTCTTCGGGGTCTTCTCACCGGTCCACTCGAAGTAGCCCCGCATCGGAACAATGCATCGAGCCGCGCTGAATGCCGGCGCCCAGAATCCCTGGGCCAGCTTCTCCATCCGCGCGTTGATGATCGGACCGCCCCGCGGGCGATTCGCCGGCTTCTGCCAGTCCCAGCGCACGAGCTCCAGGACCCGCCCTTCGCCCCGGTCGCGGACGATTGGCGCATCCTCGGTCGGCGCGATCGAGTACGCACCGGCCCACGACTTCACCCAGTCCTCGGGGTCGCCGCCCTCGGCGACGTACTCCCGGATCAGCTCGTCCGTCTTGGCGTCGTTCGCGAATCGACCGCACATGTCAGCGACCCTACGGCCCGGGGCGGACGGCGTCGAGCAGATACCTCTGCACCTTGGCCGAGGTACGGAGGCCCGACAGGCTCAGGCCGGCTCGGTGACGCGGACGAGTCCGCAGTTCAGACACGACCACGCCACGAGGAACGCCTCGTCGTCGAGGATCTCGAAGCGCAGCGGCTCGCCGCAGGTCGGGCAGACCCACGGTGCCGGCTGCGCGCTCACGCGCCATCCCGATCGGTCACCCGCCGAGCCTAAACGCCGCATCGCACCGTCGGGCGAGAGCGACGGCATCGTGCGGCGCCCTCCCCCGGGCGTCGTTGTCGAAGTACACCCACACGTCACGCGGACGGCCATCGGATGCCGCCGAGCCGTCGGCCCATCCGCGGATGCGGTCCGCCCACTCGTCGAGCTCGGCGTCGGTGTACCCGCTGGCGTACAGGTCGGTCGCACCGTGCAGCCGGACGTACACGTGCCCCGCGGTCGTGACCTCCTCGAACCGGGGGAAGCGTCCGGCGGTGTCGGCCACCACGAGAGCGATGTCGTGCGCACGCAGCAGCGCGAGCGCGGCGTCCGAACCGAACCCGGCCGACCGAGGCTCGAGGGCGTGACGGATCGGACGGTCCTCCTCGATCTCGAGCCACGCCCGTCCGTCGAGGCGTTCGTCGTGCCGCTCGGCGAGCGCGAGGGCCTCGCCCGTCGTCCGCGGCAGGAGGGCGAGGAACTCCTCGAGCACATCGGCGTCGAACTCCTCGCGTTCGGGGAGCTGCCAGAGCACAGGTCCGAGCTGCCGTCCGAGCGCGAGCACCCCTGAGGCGAAGAAGTTCGCCAGCGCCGTCTCGACTCCGCGCAGCCGCAGCATGTGCGTGACGTAGCGCGAGCCTTTGACGGCGAAGACGAACGACTCAGGCACCTCGCTCCGCCACCGCTGATAGCTCGACGGGCGCTGCAGCGAATAGAACGACCCGTTCAGCTCGGCCGTCGACATCCGCTCCCCGACGTATTCGAGCTCGCGTCGCTGCGCGAGTCCCGTCGGGTAGAAGTCGCCGCGCCACCCGGCATACCGCCAACCCGAGATGCCGACGCGCACCCGGCCGGCGTCGGCTCCTGCAGGTGGCGCGTTCATGATTCCGCAGTCTCCGCCCGCGAACCAAGCATGAAAAGGGGGTTGCCCTCGGGGCCGCATCCCAAAACACCGGCGCGTACCCGCATAGCCGAGCGCCCTAGGATTCGACGGACGCACCGGGCACCACAGGGGGAGTAACGATGGGCGCAACGCGACGTTCGAACGCGGGAGGACGGCGCAAGCGCCGGGCGATCGGCATCGGGGCAGCCCTCACCGGGGTTCTGCTCGTTGCAGCGGTCGGGGGCTGGTTCGCCGTCGACGCGATGCAGCGCGCGAGCACGACGCCCGACCCGGCGGCATCCGAGCCCACCCCCGCCCCCACGACCGACGCCGCGACCCCGACGCCCGAACCGCTGTCGCCGGCGGAGCAGCTCATCGCCGATGCGGACGATCCGAACGCGTGCGCCGTGTCGTTCACGGGCGATGCGATCGACATCGCCCCGGTCCTCGAGACGCAGGGGAAGCCCTACGCCTCCCTGCCGCTCCCCTCGCGGGAGGGCATGGTGTTCGCCGGCTGGTACGACACCGCCGAGCATGCCGCGGCTCTGTCGATTCCCGGCCGCCTGAACGGCGCGGATGCCGTCGCCTGCGACGCCCGGCAGCGCACCGTGCACGCCGCATGGATGAGCGCCGCCGACAACGACGGTGCGAAGACGCGCGTCCCGATCCTGATGTACCACCAGTTCACGACGAAGCCGGAAGGCGAATCGGGCTGGCTCCGCGGCAACTACGCCTACATCGGCGACTGGGAAGCTCACCTGAAGTACATCTCCGAGCAGCAGTTCTACCTGCCGACATGGCCGGAGCTGAGCGCCTTCATCGACGGCCGGCTCTTCCTGCCCGACCACTCGGTCATCATCACCGACGACGACGCCGACCCGACGTGGCTCGAGCTCGCCGTGCCGCTCGTCGAGAGATACCGCGTGATGACGACATCCTTCGTGATCACCTCCAACGGGCCCGGGCCCGAACTCACCCCCTACGTGCTCAAGCGCTCGCACACCCACGACATGCACTCCGCGGGAGCCGACGGGCAGGGGCGCATCGTCAACTGGACGCACGACGAGATCGTCGCCGACCTCGAGACCTCGGCGAGCGTGCTCGGCGGCGCGAAAGAGGTGATCGCGTACCCGTTCGGCCACCACAACGACGCGGCCAAGCAGGCGGTCGCCGACGCGGGCTTCGAGATGGCGCGCACCATCGAGCCCGGCTACGTGTCGATTGGAACCGACAAGCTGGCGCTGCCGGTGGTCCGCGTCAACTACGGGATGACCGTGGATGACATCAAGAAGTCCATCGGGTGAATCTCAGGCGATATCCAAAGAGTCAACGGGTTGTACGCATATGAATCCTCAGTACTGTGTGAACTCCCCCGTCCGTTTCCACTTGCGAGCGATTCATGGATCTGACGATCGTCGTCCCGACCTTCAACGAAGGCCCGAACGTCGTGGAGCTGCTGCGGCGGATCGATGACGCGGTCGACGACCGGATGATCGAGGTCGTCTTCGTCGACGACTCCACCGACGACACCCCCGCCATCATCGAGCGGGCGGCGAAGACGGCCGACTTCCCGGTGCGACTGATCCACCGCGACGAGCCGGTGGCGGGACTCGGCGGGGCCGTGGTCGACGGCATCCGGGCCGCGAACTCGTCGTGGTGTCTCGTGATGGACGGCGACCTGCAGCATCCTCCTGAGGACATCCCGCGGCTGCTGGCGCGAGCCGACCGCGGCGACGTCGATGTCGTCGTCGCCTCGCGCTACATCGCCGGCGGCGACTCGAAGGGCCTCGCCGACGCCACGCGAACGACCGTCTCGCGCGCGTCGACACTGCTGACCAAGGCGATGTTCCCCCGCAAGCTCGGTGAGTGCAGCGACCCGATGACCGGGTTCTTCCTGGTTGACCGCGACACGATCGACATCGACGCTCTGCGTCCGCGCGGCTTCAAGATCCTGCTCGAGATCCTCGCTCGCCGGCACATGCGCGTCGCCGAGGTGCCGTTCGCCTTCGCGCCCCGCTACGCCGGATCGTCGAAGGCGACCTTCACGCAGGGCATCCGGTTCCTCACGCAGCTGCTGATGCTCCGCTTCGGGCGGATGTCGGCGTTCGCGCTCGTCGGCGGCGTCGGCGCCATCGCGAACCTGGTGATCATGTGGGGCCTCATCCGGCTCGGCATGGACTATCTGCCGGCATCCATCATCGCGAGCGAGATCACGATCATCGGCAACTTCCTGTTGCTGGAATACCTCGTCTTCAGCGATATGCGCTCGGAATCGGGCAGCATGACGCAGCGGTTCGTGAAATCGTTCACCTTCAACAACGCCGAGGCGATCATCCGGATCCCGGTGCTGTGGGTGCTCGTCGAGAACGCACACATCCCGAGCGTCATCGCCGCGGGACTGACCCTCATCGCCGCGTTCGTCGTGCGCTTCGTGTTCCACGCGCTCGTCGTCTACGCACCCAAGAAGCAGCGCGTCGCCCCGGTGCTCGAGGCCGCCCCCGAGCGCGCCCGGGCCGCCGAGTACTGAGCGGACGTACCCTGGAAGCATGACCGCTTCCACCGACACGATCACGATGTTCGGCGCCGACTGGTGCCGCGACTGCCGCCGCACGAAGGCTCAGCTCGAGGAGCTCGGCGTCGACTACACCTACATCGACCTCGAGGCGGAGCCCGCCGCGGCCGACGTCGCGCGCGAGATCTCGGGCCGCACCCAGATCCCCGTGGTGGTCTACCCCGACGCGACCCACCACGTCGAGCCGAGCAACGACGACGTGGCAGCCAAGCTGCGCGAGCTCTCGCTCATCTGACCTGCGCGCGTTCCGTACGCTGTGCGCGTGCGCGGATGCAAGACATCCGGTCCGACACCCCGTGACGGATGCCGTCCGGCCGGGGTGTCGGGCCGAATCCCTTGCATCGCGACGCGCAGGCCCCGGCCAGGGACCGGACCGTCATACAGGCGGGCACTGGTAGGCTGGGGGTTCTTGTGGCGCGCTCGCGCCGCACGCGTCGTAGAACGCCTTCCGCCCACCGGGTCACGACCGGCATCCCGCGGACTCTTTCGTACGGCGACCCCGCATGCGCACCCGCATCCGGGCCACCGATCAGGGCGCCGACGTGCGCCCGGAGACACACTCCCTCATGACTGACACCACTTTCCGCACGCTCGGCGTGCCCGCTCCCCTCGTCGAAGCGCTCGCGAAGGACGGCAAGACCACCGCCTTCCCGATCCAGGTCGATACCCTGCCCGACACGCTCGCCGGACGCGACGTGCTCGGCCGCGGCAAGACCGGCTCGGGCAAGACTCTCGCCTTCTCGATCCCGATGGCCGCGCGCCTCGGCGGCGAGCTCGCCGGCGGCAGCCGCCGCGCTGCCCGCATCCTGGGCCTCGTCCTCGCCCCGACCCGCGAGCTCGCGACGCAGATCAACGCGACCCTCGAGCCGCTCGCGGCGGCCTACGGCATGAAGACGACCACCATCTTCGGCGGCGTCAACCAGAACCGTCAGGTGCAGGCGCTCAACGCCGGCGTCGACATCGTCGTCGCCTGCCCGGGCCGCCTCGAAGACCTGCTGCAGCAGCGCCACCTGACGCTCGACTCGGTCGAGATCACGGTCATCGACGAGGCCGACCACATGGCCGACCTCGGCTTCCTCCCCGCCGTCACGCGCATCCTCGACAAGACGCCGCGCGACGGACAGCGCATGCTGTTCAGCGCGACCCTCGACAACGGCGTGGACAAGCTCGTCAAGCGCTTCCTGCAGAACGAGGTCCTCCACTCGGTCGACGAGGCCCACTCCCCCGTCGCGGCGATGACGCACCACGTGTTCCACCTCGCCGGCGCGGAGGAGAAGAAGGATGTCGTCAAGGCGCTCGCCTCGGGCATGGGCCGCCGCATCCTGTTCACCCGCACCAAGCACGCCGCGAAGAAGCTCGCCAAGCAGCTGACTTCGCAGGGCATCCCCTCGGTCGACCTGCACGGCAACCTCTCCCAGCCGCAGCGCGACCGCAACCTCGCCGCGTTCTCGTCGGGCGCCGCGAAGGTGCTCGTCGCGACGGATGTCGCCGCGCGCGGTGTCCACGTCGACGACGTCGAGCTGGTCGTGCACGTCGACCCGCCCATGGAGCACAAGGCGTACCTGCACCGTTCGGGTCGCACCGCCCGCGCGGGCGCCGAGGGCGCCGTCGTCACCCTCGTGATGCCAGGCCAGGAGCGCGACGTCAAGGACCTGCTCCGCAAGGCCGCCATCGCGGTCACCCCGATCACGGTCACGGCCGAGTCGCCCGAGGTCGTCGCCCTCGTCGGAAAGGTCGCGCCCTACGTGACTCCGGCGCCGGTCGAGGTCGCACCCCGCGGCACGAGCCAGGGCGCCAACGCGCAGCGCAAGCGCGCCGCACGTGACGCTCGCGAGGGCGGTTCGTCGAACGGCGGCGGTCGCTCCGGCGGTGGCCGCGGTCGCGGCGGACGCACCCAGGGTCAGGGCCAGGGCGCTGCCGGTGGTCGCGACGGCCAGGGCGCACGCTCGGGCGGTCAGCGCGACCAGCAGCAGAGCCGCGGCGGGCAGCAGTCCTCGCGCGGCGGTCAGACCAGCGACCGCGCGCCCCGCGAGACGCGCGACGCCGCTCCCGCGGGCAACCCGCGCCGCACCGGCCGTCGCGCCTCGTCGAACGGCGGTGCCGCCGGCGGCAAGCTCATGGTCGGTTCGGTCGTGCGCCAGAACAGCGCCGGCCGCCGCGGCGGTCGCTGACCCGCAGCATCCGGCTCACCCCGGCATTCGGCGCTGCCCCGCCCGCCGAGAACGCACGCTCGCCGCGAGAACGCACCCTCAATCGTGCGTGCTCGCAGCGACGGTGCGTTCTCGGCGCAACCCGGCGCCCGGCCGGGGGCCGGGGCTCAGACGGAGAGCGCGAAGTCGGCGTCGAGCGCGTCGATCTCGGCGGTGACCTCGGCGACGCGACGCGCACGCTGCTCGCCGGGCAGCCAGGATGCCTCGAACGACGAGATCGCCATGCGGCGGACCTGCTCGTGCGTGGCGCCGATCTGGTCCGCGACGATGCCGTACTCGGCGGCGAGCGTCGTGGGGAACATGCCCGGGTCGTCCGAGCACGGGATGACGTTGAGCCCGGCCTCGAGCATCGCGGCGATCGACGCGCGACGCCAGGGCCGCCACGAGCGGCGTGACGTGGTCGAGGCGACGGTGAACGCGACCTGGTCCTCGCGCATCCGCTCGACGACGGCGTCGTCCTCGAGCACGTAGTAGCCGTGGTCGATGCGGTCGCAGCCGAGCAGGTCGAGGCAGGTGATGGTGTTGACCGCAGTCGGCGCGTGCTCGGACGAGTGCGCCGTACGGCCGAGGCCGGCCTCGCCCGCCAGGCGGTACGCGTCGACGAAGCGCTCGGGCGGACCGGCCGTCTCGAGGTTGTCGAGGCCGATGCCCGCGACGTACGGGTGCGGGTTGTCGACGACGCGGCGGACGACCGCGAGGGCCTCCTCGCCGCTGCGGCTGCGGTCGATGCCCTGGATCATCAGACCCGTCATCCCGAAATCGCGCTCCGCCATGCGGATGCCCTCGGCGTACGCCTCGACCGCGCCGAGATATCCGAGCGACTCGAGGTGCGGCGGCAGCGCGTCGAAGAACAGCTCGAGGTGGCGGGTGCCGCTGCGGCGGTGCGCGTCCTCGAACGCCTCGTAGACGATGCGGGTCAGGTCGTCGGCATCCCGGAGCACCTCGACCACCCAGTTCGACACCTGGAAGAGCGAGTACGACACCTCGGGCTCGTCGGCGCTGCGCTGCTGCGGGACCGGGATGCGCGTGTTGCGGTACAGCGCGGGGTCGGGCGGCAGCGAGTTGATGTCGGCGAAGATGCGCTCGGGGTCGGCGGGCAGCTCGAGCGACTCCCGGCGGGCCAGCTCGGCGAACGTCGACGCGCGCACGGTCCCGATGAGGTGGCAGTGCAGGTCGGCCTTCGGCAGGCGCTGGAGGTAATCGACGGGGAGGGATGCTGCGGAAGTCATGGTGCCGTTCGTACTCGTGGAGCGATGCGGTCGGGGAACCGCGAGAAGAGGCCCGGCCACCGAGGATGGGGGGGTGCTCGGCGGCCGGGCGGTCTGGATCAGCGCGAGGCGACCTCGCGCGCGAACCGCTCGACCCACTGCGCGCGGTTCGGGACGACCTCGGCCGGGTCGAGCGTGGCGTAGCCCGCCGCGATCGGGTCGGCGGCGATGTCGCCGACGACAGCGGTGATCTCGGCGGGGATCGTCGCGTCGAGGGCGACGGGGAGGTCGCCGACGATCTCGGCCGACGCGGTCTGGGCCTCGACGGACAGCAGGTAGTCGATGAACGCGTACGCACCCTCGAGGTTCTTCGCACCGCTGGGGATCATGGCCCGGTTGGTGGCCATGTAGCGGCCCTCGGCCGGAGCGGTCCACGCGACGGGCTCACCCGAGGCGACGAGCGTCGTGGCGAAGCCGCTGAGGGCATCGGCCGCGACGATCTCGCCCTGGGTGAGGAGGTTGGTGACCTCCGTCGACGACGAGTAGAACTGCAGGATGTTCGGCGCCCATCCGCCGATCGTCGTGTATGCGGTATCGATGTCGTACGGGCCGTCGCCGAAGGTCGAGGCGACGCCCGAGACGGCGAGCTGCCCGGCCGTCACGGCGATGTCGGGGAAGGCGAGACGACCGCTGTAGGCGGAGTCGGCGTAGAGCGACCAGTCGGCGGCCTGCGCGGCATCCAGCTCGTCGGTGTTGTACAGCGTGCCGTTGAGCTGGTAGCTGTAGGCCGGGCCGTCGTAGCCCTCCTCGACGGCGAAGTCGGCGATCTTCGCGAGGTTGGGGACGTCGGACTCGTCGAAGTCCTGGAACAGGTCCTGCTCCTGCCCGGATGCCGCGAAGGTGTCGGAGATCAGCATGACGTCGATGCCGGCGTCGCCACCCGCGAGCTGCAGCTGCGACAGACGGTCGGCGTTCGAGCCGGTCTCGATCTCGACCGTGATGCCCGTCTTCTCGGTGAAGGGGTCGACGATCGCCTCCTGGAACTGCTCGACCCCGAACGGGAACGCGCTGACGACGATGGAGTCGCTCGAGCCACCGTCGCCGGAGTCTCCCGAGCCGCCGGAGCAGCCGGTGACGACAAGGGCCGTGGCGACGACGGCGGCGGATGCCGCGAGGACGCGGCTGGTGCGGGTGCGGATCATGCGAGTTCCTCTCGGGGCTCTGCGGGCGGGCCGCAGGGGCGCGGGTGCTGGTGCGGGTGCGGGTCGGGCGGGACGGCGGATGCGTTCAGGCGGCGAGGCGGATGAGCCGGGCCGCGGGAGCGGTGACGGTGACCCGGTCGCCCGGGCGTGCAGCGACGGCCTCGTCGCGAACGTCGGCGATGAGACGCACGGCCGCGCCGGTGGCGTCCGCAGTCTCGACCGTCACGAGACGGTCGACCCCGCGGTAGGCGACGTCGAGCACGACTCCGTCGAGCGCGAGCCCGGTGCCGTCGGCGGGGAGTCCGAGAGCGAGATGCTCGGGGCGCACGGTCGTGAACGAACCGTCAGCGGCGGCGAGGAAGTTCTCGTAGCCGAGGAACTCCGCGACGAAACGATTGGCCGGATCGGTGAAGACCTCAGAGGGAGCACCCTCCTGCATGATGCGGCCGTCGCGCATGAGGACCATGCGGTCCGACATCTCGAGCGCCTCGTCCTGATCGTGCGTGACGAGCACGACGGTCAGGCCGGTCTCGGACTGGATGCGGCGGATCTCGGCGCGCATCTGCACGCGCAGGCGCGCGTCGAGGTTCGACAGCGGCTCGTCGAGCAGGAGCAGGGTCGGGCGGATGGCGATGGCGCGCGCGAGAGCCACGCGCTGCTGCTGCCCGCCCGAGAGCTTTTTGGGCCGGCTCGCCGCGAGGTGTCCGAGACCGACGAGATCGAGCGACTCCTCGACGCGGCGGCGGCGCTCCGCTGCCGGGACCTTGCGCAGCTTCAGGCCGTATCCGACGTTCTCGGCCACGCTCATGTGCGGGAACAGGGCGTACGACTGGAACACCATGCCGAGCCCGCGCCGCTCGGGCGGGGTGCGGGTGGCGTCCTCGCCCGCGATCATGATGCGGCCCGAGGTGGGCTGCGTGTAACCCGCGAGCATCCGCAGCGAGGTGGTCTTGCCGCATCCGCTCGGCCCGAGCAGCGTGGTGAGCTGCCCCGACGGGATGGCGAGGTCGATGTCGTCGACGGCGGTGAAGTCGCCGAAGCGCTGGGTCACCCCGACGAACTCTGCTGCGGTGGTCATCGGTTGATCCCTCCGAAGATGCGGGCGAAGCCGACCGTGCGCTCGGCGATGACGGCGATGACGACGGTGCCCGCGAGGATGATGGTGCTCGTGGCCGCGACCATCGGGTCGTAGCTCTGCTGGACGTAGTCGAGCATGGTGACGGGGAGCGTGCGGAAGTCACGGCTCTGCAGCAGCAGCGACAGCGGCACGTTGTTGAACGAGGTGACGAAGCTCAGCAGCCCGGCCGAGAAGATGCCGGGGCGCAGCAGGGGCAGCGTGACCGAGAAGAAGGCGCGCAGCGGCGAGGCGCCGAGGCCGCGCGCCGCCTCTTCGATGCCGGGATCGGCGAGTGCGAGCGACGCCCCGGTGACCCGCACCGCGTAGGGCAGCATCAGCACGGTGTGGCCGATGAGCAGCACCGGGAAGTTGTCGAGGCGCAGGCCGATCATCAGCTGCTGGTAGAGCGCGAGGCCGACGACGAGCTCGGGGACGATGAGCGGCGAGAGGAACAGCCCCTCGACGAGCCCCTTGCCGGGGAGCCGGCCGCGGTGGATCGCCAGCGTCACCGGAACCCCGATGAGCAGCGCGAGCACCGTCGCGATGAGGGCGAGCTGGAGGCTCGACAGCAGCGCGCTGATGAACGGGTCGTAGTTCAGCGCTGCCTCGAACCACTGCAGCGAGAAGCCCTCGGGCGGGAAGCGCAGGGTGCGTCCGCCCGTGAACGCCGTGGCGACCACGAAGAGGATCGGCACGATCATGATGATGTAGCCGGCGACGGCGAGGGATGCCGCGACGGGACGACTCGTCTTCACGCGGTGGCCCCCCGTCGTCCGACGACGGCGGACAGGCCCGACACGGCGAACACGAGGACCGTCATGATGATGGCCGTCGCACTGGCCGCCGCCCAGTCGATCGTCACGCTCGAGTACGAGTAGAGCTGCGTCGACAGCATCCGCTGGCTCGATCCGCCGAGCAGGTAGGGGGTCGTGTAGGCGGTGACGCTCCCCGCGAAGACGAGGGTCGACGCGACGACCATGCCCGGCGCCGAGAGCGGCACGACGATGCCCCAGAAGGTACGGGTGCGGCTCGCGCCGAGACCGCGCGCGGCGTCGTCCAGTCCGGGGTCGACCTGAGCGACGGCGGAGTAGCAGGAGATGATCGCGAGCGGCAGGAAGAGCTGCGTCAGACCCAGCACGATCGCGAGCTCGGTGTAGAGCAGCTGCGGCGCGCGGTCGACGAGTCCCAGCCCCGTGAGCAGCTGACCGATCGCGCCGTTCGACCCCAGCAGCACGAGCCAGCCGAAGGTGCGCACGACATTGCTCAGCAGCAGCGGGAAGATCGCGAGGGCGAGCAGCACACCCGACCAGCGCGAGCTCGAGCGGGCGAGCAGGTAGGCGATCGGGAACCCCAGCACGATGCAGATCACGGTGACGATGAGGCCCAGCCCGACCGTGCGCCCGATGATCGCGAGATCGAACGGGTCGGTCAGCATCCGGCCGAGGCGTTCGAGGATGTCGACCAGGCTGACACCGGGAGGGGCGAACAGCATCGCGATCGACGGGATGAGGAACCCCGCCAGCAGGAGCGCGAGCCCGGGAAGGGCCAGCAGTCCGGTGCGGCGTGAAACCACGAGCGAACTCCGTTCGTGCGAGGGGGTGCGGGTGCAACCGGTTGCGCAACCGGTTGCTCCTACCGTAGAGCCCACTCGGGGAGGCGCGCGACAATTCGTGTTAACACCGTGTAAAACCGGCGTTCATCGGCGGCGCAACCGGTTGCTCCCGCTCAGTAGGATGAGCGGACCGTCGCGCCATGCGGCGGCGGGACGAAGGGGGCGCGGTGACGACACTCGCCGATGTCGCCGCGCATGCGGGTGTGTCGAAGTCGACGGCATCCCGGGCGCTCAGCCGCCCCGACCTCGTCGCCCCCGAGACGGTCGCGCGCGTGCGCGCCGCGGCCGAGACGCTCGGCTTCATCCCGAACCGCGCCGCCAGCCACCTCGCTCGCGGGCGCAGCGGCATCGTCGCCCTCGTCGTGCCGACGCTCGACAACGCCTTCTTCACGCCGATCATCGCGGGGGCTCAGGAGCGCGCCCGCGAGTCCGACCTGCAGCTCACGGTCGCCGTGCACCGGCTCGACGACGTCGACGGGCTCGACGAGCTCGAGCGCCTCGCCCGGCAGGTCGACGGCTGCATCCTCGTCGCACCGCGCGGCCCCGACGACATCGTCCGTGCCGCCGGCGCCTTCGGGCCGACGGTCCTCGTCGACCGTGAGATCGACGGCATGACCTCGATCGTGGCCGACACCGCGAGCGCGTTCGCCGAGCTCGCGACGCGCCTGGCCGACGCGGGGCACCGCGGAATCGTGTACCTCGGAGGTCCGGAGGGATCATGGCAGGACCGGCAGCGCTCGGCCGCGATCGAGTCCGCCGTCGGCGAGCGCGTCGAGCTGACCGCGCTCGGTCCCTTTCCGGCGACGTTCGCGGCGGGTGTCGCGACCGCCGACGCGGTCATCGACTCGGGCGCGACGGCGGCTGTGCCTTACGCGACATCCATCGGGCTCGGTCTCGTCTTCGCCCTCCGCGCTCGCGGCGTCGCCTCGCCCGGAGAGATCGTCGTCAGTGCGGAACGCCTGGTGGCCGAGGCGATCGGAGCCGACGACGTGCCCGCGATCGACGTCGACGGTGACGAGCTGGGCCGCGAAGCGATGGCCGCGCTCCTCCCGATGCTCGTCGCCCCCGGGTCCGGCCCGACCCGCCGTCGCCTCGACGTGTCGGTGCACTGGCCCGCGGCTCGACCCGCCGAGACCGCACTCTCCCCGCGATAACGCACCATCCGCGGTGCGCTCTCGCGGCGACGGTGCGTTCTCGGCGCCGGCGCGGCACCGGCGCGCGCGGCGCGGCGCGCGTCAGCGGGCGAAGCGGTCGGTCGCGGCGACGAGGGCGGCGGCGATGCCGGGCTCACCGGCCGAGTGGCCGGCGTCGTCGACCATGACGAACTCGGCCTCGGGCCAGGCCCGGTGCAGGTCCCATGCGGTCATCGGGGGCGTGCACGCGTCGTAGCGGCCCTGCACGATGACACCCGGGATGCCGCGGAGGCGGCCCGACGCGGCATCCTCGATCAGCTGCCCTTCACGCAGCCATCCGCCGTTGAGGAAGTAGTGGTTCTCGATCCGCGCGAACGCGGTCGCCGACTCCGCCTTCGTCATCCCGGCCACCAGCTCCGGGTCGGGACGCAGGGTCACGGTCGAGGCCTCCCAGCGCGTCCAGGCCTGGGCGGCGGGAACGTGCACCGCCGGATCGGGGTCGGTCAGCAGCCGGTGGTACGCCTCGATCAGTCGGCTCCGCTCGATGACCGGAACCGGGGCGAGGTAGTCCTCCCACAGGTCGGGGAACAGCGCTGCCGCCCCGCCCTCGTAGAACCACTCGAGCTCATGGCGCCGCAGCGTGAAGATCCCGCGCAGCACCAGCTCCGAGACGACATCCGGGTGCGACTGCGCGTAGGCGAGTGCGAGCGTCGAGCCCCACGAGCCGCCGAAGACCTGCCACCGGTCGATGCCGAGGTTGCGACGCAGCAGTTCGATGTCGGCGACGAGGTGCCACGTGGTGTTGTAGCGCAGGTCTGCGGCCGGATCGCTCGCGTGCGGCGTCGACTTCCCGCAGCCGCGCTGGTCGAACAGGATGATCCGGTAGGCCTCGGGGTCGAAGAAGCGGCGGTGCCAGGGCGAGGTTCCGCCGCCGGGGCCGCCGTGCAGGAACACGACCGGCTTGCCCTCGGGATTGCCCGACTGCTCCCAATAGACGCGCTGGCCGTCGCCGGCGAGCAGGAAGCCCGTCTCGTAGGGCTCGATCTCGGGATACAGGATGCCGGCCAGGGCGGCCGACACGCTCACCGTGCGGCTCCGCGGTCGCGTTCGTTCATGCGCTTTACCGTACCTGCGGCGCGTCGCCCATCACGTCGCCGCACGGAGACGAGCCGGGATGCGCCGCCTCGGGCCCTCCGTCCGAAACGCCGCTCGCGTCGACCAGCTCGCGGGGATCGCGGATCGAGCGCAGCGGCGACAGCACGACCCAGACGACCGTCAGCATGACGCCCGCACCCGCGATGGCCATCCCGGCCCGGGTGCCCACCAGCTCACCGAGCCCGCCGCCGATCGCCGCGCCGATCGCGACCACCCCGTACGAGACCCAGCGCATCGTCGCGTTCACGCGCCCGAGGACCTCGTCCGGCGTCCGCAGCTGACGCAACGTCACGGCGACGACACTCGACAGCGACGTGCCGGCTCCGTTCAGCGCGAACGCCGCGGCCAGCACCGCCACCAGCACCGTGGGCGACCAGGATGCGGGCACGAGCGGCAGCATCGACAGCGCGATGTTCTCCGCGACTGCGCATGCGATCAAGACCGACCCCGCCCCGAAGCGGCGCACCGCTGCCGGGGCACTCGCCGCGGCCGCCACGGCACCGACGGCACCGAGCCCGAAGATCAACCCGAGCTGCCCCGCATCCAGCCCGAGCTCGCGGACGGCGTGCACCGTGAACAGCACCGTGATCGCCTGAGCGAACAGGTTGTAGATGGCGGCGAATGCGACGAGGGCGATCAGGAAGCGATCTCGCCGCACGAAACGCAAGCCCTCGCGCAACTCCGACAGCGCACCGCGGCCGCTGGGGACGGGGCGGTGTTCCCGGGTGGAGATGCTCGTCAGGGCGAGTGCCGAGACGAGGTACGTGGCCGCGGGAGCGATGAGGGCCCAGGCGGCGGTCAGCGTCTGGACGAGCAGCCCCGCCATCCCGGGGCCGCCGATCTGAGCTACGGCGGCCGTCGCCTGCAGGCGACCGTTCGCGCGCTCGAGGTGAGACCGGCCCGCGACGGTGGGCAGATAGGACTGGTAGCTCACGTCGAACGCCACGGTGAAGGCGCCCAAGAGCAGGACAAGCCCGACGAGAGCGGGCAACGTCAGCACCCCGGCGACGGCGAGGCCGACGATCACGACCGTCAGGAAAGCTCGGGCGAGGTCCGCGACGATCAGGATGCGGCGGCGACGGGACCGATCGACGAGCACGCCGAGCGGCAGCGCGAGGAGCAGGAACGGCATCCATTTCGCCGCGCCCAGCAGCCCCACCTCGCCGGCGCTCGCCCCGAGCACCACGACGGCGAGCAGCGGGAGAGCGAGGTCGCCGACCTGCGCTCCGACAGAGGAGGCCCCCTGCGCGACCCAGAGACGGCGGAAGTCCGCGCCGAGACCGTCCGCGGAGTGTCTAATGGGTGCTCTGGCTTTCATGCGTTACACACTCTCAGCCCTGAACTAATGGCACAAGCTGACGACGAGCGTTAGCATTCATTCGTGGCGCAGTCCGACGCAGCGGCGTTCCCCCGGGTCGCGGGGCACCCCGCTCTCGATCTGGTCGACACGGTGCACTGGCGGCTCGACCCGCAACGCGCGATCGACACCCTCCGCGACTTCGACGACGTCGTGTCGTGGTGCCACCAGATGGATGTCGGCGCCGCGACGGGCGCCGCGAGAAGCGCACTGCCCCGGGCCGAATCGGACGTGGCGGCCCGGGAGCACCGCGCGGTCGTCGCGCTTCGCGAGGCGGTCTACGAAGCGGTGTTCCAGCATTCCTCGGCAGCCGCCGATCTCATCGCCCGCGAGCACGTCGACGCCCTCGCCCGCTCGTCGCTGAGCTTCGACGAGCCCGCCTCGGCGTGGGTGTGGGTGCCGCCCGCTGATCTCTCCGGACCGCGCGCGGCGGTGGCCATGAGCGCCCACGACCTGCTGACATCCGATCTCACCACCGCACGGCAGTGCGCCGACGACGCCTGCGGGTGGGTCTACCTCGACCGCTCGCCTCGACGCAATCGGATCTGGTGCACCGCCGCCGGGTGCGGCAACCGCAACCGTGTGGCCCGGCACCAGGCGAAGCAGAAGGGCTGACCGCGAGGTCGATTCTCCGGTCCGGCACCCCGTGCGGCCGCGACGGCGGGAATAGGCTCGGCACATGGACGCCACCACCGTCACCGTCACCGGCGCGGCCGGCCAGATCGGCTACGCCCTGCTGTTCCGCATCGCCTCCGGCGAGATGCTCGGCCCCGACCGGCCCGTGAATCTCCGCCTCCTCGAGATCCCCGACGGGGTCCGAGCCGCGGAGGGAACGGCGCTCGAGCTGCAGGACTGCGCGTTCCCGCTGCTGCGCTCGGTCGAGGTCACGGATGACGCGCGCACGGGGTTCGCGGGTGCCAACATCGCGATGCTCGTGGGTGCCCGGCCCCGATCGGCCGGCATGGAGCGCGGCGACCTGCTCGCCGCCAACGCGGGCATCTTCGGCCCGCAGGGCGCGGCCATCGCGGCATCCGCGGCATCCGACGTCCGCGTGCTGGTCGTGGGCAATCCCGCCAACACGAACGCGCTGATCGCGGCGTCGGCGGCCGAAGGCGTGCCGCCCGAGCGCTTCAGCGCCATGACCCGCCTCGATCACGAGCGCGCCGTCGCTCAGCTCGCCGCGCGGCTCGAGGTGCCCGTCAACGACATCGAGGGCGTGGTGATCTGGGGCAACCACTCCGCGACGCAGTTCCCCGACATCGCCTCCGCGACCGTCGCCGGGCGCCCCGTGGCCGACGCCCTCGCCGACCGGCTGGGCGGAACGGATGCCGCACGGGCCTGGCTCGACGACGAGTTCGTGCCTCGCGTCGCGAAGCGCGGCGCCGAGATCATCGCGGTGCGCGGGGCGTCATCTGCCGCATCGGCCGCCAACGCGGCACTGCGGCACGTGCGCGACGACGTGCTCGGCACCCACGGCCGGCGCACCTCGGCCGCCGTCGTCTCGCGCGGCGAGTACGGCGTGCCCGAGGGTCTGGTGTGCTCCTTCCCCGTCACGAGCGACGGCTCGGGTTATCGCGTCGTAACCGGGCTCGAACTCGACGAACGCGGCCGAACCCGGCTCGACGCATCGGTCGCCGAGCTCATCGACGAGCGCGACGCCGTCCGGGCCCTCGGCATCCTCTGACAGGCACCCGGACGCGTGGAACTGCTGCCCGGACTCATCCTCGGTGTTGTCGCGATCACCGTCTCGACCTCGCTGTCGAAACGTCTCGGTGTCGCGGGGCCGCTGATCCTCGTCGCGGTCGGACTGGCCGCGTCGTGGCTGCCGATCCTCGACGACTTCGAGGTCGACCCCGAGCTGATCCTCGTCGGCGTGCTGCCTCCCCTGCTCTATGCGGCGGCGGTGCGTCTGCCCGCGGTCGAGTTCCGGCGCGATCTGCCGTCGATCTCGGGGCTCGCCGTCGCGCTCGTCGTCATCAGCGCGCTCGCGATCGGCGGCTTCCTCACCCTCGTTCTGCCCCAGCTCGGGTTTCCGCTGGCGGTGGCGCTCGGGGCGGTGCTGAGCCCGAGCGACGCCGTCGCGACCTCGATCGTCAAGCGGCTCGGCATATCCCCGCGGGTCGTGACGATCCTCGAGGGTGAGAGCCTCATCAACGACGCCACCGCCCTCGTTCTGCTGCGCAGCGCGATCGCGGCGGTCGCCGGCGGGTTCGCATTCGCCGACACGGTCGGAACCTTCGTCTGGGGAATCGTCGCCGCCGTGATCGTGGGGGTCGTCGTCGGCGGACTGAACCTGCGCGTCCGGGCGCGCATGAACACGGTCGCCGCCACCGCCCTCGGATTCATCGTCCCGTTCGTGGCGTACCTGCCGACCGAGCACCTCGGCGGCTCGGGGCTCGTCGCCGCCGTCGCGGCGGGCATCACCACGGGTCAAGGTGCCGCACGACGCTTCACCGCCGAGCAGCGAGTCTCCGACGAGATCAACTGGCGCACGGTCGAGCTCGTCCTCGAGGGCGGGGTTTTCCTCGTGATGGGGCTCGAGCTGCGCGGCATCCTCGACGACAACTTCCGGCAGCAGAGCGGCCCCGGAAAGGCGATCCTGCTCGCCCTCGGCTCGCTCGCGATCCTGCTCGCCATCCGCGCCGTCTACGTCGCGGGGCTCATCTTCTTCCAGGGGCGTCGTGCACGCCTGCGCCAGCGCGACCGCCTCGAGCAGATCTCGGAGCGCCTCGACAGCCTGCCGCCTGATTTCGCCGGGCGCGGCCGCAATCCCGGGGCCACGCGCCGGCGTCTGGAGAGCATGCGCACCCGGGTGACCCGGGCGTTCAACGACCTCGACTACTACGAGGCGTCTCCGCTGGGCTGGAAGCACGGCACGATCATCGTGTGGGCCGGGATGCGCGGGGTCGTCACCCTCGCCGCGGCGCAGACCCTTCCCCGTGAGACCCCGGAGCGCGAGCTCCTCATCCTCACCGCGTTCCTGGTCGCCGTCATCAGCTTGCTCCTCCAGGGCCTCACGCTGCCGGCTCTGGTGCGGGCGCTTCGTATCCCGAGCAGCACCGCCGACAGCTCGCTGCTGCGCGAGGAGGAGGAAGCGCTCGACGCCGAGCTGCGCACCGCGGCGATCGACCGGCTGGCCGACCCGACACTCGCCGTCGAAGAAGGCGGCAAGTGGGACGCCCGGACGCTGACGATCGCGCGCCGCCGGCTGGAGCACGCGGCAGACGAGGACGCCGGCGCCCTCGCCCGCGAGCTGCAGCTGCTGCTCATCGGTGCGATGCGCGCGCGACTGCTCGAGCTGTCGAGCGAGGGCGCGTTCTCGTCCGAGGTGCTGCGCGAGTCGCAACGCCGGCTCGACTCGCAGCAGGTGAGCCTCGAGATGCGCCAGAACGACCTCTGACGCGAACTCGTGGTGGAAACCGTTCTCGCGTCGGCGACAATGAGAGGGTGAGCACCCCGACCGACGACGACCGGACCATGCGCCCGGCGGCGGACTACGCCGAGACGCGTACGATCGCGCTGCCCGACTCCCCCGTCGACGAGCTGCCCGACAGCTTCGCGGCCCTGCAGCCGAGCCCGGAGTGGTGGGCAGCCCGCCCTGCCGGCGCTCGCCTCGTCGGTCTGGTCGTCTCGCGCGACGACATGCCGAGCATCGTGGCGCAGCGCGACGCCCTGGCCCAGTTCGGCGTTCCGATCGAGGGCTTCCGGCATCCCGCCCCCGAGACCGGAGAAAGCTGGCAGGAGCGCCTGTCGCGACTGTTCGGCCATCTGACGGCGGGCGATGTCGTCGTGGTCTCGGACGTGCACGCGCTCGGCCGCGACGCCGACGAAGAGACCCGGACGATCGCCGAGCTGCGCCGACGTTCCGTGATCGTGAAGGTGCTCGGCTCGCGCCAGACCTGAGGCCGGTCAGGCAGTCAGCGACGCCGTCGACTCGCCCGCCACGAGGTCGCCGGCGATCCGGTGCAGGCCCGGCTCGTACGGCTGTCCGTCGATGACGTCGGCCAGGTGGGCGGCGGCCCGGGCGCCCAGGTCGGCGAGGCGGAAGTCGATCGTGGTCAGGCTCTCATCGTCCTGGCCCGTGAGGCCCGAGATGTTGTCCATCCCGGTGATGGCGACATCCTCCGGCACGCGGACACCGGCCTCGGCGAGCGCAGCGATCACCGCGCGGGCGATCGTGTCGTTGCCGCAGCAGACGGCGTCGAACCTCTCGCCCGACGCGATCAGCCGCTCGGCGGCCTCGCGACCCCAGCCCCGTGACCAATCGCCGCGCAGCACGAGCTCGGGCGCGAGGTCGGCGCCGGCGGCCGCGAGGGCCGCGGCGAGGCCGTCCGCGCGCTCGCGCGCCGAGTGGTCGTCGGCAGAGGCCGTGATGTGCGCTATGCGCCGACGACCGGAGGCGATGA
The DNA here is from genome assembly GCF_044903545.1 of Microbacterium sp. NPDC006705. Taxonomy (NCBI): domain Bacteria; kingdom Bacillati; phylum Actinomycetota; class Actinomycetes; order Micrococcales; family Microbacteriaceae; genus Microbacterium; species Microbacterium sp. NPDC006705. The sequence goes on from NZ_JBJDQQ010000001.1 coordinate 1,648,623, forward strand.
GATGCTCGCCGGCGCGCTTCCCGGCGGCGTAGCCGTCGTGGACGAACGATGCGTCGGCGGCGTCGTCGGAGATGCCGTAGACGTAGACCACCGGCGCGGGGAACCCCGCGGTGACGGAGCGGATCTCCGACCCGGAGCCGTCGCCGACGACGAGCAGCCCGTCGATGCTGCGGGCGCGGAGCTTGCGGACCGTGGCTGCGAGCACTGTGCGGTCGAGATGCGAGTCGGTCACGAGAACCGACAGGTCACGCGTGCCGAGGGTCGTCGTGGCACCGGTGAGAACGGGCATCGTGAAGGCGCCCGGGGCGTTCATGGTGAGCACGCCCACGGTGGCGCTGCGCCCCTGGACGAGGAACTGGCCCAGCGCGTTGGGCTGGAAGTCGAGCCGCTCGGCAGCCTCGAAGATGCGCTCGCGCGTGGCATCCGACGCCTTGCCCTGTCCGCGCAGCACCTTCGACACGGTCGACACCGAGACGCCGGCGACAGCCGCAACGTCACGGAGGGAAATCGCTTTTCTCGCCATCTCGCTTCGAGTCTATGACGTCGCCCCCGGCGCCACATCGCCCGATCGGTCGACACGTAGCGAGACGACGGATTCCCGGCTCTCCCCGGGCTCGAGCTTCAGCGAGCCGAGCGCGTCTAGAGGTGTGCCGTACGGGTCGGCGGCCGGCTCGAGCCCGACGGCATCCATCGCACCCCACCACGGGAAGCCGGTGCTCCCCCGCTGTTCCTGCCACACGTAGAGTCGCGGCATCAGGCCCGCGTCCCAGGTCAGCGCGACCTCGACCCCGGCCTCGGGCGCGGTGATCGTCACGTCGCCCGCGGGCGCGGCGAGGTCGGTGAAGGATGCCGCGGGTGCCGGGTCGAGCGGCACGACGCGGTCGCCCGTACGCACCGTGGAGGAAGGACCGAACAGTTCGCCCGCGAACGCCGGGTGCTCGGCCCATCCGTAGCTCACCGGCTCACTGCCCACGTTCCGTACCGCGGTCTCGATCACGAGCATGTTCGCGCGCACCGACATCCACCGGTCGATCGCGAGCGGGACGGTGCGAAGGACGACCGACGCGCGGCAGGCGTTGCGGCTGCCGGTCAGGCGCCACGTGCGCCAGGCCGCTTCGCCGTGAAACGGCTGGGGCGGAGACGCCGTTGCCGGGCTGTCGCCCGCCCGCGGCAGCAGCAGATGCCACCCGCCGCGGTAGGCGCGATGCCACTGCGCGCTCGAGTCGGCCATGACGAAGGCGTCGACGGGGTCGTCGGCCCACGGCGTCGACGCGAGCAGCTCACGCTCAGTGGGCAGGTGGCGCAGCGACGAGATGCGAGCCCCGTCGGCCTCGACGACCGCGACGAGGTCGTCCGACCCGATCCGGAACCGGGTCACGACGTCCGCCGGAGCGACCCGACGAGCCTGCGCACGCGGTCGACGGGCTCGCGGAAGAGCCCGCCGCCGATCCCGACGGCGATCGCGCCCGCGGCGATCCAGTCGGCGGCGTCGTCGACGCCGATGCCGCCGGTCGGCATGATCCCGACGTCGGGCAGCACGTCTCGAACCGCGCGCAGGTGCCCGAGACCGCCGCTCGCGGCGGGGAAGAGCTTCGCCATGCCGCTCGTTGCGGCAGCGGCGCGGAGCTCCGTCGGGGTGAATCCGCCCGCGATGAATGCTGCTTCTCCGGCCGCCGCGCGTACGGCATCCTCGACGATCGTCGGCGACACCAGGAAGCGTGCCCCGGCATCCCGCGCCGCCTCAGCCTGGGCCACCGTCGTGACGGTTCCCGCACCCAGCAGGATGCGATCGAATGCGGTGTCACCGGCGATCTCCGCCAGCACGCGGTCCCACCCCGGGGTGGTCGTCGTGATCTCGAGCACCGGCAGCTCGGCGTCGACGGCGAAGTCGATCTGCCGACGCAGTTCCGCCTCCGACGGCGCCCGCAGCACGGCGACGACGGCAGCGGCGCGGAGCGCGGCGCGCACGTCCGCGGTCATCGTCCCGCCTCCGCGAGCTCGCGCCGGGCCGCTTCGAAGGCGTCGAGCTCGGCACGCCGCGGAAAGCCGTCGTGATCGCCGGGATCGGCCACGACCCGGGCCGCGCACCACGCGGCGATGGGCAACGCGACATCGACGGTGTCGCCGCGCAGCGTGCACGAGATCCACGCGGCGGCGAACGCGTCGCCTGCGCCGACGGGGTGCGTCGGCTCGGCGACGACGGAGGCCGGGGTGAAACGCCGACCGTCGGCGTCTCCGGCCAGCGCGCCGCGACCGCCGAGCTTGACCACGACGACGCGGGGGCCCCGGCGGGCGAGATCGTCGACGGCGGCTTCCGTCGAGGTGGTGCCGGTGAGGATGCGTGCCTCGTCCTCGTTGCAGAAGAACGTGTCGACGACGTCGATCCAGTCGTCGACGACCGCTCGGAGCTCGTCCTCCGACATCAGCTGGGGCCGGTGGTTGGCATCGAGCGAGATGGGGATGCCGCGCATCGACGCGTCGTGCAGGACGTTCTCGAACAGCCCCTTCGGGCCGGCACCGAGGGCCGGCGTGATGCACGTCGCGTGCAGCCAGTCGGCTCCGTCGAGCGCCGCTGCCGGAAGATCATCCGAGCGCAGCCGGCTCGCGGCGCTCGTGGCGCGGTAGTGCTCGGAGCGGATGTCGCCGTCGTCGAGGCGATGCTTGACGATCAGCCCTGTCTGCTCCCCCGGCGCCGCCACGACGAGATGATCGTCGATGCCCTCGGCCCGGAGTGTCTCGCGCACGAGCCCGGCAAAAGCGTCGTCGCCGAGCCGCGAGGCCCACGCGACGTCGTGCCCGAGCCGCGCGAGCCCGACCGCGGTGTTCAGCTCGGCACCCGCGACCGTCGCCCGGGTCAGAGTTCCCGCCTCGTCGACGGTCGCGGTGGCGAGCGCCTCGCCGAACGTCACGATCCGGGCGCTCATCGTTCGCCGCCGCTGCGAGCGGGGCGCAGCACGAACAGCGCGTCGCCGGTGAACTCGGGCTGCTCGAGCCGGATGCCGCCGTCCACCGCGGTCCATCGCGCGGCATCGGGTCGCCGTGCCGCCAGGTCGCGGACGGTGACCTCCAGGCCGGCAGCCTCGACGTCGCCGAGAACGAGGGTGAGCGCGAAGGGGGTGGGCGCGTAAACGGCGATCGTGCCGTCGGGAGCGCGCCCGGTGACGGCCCCGGAGGGCTCGGCGACGAGCAGATCGGGAGCCGCATCGAGTCCCCACAGCCGTTCCGCGTCGACGACCCGGCGGAGGTACGCGACATCGTCGGCGCCGGGGAACGCCGCGGCGACCGAGAAGGGGAAGGGCGCCCCGTGCACGTCTTCGGCTGAGAATCCCTCGCCGCGACGATGCCACGACCAGACGCCGTGCGCGCCGTACCCCAGGCCTGCGGCAGCGCCCGAGACGACGCCGGTCCAGCTGGCGCGACGGACGTCGGCGGCCGAGTGCCGCGCGGCGCCGCGGAAACGCCCGAGTCCCTCGTAGCAGGGCTCGAGGTTGATGATCGGTCGAGCGACATCGAGCGCGCGGTAGTAGTGGGTCAGGTCGGCAGGCAACGTGTCCCAGGCCTCGTTGTGTCCCGACTGCAGCGCATGGAAGTCGACGAGTTCGCTGTCGGCCAGCGGCTGCGGCATCCTCGCGGTCGGAGTGTCGTGCCACGTGACCAGCTGGCCGGGTGCGACCTCGCGCAGCAGCGCCGCCACCGAGCTGTACCGCTCGAGTGCGACGTCGTCGTCGAGGTCGTCGTCGCCCGACACGATCCAGATCGGATCGAAGCGGCGGAACCTCGCGACCGTTTCGCGCACGTAGGTCTCGGTCTGGTCCGCGCTGAGCACGTGCTCGGGCGTGAGGCGGGAGCCCCACGTACCCGGGACGAAGTTGTTCCACAGGAGCACGAGCATCGGCGTGAAGCCGCGCTCGCGAGCCTGCTCGAGCAGCCGCTCGGCCTCGGTCCAGTAGTCCGGATCACCGGCGCCGAAATCGACGGCACCGTCGCGCAGCGCGTACGGCGACCGGGTGCCCGTCGATCGGTCGTGCTCGATGGGCAGGACGCTGATCAGCAGGGCGTTGAAGCCCTGACGCCGGCGGAGTTCGAGATGGTCGAGCCATTCGTTCTCGGTGGGCCCGCCGAAGGCCGCCCAGACGGTGTCGGCCAGGAGGAACGTCGGTTCGCCGCCGTGCAGCAGCCAGCGCCCCGAGGGCGCGATCGACCAGGTGGTCATGGATCTCTTTCGGGTTCGGGTTCGGGTTCGGAGGTTCGAGAAGCGGACGCTCAGGGCGCGATGAGGGCGCCGTCGGGCGCGCGGACCCCCGCGGCCCAGGCGTCGTGCCCGGAGAGACCGGCGGGGAAGCGGGCGGCGGCGGCCTCGTCCATCTCGATCCCCCAGCCGGGGGCGTCGTTGGGCGTCAGCCAGCCGTCGACGATGTCGATCATGCCGGGGAAGACCTCGTGGGTCTCGTCGTTGTAGACGTGACCCTCCTGGATGCCGAAAGCCGGCGAGGTCACATCGAGCGCGACCGCCGCGGCCTCGGCGAACGGCGAGGCGTCGCCGGGCGAATGCCAGGCCGTGCGCACACCCTCGATGTCGGCGAGGACCGCGAGCCGGCGCGCGGCGCTGACGCCCCCGACATCCGAGAGGTGGCTGCGGATGTAGTCGACGTGATGCTCGCGGATGAGGCGGGCGGCGTCGGTGAAGGATGTCGCGAGCTCGCCGACCGCGATCGGCACGGGTGACGCGGCCCGCACCTCGGCGAGGCGGTGCCAGTGTTCGGGTGCGAGCACGTCCTCGAGGAAGAAGGGCCGGTACGGCTCGAGCGAACGGGCGAGGGCGATCGCGGTCGCGGGGGTCAGTCGCGAGTGGACGTCGTGCAGCAGCTCTACGCCGTCGCCGAGCGCCTCGCGCACGTGGGCGAACAGCTGCGGCGTGCGGACGAGATAGTCCTCGACCCGCCAGCCCGCGGGGTTCTTCGCCCACGCGAAGGAGCCCGCGACGGGCGGCGCGCCGTAATGTCCGACGCCCTGCTGGCCGGTCTGGATGCGCACGTGACGCTGGCCGGCGGAGATGAGCTCGCGCGCGTGCGCCGTGGTCTCGTCGAGATCGGCACCCTCGGCGTGCAGATAGGTGTCGGCCGCGGCACGCACCCGCCCGCCGAACAGCTCGTACACCGGCATCCCGGCGCGCTTGCCGGCGATGTCCCACAGCGCCATGTCGATGCCCGAGAGCGCGTTGTTGCCGACCGGTCCCTCGCGCCAGTAGCCGGTGAACCGCACCAGACGCAGCAGGTCTTCGATGTCGCCGGGGTATCGACCGACGAGCAGCGGGCGCAGGTGGTCGAGGAAGGCGACGACGGCCTGCCAGCGCTGCGTGAAGGTCGCGCAGCCGTATCCCCACAGTCCGTCCTGGTCGGTGTCGATGCGGACGACGACCAGCGGAATGCCCTCGGGCGCCGTCACGATCGCCCGCACGTCCGTGATGCGGACGTTCTCGCGCGGCATCCAGGGCTGATCGAAGGTCGTGGGCTCTGTCGTCATCGGTCGCTCCTCACGAGTGCCGGGTAGGGGGTGGCGGTGCCATCGTGGATCGACTCTCGGGGCTCGAAGCCGAGCACCGTCCGCGCCGTCGTCAGGTCGACGAGCGCGTCGTGCCCGGCGAGGTGCGCCGGCGGCTCGACCGCAGGCGCGTAGCGGCGCAGGAGCTCGGCCGTCGGCACGTCGAGGAGGGTGTCGCGGGCACTGAGCGGCACCACTTCGGCGCCGGCGACATCCGCCCAGAGCGCCCGCTCCACCGCGCGCACGGCGTCGGTCATGGTCAGGTACGCCCAGCCCTCGCGGGCCATCCGCACGGGATCCGCGCGGACCTCGTCGGCGACGTCGCGCAGGACGTGCGGCCATTTCACCAACGGGAACCGCAGCGCGACGACGTCGATGCCGTACCGCCGGTGGGCGTACCGGGCCGTCGCCTCGTCGGCCAGCTTCGACAGCGAGTAGGCGTCGGCGATGTCGGGCGGCGTCCCGGCGTCGAGCGGGAACGCCGGCGGGAACGTGTCGTGCGGATTGTTCGGGTAGCCGATGGCGTTGATGCTGCTGGCGATGACCGCCCGGTGCACACCCGCCTCGGCGGCGCGCGTGAGCACGTTGAACGTCGCCGAGGTGTTGACGCGGAAGATGTCGTACGGGGTGCCAAGGCTCGGATGCGGGATGGCGGCGAAGTGCGCGACCGCGTCGGCGTCGCGCATCGCTTCCTCGACGTCGGCCCGCGAGGTCGCGTCGCCCGTGATCTGCCGGTCCGCGGGGTGTTCTCCGCCGAATGCGAGGGACAGCGCAGTGACCTGGTGGCCGCTCGCGACGAGATGGTCGCTGACCGCACGACCGATCTCGCCGTCGGCGCCGGTGACGAGGATGCGGCTCATCCCTTCACCCCGCCCGCCATGCTCGCGCCGCGCAGGAACTGGCGCTGGAAGATGAGGAACAGCGCCACGGGGATGATCAGCGAGAGGAACAGGGCCGCCATCTGCACGCTCAGCTCGGTCTGGTCGGCAAGGCGAGGCAGCGCCACCGACACCGGCTGTTTGTCGGGGTCGGGCAGCACGAGGAGGGGCCACAGGTAGTCCTTCCACGACGCGACGACCGTCAGCAGGCCCACGACCCCGAGGATCGGTCGCGACAGCGGAAGCACGATGCTCCAGAGGATGCGGAGCGGGCCGGCGCCGTCGATGCGGGCCGCCTCGTAGAGGTCGGCGGGGATCGCCTCGAGGAACCGGGCGATGATGAGCACGTTGAACGCCGCTGCGCCCGCGGGCAGCCACACGGCCCACCAGGTGTTGATCAGCGAGACGCCCAGCACCGGCAGCTCGCGCACCGTCAGGTACAGCGGCACGAGCGAGACGATCGACGGGATGAACAGCGTGGCGAGGATGGCTCCGGAGAGCAGCTTGCCCCACCGCGGCCGGAGCACCGTGATGACGAAGGCCGCCGTCGTCGAGACGACGAGGGTCACGACGACCGATCCCGCCGCGAGGATCGCCGTGTTGGTGAGGTAGTGGCCGATGCGGCCCCGCTCCCACGCGATCGCGAGGTTCTCCCACTGCACGGTCCCGCTGGCGAAGAACGAGAACGGGCCGCGGATGAGGTCCTGCGTCGGCGAGACCGCGGCGAGCGCGAGCCAGATGAGCGGGCCGAGTCCGGCGATCAGCAGACCAGCCAGCACCACGACCTGTCCGATGCCGAGCCACACGCGCACCGAGGGTCGCTGGCGGTCGCTGTCGGAGATGTTGGTGCGTGTGAGCGGATCGGGTGCGACGTCGCGACGCCGGGCGAGCCGCCGGGTGGGAAGAAGGGCGCTCATGCTCGGCTCCAGCGTCGGGTCAGTCGGAAGTAGAGGAGCGACAGCAGGCCGAGCGATGCGGCGAGCAGCACGCTCAGCGCGGTCGCGGCGCCGTAGTCGACGCGCACGAAGGCGTAGTCGTAGATGGTCATGAGCAGCGTCTTGGTGGCTCCCTGCGGCCCGCCGCCGGTGAAGAGGAACGGCTCGGTGAAGATCTGCATCGTGCCGATGATCTGCAGCAGCAGCATCGTCGCGATGATGCCGCGCATCTGCGGCAGGGTCACGTGCCAGACGCGACGCCAGATGCCAGCGCCGTCGAGCTCGGCGGCCTCGTAGAGCTCGGAGGGGATGCTCGTGAGGGCCGCGATGTAGATGATGATCGCCGTGCCCGCGCCGGCCCACGTCGTCTCGAGGACGATCGAGGGCATGGCGGTCGCCGTCGAGTTCAGCCAGGGCAGCGGCCCGATGCCGACCCAGCCGAGCACGGTGTTGAAGAGGCCGTCGGCGTCGGGGGCGTAGAAGAACTTCCACAGCAGGATCGCGACCACCGGCGGCACCATGACCGGCAGGTAGGCGAGCGCACTGAAGTACCAGCTGCGCGAACGCATCTCGGAGATGAAGACGGCGAGGGCCAGCGGCACCGGGAATCCGAACAGCACGGCGAGGACCGTGTAGTAGATCGTGTTCAGGGTCGCCTGCGGCAGCCCGGGGTCGGAGAGGACGTACGCGAAGTTCTCCCACCCGACGAAGCTGCTCTCGCCGCCGATGACGACGCGCTGCACGCTCATGGCGAGCGAGCTGACGATCGGTCCCCACGAGAAGTACAGGAAGACGAGGATCGCGGGCGCCGCGATGGCGAGCGCCGTCAGGCTGGGACGCCAACGGCGGCGCCGCCGCGGCGGGGCGGGCTCGGGGGAAGCGGACGCGGATGTCGTCGTCCGGGTCCGCGGTCTCACGTCGGTCATGGGGTCCTCCGGTCGGGGGCGAGCCGAGGTCGTCGGCCCGCCCCGTCGGGTCAGCGGCTCAGGCGGGACTGGACGTCGCTCTGAGCGGTGGAGAGAAGAGCGGGGATGTCGGCGCCCTTGTCGGTGAGCACCGTCTGGACGACGGTGTCGAGCGCGCCGTAGACCTCCTGCGCGTTGTTCACGGGCTCGGGCACGATCGGGATGTCGGCCGAGGCCTCGAGGTAGGGCGCGAAGTTCTCACTCGGAACGTTGATGTAGTCGGCGATCCAGGTGAAGTACTCGGAGTACTGATCGGCGTTGACGACCGGCAGTCCGGGCAGGCCCGTGACCGAGCCGGCCTCGTTCGAGGCGCGCGCGTCGTCGACGGCGGTGTCCTCGTCGAGGAAGCGCTGGAGGTAGAAGAACTCCACCCACTTCACGGCGGCGGCCTTCTCGGCGTCGCTCGCGTTCGGGTTGACGACCTGCACCGTGCCACCGCTCAGCGTGCCCTGCGTGCCGCTGGACTGCGGCATCCCGCCGATGCCGAACTGCTCGGCGGGCAGCTTCAGGTTCTGGACGACGTTGTAGTACGAGTCGCTCGCACCGAGGATCATGCCGATCTTGCCGGCGGCGAAGTCCTGCCCCTGCGACTGGACGTCGTAGAGGGTGTTCTCCGGGAGCGTGCCGTCCTCCCAGCGCATCGTCTGCAGCAGATCGAGCGCATCGGTCGACGGGGTGTCGTCGAAGGTCGCCTTCGAGCCGTCCTCGTTCTCGACCGTCCCGCCGAACGAGTAGGTCATGCCGGTGAACTGCCACCCGCCGGTGTTCGCGGTCGTCAGCACGGAGAAGCCGGCGGCGTCGGTCGCGTCGCTGATCTTCTTCGCCGCCTCGCGGACCTCGTCCCAGGTCTTCGGCGGGTTCTCGGGATCGAGACCCGCCTGGGCGAAGAGATCGCGGTTGTAGACCAGCCCGAACGAGTACGCGTTCGTCGGGATCGCGAAGACACGGTCTTCGCTGTTCTTCGTGAGGGCGAGGATGGTCGGGTTCAGCGCGTCGAGCAGGCCCTCGCTCTCGAGCGCGTCGGTGATGTCGGCTGCCTGGTTGCGCTTGATGAGCCCTTGCGGCTCGGTGAGCGGGACGCTCATGACATCGGGCAGGCTGCCGCCGGCGGCGAGCGCCTGGAACGTCGAGGCGTCGTAGCCCGTCTCGACGGGCTGCAGGTCGATGTCGGGGTTCGCCTTCTCGAACGCGGCGACGCGCTCGTCGAAGTAGGCGCGGTCCTCCGGCCGGTCGGCGGTCGGGCGGTCGCCGATCTCGATCGTGACGGTGCCGTCGGCGGGCGCCGAGGCGTCGCTGCTGCAGCCCGCGAGGGCGGCGACGGACAGGCCTCCGACCGCGATTGCGGCCGCGACGGAACGGAAACGTTTCGTCATTGAAACTCCTAGGTGTGAGTGGCAAGCAGGAAAAACGATTGCTCTCCGATGTCTAGCACCTCTCGACCCGACACGTCAAAACAAAAGTGTTCGAGCGTGTCGATGCATTGAAGATCCGAGATTCGTCTCGGCGCACGTGTTGACAGACGACTCGCCTGGCGGCCAGACTGCCCGCTGGACAAACGATTTTCCTCCCGTCCACCATCCGCGAACACTCGATGAGGAGCACCGCGTGCCGAAGCATCCGTCCCCCCGTCCCGTCCCGCGGCTCGTCGCCGCCTCCGCCGCGCTTGCCCTCGCTGCCACAGCCAGCGTCGCGCTCGCCGCGCCGGCATCCGCAGACGCACCCGCGCTCTCGATCGAACCCGACGCGTGGGGCAACCTGTTCCACGCCGGCGACACGGTGTCGTTCCGGTACGACACGACGGCCCCGACGGTCGCGTGGCGCGTGGTCGACGGCTGGGGCGAGGTCGTCGACGACGGTACGGAACCGGCCGATGGCGCGCTGACGCCCGACGTCACCGAACGCGGCTGGTACCGCCTCGAGGTGACCGCGACCGGTGACGAAGTGGCAGACGCCGCGACGACGTTCGCGATCCTCCCCGACGCGGATGCCGCCGCTTCGGCGACCGGCCGGTTCGGTGCCGCCACGCACTACGGGCAGTCCTGGGATCCGGCGTCGATGCAGGCGCTGACCACGGGCGGCTTCGCCCAGCTGCGCGACGAGGTCTATTGGAGCGAGGTCGAGACGCAGCCGGGCGTCTACGACTGGTCGCGGGCCCGGGCGGAGTTCCTCGACCCCGCCCGCGAACAGGGGATCCGGCCGCTGCTGCTGGCCGGCTACGGAAACCCCCTGTACGACGCGGGCAACGGCCCCGTCAGCCCCGACGCGGTGGCCGCGTACGCCGACTATGCCGCGGCGATGGCCGCGGAGTTCGGCGACATGTCCACCGGCATCGAGGTGTGGAACGAGTGGGATCTCGGGCTCGGTGGCAACACCAACGTCTCGCCCGAGAACTATGTCGCCCTGCTCTCCGCCGCGGCGCCCGCGATCAAGACGGTCAGTCCCGATCTGCCGGTCATCGGCCCCGCGGTGGCCAACCTCAACACCGACTGGCTCGAGCGGACGTTCCAGCTCGGCGCGCTCGATCACCTCGACGGCATCGTCCTGCACCCCTACAGCTACCCCGTCGGAGCCGACGCGCTCGACGACACGCTGACGCGCATCGACGCCCTGGTGCGGCGCTACAACGGCGGCGAGTCGAAGCCGCTGTGGATCACCGAGCACGGCTGGCCGACCGGCACCAACGCGCGGGCGGTGCCCGAGCGCCAGCAGGCGGCCGACATCGCGAAGTCGGCCGTGATCGCGGCAGCCCATGACGCCGCCCGGTACTACGTGTACGACCTCGTCAACGATGGCGTCGACGACGCCGAGACGGAGGAGAACTTCGGCCTGCTGCACCACCCCGACGACGAGCTGGGGGCCTTCACCCCCAAGCCCTCGTTCACCGCCTACTCCGTGGCGGCCGACGTCCTCGCGACGGCGGCGTTCGCCGAGCGCGACGAACCGCTGCCGGGACTGCGCCGGGTGCGATTCGACACCGCCGACGGACCGCTCCACGTCCTGTGGTCGGATGCCCCGCAGACGGTGGCACTCGAGGTAGCCGGGTCCGCCGAGCTGACGACGATGTACGGTGCCGCTGAAACCGTCACCGGCGGTGCCGGCGCCCCGGTGCTGGCGTCGACGGGCACGGAACCGCTGTACGTCCGCGGTGAGGTCACGTCCATCGCGCAGACCGATGCCGGGCTGACGCTCGACCCGGGTGTCGTCGGAGCCCCGGTCACGGGCTCGTGGACCGTGCAGGGCCGGGCGGATGCCGCGTCGTCGTGGCGGCTCGTCCTGCCGGACGGGTCCGAGGCGGTCCAGACGACCGCTCCCGGCGAGACCGCGACCACGACGGCCTCGTTCCCGGCTCCCGCGACCGCGGAGACGTACGAGACGAGCGCACGCGTCTACGAGGGCGACCGCTACGCCGGCACGCTGCGCGCCGCCACGTCGGCGAGCGAAGCCGTGACGCTCCAGGCGGCGCAGGCCTTCACCGAAGAGGGGGCCTCGGTGCTCCGCATCCGTGTCGCGAACGCTTCGGCCGCGCCCCGCGCGCTCGACTCGCTGTCGTACACGCTGGGCGACGACGGCGGAGAGCCGGAAGCGCCGGCGACGATCGAGCCGGAGGCGGATGTCGTCATCGACGTCCCGCTCGATGCGCTCGCGGGGCCCGCGCCCTTCACTGCGACGGCGGTCGTCGACGGGGTGACGCTGACCGCTTCGGGGCGCGTCGCGCCGGTCGAGCAGGCGTCCGTTCTGCCGGCCGCTCATCGCACGATCACCGTCGACGGCACGCTCGACGACCTCGACGGCGTCACGCCGATCGCCTTCTCCGCCAACCCGGAAGCCGACGACGAGGCCGACCAGTCCGCTGTCGCCTGGCTCACGTGGGACGAGGAGTACCTGTACTTCTCGGCCGATGTCACGGACGACGTGCACGACCAGCCCGCGCAGAGCGCGAACATCTGGCAGGGCGATTCCATCCAGTTCACCGTCGCAGGCGGCGCCCCCGGCGCCGCGACCACCTGGCACGAGTTCGGCATGGCGCTCACGAGCGCCGGTCCCCAGCTGTACCGCTGGCTCTCCGTCGACGCGGGGGCGGGGCCGGTGCCGGGCGCTCCGGTGGCCATCTCGCGCGACGACGCCGCCGGGCGGACGGTGTACGAGACGGCGATCCCCTGGACCCTGCTGCGCGGCGTCGACAGGGCGACATCCCTCCTCAGCAGCGCCGCGATCGTCAACGAGGCAGACGGCACCGGGCGCGCCGGCTTCCTCTCCTGGGGCGGCGGCATCGCGGGCGAGAAGGACTCGGGCGAGTTCACCGCCGTGCGGCTGCTCGCGCCGGCGCCCGTCGTCGAACCACCTGTCGAACCGACGCAGCCCGTGACGCCGGGCGACGGGGGTTCGGCGGCACCCGGCACCCCCGCCGGCGGCAACGGCACCGCGGCCGGAGCCACCCACGCCCGCGCGTTGGCGAGTACGGGCGGCTCATCCCCGCTCGCGTGGCTCGCCGCCGCGTCCGCGACCGGGGCCGCCGGCATCGCACTGCTCGTCACGCGCCGCCTGACCCGCCGATCGTGACCGTCGCCAAGGAGCCACGCATCGTCGGCCTGCGCGTGGGGCGGCGGCGGGATCTGTCCGTCGCCGCCTCACCGCGGCCGCCCGTGTCGTGGCTCGTCGAGGCGCCCGCCGCGTGGGAGGCGACCCGAGCCGAGCTGCGGCTCGACGGTGGGACGACCGTGGCCACGCGCCCCTACGGCATCCTCGAGGACTGGCCGTTCGCACCGCTGCGAGCCGGCGCCGCGCACCGACTCGAGGCCCGCGTCATCGGCGCCGACGGCACGGCGAGCGCCTGGTCGGAGCCCTGCGAGATCCGCGCGGGGTTCCCCGCCGAGGCGTGGAACGCTCCGTTCCTGCGCCTCGCCAGCCCCCGCCGTACCGCCCAGCCGTTCCTCGCCCGGCGCGACTTCGAGGTCGCCGAGACGGTCGTCGCCGCGGAGCTCCAGGTGACGGCGCACGGCGTCTACCGCGCGCGCCTCAACGGTGTCGAGGTCGACGACGCCGTGCTGAACCCCGGCTGGACGGCATACCAGCACCGACTCCCCCTGCATCTGACCGATGTCACGCCCCTCGTCCGCGTCGGCGCGACGAACACCCTCGCGGTCGAGGTCGCCGGCGGCTGGTACACCGAGGCGTACGGGTTCGGCGAGACGGCGGAACGCTTCTACGGCGACCAGCCCGCTGCCTCACCCCTTCTCCGCCTGCGGCACCGCGACGGTCACGTCCAGGAGATCCGCCCCGATGACCGATGGCGACTCTCCGGTGATGGCGAACTCGTCTCGAGTGGGCTCTACGCCGGTGACGAGATCGACCTCTGCCGGCGGCCGCGCGGGTGGGAAGCCGCCGGCTTCGACGATGCGGCGTGGGAGACGCCGGCCCTGTCCGAACCCGGTCGGCAGCCGGAAGCCATCGACGTCGAGCCGGTGCGGCGCATCCGGTCTCTGCCCGTCGCAGCCATGCCCGCGAGCGATGACCCCGAGCGCGTCCTGCTGGACTTCGGCCAGAACCTCGTCGGGCGCGTGCGGTTCCGCGTCTCGGGCCCGGCCGGTACCCGCATCGTTCTGCGCCATGCGGAGGCGCCCGAGGGCGGACGGCTGAACACCCGGCCGCTGCGGGCTGCCGCTGCCACCGACACGTTCATCCTCGACGGCGCCGCCGACACCGTCTGCGAGCCGCGCTTCACCTTCCACGGGTTCCGCTACGTCGAAGTCACCGGCTACCCGGGTGAGCTCGACCCGGCGGATTTCACCGCCGTAGTGCTGCACACCGACCTGAGGCGAACAGGGTGGTTCTCCTGCTCCGACGAGCGCCTCACGCGCCTGCACGAGAACATCGTGTGGAGCTTCGCCGGCAACGCCCTCGCGCTGCCCACCGACTGCCCGCAGCGCGACGAGCGGCTCGGCTGGACGGGCGATGCCCAGGTGTTCGCCCCGACGGCGGCATCCCTCTTCGACGCGGACGCGTTCTTCGCGTCCTGGCTGGAAGACGTCGCGGCCGAGCAGCGCGCGCGGGGCGGCCGCGTGCCGACGGTGGTGCCGCAGACGCTCGGGCGTCTCGGCGAGACGATGGCCGCCGGCTGGGGCGACGCGGTCACCGTCATCCCCACCGTTCTGCACGAGCGGTTCGGCGATCAGCGGGTGCTCGAGCGGATGACGGACGCGATGCGGGCGTGGGTCGATGCCGTGGCGGATGCGGCAGGACCCGAACGACTGTGGGAGCGCGGGTTCCAGTACGGCGACTGGCTCGATCCGACCTCGGCCCGGCCCGATAAGGCCAAGACCGACCCGGGGCTCATTGCCACGGCCTACTTCGCCCGCTCGGCTCGGCTGACCGCAGACGCGCTCGCCCGCTCCGACGACGCACCGGCGGCCGGCCGCTACGCCGCGCTCGCCGCCGAAGTGCGCGATGCGTTCGTCGCGTCGTACGTCACCCCGCGGGGCCGCCTCGCCTCCGATGCCCCGACCGCCTACGCCCTCGCCCTCGAGTTCGACCTACTCCCGGTGTCGTTGCGTTCCGCCGCGGCCGAGCGGCTCGCCTTCCTCCTCCGCGCCGGCGGCTACCGGATGGCGACGGGGTTCCTCGGGACCCCGCTCGTCCTCGACGCACTGCTGTCGAACGGACAGGAGTGGGCGGCCGAACGATTGCTGCTGCAGACCATGTGCCCGTCCTGGCTCTATCCCCTGTCGCAGGGAGCGACGACGATGTGGGAACGCTGGGATGCCGTCCGCCCCGACGGCTCGCTGCATCCCTCCGGCATGACATCCCTCAACCACTACGCTCTCGGGTCCGTCGGCGATGTGCTGCACCGACGCGTCGGCGGGCTGGCGTGCGCGGAACCCGGTTGGGCGCAGGTACGGATCCAGCCATGGTTCGTCTCTGCTCTCGAGCACGCCGACGTCGCGCACGACACCCCCCGGGGACGCGCCTCGGTGTCGTGGGAGCGGGATGCCGACATCCGAGGGCAGATCCGCGTCCGGGCGCAGGTTCCGCACGGGGTGACGGCGATCGTCGACCTCGGCGACCGCGCGCCGTTCCCGGTGGGCGCCGGAACCCATACGTGGGACGCGACCACGCCGGTCCGCACCCTCGCCCCGATCGGTGTCGACTCCGACCTCGCCCTGATCGCCGACACCCCGGACGCCTGCGCCGTCGTATCCCGATCGATCGCTGGACACTCCCCCGAAATGGCAGCGGAGTTCGACGCCTACATCCGGTGGGTCCCGGGCAGCCGTCTGCGCGACGAGCTCGCCGCCGTCTCGGCGCCCGACGCGCTCGTCACCTACATCGATGGGGCGCTCGCAGCGCTCACGCATTGAGCTGCGGCATCCGCCCCGCCCCGCCGCCCGGTGTCAAGACCCTGGCACCCGGCCGGACGATCTCTACCGTGGAGCCTGGCCGAGCCGTCCCGGGGCACGGTCGCCGGAGGACGCCATGGCCACGAACGAACCGCCGCCCACAGAGGCGATGCTCGACGGTCGCTACCTGCTGGGCGAATGCGTCGGCCAGGGCGGCATGGCTCGCGTCCACCGAGCCGAGGATGTGCTGCTCGGTCGCACCGTCGCCATCAAGCTGCTGCGTCCCGAGCTGGAAGGGGCGACGACATCCGCCCGCGCCCGAAGCGAGATGACCGTGCTCGCCTCGCTCAACCACCCCGCACTGGTGACCCTCTACGACGCCCAACTCGCACCGGGTCGCGCCGAGTACCTGGTCATGGAGTTCGTGGACGGCCCGACGCTCGCCGCCCGTATCGCCGGCGGCCCCCTCCCCGCGGGTGACGTCGCTGCTCTGACCGCCGACCTCGCCGAGGCGCTGCACGTCGTCCACGACGCCGGGATCGTGCACCGCGACATCAAGCCCTCGAACGTCCTTCTGTCGCAGTCGCCGATGCTCGGCAGCCGGTCGGGTGCGAAGCTGGCCGACTTCGGGATCTCCGTCCTCGTGGATGCCGCTCGGCTCACTCAGCCCGGAACCGTCATCGGAACGGCTGCCTACCTTTCCCCGGAGCAGCTCACCGGCGCGCCGCCTGCTCCGCCCGCCGACATCTACGCGCTCGGCCTGGTCGTGCTCGAGGCTCTCACCGGGCAGCGGGGCTTCCCCCGCGCGGAAGGATTCGGCGAGGCGCTTGCACGACTCACCATCGCGCCCGAGATCCCCGACACGCTCGACCCCGCCTGGGCCGCGCTGCTCCGGGGTATGACAGCGATGCGTCCGGAAGACCGGCCGAGCGCGGCCGAAGTGTTCTCGGCGGCGAACGACCTCGCGGAGCGTCCAGCAGCGCCGGCCCTGCCTCCCGTTCCCGCATCGGTCGCGGCGGCGACGCCCGTTGCCGCAACCGGCACCGCGACGCGTATCCTCCCCGCGACTGCCGCGGGAACCGCGCGAGCGCCGGCCCGCGAGCGCCGGCGGCCCTCGCGGGCGCGGATAGGACTCATCGGGGGCGTGGCCGCCGCGACTCTCGCGGCCACCGCGCTCGGCGGCATGTGGCTTGCCGGTTCCACCGGCGAGACCGCTCCGAGCACGCCCGCCGACACCGAGCAGTCCGCCGTTCCCGAGCCGACGATCACCGAGACAACCGAGCCGGTCACCGTCGTGGACGAGCAGACCGCCGAGTCGGAAGAACAGCCTGCCGCGCCCGTCGAGAACACGACGGAGCAGGACGGACCGGCCTCCGAGGCCGACCGGAAGGCCGCCGAAGAGGCGGCGAAGAAGGCAGAGCGAGAAGCTGAGAAGGCCGCCGACGAGCAGAAGAAGGCCGAAGAGCGCGAGAACAAGCGGGATCAGGACAAGCCCGGCCGCGGCTGACGACCGACGTCAGGGCGTGCAGCCTCGCACGGCATCCCCCGCCCCGCCGTTCGCGCGCACGAGCTGGACTTCGATGCAGGTCCGGCCCGACGGGTCGGCGGGAACGGTGACGGTCTCGTCCTCCACACGCTGGGGCGCGGCGGCGCCGTCGAGCGTGACGGGGTACCAGAGATACGAATCGCCCTCGGCCGGATTCGGATTCGTCCAGGTGAACGTCACGTCGGCACCGGCCGCCGTGCCCGCGAGGTCGCCGACGCGCGGCACGAAACCGGCGAGCGGATCCTGAGGGGCGCTGGAGGGAGACTCGCTCGCTCGAGGTTCCGCGGGCGCGGTCGGCTGAAGCATGCTCGCCACCACGACGACGGCGACCACGAGCGCTGCCGCGACGCCGCCGAGGGCGATCCACAGCCAGGAACGCGAACGTCCGGACGAGGTACTCTCGGCCGGACCCGCGGCCGAATGCCCATCGGGCTCGGCGTGTGCAGCATCCGGGTTCGGCGAGCTCGCGGCGGTGCCGTGCGCCGCGGCTGCGCGCTGCACTGTCTGGTCGGCGACCGGCTCGACCGTGCGCGGTCGGCGGACCGTCGAGTCCTGCCCGGCACGCGCCGACGGTCGGAGCATCGTCTCGTCGGGCGCCGACGGCGCGAACGGCGAGCCCGATGCGGATGGGGCGAACGGCGACGACGCCTCCGCGCCGCTCTTGCGACGGGTCGACCCCGCGGGAGGCGCGGTGGTCGGCTCGATGCTCACGATCCCGCGAACGCGAGTCAGCTCGCCGTCGGCATCCTCTTCCTCCTCCGCGTCGGGCGAATCATCGAGGATGTCGATCGGCGTGACCGAATGGGCCAGCTCGATCTGAACGCGCTGCAACGCGCGGGCGAACGACACGGCGCTGTCGAAGCGAGCTGCCGGGCTCTTCGCCATCGCGCGTGCCAGTGCCTGCTGCAGCGAGGGCGGAACGTCGGCACGGTCGAGTGGCGCGAGCGGCGCGGTCTCGATGCGCTGGATCAGGTCTGCGGCGCCGTTGCGGCCGCCGGGCTGCTCGAACGGCGAACGACCGGCCAGAAGCGTATAGATGGTGGCGCCGAGCGCATAGACGTCCGACCGCACGCCCGAATCGGGACCGTCGCCGAACGCCTCGGGCGGCGACCACGGAATAGACATCCCGGCGGTCTCGTCGGCCCCCTCTGTCGTCGTCGCGATGCCGAAGTCGGTCAGCGCCGGGCGGTTGTACTCCGTCACCAGGATGTTGGCGGGCTTGATGTCGCGGTGCAGGATGCCGGCGCGATGCGCGGTCTCGACGGCGGCGGCGACTTGGATGCCGACGCGGAGGGCCTCGGCGACCGAGAACGCAGCGGCGCGATACCGCACCTGCAGGTTCGGCCGCGGACAGTTCTCCATGACCAGGTACGGACGCTGGTCATCCGACAGGCCGGCCTGATAGATCGTGACGATCGCCGGATGCGTCGACAGCATCGCCATGACGTTCGCCTCGGCGGTGAACTGCTCGACCGAGCCACCGGCCATCCTCTCGGGAAGCAGCACCTTGACCGCGACCTTGCGCCGGGGCAGGTGCTGCTCGTAGAGGTAGACGTCGGCGAAGCCGCCCGAGCCCAGAAGCTCGAGGTAGGTGAAGCCCGGCAGCTGGGGCGGCGGCGCCGGGGGTCGCTTCGCGCTCACGGGAGATCCTCGAAGGCGATCGTCACACCGTCGCCGATGTCGAGCACGTCGCCCGAGACGACCATCGTCGGCTCGCTCGGATGCAGCCGCACCGGGTCGTTGCCGCCGCGAAGCAGCACCGATCCGTTCGTCGTGTCGAGGTCGACGACGAGGACGTGCTCGCCCTCCGCGCGGATCTCGACGTGGTTGCGCGAGATGTCCTGCTCGGGGCTCTCGACAGCGACGAGCGTGGGCAGCATGTCGCCTGTCGAGCGCGAGGAGCGCGGACGCCGACCGATGATCACCGTGTTGTCGAGTTCGACGACCTGCCCGTCCGACACGCGGATGCGTCCCCGCGCGAGACGGCGTGCGGGGACGATCTCCGTCGACTCGTAGACCGCGGGCTCGGTCCGCCGCGCACTGCGGATGTCGGCGACCGCGATGGTCTCGCCGTCGTGATCACCAGCGGGGGCGAGCGGCGACGACACGACGGTGGCGTCGTCGGCGGGGGTGGCTGATTCGGCTGCTTCCGCGTGCTCGACGGACAGCGTCGGACGCACGACCGTCTCACCCCAGATCATCGCGTGCTCATCGGCGGCTGCCGTGTCGCTGAGCGGGACGAAGGTCTGCGCCCCAGGCGACTCGTCGAACGGGAGTTCGCTCTCGTCCTCCGCCGGGGCAGCCGGGGGCGCCGGCGACGCGGGAGCAGCAGCGGTGGGGGGCTCGACGGAGGACGGTGCCGGCGACTCCGGTGCGGGCACGGCCGGTGTGGTCGGCGCCGCGACGAACGGACTCGCGGGGCGAACGCCCGGTCGCGCGCCCGTCAGATCCACCGTGACCGAATCTGCCGCGACGACACCTTCGACGAACGGAAGCGATGCGGCCTCGTCCGCCGCGTCGGCGAAGAGCGCCGACGCGCGCTGCACGCCGGGGATGTGGCGCTCGACCCACGTCGAGACCCCCTGGCCCGAGACCGACAGCGGGCCCGACTCCGTTTCGACGACGAGCTCGACCGGGCCGCGGACGGCGACGCGGAGCCCGTCGCCCTCGACGATCGCCAGGATGAAGTCGGGAATGGCGGCCAGCGACGTGCCGAACGCGCCCGTCAGGGCCTCGATCACCGCCCCGATGCCGCGCTCCTCCAACCGGCGCCACACGGCCTCGACCGTCGGGATCGAGACGTTCGCGGGCAGGGCGACGGCCGCGGCGGGCGCGAGTGCGACGCGCCACTGCTCCGCGCCCGTTGCCGGAACGTAGCGGACCTCGACCATCAGGCTCTCCCCCCTGCGGCCGCTGCGCGCGGCCGGGTGTCTATGTCCGCGTCATCCGGCTGGGCGGACGGCACGGTGTCGTACGCGTCGTCACCGCCGTCTCCCAGCGCATCGACGACGATGACCGTGACGTTGTCGCGGCCTCCGTGCAGCAACGCCTCGTGGACGAGCCGCTGCGCGGCTTCCTGCGGCTCGGTCTCCTCGTCGAGGATACGGGCGATTCGCTCGTCGTCGAGCTCGGTCGACAGGCCATCGGAGCAGACGAGGATGCGGTCGCCGCTCTCCGCCGGCAGCATCCAGAAATCGGCCTGGCCGACGCTGCCTGCGCCGAGCGCCCGCGTGATCTCATTGCGCCGAGCGTGGCGCGCGGCGGTCTCGGCGTCCATCTGGCCCGAATCGACGAGCTCCTGCACGACGGAGTGGTCGACGCTGATCTGCTCGAGGCGTCCGCGCGCCCACCGGTATGTGCGCGAGTCGCCGATGTTCAATGCCAGCCAGTAACCGGCGTCTCCGACGCGCGTGAGCACGACACCGGTGAGGGTCGTGCCCGCCGCACGCTGGCCGGTGGCGAGCGCGTCGATGTTCACGCGGGCTCGCTCGATGGCGGCGCGGACCTCGCCGTTCGACACCACGGCGGCCCCCACCAGGGACTGGAACTCTGCGACGGCCGCGGCACTCGCACGCGCTCCGGCCTCGTGTCCGCCCATGCCGTCGGCGACGACGAAGACGGGCGCTGCGGCGAGATACGAGTCCTCGTTCGCGCGACCGCGCAGGCCGGCGTGAGTCGCCGCCCCGTGCCCCACCCGTAGCGACATGGGGCTCACCGCATGACCTCGACGACGAGCCAGCGGTCACCGAGATCGAGCCGGTCACCGCTGTGGAGCACGGTCTCCGCTCCGGGCACGACCGGAACGCCGTCTCGCCCGCGCGTCACGACGACTCCGTTGGTCGAGGCCCGATCGATGACCGCGAGGCCTCCGGCGTCGAGGGGCACGAGTTCGAAATGCGTCCGAGAGAGGGTCAGCGTCTCGTCGCGCAGCACGATCGCATCGGCGCCGGCGGCACGCGACGGGTCGCGGCCGAAGACCGTCCGCCCGTAGACGGCCGTGCGGGTGCCGTCATCCCACAGGAGCAGCGCCCGGGTGCCGGTGCGGATGTCGGGGACGCCCGCGAGCGGTTCCGTGTCGAAGATCATCGCGCTCATGCGTCCCCTCCCCGGGCGCGCCGGGCACGGCCGCGCAGCAAGGAGCGCAGGCTGAGCCGGGCTCGCAGGCGGCGCCACACCGACACCCGGCCGCTCATGCCGACGACGATCGCGTCGACCTCGCGCCAGAAGGCGTCGACGTCCTCGGCCGTGGGCTCTCCCGGACCGAAGACGCGGGCATCCGCCGACGTCGCGAGGGCGGTCACGTCGGGCTGCTCCATCGTCGCGGCGACGACCTGTGCGCTCTCGGTGCGCGTCGCACCCGAGGCGACGGGCGCGTTGAGGTCGACAGCGCGGTCGATCAGTTCGTCCCAGCCGCCCGAGATGCGGTCGGCGGGCTTGTCGGCGTTGCGCCGCTTCGTCCGTCGAGCGGTCTTCACCGCCCCCATGATGACGAAGGGAGCGAAGATGATCGCGAGGACGCCGATGCCGATGCCCACGGGCGCGAGGATGGCGCCGATCCAGTCGAAACCGGGATCCTCCTCGTCTTCCTGATCGCGGTCATTGGCGATCGCGGGCGGCAGCTCGGCCGGCTCCTGAGCCGGGGGCGGCGGCTGCAGCACCTGCGGCTTCGGGTTGGCCCGCGGCGTCGTGGTCTGCTCATTCGGCTCGTTGTCCTCGTCGGGCGTCGGGTCGAACGGGATCCACCCGTACCCCTCGAACGCGACCTCCACCCACGCGTGAACGTTGTCACCGGTCGCGGTGAACTCGCCGGCGGTGTCGCCCTCTTCCGGGTGCCACCCCATGACGACTCGCGCCGGGATGCCCAGCTGCGCCGACAGCAGTGCCATCGCGACGGCGTACTGCTCGTCGTCGCCGATGATCTCGTCGCCGCCGAAGAAGCTCGTGATGCGGGCCGCGCCGTGACCGGACGGCGAATACGGGTCGTCCTCGAGACCGTGGCTGAAGTATCCATCGGTCGAGAGCCAGTCCGCCAGCGCCTGCACCTGCTTGATGGGAGTCTCCGCGTCGCCGACGGCATCGGTGGCGATCTGAGACAGCCCGTCGGGGATGCCCTCCTGCTTCGGCATCTTCACCGGCGCGAAGGCGACATCGGCGAGCGCTTCGTTCGTGGGCCGGACGGGGAACACGGTGTCGACGGTGTAGGTCGTTCCCGGTGCGAGACCCGCGGTGACGGCCGCCGTCCCGGTGGCGTCGTTGTAGTGGGCGGTGCGGCGCAGCTCGTCGGCTCGTTCGCCCTCGAACTCGATCGACCGCACGGCACCGGCGTCGGGCAGCCACACGCCGCGCAGCTCGTCGATCTCGAACTCCACCCGAGCGGGCACACCTTCGGCGTCCGGCGACATGTTCGAGCGCAGGGGCGTGAACGAACTCGACGAGCCGGCGCCCTCGTCCGAGACGTTGAACACGATGCCGTTGTAGGCGTCCATCGTCGCCAGGCGGATGCGGCCGTCCTCCGGGAGGCCCTGCACCGTGAAGAGCGGCGTCTCCGCGTCATCCCGGACGAGTCCGCGGAAGCCCTGCAGCGGGCTCGGGTACTGCTTGACGTCGAAGGGCGGGATGACGATGTCGCGCAGTACGTAGCGCGTCGACGGCGGGCTCGCCACGGCGGCGGTCGCGACGCCGGCGCCCACCGCGACGGCGACCACGGCGGTTCCCGAGATCAGACGGCGCAGCCGCGTGTGCCGCAAGGTCGCGGCATCCGACGTCGCGGCCGGCTCGATGCGCACGGCGGCGTTGTCGGGATCCCACGCCTGTCGCAGCGCGAGCCACACCGACGCCACGACGGCGAAGACGACACCCTGCAGCACGGGCACCGCGGGCTCGGTCATCCCGAGCAGGATCTGCGTGACGAGGAAGGCGGTCACCGGGATCAGCGCCCACGCCGCCTGGCGCAGACGGAGGGCGAGCGAGGCCGTGAGCACCGCCGCGACGAGCGTCAGCAGGAACGGAACGATCAGGTGTCCGTCGTACGGCGCCACCGGAGCCACCGTGGTGAGCAGGCGCTTCCACGACTGCACGGAGCCGAGAGCGAGCTGCGTCCAGGTGTCGAGCGTCGGGATGACACCGAACAGCGCCGTCTGCGGCAGCGCGAGGGCACCGCCGAAGATGAAGTAGGCGGCGACGGTCAGGCCCGCCGTGGGCAGCACGCCCCAGCGACGGCGGGCGCACAGCCAGGCGATGCCGACGCCGATGACCAGTGCGCCGAATCCCGCGAGGAGGTAGGCCGGGCCGTCGAACGTCGGCCCGAAGCCGACGATCGCCACCGCGAGGAGCAGCACGACGGCGATGAGGTCGAGCACGAGCCGGCGGCGCGCGGGCGACATCACGACAGCACCTTCCGCATCGCGGGGGCGAGCTGATCGAGCGCGCTGATCGAGATGACGTCGGCATCACCGACGCGGCGCAGCACCGGGACCTCGGCTGATCGATCGGCGACGACGGCAAGCACCCGCACGCCCTGAGGCAGTCGCGAGCACGCGAGCTTGAGCTCGGCCGGGTCGGCGCCCGACCCGCAGAACAGCACGACGATGGCGATGCCGTGGGAGTTCATCGCGATCGTTCCGGCCAGGGCCACGACGCCGCCGTCACGCTGGCGCGAGTGCTCGAGAGCCGACAGGTTGTCCAACAGCCGACGCGGCCCCTGCGTGCGGAGCGGGCCGCGCTGCGTACGCGCCTCGAGCATGCGGGAGTCGCGCAGCGCGCGCAGGCCGATCGAGCCGGCCGCGGAGATCGCGAGCTCGAACTCGTCGGAGTCGGCGTAGTCGCCGGCGTACGTGGAGAGCCCGAGCACGAAGTGCGACCGACGGGTCTCCTCGTACTGGCGCATCATGAGATTGCCGACGCGTGCGGTGGACTTCCAGTGCACATGACGCAGGTCGTCGCCGGGCTGGTACTCGCGCAGGGCGTGGAACGACACGTCGTCGGGTGCCAGCTGCGTCGAGGGGAGCCCTTCGAGGTCGCGCAGGCGCCCAAGCGAGAGCCCCTCGAGGGGCACGGTGCGCGGGTGCACGTAGAGGTCGACGGCTTGGCGGCGGTCGCTGCTGCGCTCGAAGAGTCCGAGCGGGTCGCCGCGGAGCACGCTGACCGGTCCGACCGCCAGCACTCCGCGGGCGGTCGTGGGGATCGCGAACAGCTCTTCGTGGGCGGCCCCGGGTGCGAGCCGGGGCACGTCGAACTCGCCGCGCCCGGAGCCGACCGGCAGGACGACCCGCGAGGGCAGGATCGGCCGCGACGTGCCGTTGACGAGGGTCAGCCCGCCGATCGCGCGCTCCCCAACGACGACGTGGGTGCGTGTCAGGTCGAGGTCGACGTCGTAGGCGGTGCCGCCGAAGAGGAACGGCACGCTGATGACGACGATCGCGGTGAGGATGACGGCTGCGATGACCATCTCCTGCCAACCGAAGCTGAGTGCGACGACCCACAGCAGCACGGTCGCGAACAGCAGCACCCACCCGAGCGGGCGGATGGTGCGGGTGACGAGGCGGATGCCGCGGCGCGCAACTGCCCACCACGACTCGAGCCGCTCGCGCCAGACGACCAGCCGCGACGGCGCCTCCGCGTTGACGGGGGCGGCATCGGCCGACAGTGTCGTCGTCCCCACCCGGAGGGTCGCGTCCGCGTCGCGCGTGGTGTCACCGACGGTCCGGGTGTCAGCCGTGGTTCCGGCCGTGCTCTCGGCGACCGCCTCACCGCCGGCAGCACCTCGGCCCCGGCGCGTGCGACGCGTCGGGGTCGGGGCGGCAGGGGGTGTGGCCATCAAGCGTCCGCCCGCGCGAGCGGCGCCTCGACGTCGGCGAGGGCGTTGTTCATGACCGTCTCGGCGGTCGTGCCGGTGAACTCGGCCTCGGGGTCGAGCACGAGGCGGTGGGCCCACACCGGCAGCGCGAGCAGCTTGATGTCGTCGGGCACGACGTAATGGCGGCCCTGCGCAGCGGCGTAGACCTTGGCGATGCGGATCATCGCGATGGCCCCGCGCACCGAGACGCCGAGGCGCGTCGCCGACGCTTCACGCGTGGCCTCGACGATCTGCGCGGCGTAACGCGCGACGACCGGATCGATGTGGACGGTCGCGGCCAGGTCGGCCATCTCGCCGACGGCGCGCGTCGTGATCACGGGCTTGAGGTTCGCCGACGGGTTGCGGTCCACGGCGCCGACGAGGATGCGCTCCGAGACCGCGAGGGTCGGATAGCCGATCGACGTCTTGATCATGAAGCGGTCGAGCTGAGCCTCGGGCAGCTTGTAGGTACCGGCCTGCTCGATCGGGTTCTGGGTGGCGATGACGAGGAACGGGCGGCCCACCTCGTGCGCGACACCGTCGACGGTGACCCGCGACTCCTCCATCACCTCGAGCAGGGCCGACTGCGTCTTCGGCGAGGCGCGGTTGATCTCGTCGGCGAGCACGATCGAGGCGAAGACCGGACCGCGGTGGAACTCGAAGCGCTTGTTCGCCTGGTCGTAGATCGTGACACCGGTCACGTCGGAGGGCAGCAGGTCGGGCGTGAACTGGATGCGTGTCGAGGTGCCCTGCACGCTCGCCGCGATCGCCTTCGCGAGGCTCGTCTTGCCCGTGCCCGGCGCATCCTCCAGCAGCACGTGCCCCTCGGCGATCATCGCCGACAGCACGAGCGCCACGACCTCGCGCTTGCCGAGGAGAGCGGCGTCGACGTTGTCGACCAGGCGCGCGAAGGTGTCGCGGAACCACGCTGCCTGCTCGGGTGTCATGCTCATTCGTTCGTTCTCGTTCCTCGTGGTGAGTGGATGCGGGGGGCGGATGCGGGGACTACCAGCGCGTCGTGCCGGTTCGTCCCCAGCCGATGATCTCGGCCGAGATGTCGCGTCCATCGGCGCCGATCCAGCAGTCCAGCTGGATCGACCCATTGGCCGGGACGTTGTACGACGACGGGTAGGTGTTGAACTTCCGGTTTCCGTCGTAGCAGTCGATGCGGTAGTTGCCGGCCGGGAAGTCCTGCGTGTTCAGCTTCAGGTGGAAGCAGCCGTTGACGCAGCCGCCGACCGGCGATCCCTTCTCGACCGAAGCGCGGGGCTGCGGCGGGGGGGGCGGGTTCGGCGTCGTCACGCTCGCCGAGGCTTCACGCGCCTCGCTGCCGGCGGCGCTCACGCGCACCCGGATGGACTGCGTGCTGCTGTAGCCGACGTCGCCCTGCGAGCGCGATCCGCTCGCGTCGACGCGCTGCCAGCCGCCGCCGTTCACGCTGATCTCCGTGGTGATGTCGCGACCGTTGCGGGCGGGCGACGACCACGACAGCGTGACGCGGTTGCCGTCGCGGCTGGCGTTGGCCGACGGGTTGCCGATCTGGCCGTACGGCGCGACCTGGTTGGATGCCGCCGAGGGCTCACCCTCGTACCGCGATCCGTCGGCCGTGGCGACGGCACGAACGCGCACCGTGTATGTGCCGTTGTTGTTGACCTGACCGTTGCCGATCGTGCCCGATCCGCCGTTGCCGCCGCCGATCCAGTCATTGCGCCAGCCGCCGTTGTTGACGGAGTACTGGTAGCTGACCTCACCCGGGTTCGCACCATTGAGCGGCCCGGCCGTCCACGACACGGTGACGCGGTTGTCACCTTCGCTCGCGCTGATTCCGGTCGGGGCGCCGGGAGGCGTGAAGGCGCGTCGAGGTGCGGACGCCGCACTCCACTCGCCCCAGCCCGCCTTGTTCTGAGCGCGGACGACGAACGTGTAGTCGGTCGTCGAGGTGTCGACGGTCACGGCCTGGCTGGTCTGACCGGCGGGCACGCTGATGGTGTCGACGGTCGCACCGCCGCGGCGCACCTGCAGCTGGTATCCAGCGATCGCGTCGCCGTTGTTCGCCGGCTGGTTCCAGCTCACCTGCATCTGCGAGCGATTGCCCACCGGGTTGAGGCGCTGTGTCGACGGCGCTCCGGGCGCGTCCGGCTTGCCGGCGGGCACCATCGCCTGCGACCAGACGCTCCAGCTCGACGGCTCGGGCGCACGGTTGTGGGCTCGGACGCGCACCTGGTACTGGACGCCGTTCTGCAGCCCGTCCCACGTGATGCGGGTACCGGTCACGCCGGTCTTCTCGGCGACCCCGGACGGCGGTGCGGGCGAGATCTGCAGGCTGTAGCTCTCGACGGGCGAGCCCTCGGTGCGCGGAACCGTCCACGACACGTCGAGGCTGCGGTCGCCGAAGGCCAGGCTCGGCGGGTTCGGCGTGTCGGGCCGCTGATCGGGACGCGCGGTCTCGGACGGCAGCGACGGGTCGGACTCGCCGACGCGGTTGGTCGCGGTGACCACGAAGTTGTACTCGACGTTGTTCGTCAGTCCGTCCAGCGTGCACGTCGTCGAACGGCATTCGCGGGTGTACGAGCCGGCGGTCGAGCGGACGGTGTAGCCCGTGATCGAGGCGCCGTTGTCGACGGGCGGCGACCACGACATCACGACCGTGCGACTCTCGACGCTCGTCACTGTCGGCTTGCCCGGCGCATCCGGTCGCCCCTGCACCGTGATGCGGATCTGGCCCTCGACCTCGCGGTCGGGGTCGCCGGTCGCATCCTGGATCCGGTAGCGCACGACCAGCGTGCCCACGAAGTCGGCGCGGCTGGTGACTTCGACGCGGTCGCCGGCGACGGTCGCCGAGGCTCCCGAGGTCTCGGTGAACGCGCCGACCACTTTGAGCGGCGTGCCGGGGAAGGGGTTCACGTCGTTGTCGAGCACAGCGACCGAGATGGTCTTACCCTGGTCGGCCTGCTCGATGACATCGGCGTTCGCGGTGGCGAGCGGGCGCGTCGAGGCGGTCACGGTGACCGTGATCGTCGCCGTCACCGGGTCCGATTCGCCGTCGGTGACGCTCACCTGCACGGGCAGCGAGGTCCCCTTGGCGACGTCCGTGCTCGCCTCCACCGAGAGCACCGAGCCGTCGATGCGCGCGGTCAATCCGTCGGGCGAGCCGCCGACGATCGCGAACCGCAGCTTCTCGGCATCGCCGGGATCGGGGTCGGTCGCGAGCGCGGCGAGATCGAGGGTCCGCGCATCCTCGCCCTGCGCGACCTCCATCTGCGCGCCGATCATGCTCGGCGGGCGGTTGTCGGGCGGCGTGACGGTGATCGGGATCATCAGGGTCGCTTTGCGGCCCTCGGGGTCGTCGGGCCCCGAACCGTCGGTGACTTCGAAGGTCAGGGCGTCCTGACCGAAGTAGTCGGCAGCGGAGGTGTACTCGAGCGTCCGCTCGTCCTTGACGAGGGATGCACCGTTGGAGTGGGCCGCCGTGACCTTCTCGGCCTCGGTGATGACGACATCCCGTCCGCCCGAGGCGCGCACGTACTCCGACAGCGGCAGCTCGACGGTCTCACCGCTCTGGACGACGAGAGGCTCGGTCGAGATGAGGCTCGGCGGCAGCTCGGCGAGCGAGGGCACGTGGATGAAGGCGGCCGCGGTGAGCTCGTCCTCGTCGGTGATGAAGTAGGTGATGAGCTGGCGCTCGTCGGTCAGCGGCACCGACACCGTGCCGTTGGGGCGCACGGTGGCGTTCTCGCCGCCGGCGCCGAGGGTCACGCGCAGCGCACTGCGTGTGCCGTCGGGGTCGTCGTCGTTGTCGAGCACCGCGACCTCGGCCACGCCGTTCTCGTCGACGTCCTCGGCGCGCACGCGATCGTCGCGGGCGATCGGGCGCTGCAGCGGCACGTCGGGGTCGACGGTGATCTGCACGGGGGCCGTCGCGGTGAGGCCGCGGGCGTCCTCGATCGTGTACTGGATGCTCGTGTTCATCGGCACGTCGGGCGCAGTGATGACGATCTGCTCGCCCGACACCTCGGCCGCGAGACCGTCGACGTCCGGCACCTCGAGCGCGTCGGCAGCGAAGCCGAACTGGTCGCCGTCGGGGTCGGAGTCGTTCTCGAGCACCGAGACCGCCACCTGGCGTCCCGGCCGCATGATGACGGCATCCTTCACGGCGTACGGCGCCTGATTGGTCGTCTCGGGCGGCGCGACGCCGACCTGGATACGCGCCGTTCCCTCCTTGCCGAGGCGGTCGCGCACCCGGTAGGTGAACGAGTCGGAGCCGACGCTCGTGTCGAAGGCCTCGTAGACGAAGGTGTTCGACCCGGTCTCGACGATGCGACCCTTGCTCGGCGAGCTCGCGATGCCGATCAGCTCGACGGAGTCGCCGTCCTCGTCGATGCCGTCGAGGGGCACCGGGATCGTGACCTTCGAGCCGCTGAGGGTTCGCGCGGTGAGGTCGCGCGGACGGGGCGCGGCGTTCGCGTCATCCTGACGCGGCAGGATCTGGATCGTCACATAGGCGCCGGCGCGCTGACCCGAGCTGTCGACCGCCTCGTACGTGGCGTTGACGGTCTTGGGCTCGTCACCGGCACGGAACCGGAGCTTGTCCTCCGAGACGAACACCTGGCCGTCAGTCTCGTCGACGAGCGGCGGAACGAGCTCGGGAGACACATGCAGGGTGTCGCCGTTGGGGTGGGTGTCGTTCGCGAGCACGTCGATCGTGACGACATCGCCGACGCGCACGACCGCCGTGTCGTTGTTCGCGACCGGTGGCCGCAGCCGGTCGGGCGCCGGGATCGGGATGACGACGATCTCGCCCGTGGCGGATTGGTCGCCGTTGGAGATCGTGTACGACACCCGCGTCTGCTCGCTGAGCGAGCCCTGGTCGGTGATCCGGACGGTCTCATGGCCGAGCACGGCCGCCGTCACCCCGCCATCGGGGTCGGCCGTCACCGACTGGACGACGAGGATGCCGCCGGCCGGATCGGTGTCATTGCCCAGGACGTTGACGAGCACGTCGCCGCCCGTCGGCAAGAGCGCGACGTCTCGCACCGCGACGGGCGGAAGATTGGTGTCCGCCGCCGGCAGAACGTCGACGCGCACGAGTCCGGGAACGCTGTTGGGTCCCGCCGACACCAGGTAATCGACGTAGTAGGTGTTGACGGCGTCCGAGCTGAAGGTGAAGGTCTGCTCGGCGAAGTCGGGTTGGATCGTCGCGCCCTCGACCTCGTCGACGCGCGTCAGGCGCAGCGGCTCGCGTCCCGCGCTCGTGTCGTTCGTCAGCGGCGACACCGTGACCGATTGACCGACACGGGTCACGACGTGGTCGGCGTTGGTGACGGGAACAGTCGTCCCGGGAGGGCGAACGTCGATCCGGAGCACGCCGGCGCCGTCATCCGTGCCGTCCGAGACGATGATGGGCACGTCCTTTCGGCCCTGCACCGCACCGATCGCGCGATACGTGATCTGGCCGTCGGACGTGAAGTCGGCCTCGTCACCGCCGTCGGGCTGGACCGACTTGAGGAAGATGTCGTCGCCGTCCGGGTCGATCCATTCGCTCAGCACGTTGTACGAGGTGGTGCCGCCGGCCTCGACGGTGACCGGCGTGACGCGCTGCTGGACGGGCGGGGAGTTCTCGTTGTCGCCGCGCACCGAGAGCCGCACCGTCGCGGATGCCTCGCCGCCGCGGCCGTCGTCGGCGGTGTAGGTGAACGACGTCGAGCCTGACGCATCGTCGGGCACGGCGATCTGGAGGGCGCCACCGTTCTGGATCTGCGAGATCTCACCGAACGCGGGATCGCTCGTGGCCTCGGCGACCAGCACGTCGCCGTCGGCATCGGTGTCGTTGAAGAGGACGGGCAGCACGGTCGTGCGACCGGGGCGCACACCGAACGAGTCGTCTACGGCGATCGGCGGCGTGTTCTCCTCGGTCCGCTCGGGCAGGGCGGTCTCGACCGTCTCCTCGGTCGTCTCCTGCTCCTCGTCGCCGGTGCCTTCCGGCGGGGTGATGTCGGTCCAGTTGTCGACGCGCTGCATGTTCTCGCTCGCGAGCCAGGCCGCACCGCCGAACACGTCGTTGAGCACGACGACATCCCGATTCACGCGGAACTCCAGTTTCGCGGCGGGATCGATGCCCTCGATCTCCTGCACCAGATCGTCGGCGTCGTTCGCACAGTCGCGGACGAAGACTCCCGATCCCGACCACGCGCCGTAGGCACAGCCGCCGACGTAGACGGGGTCGGCGGGGGTGCCCTCGGCACCGGCCTCGATCGTCGTCGTCTGTCCCCCGGGCTGCACGCGCAACAGGGCGCTGCGCGTGCTCACGGTGAGGGTATCGGCGGAGTTGGACGGACGCTGCAGCAGCGCATCGGCGGGAAGATCGGTCTGCGAGCCGTCGCCGCCATAGAGCACATTGGTCTCGCGGTCGAGCACGAACGGCGTCTGCCCGAGTGAGGTGATGGCCAGCTCGTGATCCTCGGCGATGCCCTCGAGGCTCCGCTCGGCGGTCTGCGCGACGGTGCCGTCGCCGATCGGCGCGTAGGCGTACAGCGACGCGCCGGCCGCGGACGCGGCATAAATCGTGCCGTCTGTGCCGACCGTCGCCGTCGCGTTCTCCCCGAGCTCGGCGATCGGCTCGTTGCCTTCGAAGCTGAAGCCGTTCACACCGGCGAACTGGACGGTGCGCAGGTCTCCCGCGGCGTCGAGCACCGAGACGGTGTCGGATCCGAGGGCGATCTGCGCGCCCGGCTGCACCTCAGCGGTTCCCGAAAGCACGACCTTCGCGGGATCGACGGCCGACATCGCCGATCCGTCCGCGTCGACCACGACGACGCGGGGACCGGATTGGAGCACGTCGTACTCGGCGGATGTCGTGCGCAGGCTGCCGTCGAGCACGCGGGACTCGTTGTTGTAGTGCCCCACGAGCAAGCTGGACTGCTTCGTCACCCACACGCCGCCGTCGTGGAGATCGACCTCGGTCGTGGGCTCACCCTCGTAGGCGACCGCGAGGGTTCCGATGGTCAGTGCCGCGACGGTGACGATACCGGCGGAGATGAACGTTCGCGGGCGTGCCCGCAGCCACGAGGTCGACGTCATTGGGCTCGGCTCCCCCCGGGGCGACGGTGATCGGCCCGGCTTCCGGGCTCGCACTGGTTGAACTGCGGAACCACCCTATGTCAGGAGAAGTGCCGGATTTGTCGGTTGACATGGGGAGTTCTCCCCATGTCGACCATCGCGATGGTGTGCATCATCTCTCCGATCCGGCGCGGGTGCCGATGTAGCGGCCGAGATGCTCCGCTGTGAGGGTGCCGCCAGCCGCGACGAGGTCGGCCGGTGTCCCCTCGAACACGACCCGCCCGCCGTCGCGCCCGGCACCCGGTCCGATGTCGATGATGTGATCGGCGTGCGCCATGACGGCCTGATGATGCTCGATGACGATGACCGAGTTGCCGGCGTCGACGAGCCGGTCGAGCAGCGCGAGCAGATTGTCGACATCCGCGAGATGCAGACCCGTCGTCGGCTCGTCGAGGATGTAGACCGAGCCGGACGTGGCCATCGAGATCGCGAGCTTCAACCGCTGCCGTTCTCCGCCCGAGAGGGTGCTCAGCGCCTGTCCCAACGTGATGTACCCGAGGCCGACGTCGATCAGGCGCGACAGGACTCCTCCCGCCACCCGCGGCGGAAGCGCCTCGGCGGCCTCCGTCGCACTCAGGGCGAGCACCTCGGCGATGGTGCGCCCGTCGAGGGTGTACTGGAGGACGTCGGGACTGAACCCCGACCCCTCGCATACGTCGCACTCCGTCTCGACGGATGCGGTGATGCCGAGCTTCGTGACGATGACGCCCAGCCCCTTGCAGGCCGGGCACGCGCCCTGCGAGTTGGCGCTGAAGAGAGCGGGCTTGACCCCGTTCGCCTTGGCGAACGCCGAGCGGATCGGATCGAGCAGGCCCGTGTAGGTCGCCGGACTGCTGCGCCGGTTGCCCCGGATCGGCGACTGATCGACGACGACCACCCCGTCCCGCCCTGCGAGGCTGCCGTGGATGAGCGACGATTTGCCCGAGCCGGCCACACCGGTGACGACGGTGAGAGTCCCGAGCGGGATGTCGACGTCCACCGACTTGAGATTGTTGGCGGTCGCACCCCGGATCTCGAGGATGCCGGACGCCGTGCGCACCGCCGGTTTCAGCTGTGCCCGGTGGTCGAGGTGCCGACCGGTCAGCGTGCCGGATACCCGCAGCTCGGCGACCGATCCCGTGAACTGGATCCTCCCGCCGTTCCGTCCTGCGCCGGGCCCGAGATCGATGACGTGATCGGCGACCTCGATGACCTCGGGTTTGTGCTCGACCACGAGCACCGTATTGCCCTTGTCGCGGAGCCCGCGGAGCAGATCGTTCATCCGCTGGATGTCGTGCGGGTGAAGACCGGCTGTCGGCTCGTCGAAGACGTACGTGACGTCGGTCAGGCTCGACCCGAGATGCCGGATCATCTTCGTTCGCTGGGCCTCGCCGCCCGACAGTGTTCCCGAGGAGCGGTCGAGCGAGAGATAGCCGAGGCCGATGTCGATGAACGACTGCACGGTGGCACGCAGTCCCGCGAGCAACGGCTCGACGGAGGGGTCGTCTATCGAGCGGAGCCAATCGGCGAGGTCGGTGATCTGCATCGACGCGGCATCGGCGATGTTCACTCCGGCGATCCTCGCCGAACGTGCCCCGTCGTTGAGCCGCGTCCCCCCGCATGCCGGGCAGGGCATGAACTTCACCGCCCGCTCGACGAACGCCCGGACGTGGGGCTGCAGCGACTCGCGGTCCTTCTGCAGCATCGACTTCGTGACCCGCGGGACGAGTCCCTCATAGGTCATGTTGATGCTCTGGATCTTGACCTTGGTGGGCTCTTTGTAGAGGAAGTCCTCGAGCTCGGTATCCGAGTAGTCGGCGATCGGCTTGTCGGGATCGAGCAGTCCCGACTCGCTGTACCCGCGCACCATCCAGCCGTCGGCGCTGTAGCCCGGAACCCGGATGGCGCCGTCATTGAGAGACTTCGACCGGTCGACCAGCTCATCGATGTCGATGTCGCTGACCTCGCCGAGCCCTTCGCAGTCGGGGCACATGCCGCCCGTCACCTGGAACGACCGGCGTTCCGCACGGCCTTCCTCGCCTCCGACGGCGATCATGATCTCGCCGGCACCCGACACCGACGGCACGTTGAACGAGAACGCCTGCGGCGACCCGACGAACGGCTGGCCGATACGGCTGAACAGCACGCGCAGCATGGCATGCACGTCGGTCGCCGTGCCGACCGTCGAGCGGGCGTTCGCGCCCATCCGCTCCTGGTCGACGATGATCGCCGGACTGATGTTCTCGAGCGCGTCGACATCGGGGCGCCCGATCTGCGCCATGAACTGCTGGACGAAGGTCGGGTAGGTCTCGTTGATGAGACGCCGCGACTCGGCGGCGATCGTGCCGAAAACGAGCGAGGACTTGCCGGAACCGCTCACGCCCGTGAAGACGGTCAGCCGTCGTTTCGGGATGTCGACGTCGACACCGTTCAGATTGTTCTCACGCGCACCGCGGACGCGGATGAGCTCGTGCGAATCGGCGGCGTTCTCAGCGGATGCGGCGGCCATCGGACATCCTCTCGGTACGAACCTCCCCATTGTGGGGCTTCGTGTCGTCGAGGGCGAGAGCTCGGTGGCATCCGACGACGTGGTCGTCGACCATGCCGGACGACTGCATGAGCGCGTACATCGTCGTCGGCCCGACGAACCGGAACCCGCGGCGCCGCAGGGCCTTGCTCATCGCCTCGGATTCCGCCGTCACCGGGGGCACGTCGGCGAGCGTTGCGGGGCGTGGCCGGTCAGCCTCGGGCGCGAACGACCACATGAGCTCGTCGAACTCGCCGTCGGAGAAGCCGAGCAGCAGCCTCGCGTTCGAGATGGTGGCCTCGATCTTCGCCCGATTGCGGATGATGCCGGCATCCGCCATGAGGGCCGCGATCTCGTCGGCGCCGAATGCGGCCACGCGCACCGGCTCGAATCCCGCGAAGACTTCGCGGAAGCGCGGGCGTTTGCGCAGGATCGTGATCCAGCTGAGCCCCGCCTGGAACCCCTCGAGGCTCAGCTTCTCGAACAGCGCGCGGTCGCCGTGGAGCGGGCGCCCCCATTCTTCGTCGTGGTAGCGCCGGTACTCGACGTCATCGCCCACCCAGCCGCATCGGTCCAGGCCGTCGGGTCCGGTGATGAGGTCGAGCGCCATTCCGCCAGGCTAGCGAGCGCCGCCGACATGCCGCGGTTCGCCACCGCCGCAGCCGGTCTCACGAGCCGCGCTTGCCCGACTTCGCGAGCGTCTTCTCCGAGACGGGCGCGGTACCCGACGCGGCGAGGTCGGCGAAGTACTCGCGTGCCTCGCGCTGCCGCTCCGCCTCCGCGCCCGACGCGATGGGCGCGCGGACGTGCTCGGGCGCGAAGCCGAAGGCGTCGACGAGGTCCTGGGCATGCGGGCGCAGACGCGTGCACAGCCGGTCGATGTAGCTCGTGACGGCCGCCGCGCGCTGGGTCGAGAGGCGACCGTTGATGAGGTACCACGCGAGATGCCGCTCGATGAGGGTCAGACCGAAGAGGTCGCGCAGCCACACGAGCACCTGGCGGGTGCCCTCGTCTTCGATGCGCTCGACACCCTGTGCGAACGCTTCCCACTGGAGGAGCTCACCGTGAGCGCGGGCGGCCTCGATCAGCTCCGACTGGTGCTGGTTGAAGACGGCAGCGGCATCCTGCTGCGACATCTTCGATGCGGGCCGCAGCGCGGCGGCGATGTCGGCGATCATCTGCTCGACCCGGCCCGTCAGCAGCTCGTGCTGCTGCTCTGCCCGCAGCCCGAGCTGCACCGATCGTGCCGTCTGCCCGAAGTCGGCGACCGACTGACCGAGCCGACGCAGCCCGGCACCGTGGAACACGCGCTCGGCGGTGGAGACGGCGGCGAACTTCGCGAGCGCCTTCGCGTCGGCTCCCTTGAACTGCTTCGCGTAGTCGCTGAGCAGACGCTTGCCCACCAGCTGCAGGAGCACGTTGTTGTCGCCCTCGAAGGTGGCGAAGACATCGAGGTCGTGGTGCAGGTCGACCATGCGGTTCTCGGCGAGGAAGCCCTGGCCTCCGCACGCCTCACGGCACTCCTGGATCGTGTCGAGCGCATGCCACGTCGACAGCGGCTTGAGGGCGGCGGCGAGCGTCTCGAGGTTCTCGCGCCCCTCCGGGGTGTCGGTGCGCCCCGAGAACACGCCGTCGAAGGACTGCAGCAGCTCGTCGTGCGAGAAGAACTGCGCGTAGGTCTGCGCGATGCGCGGCAGCAGGCGGCGCTGATGCCGGCCGTAGTCGAGCAGGGTGACCTCGTCGGTGCCGGCACCGGAGTCGAACTGACGACGCTGGTTGGCGTACGTCACGGCGATGTACTCCGCGAGCGCCGAGGCGGTCGTGGCGGAGCCGTCGAGCGATACACGCCCCTGCACGAGGGCGCCGAGCATCGTGAAGAACCGGCGGCCGGGGCTCGCGATGTCGGAGCTGTAGGTGCCGTCCGCAGCGACGTCGCCGTACCGGTTGAGCAGGTTCGTGCGCGGGATGCGGACGTGATCGAAGTGGAGACGGCCGTTGTCGATGCCGTTGAGCCCGCCCTTGACGCCGTCGTCCTCGCCGCCGACACCGGGCAGGAAGTTGCCCTCGTCGTCGCGGAGCGGCACGAAGAAGCAGTGGACGCCGTAGTTCACGCCGCCCGTGATCAGCTGAGCGAAGAGGGTGGCAGCCTTGCCGTGCACCGCCGCGTTGCCCAGGTAGTCCTTCCACGCACCGCGGAACGGCGTGTGGATGACGAACTCCTCGGTCTCGGGGTCGTACGTGGCGGTCGTGCCGATGGCCGCGACATCCGATCCGTGCCCGGTCTCGGTCATCGCGAACGCGCCCGGCAGGCGCATCTCCATCGCGTCGCGCAGCCAGGCGTCGTGGTGGGGCTTCGTGCCGAGCTGGTGGATGGCCGAGCCGAAGAGGCCCCACTGCACGCCGGATTTGATCTGCAGGCTGGGGTCGGCCAGCACGAGCTCCTGGAAGCCGGCGAGGTTCGCACCGTTGTCGCCGTCGCCGCCGTACTCCTTGGGGTAGCCGCGTCCGGAGGCGCCGCGTTCGACGAGCAGGTGGAGCTGCGTGAGCACGCGTTCGCGGTGCTCGGCCATCGGCTCGCCCGGGATCTGCCAGAACACGGGATCTTTGATCATCTCGCGTGCCTCGCGCCGCGTCGCCGCCCAGGTTCCGAGCAGCATGTCGGTGACCGCGTCGATGTCGATGCGCGCCTCGTGCGCCTCCTCCGCGGTATGGGGCGCGGTCGGGGCTCCCCCGGCGGGGGTGCGGTCTGCGGTTGCGGGCTTGTGGGGACGAACAGCGGCGTCGGTCATCGCGTGCCTTTCGACGTCGGAAGGATCGGAGTCAGTATTCACGGTAGGACTTCCACAACGCCTCGCCAAGCGAGTTGGTCGGTCAGCACAACCGGATGCCGGTACGTCGGCGACCCGCATTGTGCGACGGCGACATCCACGCTCGCCTCTGCGATCAGCGCGCGCCCTGCATCCGCGCCATCGCGGACTGGATCGCCACCGCCGCCGCGCCCCGGGCCCACGCTCGGAAGCCCGTCTCGTCGACGTGGATCGTGATCTCGGCGGCATCCGCGGACCGCCCCGCGCGGATCGCGTCGCGGATCTCGGTCTCGGCGAGCGCGAACAAGCCGATACCTTCGCCCGCGAGGACGACGTCCGCCTGCAGCGAGAGGTTCGCCGCGAGCGCGATCATCCGGCCGAGAGCGATACCGGCGCCGGCGACCACGGCGCGCGCCGCGGGCTCTCCCGCACTGGCGAGCCGCAGCGTCTCGTCGTAGTCGACGGGCCGGCCGAGTGCCGCCGAGACCTGCGCTGCGATCGACCCCGACGAGAGCATCGCCTGCGAGCAGCCGCGGTGCCCCTCGGAGCACAACGGACCATAGGGATCGAGCGGCAGATGCCCGCCGGTGCCGACGATGGCGTCGAGCGTGCGCACGACCCGACCGCCGACGACGAGGCCATAGCCGACGCCGGCGCCGATCGTGATCGTGATGAACCCCGGCAGACCGCGACCGGCGCCGAACCACCGCTCGGCCTCGGTGAGGGCGACGAGGTCGTTCTCGACCGTCACGGGCGCGCCGATCGCCTGTTCCAAACGCGCGCCGAGGTCGACCTCGCCCCACCCGAGGAACGGCGCGTGGCGCACGACGCCGTCGTGGACGTTGCCGCCGAGCCCGAGACCCACGCCGACGAGCCCGTCAGCGCCGAGCGCCGTAACGGCCGCGGCGACCTCGACGACGACGGCATCCGGGTCGCGATCGGGGATGGGTCGCTCGTGTTCGGCGAGAAGGTCGGCACGGATGTCGGTACGCACGGCGTACAGGCCGTCTCCGGTGAGCTTCATGCCGATGAAGCAGCCCGAGTTCGGGGCGATGTCGAGCGGGCGCGACGGTCGGCCGATCGAGCCGTCGGCGATGTCGTCGAGCTCGACGAGCAGGCCGCTGTCCAGCAGCGGTTTGGCGAGCCGGGTCAGGCTCGCCGGCGACAGACCGAGTCGCGTCGTGAGCTCGCGTCGCGACAGCGGACCGTGAATGAGGACGGCGCGGGCCAGGGCGGCTTCGTTGTCGCTCATCGTCACCCCTTATCGAGTTGGTTCCAGTGTGACACAAAAGTGGGTGCTGGCTGGCGCAAATGGCGTCGAATCATCGCGCTGGGTGATCCTTTATTTTCATGGTAGAACTAACCCCATGCCCGATTCCGACAACGATGTCCTCCACGATCCGACCGACACGACGGCACCGGTCGGCGCGGTCGCCCACCTGCGCCGCGACGGCACGAGCGTCGTCGTCGACCTCGCGGCACAGCCGCATCCTGCGATCGTGCACTGGGGCGAAGACCTCGGCGACGCCTCGGAACGCACGCTGCAGTCGCTCGCGATCGCGGCGCGGCAGCAACGCGTCTCGGGCGGCCTCGACACGACGGCCCGACTGACCCTCGCGCCGACCGAGGCATCCGGCTGGCTCGAGACCCCCGCCGTGGAAGGACACCGCGACGGCCGCGGCGCGAGCGCCCTGTTCACTCTGCGCGACGCCGTCGTAAACACAGACGCAATGCGCGTCGACCTGGCCGACGACGAGGCCGGGTTGGCCCTGCGGGTCGATCTCTCGGTCGGCGCCGGCGGGCTGCTGCGCGGCCGCCTCACCCTGCGCAACACCGGCTCGACCCCGTACACGGTGCTGACGCTGCAGGCGATGCTGCCGTTGCCGTGGGATGCCGCCGAGATCCTCGACACGACGGGGCGACACCTGCGCGAGCGCTCCGCCCAGCGCCACGATCTCACCTTCGGATCGCACGTGCGCGAGAGCCGGCGCGGCCGTCCCGGCGCCGACGCCACGCTGCTCCTGGCCGCCGGACGCCCCGGCTTCGGCTTCGAGCACGGGCGCGTGCACGGCGCACACGTCGCGTGGAGCGGCAACCAGCGACTGCTTGCCGAGCGCACCCCGACGGGCGATGTCTTCCTCGCCGGCGGCGAGCTCTACGGACCCGGCGAGATCATCCTGGCCCCGGGCGAGGAGATCGCCTCGCCCGAGCTCCTCGGGTCGTGGGGCGACGGCCTCGACGAGCTCGCGGCGCGGTTCCACGCCGGCGTGCGTGCCCGCCCGCAGCACCCGCACCGTCCGCGCCCCGTGACCCTGAACACGTGGGAGGCGGTCTACTTCGACCACTCACTCGAGAAGCTCCTCGCGCTCGCCGACCGGGCCGCCGAGCTCGGCGTCGAGCGGTACGTGCTCGACGACGGCTGGTTCCGGCTGCGCCGCGACGACACGGCCGGACTCGGCGACTGGTACGTCGACGACACCGTGTGGCCGCAGGGACTGCACCCCCTCGCCGACCACGTCGTCGCCCGCGGCATGGAGTTCGGCCTGTGGTTCGAGCCCGAGATGGTCAACCCTGACAGCGACCTCGCGCGGCAGCATCCGGAATGGCTGTTCCGCGGGCGCGCCGGACTGCCACCCTCGGCCCGCCAGCAGCAGGTGCTCAACCTCGCGCATCCGGGCGCCTACGACTACATCTCCGAGCGCATCCACGCGATCCTCGCCGAGTACCCCATCGCCTACATCAAGTGGGACCACAACCGAGACCTCGTCGACGCGGCATCCGGTCCGGGAGGCGCACGCCAGGTGCACGCGCATACCCTCGCCGTGTACCGGCTGATCGACGAGCTCAAGGCGACCCACCCGGGGCTCGAGATCGAGAGCTGCGCGTCGGGTGGCGCCCGCACCGACCTGGGCATCCTCGACCGCACCGACCGGATCTGGACCAGCGACTGCCTCGACCCCGTCGAGCGCCTCGAGATCCAGCGCTACACCGCCCTCGTGGTGCCGCCCGAGATGATGGGCATGCACCTGACCACGCCCCATGTGCACTCGACGGGGCGCACCGTCTCGCTCGCCCTGAGCGGCGCCGTCGCCCTGTTCGGACACTTCGGGATCGAGTGGGACGTCACGACGATCTCGGATGCCGACGCGGTCGCGGTCGCGGAGTGGGTGGCTCTCGCCAAACGCGTACGCCCGCTCGTCGCGACCGGGCGGCTCGTCAACGTCGACGTCACCGACCCGGGGCTCGACGTGCGCGGCGTCGTCGGCGCCGACCGGGACGCGGCGTTCTTCACGATCGCCCAGACGCAGACGCTCATCTCCTCGCCCGCCGGCCGCGTCCGGTTGCCGGGACTCGACGACGCGACGGAGTACCGCGTGCGACTCATCACTCCGTGCGGCCTCGTGCAGACCCCGGCGCAGTCGCCGCTGGACTGGGCGCACCACGACACGGTGCTCACCGGACGCCAGCTCGCCGTGACGGGGGTACGTCCCCCCGTGCAGAACCCGCAGCAGGCCGTCGTCGTCGAGATCACCCCGGCCTGACCGACCCATCCCCCCAGCGCAAGGAGGCGCGCCCCATGAGAAGACGAACCATCCGCACCGCCGCCGCCGTCGTCGGGCTCACCGCCCTGATGATCGGAGCCGGCGGATGCGCGGCGAACCCCGGCGACGGGGTGACGACTATCGACTTCTTCCAGTTCAAGGGAGAAGCCCTCGAGGACTTCACCGAGATCATCGCGCAGTTCGAGGCCGAGAACCCCGACATCCGGGTGGTCCAGAACCAGGTCGCCGATGCCGAGACGCTGATCCGGACGCTGCTCGTGAAGAACCGCACGCCCGACGTCATCACACTCAACGGCAACGGGAACTTCGGCAAGCTCGCCGAGGCCGGGGTCTTCTACGACTTCTCGGACGAACCTGTGCTCGACACGATCAACCCCGGGGTGCAGCAGATCCTCGAGCAGCTCGGCAACGCCCCCGGCGAGGTCAACAGCCTCGGCTACGTCAACAACGCCAACGGGATCATCTACAACCGCGCCA
Source organism: Microbacterium sp. NPDC006705 (assembly GCF_044903545.1). Classification (NCBI taxonomy): domain Bacteria; kingdom Bacillati; phylum Actinomycetota; class Actinomycetes; order Micrococcales; family Microbacteriaceae; genus Microbacterium; species Microbacterium sp. NPDC006705. Next base: position 1,690,125 of record NZ_JBJDQQ010000001.1, read on the forward strand.
TCTTCGCCGAGCAGGGCCTCGAGGTGCCCGAGACGTGGGACGAACTGATCGCGCTGTGCGACACGCTCGTCGAGCGCGGCATCCCGCCCTTCGCCACCTCGCTCGCCGAGAACTGGACCGCCATGCCGTCGTGGAACGGCATCGGTGCGTACGCCGCGCAGGACGGCTTCTTCGACGCGATGCGCTCGGAGGGCGAGAACGTCGGCCCGGACGCTCCGGTGTCGTTCGAGCAGGACTTCCCCGAGATCATGGAGCGTCAGGCGCAGCTGTTCGCGTATTCGCAGGAGGGCTACCGCGGGGCCTCGTACGACGACAGCACGGCGCTGTTCGCGCGGGGCGGTGCCGCGATGATGCTGCAGGGCATCTGGGCCCTCAGCCCGGTCAAGGCCGTCAATCCCGACATCGACGCGGCAATCTTCCCCTACCCGGTGCCCGAAAGCCCCGACGACCGCATGCTCGTATCGGGTGTGGACGTGACGGTGACGATGGCTCGCGACACCCCGCGCAAAGAAGAGGCGCTGCGCTTCATCGAGTTCCTCTTCCGCCCGGATGTGATCGAGCGGTTCGCAGCAGCCCAGACCATGGTGCCGTCCGTCGTCGGCGCCGAACTGGGCGACGACCCGGCCCTCGAGTCGATCGCGCCCTACTTCGACAGCGGCCGGATCACCGGCTTCATCGACCACCAGGTGCCGACGGCCATTCCGCTGACGGGCATCGTGCAGCAGTTCCTCTACGACGGCGACGTCGACGGGGCCCTGCGCACCCTCGACAACGAGTGGCGCAAGGTCGCCGCCCGCACCATCACCCCGGTCGAGGAGGACTGAGATGGCCACCACCGTCGCCCCCGCCCCGCGCTCGCGATCGAAGCTCGCTCCCCGCGCCTACTACTGGTTCGTGTGGCCCGCCGTCATCGCGTTCGCCGCGTTCCACACCCTGCCGGTCATCATCGGCGTGTTCTTCAGCTTTACGAACTATGCCGGCTACGGCACGTGGGACTTCGTCGGCATCGCGAATTACGTCAACATCTTCCGAGACGACCGCGTCCTGCAGGCCTACACCTTCTCGTTCCTGTTCGCGATCGTGGCCACGGTGCTCACCAACGCCATCTCGCTCGCGATCGCGCTCGGCCTCAACGCCAAGATCCGAGCCCGGAACTTCTGGCGCGGCGTGTACTTCGTGCCGTACATCCTCGCGGTGCTGGTCGTGGGCTACGTGTTCCAGTTCGTGTTCTCGAACTCGCTGCCGAAGATCCTCTCGGGCATCCCGCTGTTCCGCGACAACATCCTCACCAACCCCGACTGGGCGTGGACGGCGATCGTCGTGCTGGCCGTCTGGCAGGCCTGCGCCTTCTCGATCATCATCTACCTGGCGGGGCTGCAGACCATCCCCGCCGACATCTACGAGGCGGCATCCATCGACGGCGCCACCCCGGCCCGCCAGTTCCGCTCGATCACCTTCCCCCTGATCAGCGCCTTCTTCACCATCAACGTCGTGCTCAGCCTGAAGGGCTTTCTGCAGGTGTTCGACCCGATCATCGCCCTCACCAACGGCGGCCCGGGAACCTCGACCGAGTCGGTGACGATGCTGATCTTCCGCGGCGGCTTCACGGGCGGCGAGTTCGCCTACCAGACCGCCAACGCCGTGATCTTCTTCATCGTCATCACGATCGTTTCGCTGCTCCAATTCCGGGTCCTTCAGCGCAGAGAGGCCGACTTCTGATGTCCAGCTCCACCTCCACCCCGGTCGAGGCCGGCCCCGCCACCACCGCCGTCGTCGTCCCCCGCCGTCGTCGCGGCGGTGGCGACCCCGGAGACACCCGCCCCACGAACTGGTGGGCGACCGCGCTCATCGCGGTGTGCTCGCTCACGGTCATCATCCCGCTGTACCTCGCCGTCGCCGTCGCCCTCAAGACGCCGGCGCAGCTCGCCGACGGCACCGGGTTCGAGCTGCCGTGGCCGATCAACTGGGACAACTTCGCCGTCGCGTGGGAGCGCACCGACTTCCCGCAGGCGCTGCTGAACACCGCCATCATCACCGTGGGCTCGGTCGTGTTCACACTGTTCACGAGCTCGCTGGTCGCCTACGCGCTCGCCCGAAACCTGCACCGCCCGTTCTTCAAGGGCGTGTTCTACTACCTGCTGGCCGCGCTGTTCGTGCCGTTCCCGATCATCATGCTGCCCCTGGTGAAGCAGACGTCGCTGCTCGGGCTCGACAACCCCGGCGGCATGATCGTCCTCTACACGATCTACGGCCTGAGTCTGAACATCTTCATCTACACCGCGTTCATCCGCTCGATCCCCATCGAGCTCGAAGAGGCGGCGCGGATGGACGGCGCCTCGACGTGGCGCGTGTTCCGGCAAATCGTCTTTCCGCTGCTCATGCCGATGAACGCCACCGTCGGCATCCTGACGTGCGTCTGGGCCTGGAACGACTTCATCATGCCGCTGGTCGTGCTGACATCGCCCTCAGACCGCACGCTGTCGCTCGCGCAGTACGTGTTCCAGGGGCAGTACAACACCGACTACACCGTGGCCTTCGCCTCGTACCTCATGGCGATGGCGCCGCTGCTGATCATCTACATCTTCTCGCAGCGCTGGGTGATCTCCGGGGTGATGCGCGGCTCGATCAAGTAGCCGCGGCGGGAGCCGGCGAAGCGCGGTGCTCGTCGTCAGTGGGATGCCACGACGGCGAGCACCGCGTCGCCGTAGGCCTCGCGCTTCTTGGCTCCGATGCCGGTGATGCCCTCGAGGTCGGCCGAGGTGCGCGGCCGGCGATCGGCGAGCGCGCGCAGCGTCGCGTCACCGAAGACGATGTAGGCCGGAACGCCCTGCTCGCGCGCCTGTTCGGCACGCCAGGCACGCAGCGCCTCGAACAGGTCGCGATCGCTCTCGGCGACCTGCTCGACCGCGGCCGACTTGCGCACGCGAGAGCCGCCGCTGTTCTGGCCCCGCCCGAGCACGTCGCGGCGCAGGGGGACGTTAGCCTCGCCCTTGAGCACCGGCGCTCCGGCCTCGCCGACCGCGAGCACGCCGTACTCGCCGCGAGCGACGAGGATGCCGCGGGCGAGCAGCTGCCGGATGACACTGCGCCAGTCCTGGTCTGACAGATCGGAGCCGAGGCCGTACGTCGCGAGTTCGTCATGACGCTGCTGCCGGATGCGCTCGGTCGACGCTCCGCGCAGGATGTCGACGAGGTGGCCGGCGCCGAACGACTGGTTGCGCTCGCGCTGCAGCCGCACGATCGTCGAGAGCAGCTTCTGCGCCGGGATCAGGCCGTCCCACGTGTCGGGCGGCGTGAGGCAGGTGTCGCAGTTGCCGCACGGCTCGGAGTCCTGGCCGAAGTAGCCGAGCAGGTTCCGCCGACGGCACGCGACCGTCTCGCAGAGGGCGAGCATCGCGTCGAGGTGCTGCCCCATGCGCATCTTGAACGTGCGGTCGCCGGGGCTCTGATCGATGAGGCGCCGCTGCTGCACGACATCCCCCAGGCCGTAGGCCATCCAGGCGATCGACGCTTCGCCGTCGCGTCCGGCGCGCCCGGTCTCCTGGTAGTACCCCTCGACAGACTTCGGCAGATCGATGTGAGCCACGAACCGGACGTCGGGCTTGTCGATGCCCATGCCGAACGCGATCGTGGCAACCATGACGACACCGTCTTCGCGGAGGAACCGCGACTGGTGCTTGGCGCGCATCTCGGCCGGAAGACCCGCGTGGTACGGCAGGGCGTCGAGACCCTGTGCGGCGAGGTAGTCGGCGGTCTGCTCGACCGACTTGCGGCTGAGCGCGTACACGATGCCGGCGGATCCCTCGGGCATCGAGCGGATGAAGGTGACGAGCTGCCGCCGCGGATCGACCTTCGGCTCGATGCGGTACTGGATGTTGGGTCGGTCGAAGCTCGCGACGAAGTGCCGTGCCTGCGGCAGGCGCAGCCGCTCGGTGAGCTCCTGGTGCGTCGCGCGGGTCGCAGTGGCGGTGAGCGCCATCCGCGGCACCCCGGGGAATCGCTCGTCGAGGTCGCCGAGGGCGAGGTAATCGGGACGGAAATCGTGGCCCCACTGCGAGACGCAGTGCGCCTCGTCGATCGCGATGACGCTCAGGGCGCCCCGCTGGAGCAGCTGCGTCGTCTGCGGCACGCTCAGACGCTCGGGGGCGACGTAGAGCAGGTCGAGCTGACCCGCGAGGTACGCCTGCTCGACACCGGCGCGCTCACCCGGAGACTGTGTGGAGTTGAGGTAGGCCGCCCGCACGCCGTTGGCGATCAGCGCATCGACCTGGTCGTGCATGAGCGCGATGAGCGGGCTGACGACGAGTCCCGTTCCCGGGCGCACGAGCGCGGGCACCTGGTAGGTGATCGACTTGCCGCCGCCGGTGGGCATGAGCACAACGGCATCCCCGCCGCCGATGACGTGCGAGACGATGTCGCCCTGGTCGCCGCGGAAGTCGTCGTAGCCGAAGACCTCCTTGAGCACGGCGCGCGGGTCGGCGCCGGTGAAATCGCGACGCTCGAGCGAGAGGACGGCGGCGGGGGCCGCGTTCGGCGCGGCACGCGGAGGCGCGGCGCCGGCGGATGCGCGGTCGCGGGTGGCGCGAGCGACGGCAGCGCCGTATCCGTCGAACTCGGGCGGCGGCGGCGCGTCGAAGTCCTCGGGCGGTGCGAACTCGTCGGGGTTCCAGTCGAGGTCGGCGTAGGGATCGGCATCCCAGGACTGCTGCTCTCGACTCACTCGATTCACGATAGCCGCGGCATCCGACAGCCCGCTCCGTGCGTTCACAGGCGGGGTCGCCTCCCGCCTCGTCAGCACCACCGTTCGGCGAGCGTCATGACGACGTTGAGGTTGCGGTTGGTCGCGATGCCGAGGAGCTTCGCCGCGCCCAGGGGATCGACCGTCCCGTCCTGATACCCGGGTTGCAGGAGCGCGTGGACCGCGCGGCCGCGGACCAGCATGCGGCCCGCGGCGGTCGCGAGCGCTTCGACCCGGGCGGCCGTGTCGGCGTCGAGCTCGTCCTTGAGCAGGTAGACGTAATGGCGGGCCAGGCCGGGGTTCGCCTCGCTCAGGGCGAGTGCCTCGGCGGCGAGCGCGGCGAACTCGTCGGCGCGGAACGTGATCGCCGGAACCTCGAACCCTCGATCGGCCGCGTATGCCCGCTCGAGCGTCTGCTCGATCTTCGCGCGGGAGCGCATGCGAGTGTCGAAGCGGATGTTGCCGGTGTTGATGTGCGTCGCGACGTCCTCGAAGCCGACGGCCTCGGTCACGCGGCGGATGTCGTCCTTCGGGAAGACGCGCGTCGCGCCGAGGTTGATCGCCCGCAGGAACCCGAGATGTGTGGCCACCGGCTCATCCTGCCCCAGGCCCGCGACATCCGGCATGGCCCCGCCCGGCCACTCACGTCCCGGAGTCAGAGGCGGACGACCTCGGTCACGCGCACAACCGCCGTGCCTGCCTCGACGGACTGCTCCAGGTCGACGTCGGCCCGGATGCGCCAGTCGTGGTCTCCGGCGGGGTCGTCGATGACCTGCTCGACGCGCCAGAGTCCGTCGCGGGCCGCGGACTCGTCGATCACGCAGAGCGACGGCGAGCGCGCGGCACCCCCGGTGAGGACCTCGTCGTGGTCGTCGTAGTAGCGGTCGAGGACCTCCGGCCAGTCGACCTCGGGGTCGAGGGCTTCGAGCGCTTCGTCGTCCTGCAGCGCTGCGAGCTGTACGCGGCGGAACATCTCGTTGCGCACCAGCACCGTGAACGCGCGCCGGTTCGCCAGCACCGACGGCGGCGCGGGCGGAACGACGGGAGCGTCGGGGTCGTCGGTGGGGTGCGCGAGCGACTCCCATTCGTCGACGAGGCTCGAGTCGACCTGGCGCACGAGCTCGCCGAGCCACTCGATGAGGTCCATGAGGTCGTCGGTGCGGGCCTCGGCGGGCACCGTCTGGCGGATCGCCCGGTACGCGTCGCTGAGGTAGCGCAGCACGAGGCCCTCGCTGCGACCCAGTTGGTAGAACGACACGAACTCGCCGAACGACATCGCCCGCTCGAACATGTCGCGCACGACCGACTTCGGCGACAGCTCGAAGTCGCGCACCCACGGCTGGCTCGACGCGAAGGTCTCGAACGCCTGGGCGAGCAGGTCGGCGAGGGGCTTGGGCCAGGTGATCTCCTCGAGCAGCGCCATCCGCTCGTCGTACTCGATGCCATCGCGCTTCATCGCGCCGACCGCCTCGCCGCGCGCCTTGTACTCCTGCTGCGACAGGATCGCGCGCGGGTCGTCGAGCGTCGCCTCGATCACGCTCACGACGTCGAGCGCGTAGTGCCCGGTGCCGGTCTCGGCATCATCGGGCGACAGCAGCTCGATCGCTGCGAGCGCGAACGGCGACAGCGGCTGGTTGAGCGCGAAGTTCGGCTGCAGATCGACGGTGAGCCTGATCGTCGACTCGGCCGGAGAAGCAGAAGACGCGGGGCGCACGACCTCGACGATGCCGGCGGCGACCAGGGTGCGGAAGATCGCGAGGGCCCGGCGGGCGAGGGCATACTGACGGGCGCGAGGCTCGTGGTTGTCGAAGACGAGCGAGCGGACGTTGCCGAACACGTCACCCCCGCGGCCGATGACGTTGAGCAGCATCGCGGCGGACAGCTGCAGCTGTGGCGTGAGGGGCTCGGGCTGCGCCTCGACGAGCCGCTCGAACGACCCCTCGCCCCAGTTGACGACGCCGGTGGGCGCTTTCTTGCGCACGATCTTCTTGCGCTTGGCGGGGTCGTCTCCGGCCTTCGCGAGCGCGACGGCGTTCTCGATCTCCCACTCCGGCGCCATGACCACGACGTTGCCGTGCGGGTCGAACCCGGCGCGACCCGCACGGCCCGCGACCTGGTGGAACTCGCGGGCCGTGAGCTGCCGCATCCGGGTCCCGTCGTACTTCGACAGCGCGGTGATGACGACCGTGCGGATCGGGACGTTGATGCCCACCCCGAGCGTGTCGGTGCCGCAGATGACCTTGAGCAGCCCGCGCTGTGCGAGCGTCTCGACGAGGCGCCGGTAGCGCGGCAGCATTCCGGCGTGGTGCACGCCGATGCCCGCCCGCACGAGGCGCGAGAGGGTCTTGCCGAAGCCGGTCGTGAATCGGAACCCGCCGATCGCCTCGGCGATGGCATCCCGCTGCTCGCGCGTCGTGATCTTCACGCTCGACAGCGCCTGCGCACGCTCGAGCGCCGCGGCCTGCGAGAAATGCACGATGTACACCGGGGTCTCGCGCTCCTCGAGCAGCCGCTCGAGCACGTCGTGCACGGGGCGCCGCTCGTACGAGAAGTGCAGCGGCACCGGCCGCTCGACGCCGGTGACAAGAGCGGTCCGCCGGCCCGTACGACGTGAGAGGTCGTCGGCGAGGTCGGTCACGTCGCCGAGCGTGGCCGACATCAGCAGGAACTGCGCGCGCGGCAGCGTGAGCAGCGGCACCTGCCACGCCCAGCCGCGATCGGGGTCGCCGTAGAAGTGGAACTCGTCCATGACGACCTGGCCGACGTCGGCGTCGGCTCCCTCGCGCAGGGCCAGGTTCGCGAGGATCTCGGCCGTGCAGCAGATGATCGGCGCCTCGGGGTTGACCGACGAGTCGCCCGTCACCATGCCGACCCTCTCGGCCCCGAAGATCTCGACGAGCGCGAAGAACTTCTCGCTCACGAGCGCCTTGATCGGAGCCGTGTAGTACGTGCGTCCACCACGGGCGACGGATGTCGCGTGCGCCGCGACCGCGACGAGCGACTTGCCCGTGCCCGTCGGCGTGGCCAGCACCACGTTCGCCCCCGAGACGAGCTCGATGACCGCTTCGTCCTGCGCCGGGTAGAGGGTGAGGCCCCGCCCTTCCGCCCACGTCGTGAACGCGTCGTAGATGGCGTCGTCGGAGGGATCCGGGCCGATGAGGTCGAGCAGCGGCGCGGAGGTCATCCCTCGAGTCTGCCCTACGCCCGCGGAGCGGTGGCCGCCGCGTCGACCTGCGGCCCACGGCCGTTGCGTCGCACGCCGATCACCCGGCCGTGCCGGCATCCTTCGCCTCGAGCACCCGGCCGCACGACTCGTCGACTCGCGCGGCGAACGCCGGATCGGACTGCGCCCGGGCGAGCACCGCGTCGTACATCGCGGGGAGCACCGTCGGATCGGCCGACGCCAGCACGATGTCGACCCCGGCCGACAGCGCCTCGACGGCCCGATCGCCGGGGGCGACGATCTCCGCTGCCGCCGCGGCCGAGAGGTCATCGGTGATCACGACGCCGTCGAAACCGACGCGATCGCGCAGCAGGTCGAGCACCGCCGGAGAGAACGCGGCCGGGTGATCCGGATCGATGTGCTGATACCGCGCCGTGCCGACCATGACGAGCGACGGACCGGATGCCGTGAGCTCGCGGTACACGTCGACATCCGGCGAGTCCGCCGAGACCACGCTGTCGAGCACTTCGGCGGTGTAGTCGGTGTTGGCATCCACCCGGCCGAGCCCGGGGAAGTGCTTGAACGTCGGCAGCACGCCCGATGCGCGCATTCCGTCTGCGAATGCGCCGGCGCCCGCGGCGACGGCCTGCTCGTCGTAGCCGTACTGCCGCCCGAGCGCGCCGATGGGCGGGTTGTTCAAGCGGGTCTCGGCGCTCGTGACGATGTCGGCCACGGGGGCGAGATTGACGTCGATGCCCGCGGCGGCCAGCTGCCCGCCCCAGGCGGTGGCGGCCGTGCGGAGCGCGTCGGGGCCGAGGTCGGCCTGCCGGATGGCGTAGGGGATCTCGTCGAACCCGGGTCCGCTCAGCACCTGCACCTCGCCGCCCTCCTGGTCGGTCGCGACCCAGAGCTTCGGTGATCCGTCGATGGCGAGGTCGCGGAACTGCGCGACGAGGGCCGCCGTGGCCTCGACGCCCGAGCTCGAGCGGCCGTGGAGGAAGAGGCCGCCCACGCCGCGGTCGCGGATCGCGGCTGCGGCATCCGGCGAGACCGTGTCGACCGGCGTGCCCACCATGAGCATCTGACCGACGCACCCTTCGAGCCCGAGGGCCGCGGCGGGGTCGGGGGAGGCTGTGGGAGTCGGGGGTGCCGGAGCCGTCGCGGTCGGGCTCGGGGCGGACGTCGTCGGGTCGGCCGGTGCGGGCTCGGGGGCGCAGCCGACGGCGAGCGCCAGCACCCCGACCAGGGCGGCGGCGAACGCGGAACGGGCGGCGCGCGAGGAGGAGGGAGTGCGGGTCACCCCTCCATGGTCACCCGGTCAACAGCAGCGCGCACCCGGGTTGCGGTCCTGGTCGTCCATGCGCTGGCGCCAGAACTGCCGCTCGGTGAGGGGCGGGGTGTCCGGGTGCGTCCGGCGCTGGTGGGCGAGGTACGTCGCGTACGCGTTGTCACCCATGAGCGAGGTGACGTACCAGTGCAGCGCACGCGCGGCGCGGAGGACGGCCCGACCGGCGCGCGCGCACAACTCCTTCGATCCGGGGCGCGGCGGCGCGGAAACAGCGGTTCGCGGTTCGCGAGGCCCCGATTCTGAGGAGTTGTGCGCGAGCGCCATCGGTCAGTGCCCCCGGCGAGCGGTCTCAGCCCGCTCCTCGGCGAGGAGCGGCTCCCACTCCTTCTCGAGCTCGCGCTCGGGGGCGGTGGGGATGAGTCCGGCGGGCGCGAAGCGGCGAGACGGGACGGCGGGGTCTTCGGTGTCATCTCCCCCGCCGCGCACGATGGCTCGCACCGCGACGATCACGGCCGAGACGATCACGATGATCGCGAGGACGACGAAGATGATCGACAGCGTGCCCTGCACCCCCGTGTTGCGGATGACCGCCTCCACCGTCGCAACCGGCCCCAGGCTCGCGTCTCCCGAGGCGAGGGCATCGCGGTAGCGGAAGTGGTTCGCCCAATAGCCGATCGCCGGCACCGGCGAGAAGATCTTGTACGCCGAGGCCGTGATCGTCACGACCGCGGTGAAGGCCAGCGGGACGGCGATGATCCAGATCCACTTCACGTACGAGCGCCCGCGCTTCGCGACGATCGCGAGGACGACGGCGAGCGCGATCGCCGCGAGCAGCTGGTTGGCGATGCCGAACAGCGGGAAGAAGGTGTTGATGCCGCCGAGCGGGTCGGTGACGCCGAGGATCAGGATGGCGCCCCACCCGGCGACCATAATGGCCGTGGTGATCCAGACACCCGGACGCCACGACACGTCGCGGAATCTCGGGATCCAGGCGCCGATGGAGTCCTGCAGCATGAAGCGGGCGACGCGGGTTCCGGCATCCACCGCCGTCAGGATGAACAGCGCCTCGAACATGATCGCGAAGTGGTACCAGAACGACATCATCGCCTGGCCGCCGAGGGCCTGCTGCATGATGTGCGCGAGCCCGAGCGCGAGAGTCGGCGCGCCGCCGGTGCGCGAGACGATCGACTCCTCGCCGACGTCGGCCGCCGTCGAGATCAGCAGGTCGGGCGTGATCTCGACCCCGGTGAGACCGAGCGAGTTGACGAAGGCGACCGCGCCTTCGACGGTGCCGCCGGTCGCGGCCGAAGGAGCGTTCATGGCGAAGTAGATGCCCTGGTCGATCGAGATCGCGGCGACGAGCGCCATGATCGCGACGAACGACTCCATGAGCATGCCGCCGTAGCCGATGAAGCGCGTCTGGCGCTCCTTCTCGACGAGCTTCGGCGTCGTCCCCGAGGCGATGAGCGCGTGGAATCCCGAGAGCGCGCCACAGGCGATCGTGACGAACAGGAACGGGAAGAGCGGGCCGGCGAACACCGGACCCAGTCCGTTCTCACCGAAGATGGTGACCGCCGGCACCGAGATCTCGGGGCGGACGAGCACGATCGCCCCGGCGAGCATGACGATGACGCCGATCTTCATGAACGTCGAGAGGTAGTCGCGCGGAGCGAGCAACAGCCACACCGGCAGCACCGCGGCGATGAAGCCGTAGATGATGATGCCCCACGCGATGACCGTGCGGTCGAGGTGGAAGATCTCCTGCCCCCAGGCGGTGTCGGCGACCCATCCGCCCGCGATGATCGCGCCCATCAGCAGCACGAACCCGATGATCGACACCTCGGTGACCTTGCCGGGCCGGAGGTAGCGCAGGTAGACGCCCATGAAGAGCGCGATCGGGATCGTCATCGACACCGAGAAGACGCCCCACGGGCTCTCGCCGAGCGCGTTCACCACGACGAGCGCGAGGATCGCGACGATGATCAGCATGATGAGCAGGGATGCCACGATCGCGGCGGTCCCGCCGATGCGCCCGAGCTCCTGACGGGCCATCTGCCCGATCGTCCGGCCGCCCCGGCGCATCGAGAAGAAGAGCACGGTGTAGTCCTGCACGGCGCCCGCGACGACGACCCCGACGATGATCCAGATCGTCCCGGGGAGGAATCCCATCTGCGCCGCGAGCACCGGGCCGACGAGCGGACCGGCGCCGGCGATGGCCGCGAAGTGGTGGCCGTAGAGCACGCGGCGGTCGGTCGGCACGTAGTCCTTGCCGTCCTGCTTGACCTCGGCGGGCGTCGCACGCCGGTCGTCGGGCCGCAGCAGGTAGCGCTCGATCACCTTCGAGTAGAAGCGGTAGCCGATGAGGTACGTGCAGACGGCGGCGAAGACGAACCAGATCGCGTTCACCGTCTCGCCGCGGACGACGGCGAGCATGACCCATGCGAGCCCGCCGAGCAGCGCGATCGCGATCCAGATCACGACCTTGAGCGGTGTCCACCGGGCGGCGGCGCGGTGCTGCTCGTCGGAGACGGCGACCGGCGGCAGTTTCGGATCGGTGACGATGTCGGACGAGGATCGAGGCATCGGTTCTCCTGGGGGAAGGCGCTTCATTGCGTTTTCTCAGCTTAGGCGGACGCACTGCGGCAATCCCGGTATTCGGTCGTAATGGTCTCGGACGGCCTTACCGTGGAGGTGATCGAGAGGAGATCACCATGACCGACGAGACCCCCACCGTGATCCGCAACGACGAGCAGGACCGCTACGACCTCCACGTCGGCGACGTGGCCGCCGGTTTCGCCGCCTTCCGGCGCGACGACGAGGGGCGCCTGGTGTTCGATCACACCGAGGTCGACAAGGCCTTCGGCGGGCGCGGCCTCGGCAAGGCGCTGGCCGCCGATGCGCTCGCCGACGTCGCGCGCCGTGGCGAGACCGTCGTTCCCGAGTGCCCGTTCATCGTGAAGTTCCTGCGCGAGAACGAGGTCGCCGGTCTGCAGGTCGACTGGCGCAACGAGACGTGACTCGCTTCGACGCCGAGACGGCGCCCGTCGACGAAGACCCAGGGACGGGTTCTCCCGGTCCCCGACGGGCGTTGCTCGAGGCGCGCGAGGTGCCGCTCGGCGGCGTGCGGGCGATGTCGGTGTACCGCTTTCTGCCACAGCGCGATCTGCCGCTCGTCGGCGCCTGGTGCTTTCTCGACCGCTTCGGCCCGCAGCGCACGCGGATGCGGGTTGAGCCGCATCCGCACATCGGACTGCAGACCGTCACCTGGCCACTCGCCGGCGAGGTGCACCACCGTGACACGCTCGGCAGCGATGTCGTCATCGAGCGCGGCGCACTGAACATCATGACCAGCGGTGCCGGCATCGCCCACTCCGAGTATTCAGTCGGCGACGAGCCCGTCCCCCTCGACGCGCTGCAGCTGTGGGTTGCCCTCCCCGAGGAGCGCCGCCACGGCGCCCCCGACTTCGAGCGTCACGTCGACCTGCCCGAGCTCGACCTCGGCGGCGGGGCCACGGCGACCGTCGTCGTCGGCGAACTCGCCGGACGCGTCTCGCCCGCGACGATGCACACGCCGATCGTTGGCGCCGAGCTGCGGCTGCCCGCCGGGTCGGTCGTCGACCTACCCCTCGAGACCGCGTGGGAATACGCCGTCGTACCGGTCTTCGGATCGGTCCGGGTCGACGGCACGGATGCGGCGGCCGAGGCCGAGGCAGACGCGGATGCTGGGGCGCAGGGTGCCGTCGCACCCGGCGCCCTGCTCTACCTCGGTGACGGTCGTCGTGGCATCCGCCTGACCGCCGGCGAGGAGGAGGCGACGGTGTTCCTCCTGGGCGGCGAGCCGTTCGGCGATGAGATCGTCATGTGGTGGAACTTCGTCGGCCGCAGCCACGACGAGATCGAGGTCGCGCGCGAGGAGTGGGAAGCGGCATCCGATCGATTCGGTCACGTCGCCGGCCACGGCGACGAGCGCATCCCCGCGCCGCCGCTGCCGCACGTGCGGCTGACGCCCCGCCGCCGGCGGCTCTGACCCATCCGCTGATGGAGGCGTGGCCCGGTTCGAGCCACGCCCCCGACCCGACGTGGCCCGTCAGACGGGTTCGGTGTGCAGGAGCGTCTGCAGCATCGACCTCGCCCTGGCGTGTCGGCTGCGCACCGTGGCGGCGTTCATTCCCAGGTGCCGCGCGGCCTCCACCAGCGTGAATCCATCCCAGTAGACGAGGCGGATGATCTCCTGATCGACCACCTGGAGCTTGGTGAGCGCAGCGCGCACATCGGCGGCATGATCCTGCTCCTCGGTCGGCGCCACCTCCACGAGGTGTCGTGCGAGCTTGTTCGTGAGCGCATGCCGACGCGCATGCGATCGCCAGCCTTGAGAGAGAACGCGGCGAGCGATACCGAACATCCACATCCGCGCCTCGACGGCATCGGAGGGAACCGACCGCGCCTTGCGCCACACAACGACGAGGGTTTCACCCAACAGGTCTGCGGCATCTTCGCGATCGGGCACACGCCGGACGAAGTAGTCGAGGAGTGCACCGGCGTGATCCTTCACGAGCTGGGCGACGCGCTGGTCGTTCGTCGGGGCGGGCTCAGATGCGCCCGTCAATGCAGCTGTCCCGTGCAGTCGGTGTCGGTGCCGACACCACCGTCGCCGGCCAGGATGTGAACGTCGGCCCCGGCGAAGATCACATCCTGAGCCGCCCCGAAGAACGGCGCGAAGTCACCGGCCGCGTCGCGCTTGAGAGCCTCCTCGTAGATCTTCTGGCCGACACCATCCCAGTTCTGAGCCGCGATGTACTCGACGGCCTTCGTGTTGGTCTCGACGTGGTCGAGTTCGCCGTTGAAGAGCCCGATCGAGCAAGAGATCTCACGACCGGTGTCGGTGACGTATGAGACGGGGATCTCGAAGTCTGGGATCATTCGCGGGTCGGTGCCGGCTGTAGACGCGAGCGCGATCCCCGGCAAGGCGAGCACCGGCACAGCGACCCACGACAGCCGGCGGACACGCCGCCGACGCGCGGCATGAATGCGCGCTGCGATCCCGACGCGTTCTACTTCAGCTGCGACCATTCCGTCCGTTGATACGCGGCGCGGGGCACTTGCCCGCAACAGGTCATCAATCGATGTGTCCATGGATTCCTCCTCGGTGCTCACCACGTACATGGCCGGACCTCGGTCGAACGTTGCACGGCAGAGAGAAGTCGTCGCCGACAGCTTCGGCCGCGCGCCAGGAGAAGTGAATGGTCTAGCGGACGGCGGCGAGGACCTCCTGCTCCTCGTCCGTCGTCAGCCCGGAGCGCCGGGGCCGGTCGAGGCCGCGCGAGATCTCGTCCGTGAGCACACGGGTCAGGGTGTCAGCGAGCGGTCGCGACCGACCTCCTGTAGCAACGAAGGCGCTTCCAGCTCGCTGAGCGAAGCCCACGGCCTCGATCGGCAGCCACAACGGGAGAGACCGAGGGCCGGCCCAATAGTGCACGTCGAGAGCGAGGAGCTCTTCGTCGTCAACCGTGATGAGTTCGCCGTCGAACCCGGCGACTGACCGCGCGGCACGAAAGAAGTCATGCATCGTGTGGGCCTCACCGACGGCGTTGACGACGCCGGTGATCCCGGCCGCACCCGCGCTGACGATCCAGTCCGCGAGGTCCTCGACGTCGATGAACTGGACGAATCGCCGGCTCATCGTCGGAGCGAGCACGTTGCCACCGCGGTGCAGCCGAGCCGGCCAGTAGCCGAGGCGGTCGCTCGGATCACCCGGACCCGCGATCAAACCGGGCCGGGCGATGAGCAGGCGGTCACCGAGCGCTGCCGCGGAGGCCCGTTCGGCGGCCACTTTCGCGTCGGGATACTCGGCGAGGTTCTGCGGTTCGACCAGCTGCGCCGTTTCGTCGGCGCCCGGCGTGCTGTTGTCCGCGTACACCGACACGGTCGAGACGAGAGTCCAGTGCGCCGCTCGGGCGGCGAGCGCCTTCAGTGCGGACTCGACGAGCTGCGGCTCGGAGGCGAGCTCGACAACGTCATCCCATTCACCCCCGAGACCCTCGTAAGCCCCGGCGAGCGATCGGTCGGCACGCACGAGCTGCACACCATCCGGCGCCGATCCGGACTCGCCGCGCGCCAGGCAGACCACCTCGGCTCCGCTGTCGCGCGCCTGTCGCGCGATCTCGCGCCCCAGCCATCCGGTTCCGCCCAGCACCAGAGTCCGTCTCATGCCCGCCAGTCAACCGGCACCGGCCGGCGCGAAGGGGTCACCTTCGCTGTGGGCGCAAACTGCGCCCGGGTGCCCGCGGGCGAAGCGCGGTTGTTGAATGGTCGGATGAGCGCTCTCACCGACTACATCGCAGCCTGGAAGACCAATGACACCGAGCGGATCGTCGAGACCGTCACGGAGGATGTCGTGATCACCGAGAGCTTCGGTCCGGTGTACTACGGCCGGGAGCGCGTGCGGGAGTGGTGCGAGAAGTGGAACGAGGAGGGGTCGCGCGTTCTCGACTGGACGATCACGAACGAAGCCCAGGCCGGAGATCTGCTCGTGGCGGAGTGGCGGTTCGAGTACCACCAGGACGGTGAGGACCGGACGCTCCTGGGGGCGACGATCGCGACCCAGCGCGACGGCAAGATCGCGCAGCTTCGCGAGTACGCCGTCACCGCCGATCTCTACACCTGGGAAGGCGAGTGGAGATAGTCGCCAGCCTCACAGCCGGGCGCGGGGCACGACGTCATCCGCGAGGCTGATGCGTGGTCATCCAACCGAGCGACGACGCAGACCGCAGGGGTCCGTAGCGTCGGTCTCATGACGAAGCCCCGCCTTCCCCGCGACCTCCCGCCCGGCGCCGCCGCGCTCGGCATGGCAGCCATCCTGCTGACGCTGTCCGGTTGCGCCGCCGTCGACAACGTCGCCTACGGGCGCGCCGAGAGCACTTACGCGACAGCGAAGGAGTTCGCGCAGGCACGCGGCGAGGCTCCCGCGTGGCTGCCCGCCGACGCACGCGAACTCACGCGCGTCGTCTCGACCCGAGCTGAAGCCGAGTCGATCGTGTTCTCGAGCGAGACCGGCCTTGCGGCGGACTGCGCCGAGGTCGAGCGCCTCTCGGCCCCCACCATGGAGATCACGTCCGGGCCCGATATCTACGCGATCGACCGCGTCGCCGTCTGCGGCGAGTGGGCGGTGGCGGGGAGTAACGGCACCTACTACGCCTGGACTCCGGCCAAGGAGGTCGAGTAGCCCTGATCGACGGGACAGATGCCGGATGCCTCACGACCCGCTCAGACGACGCGACCCGTTGGATCGAGCACTTCTACCTGCCCGCGTCCTTGCAGGGGCGGGGCATCGGAAGCGCTGTCCTGCAGTCGGCGATCATCGAACCGTACGACGGACCGACGCGCCTGAACGTCCTGCAGGGCAGCGCCGCACGGCGCTTGTACCAGCGGCATGGCTTCGCCCTGGACAGCGAGGACGACGTCGACGTGTGGCTGACCCCGCGACCCTCCGCCTGATCAGAGTGCCGGCCCGGCGGGCACGGCGTACTTGAACCCGACGTGCGAGTCGGCGAAGCCGAGCCTGCGGTAGAAACGGTGCGCGTCGACGCGCGCGGCATCCGATGTCAGCTGCACGAGGGCGGCGCC
Source organism: Microbacterium sp. NPDC006705 (assembly GCF_044903545.1). Classification (NCBI taxonomy): domain Bacteria; kingdom Bacillati; phylum Actinomycetota; class Actinomycetes; order Micrococcales; family Microbacteriaceae; genus Microbacterium; species Microbacterium sp. NPDC006705. The sequence continues at coordinate 1,706,937 of NZ_JBJDQQ010000001.1, forward strand.
GAGCTCGACCGCCGCGGCATCCATCACCCACCGCATGAGCGCCGTGCCGATGCCGGATGAGCGTTCGGCGCTCGCGACGCGCACGGCCTCGACGAGGAGACGGGTGCTCCCCCGCCGCGCCATCCCGGGGATCAGGGTCAGTTGCATGGTCGCCGTGACTCGACCGGCCTCGTCGACGGCGACCAGCAGCTCGTTCGCGGGGTTCGCGACGATCCGCTCCAGAGCATCTGCGTACGCACCGCGGTCCTCGTCGCGGGCGGCGTCACCACGCCCCGCGCTGATCGGGTCATCCGACAGCAACCGCACGATCGCATCGAGATCATCGGGCGTCGCGCGACGGATGACGACATCTGCCGAGCGGGAGCGGACGGATGCCGGGAGGTTCAGGCCTTCGATCACGGTTCTACTCTCCGGCCGGCTCCGGCACGCGCTCAGCGCCGCGTGAGGTTGCCGTCGGCCCACTCGCCGAGCTGACTCAGGATCGGCACCAGGCGCGACCCGGCATCCGTCAGTGCGTAGGTGACCGCGACCGGCGGTCCCGCCTCGACCCGCCGGACGACCAGCCCGACGTCGGAGAGCTCGGTGAGCCGGTCGGAGAGAACCGCATCGCTGATGCCGGCGACGGCCCGACGCAGACCGACGAACGAGAGCTCGCCCTGTCCGAGCACGTCGACGATCATGCCGTTCCACCGCTTGCCGAGCACCGAGAACGCGTGCGACACCGCGGCGTCGCACTGTCGCGCGTCGTGGGGCTCGGACATGCCTCCATCGTACGTGTGCTAGCGTTCCCGAAGCCGCTTTGTTTTTCATAGTTCCTCTGATCGGAGAAGCGCATGACCCTCTTCCGTCTGGATGCCAGCATCCTGCCCGCCACCTCGGCCAGCCGTGAGCTGGGCGACCTCGTCGAGGCCGAGTGGCTCGCCGCCCACCCCTCGAGTGATGTCGTGCGCCGCGACATCGCCGCCGACCCGGTTCCGGCGACCGCTTGGCGGGATGCCGTGACCGCCGGGTTCACGCCCGCCGAGCAGCAGACCGCTGGTCAGCGCGACGCAGTCGCCCTGCGCGAGCAGCTGGCCGACGAGCTGATCGGCGCCGACGCCCTGCTCTTCACCGTGCCGCTCTACAACTACGGCGTCTCACAGCACGTGAAGACGTGGTTCGACCTGGCGTACACCGACCCGCGGATCGACCCCCAGGGAACGGCGTTGCGCGGCAAGCCCGCAACGCTCGTCACGGTGCTGGGCGGCAACTACGAGCCCGGCAGCCCCAAAGAGGGCTGGGACCACTCCACCGGGTGGCTTCGGCGCGTCTTCGAGGACGTCTGGGGGCTCGACCTCACGGTCGTCCACCGCCCCTTCACGCTCGTCGGCGTGAACCCCGCACTCGACGCCTTCACCGAGGCTGCAGCCGAGCTTCGCGCGGCGGCCGAGCGGGATGCCGTCACGGCCGGCCGCACGCTCGCGGCATCCCGCACCGCCTGAAACATGACGACGGGGCGCCCGGACCGAAGTCCGAGCGCCCCGCGCGTCCGCGCCGCAGCGCGTCAGCCGGTCATCACCACAGCACGAGGAAGCCGCTGAGTCCCAGCGATCCCTCGACCGTGTCACTGCCGTTGTAGGTGGCGACGACGACCTTCAGCCCGCGCGACTGCCGGGGCAGTTCGACACGCGCCGTACCGTCGACGACATCCGCGCTGTACCGGGTCGAGTTCACCCAGATGTCGACGGTGCCTGTCGCGGGGGCGCCGCCGGTCGGCGTCACCTTCACCGAGACCACGTAGGGCTGCGAGGCCGTTCCGACGTAACGGTTGAGCGAAACGCTCGTCGCCGAGGCGAACTTCACGAACACCTCGTTCGACACCGCGGTTCCGACCTGGGGGTTGCCCTCCGCCGTCGCGGTGACCCGCACCGACAGGGCGGTGCCCACATCGGCGCGCGTCACCTTGTACGACGCCGAGGTAGCACCCTCGATGGGCTCACCACCGCGAAGCCACTGGTACGCGACGCTGACCTCGGCGGGATCCCACTCACCGGCGGTCGCCTTCAGCGTGCCGCCGACCTTCGCCGAACCCGACACCTCGGGAGCGACGACCGCGACCGGCGCACCCTGACCCGACTCGACCTCGACGATCGTCCGGATCGAGGAGTCGCCGTAGCGAACGACGCCGAGGTACGACGTCTCGGGCTCGAGGCCCGCCCACGACAGGGTGTAGGTCGCCTTCTCGCCCTGCACCGTCGGCAGCGGATCGGGGGTGGCGGTGAACTCGCCGCCCGATGCCCCCGCTGCGACGACCGCAGTGGTGAGGTCGTAGGTGAAGGGCTCGCTGAACGAGTACCGGTTGACCTTGACCAGGTAGGTGCCCGCGGTGGGTGCGGTGAGCGAGACGGCCTCGTTGGCGGATGCCGTCGCCGACGACCACTGCTCGTAGTAGCGCAGGTCGTCGGGGCTGACCACGCGGTACACGGTCATGTCGAGGTCGGTCGTCTCGGTCGCTTCGGTCTCGACGGCGAAGCGCGCGTACTCCGTGCCCTCCGGGACGTCGACGATCTCGTAGGTGTTGAAGCCGGCCTCACCCTCGTCGTAGAACGAGTCCTGGTCACCGGAGTGTCCGGGCACCTCGGGGAAGTCCGGGTTCACGCGCAGCTCCTGCGGCACGAGGCCCGAAAGACCGAGGTCGATCTCACCCGTCAGCGACGGCGCCACCGTGACGTCGACCGAGCCGGTGGTACCGGTGCCCGACACGGACTCCGGGGCATCGACCGGCACCGGAAACACCGCGATCGGCGAGCGCACGTCGTTCGCCCCGCCCGTCCAGGTGAGGAAGCCGGTGGCCCACTCGCCCATCGGAGCGTCGACGCGCGACAGGGTGATCTCGACCGTCGCCGACTCACCCGCCCCGAGCGTCACGGACGACGGCGAGACCTGCACGTCGACACCGGGAACGGATGCCTGCGCCTCGTACGTCCCGGCCTCGGTCGCCGTGATCGTGCGGGTCACCGTCTGCGGCGCGCCGAGCGCACCGACGCCGATGGACGGCAGGTTGAGGTCGCTCGGGTCGATGGGGTCGACGCCGAAGTCGCGCAGCCCCAGACCCTGCAGGTACGCGGCCCAGTCGGCCGGACCGTTCAGGTAGAGGAGCCCCGGCTCGAAGTACTTCGTCGGGTCGGTGTGACCGGCACCCTGCGTGAACGGGTCGGTGACGGCGTCGCCGGCGGCATCCACGGTGTTGTACGCGGTCGTCATCATCGCCGACTTCACCTCGGCGGGCGTCCCCTGCGGGTGCTCGCCGAGGTACAGCGCGGCGAGCCCGGCGACGTGGGGCGACGACATCGAGGTGCCCGAGAGGATGCCGAAGGTCGGGTCCTCGTCGATGCCGTTCTCGGTGGCCGCGAGGATCGCGACACCGGGAGCGGTGATGTCGGGCTTGATGACGTCGCTGCCATCGGCGAGCATCGGTCCGCGGCTCGAGAAGCCCGCGACCTGCGGGACCGGGGTCTCGGTGCCCGTGACGTTCTCGCCGATGAGGGTGACGACGCGGTCGGTGCCGCCCTGGACGTACTCGAGCACGGCCGGCCGGGCGGTGTCGGAGACGTGCACCGTGGGAACCGAGTGGAAGTCGTTGTCGAGCGAGGCGGGCGTGACGTTGGTCAGGATCATGCCGATGCCGCCGGCCTCTTCGACCGCCTGAGACTTCTCGACACGAGCGTTCGATCCGCGGTCGCAGACGACGATCTTGCCGGTGACCTTGGCCGGATCGAGCGAGCCGAGCAGGCAGAGCTCGGGCGTCGCAGCACCGGCCAGGCCGGCGTCGCCCGCGAAGACCGACGGGCCCGAGATCGTGTCGCCGAATCCGACCGACACCGACGCGCCGGGGAACTGCGCGGCAGACGTGTCGCCCTCCTCGCCGAGCCGGACGGTGCCCTCCCAGGTCGGGATCGTGGATGCCGCGACCGTGGCGTACCACGGCGACGCGTGGTCGGCCGTAACCGGGTCGGGGCCGGAGTTGCCGGCGCTCGTCGCGACGAAGACACCGGCCGCAGCCGCGTTGAAGAACGAGATGTCTTCCGGCGCGAGCACGGTCGTGGCCGAGCCGCCGCCGATCGAGTAGTTGATGACGTCGACGCCGTCGGCGACGGCCTGGTCGATCGCGGCCAGCAGGTCGCTCAGCGCGCAGATGTCGTCAGTCGTGACGAGCGGGTCGGGCCCGACGTAGCAGGCCTTGTACGACGCGACCTTGGCAGCCGGTGCGACGCCGGAGATCGAGCCGAAGTCGACTCCCTCGACGGACGCCTCGACGCCGTTATTGCCCGCCGCCGTGCTCGCGGTGTGCGAGCCGTGGCCGTCGCCGTCGCGGGGCGACAGGTGGTCGTCTGCGAACGAGAACCCGTTCGCCGCGGCGCCGTCGCTGAAGTAGTGGGCTGCAATGAGCTTGGTGTTCAGGAGCGACGGGTCCCAGGCATCCTTCGTGCCGGCGCCCTGATCGACGACCGTGCTGCGGAACTCGCCGCCGTCGGCCTTCGTGAACACGACCTCGTCGCCGTCGCGGTAGGGCTGGTCGCCCGCCGAGGCGCCGAGCGCGTCGCCGGCGAACGCGGGGTTCTCGGGCGCGATGCCGGTGTCGACGACGCCGACGACGACGCCTTCGCCCGCCGCATCGATGCCGCCGACCTTCTCCCAGACACCACCGGCGCCCTCGAGCCCGAGGAACTCGGTCGAGGGCACGGCGTCGACGTGACGGATCTCGTCGGGGAAGACGCCGAGCACGCCCTTCTTGGCGGCGAGCTTGCCCGCCTGGTCGGCGCTCAGCTGGGCCGCGAACCCGTTGAGGGTGGTCTGGTAGGTCGCGTCGGGAGTCGCGCCGACCTCGCTCGCGACCTCTTCTTGACGCTGCTCGAGGAAGCCGGAGTAGTCGGTGACGGCGCGGGACTGGGCGTCGAGACGCTCGCCCTCGTCGGGCTTGGTCGGCGCGAGGCCGGCCTCGCCGCCCTCGTAGGTCGCGACAGGAGCCTCATCGAGCAGGACGATGTAGCGCCCGCTCTCGCTCTCGATCGGAACCGGGATGTTCACCCCCTCTCCCGTTGCAGCAAAGGATGCCGTTGCGGCAGAGCTCGTGAACAGTGCAGCCAGGGATACAGCCGCGACTGTTCGCAGGGTGGTGCGAACCATGTGCGCTCCAGTGGGGGGATGGATGAGCAGTCCGCGCGGCGTCGGCGGCGCGCGGTGAAGTCAACCTAGCTCACAGTTCCGACACAAGGAACCCTCGGCTTTCATTCAGGTCACGGAAGCGCCACCCCGACCGAGGCATTTCTCACGGCCCACGAGGGAACCGCCCTGCGCGCGTCCCATAGGCTGGGCGGGTGGCCCCGGCATCCCGCCTTTCGACGCGCGTTCTGCTCGTCTGCGCTGCCATCGGCGTCGCCACAGGTCTGCTCGGCGGCATCGAGGGATGGCTCGCCGTCCCCGTCATCACGGGTCTGCCGATCGTCTACGGCTTCCTCCTCGGCATCCACGTGCTGCCCGGAATCGTCGCGCAGGAGACCCTGCGGCTGCCCTGGGTCGCGCTCATCACGCACCTGATCGCGGCGCTCGCATCGTCGGCCGTCGCGCCGCCGTACACGTTCCAGTTCCTGGGGACCGCCGTGCTTTTCGGAGGCCTGCAGGAGGGCGTCGCCGCTCTCGTCCGCTATCGCTCGTGGGCGCCCTGGCGGTTCTTCGTCTCGGGTCTCGTGATCGGCGTCGTCGTCGCCCTCGCGGTGTTCTTCGCCGCTCACCTCAGCGCCCTCCCGCTGTGGGCTCAGGTCACCTACCTCGCCCTGGCCGTACTCGGGCCCGTCGCCTGGACGGCCATCGGCCTGTGGATCGGCGTCGGCCTGCGCCGCGCCGGCGTCGCCCGTCGCTGAGCACCCCCGCCGGCCTTTCCGGGCCAAGTTAGGGTCGGCTAAGCTAAGCGCATCCGATCCGATCCGAGGACGCCCGTGACATCCGCCGCATCCGGTGCCGCCACGGCGGGAACGCCGGTCGCCGCGACCGCATCCGCGCCGTTGCTCGCCGTGCGCGATCTCGCGGTGACCTACGAGGGATCGGATGCCGCAGCTACCCGCGGCGCCGCGTTCTCCGTCACCCCCGGTGAGGTCGTGCTGCTCCTCGGGCCGAGCGGTTCGGGCAAGTCGACGGTCGCACTGACGCTCAACGGGCTGATCCCGCAGTCGATCCCGGCGACGACCGAGGGCACGGTGCTCGTGTCGGGCGAGGATGCCGCGGCCACCCCGATCCCCCGGCTCACCACGCGCGTCGGCATGGTCTTCCAGGACCCCGACGCGCAGCTGGTCACCGGCACCCTGCTCGACGAGGTGGCCTTCGGCCCCGAGAACCTGCGGCTGCCCGTCGACGATGTCCTCGCGCGGAGCGAGCGGGCGCTGCGCCGGATGGGGCTCTGGGACCGGCGGCACGAGAACCCCGACCGCCTCTCGGGCGGCGGACGCCAGCGCCTCGCGATCGCGTGCGCGCTCGCGATGGAGTCGCCCCTGCTCGTGCTCGACGAGCCCACCGCGAACCTCGACCCCGAGGGCATCGAAGACGTCTACGCCGCCCTGGGCGAGATCGCCGCCGCGGGCGACCGGGCGATCCTGCTCGTCGAGCACAATCTCGACGCGGCGATCGGCTTCACCGACCGTGTCGTCGTGCTCGACCATGGCGGTCGCACCATCGCCGACGGTCCGATCGACGCGGTGCTGCGCGAACGGGCGGCCGAGCTGCACGCGATCGGCGTGTGGCTGCCGGTGTCGACCATCGCGGCGCTGCGGCTGCGCGAAGCGGGCTATCCGTTCGACCCACTCCCCCTGACGCCGGACGAGCTGCGCGCGGGGCTCGAGGCCGCGGCATCCGGTAGCGAGAATCGGAACATCGCGGCATCGTCGGGGGCAACCTCCGATTCGGTCCGAGTTTCGCGCGATTCTCCGGCGCAGGCGCAGGCGCACGCGCCGACGCCGGCGGTCTCGGTGCGCGATCTGACGCTGCGTCGAGGTCGGACGACAGTGCTCCACGACGTGGACCTCGAGGTCGCGACCGGCGAGTTCGTCGCGATCGTCGGCGCGAACGGCGCGGGCAAGACGAGCCTCATCCAGGCGATCGCCGGCGTCGTCCGCGGTCCGCGCGGGCGCATCGACGTGGGCGGGCTCGACCCGAGTCGGGCGGACCCTCGTGCGGTCGCCGAGCGCGTCGGGTTCGTCTTCCAGAACCCCGAGCACCAGTTCGTCGCACCCACGGTCTTCGACGAGCTCGCCCATGGCCTGCGCCGCCAGCGGACGCCCGAGGACGAGGTGCGTGAGCGCGTCGACGGGATGCTGCGCCGCTTCAGCCTCGAGGCGCACGCCGACCGGCATCCGTTCCTGCTCTCCGGCGGTCAGAAGCGCCGACTGTCGGTCGGCACGGCCCTCATCGCCGGCGCACCCGTGCTCGCCCTCGACGAGCCGACGTTCGGCCAGGACCGCGCCCGCGCCGACGAGCTGCTGCACGTGCTGCGCGACCTCAACCGCGACGGCACGACGATCCTCGTCGTCACCCACGACATGCAGCTGGTGAGCGAGTACGCCCAGCGCTGCGTCGTCGTCGGAGATGGCCGCATCGTCGCCGACGGAGCGACCGCCGACATCCTCGGCGACGACGAGCTGCTGCGCTCCGCCGCCCTGCGGATGCCGCCGCTGCGCCGCGCCCTGCACGGGCTCGACGGGTACCCCGAGCTGTCGGGCATCGCCCGCCTCCGCGATCTGCCGGGGAGCGATCGATGAGCGCGACGGCGAGCATCGCGCTCGATCCCTACGCGGCCGCGCCGCCCTCCCGTCGGCTGCTGTTCCGGCTCAACCCGCTGGCGAAGCTCGCGGCCCCCGTCCCCGCGATGGTCGCTCTCATCTTCACGCGCGATCTCGTCACGCCGCTCGCTCTGCTCGCACTCGCGTACGGCGTGCTCATCGTCGGAGCGCGTTGGACGCTGCGTACCGTTCTCCTGCTCGCGGTCGCCGTGCCCATCGGCATCCTGATGGTGGGGGCCGGGATGTCGCTGTGGGTCGATGCGGCGCGGGTGGCCGACACCCCGGTGCTGCTTCAGCTCGGCGCCTGGAGTCTGCACGCAGGGGCGCTGGAGACCGGGATGGCGACCGGGTTGCGGCTCGGCGCGATCGCCGCACTGGCGTTCATCGCGGGGCTCACCACAACGGGGCCGGACCTCGTGCGGGCGACCGTCCAGCAGCTGCGCGTCCCCTACCGCGTCGGCTACACGGCGCTCGCCGCGTTCCGGTTCGTGCCGCGGTTCGGCTACGAGCTCGACCTCATCCGACAAGCGCATCGGGTGCGCGGTGCGCACGGCGGGCGGGGACCGTTCTCGGCGATCGCACGGTGGGGCGGTTACGTCGTTCCGCTGCTGGCCGGCGCCATCCGCCATGCCGAGCGGGTCGCGCTCGCGATGGACGCGCGCGCCTTCGGGGCCCATCGCGACCGCACCGAGCGGCACCTGGTGCCGTTCCGGCGGCGCGATGTCGCCTTCGTCGCGCTCTTCTGGCTCGCCTCCGCCGCGATCCTCATCCCCCTCTTCCCCTGGACCCCCTGATGCCGACCGCACCCCGGCGAGCCTGGAAAGGATGCTGCGCATGACCCGCAACATCGTGAAGCCCATGACGCCCGGTCTGGTGCGTCTGGAGGTGCTGCGTGCAGAGCGCCTCGCCCCGCACTGGATGCGGGTCACCTTGGGGCGCGGCGACATCGACCGGTTCGTACCGCTGGGCTACGACCAGTGGTTCCGCCTTTTCCTGCCGCTCGGCGGCGATGAGGCCCTCGACCGCATCCCGGCCAAGGCCAACAAGCTGTTCGGCTACCTGAAGTACCTCCGCATCCCCGAGGGCGAACGGCCGGTCATGCGCAACTACTCGGTGCGGGCGTATCGGTCGTCGGGGCCGGCGGGCGGTGCGGAGATCGACGTCGACTTCGTGCTGCACGGCTCGGGGCCGACCGCCGGACCCGCCTCCCGCTGGGCGTCGCAGGCCCACGAGGGAGAGAGCGTCGTCATCATCGACGAGGGGCTGCGATTCAACCCCGAGCGAGGCATCGATCATGTGCTCCTCGTCGCCGACGAGACGGGGGCACCGGCCGTCGCCTCCATCTGCGCTTCGCTGCCGGCAACGGCATCCGGAACCGCGTTCATCGAGGCCCCGTCGAGCGACGACGTGCTCGAGATCGATGCACCCCCGGGGGTCGAGGTCCGCTGGCTCGTCCGGGCGCCCGACGCGAAGCCGGGGTCAGCCGCCCTCGCAGCGCTGAGCGGATTGGCGCCCGGCGCGTTGCCCGCGCAGCCCCTCCACGCGTTCATCGTCGGCGAGCAGTCGCTGCCGACCACCGCCCGGCGGATGCTCGTCGCCGACCACGGCATCCCGAAGGAACAGATCAGCTTCGTCGGGTACTGGCGCGAGGGCGCGAGCTCGCCGACCCCGAAGCCCCAGGCGGCATCCGAGCACGCGCCGGATGATGAACGCCGAGCCACGACGGAGCGGGAGACGCGAGCATGACCGCGGCACCCCGGTCGCGCGCCGCGCGTGTCTCGACGGCATACCTGTTGACGTGCGCCGCGATCGGCGTCGCGGCGAGCGCGTTGCTCGCGCCCGCGTGGGTCGCGTCGACGACCCTGTTCCTCACGGTGCCGTTCGCAACGGTGGCGATCGCCGGGCTGTGGGTTCTGCCCGCCGTCATCGCCCTCAGGCTGCTGCAACGCCCGGGAGCGGGGCTGCTCGTGGGGCTGATCTCAGGACTCGTGCTTGCCCCGTTCTTCACGATCGGATCGGTCGCGACGATGCTCTACTGGTCGTTCTTCCCCGAACTGCCGTTCCTCGCGACGCTCTACCGGCGCTGGAACACATGGCTGCACTATGCAGGCGCCGCGATCATCGGCGCGACGTATCCCGTGTTCGCAGCGCAGTCGTTCGATCTGTGGAGCATGACCGCGCCCGTGCTGATCGGATTCGTCGCCCTCTGCATCGTCAGCTGCGTCGGAGCGACGTGGCTCGGCATCCTGATCGGCGATCGCCTGCGTGCCGCGGGCGTCGCGACCCTGGCCCGCCGCCGCACCCCCGCCTGACCCCTCTCCCCCTTCCCTCCCCCGTCGACTCGCCGAGAAATGCGGATGCGCCCGGTGCGGGATCCGCAGAACCTGGCGAGTCGACGGGCCGGGCGCCGGGGGCAGGGCGGTGTCAGTCGACGTAGGTCGGGGCCGGCGGCATCCCGAAGAAGTCTTCGAGGGTGCGGTAGCCGCCCTCGGCGTAGAGCGCCGCCAGTTCGGGGCCGATATATCGCAGGTGCCAGGGCTCGTAGTCGTACCCGGTCGTCTCGGTGAAGCCATCGGGGTACCGGATGATGAACCCGAAGCGATGCGCGTTGGCGGCGACCCAGTCCGACTGCGCCGTGCCGCCGAACTGTTCGATCGCCCCGCACCCACCGTCGCATGCGACCACATCGACGGCGAGACCGGTCTGATGCTCGCTGTGCCCGGGGCGGGCGCTCGTGAGGTCGGCGTTGCCCTGGCCGAGCTGACCGACGTAGTTGCGGTACGTCGACACTTGGAAGTCGTACGACCGGAACCCGCTGTTCACTCCGATTGTGCCCGCGCCCTCAGCCTGCGCGGCGGCCGCGAGCTGCGAGAGGGCCGCCGCGACGTCCGCACGCATGTGCCCCCCGCTGGTTCGCTCGACGCCCTCGGCGCGCGCTTGCGGCTCGGGCCAGTAGTCGATCGGATCGAGCGCGTTCAGCTTGTTCACGACGACCCACGTGCGGCCGGCCGTGTGCAGATCGATGCACGGGGCCGCACCGCCCGCGATCGCGGCCCGGAAAGGCTCGGCTCCCCCGGCCGCGGCGATGACGTCGGCGTCAGAGCCCGACGCGAGCGCCTGCTGGAATCCGGGATCACCGCAGATGTCGCCCGCGGCCGCGGCATCCGTCGTCGCATCGTCGGCCGGCTGGGCGGCGGCAGCATCGCCGGACTGCGCGGGCGCAGGAATGGACGATGCGTTGGGCGCGCCCGCCGCGGCGTCACCGACGAGCGCGGCGACGGGGTCGACGGGAGCCTCATCCGGTCCGCTGAGTGCCGACGTGAAGCCGGCGGTACCGGCGACGACGAGGCCGACGAGCGCGAGTGCAGCCGTGGCCGCAACGGCGCGGCGGCGGACGTAGACGGCTGCCGGCAGACGCACGGATGCCGACAGGGCGGCGGCATCCGGTGATCGGCCCTCCGCCGACGAAGCCGAGGCGACCTCGCCACCAGCACCGCTCGCCGCGGAACCGGAAGCGCCGGCCCGCTCACGCAGCTCGCGCCGCGAGGGGAGAGGGCGCGCCTCCGCCGATCGCTCGCGTCGCGAGCGACGCGTCTCGGGCTCGGTCGGGTGCACCACGACCCCATTCTGCCCTGCGGGTCCGGTTGAGTTCCCGTTCGCAGCGCGGTTCACCCGCGACCCGGGCTGGTCCCCTCGCCGAACACGGCATCGGGTCCGGCGGGCGATGCCCCCGGGCTCACGCTGCCCGCGCGCCCTTCCGCAGCCGCCGGAGCGAGCAACTCTCGCGCGATCACCTTCACGGAGGGGAACGTGTCGAGCTCGTCGATCTCGATGCTCGAGAACCAGCCCGCGTCGTGGACCTCTCCGGCCGCGGGCGACAGGGCGCCGCGCTCCGAAGTGTGCAGCACGAAGGCCATGTCCATATGGATGTGCGCGGGTTCGCCGGGGCGCTCGGGGATGAGCTGATAGCTCATGCTGATCGGGAGGTCGAGCTGAGCTTCGGTGCGACCGTCCGCGGCGAGGTCGACGCCCGCGTGCGGCGCAGCACGGCTGCCACGCCGGTCTCCTCGAACACTTCTCTCACGACCGCCGCCTGGGGCGTCTCGTCCTCGTCGACATGACCGCCCGGCGGAAGCCACTTCGCGAGCTTCTTGTGATGGATGAGGAGGATTCGGTCCTCTGCGGGATTGAGCACGTAGCCGCTGACGGTGAACTGTTTGGCGTACGACGCGGTTCGATCGATGATCGTCATCGTGCGGCACCGTTCACACCGGCACCGACAGCGCGGCGGATTTCATCCATTCGGACGAGCCGGGGGCGCACCCTCGTCGTCGGGGGGCGGGTGCGATCCGGCTCGCAGAAACCGACCACGTCGGCTACCCCGGCGTATCTCACCCTCTCCCCAGCTGACGTCAGAGTCACAGCGCACTCCCCCATCCGCTCGCAGCGTCCTCGATCCCCGGTGAAACGATCTGCCTGTCACCACACCGGCACCCGAGCATACGAGGGTTCGCGCTTTCATGTTTGACAACACTTCGAATTTCTGTTCGAATCTTCTCATGCGATGGCAGGGGCAGCAGATGGGCGTGGCGGATGCCGCTGCGCTGCCCGGCCTCGAGACACTCAACGGCCTCGTGCGCTCGGTGACGACGCCCGAGTTCGCAGGAGTTACCTTCCACGAGGTCATGTCGCGCTCGGCGCTCAACCGGGTCCCGGGCCCCTCGGCGATACCCTTCGACTGGACGGTCAATCCCTACCGGGGATGCACGCATGCCTGCGTCTACTGCTTCGCCCGCGGCACGCACGAGTACCTCGACATGGACGCGGGAGCCGACTTCGACTCGCAGATCGTCGTCAAGCTGAACGTCGCCGACGTACTGCGCCGCGAGCTCTCGAAACCGACCTGGGCGCGCGAGCAGGTCGCTCTCGGTACGAACACCGACCCCTACCAGCGTGCGGAGGGCCGCTACCGGTTGATGCCCGGCATCATCACGGCGCTGGTCGACAGCGGCACGCCGTTCTCGGTGCTGACGAAAGGCACCCTGCTGCGCCGTGACCTACCGCTGCTGGCCGAGGCGGCACGTTCGGTGCCCATCGACCTCGCGATGTCGATCGCGGTACTCGACGAGCCGCTGCGGCAGCTGCTCGAACCCGGCGCGCCGACATTCGCCGCTCGCCTCGACACGGTGCGAGCGGCAAGCGCCGCGGGGTTCCGGGTGACGGTGTTCCTGATGCCGATCGTGCCGCACCTCACCGATTCGACCGAGGTGCTCGACGATGCCCTGAGCCGGATCGCGGATGCCGGCGCCGCCCGCGTCGTCTACGGCGCGATGCACCTGCGACCGGGCGTCAAACCCTGGTTCCAGCAGTGGCTCGCGCGCGAACGCCCCGACCTCGTGCCGGTGTACCGCGGCCTGTACCCCGGGGCCTCGGTGCAGGCACCGCAGGGCTACCGGCGCATGCTCGCGACGCGCGTTCGACCTCTGCTCGCGCGGCATCGCCTTCGGGGAGGGCTCGAAGAGGAAGAGGCGCAGCCCGCCACGCGACGATTCCGCCCCGGACCGGTGGTCACGACTTCGCGCGGCCGCGCCGCTGCAGCGGCATCCGTTCCCACGCTCTTCTGACACAAGCAGCACAGTGGCCCGAGTTTCGCGGCCCGGGGCGCTGCGAACCGGAGCCGGGAGTGCGAGCCGGGACACTCTCGCGCGCTGCCGGGGTATGGTCCCGAGATCAGGCTCAACGCGCGGCCGGCTCCCACCGCTCAGCCTCTCAGGGCCCTCAGCCCGCGCACGGCACGGCGAACCGCGAGCGCCCCGCCAACGGAAGCGCCCCGCCGAACGCCACGACCGTCGGGTCGCAGCGTGCGGCGGGGCGTCAGAGCGGCGTCGGCTCAGGCGTCGACGTTCGCGAGCTGTCGGCCCGAGACCTCCTCGAGGATGTCGTCGCCGGGGCGGACATCGTCGAAGGGGGCGTCGATCTCGGCACGCTCGAGCATCTCGGTCATGCGACGGCGACGCTGACGCGTGATGAGAGTGACGACCGCACCCGAGCGACCGGCGCGGCCGGTGCGCCCTGCGCGGTGCAGGTAGGTCTTGTACTCGTCGGGAGCGTCGGCCTGGATGACCAGGTCGATGTCATCGACGTGGATGCCGCGGGCTGCGACATCCGTCGCGACCAGCACCCGCACCTTGCCGTCGGTCAGGCGCTGCAGGTTGCGCGTGCGCTTGCCCTGGTTGAGGTCGCCGTGGAGCGCGACCGCCGCGATCCCGGCATCCTCGAACTGCTCGGCGAGCATCTCGGTGTAGGCACGGGTACGCGCGAAGACGAGCGTCTTGCCGTCGCGGTCGACGAGGGAGTTCAGGATCTCGGCCTTGTCGCGGTGGTCGAGGACGAGCACACGGTGATCGATCGTCGAGGTGTCCTGGCTCTCGCCCGCGACCTCGTAGACGGCCGGCTCGACGAGGAACTCGTCGACCAGAGCGGCGACCTCGCGGTCGAGCGTCGCCGAGAACAGCAGCTTCTGCGCGCCGTCCTGCACGAGGCGGAGGATGCGCTGCATGGGCTCGAGGAACCCGAGCTCGCTCATGTGGTCGGCCTCGTCGAGCACGACGATGCCCACCTCGGAGAGGTCGAGCTTGCCCTGGTTCTGCAGGTCTTCGATGCGGCCGGGGGTGCCGATGATGATGTCGACGCCCTTCTTGAGCGCACCGACCTGACGCGCCTGCGGCACTCCGCCGTAGATCTGCGTCGTGAAGAGCCCGACGCTGCGCGCGATCGCCTGGACGGTGCGGTCGATCTGCAGCGCGAGCTCGCGCGTCGGAGCGAGGATCAGCGCCTTGGGTGAACGCCCGAACTCGCGACGCTTGCCGGCCTGGCTGCGCAGGATCGACTCGACGAGCGGAGCGCCGAACGCGATGGTCTTGCCCGAGCCGGTGCGGCCGCGGGCGAGGACGTCCTTGCCCTCGAGGATCGGCGGAATGGTGGCCGCCTGGATCGGGAACGGGGATGCCGCACCCAGGGCGTCGAGCTGACGAACGATGTTGTCACCGAGGCCGAGGTCGGCGAACGACGACTGGGCGACGGATGCCGCATCCACGGCCTCCGCCTGCAGGCGCTCGTGGACGGTGTCGACGTGGTCCTGGTGGGCCTTCGACTTCGTCTCGGCGTTCCAGTCCGAACGGTTCGGACGGTCGCCGAAGTCACGGCGCGGGCGGTCATCGAACGAACGCGCCGGGCGGTCGTCGCGACGCGGACGGTCCGAGAAGTCGCGACGCGGACGGTCATCGCGGTTCGGGCGGTCGGCGAAGTCACGGCGCGGGCGGTCATCGAACGAACGCGCCGGACGGTCGTCACGACGCGGACGGTCCGAGAAGTCACGACGCGGACGGTCATCGCGGTTCGGGCGGTCGCCGAAGTCACGACGGGGACGGTCATCGAACGAACGCGCCGGACGGTCGTCACGACGCGGACGGTCCGAGAAGTCACGACGCGGACGGTCGTCACGGTTCGGGCGGTCGCCGAAGTCACGACGGGGACGGTCATCGAACGAACGAGCGGGGCGGTCGTCGCGGCGGGGCCGGTCGCCGAAGTCACGACGCGGCCGGTCATCGAACGAACGCGCCGGACGGTCATCACGACGCGGACGGTCGTCACGGTTCGGGCGGTCGCCGAAGTCACGACGGGGACGGTCATCACGGTTCGGGCGGTCGCCGAAGTCACGACGGGGACGGTCGTTACGGAAGGAGGGACGCGCATCACCGAAGGTGCGGCGATCGTCGCGGGGCTGCGCTTCGTAGGGGCGGCGGCCGCCGGCATCCGATCGGCGGTCGTTCCCGTAGCCGCGCTGCTCGCGCTGACCGCGGTCGTCGCGTCCGCCGCGGTCGTCGCGGGCCTGCGAGCGGATGCCGCGCGCTTCGTCACGACCCGCACGGTCCTGCGAGGACCAGCGGTTCTTGCGACCGGTGTCTTCGCTCTCGGCACGGTAGCCGCGGTGACCGGGGCTCTTGCTGCCGGGGGTTCCGGCCGAGGACTGGCCGGGGCGACGCTTAGCGTCCTGGTACGACGTCTTCTTGCCGTAGCGGGGCTCGAAGTTCTGCGCGCGGCCGCCGGCCGGCTTCTTGTTCTTGGGCATGGGTGTGTCCTTCTGGGTTCTCTGCACGAGAACAGCGCCCGCGCGCACGCGGGCAAACCCGGACATCCGTCGGCCGGGGGCCATTCACATGATGGTCATGCGCGCCGATCGGCGCTCACCATCGGCCCCATGGACTCACAAAACCTGTCGCGATCACGCGCTGCCCAGAGCCGACCCGCCCACGATACGGCATCCGCCTGAGAAATCGCCCGCCGCGGCGCCGGGGCCCGGGTGCAAGGGCCGGGTGCGAGGGCCGGGCTCGAGGGCCGGGGCGGGGGCAACGCGTGCTGCGATGCAAGGGTTCCGACACCCCGGCGCCTCGCTCCCGGCCACGGCGCGCCGCGGGCAATCCCTTGCATCGCGGCAAGCCGGCAGCCCGCCGCGAGCCCGCCGCGAGCCCGGCGCGAGCCGCAATCAGGCCAGGCGGCGGCGACGGGGTCCGCGAGAAGGCCCGGGAATGCGCTGAGCCTGTCGACGGGACGACCCGGCCTCCGGTTCACCGGAATCCACCGGCCGTCCAGCACCAGCATGGGCGTCGCCGACCTCGTGGTCATCAGGCGCGACCGGGATGACCAGGTGCGTGGGGGCATCGGGTGAACCGTCCACCGGCACGACGAGGTGGGTCGGCTCGGCTGTGGCCGCCTCCGCGAGGCGCCGCTCGCGCCGGGTCATCGGCGCCGCAGACACCCCGTCTCCCGCGGAACCGGCTGTCAAACCAGCATCCGCACCGGCACCCGCGCCGGCACCGGCACCCGCGCCGGCACCGACGTCACCGCGCCGCCGCGCCGCGCGGCGCTCGCGCGCACCCTCGACGAGGTTGTAGAGGGTCGGCAGCACGAGCAGGGTCAGCAGGGTCGACGAGATGAGCCCGCCGATGACGACGATCGCCAGCGGCTGCGAGATGAACCCGCCGTGGCCGGTGATCCCGAGCCCCATGGGCGTCAGCGCGAAGATGGTCGCGAGCGCGGTCATCAGGATCGGTCGCAGACGACGCGATCCGCCGGCGATCGTCGCGTCGTGGGCCGACAGCCCCTTCTCGCGGTACTGGTTGACCAGGTCGATGAGCACGATCGCGTTAGTCACGACGATGCCGATGAGCATCAGCACGCCGATGAGCGACGCGACGCCGAGCGGCACGCCCGTCGCGATCTGCAGCAGAATCGCTCCTGTCGCGGCGAACGGCACCGAGATGAGCAGCAGCAGCGGCTGCCGCAGCGACTTGAAGGTCGCGACCATCACGATGTAGACGATGAGGATGGCGGCGAGCGCGGCGAGTCCGAGCTGCGCGAAGGCGTCCTGCTGCTGCGTGAGAACACCGCCGATCTCGGCGTCCGCGCCCTGCGGCAGCTCGACCGTGTCGAGGGCGTCGGCGACCGTCGCGGATGCCGCGTTGAGGTCGTCACCCGAGGGCGTCACGGTGACCGTCGCGGTGCGCTGACCGCGCTGCGTCGTGATGGAGGTCGGGCCCTCGCTCTGCTCGACGGTGGCGACGTCCTGCAGCGGGATGGGGCCGCCGGCCGTGGGGATCGTCAGCTGCCGCAGCTCGTCGATCGACGCGGGCGCCTGCGACGCCGCGAGGTAGACGGTGAGCGAGGTGTCGTCGATCTCGACGGTTCCGATCGACTGCGGCTGCATCGTTCCCGAGACGATGCCGCCCACCGCGACCTCCGACAGGCCGCGGGATGCCGCCGCGTCGCGGTCGACGGTCACGGCGATGTACGGCAGCGAGGCCGAGAGGTTCGACGTGACCTGGCTGACGCCGTCGGCATCCTGCAGCGACGCCACGACGGCGTCGGTCGCTTCGCGCAACGCGGTCTGGTCGGGCGCGGTGACATCGATCTCGATGTCGCTCGAGCCGAATCCGCCGCCACCGGCGGCGATCTGGATGTCGCCGACGCCCTCGAGGTCGGCGACGGCGCGCTGCACGCGATCGCGCACGTCGAGCTGATCGGCCGAGCTGTCGGTCGTGATCGAGTAGGTCACCCCGCCGCCCCCGCCCGAGAAGGCGTCGCGCAGCTGCGATCCGGACGAGCCGATCGAAACCTGCACGGCGTCGATTCCCTCGAGGCCGGTGACCGCGTCCTCGACGCGCTGGGCGGCGGCATCCTCCGCCTCGAGGGATGCCGCAGGCCCGAGCGTCTGCGTCATGGTGAAGGTGTTCTGACCGGAGTCGCCGAGGAAGTTCGTCTTCATCAGCGGCACGGCCGCGAGGGTGCCGCCGAGCACGAGCACCGCCAGCACCAGCGTGACGGCGGAGTGGCGGAGGGTCCAGCGCAGGACCGGCAGGTAGGCCTTCTGCAGTCGCGACGGCGGCGCCTCGGGGTCTTCGGGGTCGATGCGCCGGCCGTCGGGCGTCACGACGGGCTTACCCGGCCGCAGGAACCAGTACGCGAGCACCGGGACGATCGTGAGCGAGACGAACAGCGAGGCCGACATCGCGATGGTGACCGTCAGGGCGAAGGGACGGAACAGCTCGCCGGTCAGGTCTCCGACGAAGGCGATAGGCAGGAACACGGCAACGGTCGTGATCGTCGACGCCGTGATGGCGGCGGCCACCTCGCGAACGGCCAGGGTGATGGCCGCGAGCTTGTCGGCTCCCTCGACGTAGTGCCGCTTGATGTTCTCGATGACGACGATCGAGTCGTCGACGACTCGGCCGATCGCGATCGTGAGGGCACCGAGGGTCAGGATGTTGAGCGAGTAGCCGAACGCCTGGATACCGACGAAGGTGATGAGCACGCTCGTGGGGATCGAGATCGCGGTGACGATGGTCGAGCGGACCGAGAGCAGGAACACGAGGATCACGAGCACCGCGAACACGAGGCCGAGCAGGCCCTCCTGGGCGAGGGCCTCGATCGACTGCTCGATGAACGGCGCCTGGTCGAAGACGACCGTGAACTGAGCCTCGCCGCCGAGGTCGTCTTCGAGCGCGGGCAGGGCGTCGAGCACGCCGCGCGAGACGTCGACGGTGTTGGCGGCGGGCAGCTTCGTGACCGCGATGGTCAGGGCCGGCTCGCCGTCGACACGCGAGATGGAGGTGACCGGTGACGGTTCCTGCGCGACGGTGGCGACGTCGCCGATCGTGGTCGTGCCGCCGGTGAGCTGAGCGGCATCCGTCGGCACGAGCGGCAACGCCGACAACTCGTCGACCGAGGCGATCTTCGCGCCGGTCTGCACGGTCAGCGACTGGTCGCCCTCGGTGATCTCGCCGCCGGGGAACAGGACGCCGTTCTGATCGAGCGCGTCGCGGATGGCCTGCTGCGTGTACCCGGCCTCGGCGAGCGCGGTCTGGTCGGGGGTGATCGTGATGCGCTCGACGCGGCCTCCGACGACCTGGGCGGCGTTGACGCCGTCGACGTCTTCGAGGTCGGGGATGACCGTGCCCTCGAGCCGGGCCTGCACCGATTCGGCGTCGTCGTAGCCGGTCACGGCCAGCTGGATCACAGGGAGGTCGTCGAGCGAGAAGCTCAGCACGTTCGGGCTGACGCCGTCGGGGAGCTGGCTGTCGATGCGGTTGATGGCCTGCAGGATCTTCTGCTCCGCGGTCGCCAGATCGGTGCCGTAGGTGAACGACGCCTGGATGATCGAGGCGTTCGTCGAGCTCGTCGCCGTCGTCGACTCGAGCCCGGGCACGCCCTGGATCGCGGTCTCGATCGGGGTCGAGACGTCGGTGTTGACGACCTCGGGCGAGGCACCGGGGTAGGTCGTGACCACCGAGAGCTGAGGCAGCTCGATCGAGGGAATGAGCTCCTGCTTGAGGTTCGTGAGCGCGAGGCCGCCGAACACCGCGGCGACGATCGTGATGAGCGCGATGAGAGCGCGGTTCTTCAGGCTCAGGACGGCGAGTTTCGACACAGGTTCCCTCGGGCGCACCGGACCGGCGCAGGTAGGTGTGATGCAGGCGAACGGGATGCGCTCGTCGATACATGGATGTATCGACTTCAGTATCCCACGCGGGCGCCGCGCGAGCGTGGGCTCAGCCTGGGAGCAATCCCCCGATGACGATGCCGATCGCCGCAGCGATGACGGCCATGGCGAAGGTGCCGACGAGATTGACGATCGCCCAGTCGCGCCGGCCGCGCCGCATCAGCTGGACCGTGTCGACCGACACCGTGCTGAACGTCGTGTATCCGCCCAGCAAGCCGATGCCGAGGACGGCCAGCCAGTCGGGCGCGACGAGCGCGCCGAGTCCGGTCAGGAGCCCCAGCAGCCCGGAACCGGTGACGTTGATCACCAGGATGCCGACGGGGAAGGCATCGCGGCGCCCCCGCGTGAGGAGGACATCGAGGACGTACCGGATGCCGGCGCCTGCCCCGCCCGCCACCACCAGGGCCACGAGCATCCCGGCACTCACCCCGTTCATGCGGCATCCCCGTCGCGGCGGATGCCGAGGGCGAGCCCGAGCGCCGCGGCGACGGCACCGCCGGCGAGGCTGATGGCGATGAGCGCGAGCCCGACGATGGGCGCGGCGGTGGCGACCTGGATCGATTGCACAGCGAAGGCGCTGTACGTCGTGAAGCCGCCGAGCACGCCGGTGCCGACGAACGCGCGGAGCCGGGGCCGGCTGACCGCCCAGCGACCGACGACGATGCCGAGCAGGAAGGACCCGAGCAGATTGCATCCGAGCGTGAGCGCGGGCACCGCGAGGGGGTGGGTCCATCCGGTGAACGGAAGAGTGAGCGCGGCTCGCACGGCGACGCCGGCCGCACCGCCGATCACGACGAGGACCAGCGTGAGCGGCGAGATGCGCGCCCGCTCGACCACGTCGCCACCGTAGACCCCGGGATGGGTCGGCGGATGCCGCCACTCCGGGTCGCACCGCGACTCGTTTCCTATAGGATCGACGAAAGGTTCGCTCCCCCATCGCAGAGGAGAACGCAATGACGCGTCTGTTCAACGACCCCGACGAGTTCGTCGAGGACTCCGTCGCCGGTTTCGTCGCGGCATCCGGCCGGTGGGTCCGCCCCGTCACGGGGGGTGTTGTCCGCTCGACCCGCGGCGCGGAGCCCACGGTCGCTGTCGTCGTGGGGGGCGGCAGCGGCCACTACCCCGCCTTCGCCGGGCTCGTCGGTCCCGGGCTCGCGCACGGCGCGGTGATGGGCAACCTGTTCGCGTCGCCGTCGGCCCATCAGGTGCGATCTGTGGCGAAGGCCGCGCACGAGGGTCGCGGAGTGCTCCTCAGCTACGGCAACTACGCCGGCGACGTCCTGCACTTCACCCAGGCTCAGGACCGTCTCCGCGAGGCGGGCATCGACTGCCGTACCGTGACGGTGACCGACGACATCTCCAGCGCTCCCCCGCACGAGCGTGAGAAGCGCCGCGGCATCGCCGGCGACCTCGTCGTCTTCAAGATCGCCGGCGCGGCCGCGGAGCAGGGCCACGACCTCGACGACGTCGAGCGACTGGCACGGCTCGCCAACGACCGCACCCGCTCTCTCGGTGTCGCCTTCGGCGGCTGCACCCTTCCGGGCGCGACCGAACCGCTCTTCACCGTGCCGCAGGGACGCATGGCGGTAGGCCTCGGCATCCACGGCGAACCCGGCATCGACGAGGTCGACATCCCCACTGCGGCCGAGCTCGCGCAGCTGCTCGTCGAACGGCTGCTCGCTGAGCGGCCCGACGACGCCGCCCCGACCGGTCGCGTGGTGCCGATCCTGAACGGACTCGGCTCGGTGAAGTACGAGGAGCTCTACGTCGTTTACGGCGCCGTCGACCGGTTGCTGACCGAAGCGGGAGTCGAGGTCGTTTCGCCCGAAGTCGGCGAGTTCTGCACGAGCTTCGACATGGCCGGCGTCTCGCTCACCCTCCTCTGGCTCGACGACGAGCTCGACCGGCTGTGGCACGCGTCGTGCGATACCCCCGCATTCCGTCGAGGCTCGGTCGACGGCCGCGTCGCGGTGACGACCGTCGCCGACGACGACGATGAGACCGAGGCGATCGGGCCGGCCGGGGAAGAGTCGCGTCGCGCAGCCACCGTCGTCGCCCACGCGCTCGACGCCGTCGCGGCGATGCTCGATGACCAGGCCGACGAGCTCGGACGCATCGACCGCATCGCGGGCGACGGCGACCACGGCATCGGCATGCAGCGCGGCAGTCGCGCGGCCGCGGCCGCCGCCTCACGTGCCGTCACCGCCGGCGCGGGCGCGCGAACGGCACTGCAGCACGCAGGCGAGGCGTGGGCTGACAAGGGCGGCGGCACGTCGGGCGCGATCTGGGGCGAGATGCTCGTCGACCTCGGCGCCGCCCTCGGCGATGACGACGCGGTCGACGCCTCGGCCCTGTCCGCGGGCGTGGGACGCATGAAGGATGCCGTGATGTCGTTCGGCAAGGCCACGGTCGGCGACAAGACGATGATCGACGCGATCGTTCCCTTCGCCGACACGCTCCGCGACCGACTCGCTCAGGGCGATGCACTGCTCGACGCGTGGGCGACGGCCGCCGACGCCGCACAGGCCGCCGCCGAGGCGACCGCCCAGCTCACCGCCCGACTCGGCCGCGCCCGTACGCACGGCGACCGCAGTCTCGGCACCCCCGATCCCGGCGCGGTCTCGTTCGCGCTGGTCACCCGCACGGTTCTCGATGTCCTGAAGGAGGACGCCTGACATGGCACTGCGACTGATCGTCGGCTCGGATGACGCCGGCTACGAGTACAAGGAACGCATCAAGGCCGACCTGGAGGCGAACCCCCTCGTCGCCGAGGTCATCGACGTCGGTGTCGACGCCGACAGCCACACCAACTATCCGGCAGTCGCGACCGCCGCCGCGGAGCGTGTGCGCGACGGCGAGGCCGATCGCGCGATCCTCATCTGCGGCACGGGGCTCGGCGTCGCGATCGCGGCGAACAAGGTCACCGGCATCCGCGCCGTCACGGCGCACGACTCGTACTCGGTCGAGCGCTCGATCCTGTCGAACGACGCCCAGGTGCTCTGCATGGGCCAGCGCGTCGTGGGGATCGAGCTGGCGCGGCGCCTCGCGGCGGAATGGCTCACCTACACCTTCGACACCTCGAGCGCCTCGGCCGAAAAGGTGCGCGAGATCTGCGCATACGAAAAGGGGTGAGGTCTGCCCGATGATCATCGGCGCGAGCCTCAAGACCTATTTCTCGCACGCCCGCACGCTGACCTGGGTCTCGGAGGTCGCGGCGATCCTCGACGAGCACCCTGCACGCGATCGCGTCACCGCTTTCGTCGCGCCGCAGTTCCCCTCGATCCCCGGCGCTCTCGAACGCGCAGGGCGCCTGGCGGTCGGGGCGCAGGACCTCGCCGTTCATGACACCGGCGCTTACACCGGCGAGGTCTCGGGAGCCGTCTTGGCTGAGCTCGGATGCCGCTACGCCGAGGTCGGGCATGCCGAGCGTCGTCGCCTGTTCGGCGAGACCGAGAGCGTGGTGTCCGCGAAGACTCATGCGGCGCTGCGGAACGGTCTCACCCCGGTCGTCTGCGTCGGCGAGGAGGACGAGGCGGGGATCGACGCGGCGATCGCGACCTGCGCGCAGCTGGTGCGCAGCGCCCTCCGGGATGCCGACGGCGCAGGCGCCGCCGGCGCAGTGGTGATCGCCTACGAGCCGCTCTGGGCGATCGGGGCGCCGGCGCCCGCGACATCCGAACACATCCGGTCGGTCTGCTCGGGACTGAGATCGCGAATAGACGCCGCCGACCGCGAGGTCTCGATCATCTACGGCGGCAGTGCGGGGCCCGGTCTGCTCTCGACCATCTCCGACGCCGTCGACGGCCTGTTCCTCGGCCGGTTCGCGCACGACCCGCGCGCAGTTCGTGACATCCTCGATGAGGTGGAGGCCCTCTCGGGGTGAGGCGCGCTCCGTGCGAACCGGAAGAGGGACGATGACCGCATCACGGGATGGCAACCTGCGGGGACTCGATGCGACGATCGAGCGGCGGGGCCTGCGCGACCACGTCTACGAGCGCATCCTCCAGCTGCTCCTCTCCGGCGAGGCGGTTCCCGGCCGCCGCCTGTCGATCGACACAATCGCGCGTCAGCTGGACGTGTCGCAGACCCCGGTGCGCGAAGCGCTCGTGCAGCTCGAGCGCACGGGTCTCGTCACGCGCGAGGCGCTGCGCGGCTACCGAGTCGCCCCGCCCCTCGGACTCGATCAGCTGCGCGAGCTCTTCGA
The DNA here is from genome assembly GCF_044903545.1 of Microbacterium sp. NPDC006705. Taxonomy (NCBI): domain Bacteria; kingdom Bacillati; phylum Actinomycetota; class Actinomycetes; order Micrococcales; family Microbacteriaceae; genus Microbacterium; species Microbacterium sp. NPDC006705. The sequence goes on from NZ_JBJDQQ010000001.1 coordinate 1,731,007, forward strand.
CGCCCGCATCATGCTCGAGACGCATGCCACGCGCCTCGCGACGCCCGCCTCGCCCCAGATGATCGGCGAGTTGCGCGCCGCGGAGGAGGAGCACCGCAGCATCGGCAAGCGTGTCATCGAGGCCCTGAACGCCGGCGCGGCCGACCTCGAGCTGACTGCGGCCTACTTCGTCGCGGACGCCGCGTTCCATCGGGTCGTGTTCGACCACTGCGGCAACCGGTATCTCACCGAGATGTCCGAGACCCTCGGAGCCCAGCTGCACCGGATGCGGCAGTCGGTCCGACACGGTGTGACCGACGTGCGCGAGGCGATCGCCGAGCACGAGGCTCTCGTCGACGCGTTCGCAACGGGCGACCCCGACGCTCCCGAACGGTCGATGCTCCATCACCTCGAGCAGGTGCGCCAGCGATCGCTCGGGCTCGAGCAGGCCTGAGCTCCTCGCCGCGAACTCCCTCTTGCAGCGTTCTCTATTTCCTATAGGATCTACGGGAGTCCTCGTCGGACACGCTCGCCAATGGAGTCGTCATGAACGCAACGTCGCACCCGTCCGCCCCTACGCCCGGCCCGATCGCGGTCTGCATGCACGGCTTCTCCCCCGTCGCCGCGGACGGGACCCGTCTGCACGACGCCGACGCCGAGACCTGGGACGGCGTGTTCTCGCAGGTCGAGCGGCTCGGCTTCACGGCGATCGAGATCGCGGACAGCCACATCCGCCCGTCCGAGCTGACAGCCTCTCGCCGGGCCGAACTGAAGTCCATCGCGACGAGCCACGGGGTCGAGCTCGTCTCGGTCCACGTGCAGCGCCAGAGCGTCATCCAGCCCGGTCGGGGTGAAGAGAACCTCGCGTACGCGCACCGCGCGATCGACGCGGCGGCCGAACTCGGCATGCGCGTCTTCTCGACCGGCCTCCACCAGCCCTTCAACGAGGCGCAGCGCGCCGCCCTGTGGTTCTGGACCGCGCCGGGCCCGGTCGACCCCGATGACGCCGACACCCGCGCACTCGCGGTCCGACGCCTGCGCGAACTCGGCGAGCACGCGGCATCCGTCGGCCTGCCGATGTCGCTGGAGATGTATGAGGACACCTACCTCGGCACCGCCGACAGCGCGGTGCGCCTCATCGAGGAGATCGGGCTCGACAACGTGGGCCTCAACCCCGACATCGGCAACCTCGTGCGCCTGCACCGCCCCATCGAGGACTGGCGCGAGATGCACGAGAAGACCCTCCCCTACGCGAACTACTGGCACATGAAGAACTACGCACGCGACGAGTCCGCCGACGGCAGCTGGCAGACCTCGACGCCGACGAGCATGGAGCTCGGCCTCATCAACTACCGGGCGATGGTCGCCCGCGCGCTCGAGCTCGGGTTCCGCGGCCCGTTCCTCATGGAGCAGTACGGCGGCGACAGCCTCGGGGTGTGCGCCCGCAACCGCGACTACCTGACCTCCCTGCTTCCGGCGACCGCCGGAGCCTGACCGACACCGACGAGGAGAACGTCATGACCGAGAACGAACGCCCCGTGTACGCGGTGGTGGGCAGCGGCTACATGGGCGGCGGCATCGCGCAGTCGCTCGCCCTGTCGGGCGCCGACGTGCGCATCGCCGACGTCGACATCGAGGTCGCCCGCGGCAACCGCGACCGCCTCATCGCCGAGGCCGCGCAGTTCGCCGCCGACGGCCTGTTCCCCGCCGACGCCAGCGCCGTCATCGCCGAGCGCATCACGGCGATGACGATCGAGGATGCCGTCGCCGGCGCCTCCTTCATCGAGGAGGCCGTGCCCGAGAAGATCGAGATCAAGCACGCGACCCTCCGCCGCATCTCGGCTGCGGCCGCGCCCGACGCGATCATCGGCAGCAACACCTCGACGATCCTCATCGGCCGCCTGGCCGAAGCCGTGACCGAGCCCGGCCGGTTCCTCGGCGTGCACTTCTCGAACCCCGCCCCCTTCATCCCCGGCGTCGAGCTGATCCCGCACGCCGGCACCGACGAGTCGGTCCTCCCCGTCGTCGAGGCCATCGTCGCCGCGACGGGCAAGGAGACCGCACGCGTGAAGGATGCGACCGGGTTCGTGCTCAACCGCCTGCAGTACGCGCTCTTCCACGAGGCGACGCAGCTGGTCGAGGAGGGCGTGGCCACGCCGGAGGACATCGACACCATCGTGCGCACGACCTTCGGCTTCCGCCTGCCCTTCTTCGGGCCGTTCGCGATCGCCGACATGGCCGGACTCGACGTGTACGCCTTCTGCTACGCGTCGCTGCAGACGGAGTTCCCCGAGCGGTTCGCGACACCGCCCATCCTCGACCAGCTCGTCTCGGCCGGCAAGCTCGGCACGAAGTCCGGCGCCGGGTTCCTCGACGTCCCCGCCGAGCGCACGCCCGAGCTCATCGCCTACCGCAACAAGGCGTACGTCGCGATGAAGAAGCTCATCGACGAGCTCGGCCCCGCCCCCATCCACCCCGCACAGGACTGAGAGAACACGCCATGGCATCCGTCTTCCCCGCTGAGCGCACCGTCATCCTGACCGGCGCCGCGAGCCCCCGGGGCATCGGCCGCACGACCGCCTTCCACCTGGCCGAGCGCGGCTGGCACATCGGCATCGTCGACGTCGACGCCGCGGCCGCCGAGCGCACCGCCGCCGAGGTCGCCGAGGCCCATGGCGTGCGGGCCGTCGGCGTCGGCGCGAACGTGGCCGACCGCGAGCAGGCCGTCGCCGCGATCGACGCGCTCGAGGCGTCGCTGCCGCAGATCGTCGCCCTCGTGAACTTCGCCGGCGTCTCGTCCCCGATCCCCTACCTCGAGGTCACCCCCGAGGAATGGCACCGCGTCGAATCGATCAACCTCGACGGCGTGCACTGGGTCACGCAGCGCGTCGCCCGGACGCTCGTCGCGAACGGCGTGGGCCGCCTTGTGGGCATCTCCTCGGTGTCGGCGCAGCGAGGCGGCGGCACCTTCTCGAAGACGCCCTACTCGGCGGCGAAGGCGGGCGTGATCGGTCTGATGCGCTCCGTCGCGCGCGAGCTCGGTCCGCTCGGCATCACGGCGAACGTCATCTCCCCCGGCCCGATCGACACCGACATCATGGGCGGAACGCTGACGGAGGAGCGGAAGACGGCGATGGCCGCCGACGGCGTTCTGCCGCGCATCGGCACCCCGACCGACATCGCCGCCGCCGTGGCCTACCTGATCAGCGAGGACGCCGGATTTGTGACGGGCCAGACCCTGAACGTCGACGGTGGCCTCTACATGCACTGAGGCTCCCGTGAACCGCAACTGGACGCGCGGGCGCCTCGGGTTCCTGGCCATCGGGGTGATCTGCGTGGTCGTCGGCCTCGTCCTGATCATTCCCTCACTCGGCGGCTGAGCCGCTACCTCGTCACCCCGTAACACCTCACACGAACTCGAAGGAGAGTCACTGTGTCCTCATCGGACTACGGTCCCGCGACGCGGGCCAACGTCACGGTCGCGAATGAGCTGCTGAGCAGCCCGCACCTGGCGAGCGGCATCAAGAAGGCCACCTACCGGCTCATGCCGATGCTGATCATCCTGTACTTCGTCGCGTTCCTCGACCGCACGAACGTCGGGTTCGCCGAGTCCGCCCTCGAGGTCGACCGAGGCATCTCGGCGGGTGCCTACGCCCTCGGAGCCGGCATCTTCTTCATCGGATACGCCCTCTTCGAGATCCCCTCGAACCTGCTGCTCGACAAGTTCGGCGCGCGCTTCTGGCTCGCCCGGATCGCCGTCACCTGGGGCATCGTCGCCTCGCTGTTCGCCTTCGTCAACGGCGAGACGATGTTCATCGTGCTGCGCTTCCTCCTGGGCGTGACGGAGGCCGGCCTGTTCCCCGGCGTGATCATGTTCCTCGCGCAGTGGTTCCCCAACAAGCGCCGCGTGCAGATGTTCGCGCTGTTCTACCTCGCGCAGCCGTTCTCGCAGATGCTCGGCGCCCCGCTGTCGGGCGGCCTGATCAGCATCGGCGACCAGGTCACCCCCTGGGCCGGCTGGCAGGTGATGTTCTTCGTCGAGGGCATGATGGCGGTCGTCGCCGGTATCGCGGCTCTGTTCTTCCTCGTCGATTCGCCGCAGAAGGCGAAGTTCCTCGACGACGACGAGAAGGCCGCACTGAAGGCGGTGATGGAGCACGAAGACACGGTGAAGGAATCCGATGGGCCCCGCGGCATCGGCGCGGCGCTCATCAGCTGGAAGGTCTGGTACTTCACGGTCATCTACTTCTGCCTGCAGATCGCCGTCTACGGCACCACGTTCTACCTGCCGCAGCAGGTGTCGAACCTCATCGGAGAGTCGGTCGGCTGGCAGGTGGGCCTCGTGTCCGCCATCCCGTGGGCGGTCGGCCTGTTCGCCTGCTACTACGTCGGCAAGCACGCCGACACGGTTCGCCGGCGTCGCGTCTGGGGTGCGCTGTTCTTCCTCGTGACGGGCTCGGCCATCCTGGTCTCGGCGTGGGCCGGGGCCAACGGACAGGGCCTGCTCGGCATCATCGCGATCACCGTCGCGGTCGCGGCGTTCCTCTCGACGGGCCCTATCACGTGGTCGTTCCCGACCTCGTTCCTCACCGGCGCGGCCGCCGCGGCCGGTATCGGTCTCATCAACTCCCTCGGCAACCTGGGCGGATTCGTCGCCCCGATCATGCGCACGGGGATCAACGAGGCCGTCCCGACCGAGAGCGGCGCGTGGGGCGTGGTGTCGCTGGGCCTGTTCGCGTTCCTCGCCGCCGTCATGATGTGGGCGACCCGGTTCTTCAGCTCGAAGGCCGACGCCCTCCTCACCTCGGGCGAGAGCAAGCGCCGCTGACGCATCGCCCGCTCTCGAACGGCCCGGTGTCGCCTCGCGCGGCCCGGGCCGTTTCGGCGCTGCGGTTGGATGTTGCGGTTCGGCGTGCTCGCGCGAGCCGCGCGTCAGCCGAGGACGAGCGAACGGATGGCCGTCTCGGGTGAGACCGTCGTGTCGAGCAGCATCCCCGAGCGATATCGTTCGAACACGCGCGGGTCGATGTACGAGCTGCGCGCGACCGCGGGGGTGTTCCCCAGCGCCGTCGCGGCGGCGCGCACGGCTTCGACCTCGGCCTGATGCACGGCCCGGGCCGTCTCAGCGACGCCGATTCGTGCGAGGGCGTCCGCCGCGATGACGGTGCCGCGAAGAGTGCGGAAGTCCTTGGCGGTGAACGGGCCGCCCGTCAGCGCACGCACGTATGCGTTGACGTCGTTCGGGGTGAGTGGAACCCGCCGGCGCTGCCGCTGCCACGCGAGCAGCGGCGACGAGGGGCGCCCCTCGATCAGGAGCATGATGGCCGTGGCGAGGTCCGGGTCGGGGATCTCGAGCGCCTGGCGCTGTCCGCTCTTGCCCGAGAATGCCAGGCTCACGACGGTGTCGGCCACGGAGGCGTCGCGACGTCTCAGCGTCGTCAGCCCGCGGCTGCCGTGCTGCAGCAGGTAGCGCTGCGAACCGATGCGCAGCGCCGACCGGTCGAGCAGCCGGAATGCCGCGGCGAGGACGCGCTCGCGATCGAGGTCGGCGCGTCGCAACGACGCGGTCGCACGCGAGCGGGCACGTGGCAGGGATCCGGCGAGCTGCAGCGCCCGGGCGTACTTGCCCTTGTCACGACTGCGCGTCCAGTCCGGGTGGTAGATGTACTGTCGACGACCCGCATCGTCGGTTCCGACGACCTGGATGTGCCCCTGCGGATCCGCGCAGATCCAGACGTCCTTCCAGGCGGGCGGGATGACGATGCTGCGGATGCGGGCGAGGTCGCGCCGCCCGACCGCCCCGCCGTCGGCATCCGTGTACCGGAAGCCCTTGCCTGAGCGGATGCGCCGGATGCCGGCATCGACATCGGGCCGGACCCGGACGAGTCGGGCCACCTCAGTGGTTGCGCAGCATCAAGATGATCTGCGCCTTCTTCTTGCCGGAGTACCCGGAGATGCCGAGTTCCTTGGCGCGCTTCTTCAGCTCGTCGACGGTCCAGTCCTCGTAGTCGCCGGACTGTCCGCCCCGGCTGCCGACCTTCTTACGGCCGTCACGGGCGGCGGCGTTCGAGATGCGGGCAGCCTTCTCTTTCGAGGCGCCGTCCTCGCGCAGCTCCTCGTAGAGCTCGGGGTCTTTGAGACTGTTCGATCCGCGTCCCTGTGGCATGGCGGTCTCCCCTCTTCGTCAGGCTGACGCTACGACCGTCGCGAGGGTCGCCGCAGGTGCTTGACAGGCGTTCGCGAGAGGCCCTAACCCCACCCCACCCCACCCGCCGTTCGACCGCGACCCGACACAAAGGGCGCCTTCCTCGCCGCCGAGACGACCATGTGCGTCGGGTCGGCGCCTGGTGGAATACCACCACGGCGAATCCGTCGTCAAGGCCTCGGCACTCACGCTCGGCATTCTCTAACGTTGCGGTCAGCCCTTCACGGGGTCGGAACGTCTCGCAGTGGGACGGACATTGGGAGACAGACAAGGAGCCCCCATGAACATCTTCCTCATCATCATCATCGTCGTTGCGATCGTGCTCGCGATCGTCAGTGGCCTGAACAGCGCACTGAGCTGGCTGCTCTGGGTCGCCCTGATCGTCGGTGTGATCGCGCTCATCGCGTTCCTCTTCCGAGTGATCAGCGGCAACAAGCGCGTCTGACCGCCGCGCTGCGCGAACGCCTCCGCCTTCGGGTGGGGGCGTTCTGCATTTCCCGGAGCAGCGAACGAACGGCCCGTCGACTCTAGACGAGTCGCGATATATCGTGTTACCGTCAGCAGACGCGATATATCGCGATCATGCGCGACGACCGTCGCCAGAGGAGAGGGAACGCCATGACACTGCAGAAATGGATCGTCCACCCGGATGACACCCGGGTGATCGACATCGACGACATTCGGAAGCTCAAGGTGAGCATGGTCGGGGGCCAGATCGACATCGTCGCCCACGACGAGCCCGGCGTCCGCATCGAGGTGCACGCCGTCACCGGCAAGGACCTGCGCATCGAGGCGACCGGCGACGTCGTGGAGATCGACCACCCGCAGTTGCGCTGGGACAACTTCACGCAGGTGTTCCGCAACTTCGGCTCCTCCGGCCCGAAGGCCGAGATCAGCGTCGCCGTCCCCCGCGGCACGGACCTCACGCTCGGCGTCGTCAGCGCGAGCGCGCTCGTGTCGGGCCTCACGGCCGATGCGCGGGTCAACACCGTCTCGGGCGACATCATCATCGACGGGATCACGGGTGATGTGAACGCGAACGCGGTCTCGGGCGACGTGCAGGCGCGCGAGCTGACCGGTGCGCTCACCGCGAAGTCCGTGTCGGGCGACGTGTCGGCTATCGGCGCCCTGCGCGCGGCCGACATCGACACGGTCTCGGGTGCCATGCTCGTCGACTCGTCCGGTCCGATCCAGTCGATCACGCTCCACACCGTGGGTGGCGACGCCACGGTTCGCCTCGAGGAGAGCCTGCCCGCGAACTACCAGGTGCGCAGCGTCAGCGGACGCGTGCTCATCGACGGCGTCGTGCGCTCCGGGCAGGGCGCCGGCCCGCTCACGAGCTTCACCGGTTCGACCGGTGAGCTCAGCGGCTCCTTCGTCGATGTCCGCACCAACTCGGTCTCGGGCGACCTCACCGTCCTGCGGCGCTCCGCCCCCGCGGCCACCGACGTCGCCGGCACCAGCGCGCCCGAGGTCGCAAGCGAGGCAGCACCCGAAGCCGCCCCGGTCGAGGACGCCGCGGACCGTCGCGAGGATCACTGACCATGCCGCCCGTCTTCTCACACGGCGACCTGCGTCTTTACCTGTTGTCGCTGCTCGACGAGTCGCCGCGGCACGGGTACGACCTCATGCAGGCCCTCACCGAGCGCACCGGCGGCACCTACTCGCCCAGCGCCGGCACGATCTACCCCCGCCTCGCCAAACTCGAGGACGAGGGACTCGTGACCAAGACCGTCGACGGTCGCAAGACGGTCTACGAGATCACGGATGCCGGTCGCGACGAGCTCTCGGCCCGCCGCCATGACCTCGACGGCATCCAGGCCGGCTTGGCGGACAGCATCCGCCTCATCGCCGACGAGGTCCGGGGCAGTGTGCGGGCGGCGATGAAGAGCCTCCAGGCCGACCTCGCCGCCGCCGCGAACGTCGACCACGAGACCGCCACGCGTCCGTCGCCGCCCGAGAACCCGCGCGCAGAGGCCCGCTCGCAGGCGCAACGAGCGGATGCCGCGATCGCCGAGTTCCGCGCGAACGTCAAGGCCGACCTGCGGTCGCACATCGCGCGCGACGGCGACGTCACGGCATCTGCCGTCGACGACCTCGTCGCCGCGCTCACCCGGACCCGGGAAGAGATGCTGCGGGCCTTGCGGGGCTGACGACGCACGGTGGCGCGCCGCATCGCGCCGAGGACCTCTGCTCCGGGCCGCTCAGGGCTCGGGCCAGAGGTCCTCGTCGTCCGCGGCGGTCTCACCCTGCGGCACGACGAGGATGGGCCGCCGCTGCCGATGCGCCAGCCGCGCCGCGACCGAGCCCGTGAAGAACTCACGGATCGACTCGCCGATGCCCCGGCGACGCGTGCCGACCACGAGCAGCTTCGCGTCCAGCCGGTCGGCGAGGTGCTTGATGGCGAGCGCGGGATCCCCGACCAGCTGATGCACGGTCCACTCGACGGTCGACGACGCGAGCGCCTCAGCGGCGGCGGCGCGGATCTGCTCGAGCTGCGCCGCGCTCGAGACCGCCCCGAGGTCGATGGGAGCGGTGTGGACGTAGCCGTCGGGGTCCTCGTAGGTCACGAATCGCGTGACATCGACGTGCACCACGATGAGTCCGACACCGAGCATCGACGCATACCGGGCCGCCTCGACCACGACGCGGGGCGACTGCCCGGGAATGACTCCCGCGATGACGGGCGTCGACGGAAGACGACTTTCGTCGCCTGCGAAGTGCTGATCGGCCATGGTCGCCCCCTGTCTCAGCGGCGGCACCGGCGATGGCTCGGGGCCCCCGTGTTATTCTTGATGCTACTCTTCCCCGGCCCAGCGCCGGATCGTGAAATGCTCCGGGCACCGCTGAACAGCCCGTGACTCAGAAATGAGGGGGTCTCGCATGGGGCGTGGCCGTCAAAAGGCGAAGCACACCAAGATCGCGCGTGAGCTGAAGTACGACACCTACAATGTCAACTTCTCCTCGCTCGAGAAGGAGCTCGCTCATTCCGACGACGATCAGTACGTCGACAAGTGGGCTGACCAGTACTCCGACGAGTACGAGGACGAGAAGGCCTGACCGGGCTCATCACCATGCGCCGTGACGCTGCTCCCACTCGTCTTCGATCGTGTGGGGGCGTGTGACGACGATCCCCGCGGGGATCGCAGCGAGCATCAGCACGCCGACCATGATCAGCGGGGCCGTCCATTCCCCCGTCGCCTCGTGCAGCAGCGCGAACGAGATGGGGAAGACCGCAGCAACGGCGTAGCCGACGCTCTGCGCGAATCCGCTGAGCGCGACCGTGCCCTCGTGCGTCCTCGTCTTGCGCTGGATGAACACCAGCGCAGCCGGGAACAGCATCTGCGGCGTGCCCAGCAGCACGACCCACAGCACGACGGCCGACCCGGGCGCGATGAGCAGTCCCGCGACGGCGACGAGCCCGGCCGACGCCGCGACGGCGTAGATCACGCCGAGCCGCTGCCAGCGCGTGATGACGAGCGGCACGATGATCGACCACGGCAACCCCATCGCGCCGAACAGTGCGAGGAGCGAACCGGCGGCGGCATGGGATACGCCCGCGAGGTCGACGAGGATGATCGGCAGCCACGCGAACGACGCGTAGACGCTGGATGCCGACACCGCGAAGGTGACGGCGACGGCCCACGCCATCGGCAGGCGCACGAGGCGGCTGAGCACGTTCGGCGACGGGGTCGGGGCGATGACGGCATCCGCCGTGGCCGCCGCGATGCGCGACCGGCGCAGCGTCACGAGCCAGGGGATGACCGCGAGCACGGCGAACACCGACCACAGCCCGAGAGAGAACCGCCATCCCGCGGTGTCGGCGATCGGCACCGCGACGAGCGGCGGCACGAAGGCCGCCACAGCGAGCATCGTCGAGTAGACCGCCGTCATGGTCCCGACGCGGTCGGGGAAGTACGTCTTGATCAGCGGCGGCAGCACGACGTTGCCGATGCTGATCGCGGCGAAGAGCACGGTCGTGGCGATGAGCAGGATGCCGGCATCCGGCGCCAGCGCTCGACCCAGCAGGGCAGCCGCAGCGACGACCATCGCGGCGACCGCGAGTCGCTGCAGGCCGAACCGCCGCTCGAGAATCGGAGTGATGACGCCGAAGACCGCGAAGCACACCGGCGGCGCCGCGCCGATGAGGCCGGCCACCCACGACGGCACGCCGAGGTCCGCGTCGATCTCGGTGAGGATCGGCGACAGCGACGCGACGGCCGAGCGCAGTGAGAAGGCGACGAGGATGACGCCGAGGAACGCGAGGACGCGTCCTCGCCAGAGCGAAGTCACGACTGCTGGGTGCCCTCGACCCAGTTCAGATACTCCTCGCTGACCGTCCCGGTGACGTAGCGCCCGTCGAAGCAGCTCATGTCGAGGTCGACGATGTCGGTGCCCTCGACGATCGCCGCCTTCAGGTCGTCGATCTCCTGGTACACGAGATAGTCGCAGCCGAGCTCCTCGGCGATCTCGGGGATCGTCCGGTCGTGGGCGATGAGCTCGTGACGCGAGGGCATGTTGATGCCGTAGACGTGCGGGTAGCGCACCGGCGGCGCGGCGGACGCGAACGTGACGCTCTTGGCACCGGCATCCCGGGCCATCTGGATGATCTCCTTCGACGTCGTGCCGCGCACGATCGAGTCGTCGATGAGGAGGACGTTCTTGCCCTTGAACTCGCTCGACATCGCGTTGAGCTTCTGGCGCACGCTCTTCTTGCGCACGGCCTGGCCCGGCATGATGAAGGTCCGGCCGACGTAACGGTTCTTGTAGAAGCCCTCGCGGTACTCGATGCCGAGCTTGCGCGCGACCTGCATCGCCGCCGGACGCGATGAGTCGGGGATCGGCATGACGACATCGATCGCACCCTGAGGGGTGTACTTGGCGATCGTGTCGGCGAGACGCTCGCCCATGCGCAGACGAGCCTCGTAGACCGAGATGCCGTTCATGATCGAGTCGGGACGGGCGAGGTAGACGTACTCGAACGAGCACGGCGCGAGCTGCGTCTGCTGCGCGCACTGACGCGTGTGCAGAGTGCCGTCGGCGTCGATGAAGACCGCCTCGCCGGGCTCGACGTCGCGCACGACCTCGAAGCCGCCGTTCTCGAGCACGAGCGACTCGGATGCGACGGTCCACTCGTCGCGGCCGTTCTCGGCCCGGCGAGTGCCGAGGATGAGCGGACGGATGCCGAACGGGTCGCGGAAGGCCAGCAGGCCGTGACCGGCGATGAGGGCGATCGCGGCGTACGAGCCCTCGACGCGCTCGTGGACGCGTTCGACGGCCTGGAACACCTGGTCGGGGTCGAGGTCGAGGCCCGAGATCGTAGTCTGCAGCTCGTTGGCGAGCACGTTCACCAGCAGCTCCGTGTCGGAGCTGGTGTTGAGGTGGCGGCGGTCCTTGCGGAACAGCTCGTCGGTCAGCTCGCGCGTGTTGGTCAGGTTGCCGTTGTGCACCAGCACGATGCCGTACGGCGCGTTGACGTAGAAGGGCTGCGCCTCTTCTTCGCTCGACGCCGTGCCCTTCGTGGCGTAGCGGACGTGGCCGAGCCCGATGTTGCCGAGCAGCGAACGCATGTCACGCGTGCGGACCGCCTCGCGCACCTGGCCGTTGGCCTTGAAGATGTGGAAGACGCCGCTGTTCTCAGCGGTCGCGATTCCGGTCGAGTCCTGGCCGCGGTGCTGCAGCAGCAGGAGGGCGTCGTAGATCTCCTGGTTCGCCGGGGACTGCCCGACGATTCCGACGATTCCGCACATGGGGTGTCAGTTCGCTCCTGCTTCGCGGTACCCGCCGACGAGACGCACTGCTCCGCCGTCGACGCCCTTGGCGCCCTGTTCGTAGTCGCCCGCGGGACGCGGACCCGTCGAGACGACGCCGACCTGCCAGGTGTCGATGCCGTCCGCGCCGAGGGCCGCGATCGCGGCATCCGCTGCCGCCGGCGACACGACGGCGAAGAAGCCGATGCCGAGGTTCCAGGTGCCTTCGGTGCGCTCGAGCTCGAGGCCGCCGAGGTCGGCGAGGACGCGGAAGACCGGCGACGGCGACCAGGTCGCGCGATCGACGTCGACCCACGTGTCCTTCGGCAGGACGCGCGCGAGGTTCGCCGCGATACCGCCGCCCGTGACGTGGCTGAGGGAGTGGATGCCGTCGCCGAGCTCGCCGATCAGGCGCAGCAGCGGCGAGGTGTACAGGCGCGTCGGCTCGAGCAGCTGCTCGCCCCACGTGCGGCCGAAGTCGGCGGCCTGGTCGCCGTAGCCGATGCCCGCACCGGTGATGATGTGACGGATCAGCGAGTAGCCGTTGGAGTGCGGGCCGCTCGAGGCGAGCGCGAGCACGACGTCGCCGTCCCGCACCCGGTCGGCGCCCAGCACCTGCTCGGACTCCACGACTCCCGTCGCAGCACCCGCGACGTCGTAGTCGTTCACGCCCAGAAGACCCGGGTGCTCGGCCGTCTCGCCGCCGACGAGCGCGGTGCCCGTCGCAGAGCAGCCGTCGGCGATGCCGCGCACGATGTCGGCGATGCGCTCGGGCACGACCTTGCCGCACGCGATGTAGTCGGTCATGAAGAGCGGCTTCGCGCCGACCACGACGATGTCATCGACGACCATGCCGACCAGGTCCTGCCCGATCGTGTCGTGCTTGTCGATGGCCTGCGCGATCGCGACCTTCGTGCCGACGCCGTCGGTCGAGGTCGCCAGCAGCGGCTTCGTGTAGCCGAGCAGCGCGCTCGCGTCGAAGAGGCCGGCGAAACCGCCGACACCCCCGAGGACTTCGTCGCCGTGGGTTCGCCGGACCGCCGACTTCATCAGTTCGACGGCGAGGTCTCCCGCCGCGGTGTCGACGCCGGCTTGGGTATAGGGATCAGTGGGACTCGAGGCCACGGCATCCAGAGTACCGGCCCGTGGAGCGCCCGAGCGCCGGGCGTGTCTCGCGGTCCCGAATCGGCCGGCGGCGTGCCGCAAACAGGCTCAGGTGAGCCAAGGGTTGCCAGCTGGGCGGTGGGGCGCAGTTCAGCCTGTTCGCGGAACCGCGGGCTGGGTGACCGCGGCGTCCCGCCGACCGGCGGAGCGCCCGCCCGCAGATAGGCCGCTCCGATGACCCGAACCGCCGCGCAGGCGCGACACACGCGCCGCAGACAGGCCCAGACGCGCCGAACCCCGCCCGCGCGGGCAGCGCGCCACCGCTCAGCCTGTTCGCGGCACAAGAGCCGGGCCCAACCGGGCACGGTCGGTGGGGCCCAACCGGTGGGCCCCAACCGGCGGGACCCAACCGGCGGGGCACGGTCGGTGGGGCACAGTCGGTGAGGCACGGCCGGACAGTCAGCTCCGGCGCTCGAGATCGGCGAGGGCACGCGGGTGTGCCGTCAACAGGCTCAGGTGTGCCGCACACCGCCCGGCGGGCGAGGTTGCACCGCTCAGCCTGTTCGCGGCACAAGGCAGGGGCTCTCCTGGGCGGGACTACGCCCGTGCCCGCGGGTCAGATGCCCTGCCAGGCGGGCTTGTTCGCCCACGCGTGCCGGTAGTAGGGCGTCTGAGTCAGGGCGCTCGCGGCGGCCTCGTCGACGACGACCGTGACATGGGGATGCAGTTGCACGGCCGAGCCGGGCGCCGAGGTGCTGACCGGTCCCTCGACGGCGGCGGCGACGGCATCCGCCTTGGCCTCGCCGAAGGCCAGCAGCACGAGGTGGCGCGCGCGCAGGATGGTCCCGATGCCCTGGGTGATGCAGTGCATCGGCACATCGTCGGGCGAGTCGAAGAAGCGGGCGTTGTCGGCCCGAGTCTCCTCGGTGAGCGTCTTCACGCGCGTCAGCGAGGCGAGCGAGCTGCCCGGCTCGTTGAAGCCGATGTGCCCGGTGCGGCCGATGCCGAGGATCTGCAGGTCGACCCCACCGGCGGCGCGGATCGCGGCCTCGTACTGCTCCCCCGCGGTCTCGATGCCGTCGAGGTCACCGTGCGGCACCTCGATCCGGGCCGGGTCGAACCCGACGGGCTCGACGACCTCTCGCTCGATGACGCTGCGGTAGCTCTCCGGGTGCCCCGCAGGCAGTCCGACGTACTCGTCGAGCGCGAACCCGCGCACACGCGACACGTCGACGCCCTCGCTGCGCACACGTTCCGCGAGATGCCGGTAGACCGCGAGCGGGGTCGACCCGGTCGCCAGTCCGAGCACGGCATCGGGGCGTCGCTGGATGAGGTCGACGATCGCGTCACCGACGAGACGGCCCGCCTCCTGCTCGCTGGGGACGATGACGACTTCGGCCATGACTCTTCCTTCTTTCGATTCGGTCGGGAGGGCGGATGCCGGGGCTCGGCTCAGGCGAGCCCGAGGGTCTCCGACAGCACGAGGGCTGCGGCTCCCCGCAGTCGGAGGTCGCCGTGGGTCTCGGCGAGGCGCACGGTCAGGTCGTCGAAGAGGATCGGCAGGACCCGGGCGGCCACCGCATCGCGAGCGGCGTCGATGAGCTCGCCCTCGATCAGCTCGGCCGGTCCGCTCAGCACGACGTCCGTCAGCCCGAGCGTCGCGACGAGGGGCGACAGCGCGACGCCCAGGCACCGGCCCGCCTCGCGGCGAACGAGCAGCGCGGCCTCGGCGTCGGGCGCCGCTGCGAGCCGAGCCTCGAGCTTCGGCACCGACAGCCAGGCCTCGAGGCATCCGGTGCGGCCGCACGCGCAGACGGGGCCCGCGCCCTCCGTCACGACGACGTGGCCGATCTCGCCCGCGGCCCAGTTGCGTCCGTGGACGACCGCGCCGTTCACGATCGCGGCGGCTCCGACGCCGGCGCCGATCCGGACGAGCAGCAGATCGTGATCGACCTTGCCGAAGCTCAGCTCGCCCATGCCTGCGGCGTTGAGACCGTTGGTGACCGAGACCGGCAGACCGGTGCGGTCGAACAGGATGCCGCGGAGCGCGACGTCGTGCCAGTCGAGATGCGACGACTCGCGGACGATGCCCGCGCCGTCGACGACGCCCGGTGTCGAGACGCCGATCCCGAGGATCGGGGCCTCCGCCGTGCGGACCAGCCGATCGATGAGGTCACCGAGCACGGCGAGCGCCTCCGGCCCGGTCGACCCGCCGCGCTCGACGACCTCGCGCGCGATGACGGTTCCCCCGAGGTCGACGACGGCGCCCTCGATCGTGTCGCCGCTCGAGATCGACACGGCGACCACGTTGCGCGACGACCGCGCCAGCGCGAGCGCCCGAGAGGGCGCGCCCGGACCCGACCGGTGACCGCGACCGCTCTCGACGACGAGCTGCTCGTCGACCAGCTCGCCGACCAGATCGGAGATCGTCACGCGCGAGAGTCCGGTCGCGCGTGCGATGTCGGCCCGCGACAGCCCCTCCTCGTGATGAAGAGCCTGCAGGACGAGGCGCCGGTTGTTGCTGCGGGCATCCTCGGGACGGATGCGGCGGCCGCGCGCCCTCCGCGAAGCAGCGCCTTCCGCTGACGTCGTAGTCATACGTTCCCCGATCGAGTACAGTTCCCGAGAAATAATTCGGAAACGTTCTTAACCAATACTGTCAGAACCCCGTTCCCTCGCGCACATCGGAGTGACCCGTGAAATTCTTCCAACGACTCGGCCGGTCGATCATGCTGCCGGTCGCCGTGCTTCCCGTCGCCGCCATCCTCGTCGGGATCAGCTACTGGATCGCCTCTGCCGCAGGCCCCAACATCATCGCGACGTTCCTCGCCGCCGCGGGCGGCGCACTGATCGACAACATGGCCCTGCTCTTCGCGATCGGCATCTCGATCGGCATGGCCAACAAGTCTGACGGGACCTCAGCGCTGGCCGGGCTCGTGTCGTGGCTCACGATCACGACCCTCCTGAGCCCCGCGACCGTCGCCGGCTTCCTCGGCATCGAGGATGTCGCCGAGGTCGACCCCGCCTTCGGCAAGGTGCAGAACGTCTTCATCGGCATCATCTGCGGCCTCATCGGCGCGTGGGCCTACAACCGGTTCAAGGACGTCAGGCTCCCGGACGCGCTGTCCTTCTTCTCGGGAAAGCGCTCCGTGGCGATCGTCACGGCCGGCATCTCGCTCGTCGTCGCCGCGGTGCTGTTCTTCGTCTGGCCCATCGTCTACACGGGCCTGGTCATCTTCGGCGAGTGGATCTCGACCCTCGGCCCCGTCGGCGCAGGGCTCTACGGCTTCTTCAACCGCCTCCTGATCCCGCTCGGGCTGCACCACGCTCTGAACTCGGTCTTCTGGTTCGACGTCGCCGGCATCAACGACCTCAACAACTTCCTCGCCGGCTCCAACGGCGACGGCGTCTTCGGGGTGACCGGTCAGTACATGACCGGCTTCTTCCCGATCATGATGTTCGGTCTGCCCGGCGCCGCCCTGGCGATGTACGTCACCGCCAAGACCAAGCGCAAGAAGATGGTGTCGGGCATCCTCCTCTCAGCCGCCGTCGCCTCGTTCTTCGTCGGCGTCACCGAACCGCTCGAGTTCACCTTCATGTTCCTCGCGCCGTGGCTGTACCTCGTCCACGCCGTCTTCACCGGCATCTCGGTCTTCATCGCCGCGCTGCTCCCGACCCGCATGGGCTTCGGCTTCTCGGCGGGCTTCATCGACCTGGTGCTCGGCTGGATGAACCCGCTGGCTCAGAACCCCTGGATGATCCCGATCATGGGCCTGTTCTGGTTCGCGGTCTACTTCGTGGTGTTCCGGTTCCTCATCCTGAAGTTCCGGCTGAAGACGCCGGGCCGTGAAGACGACGACGAGCTTGCAGCCGACATCGGCCCGGGAATCAACCGCGACGCGGGCTACGGCCCCACCGCGGAGAAGATGATCGCGGGTCTCGGCGGCAAGGAGAACATCGTCCAGCTCGACAACTGCGCGACCCGCCTCCGCCTCGAGGTCGCCGACACGTCGCGCGTCGACAGCGACGCGCTCAAGCGCGCCGGCGCCGCGGGCACCATGATCTCCGGCGCCAAGTCGGTGCAGGTGGTCTACGGTCTCAACGTGCAGTTCGTGAAGGATGCGATGGACGACGTGCTCGCCGGACGCGAGGTCGAGCCGCCCGCGGCATCCTCGGCGCCGCAGGGTGCGGGCGCCGTGACGACCACCGCTCCCGCGATCGTCCGACTGCGTCAGCCCGTCGCGGGCAGGGTCGTGCCGCTCGCGGAGGTTCCCGACCCGATGTTCTCGCAAGGGACGATGGGCCCGGGCCTCGCGATCGATCCGACCGGCGACACCGTCGTCGCGCCCGCCGACGGGACCGTGACCACCGTGTTCCCCACGGGCCACGCCGTGGGGATGACCCTCGACGACGGCACCGAGCTGCTGATCCACGTGGGCATCGACACCGTCGACCTCAAGGGCCGTGGGTTCCAGGCGCTCGTCCAGCAGGGTGAGGGCGTGCATGCCGGGCATCCGCTGCTCCGCATCGACACGGGCGTCATCCGCGGGGCGGGCTACTCCCCCATCACGCCGGTCATCGTGCTGAACAACGAACACGCGTCGATCGAGTTCGAGTGACGTCTCGGCCGGTGCCGAGCGTCATCTCCTCGGCACCGGCCGCACCCCGCCACCCCCGCTCTAAACTGGCGCCATGAGTGCGCCGAAGACTCCCGAATGGGTGGTGCGGGAGGATGCCGCGCCCTCGGTCATCGTCGCGCTGTACCTGCGTCAGGTGCTCGGCATCCGCACTCCGGATGAGCTGCCCCACCTGCGTGGGATCGAGCCGACACCCGTCGAGCGCGACCCCGAGACGCAGGCCGAGCTCGAGCGGCAGTGGCGAGCGTACTGGGAGATGACGGTCGAGCCGCTCGCGCATCCCTCCCCCGTGCCGCTCGACCTGGTCGAGGGTTTCGACACGCTCGTCGCGTTGCCCACCGAGGGATTGGAACAGCTCGAGCACGCCATGCGTCCGCATGCGGCCGAGGCGGTCGCCTTCGCGCGTGACGTGCACGCCCGGTACACGGCGCGCTCTTCGGGCGCCGGCGCCGTCGCCTACCGCGCGTACGCCGGGGCGCTCGCCCAGCACGAGCGCCGCATCGGCCGGCGGGCGCACTCGTTCGAGCTGAACGTGCAGGTGCTGCCGTTGAGCCAGCGCGGCGTGTGGTGGATCGGCGCGCTCACGATCGCCGTCACCGACGGTCTGCGCAGCGACGTCGTGGCCTTCGACGCCGCGATCGCGCCGATCATCGCCGAGATCGCCTGACCTCGCGCGCGCGAGCCCGGGTCAGGCGTTGTCGACGGTGCGGACGCGCTCGTGGAGGATGCGCACCTCGCGCGTGCGGCGACGTGCGGCGCGGTCGAGCACGAGGGCGATGACGCCCGCGATCGCCATGCAGACCGGGATGGCGCCGAGCGCGATGAACCCGAACACCTGACCCGCGGAGTACTGCAGGCCGGTGTTGGTGCTGACTCCCTCATCCGGGATGCCGAACGTCAGGGCCAGCGCGACGATGATGCCCGCGGCGGCCCCGAGCAGGAGGAACACGCTGTACTTGGGCACACGACGCACGCGCGCCGACTCGACCCGTTCGGTGATCTCCTCAGCCATGACTCCATTGTCGCACCGCCCGAGCAATGCCCGGGCGGTGCGACGAGAGGGCTCAGCGAGTCGTCAGAGCGCGCTGCGACGGCGACGCGTGAACGACACGGCGAGCGCGCCGATCAGCAGCATCCCGGCACCCAGCCACAGGGTGTCGACGGGCGCCTGTCCACCGGTCGCGGCGAGGGTCGCGTCGGTCGATGCGTCGCACGGCACCTTGGCGCCGAGCGGGAACGTGATGCTCACCGGGTCGAGCGCCTCACCCGCCGAGTAGAAGCCGGCGAAGGCCTCGGCCCCCGCGGCCGTCAGCGTGGCCGATGCGCCTGTCCAGCTGATCCGATTCGCCGTCGTCGTGGCGGCGGGCAGCGAGAGCGTCGCGAAGACGACGCCGTTCGCGTTCACGTCGGGCGACCCGTTGTATCCCTTGGACTGCACGTTCACGATCAGCGAGGCGATGTTCGCGCCGGTGATCTGCACGCGCGGGTTCGACAGGGTCATGTCGAGCAGACCGCTGTGGCCGGTGTAGTGCACCGAGCCGCCGAAGCTGACACGACCGCGATCGTTCTCGGGGCTGTACGCACCCGAGCCGGTGCCCCAGCCGCCGGAGATCTCTCCCTTGGCGATCGGGCCCGTGATGTACGAGCGGTACGACTCCTTCACACCCCAGTCGATCGTCGCTCCCGAGACCGACCGGGCGACGCACGACGGTGCGGCCGGCGACTCGACGGCTGCGGCGACAGCGGCAGCCGTGACCCGGAAGGGTGCGGATGCCGCGACGACGCCGCCGACGCTGAGCTCGAGCGTGTGGTCGCCCGTCGCGAACCCGGCGGGAACCGCCCACGAGAACGACACGCGTCCGCCGGCATCCGCCGTCGCCGTGCCGATGGTGACCGGCTCGGAGTGCGCGACGGCCGTCACGACGTCACCGGGCGCGAAACCGCCGCCGGTGAACTCGAGTACTCCGCCCTGGGCGACGGTCGCCGAGCCCGCGAACGCGACGAACGGAGCTGTCGGCTGAGCGACGGTGACGTCGGCGAAGGCGTCGAGCGTCCGGTCGGTCATCGACAGCTCGTGCGCCGCGGATGTGGCGACGTGGTAGCTCTTCGTCGGGTCGAGCGAGCCCGCGGGAATCGTCAGCTCGACGGTGAAGGCACCACCGACGATCGAGCCCGGGCGCACCCAGGCCAGCTGCACCCAGCCCTCGGCGGGCAGGGGCCCTGCCCCGGCCCAGAGCGACTCCTCGCCGAAGACGACGTACGCGCCGTTGACGGCGCTGTCGCCGACGAAACCGCTGCCCGCGACCGTGAGCGTGTTGGCCACGGCCGGGTCGAGGTCGGCGTTCGGGGTGACCGTGATTCTCGGGCTCTTCGTCGGCTCGGGCTGCGGCGCGACCTCGGCCCACGTCACCGGGACGAAGAGCTCGTTGTCGGGCTGCAGACCCTGCGACTTCTCGTTGCCGAAGGTGAAGACGCCGAGGCGGTAGTCGTCGCCGGGGCGCTTCTCGTTCGCGGACTTCTCATCGACCCGGACGGTCCACGTGAAGTCGACCGTGCCGTCGGCGTTCTCGGTCCACGGGAGGTTGGCGGCGCCGGTCGGATCGCCCGACACGCGGACGTATGAGACCGACGGGCGCGCGGCATCCGCGGCACCGTCGGTCGGCTTCCAGGTCTCGGCGACCCAGCCGAAGCGCAGCGCGAATCCGGCTCCCACCTCGCTCTGGCGGTAGTTGCGTCCCTCAACGGTCAGCGTGGCACCGCTCGGGTCGACATCCGTGTTCGGCGTGACCGTGAGGGTGGGGGCGGGGAGCGGCTCGGCCGGCGTCGTCGCGAACGACACGACCACCTTCGCGTCCTGGGTGCGGTTGGTCATGCCGCTGTGATTGGCGATCGTGTAGACCGCCGTCGTCTCGCCCTTCGGCGCGACCGTCAGCGTGGTCTCGAACGAACCGTCCTCGGTGAAGCTCACCATCGTCGGGGTGAGGGGAGTCGACGTGACGACCTTCGCGCCGTTCGTGCACCCCGCTGCGATGAAGGCGAAGTCGACCTCTGCGAGCGGGCGGTCGGTGCAGGTCGTGAGGTAGATCGGCTGGGCGGGGTCGTAGCCCGTGCCCGTGACGGTGATCTCCTCGCCCGCGGGGTCGAGCCCCGTCGACTTCGAGAGCGTGAGCGTGGGCACCCGCGCCGGAGTCTCGGGCTCGCTCGCCTTCGCGGTGACCGCGTAGCTCAGCGCCGGTGCGGTCGAGGCGGAGTAGGCCGTGGCGTCGGCCGGGGTGAACGCGGCCGCGATGCTGTGCGTGCCGACGGCGAGCGACGAGGTGACGATGCTCGCGACGCCCCCGTCGACCGGAGCCGAGCCGAGCGACGCGTCACCGGCCGTGAACGAGACCGACCCGGATGCCGCCGGCGAGACCGTCGCCGTCAGGGTGACGTCGGCGCCCTCGACGGCCGTTCCATCGGGTGAGGCCGACAGGGTCGTCGTGGTCGACTCGGCGACGACCGGGAAGAGCGCGGCCCAGTCGATCGAGACGTCGGCGCGGGCGAGGAGGTTCGCCTCGGTGGGGAACGAACGAGACGGCCACGAGATGA
Source organism: Microbacterium sp. NPDC006705 (assembly GCF_044903545.1). Lineage (NCBI taxonomy): Bacteria > Bacillati > Actinomycetota > Actinomycetes > Micrococcales > Microbacteriaceae > Microbacterium > Microbacterium sp. NPDC006705. Next base: position 1,752,270 of record NZ_JBJDQQ010000001.1, read on the forward strand.
CCTCATAGGCCTTCGTGCGATCGAGCTCGCTCGCGATCTGCTCGAGGCTTCCGGTGATCTCGCCCGCGGCGGAGACGTCGAGCGAGGCGTTGGGCGTGGTCGCCTGGTCGACCGTCAGGTCGCCCTTCTCGACGAGGGCGACGTAGGCGTGCCGGCTCGGCTGACCCGGGTACTGGGGAGCGACCTCGAAGCCGGTGCCGGTGACGGCGACCGTGATCTTCTCGTTCGCGACGACGGTGGTCGACGTCGTCAGGGTGGGGCCGGCGGCCGTTGCCGGCGCGGCGACGCCGACGACGGCGGCCATGGCGACGAGCGCGCCGGTCAGCACGCTCGCGAGCGGACGCTGCAGCGCCGCCCTCCTGGTTCTCAGCATGGGAACCCTCCGAATCTCGATGCAGGTGAAGCTCGCGCGTCGGGCACGCGATGAGAGTTAGCTTAGCCTTACCTAATCGAAGTTTGTGAAGTCCCTGACAGTCATCGCTCGGCGTGACGGCGCGGCAGGATGACCGGACGGCCGGTGTCGGGGTCGTCGAGCACGCGCACCGGGGTGCCGTAGACGGCCTCGACCCGGTCCGCGGTCAACACGTCGCGCGGGTTCCCCCGAGCGACGAGCCGGCCGCCGTCGATCATCGCGACCTCGTCGGCATATGCCGCGGCGAGCGACAGGTCGTGCAGCACCACGACCACCGCGCGCCCATCCCGCGCGAGCCGCCGCGCGACGCGGAGGACCTCTTCCTGGTGCCGGAGGTCGAGGGCCGCGGTCGGCTCATCGAGCAGCACGACGGGGGTGTCCTGCGCGAGTACTCGAGCCAGCGAGACACGCGCCTTCTCGCCACCCGAGAGCGACGGGTAGGCGCGATGGAGCAGGTGTGCGACATCCGCTCGCTCGACGGCTTCGGCGATACGAGCGTCGTCGAGGCGGGCGCGCTCGGTTCCGATCCAAGGAGTGCGCCCCATCGCGACCACCTGGCCCGCGGTGAACGAGAAGGCGACCTGGTTCGACTGCAGCAGCACCGACCGTCGCCGCGACAGCTCGCGGGCCGACCACTCGCCCGCCGGACGCCCGTCGAGATGCACCGCGCCCGAGGTGGGCGCGCGGTCGCCTGTCAGCAGGGAGAGCAGGCTCGACTTTCCGGCGCCGTTGGGCCCCACGAGAGCGAGCAGCCGACCGTAGCCGACATCCGTCGTCACGTCGTCGAGGATCGTCGCCTCACCCAACCGCAAGCTCGCATGCCGCACCTCGACGGCCACGCCCGTCACGACCAGCCCCCGGCGGTGCGGCGGGTGCGGCGGATGAGCCAGAAGAAGAACGGTCCGCCCACGAGCGACGTGAGGATGCCGATCGGCAGGTCTGCAGAGACGACGATGGTCCGCGCCAGGAGATCGGCGTAGACGAGCACGACGCCGCCGCCGAGCGCCGAGAGGGCGATGAGCCCCCGGTGCGCGGGCCCGACCAGCATGCGGATGATGTGGGGCACGACGAGGCCGACGAACGCGATGATGCCGACGAACGCGACGGCGACGCCGGTCAGCAGGGCGACGAGGACGATCGACCCGACCCGCAGCGCCTCGACGCGCACACCGAGGTGGGCGGCGGTGCGATCGCCGAGCGCCAGAAGGTCGTAGCGGCGTGCGAGACCGAGGGATGCCGCTGTGCCGAGCGCTCCGACGAGCGCGACGATCGCCACCTCCGACCAGCGCGAACCGTTCATCGAGCCGAGCTGCCAGAACACGATCTGCTCGCGTGACGCGGTGTCGCCGACGAACATCAGCAGTGCCAGCGCGGCACCCGCGAACGCGTTGACGGCGATGCCCGTCAGAATGAGCGTGATCGACTCGGTACGCCCGTGCGCGCGTGCGGCGGCGTAGACCACGAGGGTCGCGACGAGGCCGCCCGCGAACGCGCAGACCGCGATCGACCACGGGCCGAGGAACGAGACGCCGAGCGTGATCGCGGCGGCCGCGCCGACGGCCGCGCCCGACGAGACGCCGACGACGCCCGGCTCGGCGAGCGGGTTGGCGAAGATCGCCTGCATGACGGCACCGGCGACCGCCAGCAGCGCGCCGACGAGCAGCGACATCGCGACACGGGGGAACCGGATCTGCCACAGCGTCTGCTCGATCAGCGGCTCGGTCGGCGCCCACGAGCTGGGCATGCCGATGGCGCGGAGCAACGACCCGACGACCTCGGCGGGGCCGACCGGCAGCTGACCGAGTCCGGCCGACAGCACGACGCCCACCGCGAGCAACGCCGCGGTCACGGACCCGACGAGGACTGCGCGGCGCCCAGCGGCACGCCCGCTCACGAGGCGGGATCGGGCGCGTAGACAGCGCGTGCCAGCGCATCGAGCACCCCCGCACTGCGCGGCCCGAACGACAGGATCTGCCCGTCCGCCATGTCGACGAAGCGGCGATGCTGGCCGGCTGCGGTCAGCGCGATCGCGGGCTTGTCGGCGAGCAGGCCATCGACGCCGCCGACCGATTCGAGCCCGGCGGTCATCACGAGGATGAGGTCGGGGTCGGCGGCGACCATGGCTTCGTCGTTGAGGGGCTGCATCCCGCTCCAGCCGAGCTCGCCGGCGACGTCGACCCCGCCGAGGGCGGTGATGAGCTGGTCGGCACCGGACTCGGACCCGAACAGGTAGTAGACACCCGCGGTGCCGCGCAGGTAGAGGAAGACCATTCGCAGACGCTCGCTCGCGGCCTCCGGTGCGAGCGCGGCGATCTGCGCACGCGTCTCGTCGACCTCGCTCACGATCCGCTGAGCGAGCTGCTCTCGCGCCTCGGCGACGCCGAGCACCTCGCCGACCGAGCGCGCCAGGTCGGCGGCGCCGTCGAACGACGCCGAACGCTCGACGAACACGACCGTGATGCCGACATCCCGCAGCTGCTGCACGACGTCGACCGGCCCGATGCTGCCGTCGGTGATGACCAGCGTGGGGGCGAGGCCGATGATCGACTCGGCGTTGACCGTGTGGCCGTTGCCCGTGACAACCGGCAGGTCCGCCGCACCGGGGAACGTCGTCGAGACGTCGCGGCCGACGAGCTCGCCGCCGAGGCCCAGGCCCCAGACGGTCGCGGCCAGCGAACCGGAGAGGTCCATCGCGATGATGCGCGAGGTGTCCGTCACCGTCACCTCGACGTCGCCGGTGAGATCGTGCGAGGTCACGGTGACGGGCAGGCTCTGGGTGGGATCCGTCACGACCGGCGCGACCGCAGCGTCGGCGAGGACGGCGGTCGAGGGGCCCTCGAGCGAGCGCGGGTCGGTCACCGGCGCCAATTCGCTCAGCGGGGGTCGGTCGATCACGACCTGGCCCGCGGCCTCGCCGTGAGACGTCGCAGCCGGAGCGCAGGCGCTGAGCGACAGGGCCGCAGCGGCGAGCGCCGCGACGAGGAGTCGCCGCATCTTCACGCGGCCGGCCCGTCGTCGGCGTGATCGGCGGGCCCGCCGCCGGCACGCACCTTCCGCTGCTTGCGACGCGAGGCGACGATCGCTGCGGTCGACCCGCCGATCGTCGCGACGAGCGCGCCGCCGATCGCGGCGATGAGCGCGACGGGGAGGGCACCGCTCGATCCGCTCTCGTCGTCGCCCGCCTCTGCCGCATCCGCGGCGGGAGACGCGTCGACGACGGGCGACGGCTCGGCCGTCGGGGTAGCAGCCGCGCACACCCCGCTCGCGGTGAACGAGAGCGGGTCGAAGGCGGTGCCCGTCTCGTAGTTGCCGAAGGCGGCGTACCCCTCGTCGGTGATCGCGGTGGCGGCATCCGTCGCGGCGAGGGTGAGGGCCTCGCCCGAGACCGTGCTCTCCAGACCCGCCAGGTCGACGGTCACGAACGGCACCTGGGGTGTCGTGACGACGGTGTCGTCGCCGGCGAGCGCGCTCTCCATCGAGACTCCGGCGAGGTCGACGAGAACACGCCCCGCCGCCGGCGCGATCTCGAGCGTGACGTTCTGCGCCGTCGAGTCGAGCAGGCCGCCGTGCCCGGTGAACCGGATGCCGCCGGGGAAGGCGATCGAGCCGGTACCGGTCGCCGGGTCGTAGCTGCCCGTGCCACCGGTCCAGGTGAACGCGGGCGTCTCGTAACCCACGCCGCCGAACGGCTCCCACGCACCCTTTGCGATGGAGCCGGAGATGTACGAGCGGAACGACTCCTTGAAGCCCCACGTGATGGTCGCGTCGGTGATGTCGCAGGCGGCCGGCGAGGTCGCGGCGGTCCGCTGCTCGACGGGCGCGGCGTCGCCGATCGCGAGGGCGGGGCTCGCGACACCGAGGACGATCGACGCAGCGGCGAGCGCCCCGAGAGACGCTCGAGGCAGAAGGGAAGAGCGCACAGCAGACTCCAGAGGTAAGGTCAGGCTTGCCTAACCTTACCGGAGTCGGCGTCAGGGCCGCAGCGGCAGCAGCGCTCCGAGGTCGGCGCGGGTGCCCGACGCTCTGAGCCGGCCCGCGGTGGCGGCATCCGCCCAGGCCAGCTCGCCGAGGGCGAGGGCGATCCAGGTCGCGGCATCCGTCTCGACGACGTTGGGAGGAGTGCCGCGCGTGTGTCGCGGACCCTCGACGACCTGCACGGCACCGAAGGGCGGCACGCGCATCTCGACCGAGTTGCCGGGCGCCTTCTCGACGAGCAGCTGCAACAGGTAGCGCACGGCCGTCGCCAGGTCGGTGCGCGCAGGTTTCTCGCCGGAGGCGTCGGCGGCGGCGACCGCGGCGAGCGCGGCGCGGCCATCGGCGGTGAGGATGCTGCGGGCCATGGGTTCCACGCTAGCCCGGTCGGTAGGCTGGCCGGGTGAAGATCCTGGTCCTCGGCTCGGGCGCGCGCGAGCACGCCATCATCCTCGCTCTCGCCGCGGAAGGCGCAGGTCACGACCTGCTCGCGGCCCCCGGCAACGCCGGCATCGCGCGCGATGCCGAGATCGTCCCGGGCCTCGATCAGAACGACCCGGTCGCGGTGACCGAGTTCGCCGGCAGCGCCAACGTCGACCTCGTCATCGTCGGCCCGGAGGCCCCGCTCATCGCCGGTGTCGCCGATGCACTGCGGGAACGCGGCATCCCCGTCTTCGGGCCCGGAAAGGTCGCCGCGCAGCTCGAAGGGTCGAAGGCCTTCGCGAAGCGCGTGATGGACGAGGCCGGTGTGCCCACCGGTCGGGCGGTGCGCGCGCGGAGCCGCGCCGAGGTCGAGGCCGCGCTCGACGAGCTCGGCGCCCCCCACGTGGTCAAGGCCGACGGTCTCGCTGCCGGCAAGGGCGTCATCGTCACCGATGACCGTGACGCGGCGCTCGCCCACGCCGACACCTACCTCGCGAGCGGCCCGGTGCTGATCGAGGAGTTCCTCGCCGGCCCCGAGGTGTCGCTCTTCTTCGTCTCGGACGGCGACACCGTCCGAGCCCTCAGCCCCGCGCAGGACTACAAGCGCGCCTACGACGGCGACGCCGGCCCGAACACCGGGGGCATGGGCGCCTACTCGCCGCTCCCTTGGCTCGCCGACCGGTTCGGCAGCGAGGCCGAGTTCGTCGCCGAGGTCACGCGCGACGTGGCCGAGCCCGTCATCCGCCACCTCGACACCGAGGGCACGCCGTTCATCGGCCTCCTCTACGCGGGCCTCATCCTCACCGAGTCGGGCATCAAGGTGATCGAGTTCAACGCGCGGTTCGGCGACCCCGAGACGCAGGTCGTGCTCGCGCGGCTGACCTCGCCGCTCTCGGAGCTGCTGATGGCCGCGGCGAGCGGGCGCCTCGAGTCCGAGCCCGAGCCGACGTTCTCGGGCGACGCCGCCGTCACGGTCGTGCTCGCGAGCGAGGGCTACCCCGAGAACCCGGTGACCGGCCGGGCGCTCACGGGGCTCGACGCCGCGGCATCCGTCGAGGGCGTGCACCTCGCGCATGCCGCGACCGCCGAGACGGTCGACGGGCTCGTCGCCACCGGCGGGCGCGTGCTGAACGTCGTCGCGCGCGGCACCGACTTCGCCGAGGCCCGTGACCGCGCCTATCGCGCGCTGTCCGAGATCAGCCTCGACGGCTCGCACCACCGCACCGACATCGCCGCCCGCGTCGCGGACTGAATCCACAACGCGGGCGGTCCCGTTCGGTCGCGGCCGGGGTCAGCGCCGGACGAGGTGGGCGGGGCGCTTGAGGAAAATCACGACGATCACGGCGACCCCGATGACGATCGCCGGCAGGATCATGGCCTGCGCCATCGCGGCGGAGAAGCCCTCGGCGATCGCGGGAGGCATCGCGCCGCCGCCGCCGAAGTCGCCGCCCGCGGCATCCCCGGCACCCGGCAGGTTCGCCGTCAGCCGCGACTGCATGTAGGCCGCGATCGCCGCCGAGCCGATCACCGAGCCGACCGTGCGGGTCGTGTTGTAGATGCCCGAGCCGGCCCCTGCCTGACGCGGCGGCAGGTTGCGGGTCGCCGTCGTGGCGAGCGGACCCCACATGCCGGCGTTGGCGACGCCGATGATCGCGGCGGGGATGAGCAGCAGCAGGACGGGCGCCTCGGTGTTCATGAGCAGCGCGTAGCCGACGAGGCCCAGGACCATCAGCGTCAGGCCGGGGACGAGCAGCAGGCGCGGGTCGACGCGGTCGAGGATGCGGCCGGCCAGCGGTGCGAGCGCGCCCGAGAGAACCGCCATCGGCACGAGCAGCAGCGCCGACTGCGTCGGGGTGAGCCCGCGCGCGAGCTGCGTGAAGAACGCCATCGGCAGCGCCATGCTCGTTACGGTGAAGCCCACCGCGGCGATCGCGAGGTTCGAGATCGCGAAGTTGCGGTCGCGGAAGAGCTCGAGCGGCACGAGGGGCTCGCTCTTCGTCCGTCCCTGCGTCCAGACGAACACCGCCATGACGACGACACCGGCCCCGATCATCGCCCAGATGCCGGCGGCCCACTCGTAGTGCTCGCCCTCCTGCAGGCCGAACACGATGAGGAAGAGCCCGATCGCGCTCAGCACGACGCCCACGACGTCGAAGCGGTGGGGGTGGGTCTCGAGCTGCGGCACCAGGCGCCACGCCAGCACGAACGCCACGACGCCGACGGGGATGTTGACGAAGAAGATCCACTCCCACCCGAAGCCGTCGACGAGAAGGCCGCCCGCGAGCGGTCCGACGAGGGTCGCGACACCGGCGGTCGCACCCCACAGGCCCATGGCCGCGCCCCGGCGCTCGGCGGGGAAGGTGCGGGTGATGACGGCCATCGTCTGCGGGGTCATGAGGGCGGCGCCGAGACCCTGCACGGCGCGCGCGATCACGAGCACGGCGAGCGAGCCCGAGAGCCCGCAGGCGAGCGAGGCGATCGTGAAGATCGCGAGCCCGATCAGGTAGATGTTCTTCGGCCCGAACCGGTCGCCGAGGCGGCCCGTGACCAGCAGGGGCACTGCGTAGGCGAGCAGGTACGACGAGGTGACCCACACCACGTTGTCGAGGTTGCCGGTCGACGGGTCGAGCGCGGCCTTGATCGCCGGGTTCGCGACCGAGACGATCGTGGTGTCGACGAGGATCATGAAGAATCCGATGACCATCGCCCACAGGGCGGGCCACGGGTTGACGGCGGGGGCGCCTTCGGGGACGCGGACGGTGCTGGTTCTCTCGCTCATGCGCGGGCGGCTTCTCTCTGTGCCAGGTAGCGGTCGGTCGGGGCGAGGTCGGTGACCCCCCACACGGTGTCGGGACGACGGATGTACTCGACCGCTTCGTCGAGCCAGGCGACATCCGCCGACAGCAGAGCCGTCTCGCGGTGCACCTCGATCCAGAACTGGGGATAGGAACCGCGCTCGATCGCATGGTCGCGCGCCTGGCGATGCGCGTCGAGGGATGCCGCGAGGGCGTCCCGTCGCTCGCTGAGGAGCGCCACCACTTCGGCGCGGTCGAGGTTGTGCGACTCGGCCAGCGCGACGCGGAAACGCTCGGGCCGGTCGACGGCGGGGAGCTCGCGCCGCACCCACGCGATCATCATGTCGGCGCCGGCGTGCGTCAGCGTGAACGTCGTCCGCTCGGGACGGTTGCCGTCGCGAGCGGTGCCGACGTCATCGATGAGGCCCTGCCGCTCGAGACGCGCGACGGTGTGGTAGATCGTCCCGTGCGTCAGGGCGACGAGGCGGTCGGCCTTCCGTTCGCGCAGCAGGCGGACCATCTCATACGCGTGCATGTCGTCCTCGTGCAGCAGCGCGAGCAGCATCAGCCCCAGCGGGGTGAGCCGACCGACGGCATCCGGCATGGCACCCCCCTCTCGATTAGTCCATGTGGACTATACGCCCTTTTTCACGGGTCGGCGCGGCGTTCCCCGCTCCGGGATAATGGCCGGGTGAGCGCCCTCGATCTGCCCGGCTGGAAGCACGTCTACTCCGGCAAGGTCCGCGACCTGTACCGTCCGGCGGACGGCCCGGCCGACCGGATGCTCGTCGTCGCGAGCGACCGCGTCAGCGCTTTCGACCACGTCCTTGAGCCCGGCATCCCCGGCAAGGGCGAACTGCTGACGCGCCTGAGCCTGTGGTGGTTCGCCCAGCTCGCCGGTCGCGACGGCGGCCACCCGATCCCGAACCATCTGCTGGGGCTCCAGCCGCCGGCAGCGGTCGCCGCGCGGGCGATGATCGTGCGCGAGCTCGACATGCAGCCGATCGAGTGCGTCGTCCGCGGCTACCTGACCGGCACCGGCTGGGCCGAGTACTCCGAGAGCGGCACGGTGTGCGGCATCCCCCTCCCCGCGGGCCTGCAGAACGGCGACCGCCTGCCCGAGCCGATCTACACCCCCGCGTACAAGGCTCCCCTCGGCGAGCACGACGAGAACATCTCGTTCGAGCGTTCCGTCGAGCTCGTCGGCGCCGAGACCGCCGCCGCGCTGCGCGACGCGTCGCTCGAGATCTACCGACGAGCCGCCGCCCTCGCCGAGAGCAAGGGGCTCATCCTCGCCGACACGAAGTTCGAGTTCGGCCTCGATGCCGATGGCGTGCTGACCCTCGCCGACGAGGTGCTCACGAGCGACTCGTCGCGCTACTGGGATGCCGAGGCCTGGCGCACCGGCACGACGCCCGCCGAGCGCATGGCCAGCTACGACAAGCAGATCGTGCGCGACTGGCTCGCGGCGGCCTGGGACAAGACCGGCACTCCCCCGGCTCTCCCCGACGACATCGTCGAGCGCACCGCCGCGAAGTATCGCGAGCTGCTCGAGACGCTCGCGGGCTGAGGGCGGGCCGTACGCGCGCTCCGCGGAGCGCCGACGCGGCATGCAGGGATCTCACAGGTAGGGTAGGGCCGCTCTCGCGCTCCATCCCGAATCGTTCATCCTTTCCGAGGAGTCCCATGCCCATCTGGTCCCTCCACGGCGACGGTCGCACCGTCGCGCGCGGCGCCGTCGTCAAGCCCGGCGAGCGCCTGAACTGGCCCGGCACCATCGCGATCGGCGCGCAGCACGTCGTCGCCATGTTCGGTGCGACGTTCCTCGTGCCGATCATCACCGGCTTCCCGGTCTCGACGACCCTGCTCTTCTCGGGTCTCGGCACCCTCGTCTTCCTGCTGATCACGCGCAACAAGCTGCCGAGCTACCTGGGCTCGTCGTTCGCTTTCATCGCCCCCATCACGGCGCTCAACGGCGGCAACCGCCTCGAGACCGCCGAGCAGATCACTCAGGCGCTCCTCGGCGTCGTCGTCGCGGGCCTCCTGCTCGCGGCGGTCGGCTTCATCGTGCAGGCCTTCGGCACGGGCTGGATCGAGAAGCTCATGCCGCCCGTGGTCGCCGGTGCGATCGTCGCGCTGATCGGGTTCAACCTCGCACCCGCCGCCTGGAACAACTTCCAGCTGCAGCCCGAGGTCGCCACGGTGACCCTGTGCGCCGTCATCCTGTTCAGCGTGCTGTTCCGCGGGTTCCTCGGTCGCATCTCGATCTTCCTCGGCGTGATCGTCGGCTACGTCGTGGCCGCTGTCACCGGGCAGGTCGAGTTCGAGGCCGTCGAGGCCGCCGCCTGGTTCGGTCTGCCCGACTTCCACCTCGTGGCGATCGGGGATGCCGCGGCCTGGTCCATCGTGCCGATGTTCCTCCCCGTCGTGCTCGTGCTGATCGCCGAGAACGTCGGCCACGTGCGCGGCGTCGCGACCATGACCGACGACCCCTCGATCAACAAGCACACCGGCCGCGCGCTCATCGCCGACGGTGTCGCGACGACCCTCGCGGGCGGCTTCGGCGGCTCGGGCACCACGACCTACGGCGAGAACATCGGCGTCATGGCCGCGACCCGCGTCTACTCGACCGCCGCGTACTGGGTGGCCGGCATCGTGGCGATCCTGCTCGCCTTCTCGCCCAAGGTCGGGGCCGTGTTCAACACGATCCCCGCGGGCGTGCTCGGCGGCGTCACGACGGCCCTCTACGGCCTGATCGGCGTCATCGGCATCAAGATCTGGGTCGACAACCGCGTGGACTTCTCGCGTCCCGTGAACCAGTACACCGTCGCGGTGTCGTTCGTCATCGCGATCGCGGGGTTCGCGATGAACTTCGGTTCGCTGCAGTTCGGCGCGATCGTCCTCGGCACCATCGCGGCACTGGTGATCTACCACGCCGGCAACGCGATCGCCCGCTGGCGCAAGACCGGCGCCGACGACGGCGGCCCCATCCCCGCGGTGGGCCCCCTGGGAGGAGACCCGCAGTAAGCGCAGCGCGCCGAGTGCACGGCATCCCGTCGACTGAACGACTTTCAGACCCGAGGATGCCGTGCACTCGGCGCTTCGCCGTGCACTCGGCGTCGCTCCGGGGGGGAATGACATGGGGGGGTGAGGGGTTGTGTATGTGTGTGAATGAGAAGCTCGCAGGTGCCACGACGATGGGCGCCGTCACCCTGCTGGTCGGCGACCTCGACGGGATGACGCGTTACTACCGCGATGTCGTCACGCTGCAGGTGCTCGCCGCAGGCGGCGACACCGTCACCCTCGGGCGCGCCGGCCGGCCGGTCGTGATCCTGCGCCACGAGCCCGCGCTCCGCCATGCGGCCGCCGGGTCGGCTGGCTTGTTCCACACGGCCATCCTGTTCGAGACGCAGGCAGCTCTGGCGGCCGCGCTCTACAGCGTCGCCCGCCACGCGCCCTCGACCTTCACCGGCAGCGCCGACCACCTCGTCAGCCAGGCGTTCTACTTCACCGACCCCGAGGGCAACGGCATCGAGCTCTACTGGGACCGCGATCGCAGCACCTGGTCGTGGACGCAGGGACAGGTCGAGATGGACACGCTCTTCCTCGACCCCAACGCCTTCTTACGCGAGCACCTCGATGCCGCGATGCTCGACAGCGCGGGCAGCGCCGGCTCCACGCCATCCGATCCCGCCCGCGTCGGCCACGTGCACCTCTCGGTCGGCGACGTGGTGACGGCACGGGCGTTCTACGTCGACGCCCTGGGGTTCGACACGACCGCGGCGCTCGGCGATCAGGCCCTCTTCGTCAGCGCGGGCGGCTACCACCACCACATGGCGATGAACGTGTGGAACTCCCGAGGGGCAGGGCCGCGCATGCCGGCGCTCGGGCTCGGCCGCGTCGACCTCGCGCTGCCGACGTCCGACGATCTGGGGGCTCTCACCGAACGTCTGCGCCATCATGGCGTCGCGGTGCGCGACGACGGGCGCACGGTCGCGTTCGACGACCCCTGGAACAACACGCTCCACGCCGCCCTGGCCTGAGCACGACGCGCCCTGACCCGAGCGTCAGGCCCGCGTCAGGCCGAGCCGCGGACGATGAGCTCGGTGTCGAGGATCGTCACCTCGGGGGGCGACATCCCCGCGAGCCGCGCGAGCAGGACATCGGCCATGCACTCGCCCTGCGCGAACGACGGCTGCCGCATGGTCGTCAGCTGCGGCTCGGTCGTCAGCGCGACGGGCGAATCATCGAAGCCCATGACCGCGACCTCGTCAGGGACCCTGATCCCCTCGGACGCGAGCACCTGCATGGCGCCGCGCGCCATGAGATCGCTCGCCACGAAGAGGCCGTCGAGCGGCTCGCCCGCCGCGAGGATGGCACGCATCGCCACAGCTCCGGACTCGGTCGTGAAGTCGCCCTGCACGACGGGGGCCGGCGTGAGTCCCGACTCCGCGAGCGCCACGCGGTAGCCCTCGGCGCGGTCGACACCGGCGGGCATGGACGGCGGGCCCGTGATCGCGCCGATGTGGCGGCATCCGCGGCCGATGAGGTAGGCCGTGGCATCCCGCGCACCGGCGACGTTATCGACGTCGATGTAGTAGTCGCCCATCCGCGAACGCACCGGTCGACCGCCGTAGACGACGGGAATCGCGGCCGCGATGCGCTCGATGAAGGTGTCGCTCGTGTGGTGCGACACGATGATCGCGCCGTCGACGGCCCCACTGCGCACGTACTGGGCCGTCTTGTCGCCGGGGTCGGCGCTGGCCATGATCAGGTTCAGCACATAGTCGCTGCGGCTGATGCGCGAGTTGATGCCCGACACGACCGCCGCGAAGAACGGATCGCCGAACACCCGGCTGGTGTCTTCGGGCACGACGAGCGCGATCGCCATCGTCGACCGGCTGGCGAGCGAACGCGCCGCGCGGTTGGGAACGTAGTTGAGCTCGGCGATCGCGCGGCGCACCGACTCGAGGGCGGCGGGGCTGACGGCGGTCGAGCCGTTGACGACGCGCGACACCGTCGAGCGCGATACACCGGCGACGGCCGCGACCTCTTCGATGGTCGCGGCCGTCCGGTTCTGGTCGGAGATCACAGGTGGGCTACCTCGGGACGGCGGTCCGGGCGGCGTCCGCCGGAGCGGGAACGTCGATCGCACGATCTGCGATGACCCGACGATACTCCTTCGCGCTGTCCTTCAACGTCCGCTCCTGCGTGTGGTAATCCACGTGCACGATGCCGAAGCGCTTCTCGTAGCCCCAGGCCCATTCGAAGTTGTCGAGCAGCGACCAGTAGAAGTAGCCGCGGACGTCGGCACCGGCCTCCTGGGCGTCGAGGATGGCGCCCAGGTGCACCCGCAGGAACTCGGTGCGCTCGGCGTCCGGCACCGACTTCTCGCCGTCGACCTCGACGAGCTCGTCGTCGTAGGCGGCGCCGTTCTCGGTGACGTAGAGGATCGTGCCGACGGGCTGGGCGTACTCGGTCCACACGCGCTCGAGCAGCTGGGTCAGCCCCGCGGGCTGCACCTCCCAGTGCATCGACGTGCGGGGCAGACCCCGCTCGTGCCAGTAGATGTCGTGACCGGCGGGCCACGGCGAGCCGGTCTTGCGATCGGTGGGCGCGTCTCCCGGGGTCGGCGGGTTGGGGTCGGGACGACCGCCCACGAACTCGCCGTGGTAGTAGTTCACCCCGAGGGCGTCGAGCGGCTGCGCGATAATCGTCTCGTCGCCCGGGCGCACGGCATCGCGCCAGCGCTCGACCGCCGCGGCATCCACCTTCTCGATGTCGGCGACGATGTCGCCGGGGTAGGCGGCCCGGAAGATCGGGTCGAGGAACCAGCGGTTGAACTGGCCGTCGATGCGCCGCGCCGCGTCGACGTCGGCGGCATCGGCCGGATCGGCCGGTTCGGCCACCGTCAGGTTCAGCGTGATGCCCAGCGACAGCGACGAGTCGCGCTCGCGCAGGGCGGCGACGGTCTGCCCGTGACCGAGCAGCAGGTGGTGCGCCGCGAGCATGCCGTCGCCGATGTCGAACCGTCCGGGAGCGTGGATGCCCGCGGTGTAGCTGAGGAACGACGAGCACCACGGCTCGTTGAGCGTCGTCCAGTGGTGCACGCGGTCGCCGAGGGCGTCGTGCATGTCGAGGGCGTACTCGGTGAAACGATCGGCGGTCTCGCGAAGGGTCCACCCGCCCCGGTCCTCGATGGCCTGCGGCAGATCCCAGTGGTAGAGGGTCAGCCACGGGATGATCCCGGCACCGAGGAGCTCGTCGACGAGCCGCTCGTAGAAGTCGACGCCCTTCGGGTTGAGCGCGCCGCCGTCGGGACGCACGCGCGACCACGAGGTGGAGAACCGGTACGTGTCGAGACCGAGCTCCTTCATGAGCGCGACGTCGTCGCGGTAGCGGTGGTAGTGATCGCACGCGACGTCGCCGTTGTCGGCGTTGATCACGGCACCGGGAACACGGGCGAACGCATCCCAGATCGACGCGGTACGACCGTCTTCGAAGGCCGCGCCTTCGATCTGGTACGCCGCGGTGGCTGCTCCGAAGAGGAAGCCGGTGGGGAAGCTGCGCGAAGCGTTCATGTTCTCCTGCTGAGTGCGGTCGAGGTTCAGGGTCATCCCTTCACCGCCCCGGCCATGATGCCACTGACGAGCTGCTTGCCCGCGAAGATGAACAGCAGCAGCAGCGGGATGGTGGCGAGGATGACGCCCGCGAGCACGACCGAGTAGTCGACGAAGTAGTTCGACTGCAGCAGCGACAGCGCCACGGGAAGCGTCGGGTTTTGCCGGTCGAGCACGATGAACGGCCAGAAGAAGTTGTTCCAGGCTCCGACGAAGGTGAAGAGGAACAGCATCGCCGCGGCCGGACGCGCCGCGGTCATGCCGACGGTCCAGAACGTGCGGATCATCGAGGCTCCGTCGACGCGCGCCGCCTCGATCAGCTCGTCGGGCACCGCCTGACGCAAGTACTGCGTCATCCAGAACACGCCGAAGGCGCTGGTGAGCGCCGGGATGATGATGGCGCCGATCTGCCCCGTCCAGCCGAGCTCGGAGAACAGGATGTAGAGCGGCACGACGCCGAGCTGCTGCGGCACGGCCATCGTCGCCACGACGAAGACCAGCAGCCCGGGTCCGCCGTGGAAGCGCAGCTTCGCGAAGGCCCAGCCGGCGAGCGTCGAGGTGATCACGACGGCGGCGGCGATGAGGAACGAGCTGTAGATGGAGTTCCACAGCGCCGGCCAGAAGTTGACGGCCGGGTTGGAGATGACCGACAGGGCGTTCTCGATGAAGTTGCCGCCGGGGATCCACGGGAAGGGCTTGCGGAGCGTGGACGAGTCGCCCGAGCCGATCACGAACGACCAGTAGAGGGGGAACACGGCCGAGAGGAACACGGCGCCGAGGATGGCGTAGGTCCAGAACCCGGGACGGCTGCCGCGGATGCGCCGGGCGCGGCCACCCCGGCGCTGCTTGCGCGCGTTCGGGATGCCCTCCTCCACCGTGGCGAGGGGGACGGGAGTGCCGATGGTGCTCATGCCTGGTTCTCCTTCAGCGCGCGCTGCGCCTGCTTCGACTGCTTCTTCTGCTCCCGTTTGCTGAGCTCACGGCGAAGTCCTTCGTCGCGGACGAGGGTGCGCGTCACCACGAGGTTCACGAGTCCGATCAGCACGATGATGATGAACAGGATCCACGCCATCGCCGCGGCCCGGCCGAAGTTCCACTGTCCCCAGCCGACGTCGTAGAGGTAGAGGGTGATGGTCAGCCACTGCTGGGCGGATCCACCACGGCCGAACTGGTCGAACACGCGCGGCTCGTCGAAGATCTGCAGGCCGCCGATCGTGGCCGTGATGATGACGAAGATGAGCGTCGGCTTGAGCGAGGGCAGCGTGATCGAGAAGAACTGGCGCACGGGGCCGGCGCCGTCGACGGTGGCCGCCTCGTAGAAGTCGCGGTTCACGGCCTGCATGGCCGCGAGCAGGATGAGGGTGTTGTAGCCCATCCAGCGGTAGTTCACCATCGTGGCGATCGCGACATGGCTCCAGAACGGCTCGACGTGCCAGGGGATGGCGCCGATCCCGATCGCTTGGAGGATGCCGTTGATGAAGCCCGACTGGTCGGCGAACATCGCGTTGAAGATGAGGCCGACGGCGATGGGGGCGACGACGTAGGGGACGAGCACCGCCATGCGCCAGAAGGTCTTGGCGCGGATGTTCCGGTCGAGCACGGCCGCGATGAAGATCGCCAGCACGAGCTGCGGGACGCTCGAGAGCAGGAAGATGCTGAACGTGTTGCGCAGCGCGGTCCAGAAGTGGGGCTGCGACAGGATCCAGATGTACTGGTCGAATCCGATGAACTCACCCTCGCCGCGGATGAGGTCCCAGTCCATGAACGAGATCACCGCGGTGTACGCGATGGGGAAGAGCCCCACGATCGCGAACATGATGAAGAACGGCGAGATGTAGAGGTACGGCGAGAAGCGGATGTCCCACTTGCTGAGCTTCTGCGAGAAAGAGATGACTCGCGGAGGACGACCGCCGTCGTCGTTTCGGGGGGCGCGCGTCACTGGGCGCTGCTGAGTCGTGGTCACGATCGTCCTTCGGGTCCGAGAGGGGGACGCCGGGGCGCACCGATGATCCGATGCGCCCCGACAGGGTGGGTCAGAAGGCTCCGACCTCGGTCACCCAGGTCTTCCAGGAGGTCTCCTTGTCCTCGATGCCGTCGAAGACGCGCGTGATGGCGTTTCCGAGGGCGTCGTGGAACTGGAAGTACTTCGGGCCCTTGAAGGTCGTGACGGTGATCGCGTTGGCGCGGTCGATGCCGATCTGACCCGAAGGAGCGTCGTTGAAGTACTCGTTGACGAACCCGGTCAGGTCGGGGCTCGACTGCGCCTCGGGCTGGCTCGGGAACGTACCGGCGTTGTTGAAGGCCTTGATCTGCGTCTCGGGAGACGTCAGCCAGTCGGCGAGCTTCTGCGCGTTGGTCACGTTCTTGCCGTTGGCGGGGACGACGAGGTACGAACCGCCCCAGTTGCCGCCGCCCTCGGGGAAGGCGTTGGCGATGTCCCATCCGGCGATGTCGGGGGCTTCGCCCTCGATGATGCCGTGCATCCACGGCGGGCACAGCATCGCGGCGAACTTGCCACTCGCCATGGCCGCGTACCAGTCGTCGGACCACTGTCCCGGGTAGGCGGCGATCGGGATCGCCTTGTCGACGACGGTGTCGTAGGCCGCGCGGATGTCGGGGTTCTCGGTCGCGATGACCGTGCCGTCCGGCTCCTCGTAGGCGACGTCGAGCTGGTTCACGACGCCCTGCAAAACGGAGTTCGCCGAGTCGATGAAGGGCTCACCCGTCTTGGCGACGTAGTCACTGCCGACCTGGAAGAACGCGTCCCATGTCGGGAAGAGCTTGGCGACCTCTTCGCGGTCGGTGGGCAGGCCGGCTGCCTCGAACAGGTCGGCGCGGTAGCAGATCGCCTGCGGTCCGACGTCGGTGCCGTACGCGACGAGGTTGCCCGCGGCGTCGGTCGCCGCCTTCTCCTTCCAGTCGAGCCAACGGCCGGCGAGCTCGTCCGGCACCGGGGCGACGAGGTCGGAGTACTGCATCATCTCGGGGAACCAGTCGACCTCGACGCCTTCGACGTCGGCGAGGCCGGTCTTGCCAAGCTTCTGGAAGAAGTTGGTGCGGGCGTCGTTCGAGGTCGCCGCCTTGGTGTGTACGACCTTGATGCCGGTCTCCTCGGTGAACTCGGCGAGCAGTTCGTCGGTGTAACCGAAGTCGTTGAACGTCGCGAGCGTGACGGTGTCGGAGTCGCCCCCGGATGCGGCCTGGTCACCTCCGCCCGAGCATCCGGCGAGGACGATGGCCGAGGTGGTTGCGACGCCGGCCACGAGGCCGATCCGCCGCAGTGCGCGTGAATTCACGTGTCACTCCTTCGTGATTGCGGTATCTGGTGCGCGGCGGTTCGCACCCGACTATGGGAGCGCTCTCACCGATTGCCCATGACCATACGGGAGCGCTCCCAGGAACTCAAGAGAGCGCTCCCGAAGTGGATGGTCACGATCGGGTCACGACACCGGCCGGATGCGGCGGACGAGCGGCGCCTTCCCACCCGTAGACTGGTCGCGCACCCATCCCGCGACCTCCGGAGCGAGCAATGCCCACCATCGTCGTCGACGTCATGCCCAAGGCCGAGCTCCTGGATCCGCAGGGCAAGGCGGTGTCGGGAGCTCTCACTCGTCTCGGCGTGGCCGGCTTCTCCGACGTCCGCATCGGCAAGCGCTTCGAGCTCACCGTCGACCGCGCCGACGACGCGACCCTCGAGACCGCTCGCCGCATCGCCGACGAGATCCTCTCGAACTCGGTCATCGAGGACGTCGTGAACATCGAGGTCGTGGAGTGACCGCGCGCATCGGTGTCATCACCTTCCCGGGCTCGCTCGACGACCGCGATGCGCAGCGCGCCGTCCGTCTCGCGGGCGCCGAGCCCGTCGCGCTGTGGCACGGCTCGCACGACCTCGACGGTGTCGACGCGCTCGTGCTGCCCGGCGGCTTCAGTTACGGCGACTACCTCCGCGCCGGCGCGATCGCGGCGCTCGCGCCGATCATGGCCGAGGTGAAGGATGCCGCAGACAAGGGCATGCCGATCCTCGGCATCTGCAACGGCTTCCAGATGCTCGTCGAGGCGCATCTGCTGCCCGGCGGCCTGATCCGCAACGCCCACCAGCAGTTCATCCGCCGCGACCAGCGCCTCGTCGTCGAGAACGCCGACACCGCCTGGACGAGCGGCTTCGAGAACGGCCAGGAGATCGTCATCCCGCTGAAGAACGCCGACGGTGGCTTCACGTGCTCGGCCGAGACGCTGAAGCGGATCGAGGGCGAGGGTCTCGTGGCGTTCCGCTACCGCGGAGTGAACCCCAACGGCTCGCTCGACGACATCGCCGGTCTCACGAATGAGCGCGGCAACGTAGTCGGGCTCATGCCCCACCCCGAGCACGCCGTCGAGCCCGGATTCGGCCCGAACACCAGCGACGCGATGCGCTCGGGCACCGACGGGCTCACGTTCTTCACGTCGGCCGTCGCGGCGGTGCTCGCCCGCGTCTGAGCACCGGGTCGGTAGCGTGGGGGCATGATCGAATCCCCCCGCCCCATCGTCGTCAGCGTGCCCACCGACGAGCTGGCAGCCGACATCGGCGCCGTGCCCGAGGGGGTCGACCTCGTGGTATGGGACCTGCGGTCCCCCGCGCCCCGAGACGCGTTCGACATGGTCGTTCCGCCGTACATGTCGGGCAAGCGACTCCTCTCGGCTCTCGAGAACATCAGCGTCGGGATGCTGCAGAGCCAGTCGATCGGCTATGAGGGCATGGGGCGTTACCTTCCCGAGGGCACGAAGCTGGCGAATGCGTCGAGCGTCCACGAGACGGCGACCGCCGAGATCGCGGTGGGCCTCGCGATCGCGGCGCAGCGCGACCTCGCCGACTACGTGCGCAACCAGGAGTCCGCGCGCTGGGCACCGCAGTTCAGCCGCAGCGTCGCTGATCGCACGGTGCTCGTCCTCGGCTACGGCGGGGTGGGCAAGGCCGTGGCATCCCGGTTGCTGCCGTTCGAGACGACGATCGTCCCGGTCGCGTCCCGAGCCCGGGACGAGGACGGCGTCCACGTGCACGGCATCGACGAGCTCGACGAGCTGCTGCCGCGCACCGACATCCTCATGATCACGCTGCCCGGTGGCGAGACGACGAAGGGCCTCATCGGCGCCCGTGAGCTCGCGCTGCTGCCCGACGGCGCGCTCGTCGTCAACGTCGGACGCGGCACGGTGCTCGACACCGACGCCCTCGTGTCCGAGCTGCAGTCCGAGCGCCTGCGCGCCGCCCTCGACGTCGTCGATCCCGAGCCGCTGCCCGAGGACCACCCGCTCTGGGGTGCTCCGGGCGCGCTCGTCGTGCCGCACGTGGGCGGCGCGGCCGACGCCATGCGTCCGCGGATCGCGAAGCTCGTCCGCACGCAGATCGAGCGCCTCGCCGCCGGCGAGGAGCCGCTCAACATCGTCGAGCCCTGAGCCGCCGGGCCCTGATGGGGCCCGGCGGTTCAGACGCGGAAGATCGTGTGGACCGGGCCGCAGACGTCCTGGCCGCCGAGCTCGACGAGCTCCATGAGAACGGCGGTGCCGACCGTCCGGTGCCCGAGGCCTTCGAGCAGGCGCTGGGCCGCGCGCAGCGTGCCACCGGTCGCGAGCACGTCGTCGACGAGGAGCACGCGCGTACCGCGTGGCAGATCGTCCGCCATCTCGATGGTCGCCTGACCGTACTCGAGGTCGTACGAGACGGATGCCGCCGGGCGCGGCAGCTTGCCCGCCTTGCGGATCGGCACCATGCCGACACCGCTCGCCGCCGCGACGGCGCCGGCGATGAGGAATCCGCGCGCCTCGACGCCGGCGACGACGTCGAACTCACGGGCGAAGGGCGCGACGATCGCGTCGACGACGGTGCGCAGCGCGGTCGCGTCGGCGAGCAGCGGCGAGATGTCGCGGAAGAGGATGCCCGGTTCGGGGAAGTCCGGGATGAGCGCGATGAGCGACTCAGCGTGCTCGAGGGGGTCGGAAGTCACCGAACCACCCTAGGCCCGTTTTGATGCTCCTCCGACGGCGAGGTCGCGACTGCAAGCGCTTGCACTAGAGTGAGCGCCATGACCTCCTCTTCCGTGGACACGGCGGCATCCACCCTCGCCCCGATCGGGATCTCCCGGCCCGGCGCCGAGTGGTGGCGCACCGCCGTCATCTATCAGATCTATCCCCGCTCGTTCGCCGACGCCTCGGGAGACGGCATCGGCGACCTCGCCGGCATCACCTCGCGCCTGGGCGACCTCGCCGACCTCGGCGTCGATGCCGTCTGGCTGAGCCCCTTCTTCCGGTCGCCGCAGAAGGATGCCGGCTACGACGTCTCCGACTACTGCGACGTCGACCCTCTCTTCGGCACCCTCGCCGACTTCGACACGATGCTCGACGAGGCGCACGCCCGCGGCATCCGGGTCATCGTCGACCTCGTCCCGAACCACTCGTCCGATCAGCACGCCTGGTTCCAGGAAGCGCTCGCGGCGGAGCCGGGCAGCGCCGAGCGCGCGCGCTACATCTTCCGCGACGGCAAGGGCGAGAACGGCGACGAGGCGCCCAACAATTGGGAGTCGGTCTTCGGCGGCCCCGCCTGGACGCGCACGACGAACCCCGACGGCACGCCGGGCCAGTGGTACCTGCACCTGTTCGACTCGACGCAGCCCGACTTCGACTGGGCCAACCCCGAGGTGGGCGACGAGTTCGAGCGCATCCTGCGGTTCTGGCTGGACCGCGGCGTCGACGGATTCCGCGTCGACGTCGCCCACGGCCTGGTCAAGTCGGACGGCCTGCCCGACTTCGTGCCGGCCGAGGACGCTGGATCGATGGGCGGCGACAGCCTCGACGTGCCCTACTGGGGCCAGGAGGGCGTGCACGACATCTACCGCCGCTGGAACCGCATCCTCGCCGAGTACGAGGGCGACCGGGCCCTGTGCGCCGAGGCGTGGCTGCCCACCGTCGACGAGACCGCCCTGTGGGTGCGCCAGGACGAGATGCACCAGGCGTTCAACTTCCCCTACCTGCAGACCGAGTGGGACGCCGACCACCTCACCGAGGTGATCTCCGAGTCGCTGCGCGCCTTCCCCGCGGTCGGCGCGCCCGCGACCTGGGTGCTGTCGAACCACGACGTCGTCCGCCACGCCTCACGCCTGGCGCTGACCGCGGAGAACCCGCAGGGCCACGGTCTCGGCCCCGACTCCCCCGGTCAGCCGGACGCCGTCGTGGGCCTGGCCCGCGCCCGCGCCGCGACGACCCTGATGCTCGCCCTGCCCGGCTCGGCCTACCTCTACCAGGGCGAGGAGCTCGGGCTGCCCGAGGTCGTGCACCTGCCCGATGACGCCCGTCAGGACCCGACCTGGTTCCGCACCGACGGTGAGCGCTACGGCCGCGACGGATGCCGCGTGCCGATCCCGTGGGAGGCCGACGCCCCCGGATACGGGTTCAGCCCGACCGGGGCCTCGTGGCTGCCGCAGCCCGAGGAGTGGCACGGCCTCGCGCGTTCGGTGCAGGACGGCGACCCCGCCTCGACCCTGACGCTCTACCGCGAGCTGCTCGCCGCACGTCGCCGGCACGACCTCGGCGCCGGATCGCTCGAGTGGGTCGATCTGCAGCTGGGTGACGACGTCGTGGCGTTCCGCAACGGCGACGTGCTCGTCGTCGCCAACACCGGCACGGATGCGGTCGCACTGCCCGCCGGTGAGATCCTGGTCTCGAGCGTCGCCGATCTCGCCGAGAGCGCCGGTGACGTGGCCGAGCTGCCCGTCGACGCGGCGGTCTGGATCCGCGTGAGTTGACGAGAGGAGCGGGAGATGGTCGGCATCGACGACGTCGCGCGACGCGCCGAGGTCTCGACGGCGACCGTCTCCCGCACCCTGAGCGGCCGGGGTCCGGTGTCGCCCACGACGCGCGAACGCGTGCTGCGGGCGGCATCCGATCTCGGCTACGTCGTCTCGTCGGCGGCCTCGAGCCTCGCGTCCGGACGCACCCGCAACATCGGCGTACTCGTGCCGATCCTCGACCGCTGGTTCTTCTCGCGCGTGCTCACGGGCATCGCCGCGACCCTGCAGCGCGACGGCTACGACGTCGCGCTGTACGCCCTCACCGCCGAGGCCGACGAACGCCGCCGGGTGTTCGCGACCTCGCTGCGACGGCAGCGCGTCGACGGCGTCATCGTCGTGTCGATGGCACTCGCAAGCGACGAGATCGCGCAGCTCGGCGACCTGGGCCTGCCGGTCATCGCGATGGGCGGGCAGCTCGCGGGCCTGCGGTCGCTCACCGTCGACGAGATCGAGGTGGCCCGGACGGCGACCGAGCACCTGCTCGACCTCGGGCACCGCGACATCGCCCACATCGGCCTGCATCCGCAGTTCGAGGGCGACTTCCACATCCCCACACAGCGTCGCCGGGGCTTCGAGGCCGCCCTGTCCGAGGCCGGCGTCGCCCCGCAGACAGATCGCTTCGCGGCGGCGGACTTCACGATGGCCGGCGGGCATGATGCCGCGACGCGGTTGCTCCGCGACGCCGAGACCCGCCCCACCGCGATCTTCGCGGCCTCGGACGAGATGGCGATCGGGGCGATGCTGGCGGCGCGCGAGCTCGGGCTGCGCGTTCCGGAGGACGTGTCGATCATCGGGGTCGACGGCCACGACCTCGGCGAGTTCTTCGGCCTCACGACGGTCGACCAGTTCCCGGGCCGACAGGGCGAGCGCGTGGCCTCGGCGATGATCGCGGCGCTTCGCGGGGTGGCGTCCGAACCCCCGGCCGACCTCGACTTCGCGCTCGTCGAGCGGTCGAGCACGGCCCCGCCGGCCTGAAACCGACGCAGCGACCCCCGGGCAGCGCGCAGGCGCCCTCCCGTAGGCTCGGAGCATGGCCTTGGACCTCGACGCCCTCTACACCGACCTGCACCGGCACCCGGAACTGTCGTTCCAGGAGACGCGGACGGCCGCCGTCATCGCGGCTCGGCTCAGCGAGCTCGGTCTCGAGTACCAGGAGGGCATCGGCCGCACCGGTGTCGTGACCGCGATCCGCAACGGAGACGGTCCCGTCGTGTGGCTCCGCGCCGACATGGACGGCCTCCCGGTACCCGAGCAGACCGGCCTCGAGTACGCCTCGACGGCGCGCGGCGTCGACCCCGCGGGCAACGACGTGCCCGTCATGCACGCCTGCGGCCACGACATGCACGTCACCGCGCTTCTCGGAGCCCTCGAGCAGCTCATCGCCACGCAGCACGAGTGGTCGGGAACCGTGGTCGCCGTCTTCCAGCCCGCTGAGGAGTACGGCGCGGGCTCGCAGGCGATGATCGCCGACGGCGTGCTCGACCGCTTCCCGAAGCCCGACATCGTGCTGGGCCAGCACGTCACGCCCCTGCCCGCCGGCGTGATCGGCGTGCGGCCGGGCACCCAGATGGCGGCATCCGACGGCCTCAGCGTCGTGCTGCACGGTCGCGGCGGCCACGGCTCGCGCCCGCACTCCACCATCGATCCCGTCGTGATGGCGGCGGCGACGGTCATGCGCCTGCAGACGGTCGTCTCGCGCGAGGTCGACCCGCGCGACGTCGCCGTCGTGACGGTCGGCTCGATCCACGCCGGCCTGAAGAACAACATCATCCCCGCCGAGGCGAAGCTCGAGCTCAGCCTGCGCTACCCCGACGACGCCGCGCGCGAGCGCGTCATGGCAAAGGTGGAACGCATCGTGCGCGCCGAAGCGGCGGCATCCGGTGCCGAGACCGAGCCCGCGATCACCGTCGACCACACCCTGCCCCCGACGATCAACGACCACACCGCGACGGCCCGTCTGACCGCCGCATTCGAGCGCGCCTTCGGCGAGGGCAGCGTCGTCGACCCCGGCATGTTCACCGGCAGCGAGGACGTCTCGTGGTTCGCGCGCGAGGCCGGCGTTCCCCTCGTGTTCTGGTTCTGGGGCGGCGTCGACCCGCAGAAGTTCGCGGATGCCGTCGCAGCAGGCACCGTCGAGCGCGACATCCCCACCAACCACTCCCCGTTCTTCGCGCCGGTCATGCATCCGACGATCGAGCGCGGTGTCGAGAACCTCGTCGTGGCAGCCAAGGAGTTCCTCGCATGAGCGACCCCAACGACCCGTTCGCCGATTTCGAGCCCTACGAGCCGCCGGCCAAGCCCGAGCGCGCGAAGCGCGAGAAGGCGCCGCGGGAGCCGCGTCAGCCGCGCGAGCCGCGCGAGAAGAAGCCCCGCGCGTCACGTGAGCCCGGCCCCAAGCGCGAGAAGGCGTCGGGTATGCCGCCAGTCATGGCCGGCTGGCCCGACGAGCCCCTCGCGCCGCGTCCGGTCGAGCACGTCGACGACGGGGGTGGCGGCGACCGCCGCCTGCTCGTCATCCTGTCGAGCATCGCCGGCCTGCTCGTGGTCGCGGTCATCGTGGTGTTCGCGATCTACCTGACGCAGCAGTCGCAGCGGCAGGAGCCTGCGGCCGACCCGGTGCCGACGGCTCCGGCGACGCAGTCGGTCCCGCAGCCGTCCGGCACCCCGCAGCCGTCGGAGAGCCCGAGCGCCCCGGCGGCGACTGCGGGCGTCGCGGTGACCGCGGACGGGTTCACCATCACCGACGCCGGCGGATCGACGACGTTCACCCACGCGTGGGCGGATGACGCGGATCCGGCCGTGGCGGCGCTCACCGAGCTCTTCGGCGCGGCCCCGACCGAGGACTTCCAGAACGGCGACGCCGAGAACTACGCGTACAAGATCTACGCCTGGGAGGGGTTCCGGCTCTACGACGTCTTCTTGAGCGAGGGCAACCGTCCGCGCGCCGAGGTGCCCGCGCCGACCTTCATCTCGTACGACTCCGACGTCGACGTTCCGGTGACCGACGACTTCGGCATCGAGCTCGACATGTCGGCCGACGAGGTCGCCGCGCTCGGTCCCGACTCCGGTCAGGGCGGGTCGTTCGTGTTCGGCTCGGACCGCAACACCTTCTACCAGGACGGTCAGCGCCGCTTCGGTGCCGCTGTCACGGTCGAGGGCAGCAAGGTCACCGTCACGTACACCTTCCGCGCCGGCCGCTGAGAGGGTCTCCGTACCGGGCCGGGATGCCGCCGGCGGTGACTCCCCTGCCAGGATGGCGGGTATGACCACAGCGACACCGCGGCGGCCCCTCATCGTGCTCTCGATCGTGGCGGGGGTGCTGCTGGTCGTGGCGGCGGTGGTCGTGTTCCTGCTCGCGCAGCGCGATGCCGCACCCGCGGCTGCGCCGTCGTCCCCGGCCCCGACTCAGACCAGCGCGGCATCGGGGCCGACCCCGACGCCCACGCCGACACCCACACCGGCGGATGCCGCACCCGTCGCAGCCGAGGTGGTCATGGCCGCGACCGGTTTCACGATCGTCGCCGATGACGGATCGACGCTGCTCGAGTTCCGCTGGCGCGATGAGGTCGGGCCGGCCGTCGCCGCACTGACCGAGGCGTTCGGAACGGAGCCCGAGCTCGGCGTCCAGACCGGAGACGGCACCCACTTCCCCGACTACACGATCTACGACTGGGCCGGCTTCGCGCTGTACGACATGATCTTCGTCGACGGCAACAAGCCGCGGGACGAGTACGGCATCCCGACGTGGGTCAGCATCGGGGCGAACGAGGTGCAGGAAGTGCCCATCACACCCGAATTCGCGCTCACCATCGGCTCGGCCGCGGATGCGGTGCGCTCGAACGGTCCCGACGACGAATGGGCGATGCCCGGCGACGGCGAACTGCGCTTTGTCTTCGACATCGACCGAACTGATTTCCTCTCTCCCGACGGTCCGGTGCGAGACCTGTCGTACAGCGTCTTCGCGGACGCGACCGAAGGCCTCGGCGTCACCGACATCCTGTACCGCCCCTACAGCGGGCTCTGAACCGAACGCAGAAACCACGGTTCGACAACGCTCCGGTGACGCTCGGCGCGGCGAGATTGCGCAGGATGCCGCGCCAGGCGTAATGTCGCCCGCCGTGACCACTGACAGTCGCGAACCGGGCGAGGAAACCACGCCGATCGCGAAGCGCATCCTCATCGGCGACCCGCTCGATTCCGAGAAGCTCGACGACCAGCTCCTCCCCAAGCGCCGGGCCCTGCCGATCTTCGCCTCCGACGCCCTGTCGTCGGTCGCGTACGCGCCGCAGGAACTGCTGATGATCCTGGCGATCGGCGGCACGGCGATGCTCGCCTTCAGCCCGTGGGTCGCGCTGGCGGTGGTGGCCCTGCTCATCGTCGTCGTGCTGAGCTACCGACAGCTGATCAAGGCCTATCCCTCGGGCGGCGGCGACTACGAGGTCGCGCGCACCAACCTGGGCGAGAAGGCCGGGGTCGTCGTGGCCGCGGCGCTGCTCGTCGACTACATCCTCACGGTGGCCGTGTCGGTGGCATCCGGCGTCGACAACATCATCTCGGCGTTGCCCGGCCTCGCCCCCTGGCGGGTCGAGCTGGCGGTCGGGTTCGTCGTCCTCATCATCATCGTCAACCTCCGCGGGGTGCGCGAGGCCTCGTCGGCATTCGCGGTGCCGACCTACATCTTCATCGGCTCGGTCGGCGTCATGGTGGCGACCGGGCTCATCCGCACGCTGCTCGGCGACGCCCCCGTCGCCTCGAGCGCGCAGTTCGCGATGGAGGCCGAGAGCCTCAGCCAGGTCGCGCTCATCCTGCTGATCCTGCGCGCGTTCTCGAGCGGCTGCTCGGCCCTGACCGGAGTCGAGGCGGTCTCGAACGGTGTGCCGGCCTTCCGCGCCCCGAAGATCGCGAACGCGCAGAAGACCCTCGTCATGATGGGCACGATCGCCATCCTGCTGTTCTCGGGCCTGACGGCTCTCGGACTCATCGCGGGCGTCCACTACGCCGAGGACCCCTGCGCCCTCGTCGGCTTCGACTGCGTCAACCAGCCGCAGCCGAGCCTCATGGCGCAGATCGCCGCCGCGACGTTCGGCATGGGGTCGATCCCGTTCTTCATCATCCAGGCCGCGACCGCCTGCGTGCTGCTGCTCGCCGCGAACACGGCGTTCAACGGGTTCCCGCTGCTGGGCGCCGTGCTCGCCCGCGACGGCTACGCGCCGAAGTCGCTGAACACCCGCGGTGACCGGCTCGTCTTCTCCAACGGCATGATCATCCTCGGGCTCGCCGCGATCCTCGTGCTCGTCGTGTTCCAAGCCGACCTGACCACCCTCATCCAGCTGTACATCATCGGCGTGTTCGTGTCGTTCTCGCTCGGTCAGGTCGGGATGGTCAAGCACTGGCGGCGTGAGTTGCGGCTGCTGCATCCGACCGCCGCCGCCGACCGCGCGGAGGCCCGCCGCGGACTGATCATCAACGGGATCGGGGCGACCTTCACCGTCGCGGTGCTCGTCATCGTCACCGTGACGAAGTTCACCCACGGCGCCTGGCTCGTGTTCATCGCGATCCCGATCCTGGCGTTCCTCATGGTCGGGGTGAGCCGCTACTACCGCGACGTCGAGCACGAGATCGCGATGGATGACGACGTGCACTACGGCTCGACGGGCGACGTCGCCCTCGTCCTCGTGAACCGCCTGCAGAAGCCCGTCGCGAAGGCCGTCGACTACGCCCTCTCGGCGAAGCACGACAAGACCATCGCCGTGCACGTGGCGGTATCGAAGGAGTCGGCGCAGGATGTGCAGACCGACTGGGAGGTGCACCGGATGCCGGTGCCGCTCGTGATCATCGAGTCGCCCTACCGCCAATATGCGGCTCCCCTCGCGGCGTTCATCCGCAAGTACCGCGAGAAGCACGGCTCATCCGTCGTCACGGTGTACCTGCCGCAGTACATCGTCGGACACTGGTGGGAGACCTTCCTGCACAACCGACGCGCCCGCCGCATCGCTCAGCAGCTGATGATGGTGCACGGCGTCCAGATCACCCTCGTGCCGTGGCTGCTCGATTCGTCCGAGATCGTCTACGGCCGACGCTCGCGCCCGATGCCCGGCGACGACCGCGCCGGCCGGGCCTCCGCGACCTACGGCCTGGTGGCGCACACCGATTCGCCCGACGAGCGCTGAGCCCGGCGCGGCGGTCTCGCGCGAACGCGCGCAGTAACTCCTCAAGCGCGGGCGCAGCACCGCCGCCAGCAGGCCGGTCCGGCCCTCGATGGCACGGGTTTGAGGAGTTACGGCAGGCTGACGGAGGCGGAAGCTCGGATCCGCGGCCCCGAACCGCTCCGAGCACGCGCCGCCGCCCCGAGCGACCCGAGCCCGGGCCGGCGGGCGGGCGTAGCCTAGAGGAGTGAGCTCTCCCGCCGTTCCCGCCGCTTCGCCGCGCGTCAGCCCGCTCGACGCGGTGTCGTTGCGCGCCGACTTCCCGATCCTCTCGGAAGAGGTCAACGGGCACCGGCTGGTCTACCTCGACTCCGCCGCGACGAGCCAGAAGCCCACGGCGGTCCTCGACGCCGAACGCGACTTTCTCACGCACGCCAACTCCGCCGTCCACCGCGGTGCCCACACCCTCGCGGCCGAGGCGACCGATCTCTTCGAGGATGCCCGCGCCGCCGTCGCCGGTTTCGTCGGCGCCCAGCCCGAGCAGCTCGTCTGGACGAGCGGCGCGACAGCCGGCCTGAACCTCGTCGCCTACGCGATCGGCAACGCCACGCTCGGCCGCGGCGCGCCCGCATCCGCACCGTACGCGCTGACCCCGGGCGATGAGATCGTCACGACGGCGATCGAGCACCACGCCAACCTCATCCCGTGGCAGGAGCTCGCCGCCCGCACCGGCGCAGTGCTCCGCCACATCCCCGCACGGGCAGATGGCACGCTCGACCTGGATGCCGCGGCATCCATCATCGGTGAACGCACCCGGATCGTCGCCTTCACCCACGTCTCGAACGTGCTCGGCATCGTCAACCCGGTCGCCGAGATCGTCGCCCTCGCGCAGGCGGTCGGCGCTACGACCGTGCTCGACGCGTGCCAGTCGGCCCCGCACCTGCCGCTCGACCTGCCGGCGCTCGGCGTCGACCTCGCTGTCTTCAGCGGTCACAAGATGCTCGGCCCCTACGCGATCGGCGGACTGTACGGCCGCGCCGAGGTGCTCGACGCGCTGCCGCCGTTCCTCACCGGCGGATCGATGATCACCACCGTGACGCTCGACCACGCCGAGTACTTGCCGGCTCCCCAGAAGTTCGAGGCCGGAACGCAGGCGGTCGGACCCGCGATCGGTCTCGCCGCGGCCGTGCGCTACCTGCAGGACGTCGGACCCGAGAACATCCACGCGCACGAGGTCGCCCTGGCCGAGCGCATGGGCGCGGGCCTCCGCGAGATCCCCGGCGTCCGCCTGCTGGGCGACGCCCCGGGCGCGGAGCGCGTCGGCCTGTGGTCGTTCGACGTCGCCGGCGTGCACGCGCACGACGCGGGCCAGTTCCTCGATGCCCAAGGCATTGCGGTGCGGGTCGGGCACCACTGCGCCGCTCCGCTGCACCGGCAGTTCGGGATGACGGCATCCGTCCGCGCCTCGACGGCGCTGTACAACACCGAGGACGACGTCGACCTGTTCCTCGACGCGGTGCGCGGCATCCGCGGCTTCTTCGGCGTCAGCGATCAGGCCGAAGGGGCGCACGCATGACCGGGCTCGACTCCCTGTACCAGGAGCTCATCCTCGACCACTCGAAGCACCCGGTCGGCAACCCCCTCCACGACGTCGGCGATGCGGCGCACGCCGACTCGCACCAGAAGAACCCCGTCTGCGGCGACGAGATCACGCTGCGCGTCGCCGTCGACGGCGACCGCATCACCGGGGTGTCGTGGGAGGGCACGGGCTGCTCGATCTCGCAGGCCTCGGCCTCGATGCTCGCCTCGCTGGTCGAGGAAGAGGTCGAGGGCGACGGGATGACGCGGGCCGACGCGGCCGCCCTCATCGAACGCTTCCGCGAGGCGCTGCGCTCGCGCGGCAGCATCCCCCTGGACGAGGAGACGTTCGGCGATGCCGCGGCGCTGTCGGGCGTCTCGAAGTTCTCGGCGCGCGTCAAGTGTGCGATGCTCGCCTGGGTCGCCCTCGAAGACGGCCTCGGCCGGGCCTGAGCCCCGGCTCACCGCGGATCGGCCGCAGAGGTCGGTTCAGGCCGAGGGCCGAGCGCCGGTCAGGCCGAGGGCCAGGCGACGGATGCCGCGGGCCAGTCCGATCGCTGCAGTTCCGCGAGCGTCTCGCGCTGGCGCTGCACCGACTCGAGCGAATCCGTGCGGAACGCCGTCGCGATGACGACCTCGCGCCAGTACTCGTCGCGACCCTGGTACGTGGCGAACGCGCGCGTCGCCAACGGCTCGAGCAGCGCCCACGCCTCGTCGGCGGTCAGGTATCCCGCGACGTAGGCGTAGCGGACGCCGCCGATCGCGCGCTCGATGTCGGCGGCCAGCAGCAGCCGGGGCGGACGCTCCTCATCGCCACGCGCGAGGTCGTGGATGTCGAAGACCGGCAGGTCGGTGAGGGCCGCGATGCGCGACATCATGTGCTCTGCCGCATCGCTCTGCGCGACCTCGGCGAACCGCGTCGAGAGCACGCCGCGGGCGAGCGTGTCCGCGACGAGAAGCTCGGCGTCGGAGCGCGAGACGATCTTGAACTGCTCGTCGAGCGCAGCGCGGAGCTGCTGCATGCCCGGCAGCGGCATCGCGAACCAGGGTGACCCGTCGGCGCCGTCACGGTGCTTGGCGCGTAGGTCCTGCGGCAGCTCGGCGAACGTCGGCGTGAATGCGAGCGAGGAGTTCCACCCGCGCATCGCGAAGTCGCTCGCGGCGTCGAGCGCCAGGATCTGCTGCTGCCGCGGCGTGAGCGGACTCCGCGCCGCGAGCGCGAGGTACTGCCGCTGCGCGTTGCGCGGAGCGCGGGCGTCGCGCACAGCGAGGACGATCGACGCGACGAGCAGGCCCGCGCACATCCCGAGGAAGAGACCGAACAGGTTGTTCCCGAAATCCTCGCTGCCCACCCACACGTACGACAGCACGAAGCCCAGGATGCCGATCGGCACCGCGATCGCCGTCACGGGGAGCGCCCGCTTGCGCATGGCCTTGGGGTCGGTCTTGCGCCGGGCGTCCAGCATCCGTGTGTACCGCCGCCGAGGGCGGACGGGGAACTCCACGTCGCCGGGATGGTTCTGGAGGGCGATCACGGGTTCCGTCACCCCATCATTTTGACAGCACCTCCGCCTCGAGGCGGGCGTAGGAGTCTTCCATGCCGTCGGCCATGCCGGTAGCGAGGACCGTGTCGCGCGTCTCCTTGTCGGGATACTCGATGAGGAGCGTGAGCAGGGTGGCGCCGTCCTCTTCGTAGAGCTGGAGGTCGTTGACCGTGCCGGGCCCCTCGACTCCCGACATCCGCTCGGTCGTGACCTCGCGGCGCGGCGCGTCGAGCTGCAGCAGCTCGCCCTCGAACCCGAACGCCGTCTCGGGGGCGCCCTCCTGCTCCCACGCGTACCGGAACGTCCCGCCCACCTCGGTGGCGGGCTCGGCGACCGTCATCGACCAGCCGTCCGGACCCAGCATCCACTTCTTCAGCAGCTCGGTCTCATGGTGCGCGCGCCAGACGAGCTCACGCGGACCGTCGATGAACCGGGTGATGCGCACATGCGTGTCGTCGAGCAGTTCGACGCGCGTGCCCTGCCCCTGCGCGTAGGCGCGGAGGTCCTGCACGACCGCGTCGAGCTGGCCCATCGCGAGGCGCGAGCCCTCGATGGCGCCCATCGCGATGACCTGCTCGAGCCCCTCGGCCGAGGTGAAGTAGGTGACGTTCGTCAGGCGCGAGCCGGTCTCGGTCGTCTCGAACGAGAACAGCATGCGCATCGCGGGGAACTGCTCCATCGGCTCGCCGTTCTCGTCGGCGAACGCGTCGAGCACCTCGAAGCTGCGGCCCTCGTCGATCGCGATGAACTCCCAGGTTCCGCGCGACTTCTCGCCCTGCGGGCTCGACATGGCGTACTGCGCTCGTCCGCCCGGGGTGAAGTCGAACCGCGTGAAGGTCGCGGGCCAGCCGGGAGGGCCCCAGAAGCGCTCGAGCTGCGCGGGCTGCGTGAACGCGCGCCAGAGGCGGTCGACGGGCGCGGCGACATCCGCCACGAGCGTCATCGTGAGGTTCTCGGCATCGGTGGTGATGTCGGTGACGGGCATCGAATTCTCCTTCGAACGGATGGTGCGCGTGGGGTGGGTGTGCGGACTTGCGGGTCTGCGGGTCTGCGGGGGTCAGTCTTCGGGCTCGGCGAGCAGGGCGTCGAGGCGATCGACGCGGGCGCGCCAGAGGTCTTCGTAGCGGGCGAGCAGGGCCCGCGCCCGGGCGATCATGGCGGGGTCGGCGCGGACGAGGCGCTCGCGCCCCTCCGCCCGCTTGACGATGAGGCCGGCCGTCTCGAGGACGCCGACGTGTTTCTGCACCGCGGCGAACGACATGTCGTAGTCGGCCGCGAGCGCCGACACCGACTGCTCGTGCTCGATCGTGCGGCGGAGGATGTCGCGACGCGTCGCCGTAGCGAGCGCGTGGAAGAGACGGTCGATGTCGTCATCGCTCAGCTCGCTCCGCTCACTCGCCCGGGGATCGTTTCGTGCAACCATTTGGTTGTACGTTAGGGCTCGGGGTGGCGGGTGTCAACACCCGCGGCGGAACGAATTTCGGAGATCGGCGCGAAACTCGGACCGGGATGCCACATCCGTCCGAATCTCGCGCGATTCTCCGAGGTTCGGCCGGATGCGGGCGGCGTGAACAGCTACGGGCGCGGCTAGCGCGAAGCGCAGGCGACGCACATCGTCGCGTGGGGGCGGACATCGAGGCGCTCGACCGGGATGTCGCGGCCGCAGCTCGCGCACACACCGTAGGTGCCTGCGGCGACGCGGGCGAGGGAGGCCTCGACCTCGGCGAGCTCTGCCCGCGCGGCTCGACGTAGAGCCTCAACCCGCTGCCACTCCCCCGACAGCGTCGACCCCTCGGGGTCGTGCTCGTCGTCGGCGGTGGCGTCGGCGCGGTCGTGACGAAGGCTGTCGTCGTCGGCATCCAGCCGGTCGAGCTGCACGGTGAGCTCACGCTTACGCTCGTGCAGTCGCGCTTCCGGGTCCATCCCGCGACCCTACGCCCGCAGGAGGTCGTCGTGGCGACGCGGCTCGCGCCAGCTGTGTCTCACGACGACACCGGCCAGGATGACGGTCACGGCGAGCGCATGGAGGGCGATGATCGACGGCCCGAAACTCGGCCCGACGAACACCGACTCTCCCGTGGGGGCCGTGTAGCGGCATCCGACGCCGGGGGAAAGAGTTGCCAGGCGCCCTGGGCCGCGACGGATTCGGGCACCACGGATGAGTCGAACACGAGACGGTTGCCCGCAGCGTGCGCGCAGGCGCCGCTCGGCCCGTCATTGATGCCGGGGGGGCATCGCTGCCAGCAGGGCTCCAGCCCACAGCACCGCAGCCACGAAGGCGAACAACAGTTTCAGCGCGCGGGTGCCCGTCCGGGACGTCATGCGGGAACCCTACCGATGGGCCCCGCGCGGTACGGGCCCGGCCCCTTCGGCCACACGAGTCGCTACGTCAAGCCGGTGACATGGTCGGCCGGATCGGCGCACGCTGGGAGTGGAAGGGAGAACGACATGACCGATCACCACGACAACGAGGCCGAGCACGCCGACGAGGGTGCCCAGCACGCCCCCGACGAGAACCCCTCGACGGAGGAGCTCGAAGAGCCCAGCGTCGCGAAGGAGCCGGGCGAAGAGCCCAAGGCTCCGGAGCAGAAGGACGAGGAGCCGAGCCACCACGCCGTCGGCATCGGGGTCATCGACGACGAGTCCTCGCCCCTCGCGCCCTGACCCCGCCCCTGATCCGGCCGGGAGGCCCGGCCTGGCGATACATCTGCAGGACCGGTGGTGCTGGTGTCGTCTGGGCGCACGTCGGAGGCGACAGCAGCACCGGCCGCCCGACGGATGTATCGCCACCGGGCGCCGAGCCGGCACCAGAACCGTGAGGGCGGCGTGAGGAGCGGGCGCGGGGCCGTATGGATTCCGTGAGGACAGCGGGCGCGGCATCCGACGGGGTGTTGCATCGGATCTCGTGCTCGACCTCATCTATCTCGCCGCGATCCTCGCGCTCTTCGCCGTCGCCGGCCTCATCGCCCGGGGGGTCGAGAAGCTGTGATGGTCTTCTCGCTCCTCGCGGCGGTGCTGGCCGTCGCCGCCATCGTCTACCTCGTCGTCGCCCTCGTGCGGCCCGAACGGTTCTGACGTGGATGCCGCGCAGATCGGGTTCGCGTCGTTGCAGATCGCGACCCTCGTCCTCATCCTCGTCCTGCTGTACCGGCCCGTCGGCGACCACATCGCTCGCGTCTACACGTCGCCGCGCGACCTCGCCGTCGAACGGGGCGTCTACCGCCTGATCGGCGTCGATCCACGCGCCGAGCAGACCTGGCAGGCCTACGCCCGCGGCGTGCTGCTGTTCTCGCTCGTCGGCGTCGTGATCGTCTACGGACTGCAGCGCCTCCAGCCGCTCCTGCCGTTCAGCCTCGGCCTGCCCGCACCGAGCGAGCATCTCGCGTTCAACACCGCCATCTCGTTCGTGGCCAACACGAACTGGCAGTCGTACTCCCCCGACACCACGCTCGGCTACACCGTGCAGTTCGCGGGTCTGGCCGTGCAGAACTTCGTCTCGGCCGCGGTCGGCATGGCCGTCGCCATCGCCCTCGTCCGCGGCTTCGCGTATCGCCGTTCCGGCACGATCGGCAACTTCTGGGTCGACCTGGTGCGCGGGCTCGGCCGCATCCTCCTCCCGATGGCGATCGTCGCGGCCGTCGTGCTGCTCGCGGGTGGGGTGATCCAGAACTTCGCCGGCTTCACCGACGTGCAGACGATCGCCGGCGGGGCGCAGTCGATCCCCGGCGGACCGGTCGCCAGCCAGGAGGCCATCAAGCTGCTCGGCACGAACGGCGGCGGGTTCTTCAACGCGAACTCCGCCCACCCGTTCGAGAACCCGACGCCGTGGACGAACCTGTTCGAGATCCTGCTGCTCCTCGTCATCCCGTTCGCCATGCCGCGCGCCTTCGGCCGGATCGTCGCCGACGATCGCCAGGGCTACGCGATCGTCGCGGTCATGGGCGGGATCTTCCTGGCCTCGATCGCCCTCGGCTCGTGGGCCGAGGCGTCGGGCGGCGGCACGGCGACGCAGCTCGCCGGCGCCGCGATGGAGGGCAAGGAGACCCGGTTCGGCGTCGCCGCATCGGCGCTGTTCGGCGGCGCTTCGACGCTCACCTCGACCGGCGCGGTCAACGCGATGCACGACAGCTTCACACCGCTCGGCGGCATGATGCCGATGCTCAACATGATGCTCGGCGAGATCGCTCCCGGCGGGGTCGGTTCAGGGCTGTACGGGATGCTGGTGCTCGCGATCCTCGCCGTTTTCGTCGGCGGCCTGCTGATCGGACGCACGCCCGAATACCTCGGCAAGAAGATCGGGCCGCGCGAGATCAAGCTCGCGAGCCTGTACATCCTCGTGACGCCGACGCTCGTGCTCGCGGGAACGGCGCTGAGCTTCGCGATCCCGGCCGTGCGCGCCGACGTCGAGGGCACCTCGATCTGGAACCCGGGCGTCCACGGCCTGAGCGAAGTCCTCTACGCGTTCACCTCCGCGGCGAACAACAACGGCTCGGCTTTCGCCGGCCTCACCGCCAACACCCCGTGGCTCAACACGGCGCTCGGCGTCGCGATGCTGCTCGGCCGGTTCATCCCGATCGTGCTCGTCCTCGCCCTCGCCGGATCGCTCGCAGCTCAAGACACCGTGCCGTCGAGCGCTGGCACCCTCCCGACGCACCGCCCGCAGTTCGCGGGCCTGCTCGCCGGCGTCGTCGTCATCATCACCGCGCTCACCTACTTCCCGGTCCTCACCCTGGGCCCCCTCGCCGAAGGACTCTCCTGATGTCTGCCCCTCTGACCGAAACCCGGCCCTCATCCGGCCCGTCGTCCGCGGACCCGGACGCCAGCCCGGCACCGCGCCCGCGCAGCGCGTTCAGCCTCGAGCAGGTCGGTGCCGCCCTCCCCGGCGCGGTCCGCAAGCTCAACCCCGCCGCCCAGTGGCGGAACCCCGTCATGTTCCTCGTCTGGGTCGGCGCGGCCCTGACGACGGCGATCGCGATCGCGGAGCCGTTCCTCGGCGGTCCCGAGACCTCGGGTGGCTCGGCGGTTCCGGCCGGGTTCACCTGGGGCATCGCGGTCTGGCTGTGGCTCACGGTCCTCTTCGCGAACGTGGCGGAGTCCGTCGCCGAGGGCCGCGGCAAGGCGCAGGCCCAGGCGCTGCGCAAGACCCGCACGACGACGACCGCGCGCCGGGTGGTCTCATACGACGAGCGGACGGATGCCGCGGCCCGCGGCTCCGCGACCGAGGAGGTGCCCTCGGCCGACCTGCGGCTCGGGGATGTCGTGCTCGTCGAGGCCGGTGAGCTCATCCCGGGCGACGGCGACATCGTCGACGGCATCGCGACGGTCGACGAGTCGGCCATCACGGGCGAGTCGGCTCCCGTCGTCCGCGAGTCCGGCGGCGACCGCAGCGCCGTCACGGGCGGCACCCGGGTGCTCTCCGACCGCATCGTCGTAAGGATCACGTCGAAGCCCGGCGAGACCTTCGTCGACCGGATGATCGCCCTCGTCGAGGGCGCTGCGCGTCAGCGGACGCCCAACGAGATCGCCCTCAACATCCTGCTCGCGAGCCTGTCGATCGTCTTCGTCGTGGTCGTGCTGGCGATGAACCCCATCGCGTCGTACAGCGCCTCGCCCGTCAGCATCCCGGTGCTCGTCGCGCTGCTCGTCTGCCTGATCCCGACCACGATCGGCGCCCTGCTGTCGGCCATCGGCATCGCGGGCATGGACCGTCTCGTGCAGCGGAACGTCCTGACCATGTCGGGCCGTGCGGTCGAGGCGGCCGGCGACGTGACGACCCTGCTGCTCGACAAGACCGGCACGATCACCTACGGCAACCGCCGCGCGTCGGAGTTCGTCGCGATGACCGGCGTCGACGGCGCCGAGCTCGCCCGCGCGGCATCCCTCTCGTCGCTGTCGGACCCGACACCCGAGGGCACCTCGGTCGTCGAGCTCGCGGCCTCGCAGCACGTGGTGGGCGAGCTGCCGCGCGACGCCGTGGCGGTCGCCTTCACGGCGCAGACGCGCATGAGCGGGGTCGACCTGCCCGACGGCACACAGGTGCGCAAGGGCGCGTCGGGGTCGGTGCTCGCCTGGCTCGACGCATCGGCACGACCGGTCTCGGCCGAGGCCCGCGCCGAGCTGCTGCACCACGCCGACGCGATCGCGCAGTCCGGCGGCACGCCGCTCGCCGTCGCGACCCTCGACCCATCCGGTGCCGGGACGCTGCTCGGGGTCATCCACCTGAAGGATGTCGTCAAGGACGGGCTGCGCGAGCGCTTCGACGAGCTGCGCTCGATGGGCATCCGCACCGTCATGATCACCGGCGACAACCCGCTGACCGCTGCCGCGATCGCGAGAGAGGCGGGTGTCGACGACTTCCTCGCGGAGGCGACGCCCGAAGACAAGCTCGCCCTGATCCGCAAGGAGCAGGAGGGCGGTCACCTCGTCGCGATGACCGGCGACGGCACGAACGACGCACCCGCCCTCGCGCAGGCCGACGTCGGCGTGGCGATGAACACGGGCACGTCGGCGGCGAAGGAGGCCGGCAACATGGTCGACCTCGACTCGGACCCGACCAAGCTCATCGACATCGTCCGGATCGGAAAGCAGCTGCTCATCACGCGCGGCGCCCTCACGACGTTCTCGCTCGCGAACGACATCGCCAAGTACTTCGCGATCATCCCGGCGATGTTCATGGGGGTGTTCCCGGGGCTCGCGGCGCTCAACGTCATGCAGCTGTCGTCGCCGGCGTCCGCTGTCACGAGCGCCATCGTCTTCAACGCGATCGTCATCATCGTGCTCATCCCGCTCGCGCTGCGCGGCGTGAAGTACCGCGCGGCGAGCGCCTCGTCGATCCTGAGCCGCAACCTCGTCGTGTACGGGCTCGGCGGGGTCATCGCACCGTTCGTCGGCATCAAGCTGATCGACCTCGTCGTCAGCCTCATCCCGGGCTTCTGAGCCCCCCTCCTGGAGACCTGTCATGTCCACCGCTCGCGCCTCGTTGCGCACCTCCGCCGTCGCCGTCCGCGCGATGATCGTCCTCACCCTCGTCCTCGGCGTCGGATACACCCTGCTGATCTCACTGGTCGGGCTCGCGCTGCCGTCGCAGGCGAACGGCTCGCTGCTGCGCGATGCGGAGGGCGAGGTCGTCGGCTCGTCGCTCATCGGCCAGTCCTTCACGGATGCCGACGGCGAAGCGCTGCCGCAGTACTTCCAGTCACGCCCCTCGGCGGCCGGCGACGGCTACGACGCGGCGGCGTCGAGCGGGTCGAACCTCGGCCCGAACAACGCCGACCTCGTGACCGCGATCGAGGAGCGCCGCACGGCGATCGCCGACCGCGAGAGCGTCGACGTCGCCGACGTGCCCGCGGATGCCGTCACCGCCTCGGGCTCGGGCCTCGACCCGCACATCTCGCCCGCCTACGCCGCGCTGCAGGTGGCCCGCGTGGCTGCCGAGCGCGGGCTGCCCGAGGCGGAGGTGCGCGACCTCGTCGCCGCGCACACGGCGGGCCGCGACCTCGGGTTCCTGGGCGAGCCGCGTGTCGACGTCGTCGAGCTGAACCTGGCGCTGGACGGTCTCGCGCCGTGAGCTTCCGACCGGGCGCGGATGCAAGGGATGCGGGGCGGCACGCCGGGGAGCGTGGCCTCTCGGCGGGGTGTCGTGCCCGATCCCTCGCATCGCGGCGCACACGAGCGGGGCGAGCGGGGCGAGCGGGCGGGGAGAACTAGGGTGATGCCGTGAAGCGGGGACGGCTGCGGGTGCTGCTGGGTGCGGCGCCGGGCGTGGGCAAGACCTACGAGATGCTCGAAGAGGGCCGCCGGCTGCAGGATGCCGGGGTCGACGTCGTCGTCGCGATCGTCGAGACCCACGGTCGGGCCGCGACCGCCGCGATGACCGCCGGCCTGCCGATCGTTCCACGGCGCCGCCTCGAGCACCGCGGCGTCACGCTCGACGAGATGGACCTCGAGGCCGTGCTCGCCCGAGCCCCGCGCGTCGCCCTCGTCGACGAGCTCGCCCACACCAACGTCGGCGGCTCGCGCAACGAGAAGCGCTGGCAGGACGTCGAGGAGCTCCGGGATGCCGGCATCGACGTCATCACGACCGTCAACGTCCAGCACATCGAGTCGCTCGGCGACGTCGTCGAGCAGATCACCGGCGTCGCGCAGCGCGAGACGGTGCCGGATGCCGTCGTGCGCTCGGCCGACCCGATCGAGCTGGTCGACCTCGCTCCGCCGTCGCTGCGTGACCGCCTCGCCGCCGGCCTCGTCTACCCCGCCGAGCGCATCGACGCCGCCCTGTCGAACTACTTCCGGCTCGGCAACCTGACGGCGCTCCGCGAACTGGCACTGCTCTGGCTCGCGGACGAGGTCGACAGCGCCCTGCAGGACTACCGTGCCGAGCACGGCATCCGGGGCACGTGGCAGGCTCGCGAGCGCGTCGTGGTCGCGCTGACCGGCGGGCCCGAGGGCGAGACGCTCATCCGGCGCGGCGCCCGCATCGTCGACCGTTCGGCCGGCGGCGAGCTGCTGGCCGTCCACGTGTCGGGCCAGGACGGGCTGCGCACCGCCGACCCGGCGGCCCTCGCCGCTCAGCGAGCTCTCGTCGAATCGCTCGGCGGCAGCTACCACCAGGTCGTCGGTGACGACATCCCCGCCGCCCTCGTCGAGTTCGCGCGGTCGGTCAACGCGTCGCAGCTCGTCGTCGGCGTCAGCCGTCGCGGCCGGCTCGCTGCGGCCCTCAGCGGTCCGGGCATCGGCGCCACCGTCATCCGCGAGTCGGGCGATATCGACGTGCACGTCGTGACGCACGCCGCTGCCGGCGGCCGCTTCACCCTGCCCCGTGTCGCCGGCGGCGCTCTCAGCGTGCGGCGCCGGATCCTCGGTTTCGTCGTCGCGCTGACCGGCGGTCCGCTGCTCACGTGGCTGCTCGTCGCGCTGCGGAGCCCCGAGTCGATCACGAGCGACGTGCTCGCGTACCAGCTGCTCGTCGTCGTGGTCGCGCTCGTCGGCGGACTGTGGCCGGCCGTCTTCGCCGCGGTGATGTCCGGGGTGACGCTCGACTTCTTCTTCGTGGCTCCGCTGTACACCGTCACGGTCTCCGATCCGCTGCACGCGTGGGCGCTGATCCTGTACGTCGTCATCGCGCTCCTCGTGAGCGTCATCGTCGACCGCGCCGCCCGGGGCACGCGGTCGGCCCGGCGAGCAGCCGCCGAG
Organism: Microbacterium sp. NPDC006705; assembly: GCF_044903545.1. NCBI lineage: Bacteria > Bacillati > Actinomycetota > Actinomycetes > Micrococcales > Microbacteriaceae > Microbacterium > Microbacterium sp. NPDC006705. Next base: position 1,792,769 of record NZ_JBJDQQ010000001.1, read on the forward strand.
GCCGAGCTGCTTGCGGCGGTCGCCGGCAGCGTGCTGCGGGGCGATGGCTCGATTCCGGCCCTCGTCGCGCGGGCGCGCGAGGCCTTCGGGATGTCGGGTGCGCGCTTGGTCGCGTCGGACGGGACCGTGATCGCCGCCGACGGCGAGCCCGTGCGCGACGACCGCCACCTGCGCGTCGACGTCGGACGCGAGGCCGTGCTCGAGCTCCACGGCAGCGAGTCGGAGCAGCTCGACGGCTCGGAACGCCGGCTGCTGGATGTCGTCGTCGCGCAGCTCGCCGCCGCGCTCGAGCAGGCCGACCTGCAGCGGGCGGCGAGCTCGGCGTCGGTGCTCGCCGAGACCGACCGGGTACGCAGCGCCCTCCTCTCGGCGGCGAGCCATGACCTGCGGCGCCCTCTGGCCGCTGCCGTCGCGGCACTCGGGGGGCTCCGCGCGGCCGGCCCCGCGCTCGACGACGCCGACCGCGACGAGCTGCTCGCGACCGCCGACGAGAGCCTCGGCACGCTGACCTCGCTCGTGACCGACCTGCTCGATGTGAGCCGCATCGAGGCCGGCGCTCTCGCCGTCGCCCTGCGACCGGTCGACACGGCCGATGCCGTGCTCGCCGCGGTCGACGAGCTCGGTCTCGGGCCCGCTGCGGTGGAGCTGGCGCTGGACGAGGCGATCGGGCCGGTGCTCGCCGATGCGGTGCTGTTGCAGCGGGTGCTGGTCAACGTGCTGGCCAACGCCCACCGCCATTCGCCTGCCGGAACGCCGGTGCGCATCAGCACGAGTTCGCTGGGCGGGCGGGCCCAGGTCCGCGTGATCGACCACGGACCCGGCATCCCGCCCGAGCGTCACGGCGACGTGTTCACGCCCTTCCAGCGGCTCGGCGACACCGACAACACGACCGGGCTCGGGCTCGGGCTCGCGCTGTCGAAGGGCTTCACCGAGGGGATGCGGGGCCAGCTCGTGCCCGAGCAGACCCCTGGCGGCGGCCTCACCATGGTGATCGAGCTGCCCCTGGCATCGGCGGCGGCGCAAAACGGCAGGATCGAGGGGTGAAGGTCCTCCTCGCCGACGACGACCCGCAGCTCGTGCGGGCGCTGCGCATCACGCTCGCGGCCCACGGGTACGACGTCGTGGCGGCCGCCGACGGGGCGGCGGCGATCGCGGCGGCCGCGTCCGAGCATCCCGATGTGATCGTGCTCGACCTGGGGATGCCGCGCCTCGACGGCGTCGCCGTGATCGAGGCCGTGAGGGGATGGAGCGCCGTGCCGATCATCGTCGTCTCGGGGCGCACCGGGTCGGCAGACAAGGTGGCGGCGCTCGACGCCGGGGCTGACGACTACGTCACCAAGCCCTTCCAGATCGACGAGCTGCTCGCGAGACTGCGCGCGCTGACCCGGCGGGCCGGCGGTGCCGCATCCGTCGCCGTCGTGCGGTTCGCCGATGTCGAGATCGACCGCGCCGCCAAGACCGTCACGCGCGGCGGCGAGCGCGTGCACCTCACGCCGACCGAGTGGCGGATGCTCGACTTCCTCGCCCGAACCCCCGGGGCACTCGTGACCCGGCAGGACCTGCTGAAGGAGCTGTGGGGCACCGAGCAGGTCAACGACACCGGGTACCTGCGTCTCTACGTCTCGCAGCTGCGGAAGAAGCTCGAGGCCGATCCCGCGCATCCCGAGCACCTGCTCACCGAATCCGGCATGGGCTACCGGCTCATCGTCGAGTGAACGCCGCTCGATACGATCGGGCCGTGCCGCTCGACATCCGCCCGCCCAGCCCCGGGGAGCTGAATCTCCTCGAAGACATCGAGAACGACGCCGACGCGCTGCTGCGCGATCTGCTCGACCCGCCCACCTGGTGGCCGGCTCCGCCCGGGTCTTCTCGCGCTGCGGAGCCGGGATTCCTGCTCGTCGCCCACGTCGGTGACGGGGTGGTCGCGGGGTTCGTTCATGTGCTCGAGCTCGAGGGTCATGCCCACCTCGAACAGCTGTCGGTGTCGCCCGAGCACGCTCGCCGCGGGTACGGCCGCAAGCTCGTCGAGGCGGCGATGGCGTACGCGCGCGACCGCGGCCACGATCGGATGTCGCTCCGCACCTTCGCCGACGTGCCCTGGAACGCCCCGTTCTACGAACGCCTCGGCTTCGCGGTGACCGACCCGCGTTCGGAGTTCGAGCTCATGCTCGTCGAGACGGAGGAGCGCATCGGCCTCGACGCCCTTGGCCCGCGCGTGCAGATGACCGCGAAGCTGTAGGTCGCGTCTGTATGAGACTGGGACCCATGGCAGGTTTCCATCACGTCGAGCTCTGGGTCAGCGACATCGAGAGCGCACGCTCCGACTGGGGCTGGCTGCTTCGGCGGGTCGGCTTCGACCTCGAGAGCACGTGGCCGCAGGGCGAGTCGTGGGCGGCGGGCGGGGCCTACCTGACGCTCACCACCTCGCCGAACACGGTCGGCACCGAGCACGACCGTCGGCGCCCGGGGCTGAACCACTTGGCCTTCCACGGCGGCTCCCCCGCCGAGGTCGACGCGATCATGGCCGACGCCCCGACCGCGGGATGGATGCCGCTGTACCAGGAGCGCTACCCGCACGCCGGCGGCCCGCAGCACTACGCCGGCTGGCTCGAGAATGCGGCGGGCTTCAAGGTCGAGGTGGTCGCAACGGGGACCAGCTTCGTCGCGGAGATGAACCAGCACGCAGGCATCTCCTCGTCGCTGTGACCACGTCAGCCTGATCGGGGCTGCCCGGCGAGCACTGCCCGAGGGATGCCGCCGTGTCAAGCCACTGGGGAACCGCTTCTCGCTTCTTCTAGCTTCGGCCCCACAGGACGGCATCCATCAGGTCCTGCGGGTTCGAGGCCTGGAGGACGACATAAGCAGTACCGCTCGCGCGCGACCGACGACGGTCGGCGCCACACGGCCGGGGCGCATCCGGCAGAAGTACAACAAGCGCGAAGCGCTCGCGGGCTACCTCTTCCTGACGCCGTGGATCATCGGCTTCCTCGTCTTCACCGTCGGGGCGATGATCTACAGCCTGTACATCTCGTTCAGCAGCTACAACCTCGCCACGAACTCGTCACGCCCCATCGGCTTCGACAACTACGCCCGGCTGTTCGAAGACCCCCGCGTTGCCGTATCCCTGGCCAACACGCTGTTCTACGCCGTCATGGCCGTGCCGCTCGAGATCATGTTCGCGCTCGTGCTCGCGCTGCTGCTGAACCGGATGGGTCGCGGCGCGGGGATCTTCCGCACGCTCTACTACCTGCCGAAGATGACGCCGGCCGTCGCGACGGCCGCGGTCTTCTTCCTCCTGCTCAACGGCAACTCCGGCGCGATCAACCAGGGGCTCGCCGCCATCGGCATCCAGGGTCCCCAATGGCTCGTCGACCCGGCGTGGGTGAAACCCAGCATCGTGATCATGGCGCTGTGGACCGTCAGCGGCACGATGGTGGTCTTCCTCGCCGCGCTGAAGAACGTCCCCGTCGAGTTGTACGAGGTGGCATCCCTCGACGGCGCCGGCCCGGTGCGGAAGTTCTTCTCCATCACGCTGCCGATGATCTCGGGCGCGATGTTCTTCAACGTCATCGTGCTGTCGATCGCAGCCTTCCAGGTCTTCGACCAGGCGTATCTGCTCTTCTGGCGGGATCAGAGCAACGCGTCGCCCGAGGCGTCGCTGTTCTACGCCATCTATCTGTTCCAGCAGGCGTTCCGGCAGTTCAACTTCGGGTTCGCGGCGGCCATGGCCTGGCTGCTGTTCGTCATCATCATGGCCGTCACGGTCATCCAGGTGAAGTTCGGCAACCGCTTCGTCTACTACGAGGGCGACCGCTGATGGCGACGAGGTTCCGCACCCCGAAGACCGTCGTCGGCCGCGTCACGCTCGCCGCCATCTCGACCGGCTTCGCCCTGCTGTTCCTGTACCCGTTCGCGTGGCTGCTCGCGGCGAGCTTCAAGCCCCGCGGCGAGGTGTTCGACAACCGCCTCATCCCGCAGACCTTCGTGCCCGAGAACTACGCCGAGGTGTGGAACCAGCTCCCCCTGCTCAGCTGGATGTTCAACAGCGTCGCGATCGCGCTGCTGGCGGCGACGGCGGTGTCGATCTCGAGCTCGATCGTCGCGTTCGGGTTCGCCTACTTCTCCTTCCCCGGACGCAAGCTCCTGTTCGGACTGGTGCTCGCCACGATGATGCTCCCCGGCGCCGTGACGATGATCCCGGTCTACCTGATCTGGAAAGAGACGGGCCTGCTCGGCACCTGGGTCCCGCTATGGGGCGCGAACCTTTTCGGGTCGGCGTTCTACATCTTCCTGCAGCGCCAGTTCTTCCTCGGCCTGCCGCGCGAGCTCTTCGAGGCGGCGCGCATCGACGGCGCCAGCTACTGGGGGCTCTTCTGGCGCATCGCGATGCCGTTGTCGGTGCCCTCGTTCGTGATCGTGTTCCTGTTCGAGTTCCAGGCGAGCTGGAACAACCTGCAGTCCGCGCTCATCTACCTCAACGCCGGCTCGGTCGACGAGTTCACCGCACCGCTCGGCATCGCCTACGCGATGACCAAGTACAGCCCTACCGCCGGCGGCCAGGGCGACTACCAGTACGTGATGGTGGCCTCGCTCATCGTCACGCTGCCCATGCTCATCCTCTTCGCCTTCGGGCAGCGCTACTTCATCGAAGGCGTCGCCACCCAGGGCCGCAAGGGATGATCCGCGTGCTCGCGCGGGACCACGACAGGAGGAATCACATGCGCAATCGACTGATCGGAACGACCGCGGTGGCCGCGGCATCCGTCATCGTGCTGGCGGGATGCAGCAACGACGCCGGCACCGCGGACGACGTCGACTTCTCGGCGACGCCCACCGGAACCCTCGCGGCGTGGGGCTTCGAAAACGCCGACGACGTCGGCACCGCGCGACTCGACTATGCGGCGGAGCAGCTGTCGGATGTCGAGGTGCAGCTGGATGCCACGGCCTTCGACTCGCAGAAGTTCACGACCCGCATCGCGAGCGGCGACGTGCCCGACGTCGTGCAGATGGATCGCCGCTACGTCACGCAGTACGCGGCACAGGGCCTCATCATGCCCCTCGACAGCTGCTTCGAGGCACAGGACGTCGACGCGGACGACCGGTGGTACGAGTCGGTCGTCGACGACGTGCGCTACGAGGATCAGGTGTGGGGTGCGCCGCAGTTCTACCAGCCACCGGCCATCATCCTCAACAAGCGGGTGATGGACGCCGCGGGCGTGACGGCGGACGAGATCGACACCTCGCAGCCCGACGTCCTGCTGGCCGCCATCGAGAAGATGTACCAGGAATCCGGCGGAGTTCCGACGCGACTTGGCCTCGACCCGGTGTCGACCGGTCAGTCCGCGCTGTGGATCCTCGGCGCGGGCGGCCAGCTCACCGATGACGACGGCGTGCCGACCCTCGACGACCCGAGCAACCTCGCGGGCATGGAGCTGCTGCAGCGGATCAACGACGCGCAGGGCGGGTTCGCGCAGGTGAAGAGCTTCACCGACGCGTTCGACACGTTCGGCGATGCGAACCAGTACGTCACCGATCAGGTCGGTGCGCAGGTCAACGCGCAGTGGTACCCGAACGTCCTCTCGCCCTACCTCGAGCAGATCGACATCGAGGCGGTGCCGTTCCGCGACAGCGACGGTGAGCCGTTCTCGGTGTCCGGCGGCCAGGCTTTCGTCATCCCGGCCGGAGCGAAGAACCCCGGCGCGGCCTGCGCGTGGGTCTCGGCTCTGACGAGCGGCGAGGCGTGGAACGCGGCGGGCGAAGCACGCGCTGCGACGCGTGCCGCCGACGGCGGCGCCAACACCGGCCTGTTCACGGGATCGCCGCAGCCCGACCAGGAGATCCGCGAGAAGTGGGTCACGCCGTCGGGCAACGAGGGCTTCGACCAGGTCGTCGCGACCTACTACGACGTGGTCGATTACGGCACCTCGTTCGGGTCCTCCCCCGCCGGGCAGGACATCCAGAACGAGCTGAACAACGCGGTGACGGCGGCCCTCCTCGGCGACAAGACCGCCGAGGAAGCGCTCGCGGACGCACAGGATGCCGCCATGCGGGCCTACGAGAACGCCGTAGCGTCGCGCTGACGGTGCGGTACCTGGTCACCACCCGCCGATAATGGGCAGGTGGAGCCGTGGGAGATGCACGCCTGGTACGCCGATTACCTGGAAGCCTGCAACCGCCACGACCTCGACGCCATTCGCTCGTTCATCGACCCGAACGTCCGGCGAGCGCACCTGCCGGGCGGAGCCGACGCCTGGATGACCGACGTCGTCGAGGTGCTCGATGCCTTTCCCGATTGGCAGGTGCGCCGCATCCAGCTCGTCGTGGAGGACGACCGCATCGCCGCGCATGTGCGCGCCAGCGGCACGCACATCGGGCCGTTCCGCGGTATCCGGCCCACCCGACGGCACGTCAATGTCGCGGAGTTCGGCTTCCTGCGGCTGGCGGGAGGCCGGATCGTCGATTTCGCGGGCACCACCGACCACGCCGCCCTGCTGGCCCAGCTGCGCGACTGACCCGAGAGGAATCGCATGACCGACATCGACTGGTCCGCGGGCTCGTGGACGAACGAGCCCGCCGAGACGGCGCTCGACGGCGACGACCTGTTCGTGACGGCACGCGAGGGGAGCGATGCCTGGCGCGTGACGTCGTATGGGTTCGTCCACGACGACGAACACGCTCTGCTCGCCCCGATGCAGCCCGACACCGCCGTCGAAGTAGCGTTCGTCCTCGACTTCGCCGCGCAGTTCGATCAGGCAGGCGTCTTCCTGCGCGTCGACGACGAGACGTGGATCAAGGCCGGGATCGAGCACAGCGACGGCGCCGACAGTCTGGGCGCGGTGGTGACCCGCGGGATGTCGGACTGGTCGCTCTCGCCCGTAGCCGACTGGGCTGGTCGCGTCGTCACCGTGCGCGCGAGCAGGTCGGGCGACGCCGTCACGATCAGGGCCCGCGTCGACGAGGAGGACTGGCGGCTCGTCCGGGTGGCGCCGCTCGATCCTCGGGCGGAGGTCGCGGCCGGGCCGTTCTGCTGCGCGCCGACGCGCGCCGGTCTCACGGTTCGATTCGTGTCGTGGCGGAGCGTACCCGCCGACGCGTCGCTGCATCCCGACCACTGAAGCGCCGACGCGCCCACCGGTCGACGCCCGCCGCCGCCCACACCGCGGCCAACCCTCCGACGACGACGATGCCCTGCATCGCCAGCGCGTAGCCGCCGCTCGTGACGTTCGCCTCGACCAGCCGCGGACCGACGATGGGCGGCACGAGCGCGATGACGACGACGACCCACGACAGCGGATGCCGCCCCCGCGCGATCACCCAGCCGCCCACCCCGGCGAGCAGCGCGATGAACCCCTGGTTGAGCACGACCTCCCACAGCGGGTCGAGGTGTGCGAGGTGGCCCGCACCGCGCAGCAACCCGAAGGTGGCCCACAGGAACAGCGCGACGCACGCGACGGTCACGCCGCCCACGCGACGCATGGCCGAGGTGGGCAGCAGGGCGAACGCGACGACGAGGGTCGCGACCACGAGCACGAACTGGAGCGTGTCGACGTACGGCATGTCGTTGGTGATGGTGCCGGCGTACATCTCGGCTTGCACGATCGCGGAGAAGTCGGAAGCGACGGCGAGGTAGGTCGCGAACATCGCCGCGACGATCGCGGCACCGTACCGGGCTCCTCGATCGAAACGCAGGCCGTCGTCCATGGTGTGAGAGTAGCCTGATCGCCGAGGACCGAGGGAGGGGACCCATGGCCGACGCGGATCGCGATGAGACCGACGCCTCCTGGGCCAGCCGACGCCCGTCGCGCCGCGACTTCCTCCGCCGCGCGGGCCTGGGAGCCGCGGGCCTCGCGATCGGGGGCTCAGCCGGTGCCGCGGTGACGGCGGCGATGACCGCGCACCCGCCCGAGTTCGCGCCCCTCGCGGCGCGCAGCGTTGCCGGGTTCGACCACGTCGTGGTGCTCATGTTCGAGAACCGCAGCTTCGACAACCTGCTCGGCCACCTCTACACGGCCGATGAGAAGAGCGCGGCCGAGTTCGACGGCATCCTGCAGGGCGACTACGCCAACACCGCACCCGACGGCACGGCCGTGCCCGCGCACGTATACACGGGCGCGACCGACCACATCATGCAGCAGCCGCAGCCCGACCCCGGCGAGACCTACCCCCACGTCAACACCCAGCTGTTCGGGACGATCGACCCGCCCGCCAACGCCGACATCGCCCGCAACGGACTGCAGCCGCCGTACAACGCACCCGCCGCCGGGAGCGCACCGCGTAACGACGGCTTCGTGCACGACTACATCGTCAACTACCGCCTCGCCAAGAAGCGCGAGCCGACCGCTGATGAGTACACGACGGCGATGGGCGGCTTCGCGCCCGAGATGCTGCCGGTGGTGTCGACCCTCGCCCGCGAGTTCGCGGTCTACGACCGCTGGTTCGCCGGGGTGCCGTCGCAGACGTTCTGCAACCGTAGCTTCTTCCACGCCTCGACCTCGCACGGCTACGTCGTCAACCACACCGGCGACAACTACGACAAGTGGATCGACGCCCCCGCGGCACCCACGATCTTCAACCGGCTCGAAGACGCCGGCCTGTCGTGGCGCGTCTACTACGACGCGACGCAGCTCGTCTCGCTCACCGGCATGCTCCACGCGCCCGTACTCGAGCGCTACTGGAAGACGAACTTCCGCGTCATGGAGCAGTTCTACGAGGATGCCGCGAACGGCGAGCTGCCCGACTACGCGTTCATCGAGCCGCGGATGGTCTTCAACCACAACGACATGCACCCACCATGGGGCGCGACCCGCGAGGGCGAGCTCGAGTTGCCCGACGGCAGCCGCATCCGCATCGCCAACAGCGCCGACAGCGATGTCCGCGCCGGCGACAAGCTCGCGCAGGACGTCTACGACGCGATCCGCACGAGTGCGTCGACCTCCGGCTCGAACGCCATGAACACCGCGCTCGTCATCACCTTCGACGAGCACGGCGGCACCTTCGATCACGTCGCCCCGCCGTCGGCAGCGCCGCCCGACGCGAGCGGGCCCGGTGAGATGGGCTTCACGTTCGATCGCCTCGGTCTGCGGGTGCCGGCCATCGTGGTGAGCGCGTACACCGCCGCGGGAACAGTGATCCACGACGAGATGCACCACGGCTCGGTGACCAACACCCTGTGCCGACTGCACGGGCTGCGGCCGCTCAACGTCCGCGACGAGACCGCCAACCCGATCTTCAACGCGGTCAACCTCACGACGCCGCGCCAGCCCTACACCTGGCCGCAGCCGCAGTCGCTGTATGTGCCACCCAATCCCGAGAAGGGCACGGCCAAGGCCCCCGACGAGAAGCACCACAAGCGCCCGCTCACCCCACCGGCGCGCGGACTGCTCGGGCTCCTGGCCGCCCGATTCGACCCCGGCAGCACGTTGCCATCCACATACGGCGAGGCCTACGACGCCCTGGTCGAGCACGGCACCGGCCTCTTCGGCGCGTACAACCCCTGACCCCCCAACTAGACTGATCGCGTCCGGCATCCCGAGTCCTGGAGTCCAGCCGCGTGAGCACCCCTGTCGCAGATACCGTCGAGAACGCCACCGCCACTCCGGAGCGTGATCAGCCCTACGGAGCCCTGGGCCTCAAGCCCGACGAGTACGCGAAGATCCGCGAGATCCTCGGCCGACGTCCCACTTCGGGCGAGCTGGCGATGTACTCGGTCATGTGGAGCGAGCACTGCTCCTACAAGTCGAGCAAGAACTACCTGCGCCGCTTCGGCCAGAAGGTCTCCGACGAGATGAAGACCCGCCTCATGGTCGGCATGGGCCAGAACGCGGGCGTCGTCGACGTCGGCGAGGGATGGGCGGTGACCTTCAAGGTCGAGTCGCACAACCACCCGAGCTACATCGAACCGTTCCAGGGCGCCGCGACCGGTGTCGGCGGCATCGTCCGCGACATCATCTCGATGGGAGCGCGTCCTGTCGCGGTCATGGACCAGCTGCGCTTCGGCGCCATCGACCACCCCGACACCGCCCGCGTCGTGCATGGCGTCGTCAGCGGCATCTCGTTCTACGGCAACTGCCTGGGCCTGCCGAACATCGGCGGAGAGACGGTCTTCGACTCGGTCTACCAGGGCAACCCGCTCGTCAACGCCCTCGCAGTGGGCGTCATGCGCCACGAGGACATCAAGCTGGCCAACGCCACCGGCGCCGGCAATAAGGTCGTGCTGTTCGGCGCGCGCACGGGCGGCGACGGCATCGGCGGCGCCTCCATCCTCGCGTCCGACACCTTCGCCGACGGCGGGCCCACCAAGCGCCCCGCGGTGCAGGTCGGCGACCCGTTCGCGGAGAAGGTGCTCATCGAGTGCTGCCTCGAGCTGTACGCGGGCGAACTCGTCGAGGCGATCCAGGACCTCGGCGCCGCGGGCATCTCGTGCGCCACGAGCGAGCTCGCCGCGAACGGCGGCTCGGGCATGCGCGTCGACCTCGAGAACGTGTTGCTGCGCGACCCCTCGCTCACGCCCGAGGAGATCCTCATGAGCGAGAGCCAGGAGCGCATGATGGCGATCGTCGCTCCCGAGAAGCTCGATGCGTTCCTCGCCGTCGTCGGCAAGTGGGATGTCGAGACGAGCGTGCTCGGCGAGGTGACCGGCGACGGCCGCCTGCAGATCTTCTGGCACGGCGAGCAGATCGTCGACGTCGACCCCTCGACCGTCGCGGTCGACGGCCCGGTCTACGACCGCCCGGTCGCCTACCCGACCTGGATCGACGGCCTGCAGGCCGACTCGGCGGCATCCCTCCCCCGCGCCACCGACGGCGACGCGCTGCGCGACCAGTTCCTCCAGCTCGTGGCGAGCCCGAACCTCGCCGACACGTCGTGGATCACCAACCAGTACGACTACTACGTGCTCGGCAACACCGCCCTGAGCTTCCCCGACGACGCCGGCATGATCCGCGTCGACGAGGAGTCGGGCCTCGGCTTCGCGATCGCGACCGACTGCAACGGCCGCTACTGCCAGCTCGACCCGTACGCCGGCGCCCAGCTCGCCCTCGCCGAGGCGTACCGCAACGTCGCCGTCACCGGCGCGAACCCCACCGCCGTCACCGACTGCCTCAACTTCGGCAGCCCCGAGAACCCCGAGGTGATGTGGCAGTTCGGTCAGGCCGTCGACGGCCTCTCCGACGCCTGCCTCGAGCTCGGCGTGCCCGTCACGGGCGGCAACGTCTCGTTCTACAACCAGACCGGCGACCAGCCGATCTTCCCGACCCCGGTGGTCGGTGTGCTCGGCATCGTCGACGATGTCGCCCGCCGCATCCCGTCGGGCTGGCAGGACGCCGGCGAGAACATCTACCTGCTCGGGACGACCGCCGAGGAGCTCGACGGCTCGGCGTGGGCCGACACCATCCACGGCCACCTCGGCGGACGGCCCCCGAAGGTCGACCTCGCCGCCGAGAAGCGTCTGGCCGGCCTCATCCAGGCCGCCTCGCAGCAGGGACTCATCTCGGCCGCGCACGACCTGTCGACCGGCGGCCTCGGCCAAGCCCTCGCCGAAGCGACGACCCGCTTCGGCGTCGGCGCACGCGTCTGGCTCAGCGAGATCGTCGAGCGCGACGGCGTCGACGTCGCGACCGCGCTGTTCAGCGAGTCGACCGGCCGCGTGATCGTGTCGGTGCCACGCGAGGAGGACGTCAAGTTCCGCGGGCTCTGCGAGGGACGCGACTACCCCGTCATCCGCATCGGCGTGACGGATGCCGCCGAGGGCGTCGAGTCCGTGCTCGACGTCCAGGGTCTGTTCTCGGTGCCCGTCGCCGAGATCCGCGCCACGTCGCGCGCGACGCTGCCGGCCGCCTTCGGCGAGATCGTCGACGAGGTGCCGACGTCATGAGCGCGTCATGAGCGGGCGCGACCTGACGCCGCCGGGTGAGGACGACGAGTACGCCGGCTTCGCGCGCGGACGCTCGCGTCGCATGCGCGTGACCGCGTGGGTCGCGATCGTCTCGCTCATCCTCGTCGGCGGCGGCTCCACCGTCTTCGCGCTGCTCTTCGGCTGATACAGCTGCAGGACTCGTGGGGCTGCTGTGGCCTCACAGCCGGTTCGACCGCGCACCAGCACCACCGATCCGACAGGTGTATCCCCAGCCGGGACGAAGACGGGACTCGGCGAGGTGCGTAGGCTGAAGGGGTGGATCCGATCCTCATGCTCGCGGCCGAGTGGTGGTGGATCGCGCCGGCGGGAGCCAGCGCGGGCGCCCTCGGCTGGGCTGGCCTGCGCCGGGGACGACCGTCGCAGCGTCGCCTCGAGCTCGATGCCGCGCAGCTCGACCTGCGCCGGGCGCAACAGGCTGTGACGCACGCTCGCGCGCAGCTGAAGGTGGCCCGCGCGGAACTGATGCGCGCCCAGGCCGAGAAGGCGACCCCGCGCGCGACAGCCGGAGCGGTGCCGGAGGCCCGTCGCCGCCTGCAGATCGCTGAGCGTCAGGCGCGCGCCGCCGTGGCCGAGCTGAAGGCGCGCCGCGCGGGCGTGCAGGCGGCGCGAGCGATGATGCCGACCTCGCGCAAGGAGGTCGACCGGATGCCGCTGGCCCGGCTGATGGCCGAGCACGACGTGCTTCTGGCGCGGTGGATGGACTACGAGACGGATGCCGCGAAGGCGATCGGGTTCCCCATGATGCTCGATGCCCGCTGGCCGCCGATGGACCTCTTCCTTCGCGAGCACCAGCAGGCGTCGTGGCTGCGACCCGCCTCGCGCGATGTCCGCATGTCCCCGGCCGATTACAGCGCCTACCGCGAAGCGGTCCGTCGGGCGACCCAGGCGTTCGACGCCGCGGAGCGCGCCGCCCGGCAGGGCACGCCGCGCGAGCTGCCCGAGCCCGACGACCGTCCGGGCGATTGGGCGGAGGTCGCGCAGGACCTTCTCGACAACGCCCAGCGCGCCATCACCCGGTCGACCGAGATGTGGAACCGGATGCGGCGCGATCGCCCCGACCGCCCCCGGCGTCCCTCATCACCCGAGTGACACAGCGCCCCGGGGCTAGCATGGCGGTGTGGATGGATTCTGGTCCGGACTGTGGCAGTTCGCCGGCAACTACTGGTGGCTGATCTTCATCATCGGACCCGCAGCCGGCGGCGCGGCGAAGGCTCTCGAACAGTCCGCGCGGCGACGGCACAAGCGCCGTCTCGAGATCATCCGCGCCAAGGCCGAGGCGAAGAGCATCGTGCGCTCCGGTGCCGTCCGAGCTGGCGACGCGTCGCCGGTCGCCGCGGATGACGAACAGCTGAGCACCGGCGCTCGCCTGCAACAGCTCTTCGACGCCCATGACGACCTGACGCACCGCTGGCTCGAGTACGAACTCGATGTCGCGAAGCTCATCGCCTTCCCGGCCATGAGCGACGGACGGCAACCGCTCACCGCCGCGTTCCTGCGCGCGAAGAAGGTCGCTGACGGCCTGCGCCCACCGACGACGTCGGCGCGCATCGGTTCCGCCGACCTGACGGCCTACCGCGATGCGCTCACCGACGCCGAGGTCGCCTTCGACGTCGCGGAACGCGACGCCCGCCGTCAGCGCGATCGGGCCTTCAGCGAGCCGGAGCGCCGCCGACTCGACACGGCCAAGCGTCTGCTCAACGTCGCGGTGGACGAAGCTGCCACGCCCGCCGAGCGCCGAACGGCGTACGAGCGCGTGCGAGCCGAGCTCGACGGGCTCATCGCGGTGTCGGATGCCGCGATGGAGCGTCTGGCCGAGAAAGCTGCCCTGCAGCTGCCGCCGACGGCATCCTGACGCACGAAACCCCCCGGGGAGGCCCCGGGGGGTTTCGTTGTCCGTCAGACGGGATCAGCTGGTCTGGAGACCGTCGACCTTGCTGCCGTACTCCTCGAGCCAGGCGGTGATCGCCTCGGCTTCCTTGCCCTCGCCGTACTGGTTGACGACCATGTCCTCGAGCGCTGCGTACTGCTCGTCGTCCAGCTTGATCTTTCCGATCAGCTCGGCCGCCTCGGGGTGCTCGTCGGCGAAGCCGGACGTGGCGAGGAAGTGCAGTGCCTCGGTGTCGCCCATCGCACCGCGCGGGTCTTCGAGGTCCTTGAGGCCGTAGCGCTCGTTGGCCCAGAACGGACGCCACGAGGTCACGACGATGTCGCGCTGCGCCGCGATCGCGGTGTCGAGCTCGGTGAGCATCGCCGCGGTCGACGAGGTGACGAGCTCGTACGTGCCGTCGAGGCCGTACTCGGGGATCATCGACTCCTGCGTCTGCTTGGTCAGACCCGCGCCCGGCTCGATGCCGTAGATCTGGCCGCCGAAGCGGTCGGCGTTGGCGGCCAGGTCCTCGATCGAGGTGATGTCGACGTACTCGGGCACCGCGATCGTGAGCTTGGCGTTGTCGTAGTACGCGCCGAGGTCGTCGATCTGGTCGCCGTAGCGCTCCATGTACGAGGCGTGAGTGAGCTCGGGCCAGGCCGACGGGTAGATGTCGACGTCGCCCTGCGCGAGACCGGCGTAGAGCGGGCCCGCCTCGGTGAGCTCCTGCATCTCGACGGTGTAGCCGAGCTGCTCGAGCTGGTTCTCAAGCAGGTACGCGGTGCTGAGGCCGTCGGTCCACGAGGGCAGATAGCCCAGCGTGATCGTTCCCTTGCTGTCGCCGTTCTCGCCAGAGCCGCCTTCGGCCTGGTTACCGCTCGCGCATCCGGCGAGGGCGAGGGATGCCGCGGCGCCGAGCGCCACGATCCCGGTGAGGTGTCGCTTGTTCATCGTGTGCCTTCCGTATGGATTCATTTCGTTCCGTATGGGTGGTGCAGGGAGGATACGTTCGGATGCCGCGGGGTCAGGCGGCGGGGGCGAGCTCGCGCTTCTCCGCGGCGGTGGCGGCGGCCGCGGCTGTCCGGCGACGGCCGATCACGCCGAGGATCGACCCCTTCTGGCCCTTCATGTCGCCGAGGGCGGAGGTCAGGCGATCGAGGTAGATCGCGAGGATGACGACGCTGAGGCCCGCCTCGACACCGGTGCCGATGTTGACGGTCGACATCGCCTGGACGATCTCCTTGCCGAGCCCGGGCGCACCGGCGATACCGGCGATGACGGCCATCGAGAGCGCGAGCATGATCACCTGGTTGACGCCGGTCATGATCGTCGGCATCGCGAGCGGCAGCTGTACGCCGCGCAGGATCTGCCCCGGCGTCGCGCCGAACGCGTGCCCGGCCTCGACCGTCTCGGAATCGACGCTGCGGATACCGAGCTCGGTCAGGCGCACGCCCGGGGGCAGCGCGAAGATCACGGTCGCGACCAGACCCGGTACGAAGCCGATGCTGAAGAACACGATCGCGGGGATCAGGTACACGAACCCGGGCATCGCCTGCATGAGGTCGAGCACGGGCTTGATGACCGCGCTGAAGCGGTCGCTGCGGGCGGCGAGGATGCCGAGTGGCACAGCGATGACGACGGCGATGACCGTCGCGATGACGACGAGCGCGAGCGTCTGCATCGCGGTGACCCACTGGCCGACGCCGAGGATGATCGCGAACGAGATCGCGGTGCCGATCGCGAACTTCCACGACCGCAGGAACCAGCCGAGCAGTGCTGCGACGACGATGACGACGACGATCGGGGCGCTCAGCAGCAGGTCGGCGAGCGAGCCGACGAGCCAGCCGACGGCGGTGGAGATCGCGCCGAGCAGCCACGAGACGTTGTCGCGGATCCAGTCGACCGCGACCTCGGCCCACTGGCCGAGCGGAATGCGGAAACCATCCATCAGCGCACCTCCCCGTTCTGGAGAGCGGCGCCGTCGACGGCGGTCGCCTCCGCGAGCACCTCGTCGATCGCGGCCTGCGGCATCGGCTGCAGCGGGATCGTGATCTCCTCCGTCGCGCCGGGGCCGGGGCCGAGGGCGGCGAGCAGGGTGATGCGGGGGATGACGCCGACGAGGCGCCCGTCCGCATCGGTGACGGCGAGCGGCAGCGGCGACTCGACGGCCGGGACGAAGAGGTTCATGAGGACCTCGTCCTGGCTCACGGTCTGCGGCGCGGGCTTGATGACCGACGACAGCGCCGACTCGCCGCGGCGGACGAGCTTGACGGCGTCGCGGTCGGTGACGACACCCAGCAGCTTGCGGTCGCGGCCCACGACGTAGGCGGCCGACATGAAGGCATCCCGCATCTGCTTGAGGGCGACGCGCGGTCCGGCGGACTCGGCGACGACGGGACGCGGCCGCTCCATGACGTTCGCGGCCGTCAGCACACGGGCACGGTCGACGTCCTGCACGAACTGCTCGACGTAGTCGTTGGCCGGGTCGGTGAGGATGTCTTCGGGCGTGCCGATCTGCACGATGCGGCCGTCACGCATGACCGCGATGCGGTCGCCGAGGAACATGGCCTCGTTGAGGTCGTGCGTGATGAAGATGATCGTCTTCTGAAGCTTCTGCTGCAGTTCGAGCAGCTGCTCCTGCATCTCGCGGCGGATGAGCGGGTCGAGTGCGCTGAACGCCTCGTCCATGAGCAGGATGTCGCTGTCGGCGGCGAGCGCGCGAGCGATGCCGACACGCTGCTGCATCCCGCCGGAGAGGGCGGACGGGAGCTTGTCGCCCCAGCCCTCGAGTCCGACGAGGGAGAGGATCTCCTCGGCCTTCGCGAGGCGCTCGGTCTTCCCGACGCCGCGCAGCTCGAGCGGGTAAGCGACGTTCGCGGCGACGCTGCGATGGGGAAGCAGCGCGAAGTGCTGGAAGACCATCGCGATGCGCTCTCGACGGATGCTGCGCAGGCGAGCGGGGGCGACGTCGGTGATCGAGTCGCCCTTCACCGTGATCGTTCCGGCGGTGGCGTCGTGCAGCCCGTTGAGCATGCGGATCAGAGTCGACTTGCCCGAGCCGGAGAGGCCCATGATGACGAAGATCTCACCGGGCTGGACGGTGAAGGAGGCATCGATGACGGCGGCGGTCCCGGCGTCGGCGATCTCGTTGCGCTGGGCTCCGGCCCGGAGCTTCTCGACGACGGACTTCGGGTTGCGCCCGAAGACCTTGTACAGATTCTTGGCTTCCAGAGCGGGGGAAGTCGCTTCCCCCGGAGAAGACGGACTGGTCACAGGTCACCTCGGCAGCCGGTGCAGGCTGCATCGGTTACGCCCGGGTGGCGACCTCCTGGCGCGCGTCTCGCGACGGCGTCTCGGCTGCGGATGTCGGATCCACGAGCACAGGCCGCCGACCATACGTTCGCCGGTCTGGCACCCCCAGGGTTGCCACCAGCGACCGCGGACTGGTCGGGTAGTGGCCCGCGGCGGGCCTCATCCAACGTTTCACGTTCGGGGGTCAGTCGCAAATCGGATTCGGGATTTGACCTCTGATCGGCCATTCCGATATTCGCGCGCGCACGCGCAGGTGTCGTCGAAGCGACTGAGCCTCAGTCCGCGATGTCCTCGGCCGCGATGCGGTGATGCCGGATGACCTCGGCGACGACGAACCCGAACCACTTCTGGGCGAACTCGGGGTCGAGGTCGGCCTCTTCGGCGAGACGCCGCAGGCGAGCGATCTGCCGCTCCTCCCGGCCGGGGTCGGAGGCGGGCATGCCGTGAGTCGCCTTGAGCTCACCGACCTGCTTCGTGCAGCGGAACCGCTCGGCCAGCATGAAGACGAGCGCGGCGTCGATGTTGTCGATGCTCGCCCGCAGTCGGTGGAGTTCGGTCGTGGCGTCGGTCATGGTGGCTCCTTCCCTCGCCGACCCTATCTGCTCGGCAGGCGCTCGCGACCCCACCGCGAGCCGTGAACCCCGCGCCTAGAGTGTGACCATGACGAAGCCTCGCTCGAACAGCCCAGCTCCCGCGGCGCCCTCCGCTCCGGTGGCCGGGCCGGCCACGCGTGATCAGCCCATCTGGGGCGCGCTGTCCCGGCCGTTCGCGGCCGGCTTCTTCCTGGCGCTGGGAGCCCTCGCGGCGATCGTCCTGGGGCTGGCGGTCTCCAGCCTGTCGACGGTTCTCATCTACGTCGCGATCGCACTGTTCGTCGCCCTGGCGCTCGACCCCGTGGTGCGGTTCCTCGTGCGGCGCGGCATCCCGCGCGCCTGGGGCATCGTCATCACGTTCGCCGCGCTCGCGCTCATCATCGCCGGCATCCTGTGGGTCGTCCTGCCGCCGGTCGTCCGCCAGGTCGAACAGTTCGCGAAGGACGTGCCGTCGATCGTCAACGACATGTTGCGCAGCGACACCGTGCGCTGGTTGGAGAGCACCTTCGGCGACAGCCTGAGCGACGTGCTCAACGAGGTGCAGAGCTTCGTGACCAACCCGTCGAACATCGCGGCGATCGGCGGGGGTCTGCTGCAGGTCGGCGTGAACGTCGTCACGGCCATCTCGGGTTCGATCATCGTGCTGGTGCTGAGCCTGTACTTCCTCGCATCGCTGCCCCGCATGAAGAACGCGCTCGTTCGCATCTCGCCCGCGCGTTCGCGCGCGACCGTCGCCGACATGACCCGGCAGATCACCGAGTCGATCGGTGGCTACCTCTCGGGCATGGTGGTACTCGCGCTCATGAACGCGACCTTCGCGTTCATTCTGCTGACGATCCTCGGGGTTCCGTTCGCGGCGCTGATGGCCGTGCTCGCATTCGCGATCACGCTCATCCCGCTCGTCGGAACCGTGATCTTCTGGGTGGGCGCCTCGGTCATCACGCTGCTGACGAACCCGACCGCCCCACTGCCGGCGATCATCTTCGCCGCGGCCTACCTGCTCTACATGCAGGTCGAGGCATACGTCCTGACGCCGCGCGTCATGAACCGGACGGTGTCGGTCCCGGGGTCGCTCGTGGTCATCGGAGCGCTCGTCGGCGGCACCCTTCTGGGCCTGCTGGGCGCGCTCGTCGCGATCCCGGTCACGGCGTCGATCCTGCTCATCATCAACCAGATCGTCATCCCGCGTCAGGACGCGAAGAAGCTGCCGCACTGAGCCCCGCGGTGGGGGCACGCGATCACGCGACCGGCAGGATGCAGGTCGGGCTCGGGGCCGCTACACGATGGCGCACGCGGCCGGGAACCCCGGTACGCGGGTCGCGCGTCATCGAGACCACCTCGCTCGAGAGCTGTCCCGCGACGAGCAGGGTGTCGCGCACGACCACGTGGTGGCGCGGCCAATCGACCCCCGCATCGACGAGCGCGAGCTGCTCGAGTCGATCACCGGCACCGCGGACGCGGAGCACCCCGAGGGTGTTGCTGCCGCGGACGCCCGCGTAAACGGTCTCGCCGTCGGGTGTCATGGCGATCTCGGCCGCCGTGTCGTCGTCGAGGGCTCCGAGGAGGCCCGTCGCCGACAGCATCCGCCATTCACCGGCGCGGTCGGCGCCCAGCACGAACACCTCGCGCGAGAGCTCTGTGAGCACGTACAGGTGGCCGCTCGGGTGCCAGAGGGTGTGACGGGGGCCGCTCCCGAGCGGCAGGGCGACCTGCTGGACGAGCCGGAGCCCCCGCGGGTTGTCACGCCAGAACCGCACGAGGTCGAGACCCATGTCGGTCGTCACGATCAGACCGCCCGGAAGGTGTCGCGCCTGGTGCGAGCGCGAGGGGCGTGCGGCCTCGGCATCCTGATCGGGACCGGGATGCGGCGGCGCCGGCACGTCTGAGCCGGGCACCAGGTGCGCGAACTCGGGTCCGGCCGCCTCTCGAAGCGCCCGCGCGGCGGCGGCGAGGTCGAGGTCTTCTGCGGCCGGCTCGGCGGAGGCGTCGGGTCCGTACGGGTCGACGGCCGCTGGCGCGATCACCGGAGCCGACGGGATGCCGGCGTCGTCGAGGCTCATGCGGACGACACGTCCGTCGCTCCAGCAGCTCGCGATGAGCGATGCTCCGTCGGGCGCGACGGCCACGTGGCACACGGCCTCGCCCGCCGGGACGGGACGCCCGAGCGGCGCCCACGCGTCGGGGCCGGTGCGCCGGTAGGCCTGCACCTCGCCGCGGAACTCGAGCGCGGCGTAGACGACATCCCGGCGCGGATGGCGGGCCACCCACGACGGCGACGACGCGGCGACGACCTCGGGCCGCAGCGAGAGCTGACCGTCGGCGGTGGCGCCGTCGGGATCGCCGGCGTGCAGCAGGCCGATGCCCGCGGCCTCGCCGCCCATGTCGGCGGTGTAGCCGCCGAGCAGCAGCCGCACGTCAGTCGACGAGGTCGTGGCGGACGATCACGGCGTCGCGGGCGGGCCCGACGCCGATCACCGAGATGCGCGTGCCGCTCATCTTCTCTAGCGCCAGGACGTACTCCTGGGCCGCGGTGGGGAGATCGTCGAACGTGCGAGCCGTCGAGATGTCGTCCTTCCACCCGGGGAAGTACTCGAGGACCGGCTTGGCGTGGTGGAAGTCGGACTGGTTGACCGGCACCTCGTCGAATCGCTGACCGTCGACGTCGTAGGCGACGCAGACCGGGATGCGGTCGAGGCCCGTGAGGATGTCGAGCTTCGTGAGCACCAGGTCGGTGATGCCGTTGATGCGCGTCGCGTAGCGCGTGATCGGGGCGTCGTACCAGCCGACGCGGCGGGGGCGGCCGGTCGTCGTGCCGAACTCGAAGCCACGCGAGCGGAGGAAGTCGCCGTTCTCATCGAACAGCTCGGTCGGGAACGGACCAGAGCCGACGCGCGTCGTGTACGCCTTGACGATTCCGACGATGCGGTCGAGGCGGTTGGGGCCGACGCCCGATCCGGTCGCGGCACCACCGGCGGTGGCCGACGACGAGGTGACGAAGGGGTACGTGCCGTGATCGACGTCGAGCATGGTGGCCTGACCGCCCTCGAAGACGACCACGTCGCCGTTGTCGAGCGCCTCGCTCAGCAGCAGGCCGGTGTCGCAGACCATCGGGCGCAGGCGTTCGGCGTACGAGAGCAGGTCTTCGACGATCTCGTCGGCGGTGATCGCGCGGCGGTTAAAGACCTTGACCAGCAGGTGGTTCTTCTGGTCGAGGGCGCCCTCGACCTTCTGCCGCAGGATGTTCTCGTCGAACAGGTCCTGCACGCGGATGCCGACGCGGTTGATCTTGTCGGCGTAGGCCGGCCCGATGCCGCGGCCGGTGGTGCCGATCTGACGCTTGCCGAGGAAGCGCTCGGTCACCTTGTCGAGCGTGCGGTGATACTGCGTGATGAGGTGCGCGTTGGCGCTCACCTTGAGCCGGGAGATGTCGAGCCCGCGCGCCGACAGCGCCTCGAGCTCGGCGAACAGCACCTCGAGGTCGACGACGACGCCGTTGCCGATGACGGCGTTGACGCCCGGCGAGAGGATGCCGCTCGGCAGCAGGTGCAGGGCATACTTCTCGTCACCGATGACGACGGTGTGCCCGGCGTTGTTGCCGCCGTTGAACTTGACGACCCAGTCGGTGCGGTCGCCCAACAGGTCGGTGGCCTTGCCCTTGCCCTCGTCGCCCCACTGGACGCCGACGATGACGATTCCCGGCATGCGGATCTCCCTTTCTGTCGAGGAGGGATTGCACCCCATCCTATCGACACGGACGCAACCCCCTTACGGAGATCGCGGCGCGCACGCCAGGGTGATGACGCAGATCGGATGTATCGATCGAACGCGCACGGAGGAGGGTCTCATGCACCACCGGCTCGCCGCAGCGGTCGGCGCGGTCCTGTTGCTGCTGACATCGTCGTTCGCGCTCACGGGGTGCGGGCTGTCGATCCCCACCGACCCGTCGGGCACGCTCGCCACGGTCGAGGGCGGCACACTGCGGGCCGGGGTCTCCCCCGACGGTGAATGGGGGCAGGTCGACGGCGACGAACCGCAGGGCAGCGAGCCCGATGCGATCCGAGCGTTCGCCGACTCGCTCGACGCCGACGTGGAATGGACGGTCGGCTCGGAGGAGGCACTGGTGCGCGAACTCGAGGACGGCGGGCTGGACCTCATCGCGGGCGGCATCACCGACCAGACGCCCTGGACCGACAAGGCGGGAGTCACGCGCCCGTATGCCGAGGCCACGGCGAAGGACGGCAGCACGCTCAAGGTCGTCATGCTCGTGCCGCTCGGCGAGAACGCGTTCCTCTCGCGCCTCGAGACCTTCCTCTCGGAGCGGGCGAAGGCGGGCGAGCTGTGAACCGGTCGGAGGTGCGATTCGGGCAGACGGAGCTGCCGCAGCGTCAGGTCGAGGTGCTGCGTCGCGCCGTGCGGCTCGAATGGGTCACGATCGGATTCCTCGCGGTGACGGTGACCCTCGTCTTCCTCGTGCTCGGCAATTCCCAGGCGATGAAGGCGGCGTGGATCGAGGATCTGCTGTCGTTCATCCCGCCGCTGGCTTTCCTCATCGCGATCCGGGTCAACCGGCGCCGGCCGACGCTCAAGCATCCGTACGGCTATCACCGCTCGGTCGGGGTCGGCCACCTGGTGGCGGCCGTCGCCTTGACCACGATGGGCACCTACCTGATCGTCGAGTCGGCGATCGGGCTGCTGAGCGGCGAGCACCCGACGATCGGGACGGTCGAGCTGTTCGGCGCGTCGATCTGGCTCGGGTGGCTCATGATCGGCGTCATGGCGATGACCGCCGTGCCGCCCGTCCTCCTCGGGCGCGCGAAGCTCAAGCTGGCGCGCGAGCTGCACAACAAGGTGCTCTACGCGGATGCCGATATGAACAAGGCCGACTGGATGACGGCCGTCGGCTCGATCGTCGGCGTCACCGGCATCGGTCTCGGCCTCTGGTGGCTCGACGCGGCAGCGGCGCTGTTCATCGCGGCGGGCATTCTGCGCGACGGGCTGAAGAACCTGCGGGCCGCGATCGTCGACCTCATGGATGCGCGGGCGACGACCTTCGACGACGCCGAGCCGCATCCTCTCGCGGGCGAGATCGACGCGTACCTCGCCGGCCTGCCGTGGGTGTCGGCCGCGGGCAGCCGGGTGCGCGACGAGGGCCATGTGTTCCACGTCGAGTCGTTCGTCGTGCCGCGGGACGGGCGGATGCCGAGCCTCGGTGAGCTGGAGGCGGCGCGCGAAGGCTGCGTCGAGCTCGACTGGAAGGTGCAGGACATCGTGCTGGTGCCGGTGCGCGAGCTGCCGATCGTCGTGCCGGTCAGCGAGTGACGAGCTTGCGCAGCGCCAGACAGCGAGAAGATGCCGGAATCGGCGGACCAGTTTCCACCGCTGTCTGAATCCATCGGGTCACTGACAGTATCGAGTTCGTGAGGCGCGACTATCTGGGGCGTGCCGCGCTGGCGGCATCCGCGATGTTCCTGCCGGGGATCGGCAGCGTCGTCATCCTGCTGATCATGGCGACGGCCTACTCCGACGACGTGCAGGCGGCGATCGGCCTGGGCGGTTCGACCGCCGCGATCGTGACGGTCGTGGCATCTGGTTTCGTGGTCACCACCATTCGTGCACGCACGGCGGGACGCTCCCTCCAGGGCGAGCTGACGGGGGCCGTCGGGGCAGCGATGCTCCTGCTGCTCGCATCGATCGCGATCGCCTTGCTCAGCCCGGTGCTCTCCCGCTCGGACGCGGGCGGGTTCTTCGCCGCCTACTGGATCGCCACCATCCCGGCGACGGTGCTCACCCCGATCGGCTTCGTCTTCAACGGAGCGTTCCAGGCGCTGCACCGCGACGGCACGAACCTGATCACCGCGGTCACCGGGACGCTCGTGAAAGCGGCCGTCGCGGCGGTCGTCGTCGTGCTCGGCGTCTCCCCGCTTGCTGCCGTCGCGGCAGTGGGGGCCACGACGTCGGTCGCGTCGATCCTGGGGGCGCTGGTACGGGGATCTCAGCTCGCGCGGGCGGACATGATCTCGTGGCCCATGTTCGCGGCGGCGACGCGCGAAGCTCTCGCGCACCCCGTCGCGGTGGTCCGCTCGCTCGGCGAGCGTGCCGCGGCGTCGGTCGACGGGCTGGTCTTCCTGGTGACCTTCACCGCGGCGATCCTGGTGGCCACAGCGCACTCCCCCGCAGACGGTGCTGTCGTCGCGCTCTCGGTGGCCGTGATGCGCTCGGTCATCGTCCCGCTGAAGCAGTTCGGCGTGGTGGGCGCGAGATTCGTCATCGCCGAGCGCGGTCGCGAGCGCGCGGACGCCATGCGTCTGTCGACGGTCCAGACGAACTGCTTCGTCCTGCTCGCGGCGATCGCGGTGGCGCTCACGATCTCGCGCCTCGCTCTGCCGGTCTTCGACCAGCTCGGCTGGCTGGTCATCGCGATGATGGCCGTGCAGCTGCTCATCGAACCGTGGGCAGGCGTCCTCTACTCCTACCGGAAGATCGCGCTGTCGACGGCGGCCGGGCTGCCCGCCCTCGTCATCGCGTACGGGGCGGTGGCCGGCCCCGGGTTGACGCTGCTCGCCGTCACGCGTTCCGGCTCGGCGGAGGCCATCTGGGCGGTCCTGCTCGCGACACGCGTCGTCTTCGCCATCCTTTTGGCCTGGACTCCTCGCATATCGATGCCCGCAGGTCCAGACTGGCGTCGCGGCGTCATCCGCCGCAGGCGGGATGCGACATGAGACCTCTCCGGTACTCGATCAACGTGACGCTCGACGGCTGCTGCCACCACGAAGCGGGGCTGCCGCCCGACGAAGAATCGATGGACTTCTGGACGGCGCAGATGGCGGGCGTCGACGCGCTGCTGCTCGGGCGGGCGACGTACGAGATGATGGCGGCGGCCTGGCGGCGGCCGCCTTCGGGCGAGTGGCCCGACTGGATGGATGACGCCGAGGTCAGGTTCGCCGAGGCCATCGACGGCGCGCGGAAGTACGTCGTGTCGTCGACCCTCGCGGACGCCGACTGGAACGCCGAGCTGATCTCGGGCGACCTCGAGACAGCCGTTCGCGCGTTGAAGGCCGAGCCGGGCACCGGCCTCTGGGTCGGCGGCGTCACCCTGCCGACCGCCCTGGCGAACCTCGGCCTCATCGACGAGTTCGAGTTCCTCGTGCAGCCGGTCGTCGCGGGGCGTGGACCGACCCTGCTCGCCGGCTTGGACCGGCAGATCCAACTCGACCCCGTCGACCGTACGGCGTTCCGGTCCGGTGCCGTGGCGACGCGATATCGGGCCCGGAACCCGTAAGGCGCGCGCCGACGCGAACCCCTGTTACGACAGGTGTCGCCGGATGACGCGCGGCCTTGGCGCCGCTCGGGCCGAGGTCGACAGTGGGCTCATGTCTCACCGCATCCATCTCGCCGTCGCCCTCGAGCGGGCCGGCTGGCACCCCGCCGCATGGCGTGATTCCGGCCTCTCGCCACGGTCACACACGACACCGCGGCACTGGGCGGACCAAGTGCGTCTCCTCGACGGGGCGGGCGTCGCTTTCGCGACCATCGAGGACGCGCTCACCCTGACCGACCGATTCGAGGACCCGAACGCCCCCGACCCGCGACGCCTGCACGGGCGCATCGACGCGGTGCTGCTGGCCTCGGCGCTCGCGCCGCTCACCCAGCGGATCGGCCTCATCCCGACGGTCACGACGACGCACACCGAGCCGTTCCATGTGGCCACCGGCATCCAGACGCTCGACTTCGCCAGCCGCGGCCGCGCGGGCGTGCGCCTCGTCGTCGGCGGCTCGGCCGCCGAGCGGGCGAACTTCGGGCGCCGCGGCGAGATCGACCTCGAGACCGGGTTCCGCGAGGCGGGCGAGGTCGCCGACGCGCTCGGGCGCCTCTGGGACTCGTGGCAGGACGACGCCATCATCCGGGATGCCGCGAGCGGACGCTTCGTCGATGCCGACCGCATCCACAACATCGACTTCGCGGGCGCGTTCTTCTCGATCACCGGCGCGTCGATCGTGCCCCGCTCGCCCCAGGGCCGCCCGATCATCTCGGTGCTCGCGCACCAGACCGTGCCGTTCCGCCTCGCGGCCGAGCACGCCGATGTCGTGTTCATCACGCCTCACGATGCGGCCGCGGCGACCGGCATCCTCGCCGAGCTCGACGGAGCAGCCGCCGAGCTGCGCCGCGCTCGCGAGCGGCTGCGAGTGTTCGCCGACGTGATCGTGCTGATCGAGGAAACGTCGACCGCCGCCCGCGAGGCGCTCGCGCGGCTCGACGACCTGGCTGGGGCCGAGTTCCACTCCGACGCGCGCATCGTCGCCGGCACGCCGACCGAGGTCGCCGAGCACCTCCGCGCCCTCGCCGAGACCGGCGTCGACGGCGTGCGGCTGCGTCCCGCACGTCAGCCCGACGACGTCGTCGCGATCGCGGAGCGCCTCGCCCCGCTGCTGCGCGCGACCCGCGTGCTGCGCGACGACGACGCGGCCACCCTGCGGGGCCGGCTCGGCCTGCCGCGGCCCGACAGCCGGTACGCCGCCCCGACGCACGATTCCGCCCCGGCACGAGAGAAGGTCGCCCTGTGAGCCGTTCGCCCCGCCAGATCCACCTGGCCGCCCACTTCCCCGGCGTGAACAGCACGACGGTCTGGACCGATGCCGCCTCGGGAAGCCAGATCGACTTCGCGGCCTTCGAGTACTTCGCCCGCACGGCCGAGCGCGGCTTCTTCGACTATGTCTTCCTCGCCGAGGGCCTGCGGCTGCGCGAGCACAAGGGCCGCGTGCACGAGCTCGACGTGCTCGGACGGCCCAACACCCTCGCGATCCTCGCTGCGCTCACCGCGGTCACCGATCACGTGGGTCTCGTCGGCACGCTGAGCACGACGTTCAATGAGCCGTACGAGCTCGCCCGCCAGCTCGCGACGCTCGACCACCTGTCCGGCGGCCGCGCCGGCTGGAACGCCGTGACGAGCTCCGACGCGTTCCATGGCGCGAACTTCCGCCGCGGCGGGTTCCTCGACCACGCCGATCGGTACGAGCGCGCGAAGGAGTTCGCCGCGCTGTCGAAGAAGCTCTGGGACTCGTGGGACGAGGGTGATGCGCTGCCGCGCCGCATCCGTCATTCCGGCCCGCAGTTCGACGTCGACGCCCTCTTCGATGTCCCCCGCTCGCCGCAGGGGCGCCCCGTGATCGTGCAGGCCGGCGACTCCGCCGACGGGCGCGACTTCGGGGCCGAGCACGCGGAGGTCATCTTCTCGCTGCACCAGGACTTCGACACCGCCCGGGTGTTCTACGACGACGTCAAGGGGCGCCTCGCCGCCTGGGGTCGCGACGAGGACTCGCTGAAGATCCTGCCCGCCGCGACCTTCGTCATCGGCGACACGGACGCCGAGGCGCGCGAGCGGTCGCGTGAGATCGCTCTGCAGCAGGTGCGGCCCGAGCAGGCGCTGACCTACCTCGAGCAGGTGTGGGGTCGCGACCTCAGCGACTACGACCCCGACGGTCCGCTGCCCGACGTCGAACCCGACACTGGCTCGGAGACCGCGCGCGGCTGGGCGAATCGCCACAGAGCCGTGCAAGCGCGCATCGCGTCGCTGCGGGAGCTGTCGGAGGCCGAGGGGCTGAGCGTGCGCGAGCTCGTCATCCGGCTGACGGCGAAGCACACGTTCGTGGGCACGCCCGAGCACATCGCGGGCGAGATCGACCGCTACGTGCAGGAGCGGGCGACCGACGGCTTCACCGTCGTCGGCCACCTGACCCCCCACGGCCTCGACGAGTTCGCCACGCGCGTGGTGCCGCTGCTGCAGGAACGTGGGTCGTACCGCGACTCGTACGACGAGGGCGCGACGCTGCGCGACCTGCTCGGGCTGCCGGCCACGGTGCCCGCCGCTGCGCCGGTGCGATGACGCGGCGGTTCGCGTGAGCGTCCATCGGCTCGTCTTCGTGGGCGCCGGCCCGCGCGCGATCATGCTCCTCGAGCGGATCGTCGCGCGGTTCGGCGTCACGGCGGGCGCGGCCGACGCACGCGCGGTCGGCGCACCACGCCTGCACGTCGAGCTGATCGACCCGCATCCCCCCGGTGCCGGCCGGATCTGGCGGCGAGCGCAGTCGCCGCTGCTGAAGCTCAACTCGATGGCGCGCGACGTCACGGTCTTCACCGACGACAGCTGCGCGATCGATGGACCGATCCGTCCGGGGCCCTCGCTCATCGAATGGGCCGGACTCTGGCGCAGCGGCGAGCTGGCCGCGACCGGACGGGGCATCGAGATCGACGACGAGGTGGTGGCGGCCGAGGCGCGCGGTCTGCGCGGCGACAGCTTTCCCACGCGGCGGCTGCACAGCTACTACCTGGAGTGGTTCTCCCGCCGCACGATCGCCGAGGCGCCGGCAGGGGTCACCGTCCGCTGGCGCCGCGACACGGTGGTGCGGGTGAGCGAGGCGAACCGGGTCACGCTGGCGAGCGGTCTCGAACTCGAGGCCGACGCGGTCGTCTACGCGGTCGGTCACAACGGACGCGAACCGGATGCCGCGACCGCGCAGCTCGCGGACGCCGCACGGCGCGCGGGGCTGCAGTACGTCCCGCCCGCGTTCACCGCCGATGCCGACCTCTCGCACCTCGGGGCGGGCGAGGACGTGATCGTCCGGGGCATGGGACTCGCTGCGGTCGATCTCGTCGTGCTGCTGACACAGGGCCGCGGGGGTCGCTTCCTCGAGGAGGGCGACGGGCTGCGGTACGTGCCGTCGGGAAGCGAGCCGCGCCTGCATCTCGGGTCGCGGCGGGGCGTGCCCTACCGCTCCAAGGTGTCGTCGACGCTGCGGGGCGAGGCGCCCCAGCGCGAGGTGCTGACGCCCGCGGCCATCGAGGCGCTGCTCGCGCGGCCCGGCGAGGTCGACTTCGAGGCGGACGTGTGGCCGCTCATCGCGGGCGAGCTGCTGCACGGGCACTACCGAGAGCTGTTCACGGGGCACCCCGACCGCGTCGTGGGTGACTGGGCGTCGTTCCGCGCGGTGCTGCATTCCCACGCGTGGGACGACCCCGCGCTGCTCGACGCGATCGCGGCGGCGGTTCCCGACCCCCTCGACCGTTTCGACGTCGCGTCGCTGGATCGGCCGTTCGCCGACGCGACATTCGAGGGCCGCGACGATGCGCACGGGCGCGTGCGCGAGCACATCGTCACCGACCTGCATCTGCGCACGGCCCCGGAACGCAGCGCCGCGCAGGGCGTCTTCCTCGCCGCGCTGCTGTCGTTCCTCGCCCTTTCCGAGATCCCTGCGGAACGATGGAACGAGCACTCGCGGACGGTGTCGCTGCCGGTGCGGTGGCACACCTTCTTCAGCTACGTCGCCAGCGGCCCGCCCCCGCATCGCCTCCGGGAGCTCTTGGCCCTCGCGGATGCGGGCGTCGTGCGGTTCCTCGGACCGGGAGTCGACGTGCGCGTCGAGCCGGGGCGCGGCTTCATCGCGTCGAGCCGTCGTGTTCCCGGCGAGACGGTCGCCCGCAGCCTCGTCGACGCGTGGCTGCCCGGGCCGGGGGCTGCCGCCAGCGACAATCCGGTGCTCCGCGCGCTCGTGGAACGGCAGGGCTCCGCGCTGCGGGTGCTGACCGACGCCGACGGCCGGGTGCTGGAGCGGGACGGCGTGCCTGCGGCATCCGTCTTCGCGATCGGCCCTTTCACGTCGCTTCCGGAGGGCGGGGCGTTCACGCGCCCGAACTCGAATGCCCTGTCGATCCGCCAGACCGACCGCACGGCCGGGGCTGTTCTCGCGGCACTGGTGTCGCTGGTTAGGGTAACCTAACGTTCGGTCGGGCTCCCGGCCGAACACCCTCCAGCGTTCAGGATCACGCATGCGCACCGCTCTCTCCCGTTCCGGGGGCCGCCTCGCCGCGGCCGCCGCCGCCCTCGCCATCGCCGGAGCCGGGCTGGTCGCCTGCTCGCCCGCTGAGTCGGGAACGAGCGCGTCGCCCTCGACGGCAGGCGACGCCTCGGGGGCCTTCCCGGTCACGATCACGTCGGCGCTGGGCGACGCCGTGATCCCCGAGAAGCCCGAGCGCGTCGCGACGTGGGGCTGGTCGGCGCAGGATGCCGTGCTCGCGCTCGGCGTCGTGCCGGTCGCGATGCCCGCCTTCGCCTACGGCGGCGTCGACGGCGTGCTCCCGTGGGACGCCGATGCGATCGCCGAGCTCGGGGGCGAGACGCCGACCCTCCTCACCGGCGGCGACACGAGCGAGCCGAACATCGAGGAGTTCGTCGAGGCCCGTCCCGACGTCATCCTCGCCCCCTACTCGGGCCTGACACAGGAGCAGTTCGACGCCCTGAGCAAGGTCGCGCCCGTCGTGGCCTACCCCGACCAGCGCTGGGCGACCTCGTGGGAGGACCAGACCGCCATCGTCGGACAGGCGCTCGGGATGTCGGATGAGGCGGCCGACCTCGTCGCTCAGGTCGACTCGGACATCGCCGACCTGGCATCGCAGCATCCCGCGCTCGCAGGGAAGTCGTTCGCCTACGGGGCGAACAACCAGCCCGAGATCCTCAACGTCTTCCGTGACGACGACCCCCGCGTGCAACTGCTCACGCAGCTGGGGATGACGGTCGCGCCCTCGGTCGAGGAACTCGCCCCTGACGGCGACGACAGCTACTTCTACCAGCTGGGCTTCGAGAACCTGAACGCTTTGAAGTCCGACGTCCTCGTGGCGTACTTCGGCACGCAGGCCGACGTCGACGCGTTCGTCGCCGACCCGCTCGTCGCCGCGATGCCGCAGGTGCAGCAGGACCGCTTCGCCCCGATCGTCGGCGAATCGTTCGTCATGGCCTCGAGCGCCCCGACGGTGCTGTCGATTCCGTGGATGCTCGACCAGTACGTCCCCCAGCTCGCAGCCGTCGCCGAGCGTGTCGGCTGACACCCTCGCGCTCTCCCGGGGCAGGGACCGCTCCTCGCGGTCACTGCCCCGTCGGCGTGTCTGGGCCGGGGCCGCGGTCGCCCTCGCGCTCGCGGGTGTCGTCTTCGCGAGCCTCGCGATCGGGACATCCGAGATCCCGCTCGACACCGTCTGGCACGCGCTGACGGCGTATGACCCCGCCGATCCGGAACACATCGCGATCATCGAGAAGCGCCTGCCGCGGACGATCGTCGGTATCGTCATCGGCGCTGCGCTGGGACTGTCGGGCACGATCGCCCAGGGGCTGACCCGCAACCCGCTCGCCGATCCCGGCATCCTCGGTG
Organism: Microbacterium sp. NPDC006705; assembly: GCF_044903545.1. Lineage (NCBI taxonomy): Bacteria > Bacillati > Actinomycetota > Actinomycetes > Micrococcales > Microbacteriaceae > Microbacterium > Microbacterium sp. NPDC006705. The sequence continues at coordinate 1,823,651 of NZ_JBJDQQ010000001.1, forward strand.
TCAATCAGGGCGCAGCGCTCGCGGTCGTCACGGCCATCACCGTCTTCGGCGCCACGGGCCCCGGCTCGTACCTCTGGTTCGCAATCGGCGGCGCCGCGATCGCGGCCGCCGTCGTCTGGGTGCTGTCGTCGCGGGGACGCGACGGGGCGACCCCCGGCAAGCTCGCGCTCGCGGGAGCAGCCGTGTCGGCGGCGCTGTTCTCACTCGTCTCGGCCGTCCTCATCGTCAGCCGCGAAGCGCTCGACGCCATGCGGTTCTGGCAGGTCGGCGCCCTGGCCGGGCGCGGCCTCGACGTGCTCGTCCCGGTGCTGCCGGTCTTGATCGTCGCGGCCGTCGTCGCCCTGTCGGCCGGGCGGACCCTCAACCTCTTCGCGCTCGGCGATGAGACGGCTGCGGCGCTCGGCTTGCGCGTGAACCGCGCACGCCTGCTGCTCGCGGTGGTGCTCGTCGTCCTCGCGGCGGCGGCCACGGCCGTTGCCGGCCCCATCGCGTTCGTCGGCCTCGTCGTCCCGCACGTCGTCCGCGGCATCGTGGGTGCGGACTACCGGTGGATCCTGCTGTTCGCAGCGCCGGTCGCCGCGATCCTCCTCGTCGCGGCAGACGTCGTGGCCCGGATCGTCGCTCGACCGGGCGAGCTGCAGGTCGGCATCGTCGTCGCGGCGATCGGTGCACCCTTCTTCATCGCGCTCGTGCGGCGCGGACGGATGGTGGGACTGTGACGACGGCGACGGGCACCGGCCCCGCGGCGATCACACGGCCCCTCCGCCTGGCCTCCGTTCGCCGCGTCGCGATCGTCTCGGCGAGCGCCGCCGCTGTCGTGGCCGTCCTGTTCGGGATCGCGCTGCTGCTCGGGCCGGCCGCGCTCGCACCGGCGGAAGTGATCGAGGCGATCACCGGCCGAGCCCAGCCGGTCGTCTCGTTCGTCGTGTGGGAGTTGCGGATGCCGCGCGCGCTCGCGGCCGTCGTCGTCGGCGCCTGCCTGGGGGCAGCCGGCGCCGTCTTCCAGTCGGTGCTGCGCAACCCGCTCGCAAGCCCCGACGTGCTCGGCGTCACGGCTTCGGCCGGTGCCGTCGGTGTCGCCGGGGTACTCGGGTTGGGAGCCAGCGGCATCGCGCTGACAGGTCTCGTCGCCGGTGGGTCGGTCGTCGCCGCGGTGATCATCGGCGTCCTCGCCTGGCACCGCGGGCTGCACGGCATGAGGCTCATCCTCGTCGGCGTCGGATTCTCCGCGTTCGCGACGGCGCTGACCGGAACCGTACTCACCCGCGCCGAGATCCGCGACGTGAGCGTCGCATACACGTGGCTCGTCGGCAGCCTGGGCGGCTCGTCGTGGGAGGTGGTCGGCACGAGCGGGGTCATCGCTCTCGCGGTCTTCGCCCTGCTGGGCCTGCAGGCGCGGGGTCTGCGGGGGCTGGAGCTCGACGACGCAACCGCCGCGGCGCTGGGCGTGCGCGTGCAGCGGGTGCGCGTCGGCGTTCTGCTCACCGCCGTCGTCCTCGCTGCGATCGCCGTCGGCGCGAGCGGACCGATCGGCTTCGTCGCCCTGATGGCGCCGCAGATCGCGCGGCGCCTCGTGGGGCCGGGGTCGATCTCAATCGTGGCCTCGGCCGCCGTCGGCGCCGCCCTCGTCAGCGCGGCGGATCTCATCGCGCAGTACGCCGTGCCCGGCATCCCTTTCCCCGTCGGTGTCGTGACGGGCGCGATCGGCGCACCGTATCTCGCCTGGCTGCTCACCCGTTCCGATCCCGCTCGCCCTGGAGGCATCCGATGACCGCCGCCGACCACCGACTGAGCGCCGAGTCGATCACCCTCGGCTATGACGGACGCACTGTCGTCGACGAGCTGTCGCTCGTCGTGCCGACCGGACGGATCACGGCGATCGTCGGGGCGAACGCGTGCGGCAAGTCGACGCTGCTGCGCGCGTTGGCGCGGCTGCTCGCTCCTGCAGCCGGAACCGTCCTGCTCGATGGCGCAGACATCCGGTCGCGCCCGACGGCCGAGGTAGCGCGGGTGCTGGGACTTCTGCCGCAGTCGCCGGTCGCGCCGGAGTCGATTCTCGTGGCCGACCTCGTCGCCCGCGGGCGGTACCCGCACCAGAGCTGGCTCCGCCGGCGCGCGTCGGAGGACGACGCGATCGTCGATGCGGCAATGCGCACGGCGGGGGTGAACGACCTCGCCGACCGTTCCGTCGACACGCTCTCGGGCGGTCAGCGTCAGCGCGTCTGGATCGCGATGGCCCTCGCGCAGCAGACCGACCTCATGCTGCTGGACGAGCCGACGACCTACCTCGACATCAGCCACCAGATCGACGTGCTCGACCTCCTCGTCGACCTCAACCGCGAGCGGGGGACCACGGTCGTGATGGTGCTGCACGAGCTGTCGCTCGCGTGCCGTTACGCCGACCATCTCGTCGCGATGTCGGGTGGCCACATCGTCGCCGAGGGAGCGCCGTCGGACATCGTCACCGCGGACCTCGTGCGCGAGGTCTTCGGGATCGACGCGATCGTCATCCCCGACCCGGCATCCGGTACACCGCTCGTCTCGCCGCTCGGTCGCCACCGCCGCTGACCTGCCCCTTTCGGCCGGGCGCGCCGGAGCCGGGGTCAGGCCGAGACCGTCACCAGGACGCGCTGCCAGCCGCTCGAGCCGTCGGGAGCGATCGGGGCGCGCTCCTCGATCTGCGTGTCGCCGTCCTTGTTGACGGCGCGCACCTCGACGTAGTGGGTTCCCGCCTCGGCCTGCCACTCGAGCATCCACTGCACCCACGTGTCGGCGTTGATCGGGTTGGAGAGCGTCGCAGCCTGCCAGTCGCCGTCGTCGATGCGGACCTCGACACGTTCGATGCCCACGGTCTGAGCCCAGGCCATTCCCGCGATCGCGACGCTTCCCGCCGCCACCGGGGTGCCCGTGCGCGGCGTGTCGATGCGGGAAGAGAACTTGATCGGCGCTTCGGCCGCGTAGCCGCGCGGGGTCCAGTACGCCTCATCGGCCTCGAACGTCGTGACCTTGAGCTCGGTGACCCACTTCGTCGCGGAGACGTAGCCGTACAAGCCGGGAACGACCATGCGCACGGGGAATCCGTGCTCGAGCGGAAGCGGCTCGCCGTTCATCTTCACGGCGAAGATGGCGTCCCGCGCATCGTCGGTCAAAGCTTCCAGCGGAGTGGATGCCGTGTAGCCGTCGACGCTCTTCGAGAGCACCATGTCGGCGCCGGACTGCGGGCCGGCCATGCGCAGGATGTCGCGGATCGGGACGCCCTGCCAGATGGCGTTGCCCACCAGCCCGCCGCCGACCTCGTTCGAGACGCAGGTGAGCGTGACCGCATACTCGTCGAGGCCCATGCCGACGAGGTCGTCGAAGCTCAGCTCGACGCGCTGATCGACCATGCCGTCGATGACGAGGCGCCACGTGGTGGGGTCGACCGAGGGGACGGTGAGCGCCGTGTCGACGCGGTAGAAGTCCGCGTTCGGGGTGATGAGCGGCGAGATGCCCTCGACCTCGAGCTCGGCGCCGTCGGGGATCGTGACCGTCGACCGGGGTTCGGGGATGCGCAACTCACGGCGGAGCGCGTCGACCGAGGCCGTCGTCGCATTGAGCAGGCGGGCTCCGACGCCGACGATCACGGCCGCGAGGCCCACGCCGCCCGTCGCGACGAGGAACGAACGACGGCCGAGGCCGCGCTGCTCAGCGGCCGGCGCGGCCGGGGTGTCGGCCTCCGCGGCATCCGTAGCGCCCGCCCAGCGCCGGAGGCGCGTGATGAGGAGAACGAGGACGAATACCCCGACCAGCGTTCCGATCACCGGCGGAACGAACGCCAGCGGGCTGGCTCCGGTGCGGGTGATGATGGCAGCGGTCGAGATCACCCCGGCGAGGGCGATCACGATGACGCCGAACGGCCGCACGAAGAACTGCAGGATGCCGGCGACCGCGGCGGCGATCACGACGGCGAGCGCGAGACTGCCGAGCAGGACGACCTTGTCGGCCGAGCCGAAGGTCGCGATCGCGAACTCCTTGAGCGGCTGCGGCACGATGTCGATGACGAAGGCACCCACCGCGAGGATGGGGCTGCTCTCGCGCGCGACGAGGAGCGCGATCAGTTCGGCGACGGCGAGGAAGGCGGCCGCGCTGACGATGCCCGCGAGGGCGCTCCACAGGCCCCAGACCCAGCGCCGACTCTTCACCTGGTTCGCGGATGCGGTTGATTTCGCCATCGCTGTCGCCTCTCGATCGGCAGATCACTCGTACCGTGCATAGTTCTTCGTCGCCGAGCCCGCAACGGATGGAAATCCGGCGGAAACGGTGCGTGCTCGGCGGCGGGGACGGGGTGGGGCGGAGGCTAGAGGGGCTTGGCGAAGCAGCGGGAGAACGCGTACTCGGTGTACGGCGCGTAGATCGGGATGGGCGTGTAGCCGAGGCGTCCGTAGAGCTCGACGGCGTCATGCTGGCGGTCGCCGGTCTGCAGGATGACGCGTTCCGCGCCTCGATCGAGAGCGATGCGCTCGAGCTCGGCGAGCAGCGCCCGGCTCGCGCCGAGACCGCGGGCACGGGGGTGGACGTACACGCGCTTGATCTCGAGATCCCGGATGCCGTCGTGCTCGAGGTCGCGGAGTGCGCCGTGGCCCACGGCCTCGCCCGCGGCATCCGTCACGAGCACCGTCGCGACGATCGTCGCGGGGTCGATCGCGAAGGCGCGAGCGGACCGGGCGGCCGCCTCGGGATCGGCGTCGTCGAAGCGGTCGGCGTAGCGCGGACCGACCTCGCGGTCCATCTCGGCGCGCAGGGCCGCGGCACGCGGGTCGTCGTAGTCGATGTGCTCGAACAGCCACGTCATGGCCGAGACGCCGGCAGTGGTGCGGGTTCCCGCGCGGGGCTCCGGTGCGAGGTCGTATCCGAACGCGAGCAGGTCGACGAAACGGCCCGGCTCGACCTCGATCCGGCCCTCCCGCTCGGGCAGGCGCGTGAAGCCGAGCTTGGCGTACAGCGCGTGCGCGGCGGTCATCTCGGGCCCGCTGTTCATGACGACGCGATGCGATCCGCGCTGCCGGGCCAGCTCGATGACGTGCCGGGTGAGCGCCTCGCCGACTCCTCGGCCACGGGCTTCGGGGGCGACGGCGAGCTGGCGGAAGTCCGTCTCGCCGGGCCGCGCGACGCCGGCGAGCGGACGGTTGGGCCGAGCGACCCAGACGGTTCCGAGGATCCCGCCGTCATCCACCGCCACCCACACATCTCCGATCCGCACGCGGGCGGCGACGTCCCTCAGCGAGTCGAGGTACTGCTCCGAGAGCCGGTCGTAGCTGTGCTGGTAGGCGCGTGCGGTCAGCTCGCCCGCCCGAGCGAATTCCTCGGTGCGGACGAGCCGGATGGTGAGCGCTGTCGCGGTCGATGTCACGAGGCGACGCTACCTTTCACCGCGACCTGTTCACGACGCATACCCGTTCACGACGCGGGGAGTCCGGGCGGGTTGATCTCGCTCTTCTCGATGCGCTCCGACTCGAGGCCCCACGTCTCGAGGACCTCGTCGTACTGCCCGCCCTCGATGATGGCGTTGATCGCGATCGACACCGGCTCGATCAGGCCGTTGCCCTTGGCGGTCGCCGCGGCGATGTTGGCGGTCTGCGGCCAGCCGCCGGGCACGAGTCCGACGAGCTTGGTGTCGCCGGTCTCCCGGGCCGACCAGGCCGAGGTTGCGTTGGGGCCGAAGGTCGCGTCGACGCGGCCGGACTGCAGCGCGAGGACGGCGGCGGCGTTGTCGTCGTAGTACTGCAGCTCGGCGGGAGCCTCGCCGGCAGCTTCGAGCTCCTCGTTCCAGGCGAGCAGCACCTGCTCCTGGTTGGTGCCCGAGCCGACGACGATCTTCAGACCGGAGATGTCGGCGGACTCTTCGATCTTGTCGATGTCGCTGTCGGCGCGGACGTAGAAGCCGAGCAGGTCCTCGCGGTAGCTCGCGAAGTCGTAGAGCTCCTTGCGCTCTTCCGTGACGGTGACGTTCGAGGTGATGAGGTCGTATTTGCCCGACTGGATGCCGAGGGGCCAATCGGCCCACGCGACGACCACCGGGTTGTACTCGAGCCCGAGCGCTTCGGCGATGAGCGATCCGATGTTCGGCTCGGTGCCCGCGGCCTGGGTCTCGCCCTCGGGGATGTAGCCGAGCGGCGGCAGGTATGCGGAGTGCGCGACCGTCAGCTTCCCCTCTTCGACGGGCTCGAACCCGCTCACCTCGAGGGCGGCGACGGCCTCGGCGACGGGTTCGTCGAGGTGCACCCAGTGGATGTCGTCGGTCGCGACGTTGGCCGTGGCGGGTGCGGGCGCCGCGGCCTCGGCTTCGGCGGGTCGGTTGAGGTTCACGGCGGTGACGATGCCGCCGACGATCGCCGCGACCGCGACGACGCCGAGTCCGGCGGCGATGCCCTGCTTCTTACTGATGGCCATGCTGTGGGTCTCTCTCGAAAAGTGGGGTGCGGGTGGAGGGGTGGGATGGGATGTCAGGCGAGGACCTTGGCGAGGAACTCCTGCACGCGGGGGTGCTTCGGCGCGACGAGCACCTCGGCGGGCGGGCCCTGCTCGATGATCCGGCCGCCGTCGAGGAAGACGACGCGGTCGGCGACCTCGCGGGCGAAGCCGATCTCGTGGGTCACGATGATGAGCGTCGTCCCGAGCTGCGCCAGGTCGCGGATGACGTCGAGCACCTCGCCGACGAGTTCGGGGTCGAGCGCGCTCGTCGGCTCGTCGAACAGGATCACCTTGGGCTTCAGAGCCAGCGCTCGCGCGATCGCGACGCGCTGCTGCTGCCCGCCCGAGAGCTGGCGCGGATAGTGACCGGCCTTGTCGCCGAGCCCGACGCGGTCGAGCAGTCCGAGCGCGAGCTCGCGGGCGTCGTCCTTCGACAGCCGGCCGAGCGCGATGGGCGCTTCGGTGACGTTCTCGAGGGCGGTGAGGTGGGGAAAGAGGTTGAAGTTCTGGAAGACGATCCCGATCTGGGTGCGGCGTTCGAGCACCGCCTTCTCGCGCAGCTCGTAGAGCTTGCCGTTCCGCTGCTCGTAGCCGATGAACTCGCCGTCGACCGTGACCGATCCGCGGTCGACCGTCTCGAGGTGGTTGATGGTGCGCAGCAGCGTCGACTTGCCCGAGCCGCTCGCGCCGAGGACCGCGACGACCTCGCCCGGCTCGACCGTGAGGTCGATGCCGCCGAGCACCTCGACTCCGGCGTAGCTCTTGTGGACGTTGTGGATCTCGACGAGACCGATGGTCATGACTTTCCTCCGGGTGCGAGGGGGCGGGGTGCCGGCGCGTCGTCGCCGAGGCGAGCCCATTGCGCCGCGATCCAGCGGCGCGCGCGCTGGACGGGCGTGGGCGGCAGAACTCGTACGGATCCCCGCGCGTAGTGACGCTCGATGTAGTACTGCAGGATGCTGAGCACCGTGGTGATGATCGTGTACCAGACCACCGCGACGAGCAGCAGCGGGATGACGCGGCTGTTGCGGTTGTAGATCACCTGCACCGCGTAGAACAGCTCGGGGATCGCGATCACGAACAGCACCGACGTGCCCTTGACGAGGCCGATCACCTCGTTCGTGGCGTTGGGGATGATCGATCGCATGGCCTGCGGCAGCACGATGCGGCTGAGTCGGCGACGCGGCGGGATGCCGAGGGCCGCGGCCGCCTCGAGTTGGCCCTGGTCGACCGAGAGCAGGCCGCCGCGGATGATCTCGGCGGAGTAGGCCGCCTGGTGCAGGCTCAGGCCGAGCACGCCCGCCGCGAACGCGCTGATGAGCTGCACCGTCGGGAACTCGACGATCCAGAAGTCGGTCGTGAAGGGGGTGCCCAGCCCGAGCGTCGGATACAGGTAGCCGAGGTTGTACCAGACGACCAGCTGTACGACGAGGGGGACCGAGCGGAAGAACCAGATGAAGCTCCACGCCGCCGCGTTCAGCAGCGGCGACTTGGCGAGCCGAGCCAGCGCCAGCACCGTCCCGAGCAGGAATCCGATCGTCGCCGACACTGCCGTGTAGGCGAGGGTGAGGCCGAGTCCCTGCAGCACCGGGTCGGAGAAGAAGTACTGCGCGAAGTAGCCCCACTCGTAGTTCTCGTTCGTCACGAGCGACCACAGGAACTGTGCGACGACGAACACGATGATCGCGGCGATCGCCCACCGGAACCAGTGCCGCGTGCGGACGACGGGGATGTCGCCGAGGTCGACGCGCTGCGCGGTCGGCGCAGTGTCGCCGACGCTGCGGTCGACGCGCGAGACGGTGTCGGTCATGCGGATCTCCTCGGAACGGCGCGGATGCAGCGGATGCTGCGGATCGCCCGACAGTAGAGCGGCGCGGGCGCCGCTGTCGCGGCGCCGCCACACACGGCGACACGCACGGAGACATGGCGTAATACAGGCGACTCCTCGGGCCGATAGCGTTCGTTCGTGATCCCGTTCGAGAACCTGCTGGCGTTCCTCCTCGCGGCTGTCGTCATCATCGTGATCCCAGGCCCCGGTGTGCTGTTCGTCATCGGCCGATCGATCGCCCTCGGGCGTCGCGCCGGCGTGCTGAGCGTGCTCGGAAACGCGCTCGGGAACGTCCCTGCCCTGCTCGCGGTGGCGTTCGGGGTCGGCGCGATCGTCGCGTCGTCGGTCGCCGCTTTCACGGTCATCAAGATCGTCGGCGCCGCGTATCTCGTGTGGCTCGGGGTGCAGGCGATCCGCCACCGTCACGCGCACGTGCGCACGCCCTCGAATGTGCGTACGTCGCCGATGCGCCTGCTTGCTCAGGGGTTCGTCGTCGGTGTGACGAACCCGAAGACGATCGCGTTCTTCGTGGCTGCTCTCCCGCAGTTCGTCGCCCCCGGCGCTGGTCCGATCTGGATGCAGCTCCTCGCGCTCGGCCTGATCTTCCAGGTGCTCGCCGTGGTGAGCGACAGCCTGTGGGCGCTCGCGGCGGGAACGGCCCGCGCGTGGTTCGCCACCTCACCGCGCCGCATGGCGACGCTCGCAAGCGCGGGAGGCGTGATGATGATCGGGCTCGGCGGAACCCTCGCGTTCGCGGGCGCGAAGGGCTGACGACGGCGCGCACCGCGCGAGCGTGGGACTCGGGCTGTGCGCGGGCGCGCCATCGAGGGCGCGCGGCCGGATTCAGAAGGGTGGCGATTGTCCCGGCGGCGGTCCGCCGAGTGCGGCATCCGGTGGCGGGTCCGCGGTGTCCATCGTGAAGCAGACGGCGGGTATGGGGACGTCTTCGCGGTACACCCGGCCGAGGGGTGAGGTCCATTCGAGGACCCCGCCGCCGACCTGCCTGACCTCCCACTTGGTGAACTGCTTCATGGAGTGGTGTCGTTGGCAGAGGTGGGCGAGGTTGAAGATGTGGGTGTGGCCGCCGAGGGCGTAGTCGATGGTGTGGTCGAGCTCGCAGCGGATCGCGGCTCTGCGGCATCCGGGGAACCGGCAGTGCTGATCCCGTGCCATCAGGAGCTTCTTCATCGACGCCGTGGGTCGGTAGGTGTCGATCTCGACCGGTGTGCGGGTGAGGGGGTCGATGAAGAGCCGGTCCCACTCGCTGACCTGCCCGGCGAGCTGCCGCACGGTGTCAGCATCGACGAGCCCAGCACCCACGGCTTCGGCGGGGTTCTCGTCACGCCCCATCAACGTCTCGGCGGTGACCGCCACCTGCACGCGTGCCCGGATCGCCCCGAGCCCACCGGCCCGGTCCGTCCCGTACGTCGGGTCGACCACGGGCGCCCCGCCGAGGACGAGGTCACCGAGGATGTCGGCGCGCAGCTGATCCATCGTTCGCGTATCGGCCGGCTCGCATGCGCCTGCGGCATCCGCCCGGGCGTCCTTCACCAACTGCCCCATCTGCGTGAGCCGGTCGAGCATGCCCACCGCGATCACGGTCGGGACGGTCGCGATGACATCCGACATCCCGTCCGTCCCGTGCGAGACCCGCACACACCGCCCGGCGGCGGCGTCGCGGTGCCGGTCGGTGAACGTGCGCTCGTGCAGCTTCTCCGCGAGGGCACGCAGGGCCGGTTTCACCCGGGTGGCGATGTCGCGCTCGCACACCGCGATCGCCGCGACCTCGAACTCGCCCCGCACCTCATCGGGCAGCCCGGTTCCCGCTGTGACGACCGCGTCGACGTGGTCGCGGGTGATCCGCCGCTCCTCCCACGCCGAGAAGACGGTCGGGTAATCGTCGACGATCGTCAGCGCATGGTCGATGTCGGCCTGCAGGCGCCTGTCGGTCCGCCGGGCCAGCCCCGCAGCTTCAGCCGCGACCGACCGCAGCTCCATGTCCGAGGCCATCCCACGCACTCCGTCACGGCGCGCCTCACGCAACGCGGACCGGCCCAGCTCGGCCAGAGCCCGCACCGAAGCGACATCCGCGTCATGCACCAGCGCGAGCGCCTCGCCGTAAGCCGCGATCGCGGGGCCGTGCGGCGAGACCTCGATCTCGTCCGAGCCGCCACCCCTGTTCGCTGACATGTTCCCATTGTGGCAGCGGGGTCAGACATTTACGTCGAACAAACATACGAAGAGCGAAACTCGTCAGAGCGCACGACTGGGGAGGAATCGCCGACCGGGAACCGCCGGTCAGGGCACGCGCACGCCCGTGAAGTTCGTCCGCTGCCGCAATTCGAACCCCAGCTTCTCGTAACCGGCGATCGCGTTCACGTTCGACGCCGCGGCGTGCATCATCGCTCGGCCACCCCGCTGCTGGATGTGGAACGCGACATCTAGCACCAGCCGCGACGCGAGCCCCTGCCGCCGGTACGCCTCGTCGGTCGCGACGGCGCTGATCTCGGTCCATTCGCCCGGCTGCAGCCGCTCCCCGGCCATCGCGATCAGCCGGCCGTCGCGCCGGATGCCGATGTACCGGCCGAGCAGGTGGGTGCGCGGCCGGAAGGGACCGGGCCGGTTGCGTTCGACGAGCGCGAGCATGTCGGCGACATCCGCCTGCCCCAGCTCGACCGCCTCGTCGTCCGGTCGCGGCTGCAGGCGATCCGTCTCGACGAGCTGCACTCCCGCGCCACCGAACGTGCGCACCCACCCGTCAGGCAGCACCGGCCCAGCACCATCACTACCGCCAACGTCCGCACGGTCGGGCGTACTGATGCTGAACTCATTGCCCGAACCCACCACGGTCGTGAGCGAGTCCCACACCGCGGGGTCCTCCCACGTGCGCACGCCCACGAAGCCGGCCACGTCGTCGGGATACCGGCGGACGAGGTCGTCGCCGATGGCGAGGTGCGCGTGCGCCCCGGTCAGCGAATGCCATGCGGCGTTATCGCGGACGTCGGGGCCGCCCAGAACAGGAGGGGTGGTGATGGTCATCGGGTTCGTCCTCTCGCGCGCCGCGTGCTGCCTTCGCCGCGGTCGCCGTCGGACCCAACGCGTCGACGCGCCGATCCATGCCCGCGGATGCCGCATCGCGACGCTATCCGTGACCGGACGCGACATCCCGGACCGCCGCCACATGCGTTCACGTACGGCAGTCGAGCGATAGTGTGCCCACGTGCAGAGCTCGAGGCAGGCGACGGTGTGGTCGCTCCTGCGGCTGGCGATGGCCGTCGTCATCCTCGCCGCCGTCATCACCCAGCTGACCGTGTCACTGACGCGAACCGCCGAGTCCGGCGGCGACGTCGCGACCGTGTTCGCGAACTTCTTCAGCTTCTTCACGATCCTCTCGAACGTCATCGCAGCAGTGGTTCTCGTGACGGCGGGCGTCCGCGCACTGATCGGCCGCGCCGGGCCGGAATCATCGCTCGGGCTCTCCGCCGCGCTCACCTGCGCCACGGCGTACATGGTCATCACCGGAGTCGTCTACAACGCACTCCTGCGCGGGATCACGCTCCCGCAGGGATCCGAGCCGGTGCCGTGGTCGAACGAGGTGCTGCACCTGATCGGCCCGATCTTCCTCGTGCTCGACCTGCTGATCGGCGCCCGGCGCCGCGCCCTTCGCTGGCAGGTCGTATGGGTCGTGGTGGCGTTCCCGCTGCTGTGGGTGGCCTACACGCTCGTCCGAGGCCCGCTCGTCACGAACCCCACGACGGGCGAGCCGTACTGGTACCCCTACCCGTTCCTGAATCCGAACGGCCCTGGCGGATGGGGGTCGGTCGCGGCGTACGTCGTCGTCATCGCGATCGGCTTCGTCGCCGTCGGCTTCGGAGCGGTGTGGGTCACCCGCCGCCGCGCCCGCGTCCTGCCGACGGAGGTCACCGCGGCAGGGTGAGGATCTCGGCCGCTCCGTCGGTGATGGCGATCGTGTGCTCGGCGTGGGCGGTGAGGCATCCGGTCGAGCTGCGGAGCGTCCACCCGTCCGCGTCGGTCACGAGCACATTCGTGTCTTCCATGACCCACGGCTCGATCGCGATGAGCAGCCCCGGCCGCAGGATGTAGCCCCGCCCCGGCCGCCCGGTATTGGGGATGTGCAGGTCGCCGTGCATCACCGACCCGATGCTGTGCCCGCCGAACTCGGTGTTGATGGAGTATCCGGCACCGGAGAGCACATTGCCGATCGCGCGCGAGATATCGCCCACCCGGTTGCCCGCGCGTGCGACCTCGATGCCGGCGGCGAGGGCGCGTTCGGTCGCGTCGATGAGGGCTGCCGCTCCCTCCGGGCGCCGATTCCCGACGACGAAGCTGATCGCGGCGTCGGCCGCAAGGCCGCCCTTCGTGACGGCGAGGTCGAGCGTGAGGAGGTCCCCGTCGGCGAGGCGGTAGTCGTGCGGCATCCCGTGCAGCACGGCGTCGTTGACCGCCGTGCAGATGTAGTGCCCGAAGGGGCCCCGCCCGAACGACGGCGCGTAGTCGACATAACACGACGTCGCCCCGTTGTCAGCGATGAGCTCGCGCGTCCACTCGTCGATCTCGAGGAGGTTCGTACCCACCTGCACCCGCGAGCGGATATCGCGGAGGATGCCGCCGACGATGGCCCCCGTCTCGCGGGCGCGATCGACCTCGCGCGGTGTGAAGATCTCGATCATGGTGCGCTCCTCCGGTATAAAAATACCGGTCAAACTATACCGCTACGATGAGCGCATGATGGTTCGTCGCGCGCTCACGCCCGAAGCCGTCGAGCGCGGCCGTCGCCTGGGCGCCCAGCTCCGGCGAGCGCGGGGAGACCGGTCGATCACGGAGGTCGCCGCAGCCGCCGGCGTATCACCCGAGACACTGCGCAAGATCGAGACCGGCCGGCTGGCGACCCCGTCGTTCGCGACCGTCGCCGCCGTCGCCACGAGCCTCGGCCTGTCGCTCGACGCGCTGGCCGCCGAGGCGCTGCTCACGGACATCGCCTCGACGACGACCTGATCAGCGAGACCGCCGGCGCCCGGCCCCGCCTCGCTGAGGAGAAGCCGGACGCCGGGTGCGGGGCGGCTCAGGCGCCGTCGCGCAGATCGCGGAAGAACGCGTCGACGTTGGCCCGCAGCGTCGCGATGCGGCGATCGCGCGCCGCTGCCGCGTCGAACCCGAGGTAGGGCGGCGGGTCGAGGCGCCGGACGTTCCGCGAGCACTCGAACCCCGAGCACAGGAGCGTCCCGACGGTGTTTCCGGCACGACCGGCCTTGCCCGCCCGCTTCGCGGCGAAGAAGACGACCTCGTTGGGGAGGGTGACATCGCAGCACCACGAGCATTGCGGGCGGGTGCGCGTGGCCTGATCTGCCTGACGCAGCTGCAGGCCGACGGCCTCGCCGTCGACCTCGGCGACGATGAACCCGAGCAGCGGAGTCTTGGGGTCGCGCCACCCGTAGTAGTCACGGGTAGACCAGTCGACGTCCCCGAGGTCGGCGGGGACGACGAGCGAATTGCGCTCGCGGAGCGAGACGTTGATGAACGAGGAGCGGATGGCTTTCGCGGTGAGGGCGAACATGGAAAGGGTCCTGTCTGAGTACGCGTTCGCGCACCACCGTCGCGCCGGCGCCCGGAACGGGCTGCGAGCAGACGGTCGTGAGCGGATCATCCCGGAACGACGGAGTCGTCGCCCGGGACCGGGAGAGCGCGTCGCGGACATGGGTCGACGCGACGCGCGCCGGATCAACCGGCGAGGAGGACGAAGGATGCCGCGCCTGTGCCACCGGCGCTGAGCGCGCCGGAGACCCCCTCACGCCCAGAGGGCATCGGCAGACGGACGGTACTCACGCGTCCAGGCTACTCCCTGCACACCGGCCGGTCACCGGCGATAGCATCCACCCGTGACGACGAACGATCGGGGACGACGGCTCGTCGAACGCGCCAGCGCCCGCCTCGAGGAGCATCATCCCTCCTTCGTGACCTCCCACCCCACGGCCCTCGGCCTGCTGTGGATGATCATCGTGGTCGCCCTGCTCGTCATCTGCGATCTGCTCGGCGGCCCGCACTGGCTGCGCGCGACGCTCACCCTCACGGCAGCACTGCCTCCGCTCGTGGCGACGCTCATCGTCCTGTCACAGACGCCGAGGTCGCACTTGGAGTACGAGCCGTCGATCCTGACCCATTTCTTCGCGCGGTTCCTCGCGCTCTTCAGCGCCTTCGTGTTCTGGCTGGGCTCGGTCGTGATCGGCGGCGCGATCGCGGTGCAGCTCGCCGACGAGAGCGGCACCGACATCGAGACGGCCTGGATCGCCGCCGGTGACCTCTTCGCCCGCATCGTGCCTCCGGTCACCGTGCTGCTCTACTGCGTGCTGATCATCCGCTACGCGAGCTACCTGGTGCGACTGCGCGGGTGGTCGGCCGTGCCCACGCGCCACCGCATCCCGGAGCACTTCCTCGCCGACGCGCCGCGCACACGTCAGATCGTGATCGGCCTCGCGCATCCGGGTCTGCTCCTCGCCTCGGGCCTGCTGTCGACACTCGTCGCGATCGCACTGACCCTGCGGGCAGAGGCGCTGCTCTCCTGAACGAGGAATACACCTCGGGGAGGATGCGTGTGCGCCTGAGAGCGGATGCCGCGCGGCCGCGCGCTTCCTAGCGTTGCTGGGGTGAGCACCGCCATCCCCCGATCGTCGATACTCCCCGTGTCCGCTGTCGCCGTCATCGCGGCGGCCGCACTGCTCATCCCGTGGTGGGGCGTCAGTCTCAGCGTCCTGGCGACACGCGGGGCGATGACCGCGGGCCTCGCGCTTCCGGCGACCGCGTACCTCTCGGACGTGTTCCTGTCGCTGCTCGCCGTCGGCACGGTCGTCGCGTTGGCCGTCGCGCTGCGAGGCGGGTCACGGCACCGCATCCTCTCCATCGCCGCAGCGGGCGGAGTCGTCATCGCCTACGCGACCAGCGAGATGGTCAAAGTGGCCCTCATGCAGGCACGCCCGTGCACCCGCTGGGCAGCGCTGTCGGCCTGCGACGCCACCGACTACTCCTTCCCCTCGAACCACGCCGTCCTCGCGATGGGCGCGGTCTGGGTCATCGCCACCGCGGCGCGCCGGACGTGGGCGACGTGGGCGGCCGTGGGCGCAGCGCTCATCGTGCTTTCGGGTCGACTCTTCGAGGGCGCGCACTACCTGCACGATGTCGCCGCCGGCGCTCTGCTGGGTCTCGCTGTGCCGGCGCTGCTGACGATCGTCGCGGTCGCCGTCACGCGAGAACCCCGGACGATGCGGTCGGCGCCGGAGATCAGTCGACGGCGGCGCGAACCAGCTCCCGCACGCGACTCTCGACCTGGGGAGTGACCTCGACGATCGCGAACGACGTCGGCCACATCGACCCGTCGTCGAGCGTCGCCGTCTCGTCGAAGTTGAGCGTCGGGTAGCGGGTGTCGAACTTCGACTTCGGCTGCACGAAGATCACGACCTTCCCGGCGCGCGCATAGGCCGGGAACCCGTAGAACGTCTTCGGGTCGAGGTCGGATGCCTCCTCCGAAACGATCCGGTGGACCATGCGGGCGACCTCGCCGTCGATCCCCTCGAGCGCGTCGATCGCGTCCACGCAGGCCTCGAGCTCCTTCGCGAGCTTCGCGGCGCCCTTCAGACCCTTCGTCGAGCGGAGCTCCTCGGCCCGCTGCTTCATCGCCGCCTTCTCCTCGTCGGAGAACCCGGCACCGCCCGCCGTGCTGTCAGCCATCGCCACCCCTTCCGCGGCCCGCGGCGCGGGCATCACGGTCCGATCGTGCCACTCGCGGCGCGTGCTGACCAGGTTCCGGCATCCGGCTCCGCTCGCGACAGCGAACCGCGTCGATCCGGGTACCCGACCGGCGGCATCCGAGACCGTAGGCTCTGAACATGCGTGCTCGTCTCGGTTCCGCCCTTCTCGTCCTGTCGGCTCTCGCTCTCGCCGGATGCGCATCGTCGCCCACGCCCGCCGAGCCCGACACCATGCCGACCGCCGAGACCGTTCCGGAGGGCGCCTGCGCCTACGTCGAGGCTCCCGGCGGCGTGCGCGACGTCGAGCTCCCGCCGGCCGAGTCCGAGGTGACGGGCCAGGTCTCGGCCGTGCTGCAGACGTCGGCCGGCGACATCCCCATGACCCTCGACGCCGACCGCACGCCGTGCACGGTCGGCAGCTTCGTCTCGCTCGCGGAGCAGGGCTACTACAACGACTCGCCCTGCCACCGCCTCACCACCTCGGGCATCTTCGTGCTGCAGTGCGGCGACCCGTCGGGAACCGGACGCGGCGGCCCCGGATACAACTACGCCGATGAGCTCGACGGCAGTGAGACCTACCCGGCCGGAACGGTCGCGATGGCCAACGCCGGCCCGAACACGAACGGCTCGCAGTTCTTCCTCGTGTACGAGGACACCCCGCTGCCCGCGAAGTACACCGTCTTCGGCACGCTCGACGAAGCGGGCCTCGCGATCGTGCGCGAGGTCGCTGCCGCCGGCGCCGAGGGCGGTGCCCCCGACGGCGCCCCCGCCACCCCGGTGACGATCACCGGTGTCTCGCTGGGCTGAGCCCGGGGGCGTCGGCCCGCCGAGAACGCACCCTCTCGGCGAAAACGCACCGTGCGGGGTGCGCGCTCGCGGCGACGGTGCGTGCTCGCGCGTCGGCAAGCGACGGCGACATCTGGGGTAACGGGAATTCGGTGCGACGCGTGAAGGACGGGAAACTCGGGGTTACGCCGGCGACCCGACGGCGCAGACCTCCGAAAGGCCCGACCGTGATCGCGCTCGAGCACGTATCGAAGACGTACGGCGGATTGACCGCCGTCGACGACGTCTCGCTGCAGATCCCTTCCGGGGAGATCTACGGCATCGTCGGCCAGTCCGGCGCCGGCAAGAGCACCGTCGCCCGCATGGTCAACCTCATCGAGCGGCCGGATACAGGCCGCGTGGTCGTCGACGGGGTGGATCTGACCGCCCTCGACGCGAACAGCCTGCGCGCGGCACGCCGTCGCATCGGGATGGTGTTCCAGCGGTTCAACCTCCTCGGCAGCCGCTCGGTGCGCGGCAACGTGGAGCTCGCCCTCGAGCTCGACGGCAGCCCCCGGACCCGGCGGCGCGACCGCGCGCAGGAGATGCTCGACCTCGTCGGCCTCGGCCACCGGGGCGACGCCGGCGTGCACGAGCTGTCGGGCGGGCAGCAGCAGCGCGTCGGCATCGCCCGCGCCCTCGCGAGCGGCCCGAGCGTGCTGCTCTCCGACGAGGCGACGAGTGCCCTCGACCCCGAGACCACGACCTCGATCCTCGACCTCTACCGGCGCATCAACGCCGAGCTCGGACTCACCGTGCTCCTCATCACGCACGAGATGGATGTCGTGAAGTCGACGTGCCACTCGGCGGCGCTCATCGAGCACGGCCGCGTCGTCGAGAGTGGTCGCCTCACCGACGTCATCCGCACGCCGGGCTCGCGCCTGACCTCGCAGCTCTTCCCGCTGGGGCCGATCCCCACGGGAGCCGACCCGAGCGCGACGGTCATCGACATCACGTTCGCCGGCGGCACGGCCGACCGTCCCGTCATCGCGCGGATCGCCCGCGACCACGACGTCGACGTGTCGCTGCTCGGCGCCCTTGTCGAGCAGATCGCCGGCACGCAGGCCGGCCGCACCCGTCTCGAGGTTCCCGCGGCCGCGGCATCCGCCGTCATCGCCGACCTGCGCGGCCAGGGTCTCATCGTCGACGTCCTGCAGGGAGGGGATGCCGCGTGAACGAGCAACTGCTCAATCTGCTGCTGGTCGCCACCGGCCAGACGCTCTACATGGTGGGCGTCGCGCTGCTGGCGACGATCGTCGTCGGCCTGCCGCTCGGCGTGGTGCTCGTCGGCACCGAGCAGGGGCGCTTCCTCGCGACCCCCTTCGGCTCGCGCCGCGTCGGCATCGTCATCAACCGCGTGCTCGACTTCATCGTCAACCTCGGCCGGTCGGTGCCGTTCATCATCCTGATGGTCGCGCTGATCCCCTTCACCCGGCTCATCGTCGGCACCTTCATCGGACCGACCGCGGCGATCGTGCCCCTGTCGGTCGTGGCCATTCCGTTCTTCGCCCGCATGGTCGAGATCGCGATCAAGGAAGTCGACGACGGCCTGCTCGAGGTCGCCGCATCGCTGGGCGCGAGCCGCTGGCAGCTCGTGACGAAGGTGCTGCTGCCCGAAGCCGCGCCCGCGATGCTGCTCGGCCTCTCGACGACCGTCACCTCGATCATCAACTTCTCGGCGATGGTGGGCACCGTCGCCGGCGGCGGTCTCGGCGACGTCGCGATCCGCTACGGCTACCAGCAGTACAGCTGGATCCACATCGTCAGCGTCATCGTCGTGATCTTCGCGATCGTCATGGTGCTGCAGGGCCTCGCGAGCTGGGGTGCCCGGCGCCTCGCCCGCCGCTCGCCCCGCGCCCGCACGGCCGGGTCGAGCGCCCGAATGCAGCGGGCCGACGCCCGCGGCACAGCCTGACGCCCCCGCACCGCCCCTCCAGCCACGCACCGCCCGACCGCACCGTCATCCCGAGAGGAACCCTCCATGTCCCGCACGGCCCGCACCGCCCGCACCCCGCTCCTCCTCGCCGCCGTCGCCTCGGCGGCCCTCCTGCTCGCCGGATGCGCCGGCTCGCCGGCATCCGAGTCGGGCGGCGCCGACGGCGACGGCCTCGGCACGCTCAAGGTCGGCGCGCTGCAGACACCCGCCGGCGACATCCTGAACCACATCGCCGAGAACGGCGCGGCCGAGCTCGGACTCACGATCGAGTTCGTGCCCTTCACCGACTACAACACACCCAACACCGCGCTCGTCGACGGCTCGATCGACGCGAACCTGTTCCAGAACTCGACCTTCCTCGAGAACTTCAACACCAACACCGGGTCGGATCTCATCAGCGTCGGCGAGGCGTACCTGCCCTCGGCCGCGTTCTACTCGAGCAAGGTCGACAGCCTCGACGACCTGAAGGACGGCGCGACGATCGCCATTCCGAACGACCCGACGAACGAGGGGCGCGCGCTCAAGCTCCTCGCACAGGAGGGCCTGATCGAGGTCTCCGACGACGTCGCCGACCTCACCGGAATCACCGACAACCCGCGCGACTTCCGGTTCCAGGAGATCGAGAACGCGACGCTGCCGCAGGCCGTGCCCGACGTCGACGCCGCCTTCGTCACGATCAGCTTCGCGCTTCCGGCGGGCCTCACCGCCGACGAGGCGATCCTCACCGAGGGCGAGGGCAGCCCGTACTACAACGTGCTCGCGACGCGTCCCGACCTGAAGGACGACCCCCGCATCGTCGCGCTCTACGACCTGCTGACCTCGTCGGAGGTCGCCGACTTCGAGAACGAGACCTGGGGCGGCCTCGTCGTCCCCGTCACGAAAGACTGACCCCCGCTCAGTAGGATTGTCCCCATGTCGAAGGTCCTCCAGTCCCTGCCCGTCGGCGAACGCGTCGGCATCGCCTTCTCGGGGGGTCTCGACACCTCCGTCGCGGTCGCGTGGATGCGCGACAAGGGCGCCGTCCCGTTCACCTACACCGGCGACCTCGGCCAGTACGACGAGGACGACATCGCCTCGATTCCCGGCCGCGCGCTGCAGTACGGCGCGGAGGGCTCGCGCCTCATCGACTGCAAGCCGATGATGGTCGAGGAGGGCCTCGTCGCCCTCTCGTGCGGCGCCTTCCACATCCGCTCGGCCGGCCGCACCTACTTCAACACCACGCCGATCGGCCGTGCCGTCACCGGAACGATGCTCGTGCGCGCCATGAAGGAGGACGGCGTCGACATCTGGGGCGACGGCTCCACCTACAAGGGCAACGACATCGAGCGGTTCTACCGCTACGGCCTGCTCGCAAACCCTGCCCTGCGCATCTACAAGCCGTGGCTCGACGCCGACTTCGTCACCGAGCTGGGCGGCCGCACAGAGATGAGCGAGTGGCTCGTCGCGCACGGGTTCCCGTACCGCGACTCCGTCGAGAAGGCCTACTCGACCGACGCCAACATCTGGGGCGCGACCCACGAGGCCAAGACCCTCGAGCACCTCGACGTCTCGCTCGAGATCGTCGAGCCCATTATGGGCGTGCGCTTCTGGGATCCTGCGGTCGAGATCGAGACCGAGGACGTCTCGGTCACGTTCGAAGCGGGCCGCCCCGTCGCCATCAACGGCGTCGAGTACTCCGACATCGTCCAGCTCGTCATGGAGGCGAACGCGATCGGCGGCCGCCACGGTCTCGGTATGAGCGACCAGATCGAGAACCGCATCATCGAGGCCAAGAGCCGCGGCATCTACGAGGCGCCGGGCATGGCGCTGCTGTTCATCGCCTACGAGCGCCTCGTCAACGGCATCCTGAACGAGGACACCCTCGCGACCTACCACGAGCAGGGTCGCCGCCTCGGCCGCCTGATGTACGAGGGCCGCTGGCTCGAGCCGCAGTCGTTCATGCTGCGCGAGTCGATCCAGCGCTGGGTGGGCTCCGCGATCAGTGGAACGGTCACGCTGCGCCTGCGGCGCGGCGAGGACTACACGATCCTGAACACCGAGAGCCGCAACCTGTCGTACTCGCCCGAGAAGCTCTCGATGGAGCGTGTCGGCGACTCGGCCTTCGGTCCGACCGACCGCATCGGCCAGCTCACGATGCGCAACCTCGACATCGCCGACTCGCGCTCGCGCCTCGAGCACTACGCCGGCATCGGCCTCATCGGCGGCCCGACGGCCGAGCTCGTGGGCGACCTCGAGCGCGGCGGGGCGGCCGAGATCACCGGCAACGTCGAATCGACCGATCAGCATCTCGCCGAGCGGGTGGATGCCGCGGGCGAGTCCGCGTCGTTCGACTTCGGCGCCGACTGACCCGCAGCACGCGTTCTTATAACTTGCACATGTGTGTGCAGGTTCGTATCATCGACGGGTGACCGACACCGTCTCCCCCCGTCGTCCGCGGAAGGATGCCGCCGCCAATCGCGCCGGCCTGCTCTCCGCCGCCGCGCGCACGCTCGCGCTCGACCCGAGCGCGTCCGTCGACGCGATCGCCCGCGCCGCCGGGCTCAGCCGCCGCGCCCTCTACGGTCACTTCGACGACCGTGACGCGCTCGTGCGCGAGCTCGTCGCGTCGGGCGCCCAGCGTTTCAACGCCATCGCCACAGACCCCGAGCTGCGACTCGACACCGAGCCGGTTCCCGTCGCGCTGGCCCGCCTGACCGGTCGGCTCTGGGGCGAGGCATCCCACGTGCAGGTGGCCGCCGCCGTCGCCCTCGATGAGCGGCACGTCGAAGACTCCGCCGCCGCGCTCGCCCCGCTTCGCCGCGCACTGATGAACCTGGTGCGCCGCGGGCAGGACGAGGGCGCGCTGCGGACGGATGTCGCCGCGCCGACTCTCGCTCGCCTCATCGAGGAGACCGCGCGCACCGTCATCGTCCGGCTCGACGCGTCCTCACCCGAGGCGCGGTCGCTCGTCGTGCGCGCGGTCCTCTCGATCGCGGGGCTCTCGTGGCGCGACGCCGCCGCACTCATCGACTCGCACCCCGACGTCGTGGGGGCGGTCTCCTGATGCGCGTCGAGCTGCGTGCCGTGGCGAAGGGTCGCAAGGACCTCGCTCTGCCGCCCACGACCCTGTCGTTCCGCACCGGCCGCGCCACCCTCGCGATCGCCGAGACGGAGCAGCGCCCGACCGTCCTGGGCCTCATCGCGAGCGGACGGATGCGGCCCGACGGCGGCACCGTCCTGCTCGACGGCGCCCGCGCCTCGCGCACGCTGCGGCACAAGACCGCACTGATCGACGCGCCGGACGTGAGCGACCCGCCCCCGAACATCTCCACGGTCGGCGTCGTCAGCGAGGAGCTGATGTTCGCGGGCCGCCTCGCCGACCCGATCTCCGCGCGGCGGTGGCTCGACGAGCACGATCTGCGCTCGTACTCGCGCGTCCCCATCGGGGACGTGCCCGCGACCGACCGCATCCGGATGCTGCTCGAGCTCGCGGTCCTGCGGCCGGGCGTCGAGGGCATCGTGCTCGTCTCCCCCGACCGCCACGGCGGCGATCCGCACGACTGGTGGACCCTCGCCCGGGAGTTCGCGGGACGCGGCCTCGCGGTGCTCGTGATCGCCGGCCAGGCCGCTGCGACGCTCCTCACCGAAACCGATCCCCTCGCGCCGCATCGACGCCTGGTGCCCAGCGGCATCCGGCTGCGCGGCACCCGTCCGAAGGCCTCCCGATGAAGATCCCCGCCCTCATCACCGCCGAACTGCGACGGCTGACGGCCACCCGGATGTCGGTGGTCGCGCTCATCGCG
Source organism: Microbacterium sp. NPDC006705 (assembly GCF_044903545.1). Lineage (NCBI taxonomy): Bacteria > Bacillati > Actinomycetota > Actinomycetes > Micrococcales > Microbacteriaceae > Microbacterium > Microbacterium sp. NPDC006705. Next base: position 1,846,232 of record NZ_JBJDQQ010000001.1, read on the forward strand.
CTCATGCTCGTCCCCGTCCTCTACGGCGGCCTGTACCTGTGGGCAAACCAGGACCCGTACGGGAAGTTCGCCGACATCCCGGTAGCGCTCGTCGACCTCGACTCGGGGGCGCCCAAGAGCGACGGCAACGGCACGGTCAACTACGGGTCCGACGTCACCGACAAGCTCGTCGAGGGCCGGGCCTTCGGCTGGAAGGACATGACCGCCGCCGAGGCTCAGGAGGCGCTGCGTACCGGCGATGTCGACTTCTCGGTGACCATCCCCGAGGACTTCTCGCTCGCCCTGACCAGCGCCGCAGGCGACGAGCCCCGCCAGGCGACGCTCGTGCTCGCCACCAATGACGCGAACAACTACCTCGCTTCGTCGATCGGCTCGCAGGCGGTCGAGCGGATCCGCTCCTCCGTCGCCGAACTCGTCGGACGGGAGGCGGCATCGCGGCTGCTCACGGGCATCGCCGACATCCGCGTGCAGTTGCAGAACGCCACCGACGGGGCGAACCAGCTCGTCGACGGGGCGGGGCAGGCGCTCGACGGCGCCAACCAGCTCGCCGACGGAACCGGGCGGCTGTCGAGCGGTGCCGTGCAGCTGCGCGACGGGGCGAACCAGCTCGCCGGCGGCGCGTCGCAGCTCGCCGACGGCACCCGCACGCTGGCTCAGGGCTCGTCAGACCTGGCGTCCGGCGCAGCCCAGGTCTCCGACGGCACGGCCGAGCTCGCGGGCTACGCCGACCGCGTTCGCGCAGCCGTCGACGATGCGGCGGGTCAGCTGCCGCAGGTGCGCACAGACATCGCCGCGCTGCTCGCCGACGGAGGTCTCGATCAGACGCAGATCGCGGAGGTCCTCGCCCGCCTCGATCCCATCGGCGACCGTCTGCAGTCGGGCGCGACGCGCGTCGACGAGGCGACGGGTCAGATCGACCGCCTCGCCGCGGGGGCGGCCCAGGTCAGCTCGGGCGCCGCACAGCTCGCCACCGGTGCTGCGCAGGCCGCCGACGGTGCGGCATCCGTGTCGTCGGGTGCCGGCCAGCTCGCCTCGGCGACGGACGAGGCCGCGACCGGCGCCGCTCAGCTCGACGAGGGCGCCCGACAGCTCGCCTCGGGACTCGGGACGCTCGACGGCGGGCTCGTCACCCTGCGCGACGGGCTGAGCTCCGGCGTGGCCCAGCTGCCCGTCTCTACTCCCGAGCTGCGCGAGCAGCAGGCGCAGACGATCGCCGACCCGGTGGCGGTCGACTCCGGCAACCTCGCGAAGGCCGGTGATTACGGTGCCGGCCTGGCGCCCTTCTTCGCCGCCCTCGCGGGATGGATCGGCATCTACGCCCTCTTCCTCATCGTGAAGCCGGTATCGCGCCGGGCGGTGACCGCGCTGCGTTCACCCCTCCGCGTAACCCTCGCCGGCTGGCTCACTCCGGCGATGCTCGGCGGAATCGGCATGATCGTCCTCTTCGGGGTGCTGTCGATCGCGCTCGGATTCAACTTCTCGAGTCCGGTCGGCACCCTCGGGATGCTGATCACCGCGTCGTTCACGTACGCCGCGATCATCCTGGCGCTCAACGTGTGGCTGGGATCCGTCGGTCAGTTCATCGGACTCGTGCTGATGGTGCTGCAGCTCGTCACCGCGGGCGGGACCTTCCCCTGGCAGACCCTCCCGGCACCGCTCGCCGCACTGCACCATGTTCTGCCGATGGGGTACGTCGTCGACGGCATGCGGCAGTGGATGTACGGGGGCGACCTGAGCCGGGTCAGCCTCGACCTCGCGGTGCTGTTCACATGGATGGCCGGAGCACTCATCCTCGCCGCGATCGGCGTGGCCCGGATGACGCACGGCCGCACGCTGCGCGACCTGCAGCCGAGCCTCATCGGCTGAGCGTCGCTAGGCACGCACCCCGTCGACCGGTCGCGCGTGCTCCGGCGGCTGCCCGACCTCGGCGACGCTGTGGCCCTCGCACTCCGCCGCCGTGACGTGCGCCCGCTCGACGCGATCGACCGCGAACCACCGCATCGCGTCGCGCAGTCGACACCATCCGATGAGGTACCACCGACCGCCGTTCGACGCGAACAGCACCGGCTCGACGTCGCGCGTGGTGGTGGCTCCGCTCTCGGCTGTGTAGCGGATGCGGACGACGCGCTGCTCGAGCATCGCCTCCTCGAGCGCTGATCGGACGGCTCGCGAAGCCGCGGGCGCCCCGTCGACCCAGACGCGTCCGGCGAGGTCGACCGCGCGCTCCCGCGTCCGGGGGTCGAGCACGTCGACGATCTTGCGCACCGCGGCCGACGCGAGGTCGGCATAGGGCGCATCCGGCGCAGCGGCGACGGCCGCCATCAGTGCCACCGCCTGGGAGGGCGACAGGCTGACGGGCGGCAGCGAGGACCCGGCGGCGAGCCCGTAGCCGCCGCCCGGACCGGGCCGCGACCAGATCGGCGCACCGCTGCGTTCGAGTGCATCGAGATCGCGCTTGACCGTCCGGACCGAGACCTCGAACTCACGTGCCAGACGCTCGGCCGACACACCACGCGTCCCGCTGCGCCGCAGCGTCTCGGCGAGGGCGTGCAGGCGCTCCGCGCGCTTCATCGTCGAAGCCGCGGCGAATTCATGACATAGATGATGACACACCGTTGTCCAACGCGCGACGGATGCTGATCTCATGACCGATCACTTCACGCCTCCCCCACTCGTCCTCGTTCCCGGCCACTGGCTGGGCGCCTGGGCGTGGGACGATGTCGCCGCCCATCTCTCCCCCATCGACGCGCGTGCACGAGCGCTCACCCTGCCGGGCCTCGACGCCGACGACCCCGAGCACGCGACGCGCACGCTCGAAGATCAGGTCGGCGCGATCCGCGACACGCTCGACGAGCTCGGAGCGTCGCGGGACGATCCAGCCGTCCTGGTCGCCCACAGCGGCGCCAACGGCCCGGTGAGCATCATCCTCGACCGGCATCCGGAACTCGTCCGACGTGTGGTGTGGGTGGATTCGGGCCCGATGGCGAGCGGTGCCGCGTTCGCACCGGGACTCCCGGAGGCCGTCTCGGCGCTGCCGTTGCCGCCCTTCGACGAGCTCGCACAGCAGGCGAGCCTCGACGGCATCGAGCCCGAGGGCCTGGCGCGGTTCCGAGCCCGGGCGGTCGCCGAGCCGGCACCCGTGGTGCGGGAACCAGTGATCCTCACCGATGGCGCCCGCTACGCCGTGCCGACCACCCTGGTGTGCTGCTCGATCTCCGGCGAGCAGGTCATGCGGATGGCCGACAGCGGTCATCCCATGTTCGCCGAGGTCACCCGGCTTCGGGACGTCGACCTCGTCGACCTCCCCACGGGCCACTGGCCGATGTGGAGCAGGCCGCGCGAGCTCGCCGACATCATCCGGGCGGAGGTCGCACGAGGCTGCTGACGAGCGCGCGGCATCCCGGTAGTCTCGGGGCACCGTTGCAAGGAGGTCGATCATGCGCAGCGTTCCACGGATCTTATCGGCGCTCGCGGCGGTGCTCGCTCTCGCCTTCGCCGCCGGAGTCGCGCATGCGGCGCCCGCGAGCGCGCACGAGGAGGCGCGCCGCGGCGCCGGACCAGCGGTCGCCCCGACCTCGGGCCCGAATCCGCTCTCTCGGGGTGCCGCGCTGCCGACCCATTCGGCTGCGGCCCAAGCGGCGTCGGACGCGCGAGCTCAGGGACGCACGGCGGTGGCCGATGCCTTCGACGTGATCGCGCGCATGCCCACCGCGACCTGGCTCGGGGAGTGGTACAGCGATGCCGAGCTCGTGCAGGTGCTGCGGGCCGAGACCGCCGCGGCGGCCGCGCAGAACAAGGTGGCGACGTTCGTCATGTACGCGATCCCCGCCCGCGACTGCTCCGCGTACTCGCAAGGCGGGCTGCCGGTCGAACGCTATGGGGAGTGGGCACGGCTGATCGCGCAGACGCTGCGCGGCACGGCATCCGCCGTGATCGTCGAGCCCGACGCCCTGTCGATGCTCGGCGACTGCGCGGGTCAGGGGCCCCGGACGACGCTGATCCGCGACGGCGTCCGTGCCCTCACCGAGGCCGGCGTCACCGCCTACATCGATGCGGGGAACGCGAACTGGGTGCCGCCCGAGACGATGGCGCAGCGGCTGCGGGATGCCGGCGTCCTCGACGGCCGCGGGTTCTCCACCAACGTGTCGAACTTCTCGCCGACCGCCGACGAGCAGCGGTACGCGGAGCGCCTGCGAGCATTGCTGGGCGGCAGCCCGCGGTACGTCATCGACACGTCGCGCAACGGTCGCGGGTGGCAGGGCACGTGGTGCAACCCGAGCGGCGTGGGCCTGGGGACGCCGCCGAGCGTCGGCGCGGATGGCCCCGGACTCGACGCGCTGTTGTGGATCAAGCGACCCGGCGAGAGCGACGGGACCTGCAACGGCGGTCCCGCGGCGGGCAGCTGGTACGAAGAGGCCGCCCTCGAGTTGGTGCGGAACCGCGCATTCTGAGGCCGACGCCGGCGATCAGGCCGTGCCCCAGGTCACGGCGATGACGGTGGCGTCATCCTCCTGTTCGCTTCCGGCGGCCCGAGCGACGAGTTCGCTGACGACGGTGTCGATATCGGGCCGGCTGCTGACGAAATCGCGATAGCGGTCGATGGAGTCGAGCGATCCGCCGAACAGATCGAGCACGCCGTCGCTGACGCTGATGACGCTGTCACCGGGGCGCAACGAGAGCTCATCGCTCGTCCAGCTGGTCCCGACGCCGATCGGAAGGTGGCCCGAGCGGAGGAACTCGCTGGTGCCGTCCGCGCGACGGATCACGGTGAGGCCGTGGCCCGCATCGACCCACCGCAGCATCCCATCGGGGCTGATGCGCGCGTGGAAGCACGTCGTGAACTGGGCTCCGATCGTGTCGGTCGGACCGGTGTTGAGACCGATCGCGGCGCGGCGGAGTGCGGCGGCGGGGTCGGGATCGTCGACGTTGCTCCGAATGACCGTGCGGACGGCGGCGGCGATCATCCCGGGACCGACCCCCTTGCCCATGACGTCGCCGAGGGTGAAGGCGGTGCCGCCGTCGGGGGTGGCGTACCAGTCGTAGAAGTCGCCGCCCACGGTGCGGGCCGGGACGCACGCGCCGGCCACCCGGAAGCGCGCCGGCAGATCGGACCCGTCGACCGGCTGCAGAGACCGCTGGACGACGGCAGCCTGCGACACCTCGGCCTCGGCCAGACGCCGGTGCCACTGCGACGCCGTGAGCTTCTGCAGCGAGCGGCGCGACAGCTCGTTCACGACGGCGCCCGCAGCCGCGTAGACGAGTACGGCGATGATCAGTCGAACGAGCTCACTCACGGTGAGCACTTGGTCGGGCGCGAGCACCAGCGGCAGCAGCAGCGTGACGCACACACCGACGAGCGGGAGCACGATGCGCCAGCGCCCCGGTCCGGCAGCGATCCAGATGACGGGGAGGACGACGATCGCGAGGAACACCGATTGCGTGTCACCCGTGCCGAACCGCAGCAGGCCGATCGCGATGAAGTCGCCGATCGGGATGACGAGCTCCGCACGCCGCAGCGCCGGCCATCGCGCCATGAGCGCGCCGAGGACGAGGAGCAGGACGGCGAGCGCCGCGCCCTGCCACATCCTCGCCGCATCCGTCACGGGAAGCCACGGCATGGCAGCGCTCGCGATGGCCGCTCCGACGACGAACGCCGCGACGATGGCCTGCCGCGCGAGGTTCTCCCACGATCGGTGCACGGGCACCACGACCACGGGAGCGGCCTCGACGGATGAGACCCGGGCGTCAGGCGGGGCGTGCGTCATGTCTTCAGTCAATACGACTTCCGGCCTCTGTGGGCGACGAAGGGGCACCGGTTTTAGTAACACACGCGTGCTAACATCGCCCCATTCGCCGAATCGAGAGGACTCGACCATGATCCTGGCCGCCATCATCGCCTGCGAGGTGGGATTCTGGGTTGCGATCATCGCGGGCCTCGTAGCCCGCTACGCGTTCAACCGACCCCGCCTCGGCGCGATGCTGCTCCTCGCCGCGCCGCTGATCGATCTCGTCCTGCTGCTGCTCGTCGCGGTCGACCTCCTCGGCGGCGGGACGGCCTCCTGGCACCACGGGCTGGCGGCGCTCTACATCGGCATCTCGGTCGCCTACGGACACCGGATGATCACCTGGGCCGATGCGAAGGTCGCCACGCGTTTCCGGGGCGCGGCGCCGCGCCCCGCGCTGTACGGCACCGCATACGCGATCGCTTGCTGGAAGGATGTGCCGCGCACGCTGCTCGCGTCCGCTATCGCGGCTGCGATCCTCGGCGGGCTCATCCTGCTCGTCGGCGACGCCGACCGCACCTCGGAGCTGCTCGGGTTCTTCCCGATCCTCGGGGTGATCGTCGGAATCGACCTGCTCTGGGCGATCAGCTACTCCGTGTGGCCCAAACGCGCTCCGGTCGCTGCGGGATGATGATGAGATGCCCCGCCTGATCGACCACGACCACCGCAACGACGAGATCGCCGCGGCCGCGTTCCGAGTGCTCGCCCGCGACGGGGTCGCAGCGCTGTCGGTGCGGCGGGTGGCCGACGAGGCGGGGATCGCGACGGCATCCTTTCGTCGGGCGTTCCCCACGCAGGATGAGCTACGCCGATTCTGCTTCGAGCGCCTCCAGCAGAACGTTACGGCCCGTCTGCTCGCCGTGACCGGTCAGGGGCGCGAGCGGGCGATGCGCTGGATGCGCGAGCTGCTGCCGCTCGACGATTCGCGGCGCACCGAGCTCCTGGTTCAGCTGCAGCTGAGCCGGCTCGCCCTCACCGACGACGGCTTACAGGGCCACGCCCGCGACCTGCATGACGGCGTCCATCGGGTCTGTGCCGCCGTGATCGGCGAGCTCGGGGAGACGGGAGGCCTCAGCGCTGACATCGATCCGGTGCTCGAAACGGAGCGCCTGCACGCTCTCCTCGACGGGCTGGCGCTGCACCTCATCTGGACGTCGTCGACCGAGCCGGCCGTCGATGTCGACCGGGTGCTCGACCGTCACCTCGACTCGCTCGCCGGTTAGCGGGTCAGTCGCGGGTGTCGCTCGGAGCCGGGGCGTCGGCGAACTCGTCGACGAAGAGCGACTCACCGTCGAGCGTCTTGTTGCGGTACGCCTGACGTCCGACCATGTGGGCCGACAGCGGCGCCGTCGCGAGCTGGATCAGGGCCACCGGCACGAGGAAGGCCACGACCGGCCACGAGTGCAGCGAGACCCCCACGGCGATGCAGATGAGGATGAAGCCGAGGACCTGGGGCTTCGTGGCGGCGTGAAGGCGGGTGGGTACGTCGCGGAAACGCAGCAGCCCGATCGCCGCCGTGAGGCACAGCAGCGCCCCGATGAGGACGAGTACGAGGGCGATGACGTCGGTGATGCTCATGAGGCGTCCGTGTTGTCCTTTCGCGCGACGAAGCGCGCGATCGAGATCGAACCGAACACGCCGACCGCGGCGACGATCAGCAGCACGGGCAGGGTGCGGGTGTGATGGTTGATCGCCATCTCGGCGCCGAGCGCGCAGATCACGAGCGTCAGCAGCACATCCGAGGCGACCGCGCGGTCGAGGATCGACGGGCCGACGATGATGCGCCACAGCGTCAGCAGCGCGGACACCGCGAACACGACCGAGATGACGACGACGAGCCAGGTCATGAGCGCTCCCTCCGCAGGTCCGACAGCTGGTGCGCCTGTTCCTTCGATCCGACCGCTCGGACGATGCGCTCCTCCCAGTGCTGGATCTCGCGCCGCTGGTGCTCGAGCTGCTCTTGCGAACGGATGCCGATGGCGTGCACGTACAGGATGCGGCGGTCGCGGTCGATGTCGATGATCAGCGAGCCGGGGATGAGGGATGCCGTCACCGCGACGTGCGTCATGATCAGGTCGTCGTCGGTGCGCAGCGGCACGGCGATGATCGCGGCGCCCGGCTGGCGGCGCGGATCGATGACCTGCCAGGCGACCAGCAGCGACCCCTTGACGAGCGAGAACAGGAACTCGAGGAAGAAGACGACGCCCCACCAGATGTTGACCCGGCCCGACAGCTCGACCGGCGGCAGCCGGAACACGCGCGTCACGAAGAGGGCCACCACGATGCCGGTCAGCGCCGCGAGCACGGTGAACTGACCCCACAGCAGCATCCACAGCGCGACGAGCCAGACGAAGAACGGCAGCTGTCGCCAGAGCGCGGTCGCAGCGTTGCGTTTGGCGTCGCCCATCATCACTGCACCTCCTGCTCGAGCTGACTGATCGTGACCGGCTGCAGGAGCGATTCTCCGATGGCGGCGCAGAGGTCGTACAGGGGTCCGGCGAACACGGTCAGCGCGACCGTGACGGCGACCATTCCGGCCGTCGCGGTCGTCATGATGCGCGGGATGACGCGCTTCTCGGTCTGAACGTCGGCCCCTTCGGCATCCCCGAGGTAGGCGATGCGCGCGTCGGTCTCGCTCTCGCCCTCTCCGACCTCGTCCTTCTCGCGCCAGAACGACAGGTTCCAGGCGCGCATCAGGGCGTAGAGCGTGAGGAGCGAGGTGATGATGCCCGCGACGATCAGCACGTACATCAGCGGACTGCCCTCGTCGGCGGCCGCGTCGAACAGCGCGTACTTGCCGATGAAGCCGGAGAAGGGCGGGAGACCGCCGAGGTTGATCGCCGGGATGAAGTAGAGCACGGCCAGCAGCGGCGCCGCGCGCATGAGGCCCTTCACCTTCAGGATCGAGGTCGACCCGGCCCGTCGTTCAACGAGACCGACCGCCAGGAAGAGGGTCGTCTGCACGACGATGTGGTGGACGATGTAGTAGATCGTCGCGCCGACGGCGGCCGGCGTGGCTATGGCGAGGCCGAAGATCATGTAGCCGATGTGGCTCACCAGCGTGAACGACAGGATCCGTTTGAGCTCGGCCTGCGCGACGGCGCCGAGCACCCCGACGATCATCGTCGCCAGCGCGACGATCAGCAGCAGCGTGTTGACGCTGTTGTCCTGGAAGATCTCCGTCTCGGTGCGGATGATCGCGTACACGCCGACCTTCGTCAGCAGCCCCGCGAACACCGCGGTGACGGGAGCGGGCGCCGTCGGATACGAGTCGGGCAGCCAGAACGACAGCGGGAAGACGGCGGCCTTGATGCTGAACGCGAGCAGCAGCAGCAGGTGCAGGACGAGCTGCGTCTCCTGCGGCAGCTCCGTCATCCGCTGCGAGAGCTGCACCATGTTCACGGTGCCCAGCGCGCCGTAGATCGCCGCGATCGCCGACAGGAACAGGATCGACGACACGAGCGAGACGACGATGTAGACGACGCCCGTGCGGATGCGCGACTCGGTCGACCCGAGCGTGATGAGCACGTACGACGCGACGAGCAGGATCTCGAATCCGACGTACAGGTTGAACAGGTCGCCCGCGATGAAGGCGTTGAAGATGCCCGCCGAGAGGATGAGGTACGACGGGTGGAAGATCGAGACCGGTGTCTCGTCGTCACCGTCTGCGGCGCCCTGGCCGACCGAGAAGAGCAGGACCGCGAGCAGGACGACGCTCGAGACGACGACCAGCAGCGCGGCCAGCCGGTCGACGTAGAGCACGATGCCGAACGGGATCGGCCACCCGCCGACCGAGACTGCGATCGGCACGCCGGTGGCGTTGATGACGTTCAGCAGCACCGCCGCGATCACGAGCGTCGCGGTGAGCGTGACGATCGAGACCCCGACCTGGATGCGGCGGCGGCGACCGAAGATGAGGGCGACCGCGGCCCCCAGCAAGGGCAGCGTCACGAGGAGGGGAACCAGGGCGCTCATCGGTCTCCTCCGGGGCGATCGGTGGGCGCGTCGTCGCGCAACGCGTCGAAGTCGCGCGAGTGCAGCACGGTGATGGGTGACGTCTGGTCGCCGACGAAGTCGGTCGTCGCGTCGTCGTCTTCGTCGGTGATCTCCTGCTCCATCGCCTCCTCGTCTTCGGCCATGCGATCGCGCACGGCGAGGTCGGCCTCGTCATCCTCGACCGTGTCGGCCTGACCGAGCTGCCAGGAACGGTAGATCAGGGCGAGCAGGAAAGCCGAGACGGCGAAGGTGATGACGATCGCCGTGAGGGTCAGCGCCTGCGGCAGCGGGTCGCTGAACTCGGCAGGGTCATCGGCCGAGCCGTAGAACGGCGCGACACCGGGCGCCCCCATGACGACGAGGAGGAACAGGTTGGCCGCGTTGCCGAGCAGCAGGAAGCCGATCAGCACGCGGGTGAGGCTGCGCTCGAGCATCGCGTAGACGCCGGCGGCGAAGAGCACGCCCATGATGATGATCAGGATCAGTGAGACGTTCATCGGGCGAGCTCCTCTCGCTCCTTGCGCTGCCGGTCGACTTCCGCGCCCAGCGAGCGGAGCACGTCGAGGACGAGCCCGATGACCACGAGGTAGACGCCGACGTCGAAGATCGTCGAGGTGACGAACTCCACGTGGCCGAGAACGGGCAGCTCCGCCTCCCAGAACGTGCTCGTCAGGGCGGGCGCACCGAAGAAGAGGGGCACGACCGCGGTACCGACAGCCAGCGCCATCCCGACGCCCAGCAGTCGCCCGGCATCCGTCGGAGCGGCAGCCCCGAGCTCGTACGGTCCGCCCGCGACGTAGCGCATGACGAGCGCCATCCCCGCGACGAGTCCGCCGGCGAAGCCGCCGCCCGGCAGATTGTGGCCGGCGAAGAGCAGATACAGCGACACGACGATGATCGTGTGGAACAGGATGCGGACGATCACCTCGAGCATGATCGAACGCGTCTCGGGGCGGAGCTTCTGCCCGCCCACGAGCCAAGCCTGCCGCGACGATCCCGATCCGGCGCGGGGCCGCGGCCCCTCTGACGTCTCGACGAGCGGACGGCGCGTGCGCAGCGCGCCGGTGGGCAGCGACGAGATCGCACGAGAGAGCGTGTCGGAGCGATGCGTCACGAACACGAGCGAGGCCACACCCGTCGCCGCCAGGATCAGCACCGACAGCTCGCCCATCGTGTCCCAGCCGCGCAGGTCGACGAGGGTGACGTTGACCACGTTCTTGCCGTGACCGATCTCGTACGCGAGGTCGGGGAACGCGGTCGAGATGGGCTCGGCGACACGGGCGCTGGTCGCGACGATCGCCACGAGCGCCATCGTCGCGCCGACGCCGATGCCCAGCAGCGCGCGCCCGATCGGCCAGACCGAGGCATTGTGGTCGCCCATCCGCGAGGGGATGCGGCGCAGCACCAGCGCGAAGGCGATGAGCGTGACCGTCTCGACCAGGATCTGCGTCAGCGCGAGGTCGGGCGCACCGGCCGACGCGAAGAGCGCGACCATGCCGAGCCCCGTCACCGACACGAGCACGACTCCGGTGTAACGCTTGCGGGCCCGCACCGCGATGATGCCCGCGATGATCATGATGGGCGCGACGAAGACCTGCATCGGCGAGTGCCACGCGGCGAGATCGGCCTGCCAGCCGCCGTGCGCGATGAGCGCCGTGCCCTCGGCCGCGACGAACACGACGAAGATCGTGCCCACGTAGACCGGAAGCGACCCTCGCTGGGTGAGCGACGTCGTCCACACCGAGGTCCGCACGATGGCGCGAACCGTCCCGTTGTAGGCGTCGACGGCGGTGAAGGGGAGCCAGCGACGCTGCGTGCCGGGGCGCCGCCCGACGAACCAGAACAGCACGAGACCGGCGAGGATGCTGCCGACCGAGAGGAACAGCGCGGGTTCGAAACCGTGCCAGAGGGCGAGGTGGTACTCGTAGCCGTCGGCTCCCGCCGCCTCGGGCATCGTGGCGGCGTAGCCCGAGAACGCGGCATCGAGCAACGGTGCGGCGATGCCCCCGACGACGGTGAGGCCGCTCAGCAGCACCGGGGCAGCGAGGAAGCCGATCGGCGGATCGGGCCACTCCGTGCGAGGCAGGGTCGCGCCTGCGGCATCCTTCTTCGTGAAGAACGCGCCCCACACGAAGCGTGCGCCGTAAGCCGTGGTGAGCAGCGAGCCGAGCACGATGCCGATCAGCGGTGCGAGGGCGAGCGGATCCGTGCCCCCCTCGAGCAGCGACGAGAGCGCGGCTTCCTTCGCGACGAAGCCGATGGTCGGTGCCACGCCCACCATCGAGGCGATCGCGATGATCGAGAAGACTGCGAGCGTCGGCGCCTGGCGCCCCACTCCCGAGAGCTCACGGATGTCGCGGGTCGACAGCTGTCGGTCGATGACGCCGACCACGAGGAACAGCGACGACTTGAACAGCGCGTGGCCGACGAGCAGCGCCAGGCCGGCCAGGGCGGAGTTGCGCTCGCCATAGCCGAGAACGACCGTCAGCATGCCGAGCTGGCTGACGGTGCCGAAGGCGAGGATGCGCTTGAGGTCGGACTCGCGCAGGGCCTGCAGACCTCCGAGCAGCATCGTGAAGACGCCGAGCCCGATGACCATGGGACGCCACGGGTCCTCGTGCGCGAAGGCGGGCGCGAGACGGGCGATCAGATAGATGCCGGCCTTCACCATCGCCGCAGCGTGGAGGTAGGCACTGACCGGGGTGGGCGCGGCCATGGCGCCGGGCAGCCAGAAGTGGAAGGGGAAGACCGCCGACTTGCTCAGGGCACCGACGAGCGTGAGAGCGATCGCGATGCTGAGGAGCGCACCTTCCGGTGCTGGGGAGGAGACGATCGTGCTCAGGCTCGTGGTGCCGTAGAGCACGACCAGCATGACGACCCCGATCAGCATCACGAGACCGCCGAGGGTGGTGACGAGAAGCGCCTGGAGCGCGGCACGGCGGCTCGCTCCTCGGCCGTTGTAGAACCCGATGAGCAGGTAGGAGAGAACGCTCGTGATCTCCCAGAACATCACCAGCACGACGATGTCGTCGGTGAGAACGAGTCCGTACATGGCGCCGGCGAAGGCGAGCAGCACGGCCGCGAACTGCCCGACGCCGACCTTCTTGCCGTCGAAGTACCAGCGGCAGTAGATCATCACGAGCGCACCGACGCCGGTGACGATGAGCGTCATGATCCACGCGAGGGTGTCCATCCGCATCGACAGAGCGATGTCGAGCTGAGGGATCCAGGCGTATGACTCGAACGGAATGCCGCCGCTCAGAACCTCAGGAGCGCGACGGGCCGCGTCGACGAACGCTGCGATGGGCAGGAGTGCTGCGACGAAGAATGCGCGGGCGCCGATCCGCTTGATCAACCACGGCAGAACCAACGGAAGAACCGCGAACGCACCGAGGAAGATCAGCAACAGGCCTCCTCTGGGCGTGGGGGGTCGTGTCACCCATCTTACCGACAGGATGCCGGTCTACGGTCGATCGGCTAAGACTTGACAGCAACCGGCCCCGTCGTGTTCCCCACACGGAACGTACTCGTGAACCATTGCGAGTCGGGCGTGTCTCCGGCTAGGAGCGCTGCCACAGCCTCGCCGGCGGCTCGCCCCTTCTGCCACGCCGGCTGCACGAGTGTGGTCAGTTCGTAGGGCGCGAGACCGTCGACCACGATGCCGTCGAAGCCCGTGATGCTGACATCCTCCGGTACCCGCAGCCCGGCCTCCTCCGCAGCGCGCAGCACACCCACCGCGAGCAGATCGCTCTGCGCGATGACCGCCGTCGGATGCGGGCCGTCGCCCGCGAAGAGCGCGCGTCCGACTGCCGCGCCGGCGTCGATCGAGCTGTCCCCGGCGGCGTAGGCAGCGGCATCCGGAAACACGTCGCGGAATCCGGCGAGCCGGTCGGCCACCACGTCGACCGACGTCGTGCTCTCGTCGTCGCGCGACAGCCAGCCCGACTCCGATCCCCACCGCACCGGCATCGTCACCGCGACGACGTTCGTGTGCCCGAGATCGCGCACGTGCTCGGCGGCGAGGCGCTGCGCCTCGCGGTTGTCGAGCGCGATCCGGGGCACCCCCTCGCCCCCGTCGCCTTCGATGACGACGACCGGGATGCCGCGGGCGCGAACGCTCGCGAGGTGGTCGCGCAGCAGCGCGCTGCATCCGATCAGCACGGCGGCGTCGATGGGAGCCGTCATGAGCGTCGGCTCGCCCGCGACGACGCTGCCCTCGCGTAGCAGCAGCAGTCCGGCGCCGATCGGGGCGACCGCGTCGGCGAGCGCGTCCATCGTCGTCCGCATGACGGGGTCGCCGAAGACGCTGCCGAGCCGCCCGCCGCTGACCACCCCGATGATCCCGCTGCGTCCGCGCCGGAGCGACGCCGCGCGCGGGTCGGGTCCGAGGTATCCGAGCTCGGCGGCGGCCGCGAGGACCTTCGCGCGGGTCGCTTCGCTGACGGGCGTCTTGCCGCTGAAGACGACGGATGCCGTCGACGGCGAGACCCCGGCCGCATGCGCGACGTCCGAGATGGTGGGCCGACGTGCGTTCACGCCCCGATCGTACCTGGCCGTAGTGCAACGTCGAATCGATTCGGTACGCTGACCCGGTGACCGATGTGCTCTCCCGTTCCGTCTACCTGCGCTGGCGCAACGCCGTCTTCGCGATCTTCGCCGCGAGCGGCCTGAGTATCGCCACCTGGGCCGCGCGCGTACCCACGATCAAGGAAGACCTCGGCATCGAGAACCGCGAGATCGGACTGGCGCTGCTCGCGATGGGGATCGCCTCGATCCTCGGGCTCTCCGCGAGCTCCGTCATCATCGCCCGGCTCGGCACCCGCACCGGCATGTTCGGGGTGCTGATCACGCTGTCGATCGGCCTCGCGATCCTCGGGCTCGGCAGCGGTTTCTTCCACTCGTACGCGATGCTCATCGTCGGGCTCGCGCTGTTCGGATTCGGCAACGGATGCCTCGACGTCATGATGAACGTCGACGGAGCCGCCATCGAGACGCAGTCGGGCAAGACGATCCTGCCGCTGTTCCACGCCTTCTTCAGCTTCGGGACCGTGATCGGCGCAGGGCTCGGCGCGATCGCCGCCAGCCTTCGCATCGGCGTCGCCATCCACGCCGTCACCATCGCCTCGCTCATCGTCGTGCTCGCGATCGTCGCGATCGCGAACGTCCCCCGCCGGGCGGTGACCGACGCCGTCGCCGCCGATTCCGCGTCGGCGGAGACGGCCCCCGCCGACGGCCCCGCGCCCGGGTGGCGTCAGCGCCTCGCGGTCTCGCTGTCGGCCTGGCGCGAGCCGCGGACCTACACGCTCGGCATCATCATGCTCGGCATGGCCTTCGCCGAGGGCGGTGCGAACGACTGGCTCGCGCTCGGCGTGGTCGAGCACGAGGGCGGAACCGCCGCCATCGGCGCCGCGGCGCTCACCGTCTTCAGCGTTTCGATGACCGTCGTGCGCGTCTTCGGCGGTCCCCTCGTCGACCGCTTCGGCCGGGTCGCGACGCTGCGCGTGCTCGCCGTCGCCGCGACCGCCGGCATCCTGCTGTTCATCCTCGCCCCGAACCTGCCGCTCGTCTTCGTGGGAGCCGCACTGTGGGGCATCGGGGCGTCGCTCGGCTTCCCGCTCGGGATGTCGGCCGCCGCAGACGACCCCGCCCACGCGGCCGCCCGCGTGAGCGCCGCCGCGACGATCGGTTACGTCGCGTTCTTGTGCGGACCGCCGATCCTCGGATTCATCAGCGACCACATCGGCCTGCTGCCGACGCTGTTCATCCTGGTGGTGCTCGTCGCGGCATCCGGTCTCGCCTCGTCGGCCGCGAAGCCGCTGCCCGGAGCCAAGGTCGGCGCCGGCCGCCACTGACCCGTCGCGCGAGGTCCGCGCCGCTTCACCGCGCCGCGAGGTCCCAGTTTGGCCGCGTATCCCGTCGCCATTCCCGGCCCAACTGGGACCTCGGCGGAGCGGTGAAGCGGGCGGGGGCAGATGGCCTGACGGACGAGTCGGGGTCGTGTGAGCCGAGCCGGTCCCGCCCGGTCAACAGACTCAACCGTGCTCGCTGACGGCCCGCGGGGCTTCAACGGCAGGTGAGCCTGACGACGGGACAACCGGCAGATGCCGGCGCGGTAGCTCAGAACCGCGGCAGCGGCACCCCCATGCCGCGAAGCAGGGCGCGCACCGCGTCGACAAGCAACCCGGTGGGGACGGGCGCGGCGAGCGCGTCGGCTGCGGCTCCGTCGAAGAGCCAGCGGATCGCGCGAGCCTGGCCGGTGCACCTCGCCGGGTCTGCATCGAGAGCCTGCGCGAGGTACTGCGTGAGGAAGTCGTCGATCGCCGCGGTCTCGGCAGCGAGCGATTCGCGGACGGGCTCGAGCCGTTCGACGTCGCCGATCGCCCGGACGAGCCCGGGGTACAACTCGTCGGCGAGCTCCGCCTCGAGGTGCGCGGCATAGGCCAGAACGGCATCCATACCCGCTGCCCGCTCAGTGATCTCGGCGAGTGCCCGTTCCGTCTCGGAGCGCCCGGCCTCGAGCACTCCGACCAGGAGGTCGAGCTTCGTCGGGAAGTAGTGGAACAGCGTGCCCGACGACACGCCCGCGCGACGGTGGATCGACGCAGTGGTGGCGGCCGCGTATCCGGATGCGGCGAACTCGGCGGCCGCCGCATCCAGGATCACGGCACGCCGCTCCTCAAAGCGTTCAGGATCGCGACGGCGTGGCACGGGAGCCACCCTAGCCCGCGAAGCTTTACTAGAGCAGCAACTCTAGAGCGGTTACTCTGATGTCGTGGAATCGGAATCGAACCCCGCCACGGCACCGACGAACGCGACACCGCCAGAGCCCCGGCACCAGCCGCAACGGCCGCAACCGCCCCGCCCCCGCGCGCTCGCCTGGACGACCGTCCTGGTCGGCATCGGTCTCGCGTGGTCACCGATGTGGCTACCGGAGGTGCTTCGCGCCGTCGGAGCCGACCCGCGCCCCCCCCGCTCGCGGCGATCGGGCTCGCGGGACCGGCGGCCTCGATCTTCTGGAACTGCCTAGCGACGGCGCTCGTCCTCGCGTGGGTGTTCGGTGTCGAGCGGCGCGGGCTGTCGTCTCTGCGCATCGTGCGGCCGACTGGCAAAGACCTCGAGTGGGCACTCATCTTCTTCGGTGGCGCCATGGCCTGGAGCTGGCTCGCGCAGCTCATCCGTCCGCAGAACGCACCCGACACCGGCTCCGCCACCATCGCGGCGCTCCCGATCCTGGTGGTCGTCGCGATGATCCTGAGCGCCGCGATCTGCGAAGAGATCCTGTTCCGCGGCTATCCCCTCGAACGATTGACCGAGCTCACGGGGCGACGCTGGGTCGCGGTCGCCACGACGCTTCCGTTCGTCGTCGTGCCACATCTGTTCACCTTCGGACCCGAGTGGCTGCTCTACCACGCGAGCGGAACCGTGGCGATCTACGTGCTGTACCTCTGGCGCCGCAACCTCGTCGCCTGCATGGTGCTTCACGCCGCCGTCAACGCGCCGATCCTCATCCCGACCGTCGCTGCGCATATCGGCTGAACACGCGGGCGCGCGCCCGCGCCGGCACTCTGCCAGGATCATCCGCGATGACGATCTCCACACAGCCCTGGTACCTCCCGGCATCCGACACCGGCGTCCACCTCGACATGATCCCCGAGCAGGTTCTCCATGCCCTCGGGGCAGGTGACACGGCGAACCTCGACCCGATCTACGCCAACCCGTTCCTCACAGGCCCGGAATGTGACTGGCTCTGGCGGCACCGCAGCGCACAGGTCGGGAACGCGCCTGGTGACGCTCCGTGGATCACCCGGCTCATCATCGATCCCCAGCGCGACGCCGCCGTCGGCGTGGCCGGCTTCCACGGCCCGCCGGATGCCAGCGGCATGGTCGAAGTCGGGTATCGCGTCGACCCCGCGCTGCGGCGCCGCGGTTATGCACGACAGGCTCTCGAGACCCTGCTCGACGTGGCACGCAGCCACCCCGATGTGCGCACGGTGCGCGCGACGATCAGCCCTGACAATGTCGCGTCACGAGCGCTCATCGACGGTTACGGGTTCGTCGAGCGCGGCGAGCAGTGGGATGACGAGGATGGTCTCGAGATCATCTACGAGCTCTCCGTCGCCGATGCGGTCGCCGACGCCGACGACGCCGCCGCCGCCGCCAGCGATAGCGCTTAGGCTCGACGGGTGCGTCTGGTCATCGCCCGCTGCTCCGTCCAGTACACGGGGCGCCTCAATGCTCACCTTCCGCTCGCCACCCGTCTGCTGGTGCATAAGGGCGACGGAAGTTTGCTCGTGCACTCCGACGGCGGGTCGTACAAGCCGCTGAACTGGATGAGCCCGCCGTGCACGCTCACGGTCGAGACGCCCGAGGACGACCCGGATGTCGAGGAGCAGGTCGTCGAGCAGTGGCGGGTGACCCACGCGAAGTCGGGCGACACCCTCGTCGTGCGCATCTACGAGATGATCCACGACTCGTCCCACGAGCTCGGCGTCGACCCCGGTCTCATCAAGGACGGCGTCGAGGCCGATCTTCAGCGCCTGCTCGCCGAGCAGGTCGAGGTGATCGGTGAAGACCTGACGCTGGTCCGCCGCGAGTTCCCGACCGCGATCGGACCGGTCGACCTGCTGCTGCGCGATCCCGCGGGCGGAACGATCGCCGTCGAGGTCAAGCGCCGCGGCGACATCGACGGTGTCGAGCAGCTCACGCGCTATCTCGAGCTGCTCGGCCGAGACCCGCACCTCGCGCCCGTCACCGGGGTGTTCGCGGCGCAGGAGATCAAGCCGCAGGCGAAGGTGCTCGCCACCGACCGCGGCATCCGCTGCGTCACGCTCGACTACGACGCCATGAAGGGCATCGAGTCGGGCGCGCCGCGCCTGTTCTGACGCGACGCGCCCGCAACCGCGAGCCGTCAGGAGCCGAGCTTCGACAGCTCCTCGAACTCGTCGTCGGTCAGCTCGATCTCGGCGGCGCGGAGGTTGTCCTCGAGGTGCGCGACGCTCGAGGTGCCCGGGATCGGCAGCATGACCGGCGAGCGCTTGAGCAGCCACGCGAGGGCGATCTGGGCGGGGGATGCCTGCTTGCGCTCGGCGAGCTCGCTGAGCGGCGAGTCGGCACCGGTCAGGCCGCCGGTCGCGAGCGGGAACCACGGGATGAAGCCGATGCCCTGCTCCGTCGACCAGTCGAGGAGTTCCTCGGCATCCCGCTTCTGCAGGTTGTAGAGGTTCTGCACCGACACGATCGTGGCGATCTGCTGCGCGGCCTTCACCTGATCGACGGTGACCTCGGAGAGTCCGATGTGGCGGATCTTGCCCTCGTCCTGGAGCTTCTTCAGCTCGCCGACCTGGTCCTCGAGGGGAACCTGCGGGTCGATGCGGTGCAGCTGGAAGAGGTCGATGCGGTCGAGTCCGAGGCGGCGAAGGCTCATCTCGGCCTCCTGGCGCAGGTACTCGGGGCGCCCGAGCGGCGGCCACTCGTTGGGCCCAGTGCGCGTGAGGCCGGCCTTCGTCGCGATCACGACGTCGTCGCCGTAGGGGTGCAGCGCCTCCTTGAGGAGCTCCTCGGCGACGTAGGGGCCGTACGAGTCGGCGGTGTCGAAGAAATTCACGCCGAGCTCGACGGCGCGCTTGACCACGCGGATCGCCTCGTCGTGATCCTTCGGCGGACCCCAGACGCCGGGGCCGGTGAGCTGCATCGTGCCGTAGCCGAGGCGGTTGACCTCGAGGTCGCCGCCGATGCGGAAGGTGCCGGAAGCGTGGGCTGAGGACGTGCTGGATGTCGTCATGAGGATGTCAGCGTGCGGGAGCCGCGAGACATTCCCGCCACCCGCATAGCCACCCCGGCGGGCCTCATGAGCGAGACCCATAATGGGGCGGTGCCGAAGATCACCGCTGCGACCGTCGCAGAGCACCGCGTCGCTCAACACGGAGCGCTCCTCGCCTCGGCGAAGGCGATCATCGCCGAGGCCGGCGTCGCCGCCATCACTCCGCGTTCGGTGTGCGAAAGGGCGGGCCTGTCCCGGTCGAGCTTCTACGAGTACTTCCCCTCCAAGGACGACCTCCTCGCCGCGATCGCGATGCAGGCGTTCGAGGAATGGGGTGCGGAGCTCGAGGCCGCGATGGATGCCGCAGCCCCCGGCCGCGCTCGCCTGCACGCCTACGTCACCGCGACGATCCGGATGACGGCTGACGGCAAGCACACGCTCGCCACCGGGCTGCAGCAGACCGACATCTCGCCGAAGAACGTCGAGGCGATCATGGCGATGCACGACGCGCTCACCGCGCCGCTGCGCCACCTCCTCGAAGAGCTCCAGATCCCGGATGCCGCGACCCACGCGGCCCTCGTGCAGGGAGTGATCAACGCCGGGATGCAGCTCGTGGAGCACGGGGTCGACGCCGACGATGTGATCGCGGGAGTCATCGGGGTACTCGACAGGGGCGTGCACGGCGACCTTTGACCTCGTCCCCCGTAGGTGACAGCCCGCCGGCAAGACACTGCGACCGCGTGCTGGAGATGGTCGACGGCACCCTCACGCCGTACTCCGTGTCATCGCGCACGTAGGGTGGGACCTATGACCCGATCGCCGTTCTCCTGCGTGCTGTGGGACATCGACGGCACGGTCGTCGATGCGTCCGAAGGCATCCTCCGCCGCCTCACGATCACGCTCGCGCACTTCGGCCACCCGGCCCCGACGCACGACGAGCTCATCCACTGGATCGGCCCGCCGATGCACGAGTCGTTCCAGACGAACCTCGGGATGACGCCCGAGAAGGCGACCGAGGCGGTGTCGTTCTACCGCGTGCTCGGCAAGGCCGACGGCTACACGACCGGCGCACGCCTCTACCCCGGCGTCGCCGACCTCATGGTCGAGCTGGATGAAGCAGGGGTGCCGCAGTCGACGGCGAGCTCGAAGCCCGAGATCCAGGTGCGCGCGCTGATGGAGCACTTCGGCCTCGCACCGCGCCTGCGCGAGATCGTCGGGGCCACGAGCGACGAGAAGACGCTGAGCTCGAAGTCGGACATCGTGGCGGAGGCTCTCCGACGCCTGGCCGCCGACGGTATCGACGTCTCGCGGCCGGTGCTGATCGGCGACCGTCACCACGACGTCGAGGGCGGCGCCGCGAACGACGTGCCGGTCATCTTCGTGTCGTGGGGCTTCAGCACTCCCGAGGAGGCGAACGGCGCGATCGCCGTGGCAGCTGACATCGACGAGCTGCGTACGCAGCTGCTTCCTGCCGGCTGAGCGTCGGGGCACTCCCCCATTCGACGCCCGGGCTGCGTGCCAGAAATGCAGCGCCCGGGCGTCGACGGATCCCCCCGGATACGTCACGCGATGCGTGACGGGATAACTGTACTGATCTTCGCCGCGCACCGATACCCATAAATGAGACGGATTTCATCCGCGTAGCGTGCCGGTGTGACTCACGTGGATCTCCGCCCCTTCGATGACGACGACGCGGATGCCGTCTTCGAGATGATGCGCGACCCGGATGCGGTCGCCCAGGCCGCGTTCACAGCCGACGACCCCTCCGACCGGGCAGCGTTCGACGCCTGGCTCGAGCGCCACCGCGCCGACGATCGCGTCTCGATGCTCGTCGTGACCGATGACGGTGGCTTCGCCGGCACCGCGGCGGCGTTCACCGTGGACGGCGACCGCGAGGTCACCTTCTGGATCACCCGAAACGCGCAGGGCCGCGGTGTCGCCTCTGCCGCCCTGCGCCTGCTCGTCGCCCGCGAGGCCGAGCGTCCGCTCTATGCGCGGGTCGCCGCCGACAACGCGGCATCCATCGCCGTCCTCGCCAAGAACGGCTTCAGTGAGATCCGCCGGCAGCGCGCCTACGCCCCCGCTCGCGGCGAGGAGATCGACGAGCTCGTGTTCGCCCTGCCGCCGACGCTCGACGGGATCTGACCGAACTTCGCTACAGGCCACCAGCCCGGCTGGACTTCGAGAGGGACGCTGAAGTTCTCGCCTGCTGCTCTCGTGTTGTGGGCAGCGAGCCGGCGGCGGCAGCTTCGAAGAGCAGCTTCGAGAAGCTTGTGTGACCCGACATGATCTCGATGGCCTGCGCGTGTAGGAGGCTTGCAGTCTCGGCTATCTCGTCGGCTGATGCGCCATCCAGAACCGCCTGAGCAAGAACGGCGTCCACCTCGAACGCGAGCTCCGCGGCAACTGCAGCAGCCTCTCGCGCTCGTCTCGGGAGCGAGTCCTTTGTGGGCGGGAGGTCAGATTCGTCCTTTTGGCGCACTCGACACTCCTTTGCGGGGCTGCAAGCCTACCCGCGGAGGACGATGCACTGGAGATGCACGCGGCCCGGCGAGCTTCGTGACCGCCACCGACACGCTGATTCTGCTGACGCAGGAGAAGGCCGGCCGCTGGCGGCTTTCGTCTCGCCGTTGGTGACGAAGATCGCGGAGGCCGCGGTGCATGAGGCCGCCACCTGGGCGTCGACCCGCTAGTACCGAACGTCAACGTCATGGAGCTGAAAGCCGCCACTGTGGGAATCCCTGTCCGCGATCTCGACGCTGCCACGTCCTGGTACCGGTCTGCGCTCAGCCTGAAAGCCGTTGACCTCGCGCTTCTGGAGGGCCTTGTCGAGTTCAACCTTGGACCCATTTGGCTTCAACTCGCACTCGACCCGGATCACGCCGGCGTGGAAGGCATCTCGCTGAATCTGAGCGTGCCGGACGCGTCCGCCGAGCGTGCGCGGTTCGCTGGTCTCGGCCTCGATGTATCCGAGGTGCAGCGCTTCGAGGGTGTCGTAGAGTTCTTCACCCTGACCGATCCCGACGGGAACAAGCTGGGGTTCGTCACCGAACTGGCGTGACTTCGGGCGCTCCGCGGGCGCTGCGGGCGGATACCCGCGGATAGAAGCTCCCGGTGCGAAACCGATTGTTTCCGGCACGCAGGTTAGGCGCAGTCTGTGCGGTGCGCGGTTAGGTCCAGGTGTGAATGAGATATCCGATGAGTGGTGAGAGTGCGGCGATGATTCCCGCCGATATCGCGAGGATTCGTCCCACGCCTTCTACGATCGGCCGGTAAGCCAGGATCAGCACGGTCGCCGTCAGTAGAAGCGCTCCGACGCATGCCCATGGTTGCGCCGTGGGGGCTCCGGGCATGTTCTCTTCGGCGAAGAAGCTTGCGGCCAGGAGGTAGTAGAGCGCGACTGTGGCGAGGGCGAGCGCAGCGGCAATGCCGCTATGCACCGAAGCCTGGGTTCTCGTGATCGGCTTGGGTGCGCTGACGTGGCGGCGGCCGGCGTTGGTGGTGGTTGTGTAGCTCATCGGCCGGTGAGGAGGTTGTCGACTTCGGTTGCAGCTCGCTGGCCGGAGAGGATGGCGCCGTTCATGGTGCCAGAGAACTGGTCGGCTGTTTCGGTGCCAGCCCAGTGCACCAGGCCTACGGGCTCGCGCAGGTATGGCCCGAAGGTGGTCCACGCTTTCGGCGCGACGGCGGGGTTGGGGCCTCCGGGGGCGAAGTTGTCGTTACCCCAGGAGAAGTCCTCGTATCCGATGATGCGGCTGGCGCGATTGCCGTAGAGGTGCGTGAGGTGGCGGATGACGCGGCGTGAGCGATCTTCCTGGTCATACGCGTCGAAGCCTCGGGCGTCACAAAACACCATCAGAATTCCTGGCCCCTCTGGGCTGGGGCTGACGTCGAAGGTGAGGAAGACGGCGTCATCGTCGGAGACTGCTTCGCCGGAGAGTCCTTCGTCGCGCCAGAAGGGACGGTCGTAGGCGACGAACGCTTTGCTGAGTGCGCCCAGGCGCCAGCTGCGGGCGAGCCCGTAGTGGTGGTCGGGTAGCGCGGGGATGTATTCGATGGCTGCACGGTGGGCGGGCGAGGCGGTGACGATGACTCGGCGAGCGTGCACTGTTTCGTTGCCGGCTTCGATGGTGACGCTGTCCCCGTCGGTGGTGATGCGTCGCACGGGCGCATCGACGATGATTCGGTCTCCCAGGGTCTCGGCGAATCGGGTAACGAGCGAGTGGGTTGTGCCGAGGATGCGGTCCTGTTGGTCGCCGCCTTCGACAGCGAGCATGTGCTCGAGCCCGCCGAGCGTATTGATGTACCGCAGTGCGTGCAGGAGCGAGAGGTCGCCGATGGGGGCGCCCCAGTGGACCATGCTGACCATCCCGATGAACTTTCGGGTGCCTTTGAGTGCGCGCTGGGAGGTGAGCCACTCACCGAGCGAGATCGCGTCGTACTCGGCGGCTTTGGGGTGGTTCCACGGCTCGGCCATCGGCAGGGTGTCGACGATCTTCTGCAGCTTGTTCATGACTCGTGCGATATCGAGTGCAACCCAGGGCGCGAGCGCGGTGAGGCTTTCGGGCTTGCGACGGCCGTTGAACGAGATGATCCCTTTGCCGGTGTGGAACTGCGGCACGGTCTGCCCACCGAGCCGCTCGATAAGGGCGTGCATCGCGGCGTGGTCGGGGGCGGCCCAGGTGGCTCCGGCGTCGACGTCCACTCCGGCAATCATGGTGGTGTGAATGCGGCCACCGACACGGTCTCGGCCTTCCAGGACGATGACATCGTGGCCGTGCTGGGTGAGCTGGTCTGCGGCGGACAGGCCAGCAAGGCCGGCACCGACGATGGCGACGTCAACGGTTCGGGTGGGTGTGGCGGTCATGGCTGCTCCGTTCGTCTGCGGCCAACAAGCCGCGGGGGTGAGGTGATCAGATGAAATCGGTGGTCATCGCCTGAGCGATGGTCTGGCCGGTGAGGTCTTCGAACCGGACAATCGCCTCGTTGGCGAGGACGCTGCGGCGTGCGGCATGTTCGCTGAGGCGGCGGCCGAGCAGGTCCTGGTCGTATCCGACTGGCAGTTCGATGCCGTTCATGGAGAAATCGATCCCACGTTCGGCGGCGCGTGCCTGGAACCGGTGGAGCAAACTACCCATCCCGGCGCGGATCTCTGCCCGCTCGGAGCGGACGGTCGTCGCGCTCAAGCCGAGAAGGATTCCGTTGGAGGACGGCGCGAGGTGGGGCAGGACGGTTTCGAAAGCGTCGCGGTTGTGTGCATCGCGCTCCCACCAGGTGCCCCATTCCATACCTGGGGCGAAGCGGGCGACGATGAGGAACGACGTCACCGGGATGTCATCACTGCTGTCGGTGTAGCTGCCGATGGTGACGGTGACGCCGTTGTGTCGCAGGGAGGCTGCGGTGGCGCGGAAGTCGTCGCTAGCGTCGCCGGTGATGATGATGTGTCGGTTGTTCATGGGTGTCCTAGAAATCGAACTGCGCGAAGTCGCGGGCAAGGGCGCCGTCGTCCATGGGGATCAAGGCGCCGGCGACGCGTCGACTGACGGGGGAACACAGCATCGCGATCATGGCGGCGGCGTCCGGGTCGACGCCGCCGGGCCCGACGAGGATGCTGTTGACCCGGGCGCCGGGGAGGGCGCGCTTGAGGATGGCCGACATGGTGCGTTGCAGCCAACGAGACGCGGACGCGAGTTCGGCGTGATGGTTGAGCTGGTACAGCAGCAACAGTGAGCGGTCCTTGGAGGGGGTAGCTCCGCTGAGAACCTCGCTGGCTGAGCGCATCACACTCTTGGCCTCGGATCGGAGCCGCCACCATCGGATCGGTCCGCGGGAGCCGAGGGCGCTGATGACGTCCACGTGGAGGATGATCGAGGTCGCGGGGCGGCCTCGTGCGGTGAGGAAGTTGTTGATCCGGCCGACGGTGAACGCGTTCACGTCGTCTTCGACCGCGACCCAGTGACTGGCTGTGTCGCTGTGCTGGGTGAGGTCGGTTGTGGAGGCGCTGACCGTGGTTGCGTAGGTCCAGGCGCCCTCGGAGGCGAGTGCGCGCAGGATTGCCCGGTCGAGCTCGTCTCCGGCGCCGAGCAGCAGCACGGTCGAGTCGGCAAGGTGCAGATCCATCCGATTCCTCCTTTCTGCGTGTTACCGCTGGCGGCGAGGGCGGCCCGTGACCGGACGGCGCGGAATGTACGAGCGTTGCGGGACGTCCGCGGGGCGGGTGGCGAGAGCGGCGCCGAGGAGTGAGAAGTCAGCGGAGAGTCGTTGCGGGATGCCATGCGCGGTGGCTCGTTGCACGATCCCCGCCGTCAGGAGCTGAGCGGATCGGACGAACGGACGCAGCCGTCGGGTGTATCGCCGCGCGGCGCCGGCGATGTCGGCGGGGGTGCGCCGGAGCTCCTCGGCGAAGATCGCTCCCCCAACCAGCCCTCCGTGCGCTCCGGCGCCTGAGAGCGGGTCGATGCAGTGCGCGGCGTCGCCGACGAGGACAACGTTGGGTGCATGCCACTGCGATGCGCGGATCTGCGCGAACTTCGTCATTCGGATCTGATCCGGGACCGCGCTTCGCACGTGCTCTACGAACGGCGCGAAACGCGGACCGGCGGAGGCAAGGAGATCCGCGGCTCGAGGCGGAAGCGCGGTCCCGTCGTGACGGCCGTGCCCGAGGTTGAAGGACGTGAGAACGAGAGTCTCGTCGCGATCGGTGTAGGGGAACACTTGCGCGCCGACACGATCTCCAAGAAGAATCGCCGCCTCCGTGGTTCCCGCGACTCGTCCCGGGACGTTGACCCAGAGGTTATGGCGACCGTTCTCATACAACGGTGACCGGTCCACCTCCACCGTCAGCCGGCGGACGGTGGAGTTCAGGCCGTCCGCGCCGATGATCAGATCGAACGTCTCCGACTCCCCGTCGGCAAAGTGCGCCCTGACTCCCGCCAGGGTGTGCTCGATCCCGGTCAGCTCGCGGCCGTACTCGAAAGGAACCCGGGTCGCCGCGTGGCGCGCGATCGCGCCGACGAGGTCGCCGCGTCGAGCGGACCGGTACCCCTCTGTTCTGATCGTGGCGAGAATCTTCTCGCCACGCGCGACGGTGATCGTCGCAGTCGGAGTGCTCAACTCACTGACGACGTTCAACGCGCCGATCTGGTCAACAACCCGCATCGCGGTGCGATCGAAAAGGATCTGGTAACCGCCGCTGTAGGGCTCGTCGACGGCGTCCACGACACGAACCTCGTGACCGTCGTGGGCGAGCATGTACGCAACTCCGCTGCCAGCGATACCGGCACCAACGACAAGAATCTTCATGAGTCTGTTACTCCGATGTCAGTGGTCAACGCCGGCCTGTTCCTTGTGGGACGGAATTGCGATCCAGGCGATGACGGCGGCGATGGCGAGCAAGATCGCGGCGATCACCGAGGTCCACTGCATCCCGACCGTGAAAGCGTGCTGTGCCTGCTCGATCGCGGCCAGTACCGCGGGGTTTGTGGTGTCCAGCTGTGACACAGCGGTGGCGAGGGACTCATTCACGCTGCTATCGATACCCGGATCGGTGATCGCGGGCAGGTTCCACCGGTACAGGGCGAGCTGAACCGAGCCGAGCACGGCGATCCCCAGCGCTGCGCCGAGCTCGTAGGCGGTCTCGGCGATCGAGGAGGCGGCACCGGCACGCTCCCGGGGCGCAGCGCTGACGACCGCGTCGGTGGTGAGAGTCATGGCCAAGCCGGCACCGAACCCGACGATCGCGAAGCCGATGATGATCCCGACGAGGCCCGACATGCCTTCGGCGAGGGCGAGGACGGCAAGTCCCAGCGCGCCGAAGCCGAGGCCGACGCTGATGGCGCGTCCGCGGCCGAGCTTGCCGAGCATGAATCCCGCGAAGGCGATGACCACGATCGATGCGATCGTCGCTGAGAGCTCCGTCAGACCCGCTTGCAGAGGGCCGAGGCCGCGCACGAGTTGGAGGTACTGGGAGAAGAAGAACAGCAGCCCCACGAACGCGAAGATCGACACGGTGTTGGCCATCACCGCACCACTGAACGCCGGGGACCGGAACAAGGAGATGTCGATCAGCGGCCGGGTGAGGCGGCGCTGACGGCGCAGGAACAGCCATCCTGCCAGCAGGCCGAGAACGACCGCGACAGGGACGGTCCAGTCGAGGCCCTTCGCGAAGACGTGCTTGATGGCGTACACGATCGACACGATCGCGATAAACGACAGCAGCGCCGAAAAGAGATCGATTCGTGCGCCGTTCGGGTCTTTCGACTCCGGCAGCAGGATCAGACCGCCGATCAGGACGAGCACCATGATCGGAACGTTGATGAGGAACACGCTGCCCCAGTGGAAGTGCTCCAACAGCGCCCCACCGACGATCGGGCCCACCGCGGCACCGGCAGTCGCACCAGCTGCCCACACCGCGATCGCGCGGGTGCGAAGCGCCGGGTCGGAGAAGATGTTGCGCACGATCGCGAGGGTGGAGGGCATGATCGTCGCTCCGCTGATACCGAGGATCGCGCGAGCGATGATCAGCATCTCCGGGGTCGGAGCGAACGCCGCCAGGACCGACGACAACCCGAAACCGACGGCGCCCATCAGCAACAACCGCTTCCGGCCGATCCGGTCCGCCAGGTTCCCCATCGTCACCAGCAGGCCAGCCAAGGCGAACGAGTAGATGTCACCAATCCACAACAGCTGCGTCGCGGTCGGATTCAGATCGGCCGTGAGCGCCGGAACCGCCAACGCGAGAACGGTCCCGTCGATCGCCAGCAACAGCACGGCAAGGGTGAGGATGCCGAGCGCGGCCCAGCTGCGCGCCGTCACCGGCTGAGAAGTCGTCGAAGTCACAAACGCCACTGTACCGACTATTTGGTCTGTTAGACGACGTGAGTAGACTGCTTACGGGGATTCGACAGGATCAGCCTGAACTGCCAGCCCGTCAGGCACGATTGTCGACGGGGATGCCCGACAAGAACGGAGTTCGCCGTGACAGAAGCAGTCAGCGCAGAGGAGCGACCCACCCGGAACGCCGAACGCACCCGTGCAGCCGTGCTCGCGGCCGCGACGGAGGCGATGAGCGAACGAGGCACCGGGGTGTCGCTTGATCACATCGCCAAGAGTGCCGGCGTCTCCAAGAGTGGGCTCCTACACCACTTCCCCAACCGTGAAGCTCTCCTCGTCGCGCTCGTCGACGACGCACAGCAGCAGCTCCGTGAGAACGTGATGAACCACCTCGACCTCTCCGAGAACACCCCGGGGAAGCTTTTGCGCGCCTACGTTCGCGCGATGACCTCCGGCTCCGAAGCCACCGTTCAGTACTTCACCGCCGCCCCCACCTGGGCCGGGGTCTACCAGATCCCGCGGGTAGCCGAGATCGCCGCAGCGGACACCCAGTGGTGGAACGAGAACCTCGCCGCAGACGGCCTCGACCCAGCCCGCATCATGATCATCCGACGCGCCGCCGAAGGCCTCGCCGCAGCCGCCGCATACGGAGACGAAACACCGGAAGCAGTGGCGCAAGCTCGCGGCATCCTCCTCCACCTCGCCAACGGCGGCGAGATCAACGGCAGATGACCCGACCGCGCCTCAGAATCGGCGCCGGGTTACCGTGGACACTGCCCGCAAGCCCCTGAGACCTGCCGAAAACCATCGTTTCTGACGCGTCGTGGATAGCTGCCTCTGCGTGTGCGGTCAGTGCGCGGAGAGCAGGAGGGTGTTGCGGCTGTGGTCGCGGACGAGGAACCCGCCGTCGGTCTCCTGGATGGGAGCATCGACGGTGCCGAGGACGTGGTCGAGGCGTGCGGGGGTGTCCAGGCGCAGGGTGAAGGCGCGCATGCGGGCGGTGCCGGCGGGAGATTGCGGGGCGCCGATGCCTTGCCAGGTGTTGACGGCGATGCGGTGGTTGAATCCGCCGCCGGCGCCGAGGTCGCCCATGTGGAAGCGAGGCGCCCATACGGCCTGGTTGAAGCCGAACGCGCGGTAGAAGTCGTAGGCGGCTTGGAGGTCACCGACGTAGAGGTGGACGTGGCCGATCTTGGTGCCCTCGGGCACGGGGAGGCTGGTGTCATCGTCGGGCAGGGTTTCGAGCACGGCGCGGACGTCGAGGGGTTCGCGGCCGTTGGAGCGAGACCCGTCGCGGCGGACGACGTAGGGGGCGTCGCTGTCGAAGTTCGCTTCGAGGAGCCGCTCGGGGGTTTCGAGGGTGATCTCCACCGTGATGCCGTCAGGGTCCAGCAGGTAGATGGCTTTGGACATGATGTGGTCGGTGGGCGAGATCTGCCAGCCGATGCGGATCAGGCGCAGCAGGATCCGGGCGAAGTCGGCCTCTGTGGGCGGGTGCACGGCGAGGTGGTACAGGCCGCTGTGGCCCTGGAGGAATCCGGTGCGGGCGCCGGGGTGCAGGGTCACGAGGGTCTCGGCCTGCGTGCCGAGCTGGATCTCTTCGGCCGTCTCGGAGCGCAGGACCAAGCCGATGACGTCGGTCCAGAACGCGGAGGAGCGGGGAAGGTCGGTGACCTCGAGATGCACGGAGCCGAAGTCCGCGATCTCACGCGCCGGAGTGTCGGGGGTGGAGGTGGTGGTGTCGGTCATGGGGTGCTCCGGGGGAGGTTTGGGGTGGCGACGTTGGGTGGGCGGCGTCAGGCGTCGCGGGCGGTGAGCAGGATCGTGTTGCCGGAGGGGTCCTGGACGAGGTGTCCGCCGTCGGCTTCGAGGGGGTCGCGGGTGGTGCCCAGCGCCTGGTCGAGGTTGGCGGGGTGTCGAAGCGCATCGTGAAGTGGCGCATGCGGGCGGTGCCTTCGGGGGCGGGCGGTGCGCCGGCTCCCTGCCAGGTGTTCACGCCGATGCGGTGGTTGAACGCGCCGCCGGCGCCGAAGTCGACCGCGCCGAGGCTGGGGGCGTAGATGCCGTCGCTGAATCCGAGGCCCTTGTAGAAGGCGTGGGAGGCGTTGACGTCGGCGCCGTAGAGGTGCACGTGTCCGACACGGGTGCCGTTGACGACGGGTGCACTGTCGTTGCCGGGCAGGGATTGCAGGACGGCGTCGAGGTCGAGGCGGTCGCGGCCGCTGCGGGGCACACCGTCCTTATCGATGACGAGCATGGTGCGTCCGCCGTACTGCACCGATTCCATCCGCTCGGGCGTCTCGAGCGTGATCTCGACGGTGATGCCGTCGGGGTCGAGGAGGTAGATCGCTTTGGAGAAGACGTGGTCGGTGGGTGAGATGTGCCACCCGGCCTGCAGGAGCCGCAGCACGATGCGTGCGAAGTCCGCTTCGGTGGGGGCGTGGATCGCGGGGTGGTAGATGCCGCTGAAACCGTTCTGGAACCCGGCTTTCGCTCCCCCGTAGAGCGAGATCAGGGTTTCCTCGGCGGTGCCGAGTTCGACGTGGTCACCACCGGAGGACCGCTCGACGAGGCCGACGACGTCGCGCCAGAACGCGGTCGAGCGGTTCAGGTCGGTGACATCGAGGTGCACTGCGCCGAAGGTGATCTTGTCGGCAGGCGCCTGGGCGGGGTTGGGCCAGGTGAGGACGTTGACCATGTCACCAGTTAGGGGACTGCGGACGAGCTGGGTGGCCACGGTGGTTCTTTCTGTCAGGGCTGGGCAAGGGGCGGTGCGGGGTGGGTGCCTCGCGGGCGGGCGTCGGGCGCAGCCGCCCGCGCGGCAGTCAGGTGGGTCTGCGGGAGTTACTTGATGACGCCGAGCGCGTCGGTCCACTCCATCTGTCCGCCGACGACCAGGCCCATCTGCAGGAAGCCGACGGCTTCGAGCTCGCGGGCGCGAACCAGGGGGCCGGCGTCGACCGCGTTCACGCCACCGGCGGTGATCGCTGCCGTGAGCTCAGCCTTCGTGTCCGCGTCGTCACCGGCGATGATCACGGTGGTGGTGCGGTCCTTGACCGTCTTTGTGGTGAGGGTTGCGGCGAGATTCGTGTTGAACGCCTTCACGACCTTCGATTCCGGCAGCTTCGCGGCGAGGTCGGCAGCGCCGCTGCCGGCATCGAACTCGACGGGGGTGAAGGTGGCGAAGTCGACGGTGTTGGTGATGTCGACGACAGTCTTACCGGCCAGCTGGTCGCGGTACTTCTCCGCGATCTCCGGCAGGGCGGTGAACGGAACGGCCAGGACGACGATGTCACCGAACGAGGTCGGCTCGTCGGAGTGCTTGATCGACTCGACCTGTGCGCCGCCGTCGCTGAAGATACCTGCGATAGCGGTTCCCATGTTTCCGGTACCGAGGACGCTGATGGTGGTCATGATGTGCTCCTAGTGATGTTGTGGTGGTGAGGTTCAGAGGACGACGAGGAAACCGAGGATCGCGCTGACGATCGCCAGCACAGCGAGCACGATCGTGGGAAGCACGCTCTCCTTGCGGCGCGCGTGCACGGCGGTGGCCACGAGCATCGTGACGGCCAGGCCGACGGCCGCCAGCGGGGTGAGCACCGGAGCGATGTTCAGCAGCAGCGGCAGGATCAGGCCCACAGCACCGATCACTTCCACCAGACCGATGAGCTTGACCTGGGTCGCGGAGAAGTCCTCGACATAGGCCATGCCGCTGCTCGCGAGCGCGGCCTTCGGGCGGGCCAGCTTCATCAGGCCCGCGGCGACAAACACCAGAGCGAGCAGTCCGTTGAGGATCCAGAGGGCGATGAACATCGTCTTCCTTTTTGGTTGAATCGGAAAGTAACGAGTCCGACTCTACACCGTTTACTTTCCGTGTCAACTAATTGCTGGTAGCCTGTTCCCATGGACAGCAGCACCGCCATCCCGGGCCTCGACCAGGAGGAGAGCGACGCCTGGCGAGCCCTCATCGGCACGACTGTGTGGCTGCCCGCGGCGCTCGACCTGCAGCTGCAACGCGACGCCGGCATCACCCACTTCGAGTACGGCGTGATGTCAGCCCTCGTCCACCAGCCCAAGCAAGCCATGCGCATGAAGGAACTCGCCCGCGTCACCAACAGCGCGCTATCGCGGCTATCGAAGGTCGTTGACCGCCTCAGTGCTCAAGGCTGGGTCGAACGCCAACCCGACCCCGACGACGGCCGCGTCACACAAGCAGTCCTCACCAAAGCCGGGCGCCGCAAAGTCGCCGCCGCCACACCCGGCCACATCGCCACCGTGCGCTCGCTCGTCTTCGACCGCATCACCCCCGCCCAGGCCCGCGAAATGCAAGCCGTCCTCAGCGGGATCGTCGACGCTGCCGGCCCGGACGGTGCGTGCGTCAGCCGAAAGAACTGACCCTCCCCCAGCGCACGGACGGCGGCCCGAAACTGTGTCCCGAAACCACTCGTCCCGTATCCCAGGTTTCGAGACGGCCCCGAGTTTCGGTCGACCCCGAATGGTCTGACGGGCACCGTGCCGAAAACCATCAGTTTCGGTCGGTTGAGGAAACCTCCAAGGAGCGGACGGGATCACGAAGCTTCGAAGTCGCCTGGACTTCTGTGTCGGCCGCGAGGGGAAGCCGCCGGTGTCGGACATATGAGGGATCGTGGTGACTATGAACTGACCAGGATCGCGAGGACGCCATGACCGGTAACGACGAGCCCGATGAGCATTCGTCTCCCGATGGCGTTCCCACTCTCAGCGAGTGGGCGACGAGCCTGGCTTCCTCCGCGGATGAAGAACGCCTACGAGCGGAGGAGAAGTTCGATCGGCTCGCTGGCGACCGCGAGTTGGCGGCTGCCCTTCGGTCCAGCGGGTTCCGCGGTCGCAATTATGACCTGTTCGCGAACGAGATCGCTAAGTACGGGTGGGCGGTTATCCGCGGTTGGATCTACAAGGGCCAGATCCGCGGTGAGGTGAAGCGGAAGGGGTTCGGCGCACTCGACCCGGAGCCTCGCCCGGGCGCGATGATCGAGGATGCTGAGAGCCTCGCGGATGAGACGGTTGTCCGGGCGCTCATCGCGTTCCGCGATAAGGTACTCATCCCCGGGAGATGGGATCCCGCCAAGGGGGCCTCCCTGCGAACGTTTTTCGTGGGGCAGTGCCTGTTCCAGTTCAGCAACGTCTACAAGCGGTGGCTCCGTGAAGAGGTGCGGTCCTACGTTGAGCCCGAAGCGCCGCCGGCCACGTTGGACTGGGTGGACGATTTCGAAGACAGCCCGTCGACGGCCACGACGCCGGATGCGGGTGAAGCAGCGCAGGTCAAGAATGAGCTGCGGAGGGCTTTCGGGAAGATTGCCGATGGGCGGGTCCGGTCGGCGTTCTACCTCCACGCGGTTCACGGCTATACCCACGCTGAGATCGGTGAGAAGTTGAGCATGACCGCGAAGGCGGTGGAGTCTGCGATGGCGCGGGCTCGCCAGCAGCTACGAGAGAGCAAGGAGTCAGCATGAGCGATCAGTTCAGAGGCAAGATCGAACGTTCCTCGTTCGGGACGCAAAGCGCCAAAGCCGCGCGGCGATCGGTGCCGAACGCCAAGGCTCAGTCGCTGGTATCCCGGTCCGTGAAGGGCTCAGCTGCAGGAAACTTCAGATCCGGCGGGGGGAAGTGAGCTTCGGCGGATATATACCGAGATGTCGGGACCACAACTGAAAAAAGCCGCCCCGCTGCAACGGGACGGCTCACAAGCCCTGAGAAGTCAGGTCTCATCCAGAGCACTGACTGTACCGGAGTCAACAGCCGCGAACCAGCGGCACTCCTCCTCACGGCACCTGACACCGAAGAGAAGGAGTTCTCATGGGAACCGTTCACCGCTCCGCCAAGACCGGCCGTTTCGTGTCAAAGGCAACCACCGCCCGCTGGCCCGGTAAGACCACCACCGAGCGTGTGGGCTCCGGGACCAGCAACTCGACGACGGTGCACCGCTCGGCTTCGTCCGGCCGATTCGTGACCGAGTCGACTGCCAAGCGCAACCCGGATGGCACGATCAGCCAGCGCGTCTGATCCCGCTCGGAGGCCCGCACGCTCCGGCGTGCGGGCCTCCGTCATGTATGGGGTGCTGCTACGTCAGACGAGCTCGCTGACCAGCTGCACGATGCGCGCGCGGATGTCGTCGCGGATGGGGCGAACGGCGTCGATGCCCTGACCGGCGGGGTCGTCGAGCTTCCAGTCCTCGTAGCGCTTGCCCGGGAAGAAGGGGCAGGCGTCGCCGCATCCCATCGTGATGACGACGTCGGAGGCCTGCACGGCCTCGGTCGTGAGCACCTTGGGCTGCTCGGCGGTGATGTCGATGCCGAGTTCGGCCATCGCCTGGACAGCGACGGGGTTGATCTGGTCGGCGGGCATCGACCCGGCGGAGCGGACCTCGATGCGGTCGCCGGCGAGGTCGCGGAGGAATCCCGCGGCCATTTGTGAGCGGCCGGCGTTGTGGACGCAGACGAACAGGACGGAGGGCGTGGTGTCGGTCATGGTGGCTCCGGTCAGCGGGTGGGGGTGAGTGTGGAGAGCAGGGAGTCGACGCGTCGGGCGATGTCGTCGCGGATGGCGGCGACGCCCTCTGCGGAGGCGAGGGCGGGGTCACCGACGGTCCAGTCCTCGTAGCAGACGCCGGGGATGATCGGGCACACGTCGCCGCATCCCATCGTGATGACAACATCCGCCGCGCGTACCGCGTCATCGGTCAGCGGCTTGGGGAACCGTGGCTCGTCGTTGCCCGCAGTCAGCTCGTCGATGAGGGGCTGCACATGGGGGTGGATCTCGGCGGCCGGGGTTGATCCGGCCGAGCGTGCCACGACGGCGCCGCCGGAGCGTTGATTCACCAGTGCCGCAGCCAGTTGCGACCTGCCGGCGTTCGCGACGCAGACGAACAACACCTGCGGCTTCCCGTGCGTACGGTCGCGCGTAATGTCGGTGAAGCGTTGTCGGGCGAACCGCTCGGTGAGCGCCAGGAGGTGGTTCTTCACCCGGGCGCTCTTGGCCAGGGACGTGTACGACTCCCGGACGATCGTCGCCACGAGACTGCGGTCGAGCTGCGGGTAGTCCTCACCGAGAGTGTCGGCGAGGTGGGTGAGAGCGTCGTCGACGTTCTCGAGGCCGGCATGCTCGGCACGGGCGGGGGCGATCGCGGCGGGGGCGAACGAGTCCAGCAGCGTCGTCACGGCTGGACGGAGAGCGGGCGCGATCCGGTACCACACCCAGGTGCCGCGCCGCTCAGAAGTGAGCACCCCGGTGTCGCGGAGCACCTTGAGGTGATGCGACACGGTCGGCTGTGACACGTCGGCCAGCTCGGCGAGGTCGCACACGCATGATTCCCCTCGCGCGTCGGTCGCGATCGCAGACAGCATCCGTAGCCGCAGCGGGTCTGACAGCGCCTTCAACGTGGTTGCGATCGCCGTGGCCGCCTCATCCCCGATCGCGTGTGTGGGGGCCGCGGCGCAGGTGTCGTCTGCGGTGGTGATGGTGGCGCTCATTCATCGAGTCCTCTCGAGGGCGGGTTCGGGTGTTGCGTAGGGGTCGGTGTGGAACCATGCTCGCGCCGCCCACAGCGAGACGTAGACCAGGCCGACGAGCACGGGCACCTCGATCAGCGGACCGACGACACCGGCGAGGGCCTGCCCGGACGTGGCGCCGAACGTGCCGATCGCGACGGCGATGGCGAGTTCGAAGTTGTTGCCCGCCGCGGTGAACGCGAGCGTCGACGAGCGGGCGTAGCCCAGGCCGAGGGTCTTGCCGGTGAGGAGGCCGGCGAACCACATGACGGCGAAGTACAACAGCAGCGGGACCGCGATCCGCACGACATCGAGCGGCCGGGAGGTGACCTGTTCGCCTTGCAGGGCGAACAGCAGCACGATCGTGAACAGCAGCCCGTACAGCGCCCACGGTCCGATCTTGGGCAGGAATGATCCCTCGTACCAGGCGCGGCCCTTGCGGCGCTCCCCGATGAGACGGGATGCGAACCCGGCGATCAGGGGTACCCCGAGGAACACGAGCACGTTGAGCGCGATCTGCCAGATCGACACGTCCAGGCCCTGACTGTCGAGGCCCAGCCATCCGGGCAGGACGGTGAGGTAGAACCAGCCGAGGAGTGAGAACGCGATGACCTGGAACACGGAGTTGATCGCGACGAGCACGGCCGCCGCTTCCCGGTCGCCGCAGGCGAGGTCGTTCCAGATCACGACCATGGCGATGCAGCGGGCGAGGCCGACGATGATCAGTCCCGTCCGGTACTCGGGCAGATCAGGCAGGAACACCCACGCGAGGGCGAACATCAACGCGGGGCCCGCGATCCAGTTCAGCGCGAGCGACGAGATGAGGAGTCTCTTATCTCCGGTGACGGCGGCGACCCTGTCGTAGCGGACCTTCGCGAGTACCGGGTACATCATGACCAGCAGCCCGATCGCGATCGGGATCGAGATCCCACCCACCTCGAGGTGTGACAGCGCTTCGGATAGGCCTGGGACGAACCGGCCGAGGAGGATGCCGCCGGCCATGGCCAACCCGATCCACAGCGGCAGCCACCGGTCCAGGGTCGACAGGCGGCGGGTTGCGGGCGCTGCGCTGGTCACGCGAAAGCCTCCGCCGAGGCGAGGGCGGGCATATCGAGCGCGGCGAGGTAATGCTGCGCGTCTTGGGCTGCGGCGCATCCCGTCCCGGCGGCCGTGATCGCCTGCCGGTACGTGTGGTCAACGAGGTCGCCGGCAGCGAACACTCCGGTGAGTGAGGTGCGGGTGGAGGGGTGGTCCACCAGCACGTACCCATCGGTATCGGTGGCTACCTGTCCGGTCACGAGCTCAGAGCGAGGGTCGTGACCGATCGCGACGAACACGCCCGTCACAGGAAGGTCATGCTCAGCACCGGTGGCAGTGTCGCGGAGGCGAACCCCATCCACCTTCTCTTCGCCGTGGAGGGCCGCGATCTCGCTGTTCCATGCGACATCGATCTTCGGGTGCTCGAGCACACGCTCGGCCATGATCCTCGATGCCCGGAACGAGTCACGGCGGTGAACGACGGTGACCTTCCGCGCGAACCGCGTCAGGAACAGGGCTTCCTCCATGGCCGAATCCCCGCCACCGACCACGACAATGTCCTGGTCCCGGAAGAAGAACCCATCGCACGTTGCGCACCACGACACACCGTGGCCCGACAGGCGCTCCTCGTCGGGAAGCCCGAGCTTCCGGTACGCCGACCCCATGGTGAGGATGACGGCGCGGGCGCGGAACGTCTCCCCCGCGCCTGTCTCAATGACCTTCATCTCAGGTGCGAGGTCGACGCGGATCGCGTCATCGAGAAGGATGCGGGCGCCGAACCGCTCGGCTTGACGGCGCATCGTGTCCATCAGCTCCGGCCCCTGAACCCCGTCGACGAACCCCGGGAAGTTCTCCACCTCCGTGGTCGTCATGAGCGCGCCGCCAGCGGTGACCGAGCCCGCAATGACGACGGGGGCGAGTCCTGCCCGTGCTGCGTACACCGCGGCCGTGTAACCCGAAGGGCCCGATCCGACGACGACCAGCTCAACCTCTTGAATCGACATGTATCTATATTGATAGATGGCTATGCAGTCCGCAATCCTGATTGATGCAAGCAACACGCACCGAGGAGCGCGATATGAAGCCGACCGTCTTGTTCATCTGCCAGCACAACGCTGGCCGATCGCAGCTGGGCGCTGCGCTCCTGGAGCATGTCGCCGGAGATCGCTTCACTGCCACCTCGGCAGGTCTCACTCCAGCCGAGGTGGTGAACCCGGCCATAGCAGCGACCGTTGCTGAGCTGGGGATCGACATCAGCGGGCGTGTGCCGCGGGCGGTTACCCCCGCTGACCTCGACGCCGCCGACGTCGTGGTCCTCATGAAACCCGGTCTCGCCCTCCCCGCTACTCCGCACGGCGAGGTACTGGAATGGGAGTTTCCCAACCCCGAGTCCTGGGATACCGATGCCGTCCGTCCCCTGCGCCAGGCCGTCTCGGACAAAATCCAGGCGGCTCTCCTTCGCCCATGACCGCAGTCACCGTGCGGGCAATGGCCGCGAATGATTGGCCCCAGGTCGAAACGATCTACCGCGACAGCATCACCATGGCCTACGGACCCTGGGCAGGCACCTGGCGCGTCACGATCCTCATCGAGCGCCGCCACCCCTAATCTGCGTCAAAACCCCCTACCGAAACCATTCGTCCCGAAACCAGGTTTCGATACGGCCCTAGGTTTCGGCGGGCCCGCAGCGAAGCGCGAGCCGGCGTGCCGCAAACGATCGTTACTGGCAGGCGCTGCCGGTGTGCTGGCCCGTAGGGTTGCCGCCATGACAGCCGACCGGAAGAACCTGCTTACTCGACGAGAGATCGTCGCAGCCTACGTCGCGGTGTTGGACCGGCTTGATGAGTTCGTCCAGATCTGCGCCACGACCCAAGGCGGACGTGACCAGGTGAGAGCGGCCGTGCAGGACGCCTTCGGCCTTACTGAGATTCCTTCTGAGGCCGTCTTGACGATGCAGATGCACCGGCTGTCGCCGCCCGAGCGACAAAAGGTCAGAGATGAGCTTGCCGCTCTAGACGCAGAGATTGAGCGCAACGGGTACTGACCTCGGCGTTCTCGCCGGAATCGATCGTTTCCGGCAGCCGCGGCTAGACCGACGCCTGCCGGCGTACTGCCACGGTCGCCTCGATGCGGCCGCTCGATCCACCGAGGTCGACGACAAGAGAGGTCGCTTCGTCGAGGAACAAGACTTCAGCCGGGGCGAGTCGGGCCGACCTATGGAGACACTCTCTGTCAGCCGCCTCAACGAACAACCAGGCACCGGGAATGTAAGGCAGGCAACGACCAGAGCCAGCGAAGAACCCACGAAAATCGTCCACTGGCGCGCTCGTCGTGAACTCATGCGCACACTCTAAAGCGGTCTTAAGGCGCGGAAGAAGCACCGCTCGGCCTGGCGCGGTGTCCGATGTGGGCAGCCATACCGCCTAGGGCGGCCCTCCTTGAAAAGAAGGACAAGGCTAACTGCTGAGTCTTCTAAGCCCCTCAGGCGCGGAGTTCTGTCTCAACCGCGAGGGCTGCTCGAGCTCGCGTGATCGCCCGCGGCTTGTGGCGTCTCGGCGGCAGGAAGCCGACGGCGTCGCGCAAGAAGGAGGGCGCTCACCGCGCCCGTCGTGATGGTGCTATAGATCACCAGGGGGCTCTGCGAGCCGTGGAGTAGAAGGGCGCGGAAGTCGTCCGGAATGGGTTCTACCCAGAGGTAGGGACCGTCGCTAACGATCACCCCAGCAGCTATAAGCACGATCATTGCGAGCGATGCGATTAGCGCCACGGCGGAGAACCGCGCGATAGTCGTCGAGAGAAGAGCCGATGCAACGAGGGTGAGGACAAGTGCCAACGCGTAGTCGTTTGTACCGTCTCGGTGCGCTGTCCAAAAAGCAGACGAGAGACTCAGGAGGTAGAACGCAAGAATCGCCAGCGGCACGCCAAACAAAGAGTAAGTCTTCTTCACTCTTCTCCTCCTACTTCGAAATCAGAAGGGTCTGCAAGCGAGAGTTGCGCTCGGTCCGGAGGTTACGCCACCGCTGGTCCAGCTTGACTTTCCTGACCAGCCTTTGCTGTCGTTCGTGTGGCAGTTCTTGCCGATTCCCCAGCTAACCGTGTAACCGTCGTTGCTGACGGACCCATCGTTCTTGGCTTGGAGCGTGCTCTGGTAGAGCGCGACGCGTGCCCCCTTGCTCCCCGCGCAGCCAGTTGACCTAGTGAACGACCCGTTCACCCGGGCCTGGTTCCCCGACTTATACGGTGTGAAGGCGGTCATCGACTCGGTGCAGGATCCAGCAGCAGCGGCAACGACATCGGTCACAGCGTCGGTGTAGATGACTCGAACCGTCTCGCCTGGTTCGGGCTGGACGGGGAACTCGACCACTGGTGAAGTGCGCACTTCCATATTTTTAGTCGAAAGACTGCGGTCCAGAGGGATCTCGTTCGAAAGGCGCGGGGCGGGACCATCGATGTATATCACGCGGTCCGGCTTGATTTCCAGGTCGGAGTCATTTTCTGGCGATGCAACTGCACCGGTCGCGGATGTTACAACTATAAGAGCCGCCGCTACTGCCGAAAATGCCACCGTGCGTTTCCGTCGCAAGACACTTCCCCCTGTTTGTCCCTCGAAGCAATCAGTTTCAAGCACACTATCTGTCCGGATCGGCTGTGTCCAGCTTTCCTGAGACTAAGGGCCGTCGCAGCGAACACCCGTGAGGCGTTGATGATGCATGCGCGGGATCCCAAGCGGTTGGAATGAGCGACGAGCCCATCGGAAACGATCGTTTTTGGCGGATTTAGTGTGTGAGGAGTTCGATGGTCTTCTCGGTGAGGATGAGGGCGCCGATACCGGTCATGGCGACGCCTGCGATCTTGGTCACGATGACGCTCGCCCGGGGGCGGGCCTTCAGGAGCCGGCGGGCGAGGTGGGCGACGGCGAAGTAGACGACGGCGCAGTTGAAGACGTGCAGCCCACCGAGGATGAGCATCTGCACGGTCGATGGCCAACCATCCGTTGTGGTGAACTGCGGAAGCAGCGCGAGGAGAAGGAGCAGCCCCTTGGGGTTGATCGCGCTGATGCCGAACCCGCGGAAGAACTGCGACACCGGCCGGTCCCCGATCGGCTTATCACTAGCCTCGATGTGCCCCACGCGGGCGACGAGGGTCGTGATGCCGAGGTAGATGAGATAGCCCGCCCCCGCGACCGTGAGGACAGTCAGCGCGACCGGGTACCGGGCGATGAGCGCGCCAAGGCCGAGGGCAACAGCGGTCACCACGACGACGTACCCGGCGATCATGCCGGCTACCGAGGGCACCACCGATCGGGCCCGCAGCCCCGCGGCGATCGCGTAGGCCCAATCGGCCCCTGGCGTCAGCGCCAACAACGCCGCGACCACCCAAAACTGCACCACCAACGCGAAATCCACCGCATACCCTCCGTCTCGCGCAAGACACTACGGAGAAGTGCGCACAAAGTGCTCCGAGATGTGCACACCAACGGCCGTGAACGCGAGAAGATTGCCCCCATGGACGCACTCGACCGGGAGATTCTTGCGCAGCTGCAACAAGACGGCCGCCTCACGGCCACCGAGCTCGCCTCCCGAATCGGGTTGAGCCTGTCGGCATGCCATCGCCGGGTGAAAGACCTCGAACGGTCAGGGGCGATCGAACGCTACCGGGCCGTTGTCCCCCCGGCCGCGGTCGGGCTGACCTTTGAAGCCCTCGTGTTCGTCACGATGGGACGCACCGACCTGGCCACCATCGAAGCATTCGAGCAAGCCGTCATCGACGCTCCCGGAGTGGTCACCGCGCAACGCCTGTTCGGGGAACCCGACTATATGCTCCGCGTCCTGACCACCAACCTCGCCGGATACCAGCGCCTCTACGACGAGCGGCTATCCAACCTGCCAGGGGTTCAACGACTCACCTCAACCATGGTCATGAAGAGCTTGTCCCACAACGACGACATACCCATCCCCTGACCCACCGAAAACACCCGCCAGAACGGGATTGCGGACCACCTTTCAGCCGATGCGTTCTACGCTGCCCTGCCGAGCGCGCCACAACGCTCTGTCTAGAGCGAGCGTCTCGCTAGGCTCACCTCGTGGGGATCAGGTGGGGCGATCGAGAGGTCGCGAACCGTGCGCTTCTGGTGTTGTCGGCCGTGTTCTTCGTCGGCGGTCTCGCTCTCGTCGTGACGGCGCTCATCCGTGGCCAGGCCAGCGGCGTGAGCGCTGGGCTCGTCCTGATGACCAGCAGCGCGCTTTTATTTCGAGTGACCTACCGTGCAGACGATGGCGGTGGTGATCCTGAGCGCTGACCCGGCCCGCGCTGCCTGAGCATCGCGATGTCCAGAGTCATAGGCGACACGGGCGATTAGTGGGACTGATGGGTTGCGAGCCAGTAGGCGACCCCGCCCCCGATGATGAGGGTCGCGGCTCCACCCAGTCCAGCCCAGTACCCCATGATTGCTGCCGCTACGCCGAGAACCAGACCAGCGGCTGCGAGGAGTATCGCGCCGAGGAGGATCACTTTCGACAGGGTCCTGCGCTCGCTCCACCTCACTGCGTACTCGGATCGGTGTTCAGGTTCCACAGGAACAAATCCTGCTCGAAGCGGTCGAGCAGGGAAGCTGCGTCCAAGCCATGCGTCCCCGCCAACTCGTCGATCAGCGCCGCAGACATCCGCGCGAGCGCAAACACGGCCCTCTCAGGCGTCACATACGCCGCAGCGTCGAGAAGGGATCGTGCGGCTTCCTGAGCGCGCGCTGTCGCAAGAGCATGTGCCTCCGTGCCAGGAGCAGTCCGAGCCTGCTCAAGAGCGGCTCGGAGCAGCGGCGCCGCCGCCTCGTTCGCTTTCCGTGCCGCCTCTGCGCCGAGACGGTGCGCCTCGTCCTCGGTCATCGCGCACGCGTAGCGCCCTCCCCGTTCGGCCCGACAGCGGGTTACCGTGGCGGCATGGGACGTTTGACCTACACCGGCATCGAGAACAACTTCGAGATCGAAGAACGAACCCTCGCCCACCTGCGCCTGGTGATCATGAACAAGCTCCGGCGAGACGAGTCGTTCATGATGCACCTCCCCCACGGCGACGGCATCCGCTCGCTCTGGGTCGACGCCAGCATGCCGATCATGCTGACCTTCCATGGCAGCAAAAACCCCACCATCAACCCGGCGTGGATCGAAGCGCTCATGGCATCGGCAAGCAGCCCCCACGGTCTACAACTCGTCCGCGAACCCGACAACGTCGTTGTTCACGACCCGGTGTCTCGCGCATGACCACGTTCAGCGACTCCGCCGAAACCGTCCATCGGAGCCCTGTTACAACCCACGCTCAAGGCGCGACCTCGAGACCCACTCGATGTGAACCACCGGAATCGATCGTTTATGGCCGGCCATCGCCAGGTACTTGGTTTGCGCTATGGAGCCCGCTGACCCGGCCGGCATCCCGGCCGCCACGGCAGCCGCCTGACCTGCGCCTGCCGTGGCGCTACGCACCCAGGGGGTAGACGCCTATCGAGAAACAATCTATCGTTTCTCGATAGTCAGTGAAGGAGCGCGATATGAGCCGGACCCTGATCGCCACCGCCAAGATCGTCTTCGCCGTACTTGCCCTCATCGGGCTCGCGCTCCAGCTCTTCATCATCCCCGCGAACGTCGCCGGCCTCGCCAGCGCATACGCGGAGGTCGCCAGTATCGCGCCCGCCATCATCGGGTGGGGAGCCTTCGTCATCGCCTGCGGTCAGGCAGCGGTCATCGTCACGTGGCGCTTGCTCGATCTTGTGCGCGACAACAGCATCTTCACGACCGACGCCTTCACGTGGGTGCGCGCGCTGACGTGGTGCCCCGCCGCGATCGGGCTCAGCACCCTCGCGATGTTCGTGGTGCTCAACGCCGCGCATGTCACGCCGCCGGCGCTCATGCTCGGCATGCTCGCCGCGATCGGAGTCAGTGCCGCGGCGACGTTGATCCTGGCCGTGCTGTTCACGCTGCTTCGGCAGTCCGCCTCCATGCAATACGACCTTGCGGAAGTCATCTGATGCCGATCGTCGTCGACATCGACCGGCTCATGGACGAACGCGGCATGACCGTCGCTGAATTGTCCGCGGCGATAGGAATCACGCCAGCGAACCTTGCCGTGCTCAAGAACGGTCGCGCGAAGGCCGTCCGCTTCTCCACGCTCTCTGCCCTCTGTGAGGCGCTCTGCTGCCAGCCCGGCGACATACTCCGATACGACAACGCCCCAGCCGTCACGTAGGCTCGGGCACCCGCCGGTGTCTTGCATCCGGTCGCCGGACGTGCGGATGGCGAGATCCGCCGACGCTCGACTGGATCTGACCGACAGTTTGATGTCGGCGCGCCGGATACTGTTGCATGGATGGGAAGTACTCGCGCTGAGGCCGCATATGTGCGTGCGTTGTCGGCGTTCCGTACCCCCACGCTCGATCTCCTCCACGGCCGCTACGCGCCGTTCGTGGTCGCAACGCTCTCACTCGTCTTCTCCGTCGACCGGCCGTCCGTCGAGATCTCGGATGCGCACGCCGAAGTCGCCGAGATCCTCGACGAGCTGCGTGCGGCCGGATACGACGAGGACGATCGCGCACTCCCGGCGGGCACGGCCCGTGAGATCTGTCGCTATTGGGTGCGGGTGGGATGGCTCGTCCCCCAGATCGATGGCGACGTCGAGGTCTACCGGCTGACGGCCCACGCGGTGGGCGCCCTGGAGATCACCGGACGCACGACCGGCGGACGCACCCGAGTCTCGAACTCCCGTGTCCGCACCCTCCTGGAAGCCGTCGAACGACTCTCCGACCACGCCGAAACCGACCCGGAGGTGCGCCTCACGCGCCTCATCCGCGAACGCGACGCGCTCGACGCCGAGATCGCGCGCCTTCAGCTCGGGGA
Organism: Microbacterium sp. NPDC006705; assembly: GCF_044903545.1. Classification (NCBI taxonomy): domain Bacteria; kingdom Bacillati; phylum Actinomycetota; class Actinomycetes; order Micrococcales; family Microbacteriaceae; genus Microbacterium; species Microbacterium sp. NPDC006705. The sequence continues at coordinate 1,891,050 of NZ_JBJDQQ010000001.1, forward strand.
ATCCGAGCCGATCGACGATGAGCAGCTCCTCGAAGAGGCTGAGAACGTGCTGCATCTCGCGCGCGAGCTGCCCGCCGACTTCACGCGCGTCGCGGAGTCGATCAAGGCCATGCAGCGCGATGTCATCGCCGACCTCCGGCGCGACGTGCGCCCCACCGGCGAGGTACTGCGCGAGTACCTGCAGCGCGGACAGTACGTCATGCAGTCGACGCCGGAAGGCCGGGCGTTCGCCGGCGCGCTCCGGCTGATCGGCGATCCCGAGCGCATCGACAGCCTCACAGACCAGCTGCACACCCTGCTCACACAGCCCTTCGCGCGTCTGATGGACGCCGAGCAGCGCGCCGAGCTCGACGCGATCTCGAGGCGCGTCGAGCTCGGCGTCGAAGAGGTTCTGACCGCCCAGCGCCGTGCGTCGCGGGTCATCACCGCGCAGGTGCGCACGCACGACCCCATCCGCGATCGCCACGTCGACGATCTGCTGCGCGATGTCATGGCCGGTCTGCAGGCCTGGACGCACAGCACGTCATCCGAGGCCACCGTCGACATGATCCGCAGCCTGCCCACAGCCGACATTCGCCACCTGCGGCAGTCGACGACCGACATCCGCCCACCGCGTGCGCCGGCACCGCTGTCGGCGTCCGACGGAGACGCGGAGATTCTGGATGCCGATACACGCGCGTGGGGCGGTCCGCGCTACGCCGAGCTCGAGGCTCACGTCGCTGCCCTCGGCGAGGAGTTCGATCTGGGTGAGGCCTTCCTCGCCGCGGACGACGACGTGCGCCGTCCGGTCGACCTGGTCGGACTCCTCGAGATCGCCCACCGCAACGGCATGCGCGAGAGCGACGACCTCTCGGTGGTCGAGGCGCGCCGCCCCGACGGGACGACACGGCGCTTCGCGTTCGGATCCGTGACCGCCCGCACCTCGAAGGAGCCCGACGATGACTGACACCGCCACCCTCGGCACAGCTGACAGCGAGGCTCCGGTCGACGGCGCGTTCGTCGAGCCCGCTGCGATGGAAGACGACCTCGGCGAGCTCTTCCCCGGCGATCGTGGGGTGCTCGATCCCGCGGTGCGCCGCGTGCTCGTCCACCTGCTGCAGCGGCGGTTCGTGCTCGCCGACCGCAACCGCGAGGAGTGGACGGCCCTGCTCGACAATCAGCAGCTCGTCGAATCTCGCCTCAATGACCTGTTCGTGCGGCTCGTGATCGACCACGACCGCGGCGTCGCGTACAAGCAGCAGGTGCGCTCGGACGAGCTCGATGTTCCGATCCTGCTTCGGGACGCCGCATACACGCGGTCCGAGACCCTCGTCCTCGTACACCTGCGCACGGTGTATCAGCGGGAGTCGGCGGCCGGGGAGCCGGCCGCCCGGGTCGACATCGAGGACGTCGAGCAGACCGTGATGAGCTACTTCGCGGATGCCGACGGCGACACCGCGAAGCGGCAGAGACTGATCCGCAAGGCGATGGACCGGCTCGCTCGCGACGGCATCGTCGACGAGGAGACGACGGGACGCTTCCGCATCAGTCCGCTCGTCGAGATCGTCCTCAGCGCCGAGAAGCTGCGCGAACTGCGCGATTGGCTGCGCGACCGGTCGGAGGCGGACGACACCAGTGGCATCGCCGCCGACGAAGACGACGAAGACGACGAACCTCAGGAGGAGCAGCTGTGACGATGCTCGAGACGCTGTTCGGGCTCATCCCGGCGGCATCCCGCGGCCAGCAGTGGCTCGCCGAAGACCTTCAGCTCATCAACTGGGGCGGCTACGAGGGCGCCCATCGTGTGCGCTTCTCCCCCGGCGCCACGCTTCTGTGCGGCGGCTCGGGGTCGGGCAAATCGACGCTGATGGACGCGTACATCGCGCTCATGATGCCCCACACCACTCCCTTCAACGGCGCCTCGAACGGTGGCGTCACCGGGCGTCCGCGCGGCTCCGAGCAGCGCAACATCCTGTCCTACGGCCGCGGCAAGATCGACGAGTCGCGCACCGAGGACGGCACGAAGATGACCGTCCTCCGCGGCGACGGCGAAGACACCTGGACCGCGGTGTCGATGACGTGGATCGATCACGACGGGTCGCAGTTCACGGCGGTGCGAGCCTGGTACATCCCGGCGAGTGCACGCGTGCTCGAGGACACCGTGCGTGTGCGGGCGACGACCGATCGGGCCTTCGATCTCCGCTCGCTCGAGCCGGCCGCCGCGCAGCGACTTTCCGATTCCGCCGTGCGCGCTGCGGGCCTGGAGCCCGTCGGAACGGACCGCGAGTTCTCGGCCCGCCTGCATGCCGTGCTGGGCATCGGCGCCGCGGGGGCCGGGGCCAAGGCTATGAGCCTGCTCGCGCGCATCCAGGCCGGCCAGCAGATCACGACCGTCGACGACCTCTACAAGCGTCTCGTGCTCGAAGAGCCCGAGACGATGGAGACCGCCGACGCCGTCGTGGCGCACTTCGACGGACTCGAGAGCACCCGCATGCGCATGCTGACGGCCCGGCAGCAGGTCACTGCGCTCACGCCCATCCCCCAGCTGCGCGCCAAGATGGCCGCCGCGACCGAGCGCGTGAACCTGATCGACGAGGTCGGCTCCTTCTCGGATGCCGGTTCGCTCGCCACACTCTGGCGAGCGGACAGACGCCTGGCGATGCTGCGTGAGGTCGAGACCGAGCTGCGCGAGCGCAAGACCGCGGCCGAGGTCACGCTGCGCGAGAAGCGCGCCCTCGCGGATGGCGCCGAGGCCGAACGCGACGGCCTGATCGACGTGCTCCGGCTCTCCGGCGGGGATCGCCTGGCCACGGCGCAGCGCGAGCTGCGAGAGGTGGAGCGACGGCTCGCCGACGTCCGGCGACACCGCGAGGTGTTCGACACCGCCGTCAAGAGTCTGGGCGTCGAACTCTCGAACCGCGACGAGTTCACCGCGTTCATCTCCCGCGCGCGGGCAGAGCTCGCCGACTCCGATGCGAAGGCGCGTGCCCGCTCCGCCTTCGCTGAAGCCGCGTCGACAGCGAAGGCCGCGCGGATCGAGGTCGCAGAACTGGAGGCGGAGGCTCAGCGCGTGGCCTCACGCCACGGCAACATCCCGCCCGCACTGCACGAGTCGCGCGAGCGGCTCGCGGAGGCCGCGGGACTCACGACCGCGGATCTCCCCTTCGTCGGCGAGCTCGTCGAGGTGCGCACCGAGTTCGAGCCGTGGCGCGAGGCGTTCAACCTCGCGCTCGGCGGCTTCGCGACAACGGTGCTGATCGACACCGCTCACCTGGGACGCTTCCGGGCGGCGATCGAATCGGTCCACACCCCCGTGCGATTGCGCTTCGAGGGCGTGCACGCCGGCATGGAGCCGGTCGCCAACCTCGATCCGCGGACGCTCCCGGGCCGCCTCGACTACCAGAGCTCGCCGTTCACCGGTTGGCTGCAGGAGCGGCTCGAGACCCGTCACGGATACGTCTGCGTCGGTTCCAGCGCCGAGCTGCCGAAGCATCGTATGGCGCTCACGATCACGGGTCAGGTCGCGCAGGGCAACCGCGGCGCGCACGGTGGCCACGGTCGCGAGAACGTTCTCGGGTTCTCGAACGAGCGACGCCGGCACGACGTGGCACGTCTCATCGACGACGCTCGCCGCCGTCTCGACGACGCCCTCCGAGAGCGGAAGGCCGCCGAGACCGCGCTCGACACCGTCGACTCGCGCCTTGCCGTCTACGCCAAGATCACGGACCTGACCTGGGAAGAAGTCGACGTCGAGGCGGTCACCGCGGAACGGGATCGCTGGATCGGCGTGCAGAGCGACGTCACAGCCGCCAACCCCGAGATCGCCGATGTGCAGCGACGGATCTCCGACATCAAGGACCGGATCTCCCACCTGCGCGACGAGATCGCCCGCGTGTCGATCGAGCGTGATCAGATCGAGGCGCAGTGGGCCGAGGTGATCGACGACGTCGATTCGGATCAGTCCGTGCTCGACGACGCCGAGCGGGCAGAGCGCACCCTCACCGCCGCGCAGTCCGCGTTCCTCGACGAGCGATTCCACCTCGATGGGCCGACCTCTGACGGCACTCCGTCCGAGGCGCTGCACCGCTTCTCCGCAGCACTCGCGACCGCCGCGCAGCGCCTCGCAGAAGACCGACGCGCGGCTGTCGACGCGCTCGACGAGAGCCGGGAGAGCCTGCGACGCATCATGGCGAGCTTCCTCGAGCGGTGGCCGAATCCGAATCTGCTGCCGGACCCCGACACGTCGATCGACGACTTCGAACGCGCTCTGAAGGCGCTCGAGATCAGCGGACTGCACGAGCTCGAGGCCGAATGGCGCGACAGCCTGCTCAAGCTGTCGGGCAACGACCTCACGAACCTCGACTCGACGCTCAGCCGGTCGATCCGCGAGATCCGTGATCGCATCGAGCCGATCAACCGCATCATGCAGGACCTGCCGTTCTACGACGACGACCATCGCCTGCAGATCACCACGCGCGAGAACCAGTCCGAACCCCGCCGACGCTTCCGACGCGAGCTGCGCGAGGTGCGCGGGCTCATCGAGAACGCCACGACGGATGACGAGCGCGAGCACGCGTACCGCCGGATGTCGCGCCTCATCGGGCACATGCGCCGGTCGGCGCCCGACTTCGGCGACCTCATCGACGTGCGAAACCACGTTCGCGTGAGCGCCGAGCGCGTGGACGCCGTGACGAAGAAGCACGTCGCGCTGTACGACCACATCGGCGAGAAGTCCGGCGGCGAGTCGCAGGAGCTCATCGCCTTCATCGTCGGCGCCGCCCTCCGCTACCAGCTCGGCGACGCCAGCGCCGAGCGACCCCGCTACGCCCCCGTCTTCATGGACGAAGCCTTGATCAAGGCCGACGCGCACTTCACCAAGCGTGCGATCGGAGCGTGGCGCGGACTCGGCTTCCAGCTCGTGATCGGCGCCCCCAACGACAAATACAGCGCCATCGAACCGCACGTCGACGTCGAGTACGACATCCTCAAAGACACGCGCGGCCGCTCATGGGCCAAGCCGAAGGTCGCCCTGGAGGCCCCGGCGTCCTGACGGCGCGCGGCATCACCTTGTCGAACCGGAACATCAGCTCCGCTACGTCCTCGTCCCCCTCGATCGCAGGGCTTTCTCCTGCCGGCGCCTCGCCGGGGTGTTCGAGCGGATGCCCGGGGTGGAAGCCGCACACGTTGACGTAGAAGTGGCGCACCGTGTCCAGCAGACGTCGAGCACGGGTGACGCGATCGGCGCAGGGGCGCGAGTCGAATCGCTCGCTCGCTCGCTCGTGAAACGGTTCCGGTGACGGCCAGCACGGGCGGCATCGTCCTGGTTCGCACTCGCGTCACCGACGCGCAGGTGCGACGCAGCCGGGTCGACGTCGACGTGCACGCACAGCGGCGCGTCGCACCGATGCAGCAGCATCACGTCCGGGGAGAGATCCACGCCGGTGAGGTGTGGGTAGAGGAACAGCTTCCACATCGCCTGAGGGAAGTCCTCGATCGACGAGTGCCTCAGCACCACCTCGTCGGACCCCTCACGGGTGGTCACCGACATGTACCCGGTCTCCACACCGTCCGTGCGCTCGATGATGACTCGCGTCTTCGCGACCGGGCTCCACAGCAGCTCGGCCATGTCCTGGTGCTTCGGGTCCATGCCGCCTTGGAAGTAGGGGATCGGCTCGGGAGTCGGGGCCTCGTAGGCCCAGTAGCGGAGGGCGTCGCCCAGGGTGCGGGACGTGTTGTTCATGGTGAGTCTCCTTCGTTGTTCTTGGTCGGTGTCAAAGCAAGAGAACGAAGCGACGGAACGAAGTGCCACGACGCAGCGGTAAGCGGACTGAGGAGCGAAGCGACGAGGGAGCATTAAGGAGCGGAGTCGTGGCACGCAGAGACAGAGCGTAGTTATCGTGGCGAAGCACCGAACCAAGAACAACGAAGGAGACGGGACCTCCCCACCACAACATCAGCAGCGGTGGAACCGTCTTCGCTGTCCCCCAAGACATCGCATGAAGCGGCCCGTTCGGGCTGTCTACCCAGTAGAGGGTCTCCTCGTGCTGGAAGCGTTCGTTCAGACGACGAGATGAGTACCGTTACGACTCAGCGCGATGGTGAGGAGTCGCATCAGATACTGAAGAGCGATCTGACAGGTGCCGGCTGCCGCGCCGAAGCTTGACGTCATCCAGACCGTCGCGCCCGTCTCGCTCGTGGCCACGACCTCGCGGTCGAGCAGGTGGTACATAGCTGACCTCCTGCCATGCGCAATCCCACTCGTGAGCTTCCAGCTCACGAGCAGAGAGAAGGGGTAGTCCCCTGCGGGTTCCTGGGCTGCTCGTAGGCGTTCGGAGATGCGCGGGGGATTGAGGCTCCGCCCCTTTATGCCGGAGCGGGCATCGCACAACTCGCGCAGTCTCATGACGGTGGCGTCATCGGAAGTCAGCCTCGCCTCTGAGCCTTGAATGACTGAGTTCAGACCGTGTTCGTCTCTGCGGTTCTCGTAGGAGAGCTGAAGGGTCCGAAGAACGCGAGTGTCGCGTGCCCTCGAACCGATCATCCAAAGGCCGACTCCGGCTGCCTCGAGCGCGTTTCGAGTGAGCCCAAAGTGGGCCGACATAGGCATGGTCTGCGCGTCCTGGATCACGAGCTTCACCGTTCGCAGGTTGTCGAAAGCCACGCCTACGAAGGTGCCGAGCCACTGGGAAGTGGGCTCGTAGGGCGTGGCTCTGTCGTCCCCTGCAAGAGCCGTACCCGGGCGAACCTCGAAGCCACTCCACATAGCGTGCAGCGCCTCGATCTGCGCGAACGAGGCGAAGAGCGCGGACTGCAGCTCGTGCTCTTGTTCCGGGGATTCACGACGATGAAGGTCGTCATACCCACTCGGACGCGCCATACCTGCAGCGTTCCGGCGCGAAACAGTTTCGGCAGGGGGTTTCGCCGGATCAACCCTCCGCGTGTGGGGCCCTGCGTCCTTCAATTCGTGCTCCTGGACAGGTGGCGTTGTTGCCGGCAAGTGGGCGGGCGCGGCGAAGTGATGGGTTCGCCGCGACGGGGCGACTCAGCCGTCGATCTGCCCGGTGGCGATGGCCATGGCGCGGCCTACGATTTGGAAGGCCATGTTGAAGCCGAGGAGAGCGCGCGTGCTGCTCCTTTTCATGCACGCGTGGCGACGGACTATCTCGCGGCCTCACAGAGCTGCGGTCCGTAGGGGGTCCTGGCAGATTCCTCAAGACCGTGCGGACTGTATCCTCGCCCCCAGGGGCGGTGATCAGAGCGCGATCGAGCCGCTAGTAGCGCTCTACTCGCACACTCTTCTTGCCACCGAACAGGCCTCGAGTATTTACCACGCTAGTTCTGACAAGCTGAAGGCAGGAGCCTGTACCTCGGTTCCGTAGGTAATCCAATGGAGGACACCGTGACAGTTCAAAACTGCCGAAGACCGCTCGCGATCGTGAGCGTCGCTATCCTGGGGGGCGCATTCCTCACGGGATTCGTCGGGTCTGCCGCGCAAGCGAACAATGACCAGGCCGGAGAGATTGTGGATGCGGTCGCTGCCGAGCGGGGCGTCTTTCGCACCATCAGCGGAGACCCTATCACCGTGGAGAACGACGACCACGAGTTGGGCGAGCGGGTAGTCACCGGGGTGACGGACGAAGAGACACCCGTCCAGATATTCATCCAGTCCAGCGCGATCGCTGAAGCGGACCGCGCAAAGGTTGAAGAAACGATGTCGGCTGTACCTGAACCCGCGGACTTGACCTTCTCAGAGGAACCACCTGGTCCCGTTTCCGGCGAAATCGAGACAGATCCACTTAGTGACGACCCCATGGATTGGGAGGTCGTGAGTGTTATCGCCTTCACCGATTCGACCGCATCGTTCGCGTGGCCCGAGAAGGAAACCTTCTCCGTGTACGAAGGTGACTCGCTCCTTGGCGTCAGCGAGGACGGACTGTTCGTGACGCATCGTCTTGAACCAGAGAAGTCGTACACCTTCAGCATGATCGCGGCCTCACCGACCGCCAGATCCTCGGATGACCAGGTGAGTACGGCGTCCCGGACTATCACGTTCCAGACCTTCACGGGGGTTGCAAGCGAGGATCAGGAGCGCCTCATCGAACCTCGCACATACCAGCCGTGGTACAACCAGTACGTGCACAAGACGTTCATCCCCGATCTGCGGGTGGGCGGGCTCCAGTGCAATCTGAATCATCCGTTCGACGAATGGCACTTCGGTGGTGATTTCCGGACCTACGAGTTCCCGGCGCCCGAGACTCCCTGGGGGGTTGCCAACTACCGAACAATGATGTTCGTCAACGTCAACTGGGACAACCCCGCGCCCTACAACATGAGCTGGGTGAAGGATGTGGGATCTACGAGAATCTATAAGAATGGCAACCTCGACCGAACTCTATACGCGAACATGGACTCGATGACGTTCCACGACGCGCAGGCGAACTCGAGTTACGCTAAGATTCGCCTCCAGCACTATGGAAGCAATCCCGGGTGCGCGCTTCTCGATTTTGAGTACAGCGGGGCGATCACCTACGGCGAAACCGTCGAGTTCTACCGCAGCGGCACGATCTCTGTCGATGGAAGCAGGTTCCGCGCTCCGGCACACGAGATGTACGGCGGGTTTACGCCTCCTAACGGCAGCCACACCATCTGGAAGACGATCGCGCGGTTGCCGAACGATGGGTTCGAGTGCCTGCTTGGGCCACTCGCTTGCTCCCCCGGCTTCTACGAGCAGAGCGCGTCCTACTAGTCTCAGATCATGGAACGTGAGGTCGCCACCGCGAGGGGCGTGAACATGCTTTGCATGGGCATGGTTCTCGCAGTGGCGACCTTGCTCTTAGTGATCGCAGACTGGATCGTTGCCGGCGTCAATATCAACTCGATACGAGTTGACGTTCTCCATCCGGTGGCGATGTTCACGGTTGGAGTCGGAGTCAGATTTCTCGGGTCGATCATCACGCGCAACGCCACCAGGGTGCTGCATGTGATGGTCGGAGACGTCGCCGCGGTCTTCGTCGGGTTGCTCGCGTTCTTTCTCGTCGCCGCAGCGCACGATCAGGCGAACATCGTCACGCTCGCAGCGATCATCCTCACGATCATCGCTCTCCCGACCGCTGCCATCACATCATTGATCGCAAGCAGCGTCGCCCGGTCCCGTTCAGCGGTGGCCGTCATGGGTAGCGTGAGCTTGTGTTTACTTCTCTGCGCTGTAGCCGCACAAGGCATTGTCTACTGGGCATAGCGCGGAGCGCGGCGAGTTCGCGAAGTACGCCGCGACGGCGGCGGCGGATACCCCAGTGCCTCGGTACCCTCACGCCCGAGGAGGCGGAGTGCTAGGCGAGCCTCCCGACGTCGGGCGCTGTCACCGTCCGACGAATCGAACAGGAACGCATCCCCGTTGCGGATGCCCGGACCGCGTCGCTTCAAGTCCTAGCGAAACAACGCTGAGCCCATACGAACGCCGAAGGCCTCCGCCGGTTTCCCGGTCGGAGGCCTCCGTCTCACTGTGCGCGAGGGGGGACTTGAACCCCCACGCCCTTGCGGGCACTGGCACCTGAAGCCAGCGCGTCTACCTATTCCGCCACTCGCGCGAGAACGTGTTTCCACGAACTCAACTTCCCGAGGATATCACGCCGATGGCGGCTCCTGAGCCGCGATCCGAGCCCCAATGCATGGTCCGTTCAGCCTCGCTGACTACGATGAAGCAACCATCCGCCTGCCTGAGGAGCCCCGTGGGACTACTTGACAGCTTCGAGAAGGGTCTCGAGCGTGCCGTCAACGGCGCGTTCGCCAAGACCTTCCGCAGCGGCGTCCAGCCAGTGGAGATCGCCTCCGCCCTCCGCAGCGAACTCGACAAGAAGGCCGCCGTCGTCAGCCGCGACCGCATCCTCGTTCCGAACGCCTTCACGGTGCGCCTCTCCGACAACGACGCCGAGCGCATGAACGCGATCGGGCCCGCTCTCCTCGACGAACTCCGCGGCCTGGTCGAGAAGCACGCCAAGGCTCAGGGCTACTCGTTCTCGGGTGCCGTCTCGGTCTCCCTGCAGGACGACCCGCAGCTCTCGACCGGCACCGTCCGCGTCGACTCCAACTCCGATGCGGGTGCCCGCGTGTCGTGGCAGGCCGTGCTCGACATCGACGGCACGCGGCATCCGATCGTCGCAGCGCGCACCGTCATCGGACGCGGCAGCGACGCCGACATCACCATCCCGGATGCCGGAACCAGCCGGAAGCACGTCGAGATCCTCTGGGACGGCGAGCGCGCCATGGTGCGCGACCTCGGTTCCACCAACGGCACCCAGCTCAACGGCGCGCGGGTCAGCGAGGCCGCCCTGCCGTCGGAGGGCGTCGTGCGCATCGGTCGCACCGACATCGTCTTCCGCGTCGTCCCGCAGGCGCAGGCTCCCGCGCGGCCCCGGATGTCGGCGGCCGACGCGACCCGCATGTACGACACCCGAGGTGAAGCCCGATGAGTCCGCTCACCCTCCTGCTGCTGCAGATCGGCTTCCTGGTCCTGCTGTGGTTCTTCGTCTTCGCCGTCGTGTACTCGCTGCGCGCCGACCTGTTCGGCGTGAAGGTGCGCAAGCTCCCCGAGCCGGCGGCAGCCGGTGCTGCCCCGGCTGCGAGCCCCGCGGTCACCCGTCCGCCCACGTCGTCTCCGGATGCCGCGACCGCCGCCGTCGGCGCGGTCGGCACCCCGGCCCCGGCAGGCAAGGGCGGAAAGGCGACGACCGACGCCGTGTCGCGCATCGTCATCACGAGCGGCCCCAAGGCCGGCCTCGAGCTTCCGCTCGGCTCCGAGCCGCTGACCATCGGCCGCTCGAGCGAGTCAGGCCTCGTCATCCGCGATGACTACACGTCGAGCCACCACGCGCGTCTCGTGCTGTGGGGCAATCAGTGGATGATCCAGGACCTCGACTCGACCAACGGCACGTGGCACGACGGCGAGCGCGTCGCTTCTCCGGTTCCGATCGTCGTGGGTGCGCCGATCAAGGTCGGCGCAACGACGTTCGAACTGCGGAAGTAGCCCGCACGTATGGTCTTCCAGGGCTCCAGCGCCGCCATCTCGCATACCGGGAAGGTGCGCTCCAACAACCAGGACTCGGGCTTCTGCGGCTCGAACCTGTTCGTCGTCGCCGACGGCATGGGCGGGCATGCCGGTGGTGACGTCGCCTCGAGCCTCGCGGTTCGACGGCTCGAGAGCCTCGACCAAGCCTTCTCCACGACCACCGAGGCCGAGGCCGCCCTGCGCGAGGCGCTGGCCGACACCGCGGCAGAGCTGATCAGCACCGTCAAGGTGCGCCCCGAGCTCGCCGGCATGGGCACGACCGTCAGCGCGCTCGTCATGGTCGACGAGTACGCCGTGATCGCGCACATCGGCGACTCGCGCCTGTACCTCTTCCGCGACGGGGCACTGACCCAGATCACGACGGACCACACGTTCGTGCAGCGTCTGGTCGACTCGGGCCGCATCACCCCCGAAGAGGCTCGCTACCACCCGCGCCGTTCGGTGCTCATGCGTGTGCTCGGTGACATGGACCCCGATCCCGAGATCGACACGTTCATCATGCCCACGCAGCCCGGCGACCGGTGGCTGCTGTGCTCCGACGGACTGTCGGGCGTCGTCGACGACGCCCACACCGCGAAGGCGCTCGGGCAGGGTTGGGCTCCGGGCCGCACGGCCGACAGCCTCCTCAAGCAGGCCCTCGACGGCGGTGCGCCCGACAACGTCACGATCGTCATCGTCGACGTCGGAGGCCAGCACCCGCTGTTCAGCGGACCACCGACGGTCGTGGGGTCGGCGTCGCACCCGCTCGGTATCGAGGTGCCCGCCGCTCGCCCGCAGCGCAGCAGCTGGCTGCATCCTGCTCGCCAGGCCGCGAACGAGCCCACGCACTTCGAGCCTGCCGCGGAGTTCCTCGAGGAGCTGATCGAAGAGGACCGCCGCCGCGCACGTCGCCGCCGGATCACCTGGTTCGCCGGCTTCATCGTCATCCTGGCCGCGATCGGGGTCGTGCTCTTCGGTGCCTACAGCTGGACGCAGACGCGCTACTTCGTCGGCGTCGACGAAGACACGGTCGTGATCTACCGCGGCATCCCGCCGAGCATCGGACCGATCTCGCTCTCCTCGCCCGAGGAAGACACCGGAATCCCCCTCGCCGACCTGGCTCCCTACCAGCTCGACCTGGTGAAGCAGACCATCTCAGCCGACTCGCTCGCCGAGGCCCAAGCCATCGTCGAGAATCTGCGCGTGGACGGAGGATCATCGTGACCGGCACCGCCGTCTCGGCCGACACCTCGGTCATCAAGGCGCTGCGCAAACTGCGGATGCCGCAGACGCAGCGCAACCGCGAGCTGGGCCTGCTCCTGTTCGCGTTCGTCATCAACGCCGCGGCCCTCGCCCTCGTGCAGCTCGGAAAGAACGGGGCGATCGACTCGTCGTTCCTGATCTACTGCGCCGTGCTCGACGCGCTCGCACTGGCCATCCACGTCGTGCTGCGCCTCCGGGCGCGCGACGCCGACCCGTTCGTGGTCCCGATCGCCACGCTCCTCTCGGGCATCGGCATCGCCATGATCTATCGGATCGACCTGGAGGGCACCTCAGCCGGCTGGGACATGCTGGCCGTGCGTCAGATCGTCTGGTGCGCGATCGCCCTCGTGGCAGCCCTCATCGTCGTCATCGCCCTGCGCAACTACCGTGTGCTGTTCCGGTACACCTACGTGTTCGGGTTCGCGGGCATCGCGCTGCTTCTCCTTCCGTTCGTCCCGGGCCTCGGCGTCGAAGCCGGCGCCGACGTCTGGGTGTCGATCGGCGGCATCGTGTCGTTCCAGCCCGGCGAGCTGGCGAAGATCGCCCTCGCGATCTTCTTCGCGGGCTACCTCGTCCGCACGCGCGAATCCCTCACATCGGTCGGAACTCGATTCCTCGGGGTCACCTGGCCGCGAGCTCGCGAGCTCGGTCCGGTCCTCGTGATCTGGGCGATCTCGCTGGGCATCATCGTGCTGCAGCGCGACCTCGGCACCGGCACCCTGATCTTCGGCATGTTCATCGCGATGCTCTACGTCGCGACCGGTAAGACCAGCTGGGTCATGATCGGCCTGAGCCTGGTTCTCGCCGGCGTGATCCTCGCCTCGCAGGTGCTCCCCTACGTCAACGGCCGCTTCCAGAACTGGCTGAACCCGTTCGACCCGAACAACGTCGACGCCGCCGGCGGAAGCTTCCAGCTCATCAACGGCCTGTACGGCCTCGCCAAGGGCGGCTTCATCGGCACGGGGCTCGGCCAGGGTCGCCCCTGGATGACGCCCTTGTCGCAGAGCGACTACATCTTCCCGAGCCTCGGTGAGGAGCTCGGCCTCATCGGCGTCTTCGCCCTGCTGTGCCTCTACATGGTGTTCACGAGCCGCGGCGTGCGCATCGGCCTCGCCGGTCAGGACGACTTCGGCAAGCTCCTCGCGACGGGCCTGTCGTTCACGATCGCGCTGCAGGTGTTCATCATGGTCGGCGGTGTGACCCGCGTCATCCCGCTGACGGGGCTCACGACACCGTTCCTGGCTGCCGGCGGCTCGTCCCTCGTGGCCAACTGGATCATCGTGGCCCTCCTCCTCCGCATCTCGGATGCAGTTCGCTCTCGACCCCGGGTGGTGATCGGATGACCAAGGAACTGCGACGACTCAGCTTCGTGATGCTGGCGATGTTCCTCGCCCTGTTCGTCTCGACCAGCTGGATCCAGGTGATCCAGGCCCAGGCGCTCAACGAGAACCCGGGCAACCGGCGGACGCTGTACGACTCGTTCGAGGTGCAGCGCGGTTCGATCATCGCGGGCGGTTCGGTCGTGGCGGCATCCGTGCCGAGCGGCGACATCTACTCCTGGCAGCGCCAGTACACGGATGCCGCGATGTGGGCGCCCCTCACCGGCTGGATCAACCCGGTGCTCGGGTCGTCGTCGGGGATCGAGCAGATCATGAACCAGTCGCTCTCCGGCACCGACGACACCCAGTTCCTCGCTCGTCTCGAGCAGATCATCTCGGGCGCACCGGCGCGCGGATCGAACGTCCTGCTCACGGTGGACCCGAGAATCCAGCAGGCGGCCTTCGACGCACTCCAGGGCTACGAGGGCGCCGTCGTCGCGAGCGACCCCTCGACCGGACGCATCCTCGCCATGGTCACGAGCCCGAGCTTCGACACCAACCTGCTCGCGTCGCACGACTCCGCCGGCGTCAACGCCGCGTACGACGAACTCGCGGCCGACCCGCTCAAGCCGCTTTTCAACCGGGCGATCGACGGCGATCTCAACCCGCCGGGATCGACGTTCAAGCTCGTCGTGGCCTCCGCCGCGCTGTCGTCGGGCAAGTACACGCCCGAGTCGACGTTCCCGAACCCGGCGACGTGGACGATCCCCGGCACGAGCAACACGCTTCACAACTTCGACCTCGGCACCTGTGGCCCCGGCGACACGGTCACTCTCGCGACCGCGCTGCGGCTCAGCTGCAATATCCCGATGGCCGAACTGGCTGTCGAGCTCGGCGACGACGCCATCCGCGAAGAGGCCGAGAAGTTCGGCTTCAACAGCGAGATGGAGATCCCGCTCGCGACCGCCGCGTCGCAGTACCCCCGCGGGCTGAACGACGCCCGCACGGCGCTCTCGGGGTTCGGTCAGGGGGACGTGACCGCGACGCCGCTGCAGATCAACCAGGTCTCGGCCGGCATCGCGAACGGCGGCATGGTGATGAAGCCGCAGCTTCTCGACTCCGTCGTCGCACCCGATCTGACCGTGCAGGAGAAGTTCGAGCCGAGCGAGTTCGGCCGTGCTCTCAGCAAGGATGTCGCCGAGCAGATGCGGACGCTCATGGTCGCCAATGTCCGTGACGGAGCGGCGAGCGGTGCAAGAATAGACGGCGTCGATGTCGCCGGAAAAACGGGCACTGCGGAGCACGGTCCAGGCGATCCGTACACGTTGTGGTTCACCGGCTTCGCGCCGGCGGACAACCCCCAGGTGGCCGTCACTGTGATGGTCGAGAACGGGGGCGGCCAGGGGCAGGCCGGGACGAGCAGCGGGATCGCAGCCCCCATTGCGAAGAAGGTTATCGAGGCGGTGCTGAACAGATGAGACCCATGCAAGGCGTGAGCTTCGGCGGGCGTTACGAACTGGATTCGCGGATCGCGATCGGCGGTATGGGCGAGGTGTGGGAAGCCACTGACCACGTCATCGGCCGCACTGTCGCGATCAAGATCCTCAAAGACGAGTACATGGGCGACCCCGGGTTCCTCGAGCGCTTCCGCGCCGAGGCCCGTCACGCGGCGCTCGTGAACCACGAGGGCATCGCGAGCGTCTTCGACTACGGCGAGGAGAACGGCAGCGCCTTTCTGGTGATGGAGCTGGTGCCCGGCGAGGCGCTGTCGACGATCCTCGAGCGCGAGGGCTCGCTGTCGTCCGACAAGACGCTCGACATCGTCGCCCAGACCGCCTCGGCGCTGCAGGCTGCGCACGCCGCGGGCCTCGTGCACCGCGACATCAAGCCCGGCAACCTGCTCATCACGCCCGACGGCCGTGTGAAGATCACCGACTTCGGTATCGCGCGTATCGCCGACCAGGTTCCGCTCACCGCGACCGGTCAGGTCATGGGCACCGTCCAGTACCTCTCCCCCGAGCAGGCCTCGGGGCACCCGGCCTCGCCGGCCACGGACATCTACTCGCTCGGCATCGTCGCGTACGAGTCCGTGGCGGGCAAGCGTCCGTTCACGGGTGAGTCGCAGGTCGCGATCGCCATGGCGCAGATCAACGAGCAGCCGCCGCCGCTGCCCGCCACGGTCTCCGACCCGGTGCAGAAGCTCATCCTCGCGATGATCGCGAAGAAGCCCGACGACCGTCCGGCATCCGCCTCGGCCGTCGCGCGCGCGGCATCCGCTCTTCGCCGTGGCGATCTCGCCGCGGCGCATGCCGCGGTGCCGGCGATCGCGGCCGGTGCGGGCACGAGCGACGTCACGCAGCTGATGCCCTCCGCAGGCGGAGACACGGCGACGTTGCTGCTCCCGGCCGGAGCCGCCGCTGCCGGGGCCGGCCTCGCGGCCGCGGGTGCGGCGGGCGCTGCGTCCGAACTCGCTGCTGCGGACGACAACCTCGCCGAGACGCCGAAGCGCAAGCGCAGCCGGTGGACCTGGCCGCTCGTCGCGCTCATCGCCCTGCTCGTCATCGTGCTCGGCGGCACGCTGTTCGCCCTGCTCTCCGGCAACGGCGACCCCGAGCCTGCGCCCTCGAGTCCGACGAGCTCGGCACCGTCGACCCCGACGGACACTCCCTCGGCGCCCCCGAGCCCGAGTGGCCCCTCGACGATCAATGTCGACGGTCTCGGACTCACCGGCCGCTCGTGCGAGGACGCCCTCGCCGTCGCGGCACAGGCGGGCCTCGAGAACGTGACCTGCGCGCCGGGCAACCCGGCCCCGAGCGAGGACCAGATCGGCCAGGTCTACGAGGTCGTTCCGCTCGGCAACGTCAAGCCGACCGACTCGGTGACTCTGACCTCGTACGCCGAGCAGAGCCCCCTCGATGCGCCGGCGGCGCCGACGATCCAGTCGAACGGCCAGACCGTCACGAGCGTCACCGCGCGATCCAGTGTGCAGGTCATGTGGTCGAGCTACTCCTGCCCGGCTGGGCTCACGCCCTCGGAGTACCGCTTCACCGTATCGGGCGGCACCTTCGCCAACGGCCAGACCACCTCGAGCTTCAGCCTCAACCAGCGCCCCGCCACGGTCACCGTGGGCGACTCCGGCGCGCTGTCGGTGACGTACACCGTGACGTGCGCAGGCGAGAGCGGCGACCGGACGTCCCCCGTCTCCTCGGAGGCTGCCGCTACGATCCAGCCGGCTCAGTCGCCGCAGCCCAGTCAGCCGGGCAACGGCGGCAGCAACGGCGGTGGAAACGGGAACGGCAACGGCGGCGGAAACGGCAGCGGAAGCGACGACTGATTCCGGTTCGACCATGAGTCCAACATCCGAGTACGAGTCGAACGCAGGGAGTGACGTGTCGGCAGAGCAACGTGTGCTGTCAGGGCGCTACCGCATCGACGAGCCCATCGGGCGCGGCGGAATGGCGAGCGTGTACCGGGGGTACGACGTCACCCTCGGGCGCGACGTGGCGATCAAAGTGCTCAAGCGCGAGCTGGCCGACGACCCCGGCTTCCGCATGCGGTTCCGCCTCGAGGCGCAGGCCGCGTCGCGGATGGCCCACCCGTCGATCGTCCGTGTGTTCGACGCCGGTGAGGACACCGAGACCGACCCCGACGGCAGTGACCACTCCGTGCCGTACATCGTCATGGAGCTCGTGACGGGTCGGCTGCTGAAGGACATGGTCGAAGCCGGCCCCATCGCCGAATCGGATGCGGTGCGCTACATCGACGGCATCCTCGAAGCCCTCGAGTACTCGCACCGCGCCGGCGTCGTGCACCGCGACATCAAGCCGGGCAACGTCATGATCACCGACGCCGGCACCGTGAAGGTCATGGACTTCGGTATCGCCCGGGCCGTTTCGGACTCGTCGTCGACGGTCGCGGAGACCACGGCGATCATCGGCACGGCGGCCTACTTCTCCCCCGAGCAGGCCAAGGGCGAGCCGGTCGACGCGCGCGCCGACCTCTACTCGACCGGTGTCGTGCTGTACGAACTGCTCACCGGGCGAGCGCCGTTCCGCGGCGAGACGCCGGTGGCCGTCGCCTACCAGCACGTCAGTGAAGCGCCCCTGCCGCCGTCGGAGATCGTCGAGAACGTGCCCCGCGCGCTGGATGCCGTCGTGCTTCGCGCTCTCGCGAAGAGCCCGTTCCAGCGATTCCAGGACGCGACGGAGTTCCGGGCCGCGCTCGACCAGGCGGTCGGCGGCAAGCAGCCGACCAAGCGCCAGATGGGGGCCCTCGCGAGCGAGCTGTACGGGCCGGATCCGCGGCACGCGGCCGAGACGGCACGATCCCTGCGTCAGCTCAGCACCGACAACACGATGCGCCGCACGCAGTCCGGCCCGCCCGTCAGCTGGATCTGGGCCGGAGTGGCGGTGCTCGCCGCCCTACTCATCGCGGTGCTCATCTGGGTCCTGGCATTCCGTGACACGACCACGACCGTGCCTAGTACGTCGCGGGTCGTGCCGGAGGTCGCCGGCAAGTCGTGGGACCTGGCGGAGAATCTCATCGAAGAAGCCGAGCTGGATCCGGTCCGTTCCGACCGCAGCGACGACGCGGTGCCGCCGGGCGACGTCATCAGCACCGAGCCCGCAGCAGGCATCACCCTCTCGCCGGGCCAGCGCGTGACCGTCTACGTCTCGACGGGCCAAGAGATGGCTACCGTCCCGACCCTCCAGAACCTCTCACGCACCGAGGCGACCGAAGCGCTGCAACGTGCCGGGCTGCAGCTGGGCACCGTTCGATCGCGCAACGATCCGACCCTGCCTGCCGGCACGGTCATCGAGGCGTCGGCGCCCGAGGGCTCGGCTCTCGCCATGGGATCGTCGGTCAACCTCGTCGTCGCCAGCGGCACCGTGACCCTCGTCGACCTGACCGGGTACACCGTCGAGGCCGCCGAGCGCGAGCTGCAGCAGGAATCGCGTCAGCTGATCCCCGAGGTCGTCGAAGATCCGGGCTGCGCGGCAGCCGCGGGCGGTCGCACCGTCTCGTCGCAGTCGCTGGCACCGGGCGAGGTCCCGATCGGATCGACCGTCACGCTCCGGGTCTGCACCGGCAGCTGAGACCCGCGCCTCACCGGCTCCGGCGCACCGGTTCAGGTGACGGTTGCATCCCGTCGATGCGGGTGCAACCGCGCTCCGCGCTCCCGCGCGCCGTTCAGTCCGACCGACGCCAGCCAGTTACCCAGCATCCGGTAGCCGCCATCGGTCAGCACGGATTCGGGATGGAACTGCACGCCGACGACGGGTGCGTCACGGTGGGCGATCGCCATGACCGTGCCGCCCGGCGCGCGTGCGGTGACCCGCAGCTCGGCGCGCACCGTCGCGGCGTCGACGGCGAGAGAGTGGTACCTGCCCGCCGTAAATGTCGTCGGCACGCCCTCGAACAGGAAAGACCCGTCGTGTCGCACGTCCGACGTCATCCCGTGCATGAGTTCCGGCGCCTCCCCCACCGTCGCGCCGAACGCGACCGCGATGGCCTGATGCCCAAGACACACCCCGAGCAGCGGAACCGCGGATGCCGCAGCTGCGCGCACGACGTCGATCGAGGCGCCCGCATCCTCTGGAGTGCCCGGTCCCGGCGACACGAGGACGCCGTCGAAGCCCGCCATCACGTGTGAGGGGTCGCTCACGGCATCCGACTCCACCATCTCGGTCACAGCGCCGAGCTCATGGAGATAGCCGACCAGAGTGTGGATGAAGCTGTCGTGATTGTCGATCACGAGGATCGCGGTCACCCGACCGTCGACTCCTCGCCCGGCGCGAAGAACGGCGCGATGGCAGGGAACACCCAGAAGAACAGCGCATAGACGACCGCAGCCGCGAGGATGAGCAGGAAGAACAGCCGGAGCCACCAGGGTCCGGGGAGAACTCGCCACAGTGCTCCGTACATCAGGCGGAGACTCCCTCTGTCAGCGACACCGGCGGACCCGCCGAGGTCGGGGTGAACTCTTCGAAGACCGCGTACGAGATGATGCGCTCGAGCATGTTGAGTTTCGGGGCGCAGCTCGTGAGGGTGAGGTACTTGCCGTTAGCGCTGAGGTCGACCTGCTGGGGAACCGGGTTGAGTACCTCGATCGCCGTGTCCTGCACGTACTCGACGTTGCGGAATCGGTAGGTGTACCAGCCGTCCTGGGTCTGGATGACAATGGCGTCGCCGACCACGAGCCGGTCGACCGGGTCGAAGGGCGCACCCGAGGTCCACCGGTGCGCGGCGACAGCCATGTTGCCGTCGGCGCCCGGCATCGCGGAACCCTCGTAGTGACCGATGTGGCCCTTGTCGAGGATCGCCTTCTTCGCCGTGCCGTTCGCGATGGTGAATTGCCAGTCGGGACCGAAACGCGGGATGTACATGATGCCGAACTCCGCACCCGGCTCGGGCTCGGCCAGCACGGGAATCGCGGCGGGGTCCGCCGGCTCGGGCTCACCGGTAGGCGTCTCGGCCGGCGTCGGAGCCTCTTCGGCCTGGGTCTGCCACTGCTGCGCGAGCGCCGCGGCCTCCGCCTGCTTCTGCGATCCGATGATCATGTCGCCGAACCACATCTGCCAGCTCACGAAGAGCAGCATCACCACACCGGCGGTCAGAAGGAGCTCGCCGAAGACGCTGATCACACTCACGCGTCGCCGCGGGCGCGACGGCGAGCGACGTGAGCGTCGGGACGACGTGCGAGTGCTCTCCACAGTCGCAGAGTTTAGCCCGCAGCCCTGGAAGAACTCACTGTGGCGACGAGACGGCGCACCGCGCTGGATGTCGGCAGATCGACCCAGAGGCGGATGCTGCCGGTCCTGACGCCTGCGCCGTTGACAACCGCGGCACCGCCGAGGTCGTCGAGCAGCGGATGCATCTCGGCCGCGACCGACTCCGGGAGATATCCCACACCGCGACCGTTCGAGAAGGCTGCGATGTTGCCGCGGCCCCGAGACGCGTCCACTTCGGTACGCAGGACATAGGCACGAGGATGACGGCTCTGTCGCTCACGGTCGTTCACGAGATAGTGAGTGCGTTCGAGTCTGACCGCGCGAGACGGGAGCTCCCGCAGATCCGGCAGGTCGTCGTGCCGGCTGACGCGGCCGGTCACTGCGTGGACGATCTGTTCCCACCATGCGGGCATCTCGGCCCCTCTCGATTCGGCATGCCATCACCGAGGCGGAGCACTCCCCTACTGTCTCACGGCCGGCCTGTGGGAGTCCTGACGGGTGAGCCCGGGCGACTCGAGGTCCGACGGCTAGGATTCTCCCATGGCATCTTCCAGCGACCACGACGACCCGACCGTGGAGCGACGCCCCGCAGATGACGCACCTAACCCGGTCTGGTTCAAGCCGATCATGCTGGGGCTGATGCTCATCGGACTCGTGTGGGTGCTCGTCTTCTATCTCAGTAACTCCACGCTTCCCGTGCCCGGCATCGGCGGTTGGAACCTGGTGATCGGTTTCGGCATCGCTTTCGTGGGCTTCCTCATGACCACGCGGTGGCGCTGACCGGTTGTCCACATGGGGTGAATCACACCGGTGTGATTCCATCCCCACCTGGGGATAGACCTGTGGATAACTTTCGTCAGTAGAGGGCGAGCGGCACCGCAAGCAGAGCGATCAGCCCCGCGGCGGTGGCGCCGAGCAGCCAGACCTGCAGGCGCTGACGGCGGATCGTTCGCGTGCGCGCGAAGATGAAGCCGACGAGCGCGCCCACCGCCAAGCCGCCGACGTGCGCCTGCCATGAGATCTGCGTGCCTGCGCTTCCGCCGAGCCCGCTCAGGAGCAGCGGCAGGAACGTGATGACGAGGTTGATCCCCAGAACCACGGCGATTCCCGTGATGTTCGCGCCGATATGACGACCGATCACGAGCAGGGCGCCGAAAAGGCCGAAGATCGCGCCCGACGCACCGACGACAGCCGATGAGAACCCGAACAGCACGACCGCGACCGATCCCCCGAGGCCGCTGAGCAGATAGAGCGCGAGGAAGCGGCCGCGACCGAGCATCGGCTCGAGGCTGCGCCCCAGCATCCAGAGCGCGAGCATGTTGAGCCCGACGTGCCAGAAGCCGCTGTGGACGAGCAGCACCGTGAACAGCCGCCACGGCTCGAAGGTGCCGCTGAACTCCGGGTAGAGCAGCGGGGGGTACATCGCCAGAGTCGACGTGACCACGGACCCCAGGCCCGGGATGAGTCCGACGATGAACACGAAGAACGTCACGCCGATGATCCCGTAGGTGACCAGCGGCCGTGAATCGTCGGAGCGCACCGCACGCAGGACGCGCGGCGCGCGGCGGGGACGCGGCGCGTCCGAGCTCTTCTGCTGATCACGCAGACATTCGGGGCAGATCACTCCGACGGGCATCTGCGTCTGGCACTCCGCGCAGATCGTGCGCAGGCACCGCTGGCAGAGCACGAAGCTCTGCCGATCGGGATGCCGGTAACAGAAGTTGTCGGGGTTGCTCCGCAGCTCGGACGCGCTCACGTACCGCTCAGACCGTGACGACGTCGATCGACGAGATGACCACCGGGTCGACGGGACGGTCCTGTGCGCCGGTCTTCACCGAGGCGATCGTGTCGACGACCTGGCGCGACGCGTCATCCGCGACCTCGCCGAAGATGGTGTGCTTGCCCTGCAGCCAGGGGGTCGGGTCGGTGGTGATGAAGAACTGCGAGCCGTTCGTGCCCTCGGCCTTGCCCGTGATCGCGTTGCGGCGCAGGCCCGCGTTCGCCATCGCGAGGATGTACGGCTTCTGGAAGTCCAGCTCGGGGCTGATCTCGTCGTCGAAGTTGTAGCCGGGGCCGCCGATGCCCTGACCGAGCGGGTCGCCGCCCTGGATCATGAAGTTCGGGATGATGCGGTGGAAGATGACGTCGGTGTAGAGGGGGCCCTCGCCGGGCTTGCCCGTGGCGGGGTTGGTCCACTCCTGCGAACCGTCGGCGAGACCGATGAAGTTCTTCACCGTGCGGGGGGCCTGGTCGCCGAAAAGGTTGACGACGATGTCGCCGTGGTTGGTGTGGATCGTCGCTACTGCAGTGTGCTGAGGCATGTGTGCCATTCTCGCACCTGTCAATGCCCTGCTGGCTGGAGCGCTCTCTGGCAAGATGAGGGAAAACGTCCCACGATGCAGGGAGGGCCCACGTGAGCCTCAGCCGCAAGCGCAAGAAGCAACTCCGCAAGCTCCAGAAGCAGGCGAACACCCTGTGGGAGTCGCAGCAGGTCCTGATGGGAGAGGCCGCCAAAGTCGCACGCGACGCCGGCCACCAGCTGGGCAACTACAACCGCGAGCACGTCAAGCCCGCCGTTCAGAACACCTATGAGCAGTACGCCGCGCCGTACGTCGACAAGAGCGTCCGCGCGACCCGCAAGGTCTACAACGGCGCTCTCATCCCCGCCGCCGGAGCCGTCGTGGGCGGCGCACTCTCCGTGTGGGATGCGGCGAACGACACCCGTGGACGCCTCGCCCACGGACGTGGTGTCGACCTCGACCTGTCGTCGGTGAAGAAGAACGCCGCCAAGTACGGCAAGAAGGCGACGAAGAAGTTCCAGTCGCGTGCCGCACTGCCGGAGCCGAAGAAGAAGCGCGGCGCCGGTGGCGTCATCGCTCTGATCCTCGGCGTCACGGCCGCAGCCGGCGTGCTCTACGCCGCCTGGCAGACGCTCCGCGCGGACGACGAGCTGTGGGTTGCCGACGACCCGCTGCGCGCTCCCGACGCCTGAATCGGATGACCGAAGATCTCGAGCCCACGTCTCGGGTTCGCCTCGCGGCGGCCGAGCGTGGGCTCGATGTCGTCGTTCGGCCGCGTCCGGATGCCGCCAGCCTCGATGAGGCCGCCGCGCTCCTCGGTCTCGAACCCGACGACATCGTCAAGACACTCGTGGTCAAGCGGAGCGACGACACCTACCTGTTCGCGCTCGTCCCGGGCGACCGGGTGATCTCGTGGCCGAAGCTCCGCGCCCTCGTAGGGGTCAACAAGCTGCGCCTGCCCGAGCCCGAGCTCGCCCTCGCGGCGACCGGGTACGAACGCGGCACGATCGTGCCGATCGGCAGCACCCATGACTGGCCGGTCTTCGCCGATTCGTCCATCGCGGGCCGACGCATCGCGATGGGCGCCGGCGCGCACGGCTACAGCCTGTTCGTCGACGCCGACGCTCTCATCGCCGCCTACGGCGCAACCGTCGCCGACATCACGGAGCAGCGTTCGCGCTGACGGGTCGCTCCCGATCGTCGCGCGGGGTCACCGCGTGAGAGAACGTCTGGCACCTAAGCGCAGGACGACGTGGACGCGCAACTCGTCGACGTCGTACTGCAACACGACGACGTCGAGCACGAGCAGGTCGAGGTGGTGCTGCACGCGCTGCTCGTCGTGCTCGTCGAAGCCGCCGAGAGATCGTCGGTCATGGCGAGGTCGAGTACCTCGAATGTCTCGACCTCCAGCGCCGCCACTTCGGCCCTCAGCATCGTCATGGTGCCATCCTTTCGTCGTCGCGATCTAAGAGAACGTCATTCCGAATACAGTCGACGAGGCGATCAGACACAGCACGGCGATGATCGCGAAGACCGCCTTCTGACCGCTCGACCTGCTCGTGACCGCGGCGACACCCGCCGCAAATGCGCCGATCATCCCGACGAAGGCGAGCGTGCGGGCCGCTCCGACGTCGGCGAAGCCGAAGTGCAGCACAGACGCGGCGACGGCGCTCGCAACTCCGATCACAGCGCCGACGGCCGCGAATCGCTGGAGACCGCGCGGGTGGATAGATTCTTCAGTCGTCATTTCGGCTTTCTCCCTGTCATCGGATGTCACGCGCACGGAACACCACCGCCGCCACGCCCGCGCTGAGGATGCACCATGCGACGAGCACGAGGATCGCGATCCCCAGGGGTGCGTCGGGGACGCCGCCCGGCATGGTGGCGATACCGGCGGCGTCTGCGAGGACCGCGGACGCCCCGCTGATGAGCCCGACGCGCACGGGCGCCAACACGGTGGCCACCGCCGCAAGCCCGTGAACCATCTGCTCGACGACAAGCGCCCACAGCACGCCGATCGCGATGCTGGCCGCGAGCGAACGGGTAACGATACCCAGCATGAAGCCGAACATCGCCCAGGCCACGGCAATCAGCCAGGAAGCCGCGGTGTCGGCGACGATCGCGACAGCGTTCCATCGCATCGACGCTCCGTCGATGGCCGAGAAGACGACGGCGCACACGGCGGCCGTGACCATCGACAGCACGATGACGACGGAGACCAGCAGGAGGAGCGCCGTGAGCTTACCCACCAGCACGGTAGCGCGCTCGGGCACGCGGCTCAGAGTGAGACGGAGGATTCCCGATCTCTCGTCTCCGGCTGCCATGAGCGCGCCGAGGATGATCAGCACCGGGGCTCCGTACATCGGAAGCGACCCGAGGACGGCCGCAGACACTGCGTCCGTGCCCAGGCTCGCTTTCATCGCGGCGCGTTGCTCCTCGGTGAGTCCGTCGACGGTCATCGCGACGATGAAGTTCGCGAGATAGGCGAACAGCACGATCTGGAGAAGCCAGACGATGGGCAGGACGGTGAAAGCCCTACGGTGCCGCATCCCGTACAGCTCTGCATCCACCGTGGACATCATGAGCTCCTCCGTTCGTCGGCCGCGGTCATCTGCAGGAAGACATCTTCCAGGGAGCGGTGGTCCCGCCGGACACCCGTCACATCCACTCCGGCCGAAACCAGGGCCACCGTGACCGACGCCGAGATGTCCTTCGCCGCGACGACCTCGACGCCCTCGCCGGTAGGCCGGACCTCGTCAACCTCCGCGTGCGAGCGCAGTACGTCGAGCGCAGCCTCGACGTCGGTGGTCGTCACGATGATTTTCGGCGCCTCCCCGTGCGCAGCTTCGATCTCGGCAGGGGTGCCGATCGCGATGATCCGCCCGTGGTGGAGCACCGCCACGCGATCGCACACGTGGGCGACCTCGCCGAGCAGATGGCTGGACAGCAGCACCGAGCGGCCCCGCTGCGACTGCGCGCGGATCAGATCGCGCATCGCCGAAATACCGGCGGGATCGAGCCCGTTGGTCGGCTCGTCGAGAATCAGCAGCTCTGGTTCTCCGAGCAGCGCGGCGGCGAGTCCGAGGCGCTGCTTCATCCCGAGCGAATACGTCCTGAAAACGTCATCCCCGCGATCACCCAGCTCGACCGCCTCCAGCGCGGTGTCGACGGCTGTCCGGGCGAGGCCGGCGTACTTGGCGATGAGCACGAGGTTCTGGCGTCCCGTCATACCGGGGTAGAAGGTCGGGCCCTCGATCATCGTGCCCACTCTCCGCAGCACGTCGTTGCTCAGCGTCGCACTCCCGAGTACCGAGAACGAACCGCTGCTCGGTCGCGCGAGACCGACGAGCATCCGCATGAACGTCGTCTTCCCGGCGCCGTTGAGACCGACGAACCCATAGACCTCGCCCCGTCTCACCTGCAGGCTGACGGCGTCAACCGCGGTCCCGCGGCGGAAGGTCTTCGTCAACGCGGTCGTGCTGATCGCGTTGTCCGTGTCGCTGATCGTCATGTCTGACCCCATCTCTTCGATATCGGTGTCCTGGTGCCCGTCTGCGCCCTGCGCTTGGCCCGCGTCCGCCGCGTCGCCAGCACCCCGATGGCGAAGGTTGCCAGCACCCCGCTGCACACCACGACTACCGCGGGCCACGGACCGAGCAGCGGTTGGAGGGCCAGATATCCCGCGACCGCGAATCCGAACACCATCGCGCTCATGAACAGGAGCGAGAAGAGGCCGTACACCAGCGACGCGGTTCGGTGGCCGGATTCCCGACTGCCCGCTTCGCGGCTGCGACGTGCGAGGCCGACCAGCGCCGCTCGTGAGGAAGCCTCGAGATCGAAGGCGCCGAGAGCGTGCATGAGCGCGTAGTAGCCGTCCATGTGAAAGAGCGGGACGAGATTGATCAGGCCGGTGAGCAGACCGAACGTCATCATCGCCGCACAGACGGTGGCGAGCGTCCCGTCGGCGACGAGCGACAGCGGCCAGAACGGTAGACACACCGCGACGGATACCGTCACGCCCGCGAGAGCCACCCTCACCCTGCGGGAGCGATCGTGGAAGAGCATCGTGTCGTCGACCTTGCAATAGGGCGAGATGAACGGAAATCGCCACATGACGCCGATCTCGATGTCACGCGCCCCGTAGGCCCACGCCGTCGCGCCGTGAGCAAGCTCGTGAAGAACGAGGGAGGCCCACATGACGACGATGAAGACGGCGATCGCCACCGGATCCGTCCAGAGCGACCGGGCGGCGGGCCAGAGCACATCCCAGTTGGAGCTGACATGAACAACCAGCGCCGCCGCGGCCACCCAGACCAGCAGCCAGACGGCGAGATGATCGAGCACCCGCACCGCGACGGCCATGCGGCGAAGGATCCGATCCGCCTTCACGATCGGCATCCGGGCGTGCAGCCACGTGCGAGCCTCTCCGCGTTCTCGCTCTCGGGCGTCTCGCAGGCTCTGCAGCTGGACCGGCGTAGCCGACCCCACCAGGAGGCCTCGCTGAGCGAGCAGTCCGAGCAGGGAATTCCACAGCGGCTCGGTGAGTCGCCGTTCGTAATGCTCGATGAACTCGTCTTCCAGCTGGTCGACGGTGCGCACGCCGTCCATACGTGAAACAAGGAATTGCTCGTGCTCGCCGATGCGGAAATACCATCCCGTCCGCGCATCGTGCATCACGAAGCGTGTCGACGGAACATCCCAGAGGCCGGGACCGATGCGCACATCATCGACCAGCTGCGGGCGCGCATCGCGCAGCAGGTCGAGAGTGTCGCCGCCATTCATCGGTCGGCCCCTGTCCCCCCGAACATGAACTGCAGGTCGGTGCTGGCGGAATCGGCTCCACCCTGAGTGAGGGCATGCTCGATGAGGTAGGCGATGTAACACTCGTCGATGATGCTCACCCCCAGACGGTTGTTCGTCATGTGCAGATACCCACTGAGGAGAGCCTGTGCCCCCGTCGTGATGTCGACGGGGATCGTGCCGCCGTCCGGGCCGAGCGGGAACGTGAGCTCTCCCCTGTCGGCGACAGCAGAAAGCGTGTCGTGAAGGTCGATGCAGTGCTCGGCCCATTCCTTCAAGAAGCCGTTCAGTTCATCGGTATCCCTGCGAGCGGCAGCCTCGTACACCGTGCCGAGGTGTTCGCGCAGACCGCCCTGCATGGTGTCGAACGCTCGAGCGTATGCATCGTGGCGCGGCGCCGCCTCGCCCGAGCCCGATCGCTCCCAGTACGTGCGGTATGCCGACAGGAAGAGCGCCGATCGGTCGATGTCGTCCTGGAACACGCCCAGCATCACCGTCATCAGCTGCGCGGAAAGCCCGAACAGCACCGATCGCACGTGCACATTCGTCGTCTCCACGAGCGTGCGCACCAGGTCGCTGGATGCCTCGAAGTGCTTCTCCGCCACGCTGATCGCCTCGGTACCCCCATATCGTCCGACTTCGGGCTCGTAGCGCATGACGACGTAGCTGTTGTTCGGGCGCATAGGCATGGAGCCGGTCTCTCCGTACAGCTCATTCCACTGCTGCTCGTCGTATTCGCCGAGGAACATCTCCTTGAACAGGCCGGACGTCTCACGCTCGTCCATCTCGTAGAGAGCAGGACGGTCGTCGAGGAACGCGTCGAGAGCCGAGAACAGCCGGTCGACGACCATCTGCTGATCGCCCATACGTCTCGGCTTGAGTCGCACGCGCAGATGCGGCCCTTCCATCCAGTACCTGATGAAGAACCACGATTCCAGCAGCCCGTCTCGGCGAAGCCCGTCGATGACAGGTCCAACGGCGTCGACGAGCAACGGGTGGTTGTTGCTCGAATAGTAGACGTGCACGGCAATCCATTCGCCGGCGGCATCCGGATCCACCACGGGGGGCAATTCGGCCTCGACGGCGACGGGCGATATCGGACGAACCGCGGTCATCGTGTCACCGCCGGAGCGTTGAACTCGAAGGTGATCTCCGAGACGAAGCGTTCCCCAGCCGCATTCCGCGCGGGCAGGCTCTCCGGTACCGGCAGCATCTCGGTGAAGACCAGGCGCCGATTCGCGCGCTGGGCCAACTGGTCGAGGATGTCGAGACAGAAATGGTCCTCGAAGTCGACGAACTGCGGCTTACCGAAACGCACGGCGGAGTCATCACCCTCGCCCTCGTCCCCACCGGCGGCATCGGGCGTGACGAAGACGTAACGCGGTAGACCGTGCCTGCGCGTCCACCGTCTCCAGCCGAGCATCCGTTCCGCGCCATCCGCGCCTAACAGACCCTCGGGGAGCGAAGCCGGGTCCGTCTTCCACACTCGTCGGACGAGCACCAGGTCGCCTAGCCGCACCCGCGGATGGCCGCCTATCTCGCCCCCGCCCAGAGGTTCGTCGGTCCCCGTCCAGAGGTCGAGGCTCGCGATCCGACTCTGCGAGAACGCCAGGAGCAGCCGCTGCATCTCCGGCAGTGCCATGGGCATGAGGAAACCCAGATAGACCGGGATCACCTCGACGTCCAGTCGCCGTGAGCGGAGGAGAAGCCGGCCGCACGAGGGGTCACGGACGATCGAGAGATCCTCCACAGGCAACTGCTCGTCCGTGTCGCGGAACGAGACCTCACCGGGACAGACGATCTCGTACGGCGTGACGACGGAATGCAGGTTCAGGTTCGACGTGTCGTATCCCCCGGTGATCTCTGCGAAGACGGCGCCGGGCGGAGTGATGCTGCGCAGGTGCTCTCGCAACGCGTCGACGAGAGAGGTGTCGCCGGACTCCGCGAAGCAGTGGTGGAAACGCGAGAACAGCAGTGACAAGCCCGTATAGGTGCGATTCAGGACGCACCGATCGCGGCCGTCTATCTCGCCGATCTGGCCGAAGTAGGCGCGCGGGTCCAGCCGGTCGCCCAGATCGGGTAGCGCGGCCGCCACCTCCTCGACGAAGGCATCGTCGAGAACGAGGTCACCGGCACCATCGTGCGCGGCATACCGCGAGCGCATCGCACGAACCAGGGTGCGCCGTGCCTCATCGAGAGCGCGGACCTCGTCCATCTTGAACCAGTTCTCCTGGTCCTGATATTCGTTGTCGACGAAAGGCCGTCTGTTGGCCGAGTAGCGGAGGTACTGGTCGTAGACGTCGAGGTGGAAGTCGTGGGTGAACTTCACGATGTCGTCGCATGTTCCGCGTGCCCCGTAGCGGGCGTCGAAGAACCCGCGCACCATCAACCGGTGCGGGGTGAGGGAGTCGAAGACGGGCAAGATGCGAGCAAGCGAGGCGAAGTCGCCGGACAGCCCGCTTTCCCAGGCATCGAGCGACGCACGGACGCTGCCGCGCGGCAGCGCAGAGTCCTCGTAGACCACCGTGCGCAGCCGCTCCGGTTGCTGCACACCTATCCCGCGCATCATCGCGTCGTAGTGAGAGTGCAGATCGCGGATGATGAGCCGTCTCTCGTCAACGCTGGCCTGCGCGTAGGTCCCTACGAGGTCGGTCATCCGACGGATGTCGCTCGAAAGCGTGGAAGCCCATGGCGCCTCCAGTCCTGCGATCCTGTCCGCGAAGTGAACAGCGGGATCCGCCGCATGGATGTCCATCGTCAGCACAGGCGCGGTCAGCAGATTCAACCTCAGGAGATGCCGCAGGTAGTGCCACACATCGTCGAGGGGACGGTCGTGCGGAAGCTGGGAGTGGAGCGCGATCTGCAGGCGGCCCATGGTCATCATGCGGTCTCCGAGCACACGGAAGAGATCGTCGACGATGTCGCTGTGCGCAAGGAAGAACACGTTCTCGTCGAAGGTGTCGAGGGTCATCGCCGCATCGGCGTCACCGACCTTGCGCTGCCTTCGCATGTACCTGACGCGCCGACGATCGCTCGTCCATCCACGCGAGACCATCACGGGGAGGTCGACGAGATGCTCGTCGGACGCCAGGATGGCCTCGCTCACCCGTGCCAGCATGGCCATGTTCAACCGGGGATTGCTCCGGGCTGCTTGCGAGTCCAGAACCTCGGGATCGACCTCGAGCACACCGCCAGCATCGCCCGAGAAGTCGCCCAGCGCGACGTCGGTGAGTGTGCTGAAGGGACTCGTCTTGCAGACGGTCCGATAGACATAATCGCTCGCCGACCGCTCGATGCGCCGGGCGCGCTTCGACAGGCTGGCGGGATCGGCGGCCAGGTAACGCGGGATGGCCTCGTCGAGAGATGGAGACGCCAGAAGAATCCCGGAGCGCAGTACTGGTGTCGCGATAAGCCGTTGCAGGGCCGCTCTCCGCAGCGGGAGCTCGGCGCGGAACACGTCGGCGCCGCTTCGGCGCACGTCACGCGTCTGCTGCGCGAGATCGATCCACTCGAGGATGTCACCCGCCAGGCCATCGGGGAGAATCGCGAGCGCTGCGCGGGTCGCCTCGATGTCGCGCGGCACACGGGCGTTGAAGATGTCACGGCGGAGATTGATCAGTGCGTGACGGACCCCGTCATCTTCTTGGCCGCCGATGAACTCCTGCACGCGGTCCGGAAGGGTTCGGGCAGCATCGTCGAGTCGCGCCTCGGCGTCCAGCACGACGTCGGCCCATGCGACGGTCCGAGAGAATGCCAGTCCCTGCAGCCGTTCCCAGGGCAGCGGCGCGACTCGGAACATGAAGTGGGGGGGCGTCGACTTCGCGACGGAAGAGATCCGTGGGCGAGCGAGGGCTGAGAGGTTGGTCATGACTACTCCTTCGCGTCGAGATCCAGCGGTGCGGCGAAATCCGCCTGATCGACGCGATCGCGGCCGATCATGATCATGATCAAGGGCCATTCGCCGGTGTCGATCACGCGCAGACGCTCGGCGTACGCGACGTTGTCGAACCCCAGGGCAGCACCACACGCGAGCCCGAGGTCGGTAGCCGCAAGGTAGGCGGACTGGGTCGCCGCACCCACGACTGCGTTCAGCAGACGCACGGTCCGCGAGCCACCTGCGGCGAGCACGTCGTCGGCCGGCACGAGGATGGCGAGCACGGCTGCCGCCTGCTCGACGTTGTAGTTGTCGAGGAAGTACGTGGCCTGAAGGAAGAGCCCGGGATCTTCGTCGTCGATACGGACCAGGGCGTCCTGCTCGTGGTCGTACACGTATCCACCCGGCGAGATCCCCTCGACGTGGTTACAGAAAACGGCCACCCGAGCGAACTGCGCCCGTCCGGCGTCGGTGAGCAGCCGCGCACCTCGATCGGTGGTGCGAAGCACATGGGCAAGCTCCGCGAGACCCAGCGGGATGTTGGAGCTGAAGGTGCCGAAACTGGACCGCCTGGCGGCCAGAAGATCCGACAGTCCGAGCGCGGAGCTCGACTCCGCGCTCGGGGGCAGCGACGTCATCTGACCCGACGACGTCCGCGCGAGCACCACATCTATCGCAGGAGCGATCGTGTCCGCGAAGGAGTCGCGCATGACGTCGACCACCTGAGGGAAGCGCGTCGACCCGGGGAAGCGCTCCGCCTCCTCGAACCGCACCCCCGCCTCGGAGGTGACGGTCCCTCTTTTCAGGTCGCCGGCCCCCGGCGGGAGTGGCAAGACCGCCAAGGTCGTCTCCTCGAACGGGTCGAGGCCGAGCAGGCCGTCGAGACCCGCGGAGTCGAACCACAGGCGGGGAGTCCGCGCGGCCGAGTCGCCCGACAACCCGGACAGTGCGAGTGTGGCGAGCACCGTCCCGAGGTCCATGGTGACCACATGGTGGCTGAAGCTGTTGTATTTGAAAGCGTTCTTCCAGAGCTTGACCGTCACCAGCAGGAACTGGTCGGTCCCGCAGTCGTCGTCGATCGCGGCGCGAACCCTGTCGTGTGCATCGCCGACAAGAAGCCTTTGCATCGTTCCCGAGGCCGTGTTCCAGTGATACACACCGGGAAGCTGCCGCGCCGAAGAACCGCTCACCCAGTAGAACTCGAGCGGATAGAGACCGCCACCATTCGCCGTGCCCCGGGAGTACGTGCTCACCGCGCTCACCGTCTTGTTGACCGCATCATCGTTGCCGGTCACGCGCAGACGACGCGAGAGGAGACCATATGTGTCGTGGAGGGCGCGGCCCAAGCTACCGACGTCCAGCACATCGCTCGGCGACGTCGACGGGGATGAGAGCGCATCCGACAGCCGTGTACGGCACTTCTCGCCGACGGGCATCTCAAACTGCGCGGCGTCGGAGAAGACCTTGTGGCGCCGGGGCTGCTGGTCCCACAGCACCACGTGGTCGAGCGGTGGCATCGGCGTACGGGCGCGCCGTACGACATCATCGACGTACTTCCTGACGCGTGTCGTCGTGGGCATGTGGGCTCCTGTCGGAATGACGGCGGTCATCAGGGGAACGGGTGCGGTACCGGGTTGATGTCCTCGAACCGCAACGCGGTGGCGCGAAGCCCCGCGTCGCGGTGAGCGGTGCGGGTCCGGTCCATGTGGAAGGCTCGCTGTTTGTGCCAGCCGAAGTCGATCGGGATCAGCCCCGGCGCGACCGTGGCATACGTGTTCAGACCCATCGACCGTTGCTCGGGCGACGTTTGATCCACCGCGAGGAGATCGAACCCCCTGTCGTCTAGCGCGGCGATGACCCACCGCAGGTCGTCCGAGAGGTCGAGGTTCCGGGGACGTGTCCTGTTCCATTCCTCGTAGACAACCCCCATCGGCTGCGCGCGGCGCTCGCTGAGCAGAAAGTCTGAATGCTCGACCATCTCGTCCATTCCGTGGAGGAGAGCATGGTGCTTGAGCTCGCGAACCAAGCCGAAGTCATTCAACATCGCGCGAGCCTCGGCAGCGCCGCTCGTCATCCGCCGGTCGAAGCTCGGGACATACGATGCGACCTCGCACAGCGCCGCCCGCATCGCCTGCACCGGGTCCAGCGACGAGCCGGCGGCGAAGCACAGTGCGCCCGGACGTCCGTCGGTCCGCACGGCGACGGCGGTCACGACGGGAACCGGCAAGTCGACCCTGGTGTCGAACATGCGCACGTCGAAGCCCTCGAGCGCCATCCGCGCCACCATGATCGAGATGTCCGAAGCGCCGCTGCTGAGCGGATCGATCTCGACCGCAGGATGACGAGCGAACCAGGTCAACAGGAAGGAGTCCCGTTCGATGAGCTCGAGGACTCCGTGCAGGATGGCCTCCTCAGGGCTTCCCCCGGTAGCGCAACCGTTCGAGCATTCATCGACGAATGCCGGGCCCGTCTGATCCAGATAATGCACGAGTCGCTGCGGCACGAACGTATCCGTGCCGGTGGTGAGGTTGCGACCCCAGACCCAGGGGATCTCGAGGTCCTCGGTGAACTCGACGAAATAGGGCGTGTTGAAGTCGTAGAACTCGCGCGGATAGAGGGTGCACGCACGAGGATCGAGAGCGGGCACGTCCAGGTCGCGAAGCGCAGCCCAGACGGGTTCGGGCAGGCCGCGGGCCAGGAGGCCGGCATACCGCTCGAGACCCTCCAGCACAGCGAGCCGCCGCGAGTCCTCGATGTTGTCGGCGTGGCCGCTCCAGAAGAACTCGTAGAGGTGCGCTGCCCCGCGCACGTAGCTGTAGCCCGTGACGGGGATCGTCGTCGGGTTGTCGAAAGCGGCGGGAGCCTGGGGGCCCAACACGCCACACACCGGGTTCGCGAACACGTCGATGTCCATGGCGTAGTCGCGCAGCGAGGTCAGACGGTAGGTGTCGACGTCGGGTTTCGGGCGGGGTGCGAACGGGACCGCCGCCCGCGACGGCGAGTTGGCCGGGGTCATGCCGCATGCGGGACAATCGGGGTCCGCCAGGAGGGGGAATGTCCGGGTCGCGAGAGTGTCGAGCTGCAGCCTGCGCACGGGGGTCTCCCCCATGGTCGAGGGACGGACACGGGTATCGTCTTCCACCATCAGCTGCAGCGCGTCGAGCACCAGTGGCGTCAGCCAGACGCCCGACGGCAGCGCGCAGGAACTTCCCGCCATCTCGAGAGCGTCGCGCTCGTCCTCCCGACGAATGGCTTGCCAGCGGCGATGGAAGCAGAGAGCACAGGCAGCTCGTTCAGATTCGACTCCTGTCATCACGTACGCGTCACGCCCGTGGAGGTGCACCGTCGTGACCTCCTTCTCGGGGAACAGCGTCGTGTCGACGGCACCGTGGATTTCCAGGACATCGGTTGCACCAAGTTCCAGGACACGTGCACGTGGGCGATCGCTCCGTCGCGGCTGGGCGTCGAGATACGCCTGTACCGTGTCCGCGGCTCGCACTGTTGCCGGTGCCGTCATTTCTCCTCCATCGCCGCCGGGGCGGCCTAGATCACTTGCTGGTCGACCCGCAGCTGGACGAACACCCGCAGCAGCTGCCGCAACTCGAACTCGAGCAACCACAGCAGCTCGAGGTCGAGCAGCTCGACCACTGGAGCGCTTCGTCCTGTGACAGCTGGGCGAAATCGTCTATCTCGAAGGTCTGCGCCTCGAGATCGGCGATCTGTCGTGCAAGGGGATTCATGGTCACCCCTCCTCTCCGTTGGTCAGGGTCGTCACGCACACGACGACGTAGAGCTGCAGCTCGAACTGGTGGTCGAGCAGCACGACGAGCACGAACACGAGCACGTCGATGTGGTGCTGCACGCGCAGCTGGTACTGGTCGAAGCCGCCATGTCTTCGGCGGGTGTGAAGTCGAGCACCTCGAAGGTCTCCGCCTCGAGGACCGCGATGTGGGCTTTCAACTGGGACATTCGTTCACCTCCTTTCCGGTTGTGAGTGGGCGTCTGGCGCCCGGTCGGGTCAGCCGATATGGCTGCAGCTGGTCGTCGAGGTCGAGCTCGTGGCGCTGCAGCTCGTCGAGCTGCAGCTGCAGGTGGTGCATCCACAGCAGCTGGACGTCGAACAGCTCGACCATGCGAACCCCTGCTGGTCGATCAGCAGCTCGGCACTGTCGAGGATCTCGAACGTCTCGGTCTCGAGGGCTGCGAGGGCCGCCCGCAATCCGTTCTCCATGTCTTCCTCCCTTCTCGCAGATCAGCCGTCAGCCGGAAGCAGAACTCGCACGGTGTGGAGCGCCCCCGTCGCCCGGATATCGGCGGTCGTCGTATCGACCACCACCGTGTCGAGGGACGCCTCGGTCGACCCGGCGAAGGGCTCGGACACCGTCCGCCACGCAAGAGTCGACACAGCGAGATCCGGGATGAGCATCCGGTCCGGTTCGGCCCCGGTCGGAGCCACGAGCACGCGGCCGAGGAGTCGGAGCAAGGCATCCTGGGCGGCCTGATCGACGTCCCACCCGGAGCCGAGCGTGTGCTCGCCGGACCGCAGGTCTCGCGCGAGCAACACGGTCCCCACCGCGGTGTGCGGCAGCTCGACGAGAACCGGGTCCAGACCCTTCAAGCGAGCCGCGTCGAGCAGGTACGCATTCTGCGCGTTGAGACCGTCGGCGGGGATGTCGTGCAGGTCGCCCTCGCGCACCAGCGAGGACAGCGCGCGGAAGGCTGCGGCTGACAGCAGGCCGGCGGCCACAGCTTCGGCAAGGGTGGCACCCGCTCCCTCGCCGGCAGTGGTGCGTTCGAACGCGCCGCGTGAGTTCACTGCATGGCGCGACCACACCGCTGCCTGGGGGACGAGAACTCGCTCGCCACCGAGGGTGATTCCGGGGACGAGAGGCATGTCGTCGGCCTCGACGGGGCCGAGACCCGTTGCGATCTCGAGCTCGGTGGCGAGAATGCGTCTGAATGCGGACGACTCCTGCGGCTCACGCGGACCGACGTTGCTGACATGGAGGAGCGCGGCGGCCTCCATTGCGCGCCGACGAGCGTCTCCGAGGTTGTCCAGCGAGAACCCCAGCACCGTGGTCGACGTACCCGACCGCCGGTGCACGGCGCGCGCGATCTTGATCGGCGACTGGTCGACCAGCTCGTCGCTGAATCCCGTGACGACGCCGACCTTCTCGCCGACGAGGCGCAGATAGCGCTGCAGCCTGTCGGAGTCCACGTCGTTGTCGACGCTCTCCCTCGCTGTTGGCCATGATCGGACCTCGGCGGCATCCGGTGGCCGGATGCCGGATGATCGCGGGTCTGGAAGGACCGCTTCGCGAGAGGTGTCACCGGTGGTGAGGTCGACGATCACGATCGCGTCGTCTGCTTCGGCCGGTGGGGCCGCCGTGAGGTAGCGGAAAGCGTCGTAGGCCACCGTGGTCCCGAGGATGCCCAGCTGCACGCGCGTGAGGGACGCCACAGACACACGATGGGCGGGATCTGAGATCGCCCGCCACATCTGGAGGGAGCCGGGTGTCTCGTCGTTGTCGGTCAGCCGGGCCATCGCCGCAGCCCAGTTGATCGCGGAACCGGGACGGGTGATCGGGCCGAGGATGACCTGGTCTCCGATCCGCGTCACGGGGTAGACGGCGCTGCCGGGCTCACGAGTGGCTCGGGCGATCGCCGAGGCGTCGCCGGTGGTGTCAATGACGATCCGCAGTGCGGCGGCGCCGGGCGCGGGTGTCTCATCCGCGTCCGCCGTGCGGAGCAGGCCGTTGCGCTGCAGGCCCCGTCGGACGACGTCGCTGACTTCTGGGTCGCCCTCGACGGTGACATGCGCAGCGCGGAAGCGACGAAACCGCTCGAGACCATCGTTCGCGTAATGGTCGATGTAGGCGATCTGTGCTCGAAACGGGGCAAGAGGCCCCGTCGGGTCGACCGGGTCTCCGTCGATCAGTGACACCGCGTCATGGTCGCGGAGAACGGCGAGAAGACTGTCGACCATCTGGGATCGAGACTCATCAAGTCCGGCCACCAGCTCCTCGGCCGTGCGTGAGCCGTCGAGGAACGGGGCGAGGCTGGCGAGCCACCGATACGTCGTCTGCCCGCGCAGAACGAAACCTCCGTCGGAGTGCCGGACCAGGGCTCCGCCGGGCACCTGCGCGAAAACCAGATCATGGCGCAGCCGCAGCCTGCTCGCCGCCTTCTCGGACTGCATTGCGATATTCATCGGCCCCCCACTCGATCTCGACCACACGCGTCGTGTCGACCTCGACGGTGGTCTCGCTCGAACACATGCTCATCTTGTGGGAGAAGGATCCGCACAGAAGTGCCGATTAGATGGCACGAAAGTACGACCGCAGGAGAGGCCCGCGGGTCGGGTCACTCGCTCTCGTGACCCGTCGGCACACGGACCGACAGCGTCCACACCCCCGAGGACGCGGCGGCGGAGAGATGTCCGCCCACCCTCGAGACACGCTCACGCATCCGGACCAGGCCGAACCCGCCGGATGGTACGCGTTGGATTCTGCGTCCTTCCTCGACGGAATTCGTGATCTCGAACTCGACGGCGGCCCGCGACGTCCGCACCGCAAGGGCGACCTCCGTGCCGCTCGAGTGCTTCAGCACGTTCGTGGTCGCCTCGCGCACGAGCCGGGACAGGGTCAGGTCCACGATCCGAGGCAGCTGTGTCCCGTCGACGGCGTCGACATCCGCACGTACGGTCATCCCGGCGCGTTCCAGCGTGTGACACCCGTCTGCGATGGCGCCCCGGAACTCGGAAACCGACGCGGAGGGCGTTTCTGTGGGCTGAACGTGCGATTGCCCCACAACGCGCCTGAGGTCCTCCAGCGCGCGACGCGAAGAGGAGCGGATCGCGTCGAGTGACGTGCCGTGCGCATCGCATTCGACGATCAAGTCGACGTGCATGGCGATGATCGTCAGATCGTGTGCAACCACGTCGTGCAGCTCATCCGCTATTCGCAAACGCTCCGCCATCACGGACTCGTGCTCCGCCCGCGCACGCTCCGCCAACTGCTCACGCAGTCGGCGCGACCCCGCCTCGACTCTGCGCATGATGAGCCCGCTGGACGCCGACACCACCCCCACGGCCATGAGGACGATCGCCTCGGTGACAGGCATCGCGTCAGCGAGGATGCTCCACGCGAGCCCGCCTGACCACACCATGGCGTACACGAGTATGACGCGAAGGTCGCACGTGCGGACCACGAGGGCCAGCGCCACAGCGGCTACCACGAGGGCGAGTGCTTGCGTATCCCCCAGGAAGGCGCCGAGGAGGAGAACGACGATGACCGCAGCCGAGAGTCGGGGCGAGAAAGCGAACCCGGCCAGGGAGACGGTCAAAAAGGACTCGAAGATGGCCGTCGACAACGGATCCCCGGCGGTCGCGTGCATGGCGATTCCGGCGACGAGCAGCACACCTGCGAGAGTGAGCAGCGTGATGCGCTCGGGACGACTGAGAGGCGAGACGTGGCGGAGCCCGTGACCGAAGCCGTCGCTACGCTTCACCGTCCCCACGCTCACAGGACCATTGTGCGTCGCTGAGGCCCGGGCGAGTCAACCGCCACATCGCGCCAGTGTCAGTGTCAGTGGCACACTCCGAGCATCTTGCAGAGTTCGGACCAGAAGCCGCCCGCCATCATCCCGTGAATCACGCACATCACCTCCCCCGGTGTCGTCGCCTCCAGCATCACGCGAAGAGAGCGGCCCATTCGTCTCGATCCGTCGCACTTTCGTACCGAAGAATCCCCGATATTCTCGACGACGTGACCGAGATCCGCGTGCTGATCGCTGATGATGAGGAACTCATGCGCAGCGCTCTGGCGATCTTCGTGGAACGCTCGCCGTCGATGACGGTTCTCGGGACCGCCGAGGACGGTGCCGTCGCGGTCGACATAGCCGAGCGTCTTCGTCCCGATGTGGTGCTCATGGATCTGAACATGCCGCGAATCGACGGTTTCGAGGCGGCACAGCGTCTGCAGCGCGCAGGAAACCCCGCACAGATCATCGCGATCACGACGCTCGGCACCACCGACGCCATCACCCGTGCACTGAGAGGTGGATTCGCCGGCTACCTGTTGAAGGATTCCCCGCCGGATGCGGTCGTTGCTGCGATCGCGGCGGTGCACAGCGGTTCGGGCGTCCTGTCCCCCGAAATGACCAAGCGTCTGGTACTCGACGTCAAGCGGCACGACGTCATCGATGCGCACTCGGTCGAGAGCCTCAACGACCGCGAAGCGGCGATACTCCGCGAGCTCGCGCTCGGGAAAAGCAACAGCGAGATCGCGGATGCGCTCCATCTGTCCGAAAGCACCGTCAAGACCCACCTCGGCGTCGTCATGAAGAAGTGGGATGTACGAGACCGAGTGCAGGTCCTCATCACGGCGGTCAGGGCCGGACTCGTCGATCTGTTTCCGGCGGACTGAAGCGGACTATCGTCGCCGTCGTGATGGACGGGATCGCAAGCACGGCCGCAGGCACCAAGCGAGCAGATCACGCGCACGCCTGAACTCCCGCGTCTCGTTGCGGCTCGAACTTCCCGGCGCCGACGAAAAAAGTGACGCCGGGTATCCGTAGGAACGGATACCCGGCGTTGCGTCTGTGGAGCCTAGGAGATTCGAACTCCTGACATCCTGCTTGCAAAGCAGGCGCTCTACCAGCTGAGCTAAGGCCCCGAGGGGTTCGGGGTGGGGCTACCAGGACTTGAACCTGGGACCTCTTCATTATCAGTGAAGCGCTCTAACCGCCTGAGCTATAGCCCCGTACCGACGCGCTTCACGCGCCGGCAACCTCCAAGACTTTACCCGATGATCCGGGAATCTACTAATTGGAGGTGAAGCCGACCAGCAGTCCGCCGGTGACCTTGACCATCACGTTGTAGATGCCGGCGACGACAGCGCCCAGCACCGTGATGACGATGAGGTTGAGGATGGCGACGACGGCCGCGAACGCCATGACCTGCGGCAGGTCGAGGAACTGCTTGATGGAGAAGTCACCGTTCGAGAACGCCACGAACAGCTCGTCCACCCGGTCGATGAGACCGGTGGTGCTGAGCACCATGAAGACGAGGAAGGTGGCGACGACCGTCACGATCGCCAGGGCCACCGCGGCGAGGAACGACAGCTTCACGGCCGACCAGAAGTCGACGTAGACGAGGCGCAGGCGGACCTGCTTCGCGCTGGTCTTGCTCGTGGACTTCTTGGCGAGTTTGTCGGCGACCGTGCTCATGCGTCAGAACCACTCTCTTCGGTATCCGCGGACGGGGGTGCATCCGGGGCGGAGGCATCCTCGGATGCCGCGTCTTCGGTCAGTCCACGCTCACCGTTGCGGGCGATGGCGAGGATGCGGTCGTCGTCACCGAACCGGGCGAAGACGACGCCCATGGTGTCGCGACCCTTGGCCGGGACCTCGGCCACGGAGGAGCGTACCACCTTGCCGCTGGCAAGAACCACGAGGACCTCGTCGGTCTCCGACACGATGAGGCCGCCCGCGAGCACCCCGCGATCGTCGTTCAGCTTGGCGACCTTGATGCCCAAGCCGCCGCGGCTCTGGGTGCGGTACTGGTCGACCGACGTGCGCTTGGCGTACCCGCCGTCGGTGACGACGAACACGTAGCCCTCGTCCCGCACGACCGATGCCGACAGCAGGCTGTCGTCCTCACGGAACGAGATGCCCTTCACACCTTCGGTCGATCGGCCCATCGGACGCAACGCGTCGTCGGTGGCCGCGAAGCGCAGCGACATCCCCTTGCGCGTGATGAGAAGGATGTCGTCGCCCTCGTCGACGAGCAGCGCGCTGACGAGTTCGTCGCCGCCGGCCTCGTCGTCCTGGCCGCGCAGGCGGATCGCGATGACACCGCCCTGGCGGTTGGTGTCGTACTCGGTCAGCGCGGTCTTCTTGACCTTGCCGTCGCGGGTCGCGAGTACCAGGTACTGCGCCGCGGCGTAGTCGCGAATGTCGAGGATCTGCGCGATCTCCTCGCCCGGCTGAAGCGCGAGGAGATTGGCGACGTGCTGGCCCTTCGCATCGCGGCCGGCCTCGGGAAGCTCGTACGCCTTGGTGCGGTAGACGCGGCCCTTCGTCGTGAAGAACAGCAGCCAGTGGTGCGTCGTCGTGACGAAGAAGTGCTCGACGACGTCATCCGCGCGCAGCTGGGCGCCCTTGACGCCCTTGCCGCCTCGGTGCTGCGAGCGGTAGTTGTCGCTCCGCGTGCGCTTGATATACCCGTCGCGGGTCACCGTGACCACCATCTCCTCTTCGGGGATGAGGTCTTCCATCGACATGTCGCCGTCGAACCCGTGGAGGATGTGCGTGCGCCGCTCGTCGCCGTACTTGTCGACGATCGCGGTCAGCTCTTCGCCGATGATCGAGCGCTGACGCGCGGGGGTGGCGAGGATGTCGTTGAGGTCGGCGATCTTCAGCTCGAGCTCGGTCGCCTCGTCGATGATCTTCTGACGCTCGAGCGCCGCGAGGCGGCGCAGCTGCATCGACAGGATCGCGTCGGCCTGCAGATCGTCGATGTCGAGAAGGGCTTTCAGTCCCTCTCGCGCTTCCTCGACCGTGGGGGAGCGGCGGATGAGCGCGATGACCTCGTCGAGGGCATCGAGCGCCTTGAGGTATCCGCGCAGGATGTGCATGCGCTTCTCGGCCTCGTTGAGGCGGTAGCGCGTGCGGCGGACGATGACCTCGATCTGGTGGGTGATCCAGTACGAGATGAATCCGTCGAGCGGGAGGGTGCGGGGCACGCCGTCGACGATCGCCAGCATGTTGGCGCCGAAGTTCTCCTGCAGCTGCGTGTGCTTGTACAGGTTGTTCAGCACGACCTTCGCGACGGCGTCGCGTTTGAGCACGACGACGAGGCGCTGACCCGTGCGGTCGCTCGTCTCGTCGCGGATGTCGGCGATGCCGGTGATCTTGCCGTCACGAGCGAGGTCGCGGATCTTCAGCGCGACGTTGTCGGGGTTGACCTGGTACGGCAGCTCGGTGATCACGAGGCAGTTGCGGCCCTGGATCTCCTCGACCTCGACGACGGCGCGCATCGTGATCGAGCCGCGACCGGTGCGGTACGCCTCGCGGATGCCCTTCGTGCCGAGGATCTGCGCCCCGGTGGGGAAGTCGGGGCCGTGGATGCGCGACATCAGCGCTTCGAGGAGTTCCTCGCGCGACGCATCCGGGTTCTCCAGCGACCACAGTGCGCCCTCGGCGACCTCGCGCAGGTTGTGCGGCGGGATGTTCGTGGCCATACCGACCGCGATACCCACCGAACCGTTGACGAGCAGGTTCGGGAAGCGCGAGGGCAGGACGACCGGTTCCTGGGTCTTGCCGTCGTAGTTGTCCTCGAAGTCGACGGTGTCTTCGTCGATGTCGCGGACCATCTCCATGGCGAGGGCCGCCATCTTGGTCTCGGTGTACCGGGGGGCCGCAGCACCTTGGTTGCCCGGCGAGCCGAAGTTTCCCTGCCCGTCGGCGAGCGGGTACCGCAGCGACCACGGCTGCACGAGGCGGACCAGCGCGTCGTAGATCGCGCTGTCGCCGTGCGGGTGGTACTGACCCATGACCTCACCGACGACGCGGGCGCACTTCGAGTAGCTCTTGTCGGGGCGGTAGCCGCCGTCGTACATGCCGTAGATGACACGGCGGTGCACCGGTTTGAGGCCGTCCTCGACGCGGGGGAGCGCACGCCCCACGATGACGCTCATCGCGTAGTCGAGGTAGCTCCGCTGCATCTCGACCTGGAGGTCGACCTGGTCGATGTTGCCGTGGTTGTGGGCAGGCGTGAGGTCGGGACGTTCTTCGTCAGACATACGTTCTCAGTTTCTCGATGTCGCTCGGCTCGATCAGATGTCGAGGAAGCGGACGTCCTTGGCGTTGCGCTGGATGAAGGTGCGGCGGGACTCGACGTCTTCGCCCATGAGCACCGAGAAGATCTCGTCGGCGGCGGCCGCGTCGTCGATCGTCACCTGGCGCAGGGTGCGGGTGCTGTGGTCCATCGTGGTCTCCCACAGCTCTTTCGGGTTCATCTCGCCGAGACCCTTGTAGCGCTGGATGCCGGATTCCTTGGGAATGCGCTTGCCGTTGGCGAGCCCGTCGGCGAGAAGAGCGTCGCGCTCCTTGTCGCTGAACACGTACTCGTGATCGGCATTCGTCCACTTCAGGCGGTACAGCGGCGGCATCGCCAGATAGACATAACCCGCTTCGATGAGCCCGCGCATGTAGCGGAACAGCAGCGTCAGCAGCAGCGTCGTGATGTGCTGCCCGTCGACATCGGCATCCGCCATCAGCACGATCTTGTGGTACCGCGCCTTCTCGACGGCGAAGTCCTCGCCGATGCCGGTTCCGAACGCGGAGATGATCGCCTGGATCTCGTTGTTGCCGAGAGCACGATCGAGTCGCGCCTTCTCGACGTTCAGGACCTTGCCGCGCAGCGAGAGGATCGCCTGCGTCTCGGGGTCACGGCCGCGCACAGCCGAACCGCCGGCCGAGTCACCCTCGACGAGGAAGATCTCGGAGATCGACGGGTCCTTGCTCGTGCAGTCCTTGAGCTTGTCGGGCATCGACGCCGACTCGAAGACGCTCTTGCGGCGGGCGGTCTCGCGGGCCTTGCGCGCGGCGAGACGCGCGGTCGCGGCATCCACCGCCTTCATGATGACGCGCTTGGCCTGGGCGGGGTTGCGGTCGAGCCAGTCCGTCAGCTGGTCGCCGACGATCTTCTGGACGAACGCCTTCGCCTCGGTGTTGCCGAGCTTCGTCTTGGTCTGACCCTCGAACTGCGGCTCGGAGAGCTTGACGGAGATGACGGCGGTGAGTCCCTCGCGGATGTCGTCACCGGTGAGGTTGTCGTCCTTCTCCTTGAGGAGGCCCTTATCGCGCGCGTAGGCGTTGACGCGCGTCGTCAGCGCCGCCCGGAAACCCTCTTCGTGGGTACCGCCCTCGTGCGTGTTGATCGTGTTCGCGAAGGTGAACACGTTCTCGGTGTAGCTCGTGGTCCACTGCATCGCGAGCTCGAGCGAGATGTGGCGCACGGTGTCCTCG
Organism: Microbacterium sp. NPDC006705; assembly: GCF_044903545.1. Lineage (NCBI taxonomy): Bacteria > Bacillati > Actinomycetota > Actinomycetes > Micrococcales > Microbacteriaceae > Microbacterium > Microbacterium sp. NPDC006705. The sequence goes on from NZ_JBJDQQ010000001.1 coordinate 1,935,392, forward strand.
GACTCGATCTCGATGATCTCGTCGTTGACCACCTCGGTCTTGCGCAGCTTGTTCAGGTACTCGACGTAATCGACGAGGCCACGCTCGTAGTGGAAGTCGTCGTGACGCTGCTGCGACTCGGAGCCACCCTCGTCGAGGTCGACGACCACGGCCGCCTCGGTACGCTCGTCGGTCAGCGTGATCCGCAGCCCCTTGTTGAGGAATGCGGTCTGCTGGAAGCGCGTGCGAAGAGTGTCGTAATCGAACGAGATCGTCTCGAAGATGTCGCCGTCGGGCCAGAAGGTGACGGTCGTTCCGGTCTCGTCGCTGTCCTCGCCCTTCGCCAGGGGAGCCTGCGGCTTGCCGCCGTCGGCGAACGTCTGGCGCCAGACCGATCCCTGACGCTTGATCTCGACCTCGAAGCGCGTCGAGAGCGCGTTGACGACCGACGATCCGACGCCGTGCAGTCCACCGGAGACGGCGTAGCCGCCGCCGCCGAACTTTCCACCGGCGTGCAGGACGGTCAGCACGACCTCGACGGTCGACTTCGTCGGATCGGAGGCGTGGGGATCCACCGGGATGCCGCGGCCGTTGTCGACCACCCGGAGTCCACCGTCTTCGAGGATCGTCACGTGGATCGTGTCGCAGTAGCCGGCCAGCGCCTCATCGACCGCGTTGTCGACGATTTCGTAGACGAGGTGATGCAGACCACGCTCACCCGTGGATCCGATGTACATTCCCGGACGCTTCCGCACCGCCTCGAGGCCTTCGAGCACCTGGATCGCGTCGGCGCCGTACTCGTTGGGCACCTTCGCCGAGGTCTCCTCAGCCGAATCGGGGGTTTCGGGGTCTTCGGGAACGCTGTCGGGATTCTGAGACGTCATAGGTTTCGAGCGCTCCACATCGGTTCGGTCAGTCCCGCTCAGTCTACCCGTTCGGGCGCTCTCACGCGGCCCTCAGCGCCCGTATGGCGAACGAAAGTCGGATTCGATGACTGGGGACGTGGCTCATCCGTAGGTATCGCGAGGGCCACGGCCTGGAACGGCTCTGGGGCCCCATTTCCAGGAGGGGACGTCCGGGCCTACAAAACGCACCGACTCGACCCCCGATTGTGGGAACGCTTTCACGAGCTGCGTCGTGATGACCGTCCGCATCAGGTGGAGGTTCTTCGCCCACGCCGTCGAGTCGCACTGCACGGTGAGCACGCCGTCGGAGAGCGCGACGGGGGATGCGTGGCGCGCGGTCTCCTCGCCGGCGACCTCCGCCCAGCGCAGCACGAGATCCTCGCGGGAGAGCTGGGCGTCCCACCCGGCCTGACGAGTGAGGTCGGCGATGACGTCACCGAGTCCCTTGGGGTCGCGTCCGGACGTGAAGGGCTGGTTCTCGTCGTCGTCCGTCCGCTGCCGACGGCGCTTCTTCCACCGGCCCGAGGGCTCGAGCCCGCGCAGGCGCAGATACGTGGAGATCGTCTCCGGCGCTTCGTCAGACGGCAGCATCGGAATCCTCGTGCAGCGTGCCCGCCTCGACCCGAACGGTGCGCGCACGCAGACCGAGCGGAACGTCTTCGGAGACCGCCGCCGTCACGATGACCTGTTCGTAGTCGGCGACGATGCCGGCCAGGCGCGCGCGCCGATCAGCATCGAGCTCGGCGAAGACGTCGTCCAGGATCACGATGGGGTCGCCCAGCGTCGACTCCGCGCGCAGCAGCTCGGCCGACGCGAGGCGGAGGGAGAGGGCGACGGACCACGATTCGCCGTGCGACGCGTAGCCCTTCACCGGAAGATCGCGGATGCGCAGGATCAGGTCGTCGCGGTGCGGGCCGACGAGCGTGATGCCGCGGTCGAGCTCCGCGCTGCGACGATCGGCGAGGGCGGTGCGGAAGAGCTGCTCGATCGCCGCCGCGTCGGCGATGCCGGCGTCGGCAGGCGAGTCGTCCTCTTCCGGATCGGCTCCGCCGACGGAGAGCGCCCACTGGAGTTGGGGTCGATGGTCGGCACCGGCGATGGCGGTGTAGGCGCGGGCGACGGGGCCGGCGAGTTCGGATGCCAGTCGCAGACGGGCCCGGATGACGTCGGTGCCGAGCGAGACGAGCTTGTCGTCCCATACCTCGAGTGTCGAGAGCCCGTCTCCACGGACACCGCGGGCGCGGGCGGATTTCAGCAGGGCGTTGCGTTGCTTGAGCACGCGGTCGTAGTCGGCGAGGACGCCCGCAAGCCGCGGGGCACGCTGAATGAGGAGCTGATCGGCGAATCTTCGGCGCGCCGACGGATCACCGCGCACGATCTGCAGGTCTTCCGGTGCGAAGAGGACGACCTGCGCGTAGCGGGGGAGTTCCGCCGTACGCACGGGCGAACCGTTGACGCGAGCCTTGTTGGAGCCGGTGCGATTGAGCTGCGCTTCGAGCTGCACCCGTCGCTGACCGTGAGCGAGCCGGGCTCGGACGAAGGCGGCATCCGCGCCGTCGCGCACCATGGGTGCGGCCTGCGACACTCGGTGGGAACCGAGCGTCGCGAAGTAGCCGATCGCCTCGGCGAGATTCGTCTTTCCCTGACCGTTGCGCCCGACGAACACGTTCGCCCCGGGAGCGAGAGAGAGCTCGGCAGCCGCGTAGTTGCGGAAGTCCACCAGGCTCAGCTGCTCCACGATCATCAGATCACCCTAGTTCTCGTCTCCGACAGTCCCACCGAGGTGGTCGTGATCGGGGCGATCAGCGCAGGAGGAGGTTGGGCTGCAGCAGGTACTTGAACGACTCCACGCCGCCCGAGGTCTGCGGGGTGATGAGAATCGGGCTGAGCTTGTTCGCGTTCTCGCTCGAGGTGAAGGTGACGCGGGTGAACTCGCTCTTCACGGCCGCGAGCGCCTCGAGCAGGTACTGCGGGTTCAGGCCGATGACGACCTCCTCGCCCGTCAGCGTCGCGTCGACCGACTCGGTCGCGCGTGCCTGCTCGGTGCCCGACGCATCCATCGAGACCCCGTCGGCGCCGAACGTGAAACGCAGCGGAGCCGAACGGTCGAGCACGAGGGCGACACGCCGCACGGCTTCGATGAGCTCACCGGTGTTGACGACGGCGTGGTGGTCGGTCGCCTCGGGGAACAGGCGGCGGACCGGCGGGAAGTTCCCCTTGATGAGCAACGACGTGACCGTCTTGTTGCCGGCGGTGAAGGCGATGATCTCGCGGTCGCCGGAACCGGAGAACGACACCGTGATGTCGCCGGAGTGGGCGAACGTCTTACCCACCTCGGTGAGTGTGCGTGCCGGGACGAGCGCGGTGGTGGTGTTCTCGTCGGCGACGATCCCGCTGTCGAACGGGATGTCGCGGAGCGCCACGCGGTAACGGTCGGTGGCGACGAGGCTGAGCTGGGTGCCGCTCACCTCGAGCTGAACGCCGGTTAGCACAGGAGTCACGTCATCGCGCGACGCCGCGAAGGCGACCTGCGAGATCGCCGTGGCGAAGTCCTCGGCCGGCACGACACCCGATTCGCCCGAGACCTCGGGGATCGCGGGATATTCCTGTACCGGCATCGACGCGAGCGTGAAGCGCGCAGATCCACAGGTGAGGAGGATCCCGTCGTCGTCGACGGCGATCTGGATCGGCGCGTTCGGCAGGCGGCTGGCGATCTCCGACAGCAGACGACCGTGCACGAGGATCGTGCCCGGGTCGTCGACGGTGGCCTCGATCGTCGTGCGTGCGGACGCCTCGTAGTCGAACGCCGACAGCGAGAGACCCGCCTCGGTGGCTTCGATCAGCACACCCGCGAGGATCGGCTGCGGGTTGCGCTGGGGGAGGAGCTTCACGACGAACGACACAGCCTCGCTGAAGACGTCGCGATTGACCTGGAACTTCACTGGCGCTCCCTTGTCGTGGATGAAAGCTCTCCCATGCTAGTGCCCAACCCGAGCGGTTCCCGAAGCACGGTTGCGACCGGCCTCACCGCCGTCGAGGTGATCGAATCGCAAATTCTCTAGATGTAACTGTCTTCTTCATCTCCGCTGTGGAAACTGTGGACAACTCGGTGGATACCAGTCGGGACACGGGAACCACACGGATGTAACTTGTGAGCCGGCTGCGGATGATCGTGGGATGACGTCGGCCGCGCTCGGATCGCTGTCGAGCGGCGATCCACAGGAGATGTGTGATTCGTTCACAACTCTTCGACGACGAATCGAAGTTATCCACAGGTTTTCCACACTGTGCAGAACGGCATGATCGGGCGTCGCGCGACCCCTGTCAAGCTGAGCTCAGCGTCGGCCGAGCTGCGACGTGATCTCGGAGACCTGGTTGTAGATCGAGCGGCGCTCCTTCATGAGCTCGCTGATCTTCTTGTAGGCGTACATCACGGTGGTGTGGTCGCGGTTGCCGAAGAGCTGACCGATCTTGGGCAGCGACAGGCTGGTGCGCTCGCGGCAGAGGTACATGGCGATCTGTCGTGCGGTGGCCACGGCCTGCGAACGGCTCGAACCGTACAGATCGTCGACGGACAGTCGGAAGTACTGCGCGGTCGCCGTGATGATGTCGGTGGGGGAGATGACGTTCGCGTCATCCTGATCCACGATGTCGCGCAGCACGGTCTGTGCGAGGGAGATGTCGAGGTTCGACCGGTTGAGGCTCGCGAACGCCGACACGCGGATGAGCGCGCCTTCGAGCTCGCGGATGTTCGACGAGACCTTCGTGGCGATGTACTCGAGGACGTCGTCGGGGACGAGGAGCCGCTCGGACTGCGCCTTCTTGCGCAGAATCGCGATGCGGGTCTCGAGGTCGGGTGCCTGCACGTCGGTGATCAGGCCCCACTCGAAGCGACTCCGCATGCGGTCCTCGAAACCGGTGAGGTGTCGAGGGGGCACGTCGCTCGTGATCACGACCTGCTTGTCGTGATCGTGGAGGGTGTTGAACGTGTGGAAGAACGCTTCCTGCGTCTCGGCGCGACCCTGCAGGAATTGGATGTCGTCGATCAGCAGGATGTCGACCTCGCGGTATCGCGCCTGGAAGGCCGAGCCGCGGTTGTTGGCGATCGAGTTGATGAAGTCGTTGGTGAACTCCTCGCTCGACACGTATCTGACACGGATGCCGGTGTACAGGTTGAGCGCGTAGTCACCGATCGCGTGGAGGAGGTGCGTCTTGCCGAGCCCCGAGTCGCCGTAGATGAACAGCGGGTTGTAGGCCTTGGCGGGAGCCTCGGCGACGGCGACCGCGGCCGCGTGGGCGAAGCGGTTGGACTGCCCGATCACGAAGTTGTCGAACGTGTACTTCGGGTTCAGCCGGGTGTCGTGGCGCGAGGTGGAGACGGGCGCTTCGACGTATTCCTCGCCGGCCGGCCGCAGCGGTGCCGGCGCAGCCGCGGACTGAACCGGGATCGGCGCCGTGAGGTGCGCGTCGGCGAGCTCCGGGTTGACGACGACGCGGTAGCTCGAGGCACCGGGCTCGACATGGACGTGTGCGAGCGCTTCCATGATCGGCTGGCGCAGGCGCTTGTTGAGCTGGGCGGCGGTGAGGTCGTTCGGAACGTCGAGGTAGAGCGTTCCCCCCATCACGCCCTGAGCCACAGCGAGACTCAGGAACCCCTGCATCTGCGGGGTCACCCGGTCATCGTCGGCGAGCAGGTCGAGGACCGCGTTCCACACCGGTACGTCCGGGAGATCGTGCTGAGCCAAGAGTTCCCCCGCGGATGATCGATGCTTTTCCACACAGCTACGCGCCAAACTGGGGATAGCTGTGGATAACTGCCCGTGACACGCTAGTCATGCGGTGTCGGGAGCGCCAAATCCACTGTAGTTCCGGCCCGCGTGTCGCCGCCAGGGCCTGTGTACAGCGGTGGATAATTGCGGGTTCCCGTCGCTCCGGTTTGAGTTACCGGGCATCGCGACGTACCCTTAGTCGGTTGACTTATGCCCGCGAGGGCAGTCCTGTACCCCCGTGTCCCCGGTCTGAAGCGTTCCGGTGACCGCCGATCCGGAGTGATCCCTATGAGCAAGCGCACGTTCCAGCCCAACAACCGCCGCCGCGCCAAGAAGCACGGCTTCCGCGCCCGCATGCGCACCCGCGCCGGTCGCGCCATCCTGTCGGCTCGCCGCGGCAAGGGCCGCACCGAGCTGTCGGCCTGACACAGCCTCTTCTGTGCTGGCGCGCGGAAACCGGATCACGCGCGGGGCGGATTACAAGGCCGTCGTCCGCGGGGGTGCTCGCTGTGCCGGTGCGCACACCGTGACCTACGTGGTGTCCACCGGTGCGAGCAGAGCTCCCCGGTTCGGTTTCATCGTCAGTAAGCAAGTCGGATCAGCCGTCGTGCGCAATACAGTGCGCCGACGGCTGAAGGCCGTTTGCGCGCAAGCGCTTCCCGACGTCCGTGAGGGCGCCGACATCGTGATCCGAGCGCTCCCCTCAGCGGCGCGCTCGGATTTCGCTGATCTGAGAGACGAGGTGGAACGGTGTCTGCGACGGCGAGCGGCGGTATGAGCTGGTCGACGCTGCCCACCGCTTCCGTCGGTGAGGGACACCTGGCCGCGGCATCCGTGCTCCGCGCGGCGCCGCTCGTTCCGCGTAATGCCGGGATCGCGCTGCTGCACGCCTACCGTTCCGTTGTCTCGCCGCTGTACGGCGACGTCTGCAAGTACTACCCGAGCTGTTCCGCGTACGCGGTGGGGGCCGTGCAGCAGCACGGGCTCGTGAAGGGCTCCGCCCTCGCCGCCGCTCGGCTCGCCCGATGCCACCCGTGGGCGCAGGGGGGCGTCGATGACGTCCCCGCCCATCGGGACTTCCGCCACACGCTGACCAGGCACGGCTTCGTCGTGCCGCCGAGAAAGGACTGATCCCGTGCTGGATCTCTTCCTCGCCACGCCGACTCCCGTCGTGCCGACCCCGACGACTCCTCCTCCCGGCGGTGCTGACTTCTTCAGCACGATCATGTGGCCGTTCAAGTTCCTGGTCGAGGCGATCCTGGTCTTCTGGCACTGGGTTCTCACCGCTGTCGGCATGCCGGCCGCCGCGGGCGCGACCTGGGTCATGTCGATCATCGGTCTGGTCATCGTCGTGCGTTCGGCCCTGATTCCGCTGTTCGTGCGGCAGATCAAGAGTCAGCGCAAGATGATGGAGCTCGCGCCCGAGATGCGCAAGATCCAGGAGAAGTACCGCGGTAAGCGCGATCAGCTGTCGCGCGAGGCCATGAGCCGCGAGACGATGGCTCTGTACAAGAAGCACGGTACGACGCCAGTGTCGAGCTGCCTTCCGCTGCTGGTGCAGATGCCCATCCTCCTCGGCATGTTCTACACGCTGAGTGACGTAAAGAAGCACGCCGAGTGGGGCGTGGGCGGTGTCGGCCTCCTCAACGTCGACCTCACGAAGCAGTTCTACGACGCGCAGCTGTTCGACGTGGCGCCGCTTCACACGAACATGATCGAGGCGATCAACCTCGGTCAGACGGCAACCGTCACCATCCTCGTGATCCTCGTCGTGCTGATGATCGCGTCGCAGTTCATCACCCAGCTGCAGATCATCTCGAAGAACCTGTCGCCCGAGGCGAAGACCGGCCAGGCGTACCAGATGCAGAAGATCATGCTCTACGTGCTGCCGCTGGCGTTCATCTTCTCCGGTGTCTTCTTCCCGCTCGGCGTCGTCATGTACTGGTTCACGTCGAACATCTGGACCATGGCGCAGCAGTTCATCGTCATCCGCAACCTGCCGACCCCCGGCTCGGAGGCGGCGAAGGCTCGCGAGGAGCGCCTCGCACGCAAGGGCAAGGCCCTCGACGCCAAGGGTCGCGTCGTGTCCATGGAGAAGTACCAGGCTGAGCAGCAGCGACTCCTCGAAGAGGCTGAGCGTGCCCGCGCGGCTCAGCCGAAGCGTCAGCAGCCGATGAGCAAGCAGCGCGCGAAGAAGCAGTCGAACAAGGATGGCTCGCAGGGCTGACCCTGCCGGCATCCCTCATCGCACAGATCGAACCACGCGAGGAATCATGACGAACCCCACGGAGTCCCCGGCGGCTGAGCGCGCTGACGCGACGGTCGAAGAGCTCGAGCACGAAGGCGACATCGCCGCTGATTACCTCGAGGGCCTGCTCGACATCGCCGACATCGACGGCGACCTCAACCTCGACGTGCGCGCCGGACGGGCATACGTATCGGTAGAGGCGGACGACCCGAGCGCGCTGCGTGTGCTGTCGGACCCCGACGTCGTGCAGGCGGTGCAGGAGCTGACGCGGATCGCCGTTCAGACGAAAACCGGACGCTTCTCGCGCCTCATCCTCGACATCGGGGGATCGCGCGACGCGCGCCGGCGCGAGCTCGAGCGTCTCGTTGACCGTGCCGTCGAGCGTCTCAACGACGGAGCATCGCAGGCATCCCTGCCGGCGATGTCCAGCTATGAGCGCAAGCTGGTTCATGACATCGCGTCTGAGCGTGGTGTCGTCTCGGAGTCCTACGGCGAAGGCGCAGACCGCCACACCGTCATCCGACATGGCTGATGTTTCACGTGAAACACCCGTGACCGAGCCGGAGCCGACGAGTGCCGTGGAGGCGCTGTTCGGCGCTCGGGTGGACCTGGCCCGGCATTACACCTCTGCGTTGGCAGCGCACGGCGAGGAGCGCGGCCTGATCGGCCCGCTCGAGTTGCCGCGGCTGTGGACTCGACACGTTCTCAACTGCGCGGCCGCGGCTCCACTTTTCACGGGCCGTGTCGGAGATGTTGGATCCGGCGCGGGTCTGCCTGGGCTCGTGCTCGCGATCGCGCGACCGGACGTCGAATGGGTGCTCATCGAGACGATGGAACGACGAGTCACCTGGCTTACCGAGCAGGTAGCGGATCTCGGGCTCGACAACGTCGAGATCGTTCGATCCCGCGCCGAAGAATGGAACGGCGCTGGAACGCTGGATGGCGTCACAGCTCGCGCTGTCAGCGCCTTGCGGACACTCGTCCCGATCACGGCACCGCTGGTTCGGGATGGGGGAGAGCTCTTCCTGCTGAAGGGCGCGAATGCTGAAGCAGAGATCGCCGCTGCCGACAAGGTGATCCGCCGCTTCAAGCTGCGTGATGTGCGCGTGGAGATGGTGGGAGAGTCTGTCCTCGCTGAGCCCACGCGCGTCCTGCGCGCGACGGTGCGGTGATGTTTCACGTGAAACAGCGGATCCAGCACGTTGCCACCTCACGTTTCACGTGAAACATCGCGGGCGGCCGTTTCACGTGAAACGTCAGAGGCCGTCCGTAGAGTGAGACCACGAACCGAGGAGTTGAACGAATGGCAGAACCCGAATCGGGCCGCGCGTCCTTGACGTTCGATTCTCCCCTCGCACGCGAGCTGGCGGATCTGTCTTCGCGCCGCCGGGCCCTGGACGCCGTTTCGGTCGACTTTTCCGGGGATCCGCGAGTCATCACCGTCTCTAATCAGAAGGGTGGCGTCGGGAAGACCACCACCGCGGTGAACCTCGCTGCTGCATTGGCTTCGCTAGGCGCCCGCGTGCTGGTGATAGACCTCGACCCGCAAGGGAACGCCTCGACCGCCCTGGGCGTGCCGCACAGCGCTGACGTTCCCAGCGTGTACGACGTGCTGATCGACCAGTTCCCGCTCTCGGACATCGTGCAGGTGAGTCCCGAGTCGCCCAATCTTCTCTGCGCGCCCAGCACGATCCACCTCGCGGGCGCTGAGATCGAGCTGGTCCCGCAGGTCGCACGTGAGCACCGGCTGCGTACGGCGGTCGAGGACTACCTCGCTTCCACGGATGACCGCATCGACTTCGTCGTGATCGACTGCCCGCCGTCGCTCGGGCTCCTGACGATCAACGCTTTCACGGCCGCGCACGAGCTGCTGATCCCCATCCAGTGCGAGTACTACGCGCTGGAAGGTCTGAGCCAGCTTCTCGGGAGCGTCTCTATGATCCAGAAGCACCTGAACAGCCGTCTTCACCTGTCGACCATTCTGTTGACGATGTACGACGGACGTACCCGTCTGGCGCAGCAGGTGGCCGAGGAGGTGCGGTCGCACTTCCCGAATGAGGTCCTCCGCACGGTGATTCCGCGCTCGGTTCGCGTCTCGGAGGCGCCGAGCTTCGGTCAGACGGTCATCGCCTACGATGGGCAATCGGCTGGCGCGGTGGCCTACCGCGAGGCAGCCGTCGAGATCGCGCAGCGTGCATCTGCGGCGGCACAAGGAAACAAGGGAGAAGCCTGATGGCCAAGCGCACCGGATTGGGCCGAGGAATCGGCGCACTCATCCCCACGTCCGAGGCAACCGAGGCTCGGCCCGTCGATGTCTTCTTCCCCGGGGGCAAGACGACGACAGCTGCCACGGAGGCGCCGGCGCCCGCAGAAGTGAAGGCGGACGGGGGCCCCGCGCTCGTCTCGATTCCCGGAACCGCACTGATCCAGGTCGATCCGAACGAGATCGTGCCCAACCCGCGGCAGCCCCGTACCCACTTCGACAGCGAAGACCTCGCCGAACTGGTGCACAGCGTTCGCGAGTTCGGCGTGCTCCAGCCGGTCGTCGTCCGCACGAACGAGGACGGCAAGTACGAACTGATCATGGGTGAGCGCCGCACCCGCGCCGCTCGCGAGGCCGGTCTCACGGCGATCCCGGCCGTGTTGCGCGACACGTCGGACGAGAATCTCCTCCGCGACGCGCTCCTCGAGAACCTGCACCGCTCTCAGCTGAATCCGCTCGAGGAGGCGTCCGCCTATCAGCAGCTCCTCGAGGACTTCGGGATCACCCAGGAGGAGCTCGCGACTCGTATCGGACGTTCACGCCCGCAGATCAGCAACACCATCCGCCTTCTGCGCCTGCCGGTACCGGTCCAGCAACGCGTTGCGGCCGGTGTGCTCAGCGCCGGCCACGCGCGCGCGATCCTCTCTGTCGACGGTGCGGACGGTATGCAGCGCCTCGCCGACAAGATCGTGAACGAAGATCTCTCGGTACGTGCTGCGGAAGCAGCGGCGAAGACGATCGAGGCGGCGGGGACTCGACGCCCCGCGCCGAAGGCCGGGGGAGTCCGCGCGCACCTGGACGAGGTCGCCGGGCGTCTCGGCGACCGCCTCGACACAAAGGTGAAGATCTCGCTCGGCGCGCGCAAGGGGCAGATCGTCGTGGACTTCGCGACCATTCAGGATCTGAACCGTATCCTCGCCGAGCTGGGCGAGGACGCGTACGGCGCACGCTGACCCTCATGTCGGTGGCGCGACGTAGGCTTGTTCGGTGACAAACGAGCGGAACGCGAGGCGCGCGAGCGTCGAGCTGCTGCGGGCTGAAGCAGCAGATGAACTTTCCGTCCTCGTCGAAGAGCGGCTCCGCGCTGGCGAAGACCCATGGGAGTTCATGGAGGAGCTGCCCTCCGTCGACGAGCTCGTCGTTCTCATGCTGCGCGCCGAGAACATCGCCGCTTACGGCGGGGGTCGCCCCAGCTCGTCCCGCAACTATCGCCTCCTTCGTCAGATCGCGATGGATCACCCCGAACTGACCCGAGCCGTATGGCGCCTGCTGGGCAGTGAGCCCCACCGTCGGTGGGACGCAGCGACGCGCGCCGACGCCTCCTGACGAACCGCGACAGCAGAGCGCCGACACGAAAAAGCCCCGGTCAGATCAGTGATCCGACCGGGGCTTCTTTGTGTCTGGGGGTCAGCCGATGTAGGAGGCGAGGTCCTGCTCGAGTGCGAACTTCGGCTTCGCGCCGATGATCGTCTTCTCGACCTCGCCCTTGTTGAAGACCTTCATCGCGGGGATGGAGGTGATCTGGTACTGCATGGCGAGGTTGGGGTTCTCGTCGACGTTCAGCTTGAGCACCGTGATCTTCTCGGGGTGCTCGGTGGCGATCTCGTCGAGGATGGGTCCGACCATGCGGCACGGACCGCACCAGGCGGCCCAGAAGTCGACGAGGACGGGTCCATCGGCGTCGAGGACGTCCTGCTGCCAGGTGCTCTCGGTCGTGGCCTTGGCGGTCATGGTGATCTCCTTCGAAAGGGTGTCGCCTACGTCAACGACGTGGGCGGGTGAATTGTTCCGCGGTGCGGCCGTCAGGCCGCGTCGCTCTCGTCGTTCGTCTCGGTCTCGGCGACGAGTGACTCGAGGCCCTCGTCAGGGCGACCGCGGAGCGGGGAGCTGTCGGCCGCGGGCTCGGACGCTTCGCCCAGGGCGGCGAGGTAGTGCTCGACATCGAGTGCAGCGACGGTTCCGCTGCCCGCGGCGGTGACCGCCTGGCGGTACGTCGGGTCGATGACGTCGCCGGCCGCGAAGACGCCGGGGACGGAGGTGCGCGAGGAGCGACCGTCGACCCAGACGGTGCCGTGCTCCGTGAGGTCGAGAGATCCGTGCACGAGGTGCGTGCGGGGGTCGTATCCGATCGCCACGAAGATGCCGTCGAGCGCGAGCTCACGCGTCGAGCCGTCGACCGTGTCGCGGAGGACGACGCCTGTGACGGCATCCTCGCCCAGGATGTCGGCGACCTCGCTGTTCCAGACGAACTCGATCTTGTCGTTGTTCATCGCGCGGTTCTGCATGATCTTCGAGGCGCGCAGCTCGTCGCGACGGTGGATCACGTAGACCTTCGACGCGAACTTCGTCAGGAACGTCGCCTCCTCCATGGCCGAGTCGCCGCCACCGACGACGGCGATCGTGCGCTCGCGGAAGAAGAAGCCGTCGCAGGTGGCGCAGTACGACACGCCACGGCCCGACAGGCGGCTCTCGCCCTCGATGCCGATCTTGCGCGGGGCCGACCCGGTCGCGAAGACCAGGCTGTCAGCCTCGTGGGTGGCGCCACTGCCGAGGGTGACCTTCTTGACCGGTCCGTCGATGTCGAGCTCGACGACATCGTCGTAGAGGACCTCGGTGCCGAACTTCTCGGCCTGCTCCTGCATCTTGGTCATGAGGTCGGGCCCCATGATGCCCTCGGGGAAGCCGGGGAAGTTCTCGACCTCGGTGGTGTTCATCAGCTCGCCGCCCGCTTCGACCGAGCTCGCGATCAGCAGCGGCTTCAGGTTCGCGCGCGCCGCGTAGATCGCGGCCGTGTAACCGGCGGGGCCGGATCCGATGATGATGACCTGTCGCACGTCGACATCCCTTTCTGGGGTCTGGAATCCGCGTCGCGGATACCCCGACACGTCCAACCCATGGTAGCCGCGAGGCATTCCCCGGCGGCCGTGGGGGAGGGGTGTCAGCGGCCGAGGATGCGGCGCACCGCGCGCACGGCTGTGCCGAGCTCCGGGGCACGGAGGAGTGCGAGGAGGATGACGTAGACGACGAGGGTCGCCAGGCCGATGACGGCACCGCCGAACAGGGCTCCGAGGTAGCCGCCGGCGACCCAGCCCGCGCTACCGCCGAGAAGAGCGAAGACGAGCCAGCCGACGGCGGCGGCGGGGATGCCGGCGACGACGAAGCGGACGACGGCGCGGACGGCTCCGCCGAGGCCGAGCGGACCGATCTTGCGTCGCAGCAGGATGACGGCGAGAGCGAGCTGGACGACGTTCGCGAGCGACTGCCCGAGGGCGATGCCGACAGCGAGGTGCTCGAGGGGCAGGATCGCGGCGGCGATGAGGGCGGTGACGACCACCAGCACCGCTTGGGCGAGAGTGAAGAAGAAGGGAGTGCGAGTGTCCTGGTGGGCGTAGAACGTCCGCTGCAGCACGAACTGGAACGACAGCGGCAGGAGGGCCACCAGGTACGCTGCGAGGACCCAGGCGAAGGCCTGGGCGGCATCCGGGGTCTTCGTGAAGACGCGGGAGATCGGAACGATCGCCGCCACGATCGCCGCGAGGGCGCCAACCATGAAGATCCCGATGGTGCGGGTCGCCGAATCCAGGTCGGCCCGCAGTGCGTCGGGCCGGTTCGCGGAGACGTGTTCGCTGAGGCGCGTGAAGTACGGCGTGCCGATCGACAGCACGATCACCGAGAAGGGGAGCATGAAGACGAGCCAGGCGTATGACAGGACGGCGATCGACGGGCCGCTCGATGACGCCGAGCCGACGATGTTGGTCTGGATGAGCCCGGCGATCTGACCGACGACGACCATGAGGAACGTCCACCCGGCCAGTCGTCCGATGTGGCGGAGCCCGATGCCGCGCCAGTGGAAGTCGGGGCGGACGCGCAGCCCGGCACGGCGCCAGAAGAGCAGCAGGACGAGGGCCTGGAACACGATGCCGAGCGTCGCTGTGCCGCCCACGATCGCGACCATCGTCGGGGTCCAGCCCGCGGCATCCTCACGGACGCCGAACATCCAGATGAACAGCAGGAAGCCCGCGATCGAGACGACGTTGTTGATGATCGGCGACCACGCGAACGGCCCGAAGACCCGGCGGGCGTTCAGGATCTCGCCGAGCAGCGCGTACAGGCCGTAGAAGAGCAGCTGGGGGAGGCACCAGTACGCGAAAGCCAGCGCCAGCGCCTGCGTCTCGGGCGCGAGTTTGTCGCCGTATGCGATCACGAGCAACGGGGCGGCGATGACGGCCAGCGCCGTCGTCACCGCCAGGGCGATCACCCCGAGGGTCAGCAGCTTGGACACGAAAGCGCTGCCGCCGTCGCGGTGCTTGGCCGCCTGGATGATCTGGGGGACGATCACGCCGGCCAGGAGGCCGGAGGAGATGATCGCGTAGATGTTGTTGGGCAGCTGCGTGGCGAGCGTGAAGGCGTCCGCCGCACCGGCGCCCACGGTCCCCAGCGCCGCGGCGAGCACGATGTTGCGCACGAGGCCCGTGACCCGGGAGACGAGTGTTCCCGCGGCGACGACCGCTCCTGCCCGGCCGATTCCGCTCACTCGGTGTTCTCCTGCTGTTCGGGGATGTCGTTCTGTCCGGAGGGGGTCTCGCTCCGCCGACGTCGGAGCTTCAGAATCGTCCGGATCACGCCGCCTGCGATGAGGACGACGACGATGATGACGATGGCGGTGATGCCGACCGACTCCCACTCGGCGCGCACGGTGAGGCCGATGCGCTCCGACGCGCCGATCGGCACGGCGGCCGTGCTCCGCAGCTGCAGGCTGAGGGTGGTCTCGCCGCTTCCGACGCGTGCCTCGACCGGCACGTCGACGCGGGTGTTCTGCTGCGCGCCCGCTTCGACGACCGTCGCGTTCTGCACGATCAGGCGGGGGTCGCCGGTCTCGGCGAAGAGCACGAGCGAGACCGGCCAGGGCAGGTCGTTACGCACGGTGACGGGGATCGGGGCACTCGTCGCGAGGAAGTTGATCGTGCCGGGGTTGGCGATGCCGACCGCGTCCAGCGTGCTCTCGGTGTTCTCCTCGTGCTGCGCCACGGCCGCTGCCCAGCCGATCGGCTCGGCCAGCCAGGCGTCGCCGATCAGCTGGAGGATGGCGGTGCGTTCCCGCGCCGTCAGCTGCGCGGGTTCGACCAAGGCCGTGGCGAAGGTCGCGAGCCGTTCCTCGTCGGCGAGGAAGCGCTGCAGGGCTGCGACGCGATCGTCATCGGCGGGGATATCGGCAACGGTGACCTGGGCACGGTCGGCGGCGCGGAGATCCTGGAGTGAGGTCGGCGTCGCTCCCGGGCTGCCGGTGACCGCCGTGATGGCCGCTCGGACGCTGGCGCGTGAGCTCGTCGCGGGACGGTCGATCGTCGCCACGATCGGACGGTCGCCGCTCAGGGCGACCTGCGCGTTCGCCGCAGCGAGCTCGGCGTTGCGAACCGGTGCGTCGTCGGATGCCGCGGCGACGCGCGCCAGCTCGGCCGACACCACCTGGTCGTACACGAGCAGGTCGGCGTCACCGATAGCGGCGCGAACCCCGCTATCGCCCCCGGAGACGGTGTCGGACGGCACGAGAGTCAGCGCGTCGGCATCCGCTCCGGCCTGAGCGTCGACGGTCGTGACGACGTTCGCGCCGGCTGTGCCGCTGGCGGGCCAGAAGACGTCGCGAACGGTGTTCGCCGCGGTTCCGACCGCGAGGAGCTGACGCGTGTCGGGCACGCTGGCGGGAGCGGTGGAACCCGCTGCGGCGCTGAAGTTCGCCGGGTCCGCGTACGGCTCGAGCGTCGTGGGTTCGAGCGGGGCTGTCAGGCCGGCGTGCACCTGGGTCGCGAGGTCGGCGTCGCCGAACTGCAGGGCGAAGCGCTCGTTGGGAAGCGCCATGAGGCTCGTGAGCCAGCCCACGGCATCTGCCGGCGCGCCCGAGCCCAGCACGCGGATCGACGCCACGATCGCGGGATCGATCGCGAGAACCGCAGTCGTCCCGGTGACGGCGTCGAGAACCGCGCTGAGCGCCCCGTCTTCGGCGGTGAGCTCCGTGAGCTCGGTCGCCGTGAGCAGGCCTGTGGTGCGGGCCCCTGCGGTGATGGGGACGATGACGGTCGCCGTGCGTGCCGGGGCGTCGGGACGGGGCACGGTGATGACCGTGCGCGCCGAGCCGCCGGGGCCCGACACGGCGATCGGGTACACGCCGGGGGCGAGACCGACGAGGTTCTTCTCGGTCGCCGGGATCGATACGTCGGTGGCGCGCTCGTCACCCGCGGGGAGCTCGGCGACGTCGGCGCGCGCGACCTCTTCGAAGGCCGGCAGGGCTTCTTCAGCGTCAGCGTCGGGCCGCAGCCAGTCGACGACCGCCTGTGGGGAGGTCAGGGCCGAGCGTGACAAGGTCACCGACAGCGCGCCGGCGGGCAGCGCGCGCGGCGATCCGTTGCGCTGGTCGACCGAGATGACGGCGTCCGCGCCGGTTGCGACGATGCCGCCGCTCGCGGGAGCGGCGATGAGCGAGGCGATGCCGGGGGATCCGGGCGTCGCACTGGCCGTCGGGGTCGGCGCCGGGCTCGGCGGGGAATCGGCGAGAGCGGCTGCCGGAGAGGCGAGAGGGGCCAGCGCGATCGCGGCAGCGGCGAGCCAGCCGAGCACGCGGGCACCGCGACGGCCGCGACGGGCGCGTGTGGTGGCAGGGGAAATGTCGGTCATGGCGGCTCTCGACCCGCTGCGATACCCGACCGCAGGGTCGCACAGAGTCTAGGGCGGCCCTGCTGTGCGTCATCCGAGGCGGGCCGGGCCTGCGGCTTTTCGCGCGTCGCAGGGTTGAATGGTCGAGTGACCCTGTACCCCGAGGCCGGCCGCTGCGCGGCTCTCCGTACCGACCTGGATGCCGCGGGATACCGCGCCGACGCCGTGCGAGCCCTCTGGGGAGGGATGGTCGACACCGCGGTGGGTCACGGACTCATCGAGCCCGCCCGTCGCGTGCTCACGGGGCGCTCCGATGCCCTGGCAGTGCTGGCGGGGCTGCTCTTCCTGGGCGGGCCGGCATCGCGCGCTGCGGTGGATGCCGCACTGCCGTCTCTGGGAGCCACCGGGCTCGCAGAGCTCGGACTCGCGCACCTCGAGGGTGATCTCGTGGTCCCCGACGCCCTGGTGCGCCCGCAGGACATCGCGGATGCCGCGGGCGAGGGCCACTGGTGGATCGCGAGCGATCTCGATGAGGCGGCAGTGGGCGGCCCGCTGCCCACGGGTCATGTTCTCGGCGTCGGCGGTGCGTCATTGACACTCGCGGGACTGCAGCTGACGTCACGGGTCGGGCGCGTGCTCGACATCGGCACGGGGTGCGGCATCCAGGCTCTTCGCGCGCGGCGCGCGGGTGACAGGGTCGTGGCCACGGACGTCTCTGAGCGCGCTCTCGCCTTCACGCGCTTGAACGCACTCCTCAACGACGTCGACGGGATCGAGACGCGGGCCGGCAGCCTGTTCGAGCCGGTCGCCGGCGAGCAGTTCGAGCGGGTCGTCTCCAATCCGCCGTTCGTGATCACGCCGCGCGTGGAGGGCGTCCCCGCGTACGAGTACCGCGATGGCGGGATGTCGGGCGACGACCTCGTGGCGGCTTTCGTGCGCGGCGTCGGTCCGGTGCTCGCTCCTGGCGGTGTCGCGCAGCTGCTCGGCAACTGGGAGTACCGCGCCGGCGAGGACGGCCTCGATCGCGTGCGCTCCTGGGTGTCGGAGTCGCCGGTGGCCCTGGATGCCTGGGTCGTCGAGCGTGAACAGCTCGACCCGCTCGCCTACGCCGAACTCTGGGTCCGCGACGGCGGCACCGCTCCGGGGTCACCGGCGTATGCGCCGCTCGTGCAGGCGTGGCTCGACGATTTCGCCGCGCGGGGGGTCATCGCCGTGGGGTTCGGCTACATCACGCTGCACCGCCCGACCGTCATCCCCACGCTCGCCCGATACGAGCGCATCGCAGGCAGCATCCCCGGCGCCCTCGGCCCGCATATCGGAGAGTCGCTCAGCGCGTGGCAGCGACTCTCGAGCATGACGGACGCCGATCTGGATGCGGCGGTGCTGCGGGTCGCGCCAGATGTGACCGAGGCCCGCCATCACGTTCCCGGAGCCGAGGACCCTCAGGTCATCGAACTGCGTCAGGGAGCGGGCTTCGGCCGGGTGCTCGACGTCGATCCCGCGCTCGCCGCCCTCGTCGGGGCCAGCGACGGTGATCTGCCGGTCGGTGTGCTCGTCGCGGCGATCGCCGACCTGCTCGACGTGGATGCCGTCGCCCTGCGTGCCGACCTGTTGCCGCGCGTCCGCGAGCTGCTGTTCACGGGTTTCCTGCGTTTCGCCGACTGATCGCGGACTCGGGAGCTGCAGGGGAGGGCCGGTAGGCTCGGAGGCATGCTGAACATGGCCGAGGGTGTCGCGCGCCTGGGTGCCCTGGCAGCGTCTCCCGTCGTCTCGGCGCTCGCCGACGCGTTCGAGCGCGCGGGCTTCGAGCTGGCCATCGTCGGGGGGCCCGTGCGTGATGCGCTGCTGGGACGCGCGACCAACGATCTCGACTTCACCACGAACGCCCGACCCGACGACATCCTTCGGGTCGTCGACCCTCTCGCCACCGCGACGTGGGACATCGGACGCGCCTTCGGCACGATCGGTGCGAAGGTGCGCGGTGAGCAGATCGAGATCACGACCTACCGCGCCGACAGCTACGACGGACTGACCCGGAAGCCCACGGTGGAGTTCGGCGACACCCTCGAGCAAGATCTCGCGCGCCGCGATTTCACCGTCAATGCGATGGCCCTGCGCGTTCCGGGACCATCCCTGGTCGACCCGACGGGCGGAGTCGAGGACCTCGTCGCGACGACGCTGCGCACGCCGAGTGATCCCGCGGTGAGCTTCGGCGACGACCCGCTCCGGATGCTGCGCGCCGCGCGCTTCGCCTCCCAGCTCGGCTTCTCGCTCGATCCCGCCACCGAGCAGGCGATGACCGAGCTGCGCGAGACGCTCTCGATCGTGAGCCCCGAGCGGGTGCAGGGCGAGTTGGTGAAGCTGCTCCGCACCGACGACCCCGCGCGCGGCATCCGACTGCTCGTCGACACCGGCCTCATGCAGCTCGTGCTGCCCGAAGTGCCGGCGCTGCGCCTCGAGATCGACGAGCACCATCACCACAAGGACGTCTACGAGCACTCGCTGACGGTGCTGCGCCAGACGATCGAACTCGAGCACGAACGGCATCCGGGCGCGGAGCCCGACGTGGTGCTGCGCCTCGCGGCGCTCCTCCACGACATCGGCAAGCCCGCGACGCGCAAGCTCGAGCCCGGTGGTGGAGTGAGCTTTCACCACCACGACCTCAAGGGCGCACGCATGGCACGCAAGCGCCTGCAGGCCCTCCGCTTCGACTCCGACACCATCTCGTCGGTGAGCCGTCTGGTCGAACTGCACCTGCGCTTCTTCGGGTACTCCGAGGGCGCGTGGACCGACTCGGCCGTGCGGCGGTACGTCCGTGACGCGGGCGACGAGCTGGAGCGACTCCACATCCTCACGCGCGCCGATGTCACGACGCGGAACAAGCGGAAGGCCGCCCGCCTGAAGTCGGCGTACGACGACATCGAGCGCCGCATCGACGAGCTGGCCGCGGCCGAGGAGCTCGGCGCCATGCGCCCCGAGCTCGACGGCAACCGCATCCAGGAGATCCTCGGGATCCGTCCGGGGCGTGAGGTGGGTGAGGCGTACCGGTTCCTCCTCGACATCCGCCTCGACGAGGGGATGATCGGCGAGGATGCCGCGGAGCAGCGTCTGCGCGAGTGGTGGGCCGCGCGCTCGGACGGCTGACGACCGCGGTCAGCCCTACCGCGACGGGTTCGTCCGGCTTAGGCTGAGGGCGCTCCTTCACCGCCGATCGGAGTCGTCCGTGTCCTCGTCGTGGTCCGCGAAATGGGATGTCGCTCCCGAGTCGTCCCGTCTGCTGATCGAACGCGCGCGGGACGAGCTGCTGGCCGGGGCTGACGCCGAGCGTCGACTGGACGACGTCCGGTCGCTCGTCCGCGAATCGTGGCGCCGTTCGATGGCGAACCTCGTCCGCGCCGAGGCACTGCCACCGCTCGAGTTCGACGAACGAGCGCTGGCCGCATACCGTAGCGCCCACCCGCTCGCCGGGGTCATGGACAT
Organism: Microbacterium sp. NPDC006705; assembly: GCF_044903545.1. NCBI lineage: Bacteria > Bacillati > Actinomycetota > Actinomycetes > Micrococcales > Microbacteriaceae > Microbacterium > Microbacterium sp. NPDC006705. Next base: position 1,955,684 of record NZ_JBJDQQ010000001.1, read on the forward strand.
GGTCCGTGCGCTGCTCGTGCCGAGCACTGATTCCGGAGTGGTCGTCGCCGTGGGGGATGCCGCCGGCCGTCTGCTGTGGGTCGAAGGCGACACCAGCGTGCGGACCCTCACCGGCGACATGGGCTTCGTGGCGGGCGCGAACTGGTCGGAATCCACCGTCGGCACCTCGGCGCCCGGGACGGCGCTTCAACTCGACCGGTCGGTGCAGATCCGCGGGGCGGAGCACTTCAACCGCCTCGTGCAGCCCTGGTCATGCACGGCTGCACCGGTGCACGACCCCGAGACCCGCCGACTTATCGGCGTCATCGACGTGACCGGTCGGGCGGAGGCGGCCACGCCGCAGGCGCGACTCCTCGTCGACGCGACGGCGCGGGCGATCGAGAGTGAACTCCTGGTGGCGCGACTGCGTTCCCGGGCCGACCCGCCACGCGGCTTCGCCCGGCAGCGTCGACGGGATGCCGCAGCACCGACCGCCTCGACCCTGCGTGTGCTCGGTCGCGATCGCGCTCTCCTGGAGACCACTGATGCCTCCGGAGAGCGGATCGTCGAGGTGTCGGCTCGGCACGCCGACATCCTGCTGATGCTCGCCACCTACCGTCAGGGGCTTTCGGCGGAGCGACTCGCCGAGCTCGTCTACGGTCCCGACGCGACGGACACTCTTCGACCCGAGATGGTTCGGCTACGGCGGGTGCTCGAGCAGGCCGCCCCCCACCTCGTGCCGTTGTCGCGGCCCTACCGCCTTCCGGCCGAGCTCGAGACCGACGCGCAACAGGTGGCGTCCCTGCTCGACCGCGGCGCTCACCGCGTCGCCCTCGCGGCGTACGCGGGCCCGGTCCTGCCGGACTCGAGCGCTCCCGGGACGGAGGAGGTTCGTGATCGGCTTCGCGCCTCTCTGCGTGAGGCTCTCCTGGCGGAGGCATCGGTGGACGTGCTGCTGGAGTACGCCGACACAGACGATGGCGCGGACGACGTCGATGTCCTGCGTCTCTGCCTGCAGCTGCTTCCGGCACGGTCGCCGAAACGGGCGGGCATCGTCGCACGACTGACCTCCCTCGGCAACCCCGCGGACTGACCGTTTCGTCGTGGCGCAGCCGCTGGGAGGATGGCCGGACGATGTTGCACGTGAAACATCGGAGGAGGCGACCGATGAGGACGACACGAATCTCATGGACGAGCATCGGATCCGTCGAGACGCTCGACCGGTGTACCGCGGAGTATTCCGATGACGGCATCCGCATCGTCGGAGAGGTCGATGGCGGAGACGGACCCTGTCGTTATGCGGTACGAATCGATGAGCACGGCCTGTTCCATCACGCGGCGATCGAGTCGGGCGGGCGGACACTTCACGTCGAACTCGTGGACGGCGTGTGGTCGGTCGACGGTGAGGAGCGTCCCGATCTCGCCGGTGCGACCGACATCGACATCACGGCCACGCCGGCCACCAACGCTCTTCCGATCCGAAGGCTGGGGCTCGCCGTGGGCGGCCGAGCCGACGTCGAGGTTGCGTGGGTGCAGGTGCCGTCGCTGGATGTCGCTCTGGGGCGCCAGCGCTACACGCGCGTCGGGCCGCGCGCTTACTGCTTCGAGTCGCGGGATCGCGACTTCCGGCGCACGCTCACCGTCGATGATGACGGCTTCGTCCTGAGCTACCCGGGAGTCTTCGAGCGGGTGACGGGATCGTGACCGACGTGGCGAAGAGGAGAAGACGATGACCGATGCGACCCCCGACGACGCCCCGACGCCGGCTCTCGTCTCGCTCGCCAGGGCATACGGCATAGCCACCGAATACTCGTCCTTCTCGGGCGAGCATGTCGATGTGCCCGCCACCACCCTCCGTGCGGTGCTGGCGGCCATGGGTGTGGTCGCGGATGACGACGCGGCAGCCGAGCAGGCGCTCGCCGAGTCGATAGCCGAACCCTGGCGGCGGCTCGTACCCGCCTCGACCGTCGTGCGCCGGGGTGGTGGGACGATCGAGCTGCATGTCGCCGACGGCAATGACGTCGAGGTGGCCATCGTGCTGGAAGACGGCTCGGTGCGTCCCCTTTCGATACCCGCTCAGCAGCCGGTCGCGCGCACGGTCGACGGCCGGACGCGCTGGCGGGTGCGCGTGCCCGTGCCCGAGGATGTCCCGCTGGGATGGCACACGGTCCAGGTGCGCCAGTACGGCGGGGAAGGCGATGTGCACGACAGTGGGGCGCTGATCGTCACGCCGGAACGCCTCACACCGCCACCCGCCGAACCGGGCCAGCGCTCGTGGGGACTCATGGCGCAGCTGTACTCGGTGCGGTCGCGGCGATCGTGGGGGATGGGCGATTTCGCGGACCTCGCCGACCTCGCTGCGATCGCGGGGGAGTCGGGCGCCGACTATCTGCTGATCAACCCGGTGCACGCCGCGGAGGTCACGACGCCTGTCGAGCCGTCGCCCTACCTGCCGTCGTCGCGCCGATTCCTCGCGCCGCTGTACGTCCGCCCGGAGCTCATTCCGGAAGCGGCATACCTCTCCGAGTCCGGTCTCGATCGCTTCCACCGGCTGCAGCGGGACGCAGCCGCCACCAACACGGACGCGGAGCGCATCGATCGGGATGCGGTCTGGAGCGCGAAACGAGAGGCGCTCGCGCTCGTTCATGACGTCGAGCTCTCTCCCGCCCGACGCGCGCAGCGTGACGCCTTCGCGCGGCGGGAGGGGTCGGCACTCGCCGACTTCGCCCTGTGGTGCGCGCTGCGCGAGCACGAAACGGAAACGGGCGACCGGCTCCCGGACGGAATCGCAATCGATGACCCCGCGGTGGGTGCGCTGCGGGAACAGCTGGCTGAGCGCATCGCGTTCCACGTGTGGCTGCAGTGGATCGTCGACGAGCAGCTCGGCGACGCGGCTGCCGCCGCGGCTGCCGCCGGAATGCGGATCGGCATCATGCACGACCTTGCCGTCGGCGTCTCGACGACCGGGTCGGACGCGTGGTCGCTCCGTGATCTGTACGCGCCGGGCGTCGTGGTGGGCGCACCTCCCGACATGTACAACCAGCAGGGCCAGAACTGGAATCAGCCACCGTGGCTGCCGCGTGCCCTCGCCGAGCATGCCTACGCGCCGCTGCGTGACATGCTCCGGTCGCTGCTGCGGCACGCGGGCGCCCTGCGGATCGATCACATCCTCGGATTCTTCCGCTTGTGGTGGATTCCAGAGGGGCTCGGGCCGGGCGAAGGCACGTACGTTCGCTATGACCACGAGGCCATGATCGGCGTGCTGGCTCTCGAAGCCCAGCGAGCCCGTGCGGTGATCATCGGCGAAGACCTCGGCCTCGTGGAGCCGTGGGTGCGCGATTATCTCGCCGAGCGCGGCATCCTCGGCACCTCGGTCCTGTGGTTCGAGAGCGACGACGACGGGGGACCGCTGCCTCCCGAGCGTTACCGTACCGACCTGCTCGCGACCGTCAACACGCACGACCTGCCGCCGACGGCCGGCTACCTCGACGGCGAGCACGTCGCCCTGCGCGCCCGGCTCGGCCTGCTGACCAGGTCGGTCGACGACGAGCTCGCCGATTTCGAGCGCGAGCGCGACCGGATGCTGGCGGAGCTGCGCTCTCGCGGGCTGATCTCCGCCGGCGCGAGCCAGCAGGAGGTCGTCGAGGCTCTGCACGTCTTCCTCGCCGCATCGCCCTCGCGCTTGCTGGGCGTCTCGCTCGTCGATGCCGTCGGCGAGAAGCGTGTGCAGAATCAGCCCGGCACCGACGACGAGTACCCGAACTGGCAGGTTCCGCTGGCGGATGCCGACGGCAGAGCCGTGCTGCTCGATGATCTCGCCTCATCACCGAGATACCGCTCGCTGGTGGATGCTGTCGAGCGGGCCCTGCGCGGCCGCCCGTAGAGGTCGCGCGCCGGGCTTGTCAACCCGGTACGTGTCGTACCCCGGGGAACCCGTACGGTCGGGGCGTCGGACGAGAGGAGACGCCATGGTCGACACCGCACCCCTGACGCGTGCGAAGTATCCGCGGTCGCTGATCGCGGGGCCCTACGGGCACCCATTCCACGCGATCGCGATCATCCTGCCGATCGGCGCCTGGGTGTCGGCATCCGTCTTCGACGTCATCGCCGTCATGAGTCCGGATGCCGCCGTCTTCGCCCTCGGCGCCCGCATCCTCATCGCGATCGGTCTTCTGGGCGCCGTCGTCGCGTCGGTGCTGGGGCTGATCGACTGGAGCAGCATCCCGAAGGGCACCCCTGCGCGGGCGACGGGGCTGACCCACATGATCCTCAACCTCATCGCGATGGCGGTGTTCGCAGGAAGCCTCGCGCTTCGCGTCGACGAGGAGACCGTGCCGACCCTGGCGATGATCGCGAGTTTCGGTGGACTCGCCCTTCTTTCGGTGTCGGGGTGGCTGGGCGGGAAGCTCGCCCACACCTACGGCGTCCGCGTCGCGACCGAGACGACCCAGGCCGAGGGCCTGGAACCGCTGCCCTGACCGAGGAGAGATCATGACCGACCTGGACACCCGTCCCGACAAGCGGCCCGCGAACCCCCTCGCCGGCCCCTACGGACACCCGTTCCACCCGATCGCCGTCACGATCCCGATCGGGGCGTGGATCGCGAGTTTCGTCTTCGACATCATCGGCCTGATCGTCGCCGACCCGACCCCGTACGCCGTGGGTTCGCGCGTCCTGATCGGGATCGGGCTGGTTGGCAGTGTCGTGGCTATCGTGCTGGGCATCTTCGACTACCTCCGCATCCCCGATCGGACGCGCTCGTCGAGCACCGCCACGATCCACATGGGGCTGAACTTCGTGGTGTGCGGCGCGTACCTGTTCCAGCTCTTCCTGCGGACGTCGACCGACGACATCCCCATCGCGGGCGTCATCTTCAGCGCCGTGAGCCTGCTGACCCTCAGCGCGTCGGGATGGCTCGGGGGCAAGCTCGCCTATCGCTACGGAGTCCGGGTGGCCCACGAATCGAAGCAGGCCGAGGGATTCGTCACGCGACGCAACCGGCACTGAGCGCGATCGAAACGGGCGGCGACCTTCTGGAGAAGGCCGCCGCCCGTTGGCGTCGGTGGGCGCCGGTGTCAGGCGGCGCTTGCCCGGCGTGCGGGCCGAACCGACCACAGCACGCCTCCCGCGACGAGCAGGAGCGCAGCCAGCAGCGCGCCACCGAGCGGCGCCTGAGCGCCGGTGACGGCGAGCTGCCCGGAGGCGACCACGGTGATCGCCGCGCTGCCGATCACCTGACCGTCGGCACCGAAGACCACGATCGTGTGGGCGCCCGTGGCCAGATCGGCGGGGATGCGGACGTCGAACGCGACGCGCCCGTTCGCATCGGCGGCCGGGATGCCCGACACCCGGATCGGGTCGCTCCGCAGCTCGGCGATGACCTGCTCGCGGGCCTCCAGACCGGTGACCGTCACCCGCACGGCCTGTCCGCGCTCGACCGTCGTGGCCGAGACCGACACGACCGGGGCCGCGGTGCCGGGCTCGGTCGGGTTCGGCTCGGTCGGGTTAGGCTCCGTCGGGTTGGGCTCGGTCGTACCGGGCACCTCGCGCGGGTCGACGCTCGCGAGCGTCGGCGTCACGGTCTGGAACAGCCCGTCCTCGCCGATCTCGAGGCGATCGATCGTCGTCTCGCGGTTGGTGCCGTTGCCGCCGGGGATGGCGAACCGGTGGTAGGCGATGTACCACTCGTCCGTTCCCGGGACGTTGATGATCGAGCTGTGGCCGGTGCCGAGGATCCCCTGCGACGGGTCCTTCTGCAACAGGAGGCCCCGGTAGGTCCACGGTCCGTCGATGCTGGTCGACGTCGCGTAACCGACGCGGTAGTTCTCCGAACCGGTGTCGTCGATCGAGTACGTCAGGTGGTACGTCCCGTCGCGGTAGTTCAGGAAGAGTCCCTCACGGAAGTCGACCAGTCCGTCGATCGGTGTGATCGTCCCGTCCTCGACGCTCAGCATGTCGTCTGACAGCTCGCCGTAGACGGGGCGTCCGTTGCCCCAGAAGAGGTACGACTTGCCGGTCTCCGGGTCGGTGAACGCGGCCGGGTCGATCGCCTGACCGCTGTTGACGGCCTCGTCGTTGGTGATCATCGGCTCCGCCTGCGCGGTGAACGGTCCTTCGGGACTGTCGGCGACGGCGACGCCGATCATCTTGCGGTTCGCGTTCGGCTCGTGACCGCTGAAGTAGAAGTAGTACTTTCCGCCCTTCTCGATGATCGTCGGAGCCCACGCATTCCCGGTGGCCCACGGAACGTTCCCGTTCGCGCCGTCGAGCGTCAGGATGGGCTCGTCCGACCGTGTCCAGTCGATCAGGTTCTTCGACGTCCAGACGTAGAACGTGTTGCCGCCCCAGCCGGGGGTGCCGTCGGTGGTCGCGTAGATGTAATAGGTGTCACCGAACACGGCGATGTTCGGATCGGCGTACAGCCCCGGCAGCACCGGGCTCTTCATCTCCACGGCCTCGAGCGTCCAGACGACGTCGGGCTGTCCGGGGGTCGTGAGCGTGACGGTGGCGGGCTTGCTCAGGTCGAGGACCGTGCCCGACGGGGGCGTGGCCGTCGTGCCGGATGCCGTGGTGAACACCGGGCGCAGCTGCGTCAGATCCGTGCCGCGGTTCACCGGGAACAGGACCGTGCGGGCGTCGGTGTCGACGATCGGCGCGACTTTGAGTGCATCGGCATCCTGCAGGCTGACGGCACCGAGCGCGCCGGAGTTGCCGGAGTTCTGCACAATCTCTTCGGGGGTCAACGCGCGGTTGTACAGCGCGAACTCGCGCATCTGACCGCGGAACAGGTTGTCGGCGTTGTAGACCGACTTGCCCAGGTAGTTCGCCAGCGTGCTGCCGCCGCCGATGTCACCGGGGCGCACCGTCACGTTCGTGTTCTCGGCGACCTGCTGACCGTCGAGGTACAGCCGTGCCGTGTTCCCGCTCAGGGTGTAGGTGAGGTGCACCCAGCGGTCGCGGGGAAGCGCCGCACCCGAGGTGACGTTCTGCTCGCCGCTCCAGTTGCCGGTGGTCAGTGCCGCGCGGTACTGGTCGCCGGTCGAGAACAGGTAGCCGTTGCCGGCACCGTCAGCGCCGGTGTTGCCGAAACCGTAGAGGAAGTACGGGGTGCGCTGGGCCGGGTCGATCCGCAGCTCGGCCTCGACCGTGATGTCGTCGACGCCGACGAGGACGTTGTCGGGCAGGTCGACGTAGTCGTCGGTGCCGTCGAAGGTGAGCGCGCCGTCGGTGAACGTCGCACCGCCGCGTACCTGGGCGTCACGCCCGGCGCCGGAACGGTCGTGAAGCACCGCGCCCGCGGCATCCGTGAAGTCGTAGCGCAGCAGCTCGCCCTTCTCGTTCGCCGCGAGGGGCTGCGGCAGGTTGGCGCGCAGCGCTTCGAGTTCGGCCGCGGTCACCGGCATCACTGTGCCATGGCGCGGGCTCGCGGGCAGGCGGTAGCTCGCGGGCACCTGCCAGTCCGGCGCGTCGAGGTCATCCGTTCCCAGGGGGATGTAGCCGCGTCCGCCGTATTCGTCGACGAAGAGGTAGTAGTTCGACCCGGAGGTGTCGCCGGGGTTGGCCGCGAAGATGGTGGGGCCTTCGACGGCGCCGAGTCCGGCATCGCGACCGATGCAGCTGTCGATCAGCTTCCAGGCGGGGTCGGCTGCGTTCCAGCTGGGATCGCTTCGGTCATCGACGGCGGTCAGGCTGGTCGAGGACTCCTGGATGATGTCGCGGCATCCGGTCGTGCTGGCTTCATCCTTCGTGAATCGGTAGTAGGTGCCGTTGTCCTTGAGGACCGTGGAATCGATGCGCGATGCTCCGAAGTCCTGCCAGACCTTCGGCTCGCTGAACGTCGTGAAGTCGCGCGTCGTCGCGTACATCATGGTCTGGTAGAAGCTGCCCGTGTGGTTCGGGTCGTCCTCGCCGAAGAGCGACGATGCCCAGAACACCACGTACTCGCCGAGTGCCTCGTCGTAATAGGCCTCGGGCGCCCATGTGTTGCCCGCGTTGTCGGGGGCGACGCGGACGTGGCGCTGCTCGCTCCAGGTGACGAGGTCATGCGATTCCCACACCTCGAGGTACTTCGAACCCTGCGTCTGTGCTCGACCCCAGTCGCCGTTGCGGCCGATGGAGAGGTCGGTGGCGATGAGGTAGAACGTGTCGCCCTCGGGCGAGCGGATGAGGAACGGGTCGCGCAGACCCCTCTCGCCTTCCGTGGAGGTGAGCGTCGGCTCGCCGCCGTTGAGCTCGGTCCACGACAGCGCGTCGTTGCCGTTGCTGGCGGCGAAGTAGATGTTCTCGCCCGCGACGGAGTTTCCCGTGAAGTAGGCGAACGTGTAGCCCTCGAAGGCTCCGATGTTCGCGGCCTTGCGCACCGCGGCCGGGAAGGAGCGGGTGAGCGTCGTCGCGCCCTTCGTGACGGATGCCGTCAGCGCGACGGTGGTGTTTTCAGCCGGCCGGGTGACCAGGCCGTCAGCGGTGATGACGCTGGTGTCGGCGGACGACCACGACACGTCGAGTCCCTGCGAGGTCGTCGGCAGCGTGAGGTTGCCGCGCACGTCGTCGATGTTCGTGACGGTTAGCGCGTCGAGCGCCGCCTGCGCGGCCTGACCGTCGGGGGTGTCGACGAGCGCGACCTGCCCGGAATGCTGGAGTGGGCCAACTGCCTGAGCTGCGGCGGGGACGATGAGCGGCGCGGCGACGAGTGCGGCGACGATCGGGACGGCGAGCGTCCAGGGATGGTGTCGGCGCCAGGGCGCCGGGCGAGCGGATGCGGGCACGGGGGAACCTCTCGTATGCGTCGTTGCATGGCCGTCAGCACTGACGACGCTCGAATGTTAGCGCTCACAATTCGCGTAGCGCTAGTGCGCGGCATCCTCCCCGCCGAGCCGTGCAACGCGTTGCAACGTAGCGGGGCGTAGCGTGCCCGGCACCACCGCAGCATCGGCGCTGCGGGGAGTCGAGGAGATGACATGACCATCGTCGAAGAGGGCGTCTCGAGCGTCTACGCCGCTCCCGGTCAGCGCGGAGCCGTTGCAGAGTACCGCGCCCGCTACGGGCACTACATCGGCGGCGAGTTCGTCGAACCCGTCAAGGGGCAGTACTTCGAGAACATCACGCCCGTCACCGGTAAGCCGTTCTGCGAGGTGGGTCGAGGCACCGTCGAAGACATCGACCGCGCCGTCGACGTCGCCTGGCAGGCGTTCGCGTCGTGGAAGAAGACCACGCCGGCCGAGCGCGCTGTGATCCTCAACAGAATCGCCGACCGCATGGAACAGCACCTCGAGAAGATCGCGGTGGCCGAGACGTGGGAGAACGGCAAGCCCGTCCGCGAGACGCTCGCCGCCGACATCCCGCTCGCGATCGACCACTTCCGCTACTTCGCCGGCGTCCTGCGCGCCCAGGAGGGCTCGCTCAGCCAGATCGACGAAGACACCGTCGCGTATCACTTCCACGAGCCGCTCGGTGTGGTGGGGCAGATCATCCCGTGGAACTTCCCGATCCTCATGGCGACGTGGAAGCTCGCGCCCGCGCTCGCGGCCGGCAACTGCGTCGTGCTGAAGCCCGCCGAGCAGACACCCGCGTCGATCCTGTTCCTGTTCGAGCTGATCGGCGACCTGCTGCCCGCCGGCGTCGTGAACATCGTCAACGGATTCGGTATCGAGGCGGGCGCGCCGCTCGCGCAGCACCGCCGCATCCGCAAGGTCGCGTTCACGGGCGAGACGACGACGGGGCGCCTGATCATGCAGTACGCCTCGCAGAACCTCATCCCCGTCACGCTCGAGCTGGGTGGCAAGAGCGCCAACGTGTTCTTCGAGGATGTCGCGCGCGAGCGCGACGACTACTACGACAAGGCCCTCGAGGGCTTCACGTTCTTCGCCCTCAACCAGGGCGAGGTGTGCACGTGCCCGTCGCGGGCGCTCATCCAGCGGTCGGTGTACGACTCGTTCCTCGGCGACGGCCTCGACCGCGTCGGCAAGATCGTCCAGGGCAACCCGCTCGATCCGGCGACGATGATCGGTGCGCAGGCGTCCAACGACCAGCTCGAGAAGATCCTGTCGTACATCGACATCGGCAAGGCCGGGGGAGCGAAGCTGCTCGCCGGCGGCGAGCGGGTCGACCTCGGCGGCGAACTGAGCGGCGGGTACTACGTGGCCCCCACCGTCTTCGAGGGCACGAACGACATGCGCATCTTCCAGGAGGAGATCTTCGGGCCGGTCGTCTCGGTGACGAGCTTCGACGACTTCGATGACGCCATCGGCATCGCGAACGACACCCTCTACGGGCTCGGTGCCGGCGTCTGGAGCCGCTCGGGTGACACCGCCTACCGTGCCGGCCGTGCGATCGAGGCCGGGCGCGTGTGGACGAACACGTACCACCAGTACCCCGCGCACGCCGCTTTCGGCGGATACAAGCAGTCGGGCATCGGTCGCGAGAACCACCTCAAGATGCTCGACCACTACCAGCAGACGAAGAACCTCCTCGTGTCGTACGCCGAAGGCGCGATGGGCTTCTTCTGAGCCGCATCCACTCATCACCATGTCGAACGACACGTACAGCAGGGTCGCGGTGACCGACGCCGCCGCGGCCCTGCTGCGCGACCTCACCGCCCAGCACGGGCCGTTGATGTTCCACCAGTCGGGCGGATGCTGCGACGGCTCCGCCCCCATGTGCTACCCGGTCGGGATGTTTCTGACCGGCCCCGCCGACGTGAAGCTCGGGGATCTCGACGTCGGCCTCGACGACGCGATCGAGGTGTTCATCTCGCTCGCGCAGTTCGAGTACTGGAAGTACACGCACATCACGATCGACGCCGTGCCGGGTCGCGGCGCCGGCTTCAGCGTCGAGGGACCGACCGGGATGCGGTTCATCATCCGGTCGCGCATGCTCGACGACGCCGAGCTGGCGGCGTTCGGGCTGGTGCCGGTCACCGCAGTTGATGACATCGTTGCGGCACCCCGGACTAGTCCCGCGCTCGGATCGCCGAGTCCAGATCAATCATGAGCTGCGAGATCCGGGAGGTGCCCGGAGACGCGACCGGATACCGACGAAGTATCTCGGGCAGGGGCGGATTCGCCCGATGGGCGAGAACGCGAACCGTGGCGCCGTCCGCAGTTCCTGTTCTCAGCTCGGTGACCAGCGCGACGCATGCGGCCGCGCGGAGGATGTGACCGACTTGCGAGGCCTTGGCGATCGGGTGAAGGTAGGCGGCCGCGGCAGCGTCGCCGCATGCGAGCGCCGCAAGTCGAGCGGTCTCCTCCGAGGCGTCCTTGGCTGCGCGATGCGAGGCGAACGCGGCCGTTCGTTGCAGGTTCGACCGTGGCGCGCCATCCGTGAACATGCGCGCCGCACGGATCGCTTCGCGCGGCCGTGAATCCTGGGGGTTGACCGCTTCGAACTCGGGAAGCAGATCCTGTGCGCAATCGGAGGCGAATCGGACGACCGCCCGTAGCTCACCCATCGTCAGTTCGAAGTCTCCCGCTCCCATGCGCCCATTGTTTCGCGTGGCCGTAGGTGCTCTCGACGACCAGGGATCGCTGAACCACGGAACCCGGGCGCTAGCATCCTCGGCATGAGCGATGACGTCGCGCCGGAGCCCGGCATCCGGGGACTCAGCGCCGAGCGCACGAAGGCGTTCGTCGATGCGGTCGTCGCGATCGCGATGACGTTGCTGATCCTGCCGCTCATGGAGAGCGTCGGCGAGAGCGCGGGGCACGACCACACGACGTGGGAGTGGCTCGTCGATCAGCGCGATCAGCTGCAGAGCTTCCTCATCAGCTTCGTGCTCATCGCGATGTTCTGGATGCTGCACCACCGGCTCTTCGTGTCGGTGCACCGCATCACCCCGGGGCTCATGTGGATCACGGTCGCGTGGATGCTCACGATCGTCTGGATGCCGGTCGTCACCGCCCTCACCGGCCAGGTCGCCGACGACGCGCTGCAGAAGGTGCTCTACATCGGAACGCTCGTCGTCACGAGCGGGATGCTGCTCGTGACGCGGATCTACCTGGTGCGGCATCCGGACCTGCACAGCGCGTCACGGGATGATCTGCGCCTGGGGATGTCGATCGATCTCTCGATGATCCTGCTGTTCCTGGTGGCGCTGGCGATCGCGCTCGTCTTCCCGGCTGTCGGCTACCTCGGGCTGTTCATCATGTTCCTCACCGGCACGGTGCAGAAGCTGATGGCCCGCACTCTGCGCTGACCCAGCCTCCCGGTCGCGGCGCGAGGTGAACGGGCGAAGCGGAGAACTGGGGTTGACAGGGGCGGGGTCGGGGTGAGAACGTTTACAACGTCCAGCTTTGGAAACGTTTACAACCGCTCGAGGGAGAGCCATGGTCCGCGTCACGATCACGCAGGTCGCCGCCCGCGCCGGCGTCTCCGTCGCGAGCGCGTCTCGAGCGCTGAACGGACTCGTCGCGAGTCCGGAGACCGCGGCGAAGGTGCGCGATGCGGCGCGCGAGCTCGGCTACGTGGCCGATGCCACGGCGCAATCGCTCAAGCGGGGCCGCACGTTGCAGCTGGGCTTCGCCGTCGCCGACATCGGCAACCCGGTATACGTCGAGATGATGGCGGCGGTCGAACAGGTGGTCTCGGCATCCGGATACCGCCTGCTGCTGTCGTCGACCGGCACATCGTCGTCTTCCGTGGATGTCGTCCGCGACCTCGGTCGGGGCTATGTCGACGGGCTGATCCTGTCGCCGCTGCGCGTCACCGACGAGCTGCTCACCGCGCTCGCCGCGGCTCCGATCCCGTTCGTCGTCCTCGGTCGGCTGCCCGCTTCGGCCGACTTCGACACCGTGCGCGCCGACTCTCCGACGGCGATGCGGCTCGTCGTCGACCACCTCGTCGACGAGGGACGCCGCGACATCGCGTTCATCAACGGCCCGACCGACACCACCCCCGGTGTCATGCGACGAGACGGTTTCATCGCGGCGGTGGGCCAGTACGACGACCTGCGGACGCGGCACGTCGACGCCGCCGACTTCACGATCGCCGCGGGCTACGACGCGGCGCTCCCGCTTCTCGAGCGGTCCGACCGGCCGGCGGCGGTGGTCGCGGCGAACGACCTGATCGGCGTCGGTGTCTTGCGTGCCGCCGAAGACCTCGGTCTGCGGGTCCCCGCCGACCTCGCTGTGACCGGCCTCGACAACACCGAGCTCGCCGAGGTCGTCCGCCCCGGGCTCACGAGCGTCGACCTCGGAGCGAAGGAGCGCGGTCGCGCCGCCGCCGAGATGCTCCTCGCCCGGATCGCCGACGACACCCGGCCGGCCCGCACCGTCACAGTTCCGCCCGCGCTGGTCGTGCGCGGCTCGACGTCGGCATCCGTCCCCGCGGCCCTCCGCCGCCCCGAGCCCATCGACGAAGAGAAGGCACACGGATGACCACGCTCGCAGAGACGAAGACGTCCTCGCGCCCACCCCGCGTCCGGCAGATAGGACCGCGCGCCCGCGCTCAGCGCAAAGAGGCGATCGCCCTCGTCGCCCCCGCGCTCCTGCCGATCATCATCTTCTCTGTCATCCCGCTCGTCAGCGGAGTGCTCCTCGGATTCACGGATGCCACCCTCGCCCGCAACGCGGAGATCTCGTTCATCGGGCTCGACAACTTCATCGAGCTCGCCGGTGATCGCCGGTTCTGGCAGTCGTTCGGGATCGGCATCGTCTGGGCGGGGTCGGTCGCCCTCCTCACCCTGGTGAGCGCGATGGGCCTTGCTCTGCTGCTCAACAGCAACCTGCGGCTGAAGGGCCTGACCCGCGTTCTCGCACTCATCCCCTGGGCGATGCCGCCGGTGGTCATCGCGATCGTCTGGCGCATGATCTACAACCCCAACTCGGGCCCGCTCAACGGCGTGCTCGGCTGGCTCGGCATCCCGGGTGTGAACTGGCTCGGCGACTTCTCGACCGCGCTGCCCGCCGTCATCGTCGTCGGCGTCTGGGCCGGTATTCCGCAGACGACCGTGCTGCTTCTCGCGGGCATGCAGTCGATCGCCCCCGAGCAGCACGAGGCCGCGGCCGTCGATGGCGCGGGAGCCGCCCGCCGGTTCTGGCACGTCACGCTGCCCGCCCTGCGGCCCGTGATCATCGCGGTCACCGCGCTCGACTTCATCTGGCAGTTCAACTCGTTCGGCCTCATCTACGTGCTGACCGAGGGCGGCCCGGGCGGCCGCACGATGATCCCGCCGCTGTTCACCTACCTCGAGGCGTTCCGCAACCGCGAGATCGGGTACGCGTCGGCGATGGGCAACGTCCTCGTCGTGGCGATCCTGGTGATCCTTTCGCTGTACCTGATCAACCAGTTCCGGCAGAACAAGGGGGCCCGCAAGTGACCACCAAGCGCCCCCTGTACGCGACCGTCCTGATGTACCTGGCGCTCGCGGGCTACCTGATCTTCCTGGGCTTTCCGCTGCTCTGGCTGCTGTCGGCGTCGTTCAAGTCGACCCGAGAGCTCAACTCGCTCGCTGTGAACCTCATCCCGCAGCAGTGGGACTTCGGCAACTACATCGCCGCACTCGAGCGGCAGAATCTGATCACCGCGGCCGGCAACTCGGTGCTCGTCTCGATCGTCACGATGATCGTCGCGGTGCTGCTGTCGATGCCGATGGCCTACGCCCTCGCCCGGCTGAAGGGCCGGCTGCGCGCGGCCGGCACGGTGTGGATCCTCGTCAGCCAGGTGTTCCCGACGATCCTCATCATCATCCCGCTGTTCCTCGTGCTGCGGAGCCTGCAGCTGAACGACACCCTGTTCGGCCTCATCCTCGTCTACGTCACCTTCACGATGCCGTTCACGCTCTGGATGCTGCAGGGGTACGTCGCGGCGATCCCGCCGGAGCTCGAGGAAGCCGCCGAGATGGACGGTGCCGGCCGGTTCACCATCCTCCGCACCGTGATCCTGCCGCTGCTGGTGCCGGGACTGGTCGCCACGGCGATGTTCACCTTCGTCTCGGCCTGGAACGAGTTCTTCCTCGCGCTCGTGCTCATCCAGAGCCCGGAGCTGTACACGCTGCCCATCGCGTTGCGCTCGTTCCTCGGTGCCGAGGGGCAGACCCAGCTGGGGCCGCTGGCCGCCGGCGCCATCCTCGCCACGATCCCGTCGCTCATCATCTTCGGGATCCTGCAGAAGAAGCTCACCGGCGGCATGCTCGCCGGTGCCGTCAAGGGCTGACCTCCCCGTGACGACGAAACCCGAAAACCAGAAAGGCCACACCATGAGAAGAATCCGCGGCATCGGCGCCGTCGCATTCGTGGGCATCGCAGCCATCACGCTCGCAGGATGCCAGCAGGGCAGCGCGAACAGCAGCGGGGGAGACGGCGACGTCGTGACCCTCCAGTTCCAGTCGCTGTCGGACCAGCCCGCGACCCAGGCAGCCATCAGCGAGATCGTCGACGCCTGGAACGCCGAGCACGACGACGTCCAGGTCAAGATCATCCAGGCCGGCTGGGATGGCACCTACGACAAGCTGATCACCCAGTTCTCGGGCGGCACCGCGCCCGACATCATCCACTTCGAGGCGAGCTCGATCGTGTCGTTCGCGGCAGACGGCTACCTCGCCGACCTGACCGACCTCATCGACCCCGAGCTGAAGTCGGACATCTCCGACGGCATCTGGGAGTCGGTGACCCACGACGGGCAGATCGTCGCGTACCCCTCGACCCTCCAGTCGTACATGGCGTTCGCGAACGCCGACCTGCTGGCCGAAGCGGGCGTAGAGGTGCCCACGGGCGACACGATGACGTGGGATCAGCTCCAGGAGATCGCGAGAGCGACGACCACGGCAGACCACTACGGCCTCGGCTGGGGTCTCGGTTCGCCCACCGCGACGATGATGAGCCTGTCGATGGGCTTCGACGGCGGCTACTTCGACGGTGAGGGCGACGACGTGACGATCGAGGTGGGCGACGACGAGCTCGCCGTGCCCGAGCGCATCCACGAGATGGCCTACACCGACCGGTCGATCGACCCGACCTCGCTCACGCAGTCGGGCTCGGACGTGCTGCCGTCGTTCTACGGCGGCAAGGTCGCGCTGACGGTGCAGGGCTCGTTCCAGGCGACGAACATCGCCGCGGATGCTCCCGAGGGCCTCAACTGGGTCGCGCTTCCGCCGCTCGAAGGATCGGCTGGCGCCATTCAGGCCGCGAACCCGCAGACGTACTCGGTGAACATCGACTCGGAGCACGTGGAGGAGTCGGCGGAGTTCCTGAACTTCTTCATGGACGGCGAGAACCTCGCGAAGATCGCCTACGCCGACGCGCTCATCCCCTCGTCGGGTGCCGCCCGCACGCAGGTCGCCGAGCTCGCCGGCGACGACGCCGCGTGGAAGCAGGTGCTCGCGTCGGGCGAGGGCCTGGAAGGTCCGCCGTTCCTGAAGGTGTCGAAGTACACCGAGTGGAAGGACACGATCGCGACGCCGGCGTTCCAGCAGTACCTGGCGAACCAGATCGACCGCGACCAGCTCGCCGCGCAGCTCAGCGACGGCTGGGCCGACGTCGCCGGATGACGATCCGCGGGGGCGGGTCGATCCGATCCGCCCCCGCCTCACACGCTCGAACGAAGAGAGGGACGTAATGGACGTGTTGCACGATCGGGTGGCAGCAGTACTGGCGGGAGCCGCCGTGGGCGATGCGCTCGGCGGTGCGACGGAGGGCTGGACCCCCGAGCAGATCGAGGAGCGCCACGGCGGACGTGTCGACGGGATCGTCGGTCCCTTCCTGCCCGACTGGCGCACGGCTCGCCCCATCGCGCCGTACCACAAGGGCGACGGGCACGTCACGGACGACACCCTCATGACCCACGCGCTCATCGAGGTGTACGCCAAGCAGCGTCGGCACCTCGACGCCTACGACGTCGCGAGCGACCTCGTGCCGCTCATGATGGGCGAGCGCCGTTGGATCCCCGAGCTCGAAGACGAAGCGCTCATCCTGCAGCGCGTCTTCCTCGCCGAGAAGTGGCTCGTCATGAAGCTGCACTACGGCCACGCCGACCCCCGTGAGGCGGGCGTCGGAAACGTCGTCAACTGCGGCGCGACGATGTACATGGCGCCCGTCGGCCTCGTGCACATCGGCGACCCGCGCGGCGCCTACGCCGAAGCAATCGACATCGCCGGCGCCCACCAGTGGTCGTACGGTCGCGAGGCCGCCGGCGTGTTCGCCGCCGCGGTCGCGGCATCCGCCACTCCCGGAGCGACGGTCGACGACGTTCGACGGGCGGTGCTGGATGTCGCGCACGACGGCACCGCCGCCGCCATCCGCGCCGTGTTCGAGGCCGTCGATGCCTTCCGTGCCGCTGGCGGGTCGGACGATCCGCGCGAGCTCGGTCGCGTCGTCCGCGAAGCGGTGCGGCCCTTCGACACCGTGGGCGAGGCATACCGGTCGCCGGCCATGGACGCGCGTCTTCCCTCGCGGACGAAGGCCATCGAAGAGCTTCCCGTCGCGCTCGGCTTCGTCGTCGCTCACGGCGGCGACCTGCGTGCTGCCGTCCTGGATGCGGTGAACTACGGCCGCGACGCCGACTCGATCGCCACGATGGCCGGCGCGATCTGCGGTGGCCTCCGCGGCAGCGCCGCCGTTCCCGAGGAGTGGCTCCACGAGGTCGTGACCGCGAGCCGCCTCGACCTCGATGGCGTCGTCACGACGATGGTCGAGGTCGTGCGCGACGTCGCCCGCGCCGATGCCGAGCGCGCCGCCGCCCGCGCGGAATCGCTGTCGTCGCTGCTGTCGGTGGGGGCCGGGGCGTGAGACTGACCTGGGCTCAGCCCGAAGACCTCGTCCCCGCCGAGCTCGTCGCCCTGCGCGAGCAGGGGGCGCCCGACGACGAACTGTCGGCGATCGAACGGGTGTGGACGCAGGCAGGCGGAGCGACGGTCCTGGCGCCTTCCGGGGCCAGCGCGACGCCGGCTTCGCCCGAACTGCGCGCGGAGGCGCGTCGCGTGCTCGATGAGCTGCAGGGGCTGCAGCGCCCGAGCGCGGACGAGCCCGACGAGTGGGATGCGATCGCGGCGCTGCTTCCCGCGCAGCCCGAGCCGAGCGTCGGCGACGCAGCTTTCGACCGCGTGCACGGCGCGTGGCTGGGGCGGTCGGCCGGGTGCCTGCTCGGCAAGCCGGTCGAGAAGATCCCGCGCGAAGGCAATTAGCAGATCGCCCGCGCCACCGGAAACTGGCCGATCCGCGGCTACTTCACCGCGCGCGGTCTGCCCACGGACGTGGCCGAGCGCTGGCCGTGGAACCGCCGCTCCGCGCCGACCTCGCTCGTGGAGAACATCGCCGGGATGCCGGAGGACGACGACCTGAACTTCCCGATCCTCGCCCTCGATCTGCTCGAACAGCACGGCTTCGAGCTGACGACCGACCACGTCGCCGAGGCCTGGCTCGCGGCCCTGCCGGCGGGTCGGGTGTTCACCGCGGAACGCGCCGCGTACCGCAACATCCTCGACGCGCGGCCGGTGCCCGAGACCGCGACCCACCGCAACCCGTTCCGCGAGTGGATCGGTGCCCTCATCCGCGCCGACGTGCACGGGTGGGCGAACCCCGGCGATGTCCGGGCCGCGGCGCACTCGGCGTGGATCGACGCGCGGCTCAGCCACACCCGCAACGGCCTGTACGGCGCCATGTGGGCGGCCGCCCTCTGCGCGGCATCCCTCGTCGCCGACTCGATGGATGCCGTGCTGGATGCCGCCGACACCGTCGTGCCGCCCGCATCCCGCCTGGCCGCGGCCGTGCGGTTCGGCCGTGAGACCGGTCGGGCGCTTGCCGCGGGCGAGCTCACGACGGCGGGTGCGCTCGACGCCCTGCACGCTGAGTTCGCCGGGATGCACTGGGTGCACACGCTGAACAACGCCGCGCTCACCGCGTGCGCGCTGCAGGCCCACGGTCGCGACTTCGGCGCCGCCGTCGCGCTCGCCGTCGCCGGTGGCTGGGACACCGACTCGGTCGGTGCCACGGTCGGCTCGGTGGTCGGCGGCCTCGTCGGTGCCGACGGCATCGGGCCCGCGTGGACCGCGCCCCTGAACGACCGCATCGCGACCTCGATGCCCGGCGGTCCGCAGCGGTCGATCCGCGAGCTCGCCGAGCGGACGATCGCCCTCGCGGAGGGAAGCTCGTGAGCGTCGTCGTCGTCGGCAGCATCAACCAGGACGTCGTCGCCCGGGTCGCCCGCATCCCCGCTCCCGGCGAGACGCTGCTCGCGTCGTCGCTCGTCCGCACCGGCGGGGGGAAGGGGGCGAATCAGGCCGTTGCCGCCCGGCGTGCCGGGGGAGCGGAGGTCGCCTTCGTGGGCGCGGTGGGAACGGATGCCGCGGGCGCGGCGCTGCGCGCGGCGCTCGAGGCCGACGGCATCGACGTCTCGGGTGTGGTGCAGGTCGACGAGGTGACCGGAACAGCGCTCATCTCGGTCGACGCGTCGGGTGAGAACGCGATCGTCGTCGCCGCCGGGGCCAATGCCGCGCGCGACTCCCTCACCGACGCGCAGCGGGCGGTGGTCGCATCGGCGTCGGTTCTGCTCACGCAGCTCGAGATCCCCGTGGCCCTGGTGCGCGACGCCGCCGCGGCCCGGGGTGAGGGCGCGTGGCACGTGCTGAACGCGGCGCCGTCCGCACCCTTCGCCTCCGCCCGCGACGCGCTGCTCGCGGCGACCGACGTGCTGATCGTGAACGAGCACGAGGCACTCGAAGCGGCGGGCGTCGAAGCCCTCGACGAGGCCGTCGCCGAGCTCGCCCGTACGGTGCGCGGACTCGTCGTCACACTCGGTTCTCGCGGATGCCTGGTCGTCTGCGGTGACGAGCGCACCGAGGTGCCCGCCCATGTCGTGACGCCGGTCGACACGACGGGCGCCGGCGATACCTTCTGCGGTGTGCTGGCCGCGGCGCTCGCCGCCTCCGGACGCCGCCCCGACGCCGTCGGTCTCGATCTGCTCGCGGATGCCGCGCGCGCCGGTGCTGCGGCATCCGCTCTTGCCGTCACGCGCCCCGGTGCGCAGGACGCGGTGCCCACGAGCGATGAGGTCGCCGCCTTCCGGAAGGAGAACCGACCGTGAGCGATGGATTCGATCCCCTGGTCCCGCGCGAGATCGATCGCCCGACGCCGGTGCCGCTCGACGCCGACGTGCGCTCGGGCGACGCCGCGACGGTGCTCGATGACGCGAAGATCTTCGTCGCGCCGACGGATCCGGCCGACCTCGGTGCGTGGCGTGCCCAGCTGACGGTGTGGCGCGAAGGCGCTCGCGAACGGCACGGCGCGCCGACCCGCTACGAACAGGCCGAGTCCGCGTGGGCGAGCCGGTGCTTCACCGTCGCCCAGGTATGGCTCTGGGACGAGCTGTTCTTCGACTTCGACGAGCAGCGCTTCACGCCGGAACGCTTCCTCGCCGACGCGCAGCGCCGGTTCGGCGGTCTCGACGGGATCGTGCTGTGGCACGCCTACCCCGTCATCGGCATCGACGGCCGCAACCAGTGGGACTTCTACGCGGTTCCGGGGCTCGTCGAAGCCGCCGAGGCTCTGCGCGCCGCCGGTGTCGCCGTGTTCGTCGACTACAACCCGTGGGATGTCGGCACGCGACGCTCGGGAGACGACGCCGCCGAGCTGGCCGCCACGGTTCGGCGTCTCGGGGCAGACGGCGTCTTCCTCGACACGCTGCGGAAGGCCGATCCCGATCTCGTCGCGGCCCTGGATGCCGCACGCCCGGGCATCGGACTCGAGGGCGAGTCGAAGCTCGCGACCGAGCGCATCGCCGACCACACCCTGTCGTGGGCCCAGTGGTTCGCCGACTCGGAGGTGCCCGGCGTGCTGCGCGCCCGGTGGTTCGAGCGCCGACACATGCAGCACCACATCCGCCGGTGGCACCGCGACCACGCAGAAGAGCTGCGCTCGGCATGGCTCAACGGCGTCGGGGTGATGGTGTGGGAGGTCGTCTTCGGCGTCTGGGTCGGCTGGAACGACCGCGACGCCGCGACCCTGCGGCGGATGCTGCCCGTGCAGCGCGGCATGCACCGCTGGCTGGTCGAGGGGGAGTGGACGCCTCTCGCCGTGCACGACGCACCGGTCTTCGGGTCGGCGTTCGAACTCGACGGCGTGACCCTGCTGTGCCTCGTCAACACGTCGGGGTCCGATGTCCAGTTCGAGCTCGAGTCCGGCGGTCGATACGTTCCGCTGCATGAGCCCGGCGATGAGGTGTCGTCGGTGACGGTGCCGGCCGGTGGGGTCGCCGCCGTCGTGCGGCTCACCGCGGATGCCGCGGGTACCCCTGTGCCGCCGGTCGTCGCCGAGGTGAAAGCCGCGCTGCGCGATGAGCCGCCGGTGGCGGACGTGTCGTTCCCGCACCGCCGAGCGCGGCGCCTCACCGCTCCGGCATGGACCGGGCCCGTGCGAGACGCTGCGGCGGATGAGGAGGAACCGACCGTCGCGGTGGCGCCCGGCACATATGCGCTGACCGTGCGCTTCCGCGCCCGCGAGACCGGGATGTACGAGGGCGCACCCTACGTCGACGAGTGGAAGCCGCTGCCGCCTCGCCTGCACGACCAGCGCACACTCGAACGCGTCGTCGAGGTGCGGCACCCCGTGCGCGTCGGCGCTGCCGAGGTGACCGAGGCCGAATACGCGCGGTTCCTCGACGCGATCGGTGAAGACGCGGATGCCCGTGACCCCGAGCGCCCGGCGACCGATGTGACCTTCGCGCGGGCTCGGGAGTACGCCGCATGGGTGGGCGGGCGGCTCCCCACCGAGGACGAGTGGCAGCTCGCGGCATCCCTTCCGTCGTTCCGTCGACGCGCGCCGGAGGTGTGGAACTGGACGGAGTCGGAGCACTCCGACGGCCGCACCCGGTTCGTGATGCTGAAGGGCGGCAGCGCCCACCGCAGCGAGGGGTCGGACTGGTACTTCGACGGCGGTGTGCGGTCGCCGGAGTTCGCGGCCAAACTGCTGCTGCCGGGGCTCGGACAGGACGCGTCGCCCTCGATCGGATTCCGCGTCTGCTGGGAGGAGCCCTCGTGACCCCGCTCGACGGACTGCGCGTCATCGACGCCTCGACGCTGTTCGCCGGTCCCATGGCCGCGATGCACCTCGGCGACATGGGGGCCGAGGTCGTCAAGGTCGAGCACCCGACCCGGCCCGACCCCGCGCGCGGCCACGGTCCGAGCAAGGACGGGCAGAACCTGTGGTGGAAGACGCTCGGCCGAAACAAGCGGACCGTGGCGATCGACTTGCACACCGCCGACGGGCGCGAGGCGTTCCTGCGCCTCGCCCGCACCGCCGATGTCGTCGTCGAGAACTTCCGCCCCGGAACCCTCGAGCGCTGGGGACTCGGGTACGACGAGCTGTCTGCGGAGAACCCCGGTCTCGTTCTCGCCCGCGTGACCGGATTCGGTCAGATCGGTCCGTACCGCAGTCGCCCCGGCTTCGGCACGCTCGCCGAGGCGATGAGCGGTTTCGCTGCCGCGACGGGCGAGCCCGACGGTCCGCCGACCCTTCCCCCGTTCGGCCTCGCCGACGGCATCGCCTCGCTCGCCACCGCCTACGCGATCATGACTGCGCTGCATGCCCGCGAGCGGGACGGGCGCGGGCAGGTGGTTGATGTGGCGATCATCGAGCCGATCCTCGCGATGCTCGGCCCGCAGATCACGCGCTGGGATCAGCTTGCGACCGTGCAGCCCCGCACCGGCAATCGATCGGCGAACAACGCGCCGCGCAACACCTATCGCACGGCCGACGGTTCGTGGGTCGCCGTGTCGACGAGCGCTCAGTCGATCGCCGAGCGGGTGATGGCCCTCGTCGGCCGCCCCGACCTCGCGGCCGAGCCGTGGTTCGCGAGCGGATCGAGCCGGGCGCAGCACGCCGATGAGCTCGACGAGGCCGTCGGCAGCTGGATCGCGCAGCGCACGCGCGATGAGGTGATCGAGGCGTTCGAAGCCGCGCAGGCCGCGGTCGCCCCGGTGTACGACCCCTCTGACATCGTCGCGGACCCGCAGTTCCAGGCGCTGGGCACGGTCCACCGCATCCACGACCCCGATCTCGGCGAGATGGCGATGCAGGGACCGCTGTTCCGGATGTCGCGCGACGAGTCGACGATCGCCTTCACCGGGCGGGCTCACGGCGCCGACACCGCAGAGGTGCTGGCCTCTCTCGGTTACGCCGACGACGACATCGCGCGCATGCGTGCGGAGGGATCGATCGCATGACCCGCCCGATCCTGGTCGCGCTGTACGCGCCCGCCGACCGCCCCGAGCGCTTCGAGAAGGCGCTGGATGCGGGAGCGGATGCCGTCATCGTCGACCTCGAGGACGCCGTGGCACTCTCGCGCAAGGCGCAGGCGCGGGCGGCGCTCGCCGAGTTCGCCGCGGTTCGGGCGTCGCGAGGGGCTGCCGCACCGGCGGTGCAGGTCCGGGTGAACGCGCGCGGGGCGGACGCGCACGACGAGGATGTCGCCGCTGTCGCGGATCTGCCCGCGGCCTTCGGCATCCGGCTGCCCAAGACCCAGTCGGCGGATGACGTCGCGGCGGTCCGCGCCGCCGCGCCCGGGCGCGAGGTGCATGCCCTGCTCGAGTCGGCGCTGGCGATCGAGCGCGCGTTCGAGATCGCGCAGGCCGGGGTCGCGTCGATCGCGGTGGGCGAGGCCGACCTGCGCGCGGAGATCGGCGTGCCCGCGGGGCGTGCCGGGGAACCCGGGCTCGCATGGTCGCGCGCGCGGCTCGTGAACGCGGCGGCTGCGGCCGGGCTGCCCCTTCCGCTCATGGCGGTCTGGGCCGATGTCGCCGACCTCGAGGGCCTGGAGCAGAGCTGCCGGGCCGGGCGCGCGCTCGGCTACGCAGGCCGCACCGCCATTCATCCGCGGCAGATCGAGGTGATCCGGCGGGCCTTCACCCCCGGCCCGGAAGAGGTCGAGCGAGCGCAGCGCATCGTCGAGCGGGTGCGCACCGCGGCGGCGGACGGGACGGGCGCGTTCGTGCTCGATGACGGCACCTTCATCGACATCGCGATGGTCAAGGCCGCCGAGCGCATCCTCGCCGCCGCGCCCTGACCCCCGGCATTCGCGGGGCCCGCTGCATCCGTCGCATGCGAGGTCCTGGTTGGGCCGGTTATCGAGCCGGGATTCCCGGCCGAAGTGGGACCTCGGTGGGGGATCAGCGGGTGATGAGGCGGTACGGCACCTGGTGGTGCACGCCGGTCTGCCTCGTCGCGTCGCTCAGGATGTCGAGGATCGACGCCGCCGCCTTCTCGACACCGTGGTCGACGGTCGAGAACGCGGGGATGTGGAAGCGTCCCTCTTCGATGTCGTCGAAGCCCATGACCTGCACGCGGTCCGGCACGGAGATGCCGTGCGTGCCGAGGGTGTACAGCGCGCCGAGGGCGAGGCTGTCGCTGAAGCAGAACAGGGCATCGAAGTCGGTTCCGCTCGCGATGAGACGCGCGACGGCGGTCGATCCTTCGGCGCGGTTGAACTGGTCGACCGAGGCGTAGAGCGCGGGGTCGTCGGCGATCCCGGCCGCGGCTAGCGCTCGCCGGTATCCGTCGAACCGCAGTCGCGAGGTGGCGGTAGGCCCGGATTCCTGAACCCCCACCGCAGCGATGCGCCGCCGACCCTGCTGGATGAGATGCGTGGTGGCGGCCGCAGCCGCTGAGATGTTGTCGATCCCGACGTGGTGCACGGACGGAGTGAGGAGCTCTTCGGCCTGCTCGCCGATCAGCACGAGCGGGGGGCCGTTCGGCCGGTCCCGTACGTCGTCGAGAGTAAGGGCGAGCGGGCTCATCACGATCCCGTCGAGCGCGGGGAAGCCCTCGCCGGCCATCATCGCCAGTTCCGCCGGACGGGCGCCGCCCGTCTGCGCAATGAGAACGGTCAGCGAGCGGGTCTGCGCGCTGGTGACGAACTGCGAGGCGAATTCGGCGAAGTAGGGCTCGCGCAGGTCGGGGAGCACGAGCGCGATCAGTCCGCTGCGACCGTTGCGCAGCTGTCGCGCAGCGAGATTGGGCCGGTACCCCAGCTCATCGATCGCCTCGAGAATGCGTCGCCGCATCTCGTCTCCGACCCATCCCGTCCCGTTCACGACGTTGGAGACGGATTTCGCGCTCACGCCGACGCGGGCGGCGACGTCGGCGAGTGTGACGCGGGTCATGGGGCTCCTGTCGAGCGGGTCTCGGGGTTCGATGTTGACTCTAGTTCAGCGTGGAACTATCGTGTAGTTCAACGTGGAACGGAAAGCGGTTTCCATGTTCGCCTGCGGGCGGGACAGACGACGAGGTCGGCATCGAAGCCGACAGAGGGAGCCATTGCAGTGGAGCAGGATGCCGGTCGAGAGCCCGACGCGATGCGTGCTAGCGCGCTGGAACCGGCGCGGCCGCGCCCGCAGCTCGTGCGGGACTCGTTCCTTCTCCTCGACGGCGAATGGGGGTTCGCCTACGACGACGACGATCGCGGTGTCGCCGCACGGTGGTTCGACGGTCGCGAGCTGGGCGGCAGCATCCTCGTGCCGTTCCCGCCGGAGTCGCCGGCCTCGGGCATCGGCGAGACGGGGTTCCACCCGATCGTCTGGTACCGCCGGACGCTGACCGACGCGGATCTCGCCGCCGCCGGACATGGGTCGGAGAAGCGCGCGATCGTGCGCTTCGGTGCCGTCGACTACCGGGCCACCGTCTGGGTGGACGGGCATATGGTCGGCAGCCACGAGGGCGGCCACACCCCGTTCGCCGTCGACATCACCGACGCGCTCGACGGTGAAGCTCGCGAGCATGTCATCGTCGTGCGCGCCGAGGACGACCCGCACGACCTCGCGCAGCCTCGGGGGAAGCAGGACTGGGAGGAACAGCCCCACTCGATCTGGTACCACCGCACGACGGGGATCTGGCAGTCGGTGTGGCTCGAGTCCATCGCGCCGCAGCACATCACCGCGCTCAACTGGACCAGCGACCTCACCGACGGCACGGTGACCCTCGAGCTCCGACTGAGCCGGCCCGGCCGCGCACGCGCGAGCATCCGGATCGCGCACGAGGGGCGGGAGCTCGCCGCTGCGACGATGCGCACGAGCGGCACGCGAGCGACGTTGACGATCGCCCTGGACGGGCAGCGAAACGGTCAGAACTACGAACGTCTGCTCTGGAGCCCCGACCGGCCCACGCTGCTCGACGCCTGGATCGAACTGACGGATGACGATGGCCGAACGGATGCCGTTGCGAGCTACCTCGGTCTGCGCAGCGTCTCATGGAGCGACGGCGCGCTGCTGCTCAACGACCGGCCGGTGACGCTGCGGTCGGTTCTCAGCCAGGGGTACTGGCCCGAGTCCCACCTCGCGGCCCCCTCGCCCGACGCGCTGCGACGCGAGGCCGAATTGATCGCCGAACTCGGCTTCAACTCGGTGCGCGTGCACCAGAAAGTCGAGGACGACCGGTTCCTGTATTGGGCGGATCGGCTCGGGCTCCTGGTGTGGGGCGAGATGGCCGCGACGTACACCTTCGACGAGCGAGCCGTGCAGCGCACGGCCGCGGAGTGGACCGAAGCCGTGCTTCGCGACCGGGCGCATCCCAGCATCATCACGTGGGTGCCGCTCAACGAGAGCTGGGGCGTGCAGCACATCGCCTCGCGCTCGGATCAGCGGGCCTTCGCGGAAGCGCTGTTCCACCTGACCAAAGCCCTCGACCCCACCCGGCCGGTCATCTCCAACGACGGATGGGAGCTCGGCACCTCCGACCTGTGGACCCTGCACGACTACGAGGCCGACGGCGATGTCCTCGCCCGGCGCTACGACGTCGACGCGGTCGAGCTGCGCACGCTCGTCTCCGGAATCGGCCCCGCCGGTCGCCGCGTGCGTCTGCCCGGAACGGCGGACGACGGACAGCCGGTCATGCTCACCGAGTTCGGCGGCGTGAAGTGGGCGGCCGATGCGAGCCCCGACGACTCCTGGGGCTACTCCGAGGCGCGCGGCGCCGAGGAGTACGGCCGGATGGTCGCGGCGATCCTCCGGGCCGTGCAGTCGGGCACGAGAGGCTTCCGCGGGCGACCCGACGGGCTCGCCGGCTGGTGCTGGACGCAGCTCACCGACACCATGCAGGAGCGGAACGGCCTGCTCACCGAAGGCCGGGAACCCAAGCTGCCCATCGAGACCATCCGGTCTCTCGTCCGAGGAACCGGCACCGACTGAACCTCCGCCGGTTCTCGGCCGGCCACCGCCACCGCCATCGACACCGACACCCCGGGCTCATGCCCGCTCAATGAGGAGAAACCATGATGAAGAGACTGCCCGCATCGCTCGCCCTCGTCGGAGCCGCAGCACTTCTGCTCGCGGGTTGCGGCGCTGGAGGAGGATCCGATGCCGCTCCCGAGGAGATCACGTTCGACGAGGACACATCGGCCAAGATCAGCTTCTCGTGGTGGGGAAACGAAGACCGCGCCGCTCGCTTCGAAGAGGTCGTGGCGCTCTTCAATCAGCAGTACCCGAACGTCGAGGTGGTGCGGAATTTCAACGCCTGGGGCGACTACTGGACCGCCCGCAACACCGAAGCGGCGGGGAAGTCGCTTCCCGACGTGGTGATGATGGATGCCGGCTACCTCGGCGAATACGCCAGCAAGGGTCTGCTCGCCGATCTCTCGCCCTACCGCGACTCACTGCTGCCGCTCGACGGCGTCGACGACCAGGTGCTCGGATCTGGAACGGTCGATGACGAACTCGTCGGCGTCCCGCTGGGCACGAACGCCTGGTCGATGATGTACAACAAGGACATCCTCGACTCGTTCGGTATCGACTATCCGACCGACGACATGACCCGGGACGAGTTCAACGACTTCGTCCTCGAGGTCAACGCGGCCGGGGCGTCATCCGAACCCCGGATCTACGGGGCGGAGGACTACACGGGCGGCCTTCCGAACTTCATCTACCACCTCATGCAGGACGGCAGTCCGGTCTTCGAGGAGAACGGTGCGCCCGCGTTCGACGAGAACGATGTGATCGAGTACCTCGACGGTGCCGCCGATCTCCGCGAGGACGGCGACTTCTACCCCGTCGAGCGCAGCGTCGCCCTTTCGCCCAGCGGGGGCTTCCTCGCCGGTGAGACGGCGATCTGGTTCAACTTCTCGACGACGGTGCTGCAGGGCATGACGGATGCCGGCACCGAGAACATCGGCATGGTGCAGCCGCCGCTCGAGAAGGGCCAGGACGAGCACGTGCTCGCACCCAAGCCGAGCATGCTCCTGAGCGTGGCGAAGAACTCCGACCAGCAGCAGGCCGCTGCCGCCTTCGTGAACTTCCTCACCACCTCGCCCGAGGTCGCGAAGATCTTCGGCACCTCGCTCGGCACCCCGCCCACGGAGGCCGGACGCGAAGCGATCGATCAGACCGCAGCCGACACCGTCAACCTCGACTACCTCGCGTCCATCGACGATGAGCTGACCGCGAGCTACCCGATCCTGCCCGCGGGCTACGGCACCATCGAGGCCAAATGGGGCGAGCTGCACGAGCAGCTGCGGTACGGCGATCTGACGACGAAGCAGTTCGCTCAGGAGTTGTTCTCCGAGATCTCCCTGGTGCTGGGCTCCTGATCGCTCCGCACGACCCTGCCGCACGGCCGAGCCGCCGGACCGCAGGAGAAAGGAACATCCCATGACTGCTCCTGCAGCCGTCGTCCCGGTTCGTGCGCGCTCGACCGTGCGGGCCCGGCGCGAGACGCGTGCCGGCTACCTCTTCCTGAGCCCGTGGCTCATCGGGTTCTTCGCCCTGACCGCAGGTCCGATGGTCGCTTCGCTGGTGCTGTCGTTCACCGACTACAACCTGTTCAACGATCCCGAGTTCATCGGCGTGGACAACTACACGCGCATGTTCGCCGACCCCAACTTCCTGCAGGCGGTCAAAGTCACCGGCATCTATGTCCTGGTCGGAACGCCGTTGAAGCTCGCTGCGGCGCTCGGGGTCGCGCTGCTGCTGAACGCGCCACGGCGGGGCCAAGGGTTCTACCGGTCCGCGTTCTACCTGCCCTCGTTGATCGGCGGCAGCGTCTCGATCGCGATCGTGTGGAAGGCGATGTTCATCGACGACGGCATCGTCGCGCAGATCGGCTCGTTCTTCGGGGGGCCGCCGGCCTCGGAGGGCGGATGGGTGGGAGACCCGGCGCGCACGCTGCCGCTGCTCATCCTGTTGACCGTGTGGCAGTTCGGAGCACCGATGGTGATCTTCCTCGCGGGACTGAAGCAGGTGCCGCCGGAGCTGTACGAGGCGGCATCCGTCGACGGCGCGGGTCCGGTGCGACGGTTCCTCTCGATCACGATCCCGATGCTGTCGCCGGTGTTGTTCTTCAACCTGCTGCTCGAGACGATCCACGCCTTTCAGGTGTTCAACTCGGCCTACATCATCTCCAACGGCAGCGGCGGACCCGCAGGTTCGACGCTTTTCTACACGCTCTACCTCTATCTGCGCGGATTCCGTGACTTCCAGATGGGTTACGCCTCGGCGATGGCCTGGGTGCTGGTGGTCGCCGTCGGCTTGGTCACGCTCATGCTGTTCCGCACATCGCGGGCGTGGGTTCACTATGCGGGGGACGAACGATGACCAACACGATCACTCAGACGGAGCTCATCACGACCGACCCGTCGTCGCGGCGACGCGGTCGCGGCGACGCGGGAGGGCGGCGTTGGGGCACGCGGGGGAGCGCGGTGGTCTTCCACCTGCTCGCGATCGCCGTGCTCGTCGTCATCCTCTACCCGGCGGCGTGGATGGTGATGTCGTCGTTCAAGCCGGGCAACGAGATCATCGGCTCGGTGAGTCTCGTGCCGGAGACCTTCTCGCTCGACAACTACGCCACGGCGTTCGCCGGGATCGGGGGAGTCTCGTTCTGGACGTTCGTCGTGAACTCGCTCATCCTCGCGGTCGCCTCGGTCGTCGGGGTGGTGCTCTCCTGTTCAGTCACGGCGTACGCGTTCGCCCGCATCCGTTTCCGCGGCAGCAAGGTGTTCTTCCTGTGCATGATCGCGACGATGCTCCTGCCGTTCCACGTCGTGATCATTCCGCAGTACATCGTGTTCAACCAGCTCGACATGATCAACACCTACTGGCCGCTGCTGCTGGGGAAGTTCCTCGCGGCCGACGCCTTCTTCGTGTTCCTCATGATCCAGTTCATCCGCGGTCTGCCCCGCGATCTGGACGAGGCCGCGCGCATTGACGGCGCCGGCCATGCGCGCACCTTCACCGCCGTCATCCTGCCCCTCATGCGACCCGCGCTCGTCACGAGCTCGATCTTCGCGTTCATCTGGTCGTGGAACGACTTCTTCGGGCCGCTGCTGTACCTGAAGGATCCGGGCATGTACACGATGCCGCTGGCTCTGCGCCTCTACGTCGACCAGACGTCGACCAGCGACTACGGCGCGCAGATGGCCATGGCGATCCTCGCCCTGGTGCCGGTGGTCCTCTTCTTCCTCGCCTTCCAGCGATACCTGGTGGCGGGCGTCGCGACGGAGGGGCTCAAGGGATGACCTCGGCGCGCAAGGCGGACGGATCGCCCGAGAGCCGCGCGGTCTTCGGCGGCTCGGGCGTCGCCGGGTTCGGCGAGATGTTCGTGGTCGGCATCGGGGTCGCTCTGCTTTCGCTGCCGCTCGTGACACTCGCCCCGGCGTTCGGTGCGGGGGTGCGGCACTTCCGCGCGCACCTCGACGACGAGCCCGACTCGATCGGTCTTCTCGCCACCCGGGGGCTCCAGGCGGTGCGTTCGGGCTGGTGGTTCGGCACGGCCAGCGTCGTGGTCATCGCGCTCCTCGTCCTGAACGCGATCGGGGCGGCCCAGGGGGTGCTTCCCGGCGGGGCGGTCTTCGCGATCATCAGCGGCGGCCTGGCGGTGGTCGTGGCCGTCGCGATGCTGCGGACCGCGGCGCTCTGGACGCCGGGCGCACGGTGGATCGACCTCTGGCGAGAGGGACGCGCGGTCGTGATCGACGACCCGATCGGAACGTCGCTGGTGCTGGTCGGGCTCGGGGTGAGCGCGACCGTCGTGTGGATGCTGCCGCCGCTCATCGTGATCGCGCCCGGGCTCGTCGTCGTGTCGCTCGTCGCTGCCGAACGCCGCCGCGCTGCGACATCATCGAGGAGGGCCGCGTAGGCGCGGCCCCGATCGGAGGAGAGCACGATGCAGTGGGATCTCGACGGCAAGGTCGTTGTCGTCACCGGAGCGGGCCGCGGCATCGGCCGCGCCATCGCCGAGACGTTCATGCGCGAGCGCGCCATCGTCGTCGCGACGGACATCGCCGAAGATGCGGTGGCTTGGGCCGACGACGCACGCCGCGATGCGGAACTCGATGGCGTCTCACTGGCGTGCGACGTGCGTTCGTCCGCTTCGGTGCAGCAGGCCGTGGATGCCGCGCTGAGCCGGTTCGGACGCATCGACGTGCTGGTCAACAACGCCGGCATCCTGGGCGACGGTCTCATCGAGGACGCCGATGCCGAGACCTGGAATCGCGTCTTCGACGTCAACGTCACCGGCACCTTCCGCACCTGCCAGGCGGTCATCCCCGCGATGAAGCGGCAGGGTGGAGGCCGCATCGTCAACGCGGCCTCGTTCGCGGCCATCATCCCCAGCGTCGGCGGGGCGGCCTATGCGGCATCCAAGGCCGCTGTCGTCCAGTTCACCAGAACACTCGCGGGAGAACTGGGTCCCTGGGGGATCACCGCGAACGCGTACGCTCCGGGGATGATCCCCACCGACATGAACGGCTTCGCCGACAAGCCGCACGATGAGCAGCGTCGCCTGCTCGACACGCTCACGCTACGGCGGTGGGGTGACCCGCGCGAAGTGGCGGACGCTGTCTGCTTCCTCGCGAGCGATGCCTCGCGCTACGTCACGGGCACCCTGCTCGATGTGAGCGGCGGCAAGTTCGCGACCCAGTTCCCGCAGCGGGCGTACGAGATGGCCGGCCGAGAATGACCGCGGCCGAGGCACGCGTCACGTGGATCACCGGCGCCGGCAGCGGAATGGGCCGGGCTGCCGCGCTGGCCCTGGCCCCCGACCGGCGTCTCGCGCTCAGCGGACGGCGTCAGGACGTGCTCGCGCAGACGGCGCGCGATGTGGCGGACGCGGGCGGAGAGGCCCTCGTGCTGCCGTTCGACGCCACTGACGCGGGGGCGGTGACGGAGGCTCGAGATGACCTTCTCGGCCGGTGGGGACGCATCGACGAGCTCGTCCTTGCCGCGGGCCTGAACTCGCCACGGCGGACGTGGGCGACGCAGTCGGTCGACGAGGTCGACCAGGTCATCGGTACGAACCTCCACGGGGTCATCCACGTGCTCGACGCAGCTTTGCCGGCACTCCGTGCCTCCGGCTCGGCCTGTGTGGTCGTGGTGTCGTCGATCGCGGCCTGGCGCTTCTCGCCCGTCGCCGGTGTCGCGTACAGCGCCAGCAAGCGCGCGCTCGCGGCTGTCTGCGAGACCCTGAACGCGCAGGAGTCCGCCGCCGGCATCCGGGTGTGCCACCTGTGCCCGGGCGACGTCGACACGGAGTTCCTGAGCCTGCGTCCCGAGGTGCCCGACGACGAAGCCCGCAAGCGGATGCTGACTCCCGACGACATCGGCCGCACGGTGCGCTTCGTGGTCGATGCGCCCCCGCACGTGCGCATCGACGAGCTGGTGATCAGTCCGGTCGCGCGCGGTTGAGGGTGCGCGGCTGAGCCGAGGTCCCAGTTCGGCCGGGTATCCAGGGCGGATTCCCGGCTGAAGTGGGACTTCGAGCGACTCGAGGCGCGAGACTGGGCCCATGTACTCGGAGGTGCGGTTGTCGGGCGCGGCGGCGCTGTGGTGTTCGGACCATAGCGCCGGGCATGCCGTCATCCCCGCGGACGGATGCGTCGACCTCATCCTCCGCGACGGCCGGGTCGACGTCGCGGGACCCTCGACACGCTGGCTCGAGACCGCGCCCGACGGCGCGGATGGGTCGACCGGTCTGCGGCTCGCGCCCGGCCGTGCCGCACACGTACTGCGAATCGACCTCGCCACGATCGCAGATCAGCTCGTTCCGCTCGACGATCTCGCCGCGGCCGGGCACGCACGCCGTCTGCGCGAGACGATGCTGCGAGTGGCGAGCCGGTCGGGGCGTCATGAGGCCGTATCGCGGATCGCCGCGCTCGGCGACGAGAGCGCACCCTGGATCGACGGCGCTCGCCGCTTCGCCTTCTATGCCGGCCCGGCCCGGGATGCCGCCGCGTCGCTCGGGATGTCGGAACGCACGTTCCGCCGGCGGATGCTTGCGACTTTCGGCTACGGCTACGCCACCCTGGTGCGCCTCGAGCGGGCCCGCCGCGCACAACGGATGCTGCGGTCCGGCTCTTCGATCGTGGATGCTGCAGCCGCGGCCGGCTTCGCCGACCAGCCGCACCTCTCACGCGAGTTCCAGCGCCTGGTCGGTCGCAGCCCCGCTCAGTTCGCGCTCAGCGCGGCGTAGAGGTCGACGGAGTTTCCGTCGGGATCGAGCAGGGTCGCGTAGCGCTGGCCCCAGACGGCATCCCACGGCGCCACGTGCCCAGCGAATCCAGAGGTGATCATCGTCGCGTACGCTGCGTCGACCTCGGCTGGCGTGCCCTTATCGAAGGCGAGCGCGATGCGGTGACCGCCCGACGCGGGCGTGTAGGCCGGATCGAACGAGCGGATCGTGTCGATGGTGTCCCACGCCAGCGCCGTTCCGTCGTCGAGCGTGGCGTCGACGTGAGGGCGGTCGTCCTGGCCCGCATCGATGTGAACGCCGAGGGCTCGATAGAAGGCCAGGGACGCCGCCATGTCCTTGGTCACGATTCCGATGAATCCGAGTGCGAGTGTCATGGGCCTCACCGTAGGGCCGGCCGGGCAGCCTCGTCGTGAACAAAACGGCCACCCTGTGCTCAGCCTGTTCGCGTCACGCCGGCCGGTCAGCGCATGGCGGCGAAGAGTCCGCCGATGAAGGCGATGACCGGACCGATGGCGCCGACCGTGACGATCAGCAGGACTACGACCACCGCCATCCACGGGACGCTCTTCTTCAAGCGCTGGCCGGGCGCGGCGACACCGGGCGGCGGGCGCAGCAGTCCCGGCGGCGGCGTGACGGGCAGCGCGGATGCGGCGCCGGCGGCCGCACCCGGTCCCGCCGTAGCCGGCCCCGCGGGACTCGGTTGCGCCGGTACGGCCGGCACCGCCCCCACACCGGACGCCGCGGGCGGCGCGAGCCGGTCGTCGCGCCAGCGCTCCCATTGCGCGAACTTGTCGATCATGGCGCCGACCGCACCGAACAGCCACGACCAGGTCGCGGGATCGAGCGTCGAGAAGTCGCGCTTTCCGTAGAAGAAGAGCCAGTCGTCGACGATCTCGACATCCAGTGCTGCGGCGTTGTCGACGAAGCGCGCCATGATGTCGGGCGTGAAGAGGTACAGCGCGTCGCGCTCGTATCCGCGCGGGCAGTAGAGGCGGAAGTACCGGTCGAAGTCGCCCTCGAGGGTCAGGTGCTGGTCGCGGTCGAACGCGACGGGGAGGTTCGAGCCGAACAGTCCGTTGTTGCCGAGGGCGTCGAGCACGATGTGCGGCAGGGGCGTCGACAGGTGCACCGCGACGTAGCCCCACGTGTGCGTCTGCTGGTTCTTGCCCGACCCGGTCGTGTAACGGTAGTTCGCGAACTCGACGAAGCGCGGCTGGTCGCCGCGGACGAGATTGGATGCCATCCGCCCCGACCCCTGCGAGAAGATCATCCCCGGCAGCGGGGGCTGGGGTCGCTGCGGCTCGAAGCTCATGCCGTTGGCCCGCGCGAACCGGTCGAGCCGGTACCAGACCGCGGCTTGCGCAGCGCGCTGCCGGCGGACGAAGAAAGGGATGAGCGCCGCGAGGGCGATGATGATGACGAGGGGGATGACGGGCGCCAGCGAGACCACCGCGCCGAAACCCGACTGCGTCCCGACGGCGAACACCAGGCCGCCGATGATGGCGGACAGGACGCCGCCGAACACGAGCACCACGAAGACGATGACGACGATGGCGATGATCACACCGGCGGTGCCCGACCCGCCGGGGAGCCGGCCGCTGTCGGCGAGCTGCTTGCGGAACGCGCGCGCCGTCGCGGGCGACACCGGCTCGAGCAGGGGTCGGGGGTCGAACGGAACGCTCATCGATTGACCTCGTCTGCTCCCCACGACAGGGATGCGTCGGCCGGAAGGGGCAGGGCTTCGAGCTCCGGGGACCGGCAGATCGCGTTCACGAGCTCCCGCGAGCCCCCGACGATCGTCGAGTCGAAGTCGACTTCCGAGACCATGACCCAGGCGCGGTCCGCGGGCCAGAGCAGGCTCGGGCTCTGCGACGTCGGCACGGCTCCTATCGCCTCGGCGGCGAGGTCGCGCCACGGCATCCGCAGCTCCCAGTCGTCGTCGGCGAACTCGTCGACAGCGCCGCGGAACAGGACGAAAGCCCGCTCCGGCAGCCTCAGCCGTGGTCCTTCCGAGATCTCGCGCGACAGGATGCCCTCCTGCCACGTGCGCTTGCGGAAGACGCTGTTGAAGCGGTCGCCGATCGACGACCCGAGCATGCGGTTGTGGCGGGCGAGGGTCGCGTCGTCGGGGTCGCCGGGCTGGAAGACCGTGCGCGACGGCGCGCGTCCGAGGTGCCCGAGCAGGCCGCCCCGGCCTTCCCAGAGGCCCGCGGTCACGTCATCCGGTGTCGACGTGTGCCTGATCAGCTCACGCGCGAGAACCGCCATGCGGTGCGGGTCGAGCTCGCCTATTCCGGGTGCGGCGAACCAGCGGCCGTCGGGCGCGCTGCGCTGGTTCGAGCCGAACTCGGGCGAGCGCACGATCGAATCCCACTGCGCCAGCGGATGCAGCGTCGTCCCGAAGGCGGCGGCGGTCTCGGCCCACGTGGCGGGATCGGTCACGAGGTCTGCCGTCACCTGCTGCGACTGCTGCCACGGCATCTCGACCCACGCGTCGAACGGGGGGAGGCGTTCGCCGCTCTCGCGTGACTGGACGGATGCCGGATGCAGGATGCGCGCGTACGCCTCGAAGCCCCGCGGCACGACGTCGTGGAACGTCCCCCGCCACGGATCGTCGACGCGTTCGCGCAGCCATTCGCCGGTCGAGACGTCCGCGGTCCACTCCATGCGCCCACGCTACCGGTAACCGGTCGGCGGGATCACGCGCGATCAGGTAAGCTGTTGTGGTTGTCCGACCTCGGTCGGGCACGTGCTACACACCCTCCTGCTTCCGGGAAACGCCCGGGAGCCGTTCTAGTCCGAAGGAGGTGGGTCAGTGACGCACACGTACCAGTACGAGCTCATGGTGATTCTCCAGCCCGAGATCGATGAGCGTCAGGTTGCTCCCAACCTTGACAAGTTCCTCAAGGTCATCACGAATGACGGCGGAACCATCGAGAACATCGACATCTGGGGCCGTCGCCGCCTGGCGTACGAGATCCAGAAGAAGAACGAGGGCATCTACGCCGTCGTCAACTTCACCGCGACGAGCGAGACCACGCAGGAGCTCGACCGCCAGCTGAAGCTGAGCGAGTCGATCATGCGCACCAAGGTCCTGCGCGCCGAGGAGGCCATCGCACAGGTCGCCGCCGAGAAGGCGCGCTCCGAGGCGAAGGCCGCTCGCAAGGCTGCCGCCCCCGCTAAGGCTGCGAAGGCGTAAGGCTCATGGCCGGCGAGACCGTCATCACCGTCGTGGGCAACCTCACGGCAGACCCCGAGCTGCGTTACACGCAGAACGGCCTGCCGGTGGCGAACTTCACGATCGCCTCGACTCCTCGCACCTTCGACCGTCAGGCGAACGAGTGGAAGGACGGCGAAGCGCTGTTCCTCCGCGCGTCCGTGTGGCGTGACTTCGCCGAGCACGTGGCGGGTTCGCTGACCAAGGGCATGCGGGTCGTCGCGACCGGCCGCCTGCGTCAGCGCTCCTACCAGGACCGTGAGGGCCAGAACCGCACCGCGATCGAGCTGGAGGTCGACGAGATCGGCCCCTCGCTGCGCTACGCGACCGCACAGGTCACGCGCGCCGCATCCGGCTCCGGTGGTGGTGGCGGCGGAAGCTTCGGCGGCGGTCAGCAGTCGCGCCCGCAGCAGCAGGTGCAGGAGGAGCCGTGGGCGACCCCGGGTTCTTCGGCTCCCGACGCGTGGAGCGCACCGGGTACCAGCGGCGCCTCCTACGGCGACGACACCCCGTTCTGAATCGGATTCCGGGTGCTGCGTGCAGCGGCATCCGATCATCACTCTCGTAAGGAAAAACAATGGCTGGAAAGGCAACCGGCGACCGCCGCAAGCCGCGGAAGGGCGCGAAGAACGCGGCCCCCGCGAAGGCGATCCGCGTCGGCGTCATCGACTACAAGGACGTTTCGACGCTCCGCAAGTTCATCTCGGAGCGTGGGAAGATCCGCGCCCGTCGTATCACCGGTGTCTCGGTGCAGGAGCAGCGTCTGATCGCCAAGGCGATCAAGAACGCGCGCGAAATGGCGCTCCTGCCTTACGCCGGCGCTGGCCGGTAAGGAGCACCGACATGGCAAAGCTGATTCTCACGAACGAGGTCGCCGGGCTCGGAAGCGCCGGTGACGTCATCGAGGTCAAGAACGGGTACGCCCGCAACTACCTCATCCCCCAGGGCTTCGCTGTGGCCTGGACCCGCGGTGGCGAGAAGCAGGTGGCGTCGATTCGCGCCGCTCGCGACGCCCGCGCGATCCACGACCACGAAGAGGCCGTGGCTCTCAAGAACAACCTCGAGTCGAACAAGGTCAAGCTGTCGGTCAAGGCCGGCGCCGAAGGCCGTCTGTTCGGTGCGGTCAAGCCCGCCGACGTGGCTGACGCCGTCAAGACCGCTGGTCTGGGCGACCTCGACAAGCGCAAGATCCACATCACCTCGCCGATCAAGGCCGTGGGCGAGCACGAGGCGACCATTCGCCTGCGTGACGACCTCACCGCCGTGATCACCCTGCAGGTGGTCGCCGCCAAGTAATCCCTGGCGCACCGTACGGATGCCGCGGACCTTCGGGTTCGCGGCATCCGTCGTTTTCGGGTGCGTGCCGCGGGCCGGGATGCAAGGTTTCCGGGCCGACACCTCGAGAACGGATGCCGAGCCCCGGGGTGTCGGTGCAGATCCCTTGCATCCCGGTGCGGTGGTGTGCGCGTCGGCGAGGTGCCCCGCGGGCAGGCCGGAGCGGATGCCGCAGGCCGAGGGCCCGCGGCATCCGCTGTGTCCGAGACTGACTCCTGTCGGGATCAGACCGTGGCGCGACGGCGCAGAGCGACGAGGACGAGCCCCATCAGCGTCAGCGCCAGGGCGCCGATGCCGAGAGCCACCGGGGTCTCACCGCCCGTCTTGGCGAGCATCAGCGGGCGAGCCGACGCTGCCGAAGCCGACGTGCCGACCACAGCGGTGTCCGTCATGCTCGACGTGGTCGGAACCGCGGGGGCTTCGCCGTTGCCATCCGTGCCGGGCGTGGTGCCGGGGTCGGTTCCCGGGTCGGTTCCGGGGTCGGTTCCCGGGTCGGTTCCGGGGTCCGTGCCGGGGTCGGTTCCGGGGTCCGTGCCGGGGTCGGTGCCCGGGTCAGTGCCGGGGTCGGTGCCGGGGTCGGTTCCCGGGCCGGCCGGGGTGACGACCTCGGTGGTCGAGTCGCCGATCACCGAGATCGCGTTTCCGGTCAGCGAGATCGGGGCAGTGATCGGGAGCACCAGCTGGGTGCCGCCGAGGATGCTGTCCGAGCCGCTGGTCGACGCGCCGGGCGTGGTGCCCGTCGTGCCGCCGTTGCTGCCGGTGGTGGCGTCTCCGATGACGGAGATGGCGGTGCCGGTCAGGTCGATCGGTGCCGTCACGGGTGCGACGACCTGGGTGCCGCCGAGGATGCCGTCGGTGCCGTCGGTGGTTGCCTCGGGCGTGGTGCCCGTGGTGCCGCCGCCGTTGCCAGCGGTGTTGTTGCCGGTGGTGGTGTCGGTGGTGGCGTCTCCGATGACGGAGATGGCGGTGCCGGTCAGGTCGATCGGTGCCGTGACCGGTGCGAGCACCTGGGTGCCGCCGAGGACGCTGTCCGAGCCGCCGGTCGACGCGTCAGCCGTCGAACCGCCGTTGCCGGCCGTGTTGCCGCCGGTGGTGGTGTCGGTGGTGGCGTCCCCGATGACGGAGACGGCGGTGCCGCTGACCTCGATCGGTGCCGTCACCGGGGCCACGACCTGGGTGCCGGAGGCGACGCCATCCGACCCGTCCGTTTCGGCAGCGGGTGCGGGAGCGGGCTGCGCCGGAGCGGGAGCCGACTCGGCGGGTGCGCTGCCGCTGTCCGTCGACGACGTGCTGTCGCCGACGACGGCGACGGAGGTGCCCTCGACCGTCACGGGCACGGAAACGCTGATGAGCGCCTGCGACCCCGAGCCGACGCCGTCCGAGCCGCTCGTCGAGCCGCTGGGCGCCGGTGCCGATTCCGGTGCACTCGAGCCTGACGTCGAGCTGTCCGCATCACCGAGGACGGCGACCGATGTTCCGCTGACCGTGATCGGAGCGTCGACGGAGACGATTCCTTGGGTGCCCGAGAGCAGCCCGTCCTCTCCCGTGGTGTCGGCCGCGTGGGCGACCGATGCGCCGAGGATCGTGATCCCCCCGGCGACGAGCGTGCCCCAGATGGCACGCGAGACGATGGTGTTCATGATTGTTCTCTCCTTGAGAATGACGAATGGATGGCGCTGCGCGCCGATGGTCGTGCCGCTCGAGCGCGGCCGGCCGTTCGTCAGTCAGGAGAGACGTCGGTGGGGTAGACGGGCGAGATCGGGCCCGTCGAGTTCGTGAGGCGTCCGCGGCGTCCGGGGAGCAGGAACGCTGCTCCGGCGAATGCGAACAGGGCTGCGGCGATACCGCCTCCGGCAGCGGCGGCGCCGGCCGAGGCCGCGCCCGGAGCGCTGACGGCGAGGCCACCCGACGCCGGTGCGCCCAGAGCGAGCGCATGACCCGCGACGGCGGGTGCCGCGCTGGCCGCCGCGGCGAACAGTTCGGATGAGGGCGCGAGAACCTCGGCCGACGTCGCCAGGACGCCGAAAATGCCGAATGGGCCGTCGGTCGACGTGGACGTAGCCAGGTCGCGTGCCAGACCGAGGGCGACGGCGGAAAGCGCGTCCAGCGGCGAGCTGGTGGCGATTCCGGGCTCCGGCGTCTCGCCGGGAAGCAGGGGGACGAACGGCTGCGAGCCGCCGGGTACAACGGCATCCGTGATCGGGACGATGACGGGAGTCAGCGCGTCCGTGACGGGCGCGAGGGCATCGGTCACCGGAGCGAGCACCGCCACGACGGGTGCCAGGGCGCCGTCGAGGATGCCGAGCACGGGAGTCACGGGGGCGCCGACGGCATCGGTCACCGGAGACAGTGAGCCGACGATCGGTGCGACGACAGGCGCGAGGTTCTCCGTGACGGGCGCCGCGACATCCGAAACGGGCTCGACCACGTCTGCGACCGGCTGCACAGCCGGTGCGACGACGTTCTGCGCGACGGGCTCGACCACCTCGCGGACGACCGGTTCGACGACCGGCGCGACGGCGGGAGGGGCCGACTGCACGACGGGGGCGACAGCCTGCACGACGGGATCTGCGACGCGGGCCACAGGCTGGACGACAGTGTCGAGCACCGGAGCGACGACGTCTTCGACGGCACGGTCGACCGGGTCGGTGACGGCGGAGACGATGCCCTGCAGGGGCCCAGTCTCTTCGTCGGCCGCGTAGCTCGCGGGCGCGAGTGCGAGGGAGAGCGCCGTCCAGGCGAAGGCGAGACCGACGCCGGTGCCGAGGATCGGCACCCAGCGAGGCGCACGGCGGTGCTGGGCCATGACGAGCGATCACCTCCCCCGAGAGCGTCGACATCGTTCGCACGGGAGACCCCGTGCCGTCGGGTACTGCTTGGCGAAGAAAGATACTCCTGTCTCGGGCGACTGTCTAGGGTTCCGCTGAGTTCGTCATGAGCCCGTCCTGAGGATGCTGCGCCGGGGGCGCCGAGTCGACTTGACAAGGCGGGCGTTTTACACAAGTGAGTCCCCAGATGAACAACCTTCAAGTGAGACTTCAACCACGATCTTCATCCACAGGTTGGGAAAACTTAAACCCCTGATCAACGGCAAATTACTCGTAGACTTTCCACGTATCCCCGGGCGTTTTCCACAGGACTTCTTCACAACCGTCGCGGCGTTTCCCGCATCCTCTCCACAGAGTTATCCACAGGCCGGTTTGCGGGTGTCGGACGCCCTCCATACCGTGTACTCCGGCTCGGTCACAGGCCAGGATGCGGGGGTGCGGATGTCGATCGCGGACATCTCTGACGACAGGCTCGGCGGACGGCGCGAACCCGATCGCACCCCGCCGCACGACATGCTCGCCGAGCAGAGCACGCTCGGCGGAATGCTGCTGTCGAAGGATGCCGTCGCCGACGTCATCGAGACGCTCCGGGGTACCGACTTTTACGTGCCGAAGCACGAGCTCATCTACGAGGCGCTGCTCTCGCTGTACTCCCATGGCGAGCCGACCGATGTCGTGGCCGTCACCGACGAGCTCATCAAGAACGGCGAGCTGCAGCGCGCTGGCGGGGCCGACTATCTGCACACGCTGACCTCCATCGTCCCGACCGCGGCGAACGCCGGCTACTACGCGACGATCGTCAACGAGCGCGCCCTGCTGCGCCGCCTCGTCGAGGCCGGAACCCGCATCGTCCAGATGGGCTACAACGGCCAGGGCGACGCGGTCGACCTCGTCAACAACGCACAGGCCGAGATCTACTCGGTCACCGGTGCGGAGAAGGCCGAGGACTACGTCCCCCTCGAGGTCGCCGTCACCGCTGCCATCGACGACATCGAAGCCGCACGTGGTCGCGATGGCCAGATGACCGGCATCCCGACCGGCTTCTCCGGGCTCGACCAGCTGACCAACGGCCTGCATCCCGGTCAGATGATCGTCGTCGCGGCGCGTCCCGCCATGGGTAAGTCGACGCTCGCGCTCGACTTCGCCCGCGCCGCCGCGATCAAGAACAACTCGCCCACGATCTTCTTCTCGCTCGAGATGGGGCGCAGCGAGATCGCGATGCGCCTCATGAGCGCCGAGGGCGCCGTGCCGCTGCAGTCGATGCGCAAGGGAACCCTCGACTCACGCGACTGGACCACCGTCGCCGCGACGCGTGGCCGCATCAACGACGCTCCGCTCTACATCGACGACAGCCCCAATATGACGCTCGTCGAGATCCGCGCGAAGTGCCGCCGCCTCAAGCAGCGCGTGGGCCTCAAGATGGTCGTGATCGACTACCTGCAGCTGATGACCAGCGGTAAGCGCGTCGAGTCGCGTCAGCAGGAGGTCTCGGAGTTCTCGCGTGCGCTCAAGCTGCTCGCGAAGGAGCTGCAGGTTCCCGTCATCGCGCTGTCGCAGCTGAACCGTGGTGCCGAGCAGCGTGCCGACAAGAAGCCGGCGATCAGCGACCTGCGTGAGTCGGGCTCGATCGAGCAGGATGCCGACATCGTCATCCTGCTGCACCGCGAGGCGGCCTACGAGAAGGACAGCCCCCGTGCCGGCGAGGCCGACCTCATCGTCGCGAAGCACCGCAACGGTCCGACCGACACGGTGACGGTGGCGTTCCAGGGTCACTTCTCGCGGTTCACCGACATGGCCGTGGGGATGGACTGAACGGTCAGCCGACGACCGTTATAGTCCAGTGCGCGGAATCACGCGCATCCGCCCTCGGCCCGTTGGGAGCCTGACGCCGTTCCGCAGTAAAGAGACGCTCGAGCGCTGGCTCGGCGAGTTCCACGAGCAGCGGGGAGCGGGTGAGCTCATCCGCGTCCTCGTGCAGGACGGTTCGGAGGGATCGGACACGGGGCTCGTCGTCGTGCCCCTCGCGAACTCCTCCGTGTCGGTGTTCATGGAACCGATCGAGATCGGCGATGCCCGCTGGCGGATCACCATCGAACCGCAGCCCGACTTCACCATTCTCAGCAGCTTCCAGATGCACTCGCTCGCGGCCGAGTTCACCGTCGCCGCCGAGCTCTGCACGTTCCTCGAGGCGAAGTCGATCGGTCACGACGAAGGCGACCTCGACGAGTCGTGACACCTCGCCATCATGGCGTCCGCTGGCGCGAGCGCAGCCGGCTGGTTCGGATGCTGCGCCTGTGGCGCACCCGCAATCCGATGACGTTCCGTGAGAAGGTGCGGTACAAGATGCTGCGCGACCGCCGCAGCCTCATCGTCACCTTCGCGGACAAGGCCGCTGTGCGCGACTACGTCGCCGCGGTCATCGGCGAGCAGTACCTGCCCCGCGCCTACGCGATCATCGAAGATCCGCAGAGCCTGCTGGACCTCGACTGGCCCGATGCCTACGTCGTGAAGCCGACGCACGGGAGCGGCGCTGCGATCGTCGTGTCCGCCGCCGCCTCCGCGGATGCCCGGCTTCCGGAAGCGCGCTGGGGCTGGGTCTATCGGCACGTGCGTCCGGAGTTCGCGAACCCGCACGACCTCGCGGCGATCGCCGCGGGCTGGCTCGCCAAGCTCTACGGTCAGGGCCCGAATCGCGAGTGGGTCTACGGACAGGTGCCGCGCCGAGTCATCGTCGAGGAGTTCCTGGTCGGTGCCGACGGCGGCATCCCGGACGACTACAAGTTCTTCGTCTTCCATGGGCGATGCCACTTCATCCAGGTCGACGGCGGACGCTTCGGCGGTCGCACGCAGGACTTCTTCCGACCCGACTGGAGCCGCATCCCGATGAGTGGCGGCCCGCCCTGGGCTGATCCCGAGCGCTCGCGGCCGGCGCATCTCGACGAGATGATCAGCATCGCCGAGCGGCTCGGCGAGGGCACCGACTTCGTGCGCGTCGATCTGTACGACGTCGACGGTCGCGTGGTCTTCGGCGAGCTCACGAGCTTCCCCGCCGGCGGCGACAGCCCGTTCGATCCGGAGTCGTACAACACCGAGTTCGGCCGCCCCTGGACAGTGCCGCGGCGCTACCGCTGACGTCGTGCCTCACCCGTGCGCCGGATGCTCGCGCGCGAGGGTTCCGCCGTACGGCGGAGGCGCGGCCCACTCAGCCCGCATAGCGTCGTATCCATGAGCACTGCCCTCGCCAACCAGCCCGCCGACCGTGCGACGCGAGAGGCGTCCCGCCTGCAAACGGCGAGGACCTGGCTGCCGGTCGGATCGGCCATCGCGCTGCTGGCTCTCATCGCCTGGGCCATCGTGGCCGGCATGAGCGGGTCGCCCGCCGGGATCATCGCGTCGACGTCGGGTGCCGTGGCCGTCACGGTCGCGTGGAGCACGGGCCTCGTCGGCATCACCGCGCGCCTGCGTCAACTCGACGAAGCGCGGGCTTCGTAGCCGACGAGTGAGAGCAGGCTGCGCAGCCCGGCCTCCGTTTCCGACGCTCGTGTGCGTCTGGGCACGGAGGTGAGGCTACCGCCTCGCCCGCGGTCGGCCGCGCGGTCGGGGTCTGGGCTCATCCGCGGGTCTGCTGTCAACCCGCTACGGGTTTCGGGATTCCGCGATCTAACGTTCGCGGAATGAGCAAGACCGATACCCCCGTGCCCACTCGCCTTCGGCGAGGAATCGGCGGACCGCTGCTGTTCGCTTTCATCCTCGGTGACGTTCTGGGCGCAGGTGTCTATGCGCTGATGGGGGTGCTGGCCGAGCGTGTCGGCGGAATGCTGTGGGCGCCCCTCCTCGCCGCCCTCGTGCTCGCGCTGCTCACCGCCGGGTCGTACGCCGAGCTGGTGACGAAGTACCCGCGGGCCGGCGGCGCGGCCGTCTTCGCCGAGCGCGCGTTCAAGAACAGGCTCGTGTCGTTCCTCGTCGGCTTCTGCATGCTGGCCGCGGGTGTCGTGAGCGCGGCGGGGCTGTCGATCGCCTTCGCCGGTCAGTACCTGCAGACGTTCGTCGAGGTTCCCGTGGTGCCGGTCGCCATCGTGTTCCTC
Source organism: Microbacterium sp. NPDC006705 (assembly GCF_044903545.1). Classification (NCBI taxonomy): domain Bacteria; kingdom Bacillati; phylum Actinomycetota; class Actinomycetes; order Micrococcales; family Microbacteriaceae; genus Microbacterium; species Microbacterium sp. NPDC006705. Next base: position 2,000,496 of record NZ_JBJDQQ010000001.1, read on the forward strand.
GCCGTGCTCGCGGCACTCAATGCCCGCGGCATCCGGGAGTCGATGGGCGCGAACTTCGTCATGACCGCCATCGAGGTCTCCGGGCTGGTGATCGTCGTGGTCGTGGTCGGGTTCCTCCTCGCCGGCGGTGGCGGGGATGTGTCGCGCGTCACGCAGGTGCCCGAGGGCACCGGCGTCGCGTCGGCCGTGCTCGCCGGAGCGATCATCGCGTATTACTCCTTCGTGGGCTTCGAGACGTCGGCGAACATGATCGAAGAGGTCAAGGAACCCTCGAAGATGTACCCGCGAGCGCTGTTCGCCGCTCTCGGTGCAGCCGGGCTGGTCTACGTGCTGGTCGGCCTCGCGAGCAGCATCGCTCTGCCGCCCGAAGAATTGTCGAGCTCGAGCGGCCCCCTCCTCGCGGTCGTCGAGGCGAGCGGCGTCGCCATCCCCTCGTGGCTGTTCAGCCTCATCGCGCTCATCGCCGTCGCCAACGGTGCGCTGCTGACGATGATCATGGCGAGCCGTCTCACGTACGGCATGGCAGAGCAGGGGCTGCTGCCGCGCGCTCTGTCGCGGGTGCTGCCCGGGCGGCAGACGCCGTGGGTGGCGATCCTCGCCACGACGCTCGTCGCGATGCTGCTGACGCTCGTGGGCGACCTGGCGCTGCTCGCCGAGACGGTCGTCCTGCTGCTGCTCTTCGTCTTCCTGAGCGCGAACATCTCGGTGCTCGTCCTGCGCCGCGACCGCGTCGATCACGATCACTTCCGCGTCTGGACGTTCGTTCCCGTGCTCGGCGTCGCGTCGTGCCTGTTGCTGCTGAGCCAGCAGACCCTCCGGGTATGGATCTTCGGCGCCATCCTCATCGTGGTCGGCGTCGGGCTGTACTTCCTGGCCCGGTGGGCGCGTGGTCGCGGGGAGCTTCCGTCGTGACCGCAGCAGATCTCCTCGGCTGTAAGCCGGCTCAGGCCGGATGCCGCTTGAGCAGCTTCGACGCGACGATCATCGCGCCGCCGAGCACGGCGGGGATGCCGCCGCCCGGGTGGACCGAGGCGCCGACCCGCCAGAGCCAGGGTGCGCGGAGGTCGTGCTGCGCGGGCTGGTGCAGCGGGCCGCTCATCCACAGCGGTCGCGATGCGCCGTAGAGGGCGCCGTGGGGCTCGCCGAACGAGCCGAAGTAGCGGGGGTCGAGCACGGTCGTCTCGGTCATCGCGTCGGTGAGGAGTCCGTCGAGGCCCATGACGCCCGAGATGCGCTCGATCTCGCGCGTCACGAACGGGTGTTCGAGCGAGTAGCCCTGGCCATCGGCGGGGCTGGTCAGCAGCACGGCGAGGGTGCTGCGCTCGTTCGGGTAGATCTCGCCGGCACGGTAGTGGTTGACGAACGCCATCGTGTCGGCGGGCTCGTCGCCCGCGGCGAGACTGCGGTGCAGGGCAGCGGGCTTTGTGGGCAGGATGACGCTGTGCGCGGCGATCCGCTCGGGGAGAGGCTTCTCGAGCACACCGTAGACCGCGACGGCCGAGCACGACAGCGACGGCGAACCGGGAATGAGGCGCCGCTGCCCCAGCAGCCCGTCGAGTCGTGACGCGTCGAGACCGCTGACGACGACATCCGCCTCGTGCACATCGCGCTCGGTCGTGACCCGCCCGCGTTCGATGCGCGTGACGCGCTCGCCGGTGCGGATCTCGACGCCCGCGGCATCCGCCAGCCGCTGCAGGGCGACGACGATCTCGAACACCCCGCCACGGGGCACCCAGACCCCGTCGGCGGCCATGACGGCGGGCATGCTCGCGTACAACGCCGGGGTGCGGGAGGGGGAGACGCCGGCGTTGAGGGTGTGGATCGCGATGATCTCGCGCAGTCCCTCGGGCATCCAGGTGAGGCTGTCGAGGTAGGCGCGGGTGCTGAGGCGTCGACCGTACACGGCGAGCAACCGCTGCAGCGCGGGCAGCGACGCGCGATCGAGCGGGTCGGCGACGAGCAGCGCGGCGACGTCGCCCGCGAGGGGTGCGTGCTCGTCGCTGAATCGCTTCCATGCCGGGTACCAGGGGTGCCCTTCCGGCACGGGCAGCGACACCTCTTCGCCCCGGTAGTAGTAGCGGCCGACCTCATCGAGACGGACGAGGTCGAGCCCACCGGCATCCGTGCCCGTTCGCGGCCCGGCGCCCAACCGGCGCAGCAGCTCATCCCAGACGGACGGGAAGGTGACGAGGGATGGTCCCGTGTCGATGCGCTCGCCGTCGAGCTCGATGCGCCGGCTCTTGCCGCCGACAGTCTCGGCCGCTTCGAGCAGCGTCACGCGGTGGCCGGCGTGGGCGAGCAGGGCGGATGCCGCGAGCCCGCCGAGGCCCGCGCCGACGACGACGATGCGGCTCATGGATAGATTCCCAGGAACATGGCGGCGAGCAGCAGCCCGCTCGCGACCGATCCCGCGATGTACGGGAAGGCGACGGACAGCGGATACAGCCTGCGGCCGGTCGCGGGTGTCGGGCGCAGCAGCATCCAGGCGACGAGGGTCCCGGCGAGGGAGAGGTTGACGAGCGCGACGGGCACGCTGACGAGCGCGAAGAGCGCGGTCGAGATGAGCCAGCAGGCGCCACTCCACAGGGCGGTGCCGCGCGGGCCGAGCAGTACCGCGGTGGTGGTGATGCCCGCCTCGCGGTCTTCCTCGATGTCCTGCACGGCGTCGTAGGCGTGCTTCGCGACGCTCCAGGCGAGCAGCCCGACGACGGCGGGCCAGACCGGCGGTGCCTCGAGGGCGACCGGCAGGATCAGCAGCGGCAGGCCGTATGCGGCGTTGCTCAGCGAATCGAGGAACGGTCGCGCCTTGAACCGCAGCGGTGGGGCGGAGTAGAAGACGAACACGCCCGCGTAGAGCAGGATCAGCCCGACGGCGGCGAGCGGAAGCGCGATGACGAAATAGATCAGGAACGGGATGTTGGTGACCGCCACCGCCCATGCGATGAGCTTCACCTCGCGCGGCTCGATGCGCGCGCCCTCGATCGAACCCTTGCGCGGGTTCAGCGCATCCGTGTCCTGGTCGAAGATGTCGTTCACGCCGTAGATCAGCAAGTTGAACGGCAGCGTCAGCCAGATCAGCAGCGGGATCGCGGCGACGTCGATGAGCTGACCGGTCAGCCACATGCCGAGCGCGCCGGTGCCGATCGTGTTGATCCACAGAACGGGCCGTGAGATGTGGACAAGGCGCGCGAGCGTCGATGTCGGACGGGTGATGGCGTCGCTCCTGGGTTCGGGTGTCGTCACTATCTCACCATCGGCCGGATGGTCGTGAATCGGTGACGTCGCCGCGCCGGATGGCGTCGGCGCGGGCGCGGATCGCGGTGATCTCGTCGTCCTCGAGGCGGCCCAGGTTCTTCACCTGCAGCGCCATGCGGTGGTTCTCGGCGAGGGGCGCCTCGTGCCGGATGAGGTAGTCCCAGTAGAGAGTGGTGAAGGGGCAGGCATCCTCGCCGATCCGCTTCGCGGGGTCGAACGGGCACGTCTTGCAGTACGGGCTCATGCGATCGATGTACTTGCCGGTCGCGGCGTACGGCTTGCTGCCCATGAGCCCGCCGTCGGCGTACTGGCTCATCCCGAGCGTGTTCGGAAGCTCGGCCCACTCGACCGCATCGACGTACACCGCGAGGTACCAGGCGTGCACCTCGCGCGGGTCGACGCCGAGCAGCATCGCGTGGAGCCCGGTGACCATGAGGCGCTGGATATGGTGCGCGTACCCGTTCTCGAGCGTCGTGCCGATGGCATCCCTCAGGCAGGCCATGGGTGTGTCGCCCGTCCAGTACCAGTCAGGCAGCGGTTCGAACGCCTCGAAAGCGTTCCGTTGGATGTAGCCGGGCATCTGCGTCCAGTAGATCCCGCGCACATACTCGCGCCACCCGAGGATCTGCCGGATGAATCCCTCGACCGCCGCAAGAGGCGCACGCTGCGACCGGTACGCCTCCTCGGCGGCCGCGACCACCTCGCGCGGATGCAGCAGCTTCAGGTTCATCGACGATGACAGGTGCGCGTGCCAGAGCCAGGGCTCGCCCGGCCACATCGCGTCCTGAGCGTCACCGAAGCCCGGGAGCCGCTCGTCGATGAACAGGTCGAGCGCTTCGAGCGCCTGCGGGCGAGTGACCGGCCACGCGAACGTGTCGAGCGAACCGGGGTGCTCGGCGAACTCCGTGTCGACGAGCGCGATCACCTCGCGCGTGATCTCATCGGGCGCGAAGGTCGCGCGGGGCGGCACGAGACCGGGACCCTGCTTCGGGAACGCCTTGCGGTTGTCGGCGTCGTAGTTCCATTCGCCGCCGACGGGCTGCCCGCGCCCGGTCATCAGGATGCCGTGCCGCTTGCGCATCTCGCGGTAGAAGTACTCCATCCGCAGGGTCGCCCGGCCCTCGGCGTGCTCGGCGAACTCGGCGATGGTCGAGAAGAAGTGCCGGTCGATGCGGATGTCGAGCGGGATGCCGGCGGCATCCGCCGTCTGCTGCAGCGCTTCGCGCACGCGCCACTCGCCGGGCTCGGTCATCACGAGCGCCTCGGGCTTCAGCTTCTCCAGGTCGGCGGCGAGCTGGCCGGCGAAAGTGCCCGAGTTCCCCCGTGCGTCGAGCTCCGCGTAGTGCAGGGTGTGCCCGGCGTCGCGCTGGTCCTCGGCGAAGTGGCGCATCGCGGCGAGGAACACCGCGGTGCGCGGCTTCGAGCTCCAGACGTGGGTGGACTCTTCGGCGACCTCCGCCATCCAGACGGCATCCTGCGCCGGGTCGAAGTCGTCGAAGGCGCTCGCGTCGGGGTCGAGCTGGTCGCCCAGGACGATCACGAGGTTTCGGAGCACGGTGTCAGCGTAGGAAGGGCCTCGGATGCGGCCTATCGGTTGTGCGTGAGGCGGGGCTGCGCTAGTTGCGTGCTTCGCCGAGCAGTCCGCCGAGGAATCGGGCGATCTCGCCCGGCCCGGATGCGTGAGCCGAGGCCTCGACGTCGGGGTTGTAGTTCGTGTTCGTGTTGAGGTCGTAGGTGACGAGTCGCCCGTCGATCGTCTCGACGAACTCGATCCCGGCGATGCGGATGTCGACGGCGCGAAGGAAGTCGCGGTGCTGCACGACCAGGGGATGGTCGGCGGTGATCTCGTCGCGCAGCGCGAAGGGCGGATAGGCCGGGGTGGCGCCCGTGCCCGCGGCGGGGTCGACGACGCACGCATCGGCGGGGCAGAGCTCGAAGCTGCCGGCGCTCGTGTCGACGCGCACGGCGTAGACGAACTCGCCGCCGACGTACTCGGCGCGGGTGACGAACGGCTCACGGGCGAACAGGAACTCCTGGATGAGTGTGATGCCGTCGGGGGATGCCTCGAACTCGGGCCCGTCGACCCAGGCGTCGAACTCGTCGTGGGAGTCCCAGCGGCGGACGCCGAGACCCTTGCCGCCCTGGTTGTGCTTGCTGATGAACGGCACCGGGAACTCGCGTGCGCGCTCCTTCAGGTCACCGGTGCCGAAGACGGCGACGGTGTGCGGGACGTCGATGCCGCTCGTCCGCAGGGCGGCATGCTGGGCGACCTTGCTGACCTCGAACTCGAGGACGTGGCTGCCGCCGATCACCGTACGGCCCCACGACTCGAGCCAACGGAGCACCGCGCGGCCGTACTCCTTCGACTGCGCGTGATCGCGCGTGTGCGCCGATGCCGACAGCCGCGACCAGAAGACCCCCTGCGGCGGCTCGGCGGACAGCTCGATGGATCCGTCGGTGAGCAGCCACTGCTCGGCGGGGACGTCTTCGGCGGCGAACGCGGCCGCGAAGGGCGCCCACCACTCGGGGTTCTCGTGGATCACGTACACCTTCGGCGACAACGACATCCCGCCAGGCTAAGACGATCACCACGCGTGTGCGAGCCTGGAACGCGCCGGAGGTGATGCTCTCATGAGCGAGAGGCGAACGATCCTGGCCACGTGCGGCGGGTGGAGCCCCGCGCAGTGGGGCGATGTCGAGTTCAGCCCGCTGCAGCGGTACGCCCTCGACCTGACCGGTGTGACGGGACGGCGGCCCCGGGTCGCGTTCGTGAACACCGCCGCGGGGGACCAGCGCGTCGACGAGGGCCGCGAGCTGGCGGCCGCGCAGCAGCTCGGAGTGGACGCCGTCCACATCCGGTTGTTCGGGCGGAACCAGCCGGACCTCCGCGAGGCCGTGCTGGCGAGCGATCTCGTCTGGGTCGCCGGTGGCAGCGTCGCGAACCTGCTCGCCGTGTGGCGGGTGCACGGATTGCCCGAGGTGCTCGCCGAGGCGGCGGATCAGGGAACCGTGCTGGCGGGCACCTCGGCCGGCGCGATCTGCTGGCACGTCGGCGGCCCCACCACGACGTTCGGGCCGGTCGCCGTGATCGACGACGCGCTCGGTTTCGTCGACCGATCGGTCGGGGTGCATTACGACTCGCAGCCCGACCGGCGCCCCGCTCTGCAACGCGCGATCGCCGACGGGACACTGCCGAACGGGTTCGGCCTCGACGAGGGTGCCGCCGTGCTCTATGTCGACGGCGAGCCGGTCGAGATGCTCACCGAGTCGCGGGACGGCGCGGTGTGGGGCGTCGAACGCGACGGCGACGGTGTCGCCGAGACTCGCTGCGAGACGCGCCTGCTCACCTGAACGTGTCCGGGGCGCTTGTCAACGGCCCGACCCGAGGCCCGGAACGCGCGCAGACTGGACGCATGCCCCGAGCCGCCGCCGCCGCGACCCCGCCGCCGAAGACCTGCGCGTCGTGCGGTCGCGAGATGCAGTGGCGCGCGAAGTGGGCGAAGAACTGGGACGAGGTCCGCTACTGCTCGGATGCCTGCCGCCGTCGCGGCATCCGTCCCGTCGACGCGCAGTTGAGCGACACGATCCTCGAGCTGCTGAGCGCTCGCGCCGCAGGGGCGACGATCTGCCCCTCCGAGGCGGCGCGCGCCGTCGGCGGCGAGGAGTGGCGCGACCTGATGGAACCCGCGCGCCGTGCCGCGCGGCGGCTCGTCGCCGACGGTGAGGTCGAGATCACGCAGCGCGGTACCGTCGTGGACCCGTCGACCGCCAAGGGGCCGATCCGCATCCGTCGCGCCCGCTGACGTCGGCACGCCGAACCTCTGTCTCATATCGGTTCCGCGCGATATCATCGCTCTGTGGCGATGAATGAATCTCTCGGTGACGGTGTCCCGGTGGAGCTCGACGCGCGCGCGACCGAGGTCTACGCACACCTCTTCCAGGCGCTCGCCGACCCGACCCGGCTCGCCGTGCTGCAGCATCTGTCGTACGGCGAGCACCGGGTGCGCGATCTCGTCGAGCACGTCGGGCTCGCACAGTCGACCGTGAGCAAGCACGTCGCCTTCCTGCTCGAGTGCGGGCTCGTCTCGGTGCGACCCGACGGGCGATCGTCCTGGTACGCCCTCGCCGAGCCGGAGGCGACCGCGCGACTCATCGATGCGGCCGAGGCGTTGCTGGGCGCGACGGGGACGAGCGCGACGCTGTGCGGGCATCTCCGGCGGCCCCGCGCCGTCGCCGGCGGGGCCGAGGTCGGCTGATGGGCGCCGGACACGGCCACAGTCCCGTGAACGCGGCGCAGGCGGGGCAGCCCGCGGACTTCCGGGCGAAGCTCTGGATCGCCTTCGGGATCACGGCGGCGATCGTCGTGACCCAGGCGGTGGGTTCGATCGTCACAGGCAGCCTCGCGCTGCTCACCGACACCGCCCATGCCCTCACCGATGCCTCGGGTCTGCTCGTCGCGCTCGTGGCCGCGAACCTCATGATGCGGCCGGCCAACGCCCGCCGGACGTGGGGCTTCCGCCGTATCGAGGTGATCGCCGCTTTCGCCCAGGCAGCGCTGCTGCTCGTGGTGGGCGTGTACGCCGCGATCGAGGGCATCCGTCGCCTGTTCGAGCCGCCCGAGGTTCCCGCCCTGGAGCTGCTGGTGTTCGGCGTCGTCGGCCTCGTCGCGAACATCGTCGCGATCGCGGTGCTGTCCTCGAGTCGCGGGGCGAACTTCAACATGCGCGCGGCGTTCCTCGAGGTGCTCAACGACGCGCTCGGGTCCGTCGGCGTCATCGTCGCGGCGATCGTCATCGCGACGACCGGATTCGCGCAGGCGGATGCCGTCGCCGGGCTGTTCATCGCCGCCCTCATCGTGCCCCGCGCCGTGAAGCTCATGCGCGAGACGGCGTCGGTGCTGATGGAGTTCACGCCGCAGGGGCTCGATCTCGACGACGTCCGCGCACACATCCTGCGCCTGGACCACGTGACCGACGTGCATGATCTGCATGCGTCCACGGTCGCGTCGGGGCTTCCGACCATCACGGCGCACGTCGTCGTCGAGGACCGGTGCTTCACCGACGGCCATGCGGCCGAGGTGCTGCAGGAGGTGCGCTCGTGCGTCGCGGAGCATTTCGAGGTATCGGTGCTGCACTCGACGTTCCAGATCGAGAACGAGCGCATCCGCGACGAGGAGCCCGATTCGGTCCGGCACGACTGACGTCGGGCGTGGGGACCTCAGTCGTGCGCGTCCAGCACCGTCCGCGCCAGCCGGGTCGAGCCGGCGACGGCGGCCGGCATCGCGACGACGGCCCCGAGCGGAACGAGGAAGCACAGCTGCGTAGCCACGCCGAAGCCCAGGAACCGGGCGCGGTGCGTACGGCGGAGACGGCGCCGGTCGGCGGCCAGGATGCCGCGTGCGGACAGGGCGCGCGAGGTCAGCTCATCCGCGAGCAGCCAGCCGGTGAGCGACACCGCCGTGACCGACCCCAGCACGCCGCCGACGACGGGGATGAGGCCCACGAGGGCCGCGATGACCGCCGCGAGCAGACCGCGGGCGATGAGTCCGACCGCGTCGCCGACCGAGCGCCAGAATCCGCTCTCGCTGTCGGGAACGGGACCGCCGAGGTCGGCTTCGGCGGCTCGCCAGATGCGGTCGTAGAACGGCTCACCCACCATGAGGGCGAGCGCCGTGAACGACACCGCGACGAGCACGATCGCGCCGCCGAGCACCGCGGTGCCCGCGGCGACGCGCACGAGCGTCGCCCACAGCTCGGGCCATGCGTCGGCGAACGGGGTGAGGGCGTCGACGATCTGAGACAGAAAGGCGCCGAGCGCGATGAGGCCGCCGAGCAGCACGAGCCCGACGATCGCGGCGGGGATCAGGCCGAGCGCCATGACCCCCGGCCGGCGCGACCAGAAGCCGAAGCCGCGCGCGAGGTCGGCGGCGCCGCGGAGGAACGAGCGAGCGGGGGCATCGGACATGTCTCACATCCTGCCTGTATCGGGCGCCGCCCCGTGGCAGGTGCACAATCACAGATCACGCGCCGACGCCAGGGGTTGTCGGAATTCGGGGTGAGGCGCTGAAGTGATGCGATGACCAACGACACCAGTGCGCTGATCGCCGACGATCGGCCTGGACTGAAGCGGGCCATCGGAACCCCCCTCCTGTTCGCCTTCATCGTGGGCGACACCCTCGGCGCCGGCATCTACACGCTCGTCGGAACGATGGCGACGGACGTCGGCGGTGTGATCTGGCTGCCGCTGCTGATCGCGCTCGTCGTCGCGCTGCTCACCGCCGGCACCTACGCGGAGCTGATCACGAAATACCCGCACGCGGGCGGCGCCGCCCGTTACGTCGACAAGGCGTTCGGCATCCCGTTCCTGTCGTTCCTCGTGGGCTTCCTCATGATGGCGTCGGGCATCACGACGGCGGCGGCGCTCGCGAACGCGTTCGCGGGCGACTACTTCGCCGCGCTCTTCGACATCCCGCCGATCCCCGTGGCGATCGCCTTCATCGCGGTACTCACCCTCATCAACCTGCGGGGGGTGCGCGAGTCGCTCGCCACGAACTTCGTGGCGTCGATCATCGAGGTCTCGGGCCTGGTCATCGTCATCTTCGTCGCGGCGATGGTCTTCGCCGGGGGCGGTGGCGAGCCGGCGCGCATCTTCGAGTTCGCCCCGGATGTGCCTCCGCTGCAGGGGGCGTTCGCGGCATCCATCGTCGCCTTCTTCTCGTTCCTCGGCTTCGAGGCGGCGGCCAATATGGCGGAAGAGGTGAAGAACCCGTCGAAGTCGTACCCGCGAGCCCTCTTCGGCGCCATCATCACCGCGGCGGTCGTCTACCTGCTCATCGCGATCGGCGCCGTCATCGTCGTGCCGCCGGCCGAGCTCGCCGAGTCGACCGGCCCGTTGCTGGATGTCGTGACCGCGAGCGGCGTCGCCATCCCGCCGTGGCTGTTCAGCCTCATCGCCCTTGTGGCCATCGCCAACGGTGCCCTGCTGTTCATGGTCATGGCCAGCCGCGTGGGCTACGGTCTCGCCGAGTCGGGTCTGCTGCCGCACGCCTTCGGCCGTGTGCTGTCGAAGCGCCGCACGCCGTGGGTCTCGATCCTCGTCGTCGCCGGTGCCACGATGCTCCTCACGGTCCTCGGCGACATCGGAACGCTGGCCGAGACGACGGTGCTGCTGCTCCTGCTGGTCTTCCTGTCGGCGAACATCAGCGTCCTGGTGCTGAAGAAGGACAAGGTCGAGCACAAGCACTTCTCGGTGCCCCGGGTCGTGCCCGTGCTCGCGATCATCGCCAGCGTCGTGCTGCTCACCCAGCAGACGGGGCCGGTGTGGCTGGGCACCGCCGGTTACATCGTGGTCGGGACGATCCTGTTCTTCATCGCGCGGGCGGGGCGTCGCCGCTCGGACCGCAAGGCTCAGGCCGGGCCCTGATAGCCGAGGCCCGAGCTGATGCGGTCGGCGGTTTCGACGACCGTGCGGCCCAGCTCCGCGCCGCGGGCCTCGAGATCGATCGCCGTGAGCGGACCGGAGATGGATACGGCCGCGACGATCTTCCCGCTGCGGTCGAGGATCGGCGCGGCGGTCGAGGCCCGTCCGAGCACGAACTCCTCGACCTCGATCGCGTAGCCGCGTCTCGCGGTCAGCGCGACCTCGCGGTCGAGCGCTTCGTGCGTCGTGATGGTCGCCTCGGTGAAGCCGGGCAGCTCCGGCAGCAGTCGCAGGCGCTTCTCGCGATTCGTGCCGATGAGCGTGGCCTTGCCGATGCTGGTCGCATGCAGCGGCACGCGCTGCCCCATCAGCGTGTGCGACTTCGGTGACAGCGGCCCTTCGAAGTTGCAGAGGTAGACCAGCTCCGCGCCGCGGAGGAGGGCGATGTTGACGCCGAGACCGATCTCTCCGGCGAGGCTCTGCGCGATCTGACGGCCGACTCGGTGTACCCGGTTCTGATTGATCGCGATGCCCGCGAGGGTTATGAGCTCGGCGCCGAGGAAGTACAGCGACGTCTGCGGATCGCGCTCGACCAGCCCGCCGGCCTCGAGAGTCGCGAGCAGGCGGGACGCGGTCGACTGACCGATCCCGGCTTCGCGCGCGACATCGCTCACGCGCATGGGTTCACCCCCCGAGAAGGTCTCGAGAACCGTGATCGCCTTCTCGACGCTCTGATTGGCGCCCTTCTCCGCAGCCATGCTTCCTCGCTTTCGCCGCCGATGTCCGTCACCCCATTATGCACATAGTGCATGACAGTTGCGCACTATGCGCACGTCGTGCACTCTGAGTTCGGCGACGCGGATAGTCGCCACCCCCGGGAGTCGCAGACGACGGCCCGGACGACGAAACGAAGGACGACGATGACCTCTTCGAGCGTGACCGCTCACGAGAGCCCCGGGCGGGGCCGACTCGGCTCGCGGCTGAGCGAGCGCACCTTCCTGGTCTTTCTGCTGCTGCCCGGGTTCGTGCTGCTCTGCGCGATCGTGCTCTACCCGCTGCTGCGGTCGCTCGTCTCGGCGTTCTTCGACGAGAATCTGCTCTATCCGGGCATGGAGTTCGTCGGGCTCGAGAACCTGTCCGCCGTCCTCGCAGATGACTTCGGTCGGCTCGTCTGGCAGACCCTCATCTTCACCGTGGGAGCGACCATCGCGCCGTTCCTGATCGGGCTCGCGCTCGCGCTCGTGCTGAATCAGCGCTTCCCGGGCCAGCGCATCCTGCGGGGCGCCTTCCTCATCCCGTGGCTGATTCCCGGCGTCGTCGTCTCGTTCCTCTGGATGTGGATCTTCGACGCCAACTACGGTGTGCTCAACGGCATCCTCATGAGCCTCGGCGCCATCGACAGTCCGGTCGCCTGGCTCTTCCAGACCGACACTGCTCGCGGCGCGCTCATCATCGCGAAGACGTGGAACACCTTCCCCTGGGTGATGGTCATGCTGCTGGCCGCACTGCAGACGGTCCCCGGCGAACTGCACGAGGCGGCCTCGATGGACGGAGCCGGAGTCGTCCGCCGATTTTTCGCCGTGACGTGGCCGCACATCCGCGGCGTCGCCGCTCTGGTCGTGCTGCTCGAGTTCATCTGGAACTTCCAGCACTTCGACACGATCTTCGTGCTGACCGGCGGCGGTCCCGCGGGCACCACCAGCACTTTCGCCACCGAGGTGTACGACACCGCTTTCCGCGGTTACGACCTGGGTCACGCCGGCGCGCTCGGCATCGTCTGGATGGCGCTGCTGACGGTGCTCGTGGTGGTGTACGTCTGGCTCTCCGAGCGCGGCGAGAAGGAAGGCTCACGATGAGCACCATCACCCCCGTTCCCACGCCCGCACCCGCGGCATCTCACTCGGCCGCCCCGGCGCAGCCGGCTCCGACCCGCCGCCGACGCGGTCGCATCCGCTGGGGCATGTGGACCGCGCTCGCGGTGATCGTCCTCTTCGGCTTCGCCCCCGTGTACTGGCTCCTCGTGACTTCGCTCACCCCGAGCGACCGCGTGTTCGCCTTCCCGCCGTCCCTCTTCCCCACACAGGTGACGTTCGAGCACTACGCGACGGTCTTCGGCAACGAGCAGATCTTCGGCTACCTCCGCAACAGCGTGATCGTGTCGGTTGTGACCGCCGTGCTGTCGGTCGTGGTGTCGATGTACATGGGATACGCCTTTTCGAAGTATCGCTTCGCGGGCCGCAAGTCGCTGATGTACTTCGTGCTGTCGAGTCAGATGTTCCCGCAGGCGCTGCTGCTCGTCACGCTCTACCTCGTCTTCGCGCAGTTCGGTCTCCTGAACACCTACCTCGCGCTCATCCTGTCGTTCACGACCTTCACCCTGCCGCTGTGCGTCTGGATGCTGAAGGGCTTCTTCGACGCGCTTCCCGACGACCTCATCGAGGCGGCGCGCATCGACGGCGCCGGTCCGTGGCGCATCTTCCACTCGGTCGTGTTCCCGCTGGCGGCGCCGGGGTTGGTCGCGGCCGGCCTGTTCGCCTTCGTCCGCGGGTGGAACGACTTCATCTTCGCGCTCACCCTCGCCGGGCCCGATCGGCAGACGCTGCCGCCCGGCCTCGTGAACACCTTCATCTCCGAGGCCAGCACCTCGTGGCCCGCGCTCATGGCGGCATCCCTCGTGGTGTCGGTGCCCGTGTGCGTCGCGTTCATCCTGCTCCAGCGCTTCCTCGTCGGCGGCATCACCGCCGGCGCGGTCAAGGGCTGATCCACCCACCCGATTCGAAGGAGAATTCATGGTCCAGGACATCTCGCGGCGCACGCTGCTGCGGTACTCGGTGTTCGGCATCGGCGGCGCCGCCGTGCTCGGGCTCGCCGGCTGCGCCCCGGGAGATTCCGGTGCGCCTGCCGCGACACCCGGCGGCGGCACCGCCACCGACTTCACATTCTCGTCGTGGAGCCTGTCGGAGGAAGCGGCGAAGCCGGCGATCGAATCCGCCCTGTCGAGCTTCCGGCAGGCCGAGGGCATCGAGATCGACACGGTCGCCTATCCGTACAACGATTACCTCAATCAGCTGACGCTGCAGGTGCGAGGCGGTCAGTTCGCCGGTGCCGCGCAGCTCGACGTCGCCTGGCTGTCGGCGCTCGCCGCACTCGGGAAGCTCACCGACCTGTCCGCGTTCACGCAGGGCAAGGGGTACACCGACGCCGCACTGGGGGCGGGCAAGTCGGACGGCAAGCAGCTCGGACTGCCCTGGACGATCGGCGCCGTCGGCCTCATCGGCAACGCCGAGCTGTTCGACCGTGCCGGGGCGTCGCTCACCCCCGCCACGATCGAGGAGTTCGAGGAGGGCCTGCGTGCGCTCAAGGGGATCGGGGTGATCCCCTACGCGGCGAGCACGAAGGCCGCGCAGCTCAAGGACATCGTCGTGTGGATGCAGACCTTCGGATCGCCGATCGTCGACGGCGACGAGTCTGCGATCGGAGACGAGGCGTCGATCAAGGCCGTCGAGTGGTATAAGAAGCTCTACGACGAGGGGCTCATCGCCCCCGACGTCGACCGTGCCGCGGCGCGAACCCTCTTCGCCCAGGGATCTACCGCGATTTACGACGATGCCCCCGTGGGCAAATCCGCCGTGCTCTCGCAGTCGCCCGATGCTTCGCTCGGCGACAAGATGACCCCGATCGCCCGGCCGGTGCTGAAGGCGGGCCAGACTCCGCAGCACGTCCTCTGGGGGCACCTCATCGTCGTCGTCGACGGCGAGGGGGCGCAGACGGCGGCCGACTTCGCGTCGTGGCTCACGAGCGACACTGCGCAGAGCGAGACGTACTTCACCGCGCTCGGCCTACCGCCGACGACAGATGCCGCGCTGTCGTCGAATGCGGTGACCTCGAACGCCTTCGTCGAGGCGTTCACGTCATCGGTCACCGCGACGGCGAAGCCCAGTCCGTTGTGGAAGTACCCCGCCTACGGACAGATGGAGACCGCGATCGCCGAACAGGTGCAGGCGGTGCTCATCGGCCAGGCCCAGCCCGCCGCGGCGATGAAGAGCGCGGGGGAGGCGATCTCCCGCCTGCTCTGAGCCCGCCCTTCTCACCGCTCGATCAGACCGCCATCCGACCGGCGGGAGCCGTCTCGCTCCCGCCGGTGATCCCCCTGCCCTGAAGGAACCATGCGCACTCAGAACATCGAATCCGACATCACCGTCGTCGGCGGCGGCCTCGCCGGCGTCTGCGCGGCGATCAGCGCCGCGCGGCTGGGGAAGCGGGTGGCGCTCATCGGCAACCGGCCGGTGCTGGGCGGCAACTCGTCGTCGGAGGTGCGGGTCTGGGTCGTCGGCGCGACGTCGCACGGCATCCAGCGGTTCGCCCGCGAGAGCGGCGTGATCGGCGAGCTCTACGTCGAGAACCAGTACCGCAACCCGGAGGGGAACCCCATCATCTGGGACGAGGTCGTGCTCGACGCGGTGCGGGCCGAGCCCAACATCCGGTTGTTCCTCAACACGGATGTGCGCGAGATCGACACCGACGACGTCGACGGCGAGCGGGTCGTGACGGCTGTGCACGGGTGGACGATGGGCTCGGAGATCGCCACGACGTTCCGGAGCCCGTACGTCCTCGACTGCACCGGCGACGGTCTCATCGGGTACCTGGCCGGCGCCGACTTCCGGATCGGTCGCGAGGCCCGCGGCGAGTTCGGTGAGGCGTGGGCGCCCGAGACGGCCGATGACGAGCTCCTCGGCTCGACGATCCTCTTCTACACGAAGGATGTGGGACGACCGGTCGACTTCGTCGCGCCGGACTCGGCGAAGGACATCACGGCCACCCCGATCCCGACGTCGCGGATCCTGCGGTCCGGCGACTCGGGCGCGCACTACTGGTGGATCGAGTGGGGCGGCCACCTCGACACCGTGCACGACAACGAGGCGATCCGCGACGAACTGCGCTCCGTCATCTTCGGCATCTGGGACTACATCAAGAACTCGGGCCGCTTCGACGCCGACACCCTCGATCTCGAATGGGTCGGCACGATCCCGGGCAAGCGCGAGTACCGCCGATTCCTGGGGGACCATGTGCTGACCCAGAACGACATCCTCGATCAGGTCGACCACCACGACGCGGTCGCGTTCGGCGGCTGGTCGATCGACCTGCACCCGGTCGAGGGCATGTACGCCACCGAGGCCGGGGCTCACCAGCGGTACTCGAACGGCATCTACGGCATCCCGTTCCGCAGCTACTACTCGCGCAACGTCGCGAACTTGCTGGTGGCGGGGCGCGACATCTCGGCGAGCCATGTCGCGTTCGGCTCGACCCGTGTCATGGCCACATGCGGCGCGGGCGGCGAGGCGGCGGGAACCGGAGCCGCGCTCGCGCTCGACCTCGGGGTGCGTCCGCGCGCGCTGGCTGCCGACCACGCCGACGAGCTGCGCCAGGTGCTCCTACGCCAGGATGCCTCGGTGTTCGGCGTGCGCAACACCGATCCGGCCGACCTGGCGCGGCAGGCCCGCGTATCAGCGTCATCGGTGGCGACCACGCTCGACCCCGTCGAACTCGTGCCGGATGCCGCTGTCGCCGAGCACCCGCTCGACTCCGACCTCGGCGTGCTCGTCCCGGTGGACCCGCAGCTCGACGGCGTCGACGTTCTGCTGAAGGTGGCCCGCGCTGCCACCCTCACCGCCGGGCTGTGGACCACCGGGCGGCGGCAGAACGCGGTTCCCATCGACGAACGGATGCGGGTCTCGGTCGACGTGAGGGCAGCCGCCGACCCGCAGTGGGTGCGGTTGCCGCTCGTGTGGACTCCGGATGAGCCCGAGAACGTCGTCGTGGTCCTGGGCGCCGATCCCGATGTGAGCGTCGTCCTCGCCGAGGCGCAGGTGCCGGGAGTGCTGACCCTGCCGCACCGACCTCAGGCCGACGGTGATCAGAACGTCGCCGTCGACGAGTCCGAGAGCGTCATCGCGTGGCCGGCGATCCCGATGCGAGGACGCACGCCGCGCGTGCGCCTGCATCCCCAGACGTCGGCCTTCGCGGCCCAGCAGGCGGTCGGCGGCTATCAGCGGTTCTTCGGCGGTCCGAACCTGTGGATGTCGGGTCCCGACGACGCGGCGCCGCACCTCGCCCTCGCCTGGGATGACGAGCAGTCGATCACGGCCGTGCGACTGGTGTTCGATGACGACACCGACGTCGAGCTCAACACGCTGCATCACCACCGCACGCCCGACCGCGTGTTCCCCGAGCTGGTTCGCGACTACGTCGTGGAGACCTGCGGCGCCGACGGCGTCTGGGTCGAACGGGTCAGCGTGACGGCGAACCGCCGACGACAGCGTGTTCACGACGTCGAGGTCGACGGGGTCAGGGGCCTGCGGGTGCGGGTGGCGGCCACGAACGGTGCCGCGCAGGCGCGGATCGTGTCGCTGCGCGTGATGTGAACCCCGAAGACCCCGACGAAAGGTACGACATGAAGAATCGATGGAGATTCTCGCTCGCTGTGATCGGAGTCGTCGCGCTCGCGATACCGGCTCTGCCCGCGGTCGCCGCTGCGGCCCCGTCCGCGACGATCGAGGACGGGTTCGACGAGCTGACTCCCGACTGGCTGCCCGCAGCCGGGACGTGGGAGGCGGCGGACGGCGTCGCCAGAGTCGTGCAGCCGGGGGCGTCACGCGGGTCGATCCTCGCGCTGACCGGCCGCGGCCTCGACGGGGAGGCGACGGCGACGGTGACCTTCGCCTCTGCGGGCGGGGGAGCCAGCGCGTGGGCGGGCTTCACGGTGCGGCGCACCGGCACGGCCGATGACTACACGCAGTCCGGTTACACCGTTTTCGTCCGCAACAGCGGCGAGCTGGCGGTCATCCGCGCCGCCGGCGACGGGCAGGTCGCCGTGCTCGGCACAGCGCAGACCGATGCCCGCCCCGGGTCCGGCCCGGTCACGGTCACGGCGTCGCTCGACGGCGAGCGGATTCGGGTCGGCCTCGGCGACGTCGGCGAGGCGACGACGCTGATCGATGTCACGGACGCCGCCTTCTCGGGTAGCGGGTTCGCGCTCGCGGCGCATCGCGACGTCCGGATGTCGGTCGACTCCGTGCAGCTGTCGGGCGTCATCGACCGCGCTGAGCCAGTGCCGACCGACTGCGTCGGCTGGTCGGGTGCACCGGTGACGGATGCGGGTCGCGGCGAGGTGCTCGTCAGCGACGCACGCATCGAGGCGGTGTCGGCGCGCATCGCGGCGGGGGAGCAGCCGCAGACGTCTGCGTACGCGCGTCTGCTCACGGCCGCCGACGCGGGTCTCGAGCGAGCACCTGCTCCTCCGACGACCTTCTTCGTGCCGTTCTTCTACAACGATCCGACCGCGCACCGTGCGGCGCGGGACGGGCTGCAGAACGACGCGAACACCGCCTACGAGCTCGCATTGGCGTATCGCCTGTCGGGTGATGCCCGCTACGGCGCGCACGCCGCGCAGTTCATCGATTCCTGGACCACGACGGTCGAATGCGTTCGCACCCGTGAGGACTCCGCGCTCGCCTTCAGCTACCACTTCCCGGCCTTCGTTCACGCCGCGGAGCTGCTGCGCGGCACGTCGGTGTGGAGCGCGGCGTCCGAGGCCGTGTTCGCCGGCTTCCTGCGTGAGACGGCGGCGTCGGTCGCGGCGTCGATCTTGCATCGCACGAACAACTGGGGCAGCTGGGCCCTCGAGACGACGACCGCCGTCGCGGCCTACCTCGACGACGAGGCGGAGCTCGCCGCTGCGAACGCGCGCGCCGTCGAGCTGCTCGAGCACCAGATCGACGAGAACGGGCACCTTCCGGAGGAGGTCGACCGGAACAACGGCGTCGGCGATTACGGCATCTGGTACACGCACTTCTCCCTGCTGCCGCTCTTCCTCGTCGCCGAGACGCTGTCGGCGCACGGTTACGACGTGCACGATCACGTGAACGCTAACGGGCGCGGGCTCGCGGATGCCGCGGACGCCGCGACGGGGTGGGTCGCCGACCCGGCATCCTTCCCCTATTACACGGGCGACCCGGCGAAGCTCGCGAACGTGCGCACGATCGATTACCTGCGTGAGGCGGGGTTCACGGCGCACAGCATGAGCTACTTCGAGCTCGCGCAGAACCACTTCCCGACCGACGAGCGCGCAGCGCTGCTGGCCGAGGAGGGGCCCATGACGACGATCCACTCGGCGCCGTACCTGAGCCTCACCCACGGTGGACTCGCCGACGTCACGGCGGCTCCCGGCGAGGGTGAGCCGGGCGCGGGTGAGCCGGGTGCGGGAGAACCAGGAGGGGGAACCCCCGGCGACACGGGTTCGCCGGGAGGCTCGTCGGGAGGGTCGTCGGGCACCGGTCCGGCCGGGGCGCCGGGCGGTAGCTCGGATGCCCGGGCGGTCGGCTCGCTCGCGGCATCCGGTGGTGAGGTCTCGCCCGCGCCGCTGGCGCTCGCGGCAGGGCTGAGCCTCGTCGGCCTGCTCCTCATCGTCGCCCGGGTGCGCCGGCGAGCGGTCACGACGCGGCGCTGAGCCAGGTCTGCCGCGGTCCCGCATGCAAGGGATCGCGGCAGACGCGCCGTGCCGGCGGCATCCTCGACGGCGTGTCGGATCGGATGCCGTGCATCCCGGTACCGGTCAGAGGGTGAGCAGCACCTTCGTCGCGCGGCGCTCGTCCATCGCCCGGTAGCCTTCGGCGGCATCGTCGAGGGGCAGGGTGAGGTCGAACACGGCACCCGGGTCGATCGCCCCCGACATGATGAGGTCGATCAGCTCGGGCAGGTACTGCCGCACCGGGGCGGGGCCGCCGTGCAGGTGCACGCCCGATCCGAAGAGCTCGGCGCCGGGCAGCTCGACGTCGTGCGAGACGCCGACGTAGCCGACGTGACCGCCGGCGCGGGCGGAGCGGATCGCCTGCATCATCGATTCCTGGGTGCCGACCGCCTCGATGACGGAGTGCGCGCCGAGGCCGTCGGTGAGCTCTTTGACTCGCGCGACGCCGTCGGCGCCCCGCTCTTCGACGATGTCGGTGGCGCCGAAGCGGCGGGCGAGGGCCTGGCGGTCGGCGTGGCGGGACATCGCGATGACGCGCTCGGCCCCGAGCTGCTTGGCCGACAGGATGCCGAGAAGCCCGACGGCGCCATCGCCGACGACCGCGACGGTCTTGCCGGGGCCGGCCTGAGCGGCGACGGCGGCGAACCAGCCGGTGCCGAGCACGTCGGATGCCGCCAGGAGGCCGCGGATCTGGTCGTCGGTGGGCTCACCCGGGACGACGACGAGGGTGCCGTCGGCGAGGGGCACGCGCAGGCGCTCGGCCTGCGAGCCGAGGCGGCCCATGGGAACGCGGTCGACGCAGTGCGACTGGTAGCCGTCGCGGCAGATCTCGCACGTGTTGTCCGAGGCGATGAACGAGCCGACGACGAAGTCGCCGACCGAGAGCCCGCTGACGTCGTCCCCGATCTGCTCGACGACGCCGACGTACTCGTGCCCCATCGGGATGGGACGCTCGATGGGGTCCTCGCCGCGATAGGGCCACAGGTCGGAGCCGCAGATGCAGGCCGCGGCCACCCGGATGACGGCATCCGTGGGCTTCTCGATCGTCGGGTCGTCGCGTTCCTCGACGCGGACGTCGCCGGGGGCGTGCATGATGACTCCGCGCATGGTGGCTGTCCTTCCGTAGCGGTTCTCCCATTCCACCTCATGCGACGGCTGCCGGGGTGCTTCTGGCCTCCGGTGCGGCATGCTGGCATGATGCGGGCGCTCGCGGTGATCGAACGGCACCAAGCGGCGATGTTCCTGGTGGCGCTGGTCGTGGGTGGGGTCGTAGGGCTCGCGATGCCGCGCTTCGCTGAGGCGATCGAACCGGCGCTCACCCCCGTGCTGGGCGTCCTGCTGTTCCTCACGTTCCTCTCGATCCCGCTCGTCGGGCTGCGGGAGGCCGTCCGTGACGCACGGTTCATCGGGGCCGTGATGGTCGCGAACTTCGTCGCGGTCCCGGTGGTCGTATGGCTGCTGTCGCGGTTCGTCGCCCATGACGCGGCGCTTCTGCTGGGCGTGCTGCTGGTGCTGTTGACACCCTGCGTGGACTACGTCGTCGTCTTCGCGGGCCTCGCTGGAGGATCGCGTGAGCGGCTGCTGGCGGCGACGCCGCTGCTCATGATCACGCAGCTGCTGCTTCTGCCCGCGTACGTGTGGGCGATGGCCGGGGGCGAGTCTGTCGCAGTCATCGATCCGCGCCCGTTCGCCGAAGCGTTCGTTCTGCTCATCGTCGTTCCGCTTGCGCTCGCCGCCGTCGCGCAGGCGGCAACGCGCCGTTCGCCGCGCGTCGGGTCGGTGTCGTCCGGGCTGCTGCGTGCCATGGTGCCGGTGATGATGCTGACGCTATTCGTCGCGGTCGCCTCGCAGACGGCCGCGGTCGGGGATGCGATGGTGTCGCTGGCGCCCGTCGTGCCGATCTTCGTCGCGTTCGTGCCGTGCGCAGTGATGGTGGGGATTGTCGCGGGCCGTCTGGCCGGACTCGATGTCTCGCGCCGGCGGGCGGTGGTCTTCAGCACTGTGACGCGCAACTCTCTCGTCGTCCTGCCGCTCGCACTCGCCCTGCCGGCGTCATTCGCGTTGACTCCGCTCGTAGTGGTCACGCAGACGCTCGTCGAGCTCGTCGCGATGGTCGTGCTGGTCGCGGTCGTGCCCCGGCTCATGCGCGGCCGCGGCGCGCAACGGTCAGGGTCGGCGGGGTGAGACCCCGCCCGGAGCGGCGCCCGCCGCGGGGGTCGTCGTCGTGTCCACGCGAGCGGTGAGCGAGACGACGTATCCGGATGTCGTGTCGCCGGTGACGGTGGCCAGCTGGAGGGCGCCTGCATCGTCGCCGAACACGTTGTCGGAGGCGAGCGAGACCTGCGCAAGATTGCGCGCGGAACCGCTGTAGGCGGGGAGCGCGTAGACGGTGCTGCAGACGTCCCCGGGGAGGGCGACCTGTGACGTCGCGATGGCATTCGCGGCGTCGGTCATCGCCGCCGCGTCCGGGTAGACCTCGAAGTGGATGTGCGGCCACCGGCCCGTGTAGCAGGCGGGAATGATCGAGGTGAAGGTGACGACGCCGGACGCGTCGGAGACCTGCACCCCTCGCAGGTAGGTCTCGTTCTCGATCCCGTTCGAGTACATCGAGTACCCGCCGTCGGCGTCGCAATGCCACACGTAGACGGCGGCCCCGGCGAACGGCATATCACCTCGGGCGGTGTCGAGGATCGTGAGCCGGAGGGTCATCGGCACGCCGTCCGCGGTCGCGCCGCCCTCCAGGGACGATCGGATGTCGCTGCGGACGATGCCGGAGCGCTCGAGGACGTCAGGCCCGTTCGAGCCGTCGCCGGGGTAGGGGCCGGCGGTCTCGTCAGGGATCTCGCCGGCGGGCAGGCCCGAGTTCGCGGTGGCTGTCGCGGACGGTGTTGCGGTGGGTGTCGCGGTCGGTGTCGCCGTGGGTGATGCGGCGGGCGAGGCCGTCGCCGTGGGAGTGCAGGCCGCGAGAGCCGCGGCGCCCAAGCCGAGGCCGGCGAGGCTCAGCATGGAACGCCGGGTCATCAGCGTGCGGATGTCGAACGGGGCGCCCTGATCGACGACCTCGTCGTCGGCGCGGTCGAGCAGGCGGCCCTCGTAGGCCGGTCCCGCAGGCGTGTGATCGGGTTCGGGGATGCGGCTCACGTCTGACTCCTCGGTCGGTTGTGCACCGAGCATCGCCCGCCAGCCCATCCGTATCGTTGGATAGACCTATGCGCCGGATATGAGACCCACGCGAGACGGCCGCGCTGTCAGAAGGGTGGTCTCTCCGGTGGTCCACCCGTGTCGATGGTGAAGCAGACGGCCGGTATGGGAACGTCTTCGCGATACACCCGGCCGAGGGGTGAGGTCCATTCGAGAACGCCTCCGCCGAGCTGTCGGACTTCCCATTTCGTGAATTGCTTCATGGAGTGGTGTCGTTGGCAGAGGTGGGCGAGGTTGAAGATGTGGGTGTGCCCGCCGAGGGCGTAGTCGATCGTGTGGTCGAGCTCGCAGCGGATCGCGGCCCGGCGGCATCCGGGGAACCGGCAGTGCTGATCCCGCGCCATCAACAGTTTCTTCATCGAAGCGGTGGGCCGATACGCGTCGATCTCGACTGGTGTGCGGGTGACGGGGTCGATGAACAGCCGGTCCCACTCGCTGACCTGCCCGGCGAGCTCGCGCGCCGTATCGGCATCGATCAGCGCACCCCCGACGGCTTCGGCGGGGTTCTCGTCCTTGCCTATCAACGTCTCCGCGGTGACGGCGACCTGAACGCGGGCGCGGATCGCGCCGAGCCCACCAGCTCGGTCCGTTCCGTAGGTCGGGTCGACCACGGGCGCCCCGCCGAGGACGAGGTCACCGAGGATGTCGGCCCGCAGCTGATCCATGGTCCGCGTATCGGCGGGCTCGCCGGCCCCCGCGGCATCCGCCGCCGAGCTCTCCGCGGCATCCGCCCCGCCCGCCCCGGCGCCCTCCGCCCCGGCGCCCTCAACCCGCGCGTCCTTCACCGACTGTCCCATCTGCGTGAGCCGGTCGAGCATCCCCGCGGCGATGACGGTCGGAAGGTTGGCGACGAGGTTCGACATCCCGTCTGTTCCGTGGAACACCCGCACGCACCGTTCCGCGACCGCGGTCTTGTGTCGCTCGGTGAAGTTCTGCGGGTGCAGCCGGGCCGCCAAAGCCTCCAACGCACCCCGTACCCGCGACGGCACATCCCGCTCACAAACCGCGATCGCCGCTTCCGCGAACGAATCCCGCACCTCATCCGGAAGCCTCGCGCCGACGCGCACGACGACATCGACGTGTCCGCGTTCGATCCGCCGCTGGGCCCACGCCTCGAACACGGCCGGGTAGTCGTCGATGACCGTCATCGCGTGGTCGATCTCACCCTGCAACCTGCGGTCGGTGAGTCGCGCCATCCCGGCGGCCTCGGCCGCGACCGACCGCAGCTCCATGTCCGACGCCATCCCACGAACTCCGTCACGGTGCGCCTCACGCAACGCCGACCGGCCCAGCTCCGCCAACGCACGAACCCGCGAAACATCAGCCGCATGGAACTGGTCGAGCGCTTCCGCGAACACGGAGAACGCCTCGGCGTGCGGCGACGCAACTGCGGTGCCATCACCCGCGAGCCCCCGACCGCCGTTCGATGTCATGTTCCCATGATGTCAGCACCTTCCGACATCCTCGACGAACCTTTGTTCGATGGTGGATAAGTCGCTGAGGACGCGGACTGTGCAGGAAACGCCCAACCTGCCGACGACAAAAACCACGAAAAGGCGGCATAAACGCGCTGACTCATCGTGCTGTCAAGAGGATGCGGCCGGGCAGACGCCGCGGGCACCATCGCACCATGAGCGACGACGACGACCAGACGCGGCACGACTTCCGCGACGCCGTGAACATGAGCCCCGCCGAGCTCGAGAAATGGCTCGACACCGACGAGTCGAAGGAGGTCGGTCAGAAGGACGGCGGCGGTGAATCGACGGGCCACCAGTCGGGGCGGCGCATCGTCGACCTCCTGCGGACGAAGAAGGACGACCTCACCGAATCGGACCTGAAGCACATGCGCAAGGTCGTCGGCTACGTCAACCGGCACCTCGCACAGCGCCCCTCGGGCGACATCACCGAGACCGCCTGGCGCTACTCACTCATGAACTGGGGCCACGACCCCGCGAAGAAGTGACCGCCTCCGCCGAGCAGGCCTCCGCCGAGCAGGAGAATGGAACCGTGAGCATCCCCGCGTCCTCCGGTCTGACCGAGCTGCCCGAACCGCGATTCGTCCTCGTGGGCGAGGACGGCCACCGCATCGCCACCTACTCGTGGGGAGAGGACGACCTTCCGACGGTGGTCGTCGTGCACGGCTTCGCGTCGAACACGAAGGACAACTGGGTCTCGACCGGTTGGGTGCGCGACTTGCAGCGCGCCGGTTTCCGCGTCCTTGGCCTCGATCAGCGAGGACACGGTGCGAGCGACAAGCCGCATCGTGCCGCCGACTACGACCTGCACCAGCTCGCCTCCGACGTCGAAGCGGTGCTCGACACGTACCTCGTAGACACGGCGATGTACGTCGGATACTCCCTGGGAGCGCGCGTGGGCTGGGAGGTGCTGCAGGACTTCTCCGCGCGCATCACCCGCGGCGTGCTGGGCGGCGTGCCCGACGGCATCCCGCTCGCCCGCCTCGACATCGATCAGGTGCGAGCGCTCGTCGAGAACGGTACCGAGGTGACCGATCCGGTCACGCAGAACTACGTGCGGCTCACCGAGCGCGTTCCCGGCAACGACCTGCGCGCGCTGCTCGCGATCGCCGGCGGGATGCGCGCCTCGGGCACGGTGGACCCCGACCCCGCCAACGCGCCGGAGCAGCCCGTGCTGTTCGCCACAGGTTCTCGTGACGCGATCATCGAGGGATCGAAGGCCCTCGCCGCCGCCACCCCGCAGGGACGCTTCGTCGAGATCCCCGATCGGCACCACTTCAATGCGCCCGGCTCGCGGGTGTTCCGTCAGACCGCGATCGAGTTCCTCACCGGAGGATGACGCGGCGGCGGACGTCGCCTCACGACGACGCCCGTCGGTAGGCGTCGCCGAGCCAGCGGTCGTAGGCCAGCCACGGCTCGGATGCCGCTGCCCGCAGCGTCTCGATGTGCGCGGTCAACGGACCGGTGAGCGTGAACCACTCGCCGCCCTCTCGCAGTGCCGCGAACTCGCGGTGTCGCTGCTGTTCGAGGGGCCGACCGCCGCGCTCGAATGCGAGGAGCTCGTCATGTCGGATGGCGGCGAGCCGCTGCCGTGGCCGCTCGCTCGTACCGATCTTCACGCGGGCGCCGAATCGCAGGTAGTAGACGACGGCCACGACCGGGCGGGGCAGGTCGGCATCGAAAGCGTCGCCGAGTCGCCACCCGCAGCGCCCGCAGATCCAGTGGTCCGACGCAGTGCTGATCTCGCCCACGCGCCCGCCGCAGACGCGGCACGGAAACGGCATCTCGGATATCGAGGAGGCGGGCACGACTCCAGGATCGCGCCCGCCTCCGACATCCACGCCCGTCAGACCGTGACGACGATCTTGCCGCGGGTGTGCCCCTCTTCCAGACGCGCGTACGCCGCCGCGGCGTCGTCGAGCGGGAAGGTCTCGGCGACCTCGACCCGCAGCGAGCCGTCGGCCGCAAGACGCGCGAGCTCGGCGAGCTGGGAGGCATCCGGGCGCACCCAGATGTAGTTGCCGCCGAACTCGGATGCCGCGCGCGGGTCGGCGATCGAGGTGACGACGCCGCCCTCGCGCAGCAGGTCGTTCGTGGAGTCGAGCGAGCTTCCGCCGGCGAAATCGAGCACGACGTCGACGCCCTCGGGAGCGATCTCGCGCACCCGGTCGGCGAGGCCGTCGCCGTAGACCACGGGCTCGGCGCCGAGCTCGCGGAGGTAGTCGTGGTTGCGCTCCGACGCGGTGCCGATCACGCGCGCGCCGCGCAGGCGCGCGAGCTGCACGCCGAACGAGCCCACGCCGCCGGCCGCGCCGTGGATGAGCACGGTCGACCCCTCGCCGACGGCCGACCGCTCGATCGCCTGCAGCGCGGTCAGGCCGGTGAGGGGGATCGCGGCGGCCGCGGTGAACTCGAGACCCTCCGGCTTGCGCGTGGCGGTGCGCACGGGAACAGCCATGTATTCGGCGACCGATCCGCCGCTCACGACATCGGCGCGCGCGTAGGCCAGCACCGGGTCGCCGACCTGGAACTCGGGAGTGTCCAGTCCCACCTTCTCCACGACGCCCGCGACATCCCAGCCCGGCACCGCCGGCAGCTGAACGTCGAGCAGGCCCTGGAGGTATCCCTCACGCACCTTGTAGTCGACGGGGTTCAGGCCCGCGGCCACCACGCGCACCACGAGGGTGTCGGGTCCGATGTGGGGCATCTCCCGATCGGTGATCTCGAAGCGGTCGTTGCCGCCGAACTCGTTGTACGTCAGTGCCTTCATGCGCAGGACAAACGCCGGGGCGGCCGGCAGGATTCCCGACGGGATGCCGCTGACGGGCGCTCTCTCGGGGCGGACGCGTAGAATCGGGGGCATCCCGTTCTGAAACGCGAGAGTCCGCCGTGTCTGCAGCATCCGCCGCCCGCACCTTCGAGGTGCGGCATGTCCAGCTCGCGCGCGCCCTTTTCGCGGCCGTCGCCGCCGTCATGATCACGTTCTCGCCCGATCACTCCGCCGCCGTGGGCATGTCGGTGTTCGGCGGGTTCGCCACCGCGACGGCGATCGTCTTCTTCGTCGGAGCGTGGCTGACGCGCCGCGCGGGCCGCCGTGCGCTGCCGATCGCCCTCGGGGCGGTCACCCTCGTCGCCGCGATCCTCGCTGGCATCCCGCCGTTGCGGACGACGACCGGCTTCTTCGTCATCGTCATCTCGTGGGCCGCGATCACGGGGGCCATAGAGCTGATCGGCGGCATCCGCGGTCGCCGCTCCGGAGCTCCGGCCGCGCGCGACGAGGTGCTCATCGGTGCGATCACCCTCCTGCTGGTGGTCGGCCTGCTGCTGGTCAACCCGGCCTACCGCCTCGATTACGTCATCGAGGAGGCCGGCGCCTTCACGCTCACCGGCATCACCATCGGCGTCGGGCTGTTCGGCGGCTACGCCGCGATCGTGGCGGTCTTCCTCGGAATCGCCGGCTTCTCGCCGCGGCGCGAGGAGCTCGCGCCCGCGGCATCCGTCCCGTCATCCCCCTCGTCCGATCCGGAGGTCGCATCGTGAGCGGCGAACACCCCACCCGCCGCGAGATCATGCGTCCGGTCCAGCTGCTGGGCCTCGCGTTCGTCGCGGCGATCTTCTCGGGTGTCATCACCCTCGTGTCGATGGGCGCGTTCCAGGCGCTCCCGCGCGAGTCCGTCGAGCGTGCCGTGGTCGTCGCCCTGATCGTGGCGGGGATCGCCTTCATCGCGACGCTCGTGATCATCGCGCTGCTGATGCTCGCCGTCGATCCTGCTCAGGTGAGCAAGCGCGTCGACCGCCCCGTGCTGTACCCCGACGAGTCGGAGACCCCCGACGACTCGGCGTCCGGCTCGTCGCCCCGGCGCTGATTCAGCCGCCGAGCGCGTACCGTTCACACGAAAACGCACCGCCCCCCGAGCGTTCTCGGCGGGGCGGTGCGTTTTCGGCGTCAACCGAGGCGTGAGACCAGGTCGTCGGCGAGGCCGGCGTAGCCGGCGGGGGTCAGGGCGAGCAGGCGCTCCTTGGCGGCATCGCCGATGTCGAGGCCGCGCACGAACTCGGCGAGCTCCGGTCCGCCGACGCGGCGACCGCGGGTCAGGTCCTTGAGGAGCGCGTACGGGTCGGTGATCCGCGAGCGACCGGCGGCGATCTCGGCGCGGACGACGGTCTGGATCGCCTCGGCCAGCACCTCCCAGTTGGCGTCGAGATCGGCCAGCAGCACGTCGCGCGACAGCGAGATCTCGGTGAGCCCGCGCTGCAGGTTGTCGAGGGCGAGCAGCGAGTGGCCGAAGGCGACGCCGATGTTGCGCTGCGTCGTCGAGTCGGTCAGGTCGCGCTGCATCCGGCTCGTGACGAGCGTCTGCGCGAGCGTCGAGAACAGACCGCCGGAGATCTCGAGGTTCGCCTCGGCGTTCTCGAACCGGATGGGGTTGATCTTGTGCGGCATCGTCGACGACCCGGTCGCGCCGGCGACGGGGATCTGCGCGAAGAAGCCGAGCGAGATGTAGGTCCAGACGTCCGTGGCGAGGTTGTGCAGGATGCCGCCGGCGTGCCGCACCCGGTCGTAGAGCTCGACCTGCCAGTCGTGCGACTCGATCTGGGTGGTCAGGACGTTGAAGTCGATGCCCAGTCCCTCGATGAACGAGCGCGAGAGCTCGGGCCAGTCGACGTCGGGCTCGGCCGCGAGGTGCGCGGACCAGGTGCCGGTCGCGCCCGAGAACTTCGCGAGGTACTCGCCGCCCTCGATCTGCTTCGCGACGCGGGCGAGGCGCCACGCGAACACGGCGATCTCCTTGCCCATCGTCGAGGGGGTGGCGGGCTGGCCGTGCGTACGCGAGAGCATCGGGGCGTCGCGGTGCTCGCGGGCGAGGTCGCCCAGTGCGTCGATGACGGCATGCAGCTTCGGCAGCCAGACGTTCTCGACGGCGCGCTTGACGGTGAGGGCGTAGGAGGCCGAGTTGATGTCCTCGCTCGTGCACGCGAAGTGCGTCAGCTCGGCGATCGCGTCGAGGCCGAGGGTCGACAGCCGGTCGCGGACGAGGTACTCGACGGCCTTCACGTCATGGCGGGTGACGGCCTCCTTGGCGGCGAGCCAGTCGATCTCGGCCTGACCGAAGTCGCGGTAGAGCCCACGGAGCTGGGTTTTCTGCTCATCAGAGAGCGGTGAGCTGCCGAACAGGCTCCGGTCGGTGAGGGCGATGATCCACTCGACCTCCACCTCGACGCGGGCGCGGTTGAGACCGGCTTCCGAGAGGTAGTCGGCGAGGGATCCGACGGCGGCGGCATACCGGCCGTCGAGCGGGCTCAGGGGCTGCGGGGGCAGAGAGGTCACGAGGCTCCATTCAGTGTGAACGGGCGCTCAGGACGTGGTGCGGATCGCGGGTTCGAGCTGCCGGAAGAGCGCCCGGCTCGCGCTCTCGATCATAGCGAGCACCTCGTCGAACATTCCGGCGTCGCCGTAGTAGGGGTCGGGGACGTCCAGATCGCCTCCCGCTTGCGCGTCGAACGACATCAGCAACCCGAGCTTGTCGGTGTCGGCCGTCGTGCGCGCCCAGTTCGACAGCACGCGCTCGTGCGACCGGTCGAGCGCGACGATCAGGTCGGAGCGATCGAAATCCGTCAGCGTGAAGCGACGGGCCCGATGCCCCCGCCCGTCGTAGCCGCGGCGTTCGAGCGCCTCGAGCGTGCGTCCGTCGGCGGGCTCGCCGACGTGCCAGTCGCCCGTTCCCGAGCTCGCCGACACGACGCGGTCGCCGAGCCCGGACTGGTCGATGAACCAGCGGAAGACCACGTCGGCCATGGGGGAGCGGCAGATGTTCCCCGTGCAGACGAACATGACGCGGAAGGGCTCGGCGCGTCGGGTCACCGTCCCATTCTGGAGGATCGAGCCTTTCCTGCACAGACGTATCGGCGCACGCGCTCGTCCCCGGTGGCGTCGAATGAGGATGCCGCGTCCGCGCGGGCGGGCATCGTGGCGGGATGACCTCGCCTCTCGTCCTCTCCTCCGGTCTCGGACGCGAGTCCGCCGCAGCGCGGACCCTCGAGATGATCGCGTCGTTGCGGGCACGGCTTCCCGCTCTGCGCGACGAGCTCGACGTGATCCGTCGCGGCGCGGCGGATCTCGACCACGACACCGCCTGGCGCGCCCGCGCGGCCCGCGGCTACCGTGACCGCCTCGCCGACTGGCGCGCGCGAACGGATGACGCCTCCGCTCGAATCGAACGCCTCGACGACGAACTGCGCCATGTGCAGGCTCGCCTCGTGATGGGTGGCCCGTGAGCGATGACTCCCTCGACATCCGCGATGGCGGGGTCATCGCGGTCGACACGGAGCGGCTCCGGATGGCGGCCGCCGTGCTCGTGAGTCTGTCGACGGGCTGCGGTGGACTGTGCCGCGCCTTCGAGTCCACGACACGCGAGCTCACCGCGCACGAGGCGACCGCGTGGCCCGCGGCGGCGCTCGGCGCCGACCTCGCACGACTCCTCGACGAGCTCTCGGCCGAGGCATCCGCCCTCGCCGGAAAACTGCGGGATGCCGCAGACGTCTATGACATCGTCGAGCTCGAGGCGGCGCGTCGGGCCGCTGCCGGCGGTGACCGGCGGGTGACGGATTCGCTCGACCGGCGCATCGACGAGGCGCGCGAGCGTTCGTCCGGGGCGGCCGCACGCGCCGACCTGCTACTGGCGACGTGGCCGCTGCTGCGGCACGGTGAGCTCCAGCGCCAGATCGGCGGCGCTGTCGTGCCGCTCGGGCTGCTGGGCGGGGCCGCCGTCGCGGGCAGCGGCCTCGCGTTGACGGCGCTCGGCGCCCTGGGCCTGGGGCGTGCGACGCCCGACCGGGGCGGGAACGCGTCGCCGCCGCTCGTCGAGGTCACGCGATCAGCGGCGCCCGTGGCGGGGGCGGCTCCGACCACGCTCGCTGCTCTCGCTGCTCGCATGCCCCGAGAAGGCGACCAGATCCGTGTCGAGCGCTACGGAGGTGACGGAAGTGAGCGCCGCTTCGCCGTCTACGTCGCGGGGACCCGATCGCCGCTCGGGTTCGGCGGCCGCGAGCCCTTCGACATGTCATCGAACGTGCAGCTCTACGCGGGCCGCAGCTCGGCGTCGTATGAATCGGTCGTCAGCGCCCTCCGCGCAGCCGGCGCACGGCCGGGAGACGCCGTGCTCGCCGTCGGGTACTCGCAGGGCGGCGCGATCACGTCACGGCTCAGCGTCGGCGGACCTTTCCGCGTCGTCGGCAACGTGACCTTCGGCTCTCCCGTGCAGGCGGATCCCGGCGACGCCACGCTGCAGGTCACGGTGCGGCACACCGACGATCTCGTCCCGGCCCTGCAGTCGGGCGGCCACCCCGATCGTGCCGGCGCGGCGGGCAGCATCGTCGTCGAACGGGTCGCCGATCCGCCGCCCGGCATGGCGGACGTCGCGCTCGGCGCTCACTCGATCGACGCCTACGGCGACACCGCCGCCCTCGCCGACGCCTCGGGCGATCCCCGCGTCGATGACGTCCAGGAGCGCATCGCGGCCTTCGGGGGCGACGAGTCCGCCGAGGTCACGACCTACCGCGTGCGGAGGCCCGACTGATGGCGCGTGCGTGCGCTCGTGCGGGCGTCAGCGGCGGTCGCGGTCGCGGTCGCGACGAGGACGGAACAGGATGCCGGCGACCCAGTTGATCAGCGCGATGACGATGGCCGCGAGCACCGCGAGCCAGAAGCCGCCGATGCGCAGGCCCCAGTCCCAGCCCGAGGTGACCCAGCCGGTGAGCCACAGCAGGAAGCCGTTGATGATGAACGAGATCAACCCGAGGGTGAGGATGTACAGCGGGAACGCCAGCACCTTCAACACGGTGCCGACGATCGCGTTGACGAGTCCGAAGATGAGCGCGATCAGCAGCAGCGTGAGGACGAGCTGCAGGTCGCCGCCCGGCGGGAACGCCACGACCGACACCTCCAGCGCCGGGATCAGCGTCACGATCCAGACCGCGAAGGCGTTGACGA
The DNA here is from genome assembly GCF_044903545.1 of Microbacterium sp. NPDC006705. Classification (NCBI taxonomy): domain Bacteria; kingdom Bacillati; phylum Actinomycetota; class Actinomycetes; order Micrococcales; family Microbacteriaceae; genus Microbacterium; species Microbacterium sp. NPDC006705. The sequence continues at coordinate 2,032,363 of NZ_JBJDQQ010000001.1, forward strand.
TCAGGCGGATGATGAGGCTCATAGTGCCGACAGTCTCCCACGGGGCCTCCGATCCGTCATCCGGCGGAGGTGGCGGCATCCGTAGACTCGCATCGTGACCGACCTGCCCGTGCGCATCCGACCCGAGATCGCGGCGCTGCCCGCATACCGCCAGGGCCGTCAGGCCTCCGCCGACGCCTTCAAGCTGTCGAGCAACGAGAACCCGTTCGACCCGCTGCCCGGCGTCGTCGAGGCCGTGCGCGCGGCGACGACCTTCAACCGCTACCCCGACGCCTCGGCGGGCCGGTTGCGCGCGCGGCTCGCGGATCGCTACGCGGTCGCGCCCGACGGCGTGCACGTCGCCGCCGGTTCGGTGTCGATCCTCTACCAGCTCGCTTCGGCGACGAGCGGCCCGGGCGACGAGATCATGTTCGCCTGGCGATCGTTCGAGGCCTATCCCGGGCTCGCCGCCGTCGCCGGGGCAACCGCCGTCGCGGTGCCGCTGACCGCCGACGCCGGGCACGATCTCGACGCGATGGCGGATGCCGTCACCGACCGCACGCGGATGATCATCGTCTGCAGCCCCAACAACCCCACCGGTCCCGTCGTGAGCCAGGCGGCGTTCGATGCGTTCGTGGCGCGCGTCCGCTCCGACGTCCTCATCGTCCTCGACGAGGCCTACGCCGAGTTCGTGACCGATCCGGATGCCGTGACCGGCGCTGCCGTGCTCGCCGCGGGCCACGCCAACGTGGTGGTCCTGCGCACGTTCTCGAAGGCATACGGTCTTGCCGGACTGCGCGTCGGGTACGCCATCGGCGACCACCGCATCCTCGATGCGGCGCGCAGCACCGGCATCCCGCTCTCGGTCACGGCCCAGGCTGAGGAAGCCGCGCTCGCGAGCCTCGACGCCGAGGACGAGCTGCTCGAGCGGGTGCGCCACATCGCCGTGCGACGCGATGCGCTCGCCGACCGGTTGCGCGAGGCGGGGTGGGACATCCCGGTCGCGCAGGGCAACTTCGTGTGGCTGCCCGTGGGCGAGCGAGCCCTCGAGATCGCCGAGGCTTTCGATGCGGCCGGACTGATCGTGCGAGCGTTCGCCGGCGACGGAGTGCGCATCTCGATCGGCGAGGAGGAGTCGATCGAGCGGATCGTCGCGGCCGCGGCTCGCTAACGCCCGGTACGGCCGCCTCGGCTCAAGGCGCTGAGGTAGCGCGTTCGCACGATCACCTGCACGACGCGGACCGCCGGATAAGCGAGCCGCCAGAACCAGGTCGGCGCCGGCCGCGAGAGTGATCGCAGCGTGAAGAGCACCTCGTCGCCGCGCCGGGTGATGAGGAACGTCTCCTCGCCTTCGAGCGGGTGGCCGGGCAGCGCGAGGTAGACGTACCCGACTCGATCCGGCTCGTCGACGAATGCGACGACCTCGACCGGCTCGCGGAGTGTGAGAGGCCCGTATCCGACCTCGAGCCAGTGCCGCCCGCCGACCACGGCAGGAACGTCGGGCACCACCCGGAATCCGCTGCGGGTCTTGACGCGCCAAGCCAGGAGGTCGGCCCGGGCCTGCCGCCACGCGGCATCCCCCGATCCCACGCGCACGGTTCTCTCGAATCGACGGAAGCCTCGCGGGCCGGCGTTCCACTCATCGCGGTGCGACAGGCTCATGCGACCAGCATCCCACCCCACGCCCCCGGCGCCTGTGCGCGGATGCAAGACCCCGCCGGCGACACCCGGATCCGGATGCCGTGGCGGCGGGGTGTCGGTCAGGATCCCTTGCGACGGGGCACGCGCGCGACGCGGGTGCGCAGAGCCCCGGGTCAGCCGGACAGCGTCGTCGCGAGATGCTCGGCCCGCCGGGTGAGGAGCCGGCGCAGATAGGGCACCAGCACGAGGCGTTCGGCGAGTCGGCCGAGGACGGGCGACGCGAGGGTGACCCGGTCGGTCATGACCGTCATCCCGTCGCGCTCGACGTAGAGGTGCTCGTGCCGGAAGAGGCGGAACGGGCCGGCGATCTGCTCGTCGACGAAGCGGTGCGGACGGTCGAGCGCGGTGACCCGCGACGTCATCCGGAACGGGATGCCGAAGTGCCACGCGCGCCACGTCACCGTCTCGCCCAGGCCGATCAGGCCGCTCGTCACCCCATCGACCGCGCGCTCGCCGGTGCCGCGCATCGAGGCGACGTGGGCCCCGATGTCACGCGATGCGTCGAACAGCGCCTCCGCGGGCACCGCGGCGCGGGTCACGATCTCGAACGACGACGTCATCCGCCGATCCTCCCACCCGTGCCCGGATGCTCTGAATCTGGCGTGACACCCCGGTGCGGATGCCGCCGCCTCGAGGTGTCGTTCACGATCCCTTGCATCCCGGCACGGCAGTCGGACCGAGCGGAGACGGCGTCCGGGGTCAGTCGTCGAGCTCGGTGCGGAGGACCGAGCCGTCGGTGCCGACGGTGACGTCGACGACGCCGCGGTCGGCGGTGAGCACCGAGACGTCGAAGGGTGAGCGGGGGTCGTCGTCCGCGTCGACGTCGATGATGCGGCCGTCGGCCTCGCTCAGTGCCGCTTCGATCACGGTGCGCAGCGTCGCGACGTCGAGGACGTTCTCCGCCGCGGTGTCGTCGGCCTCGGCTGACTCGGTCGCCGTGACCGTCACGATGCCGTCGACGTCGACGCGGACGTCCGTTTCGGAGCCGTCTGCTGCGACGAGCTGCACGTCCCACGTGCCGTCGCGGTCCGCATCGAGTGACACGACGTCGCCGTCGGCGGCCGCGCGCGCCGCGTCGGCGATGGCGGTGAGCTCGTCCGCGGATGCCGCACCGTAGGCCTCGGTCGAGATGGACCCGGCCTCGCCGCCCGTCGGCGCGTCGTCGCGGTCACCGTCCGCGCGAGCGCCGGCGAGGCCGTCCGACGATGACAGGCTGGCCGCTCGGTCCTCGTCGTCATCGTCGTCGGCGATCGCCGCCCCCACGGCCGCACCGCCTCCGACGAGCAGCGCTGCCGCGACGACGGCTCCGCCGGCGAGCAGCGCTGTGCGGCGACCGCGCCGACGCGGCTCGGCAGGCACCGCGGCAGGCCCAGCGGCAGGCGCAGCGGAGGGCGCGTCAGCGGGCGCGGCGTCGGACGGCGAGAGGGGGAGGGTCGGTGCGTCGGCGGGGATCGGCTGGTCCTGGGGGGTGCGCTCGTTGTCGTTCATGCCTCGATGGTGTCGGCCGACCGCTGAAGCACGGCTGAAGCGACCTGAAGCCGCGTTCAGGGAACCTCGTGCTCCGCGCTCCGCGCTCCGCGCTCCTCGCTCCGCGCTCAGTCGCCCGCGCGCAGGATCACAGTGAACCGCGCGCCTCCGAGCGGTGATGCGGAGACCGTTACGGAACCGCCCGAGGCCTCCGCGATGCCGCGGACGATCGCGAGCCCGAGGCCGCTGCCGCCGGCATCCCGCGCGCGGGCCTCGTCCAGACGGACGAAGCGTTCGAACACCCGCTCGCGTTCCTCCGGCGCGATACCGGCGCCGTCGTCGTCGACGTGCAGCACGGCGTGACCGGCGTCGACATCGACGACCGTGGTCAGCGCGATCCGCGAGCGTGCGTGTCGCACGGCGTTGTCGGCGAGATTGCGCACCAGGCGCGCCAGCAGGCGGGGGTCGCCCATCGCGCGCGCTGCGCCGATCCCCGACGTGTCGACCGAGATCGCGTCCGCCCGGTCCCTGGCGGATGCCGCGCGGAGGCGCGCAGCCTCCGACAGGGCGAGGTCGTCGAGGTCGATGCCCTCGCGACGGGTCGGTGCGTGCTCGTCCAACCTCGCGAGCAGCAGCAGGCCGTCGACGAGATCCTGCATGCGGAGGCCTTCGGCCGAGACGACTTCCGCGAGATCGTCGAGTGACGTGGCCGCGGGGTGCGCTCGCGCGAGTTCGGCATGCTGGCGCATCGTCGCGAGTGGTGACCTGAGCTCGTGCGAGGCGTCGGAGACGAAGCGACGCTGCGCGGCAGCCGCGTCGTCGAGGCGCGCCAGCATCCGGTTCATCGTGCCCGCCAGGGCCGCGATCTCGTCGCCCGATGCCGGCTCGGCGATGCGCCGGTCGAGCCGGTCGGCGGTGATCTCGTCGACCTCGGCGCGGATGCGCGCGACGGGACGGAGCGCCCGACCGACGACCCACCACGTGACGCCGGCGACCAGGGCGATGACGAGGACGGTCGACGCCGCTAGCAGCGCGGCGACCGTCGCGAGGGTCTCGGCCGCGTCATCCGCGGGAACCGCCAACACGAGCCGGCGTCCGTCGTCGAGCTCCTCGGTCGCGATCAGCACCCGGTCGCCGTCGTACCTCGCTTCCTCCCCTTCGCGGTCTGCGGCGGGGAGCGGCCCGTCGTCGGCGTCGCTCGAGGCTACGACGACGACGCCCTCAGCATCCTGCAGCTGCACGATCTCGTCGTCGAGGGAGCGGACGGCTGCGGGTCCCTCGGCCTCGACACGTGCGACAATCTCCTCGACGCGCACCTCCGCCGCACGATCCGCGGCGGCGTGGATGCTGGCGTTCAGCACGGCGTGGAAGGCGATCGAGCCGAGCACCATCACGAGCGCGACCGTCGCCGTCGCGAGCAGTGTGATGCGTCCCCGCAGTCCGCGAGGCCGGCGCCGCCCTGCGTCGGACACCGTCAGCCCCCGTCCGCCGCGAGTCGGTAGCCGGCGCCGCGGACGGTCTCGATCGCCTCGCGCCCGAACGGTCGGTCGAGTTTGCGCCGCAGGTGTGCGACGTAGACCTCGACGATGTTGGGGTCGCCCGCGAAGTCGTCATCCCACACACCCGCGATCAGGTCCCGCTTGGAGATCACCTGACCGCGGTGCCGGATGAGGTGATGCAGCACGGCGAACTCGCGAGAAGTCAACTCGACCTCCGTCTCTCCCCTCCAGACGCGGCGCGACGCGGGGTCGAGGCGCAGGTCGCCCGCCTCGAGTGCCACAGGCCGCGCTACCCCGCCCCGACGGATGAGGGCACGCAGCCGGGCGACCAGCACGGGATACGAGAACGGCTTCGTGACGTAGTCGTCGGCGCCGGCCTCGAGCGCCTCGACCTGATCCCACTCGCCGTCCTTCGCGGTGAGCATGAGCACGGGCGTCCAGTTCTCCTCGGCCCGCAGCGTCTCGCACACCTTCCAACCGCTCATCCCCGGCATCATCAGGTCGAGGACGACCGCGTCGTACCGCGTCTCTCGCGCGCGCCAGAGTCCATCGACCCCGTTATGGGCGACGTCGACGGCGAAGCCCTCGGCCTCGAGACCCCGACGGATCCCGTCGGCGAGGCGGACTTCGTCATCGACCACCAGCACGCGCATCGCTCCCAGTGTGACGCGTCTCTGCTGAAGCGGGCCTGAAGCGAGCTCGAAGCGGGATCGAAGCGGGATGAAACGGTTTCGAAGCCGACCGGCAGCGCCGCGACGTCCCTGATGGGCCGCCCGGCTTGTGCCGCGCCCACCGCGAATCGCGGCATCCGTTGTCGACCGCATGCAGATGGGGCCATACCGGGGGCGTTAGCGTGGGAGGGTGACCGACGCAGAACTCGATCCCGCTCTCGTCCGCGTCCTCGCGGCCGACGGCTCACTCGACCCGTCGCCCGAAGCCGAACGCTACCTGCCGGTGGTCGAGGCGCTCTCCGAGGCCGAGCTCGAGACGTTCTACCGCGACATGGTGACGGTGCGGGCCTTCGACCGCCAGGCGACGAACCTGCAGCGCCAGGGGCAGCTCGCCCTCTGGCCGCCGTCCTTCGGGCAGGAGGCCGCTCAGGTCGGCTCCGCGCGCGCGGCCCGACCCCAGGACCACCTCTTCCCGTCGTACCGCGAGCACGTCGTGTGCACGATCCGCGGCGTCGATCCGATCGACATCATCCGGCTCATGCGCGGCCTCACGCACGGCGGGTGGGACCCGACAGAACCCAAGAACGGCAACACCCACATCTACACGCTGGTGCTCGGCTCGCAGACGCTGCACGCATCCGGCTACGGCATGGGCATGGTCTTCGACGGACGCACCGGCACGGGCGACCCCGAGCGCGACGAAGCGGTCATCGTCTACTACGGCGACGGCGCGTCGAGCCAGGGCGACGTGCACGAGGCGATGGTCTTCGCCACGAGCTACAACACCCCGCAGGTCTTCTTCCTGCAGAACAATCACTGGGCGATCTCGGTGCCCGTCTCGACGCAGTCCAAGGTCCCGCTGGTGCGGCGCGGCGCCGGATACGGGATGCCGTCGATCCGCGTCGATGGCAACGACGTGCTCGCCAGCTACGCCGTCACCAAGCTCGCCCTCGACGAGGCCCGCTCCGGCGAGGGGCCGCGCGCGATCGAAGCGCTGACCTATCGCATGGGCGCGCACACGACGAGCGACGACCCGACGAAGTACCGCACGAGCGACGAAGAGGCCTTCTGGGCGCAGCGCGACCCCATCGCCCGCATGCGCGGCTATCTCGAGGGCCGCGGCGCGTCGGCATCCTTCTTCGACGACGTGGATGCCGCGGCCGCGGCCTACGCCGACGACGTCCGGGTCCGCACGAACCAGCTCACCGCTCCCGAGGCCGACAGCATGTTCGCGCACGTCTACAGCGAGCAGCATCCGCTCGTCGACCGGCAGCGGAAGTGGCTCGCCGACTACGAGGCATCCTTCGAGGAGGGACGCGCATGAGCATCGAGACGCTGCCGTTCAGCAAGGCGCTCAACGCGGGCATGCGCGCCGCGATGCAGCAGGACGACCACGTCCTCATGATGGGCGAGGACATCGGCCGCCTCGGCGGCGTGTTCCGCGTCACGGAGGGGCTGCAGGCCGAGTTCGGCGACCGCCGCGTGCTCGACACGCCCCTCGCCGAGTCGGGCATCGTCGGCACCGCGATCGGCCTCGCGATGGCCGGCTTCCGCCCGGTGTGCGAGATCCAGTTCGACGGGTTCGTCTTCCCCGCGTTCGACCAGATCACGACGCAGCTCGCGAAGCTCACCAACCGGCACGACGGACGGATGTCGTTCCCCGTCGTCATCCGCATTCCCTACGGCGGTCACATCGGCGCCGTCGAGCACCATCAGGAGAGCCCGGAGGCGTACTTCACGCACACCGCGGGCCTGCGGGTCGTGTCGCCGTCGACGCCGAACGATGCCTACTGGATGATCCAGGACGCCATCGCCTCGAACGACCCGATCGTGTTCCTCGAGCCCAAGTCGCGCTACTGGTCCAAGGGCGAGGTCGACCTCACCGCACGCGCAGTGCCGCTGCACGCCTCGCGCGTGGTCCGGCGGGGCACCGACGTCACGCTCGTCGGGCACGGCGCGATGGTGAACGTGCTGCTGCAGGCCGCCGCGCTCGCCGAGGGCGAGGGCGTGTCGTGCGAGGTCGTCGACCTGCGGTCGCTGTCGCCGGTCGACTACGGCCCGATCGTCGAGTCGGTGCGCCGCACGGGGCGGATGGTCTACGGGCAGGAGGCCCCCGGCTTCACCTCGCTGGGGTCCGAGATCGCCGCGACCGTCACGGAGCAGGCGTTCTTCTCGCTCGAGGCTCCCGTGCTGCGGGTGTCGGGCTTCGACGTCCCGTTCCCGGCGGCGAAACTCGAGGGCGCCTACCTGCCCGATGCCGACCGCATCCTCGAGGCCGTCGACCGCGCCCTCGCCTACTGACCATCCGACGCGCCTGCGAGAGGATTCCCTCATGAGCACCCAGACCTTCCACCTGCCGGACGTCGGCGAAGGCCTCACCGAGGCCGAGATCGTGCAGTGGCGCGTGGCCCCGGGCGACGAGGTCGCGGTCAACGACGTCCTCGTCGAGATCGAGACCGCGAAGTCGCTCGTCGAGCTGCCGTCGCCGTTCTCGGGAACCGTCGGCGAGCTGCTCGTCGACGAGGGGACGACCGTCGAGGTCGGGGCCGCGATCATCACGATCGCCCCGGGGGGTGGGTCTGGAGGAGCGGATGCCGCGAGCAGCCCGGCCGTCCCTGCCGAGAAGCCTGCGGCAGCCGGCGACGCCTCGGAGGAGAACGGGTCGGTGCTCGTCGGATACGGCGGAGCCGGACAGGTGCAGTCGCGCCGCCGCAAGCCCGCCGAGCCCCCCGTGCGCGCGGCCGTGGGCGTCGTGGCGAAGCCCCCGATCCGCAAGCTGGCACGCGACCTCGGTGTCGATCTCGCCTCGGTCACGCCGTCGGGTGCCGCGGGCGAGGTGACGCGCGAGGACGTCGTGAACCACGCGTCGCAGGCATCCGTCTTCCGGAACCTCCAGACGCCCGCCCGACCCGAGGTGCGCGAGCAGACGATCCCCGTCCCGCCGGCCGTCATCTCGGCCGAGCCGGCCGACGACCGCGAGGAGACGATCCCCGTCAAGGGTGTCCGGAAGGTCACGGCCAAGCACATGGTCGACTCCGCGCACACCGCACCGCACGTGTCGGTGTGGACCGACGTCGACGCGACCCGCACGATGGAGGTCGTCAAGCGGATGAAGGCGTCGCCCGACTTCGCCGACATCAAGGTCTCGCCGCTGCTGATCATGGCGCGCGCGGTCGTGTGGGCGGTGCGCCGGACGCCGATGGTGAACGCCGCGTGGGTCGAGACCGAGAACGGCGCCGAGATCCGGGTACGCCACTACGTCAACCTCGGCATCGCCGCCGCGACCCCGCGCGGCCTTCTCGTGCCGAACATCAAGGACGCGCAGGACCTCAACATGCGCGGCCTGGCCCGCGCTCTCGAGAAGCTGACCCTCACTGCCCGTGAGGGCAAGACCGCGCCCGCCGAGCAGCAGGGCGGCACGATCACGATCACGAACATCGGCGTGTTCGGCATGGATGCCGGTACCCCGATCATCAACCCCGGCGAGTCGGGCATCGTCGCGATGGGCACGATCCGGCAGAAGCCGTGGGTCGTTGACGGCGAGGTGCGTCCCCGCTACGTGACGACCGTGTCGGGCTCGTTCGACCATCGCGTCGTGGACGGCGACGGCATGAGCCGGTTCATCGCCGACGTGGCATCCGTCTTGGAGGAGCCCGCGCTGCTGCTCGACTGAGCTGGATGCGCTCGAGAACGGTATGTTCTCGGCGGTGGGCGGGGGAGTAGCCTCGGCGCATGAGTGAGAAGGGGCCGGCGTCGTACTTCCCGAGCATCGAGAAGACCTACGGACTGCCGATTCAGCACTGGCTCGACATCGCGGCCGACGAGCTCTCGGCGGGGACGCCGCACATGCAGGTCGTCAAGTCGCTCAAGACCGAGCACGGACTCGGCCACGGACACGCGAACGCGGTCGTCGCGTACGCGAAGACGAAGCTCGCCGGCTGAGCCGCGGCATCCCTCCTTCGGAGAATGTCGCGAAGCTCGGATTGCTCGCGCGTACGGATCCGAGGTACGCGCGATTCTCCGAGGCCCGCGAGCGCGAGCCGCGAGACTAGCCGGCGACCAGGTGCTCGATGAGGATCTGGGTGCCGATGCCGATGAGGACGATGCCGCCGATGATCTCGGCGGGCTCGCGCCACCGCGTGCCGATGCGGTGGCCGATCAGCACGGCGACGAACGACAGGGCGAACGTGACGAGGCCGATCGAGACGACCGCGATCCACAGCGGCACGTCGAGGAAGGCGAAGGACAGCCCGACGGCGAGGGCGTCGATGCTCGTCGCGAGAGCGAGCAGGATGATCTCGCGCGCCGACAGGCCGGATGCCGCGTCCGCGTCGTCATCGTCGGGACGGAACGCCTCCCACAGCATCTTCGCGCCGATGGCGGCGAGCAGGACGAAGGCGATCCAGTGGTCGAACGGGGCGATGGCCTCCGCGAAGGTGCTGCCGAGCAGCCAGCCGATCAGCGGCATCACCGCCTGTGCGAGACCGAAGGCGCCGGCGATGAGGAGTGCGCCGCGCACGACGTGAGCCCGCAGCTGCAGGCCTTTCCCGAGAGCCACGGCGAAGGCGTCGGCCGAGACGCCGACGGCCAGGATGAAGAGCGCCCACGGCGACATGGCTCCTCCTCGAAGCGGGGATGACGGGATGGCGGGCGATCGTCCCGGGCACCGTCGAACGGAGATCGGCCGCTCTCGAGCTTGCCAGCCGCAGGCCGTCGAAAATGACGAAAAGCCCTGATTGACAGCATTTCGGGCGAGCGAATCCTTCGGTCGCCCGAAATCACGCGCGCCTCCTCCGGCCGTCAGATCACCCGGTCGTTGCCTCCGTCGACGCTCAGGTGCGCGCCGGTCGTCGCCGGCAGCCGCTCGCAGAAGACGGCGACGGCCTCGGCCACCATGGCGCTCGTGACCTCGACGCGCAGGAGGTTCCGCGTGCGGTACTCCTCGACGGTCAGCCCGTAGCTGGCGGCGCGTTCCGCGAGCAGCTCGGGCGTCCAGATCGCCGTGTCGAAGACCGCATCCGGCTCGACCTGGTTCACGCGGATGCCGTCGGCGGCCCACTCGAGGGCGGCGACCCGGGCGAGCTGTGCCGCCGCCGTCTTGCTCGCCGAATACGAGGCGACGCCCGGCCCGGGCGCCGCGACGTTCTTCGTCGACACGAGGACGACTCGGCCGCCCCCCGGCGAAACCGCGAGGTGGGGATGGGCCGCCCGCATCAGGCGCAGCGGCGCGGTGGCGTTCACGCGCAGGGCGCGCTCCCACGTCGCGTCGTCGACGTCGGCGATGGCCTCACTGCGCGGGAAGATCCCCGCGGCGACGACGAGCATGTCGACACCGCCGTAGGTGCGGACCGCCTCGTCGAGGATGCGCTCGATGACCGCCGGGTCGGCGACGTCGCCGACGACACCGCGCCAGGCGTCACCGGCGAAGGTGCGCCGCACGCCCGGGTCGAGGTCGACCCCGACGACGGCGGCGCCGTCGGCGAGCAGTCGTTCGGCGGTGGCCCGGCCGATGCCCGAGGCGGCGCCCGTGACGATGGCGACCTCGCCCGCGAGCGGCGCACGCCGGCGGCCCGCGAGCTTGGCCTGCTCGAGCGACCAGTACTCGATGTCGAACGTCTGCGCCTCGTCCAGTGACCGGTAGCCGCCCATCGCGTCGGCCGCTTCGATGACGGCCATCGTGTGCTCCGCGATATCGGCCGCGATCCCGACATCCCGCACGGTGTCGCCCGCCGTCAGCATCCCGAGCTCCGGGTCGAGCACGACGCGGGGAGCGGGGTCGAGGGGAGTCACCGGCCCGTCCTGGCGGTGACGGTTACGCTCGACGTAGGCCCGGTAGGCGCTCGCGTAGGCGGCGACATCGCGCCCGACGAGCGGATGACGCTTGGTGTAGATGACGTGCTCGGGGGTCGCGGTTCCACGAGTCGTCACTGCCTCGAGGTCGGGGCGCGCAGCGAACGCTGCGGCGCGCTGCGATCGGCTCTGCCGCAGCAGCATGGGCCGGCCGGCGGCCCGCGCGATATCGGCGCGCAGGCCCGCGATGGTCGTGAGGGCGCCCCGAAGCGGGATGCCGCCCTCGCCGGCATCCGGTTGTTCGGCATCCGCCCGGCCGGGGGCGACGATCCCCGAGAGCTCGACTGCCCGGGCGACGAGCTCACGGTGGCGGGCGAGCACGGCGTCGGCGTCGTCGCCGAAGGTGAACAGGCCGTGGTTGCGCAGGACGAGCGCATCCGCGTCGCCCAGGTCGGTGTCGGCCACGAGGCGCGCCAGCGGGAACCCGGGCATGACGTAGGGCAGCACGGCGACCCGCGGGCCGAGCGCCGCGGCGATCTCGTCGTCGGGCACGTCGCGATCGGTCACGGCGACGATCGCGTCGGCGTGAGAGTGGAGCGCGACGCGACCGGGGAGGTGCGCGTGCAGCAACGCCTCGATCGAGGCCGTCGGAGCCGATGCGTCGAGGGAGGCCTGGCGCAGCTCGTTCACCATCGTCGGGTCGTCGAGGTGCGGCAGGCGCAGCAGGCGCTCGAGCCGGTCGCGACGCAGTGGCGCGAATCCCGCGGGCTCGATCGTGGCGAGGTCCCACCCGCTGCCCTTGACGAGGACGAGGTCGACGGGCTCGCCCGTGACGTCCTCGCCCCGCGCGGTGATCGACGTGTTCCCGCCGCCGTGGAGGACGAAGGAGGGATCGCCGCCGAGCGCCCGGCTGACGCGCACGATGTCGTCGAGCGCAGCCGACGCCTCCGCTGACGGGGTCATGCGTAGGCCTCCCAGACGCTCGTCATCGACGAGACGACGCGGTCGAAGCGGGCGGCCTGCTGCTGGTACGCCGTGCGGCAGATGCCCGGCTGAACGACCAGCGCGGGGTCGGGCTCGACGCCCCACGGGGTCATGTCGATCCCGACGCCCCGTGCCGCGAGCGAGGCCACGCCGCGGGCGCCCAGCTCGGTGCCGAGCTGCCGGCGCATCGCGTGCCCGATGACGTCGGCGAACATCTGGGCCCACTGCGGGTTCTTCGCCCCTCCGCCGGCGAGGGTCCACGGCGCGTCGGTGACGACAGCGCCCGTCGCGACGACCTTCTCGAGCTGCACGCGGTGGTACTGCGTGATGCCTTCGGCGACCGCGCGGGCGACGTGCGGGTAGCCGTGGCTGCCCTTGATCCCGACGAACGTTCCGGAGGCGCCAAGGTGCTCGGGTGCGCCGTGGATGAACGGCAGGAAGAGCAGCCCGTCCGCCAGCGGCGGTGCGCCGTGCGCGGCCTCGAGCAGATCGCGCGGTGTCAGCGGAAGAGTGGCGCGCGCGCCGAGCAGTCCCGACGCCCACTCGATGCTCGCCGCGGACGTCGGTGCGACCTCCATGGCCAGCATGAGGCGGGGATCGGGGAGCAGCGCGTTGATCGTGACGCGCGGGGGGACGGCATCCGTCGGCACCACCACCGCGTTGATCGCCCACGTGCCCACGATCACCGTGACATCGCCGAGGTCGGTGGAGCCTGCCCCGAGCGGGCTCGCGACGCAGTCCATGCACCCGGCGACGACGGGCGTGCCTTCGGCCAGGCCGGAGCGTGCGGCGGCGTCGGCGCTGATCGTCCCGACGACCTCGTCGCTCGCGTGCAGCGGCGGCAGGATGCGCTGGAGGTCGCGCGGCAGACCGAGCATGTCGAAGACCTCGGGCTCGTACTCCCGCTCGCGAAGGTTGACCAGGCCGCACCCCGACGAGTCCGACGTGTCGGCGCTCGCGACGCTGGTCAGGCACGCGGTGATCCAGTCTTTGCAGGTCAGCGCCCAGCGGGCCCGGCCGAGCGATTCCGGTTCGTTGTCGAGCAGCCACCGCAGCAGCACGCCCGGCTGCGCTGCCCACGGGAGCGATCCGGTGAGCAGCCGCATGCGCTCGACCGCCGCGGGGTCGAGCGCGGCGACGACGTGCTCGGCCCGGCTGTCGGTCGAGGCGATGGCGGGCCCCACCGGCCGCAGCTGCTCGTCGACGAGGTACAGGCCGTTGCCGTGACCCGTCGCGCCGACGGCCGAGACGGTCCATCCGTCGGCCGCGAGCCACGCGGTCAGGTCGCCCAGGACGTCGGCCACGACGTCCCACAGCGTGTCCATCGCGATCTCCTGCCGCTCGCGCGAGACCGCGACGCGGGGGTTCGGCGCCGAGACCGTGCGGATCTCCCGCCCGGCGTCGTCGAACGCCGCTGCTTTGGCAGACGTGAGGCCCACGTCGATGCCGATGACGCAGATCTTCATCGATCCTCGTTTCTCGCTCAGGCGGCCGTCGGCTGAGCTGATGCCGGGCGCAGGGTTCGGGGTGCGAAGCGCCGAGCGGCTTCACGGTATCGCGCCAGCTCGGCTTCCGCGCGCTCGGCGCTCCAGTCGCCGTGCGCGACGAGCACGTCCGCCGCACGGGGCGCGCAGCCGAGGCCGACGTCGCTGTTCAGCGCGATCGCGGTGCGGCGGATGAGGACGTCCTCGAGCGTGTGGGCGCCTTCCTCGCGGACGGCGTACACGACTTCCGCCGCGATCGCGCCGCTGTCGTCGTCGATGACCTCCGCCAGCGACGGATCGGATGCCGCGAGCATCTCGATCGGGCGGCTGAGGGTGCCGTACAGGTCGGCGAGACGGCGGGCGCTGCGCTCGGGGAGGGCGCTGCGGGCGACGGTGTCGGCGATGAAGCGTCCGTGATCGCCGGCCGGCGCGCCGGGGAACCGGGCGGTGCGGGTCGCGGAGCGCCGGTGACCGAGCCCGAGCGCGGTCTCGATCCGGCGCAGCGCCTGCTCGCCTAGGGCGCGGTGGGTCGTGTACTTCCCGCCGATGACGGTGAGGAGCCCCGCGGTCTCGCCCGTGTGCACGACGATCTCGCTGTCGCGGCTGACCGAGGCGGGGTCGCTGAGATCGGCGACGTAGGGGAGGGGACGCACCCCCGAGAACGACCAGAGCACGGCGTCGCGGCGCAGCCCGGCTGCGGGGATGAGGCCGTTGACGGCCCGGAGCAGATAGTCGACCTCGTCGTCGTCGACGACGATCTCGTCGATCGACCCGTCGTAGGGCAGGTCGGTGGTGCCGATCATGTACTTGCCGTCCCACCAGGGCAGCACGAACATGGGCCGACCGTCGTCGGGCGACTCGAAGAAGATGCACGTGTCGGGTGCGCCGGGGAACGCGTCGACGACGAGGTGGCTTCCCTTCGTCGGCCCGATGCGGCGGGGGTGCTCGCCCTGCAGGTCGAGCACCGCATCGACCCAGGGGCCGGCGCAGTTGACGACGACCGGGGCGCGGAGCGCCCGCTCGCGCCCGTCCTCGCGGTCGAGGTAGCGGACGCCCGCGATGCGTCCGTTCTCGCGGACCAGGTCGGTGACAGGGGTGTGGGTGAGCACCGTGGCGCCGTGGTTCGCCGCATCGATGGCGAGCTCGATGCCGAAGCGCTCGGTCACCGGAACGTGCGCGTCCTGGAAGAGCCCGCCCCACTTCACGCCGCCCGCGGCCACCGACGGCCACTCGCGAGACAGGCGGCCCGAGAAGACGATGCGGTTGCGGGGCAGCTTCTTGCCGAACGAGAGGATGTCGTGCAGCAGCAGGCCGCAGGAGAGTAGCCATCCCGGCCGCGAGGCGCCCCTCGAGAAGGGGATGAGCATGGGGTAGGGGCGCACGAGATGCGGGGCCGCGCGCAGCAGGATGTTGCGCTCACGGATCGACTCGAGCACGAGCGGGATCTCCACACGCTCGAGGTACTTCAGACCGCCGTGGATCAGGCGAGTCGAGATCGCCGACGTGCGCGCGGCGATGTCGTCCCGGTCGATGACGACGACGTGGAGGCCGCGGCTGGCAGCCTCACGGGCGATGGCGAGGCCGTTGATCCCGGCGCCGATGACGACGACGTCGGCCGAGGTCGGCTCGGCATGGGTACGAAGCGAGGGCATGCTGCATCCTTCTGGTCTCGGGGCGCCCGGGGGCGCCCCGAGAGGGTTCAGTGGGAGAGGGTCTGGAAGAGGTCGAAGGCGTCGTCCGCGCTGAGGCCGTCGTGGACGACCCCGCGGACGGCCGCGAGCATGGCGGCCGGGTGCTCCGACTGGAAGACGTTGCGTCCCATGTCGACGCCCGCCGCGCCTTCCGCCATGGCGCGTGACGCCACGCGCAGGGCTTCGCGCTCCTCGACCTTCTTGCCACCGGCGATGACGATCGGGACGGGGCATGCGCTCGTGATCGTCTCGAAGCCCTCCTCGACGTAGTAGGTCTTCACGAATGCGGCGCCGAGCTCGGCGCTGATGCGGGTGGCGAGCCGGAAGTAGCGGGCGTCGCGCACCATGTCGCGGCCGACCGCGGTGACGGCCAGGACCGGGATGCCGGTGGCCTGGCCCGCGTCGACGAGGGTGGTCATGTTGCGAACGGACTTCGTCTCGTTGTCGCCGCCGATGAAGACCTGCACCGCGAGGGCGGCGGCATCCAGTCGCACGGCGTCGTCGATCGAGACGGCGACCTCCTCGTTGGAGAGCTCCTTGAGCACGCTCGGTCCGCCCGAGGCGCGCAGGACGATGCCCTTCGCGGAGTGCGGCGGGATGGTCGTGCGCAGGGCGCCGCGCGTGCACATCAGTGCATCGGCCTGGGGGACCAGCGGGAGGATCGAGCGATCAAGCCGCTCGAGACCCGAGGTCGGCCCCTGGAAGTAGCCGTGATCGAACGCGAGCATCACGGTCTTGCCGTCGCGGGGGTCGAACACGCGCGACATCCGCGCGCGCATCCCCCAGTCCTGGCCTGCTTGGCCCTTGATGGGGTAGCCGGTGCCGGCCGCCGCGGGGCCGGAGTAGTCGGTTCCCTCACGCAGGTCGTCGAGGTCAGCCATGGATGTTCTCCTTGTTCTTCGGGGTGGGGTCGGTGTCGGCTCGTCGGGCCGAGGGAGCGGGGGCGGGGCGCTGCAGGCTCGCCCGGAGCCGGTGCAGAGAGCTGCGGCCGGTTCCGGTGGCGGCCGATGCGATCACGACGACGAGGACGACGAGCACACCCTTGAGGACGTTCTGGGCGCCGACCGACCACCCCACGAGGTTGAGCAGTCCCGACAGCAGCACGAAGAAGAGGGCGCCGGTCCAGGCGCCGGCCGGTACGGGGCGGCCGCCCGAGATGAGGGTGCCGCCGATCACGACGACGGCGATCGAGTCGAGCATGTACGAGCTGCCGAGCACGGTGCTGGGAGAGATGAAGGCGGCGAGCAGGCCGCCGACGAGTCCCGCGAGTCCCGCCGACACGAGGTAGGCGGTGACGGTCACGCCCGCCACCGGAAGGCCCGCCCGCTCGGCCGCGCGAGCGCTCTGACCGACGGCGATGACGGCCACGCCGACACGGGTCCGCGTGAGGGCGAGCCACACGATCACGGTCATGGCCGCGACGACGAGCGCGATGACGGGGATGCCGAACGCCTTGGCCGTGACGAAGGCTCGCAGGCCCGCGTCGGCGCCACCGCGCGCGGCATCCGCCAGCAGGAGCGTCGCGGAGGTGACGATGAGGCTCGTCGCCAGCGTCGCGATGATTGGCGGCACCCGCAGGAGGAGGATCGCGGCGACGCTGACCGCGCCGGCGGCGAGCCCGGAGCCGACGCCGGCCGCGAGCCCGATCACCGGCCCCGCCGTCGCGCCCACGCCGACCGAGACGTACGAGGCCATCGAGATGACGGTGCCGACCGAGACGTCGATGTTGCCGGGGCCGAGGGTGATGACGAGCATCTGCCCGAGGGCGACCAGCACGAGGAACGGAGCGAGCGAGAGCGCCTGGGCCATCGGGTCGAGGGGTGATCCGGGCCGCACGGCGATGATGACGGCCCACACGGCGAGTACGCCGAGGAGCGACCAGCCCCAGGCCGGCCAGGCGGGGCCGCGGCGGACGGCGGGGAGCGGGATGGAGGCGGAGGTCATCGCGCGATCCTCTCGGTGATCATGCGGCCCGCGAGCACGGCGATGACGATGACGCCTTGTGCGGCCGATTGCAGGGCGGACGGGAGGTTGATGAGGCTGAGCAGGACGGTGATGAGGCCGAGGGTGATCGCGCCGAGCGTCGTCCCGATCGGCAGCGCCCGGCCACCCGAGAACGTGCCGCCGCCGAGGATCACCGCGGCGATCGTCATGAGGGTGTACTCGCCGGCGGCGTTGATGTCGCCCGACCAGGTCTGCGAAGCGAGCAGCAGGCCCGAGACGACGAGCAGCGCGGCTGCGGCGACGTACGCGGTCGCGCGGGTCGCCACGAGCGAGGCGCCCGTCTTCTCGAGGGTCGCGGCCTGCGAGCCCAGCGCCCGCATGCGGGCGCCGGCGAGCGAGCGCCGTGTGATCCACCAGCCCAGCGCCGTCGCCGCGGCGATGAAGATGAGCGGTGCCGGGAACCACGTCGGCCGCCAGGTCGACAGCGCCGAGAGCCAGTCGGGGGTCTGTCCGCCGGGGGTCGGCCGGATCTGCAGGCCGATCCCCAGCCACACGAACGACATGCCCAGCGTCAGGATGATCGAGGGCACCCCGCGGCGCTGCACCACCCAGGCGAGCAGGGCGTAGACGGCGAGGACGCCGGCGATCATGGCGACCGCGAGGGCCGGGGTCTCCCGCAGCAGCGTCGCGGCGATCACCGTGATGAGCCCGACGAGGTAGCCGACGCTCAGGTCGATGTCACCGACGGCCATCATGATCATCTGCGCCTGGGCGGCCAGCACGAGCGGGACCGACGACATCAGCATGAGGGTGAGGCCGGGAACGCTCAGGATGCCGGGCTGCAGCACCGCGGTCAGCGCGAAGATGGCGATGAGCGCGACGAGGGCGAGGAGCGCGGGCGACCCGTTGACAGCAGAGGCGCGCAGGCGCTGCGGCGCGGTGGGCGGGGCGAGCACGTCGGTGGTCATCGGTCCTCCTGGACTGTCTCGGCGTCGACTCCGAAGGAGTCGGCGATGATGCGCTCGTCGGTGATGTCGTCGCCGGAGAGTTCGCTCACGACGCGTCCCGAGCGGAAGACGTAGACGCGGTCGCAGTGGGCCATCTCGCCGTTCTCGGTGGAGTACCAGACGATGGAGCGGCCGCGTGCCGCCTCGACGCGCATGAGGGCGTAGAGCTCGTTCTTCGTGGTGACGTCCACGCCGCGGAAGGGGTCGTCGAGCAGCACGAGGGGCGCATCGGTCGCGAACGCCCGCGCCACGATCACCTTCTGCTGGTTCCCGCCCGACAGCGACGTGATCGGGGCCCGAGCGCCGCCCTTGACGTTCAGCCGTTGCACCCATTCCTCGGCGAGCCGTCGCCGTCGCGACGGCGGAACGATTCCCGCCGTCGTGAGATGGCGCGTGGCGGAGACGGTGAGGTTGTCGGCGACATTCCAGAGCGAGAAGATCCCGCTGGTCTGCCGGTCGCCGGGAACGTAGGCGCGCCCCCGGACGACTCGGACGCCGCGCGCGTTCGACCAGAGCCGGCGCAGCAGCTCGTCCTGACCGTGTCCGGCGAGGCCCGCGAGGCCCACGATCTCACCCGGCGAGACCGAGAACGGCACGTCGCCCCCGTCGATCCGGGCGACGGTGCCGGGGGCGTCGATCTCCGGCGGAGCGCCCGCGGCGCTGACCCGGCGCACCGTCGCGGTGTCGGCGTGGACTTCGCCGCCCATGGCCGCGAGCAGCGCGTCCTCGTCGGTCTGACTCGCCGAGACCACCTCGACCACGCGCCCGTCCTTCATGACGGCGATCCGGTCGGCGTGGGCCAGCACCTCCTGCATCCGGTGGGAGATGAGGACCATTCCGACGCCCTCGGCGGCGAGGTCGCGAAGGGCGGCGTAGAGCTGGCGAGTCGCGTTGATGCTGAGCGATTCGGTCGGCTCGTCGAGGATGAGCAGCGACAGCGACGGCGTGCACAGGGCGCGCACGATCTCGACCATCTGCCGCTGCGCCATCGTGAGGTCGCCGGCCCGCCGCAGTACCGAGACGCCGTGTCCGGGGAAGACCTCGTCGAGTCTCCGTGACACGCGTCGCTCGGCGCGACGGTTCCAGCCCGCTCCGCGAGTGCTGGCGTCGGAGAGGGCGATGTTCTCCGCGACCGTGAGATCGGGGCAGAGGGCGAGCTCCTGGTAGATCATCCGGACACCGGGCTGCTCGGTGCCGGGCTTCGCGGTGGCGGCGCCGGTCTGCCAGCGGATGCTGCCGGCGTCGGGCTGCTCGCGACCGGCGAGCACCCGCATGAGGGTGCTCTTGCCGGCGCCGTTGTGGCCGACCAGGCCAAGGATCTCGCCCGCGGCGACCGAGATGTCGATCCCGGCCAGAGCCGTCGTGTTTCCGTACCGTTTGGCGACGGCCTCGGCCGTGACGAGCGCCACGTCCGAGGGGTTGGTCGCGGGGGTGTGCGACAGGGTTGTCATCGGGTCTCCTGGTTCGAGCTGGTCGGCCACGGTGTCACCGGGCGTCAGGGCAGCGCGGGCACGGCGACGTCGTCGCCGGCGAGCAGAGCCGCGATCGCGGCGTCGGTGGTCTCCTCGTCCCAGGCGTTCGCGGCGTATTCATCGGTGCCGAGGGCGTCGACCCAGTAGTCGAGGTTCTCCTGCGTGACCTGCACGAGCGGCAGGACCACCTCGTCCGGAACCTCGTCGCCGCGCAGCTTCGCGATGGCGGCGTAGAGGGCGGCGACGATCTGTCCGGGGTCGGTCAGCGCGGCGAACGAGCCGTTGTCGATGCCGCTCTCCTTCCAGAACGACAGCGACTTGCCGTCGGTGTCGAAGACGACGACCGGGATGTCGCGCCCGGCCGACTGGAACGCCTGCACGACGCCCATACCGCCGATGCATCCGGGGACCGCGGCGATCGTCGGCATGGAGCCGAGGATCGCGACGATCTCCTTCTGCGCCGTCGCCGCGTCGCAGAATCCGTTCACCTCGGCAGCGACCTTCACATCGGGGTAGTCGGCGAGGATCTCCTGCTGGCGGGCGTAGAACGCCTCGTCGGGCTGCGAACCGATGACTCCGCGGTTGAGAATGATGTCGCCCTTCCCGTCGATCGCGTCGAGTGCGGGCTGAAGCGAGTCGGCGCCCCACTGCCCGTAGTCGTTGCGCACGACGATGCCGCAGCTGGTGTCCATGTCGGCGTCGACGATCACGACCGTGATGCCGGCGGCGCAGGCCTCCTCGACGACGGGGACGAGCGCGCTCGAGGACGCCGGGATGACCATCAGCACATCGGGGTTCTGCAGCATGAGGCTGCGGATCTGAGATGCCTGCTCGGTCGCGCTGTTCTCCCCCGGAGCGTTGACGACGCTGTAGTCCGAGACGACACCGTTTTCCTTGAGCTTCGCGGCCTCCGTCTCGAATTTGTCGATCAGGGTCAGGCGCCAACCGTTGACGAACCCGTTCGACAGGGCGACCTTCAGGCCCTGGGGTTCACCCCCGGCAGCGGTGTTGTCGGTCGGGCTGCCGGCGCAGCCGGCGAGCACGAGAGCGGAGATCGCTGTCGCGGCCGCTGCGGCGAGCATGCGGCGGGTGGTCGAGAACGTCATCGTTGTGCCTCCTGGTGTCGCATCGTTGCGAGGTGCCGATGTCACGAGGGCGTGCGGGCTGCCAAACTCGTAACAACCAACCTGTCATGACAAGTTGGTGATGACTAAGATAGGGAGCGGGCCGCCGGGTGTCAACACGGCGCCGATACGCTCGCCGTGACGGCCCGATCGAGGAGGCTCCCATGACCGCAGCGACGACGCTCGACCGCTCGTCCGATCTCCCGCTGTGGCAGCAGCTGTCGCTCGCGCTGCGCGGGGAGATCGAGTCGGGGCGCCTCCGGCCGGACCAGGCGCTCCCCTCCGAGTCGGAGCTGATCGATCGGTTCGGGGTCTCGCGCACCGTCGTCCGCGAGGCACTGGCCGACATGGTGCGCGCCGGTCTGATCTACAAGGTGCGTGCCCGCGGGTCGTTCGTCTCGCCGCAGCGCCCGGATCTCAGGTTCGTGGGCTCGATGGCCGGCTCGTCGGACGACCTGGCCGGAACCGGCCGGGTGGTCACGACGCGCGTGCTCGACTTCGCCGTCGAAACCGCGGATGCCGCGGACGCCGAGGCTCTCCGCATCCCGGTCGGGGCGCCCGTGGTGCGGCTGCGTCGCCTGCGGCGGGTCGACGAGACGCCCTGGCTGCTCGTCGACACGGTGCTGCCCCACGACCGGTTCCCCACGCTCGCGCGCGCCAACCTCGAGAACCGGTCGCTCTACGAGCACCTCCGGCGCAACTTCGGGGTTCAGCCCAGCGGCGCCGATCGCTGGCTCAGCGCGGTCGTCCCCGGGCCGGCGGACGCCGAGCTCCTCGAGCTCGCCCCGGGGCAGCCGGTGCTGTCGATCGAGTCGATCGCGTGGGATGCCGAGGGGCAGCCGTTCGAGCGTTACCTGGCCCTTCACCGCAGTGACGAATCGCGCTTCTACGTGGGAATCCGTTGATCTCCCGCTCCGGCGGTCGAGAGAACGATTATCAGTAACGTACAATCGACGGCATGACCCGTCGACTCCTCCCTGCCGCCGCGCTCGTGGCAGCGGCATCCTTCGCTCTCGCCGGCTGCGCCGGCACCTCGTCGCCGGCCGCGAGCGGTTCGGACGACGGCAAGATCAGCGTCGTCGCCTCGACCAACGTGTACGGCTCACTGGCCGCCGAGGTGGGCGGCGACGCCGTCGAGGTGACCTCGATCGTGACCTCACTCGCGCAGGACCCGCACTCGTACGAGGCGTCGGCGCGCGACCAGCTGACGGTGTCGCAGGCCGACCTCATCATCGAGAACGGCGGGGGCTACGACTCGTTCCTCGACGGGCTCGTCGAGTCGAGCGGCAGCACGGCTCCGGTGCTCACGGCGGTCGAGTTCTCGCACGACTTCCCCGGCGCCGAGGGCCACGACGACCACGCCGACGAGCACGCCGCGGATGAGCACGCCGCGGACGAGAGCGCCGAGGCCGAGCACGACCACGAGCACGACCATGAGGGTCACGACCACATCGAGGGCTTCAACGAGCACGTCTGGTACGACCCGCACACGATCGCTCACCTCGTCGAAGACATCGCGCACGAGCTCGGTGAGCTCGACGCGGCCCAGGCCGACACGTTCGAGGCGAACGCGAAGGCGCTCATCGAGCGGATCGACGGCCTCGAGACATCCCTCGACACCATCTCGGCGGCGCACCAGGGCGAGAAGATCTTCGTGACCGAGCCGGTGCCGCTGTATCTCGCCGCTGCGGCGGGTCTGGAGAACGCGACTCCGGAGGCGTTCAGCGAAGCCGTCGAAGAGGGGCAGGACGTGCCTCCCGCGACCCTCCTCGAGGCGCAGCAGATCCTGCGTTCGGGCGAGGTGCGCATCGTGATCGTCAACGCGCAGACGGGCGGCGCTGAGACCACGGAGATCACGAAGGTCGCCGGAGAGCTGAACATCCCCGTGCTCGAGTTCACCGAGCTCATGCCCGACGGCGTCGACTACGTCGGCTGGATGCAGCAGAACATCGACGAGATCTCGGGCGCCCTCGCGGGCTGACCCGCCGCCGTCATCCCTCTCAGTCCGCCGTCGGGGCCCCGCCCTGGCGGCGGACGAGTGCGTTCAGGAGCGCCGCCTGGTCGTCTGCGGACGTGCGGGCGGCCGAGACGTTCTCGGTCTCGACGGCCGCCACGATCTCGGCGCGCTGGATGCGGGTCGACCGCGGCGCTTCGATGCCGAGCCGGATGCTGTCGCCCTTGACCTCGAGCACCGTGAGCTCGATGTCGTCGCCGATGAGCACCTTCTCACCGACTCGTCTCGTCAACACCAGCACTCGATCACCCTACTTTCCGGAAGCCGTGCCCGCCCCGCGCGCTCGACGCGAGTCTCACGCGGGCGTGATGGCATGCGCGTCGCCGATCGTGTCTCGGACGACGCCCACCGTGTCGATCGCCAGGCCCCCGGCCGTCGCCTCGGTGTACGACAGCACCGGCAGCCCGTCGGTCTGCGACGAGATGAGGCGCCGCACGGCGGAACGCAGCGACGGCGCACACACGAGCACGGGCTCGGGGCCCGGGCCGGCCGCTTCGAGGGCGGCGCGAGCCGAGGCCACGACCGCCTCGAGCCGGTGCGGGTCCAGGGCGATGTGCGGACCGTCCTCGCTCGGTCGCATCGCCTCGAGCATCGACTGCTCGAGCAGCGGGTCGATCATGACGATGCGTAGCCGCCCCTGTTCGGCGAAGCGCGTCGCCACGGCGGGACCGAGCGCGAGACGTGCCGCCTCGATCAGGGCGTCGGGGTCGGTCGTCGTCTTGGCGCGCAGCGCGAGCGCCTCGTAGATCCGTGTGAGGTCGTTGATCGGGATGCGCTCGGCGAGCAGGCCCTGCAGCACGCGCTGCACCTCCGCCAGCGAGAGCAGCGCCGGCGTGAGCTCCTCGACCGCTGCCGGGCTGGACTGGCGCAGCGTCTCGGTGAGCTGACGCACGTCCTCTCGGCTGAGCAGCCGGGCGGCGTGGGCCTGGATGACCGCGGACAGGTGGGTGATGATGACGCTCGCGCGGTCGACGACGGTCGCTCCGGCGAGCTCGGCGCTGTGCCGCATCTCGAGGGGAACCCACTTCCCGTCGATGCCGAACACGGGGTCGGGCGACGCCCGCCCGGGCAGGGTCTCGAGGCCCGAGCCGAGCGCGAGGAGCGAGGCGCGGGGCGCGACGCCGCGACCCGCCTCGATCCCCGCGACCCGGATGACGTAGGTCGAGGGCGGCAGCTCGATGCTGTCGCGCGTGCGCACGGGCGGAACGATGAGTCCGAGCTCGAGCGCGGTCTTGCGCCGCAGCGACCGCACGCGTCCGAGCAGGTCGTCGGGACCGCCGGTGACGAGGTCGACGATGTCTGGAGCGAGCAGGATCTCGAGCGCGTGGACCCGCATCCGCTCGGCCAGCTCCTCGGGGGTGTCGACGGCGCCGCGCGGGTCGACAGCGGGGGCGTCCTCGGCCGCCTGCGTCTGCTCGCGCCGGCCGACCCGCTGCGCGATGAGCAGCAGGGTCGCGCCGATGACGAGGAAGGGCAGCATCGGCATCCCGGGGATGAACGACATCACGATCGCCGCGCCACCCGCGATCGACAGGGCGTTGCGCGACTGCGTCAGCTGCGCCGCGGCGGCCGAGCCCATGTCGGACTCCGCCCCCGACCGGGTGACGATCATGCCCGTCGCGACCGCCATCAGCAGCGCGGGGATCTGCGTGACGAGGCCGTCGCCGATCGTCAGGAGGGCGTAGGTGTTGAGGGCCTCGCCCGCCTCCATGCCCTTCGAGAGCATGCCGATCGCGACGCCGCCGACGAGGTTGATGATGATGATGACGAGTCCGGCGATCGCGTCGCCCTTGACGAACTTCGAGGCGCCGTCCATCGCGCCGTAGAAGTCGGCCTCCGCCGCGATCTCGGCGCGCCGGCGCCGCGCTTCGGCGTCGCTGATGAGGCCGGCGTTG
The DNA here is from genome assembly GCF_044903545.1 of Microbacterium sp. NPDC006705. NCBI lineage: Bacteria > Bacillati > Actinomycetota > Actinomycetes > Micrococcales > Microbacteriaceae > Microbacterium > Microbacterium sp. NPDC006705. The sequence goes on from NZ_JBJDQQ010000001.1 coordinate 2,057,085, forward strand.
AGGTCGGCGTCGATCGCCATCTGCTTGCCGGGCATGGCGTCGAGGGTGAACCGGGCGCCCACCTCGGCGACGCGCTCGGCGCCCTTCGTCACGACGACGAACTGGATGACGATGAGGATCAGGAACACCACGATGCCGATGACGAGCGATCCGCCCACGGCGATCGCGGCGAACGCGTCGATGACCTGCCCCGCGTGCGCCTCGCCCAGCACGAGCTTCGTCGAGGCGACGTTCAGGCCGAGCCGGAACAGCGTCGCCACCAGCAGCAGCGAGGGGAAGACCGCGAAATCGAGCGGCCGCTTCACGAACATCGCCGTCAGCAGGATGAGCAGGGCGAACAGGATGTTGGTGATGATCAGGACGTCGAGGATCGGCGGCGGCACCGGCACGATCAGCAGCATGATGATGCCGACGACCCCGATCGGCACGAGCGACCTTCTCAGGATGTTCATCGGGGTGCCTTCCTCTCGGGAACGGTGTGGACGCCGCGCGCCGCGCCGCGGCGCTTGAGCCCGTCGACGAAGACGAGCACGCGGGCGACGGCGGTGTAGAGATCGCCGGGGATCTCCTGGCCGAGCTCGCACGCGCCGTGCAGGGCGCGTGCGAGCGGGATGTCGCGGACGAGCGGGACGCCGGCCTCGTGCGCCCGCTCGCGGATGCGCTCGGCGATGAGGCCCTGCCCCTTCGCGACGACGCGCGGCGCCGACTTGCCCGGCTCGTAGCGCAGGGCGACGGCGATGTGCGTGGGGTTCACGAGCACGACATCCGCATCTCCGACGGCGGCGATCATGCGGTTGCGGCTCATCGCCATCTGCCGGGCGCGGCGCTGGCTGCGGATGAGCGGGTCGCCCTCGGAGTTCTTGTGCTCGTCGCGCGCTTCCTTCTTGGTGACGCGGGTGTGCTTGCGGTTGCGCCGCATGACGACGAGGACGTCGATCGCGGCCAGCAGCACGCCGACGGCGACCGCGGTGATGAGCAGCGCGGTCACGACGTTCGAGGCGATCTCGAGCAGCCGGGTGATCGGGTGGGCGCCGCTCATCGTCAGCACGGGCATGAGCCCGGCGACGACGAACCACAGGGCGAGGCCGATCGCGGCGGTCTTGAGCAGCGCTTTCGCGCCCTCCCACAGTGCCTGCACGCCGAACAGCCGTTTGACGCCGTTCAGCACGTTGAACTGCTCGAAGCGCGCCGGCACCCCGCGCAGATGGATGCCGCCCTGGGCGACCGACCCGACGATCGCGACGATCGCGACGGCGAGCAGCGCCGTGCCCAGGATGGCCGGGATGCTGCCGAGCGCCGACGACAGGACGGCGACGGCGTGCTCGGGGTCGGGGTGGCGGATGACGGCGGCGATCTCGACGAACTGCGCGGCCCCGGCATCCGCACCCGCTCCGATCATGGCGGGGAGGACCAGCGCGACCGTGCCGATCGCGAGCCAGGCGGACAGGTCCTGGCTGCGCGACAGCTTGCCCTTGCGGTGTGCCTCGCGCAGCTGCCGGCGGCTGGCCTGCTCGGTGCGTTCCCCGCTGTCGCTGCTCATGACGCGCCGCCGTTCATCGGGTTCCGCCGATCAGCAGCCCGGTCGCCTGGTCGGTGAGCGCCCCGACGACGGCGGGCAGGGCGAGGATGACGCTTCCCGCGAGGAGGAAGGTCAGGATGATCTTCAGGGGGAAGCCGAGCGCGAACGCGTTGAGGGCGGGGGCGACGCGGCTGACGAGCCCGAGCGCGATGTCGGCGAGGAAGAGGACGAGCAGCAGGGGACCGGCGATCTGCAGCGCGGCGACGAGCAGCTGCGACGCGGTGTCGACCAGCAACTCGGCCGGGCGGGCGAGGTCGAGGACCCCATCGACGGGGATCGCCGTGAAGCTCCGGGCGAGCCCCGCGAGGATGAGCTGGTAGCCGTTGCTCGCGAAGAGCAGGGCGAGGGCGATCATCTGGAACAGGCGCGTGAACTGGGCGCCGTTGACGTTCATCTGCGGATCGAAGGCCTGCGCGAGCTGAAAGCCGCCGAAGACGTCGATCAGCCCGCCGGCCGACTGCACGACGGCGAAGCACGTCATCACGAGGAATCCGAGCAGCGCCCCCGTGACGACCTGAGCGGTCAGGGCGAGGAAGAACGGGCCGGTGCCAAGGCTCTGGTAGCCCGGCGCCACCGTGCCGCTGAGAGCGAGGGCGACGCCGATCGCGACCATCGCCTTGATGCGCGCGGGGAAGGCGCCGTACGAGAAGGGTGGGGCGGTGAAGACGAAGGCGGTCGTGCGGACCGCGGCGAGTCCGGTGGCCTCGATCCAGGCGAAGTCGAGCAGCAGCTGCATCTCAACCGCCCGAGAGCAGGTGCGGGATGCGGTCGAACATGGTGTGGGTGAAGGCGATCGCCTCGGCGATCATCCAGTGCCCGCACACGACGAGTGCGATCGCGACGGCGACGGCCTTCGGCACGAACGAGAGCGTGACCTCCTGGATCTGCGTGATCGACTGCAGGAGCGAGATGGCGAAGCCGACCACGAGTGCCGTGATGAGCAGCGGAGCGGCGAGCTTCGCGGCGAGCACGACGCCCTCCATGCCGATGTCGAGGACGGCCTCAGGGTTCACGCGTACCCCCGATCATCCGCCCGCTCCGTAGCTCTCCATCAGGGTGCGGAGGATGAGTCCCCACCCGTCGACGAGCACGAACAGCAGGATCTTGAAGGGAAGCGAGATCATCACCGGCGGGAGCATCATCATGCCCATCGACATCAGCGCTGCGGCGACGACGAGGTCGATGACGAGGAACGGCACGAAGATGACGAAGCCGATGATGAAGGCCGCGCGCAGCTCCGAGATCATGAACGCCGGGATGAGGGTGATCATCGGGACGCTCGCCGGGTCCTCGGGGTTCTCGGCGCCCGCGAACCGGGTCATGAGCGCGAGATCCTCCTCGCGCGTGAACGACAGCATCCAGGTGCGCAGTGGGTCGGCGCCGACGCCCACGGCATCGGTGAACGTGATCGAGCCGTCGACGTAGGGCTGGACGGCGACCGTGTTGATCTCGGTCAGCACCGGCCACATCACGAAGAGGGTGAGGAACAGGGCGAGGCCGGCGAGCACCTGGTTGGGCGGGATCGTGGGCAGCGAGAGGGCGTTCCGGGTCATCGCCAGCACCACGAAGATCTTCGTGAACGACGACATCATGAGCAGCAGTGCCGGGGCCACCGACAGCAGCGTGATGCCGATGAGGGTCAGGACCGACGACGAGGGTGTGCCGTCGATGCCGTTGATGTCAACGGAGATGCCGCCGTTCGGCGGGGGCGTCGAGGCGGCGACGAGCACGAGCGCGCCGAGCGCGCCGCCGGAGATCACGCGCCCAGGGCCCGGCGCAGCACCTGTGCGGCATCACGCGCGGTCATGGTCGCCGGGCGGGTGGTGCGGGCAGTGCGTTCGGCGCGGGCCTGCGCACGGAGCAGGGGCACGGGCGGTGCGAGGGGCGCGTCGTCCGCGACATCCCGCAGGACCGGGCGCGCCGTGTCGTCGCCGTGCGCGGCATCCGCTGTCGCGTGGGGCCCCGTCGTGGTGCCCGGCGTCGGGTCGATGCGGTCGAGCATCGACACCCCGCCCTCGGTGATGCCGAGCACGTAACGGGCCCCATCGATCTCGACCACGGCGACCTGGGCCTTCGGCCCGATGCCGCGCTTGGCGACGACGGTGATGTCGGCGACGGCATCCGTACGTGTCGACTTGAGGCCTCGCGGCCGGTTCGCGCGTGCTCCGTTAGCGCTGCCGCGAGAGAAGCGACGCTGCAGCACCCACACGATCGCGAGCACGACGCCGAGGGAGACGACGACGCGCAGCGCGAGCAGCAGATCGTCGATCTCAGGCCTCCGCGTTCTCGATGATGCGCGTGATGCGCACCGCATAGTCCTGGTCGACGACGACGATCTCGCCATGGGCGATCAGCCGCCCGTTGAGCTTGACGTCGGCGGGGGCGCCGGCCGAACGGTCGAGCTCGATGATGCGCCCGGGCTCGAGATCGAGCACGTCGCGGACGGTCATGCGGGTGCGACCGACCTCGACGGTCAGCTCCATCTCGACGCCGGCGATGCGCTGCAGGCGGCGCGGCGAGGCCGCCGCGGGGTGCGACACCCGCACGGCGAGGCGTCCGATCACGCGGGCATCCTCGTCGACGAGGTCGAACACCTGCGCGGCGGGGTGCGCGAAGAGCGCCGAGGCGTCTCCGATCGTCGCCTCGCCGAGCACGCTCGGGCCGAAGGCGGTCGCCGCGGCGTCGAGCGCGTCGCGGAGTCGTTCGGGCAGCGGCAGGGCGGCGTCCGCGCCGAGGAGCGCCGACTCATCGAGGACCACGACCGCGAGCGCGGCGCTCGTGTCGCCGACCGACGAGACGATGACCGCGTCGCCGGTCTCGCCCGCGCTCGTCCCGGGGCGGGCGGTGATGCGCGAGGCGGTGGGCAGCCGGTCGGCGAACGCGGCTGCGGCTGCGGCCTCGTGGGTGGTGGTGCTGGTCATGGCGACTCCTCGGACAGTGCGGGGGAGAGATCGGATGCCGTCACGACGCACGCGAGCCGCGCGCCATGAGATCCCACGGCGGCGGAAGCGACGACCTGCTCGTCGACGGTGAGATCGAGGGGGCGGTCGGCGGCGTGCGCGAGCGAGATGACATCGCCGACGGCGAGGTCGAGCACCTCGGCGGGGCGGACGGCACGCGGCGCGAGCCGCAGCGTCACCTCGACGGGCGTCTGCTCGACGTGCCGGCGGACGAGGCCCGGGTCGTTCGTCGCCCGCGGCGCCGAGGCACTGTCGGACAGGCGCTCGAGCAGTGTCGCGGCGGGGAGGGCGATCGTCGCGGTCTCGGTGCGGTCGGCCAGACGCATCGAGAAGCGGGCCACGACCACGAGGTCCTGACCGCCGACGACCTGAGCGAAGGCCGCGTTGTACTGCACCGCGCCGACGCTCAGCTCGCGAGGCAGGAGGGAGCCGAGGGCTGTGCGCAGGTGGCCGAGGGTCTCGTCCATCAGCGACCGGATGAGCGCCTGCTCGATCGCCGTGAGGGCGCGGGCCTCGGGGCGCTGCGAGCCGTCGCCGCCGAGCATCTTCACGATCCACGACAGGGCCGACGGCAGCGGGAACTCGATGACCGCACGGTCGTCCGAGGTCGCATCCGAGCACAGCACGAGCGTCGTGGTCGGCGGGATCGTCGCGACGTACTCGTCGTAGGTCTCGAGGCTCACCCGTTCGAGGGCGATGTGCGCGCGCACGCGGGCCTTCGCGGCGAGGAGCATCGCCCACTGGCGCGCGAACGCGTCGAAGGCCCCCGCCAGAGCGCGCGTGTGCTCACGGGACAGTGCCGCGGGTCGCCCAAAGTCGTAGCGTTCCGGGGCCGCGGTCGCGGCATCCTCGGTTCGCACGCTCGGGGCGGTCGGCACGGTCTGCACGCCACGGACTATCGGTCGCGTGTCGCCCGCGGTTAGGCCCGGGCCTCGCGGGTGGGTGTGGGCTCAGGTGGGGTTGGCGGTTTGTGCCCACTCGGGGCACGGGATGGGGCGGGAACTGCCAGGTGGGTCCTGGCGGTGACGTGAGCTCAGGTTGGGTTGGCAGTTTGTGCCCACTCAGGGCTGGGGATGGGGCGAGTTCCGCCAGGTGAGACCCCGGGTGGGCGCGGGCCCAGGCTGGATGGGCAGGTTGTGCCCACTCAGCGCACGGGATGGGGCGGGAACTGCCAGGTGAAGGCCGAGCCCGGAGTCAGCCGTCGGCGGCGGCGAGAGCGGGGAGCTCGCCGCGCACCTGGGCGTCGGCGTCCGAGAGCACGACGATGTCGACGCGACGGTTCTGCGCGAGGGCCTCGGCGCTCGAGCCCTCGGCGAGCGGTCGCGACGACCCGAACCCGACGGAGCTGATGCGCTCCCTCGCGACCCCGCGTGCCTCGACGAGGTAGCCGAGCACACCGTTGGCCCGCGCGGTCGAGAGCTCCCAGTTGTCGACGAACGGGGCGATGGCGGGGCGGGCGTCGGCGTGGCCCTCGACCGAGATGAGGTGCGCGTCGGCGGCGAGGACGGTCCCGGCGGCGTCGAGCACGGCCCGGGCACGGTCGCTCAGGTCGGTGCTGTTGGTGTCGAAGAACGTCTCGGCGCTCACGAGACCGATGGTGAGGCCCCGGTCGTCGATCGTGAAGGTCGCGGCGTCACCGAGGCCCTGCTCGGCGAGAGCGCCCTCGAGGCGTGAGCGCAGGTCGTCGAGCGAGCTGTACTCTTGCTCGGCCGGGGTCGGGGCGGTCGGGGTCTCGACGAATCCCTCGCCCTCCTCCTCGACCAGCTCGGGCGGCACGACGACGCCCTCCGAGACGTCGCGGGTCTCGGAGATCTCCGAACCGAACCCGGTCGCGAGCGAAGCGCGCAGCTGCTCGAACTTCTCCTGGTCGACGTTGGACATCGCGAACATGACGATGAACATGCACATCATCACGGTGATCATGTCGAGGTACGACGCCATCCAGCGCTCGTCGGGGCCCTCGTGCGAGGACTCCATGACCCGGCGGCGACGAGGCGCGCTCATACTCCGGCGTCCGCGGGCTCGTCGGCCGCCGCCTTCGCGCGGCCGCGCCCGGGCTTGGTCTCGGGGGCGAGCGCCCGCAGACGCTCGGCGACGAGCATCGGCGGGTTGCCCGCCTGGACGGCGAGCATCCCCTCGGTCACGAGCGTCATGCGGTCGACCTCGATCTCGGCGAGGCGCTGCAGCCGCGTGCCGATCGGCAGCCAGATGAAGTTCGCCGACAGGAGGCCCCACAGGGTCGCGACGAAGGCGGCGGCGATGAGGGGCCCGAGCTGGTCGGGCTTGTCGAGGTACTCGAGCACGTGGGTGAGCGAGACGACCGTGCCGACGATGCCGACCGTCGGGGCGTACCCGCCGAGGGCCGAGTAGAAGCGCGAGGCCGTGCGGCGCTCCGCGGCGACGGTGGCGACGCGGTCTTCGAGGACGACGCGCAGGTCTTCGGCATCCGTTCCGTCGGCGATGCTCTGCAGGGCATGGCGCAGCAGCGGGTCCTTCTCGTCTGCCACGGCGCTCTCGAGCGCGAGCAGCCCCTGGGCGCGCGCCTTCTCGGCGTATCCCACGACGGTGTCGATGAGCGCCTCGGTCGATCCCTTGATACCGACGAAGGCCCGCGGCAGCGCGCGCACGGCGCCCGCGGCATCCCGCAGCGTGCCGCCGGCGATGCCGATCGCGATCGTCGCGCCGAAGACCAGCACCATCGGCGCGGGCAGGAGCAGGGCGTTGAGGCTGGCCCCCTCCAGCTGGATCATCGCCCACAGGCCGCCGAAGGCCAGCAGGATGCCGATGAGGAGTGACGGATCCATCAGCGCTCACCCTCCGGCGCGGCGGCGGCGGCCGTGGAGGCCGACTGGGATGCGGACCCGGATGCCGCGGCATGGCCGAGCGCCGTCGCCAGCACGCGGGCGCGGAACTCGACGATGCTCTGGATGACGGCATCCATCGTCTCGGCGACGACGAACGTCGCCCCGTCGACCAGGGTGAGCGTCGTGTCAGGGCTCGCCTGGATGCGTTCGACGAGGTCGGGGTTCACGGCGAACCGGTGACGGTTCAATCGTGTGAGAACGATCATGTCGCCCTTCTCGTCGGTCAGCGCGCGGGGGAACGGGTCGTCGCGGGTACGGCGGCTCCGAGGAGACTGTCGGCAGCGGGCGGCGGTCGGTTAGCGTTGCGCTCGTGTCAGCGTCGTCATCGGAGCCGTCGTTCTTCCGACCCGTCGAGCCGCGGGAGATCCCCGGCGACGACCATCCGCCGCTCGACATGCCGGCGTGGATGGGGCCGCCCTGGCATGTCGCTCCGGCGATCGTGGCGCTCGACCGCGAGGTGGGTCGCTCGTCCGACACGGTCGTGTCGCTGGAGCTCGCGCGCGTGTACCGCGAGGGCGTCGTGCTGCGGTTGGCGGTGCGCGTGGCCGAGACCGGCCGGGTCGCGCGGCAACGGATCTGGGGATACCTCGATCGTGCGCACGGCCGGGGGCAGCTCGATGACCGGTTCGATCCGACGGGCCTGCGCTGGGGCGTCCGCTTCGCCGATGGGCGGACGATCACGACGCAGGACGATTCGCCGTGGGCACGGGGAGACGTGACCGACGCGCAGGTCGAGGGGCCGGTGATCGAGGGGCTCGGCCGCCCGCAGGGTTATGCCGACAGCTGGGCGCGCGAGTTCTGGGTCTGGCCGACACCCCCGGTGCCGAGGTTCGAGGTCGGCGTCGAATGGCCGGCCCGCGGCATCCCCGAGACGGTGACGGCGCTCGACGCCGCTGCGCTCCGCAAGGCCACAGCGCGAGCGCTCCCGCTGTGGCCCTGACCGGCCGCGCACAACTCCTCAGAAACCGTCGTGACCGGCGCCGCGCGCGGGCCGCGAGGCCGAACCAGCGGGGATTCTGAGGAGTTGCGGGCCGCGCCCGCGATCAGCGCTTGAGGTTGGTCAGCTCTTGCAGCACCTCGTCGCTCGTGGTGATGATGCGGGCGTTCGCCTGGAAGCCCCGCTGAGCGACGATCAGGTTCGTGAACTCCTGCGAGAGGTCGACGTTCGACATCTCCAGAGCCCCGCTGACGAGCCCGCCGCGGTCGTCGGTGCCCGCGGTGCCGACGGCGGCCGCGCCCGAGTTGGCGCCGGCGCGGTACTGCGACGACCCGGCCTTCTCGAGCCCCTCGGGGTTGTCGAACGATGCGAGGGCGATCTGCGCGAGCACCGATGTCGCTCCGTTGCTGAAGGCGCCGACGAGGCTGCCGTCGGCCGACAGCGTGTACGACACGAGGCTTCCGGGCGCGCGGCCGTCCTGACCGCCGAGCTTGACGGTGCTGAGGTCGGCGTAGCCGGTGATGGCCGAAAGGTCGACCGCGACACCGCCCGAGGCGATCGTCGCGGGCGTCGTCGTCAGGCGTCCGTCGGCGAAGGCGAGCTGCGTCGTCGTGGCGCCGTCGGTGACGTCCCAGCCGCCCGCGGTGCGGGTGAAGGTGAGTGCGAGCTGGCGGGACTCGCCCTGCGCGTCGTAGACGGTGACGTCGCGGACGAGCTTCTCGCCGACCGCGGCGCCCGAGGGCAGGTTGCCGGTCACCGCGGCGGACGTCGTCGCGCGCCCGGGCGAGGTCGCGCCCACCGGGAGCGCGATGTTGCCGACCGGCCCGCCCGTCGGCACGACACCGTCGACCCCGGTCCAGCCCTGCACGAGCGCGCCGTCCTTGGTGGTCAGGCGACCCGCGGAGTCGAAGCCGAACGAGCCGTTGCGCGTGTAGAGCGTCTCGGCGCCGTTGCGGACGACGAAGAAGCCGTCGCCCGCAATCATGAGGTCGGTGGGCACGCCGGTGGCCTGCTGCGATCCCTGCGTGAAGTTCGTGCGAACCGCCGCGACCTGGGTGCCCAGACCCACCTGCGCGGCGTTCGTGCCGCCAGCGTCCGCCTGAGCGGCGCGGGAGTTCTGGACGATCTGCGAGAGCGTGTCCTGGAACTGCACCGAGCCCGCCTTGAACCCGACGGTGTTGACGTTGGCGATGTTGTTGCCCGTGACGTCGAGCATGGTCTGGTGTGAGCGGAGACCGGAGATTCCGGCGTAGAGCGAACGAAGCATGGGGTGTCCTTCGGTGAGGGGCTGACGTGGTCGTGGGGTAGCCGGAGTGGCCGTGGCTCAGGATGCGGATGCCGCGGGCGGCGCCGTCGCGGCATCCGACACCGCGATGCCCGAGACGACGTCGAGGGGGACCGCGGTGCCGCCGATCGTCACGAGCGGCACGCCCTTCTCGAACGACACCTGGGTCACGCGACCGCTGCGGGTCGTGCCGTCGGCGTCGACGTACGAGGCCTGCTGGCCGACGAGCGCGGCGGCGGTCTGGCGCATCGTGAGGGCGAAGTGCTCCGACGAGGTGGTGGTGAGCGCGACGAGCTGCTCCATCATGGCGAGCTGCGTCGTCTGCGCCATCATCTCGTTGGTGTCGAGCGGCGAGCTCGGGTCCTGGTTCTTCATCTGCGCGACGAGCAGCTGCAGGAAGACCTCGGAATCGAGGGTCTGCTTCGGCGCGGGCGGCGGGGCGGCTGCCGTGGGCGTGGCACCCACGACGCCGACGGGCGGAATGCTGCTCATGGTGGTTCTCCGATTCAGGCGTAGAGGTCGATGCGACCGGCCTCGAGAGGCGCGGGATGGGCTGGGTCGTCCGTGCGGTCCGCGGGAGCGGCAGGCCACGCGGGCCCGTGACCGGGGCGCCCGCCGCGGCCCGGATCGTCGGCGGTCTGCTGCGGCGTCCGGCCGGATGCGCCGCCGTCCGATGGGTGGCCGCCCGACCCGCCTGCTCCGCCCGCCGCCGCATGCTGTGCCAGGGCCGGGAGCGACGACGACGCCCGTGACGGATCGTCGCCCGGGGTCAGGCTCACGGAGGAGAAGGGGGCGAGCACGGCGAGCTCGCGGCGCAGGTCGCCGAGGACCGCCCGGATCGCGTCGTGCGCCGCCGCCGTGCCCGAGCTCAGCTCGACGGTGATGGAGGACCCGGAGATGTGCGCCGTGACGGTGATCGGTCCGAGGCTCTCGGGCGAGACCCGCAGCACCATGGTGTGGCGGCCGGGCTCGGCGGCGACGAGCGAGAGGACGGGGCCGCGCAGCTGAGGCGCGAGGGCCGGCGCGGATTGCGCATGAGCGCCTTGCGTGGGCGTGGGCGCAGGCGCGGACTGAGCCGGGCCGGGCTGAGCGGGCGCGGGCTGCGAACCGGGCGTCGGCGTCACGGATGTCGCTGCGGACACGTCCGCGGATCCCGGCACGGGCTCCGGTGCGGTCCGCGCGGTCGGCGCGGCCACGGCGGGGATCGTGCTCGCTGCGTCCGGCGGTGACGCGCTCATCGCTGCGGGTGTCGCCCCGGCGGACGTCGTCTCTCGCGCTGTTGTTCTCTCGGGTGCCGCCATCGGGGCTGCTTCGGTCGCCGTCGCCGTCGCCGTCGCGGTTGCCGTCTCCGCCGTCGCTGCCGTCTCCGGCGCTGTCGGCGCCTCTGCCGTCGCCCCTGCCGCCGGCGCGCCCCTCGTTCCTACCAGCGCTCCTCCTGCCAGCGCTCCTCCGGCCAGCGGTGTCGCGCGATCGGCGGCGACCGGCACAGTCGCGGTCGACGTCAGCGTCTCGGTACCGAGTTCTCTGCTCGTCATCCCCGCAGCCGGACCCGCATCATCCGAGACCCCGGTGCCCGACATTCCGCCCGTGGGCCCGGCGCCTGTGCCCGCACCCATGACCGCGAGCAGCGCTGCCGCATCGCCCGTTGCCGCGTCCGCGTCGTCGTCGAGAGCTGCCGCCTCCGCCGCGTCGGACGAGTCGACGCCGAACACCTCGCCGAATGCCCCGCCGCCCGCTCCGACGCCGGCCCCGGCCGCGTCCACTCCGCCCACGGGCACCGCGACCGCGGCCTGCCCGGCGAGCACGAGCGCGAAGGCATCCGATGCCGTCGCGCCGTCGCCCCCGTCGTTCGAGGCTCCGCCGCCCCGCGGACGCACCGCAGCGCTCGTCGTTCCGAGTGCGAGACCCCACAGACTCATGACGCCCCCTCTGTCCGGTCCGGCGCGTCCGGTGCGCCCGACGTCCCGCTCGCCGAGCGCAGCGCGATCTCGTCGAGAACGGCCTGCTCGGCGGCATCCCGTCTCGCGCGTTCCCGTTCGTGGAAGGCATCGGCCAGCCGCTCGATGCCTCGCTCGGCCCGGCGGGCGTCGTCGAGGCCCGCGCGAGCCGCGTCGACTTCCGCGCGCTGCGCTCGCCGGAGCGTGTCGAGGTCGGTCAGCAGGCTGCGCGCGGCCACACGGCTGGCGGCGAGGGCCGCGAGCGTGCGGATGTCGCCGGGCGTCTCGGCCGACGTCGTCAGGGCCGCGCGCAGCTGCCGATCGCGCGCCTCGGTGCGCTGCTCCTCCATCGCGGCGCGCGAGAGGTGCGCTGCCGCGGCACGCTGCTGGATGCCGCGGATGCGCAGCAGCCCGGCCAGGGGGAAGCCCCGCTTCATGAGACGTGCCCGAACGATGCGACGAGTTCCCCGAGGCGGCGCCACGACTCGGCTGCGGGGGAGCGGTCGTCGAGGTCTTGCCGGAGGAAGGCGTCGATCGCCCGTGCCGAGGCGACCGCGGCGTCGACCCGCGGGTTCGCTCCCGCCTGGTAGGCGCCGACGCCGATGAGGTCCTGCGCCTCCTGGCGTGCCGCGAGCACCGAGCGCAGCGTCGTCGCGAGGCGTCGCTGATCACCGGTCGCGACCTTGCCCGCGAGCCGGGACACCGATCCGAGTACGTCGATCGCGGGGTGGTGCCCGGTGACGGCGAGCGTCCGGTCGAGCACGAGGTGTCCGTCGAGGATCGAGCGCACGGTGTCGGCGACGGGCTCGTTGTGGTCGTCTCCCTCGACGAGCACCGTGTAGATCCCCGTGATCGAGCCGTGCCGGTCGGTGCCGGCGCGCTCGAGCAGCCGCGCGAGCACGGGGAAGGTCGAGGGCGGGTAGCCGCGGGTCGCGGGCGGTTCGCCGGCGGCCAGTCCGATCTCGCGCTGCGCCATGGCAACGCGGGTCAGCGAGTCCATCATGAGCACGACGTGCTGACCGTCGTCGCGGAACGACTCGGCGATGCGCGTCGCGGTCGAGGCCGCCCGCAGGCGCGCCATGGCGGGCTGATCGGAAGTCGAGACGACGACGACCGAGCGTGCGAGCCCCTCCGGCCCGAGATCGTCCTCGAGGAACTCGCGCACCTCGCGGCCGCGCTCGCCGACGAGCGCGATGACGTTGGCCGAGGCCGACGACCCCCGCGCGATCATCGACAGCAGGGAGGACTTGCCGACGCCAGATCCGGCGAACAGCCCCACGCGCTGGCCGCGGCCGAGCGGCGTGAGGGTGTCGATCGCGCGCACGCCCGTGACGAGCGGCTCGGTGATGCGCTCGCGTCCCATCGCCGAGGGAGGCGCATGGTCGAGGTCGACGCGAGGCGCGACGAGAGGGCCGCGACCGTCGATGGGTCGGCCGAGCCCGTCGAGCACGCGCCCGAGCACGGCGGCGCCGACCGGCACGCGGGCGCGGCCGGAAAGAGCGCGGGCCGTGTCGCCGACGCGCAGTCCGTCGGTGACGCCGAGCGGCATGCAGCGCAGGATGCCGCGGTCCGCGGCGACGACTTCCGCGGGGATGCCGGCGGCCCCGCGATCGGCCGTCCCGCCGAGTTCGACCAGGTCGCCGACGGCCCCGTGCACGCCGCGGATGTCGACACCGAGCCCGACGATGCGCGAGACCGTGCCGGTCCGCAGCGGACGCGCCGCCTCGATGACCGCCGGCCAGCCCCCGCTCACGCGCTCTCCTCGAGAGCCCGGCGGGCCCGCGCGAACGCGGCGGCGATCCGCAGGTCGATCGCGCCATCGGCGAGACGGATCGTCGCGTCGCCGGGCGCGAGTCCCGGGTCGACCTCGACCTCGACCGATCGCGGCAGCGTGGCGGTCTCGCTCTCGGCGGCATTCGCGGCGCCGGTGAGGATCGCCGCGTCCGCGGGGGAGAGCCGGACCACGGGCGCCTCCGCAGCCTCGAGATCCGAAACGGCGTTCCCCACGCGAGCCGCGGTCGTGAGCGCCGCGCGCACGGGGTCGGACAGCTCGCGCTCGACGATAGCCTGCGCCAGCTCGATCGCCATCGCGTGAAGCTCGGCGACGACGGGCGCCGTCAGTTCGGTCGCGCGCGCGTCGAACCGGGCGGACGCGCGCTCGAGCGCCGCGAGGGCGGCAGCCACGCGCGCCCGGGCGGCTGCGTCCGCCGCCTGCTCCCGTTCGGCACGTTCCGCTGCCTCGCGTTCGGCGTGGGCCGCGGCCTGCCGCATCCCCTCGGCGTACCCGGCGGCGTGACCGCGGGCGCGGGCCCGATCGCGTTCCTCGGTGAGAGCCGGGCCCGACAGTCGGGGGATCTCGAGGCGGGTGAAGGCGTCAGACGACATACTCCTCCTCGACCCGTTGCACTCGGATGTCGCCGGCGGCCTCGAGCTCGCGGATCGTCCGGACGATCGCCGCGCGCGCCTCCTCGACCTGCGAGACGCGCACGGTGCCGAGCAGACGCGACTCCTCCTGCAGCGCCTCGCGGTTGCGCTCGGTCATATTGCGGAGGATCACGTCGGCCACCGGGCCCGACGAGCCCTTCAGCGCCAGAGCGAGCACACGGACGTCGATGCCGCGCAGCACGCGCTGGGCGTCGCGATCGTCGAGCACGACGATGTCGGCGAAGGTGAACATGCGCGAGCGGATATCTTCGGCCAGGGCGCTGTCGCGCGCCTCGATGCTCGCGAGCAGGGCCTTCTCGACGGTCGCATCCGACCGGTTGATGATGTCGACGAGGGGCTGCACGCCGCCGAGGGTCTCGCGGGCGTCGCGAGTGGTCAGCGCCCCCGAGCGAGCGCGCAGCGCGGTGGCGACGACGGCGACGGCATCCTGTGTCGCGGTTCCCATCGTCGCGATCGCCTGCGCGACATCGGTGCGGGCGGGGTCGGCGATCTCGGCCAGGACGGCCGCGGCGCGCTCCACCGGCAGGTGCGCGATGACGAGCGCGACGGTCTGGGGCAGCTCGCCGTCGAGGATGCTCGCCACCTGGGCCGGCTCGACGGCGGTGAGGAACTCGAACGACGAGCTCGTCATCGACGACGACACCTTCGTCAGCACACCGGCGGCGCGCTCGGGGCCGAGCGAAGCCTCCAGCAGTCCCGTCGCGAGGTCTCGCCCGCCGCGGACGGGCGGCAGGTGTCCCCGCACGACCCGCTGGAAGTCGGTCAGGGCATCGCGCGTGGTCTCGAGGTCGAGGTCGCGCAGCCGGATGATCTCCGCCGCGATCGCCTCGGCCTCGTCGTCGGAGAGGTGCTTGAGGACTTCGACGGCCTGCGCCCGGTCGAGGTTCATGATGACGACGGCAGCCGTCTGTGTCCCGGTGAGCTCGCTCATGCGTCGGTCGAGTCCCGGACGAGCCGGCGCAGCAGGTCGGCGGTGCGGGCGGGGTCGCGGCGGGCGAAGTCGCCGATCTCGGCGCGACGGCGGTCGAGGGCGACCTGCACGGGCTCCGGGTCGGGCTCCGGCTCGGGATCGACCGACATCGCGGGCAGGGGGACCGTCGGCGCCTCGTCGAGGAGCGGGGTCGCGAGGCCCCGGGTGAGCGCGTCGAAACGGTCGAGCGGCTCGTCGACCGGCGTGAGCGTCATGACCGGCTCTTCCGCCGCGGCGGCGCGTCGGCGGCGGACGATCACGACGCCCGCGATCGTCGCTCCGATGAGCCCGAGCACCACCACGACGGCGATGATCGCGGTGCGGAGCGTCTCGGCGGCGCGCTCGGCTTCCTCCGTCTCGCGCGCGGCGTCGAGTGCCGCCTGGGCGGCCGCGGCGCCCTGATCGCTGAAGGCGACGAGCTCGACGGTCACCTGGTCGCCGCGGGCGCGGTCGATGCCGGCGGCCGAGGTCACGAGGGCCTCGAGCTGCGCGACGTCGACGACATCGGTGCCGTCGGCGTTGACCGCGACGGCGACGGTCTGCCGCGCGACGGCCCCCGCCGGCGTCGAGGTGCTCTCGACGGTCTTGTTCACGACGTTCGAGCGGTTCGTCTGGGTCGATTCGTAGGTGCCCGCACCGCCGACGCCAGCCGGAAGCTCGGTGCCCAGCACGCCGGTCTGTCCGCCGGTGCCCGTGTAGGTCTCGGTGCTCGACTCCTCGGTGGCCGGCAGGGCACCTTCGACCGGCGTGTAGGTCTCGTCGACGCGCTCGGTCGCGGCCTGCTGCATCTCGGCGGCGACCGACACGGTCGCATTGCCGGTGCCGAGCACGGTGTCGAGCATCTGCTGCACGCTCGCCGTCATGCGGGTCTCGTACGCCCCCGCCTGCTGGTCGGCGTTGCGCGTGCCATCGCCGCCGATCGCCGACAGGGTGCGGCCTGCGGCATCCACGACCGCGACGTTCTCGGGCTTCATCCCGCTGACGGCCGCCGAGGTGAGGTGCACGATCGCCTCGACCTGCTCGGGCGGCAGCGCGACTCCGCGGGAGGTCTCGATGAAGACGGATGCCGTGGGCTCGACCTTCTGCGAGACGAACACGCTCTCCTCGGGCAGCGCGAGCTGCACCGAGGCCGTCGTCACGTTCTCGAGGGCGCCGATCGTGCGGGCGAGCTCGCCCTCGATCGCGCGCTTGTAGGTGACCGACTGCTGGAACTCCGAGCTGGTCACGCCCATCTTGTCGAAGAGCGAGTACCCCGACGACTCGGCGCTGGGAAGTCCGGCCGCGGCCGCGGCGAGGCGCTGCTCGTACACCGCGGTCTCGGGCACGAGCACGGTCGAGCCGCCGTCGGTCAGCTCGTAGGGGATCGAGCCCGAGCGCAGCTGCTCGACCACGGCGCTGGCGTCCGAGGCCGACAGACCCGAGAACAGCGGGGTGAGGGTCGGACGCGACATCCAGCTCGCCAGGGCGAACACGCCCATCGCGAGCACCGCGATGCCGATGATCGCGATCGTGCGCTGAGCCAGGGTGAACCCGGCGATGGTCGTGCGCAGGCGCGTCCAGAGCGACGTGACGGCGGCGGGCATCAGGCCTGCATCCGCATGATGTCGTTGAACGCCTCGATGCCCTTGTTGCGTACGGCGGCGACGAGCTCGAGGGTCACCGACGCGCGCGACGACGCGATCATCGCGGAGTGGATGTCGTCGAGGTCACCGGTGACGGCCGCGACGGCCAGCTCGTTCGACGTCGACTGCATCGCGCGGAGCTCGTCGACGGCGCCGGTGATGCTCGCGCCGAAGTCGGCGCCGTCGGTCTGCTGGGGCGGGCGGGTGCTCGACGTGAGGGCGGATGCGGCCGCGCCCAGGGCGTCGATGCCCGACAGCGGCGGCATCAGCGGCGTCCGATCTGGAGGGCGGCTTCGTAGGTGGTCTTCGCACGGTCGACGACCGCCGCGTTGGCCTGATAGCCGCGCTGCGCGAGGATCAGGTGGCTCATCTGCTCGCCGAGATCGATGTCGGGGTAGCGCACGTAGCCGTCGGCGTCGGCGAGCGGATTGTTGGGCTCGTGCACGAGCCGGCCCTCCGTGCCGCCCCAGACGGCGCCCGCGACGCGCACGCCGCCGGGATCGCCGGCCGACTCGACCGCGATGTAGCGCTGGCGGAACGCGTCGTCGCCGGGCGCGACGGCGGTGTTGATGTTGGCGATGTTGTCGCTGAGCGCGTCGAGCCAGGTGCGGTGGGCCGTCAGGCCCGACCCGGCGATGCCGATGGCGTCGAAGGTCATGAGGTCCTCATCGCGGTCTGGAGCGAGCTGAAGGTGCCGCCCACGGCCTGCGCCGCGAACTGGTACCGCAGCACCGCCTCGATGTTGGCGAGCGTCTCGGTGTCGAGGTTGACGTTGTTGCCGTTGAGCCGGGTGGGGGCGGTCGACTCGCGGACGGTCGCCGTCACGGCGCCGTCGCCGCGCTCGACCGAGCGAGCCAGAGCGCTCTCGAAGCTGACGACCTTGGCCCGGTAGCCGGAGGTGTTGACGTTCGCGATGTTGTCCGCGATGGCGCGCTGGCGCTCGGCGAGGCCCGAGAGGGCGCTCGTGAGCGCGGTGGTGGTCACAGATTCGAGCACGAAGGCGTCTTCCGTCGAACGATGTGGCCGATCCCTGGCCGATGGATGAGCGATCCGTGCTCAGCATCCCCTATCGGCCGCCGCAGCGACGCCGTTAGACGGGCATCCGGCGATCCGCGCGCCCGGTCAGCCGTCGACGTCGAGGTAGACGGCGTCCGGCTGTGACTGCGGGATGCGATCGAGAGCGTCGAGGTGTCCGCGAAGGGCGTCCCGTTCGGCGCGCAACGCCCGCGCGCGATCGGCCTGCGCGCGCAGGATCGCCCGGGCCCGCTCTTCGAGGTGCGCCGGGATCGGGCCGAGATTCGCGGGCGCGTGCCACGGCTGAGCCGGGGAGGTTTCTGCAGCGAGCTCCGCCTCGAGCCCGTCGAGCAGGTCGGACCAGGTCACGCGGGCGCCGCTTCCGCCGCGCCGTGCCACGCCTCGCGCAGGGGAGCGATGAGATCGCGGCATTCGCGGGTGCGCTCGGGATCGCGGCCGATGTTGGCCCCGATGAGCGTGCGGGTGATGTAGTCGTAGACGGCCCGGAGCGCCGCCGATCCGCTCCAGCTGTCGTCGAGCGAGCCGGTCAGCTCGACGAGGATCCGCTGCGCGTGCTGCAGCTGATCGTTGGCCGTCTGCCAGTCTCCCGACCGCTGCGCCGCCTCTCCGCGTTCGACGTCGAGGAGCAGCCGGTCGAACAGGAGCGTGACGAGGCGCGACGGGCTCGCCGAGAGGATCGTCTCTTCGCGGTAGCGCTGCTGCGCGCGGAGGGCGGCGTTCACTTCTTCGCCGTTCCCGACAGGGCCGACAGCTGCGACTCGAGGTACGACGACTGGGTCTGCAGCCGCGAGAGCATCGTCTCCATTGCGGCGTACGTGCGTTCGAGTGTCGCTCGCCGCTGCTCGAGCCGCAGGTCCCAGCGCGCCAGCTGCTCGCCGAGCATCTTCACCTCGGACTCCTGCCCCGTGATGCGGGCCGTGAGCAGGCCCTCGTACTTGTCGGAGTAGCGCTCGGCGACATCCTGAACCCGCGCCGCGACCCCCGCGAAGACCTGCTGCACGCCGGCGGGGTCGTCGGCGAGGGCTTTCGTGAACGCGTCCTCGTCGAAGGTCAGCGCGCCCCACCGGTCGACGCTCAGGCCCATCGTCGAGGGGGCGACCCCGTCGAGCGGCAGCTGCACGGCGCCGGTGAGCGCCTGGTGGAGCGCGCGCACGGTGCTGTCACCCGTGAACACGCCGAGGGTCGTCTGCTGGCCCGGGGTCGTGGCGGCCGTGGCGGTGGACCCGCGGGCGATGCCAGCCAGCAGCGTGCCGATCTGGGTGACGAACGCCTTCGCGGCGGCCGCGCTGCCATCGGCGTCCGCGGCCACGGTGACCGAGACCGGCGTGGCCGCGGCCCGGGTCACCGTCACGTCGACGCCGGCGAACAGGGACCTGAAGGTGTTGCTCGCCGAGGTCACGGTCTGCTCGGCGGCGGTTCCCGCCCACAGACGCACCTGCGCATCCGCGCCCACCGTCACGATCGCCGATCCGGGTTCCGTGGCGAGGTCGCTCGCCGTGCCTGCCGCGACCGCTGCCGCGTCGCCGCGGAACACCTGGAACGTGTTCTCGGCGCCCGTCTCGGTCGCGGTGATCTGCAGGCGCCACAGGGCCTGGCCGTCAGCATCGACGCCCGCCGACACCGCCGACGCGGTGATGCCGGTGCCGGTCGCGCTCAGCGCGTGGGCGATGTCGGCTGCGGCGCCCGACGTCGGGCGGACCTCGACGGGCTTGCCGTCGGCGCCGAGCACCGTGAAGACGAGCGGATCGTCCGTTGCCGAGCCGAAGGCCCCCGTGACGACGCTGTGGGCGGTGGCGACGCGGTCGACGACGACGTCGGCGCGCAGGACCGGGGCCCCCGCGGATGCCGTCACCGTGAGGCTGTCGTCGGAGCTGGTCGCCGTCCGCTGCAGGAGCGCCGTCGGGCCGGCGGCATCCTTCGCCTTCGTCGCCAGGGACTGCAGCGACGCATTGAGTGACTGCAGCTGGGCGATGACGGCTTTGCGGTCGTCGGACTTGGCGCTGAGGATCGTCCGCGGCAGGCGCTCGACGTTCATGAGCGCGTCGATGATCGCCTTGGTGTCGAGTTTCGAGGCGAGGCCGTCGATCGAGATCGCCATGTGCCCGTCCTGTCGTTCGTCGGTGCGGCCGCGTGCGCGCCGTCCGTTCGCTCTATCGACCGTGCGGGCGGGATCGTTAGCCGGCGCGACGCGTCAGAGCGCGACGGATGCCGCCGGCGCCACGCCGCGGCCGCTGCGGGGCACCATCGCGGTGATGCGGGCGAAGTACGCCTCGCGCGTCTCGACCGAGACCCGTGAGATGGGTTCGGCCTGCTCCTCGGCCGCGAACCGCTCCAGGGCGTCGCGGAGCAGCCGGATGGCTTCGGCACGCTGCTGCGAGACGGCGGAGTGCGAGACGCCCAGCTCGGCCGCGATCTCCTTGACGGGGCGCTCGTCGATGTAGACAGCCTGGACGATGGTCCTCATGCGCTCGGGGAGAGCCGCCACGGCGCGCTCGAGCACGTCGCGCCGTTCGCGGAGCACGGCGGCCTCGTCGGGCAGGACCATCGGGCTCGGCACCTCGAGCGCCGTCGCGTCGTCGATGCTCGTGACCGTGCGCGCCGCGTCGTCGAGGGCTTCGACGACCGCGGCACGCGGCAGGCCCATCGTGGCCGCGATCTCGTCGACGCCGGCGACACGGCCGAGGCGAGCGGTCAGGGTGTCGCGGACGGCCGTGGTCTCCTTGATGCGCTTGCGGATGCCGCGCGAGGCCCAGTCCATCGATCGCATCTCATCGGCGAACGCGCCGAGGATGCGGCGCCGTGCGTACGCGCCGAAGGGGACACCGAGGGCGGGGTCGAACGCGTCGGCGGCCGTCACGAGGGCGAGGGCGCCGACCGACGCCAGCTCCTCCAGCGGCACGTGCGTGGCCCGCGAGTGCAGATCCCGCGCCAGATAGCCCACGAGGGGCAGGTTCTCTTCGATGAGTCGATTGCGTTCCGCGTGACCGAGGATGTGCAAGGGGGGCCTCTTTCGTGGCGTGCACCCGCTTCCGCGGCCCGAATTCGCGGAAGCCGTCACGCCGGCTGAGGCCATCATAAGCAAAATGAGAAACATCTCATACGGAATCCTGAGGAGATGTAACGGGATCGACTCATCGGCCGATAGACGAGGATGATCGCTTCAGAACGGTTCGTCGGAAGAGCGAGTCGTTCGATGCGGTCCATGGGGGGCTGCTCAGGTAAGGGGGACACCTTGGGAGCTAATGAACTGTCGATGCAGCTGTGGCGCGAACGCGAGCTGCTCGAGATGCTGATCTTCAAACTCGAGGAGCAGCGCCTGCTGCTCGAGGCCGGGAACACGCGCTGGATCCATCTCGCGTCGCGCGAGATCGAGCGCGTCCTGGAGGAGCTGCGCGAGTCGGGCCTCGGCCGCGACGTCGAGGTGGCCGCCGTCGCGCGCGAGTGGGGCGTGCCCGAAGCCGCCACGCTGTCGGAGCTGCTCGATTCGGCCCCGACCGGCACGTGGCGGGATGTCTTCGCCGAGCACCGCGCCGCGCTCACCGAACGCATGGCGGAGGTCTCGCAGCTGAAAGAGGCGAACGAGACGCACCTGCGCGCAGCCAGTCGCGCAGTGGACGAGACGCTCGCCGGACTCGAGTC
Organism: Microbacterium sp. NPDC006705; assembly: GCF_044903545.1. Lineage (NCBI taxonomy): Bacteria > Bacillati > Actinomycetota > Actinomycetes > Micrococcales > Microbacteriaceae > Microbacterium > Microbacterium sp. NPDC006705. The sequence goes on from NZ_JBJDQQ010000001.1 coordinate 2,078,358, forward strand.
CGGCACGGGCGAGTACACCACGGGCGGTGGGCGAGTCCGCGAGGACACCGCGCGCATCGTCGACCGGGAGATGTGAGGACGCAGATGTCGACATTCAGCGGGTTGGGGACGGCCGCGAGTGCGCTCGCCGCGGCGCGGCGCGGCATGGACCTCGCGGGACAGAACGTCGCCAACCAGCTGACGCCCGGATACACGCGGCAGCGGCTGGAGACGTCCGCGGTCGCGCCGCCGGCGGGCGCGACGCGCTTCGGACCGGTCGCCGGCCAGGGCGTCTCCGTCGACGGGATCGCGCGGCTGGGGGATGCGGTGCTCGATGCGCGGGTCCGCGACACCCTCGCGGCATCCGGCTACTGGTCCGCGCGTGCGCAGGCCGCGGTGCGCGCCGAGGCCTCGCTCGCCGAGCCGGGCAAGAACGGCCTGGCCGACCAGCTCTCGCAGCTGTGGACCGCATGGCAGGACCTGTCGAACGCTCCCGACTCCACGGCGGCTGCCGCCGCCGTCGTGACCCGGGGTGAGACGCTCGTCGCACGGATCGCCGACGGATACCGCTCCGTCGCCGAGCAGTGGTCGTCGGCGCGCGACGCCGCCGAGCTGACGGTCGATCAGATCAACGCCGCCGCGGCCGAGATCGCCGAGCTCAACGCTGGGATCCGCGAGGTCGGCGTGGCGGGCGGCTCCGCGAACGAGCTCATCGACCGGCGGAACCTGCTCGCGCAGACCGTCTCGCGGCTCTCGGGCGCCGTCGGCACGGTGGAGTCCGACGGCACCCTCACCCTGAGGGTCGACGGGAACGCCCTCGTCTCGGGCACGCGAGCCCGCGAGCTCGAGGTCATCGGTCCCCGCTCCATCGGCGCGGACGAGCCGGTCGTGCTCGCCTGGCGCGAGCCCGGTGCTCCGCCCGTCGGGGTCTCCAGCGGCGAGCTGGCCGGCACCCTGTCGGTGCTCGCGCCTGCCGAGTCCGGCGGAGTGCTGGCGGGGCTCGCGGCGTCGTACAACGACCTCGCGGCATCCCTCGCCACGACGGTGAACGCGCAGCACCGGCTCGGGTCGACCGCGTCGGGCGTGCCGGGCGGTGACTTCTTCGCCGTCGCGGCGGACACGCCCGCTGCGCTCGCGCTCAGCGTCGTACCCCGCGGCCGCGACGACTTGGCAATCGCCGCTCCCGGTGCGGGCGCTCTCGACGGCGGGAACGCCGACGCGCTGTCGGGCATCGGGAAGCGGTCCGACGGACCCGACGCGCGGTGGAGCGATGTCGTCTCGCGTCTCGCGGTCGCCACCGCCGCCGAATCGGGACGGGCCGCGCGCGCCGAGACGACGGCGGTGGCCGCGGCGGCCGCGCAGCAGTCGGTCGCCGGCGTCGACAACGACGAGGAGACCATGAGTCTGCTGACGTACCAGACCGCCTACCAGGCGGCGGCGCGTGTGCTCACCGCCGTCGACGAAGCCCTCGACATCCTCATCAACCGCACCGGCCTCGTCGGCCGCTGACACCCGGAGCGCCATGATCAGCCGAGTCACATCGCAGACGCTCGCGCAGTCCGCCCTGCGGAACCTGCAGTCGGGCCTGAACGACCTGTCCCGCCTCCAGAACCAGGCGACCTCGCAGCGGGCGTTCGCCGCCCCGTCCGACGACCCCGCCGCCGCGTCGGCCGCTCTCGACCTCCACGCGGCCCAGCACCGGAACGCCCAGTACGCGCGCAACATCGGCGACGGCCTCACCTGGGTGACGACCGTCGACAACGCCATCTCGGCCTCGACGTCACTGCTCGGGCGTGCGCGCGACCTCACCCTGCGCGGCGCGAACTCGGGGGCACTCGACGCCAACGCGCGCGAGGCGATCGCGCTCGAGCTCGAGACCATCGCCGATGAGCTCTTCGCCCAGGCGAACACGACGCTGCTCGGACGCTCCGTCTTCGCCGGCACCACCGAGGGCAGCGCCTTCGCAGCCGACTTCACGTTCGCGGGCGTGCCGGGCAGCGAGGTGCGCCGACGCGTCGCCGACGGCGAGACGGTGCGCGTCGACGCGAGCGGCGCGGAGGTGTTCGGCTCGGGCGAGGACTCGGTCTTCGCCCTGATCGGATCGATCGTCGCCGATCTGCGCGGCGGAGCCGACATGCGCGGCCGCATCGACCAGATCGACGACCGTATGAACGCGATGCTGGGGGTGCAGGGCACGGTGGGGGCGAGGCAGAATCAGATCATGCGAGCCAAAGACGCGGCGGCCGACGCGACGGTGTCCCTCGAGGCGCAGCGCGCGGCGGTCGAGGACATCGACACCGTCGAGGTGCTCGTCGCCCTGAAGTCGCAGGAGCTCGTCTACCAGTCCGCCCTCGCCGTCACCGCGCGGGTGATGCAGCCGACGCTGATGGACTTCCTCCGATGACCGCGCTCCAGTTCGTGACACCGCCCCCCGGGCTGTCGCCGCACACGTCGTTCTCCCTCGACGAGGTCGACAGCGCTGGAGGCCTCTACGCGCTGACGGCCGCCGACGACCCGGGGGTGCGGCTGTTCGCCGTCGATCCGGGGGCCGTCATCGACGACTACGCGCCGACGCTCTCCGACGCGAACGTCGCCGACCTGGGACTGTCCGAGCCGGCGGATGCCCGGGTGCTCGTGGTGGCGCGGATGACGGACGAGGGCATCGGCGTGAATCTCCTCGCCCCCGTCGTGATCAACCGGCGCACCGGCGTCGCGGCGCAGGTCATCCTCGAGGGGCAGGACCTGCCCGTTCGGGCCCTGCTGGCCTGACCCCGGCCCGGCCCGTCTCAGGCCGCGGCGCGCGCCGCGGCCGTCCGCGGAAGCGATGACGCCGACCCGGCGGCATCCGCATCGATCGCCGCGAGATAGCGCGGCTTGTGTCCCGTGCGGATGCCGGTCGCGCTCGGCTTGTTCTCGTAGACGCCCGCCGCCCAGTTGCCCTCGACGAGCACGGGGCCGGTCGGGGAGACCGCGATGTCCCAGCCGACGTAGCGCACCTGGGGCACGACGCGCGCGAGTCGGTCGACGAAATCGAGCACCTCGTCGAACATCGGCAGGCGGAAATCGGCGATGCGGATGCCGCTGTCGGGATGTGTCGGGTACACGCGGTCGTTCGAGTCGTAGCCGTCTCCCGTGGCGCGGCCGGTCTCGTCGAGCATTGCGTAGAAGCCGCCGAAGGCGTTCTGGTCGCTCACCGCGCCCCGGCCGAATTTCTGGGCCATGGCGAGCACGTGCGTCCGCTCACCGTCGAAGTAGGTTGTCACGCGCGTGGTGTTGACGGTGCCGGGGCAGAGGGCCGCGAGCTCGTCGTGCTGGCGGATGACCTCTTCGACGAGTGTCTCGCCCCGCTCCAGCAGTCCGCGGTGGAACAGCGTCCAGTCGGTGACGTCGTGGGCGACGTAGCGATGCACGCCGAGGCCTGCGCGTCCCATCGGCTCCTTCGTGACGATCGTGCCGTGCCGCAGTGCGAAGGCGCGCACGTCGTCGACATTGTCGGCAGTCACGACCAGCCACTCGCGCTGCAGGTGCGGGGCGAAGGTGTCGTTGAAGGCGATCTTGTCGTGGAAGAGGTGCCGGTAGGCCGGATCGTCGAACCGCACTGCGAGGCGGTGCGAGACGGGGCTCGTCATGTAGGTCGCGCGCTCAGCACGGGTAAGCATGGCGAAGTCGTAGTCGATGTAGTCCTGGAACCCGACGCCCCGCGCCCCGGCCTGCCAGAGCATGTCGACGACGACGCCGAGCGTGCTGCGGCCGTGCCGCTGTCCGGCCCGCCGCGCGCGGGCGACGAGGCTGCTCGGGTTGACGCGTCGAGCCCGCTCCCACAGGAAGGGGAGACCGGGCGTCAGGGTTCGGGGGGATGTCATCGGGTTCCTCGTGTGGTTCTCAGGCGCGTTCCCGCGGTGCGCCCGCGACGGCGATGGGTCCTGCGTCGGGCGGCGCAGGACCCACCGTCGCGAGGCTTACCGGAGCAGCTGGAGCACGCCCTGGTTGGCCTGGTTCGCCTGCGCGAGCATGGCGGTGCCCGCCTGCGACAGGATGTTCGCCGCGGTGTACTTGACCATCTCGGCCGCCATGTCGGTGTCGCGGATGCGGCTGTTGGCCGCCGACAGGTTCTCCGCCGACACGTTCAGGCTGTTGATGGCCGACTCGAAGCGGTTCTGCGCAGCACCCAGACCGGCACGCTGCGACGACACCGCCGTGATCGCCTTGTCGATGGCGGTGATCGCCGACGCCGCGTTCTCGGCGGAATCGAACTTCACCTCGATGGCGGCAGCCGCGGCCACAGCGGCGACATCGTCGCCGCCACCGGCGACACCGTCGGGACCGTTGCTGGCGGTAACGCCGTAGGTGAGGTCGACCACGCCGGCCAGGGCCGACTTGAGGTCGCCGAGCGTCACGCTGATCTGCGACGACGAGTCTCCGTCGGCACCGATCTGGAACGACAACGCCTTGGTGCCGTCGCCCTTCAGCAGGCTGATGCCGTTGAAGTTCGTCGACTCCGCGATGCGGCCGAGCTCGGCGGTCAGCTTGGTCGCCTCGTCGGTGATCGCGTTGCGCGAGGCCGGGTTGTTCGAGTCGTTTCCGGCCTGAACAGCCAGGTCGCGCACTCGCTGGAGGATCGAGTGGACCTCCGTCAGGGCACCTTCCGCGGTCTGGATGACCGAGATGCCGTCCTGAGCGTTGCGCGAAGCCACGTTGAGCCCGTTGACCTGAGACTTCAGGCCCTCCGAGATCGCGAGGCCGGCGGCGTCGTCCGCGGCGCGGTTGATGCGCAGACCGCTCGAGAGCTTCTCGAGCGACTTCGACACATCGTTCTGCGTGCTGGACAGGTTGCGGTAGGCGTTGAGCGCGCCCACGTTGGTGGCGATCTGCATTCCCATGGTTCATTCCTCCGTGATTGGGATGAGCGGGAGCCCGTCCTGGGCTCCCGGAGTCCGTCCGTGGACTCCTGGATGCCTCTATCGACCGCTCATCGTCATCGGTTAGGCGGGTACGCTGACCCGGTGAGCCTGCTCGATATCCGTGGTGCCGCGCTGCGGCGTTCGGGCCGCGAGCTGTGGAGCGGTCTCGACCTCACCGTCGAGCCGGGCGAGCTCATCGCGGTCCTCGGTCCGAGCGGTTCGGGCAAGACGACGCTGCTGCGCGCGATCCTCGGTCTCGAGCGTCTGAGCGAAGGGTCGATCACGGCGCTCGGCCGGCCCGTCAAGCACAAGGGCAACCGATCGATCGGCTACCTGCCGCAGGCGCGGCCCCTGCCGCGCGACACCGCGCTGCGCGCCCGCGACCTCGTCGCCCTCGGCGTCGACGGTCACCGCTTCGGTCTGCCGCTCCCGCGGAAGCGCGACCGCGAGCGCGTCGATCGCCTGCTCGACGGCGTCGGAGCGGCGTCCTTCGCCGATCGCCCCGTGGGGGTGCTGTCGGGAGGCGAGCAGCAACGCCTGCGCGTCGGCCAGGCTCTGGCCGACGACCCGCAGCTCCTGCTGTGCGACGAGCCGCTGACGAGCCTCGACCTGGCGAACCAGCAGGCCGTCGTCGGGCTCATCGATCAGCATCGGCGCTCGGGCGCCGGGGTGCTGCTCGTGACCCACGACATCAACCCGGTGCTCGGCAAGGTCGACCGCATCCTCTACATCGCGAACGGCCGCTTCACGCTCGGCACCCCGAAGGAGGTGCTGACCTCGCCCGTGCTCACCGACCTGTACGGCGCGCCGGTCTTCGTGCTGCGGGCGGGCGACCGGCTGGTCGTCGTCGGGGCCCCTGACGCCGACGCGTCGCACCACCACCACGACCACGGAGACCACGCATGAACTGGGCCGACGTCTGGGACGCGATGTTCGGCGGCCTCCCCGTCTACGGCGACATCCTCGCGCTCGTGCAGAACTCGGTCTGGGCCGGAGCCGTCCTCGGGCTCGTCGGTGGGCTCATCGGGGTCTTCGTGCTGCAGCGCGACATGGCCTTCGCCGTCCACGGCATCAGCGAGCTCTCTTTCGCGGGAGCCGCCGCCGCGCTCCTCATCGGCGTCGATGTGGTGACGGGATCAATCGTCGGGTCGATGATCGCCGCCGCCCTCATCGGGTGGCTCGGGTCGCGCGCCCGCGATCGCAACTCGATCATCGGCGTGCTCATGCCGTTCGGTCTGGGGCTCGGCATCCTGTTCCTCTCGCTCTACGACGGCCGCAGCGCCAACCGGTTCAGCCTGCTGACCGGCCAGATCGTGTCGGTGCAGTCCGGTCAGCTGGGGTGGCTCATCGGCATCGGCGCGTTCGTGCTCATCGCCCTGCTGCTGATCTGGCGTCCGCTGCGCTTCGACTCGCTCGACCCGCAGTCGGCCGCGGCGCGCGGTGTGCCGACGGTCGCCGTCTCGCTCGGGTTCATGCTGCTGCTCGGCCTCATCGTCGCCGTCGCGGTGCACATCATCGGCGCACTCCTCGTGATGGCGCTGCTCGTCACGCCCGCCGCCGCGGCCGTGCGGGTCGCGACGGGGTCCCTCGCCGTTCCGCTGCTCGCAGCCCTGTTCGGCGTCGTCTCCGCCGTCGGCGGCATCCTGCTGGCGGTCGCGGGAACGCTGCCGGTCAGCCCCTACATCACGACCATCTCGTTCATGATCTACGTGGTGTGCCGCATCGTCGGCGCGCGCCGCGGGCGGGTGCTGCGCACCCAGCCGACCCTGAGGCGCGCCGAGTAGACTCGCCGCCATGGCTCAGCGGAACACCTGGCAGCGCGAGCGCGTGCGCACGGCGCTGTCCGACGCCCGCGGGTTCGTCTCGGCCCAGGATCTCCACGCGTCGCTGCGCGACGACAAAACCGGCATCGGGTTGGCGACGGTCTACCGTGCCCTCGCGACCCTGGCCGCCTCGGGTGAGGCCGATCAGCTCCAGAGCCCCGATGGCGAGGCCATCTACCGCGCCTGCTCGAGCGACGGTCACCACCACCACCTCATCTGCCGGTCCTGCGGTCTGACCGTCGAGATCCAGGCGACGGATGTCGAGGAGTGGGCGCACCGCACCGCCGCCGCCAACGGTTTCACGCAGGCCGAGCACATCGTCGACATCTTCGGCGTCTGCGCCGCGTGCTCCGCGGCCCGAGCCGATGAGAAGCGTGGCGGGGCCTAAGACCGCACGGCTCGCGCCCTCTCCCGCGACGCGTTCCGCCGTCGCGCTCGGGATCGGTGCGGCCGTCGTCGTCGCCCTCGTCGCCCTGGCCGCGCTCACCCCCGGGCCCGCGCTGCCCACGCGTGCGCAAGACGGGGTCACCCTCGGGCTCAGCGTGCTCATCGAGTCGCTGCCGTTCGTCCTGCTCGGTGTCGCGCTATCGATCATCGTGCAGGTGTGGGTGCCGCCGGGAGTCATCGAGCGCTGGATGCCGCGCCGGGCGTGGGCTCGCCGCGCCGTGCTCTCGCTGCTGGGAATGCTCATCCCCGTCTGCGAGTGCGGCAACCTGCCGTTCGCGCGCGGCCTCATGATCCGCGGTTTCTCGGTGCCCGAGACGATGACCTTCCTCATCGCGGCGCCGATCGTGAACCCCATCGTCATCATCACGACCCACCAGGCGTTCGGATTCGACGACGGCATCCTCATCGCCCGGCTTCTCGGCGGGTACGCCGTCGCGAACCTCATCGGGTGGCTGTACTCGCGGCATCCCGATCCCGACGGCCTGCTGACCGATCGGTTCCTCGCGGCCTGCGAGCTCGCGGCCGAGGACCCGGGCGGGAAGGGCCGCCGGAGCCTCGCCCAGTTCGTGGTCGAACTGCGGGCCGTGATGCCGGCGCTGATCCTCGGCTCGGCGATCGCGGGCGCCGTCCAGGTGCTGGTGCCGCGCGACACGCTGCTCGCGATCGGGTCGAACCCGGCCCTGTCGATCCTCGCGATGATCCTGCTCGCGATGATCGTGTCGATCTGCTCGAACGTCGACTCGTTCTTCGCCCTGTCGTTCGCCTCGACCTTCACGCCCGGCTCGATCGTGGCGTTCCTCCTCGTCGGCCCGCTCGTCGATGTGAAGATGCTCGCGCTCATGCGCACGACGTTCCGCTCGCGGGTGCTCGTCGCGCTCGTCGTGATCGTCGTCCTCTTCGCGATCGCCGTCGGAGGGATGGTGAACCTCCTTGCCTAAGTCATCGGCCCTGCTGACCCGGCTCTTCGGCGTCGGGCTCGCCGCCGCGCTCGCCGCGATCACCGTCGCTCTCGCCGCCACGGGCCGTATCGGGCTCTACATCAACCCCGAGTCGGCCTGGTTCGCCGTCGGCATGTCGGTGCTCGGCCTCATCGGAGCCGTCGTGAGCTTCGCGCTGCCGCTCGGCGCCGAGGCCGATCACGGGCACGACCACGGCGAGCTGCACGGGCACGGACGCGAGCACTCGCACGAGCACGAACACATGCCGACGGATGCGGTGCCGACCTCCCGTCGCGCCGCCCGCGCCGCGTCGCTCGCCGACGCCGCTGCTCTCGCCGGTGACACCAGTGCGCCCGGCGCCGCGGTCGCACCGGTGCGTCCGCGCCCCGACTGGCGGCTCGTGCTGGGGTCCGCGGCTGCGGGAACCGGTGGGCTGCTCGCGACCGGCATCGTCGCGGTCGTCCTCGTGACGCCGCCGGCGACCCTGTCGGCCGAGCTCGCGATATCGCGCGACACGGGGACGCCGCCGCTGTTCCAGGGCGCCGACACGGTCGCGCTCGCGACGACCGGTGACACCTCGTCGTTCGGCGTCGGCGAGTGGGCGAGCGTCTTCGCGACGGCGACGAATCCGGAGGCCTTCGAGGGCGACGAGATCAGCCTGACGGGCTTCGTGACTCCGTCGAGCGCGGGAGGCTTCGGGCTGACGCGGCTCGTGATCACCCACTGCGTCATCGACGCGCAGCCCGCCAGCATCCCCATCGGCGACGCAGCCGACATCCCCGCGACGGGGGAGTGGGTCACCGTCACCGGCGTGATCCGCGACCGGGACGGCGCGCTCGTCGTCGAGGCCACGGGCGTGCAGTCCGTCGGCGAGCCCGAGGACCCCTATGAGTACTGATCGACGGGCCGGGGTCTCGCGCCGCGCGCGCACGCAGGAGCGCCGATCGCGGCGCTTCGTCGTCGCGATGGCGGCGGTGATCGGCGCGCTCGCGCTCGTCGGCGGAGCGAGCGGCGTGCTGACGACCGTTCAGGGGCCGCGGGCGACGGCGACGAGCGTCGACCCCGGGGCCGGGACCGAATCGGCGGGGTCGCGGCTGATCGTCACGACGACCCAGTCGCTCGAGGAGATCGATCCGGCGCAGGTGCACATCGCGCCGGCCGCGGACTTCACCGTCGACACATCGGGGCGGCAGATCGGCATCCGATTCACCCTGCCGCTGCGGGACGAGACCGACTACACCGTGCGGATCGACGGCGTGCAGGGCCTCGGCGGAGGGCCGGCGGCGACGATCGAGGAGTCGTTCTCGACGCCGGCGCTCGAGACCTACATCCTGCAGCGCGGCGGCGACGAAGACACCATCTTCCGCACCGGGATCGACGGTGAGAACGCGGTGCCGGTGTTCGCGGATCCGCATATCGAGGACTTCCGCGCCACGTCGACGCATCTCGCGATCGTGACCGCCGATGACGAGGGCGTCTCGACGCTGATCGTCACGGACCGCGACGGCGAGGGGGCGCGCGAGCTCGGCCTGCCGGGTCGCGGGTTCGTGACCAACCTGCAGACCGCCGACCGCGGCGACCTCATCGGTTATACCTACACCGACGCGGGCATCGGGTCGGCGGGCGGTCTCGAGAGCGCCCTGTTCACCGCGTCTCTCGCCGACGGTAGCGCCGACGATGAGCCCACGCAGCTGCAGTTCGCCGGCGGTGACGCGCGCGTCGACGACTGGCGCTTCGTGCCGGGGACGGATGCCGTGCTGCTGCTCGGCTTCGACGGGGCCCTGACGCTCGTTTCAGCTGCTGGAGGCGAGCCTGTCTCGCTCGGCAATGCGATCACGATCGACGGCATCGCCCGCGGCTCGACGGAAGCCATCGTGCAGCGGGCGACCGGCCTCGTCGCGATCGATCTCGCGACGGCGGAGGAGCGGCCGTTGAGCGCCGCGGATGCGGCAGCCGGCGAGACCCAGTCGGTCACGGCGTTGCCCGGCAACGCGGATGAGACGCTGCGCGTGCTCTCGCGGCTCGACGGGTTCACGGTGCTGTCGACGACGGCTGCCGTCGTCGGAGCCGACGGTGCGACCCGCGACGTGTTCACGGTCGCGCCGGATGACCTGCTGCTGCACACGTGCGTGTCGCCGAGCAGCCGGTACGCCGCGTTCCTCATCGCGCCCGACGCCGTCTCGAACTCGTATGACGCGTATGCGCTACCGCTGCCTGAACGCGTGCAGACCCACATCGTCGACCTCGGCACCGGCGAGGAGGTGTCGGCGCTCACCGGTTTCGACATCTCGTGGTGCCAGAGCGCGCCGCGGCCGTGAGCGCCGGGTTCCATCCCGCGGCCCGTGAGGAGCTCGCAGCGCTGCCCGTGCAGGTCGCGCCGCGCCTGCTCGGCGGGCTGCTCGAGGTCGCGGTCGACGGTGCGCGCGTCGTCGCGCGGCTGACGGAGGTCGAGGCGTATCACGGTCGCGATACGGGAGACCTGCCCGACCCCGGGTCGCACGCGCGCATGGGTCAGACCGCGCGCAACGCCACGATGTGGGGCGAACCCGGCCACCTGTACGTCTATCTCAGTCACGGCATCCATTCGTGCGTCAACGTCGTCTGCGGGCCGGCCGGGGTTGCCGGCGGTGTGCTGCTGCGCGCCGCGGAGATCGTGGAGGGCGCGGATGTCGCCCAGCTGCGGCGGGCTGCGGCTCGGACCCACCGGGATCTCGCTCGGGGGCCCGGGAGGCTCGGCGAGGCTGTCGGTCTGCGGCATCCTGCGCACGACGGCATCGACGCTGTTTCCGGGCTCGAGCGCGCCGGCGCCGTCGCCCGGCTGCTGCTTCGGGACGAGCCGGAGCGCGACGTTCTGACGGGCCCGCGCGTCGGGGTGGCCGGTGTCGCGGGAACGGAGGCGTTCCCGTGGCGATTCTGGATCGCGGGTGACCCGACGGTCTCACCGTTCCGCTGGGGGCGCGGCGCCGCCGAAGCAGCCGCAGAGGCCGGATCGTCCGCCCGCTGATCCCCGCGCTCTCGTGGCGCTTGCGGCGCTCGTGGCGCGCTCGCGATTGATCGCGGACCACTGACGACCGCAGACCGAACGGCAAACGCGGCAACGCGGCTCGGGCCGAGGCGTGACCTCGAGGGGTGCGTCGCCGCAGCACGGGGTGAGGGGCGGACCCCGTCAGAACGGCGGCGCAGATCCCGGAGGCGTATCGAGGCAACCCGGTGATCGCGGTGGTGGGGAGGGCGCGCCGGGCGGTTGTTGATCGTCCCGTCCATCGGGTGGACTCGCCGCGGTGAAGGCGACCGTGAATGCGACGAGGGGTGGTGGTGCGTCTTCGCGATAGATCCGTCCGGTGGGTGATGTCCAGATCAGCCTTCCGCCCGCGAGTTGTTGGACTCGCCATCGGGTGTGGTGTTTGACGTCGTGATGGCGTTTGCAGAGGTTGGCGAGGTTGCACACGTGCGTCGCGCCGCCGTCGGATGCGGCGATGGTGTGGTCGAGTTCGCAGCGGATGGCGGGTTGCCGGCATCCGGGGAACCGGCAGTGCCGGTCTCGGGCTCGCAGCAGCCGCACCATGGCCGCGGTGGGCCGGTAGCTGTCGCACTCGAGCACCGTCCCGGTGACCGGGTGGGTGAGAAGCCGGTCCCAGGAGGTCGCGTTGCCGGCGAGCTCGCGGGCGGTCGCGGCATCGATGGGGGAGCGCCCCGCGAGGTCGGCCGGCCCGTCGTCCTGTCCCATGAGCGTCAGTGCCGACACCGCGACCTGCACGTGCGCGCGGATCGCCCCGAGCGTTCCGTCGCCGTCACCGGTGCCAGTCGGGTCGAGCGCCGGCGTCCCCGCGAGGAGGAGGTCACTGAACACGTCGGCGCGGACTTGGTCGATGGTGCGGGCATCGTCGACGAACGACGACCCGTCGCGAATCGTCGTGTCGGCGCCGGGCGCGCCGCCGTTGGTGTCGGCTCGAACGCCAGGCGCCTCGGCTTGAGCGTCAGGGGCGTCGGCTCGAGCGTCAGCGCCGCCACCTGCCGCGTCAGCCTGGGCCCGCGCGTTGATGATCTCCCGCGCCTGCCGCGTCAGCCGGTCCACGATTCCGTCGGCGATCACGGTCGGCAGCGTCGCGATCAGGTCCGACATCCCATCCGCCCCGGCCTGCACCCACACACACCGCCCCGCCGCGGCCTCTTCATGGCGTTCGGTGAACGTCCGCGGATGCATCCGCTCGGCCAGCATCCGCAGCCCGTCCCGCACCCGATTCGGTGTTTCGCCCGCGCACCGCTCAATCGCGACCCGCTCGAACTCCGCCCGTCCCTCCGCGGGCACGATGCATCCGACCTCCTGGATCACCCGCACATGCCCGCGGACGATGCGCCCGTCCTCCCACGCGGCCATCGTCACGGGGTAGTTCTCGACGAGATCACGGGCTTCATCGATGCGTCGCTGCAACGTCCGGTCGGTCGCGATGAACACCCCGGCCAGCTCCGCGGCGATCCCGCGCAGCGCCATCTCGCGCGCCTTGACCTTCTCCGACGCACCCGCGGCCTGCCTCTCAGCCAGCACCCCGGCCGCGGCAAGCACCCGAACCTCACGGATCTGCGCCAACCGCGCAGCATCCGCCGCGCCCTCGGCATCCGCGACCAGCACCGCCAGGGCATCGACATCGCTGTCGCTGCCCATCCCGCTGCCGAGTTCGTCATTCGAATGCATGTTCTAATGTTGCCACGGGCCCCCGACATCGCGCCCCGACTCTCCACAGACGCGCGCGGGGCCCCGAACCCGCACGGTCAGCCCGACAATGCACCGTGCCCGAGCCCGCCACCGCGCCAAAACGTGCACCGCGTCAGAGTGCTCCACCGCGTCAGTCCCAGCGTTCGATGACGGCGAGATCGCCCGCCACCGCGCCCCCGCGACGAGCCTCTGCCAGGAGGGCGAGTGCTTCCGGGCTGTCGACGAAATGGAGCGTGCACGGACCGACGGTCCGCTGCCAATCCTCCGCGAAGGAGCGCAGACGCCCGCCGGCCATGCCGAACGACGCGGGCACGGCCAAGAACTGCGACCGGCCCTGCCCGCCACCCCCGCCGCGCGCACCGCTCCCAACACGGGCGCGCTTCAGCAGCCACCGTACGAGTGGCGACCGGCCGCCGGCATCCACCTGCAGCAGGAATCGCGGCGTGCGTATCGGTCCGAGCAGCTCCGACATCGCGCCGGCGAAGACGTGCTGCTCGGCGAGGGTGGCATGGGTCAGGCGCAGTTCGAGGTGCTGGAAGCCGCCGGCATCCGTCGGTCGCTCGACGATCACCTCCGGCGTCGCCCGGTCGCCGATGCGTCCCGCGCGCTGCAATGCGGCCACGACGGTGCGCGCGATGCGGCGATACAGCTCCGGCGCCTCAGCGTGGGCTCGACGGGAGCGCCACCAGGCGCGAGCGACCGGCGCACCGGCGGCCACGGCGCCGGTCAGCGCCACCGCCCCGGCCGCGACCCCGGCCACGCCGACCGCGCCGACCACGCCGGCGACCATGAGCGCGAGCGCCGCCGCGGCGACGATGCCCGCCGTTGCCGTGCCGGCCCCGAGCACGGCATCCGCTCGGCGCCGCGTTCGGAAGGTGGGGTCGGCGGCGCGCCGGACGATCACGGTCTCCGTCGACTCCCGGTCCAGATAGCCCGTTCCGATCTGCCATGACGCCCGCGAGAGCTCTCGCGGCTCGACGACCGTCAGGGAATCGAGCTCGTCCGCCGACGGGAGAGAACCCGGCGCGAGCAGGCGTCGCTGCTCGGCCGTCAGTGCGCCGGCGAGCCCGCGGACGATGCGGCGGGGATCGTCGCGGTGCACGCCCCACAGGCGCGCCTGCTTGCGCCGCAGTCGCGAGAGATCGGGGGCCGCGTCGATCGGCGACGACGGCGGAAGCAGCGCGGTGACCGTCCAGATATGCGCGACCTTCTCGGGCCAGTCCGGGTCGAGGCGCAACGCGCGTCCGCGCAGCTGCTGCGTCGCGGGGGCTGTCGCCACCGATGACAGATCGATGAGCGTGTTCACCGCGGGACAGTCCCACCCCTCGCCGAAGAGGCCGCGGGTGCCGACGACGACGTCGAGCTGGCCGCGGCTCAGCAGGGTCGCGGCGGCACGGACGAAGCCCGCGGCACCGACGCCGGGAGCGGAGATCTCGGTCACCGCCGGATTCTCGGCGACGGCCGCGGTCGCCACCTCGACCCCCAGGGCCGCCGCCCACGCTTCAGCCAACGAACCGGCGTGACGCGTCGCGATGCGCGTCGTCGATCCGGTGACCAGGGCACCACGCAGGTCGGCGGTCGCGGCATCCGTCGTTAGGACGTCGAAGGTCCGCAACGCGCCCGCGCGGCTGACGAGTCCACCGTGGCGGTTGCCGTGCTCGCTGAAATCGGACACGACCAGTGCGCGCAAGCGCGTGCCCATCCGGTCGCGTTCGAGGCGGAGGATGTCGCACACCGCGCGGTCCTTCGTCAGCGATGACGCCAGCATCGTGTCGATGGGGTCGCGCGTGCGGCGCAGGCCACGGTCGGTCAGCGAGAAGCCGAAGTCGGCGAGTGCCGACCGGATCCGATCCCACCGGTCTCGGGCGGCCGGGTCGGGCAGCACGCGGTCGAGCGCGAAACGGCCCAGCAGTCGCAGAGACTCCTCCGTCGTCGGCTTTCGTCGCGCTGCGGTGGGCAGGCGTGCGACGAGTGGATGGTCGGGATGGACGGTCGCGAGCATCGCCGCCGCAGCCTCAGCGCCCGCGAAATCGTCGGCGAAGGCTTGTGCGAGGCGGATGTCGGCGTCATTCGGCGCCGCGCGTGCGGATGAGGCCGGCGGCGGGGGAGAGAGCGCCGGCCCCGGCGTCTCGGCGTCGCCTTCCGCATCCGCGCCGGCCTTGGCCTCGGCCGGAGGCTGGAGCATCCCGATGAGATGTGCGGCCCCGTCGCCGTGGGCGAAGGTCGAGCGGATGAGCACGGCGAGGCCGGTGGCGGCGCCCGACAGGAACGCGAGCTCGTCCGTCGTCGGCTCGACGAACCGCACGTACTCGCGGTACGGGGCGAGATTGCCCTCGCGGACGACCGCAGGGATCGGCACCTCGTAGTCGACCTCGCCGAGGAGCGAGGTGTAGTTGTCGTACGCGTTGCCGTCGTCGGGCGAGGGGAGCGTCGCGGTCAGGCCGACCACGAGCGGAGACCTGCCCGCGTCGCGCAGCCGTGCCACCAGAGCCGCGACGACGAGCGCCCAGTGGTCGAGCAGGTGATGGCACTCGTCGAGGACGACGGTGTCGACGCCGTGGTCGACGAGGCGCTCGATCAGCGCGCGAGCATTGGGGTGCAGTGCGCGCGACAGGGCGCCCGGGTCCTCCTGGGCGATGCGGCGTCGCAGCGTGCGCGAGCGCCGGGCTATCCCGGCGGCGTACGCGCGGTGGTTGCCCGAGCGCAGAGCGTCGAGCCAGGCGGATGCCGCATCCGTCGACCGGCCGTCCGCCTCGAGTTCGCGCAGCCAGCGCTCGTGGGCGAGCGCTGCGAGGGGATTCCCGCCGTCGAGCACGCTCAGCGACTGGTATGTCAGCGCCGTCAGTTCGCCCGGGGCTTCGCTCGTGGTCGAGACGGCGCCGGCCTCGGGGGCCAGCCGCCGCGCCTCGGCGGCCCACTGGTCGCGAATGGTGATCGTCGGGGCGAGGACGAGGGTCCGCGTCCCGCGCCGCATCGCGAGCAGGAGCCCGAGCAGGGTCTTGCCCGAACCGGGCGGAGCGACGATGTGCAGCGGACCGGGGCCGGAGGCGTCGACCCGTTCGAGCGCGTCGGCCTGATAGTGCCGCAACCGTCCGTCGAAGAGCCAGCGCCGAAGGGGAGCCTCGACCTCCGGCGACATAGCGGCAGTATGGCAGACCGTGCCGACGCGGCATCCGCGGGTCCCCTCCGGCCGGTCGCCCGGTCAAGGCGACACGCCGTCGCGTGCTAGACTGACTGTTTGTCTGCGCGCACTCCAGCACGCAGTACGTACCCACTCCCCATCACAGGCCCGAAACGGCCGGATGAGGCGCGGGTGCAGACAAGGGATCTTGGGTGGCACCGTCCGGTGTCACGGTACTAAGGAGAATCACTATGGCAGCAGTGTGCCAGGTGACCGGAGCAGTTCCCGGCTTCGGTCACAACATCTCGCACTCGCACCGCCGGACGAAGCGTCGCTTCGACCCGAACGTGCAGAAGAAGACCTACTACGTTCCTTCGCTCGGTCGCAAGATCACGCTGAACGTGTCGGCTAAGGGCATCAAGGTCATCGACGCCCGCGGCATCGAGTCGGTCGTCAAGGACCTCATCGCGAAGGGTGTGAAGCTCTAATGGCGAAGAAGGCTCAGGACGTACGTCCGATCATCAAGCTCCGTTCGACCGCCGGTACGGGGTACACCTACGTGACGCGTAAGAACCGTCGCAACAACCCCGACCGCATCGTGCTCAAGAAGTACGACCCGGTGATCCGCAAGCACGTCGAATTCCGAGAGGAGCGCTGATCTCATGGCTAAGAAGAGCAAGATCGCGCGCAACAACCAGCGTGAAGAGGTCGTCGCCCGCTACGCCGAGAAGCGTGCCGAGCTGAAGAAGACCCTCGTCGACCCGAACGCGACCGACGAGGCCCGCGAGGCTGCCCGCGTCGGCCTGCAGAAGCTCCCGCGCAACGCGTCGCCGGTCCGCATCCGCAAGCGTGACGCCATCGACGGTCGCCCCCGTGGCCACCTCTCGAAGTTCGGCATCTCGCGCGTTCGCTTCCGCGACATGGCGCACAAGGGCGAGCTGCCCGGTGTGACCAAGTCGAGCTGGTAAGCCAACCCGCGTAGAGCACCGAAGCCCCCGTACCGATTCGTCGGGACGGGGGCTTCGTCGTTCCCGCGCGACGCCTCCTCGGGGAAGAGCCGTGCCGTCCACGGGAACGGGCGTCCGTGACAGCGGCTACGGTCGGAGGATGGACGTCAGCTCGATGATCATGGGTGGCGCGATCGCGTCGGTGATGTGGATCGTCTTCGTGCCGTGGTCGAAGCTCCGGCGGCTGCGCGAGCTCGAGCGCACCGGGCGAACGGACGGAGACTGACCGTGCCGCTCGATCCGTTCTTCGCCGAGCGGCTGCGCACGCACCGGCGGTACCTCCTGCGTCAGGCCTGGCGGTCGGTCACGTCGGCGGTGGCCGAGCGGATGCCGCGGATGCCGCGGTCTCCCGCCGCCGAGGGCGTGCCGGGCACCGCACCCGCGGCGACGTCCGCGGCGGCAGCATCCGCGTCAGCAGGGCGCCCCGAGCCCGCGCCGACCCCCGCGCCGACCCCGGCTCCCGCCAAGCCCGGCGGCAAGCGCCCGCTCACCCCGCGCGAGCGTCACCGCAAGGCGGCGCTCGCCTGGGACCGCCAGGAGCTCCGCACGGTCGGTACACCGGGACCCGGGATCGCCACGTCCGAGCACGTCGTCCCCGTGGCCGGATACCCCGACGTGCGCGTCCGGGTCTACCGTCCGAGCACCGTGGCCGAGGGACAGCCTGCGCCGGCGTGCCTCGTCTTCGGCGGCGGGGCGTTCCGTATCGGCGGCATCGACTACCCGACGGCGGATGCCGCGTGCCGACGCCGTGCCGAGGCATCCGGGGTCGTGCTGATCGCGGTCGACTACTCGCTCGCGCCCGAGCATCGCTATCCGACCCAGATCGAGCAGGCGTACGCCGCGTGGGAGTGGCTGCACGACGAGGCGGCGACGCTCGGCATCGACCCGGACCGCGTCGGCATCTCGGGGTCGTCCGCGGGCGGGAACATCGCCGCCGTGCTGACGCTCATGAACCGCGACCGTGCGCGGCTGCCGGTCGCCGTGCAGATCCTCGAGGTGCCGGTGACCGACCTCACCGGGCGGTTCATCGATCTGCGCGCGACCTACGCGCTCGGCATCCCGGCCTTCATCGCGCTGCGCGAGCTCGTCTCGGTCGCCCGCACGTACCTCGGCGACCGCTCGCGCGCGCACGAGTCGTACGCGTCGCCGATGCGCGCCGATTCGCTCGCCGACCTGCCGCCGGGGGTCATCCTCACGGCCGAGTACGACCCGTTGCGCGGCGACGGTGCGGCCTATGCCGCGAAGCTTCGCCGCGCCGGCGTGGCGGCGAGTGCGACCCGGTACCTGGGCGTCACGCACGACACCCCGATCTTCGTCGGAGCACTTCCCGCCGCGCGTCGCTGGGAGGCGGAGGTCGTCGCCGCCCTCCGGCGGATCTGACCCCCGCGAACGTCACATCCGTCCCACGCGCCCCGAAAACGGGCGACACGCCGGGTGAAAGCGGCGCCCGAAGCCGGTAAATCCGCGAAATTCCGCGGAATCCGCGTATATTCGGGACCGGTCGAACGACCAACCGTGGGACGCGAGTCCCCCGGGAACCACCCACGCTGTCGGCGGCGCGTCCGTCGTCCGCCGTCTGGAGGACAACCCTATGGCTGACAAGTCCATCACCAAGACCGAGCTCGTCGCGAGCATCGCCAGCGCCACCGGTCAGAGCCAGGCCGCCGTCTCGGGCGTGCTCGACTCGCTCTTCACGACCGTCTCCGAGGCCGTCGCCAAGGGCAGCAAGGTCTCGATCCCGGGCTGGATCGCCTTCGAGCAGGTCGACACCGCCGCTCGCACCGGCCGCAACCCGCAGACCGGCGAGGAGATCAAGATCGCCGCGGGCAAGCGCGTCAAGGTGACCGCCGGCTCGAAGCTGAAGGCCGCCGTCAAGTAATCGACGACGATTCACCGGAGGGGGATGCCGACACGGCGTCCCCCTCCGTCGTTCCCGCCCCGCCCGCCGGGGACCTCGCGCCTGCGAGGCTCAGACCTCCCGGCCGCCGTAGGCTGGTGGGGTGGAATCCCGAGCGCAGCGTCTCGCCGGACCGGCGATCCTCGCTGTGTCGGCTCTCATCGTCGTCCTCATCGGCCTCGCGGCCGGAGGCGGCGCCGCACCGCTGCAGCTGCTCGACCCGGGACCGGTCGTGCGCTGGGGCCTGCCGATCATCAAGCTCGTCGTCAATCTGGCGGCAGCCGGCATGGTCGGTTCCCTCGTCGTGGCGCTGTTCGCCCTGCGCGCGGGCGAGCGCCCGTTCGACACGGCCCTCGACACCGCGTCGATCTCGGCGGCGGTCTTCACCGTCGCGAGCGCCGGCACCGCGTTCTTCACCTTCCTGAACCTCCTGGGCGCAGCTCCGAGCGCGAGCGCGGAGTTCGGCCAGCAGCTCGGCCGGTTCCTCGTCGACACCGAGGCCGGGCGCGCCTGGCTGCTGACGACGATCGCGGGCGCGGTGCTGACGGTGCTGACGTTCGCCGTCCGCGGCTGGACCTCGACGCTGATCGTCGGCATCCTCGCCGCCGCATCCCTCATCCCGATGGCGACGCAGGGACACTCGGGCGAGGAGGCGAACCACAACATCGCGGTCACCGCCCTCGCCCTGCACATCGTCGCCGCGGCGGTGTGGCTCGGTGGGCTGCTGCTGCTCGTGATCATCCGGCCCGTCGTCGACCGAGCCGACATGGTCGCCATCGTGTCGCGGTACTCGAGCATCGCCCTCGTCGCGTTCGTCGTCGTCGCGGTTTCGGGAACGGTCCGAGCCGCCGTCGCGATCCTCTCGCCCGCGAATCTCTTCTCGCCCTACGGTGCTGTCCTGCTCGTAAAGGTCGTCGCCCTCATCGCGATGGGTGTCCTCGGTGCGTCGTACCGGGGCCGGCTCATCGCCAAGCTCGCGTCGTCGGGTGCCGCACGCGTGTTCTGGCTCCTCGTGACCGTCGAGATCGTCTTCATGGGCATCGCGAGCGGCGCGGCCGCGGCTCTCGCGCGGACGCCTCCGCCCGTCGACACGACTCTTCCCGAGCAGCAGACCCCGGCCCAGATCCTGACCGGCACCGTGCTGCCGCCCGAGCTGACGATCGAGCGCTGGTTCACGATGTGGGATGTCGATCTGCTCTGGGTCTTCGCCGTCGCGTTCGGTCTGTTCTTCTACCTCGCCGGGGTGCGGCGGCTGCGCAAGCGCGGCGACCGGTGGCCGATCTACCGGACCGCCCTGTGGGTCTTCGGCCTGCTCCTGCTGCTCTGGGTGACCAGCGGGCCCATCAACGCCTACCAGGACTACCTCTTCAGCCTGCACATGGTGGGGCACATGCTGCTCTCGATGGCGATCCCCCTGTGCCTCGTCGCGGGGGCGCCGGTGACGCTGGCGGCCCGCGCCATCCGCAAGCGCGACGACGGGACGCGCGGCGGCCGAGAGTGGATCCTCTGGGCCGTCCACACGCCCTTCTCGAAAGTCGTCACCCACCCCGCGTTCGCCGCGGTCATGTTCGTCGGCTCGCTCTGGGTCTTCTACTACACCGACCTGTTCCGCTGGACGCTGTACGACCACATCGGGCACGAGTGGATGGTCGCCCACTTCCTGATCTCGGGCTACCTGTTCGTGCTGTCGCTCATCGGCATCGACCCCGTGCCCTACCGTCTGCCCTACCCCTTCCGGCTCCTCACGCTCATCGCGGTCATGGCGACCCACGCCTTCTTCGGCATGGCGATCATGATGTCGTCCGGCCTGTTCGCCGCGGAGTGGTTCGGCTCGATGGGCCGCATGTGGGGGCCGACGCCGCTCGAGGACCAGTACATCGGCGGTGGTGTCGCCTGGTCGGTCGGTGAGATCCCGACGCTGATCCTCGCGATCACGGTCGCGATCCAGTGGAGCCGCTCGGACGACCGGATGCAGCGCCGCCGTGACCGGCAGGTCGAGCGAGCCGGCGACACCGAGCTCGACGAGTACAACGAGCGTCTCGCCGAGCTGGCCCGCCGAGACGCCGCGCGCAGCCGCTGACGCCGATCAGCCCTGGTCGGCCGACACCTGGATGGATGCCGTGCCGTCGGGGAGGATCGTGATCTTGCCGGTCAGGAAGAACTCGACGTCCTCCGAGACCTCGTTGAGTCGTCCGTCGTAGATCGAGCGGATGTCGACGTCGATGTGGGCGACCGCGCGGGTGCTCGGGATCGCCCACTGCGCGCCGTCGGGCACGACCTCGATCTCGGGATTCTGTGCGATCGACCACTGCGGGGCGCCCTCGACGCGGTTGCGGACGAAGTAGCCGAACGGGCATCCCGTCGGCTGCAGCACCTGCTGGGTCGCGCAGGAGGCGAGGAACTCGTCGACGCGGTCTTGCACGACCTCGATGAACTCCGGCGTGGGCTCGGTCTGCAGATCGACCGGCACGGATTTCTGCGGGGCATCCGAGAGCACGGCCACTCCGGGCGTCTGTGCCGTCGGGGTGTCGACCGAGATGGAGTAGGCGCCGGGAGAGAACACGAGCATCGACACGGGCACGAGCGGGTCGGCATCCACGCCCTCGGGCGCGACCTGCCGGGTATCGAGCTCGAAGCCGTTGACGGAGAACCGCGTGGCTCCTCGCACCGTGAGGTCGATCGCCGAGAGCGGGCTGTGCGCGAAGCGCCAGGCCGGGGCGACGCCGATCCAGCCGTCCTGCTCGACGTCGAACTGGGTGCGGCCGCGATGACCGTTCGCGAGGTAGGTGACGGTGATCTCGGTCACGTCACCGCGGACGCGCTCACCGATGACCGAGACCTCGGACAGCGGCGCGAGGGCAGCGCGGCGCAGCAGCACCTCGGATGTCGTCGACGGCAGCTCCGCCGCGGCGAGCTCGGCGGAGTCCATGGCGACGCCGGGCAGTCGCAGCGCATCGGCGGCGCTGCCGCTGCTCAGCAGCGACAGGTAGCGCTCGACGAAGGCCGCAGGGCTGTAGAGCGTGCGGTACACCGCGACACCGCCGACGCCGAGCGCGCCGAGGGCGAGCACCGAGAGGAGCCCGATCGCGGTGAGGTCGAAAGCAAGGCGTCGCCGGGCACGTCGCCGGCCCTGTCCGGTCCGTCGCACGCCTCCGGGCGCGCTCGACTCATCGTCGCCGATCGCGGCGTCCGGAGTCGTCTGCGCCTCGTGCACAGCACAAGTCTAGGAAGGCTCACCTGTGGCTACCATGAATCGGTGACCTTGCCGCCTCTCTCCGCTGAGCAGGAGGCGCTGTTCCGTCGCATCGAGACGACCCGAGACCACGTCTTCGTCACCGGACGCGCGGGCACCGGCAAGTCGACGCTGCTGCAGCACCTGGCGTGGAACACCGACAAGCAGATCGCGATCTGCGCGCCGACGGGGGTCGCCGCACTCAACGTCGAGGGTCAGACGATCCACTCCCTCTTCCGGCTGCCAATCGGTCTCGTCGCTGACAGCGAGCTGGAGCAGTCCGAGCCGACCCGCCGCATCCTGAACGCGATCGACACGCTCGTCATCGACGAGATCTCGATGGTCAACGCCGACGTGATGGATGCGATCGACCGGTCGCTCCGGCAGGCGCGCCGACGGCGCTCCGAGGCGTTCGGCGGTGTGCAGATCGTCATGTTCGGTGATCCGTATCAGCTGTCGCCGGTGCCGCCCCGCGGCGACGAGCTGAAATACATCCGCGACCACTACCGGTCGTTCTGGTTCTTCGACGCGCAGGTGTGGGCGGGGCCCAAGGCGGAGGCCGGCGCCATCCGCTCGGACGGACTGCTCGATCTCGGACGGGTCGGCGCCCCGCTGCACATCGCGGAGCTGGGGGAGATCCACCGTCAGGCCGACCCGGGCTTCAAGGAGATGCTGAACGCCGTGCGGTACGGCGTCGTCACGGCCGACATCGCCGCGGCGCTCAATGCGGCGGGAGCCCGCACGCCGCCGCCGCCCACCGGCGACGAGCCTCCCGTGATCACGCTCGCCACGCGCAACGACGCCGTCAACCGCATCAACCAGCGTCACCTCGACGCGCTCACCGGCCCGGTGCAGACGGCGAAGGCCGACGTGAGCGGCGACTTCGGCCGCGGCGAGACGTCGTACCCGGCCGACCCCGAGCTGCAGCTGAAGGTCGGTGCGCAGGTGATGTTCCTCCGCAACGACGTCGCGGGGTACGCCGGCGACGGCCCCCGCTGGGTGAACGGCTCGATCGGCACCGTCACCCGCATCGCGGGGTCGTCGGTGCGCGTCGAGCTCGACGGCGAGGAGCACGACGTCGAGCCCGCGGTGTGGGAGAGGTTCCGCTACGCCTACGATCCCGGCTCGCGCAAGCTGACGCGCGAGATCGTCGCGGAGTTCACGCAGTTCCCGCTGCGGCTGGCGTGGGCTGTGACGATCCACAAGTCTCAGGGCAAGACCTACGACCGCGCGATCGTCGACCTCGGATCGGGTGCCTTCGCGCCGGGGCAGACCTACGTGGCGCTCTCACGCCTGACCTCGCTCGACGGGCTCTACCTGTCGCGGCCGCTCCGGCCCAGCGACATCCTCGTCGATCACGACGTACGGCGGTTCATGGCCGCCGTCCGCGCGGCCGGCATGTGACCGGCAGGGTCACGCCACGACGGAGGCCCCGGATGCCGCTGCGGCCGCGTCCTTCGCCCGCGCGAGGTCGGTGAACAGGTCGGTGTTGAACTGGTAGGCGACGAGCACCTCGTCGATCACCCGCTGCTGCTCGGCCTCGTCCCACGGCGCGGCGTCGAGCTGCTCGCGATAGCGCTCTTTGAACGCGGCCGGATCGGCGATGTCGCCGAAGATGTAGAACCCGATGCCGTTGGTCTCGAACCCGAACTGGCGGGCCATGAGCTTGCCGATGAACAGCCCGCCCGACAGGTCGCCCAGGTACCGGGTGTAGTGATGCGCGACGAAGCCGCCGGCCCAGGTGGCCCCGACCTCGTCGATGCGGGCGACATACCGCTCGGTGGTCGGCAGCGGAGTGATCCGCTCGCGCCAGTCCGGGCCGATGAGGAACTCGAGGTCGGCCTCGAGGGCGGGAAGCCGGGTGAGCTTCTCGCTGATGAACGGAGCGGCGACCGGGTCGGCCGCCATGCGGGATGCCGCGCCCTCGAGCGCTGCGTAGATGAACCAATGCTGCGCGACCAGGGCGACGTAGTCGTCGCGCGTGCCCTTGCCGCGCATGAGGTCGGACATGAAGCCGGCGCCTTCGCTGCCGGAGTGCGCAGAGCTGGACCGCTCGCGCAGAGCGGTCGAGAACGGGATCGGTTCGAGCATGGCCCGACGATAGCACTTAGGTACAGCTAACCTGAAGGTTTTTCGTCGAGCTCTTAACGACTTCGTAACGCTCAGTCGTGCGGGCGCGGCTCCACACCGAGGCGCTCGCAGGCGGCGTCGTAGAGCGCGACGATCTCCCGGCGCACCTCGCGACGCTCCGTGATCGGGCCGCCGGGCCAGGCCACTCGGAGCTCCCGGGTGCCGCCGTCGGCCCGAATCGCCTGCCAATCCCCGCCATCGCCGTCGAAGAACGTCATCGTCGCCGCCGCGGCATCCGGTTCGCCGAACGCGCGCACGATGAGGAGATTGTCGGCGCGGTGATCGTCGTTCATGTGACCGAGCACACCCGAGATGGCGTCGGCGTCGAAAGCGTGTGTCATGCGTCCACCCTAGGTTCGCGGGTTCC
This sequence comes from Microbacterium sp. NPDC006705, assembly GCF_044903545.1. Classification (NCBI taxonomy): domain Bacteria; kingdom Bacillati; phylum Actinomycetota; class Actinomycetes; order Micrococcales; family Microbacteriaceae; genus Microbacterium; species Microbacterium sp. NPDC006705. The sequence continues at coordinate 2,102,914 of NZ_JBJDQQ010000001.1, forward strand.
ACAGGAGCGGTGTGCTTCACTGGAGGCATACATCTCGGGGGGTGGCTCAGGAATGCGTGCGACTCGACGCCGTCGAAGCGCAGGGATCGCCGTTGCGGTCGCGCTCGCGCTCGGTCTTTCGGCGTGCGCTCCGGCGAGCGTCAGCAGTGTCGAGATGCCCCCGCAGGTCGACGGCGAGATCGGTGGCGACACGCGGGCGCAGCTCACCGCCGCGGTCGAGCGCGCGATGGCGATGACCGGCTCGGCCGGCGCGATCGCCGGCGTCTGGGTGCCGTGGTCGGGCGAGTGGGTGGCCGGCTTCGGCACCAACCCCGACGGAACCGAGGTCACCGCAGACGACTCCTTCAAAGCCGGCCCGGTCACGCGCGCGATGACGTGCGACGTGCTCTACGGCATGGCCGCAGACGGCACCGTCGAGCTCGATGACCCCGTGACGGAGTGGATCGTCGGATTCCCCGCCACCCCGGTCGTGACCCTCGAGCAGCTCTGCGACAGCACATCGGGACTCGGGTCGTACCAGCCGCGTCTGCAGGCCAGGTGGGAAGCGAATCCCGCGCGTCCGTGGGCTCCGCATGAACTCCTCGCCTACGGGCTGGCCGCCTCGGGCCCGACGGGCGGCACGTCGTTCGCCAACTCGGACGCCGGATATGTCCTCCTCGGCATGGCTCTCGAGCGGGCCGCGAACAGCACCGCCGCGGAGCTGTTCCAGCGCTACGTCTTCGAGCCCCTCGGCATGGGCGGATCGTCGCTGCCGGATCGGCAGGCCGACGTCGGCCTGCACGGCACGCAGTCGGTGCTGACCCCCGAGGGTGCGCCCGATTGCGCGACGGCTGCGGACCTCACCGCGTGGTCTCCCTCGGCTGGATTCACGTCGTCGGGCGTCGTCACGACGGCCGCGGACCTGGGGCGGTACGCGCGCGCACTCGCAACCGGCCTGCGCTCGTTCGACGACGACCAGCGGTTCGGCTCGCCCATCCCCGTCGGAGAGGGCGTCCCGACCTGGTACACCGTCGACGGCGGCGCGTACCAGGCGGGCACCCTCATCGGCCAGTACGGCTCGATCCCCGGGTATCAGACCGCGGCTTTCGCCGACCGTGAGACGGGCCTGACCGTCGTCGCCGTGCTGAACAACTCCCGCGCCTCGGCCGAGGCGATCCGCGTGCTCGGGTGGGAGCTCGCCGCGATCGCGTCGAAGGCGCCCGCCGCCTCGGGAGAGACCGCCCCACCGGCGGGTCTGCCCTGGACGCCCGAGCAGATGGACGGCGACCTCGCCTCGGTCGCGATCTGCCCGCTTCCCTGACCGCGGCCGCGCTGCCTCGCGAACGTCGGAGGATGTCGCCGGCGTCGGAGTGATGCCGCGAAGGCATCCGATATCGCCGTGATTCTCCGAGTCTCGCGCGCCGCGACCGACGCCCGTCGTGTTTCGGGCGTGTGAAAAGACGGCCGGATCTCGTGACGATCGTGTCACACCGCCCTCCCCGACCCGCTCGACTCGGTAGAACGGATGCAGCGTGATCGTGCAATTGCACATTGCACCGTGATGTTGTTTTATGGACAGCACTCGACGCAATGGAGCAGAGAAAGGGAAGGTCCACCGATGACCACCACCAGGAGATTCGCCGGCATCCTCGCCGCGGGAACGGCCATGGCACTCGCCCTCACGGCGTGCGGCGCCGGCGGCGGCGGTTCGCCGCAGCAGACCGGCACCGACGGCACGCCGCAGGCCGGCGGAACCGTCCACATGCTCCAGAACGCCGACTTCTCGTACCTCGACCCGGCCCGCGGCTGGGACGGCGGCGTCAACGCGTTCTACCGTCTGCTCTACCGCGGCCTCACGATGCAGGCCGCCGGCGACTCGGATGACCCGAACGCCATCGTGCCCGACCTCGCGACGGGTCTCGGCGAGGTCTCCGACGACGGACTCACCTGGACCTACACGCTGAAGGACGACCTCTTCTTCGACAACGGCGACCCGATCACGTCCGCCGAGATGGAGTTCGGCATCTCTCGCGCGTGGGACCCGCAGATCGGCATCGGCTCGCCCTACCTGAAGTCCGTCATCGACGCGCCCGCGGACTACCAGGGCCCGTACGTCTCGGGCGACCTCCCGACGATCGAGACCCCGGATGAGAAGACGATCGTCTTCCACCTCAAGGCCCCGTTCCCCGAGTTCGACAACGTGCTCGCCCAGCCCAATGCCGTGCCCTTCCCGATCGGTTCCGGCGGCGGCGACGAGTTCATCAACGACGTCATCGCCTCGGGCCCCTACACGCTCGACGCTTACACCCCCGGCAGCACCATCAAGCTCGTGCGCAACGAGCACTGGGAGCCCGAGACCGACGACGTCCGCAAGGCGTACCCCGATCAGTGGCAGTTCGACATCGGCATCGACGGCGCGACGATCGACGAGCGCATGATCGCCGGTCAGGGCGCCGACCAGAACGCGATCGCGGGCAAGATCGCGGGCGCCACGCTGCCCCGCATCCAGACGCCGCAGCTGCAGGAGCGTGCCATCACCGCCCCCGCGTACTGCACGACCTACATGTCGCTCAACACGTCGAAGCCGCCGTTCGACGACGTCCGCGTGCGCCAGGCCGTGAACTGGGCGCTCGACCGTGCCAGCATCCAGAACGCCTCGGGCGGGAATCAGCTGGCGGATGTCGCGACGACGATCATTCCGCCCGCCGTCAGCGGTCACCTGGACTACGACCTGTACCCCTCCGACGACAACACCGGCGACGTCGACGAGGCCATGGCGCTGTTGGAGGAGGCCGGGCTCGGCGACGGGTTCGAGTTCACGCTCGACATCCGCTCGAACCCCGTCGCGCAGGCGCAGGCCGAGGCGGTGCAGCAGGGCCTCGAGCGCATCGGGGCGAACGTGAAGCTCAACGTCATCGACACCTCGATCTACTACGAGACGATCGCGACGCCGTCGCAGCAGAACAACGCTGCGATCACCGGGTGGTGCCCGGACTGGGCCTCGAGCGCCAGCACCTTCATCCCGCCGCTGTTCGACGGCGCGGGCATCACCGAGAAGGGCAACCAGAACCTCGCCCAGCTCAACGATGCGGCCGTCAACGACCGGATCGCCGAGATCCGCGCGATGACCGACGTGGACGCCGCCAACGAGGCGTGGGGCGAGCTCGACAAGCAGATCATGGAGCTCGCGCCGATCGCCCCGATGGTGTTCGAGAACGGCATCTTCCTGCCGGGGTCGAACATCGCCGGCTACATCCCCAACACCAACATGACCGACCTCACGATCGTCGGTCTGAAGGACCCCTCGAAGGGCTGACATGACCTTCAGTTCGGCCCCCCTCGAGGTCGAGGCCACGCCGGGCGGTGATCCCACTCTCGATGAGTCGGTGGAATCCCGTCCGGCGTCCGGCCGGAAACTCCTCCGAGGCTTCCTCACCGATGTGCCCGCGATGCTGTCGCTGGCCTACATCGTGCTCGTGCTGCTCATGGCGGTGTTCGCTCCCCTCATCGTCCAGATCAGCGGCTGGTCGCCCTACCAGTTCGACCAGAGCGCGATCGATCCCAACATGGGCGCGATCCCGATCGGGCCGCTCGGCGGCATCAGCGCCGAGCACTGGTTCGGCGTCGAGCCCGGCAACGGCCGCGACATCTTCGCCCGCATCGTCTACGGCGCCCAGGTCTCGATGACGGTCGCCCTCTCGGCGACGCTGCTGACGACGGTGCTCGGAGTCGTGTTCGGGATGCTGGCGGGTTACCTCGGCGGCTGGGTCGACACGGTCATCTCGCGGGTCATGGAGTTCCTCATGGCCTTCCCGGCGCTCATCTTCATGATCGCGATCCTCTCGGCGCTCCCCGCCGACAATCGCGTGCTGCTGCTCGTCGTCGTGATCTCGCTGTTCGGCTGGCCCTACCTCGCCCGCATCGTGCGCTCGCAGACGCTCTCGCTCAAGGAGCGCGAGTTCGTCGAGTCGGCTCGTGCGTCGGGTGCGTCGAGCGTGCAGATCATCTTCCGCGAGATCCTGCCGAACCTCTCGTCGACGATCATCGTCATGGCGACCCTCGCGGTGCCGGGCTACGTCGGCACCGAGGCGGGGCTCTCGTTCCTCGGCGTGGGCGTCGTGCCGCCGACCCCCAGCTGGGGTCAGATGATCGCTTCGGCGGCGCCCTGGTACGCCGTCGATCCCATGTACTTCCTCATCCCGGGCGCCTTCCTCTTCCTCCTGGTGCTCTCGTTCACGACCCTGGGCGACCGCATCCGCGCGCTCGTCGGCAGCGCGGAGGTGCGCGCGTGACCCGCTTCGTCCTCTCGCGCGCGACCGGCATGGTCGTGGTGCTGTTCCTCGTGACGCTGTTCACGTTCGTGATCTTCTTCGTGCTCTCGCCCGACCCGGCGGTGCAGATCTGCGGCAAGAACTGCACGCCCGAGCGCATCGACCAGATCCGGGCGAACCTCGGGCTCGACCAGCCCTTCCTCACGCAGTTCTTCACGTACCTCTCGGGCCTGTTCGTCGGCCGTGAGTACGAGATCGCGGGCGCGACGGTCGCGTGCGGCGCCCCGTGCCTCGGGTACTCGTTCCAGACCGGGCAGCTCGTGGGCGACATGATCGTGCAGCGCCTGCCGATCTCGGCGACGATCGCGATCGGGGCGGCGGTGCTCTGGCTCGTCGGCGGCGTCGTCGGGGGCGTCCTCAGCGCGGTGCGCGAGGGGAAGTTCACCGATCGGTTCATCGCCGGGCTGACGCTCGGGTCGATGTCGATCCCGAACTACGTGCTCGCTCTCGCGCTGCAGTTCGTCCTCGTCGTCTCGCTCGCCTGGCTGCCGTTTCCGCAGGCCGTTCCCTTCGCCGACGATCCGGTGCAGTGGTTCCTGAACTTCCTCATGCCGTGGATCGTGCTCGCGGTCGGATATGCCGCCGTCTACACGCGGCTCACGCGAGCGAACGTGATCGACACCCTGCAGGAGAACTTCGTGCGCACGGCGCACGCGAAGGGGCTGCGGCCGAGCCTGGTGTGGCGTCGCCACGCGCTGCGCCCGGCACTGACCCCCATCGTGACGATCTTCGGGATGGACGTCGCGGGCCTTCTCGGCGGTGCGGTGATCACCGAGACCGTGTTCGGCATCAACGGCGTGGGAAAGCTCACCGCCGACTCGATCTCGTCGAACGACCAGCCGGTCATCATGGCGGTGACGCTGCTCTCGGCGTTCTTCGTCATCGTCGGCAACCTCGTCGTCGACCTGCTCTACGCGGCGATCGATCCTCGCGTGCGAACGGCGGCGAAGGCATGAGCGACGAAAGGATGCCGATGACGGATGACCTCCTGCGCGTCGATGACCTGACGGTGCAGTTCCGCACCGCCGGCGGCACCGCCCGCGTCGTCGACGGCCTGAGCTTCGCGATCCCGCGCGGCGGGGCCGTCGGCATCGTCGGCGAGTCGGGCTCGGGCAAGTCGATGACGAGCCTCGCGATCATGGGGCTGCTCCCGAAGGGAGGCAGCGCTACGGGCTCGGTCACCTTCGACGGACGCGATCTGCTCACCCTTCCCGGCCGGGAGATGCGTCAGGTCCGCGGTGACCGGATCGCGATGATCTTCCAGGACCCCCTGTCGTCGCTGAACCCCTATTACACCGTCGGCACGCAGATCGCCGAGGCGTACCGCTCTCACCGGTCGGGCGTCTCGCGTCGCGAGGCCCGGCGGGTCGCGATCGAGGCGATGGAGCGGGTGCACATCCGGGATGCCGCGAAGCGTGTCGACCACTACCCGCACCAGTTCTCGGGCGGGATGCGGCAGCGCATCATGATCGCGATGGCTCTCAGCATGGAGCCCGAGCTGATCATCGCCGACGAGCCGACCACGGCCCTCGACGTGACGGTGCAGGCGCAGATCCTCGACCTGCTCGCGGAGATCCGTCGCGACACGGGCGCCGGTCTCATCCTCATCACCCACGACCTCGCGGTCGTCAGCGAGGTGACGGAGCAGATCGTCGTCATGCGAGCCGGTCGCATGGTCGAGAGGGGCAGCGTCGAAGAGGTCTTCAGCGACCCGCAGGAGGAGTACACGCGGCGACTGCTGGACGCCGTGCCGCGCATCGACGACGCGATCGGCGAGCTGCGCACGACCGACATCGCGATCGTGCCGGACAGCGAGATCGAGGAGGAGACGGCATGACCGATCAGACCGCGCCGCTGTGCCGCGCGACGGGCCTCGTCAAGGAGTTCGCGAGCCCTGGCGCGACGATGTTCTCGCGCAGCAGTCGCTTCCGCGCTGTGGACGGCGTCGACCTCGACATCCGGCGGGGCGAGACCCTCGCGCTCGTCGGCGAGTCGGGCTCGGGCAAGTCGACCGCCGCGCGACTGATCGCCCGTCTCATGGACACCACGGCGGGGACGATCGAGTTCGAGGGACGGGATGTCACGCACCTGCAGGGGCGCGATCTCCTGGCGTTCCGCAGCGACGTGCAGGTGATCTTCCAGGACCCGTATTCGTCGCTCAACCCCAAGCACACCGTCGAGCGACTCGTGACGGCGCCGCTGCGGTATCAGAACCGGAAGATCCCGGGTGGGGCGCGCGCCTTCACGCGATCGCTCATGGACCGGGTGGGGCTCAATCCCGACCATTCCGACCGCTATCCGGCGCAGTTCTCGGGAGGTCAGGCGCAGCGCATCGGAATCGCCCGGGCGCTCGCGGTCGGCCCGAAGATGGTGATCTGCGACGAGGCCGTATCGGCGCTCGACGTCTCGGTGCAGGCGCAGGTCATCAACCTGCTGACCGCGTTGCAGCGCGACGAGGGCTTCGCGTACCTCTTCATCGCGCACGACCTCGCCGTCGTGCGCCAGATCGCTACGCGCATCGCCGTGATGAGCCGCGGTTCCATCGTGGAGACGGGGGAGCGCGACCGCGTCTTCGAGAGCCCTCAGCACGAGTACACCCGTACGCTGCTCGCGGCGGTGCCCCGCATCAACCCCGAGTGGGACCGCCGCCGGCGCGCCGCCGAGAAGGCCCGCCGGGCCCGCGCGGCAGCCGCGGCATCCGATACCCAGACGGAGGCGTCATGACGAACGAGTACCACCTGCCCGGCATCCGCGTCGCGGAGCGTCGCATCGACGTCCCGCTCGACTGGAGCGGCGGCACAGCAGCGGCCGGCACGATCGAGCTGCTCGTCCGCGAGCTCGTCGATCCCGACCGCGCGCGCGACGACCTCCCGCTGCTCGCGTTCCTGCAGGGCGGGCCCGGCGGGGCGAACCCGCGGCCGCTGCGCCGAGACGGATGGATCGACGAGGCGCTGCGGGACTATCGCGTGGTGCTCGTCGACCAGCGCGGCACCGGGGGCAGCACGCCCCTCGAAGCCGTCGACGTGGCGGGGCTCGACGCCGCGGCCGGCGCTGACCTCCTCGCCCTCCACCGGGCCGACTCGATCGTCCGCGACCTCGAGCACGTGCGCGAGACGCTCTTCGGCGGTCGGCGATGGGCCACTCTCGGACAGAGCTACGGCGGCTTCCTGACCCTCACCTATCTGTCGCTCGCGCCCCAGGCGCTGACGGCCTGTTACGTCTGCGGCGGCATCCCCGGCACCCCGCCGCGCGCGGCCGAGGTCTACGCCCGCACTTTCGACCGCGTCGCGGCGAAGACGGCTGAGCTGTACCGGCGATTCCCCGAGGACGCCACGGCGATCGCGCGCATCGCCGACCGGCTCGCCGAGGGCGACGTGAGGCTCCCGGACGGTGACGTGCTGACCGTGCGCCGCTTCCAGTCGCTCGGGATCGACCTCGGGATGAAGCCCGGCCACGAGCGCCTGCACTGGCTCGTCGAGAAGGCGTTCGCCCGGCCGGGGCGGCTGTCGGAGGCGTTCCTCGCCGACGTGCAGTCGCTCAGCTCCAGCGCCGGCAACCCGCTGTTCTGGACCCTGCAGGAATCGATTTACGGCGACCCGGCCAGCGGGCCGACCGCGTGGGCGGCGCAGGCCGAGCGCGACCGTCGTCCCGAGTTCGACGAGGACCGGCGGCCGCTGCTGTTCACGGGCGAGATGGCCTTCCCCTGGATGTTCGACGAGGTGCGTCTGCTGCGGGGATTCCGGGATGCTGTCCACGCGCTGGCCAGCCGTGCCTCCTGGACGCCGCTGTACGACCTCGACCGGCTCGCCGCGAACGACGTGCCGCTCGCGGCGGCGGTGTACTTCGACGACATGTACGTCGATGCCGGGCTGCAGCTCGACACGCTGTCGCGCATCGGCAACGCCCAGTCGTGGGTGACGAACGAGTTCGAGCACGACGGCATCGGCTCCGGTCGCACGTTCACGCGACTGCGCGAGCTGGTCCGAGACCGCGGAGGAGAGAAGCGATGACCGCTGCCGACACCACCCGTCCCCCCTACGCCGGCACACGATACCCGCGCCTCGCGCAGGTACCGGCGTTCACCGAGTTCGTCTCGCGCGACTGGGCCGACGTGCCGACCAGACCGCACCTGCCCGCGGGTACCGCGGCCGCGGCATCCGCTCATCGCGATCGCCTCAGCGCCGCCCTTCCCGGGCACGTGATCGTCGCCGCGGCGGGGCACGCGCCTGTCCGCAACGACGACGCGCACTACGGCTTCCGCGCCGACAGCGGCTTCGTCTGGCTGACGGCGTGCCAGGTCGAGGGCGCCGTGGTCGTGCTGTGGCCCGCCGCCGGCGGACACGACGCCGTTCTGTACCTGCCGCCGCCGTTCCGCCCCGGCGATGCCCGGTTCTTCTCGGATGCGAACCACGGCGAGCTCTGGGTCGGCCCGTCGGCCGGTCTGCCGGAGTGGGCCGACGCGCTGGGGATGACCGTCGAGCCTCTCGCTGCGCTGGAGCGCCGCCACTCCGAGCTGCGGGGCGCCTCGGCCGCGCGTTCGGCCGCCGCGCTCGCCGCCGAGGTCGGCGCGGAGGTGTCGGCCGAGCTCGAACGTGCGCTCGCCCGCTTGCGCATGGTGAAGGACGAGTGGGAGATCGGGCAGCTCCGCGCGGCCGTCGACGCCACGGTCGCCGGGTTCGGTGCGGTCGTGGCCGAGGTGCCGCGAGCGATCGCCGACGGCCTCGGCGAGCGGTGGCTGCAGGGGACGTTCGACCGGCACGCCCGCACGTTCGGGAACGGGCCCGGCTACTCCACGATCGTCGGGTCGGGAGCGCACGCGCCGATCCTGCACTGGGTGCGATGCGACGGCGACGTCGTGCCGGATGCCGCGCTGCTGCTCGACATGGGCGTCGAGGCCCGGTCGCTCTACACCGCCGACGTGACCCGCACGGTTCCCGCGAGCGGTACGTTCTCGGAGACCCAGCGTGCGGTGCACGACCTGGTCGAGAAGGCGCACCGCGCGGGACTCGACCGCATCCGCCCGGGCGTGGCGTATCTCGATTTCCACTTCGCCGCGATGGAGGTCGTCGCGCAGGGCCTGCACGACTGGGGGCTGCTGCCGGTCTCGGTCGACGAGGCCCTGTCGCCCGAGGGCCAGCAGCACCGGCGATACCTCGCCTGCGGGATCGGCCATCACCTCGGTCTCGACGTGCACGACTGCAGTCAGGCGCACTACGAGGACTACATGGGCGCGGCGCTCGAGCCGGGCGTCGTCATGACCGTCGAGCCGGGCCTGTACTTCCACGCGCATGACCTCACGCTGCCGCCCGAGCTGCGCGGCATCGGCGTGCGCCTCGAAGACGACGTGCTCGTGACCGACTCGGGCTCGGAGGTGCTGTCGGTGGCGCTCCCGATCTCCGCCGCCGAGGTCGAGGCGTGGACGCGCGCGCAGTGGACGGGCGAGCGATGACGGATGCCGCACCCCGCGCGCTGCCGTTTCCCTACGGGGCGGTGCGACTGCAGCCGACGAGCGCGTTCGCGCCGGCCCGTGACCGCATGCTGCACCTCGCCCGGGTCTACCCGATCGACCGGCTCCTCGCGGTGTTCCGGGCGGGTGCCGGGCTCGACACCCGCGGCGCGGAGCCCCCGGGCGCGTGGGAGGGTTTCGGCCATCCGGCGGAGGAGCCGTGGGGTGAGTACGACTATCCCGGTCGTGAGACCGCGCAGACGGCGAACCTGCTGCGCGGCCATTACGCGGGCCATTTCCTCTCGATGCTCGCGCTGGCCGCCGCGGGCGAGGACGACGACGAGCTGCGCTCGCGGGTCGACGAGCTCGTGGGCGGTCTCGCCGAGGTGCAGCAGGCGCTCGCCGCCACCGGGCGATATTCGCACCCGGGGCTGCTCTTCGCCTCGGGGGAGTGGCAGTTCGCGCGGCTGGAGCACTTCGCCCCCTACGGCGAGATCTGGGCGCCGTACTACACCTGTCACAAGCTCATGGCGGGGCTGCTCGACGCGTACGAGCTCGCGGGCAACAAGCAGGCGCTCGAGGTCGTCACGGGCATGGCGCACTGGATCTCGGGGCGACTCGAGAAGCTCGATCACGACCACCGCCAGCGCATGTGGTCGCTCTACATCGCGGGCGAGTTCGGCGGCATGAACGAGACCCTCGCGCGGCTCAGCGCCATCGTCGACGAGCCGCGCTTCCTCGCGGCGGCGCGAGCGTTCGATCAGGGAGACCTGCTCGAGGCGGGGTCGTCGGGCCACGACATCCTCGACGGCATGCACGCCAACCAGCACCTGCCTCAGCTCGTCGGCTACGTGCGCGAGTACGAACTGACCGGCGAACGCCGATATCTCGCCGCCGCGATCGGCGTCTTCGACCAGGTCGTGCCGGGGCGGATGTACGCGCACGGCGGCACCGGGGAGAACGAGCTCTGGGGCCCGCCGCGCACGGTCGCCGGCGACATCGGCCGGCGCAACGCGGAGACGTGCGCGACCTACAACCTCGTCAAGCTCGCCGAGGCGCTGTTCACTCATACGCTCGCGCCGCGCTTCCTCGACTACGCCGAGCGGGCGCGGCAGAACCACATCCTCGGCTCGCGGCGCGCGGTCGACTCCGACGACAGCCCCGAGGTGACGTACATGTTCCCGGTGCACGCCGGGGCGCTGCCCGAGTACGACAACGTCGGCACGTGCTGCGGCGGAACCGGGCTCGAGAACCACGTGGGTCACCAGACCGGGATCTTCTTCCGCGACACCGGCGCGGAGCCCGCGCTGTGGGTCGCCCGTTACACGCCCGCCGAGCTTCGCTGGGACGAGCGCGGCGTGAGCGTCGAGGTCGACCAGGAGCATCCCTTCGCTGATCGCGTCACCCTCCGGGTGCAGACGACGGCCGGCCGTCCGGTGCGGCTCGCGGTGCATCTTCGTGTCCCGGACTGGGTGGCCGGCGGGGCCGAGGTCGCCGTCGACGGACATCGGGTCGACGTCGATGCCGCGCCGGGCGGCTTCGTCACCATCGACCGGACCTGGCGGGGCGATGAGCGCATCGAGCTGACCCTGCCCGCCGTGCTTCGGTCCGAGCCGGCGATCGACGACCCGGGGCTGCGCAGCCTGAGGTACGGGCCGCATGCGCTCGTCGCCCGCGACGAGTCGACGACCCCGATCGAGCGAGCGTGGGATGCGCGTCGGATGCCGGGAGGCGCGACCCGAGCCGACCTCGACGATGTCTCCGCGGCGCTCGCCGCGACCGGCGCGGTATCGATCGCCGGGCTTCGCCACGAACCGGTCTGGAACGGCTCCGACGAGCGGTACCACCTGTACTCGCGAGCCGACGACCGCACGATCGGATTCGCCGGCGTCGAGACGGGGGTCCCTGCTCGGCGGCGCGCCGACGGGACCACACTGATCGACGCCCTGTGGGCCGAGCCCGCGCCGCAGGACGACGCCGAGCTGCTCGACCGCCTCGTCGCGGTGTGCCGCATCGGGATGGCGGACTCGCTCGTGAGTGCTTCCGAGGCGCGGGCCGTCATCGGCGCGGGGCTCGACGCCGGCCTCGGGATCGGCGGCGCGTCGGCCGCGACCGCGGATGCCGCGCGCCGCGCCCGGGACTTCGTCGGGGCGCTCACCACGACGCCGGATGCCGTCATGCCGCCGACCGTCGACATCGTGGTCTCACCCGCGCCGGCGGCCTCGGGCTGGTTCACCGCCCCGCCGACCGTCGAGGTGCGGGCCGCCGGCGTGACCAGCGACCGGTTGCGCCTCGAACTGCGCATCGACGACGGCCCCTGGCGCGCGGTCGACGGTCCCGTCGTCGTCGATCGCGAGGGTGTGGTGCGCCTCGCGGCGCGCGCGGTCGATGCCGACGGGCGGTCGAGTGCCGTACGACGCGAACTCGCGATCGACACCGAGCCGCCGCGGAGCGAGGCTCGGGTGAAGCAGCTCGGCGCCGCCGTCGAGATCACCCTCATCGCGGCCGACGACGTCTCCGGCGTCGATGCCATCCGCTGGGAAGGCGAGGGCACCTTCTGGGCGACGTTCCAGGAGGCCTTCGTGCGAGCGCTCACCGACCACGAGCAGGTGATCGAGTTCGCCGCGACCGACCGCGCCGGGAATGAGGAGGCCCGTCGCCGGATCACGCTTCCGCCCGCCTCGAAAATGGATACCATTGCAATTGCACTGAAATCGGCGCCTGATATCGCCAGATCGGAGAACGACTCATGACCGACCGCAAGCCCTGGCACGGCGTCAACCTCGCGACCACGCTGCCGTTCCACGACGACCTGTCCGTCGATTACGACGCCTACGCCGAGCTCGTGCGCTTCACGACGCAGAACGGCGTGACCGGCATCATCCCCAACGGCTCGCTCGGCGAGTATCAGACGCTCACTGAGGAGGAGCGCAAGCGCGTCTTCCTCACCGCCGTCGAGGCCGCGCCCGACGCCGCCGTCATCCCGGGCGTCGGAGCCTACGGCGCGCTCGAGAGCGTGCGCTTCGCCGAGCACGCCGCCGAGAACGGCGCGCCGGCCGTCATGCTGCTGCCGCCCAACGCCTACCGGGCGAGCGACGACGAGGTTGTCGACCACTATCGCCGGGTCGCCGCGGTCGGCCTGCCGATCCTCGCGTACAACAACCCGATCGACACGAAGGTCGACCTGCGTCCCGACCTGCTCGCGCGGCTGTTCGCCGAGGGGCTCATCGTCTCGGTCAAGGAGTTCTCGGGCGACGTCCGTCACGCCTACGAGATCCGCGAGCTCGCGCCCGGCCTCGACATCTCGATCGGGTCGGATGACGTCGTGTTCGAGCTGGGCCTCAACGGCGCCGTGGGCTGGGTCGCCGGTTACCCCAACGCGATCCCCGCGTCGACGGTCGAGCTCTACACGCTCTCCACCTCCGACGATCCGCAGGACTGGGTGCGGGCGCGCGAGATCTACCGCGACCTGCACCCGCTACTGCGCTGGGACTCGAAGACCTGGTTCGTCCAGGCGATCAAGCTCTCGCAGCAGGTCGCCGGCGTGCTGACGAGCACGACGACGCGTCCGCCGCGGCTGGCTCTGCCCGACGAGGTGGCCGCGCGTATCATCGCCGACACCGAGGCCGTGCTGAGCAAGGGCTACCGCTGACCCGCGGCATCCGCGCCCGCTGAACCCGCCGCCGACGATCGAAAGGCTCCTTCATGCGCACGAAGCGCGTCTTCCACGCCGTGGACTCCCATACCGAGGGGATGCCGACACGGGTGATCGTCGGCGGCGTCGGCACCCTGCCCGGCGCCACGATGGAGGAGCGGCGGCAGCGGTTCATGGCCGAGAACGACGGGCTGCGACGCCTGCTCATGAACGAGCCGCGGGGCCACAGCGCGATGAGCGGTGCGATCCTGCAGCCGCCCACCCGGCCGGATGCCGACTTCGGCGTGCTCTACATCGAGGTGTCGGGATGCCTGCCGATGTGCGGCCACGGCACGATCGGGGTCGCCACCGTGCTGGTGGAGACCGGCATGGTGCCCGTCGTCGAGCCCGTCACGACGATCCGGCTCGACACCCCCGCGGGACTCGTCGTCGCCGAGGTGGCGGTGTCGGACGGCCATGCCGAGCGGGTCACCATCCGCAACGTGCCCTCGTTCGCCGTCGGGCTCGGCCGCACGGTCGACGTCCCGGGGTTCGGTGCGGTGACCTATGACCTCGCGTTCGGCGGCAACTTCTACGCGATCGTGCGCCTCGACGACCTCGGTCTGCCGTTCGACCGGTCGCGCAAGGACGACCTGCTGCGCGCGGGGCTGGCGATCATGGCGGCGGTCGACGAGGCCGACAGCCCCGTTCATCCGGTCGACGGCACCATCCGCGGCTGCCATCACGTCTATCTCGAAGCGCCCGGATCGACCGCGCGGCACTCGCGGCACGCGATGGCCATCCACCCGGGCTGGTTCGACCGGTCGCCCTGCGGAACCGGCACCAGCGCGCGCATGGCGCAGCTCCACGCCCGCGGCGAGCTTCCGCTGCACACCGACTTCGTCAACGAGTCGTACATCGGCACCGCCTTCACGGGTCGCCTCGTCGAGCAGACCGAGGTCGCCGGCATCCCGGCGGTGATCCCGACGATCACCGGCCGCGCGTGGGTCACCGGCACGGCGCAGTACATGCTCGACCCGAGCGATCCGTTCCCCGAGGGGTTCGTCCTGTGAGCGCGGGATCGGTCGGCGTGCCCGTCGTCTCGGCGGCCGACATCGAGCGCGCGATGACGCCGGCCGCGGCCGTCGAGGCGATCGATGCGGCGCTGCGATCGGGGCTCGACGTCGAGGCCGACCACGAACGGATCTTCGCGCCGCTGACGGCGGGCGACTTCCTGCTGATGCCGTCGGAGTCACCGGATGCCGTCGGCATCAAGGTGGCGACGATCGCGCCCGGCAACACCCGGCTCGGGCTGCCGAAGATCAGTGCCTGGTACCTGGTGTTCGATCGCGAGACCTTGCAGCCTGCGGCGATCGTCGACGGCACGCGGCTGACGACGCTGCGGACGCCCGCGGTCACCGCCGTCGCCGTCCGCGACCTGCTCGCCGCCGACCCGCGCGGTGCCCGGCGGCGGATCGACCGTCTCGCGGTGCTGGGGTCGGGTCCCCAGGCGATCGAGCACGCGACGACGCTCGCGGCGATCCTGCCGGTCGGCGACGTGACGATCATCGGGCGGACGCCCGAACGGGTGGAGGATGCCGTCGTGACCCTTCGCGAGCGGGGTATCGATGCCCACGCCGGGACGCTCGCGGCTGCACGGGACGCGGATGTCGTCGTCACCGCGACCTCCTCGAGCACGCCGGTCGTCGATCTGGGAGACATCGCGCCGAGCGCCGTCGTCGCCGCCGTCGGGGCGCACGGGCTCGATCACCGTGAGCTCGGCGCCGACCTCGTGCGGGCCGCCGATGTCGTCGTCGAGGCCCGTGCCTCGGCCCGGCGCGAGAGCGGCAACCTCGCGGGCGCGGCTGGCGGCGCGCCGCTCGCCGAGCCCGCCAACCTCGCCGAGCTGGTCTCGGGCCGCGTCTCACGCCGGCCCGGAGCGCCCGCCGTGTACACCGGCGTCGGCATGGCCTGGGAAGACCTCGCCGTCGTGCAGGGGATCATGGAGGTCATGCGGCGGGGGTCCGCATCGGAGGAGACGACATGAGCACGCCCGAGTTCCGCAACGTGGTCCGGCTGGACAAGCAGCCCAGCATCCGCTCGACCGTCACGCGTGCGCTCCGCGCCGCTGTCATCAGCGGCGAGCTGCAGCCCGGCCGGGTGTACTCGGCGCCGAGCCTCGGTGAGCAGTTCGGCGTCTCGGCCACGCCCATCCGCGAGGCGATGCTCGACCTCGCCCGCGAGGGTCTCGTCGTCACGATCCCCAATCGCGGCTTCCAGATCACCGAGGTGTCCGAGCGCGACCTCCGCGAGGTGACCGAACTGCGCCTCATGCTCGAGCCGCCCGCCATGGAGCGCGCGACCCCGCTCATCCCGGCCTCGGCGCTGCCGGACCTCCGGCGCAAGGCCGCCGACATCGTCGCGGGCGCCCAATCGGGTGACCTGGTGGAATACCTCGCCGCCGACAGCGACTTCCACCTCGCGCTGCTGCAGTACGCCGGTAATGCCCGGCTCGTCGACCTCGTCGCGGGGCTCCGCTCGCAGACGCGCCTGTTCGGTCTGGCGAACCTGCACGAGCAGGGGCGGCTCGTCGCCTCGGCCCACGAGCACGACCTGATGCTCGACGCGATCGAGGCGGGCGATGCCGCGGGCGCTCGCGACCTCGTCCACCGCCACATCGAGCACGTGCTGACCGACTGGTCGGGCGAAGCCCCCGCACGCTCGGATGTCGCGGACGGCGGTGTCGGCACGTGACGGAACGTCCCGGGAATCCCGACGTCCTCGTCATCGGCGCGGGCATCGTCGGCGCGGCGGTCGCCCGTGCGGCGGCGGAGGCCGGGTTCTCGGTGACCGTCGTCGAGCGAGGAACGATCGCGGCCGGCACGACGAGCCGGTGCGAGGGCAACCTCCTCGTCTCCGACAAGGAGGTCGGACCCGAGCTCGAACTCGCTCTCCACTCGCAGCGCATCTGGCGCGGCGAGCTCGCCGAACACGCGTCGCGGTGGGAGTTCGAGGCCAAAGGCGGACTCGTCGTCGCGGCGAGCGAGGGCGGCAAGACGGCCCTCGACGCGCTCGCCGAACATCAGCGCTCGCTCGGCATTCGGGCCGACGACGTGCCCGACATCGCGGCGCTGCACGACATCGAGCCGTACCTGAACCCCGCGATGGCCGGTGGCGTCTACTACCCCGACGACGCCCAGGTGCAGCCCGTGCTCGCCGCGCATCATCTGCTGCGGCTCGCCCGCGACCGCGGCGCCCGATTGCTGACCGGCGTCACGGTCACCGGCATCCGCACCCGCGCCGGACGTGCGATCGGCATCGATTCCTCCGCGGGCGCGATGGACGCGGGTGTCGTCGTCAACTGCGCCGGGCCATGGGCGGGCGAGATCGCCGCGCTCGCCGGGCTCGAGCTGCCCGTCCTGCCCCGGCGCGGCTTCGTGCTCGTGACCGAGCCCGTCCCCGTGACCGTGCGACACAAGGTGTACGCGGCCGAGTACGTGCAGAACGTCGCGTCGTCGGATGCGGGGCTCCAGGTCTCTTCGGTCGTCGAGGGGACGCCGAGCGGCACGATCCTCATGGGGGCGAGCCGCGAACGCGTCGGCTTCGACACGTCGTTCTCGGCCGAAGCCGTCGGACGCGTCGCGCGCGCGGGCGCCGAGCTGTTCCCGGTGCTCGCCGACGTGCAGATCCTTCGCACGTACTCGGGTTTCCGGCCGTACTGCCCCGACCACCTGCCGGTCATCGGTCCCGACGCCCGGCTTCCGGGTCTCTGGCACGCCGCGGGGCACGAGGGCGCGGGCATCGGACTCTCCGTCGGCACGGCCGCCCTCATCGTGCAGGCGCTTCGCGGCGAGCCGACCGACCTGCCGCTCGACGCCTTCCGGCCCGAGCGCTTCGCGGAGCGGGTCGCGGCATGAGCGCGGACATCACGAGCAACGAGACCTTCCGCTTCGACGGGGCGCCGGTGCCGTTCCGCCCCGGCCAGACCGTGGGTGGCGCGCTCGCGGCATCCGGCGTCGTCTCGTGGCGGGCCACGCGGGGGAGCGGCGAGCCCCGCGGGCTCTTCTGCGGCATCGGCGTCTGCTACGACTGCCTGCTGAGCGTCGATGGACAGCGCTCGCAGCGCGCCTGCGTCACGCCCGCACGGGCCGGGCAGGACGTCCGCAGCGACAATCCGGACGCGCCCCTGCCGCTGCCCGCGCCGGAGGGGGCTGAGCCGTGAGCGTCGAGAATCGCGCCGACCTCGCCGTCGTCGGGGCCGGACCGGCGGGCCTGTCGGCGGCCGTCACTGCGGCCGAGGCCGGGTTGCGGGTCGTCCTCGTCGACGCGGGCACGCAAACGGGCGGCCAGTACTGGCGGCATCCCGACGAACGGCACCTCGATGCCTTCGCCGATCCCGAGCACACGGGGCACCACCACTGGGAGCACTATCGCGGGCTGCGCGATCGGCTGCGGCGTCAGGTCGAGACCGGAGGCGTCGTCCACCGCGCCGGCCGGCAGGTGTGGCGGATCGACCGCGAGGCGGCCGGCGGGTTCCTGATGCGGACGACCGCCGTGACCGGGGTGGATGCCGCGGCAGCGGCCGATCGCGCGATCCGCGCTGCGCGCGTGGTGCTCGCGCCCGGAGCCTACGACCGTCAGCTGCCCGTGCCGGGCTGGACGCTGCCCGGCGTCATGGCCGCCGGCGGCGTGCAGGCGATGCTGAAGGCGAACCAGGTCGCGGCCGGCCGTCGCGCCGTCGTCGCGGGAACCGGGCCGTTCCTCCTGTCGGTGGCGGCGGGACTCGCGCGAGCGGGCGTCGAGGTCGTGGCCGTCTGCGAGGCGAACGCGCTGTCGCGCTGGGCCGCGACGCCGCTGCGGGCGCTGCAGGAGCCGGGCAAGCTCATCGAAGGGGTCGGCTATGCGACGACCTTCGTCCGCGAACGCATCCCGCTCCGCACCCGCACGATCGTGACGTCCGTCGCGGGGGAGGGGCGAGTGACCGGCGCGACGGTCGCCCGGGTGGATGCCGCCGGGCGCGTGCGTCCGGGGACGGAGCGCACCCTCGACGTCGATCTCGTCGCCTTCGGCTGGGGCTTCACCCCGCAGATCGAGCTCGTGGTCGGTGCCGGGGCGGAGACCCGGATCGACGTCGACGGGTCGCTCGTCGCGGTCGTCGACGGCGACCAGCGCACGAGTGTTCCCGGTCTTTACGCAGCCGGCGAGGCGACCGGCATCGGCGGCGCCGTGCAGTCGTGCGCCGAGGGTGAGCTGGCAGCCCTCGCGGCGGCCGTCGACGCGGGTCTCGCGGTGCCGATGGCATCGGCCCGGCGTCTGCGGCGGCGGATCGCGCGCGGTCGGAGCTTCGCGGTCGGGATGCATCGGGCGAGCCCCGTGCCCGAGCAGTGGGCGACCTGGCTCCGCGACGACACCCTCGTCTGCCGGTGTGAGGAGGTGCCGGTCTCGGCCGTCCGCGACACGGTGACCGACCTCGCCGCCGACGACGCCCGGGATGTGCGCGTGACCGCGCGCCCCGGAATGGGGATGTGCCAGGGGCGCGTGTGCGGCTTCGCGCTCTCGTGCCTCGTCGGCCAGGAGACCGGACGTCCCCGGCGGGCCGCCGATGTCGAGCCCCTCGTGCGCCGGCCGATCGGTACGCCCCTCCGCGTCGCAGATCTCGCCGAGCTGGCCGAGCCCGCGGCGCAGGCCGAGCCCCCGGGTTCCGCCGACCTCGCGGGCTTCGCCGGTCCCGCCGGGTTCACCGCCGCCGCCGACCCCGCAGACGTCACCGACCCCGCAGACCTCCCCGACTCCGCAGACCTCTCTCCCCGGAAGGAACGCTCATGACCACCGCAGCATCCCCCGCCACGGCGACGCCCGTCGCCGACACCCCGATCGCCGAGGTCGACGCGTTCGTCGGGCTCGCCGCCGAGGCGTCATCGGCCTGGCGAGCGGCGTCGATCGCCGTCCGGGGCGAGGCGCTGCGCGCGGTGGCCGACGGGCTCGACGCGCGTGCCGACGACCTCGTGCTCCTCGCCGGCCGTGAGACGCATCTCGCCGAGGCGCGGCTGCGCGGCGAGCTGAAGCGCACGACGTTCCAGCTGCGCCTGTTCGCCGAGGTGCTCGCCGAGGGCTCCTGGCTCGATGCGCGCATCGACCACGCGGTCGCCGACTATCCGATGGGGGCACCGCGCCCCGACATCCGGCGTCAGCTCGAGGGCATCGGCACGGTGCTGGTGTTCGCGGCGAGCAACTTCCCCTTCGCGTTCTCCGTCGCCGGCGGCGACACCGCCAGCGCGCTCGCGGCGGGGAACGCCGTCGTGCTCAAGGCGCACCCGGGCCACCCGCACCTGTCGCAGCTGACCGGCGAGATCGTCACGGCGGCCCTCTCGGCGGCGGGCGCGCCCGCGGGTATCTTCACGGTCATCCACGGGACGGATGCCGGGGTGCACGCGCTGCGGCATCCCGAGGTCCGTGCCGCCGCCTTCACCGGGTCGATCGCCGGCGGCCGCGCGCTGTTCGACATCGCGATGTCGCGGCCCGAGCCGATCCCGTTCTACGGCGAGCTCGGCAGCGTGAACCCCGCGTTCGTCACGCGCGGTGCCGCCGAGTCGCGGCCGGCGGAGATCGCCGAGCAGTTCGTCGCCTCGGTCGTCGGCAGCGCGGGGCAGCTGTGTACGAAGCCCGGCCTGCTGCTCGTGCCCGCCGGGTCGGGAGTCGTCGACGCGCTCGCCTCGATCGTGCTGCCGGGGCCTGCGCCGCTGCTCAACGATTCGATCGCGTCGGGCTTCCGCCGGGCGTTCGACGGCGCCGCGCAGCACGACGGGGTCGACGTGCTCGTCGGGGCTCCCTCGTCGGACAGCGACACGCCGCCCGCGCCCGCCCTGCTGCGGACGACCGCCGCCGCGGTGATCGCCGACCCCGACGCCCTCGTGTCGGAGATGTTCGGGCCGGCGGCCCTCGTCGCCGAGTACGACGACGATGCCCAGCTCGTTGCGGTCGCGAAGCTGCTCGAGGGTCAGTTGACCGCGACGATCGTCGCCGAGGAGGGCGACGCGGTGGCGGCCGAGCTGCTGCCGGTGCTCGCGACGAAGGCCGGCCGCGTGCTGTGGAACCAGTGGCCGACCGGTGTCTCCGTGACGTGGGCGCAGCAGCACGGCGGCCCGTACCCCGCCACGACAGCGGTCGGGACGACGTCGGTCGGAACCGCCGCGATCACCCGCTTCCTGCGGCCGGTCGCGTATCAGAACGTGCCCGAGGCGCTGCTGCCCGCCGCCTTGCAGGAGGCCAACCCGCTCGGCATCCCCCGCCGCGTCGACGGCATCCTGCAGCCCTGAACCGCCCCTGCTCTTCCACGTCGAGTCGCCAGGGAATGCGGATGCTGGCATCCTCGCATCCGCACTCTTTGGCGACTCGACGGGGATGGGCCCGGGTCACCGGGTCAGGTGCTGGGTGCCGACGGCGGCGCGGGTGGCACTGAGGGCGGCGTCGAGGTCGGGGTAGCGCAGCTGGGCGACCCGGATGAAGACGAAGTCCGCGACGGCGAGCTGCGCCATCCGGCTCGCGAGCGCTGCAGCGCGCAGGGTCGCCTCTCGAGCGGGGGTGCGCAGGGTGGCGGATGCCGCAGCGGCGAGGGGCGAGTCGGTGTCGTTGGTGATCGCGACCGTGAACGCTCCGGCGTTCGAGGCGATCTCGACGGCGCGCAGTACATCGATCGTGCCGCCGCTGAACGAGAACGCGATCGCGGTGGTGCGTTCGTCGGCGAGCGCGGCGTGCACGAGCTGAACGTGCGTGTCGTGGGAGCTCAGGCACATGATGCCGATGCGCTGCAGCTTCTGCGCGAGGTCGGCCGCGGCGAGGCCCGACGCGCCGACGCCGAAGGTGACGACCCGCTCGCTGTCGGCGATCGCTCGGGCGATGCGTTCGAGGGCGTCGAGATCGAGCATCCGGCCGGTCTGCTCGATCGTCCGCGCCTCGTGGAACGCGACCTTCGCGACCATCTCGGCGGGGGAGTCCGACGGGTTCAGCTCGCCCTCAGCGATGTTCGAGCGCTCGAGCTCGATCGCTCGCCGTGAGACCTCCTGGGCGAGCTCGACGCGGAACGAGGGATACCCCGCGAATCCGAGGCTCTTCGCGAAGCGGACGACCGACGCCTGCGAGACCGACGCGCGCTCGGCGAGTGTCGTGACGGTCGCGGTCACGGCGAAAGCGGGGTCGTCGAGCACCGCGCGAGCCACCTGCACCTCGGCCGGGCGCAGACGGGGGATGATCGCGCGGGTCGCTTCGAGGACGTCGCCGTCCATGTGCCTCCTCGGGAAGTCGGTTCAGTCTTCCACAAATCTTGACAAAAGTTGCCGCCAAGAGCACCCTGTGTGAAACAAAGTGCCACGCGCCCATCGGCGTGCGCCGCACCCCGACGAGGAGCATCCGTGACCACCCCGCACCCGACCCCCGCCACCGAGACGCCCAACCCGCTGACGGGCGAGCTCGACGCGATGTCCGTCGATGAGATCCTCCGCGTCATGAACGACGAGGATGCCGGGGTGGCCGGGGCCGTCGCGGCCGCGATCCCCGCGATCGCCCGAGCCGTCGATCTCGCCGTCGCCGCGCTCTCGTCCGGCGGGCGCCTCGTCTACCAGGGGGCGGGCACGAGCGGCCGTCTCGGCGTCCTCGACGCGGCGGAGTGTCCGCCGACGTTCGGCACCGACCCCGCCCAGGTCGTCGGCCTGCTCGCCGGCGGTAACGAGGCGATGTTCCGCGCGATCGAAGGTGCGGAGGACTCCCGCGAGCTCGGCGCTGACGACCTGACCGGCATCGGACTCACCGAGCGCGACGTCGTCGTCGGCATCGCGGCATCCGGTCGCACGCCCTACGTCATCGGCGGACTCGACGAAGCCCGTCGAGTCGGCGCCGCGACGGTGGCGATCTCGTGCAGCCCGAACGCCGAGATCAGCGCCCACGCCGACGTCGCGATCGAGGTCGACAACGGTCCCGAGGTGCTCACCGGCTCGACCCGGCTCAAGGCGGGCACGAGTCAGAAGCTCGTCCTCAACATGATCTCGACGGCGACGATGGTGCGTCTCGGCAAGGTCTACGGCAACCTCATGGTCGACGTGCGCCCGAGCAACGAGAAGCTCGTCGCCCGCGCCGTCCGCATCGTCCAGGCCGCGACCGATTGCGATACCGCCACCGCCCGCCGCGCGCTCGACGAGGCCGATGGTCACGCCAAGACGGCGATCGTCGCGATCCTCTGCGACGTCGACGCGGCGACCGCCCGTGAGCGGCTCAGCGCGGGCGCGGGCTTCGTCCGCGAAGCCGTGCGCGGCCGCGCCTGACGCGCCGCCCGCCCGTACCCCCGAACCCAGCACCCGACACCCGAACCCCGTCCGCCGGAAGGAATCACCGTGGATTACCCCGAACTCAGCGAGGAGATCCTGCCGCTCGTCGGCGGCTCGCAGAACATCGCCTCGTACACGAACTGCATGACGCGCCTGCGGCTGAACCTGCACGACCCGTCGAAGGCGGATGTCGCGGCGCTCCGGCGCCTCGACGGCGTCATGGGCGTCGTCGACGGCCCGCAGCTGCAGGTCGTCGACGGTCCCGGTCACGCGCAGCGCCTGCGCGACGCCTTCGCCGAGGTCGTCGACGCTCCCGCCGAGGCTCCTGTCGACGATCCCGCGGACGAGGTCGCCGACATCGCGGCGGCCGCGGCGGGGAGCCGGGCCGCGGGCGCGCGAGCAGCCGGCGGCGGCGAGCCCGTCGACGCGGCGACCGACCTGCGCACGCTGCAGCAGCAGAACACGCAGAAGGTGAAGTCGCGGCACACCTCGCGGGTGCACGGGCTGTTCCGCCACATCGCGAACATCTTCGTGCCGATCATCCCCGGGTTCATCGCCTGCGGACTCGTCGTGGCGATCGGCAACATCTGGAAGCTCATCGACCCGAGCGTCACCGCCAACCCGTGGTTCCTGGTGTTCGCGGCCCTCGGCACGATCGTCGTCACCTCGCTCAACCTCATCGTGGGGCTCAACACGGCGAAGGAGTTCGGCGGCACCCCCGTGCTCGGCCTCATCGCCGGCGCCATCTCATACCTCCCCGCGCTCGCCGGCATCGCCGCGACGACGGCCGCCGACGGCACGGTCACTCCGGCTCAGCCGCTCGTGCTCCCGCTGTTCGGCGAACTCAAGCCCGCGCTCGGCGGCATCATCGGCGTCATGGTCACGGCGTGGCTGTTCACGGTCATCGAGAAGTGGATCCGCAAGCGCGTTCCCGCCTGGGCCGACCTCTTCGTCGTGCCGGTCGTGACGCTTCTCATCGGCGCCGTCATCTGCATCTTCGTGATCATGCCGATCTCGGGTCTGCTCATGCAGGGCATCAACTGGCTGCTCATCGACTTCGCCCTCGAGCGGGGCGGCGTCATCGGCGGATACCTGCTGTCATCGCTGTTCCTCCCGCTCGTCATGCTCGGCATCCACCAGGGCCTGACGCCGATCCACGCGCAGCTCATCACCGACCACGGCTTCACGGAGCTGCTGCCGGTTCTGGCGATGGCGGGGGCGGGCGAGGTCGGCATGGCGATCGCGATCTTCCTGAAGACCAAGAGCACCCGGCTTAAGAACATCATCCGTGCGGCGCTGCCCATCGGCGTGCTCGGTGTCGGGGAACCGCTCATCTACGGCGTCTCGCTGCCCCTCTTCTACCCCCTCATCACGGCCTGCCTCGGCGGTGGCTTCGGCGGCGCGTTCGTGGCCTTCGGCATTCAGGCCAGCGGCGGGTTCGGCGCCGGTGCCCTCGGGCTCTCGGGCGTGCTCATGACCGCCGTCATCACCAACGGCGCGTGGCTCTGGTACGTCGGCGGCCTCGTGATCTCGTACATCATGGGCTTCGTGCTGACCTGGTTCTTCGGCTTCAAGGAGCACATGGTCGAGCGGCTCGGCTGAGACAGGAGCGCCCCGATGCTGTTCTCCATCTACCCCACGGATGCCGCCGAGACGCGGCGGACCGTCATCGATCAGGTGCTCGCGACGGCGCCGTCGTCCTCGCCGGCGCCCGGCGCGTCCGGCGACTCCGGCGATGAGCGGATGCTGTTCACCTCGCTGCACATGGTCGACACCGGCGAGCTCGCCGCGTTCGGCGAGGTGCTGCGCGCGGCGCACGACGATGACGGCGTGACCTTCTGCGCCGACGTCTCGCCCGTCGCGCTCGAGTACGTCGTGGCCGGCGACGAGGGGTGGGGCTGGCTCGCGCGCCGCGGCATCACGATGCTGCGACTCGACTACGGCTTCGACGCCGATGAGATCGGCCGGGTCGCCGAGGCGTCGGGATGCCGCATCGCCGTCAACGCCAGCACGGTCGACGTGGCGTTCCTCGACGAGCTGGCGGGGCTGCCCGTCGTGGGCTGGCACAACTTCTACCCGCGGCCCGAGACGGGCCTGACGGCGTCGTTCCTCGTGGCGCAGTCGCGGCTGTTCCTCGACCGGGGGATGCCGGTGCTCGCGTTCATCCCCGGCGAACGGGAGCTGCGTGCGCCGCTGCACCTCGGCCTGCCGACGCTCGAGGTGCAGCGGCACCACAACGCCTGGCGTTCGTACCTTCAGCTGCGGCGGCTCGTTCCCGAGGCGGTCGTCGTCTGCGCCGAGGGCGCTGTGGCCGATGACCACGCCGCCTGGATCGCGGAGTTCGAGGCGACCGGCACGGTCACGCTGCCGGTCGTGGGACTGGATGCCGCGGCATCCGTGCTGCTGGAGCGGCCCTGGCGGCTGCGGGTCGAGGAGGCGGCGGCATCCTTCCGGCTGGACGAGACGCGCGGCGGCATCCGCCCCTCCCGCATCCGCAACGCCGATGCGCGTGAGCGCGGCAGCCTGCAGGTCGACCTCGACGCCTACGGGCGGTATCGGGGCGAGGTGCACCTCATGCGGGCCGATCGCCCGCTCGATGCAGGCCAGGCGCGCATCGGCGAGGTCGCCGCGCCGTACCGCGGCATCGTCGACGACCTCCGCCCCGGGCAGACCGTCCGCCTGATCCCGCTGCCTTCCTGACCCCTGCGACGGGGGCGGGGAGAGGGACCGATTCTTGCTACGTACTACTAATACGTAGTATCAATCGCAGGAGGCCGTCCGTGGGGAAGGTCGGTAAAGTCACATGCCAAGAAAGGCAGTCATGGGGAAACGGCCCACGAGCCGCGACGTCGCCGCCCGCGCGGGGGTCTCGCAATCGACGGTCTCGCAGGTGTTCACGGGGCGCGCGGGTATCTCCGCGGCCACCCGGGAACGGGTCTTGGAGGCCGCGCGCGAGATCGATTACCGGCCGAACCTGGCCGCCCGCTCGATGCGCACGACGCGAACGGGCCGTCTCGCCGCGGTGCTGCCGATCACCGCGTTCCACTCGGCTCCGCTGATCGCCGGCACGATCGAACGGGCCCGTGCCGCCGGGTACGAGGTCGAGGTTCAGAGCATTCCCAACGCGCCGGACCAGCGTCGACCGCGACTGCTCGAGATGATCGATTCCCGTCAGTTCGAGGGAATCCTCTGTTACGCCCCCGTCCCCGGTGACGACCTCGCGCGGGTCGACCCGAACGTGCCGGTGCTGACGCTCGAGGAGTTCGACGACGACATGCGCGTCTCGGGCGAGATGCTCGACGTCCATCCGCTCGAGAGCATGGTGGAGCGGCTCGCCGAGCTCGGGCACCGGAGGTTCCTGCACATCACCGGCGCGCGCAGCTACCCATCGGCGGATGCGCGACGTCGTGCCTATGAAGCGACGGTCGCTCGCTTGGGCGTGCAGTCCGTCGGCGTCGTCGAGGGCGATTGGAGCGCGCAGTCGGGCCTCGACGCCATCCGTTCGCTCGATGGCGACTCACTGCCGCTCGCCGTCATCGCGGCGAACGACTTCATCGCGACGGGCGTCGTCCGGGGCGCGCTCGAGCGAGGCTGGACCGTGCCGGGGGATGTCAGCGTGACCGGGTGGGACGATTCGCCGACGAGTGCGTTCCAGGTGCCGTCGCTCACGAGCGTGTCGATGGACTACGTCGAGCTCGGCCGCCGCACCGCCGACCGGCTCATCGCCCTCATGCGGGGCGAGCAGGCGCCGTCTCCCACCGAGCCGCTGCAGCACGTGGTCTGGCGGGAGTCGACCGCCGCTCCCGCCTCCGCCTCCTGACGTCGAGTCGCCACGATCTGCGGGTCCCGGGCCCCGGCATCCGCGTTCCCTGGCGAGTCGACCGCCGGCTACTCCTGGCCGGTCGGGGTGGTATCCAGCTCCCAGGCGGTGACGGCCACGGTGGAGCCCTCGACGATGTCGAGGTCGATCGGCCACGAGCCGCGCGTCATGCCCGGGCTTGCAGCGGCGTAGACCCGCTTCGTGACGAGCGCTCCGTGAGTCGAGGCGCCGTCCCAGCCGAGGAACGCCACGGCGTACCCGCCCGCCGGCACCTCGATGCGTTCTGGCCCCGGATCCTGCGCCATGAAGGAACTGCCAGGGGTGAGCTCGACCGTCAGCAGATGCTCGTTCTGGTCGCCGAACGCGACGTCGGGGTATCCCTCGATCACGCACGATTCCTCTGAGAAGTTCATCAGCCGGATGGGCATCCCGCGGTGACCGGTGGCGGCATCCGGTTCGCCCTTCAGGACCATGGCCCGGTCTTCCGTGCACCATCGCGGATCGGTCGGCGCGGAGGTCCCGGATGTCTCGGGTACCGGCACCCCAGGCGCGGCGGGATCGGGCATCGCCCCGAACGTCACGGCGGCCTCCGCCTCTTGCTGAGCGGCGACGTCGTCGTTGACGGCGGCGGTTCGTGCAGCATCGCTTCCCGCGCCGAGGCCGGCCGCCGCAATGGTGGCGACCGCGGCGGCGGAGCCGATCCACAGCAGGGGCCGCGATCGCGGTGTTGCGACGTCTGCCGGCATGCGAGCGTCCCATGTGCGGACGCCCCGCGTGCGGGCGACGAGGCCGGGCAGCCACCCGACCGCGAGCCCCCACAGAGCGCCGGATGCCGCGGCCGCGCCGAACTCGCCCACGACGAGCCCCCGTGGGCCGAACATCGCGAGCGAGCTCCACGTGGCACCGAGGTCGAGCGCGAGTCCGACCAGCGCCCCTGCCGTGACCGCCGCGAACCACGCCGCGAGGAGCAGGCTGCTGCGCGTGTGCATGAGGGTCGTGACCCAGAGGAACACGAGCCCGACGGCGACCGCGCCGATGGCGACGCTCAGGACCAGCCACGGACCGCTGTCGCCCCACATCAGACCCGCGGGCACGACGGGGGGCACGAGGTTCGCGAGTTGCGCGGCTCCGCTCGGGATTCGCGAGAAGCCCCAGCGGGTCAGCGCGACGGCCGCCCAGAGCGCCGCGGCGAGCCCGCCGGCGGCGACGAGTCGCCGGGTCATCGGCGGTCGTGCAGGTGGTCGCGGTGCTTGGCGGCCTGGCGTGCACGCACGGGCAGGTCGATGGGGCCGGTGACGGTGAGCTCGTCCTCCCAGCACTCGATGCCGCGCACGTCGGGCAGCCGTTCCCGCGTGAACACGGGGTCGAGCCCGGCGCGTCGCTGCTCGGTGTAGTCCTTGAGAAGGCGGAACGCGATGCCCGACAGCAACGCGATCGCGATGAGGTTCGTCAGCGCCATCAGCCCCATCACGCCGTCGGCGAAGTTCCACACGAGGTCGGCTCCGACGACCGATCCGCCGAGGACGGCGGCGACGACGAGCACGCGGTACCCCGTCAGCACGGCGCGGTTGGTCGAGATGAACTCGATGTTCGATTCGCCGTAGTAGTAGTTCCCGAGGATCGACGAGAACGCGAGCATGAAGATGATGATGCTCAGGGCGATGTTCGACCACTCACCGAGGGTGTCGACGAGGGCTCCCTGGGTCAGGTCGATTCCCCGTGTAGCTCCGGCCAGATCGGGGACGGAGACCAGGATGATGAACGCGGTCACCGAGCACACGAGGAATGTGTCGAAGTAGACGCCGAGGGTCTGCACGAGGCCCTGCTTCACCGGATGAGTCACGGCGGCGCTCGCGCCGGCGTTCGGAGCCGAGCCGAGCCCCGCCTCGTTCGAGAACATGCCGCGCTTGACGCCGGTGAGGACGATGTATCCGAACGCGGCCCCGACGACCTCGTTGAAGCCCCAGGCCGACGTGAAGATCTCGGCGAACACCGGCCCGATCCGATCGAGGTGCAGCGCGACGACGATCACGCCGAGCACGAGATAGGCGAGCGCCATGATCGGCACGAGCACCTGCGTCACCGAGGCGATGCGGCGCACCCCGCCGAACACCACGAGCCCGGTGAGGAGCGCGATGCCCGCCCCGATGATCCACGGCAGCCAGGGCAGATCGCCCCCGACACTCGAGCTGATGGTGGCCGAGATCGTGTTGGCCTGCAGCGAGCTGAACGCGAAGGGGAAGCAGACGATCAGGATGACGGCGAAGAGGACGCCGAGCCACCGGGCGCCCAGCCCGCGCTGCATGTAGTACGCCGGGCCACCGCGGAAACTGCCGCGGTCGCGCGTCTTGAACAGCTGCGCCAGCGACGACTCGATGAAGCTCGACGCTCCGCCGACGAACGCCATGACCCACATCCAGAACACCGCGCCCGGGCCGCCCACCGCGATGGCGGTGCCGACGCCGGCGATGTTCCCGACTCCCACGCGGGAGGCCGCGGAGATCGTGAAGGCCTGGAAGGCGGAGACCGACTGCGGCTTGCCGTCCGCGGTCTGCGGCGTCTTGTCGGTCAGCGTGCGGAACATCTCGGGGATCAGACGGAACTGCACGACGCCCGACCGAACGGTGAAGTAGAGCCCGAGGAGGACCACGACCGGGAGGACGATCCAGGTCCAGAGGTGGTCGCCCCACGTGAGCAGCCAGTCGTTCACGGCATCCATGCCCGTCGAATCCATGCTCGCCAGTATGACGACTCGACGACCCCGTGCGAGGCGGACGCGTCTGATCAGCTCGGAATGGCCGGTGAGAAATGACTCATGACCGCGTTGTCAAGCATCCGCGCGCACCTGATTTCCCCAGGTGGCCCCCGGTACGCTGTCAGCTGGTGAGCCGGGAAGTCTGGTCGGCACGTAGTCGTCGATCGAACCCGGAGAATCCGTGCTCACTGTCCTGCCTGCCCTCTGTTGCCGCGCGCCCGCGAACGCCCTGACCGGGCGGCGGCGCGCGTGACCCTCCTCGTCGCGGTCGCCGCAGCCTGGTTGCTCGTGGCGCTCGCCCCCGCGTTCGTGCGGCTGACCGGACGGCACGCGGGGTGGCCTCTGGCCGCCGGCATGCTCGCGGTGCTCGGGCTCGTCATCTCGGCGTGGAATCCGCAGCAGGTCGTCCGCGAATCACTGCCGTGGATCCCGGCACTCGATGTCGCGCTACGCCTGCGGCTGAACGGGCTCGCGCTGCTGTTCGCCGTGGTGGTGCTCGCGATCGGCGCGGTGGTGCTCGTCTACTCGTCCTCGTACCTGCGTCAGCCTCGCTCGCCGGGCTTCTACGGCCTGATGACGGCGTTCGCGGCGGCGATGCTCACCCTCGTCCTCGCCGACGACCTCGTCGTGCTCTTCGTGGCGTGGGAGCTGACGACCCTGTGCTCGTACCTGCTGATCCTCCGTTCGGGCCCCGCGGCGAAAGAGCCCGCGACGCGCACGCTGCTCGTCACCGCCGCCGGCGGTCTCGCCCTGCTCGCCGCCGTCGTGACCCTGATCGCGCGCACCGGCACGACCGAGCTCACCGCCGCCCTCGCCCACCCGCTGTGGCGCGAGGACCCGGGATTCGCGACCGTCGTCGCGGTGCTCGTCGCCCTCGCGGCCATGACGAAATCGGCGCAGTTCCCGTTCCACTCCTGGCTTCCGGATGCCATGGTGGCGCCCGCCCCGGTGAGCGCTTATCTGCACGCGGCGGCGATGGTGAAGGCCGGGATCTTCCTGCTCATGCTCTTCGCGCCAGCCGCGTCCGCGGCGGCGATCTGGTCGCCGCTCCTCGTGGGCGTCGGGCTCTGGACAGCTCTCATGGGGGCGTTCTTCGCGGTTCGCCGCGCCGACATGAAGGAGCTGCTGGCGTACTCGACAGTCAGTCAGCTCGGCCTCCTGGTCGCGGTGATCGGCGTCGGCACGCCGACGGCGATGCTCGCGGCGAGCGCGCATGTGGTCGCTCACGCGCTGTTCAAGTCCGCCGGCTTCATGGGCGTAGGACTGGTCGAGAAGCGCACCGGGACCCGGATCCTGACCGAGCTCCGCGGATCGTGGGGGATGCTGCGCTGGGATGCCGCGATGCTGATCCTCGCGGCGGTCAGTATGGCCGGCATCCCTCCGATGCTCGGTTTCATCAGCAAGGAGCTGCTTCTCGACTCGTTCCTCACGGCGGCTTCGCCTGCGCTGTCATGGACGCTCGCGATCGTGGCCACCGCTGGAGCCGTGCTGACGGTGGCGTACAGCCTGCGACTGGTGCTTCCCCTGCTGCCCGGTCGCCTCGGTGCCGCTCAGCCCGGTGAGCACGGGCCGCAGGCACGCGCCTGGCGCGACACGCGAACGATGTCGGTCGCGGTATCCGTCCCGGCGATCCTGGGGTTGGCTCTCGGTGCGGGCGCACCGCTGCTCGACCCCCTCGTGCGACCCGCGGCAGCGGGGGCGGCGCGCGTCGACGCGGTATCCGTCTCGGGCATCTACCTCTGGCACGGTGTGAACGCGGCTCTGCTGCTGTCGGTGACGGCGATCGTGCTCGGAACGCTGGTCGGCCTCCGGCTGCGCGGTACGCCCGTGCCGCCGACACCGCAGCGGTGGTCAGGCGTCCTCGCCGTCCAGTATGCGCAGCGGGGCATCATCGCGCTCGGCCGTCGTGTCGGCGACCTGACGCGCTCCGACGCCCCCGCCGCGAACCTCGTGGTGCCGATCGTGCTGATCGGTGCCGCCGCCGCAGCGCTTCCCGCGATGTGGCGCGGCTGGCCGCGCTACGACGAGCCGTTCCTCGTGCTCGATCTGCTCCTGCTCCTCCTCGTCGCGGCCGGGGTGATCGCGGTCTCGGTCGCCACCCGCCGCCTGACCGCGATCATCAGCGTGGGTGTGGCCGGGTTCGCCGTCGTGCTGTGGTTCCTGGTTCTGGGGGCCTCGGATGTCGCGGTGACGCAGCTCCTCGTCGAGATCCTGACCGTCGTCGTGATGGTGCTTGTGCTGCGCCGGATGCCGCGCCGCCTGCGCCCGTCGCGCCCGCGGCGACGCGTGCTCGCGGTCATCGCCGCGCTCGCCGCCGGGGCGACCGCGACGCTCGCCGCGCTCGTGTTCACCGGACACCGCGAGATCTCGGATGTCGCCGCCTTCTTCCTCCGCGAGGCGAAGGAACTGACCGGCGGCACCAACATCGTGAACACGATCCTGGTCGACTTCCGAGCGCTCGACACGCTCGGCGAGCTCGTCGTCCTGGGGATCGCAGCGGTATCGATCACCGCGCTTCTCGA
Organism: Microbacterium sp. NPDC006705; assembly: GCF_044903545.1. Taxonomy (NCBI): domain Bacteria; kingdom Bacillati; phylum Actinomycetota; class Actinomycetes; order Micrococcales; family Microbacteriaceae; genus Microbacterium; species Microbacterium sp. NPDC006705. Next base: position 2,134,718 of record NZ_JBJDQQ010000001.1, read on the forward strand.
GGCACGTCGAGCCGTTGACCGCCCGGTGCGGGAGGGAACCTCCGCCGCGCTCTCCAACGCCCGCGCCAACGCGGTCTTCCTCACCACTGTGGGACGCATCGTCGCCCCGGTGATGGTGGTCGGGTCGGCCTACGCGCTGCTGCGCGGTCACAACGACCCGGGCGGCGGCTTCATCGCGGCGCTCATCGGCGCCGCGGCCATCGCGCTGATCTACCTCGCCGCCCCGAGCGACGAGATCCCGCGGATCGAGCGTTCGTACCTGGCGATCGCCGGAGCGGGCGTCGTCATCGCGGTCGGCACCGGTCTGCTGGGGCTTCTCGACGGCTCGTTCCTCCGGCCGCTGCACTTCGACATCGGCAGCCTGCACCTCACCACGGCCCTCGTCTTCGACCTGGGTGTGTATCTCGCGGTCTTCGGGGTCATCCTCGCCGCCATCAATCGCCTCGGTCTGTCTCCCGCCGAAGCGGTCCGAACCGACCGTTCGTCAGAAAGGAGCGTCCGGTGATCCTCGCCCTCACCATCGGTGTGCTCGTCGCCGGAGCGGTCTACCTGCTGCTGCAGGAAGACCGGCTGCGCGTCATCCTCGGCTTCGTGCTGCTCTCGCACGCGGCCAATCTGCTGCTGTTCAGCGCCGGCGGCATCGACTCGCGCGAGGAGCCGCTCGGCGAGGCGCTGGATCCGGCGACCACGGCCGATCCGCTGCCGCAGGCGTTCGTCCTGACCGCGATCGTCATCGCCTTCGCGATCACCATCTACCTGCTCGTCCTCGCCGTGACGGGCAACCCGTCCGAAGACGCCGGGCTCGAGGATGCGGGCGTCGACGATGCAGGGCCCGACGATGCGAAGGCCGCGGCCCCGGCCCCGACCCGAGGAGGACGCCGATGAACGACGCTCTGCTTCCGCTCATCGTCGCGGTGCCGCTCCTCGCGAGCGGTGTCGCCGCGTTCGCGCGCCGTCGTCATCGATGGGCGATCGTCCTGCTCCTGATCGTGCTGACGGCGAACCTCATCGCGGCGGCTGCGCTCGTGTGGGCGACAGCCGACGGATCAGTCGTCGCCCACGGGATCGGCGGATGGCCCAACGGCATCGCCATCCCGTTCGTCGCCGACGCCTTCTCCGCCCTCATGCTCACGGTCGCTGGGCTGCTCACCCTCGTCTGCGTGGTCTTCGCGATCGTCGCGGACACCGGTCGCAACCGGCTCTTCCCCGCACTCGTCCTCGTGCTGACGGCGGGAGTGAACGGTGCGCTCCTGACGGCCGACCTGTTCAACCTCTTCGTCTTCATCGAGGTCATGCTGCTGCCCTCGTACGGGCTTCTGGTGCTCTCGCGTCGTGGTCGCGGCACGGACGAGTCGGTGACCGGCTCGAGGCTCTACGTCACCTTCAACCTGTTCGTCTCCACGGTCTTCCTGGCCGGGGTGGCGCTCGTCTACGGCGTGGCGGGCACGGTGAACCTCGCCGAGCTCGCCGGTGCCGCTCAGGAGTCGCCTCTGGTGGCGGCAGCGCTCGGGGTCTGCCTCTTCGCGCTCGCGATGAAGGCCGCCGTGGTGCCCGTGCACGGGTGGCTCGCCCGTGCGTACCCGTCGACGTCGCCGGCCATCACCGCGATGTTCTCGGGTCTGCACACGAAGGTCGCGATCTACGCCATCTACCGCATCTACGCCGTCGGCTTCGAGGGTGACCAGACCTACCTCTGGATCGGCGTCGCCGTCTTCAGCGCCACGATGCTGATCGGTGTGCTCGGCGCGGTGGGGGAAGACCGGATGCGGTCGATCCTCGCCTTCCACATGGTCAGCCAGATCGGCTACATCCTGCTCGGCGTCGCGCTGTTCACGCCCCTGGGACTGGCCGCCGGCATCTTCTACCTGCTTCACCACATGATCGTGAAGGCATCGCTGTTCCTGTCTGCGGGCGCCATCGAGACCCGATTCGGGACGGATCGCCTCGACGACCTGCGCGGTCGTGTCGGCCGGGAACCCGTGCTGATGGTCGCCTTCGGTGTTGCGGCGCTGTCGCTCGCCGGCATCCCGCCGTTCTCGGGCTTCTTCGCGAAGCTCATGCTGCTCGTCGCGGCGATCGAGGACGGACAGGTCGCGGCGGCAGTGATCGCGATCGTGGTGAGCCTGATCACCCTGCTGTCGATGCTGAAGATCTTCAACGCCGTCTTCGCGCGCACGGTCACCGGTGGTGAGCCGGGTGAGCCGGGCGATCCGGTCGGGCGCGGGGGGCTCGCGGTGGCGCAGCGAACCACGACCCGCGCAGCGCTCGCGGCGCCTGCTGTCGTGCTCGCCGCGGCGACCCTGGCCCTCGGGCTCGGTGCGCAGGGGCTGTTCGCCCTCGCGGAGGTCGCCGCCGCCGGCCTGCTCGATACGACCGCCTACGTCGGGGCGGTGCTGCCGTGATCCTCAGCATCCTCACTCTGCCCTTCCGGTTCGCGGCCTTCGTCTGCTGGTTCGCCGCGCAGCTGACGCTGACATCGGTGAGGGTGCTCGGCGACATCCTCAGCCCGGGGCTGGCCGCAACGCCACGCGTCGTGCGGCTTCCGCTGGGGCCTGCGGGTGACCTGCACGTCACCGCGATCAGCGTCCTCATCACGCTGACTCCCGGCACGCTGGCCCTCGGCGCGGCACGCGATGAATCCGGCGCGCGCTTCGTCATCGTGCATTCGCTGTACCACCGCGACCCCGATTCGGCGCTGGCCGACTTCGCCGACATGGACCGCCGGATGACGCGCGCGGTCGCACTGGGAGGACCGAGATGAACCTGCTGGACCTCGCCGCGGCGGGATGCGCGATCGCGATGATCGCGTCCGTCGTGCACATCCTGCGCGGCCCGACCCCCGCCGACCGCGTCATCGCCGCCGACCTGCTCACCTTCAGCCTGGTCGGGCTCGTGGCGCTCGTCGGCGTACGCCTGGCGCGTGAGGGCACGTTCGACCTCGTGCTGGTCGCGACCCTCGTCGCCTTCCTCGCCGCGGTCTCGCTCGCGCGCGCGCTGACGGGAGGACGTCGATGACGATCCTCGAGCTCATCGGTCAGATCATCGCCCTGCTGGGCGCGCTCATCTTCGTCGTCGCCGCCGTCGGCCTGCGGCGCTTCCCCGACCCCTACGCGCGCATCTCGGCCGTCGCCACCGCCGCCGGCTTGGGCGTCGCGTTCATCACGGTCGGCGCGGTGCTGCAGGTTCCGACCGTGGACAACGTCGTCAAAGTCGTGCTCGCCGTGCTCCTGCAGCTGATCACCTCGGCGGTGGCGGCCATCGTCATCGCCCGCGCCGCGGTCAGCTCAGGGCATCGGTTCACCGAAGGCACCGATACCGCGGCTCTCGATGAGGACGGATGACACGCGCGGTGCGGCGGCCCGGGGTGCGGGCGCCGTGGCATATGGTGAGGGAGTTCGGCCGCGAGGCCGAGCAGGTGCGCCGGGAAGTCTGGTCGGCAAGACGATGACCGCTACCCGAAGGGCCCCCGTGAACCCCCGCATCGCTGTCGCCGGTGACCGACCAGAACCGATGGCGGCAGCTATCGCGTCCCTCGCCACGGAGGGGGAGCCCACCTGCCTGGTGTGGACGGTGGATCTGGAGGCGGAGCCGACGGTCCGCCGCTCGCGCGCTGAGCTCAAGCAGCGCTACGAATCCCTCCTCGCTCACGCGTCGGGTCTCGTCGCCCTGCGCAACCTGGTCGTCCTGCTGCGGCACGCCGACCGCATCCCCGAACGCAAGATGCATGCCGCTGCTGCCGCGCTCGCCACCCGGCTGCACGCCGACCTCGAACGGGCGCGCGGCCGCTACGTGGATGTCGCGGTCGTCGACATCAGCTTGTGCACCGACACCCGGCGTCTGCTCGACCGCGTCGAAGAGGTCGCGGGAACGGCGGCCGGCCCGGTCGGGAACGTCGCGCTCACCTGGCACGAGATCCGCGACCGCAGCATTCACGCCGCCGCTGCCGCGTCGCAGTTCTGAGCGCCGCCACCGTCCGTCGAGTCGCCACGATGTGCGGATCCGGCACCCCGCGCATCCGCAGCTTTTGGCGAGTCGACCGCTCGGCGGAGGGGTCAGCCGTCGGCGACGACGTCCATGCCCGGGCCATCTGCCGGACGCGGCGCGAAGCCGTGGCGCTGGTAGAACCCCGCGCGGCCGCGCGCGGCGAAGAGCTGGATGTCGTCGACGCCGCGCCGCCGTGATTCGGCGACCAGCATGCGCAGGATCTCGCTCCCGATGCCGCCGCCGCGCGCGGATCTCGCGACGATCATCTCGGTGACGAACGCGTGCAGCGCACCGTCGCTGATGAGGCGCCCGATGCCGACGAGCCTGCCGTCGTCGGCACGCGCCGAGCACACGACCCAGCTGCCCGCGAGGGCCCGTTCGAAGGTTTCGAGCGGCCACTCGGCCCAGCCCGTCTCGGCGTAGAGCGCGGCGAACTCGGCGGCCGTGGGCGGCGTGAGCGAGTAGTGGAGGGTCACGCTGCACCTCCGAGGAGCGTGTGCCGCCAGGTCGTCCCGTCGGGTTCGTAGACGACGCGGGTGTGACGACGGTCGAGCGATCCCTGCCAGAACTCCACGCGGGTCGCCTCGATGCGCCAGAGCGCCCAGTCGCCTTCCGCGATGTCCCGGCGTGCCGCCTCCGACCGTGCCGCGAGGTCGGCTGCGGTGTCGTCCGCGCTCGCCTCACAGACCGACCCGCGCACGCGCACCGCCCGCATGACCGGCTGCCACCAGAACGCGAGGGCTGCTGCGGGCTGCGCTGCGAGCTGCCCGCCCTTCGCGGACGACCGTGTGCTCGCGAACGCCCAGCCGCGGTCGTCGACGTCTTTGACGATCAGTGTGCGGGCATCGGGGATGCCGTCGGCGTCGACCGTCGCGAGGGTCGCGGAGTGGGGCTCGGCGACACCCGCGGCCGCCGCCTGGTGGATCCACTCCTCGAACAGCGTCACCGGCGATGCGGGGAGCCGGTCGGTGTCGAACACCGGAGGTGCGCCCGTCAGCGAGGGCTGCGAGCGCAGCCACTCCCGCAACGCGCTCATGCCGCGAGCCACGCGACGTCGGCGAAGAGCTCGCGCAGGTCGGGATGCCGCCGGCGCGGCCAGGTGTCGAGGTCGATGGGGATGGCGTCGTCCATGACCTCATCCTCCCAAAGTGGCCTGTCGCGGCGCAGATGCGGGAGAGTAGGGGCATCATGACCGACGCCACGCCCTCCGTCCTCTTCGTCTGCGTGCACAACGCGGGACGCTCGCAGATGGCCGCGGGGTTCCTCCGCGACATCGCGGGTGATCGCATCGAGGTCCGCTCGGCCGGGTCCATGCCCGCCGATCGGATCAACCCGGTCGCGGTCGAGGCGATGGCCGAGCTCGGCATCGACATCACCGCCGAGCAGCCGAAGGTCCTCACGACAGAAGCCGTGCAGGCGTCCGACGTCGTCATCACGATGGGATGCGGGGATGCCTGCCCGTTCTTCCCCGGCAAGCGCTACGAGGACTGGAAGCTCGACGACCCCGCGGGGCAGGGGATCGATGCCGTCCGCCCGATCCGAGACGACATCCGCGAGCGCATCCGCCAGCTGGTCGACGAGCTCATCTGACGGCGCCCTCCCGCCGGAAACGACGATCGCCCGCCAGGGACGGATGTCCACAGCGGGCGATCGCGCCGGCCGCTTCGAGGGCGGTGGCGGAAAGCGTCAGCGCGCGGCGCCGGCGAGGGTGCCGGTCACCTGGCCCTGCGGGTCGCCGATGAGGCAGAGGATCTCGCGGTCGCCGGCGTCCCAGCTGCCCTGGGTGGGGACGTAGTAGTTGTACCCGAGGACCGACTCCTCGTACGAGATGCCGACGAACGGCGCGAACGCGTCGTAGCAGACCTGCTCGGCTTCGGTCTGCGCCGCCTCGATGCCGGGGAACTCGTCGGCCTCGATGTCCTGCGCGTGGTAGGCCTCGAGGTCGTGGGCCTCGCCGCAGGGGACGGTCGGGGTCTCGGTGACCTCGGTGTCGGCCGTGCCCGAGTCGAGCATGCAGTCGCCCACGCGGATCGCGAAGACATCGGTGCTCTCGTTCGACTCGGCGATCGCGCCCGACTCGTCGCGGACGGGGGCGGCGGCTCCGCCACCGGTGAAGGCGTTGAGCGTGGAGCAACCGGTCGCGAGCAGAGCGACGGTCAGTGCGGCGGCGGGCAGGACGAGGAGTCGACGAGTAGCGTTCACGTCGAACGACTCTAGCCAGTTTCGGATGTTTCTGGGAAACCCTGATGATTTTCCTGAGTGTTCATCCGGGGGATGCATGAAACGCTTCACGCCACGCCGGGCACATCGCGGAGGGCCGTGTAGACCGGGATGCCGCGCTCTCGGGCGATCGCGACATCCTGATCCGCGCCGCGCGACTCTCCGGGCAGGCGGAGAACCGCGTCGCAACGCTGCAGCAGGCGATGGGCGACCGGGTACATCACCTTCTCGGCGAGCGGGTCGGTGGGGCCCAAGGCTCCCGCGTTCGCGAGGACGGGCAGCGCGACCCACTCACCGATCATCGGGATGTGTCCGGCCTCGAAGAGCGGCCATGCCGCCTCTTCCAGGCGGTCGAGGTTGCGCCGCATCAGGGCGGGATCGCCGCCGGTGCCCGAGGCATAGGGTCCGGCGATGACGGCCGCATCGTCGCGAAGGAACTGGCAGCCGAACTAGGGGTGTCCGAAGACAGCATCCGCCGCGACCTTCGGGAGCTGGATGCTGCCGGCCTCGCCGTGCGCGTCTACGGGGGCGCAGTTCCGGCGTCGCCGGCCGTCGCCGACTACGCGTCTCGCCAGGCGGTCGCTACCGAGAGCAAGCAGCGCATCGCCCGCTTCGCCGCGAGCCTCATCGAACCGGGCAGCACGGTGATCGTCGATGGCGGCACGACCGCACTCGCCACGGTGCGGGCGGTCGACCCGGCGCTGGCCTGCACCATCGTCACCCACAGTCCGACCGTGGCAGCGGCGCTCCTCGATCACGCAGCCGACGTCATCATCATCGGCGGGCGGCTGTTCAAACACTCCGCGGTCGCGAGCGGCGCCGCGGCTGTCGAGGCCGCACGCATGGTGCGGGCCGACCGCTTCCTCCTCGGTGTTACCGGCATCCACGCCGACGCGGGCCTGACGACCGGCGACGCGGACGAAGCGGCGATGAAGCGCGTGCTCGCCGAACGCGCTGCCGAGACCTACGTCCTCGGCAGCGAGGAGAAGATCGGTGCGGTGTCGCCGTTCGCGGTGCTGCCGTTCGACGAGGTCACGGGGGTCATCGTCGATCTCGCGGCTCCGGCCACCAGCCTGGAGGCCCTCGACCGCCGCGGCGTTCCGTTGCTCCGCGCCGGGTGACACGCGCCGAGTGACGCCGTCGCGGCTGCTCGCTAGGCTGAGCCGCATGCAATGCCGGTGAACCGCTTCCGATCCCCATCCACGCGTCGAGGACGACGCGATCGAAAGGTTCACCCATGCACGCTTCTTCTTCTGCACGCGCTCTTCCACTGAGCGGTAAGACCGCCCTGGTCACGGGCGTCTCTCGCCGTCGGGGCATCGGCTTCGCCGTCGCCACGACTCTCGCCGGGCTCGGCGCGAACGTGATCGCGCACCATCACCGGCCTCACGACCTCGACCTACCGTGGGGTGGCGACGACCTCGACGCCGTGCGCGCCGGCATCCGTTCCCACCTCGTGGGCGATGCTCGCTTCGCCGACATCGCCGGGGATCTGAGCGTCGCGACGGCAGCGGCCGACCTGATCGACGAGGCGGCTACGGTGACGGGCGCGCTCGACATCCTCGTCTGCAACCACGCCAAGAGCGGCGGTGACGGCAGCATCCTCGATATGACGCCGGAGCGTCTCGACGCGTTCTGGGACGTCAACACCCGCGCCACCCTCCTCCTCACCGCGGCATTCGCGCGCCGCTTCGCGGAGACGCCCGCGACGCCGCGCCGGCCGGGTGACCGGATCGCGGGCGCGAAGCCCTATGACGCGCCGCAGGGGCACGTCGTGTGGATGACGTCCGGACAGGTCCACGGGCCGATGATCGGCGAGGTGGCGTACGCCACGAGCAAGGCCGCCCTCGCCGGCGTCACGAAAACGGTGGCCGCCGAGCTGCTCGAGCTCGGCGTCGTGCTCAACACCGTGAATCCCGGACCGGTCAACACTGGCTACCTCGATCCCGACACCACCGACCGCTCGCTCGACGACTTCGACGCCTGGCTGAGCACGACGGCGTTCGGGCGCGTGGGCCGTCCGCAGGACCCCGCGGAGCTCATCGGGTGGCTGTGCAGCCCCGCAGGCGCGTGGATGGTCGGTCAGGTGCTCACGAGCGACGGCGGCTTCAGCCTGAGCTGACCGGCCACGGACGGCGGCGGTGTCCGCGGCCCCCTTTGTTGCCCCTAACGCGCCGGGATACCGTCGGCCCCGAGGGGACAGGCAACACGAAACGAGGGATTTCATGGCCGATTTGATCGTGATTGCATTCGACAGCGAAGCGGACGCCGAAGCCGCGTACAACGAAATCCAGGTGCTCCAGAATGACCTCGTGGTCGAGCTCGCCGGGCTGGCTCTGGTGAAGGTCGACGACGAGGGAAAGACGAAGGTCGAATACCCCGGCGTCGTCGGCAAGGTCGGCGCGGGCGCGGCGGGCGGAGCGCTGTTCGGCGCTCTGATCGGCATCCTCTTCTTCGTCCCGATCGCGGGGCTCGTCTTCGGCGGGTTGTTCGGGGCCCTGTTCGCCGGCCTCGACAAGACGAACCTGGATGCCGAATTCCGCGACCGCGTGAAATCGGCGGTGTCCGCCGGAAAATCGGCGGTCGTGCTCTATGCCACCAAGATCACGACGGACAAGTTCGCATCGGCGCTCGCCGGTTACCACGGCACCGTCGTGCAGACCTCGCTCTCGGAGAAGGACGAGCGGGAGCTGATCCACGACCTCAGCGGCACGCGGCAACCGTGAGCAGAGGGCCGGGGTGCAGTTAGCCGCACCCCGGCCCTTTCGCTGCTCAGTCGGCGCGCACCAGCAGGTCGCCGATCTCGCAATCGAGCGCTCGGCAGATCGCCGACAGCGTCGAATAGCGGATGGCGCGGGCTCGGTCGTTCTTGAGCACCGAGAGGTTCACCACCGAGACTCCGACGATCTCGGAGAGGCGGGTCAGCGTCATCCCGCGCGCGGCGAGCAGCTCGTCGAGGCGGCAATGGACCCCGCTCGGTCCGTCATCGTCGGCCGCGCTCATACGAGTCCCTCGGTGTCGCGCTGCAGTCGTACGCCGCGGCGGAACGCGATCGCGATCAGGCCGACGGCCACGCCGATCGCCCAGGCCGGCGCGTAGGCCCAGAAGTCGAGGAAGTGCAGCGGCTCGACGTCATCGACCCCGAGAGCGGCGAGGATGCCGTTGCGCCCGATGTTCTCGAGGACCAGGATGACCAGCGCGCCCGAGACGATCGACCACCCGATGACGTCGAAGGCCCGTGCCGTGGCGGGAACGAAGAGCCGCCCGCGCAGGAAGCTCCGCGCGACGTACATCACCGCGGCGATCACGACGAGCGATGCGACGCCCCACGCGATGATCGAGCCGGCGAGCGCGACTGCCGTGCCGCCGTCGACCTCCCGTGCGATGACGAGCGCGTTCTCGACGATGCCGTCGACGTATCCCGCGCCCGACCCGACGGAGGCGGAGAACGGCTCGTCGTCGATGTCGATCCTCCAGGCGACGCCCGCTTCGCGGAAGACGTTCATAAAGCGCGCGATGACCGTGAGCACGACGGTGATCGCGGCGCCGAGGCCGAGCATCAGGACGGCGATGGCGTCGGCGGCATCTGAGCGGGGTCCGCGGGTGAGGGGCATCAGACCAGTCCTTCCGTGTCGCGCTCGAGACGTTCCATCCGTCGCAGCAGAAATCCCAGGCAGATCACGCTGACTCCCACGATGGGCAGCGCCATTCCCCAGGTCGAGGCGCTGAATCCCGGGAGGAGGAGGTCGTCGAAGGCCGGACCGAACTGGAACGCCGCCTCCATGGATGCGAAGCCGGCGAGCGACGTGCTCACGGCGGGGCCCAACAGCAGCGCGCACCCGGCGATCGTGCAGAAGCGGCGGAGGGCCGGGCGCAGTGGACGCTCGGCGCTGATCGAGAGGAGGAACCAGGAGAGCGCCGCCGCGACGAGGACCGCGGTGATCCCGAGGGCGATCGAACCCGCGGCGAAGAGGGCTCGCGTCGACGATGCGAGTTCGCTTGCCTGGAGTGTGACGCTTGTGATGTTCGCCGTCGCGACGCCTCGGCCGGCGACCACCGGGAGCTCCTGCTGGGCGAGGAGGGTCAGCGTGACGTCGGGCGACCAGGCGTACGTCACGGCCGCACCGATCTGACCCGCCGCGAGTGCGACACCCATCAATCCGGCCAGCACCGCCATCGTCCGCGTCGCCCACCGATCGCCGCGCGGCATGTCGTACATCGACGTGGTCGGCGGCATGTTCCTCTTCCCGATGGTGCCTGCCATCAGACCAGTCCCTCCGTGTCGCGCTGCAGTCGTGAGCCGTATCGGAACACCGCGGCCAGCCCGGCGAGGCCGAGGCCGGCAGCGATCGGCCAGAACGGCAGAGTGACGTTGAGCGTCGCTTCCGGCCACCAGGCGAACGGATCGTCGACTCCGGGGATCTCGGTCCACCGCGCGCTTTCCCGGGCGAAGAGCTCCTGCGAGACCATGCTCCCGGCGATGTCCGAGAGCAGCTGTGCGGCCGTCCCGCCGGCAGCGACGATGACGGCGGTCGCCATCGTCATGCGAACGATGATCCGATCGAAGGTGCGCCCGGCGAGCAGCTGGAAGCAAGCCACGGCGATGAGCGCCGCGATCGCCGCGGGGATCAACGACCACAGCGCCTGCCCGGTCGTCCACAGCGCTCGCGCCAGCGGACTGACCCCCGCCACGTCCACCTCGGCGACCACGAAGCCGCCGCCGACGACCTCGGCCGTCGGACCGGTGTCGATCGTGACGCCCGGAAGCAGGTCCGGCCAGAACGGCGCGACCGGAACGCTCATGCGCGGGGCGTCCGCGGCGAGGTTCTGAATCACCGAGACGGCGGCGCCGAGCAGGCTGAATGCAGCCCAGGCGGCAGACAGCGAGAGCGCGAGGCTCACGACCGGCGACGCGTCCCCGCGACTGCGCGCGCGGCGCGTCGCTCTGATGAAGAGCACCGCGGCGACGACGAGCGCCACCGCAGCGATGATCACGATCTGACCGACCGCCCACGTGTTCGACATCGGCATCCTCTACTTATCGATAATCGTTGTTATCGACAAACGTTATGGTCTGGCCCTGCCGCGCGCAACCCCGCGTAACGCTATGCCGACGGCGAACACGGGCATACCCGTATCCGTGCCTGGTTACTCTCTTTCGTAAGCGCCCGGAGTCCCGGCGCTCAAAGGAGGCTGACGATGTTCGAGAGATTCACGGATCGTGCCCGTCGCGTGGTCGTGCTCGCCCAAGAAGAGGCGAAGATGCTCAACCACAACTACATCGGGACCGAGCACATCCTCCTGGGTCTGATCCACGAGGGTGAGGGCGTCGCGGCCAAGGCCCTCGAGAGCCTGGGCATCTCGCTCGACGCGGTGCGCGAGCAGGTGCAGGACATCATCGGTCAGGGGCAGCAGCAGCCGACCGGTCACATCCCGTTCACGCCGCGCGCGAAGAAGGTCCTCGAGCTGTCGCTGCGCGAAGCGCTGCAGCTCGGACACAACTACATCGGCACCGAGCACATCCTCCTCGGCCTCATCCGCGAGGGCGAGGGTGTGGCGGCTCAGGTGCTCGTCAAGCTCGGCGCCGACCTGAACAAGGTCCGCCAGCAGGTCATCCAGCTGCTCAGCGGCTACCAGGGCAAGGAGCCCGCCGGCGCGACCGTCGGCGCGGGCGAGCAGGCCCAGGCGCCGCAGGGCGGTTCGGCCGTGCTCGACCAGTTCGGGCGCAACCTCACGCAGGCCGCGCGCGACAACAAGCTCGACCCGGTGATCGGCCGCGAAAAGGAGATCGAGCGGGTCATGCAGATCCTCTCGCGTCGCTCCAAGAACAACCCGGTCCTGATCGGCGAGCCCGGCGTCGGCAAGACCGCCGTCGTCGAGGGTCTCGCCCAGGCGATCGTCAAGGGCGATGTGCCCGAGACGCTCAAGGACAAGCAGGTCTACTCGCTCGACCTCGGATCGCTCATCGCCGGTTCCCGCTACCGCGGTGACTTCGAGGAGCGCCTGAAGAAGGTCACGAAGGAGATCCGCACCCGCGGCGACATCATCGTCTTCATCGACGAGATCCACTCGCTCGTCGGTGCCGGTGCGGCCGAGGGCGCGATCGACGCCGCGTCGATCCTCAAGCCGCTGCTCGCCCGCGGCGAGCTCCAGACGATCGGTGCCACGACCCTCGACGAGTACCGCAAGCACTTCGAGAAGGATGCCGCCCTCGAGCGCCGGTTCCAGCCGATCCAGGTCGGCGAGCCCAGCATCCCTCACGCGATCAACATCCTGAAGGGTCTGCGCGACCGGTACGAGGCGCACCACAAGGTGCAGATCACCGACGGCGCGCTCGTCGCCGCGGCGAACCTCGCCGACCGGTACGTCAGCGACCGCTTCCTGCCCGACAAGGCCATCGACCTGATCGACGAGGCCGGCGCCCGCCTGCGCCTGTCGATCCTGTCGTCGCCGCCGGAGCTGCGCGAGTTCGACGAGAAGATCGCCAAGGTCCGCGAGGACAAGGAGCGCGCGAGCGAGGAGCAGGACTTCGAGAAGGCCGCGTCGCTCCGCGACGAGGAGAAGTCGCTGCTCGCCGAGCGCCTGCGTCTCGAGAAGCAGTGGCGCTCGGGTGACGTCGCGTCGCACGCGGTGGTCGACGAAGGCCTCATCGCCGAAGTGCTCGCCCAGGCCACCGGCATCCCGGTGTTCAAGCTCACCGAGGAGGAGACCAGCCGTCTCGTCTTCATGGAGAAGGCGCTGCACCAGCGCGTCGTCGGTCAGGAAGAGGCCATCGCGGCGCTCTCGCGCACGATCCGTCGTCAGCGTGCCGGTCTGAAGGACCCCAAGCGCCCCTCGGGCTCGTTCATCTTCGCCGGCCCCACCGGTGTCGGAAAGACCGAGCTGGCCAAGGCGCTCGCCGAGTTCCTGTTCGACGACGAGGGCGCGCTGATCTCCCTCGACATGTCGGAGTTCGGTGAGAAGCACACCGTCTCGCGTCTGTTCGGTGCCCCTCCCGGATTCGTCGGATTCGAAGAGGGCGGCCAGCTCACCGAGAAGGTGCGCCGCAAGCCGTTCTCGGTCGTGCTCTTCGACGAGATCGAGAAGGCCCACCCCGACATCTTCAACTCGCTGCTGCAGATCCTCGAAGAGGGTCGCCTGACCGACGGTCAGGGCCGCATCGTCGACTTCAAGAACACCGTGATCATCATGACGACGAACCTCGGTTCGTCGGCGATCGCCGGTGGTCCGGTCGGCTTCCAGGTCGAGGGCAACGCGCAGACGAGCTACGAGCGGATGAAGGGCAAGGTCGACGAAGAGCTCAAGCGGCACTTCAAGCCCGAGTTCCTCAACCGCGTCGACGATGTCATCGTCTTCCCGCAGCTGAACAAGGCCGAGCTTCGCCAGATCGTCGACCTGTTCACGAAGCGGCTGAGCGACCGGCTGCTCGACCGCGACATGACGGTGGAGCTGTCGGATGCCGCCAAGGACCGCCTCATCGAGATCGGGTTCGACCCGACGCTCGGCGCCCGGCCGCTGCGCCGTGCGATGCAGCGCGAGGTCGAGGACCAGCTCAGCGAGAAGATCCTGCACGGCGAGCTCAACGCGGGCGACCACGTGAAGGTCGACACCGAGGGCACGAAGTTCGTCTTCGAGACCGCTCCGCGTGAGGGCAAGGTCGCGGTCGGCGTCGGCGCTGCCGGCGAGATCGCTGCGACCCCCGACATCGCTGCGAGCGGCGACTGACCGGGATCGCGCGAGCGACGAGTCGTACGGAGGGGCGGATGCTGCGGCATCCGCCCCTCCGGCGTTTCCGGGGCCCGTCGGCGGGACACGCCGCACGACGCAGCCGGAGGGCTGTGGGCTGCTGGGGCGTGTGATCGACGCGAAACACGACGGCTCTACGATCGGCGCGTGAGCAGCGAAGACGCGACGACGGCGCCCCGACCCGTCATCGGCTTGACGACCTATCTCGAGCGCGCGCAGCAGGGGGTGTGGGACGTGCGGGCGAGCTTCCTACCGCAGCAGTACTTCGACCGGGTCGCGTCCTCGGGCGGCGCGGCGGTGCTGCTGCCGCCGCAGCCCTCGCCGGGGCCCGCCGCCGACGTCGTGCTCGACCGGCTCGACGGGCTCGTGCTCACGGGCGGCCTCGACGTGCAGCCCGAGCTGTATGGGGCCGCGCGGCATCCTCTGACGGATCCGGCGCGGCCTGACCGCGACGACTGGGAGCTCGCTCTGCTGCGGGGTGCCCGCGAGCGCGGCATCCCTGTCCTCGGCATCTGCCGCGGATTGCAGCTCATCAACGTCGCCGCGGGCGGCACGCTCCATCAACATCTTCCGGACGTGCTGGGCACCGACCGGTACCAGCTCGGCGGCGGTGTCTTCGCGCGGAACGAGGTCTCGGTGTCGGCCGGCACGATGCTGTCGGAGCTCGTCGGCACGGGTTCGCTCACCGTGAGCAGCTACCACCACCAGGGCATCGACCGACTCGGCGACGACCTCGTGGTCGCTGCACGCAGCGGCGAGGGGCTGCCGCAGGCGATCGAGTCGCCGGGTTCGGACTTCCTCGTCGCCGTGCAGTGGCATCCCGAGGAGGAAGCCGCCGACCGACGGCTCTTCCTCGGCCTCGTCGCCGCCGCGACGGAGTACGCCGCACGCCGCTGATCCCGCTGGCATCCGTGGTCGGTCGGCGTCCGCCGGCGTGCCGGGATGCAAGCGATCGTGGCCGACACCCCGGAGATGGATGCCTCGACCCGGGGTGTCGCCGCTGAGCCCTTGCATCCGCGCACGGCGCGCGCAGCTCACCCGGCGGGTCAGGGCTCGAGCGGGGCGACGTCGACCGAGACGCGGAGGGTCGAGGTCTTCGCCTCGGTGAAGATGATGCCCTTGACGGGCGAGACGTCGCCGTAATCCCGGCCCCAGGCGACCGTGACGTAGCGGTCGTTGGCCCACTGGTCGTTCGTCGGATCGATCGCGAGCCACTGGTCGGTGCCCGGGAGCCAGACCGCGAGCCACGCGTGCGAGGCGTCGGCGCCGAAGACCCGCTCCTTGCCGGGCGGTGGCTGCGTCGCGAGGTAGCCCGAGACGTAACGGGCCGCGACGCCGTGCGAGCGCAGGCACGCGAGGGCGACGTGGGCGAAGTCCTGGCAGACGCCGGCCCGCTTCTCGAGCGCATCGGCGACGGTGCTGGTGACGGTGGTCGCGGTGCTGTCGTAGTCGAAGTCGGTGTAGATGCGGTGCATCAGGTCGGTCGCGGCTTCGCCGATCGGGCGCCCCGGGGTGAGCGAGATCGCGCCGTAGGCGGCGGTGGCCTCCGACTGCGCGACGCGGGGCGAGGGCATCGCGAACTCCGCCGCGCGCCACGCTCCCTCCTGGTCGGGATGCCGCAGCGGCCGCGCCGTCTCCCAGGGAAGCGCGAGCGCAGCGGCGTCGTACTCGGGAGCGGTGACCGCGACCTCGCTCGACGCCTCGATCGACAGCGCCTCATGCGCGTCGGTGACGTGGAAGTACGTCGACCAGTTGCCGAAGTAGTCGGAGTCGCGGCGCATGTCACCCGGGGCGGGGGAGACGACGACCTCCGCCTCGCGCACCCGCTGCCCGGGCAGCTCGCGAGGGATCAGGTGGAACTGCCCGACGCTGTCTTCGACGGGATCGCTGTAGGTGTAGGCGGTGCGATGCCAGACGCGGTACTGCTTCACGCGCGAGCCTCCATCAGTTCCTCGAAGAGGGCGAGCGACGAGAGTGCCACCGGGGGCGGTCCGCTCTCGAAGTGCAGCTCGTCGATCGCGTCGCCCAGCTGTTCGAGCTGCGCCGTGAGGTCGTCGAGCAGCTCGGCGAGGGGCGAACGGATGCCGTCGACGGCATCCCCCAGTGCATCCGTGTCGATCGCACCGACGAGGTTCTCGAGGTCGTCGACCAGGCGCTCGGGGCGTGTCGACCCCGTCGACGCGGGGGCTGCGGCAAGGTGCGTGCGCAGCTCGGCGAGGCAGAACGCGAGCGAGCGAGGGTTGTCGGGGTCGCGCAGCAGCAGGTCGAGCACGTCGCCGAGGCGCACCGCGCCACGGAACCGGCGCCGGTGGGTGACGATGCTCTCCGACGCGGTGAGCAGCGCCTCGAGCACGGCCCGCTCGGTGCGAGCGTCGCGGCGGTCGACGACCACCCGCAAGATGTGGCACACCTGAAGCGCGCGCTCGAGGAAGCGTCCCGCCTCGATGAAGTGCCAGCCGGTGTCGCGCATCATGTTGGCGGTCACGCCCTGCAGCGACAGCACGACCGTGAGCATGCGTCCCGCCGACTCGGCCGTGCGGTGGACGTGCGGCGACGCCCGCAGGGCGCGGGAGGCGCGTTCGATGCCGGCGAAGACGCGCCACGTGTCGCCGGACAGCTGGTCGCGGACACCGTCGAGCGCGTCGCGCAGTCGGCTGAGCGCGTGGGCGGTCGACCCGACCCGAGCCGCGTCGAGCAGCAGCGACCGGAAGTCGGCGTCAGCGGCATCCGGTCCGGGACCGGCGAGCCGGTGGATGGCGTCGCGCAGGACGCGGGCGCTCGTGTGGCTGGCGCGGCCGGCGCCCGCGAGGTCGAGCTGCTGCTGCGCCGTGAGCACGAGCCGCAGCAGGTCTTCGGCCCGTTCGGCGTATCGCCCCGACCAGAACATGTCGTCCAGGGCACGCGGTGCGATGCTCGGAGCACTGCGGCCGCCCGGGAGCGGACCGATCTCGACGAGGCCCTGGTCCGCGTCGCCCTCGGCGGCCTTCAGCACCCAGACGTCCTTCGTGGTCGGGGCTGCGTCGGGGCTCTCTCGCACCGTCGCGAGGCCACCCAGAAGCGGGCGATAGGCCGAGCCGTGGCGCAGGGTGAACGCACGGAAGATCAGAGCCCGGGCACGCGCGCCCTCGCCGGTCCAGACCGGGGCCTGCGAGAGGGGCAGCAGTTCCTGACCGACGTATCGGTGCGGGTTCGCCTCGATGCGGCCGGCGATGGCCGCGGCATCCAGCCCCGTGAGATCCCGGCGTGAGCCGTCGAGCGTACGCACGAGCACGGAGTCATCGCCCGTGCGGACGCGTTCGAGCACGACGGCGCGCGCCGCCTCGTCGCCGCACCACCACGTCGGGACCGCCGAGAGGCGGAGCTGTTCCCCGAGCAGGGCTTCGCACGCGGCCGGGAGGTAGGGCAGGAGCGCCGGGTTCTCGAGGACGCCCGCCCCGAGCCCGTTGACCAGTCGCACGGTTCCGCGGCGCACCGCCTCGGTGAGACCGGCGACGCCCAGGCGCGAGTCGGACCGCAGCTCGAGCGGGTCGCACCATTCCGCGTCGACGCGCCGCAGGATGACGTCGACCTGCTCGGTCGGTTCGCGGCGGGGCCACCCGGTGGGCTTCATCCACACCCGCCCCCCGCGCACGACGAGGTCGCTGCCCTGCACGAGCGACAGGCCCAGGCCCCGGGCGAGGAAGGCCTGGTCGAAGGCGGTCTCGGAGTGCGGCCCCGGCGTCAGGACGACCACGCGCGGCTCGGTGACGCCCTCGGGCGCCGACGCGGCGAGCGTCGCGTGCAGCGCCGAGAAGTAGGGCTCCATGCGGTGCGGATCGCTCTGCTGGTACAGGTCGGGCAGCACCTGCGAGATGACGCGGCGGTTCTCCATCGCGAACCCGAGCCCAGACGGGGCCTGCACGCGGTCGGCGAGCACCCGCCATTCGCCGTCGGCGTCGCGTCCGAGGTCGGTGCCCGACAGCAGCAGCGGATGCCGGTCGGCCGCGGTCGCTCGCGCGAGGGGGCGGAGGAATCCCGCGTGACCGAGCACCGCGGCGGCGGGGACGATCCCCGACGAGAGCAGGGTGTGCGGTCCGTAGAGGTCGGCGAGGACGGCGTTCAGCAGCTCGGCGCGCTGCGCGAGGCCCGTCTCGAGCGGGGCCCAGCTGGCCGCGTCGACGACGAGCGGAACGGGGTCGAGCTGCCAGGGCTGGGCGCCGCTGTCGGGCCGGACGTAGGTCACACCGTCGTCGGCGAGGAAGCGGGTGATCTCTCCCTCGACGCGCGAAAGTTCGGACGGCGTCAGGGCCAGCGTGAGGCCGGCGAGCGACTGCCACGCGGGGCGGAGGCCGCCGTCGGCATCGACCACCTCGTCGTACCGCGAGAGGTCGGCCGGGCCGTGGGGAAGCGACGACAGAGGCAGTGTCGGCTGGGACACTGCGGCGGCGTAATCACGGAGCACGCTCACGTCGGCACTCCAAGGCGGGAGGGATCTCGGGCTGAGGCAACCTTACCGGCGCGGACTATCGTTGAGGCGTGAGCTCCGACGACCCGGCCTTCGTCGTCCGCCCCGCGAAGGCGAGCGACGTCCGCGGCATCCGCGAGATGCTGGACCCCTGGGTGCAGCGACGAATCCTGCTCGGCAAAGACCTCGTGGTGCTCTACGAGTCGGTGCAGGAGTTCGTCGTCGCCGAGGCCGACGGGCAGCTGATCGGATGCGGCGCCCTTCACGTCATGTGGGAGGACCTCGGCGAGGTGCGCACCCTCATCGTCGTGGACGAGTGGCTGCACCGTGGGGTGGGCGGCGCCATCGTCGACCGGCTCGAGCAGGGCGCTCGCGAGCTCGGTCTCTCGCGCCTGTTCTGCCTCACCTTCGAGGTCGACTTCTTCGCGCGGCGCGGGTTCGAGGCGATCGGCGAGCAGATCGTCGACGCCGATGTGTACTCGCAGCTGCTGCGAAGCCCTGATGAGGGCATCGCCGAGTTCCTCGACCTCGCGCACGTCAAGCCGAACACCCTGGGCAACACCCGGATGCTCAAGCACCTGTAGGCGTGCCGCCGGGGCGGCATCCGACCTGCGGCCTACCCTGGCTTCATGACCGACACGCCGCCCCGACGCCGTCATTCGCCCGCGGTCTACCGCCGGCGACGTCTCGTGCTGCTGCTCGTCGTGCTGGTGCTCATCGCCGCTGTCGTGCTCGCGTTCTGGCGACCGTGGGAGGGATCGGCAGCGGACAGCACTCCCGCTCCGGCTGGGTCGTCGGATGCCGGTGAGGCACCGGCGTCACCGCCCGCGGATCAGCCCACGCCCGCGGCATCCCCCAGTGCGCCGCAGCCGTCGTCGGACGCGACGCCGGCCGAGGTCGAGGCGTGCTCCGCTCGTTCGGTCCAGGTCTCGGCGGTCACCGACAAGGAGTCCTACGGAGCCGGCGAACTGCCGCAGCTGTCCATCTCGCTCACGAACTCCGGCTCGGCTCCCTGCCTGCTCAATGTGGGCACGGCGACGCAGAAGCTCACGGTCGCGAGCGGACCCGACGTCTGGTGGCGTTCGACGGACTGCCAGAGCGAGTCGAGCGATCAGGTCGTGCAGATCGACCCTGGCCAGACGGTGTCGAGCGTGACTCCGATCACCTGGGACCGCACCCGCTCGTCGGTCGACACGTGCGACGCGGAGCGTCCGGCAGCGCCCGCGGGCTACTTCAACCTGGCGGTCGAGATCGGTGGGCTCGCGGCGCAACAGGAACGACAGTTCGTGCTGCGCTGACGCGTTCACCGACGTGAGACTTTTCTCACCGGAGAGAGGGCGACAGGTGGCGAGCTCGGCCGTAACCTGGATGCAGTTCCCCGAGGACCCCCGCTGTCCCCAGCAGCGAGTAGTCGCGAAACCCCCCAGAATCGCGACGACGGATCCCCACCTCGGGTGAGCGATGGGCCCTCTCGATTTCCTCAGTCCCCAATGAAGAGTTCGAGAGGGCCCGTTCTCTCTCTAGGCTGAGGTGATGGCTGGAAAGAAGCGCGGCGCGAAGAAGCCGCTGCCCGAGTTCCGCAACCCGCAGCTCGCAGACGCCCTGCAGACGCAAGACATGGCTGCCCTCGCATTCGCGTTGCGGCACGGTCCGACGGTGGTGCCGCTCATGCGACCCGGGAACCGTGACGATCCGCGCGACGTCGGTGAGATCTGGACGTATCGCGATCCGAACACCGGCGATGTCGCGCTGCTGCTGTTCAGCGACGCGGCGCACAAGCCGGCGGCGCTTCCCGCCCACGTGGCGTTGCAGTCGCCCGGGGGCCTGCGCGCCTTCCTCGGCGTGCACGAGGCCGAGATCAGCACCGTGTTCTTCGACATCGCCGGCCCGCACCCGATGCAGGCTGCCCCCCAGGACGTGATCGCCGCCCTCGACGCCTGACCTCGGGCTCGTGGTTTGGGCTCGGGCTGGGGCTGGGGCTGGGGCTCCGAGTTTGGGTTGGCGGTTGGTGCCCCCTCGGCGCGTGGATGGGGGCGTGAACTGCCAGGTGAGTCGGGGTGGGTTGGGGCTCCGAGTTCGGGTTGGCAGTTGGTGCCCCCTCGATGCGTGGGTGGGGGCGTGAGCTGCCAGGTGAGTCGGGGGGCCGGTCAGAAGCCGGCGTCGGCGGCGGATGCTACGGGCTGGCGCACCTGCAGGTCGCGCATCGCACCGCCGATCGTGCGGGATGAGGCATCCACCACGGCGGTGTAGCCCATGCGCTTCGCTTCGGACTGTCGCTGGCTCGACTGCGTGACCGGCCGGATCTCCCCGGCGAGGCTGAGCTCGCCGAAGGCCGCCACCTGTCGCGACACGGCCCTGCCGCCGACGGCGCCCGCGATGGCGATGGCGATGGCGAGGTCTGCGGCAGGCTCGACGAGGCGTACACCTCCCACGGTGGAGACGTAGACGTCCTGGTCGCTCGTGACGGCGACGCCGCGCTTCTCGAGCACGGCGAGGATCATCGCGACGCGGGCGCTGTCGACACCGCTGACGACACGGCGGGGGTTGGGTGCCCCGGTCTTGAGCGTCAGCGCCTGAACTTCTACCGGCAGGGCGCGACGCCCCTCGAGCGCGATCGTGACGCACGTGCCCGGCACGGGGTCGCCGTGCCCGAGGAACAGGGCACTCGGATCGGGCACCTCCGCGATGCCGTCGCCCGTCATGTCGAAGCATCCGACCTCATCCGTCGGCCCGAAGCGGTTCTTCAGCGCTCGGACGAACCGGAGCGAGGTCTGGCGGTCGCCTTCGAACTGGCAGACGACGTCGACGAGGTGCTCGAGCACCCGGGGGCCGGCGATCGACCCGTCCTTCGTGACGTGTCCGACGATGAGGACGGGGAGGTCACGCTCCTTCGCGACGCGGATGAGCGTCGACGCGACCTCTCGCACCTGGCTCGGCTGGCCCGCGACCCCGTCGGACAGCGACGACGACACCGTCTGCACCGAGTCGACGATGAGGAGGTCGGGGCGCACCTCGTCGACGTGACCCAGCACCGTGGCGAGGTCGGTCTCGCTCGCGAGGTAGAGGGCGTCGTGCAGCGCGCCGGTGCGCTCGGCCCGCAGGCGGACCTGGCCGAGCGATTCCTCCGCGCTGACGTACAGCACTCGCCGACCCGAGCGGGCGGACTGTGCGGCGACCTCGAGGAGCAGGGTCGACTTGCCGACGCCGGGCTCGCCCGACAGCAGGATCGCCGCGCCGGGGACGACGCCACCGCCGAGCACGCGGTCGAACTCGCCGACGCCGCTCGAACGTCGAGGCGCCTCGGTCGTGTCGATCTCGGTGATCGGACGAGCAGCGCGGGCAGCGCCGGGGCTCACCGCCGTCACGGTCGACGTGATGCCGGTCTGCGTCGCCGCCTCGACGACCGTGCCCCATTGCTGGCATTCACCGCAGCGGCCGACCCATTTGGCCGTCGTCCACCCGCATTCTGTGCACTTGAAGGCCGAGGTGGCGGCGGGACGTCGAGAGGCCATGCGTCCAGGGTAGGCGCGACCTCCGACATCCCTCGGTCACCGGCCCCTCGCGAGCCTCGCCCCGATACAACTGTCGGACCGGCGGTGCGGATGTCGTCTTCCCGGGGCTCCGGGACGACACCAGCACCGCCGGTCCGACGGATGTATCGGCGTACCGACTGATCAGCCGCGCAGGGAGGTCGCGACCTCGCTGAGCGCCGCTGCCGAGTGCTGGAACAGCTCGAGCTCGCGCTCGGAGAACTCGATCTCCCGCACGGGGAACGCGCCCCGGCGGTTGACGACCGACGGCACGGACAGCGCCATGCCGTCGACTCCGTGGAAGTCGCGCAGCACTGTGGAGACGGGCAGCACGGCATCCTCGTCACGCAGGATCGCCTCGACGATGCGCGCGCTCGAGAGGCCGATGGCGTAGTTCGTCGCGCCCTTGCCCTGGATCACCTTGTAAGCGGCGTCGCGGACGTCGATGGCGATCTGGTCGAGCTCCTCCTTCGTGAACTTGGGCTGACCGTCGAGCGGCACCCAGTCGAGGATCGGCACCGTGCCGATGGTGGCGTGCGACCACAGCGGGAACTCGGTGTCGCCGTGCTCGCCGACGATGTACGCGTGCACGCTCGAGATCGAGACGCCGGCGCGACGCGCGATCTTCCAGCGCAGGCGCGAGGTGTCGAGCACGGTGCCCGAGGCGAAGATGCGCTCGGGCGGCAGGTCGGTGGCCTCGTGCGCCAGGACGGTGAGCACGTCGCAGGGGTTGGTCACGATGACGAAGGTCGCGTTGGGGGCGACGTCGAGCAGCTGCGGCATCATCGAGGCGATGATGCCCGCGTTCACGCCCGCCAGCTCGGTGCGCGTCTGCCCGGGCTTCTGCTTCGCGCCCGCGGTGATGACGACGACGTGCGAGCCCTCGGCGACCGAGATGTCGGACCCGCCGATGATGTCGCTCGAACCCGTGAACTGTGCCCCGTGCGCGAGGTCGAGCACCTCTGCCTCGGTCTTCTCGGTCGCGATGTCGTAGAGGGCCACGTGACGGGCCGATCCCCGGATGAGGGCCGCGTAGGCCACGCTGGATCCGACGGCGCCCGCGCCGACGACGGTGAGTTTGGAGTTCTCGATCGCGCTCATGATCTCAGTCTGGCAGGGGCGAATGAGAGTCGCTACCGGCCCCCTCGCTGCCCCGCGTGCGGGTCGCTCGCGTTGAGTGCGCGCACGACGTCGGCGTAGTCGCCGCGTGCTTCGCCGTGGCGCAGGAACTCGACGCGCTCGACGAGCACCTCGCGCACGTCGGCATCCCGCTCGAGGATCGACATCACCTCGTCGACGAACTCGTCGAGCGGCTGCGCCTGCGGGTTCTCGGCGTGACCGGGCATGAGGTCGGTCTGCACGGCCGGCGGCACGAGCTCCACGATCGACACCGGCGATCCTGCGTACTGCAGGCGCAGTGATTCGCTCAGCATGTGGATCCCGGCCTTCGTCGCGTTGTAGCTGGGGGTGGCGGCGAGCGGAGCGAAGGCCAGGCCCGACGAGACGGTCATGATCGTGGCGGCGGGGCGTGTCAGCAGGTGCTCGATGAACGCGCCGATGAGCCGGATCGGTCCCAGCAGGTTCGTGGTGACGGTGCGTTCGGCGCTGTCGACGAAGCCCGCGGGAGAGGTCCAGTCCTCGGCGTTCATGATGCCCGCCATCGTGACGAGCACGTCGAGATCGGGATGCCGTTCCAGAACCTCGGCGGCGGCGCGTTCGATGGATGCGGCATCCGATGTGTCGATCTCGAGGCCGTCGATGCCCGGGTGCGACGAGCGTAGGTCGTTGATGAGCTCGCGACGGCGCCCGCCGACGATGACCGTGTTGCCGCGCTCGGCGAGGGCGATGGCGAGCGCCCGGCCGATGCCGCTCGTCGCGCCGGGGATGAAGATGGTGCGTCCGGTGATGTCCATGCCCCGACTCTCGTCGCGGCATCCTGATGCATCCAGGCACGCCCGAACGGGGGAGCGGCGGTCCCTGGCTCGGGCGGGTCGCCGCGTTCACAATGGATGCGTGGACCGTGCCGCTCTCGCCCGATTCCTCCGCGCGCGCCGCGAGCGACTGCGTCCGGAGGATGTCGGGCTGCCGTCCGGAGAGCGCCGCCGTGTGGCGGGGCTCCGACGCGAGGAGGTGGCGCAGCTCGCCCTGATGAGCGCCGACTACTACACGCGCCTCGAGCAGGAGCGCGGGCCGCAGCCGAGCCTGCAGATGCTCGCCTCGCTCACGCGGGCGCTGCGGCTTTCGCGTTCCGAGCGCGACCACCTGCACCGCCTCGCTGGGCACACGCCGCCCGAGCGTTCCGGAGCCGCCGATCACGTCGCGCCGGCGCTGCAGCGGGTGCTCGATCGGCTCGACGACATCCCGGCGCTCGTGATCACCGAGCTCGACGAGACTCTCGCGCAGAACGATCTCGCGCGGGCTCTGTTCGGCGCGCGTGAACGGCGCATCGGACCCGAACGCAGCGGTGCCTGGTGCTGGTTCGTGCATCCCATCAGCGAGCGGGCGGTGTACCCGGCATCCGATCACGACCGGCAGAGCCGGGCCATCGTGGCGAACCTGCGCGCCGTCGCGGGCCGGGGTGGCGCAGGGTCGCGGGCCGCGCGTCTGGTCGATGACCTGCGCGAGCGGAGCGCCGAGTTCGCGCGGCTCTGGGACCTCGAGGAGGTCGCCGAGCGCTTCGCCGATCACAAGGTCGTCGTGCATCCGGCCGTCGGCGAGATCGAGGTCGACTGCCAGGTGCTGTTCACGGAGGACCGCTCACAAGCCCTCCTCACCCTCACCCCGGAGCCCGGGTCGGAAGCGGCGGAGAAGCTGCGGATGCTGTCGGTGCTCGGGCCGCTCGCGGCGGAGCGCTCGCCGGCCTGAGCGTCAGTCAGCCGCGGACGGGGTTGCTGCAGCTGAGGGTGCGCTGTTCCGGATGCCGGTGAAGGCGATGAGTCCGCCCGCGGCCATGAGCGCGGCGGTGACGATCGCTGCTCGGTGGAATCCGTCGAGGTCGAGCGCGCCGCCCACGATGGGTGCGAGGAAGGCGATGACCACGAGGCCCGCGACCCGCGCGACGGCGTTGTTGACCGCCGAGGCGATGCCCGAGCGCTCGGAGTCGATCGCGCCGAGGATCGTCGAGGTCAGCGGCGAGACGGTCACGCCGAGCCCGAGCCCGAACACGACGAGGCCGGGCAGCACCTGCCACCAGTAGTCGAAGCGCTCGCCGACGAGCAGCAGCATCAGTGCGCCGCCGGCCATGACGAGCGGGCCGACGGTCATGAACAGGCGTCCGCCGAGGCGTTCCGCGAGCGAGCCGGCCCACGGGCTCAGAACGATGAGCAGCACCGTCGTCGGCAGGCTCGCGAGGCCGGCCAGCGTCGCGCTGAGGCCGGCGCCCTCTTGCAGGTAAACGCCGACGACGAAGCCGTTGAGCGAAAGGGCGGCGTAGACGAACAGCGTCGCGAGGTTGCCGGTCCAGTAGTTGCGCGCCCGGAAGAGCCCGAGGGGCAGGATCGGATGCCGCGACGTGCGCTGCCGCAGCAGGAAGGCCGCGAACATCACGGCGCCGCCGGCCAGCGGCATCCAGATCGCGGGGGAGGCCCAGCCGAGGTTCGGCTGCTCGATCAGTGCGAAGACCATGCCGCCCAAGCCCGCCGTGCACAGGACCGCGCCGAACCAGTCGATGCCCGCATCGGCTCGGCGTTCGTCGTGCACGGGGAGTCGTGCGACGAGCCACAGCGTGACGGCCACCGGCAGGACGTTGATGAGGAACGCGTAGCGCCAGGACAGCAGGTCGACGAAGAGACCGCCGAGCAGCGGCCCGACGAGCGAGGCACCGGTCGTGAAGGCCGTCCACAGGCCGATGGCGCGAGAGCGCTCGTGGCCCTGGAGGAGCGATGTGATGAGGGCGAGCGAGCTCGGCACGAGGAAGGCGCCCGCCGCGCCCTGGACGGCGCGCGCGGCGATCAGGAAGACCGGATCCTGCGCGAGTCCCACCGCGACCGAGGCGACACCGAAGCCGACCAGCCCGATGCGCAGCACGAGGAGGCGCCCGTAGGCGTCGCTCACGGAGCCCGCGAGCAGGATCAGCGACGACAGCGTCAGCAGGTACGCGTCGACCGCCCACTGCTGCGTCGCGAGACCGCCGCCGAGCTCGCGTTCGATCGCGGGGAGCGCGACGTTCACGATCGTGCTGTCGAGGAACGCGACGGATGACGCGAGCGACGCGATCGCGACGATGAGAGCTGTCTGCGGGGCCGATGATCGCGTCACAGACACACGCTACGCCCGGCCGGGGACGCCGTGGTTCGCAGCATCGCCTCGGATGTCGTAAGCTGGTCGGCGGTGACGTGTCCGAGCGGCCGAAGGTGCAACTCTCGAAAAGTTGTGTAGGGTAACCCCCTACCGTGGGTTCAAATCCCACCGTCACCGCCAGCGAAAACCCCCGGTTATCCGGGGGTTTTCTGCATGTTGCGGACGTGCGTGGTGCATTTTTGGTGCAAGTCTGGGTTCGTCGTTTCCACAGTGCACACTGCCGACGGCTTACCTGACTGGCTTGTCACGGAAGCTGGTCGAGGGTCAGGTCGTCGGCGGTGCTAGACACCAAGGGTGGCTCAGGGGGGGCGAGGCCCTCGACCCGCTGATCGTCTACCAGATCGGTTCCGCCGGCACGTACCCACTGCTGCACGCGATCCGCCGTATCGCGCGAGACGGTAAGCGCATTGACGAATGGGAAGCGAAGGCAGCTCGATCGGCCCTCACGCGGGCTATCGTGCAGTTCGGGGGCGGTCGTGCTCCCACAATGAGCGGCCCCCTGCCGCTGCTGGGCGACGTCGACGCGGAGGAGCTGAACGGCAGCGAGTCCGCCCGTGACCGGCTGCACCGGGTGGGCCTCGGCGTGCGATTCACCCTCGAAGGGCTCTTGGAGGAGCACGGCGGCCTGCTCGACGGCGACACCAGCAGAGAGGTGGCGCTGACCGGCAAGCTGACGAGCTTCGATATCTCTCAGCTCCCCGGCGAGGGCCCGTCCTCGCACCGTTGTCCGCGCGATCGGCAACCAGTGGATGCTGGGCCGGCTCCGTGCCGATCCAGGCTGGCAGACGACCTGCATCAACGAGGAAGGGTGTGACATGGTTCAAGGCCCCACCGCGCACCTGTTGAAGTCGAACCAGAAGCTCTCTCGTGGCCTCGGCCTGAGCAACGTCTTCGTGTTCCACAAGGGCGCCGATATCGCCGCTGATTCGCCCGGGCGAACCGTCATCAGCGAGGCGCAGAGCATCTACATCTTCCGGCAGGACCGCCAGGAGGATGCCGACTGGGCGGTTCAGACCTTCGGATTCGACCCGTCGACGGCCGAGACGTTGCAGAACCTCGCACCCGGTCACTTCGTGTTCAAGTACGGCAGCGTCCCCGAAACGCACGGGCAGCACGTGCGTTCATCCATCGAGGTCAGCCTGACTGACACCGACGAGGGAATGCGAGGAGACGGCGACCAGGACGCGGCATGAAAACCAAGCTGATCGCCGCTGTCGTGGCCGTCGCCGTGGCGCTCATGTTCGGGGCGACGTTCATCCTCTCCACCGTGCAGCGAGCCGACGCCGCCGGCATGTGCATGGCCGACACCGGCGGCTCGCTGCCGGCAGAAGTGAACGGGTACAAGCGCGACCAGCTCACCAACGCGGCGGCGATCGTCCGAGCCGGCATGGATCTCGGCATCAATCAGCACGGCCTGCTCCTCGCGGTCATGACCGCGATCGGCGAATCGTCACTGCGGAACATCACCTACGGCGATTGGGAGACCTCCGGCGTCACCAACCCCAACGGCACCCGCACGACCTCGATCGGACTGTTCCAACAGCAGGACTCATGGGGGAGCGTTGAGGACCGGCTCAACCCCGCACGCTCCGCAGCGCTGTTCTACGACCGGCTGACCCAGGTCGACGGGTGGGAGGACATGCCTGCCACGCTCGCGATCCACAAAACCCAGGTCAACGACAACCCCGAGCATTACGCCCGATTCGAGACGGACGCGAAAGCAATCGTGACGGCGCTGACCACCGCGTGCAGCGCAGGCACGGGGGAGTGGGTTGTTCCCGCCCGCGGGAAGGTCACCGACACGTTCGGAACCTGCACCACAACCGCCCCGGCGATGAATGCCATAAGGGCACCGACCTGGCCACCGGATCATGCGGGAGCCCCATCTGGGCAGCAGGTGGCGGCACCGTGACCTTCGCCGGCGTGCAGACCTACCGGGGAAACGTCGTATGGATCGACCACGGCAACGGCATCGAGTCCGGGTACTTCCACATGGAAAACGGCAGCCTGCGGGTCACCAAGGGGACCCAGGTCACCGCGGGAACCCAGATCGGCACGATGGGCGAGACAGGGTTCTCGTTCGGGTGCCACCTTCACTTTGAGATCCACAACAACGGCAAGCCGATCAACCCCGAGCCGTTCATGCAGAACGCCGGCGCGCCACTGCCGCGCTGACCACCGAGAGAGAGGAACCCCCATGTCCGTACGATTCGTCACCGGCCGGCTCTCTGCTGACCCCGAGGTGCAGCAGGCAGGCCGCATCCAGATCACCAAGTTCACGGTGCTCGAGAACGCTTACGAGTACCGCGGCGACGAGCGAATCGAGGGGCAGCAGCCCCTCGCTCACTACGTCGAGGCGAAGTTCGAGCTCGGCGCGAACGCCGCGAGCTCGCTGCACAAGGGTGACGCGGTGATCGTCATCGGCGCCGAGCGGGATGCGTCGTTCGAGGGCCGCGAAGGCACCGTGTACCGGCGCATCATCGACGCCTCCGCGATCGGTCCCGATCTCGCCCACGCGACAGCCACCGTCGAGCCCGTCCGTCGTGCCCCTGCTACAGCAGAGCTGGCGCCAGTGGGGAACTGACCCGCGATGGTTCCGCAGTCCGGCATGCCCGACATAAAGCCGCAGATCCCACCCATCCCCGAACTTATCAAAGCGCTCGCAGGTTTCGCGACCGTCGCCGCAGGCGTCGCATTCATTGCGGTCGTCCTCGCCGCGCTGTTCGCCGCCCTGGGCGGCTACACGCAGTGGGCGATCCGAACCGGCTTCGTGGCCTTCTTCGCTGCCCTAATAACGCTGCTGACGTGCGCGATCGCGGGGGAGTGGCGCCCCGCGATCGCTCTCCTCGGCGGGGTCGTCCTTGCCGCTTTCATCGCGCTGGCCGCGCGCTGGCAGCGCAGCCGGGTTTGACCACGATGAGCCCGCGACGCCAGATACTCGCCCCGATCCTGCTCGGGGCGAGTATCTGCGTCAGCGCATGCGTGCCACTCAGCGGCGCTGACGCCGGCAGCTCGTCGACGAGCGGCGTCGTGGTCGCAGTCGTCGACGGCGACACGATCGACGTCGACACCGGCGCCGGCGCGCAGCGGGTGCGGATCATCGGGATAGACACCCCTGAGATCGGCCGGGGTGGGAAGACAGACGAGTGTTTCGCGCAGGAGGCGCGGGCGATGCTCGACGAGCTGATCTATCGCAGCGACGTCGAGCTGATCGCGGACCCCACCCAGGCCGACGTCGACCGGTACGGCCGGCTACTGCGGCACGTCCACCACGAGGGTCACAGCGTCGCCCTGACCCTCATCAAAACCGGCGCCGGGTACGAATACACCTACGGCGCCGCCTATGACGGCCAGGACGCTCACAGAACCGCCCAGGACGCCGCCGAGCGCGACCGCCGCGGCCTATGGGCAGCGTGCGCGACGGGCGGCGTCAGATGAGCGCATTCGCACTCACCCGGCCGGCGGCTTCGCGCTGATAGGCGTCACCGCGGAGGCCCACACCCAGGTGCGATGTTCTGCCTCACCGACGAGGAACCGGATCGCCACGGCATCCGACGTCCACCGACACGCCTGCCCGTCGACCCATACCGGTGTTGCGCCGAACCGCACCCAGGCGCGGACGGGTTTCGGTTTCGGGTCGATCGTCACCGGCTCGGTGTCGAGGCCTATCTCTTCGCGGGAGAGGGATTGCAGCGGGCCGGCGTCGCGCGCGATGCGTTCCAGGATCTTCTGATCCATCCGACGGTCGACCGCGGCCGCGTATCGCTTGTTCGTTCCCACGGCCACACCTGCCCCTCTCGGAACTAGGGTAACCGTGTTCGAAGATATGTTCTATTCAGTGCGGCGGGGCAGGGGTGTCCGCTGCGCCGCCCCCAAGCCGCGCAGCGGACTACCGGCGGCGGGGCCATGGCGCCACCCGGAGGGGAACAAGCACCATGCGCCGGTACCCGCAGCATAGGCAGTTAGCCCCCCGTGTCCTCAAATTGCGGGCCCCTCGCGGGGAGAGGTGGGAGACGGTTGAGGGTGGCATCGATCAGTGCCGCTCACTGCACTCGATGAGGATTGGGTCGCGTCAGGATGGGCTGCGGTGTTCGACTCTTCGGCGCGGTGCCGAGGCGAATCCGCATGGAGACGCACCATGTGAATAACTCGGGGCGTCCAACCCGGAAAACCTGGCACTAGAGGGGCGAGGATGGGCCTTCTGGCGCCCCGGCGATCACAAGTCACCACGAAACCTCAAGGCTGGCGCAATTTATCCCCGTGGCCCACTGTGCCCACGGGGCGGTGTCGGAGGTCCACCTTAGAATGAGCTATGTACGAAGAAGCCCCGATCGGCTTAGGCCGAGAAGGACTTCTCGTGCACAGCAGATCGGGGCTGAGGTGTCTTTGAGCGGACCTCTCAACTCTAGAGGCTCAGTAGCCTCTACGCGTTCGAGACCGGGTGGTCTTGACCGGGTGACCTGCTCCACCCAAGTCAGAGAGGAACCACCATGGCGAAGGCATCGTCGCGGTCGTCCAAGCCCTCGAAGGCCACGCTGAGCAAGGCAGGAAAGACGCTCGCGTCCGACTCGTCGAGCAAGTCGGCCAAGTCGCAGGCCGGCTCGACCCTCGGCAAGGGATAACAGCAGAAGGGGCTGACAGAGAGCGTCAGCCCCTTCGTCCCTCACCCTCCGCCTGTGGTCCGTCTCTGCGTATCGTCCCAGTTCTGGGCGAGAAGGGGGCCCTATGCCTTCTGCAGATCACATTCCGTCGTTCAACCATCTCCGAGTCTTCGTCCGCGCGAAGTCTGCCGGTCGCGCTACCCGTGTGGCCTATGACCGCCAGCAGGTGGAGGCGCCCGCGGACGGGCGGATCTTCGCTCACGTGTACGAGAAATTCATCACCGCCATGCTCGCCTATGTCGCCCGCGGCTCTCGGGGAAGCGCGCTCGACGACGCAGTGCACAACGCCTCCGTTCGGATGCGTGCAAGCTATGACCAGGCCGCGCGCGGCATGACGGCGATCCTGGATAGCCACCCGGCTCGCGAGGCAGTCCGACACCAGCGAAGCACCGTCGTGAAGGACGCAGACGGGTACGAGCTAGTCAGCATCCGCATGCACGTCGAACTCGCCCTCGTCGACGGACGTCACCTCATCACCTACATGCACTTCCCGAGCGATGCCCTTCTCGAGGCCGAGCTCGCGGTGATGGAAACGACGGTCGCCCTGGCTGCTCGTCAGATGAATCCCTCCGCGATCCCCGCCATCGCGATGGTCAAGGCGGGCAAGCTCATCCTCGTCGACTCGACGCAGGCCCTCACGCCCGAACGGATCGCCTTCTTGCGGACGGCATCGGTCGCCTACCGGGCCGAGTGGGAGATCGCCGCCTAATCCTGTTGGGAGGGGAGGTTCTTCCTCTCCTCCCATCGAGGCCGCGCCCAAGACGTGGGTCTTAATCAGGGTTCCGGTGGACTGTGTCAGCGGAGGCGCTGAACGTGGTCATGCTCGGGGTGCGGGGTCGTGAACGATCGTGTTGTCGGGTTCCCGGACGAGTTGGAGACCGTAGGCGCTGTTTGCCGATGCCATGAGCGCTTCGATCCATGCCGGGTTGATGGTGGGGTTCTTGCTGCCGTGGAAGGTCAGCATGAGCGGCATGCTGGCGTCGACCCACAGCGATCGAATGCCGTCGCCGTGGGGGAGGTGCATCATGAACGACTCGTCCCGTCGGAGCTTGTTCATGATCACCAGGCGCAGGTGGGCGAGGGTTCGTTCCTCGATCTCGAAGTTGTTCTCGATGCCGGTGTAGGTCAAACGTCCCATACCGCCACGGTAACCCGCTGTCGGGCCGAACGAGGGGGCGCTACGCTTGCGCGATGACCGAGGACGAGGCGCATCGTCTCGGCGCAGAGGCGGCACGGAAAGCGAACGAGGCGGCGGCCCCGCTGCTCCGAGCCGCTCTTGAGCAGGCTCGGACTGTTCCCGGCACGGAGGCACATGCTGTTGCGACAGCGCGCGCTCAGGAAGCCGCACGATCACTCCTCGACGCTGCGGCGTATGTGACACCCGAGAGGGCCGTGTTTGCGCTCGCGCGGATGTCCGCGGCGCTGATCGACGAGTTGGCGGGGACGCATGGTTTGGACGCAGCTTCCCTGCTCGACCGCTTCGAGCAGGATCTGTTCCTGTGGAACCTGAACACCGATCCGAGTACGCAGTGAGGTGGAGCGAGCGCAGGACCCTGTCGAAAGTGATCCTCCTCGGCGCGATACTCCTCGCAGCCGCTGGTCTGGTTCTCGGCGTAGCGGCAGCGATCATGGGGTACTGGGCTGGGCTGGGTGGAGCCGCGACCCTCATCATTGGGGGCGGGGTCGCCTACTGGCTCGCAACCCATCAGTCCGGCGGTAGTTCCAAACTTCTGCGCCTCGGCGTGTTGACCGACGCCAGCGACCGCCTACCCGATTGGGGGTGCCGGGGTGGCACGTAGGGGCGGCGGGGCGTTACCGGGACTCCCTGGTTGGCGTAGACCTCCGCGCTAGCCACGACCTAGTCCTTCGTGCACTCGAAGGTTCCCTGCACATCGGTGAACTTGTATGTGCCGGAGGCAGCGTCATAGAACGGTGGGTAAAGAGTCGTGAGTGTCAGAGTGGTCGGGTTCACCACGTTCACATTCCCGAAGTCCACCGGGATGTCTTCTCCGTTGGTCATGTCGAAATAGCTTGCGGAGGTGACGTCACCGTCGATCACAGTGATCCCCGGGCCGCCCATCGCGCCAAGACCGTTCCCTCCCGGCTGCTCACAGGACCAGTCGCCGTCGTAGATGTCCTGCCCAACATCCCCAAAGCCAGGACGACCGATGGCCCACCAGATGAACACCGCAGAGGCGATTGCACCCATTGCGATCACCCAGTTGACAAGGCTGCTTCCCGGGCGGTTCTCACTCACAGCAGGAGAATAGCGAACCCTGCCGACGGGCTGCCGCCGGAGCTCGTCGTCGATCTCGCCAAGCCGCTTGGCTACCTGCTCAGTTGAATCTGCGCCACCGTCAGGGGTCGCCACGGCGCCATCGTATTGTCAGTTAGGCCAGACGACGACATAGTCGTCAGGATTCTGGCCAGCCATGAACTCGGCGATCAGCGCCGCGACTTCTTCGCGAGAACGGACAGTGTCAGTGGAAGGTGTCCGGTACGCACCAAGGGTCCAGTACCCCGTCACGGGGTTCTCGTAGTAGTCGAAACCGTCAGTCCTATTAACGAGAACTACCTGCTTGCCGGTCTGCGCACTGAGGTCGCTGATGAGAGCTGACCGCGCCGCCCCGGCTGCGGAACCGGTCGCATCCTCCACCCTCGGAAACTGTTGCATCAGTGCTTCGCCGCGCACATTCACATCTTGCTGCACGGCATCCGGCAGCGGCGCGGCGCGGTCCACGACGACGTACGAGCCGTCCGGCATCGGGT
Source organism: Microbacterium sp. NPDC006705 (assembly GCF_044903545.1). Taxonomy (NCBI): domain Bacteria; kingdom Bacillati; phylum Actinomycetota; class Actinomycetes; order Micrococcales; family Microbacteriaceae; genus Microbacterium; species Microbacterium sp. NPDC006705. Next base: position 2,168,371 of record NZ_JBJDQQ010000001.1, read on the forward strand.
ATCCCCGCTGAGGCCCGTCGTAGTCCGCTGCCATCACCTCGGCGGTCGCGGCATCGATTACTTCTCCCGAGACGTACGCGGGCGCGGTCGGGGACGGCGATACCGGGCTAGCGGCCATTCCCGCCGCCGCATCCGGCTCTGGCGCGCATCCCGCCACGGCGAGCAGAGTGAGCAGTGCGATGGCGGGAGCGGTTAGGCGTTTCACGCTCGGATGCTATCGGTCGCCGCGGTTGGGGTCATGGGTCAGCAGCAGAACGAGACTCAACGTCAACGAGCCGTGGTGCGAAACCGATCGTTTGCGGTGCAAGAACGCCCTACGCGAGTGGTCGCAGGGTGTCAGGGCTGACGGGAATGTGCGTTGAGTAGTACAGCTCCGTCGCAGAACTGTTTCCCCAGTCATCCTTCTGGAGGCGGATCGTGGTCGGTGAGACTTCCGCGATGCGCACCTTCAGCCACGAACCATCATCGAGACGGAGCTCGTACGTGTCGGCGAGGTAAGAGAGCCCTAGTGCGTCGAGCGATTCTTCTGCGGTCAACCAGTCCACAGCCTGCGTGTGGGTTCGGCCGAGTAAGTCCACAACGACGAAGCCGTCCCCGACGGGCTTCATCCATCCCAGTAGTTCACCGTCGCCCGAACGCCGGTGTTCAATCCAATCCGCTTCCATCCGCTCAGCCTAGAAACCCGAGTCCACGCAGCCAACTCTGAGCTCAACCGGACCACGAACGATCGTTTTCGGCGGTTCGCGTTCTGCCGCTCCGCAGGGCGTGCCTCATACGTCGTTCGTAACTCGGTTTCGGCGGGCAATTATGGCGCGGTCTGGAGTGGTTGAGCTCGGTTCGAGAACTAGCCTCGTCGTGTCCGGATGTTCGGACGAGTCGGGCCGGGTGCGGTGCTCTAGGGCTGCTGCACGTTGGCAGCCTCTACCGCAGTGGCGCAAGCGCCGACGAGAACTTGACCGATGACTGCAAGGGCCTGTGCGGCAAGTTTCTGCCCCGGCTCGGGCCGAATCGCCTCGCGCAGGTCAGAGGGCCAGCAGAGGATCGCAACGGTCAAACCTACTAGGCCCTTCTCTCGCTCACGCGCACGCTAGGGCAGCGGCTCCCATCAGGCCGGCGTCGTTGACGAGGTCTGCAATAGCGAACTGTGCTGTGGGCCGGTCGCTACGGCCCGGGATCGACGCCGAATACGCGGCGCGTACCGGTCGAAGGAACTCCTCACCCAGCTCCGCGACCCCTCCGCCGATGACGAAAAGTTCGGGGTCGAGCACGGCTTGAAGGCTTGCGCAGGCTTGGCCCAGAGCGCTCGCTACGCGGCGAATTGCTTCGGTAGCGCCGGGGTCGCCGGCAAGTAGCAATCGCGACACGGCGGGGCCAGATATTGATCCGTTCTCGGCGCGGTGGGCAGCGAGGGCCTGCCCGATGCCATCGGTGTCAGCAATCTGGCTCGCCTCGCGTTGTATAGCGCGACCGGAGGCGTACTGCTCGAGGCAGCCGTCCTGTCCGCATCCGCACGGTCGACCGTCACGGACAACCCGCAGGTGTCCAAGTTCAGCCGCCGCGCCATGGCCGCCTCGCAACAGTTCCCCATCGAGAACGATCGCGCCGCCCACTCCGGTGCCGATAGTGAGCATCACCATGTGCTGCACGCCGCGGCCAGCGCCAAAGCGGTACTCGGCCCAACCAGCGGCGTTGGCGTCGTTCTCGATCGTGACTGGCAAGCCTGTTCCGTGGCACAGGATTGCCTTCAGCGGCTCGCTGCGCCAGGCGATGTTCGGCGCGTGAATGACTGTCGTCCGCTCGCGATCAATAAAACCGGCAGCGGCGACCCCGACCGCTGCAATCTCGTGCGTCGCGCGGAACCGATCGATTATGTCGATGACGACCTGCGCGAGGGCTGCCGTGTCCTCGGGGGTGTCGACGCGTACCCTCTCCAGGATCTGACCATCGGCGTCGACGACGCCTCCGGCGATCTTGGTCCCGCCGATGTCGATCCCGGCCCTGAGCACCACGAGGGCTTCCTACTTTCTTGTCACGCGACGATTTTCAACCTCCGGGTCTCACCCCGGCGAGACCCGGGTGCTGGCTACTGCACGGCGGCGAGGGTGCCGAGCGCGAAGGCTTGGATAGCGAGGACAGCCGCGCCCCGAGCCCATTCGACGTTATCGCCGGATGAATAGTCGATCGGGGGGGTGTGAGCGCGTGGATCTCGCAGCTCCCGAGCTTTCCCCTGCACCGTGTCGTGCCCGACCACCGCGAGCCGCACTCCCTCGCCGGCGATGATGATGCGATCCGGAAGGGTGAGATTGCAGACGGCTGCGATCAAGACCCCGAGCCCACGGGCGGCGTCATGCACGATGCGCGAGGCGGCGGGGTGGCCCTCCGCGGCCAGCTCGACAGCTTCGTCGAAGGTGACGTCATGTCCGAGTGCTTCGGTGGCGTAGCGGGCGATGGCGTCGGAGTTGAGCAGTGCTGCTGCGCAGCCGCGGTGACCCTGGTGGCAGAGGGGGCCCGTCGGGTCCATGGGCCAATGGCCGACGAGGCCATAGCCGTAATCGTCGCCCACTATGGGCTGTCCGTTGATCACGAGGCCGAACCCGGTGCCGATTCCGAGCGTGATAACGGCGAATCGCTCGTCGTGGCTGGCGAATCCGAACCAGTCCTCGTACTCGCAGAGCGCGACGACGTCGTTCTCAACAAGAGTGGGGATCCGGGTTTCCTGTTCAATCAGATCAGCGAGAGCGATTTCTTCCCAGGCGAGGAAACCGGCACTGATAACGGTTCGACGGTCGTGGACGGCACCGCCGATGCCGATACCTATGGCAGTCACGGTGTGGCTGACTTCGAAGGCGCGATGCAGGTCCTTCACCTGCTGCACAACGGCGGCCGGGCTTCGATCGCTGAGCGGGACGGCGGTGCTCTCAACCACTTCGCCACGTAGGTCGGTCACGGCCGCGACGATCTCGCTCTCGCGGATCTTGATGCCGAGGAAGAAGTGGGAAGAGGCGTCGACATCGAGGAGGCGCGAAGGTCGCCCGACTCGTCCGTTGCTGTGTTCTCCAACGTCATGGATCACACCGCGTTCGATGAGCGGGGCGCTGAGGCGGCTCAGGGAGGCGTGAGAGAGCCCCAGGCGGCGCCCGATCTCCGCGCGCGAGATGGGGCCACGGCGCAGAACCTCGATCGCAACAGGGAGCGCAGCGCCGGCGTCGGAGCCCCATCCAGGCTCGAGCGTTGTGCTCATTCAGTCTCGCAATACGTCCATGTCGTGAGAAACATCTCCCCCTGAGCGTAACGCAACTGTGACTTGACGCCCTAATACGTTCGGCGTAAACATATTGTGGGCGTCCGATGAGGGACGCGGACCAGGACCATGGGAGGTCAATGTGATCAGCAACCGGAAGACGAAGGTGGCGATCGCTGTAGCAGCCATAGCCGTCGCAGGGCTCAGCCTCAGCAGCTGCTCCGGTGGGGGCGGGGGAGAGGCCGAAAGCGGCGACACCCTCAAGGTGTGGTGGTGGGAGAACGACGCCTCGGCGCTGTCAGCGGGATGGAACCGTGCGATCGAGATCTTCGAGGAGAAGCACCCCGACGTCACGGTCGAGTTCGAGCTGAAGACCTACGAGCAGATGCAGCAGTCCGGCCAGCTGCTGCTGGACTCCGACGACGCTCCTGACGTCCTCGAGTACCTCAAGGGCAATGCCACCGCTGGCTTGGTTTCGCAGGCGGGCTTGCTGACCGATCTGACCGAGGTTGCCGACAAGCGCGGCTGGGATCTGAGCAGCTCGGTGCAGGACGTCGGGCTGTATGAGAACGGTCTGATGGGTTCTGGGCAGCGTTACGGCGTCACCAACTACGGCGAGTACGTACCCGTCTGGTACAACAAGAACCTCTTCGAGCAGTACGGCCTCTCCGTCCCCACCTCGCTGGACGAGCTCGAAACCGTCATGCAGACATTTGTTGACAACGGCATCACTCCCCTCGCTCTTGGATCGGCGGACTACCCGGGCGTGCACCTGCTGTACGAACTGGCGCTGCAGAACATGGATGAGGCGGACTGGGCGGCTTACCAGCGCTTCGACGGCGACGTGAACTGGGATGCCTGGGAGACCGCTGCCGAGACCGTAGCGGATTGGACGGCGAAGGGGTATATCAGCACCGACTCCACCGGTATCCCCGCCCAGGATGCCGGCAACGCCTTCGTCGCGGGCACCTACCCGCTGTTCTTTTCCGGCACGTGGTGGGCGGGACCGTTCGTCGACGACATCACCAGCTTCGAGTTCGACCAGTTCCTCTTCCCCGGCACCGACTACGTGCCCGGCTCGGGCGGCAACCTCTGGGTCGTTCCGGAGAAGGCGAAGAACAAGGAGCTCGCCTACGACTTCATCGAGATCACGATGAGCGAAGAGGTCCAGAACTTCCTCGGCGAAGAAGGCCAGGTGCCCGTTGCAGCCGATCTCGATGCAATCGAATCCCCGGTCGGCAAGCTCGTGCTCGGCGAGTTCGCAAAGCTGCAGGACAGTACCGAGGGCGGACTGGCGTGGTACCCGGACTGGCCGGTGCCGGGTCTGAATGACGTTCTCATCCAGAACAACACGGAGCTCGTGCAGGGCACGAAGACGCCCCAGCAGGCGGTCGAGGGCATCCGCACCGCATACGAGCAGGGCCTCGCCGACGTAGGCCTGTGATCCGACGGTGTGCGGCGGCGCGGCATGCGTCGCCGCACACCCCGGACAAGAGAAAGCAGCATCATGACGTTACTGACCGCAAAGGCCACGAGAAGGTCCGGTCGTAAGAAGCTCGAGCCCGTAGGGGGCTACTGGGCGTATCTCATCCCCGGAGCGATCGGCTTCGCCGCTGTCGTGCTCATTCCGTTCGGGATGAACGTGTATTTGAGCTTCACCCGTTTTCGCGGCGTCGGGTCGCCCCAGTTCATCGGCATCGACAACTACACCCGACTGATCGGCGACCCCACCTTCTGGACCTCGTTCCTCAACAGCCTCGCGTTTATCGTGGCGATGGCCATCGTGCCGACCGCGCTCGGAGTGCTGGTCGCTGCGATCCTGTTCGACTTCATCGCTCCCCGATTTGGCGCCCGCATGTCGAGCCTGATGCGGGCCATGTTCTACCTGCCCCAGATCCTCCCGATCGCCGTCGCGGGCGTGTTGTGGAAGTGGATGTACCAGCCTGAGTACGGCGTCCTGAACAGCATCCTCGACGCCGTCGGCTTGGGGGCGCTGCGGCAGAACTGGCTGGGTGACTCTGACGTCGCGATCTGGTCGGTGATGAACGTGCTGATCTGGCTGCAGATCGGATACACCGTCGTCATTTTCATGGCCGGGCTCTCCCGCGTCGATCCGGCACTCTACGAGGCCGCCGAACTTGACGGGGCCGGATGGGTCACCCGATTCCGGGTCATCACCCTGAACCAGCTGCGCCCCGAGATCGCGGTGGTCATCATTACCACCAGCGTGGCCGCGCTGAAGGTGTTTGCACCGATCTTCGTCCTCACCCGGGGAGGCCCTGGAACCAGCACGATGGTCCCGGCGTACTTCTCCTTCTACAACTTCTTCACCACCACTCAGGTCGGTTATGGCGCGGCCGTTGCGACCGTCTTGGCACTGGTGGTCACCATCATCGCCGTTGGCCTGCTGCTGTTTCAGACGCGGAACGCGGAAGGGTTTGAGAAATGACCGCCACCAGCCTGGAAGTGGCCACCCCCGCCACGGTTCCTTCGTCCACCGCGCCACGCACCAAGAAGCGGCGCAGTCGCGCCCGCCGCGGTGTGAGCGGCTGGGTCGTACTGATCGTGGTGTTCGTGTGCGCCGTGCTGATGCTGTTCCCGTTCTGGCTGGCGCTGGTCAACGCATTCAAACCCGGTGCGGAGTACATCGAGACCGGTCCACTCTCCGTTCCCACGACACTCGATTTCACTGCGCTGATCAACTTCTGGCAGGGCGTGAACTTCAACCAGAAATTGTGGAACAGCGCGCTCATCAGCGGCAGCGTCGCCCTCATCGCCGCAGCAATCAGCCTGCTCAGCGCCTACGCGATCGGCATCGGCCGGATCAAAGGTCGGGTATGGATCCTCGCAATCTTCATGCTCGCCTTCACCATCCCGCAGGAGGCGCTGGTCTATCCGCTGTTCATCCTCACCCGCGACCTCGGGCTGTACGACACGCAGCTAGGCGTCATCATCATCCTCGCTGTGTTGCAAAGCGCATTCGGCACCTACATGCTCGCCTCGGTCCTGGGTTCTTTCCCGCCGGAAGTACTCGAAGCAGCCCGGATCGATGGTGCCTCCCGGTTGCAGATCCTCTGGAGCATTGTGCTTCCGCTGACCCGCCCGACATTGGCAGTGCTGGTGACGTTCTTCTTCATCTGGACGTGGAACGACTTCTTCCTGCCGCTCGTGCTGCTGCCCAGCGCGGCGAATCAGACGGTGTCCGTAGCGCTCGGAGCGCTCAGCGGCCAGTACACCAGTGACCCCACGGCTCTCGCTGCAGCCTCGCTAGCCGGCATTCTGCCCGCCTTCATCTTCTTCATCCTCTTCCAGCGCACCCTGATGCGCGGCGTCAACCTCGGAGCTGTCAAATGACCCTCAACAACACCACCGAAACGATTGCCGCGACAGCACCGGACTGGTGGAAATCGGCCGTCGTGTACCAGGTGTACCCGCGCAGCTTCGCCGACTCCAACGGTGACGGCGTCGGGGACATCCGCGGGATCATCGGCAAGCTCAACCACCTGCAGCGGCTAGGCGTGGACGTGATCTGGCTGTCGCCCGTGTACACGTCCCCGCACGCCGACGCCGGTTACGACATCAGCAACTACCAGGCCATCGATCCGCTGTTCGGCACCCTCGACGATCTCGACGCCTTGATCGCCGACCTCCACGGTCGCGGAATGAAGCTCGTCATGGACCTGGTCGTCAACCACACCTCCGACGAACACCCCTGGTTCATCGAGTCGCGCTCGTCGCTCGATAGCCCGAAGCGTGACTGGTACTGGTGGCGCGACGCCCGCCCCGGGCACGAGCCGGGAACGCCCGGCGCAGAACCGACCAACTGGGAGTCGTTCTTCTCCGGACCGACCTGGACCCTCGACAAGCAGACGGGTCAGTACTACCTGCACCTGTTCGACGCGAAACAGCCCGACCTGAACTGGGAGAACCCGGCAGTCCGCGACGCCGTGTACGCGATGATGCGGTGGTGGCTGGACCGCGGCATCGACGGGTTCCGCATGGACGTGATCAACCTCATCTCCAAAAACACCACTCTCCCGGACAGCACCCCCAACCCCCTCACCGGTCTCGGCGACGGGTTCCCGCACTACGCTCACGGACCCCGCCTACACGAGTACCTGCAGGAGATGCGACGGGAAGTCTTCGCCGGCCGCGACGCGCTGCTCACCGTGGGAGAGATGCCGGGCGTCAGCGTTGATGAAGCACTGCTGACCACCGACCCCGCCCGCGGTGAGTTGAACATGGTCTTCCAGTTCGAACACGTCGGACTGGACCACGGCACCTCGAAGTTCGACCCGCGGTCGCTCAGGCCAGGGGCGTTGGCCGACTCCCTCACGAAGTGGCAGGAGGCGCTGGGGGAGACGGGGTGGAACAGCTTGTACCTGTCCAACCATGACCAGCCCCGGACGGTGTCACGGTTCGGCAACGACCGCGACTACTGGCGGGAGTCCGCAACAGCGCTTGCGACGATGCTGCACCTGCAGCGCGGCACCCCGTACATCTACCAGGGCGAAGAAATTGGGATGACCAACGGGTTCTTCCCGGAGTTGGCCACGTTCCGCGACGTAGAGAGCCTGAACTACTACGCCCAATCCCAGTCGCTGGGGCTCGCCGCCGAGCAGGTGCTCGACGGCATGCGCAGCAATGGGCGCGACAACGCCCGCACCCCGGTCCAGTGGGACGCCACCGACCACGCCGGTTTCACTACCGGCACACCCTGGATCGGGGTGAACCCCAACCACACCTGGCTCAACGCCGAAGCGCAGTACGCCGACCCGCGCTCCGTCTTCAACTACTACCGGCAGCTGATCTCATTGCGGCACGACCGTGACGTCGTCGCCCACGGCGACTTCGCCCGCCTCGACGTTGGAGATCCGGCGGTGTTCGCGTACGCCAGGACGCTCGACGCTGACCAGTTGCTCGTCGTAGTCAACCTCTCCGACGACCACCGCAGCGTCAAGCTCCCTCAGGCCTGGGAGCACGCCGCCCTCATCCTCGCCAACTATCCCGAACCGGCCGGGCTGGGACTGCGGCCCTGGGAAGCGAGAGTGGTCGCGGCCCAGACCGACTGAACGATCGCCGCCACGCTCCACCCCTCGCCATCACGACAACGACGTTCTGAAGGGACACCACCATGAATCGCACGCGCCTCGGGGGGTGGAGCATGGTCGGCGTCACCGCCGTGCTCGCCTCCGTCCTCACCGCCACCACGGCGGCTGCCGCCGGGCCAGGTGCCGCCGCCACGGTGCCGTCGGTGGCGGCCGCACCCGCCGCGATCACCGAAGACTTTACGACCTGGGATCACGACAACGCGGTCGCCACCACCGACCCGGTGGCCGGCGACCAGGTGCGCCAGTCGCTCTTCTACGAAGCGTCGGTGGCTGCGCCTGGCGACGCGGGGTCCGGGCACGAGTCATTCGTATACATGAGCGTGCCGCGGAGCGGGAACGACAAGATCGGCTACACCGAAGACGACGGCGCCGAGTTCGCCTCCGCCGCAGACCTCACGATGAGTTGGTCCAGCTTCGAGTACGCCACCGATGTGTGGGTGAACGTGACCCTGAAGACGGGGCAGACGATCACCTCAGCCGACCAGGTCACCATCCGACCTACCGACCTCGGCCTCGAAAAAGAGCTTGTCGACCCGTCCACCATCCGGGTCAAGGTGCCCTACAGTGCGGACGGGTCCCGGTTCTCCGTCGAGTTCGACCCGCAGCTGATCACCGCCTACAACGACCTCAGCGGTAACAGTGGCGCGCTCACCACAAACCCGGATGGCAACCGGGCAGTGCACACCGAACCGCAGAACTCGATGATGGTCTTCGCCAACCCCAAGCCCACCGCCGACGAGGCTGAACGGCTGATCCCCACCGAGCGCTCCGGCAGCATCTATCGGCCTGAGCCAGGCCTGGTGAACAACCTCAACGACGTCACGGCGGAGATCCTGTACTTCGGCCCCGGTACCTATTACATGGGCTCGGACTACCATGCTGTCCTCCCGGAGAGCGTGAAGTGGGTCTACCTCGCCCCCGGCTCGTACGTGAAGGGCGCGTTCCGCTTCCTGCACGACACCCAGAGCGCCTACAAGGTCACCGGCCTCGGGGTGCTGTCGGGGGAGCAGTACGTCTACGAGCCGGACACCCGCAACGGGTACCAGCACAACGTCAGTGACAACTGCCACGTCGACTGCGTGAAGATGCTCCAGTTCGAGTCCGCCAACACCGGGCAAACCTTGGAGATGCAAGGCATCACGATCAACGAACCTCCGTACCACTCCTTTGTCGTCTACGCCCACGACGGTGACACGGAGATCGGGGTCGAGAACTTCCGGATGAACGTCGCCAATTACAAGCAGGTCGGCAGCTGGTACTGGCAAACCGACGGCATCGAGCTCTACGACGGCGGGCGAATGAGAAACACGTTCTTCCACGCCAATGATGACGTGCTGAAGATGTATCACAGCGACGTGCGGATCGATAACACCGTGATTTGGAAAAACGAGAACGGCCCCGTCATCCAATGGGGGTGGACGCCCCGAGAGATTGACGGAGTAACGGTCACCAACACCGACATCATCCACAATCGGATGTACTGGAAGGACGTCAAGTACAACACCTGCATCTTCAACTCCTCCTCGCACTGGGAGGACATGGGCGCCACCGACCGGGCAGACATCACCACCACGGTGCGGAACATGACCTTCACCGACACCCGCGTCGAAGGAGCGCTGAACTGCGGCATCCGGGTGTTCGCGCTCTCCGACACCGAGAACGTCAACATCGACGGTTTTGCCGTTGATGAGTGGAACGACCTCGACGTGAGCTCGCAGGCCAGCCTGCTCAAGCGGTACACCGACCGCGCCGGCGCCAAGGCCACCATCGGCAACGAGACTAGCGACGGCAACGGCATCCGCCTGCACAACTACACCGTCGGGGGAACTCCGATCCTCAAGGCAGGAGACAACTGGTCCAGCGAAGAACTGGGCCGGCTGAACTTCGACGGCGACACCTGGGACAGCTGGAACGCCACCAGCGACGACCAGCCCACCGGGCCCGCGCCCACCCTCACCCTCGACGGGCTCGCCGACGGCACCGTCGCAACCTCGCGGGAGATGACCGTCAGTGGCACCACCGACGCCGCGACCGTCACCGTCCGAGTCAACGCGGAGGAAGTGAACGCGCCCATCACCGACGGCACATTCACCGTCCCGGTGGCCCTGCCGGCGATCACCAACCGCATCGTGATCACCGCTACCGGCAGCAACGGGGTGATGACCGTCGAACGACGCAACATCACCGCGCTAGGCACCAAAGTGGGACAGATCTCCGACCCGGCCGGGGACGACAACGGTCCAGGCAGCTACACCTACCCCACCGACGGCGCATTCAACCCGGGCAGCTTCGACCTCACCGGCCTCGAGGTGTACACCGACGGTGACGTCGTCCGATTCGTCACCAGCACCGCCGGCGTCATCAACAATCCCTGGGGCGGGAACGGGATGAGCACCCAACGGGTCAACATCTATCTCCGTGACGGCAACTCCACCACAACCACCTCGCTCCTGCCCGGCACCAACACCTCGGCTGCCGGCGCCTGGAAGTACGCGATCGTGGTCGACGGGCGCTACGAGTCGTCCCGCTTCGGCGGGGGAGTATACGGCGCAGACCTGCAGCGCATCGTCGCGGTCGCCCTCGATGTGAACCCGGCGGGGAAGATCATCGCCAGCGTTCCCACGAGCGCTCTCACCGGGGTCGACCTCCGCGACGTCGGGTACCAGGTATCGATGTTCAGCGGCGCTGAAGAGGGCGAAGGCATCGGTAACGTGCGGCCGATCTATAGCAAGGAATGCGCGCAAGGCACGGGGTGCCCGTCGTTCGTCGGCCCCTACCGAGGCGGAGGTGGCGCGGGTGAATGGACTGACGCCCTGGAAAGCCGTGACACCGACGTGACCGATTCCAACGCTTTCGACCTGATCACCGGCACTGCCAACCAGGCCGAAGTCATGGATTGGACAAGGGGGACCGTCACAGCCCCCTACGTGACGCTCCATCTCAATGCGATTCCCACACCGGTTCCCACCCCCTCGCCCGCGGAGGAACCCACCTCTCCGCCCGCCCAGGGGGACTCGCAGCCGTCGTCCGGCTCGGGCGAGCCCGGAGCTTCGGGAGCGTCGGGGGACCTCGCATCAACAGGGAGCACCCCTGGTCTGTTGTTCCCGATGACAGGCGTAGCTCTCCTTCTCGCGGCCGGAGGGGCACTCCTGCTGCTTCGCCGGCTTCGTACCCGCTCCGCCGGCTCCGACATCGAGGGGAAGTAGACGCACCCGCCCACCGCTCGATCCCAGAACGACTTGTGATGGGGGGACACTTGATGTCCCCCCCATCGCTCCCCCCTTCCGCCGTGGGAATCGGATAACGGCGCAACAAGACACCTGCGTGGAGATGGCAGCGCGCCATAAACGATGGCGGTCTCAACCGGTCAGCGCACCATCTGTCGTGTTGAGCGTACGAGGATGCGGCGCTCGCTTCGAGGGGCGAGCGATCAGCTCGCCCCTCGGCGCATTGCGCTCAGGCGGTGCGCTGGGCTGCCATGTCGACGAGTCGTCCGTCGACGATGGTGACGACTCCGTGCATGCGGGGGAGGTGGACGAGGTCGTGGGTGACGAGCATCGTAGAGGTGTTCAGCTCGTCGGTGAGGCGGAGGATCAGGTCGATGATGCTGGCTCCTCGCTCCTGATCGAGTGCGCTGGTGGGTTCGTCGACGAGCAGGACGCTGGGGTCGTTCATGAGCGCTCGGGCGATGTTGATGCGTTGACGCTGCCCTCCTGAGAGCTGGTGGGGTCGCTTGTCCTTGCTGCCAGCGAGGCCGACGGAGTCGAGCAGTGCTTCGGCTCGCGCGGTCGCGGTGCGTCGGTTGCGGCGTGCGTGGCCACCGCCGAGCTCGTTCATGACGGCCAGCTGCTCGGTTGCCGTCAGAGAGGGGACGAGATTCGGCTGCTGGAAGACGATGCCGATCTTCTCTCGTCGCAGGTCCGTGGCCTCGTTGACGGTGAGCTGGGTGGCGTCGATGTCGTCGATGAGGACGCGTCCCGAGTCGGGTCGGATGAGGGTGGCCGCGACGGCCAGCAGGCTCGACTTGCCGGATCCGCTGGGGCCGGTGATGCCGGTGACGGTGCCGGGGCGTGCAGTGAGGGTGACGTGGTCGACCGCGGTGATGCGGCTGTCCCCGTCGGGGAACGTGAGGGTGATGTCGTCGAGGTGGATCATCGGTTACTCCCAAGGGCGGAGAGAGGGTCTGCAGAGGTGACGGAGCGGAGCGCGAACGCGGCTCCGGCGAGGCCGAGCGCGGTCATGATCGCGCCGGGCAGGAGGGTCGTGATGGGGCTGAGCATGAACGGCAATGCGTTGCCGGCAAGGGCGCCGAGGCCTGTGACGAGCGCGAGTCCGCCACCGATGCCGACAAGCAGCACGATGAGCGCCTGCCCGAGGGCATCGCGGATGAGCGAGCGGGTGCTCGCGCCGAGGGCCTTGAGCACGGCGATGTCGCTCTTACGTTGCATGGTCCAGACGGTGAAGAACGCGCCGATGACGAGGCCGGAGATTCCGAAGAGCATGCCGACCATCAGCAGCAGCGAGCCGATCTCGGACCGGAAGGCGCTGAGTGCGGTGAGGGATCCGAGGGTCGTTTCCGAGATGGTGGTCGCGGCGGTGTCGGTCGCGTCCCAGTCGGGTGTGCCGGTGACGGCGAGGACGGTGGCGTAGGCGTCGGGTGCGCCAGTCGCGGCGGAATAGCCCTGCCAGTCACCCAGGGTCATCTCGATCACGGGTGTGTGGCTGTACCAGTCGTCGCCGGCGATGGTCTCGACGGTGTAGTTGGTGCCGGCGATCTGGATCTCGTCGCCGACGGCCACGTCCAGGTCCGCCGCTGCTGGGGTGGAGAGGGAGACGAACCCGTCCTGCGTGGGCGCGGTGTCGTCGAACGTCGGCTGCACGCCGAACACTGCGACGGCGATCCGGGTGTCGCCTGCTTCGGCGCGGGTCTGGCTGATGCCGATCGGCTCTACCGATGTGACCTCGTCGGCAGCCGACCACGTCTCGCTCTGCTGCTCGGTGACGGTGGAGTCGGCGTAGCTGGCGGCCGAAGTGCCGTCGGTGGGGGCAGAGAACACGATGCGGTCGCCGGGGATCGCGAGGACGGCCGAGATGTTCTGGGTGGCGAGCCCGCCGGTGAGTCCGCTGAGGAACCCGACGAGGATCGTGATGAGGGCGACGACCGAGCCGATGAGGATGAAGCGGCCTCGAGCGAATCGCAGGTCGCGCAGCGCGACGAACATGGATGGTCCTTCCTTGTCACCGATGCGGCGACCTTCCCACTCTCGTGCGCCGAGGCTCGTCGATCATCGGCCGGCCGAACGGTGCTGGACGCCGCAAAGGTGGGTCGCATCGTCGTACTTTCGGACGATGACCTCGGGTGGCTGACGCGTAGGGTTCGGTGAGTGGCACATTCCGCGCTGACCCCCGTGTTCGTCGGGCTGCGCACGGGGCTGCACGTGCTGTTCGCCGCCCTCACGGTCTTGGTCGTCGTGCGCGCCGTGTTCGCGCCGTCGGCGTCTAGCGTCGTGACCCTCGTGCTCGCGGGCGTCCTGATCGGCACGTATGCGCTCGGCGGTCTCTTCGTCGGCGCCGGTGCCGGTCGTGGTCCGATGCTGCGGAGGGTGTGGCTCGGCGTGCTCACCGTGGAGTGGGTGGCGCTGCTTTGGCTGACGTCCGAGGCGGCCTACCTCGTCTTCCCGTTGTTCTTCCTGTTCCTGCATCTGCTGGGTCGGGGATGGGGGTCGCTCGCGATCGCGGCCGCGACGGCGATCGCGATCGCGGCGCTCGGCATCCACGGCGGGTGGAGCGTGGGCGGCGTCGTCGGACCACTCGTGGGTGCGGGCGTCGCCTTGCTCATCGGCCTCGGCTACCAGGCGCTCGCCCGCGAAGCCGCACAGCGGGAGGCGCTCATGCGAGAACTGCTTGCGACCCGCGGGCAGCTCGCGGCGTCGGAACATGAAGCCGGCGTCATGGCAGAGCGGTCCCGCCTTGCCCGCGAGATCCACGACACCCTCGCGCAAGGGCTCTCCAGCATCCAGATGCTGCTGCACGCCGCCGAGCGGACGGATCCCGAACGGCCAGGCGTCGAGCACATCCGGCTGGCACGCGAGACCGCGGCGGCGAACCTCGCCGACGCGCGCCGCTTCATCCGAGAGCTCACACCCCCCAACCTCGACGACGAGGGTCTGGGCGGGGCGCTCCGACGGCTCGCCACCTCCCAATGGGCCGCGCGAGGACTCGACGTCGACATTCGCGTGTCCGACACCGTCGAGCTGCCAATGCATCTGCAGACCGCACTGCTGCGGATCGCGCAGGGCGCGATCGCCAACGTCATCCAGCACGCCGACGCCAGCACCGCGACGATCACCCTCACCGTGCACGACGACCGCTTGGCGTTCGAGATCACCGACGACGGTCGCGGGTTCGAGGCCACGACCGCGGTCACCGCACCACCCCGACGATCCGACTCCTTCGGCATTCGCGCGACCCGAGAACGCGTGGACCAGCTCGGCGGCACCGTCACCATCGACTCCGCACCAGGAAAGGGCACCACCCTCATGGTCGACCTCGCGCGAGAGCCCACGTCATGATCCGCATCGTCATCGCCGACGACCACCCCATCGTGCGCGCAGGCCTGAGGGCACTGTTCAGCCCGGAGGACGACATCGAGGTCGTCGCCGAGGCGGCGACACCCGACGAGGCAGCCGAGGCTGCCGAACGGGAGAACCCCGACATGGTGCTGATGGACCTGCAGTTCGGTGCCGCAGCCACCACCACCGGTGCGGATGCGACGCGCCGCATCCGAGCGCTCGACGCAGCACCGTACGTCCTCGTACTCACGAACTACGACTCCGACGCGGACATCCTCGGAGCCGTCGAGGCAGGCGCCAGCGGCTACCTCCTCAAGGACGCACCACCCCACGAGCTCATCGCCGCCGTCCGAGCCGCCGCAGCAGGCGAGAGCGCACTCGCACCCGTCATCGCCTCACGGCTGCTGAGCAGGATGCGGGCGCCGCAGGTCAGCCTCAGCAGCCGCGAGATCGAGGTGCTCGAGCGTGTCGCCGCCGGCCAGTCCAACACCGACGTCGCCGCCAGCCTCTTCGTCAGCGAGACGACCGTGAAGTCCCACCTCGCCCACATCTACTCCAAGCTCGGCGTCTCCTCACGCACCGCCGCGGTCGCCGCTGCGCGCCACAGCGGCATCCTGCGCTGAGCTTCAATCGCGGTCCGAATACATTGCCGTCTCGCATGCCTCGAGATTCGAGACGTCTCACGCCGCCTCGAGAGAGGTCGGGGGGAGTTGCGAAGTTCGGCTCCACGGCGAGTCTCGGAACTACGTCTCGCAACTGTCTGCTTGAATCCGACTACTAGCAGTTGGTTTCGAGACACCGGAGTAGCCCGTGGGCAAGCTGATCGGCTACGCACGCGTCTCTACGCGGCAACAATCGACGGATCGCCAACAGGCGGACCTCCTTACCGCTGGCGTGCGCCGCGACGACCTGTACGTCGACCACGGGGTGTCCGGGGCTCGGGCGTCACGGCCGCAGTTCGATCGAGCCATCGATGCGCTGATCGATGGGGACACGCTCGTCATCACGACGCTCGACCGGCTGGGTCGGTCGACGCAGAACATGCTCGCGTTCGCGGAGCAGCTGCGCGGCCGCGGTGCCGGCCTGCGCGTGTTGAACCTCGGCGGCGGCGACGTCGACACGTCGACACCGATGGGGTCGATGGTGTTCACGATCATGGCTGCGCTCGCGCAGATGGAACTCGAGATCAAGCGGGAGCGCGTCACGGACTCGATCGCGAAGCGTCGCGCCGCCGGGCAGAGCCTGGGTGGTCGGCCCCAGCGCGTCACGGACAGTCAGGTCCGCAGCGCGCTCCGGCTCGTCGAAGGTGGGACGCCTGCGGCGCAGGTCGCCCGTGACCTCGGCATGTCTCGCGCCACCTTCTATCGACGCTCCGCAGCGCTGAGGTCAACTGAGGACTGACCGCGCGTCGTCGATAGTTCGAGCGGCCGACGCGCATTCGGGCTGACGTTGCGGAGGTGCGGCAGGAACGACTCGGCGGCGGTCGCCCAGCCCAGCACGCGGCGTGGACGCGTGTTGATGCGGTCGGCGATGCGAGCGAGGTCTGAGGCGGTGAATCGTCGGAGATCCGCACTCTTGGCGAGGTACTGCCGTAGGAGCCGGTTCGTGTTCTCGTTGCTCCCGCGTTGCCACGGCGATCGCGGGTCGCAGAAGAACACGCCCATGCCCAGGTCGGCTGCGAGCTCCTGATGTTTGGCCATCTCCCGCCCTCGATCCCAAGTGAGCGTCCGCCGCAGCGCCGATGGCAGCTGCACGAGATCGGCAGCGATCGCGGCGCGCACCTGGGTCGCCCGGTATTCGTTGGGCAGCGGGATGACGCGGACGTAGCGCGTCGAGCGTTCCACGAGCGTCGCGACGGCAGACGGTCGAGCACCCATCACGAGGTCGCCCTCCCAGTGCCCGAGTTCGACGCGCTCCGCGACGGTCACGGGCCGGGTGCGGATCGAGTTCATGTTGCGCAGGACACCACGCCCATGCGAACGTTTCGCCACCCTCGCCCGCCGCACCGACCGCCCAGAGCGCAGATGCCGGGCGGCATCGCGACCGAGCTCGCGGCGACCCGCGACGTAGATCGAGCGGTAGATCGTCTCGTGCGAGATCCGCATGCGTGTGTCTGTCGGGTGCTGCCGTCGCAGCCAGTGCGCGATCTGCTCGGGAGACCAATCCGCCTCCAACCGGTCTCGAACAACGCGCAGCAACTCGGCGTCGGACGCGAGACGCGATGGCTTCGGCCGGCTCGCGCGTCGCCACGCAGCGGCATCCGCCGACGTCGCACGATAGGCATCGCGGCCGCCGTTGCGGGCGGGCTCCCTCGACACCGTCGACGGAGCCCGGCCGATCGACGCCGCGATCGTTCGACTCGACAAGCCGGCAGCGATCCCGCGCGTCACCTCCTCACGCTGCTCAATGGTCAGTTGCAGGCGACTTCGTTGCCGTGCTGCGGGCGGCACACCGCCATGCTTCGCGAGATTTCTAGTGACCGCCGACGTGTTCGTGCGAAGTGAGCGAGCGATGAGCCTGGTCGGCTCGCCTCGTCCCCACAGCTCCCACACCGTGTCCTCTTGCTCGCTCGTGAACGCCACACGCACCTCCGGGTCGATCCTCTACGGGTGGTGCGTCGACCGGTTGAGACCGCCATCGGTTACGGTGCACTCGCGATGGGGGCCCACGGCTCGCGCCGAGAATGTGCATCAGAACCTGGTCTCGGTGGGCGTTCCCGGCTCGATTGTCACATCGTCTGCTTCGGGCAAGCCCCTTGACGCGTGGCCCGGGGGGGGGGGGGGCGTTCGCTGTCTCGAGTGGGGCCGGCGTCGCCGAGGACCTGCCAGTAGAACATCGAGCAACACCATCGGATCGGAGTGGACAATGAAGGCAGTGGTGTACGAGGGACCCCGTCAGGTCAGCACGAAGGACGTCCCGGACGCGAAGATCGAGCGACCCTCCGATGTGCTGGTCAGGGTGACGACAACGAACATCTGCGGCTCGGATCTGCACATGTACGAGGGGCGGACCTCCTTCGAGGTAGGCCGGACGTTCGGTCACGAGAACATGGGGGAGGTCATCGAGGTCGGTAGTGGCGTTGAGAAGGTCAGGGTCGGAGACCGGGTTGTGCTCCCTTTCAACATCTCGTGCGGATTCTGTAAGAACTGCGAACGCGGCCTGACCAACTACTGCCTCACCACCCAGCCCAACCCATCATTCGCCGGTGCGGCCTACGGGTTCGCCGACATGGGTCCCTACGGCGGTGGCCAAGCGGAACTGCTCCGTGTGCCTTTCGGTGACCACAACGCGCTGCGCTTGGGCGAGGATGCGGAGGAGAAGGAGAACGACTACGTCATGCTCTCCGACATCTTCCCCACCGGCTACCACGCCACCGAGATGGCCGGGGTGGTCCCGGGCGACAGCGTTGTCATCGCCGGGGCGGGTCCGGTCGGGCTGATGGCCGCCCTGTCCGCGATGATCAAGGGCGCCGCGAAGGTGATGGTGGTCGATCGTCACCCTGACCGGCTGGCGTTGGCCGAGCAGATCGGCGCGATCGCCATCGATGACTC